>NZ_BMVF01000009.1 GCF_014650575.1 Streptomyces naganishii JCM 4654
ACATGGAGTGGGTCACGCCGGAGGGCGGCGGCACCCGCCTGACCTGGCACGCCCCCGTGGCGGGCACGGACCGCTGAGACCGGAAACACATACCCGAGTGCCCGGAACGGGTCCAACGGGACCTTGACCGCGGGCCGGTCGGCACATGCGCGGGCGGCCGCCGGGCGGTTGACTGGCAGCACGGAAGAGACGCCGGCCCGGCAACCGGCGCGCTGCCGGTCCCAGGAGGCTGCGATGTCCGTACGACAGCTCGACGCGAGGACGGTGACCGCGCTGGTCGCCGACGCCACGGCCGCCCCCTCGATGCACAACGCCCAGCCATGGCGGTTCCGGTACGTGTGCGACGCGCACACGCTGCTGCTCCACGCCGACCTGACCCGCGCGATGCACCACACGGACCCCGGCAACCGCTCCCTCCACATCGGCTGCGGGGCGGCCCTGTTCAACCTCCGCGTGGCCGCGGCCCACGCGGGCCTGCCCTGCACGGTCCACCTCCTGCCCGACCCCGCGGACCCACAGCTCCTCGCGTCGGTCCACTTCACCCCGGCGGAGGAAACGGGCCCGCCGGAGCCCGCCCCACCGGGCACGTCCGCCCGACTGGGCACGTGCACCCCGGGAGCCCCGGCGGCCCCGGGCTCGGCCGCCCGGCCCGGCACGTCCGCCCCGGCCGGCCAGGACGCGGCCGGCCCGGCCGCCCGGGCGAGCGCGGGCTCCCGGGCGGACGCCGCCGGCGGGGCTCACGCGCCCGCCCCGGCCTTGGGCTCTGCGGCGGATGCCGCTGGTGGTGTCGGGGCGGCTGCCCATGCCGGTCCGGGCCGCGGTACGGGGTCCGACGCGGCCCCGGCCACCTCGGCCACGCAGAACACCGTCGCCCCGGCGGCCCCGGCCGCTTCGGACGCCCCGGCCCCGGGTTCCGGGGCGGATGCTGCCGTCGGCGCCTCCGCCTCCGCCGCCTTCGACGACCGGGGCGACACGGAGGATCTGCGGTCGCTGTACCCCGCCATCGCCCTGCGGCATACCAGCCGGTACCCCTTCGAGGAGCGGGACGTGCCCGAGGACGTGCGGGGTGCGCTCGTGGACGCGGCCGAGCGCGAAGGGGCCGAGTTGCTGTTCGCCGGCACCTGGCACACCGAGGCCGTCCTCGAGCTCGTCCGGGACGCGGAGAGCCGCGACGCCATCGACCCGGCCGCCGCCGGGGATCTGGCGCGCTGGACCCGGCGTGGGCCGGACGCCGGTGCGGCCGCCGACGGCGTACCGGAGTACGCCTTCGGGCCGCGTCCGCGCGACGGCCGCTCGCCCCTGCGCGACTTCGCCGGGCGCCGCCCGGTGCCGGACCGCGGCGGAGCCGCGTTCGAACGGCACCCCCACCTCGCCCTGCTGAGCACCCACGGCGACACGCCCGCCGACTGGCTGCTCGCCGGGCAGGCACTGGAGCGCGTCCTGCTCCGGGCCACCGGGGCCGGTCTCGCCACCTCCCTCACCTCGCACCCCCTGGAGCGCGGCGACCTGCGCATGCTGGCGCGCGACCCCGTCTCGGGCCTGGGCCACGTCCAGATGGTGCTGCGCCTCGGCTACGGCCCGGCCGGCCCCGCCACTCCCCGCCGCCCGGTCGCGGAGGTGCTGGAGGTCACACAGCGGGTTCGCGAGGTGTGACGGCCGGTCAGGCCGGTAGGGCCGTACGGCCCCGGTTCGCCCGCGCCCCCGGACCCGACCGTCCTGACCTGCGCCGCCGTTCGGCCTCGATCAACCGGTCAGGGCCCCTCGAGGGCCGTACCGGCTGATAGACGAATGGTGGCTGCGATGCGTGAGCCGCACCCCCGACGCCCGTAACTCCTGAAGGAGACCCATGCTTTCGCCCGAGTCCGCCGCCGTCGTCCGTGCCACCCTGCCCGCCGTGGGCGGAGCCCTCGACGAGATCACGACTCGCTTCTACGGCACGATGTTCAGCGAACAGCCGGAGCTACTCGACGGCTTGTTCAACCGCGGCAACCAGGCCAGCGGCGAGCAGCGCCGGGCCCTGGCCGGCTCCATCGCCGCCTTCGCCCAGGCCCTCCTCGCCGACCCCGACGCCCGCCCCGACGCGCTGCTGTCCCGGATCGCCCACAAGCACGCCGCGCTCGGCGTCACCGAGGACCAGTACACGATCGTCCACAAGTACCTCTTCCGCGCCATCGGCGACGTCCTCGGCGACGCGGTCACCCCCGAGGTGGCCGGTGCCTGGGACGAGGTGTACTGGCTGATGGCGGGCGCGCTGATAGCCCGTGAGGCCCGCCTCTACCAGGACGCCGGGATCGACCCGCGCCGGCCCTGGCGGCAGTGGACCGTCGTGGAGCGCCGCGAGGAGACCGCCGACGTGGTGTCCTTCCTGCTGCGCCCGGCCGACGGCGAGCCGGTCCCGCCGGCCCGCGCCGGACAGTACGTCAGCGTCCGCGTCCTGATGCCCGACGGCGTCCACCAGCTGCGCCAGTACAGCCTCTCCGGCGGCCCGGACGAGCAGCTGCGCCGCATCACCGTCAAGCGCGTCCCCGGCGCGGACGAGGCCCCCGAGGGCGAGGTGTCCAACCAGCTGCACCGCACCGTCCGCGCCGGCGACGAGCTCACCCTGTCCGCCCCGTTCGGCGACGTGGTCCTCGACGACTCCGACGCGCCGCTGCTGCTGGTCTCCGCCGGCATCGGCTGCACCCCCATGGCCGGCATGCTCGAACACCTCGCCGCCACCGGTTCCGGCCGCGAGGTGTGGGTCCTGCACGCCGACCGCAGCCCCGCCGACCACGCCCTGCGCGCCGACATGCGCCGCCTGGTGGACGAACTGCCCGACGCCCGCGCCCAGTTCTGGTACGAGCAGGACGCCGCCGCCGAAGCCGGCGCCCGCGAGGGCCTGATGGAGATCGAGGGGCTGCAACTCCCGGCCGACGCCGACGTGTACCTGTGCGGCTCGCTGCCCTTCATGCGCGCCGTACGCACCCAGCTCCTCAAGGCCGGTGTGCCTGCCCGCCGCATCCGCTACGAGGTCTTCGGCCCCGACCTGTGGCTGGCCCACGCGGAGGGCTGACGCGCCCGGCGCACCCTCGTGCGCGCACCCGAAGCCCCCGGCAGCACCGTCCGGCTGCCGGGGGCTTCGCGCGCGCGGGGCGGGGCGGATCAGCCCTCGTCGGACCGGGGCGCCGGGAGCATGGTCAGCAGCATCACGCTGGGCTCGAGGGCCCGCACGGTGTGCGGCAGCCGGGCCGGCAGATGGGCCCACGTCCCCGGCCGCGCCTCCGTCTTCTCCTCGCCGAGGACCAGTTCGAGCCGGCCCTTGATCACCTGGATGACGACGGGCAGCGCCGAGGTGTGCTCGGTCAATTCCTCGCCCTCGGCGAAGGCGAAGCCGACCACGCGCAGCCGGTCGTCGCGGTACAGCACCCGGCTGAGCGTGCCGTCCTCGGGGACGGGCAGTTCGGCGACGAGGTCGTGGATCACGGTGGCGGGCATGAGGGTCTCCTCGGTTTCAGTACGTGGACGGGTCGGTGGTGGTGGGACGGGCGACGAGGGTGACGGCGCCCGGGTGGGCCAGGTGGCGGCGGAAGCCGCGGCGCGTCCGCGGCACCCCGCGCGGCGCCGCCGGGTCCCGCAGCACCCTGCGCGCGCCGCCGGGCCCCGCGGGACCCGGCGGCGCTGCCCGGCGCGCCCGCGAGCCCCTCGTCGGCGACGAGCCGGCCGGGTTCGTGCAGCGCCGTCGGCGCGATGCGCCGGGCGGTCACGGTGAAGCCCCCGGCGGCGAGCGGTCCGGCCCACCCGGACGGGGTGAGCGGCCGGGCGCCGACGCGCGCGGCGCGCCCGCGAGGTCCGCGCCGGTGCGTCCGGCGAGCGCCGGAGCCGGGTCTCCGGGGTGCGGGCGCGGTTCGTGCGGGGCAGAGCGGCCGGAGGGGTCCGCGAGCAGCCGCCGCGCCTCGGCGGCGACACGGCGTTCGGCGGGCTCGGGGTGCGTGGACGGCATCGCCTCGCCGCGTACGACGGTGGCCGTGCCGTCCGACAGTCCGGTGCGGGCGGCGTCGGCCCGGACCCCGCGTACGCCGGTACGGCCGGGCGCGGTCGGCGCGCTGAGCGCGGTCACGGCGGCGGGGTCGCGGTCGGCGGCGGTGTACGCGGCGGGACCGCGCGCGAGCGTGATCCGGGCGGTGGCCCCGAGGCCGCCGGCCGGCTCGGCCACCCGGTCCCGCGGCCCGATCCGCGGCGCGTCCGGCATCCGTCGCGTCAGCTCGAGGCCCCCGGGCCGCGGCACCCGCTTCCCGAGCCGCGCGCGCAGCCGGTGTGCGGGCACACGGGCGGCGTCCAGCCCCTCGCCGCGCAGAGCGGCGGGAGGTCTGTCGCCGGGCAGGGCGGGGGAGTGGCGGAGCGGTTCGGGGTGGCCGATGGTCGCCATGCGCGTGCCTCGCTTTCCGCCGGCGCGCTTCCCGTCCCTCGCCCGCCGGACCTGCTTAGGCCAGCCTAACTTTCAGCTTCCGTACCGTTATGGGCCGAACGTCCCCGCCTCGCCGGTCCCCCCGTCCGGCCGCAGGTCACAGCAGGGTGCTCCAGTACGACCAGAAACGGGTGAGCACCAGCACGGCGATGACGCCGTACCAGGCGGCCAGGAGCAGCCAGTGGGTGTCCAGGACCAGGGAGAGGACGCCGCGGCCGGCCGGCGGCACCGGGATGACGCCGCGCCGGAGGTTGCGCAGGGTGACGTACCAGAACAGCGCGATGGTGACGATCCAGACGACGACGCAGTACGGGCACAGGCGGCCCAGGCCGAAGACGGACCGGAGGATCAGCCAGTGCACGAACACCACGCCCACGAGGGCGCCCGCGTTCAGGGCCAGCCACATCAGGCGGCCCAGCCGGGCCCCGGTGAGCACGGCGACGCCGAGGACGGCGACCGCGGCGAAGGCCCCGAGGCCCAGCAGCATGTTGGGGAACCCGAACACGCTGCCCTCGGGGCTGGACATCACGCTGCCGCAGCTGACGACCGGGCTGATGTTGCACGGCGGCTGGTAGGACGGGTCCTTCAGCAGCCGCCAGTCGTCCACGGTGAGCTGGAAGGAGGCGAGCCAGCCGACGACGCCGGCCAGCGTCATGAGCCAGCCGATCCGCCGGCCCGCCTCCCGCGTCGCGGGCGTCGTCATGCGGCGCGCCGGGTCCGCGCCTCACGGGCGGAGGCGCCGCGCACGACGGTCGCCCTGGCGGCCGCCCGGTGGCGGTAGACCACGTAGGGGCGCACGAGGTAGCCGATCGGGGCGCTCCACACGTGCACCAGCCGGGAGAACGGCCAGAACGCGAAGAGCAGGCAGGCGCTCAGGGCGTGCAGCTGGAACAGCAGCGGCGCGCCGGAGATCGCCTCCGGCTGCGGCTGGAGGGTGAACACCCCGCGGAACCACACCGAGACGGTCTCCCGGTAGTCGTAGCCCCCGCCGAAGACGTTGTGCGCGGCCGTCGCCGAGATGCCGAGCAGCACGGTGGCCGACAGCAGCGGGAACAGCACCTTGTCGCTGCGGTCGGTGCCGAGCCTGATCCGCCTGCTCAGCAGCCGGCGGGCGCACAGCATGCCCAGCCCGGTGACCATGGCGACGCCCGCGACCGAGCCCGCCCACACGGCGGTGGTGTGGTACATGTGCTCGCTGATGCCCGCCGCCTCGGTCCAGGAGGCCGGGACCGCGAGCCCGACCACGTGCCCGGCGATCACCATGAACGCGCCGAGGTGGAACAGCGGGCTGCCCCAGCGCAGCCAGCGGTGCTCGAGGAGCTGGCTGGTGCGCGAGGTCCAGCCGAACTGGTCCTGCCGGTAGCGCCAGACGTGCCCCACGGCGAACACGGCCAGGCAGATGTAGGGGAAGGCGACCCAGAGCAGGAGGTCGGTACCTGAAGCGTTCATCGAGGACCATCCGTGGACGACGGGAAGGGTGGCACGAGGGTGGGCGGGGCCTGCTCGGGCGGGACGAAGGTGCCGGGCGGGGCGAACGTCCCGGGGGCCGCGAAGCCGCCGGGCGGGGCGAAGGAGCCGCCCGCGTACGGGTCCAGGCCCACGTCCTCGTTGGGCGGTCCCTCGGCGGCCAGCTCGGCCACGGCCGCGAGGTCGGCCTCGGTGGCCGGCGGCATCAGGCCGATCAGCGCGGCCAGCAGGTGCCGGTAGGGCGAGTCGGCGTCGGCCAGCGCGTGGTGGATCAGCTCCAGACCGCGCCGGTGCTGGCGCAGCGGAGCCTCGCCCGGGCCCGGTCCGCACAGCGCGGCGAACTCCAGCACCACCGGCAGGTGGTCGGGCAGCTCGCCGCCGCCGGTCTCCCAGCCCGCGGCCCGGTAGCGCTGGGCCAGGGTGAGCAGGGCCATGCCCCGGCGGCGGGTGTCGCCGTGCAGGTAGTAGGTGAGGTAGAGGCTGCTCTTGCGGCGCAGGTCGAACATCTCGACGTAGTGCCGCTCCAGCGCCTCGGGCTCCTGCCCGGTGAACCAGTCGGTGAACGCGGCGAGTTCGCCGGCCGCCGGGGACGGCGGCAGCGCCTCGACGGTGGCGGCCACGGTGGGCCGCGCGGCGGCGAGTTCGGCGTCCGGGTACTGCAGCAGCAGCGACAGCAGCCGCAGCACCAGGGCGCGGTCCAGGATCTCCTCGGGGGTGAGCCGGGCGGGGCGGCGGGTGGCCGCCCGCAGCCGGGTGCGGACGATGGCAGGCACGGATGTGGGCAGCGGGCTCACGCGTGGCCTCCTGCGGGGGCTTCGGGGTCACGGCGGCGCAGGGTGGGGATGCCGAGCATCACCTTGCGCTCGGCGGGCTCGCCGGAGGACTCCACCGGGCAGCGGTTCTCCATGGCGGTGAGCGCGGCCGCGTCCTCCTTGTGGGCGGCCGGCACCACGTACCGGTCGCTGTACTTGGCGACCGCCAGCAGCCGGTGCAGGTCCTCCGCCTCGCGCGCGGTCAGCCCCACGGCCTTCAGCGCGCTCTCGTCACCGGCCTCGCCGAGGGTCCGCTCCCGCATGAAGGAGCGCAGCGCGGTCAGCTTCATCAGCACCCCGCCGACCACGTCGGTGTCCCCGGCGGTGAACAGCTCCGCCAGGTACTCCAGCGGGATCCGCAGCCGGGTCACGGCCGCGAACACGTGGTCCGGGTCGTCCTGGTTGCCGCCCGCCGAGGTCACCGCGTCCAGGACGGGGGAGAGCGGCGGCACGTACCAGACCATCGGCAGCGTGCGGTACTCCGGGTGCAGCGGCAGCGCCACCTTGTACTTCGACACCAGCGCGTACACCGGGGAGCGGCGGGCCGCGTCCAGCCAGTCCTCGGGGATGCCCGACTCCCGCGCCGCGGCGATCACCCCGGGGTCGAACGGGTCGAGGAACACGCCCCGCTGGGCGTCCAGCAGGTCCTGCTCGTTCGGCGTCGCCGCGGCTTCGCCCACCTTGTCGGCGTCGTACAGCAGCAGCCCGAGGTAGCGCAGCCGGCCCACGCACGTCTCCGAGCAGACCGTGGGCTGCCCCGCCTCGATGCGCGGGAAGCAGAACGTGCACTTCTCGGCCTTGCCGGTGGCGTGGTTGACGTACACCTTCTTGTACGGGCACGCCGTCACGCACATCCGCCAGCCGCGGCAGCGGTCCTGGTCGACCAGGACGATGCCGTCCTCCTCCCGCTTGTACATCGCGCCCGACGGGCAGGCCGACACACAGGCCGGGTTGAGGCAGTGCTCGCACAGCCTCGGCAGGTGGAACATGAAGGTCTGCTCGAACTCGAACTTCACCTTCCGGGCCCACTCGCCGGTCAGGTTCGGGTCGCCGCCCGCGTGCTCGGACGCGCCGCCCAGGCCGTCCTCCCAGTTGGCGCCCCACGTGATGGAGGTGGGCTGCCCGGTGAGGACCGAGCGGGGCCGGGCGACCGGCATGTCGGGTCCGGCCGGGGCGCTGACCAGGTTGTCGTAGTCGTAGGTGACCGGCTCGTAGTAGTCCTCGATGGACGGCAGGTCAGGGTTGGAGAACAGCGACAGCAGGCGCTTGAGCCGGCCGCCGGAGCGCAGCACCAGGCGGCCCTTGCGGTCCAGCGTCCAGCCGCCCTTCCACTGCTCCTGGTCCTCGTACCGGCGCGGGTAGCCGACGCCCGGCTTGGTCTCCACGTTGTTGAACCAGGCGTACTCCACGCCGGTCCGGTTGGTCCAGGTCTGCTTGCAGGTGACCGAGCAGGTGTGGCACCCGATGCACTTGTCCAGGTTCATCACCATGGCGATCTGAGCCATGACGCGCATGTCAGTACTCCACTTGCTGGCTGCGGCGGCGTATGACGGTGACCTCGTCACGCTGGTTGCCGGTGGGGCCGTAGTAGTTGAAGGCGTAGGTGAACTGGGCGTAGCCGCCCGCCAGATGGGTGGGCTTGAGCAGCAGCCGGGTCAGCGAGTTGTGCATGCCGCCGCGCTTGCCGGTGATCTCGGTCTTCGGCACGTTCACGTTGCGGTCCTGGGCGTGGTACATGTACACCGTGCCCTCGGGCATCCGGTGGGTGACCACCGCACGGGCGGCCACGACGCCGTTGCGGTTGTACGCCTCGATCCACTCGTTGTCGCGCACGCCGATCTTCTCCGCGTCCGCGTTCGACATCCAGATGACCGGGCCGCCGCGCGACAGGTCGAGCATGTACTTGTTGTCCTGGTAGTTGGAGTGGATGGACCACTTCGAGTGCGGGGTCAGGTAGCGCACCGTGACCTCCGCGCGGCCGTCCTCGCCCAGGTGCTCGTCGCCGTAGTGCCGGATCGCGTTCAGCGGCGGCCGGTAGACGGGCAGTTGCTCGCCCAGCTCGCTCATCCAGTCGTGCTGGACGAAGAAGTGCTGGCGGCCGGTGAGGGTGTGCCAGGGCTTCTTGTGCTCGACGTTGATGACGAAGGGGGAGTAGCGGCGGCCGCCGGTCTCCGAGCCCGACCACTCGTAGGAGGTCATCACCGAGCGCGGCTGGGTGCGGGTGTCGGCGAACGTGATCCGCTCGGCCTCGCGCTCGGCGGACAGCTCCACCAGGCCCTCGCTGCCGGTCTGCCGCTCCAGCTCCCGGAAACCCTCGGTCGCCAGGCGGCCGTTGGTGGTGCCGGACAGCGCGAGGATCGCCTCGCACATGTCGCTCGCGGTGGCCAGCGCCGGCCGGCCCGCGCCGGCTCCGTCGCGCACCGTGCCGTTGCGGTGCCGCAGCTCCTCGATCTCGCGGTCCGGGTGGACGGTGACGCCCTTGGTGGTGGTGCCGAGCGTGTCCAGCAGCGGGCCGATCGCGCGCATCTTCTGCGCCACGGCCGCGTAGTCGCGCTCCACCACGACCAGCTTCGGCATCGTGCGGCCCGGCACCGGCTCGCACTCGCCCTTCTTCCAGTCCCGCACCACCCCGCCGGGCTGGGCGAGTTCGTCTGGGGTGTCGTGCGCGAGCGGCACGGCCAGGACGTCGGTGCGGGTGCCCAGGTGCTCGGCGGCCAGCTCGCTGAACCGGTCGGCGATGCCGAGGAAGGTGTCGTAGTCGGTACGGGCCTGCCAGGGCGGGGCGATGGCGGGGGTGAAGGCGTGCACGAAGGGGTGCATGTCCGTGCTGGACAGGTCGTCCTTCTCGTACCAGGTCGCGGCCGGCAGGACCACGTCGGCCAGCAGGGCGGTGGAGGTCATCCGGAAGTCCATGGTGACCATCAGGTCGAGCTTGCCCTCGGGCGCCTCCTCGTGCCACACCACCTCCTCGGGCCGCTCGTCCTCGGGGGACTCGGCGGAGCGCACCGCGGCGTCCGTGCCCAGCAGGTGGCGCAGGAAGTACTCGTTGCCCTTGCCGGAGGAGCCCAGCAGGTTGGCCCGCCACACGGTGAGCACGCGGGGGAAGTTGGCCGGGTCGTCGGGGTCCTCGGCGGCGAACCTGAGCCGCCCCGACTTCAGTTCGTCCACGACGTGCTCGGCGACGCCGCGCCCCCCGGCCGCGGCCTCGTCGGCCAGGTCCAGCGGGTTGCGGTCGAAGCCGGGGTGACCGGGCGTCCAGCCCAGGCGCACCGCCTGCGCCAGACAGTCCGCGAACGCCTTGCCCTTGAAGCGGCCCTCGCCCAGCGGCGAGGCCAGCTCGTCGGGCCCGAACGCCTCGTAACGCCACTGGTCGGTGTTCAGGTACCAGTAGGAGGTGCCCGTCATGTGCCGGGTCGGGCGCTGCCAGTCGAAGGCGAACGCCAGGTGCTGGAAGCCGGTGAGCGGGCGGACCTTCTCCTGGCCCACGTAGTGCGCCCAGCCACCGCCGTTGACGCCCTGGCAGCCGGTCATCGTGGTCAGCGCCAGGAACGCCCGGTAGATCGTGTCGGAGTGGAACCAGTGGTTGGTGCCCGCGCCCATCGCGATCATCGAACGGCCGTTGGTGCGCTCGGCGTTGCGGGCGAACTCCCGGGCGATCCGGGCCGCCTGCTCGGCCGGCACCGACGTGATGGTCTCCTGCCAGGCCGGGGTGTACGGCTGGGAGGCGTCGTCGTACGCCAGCGGCCACACACCCGGCAGGCCCGGCCGGGCCACGCCGTACTGGGCGAGCATCAGGTCGAACACGGTGGTGACCAGCCGGCCGCCCACGCGCTTGACGGGCACGCCGCGCACCATCACCGAGCCGCCCTCGGTCGCGCCCTCGTCGAAGCGGGGCAGCGCCACCCGGACGGTGTCCTCGGCCGTCTCCAGCAGGCTCAACTCGGGCACCACGTCACCCAGATCGAGGTTCCAGCGGCCTCGCCCGGCTTCCCCCCACCGGAAGCCGAGCGAGCCGCCCGGGACCACCGCCTCGCCGGTGGTCCGGTCCATCAGCACCGTCTTGGCGTCCGCGTGCTCCTCGTCACGGCCCAGGTCGGCCGCCGTCAGGAACCCGTCGGGGACGAGCCCGTGCTCGCCCTCCCGCAGCGCCACCAGGAACGGTGCGTCGGTGTAGGTGCGCAAGTAGTCGCGGAAGTAGGGAACTTCGCGGTCGATGAGGAACTCGCGCAGGATCACGTGGCCCATGGCCATCGCCAGCGCCCCGTCGGTGCCCGGGTGCGGCGCCATCCACTCGTCGGCGAACTTCACGTTGTCCGCGTAGTCGGGGCTGACCGCGACGACCTTGGTGCCGTTGTAGCGGGTCTCGGTCAGGAAGTGCGCGTCCGGGGTGCGGGTGACGGGGATGTTGGAGCCCCACATCACCAGGTAGCCCGCGTTCCACCAGTCCGCCGCCTCGGGCACGTCGGTCTGGTCGCCGAACATCTGCGGCGAGGCCACCGGCAGGTCGGCGTACCAGTCGTAGAACGACAGCAGCGTGCCGCCGATCAGCGACATGAAGCGGGAGCCGGCCGCGAAGGACGCCATCGACATCGCCGGGATCGGCGAGAAGCCCGCCACCCGGTCGGGGCCGTAGTTCTTGATGGTGTGCACATGGGCGGCGGCCACCAGCTCGGTCACCTCGTCCCAGCCGGCGCGCACCAAACCGCCCTTGCCGCGGGCCCGCTTGTACGCCCGCGCCTTGGCCGGGTCGGAGGTGATCTCCGCCCACGCGGCGACCGGGTCGCCGAGCCGGCGGCGGGCCTCGCGCCACATCTTCAGCAGCGTGCCGCGCACATACGGGTAGCGGACCCGGCTGGGCGAGTAGGTGTACCAGGAGAACGAGGCGCCGCGCGGGCAGCCGCGCGGCTCGTACTCGGGGCAGTCCGCGCCGATCGAGGGGTAGTCGGTGGCCTGGTGCTCCCAGGTGATGATGCCGTCCTTGACGTACACCATCCACGAGCAGGAACCCGTGCAGTTCACTCCGTGGGTGGAGCGCACCACCTTGTCGTGGGACCAGCGGTCCCGGTAGAAGCCCTCCCACTTGCCGTCGTTCTCGCCGAAGACGGCTCGCCCGTCGGCGGAGACCTCGCTACGGGTCAGCAGCCTGCGGGCTGCAAGCGGCCAGCCCTGTGCGGCGCGCGGTCCCCGCTGCCGTGCGTTTTCGTCGTTCTCCATGGCCGGAAACCTATGCGCGCGGCATGGCGGTGATCCTTGGGCCGAATGCCCCCCGCCCCATGCCTTAAGGCCCCGGTCCGGCCGCCCGGCCAGGGACCAATGGCCCTACGGCCAGGGCCCCTCGGCGGTGCGGGCGGGGGCCTCGCGCGGTGCAGGCTGGGCGGTGATCGAATCGGAGGCAGCGCATGTACGACCGCACCCGGTGCCGGCCCGGCCCCATCCCCCGTCCCAGGCCGAGGCAGGCACGCCGGACGGCATGCGCCCCCCTCCGGTTCGGTCACAGTCCGGCCACCGGCCCAGTCTGCCCTGACGCCCGGCGGGCCGGACACCTCCGCCCGGAACGGCCCGCCCGATGACCGCCCCGCGAGTGCCCGGGCCCCGGGGGCGGGTCGTCCGGGTGCAGCGGCAGGACGTGGGCGAGCGGCCCTTCATCGTGATCTGGGAGTCGACCCGGGCCTGCCCGCTGGCGTGCCTGCACTGCCGCGCCGAGGCCGTGCCCGACCGGGATCCGCGCGAGCTCGGCACCGAGGCCGCCAAGGACCTGATGCGGCAGATCGCCGCCTTCGGGCAGCCGGCCCCCCTCTTCGTGATCACCGGCGGCGACCCCTTCCAGCGCCCCGACCTGCTCGAACTCATCGCCTACGGCAAGGAGGCCGGCGTACGCGTCGCCGTCTCGCCCTCGGGCACCCCCACCCTCACCGCGGACCGCCTGCGGGCCGTGCACGAGGTCGGCGCGGCGGCGCTCTCGCTCAGCCTGGACGGCTCCACCCCCGAGCTCCACGACGGATTCCGGGGCGTGCCCGGCGTCTACGGCTGGACCATCGACGCCTGGGACACCGCCCGCGAGCTGGGCATGAAGGTGCAGATCAACACCACCGTCACCCGGCACAACCTGCACGACCTCCCGGACATCGTGCGCCTGGTGCACACCCACGGCGCGATGCTGTGGAGCGCGTTCTTCCTGGTGCCCACCGGACGCGGCGCCGCCCTCGGTTCGCTCACCCCCGAGGAGACCGAGGACGTGCTGAACTTCGTCCACGACGTCGGCCTCACCGTGCCCGCCAAGACCACCGAGGCCCACCACTTCCGCCGCGTCGCCCTCCAGCGCCGCATCCTCGCCGACCTGGGCGAGGACCACGAGAAGGTGCTCCGACTCGGGCCGCTGTACCGGGAGTTGCGGGACCGCGCGGCCGGGCTGGGCCTGACCGGCGGGGGCCGCCGCGCCCGCCGCCCCCCGCTCGACGTCAACGCCGGCCGCGGCTTCGTCTTCGTCTCGCACACCGGCACCGTGCACCCCAGCGGCTTCCTGCCGCTCGGCGCGGGCAGCGTGCGCGAACGTCCGCTGACCGAGATCTACCGCACCTCCGAGCTGTTCACCGGCCTGCGCGACGCCGACCGGCTGGGCGGCCGCTGCGGCTCCTGCGAGTTCCGCCGCGTGTGCGGCGGCTCCCGCTCCCGCGCCTACGGCCTCACCGGAGACCCGTACGCCGAGGAGCCGTGGTGCGGCTACGTCCCCGGATCCTTCCCCTACCAGCGGGAGCTGGCCGCACTGCTGTCCGCGCCGGCGGCGGCGCACGGCGACGCGACGCCCGCCCGGCCGGAGGACGTGCGAGGAGCACCGTGAACGAGCTCGACAACGGACCGAGGGCCGACGGCCGCCGGCAACTCCCGCTCCTCCGGCCCGCCGACGCCGAAGCCCGCCCCAGCCGCTTCAAGCGGTCGGGCGTGCGCTCCCGCCACCTGCGCGCGCACATCCTCGTCGCCGGCTGGGCGGGCCTCGCCCTGCTCGCGGCCACCGCCCAGAGCACCCTGCCCGTGGCGCGCTGGCTCGCCGTCCACCTCTTCCTGCTCGGCGCGGCCACCACCGCGATCGTGGTGTGGACCGAGCACTTCGCCGTCGCCATGCTGCACGCGAAACTCCCCGACCAGCGCTGGAGCGCCGTCCGGCTCGCCGGGGTGAACCTCGCCGTGGCCGGCGTGCTCACCGGCGTGTGGGCCGAACTGCCCGCGCTGACGGTGGCGGCCTGCGCCGGCCTGGTCACCGCCGTCGCGGCGCACCTGTTCGTGCTGGTGCGCCTGGGCCGCGGCGCGCTCGGCGGCCGGCTGGCACCCATCGCCGCGTACTACCGCACGGGCACCGCCGCGCTCATCGTGGGCGCGGTGCTGGGCGGCCTGCTGGCCACCGGCGCCGCGGGCGCGCACACGCACACCGGGCTGCGGCTCGCCCACATCCACGTCACCCTCTTCGGCTGGATCGGACTGCCCGTCCTCGGCACCCTGTTCATGCTCTGGCCCACCGTCCTGGGCGTCCGGATGCACGAGGCCACCACGGCGACGGCCCGCCGGGTCCTGGTCTGCGCCGGCGGTGGACTCGCCGTCGCGGTGACCGGCCTCGCGGCCGACCTGCGCTGGGCCGCGGTCGCCGGTCTCGCCGCGTACGCCGCCGGACTGGCCCTGGCCCTGCGGCTCCTGGTCGCCACCGTGCGCCGCGGCCGCGGCCCCGTCTCGGTCGCCGCCGCCTGGTCGCTGGCCGCGTCCGCCGCCTGGCTGGCGGCCGGGGTCGCCTTCGACCTGGTACTGCTGGCCACCCGCTCCGAGAGCGCCGCCCAGGACGGCGTGGACGCCCTGGTCCCCCTGATCCTGTTCGGCTTCGTCGCCCAGGTCCTCGTCGGCGCGCTGACGTACCTGCTGCCGGTCGTGCTGTCCTCCGGCCCCAAGGAGCGCGCCGGACTGCGGGCGGTGCTCGAGCGCGGCTGGGCGCCCCGGCTGGCCGCCCTCGACCTCGCCGTGGCGCTGCTCGTCCTGCCCCTGCCCGGCCCGGCCGCCACCGCGGGCACGGTACTGGCCGCGGCCTCCGCGCTCGCGTTCCTCGCCCTCGTCGTCGCCGTGCTGGGCCACCGGAGCCGGCCCGACGAGCCGTCACGCACCCCCGTACTGCTCGGCACCGCGGCCGCCGTGGTCGTCACCGTGCTCGCCGTGCTGGTCGCGGGCAGCGGCGGCACCGGCGGCGGCTCGGACGTGGCCGCGGGGCAGCCGGGCGGCGGTGTCGCCACCACCACCCGAACCGTGGCGGTGTCACTGGGCAACATGCGCATCACCCCCAGCCGCATCGAGGTCGCCGAGGGCACCGCGCTGCGCCTGGACGTCACCAACCGCGACGCGCAGCGCCACGACCTGAAGATCGACGGCGGCCCGGCCACCGCACTGCTGTCCGACGGGCAGTCACGCACCCTCGACCTCGGCACGATCACCGCCGACCGCAAGGGCTGGTGCACGGTCCCGGGCCACCGCGCGGCCGGCATGACCCTCGACATCGTGGTCAAGGGCGGCACGGGCAGCGGAGCGACGACCGGCACGGACAACACGGCCGGGATGGACGGCATGAACGGCATGAACGGCATGCACAGCGGCAGCCAGGGCCGGGGCGACGGCTCCACGGCCACCGCCCCCGACCTCGCCGCAGACTTCTCCCACGGCTGGCAGCCCCGCTCCGCGGCCCTGCCCGCCGCGCCCGCCGCCACCGTGCACAAGGTCGAACTGCACGCCATGCGCCGCACGGTGGAGGTCGCCCCGGGCGTCGAGCAGGAGATGTGGACCTTCGGCGGCACCGCCCCCGGCCCCACCCTGCGCGGCAGGGTCGGCGACGTCTTCGAGGTCACCCTCGTCAACGACGACCCCACGATGGGCCACGGCATCGACTTCCACGCCGGCTCCCTCGCCCCCGACAAGCCGATGCGCACCATCCAGCCGGGCGAGCGTCTCGTCTACCGCTTCCGCGCCGCGCGGTCCGGCGCCTGGCTGTACCACTGCAGCACCATGCCCATGCTCCAGCACATCGGCAACGGCATGTACGGCGCGGTGATCATCGACCCGCCCGGACTGGCGAAGGCCGGCCACGAGTACGTGCTCGTCTCCTCCGAGCTCTTCCTCGGCACCCCGGGCAGCACGGCCCAGGTCGCGAAGATGCGTCAGAACACCCCGGACGCCTGGATGTTCAACGGCGTCGCCGCACAGTACGACAAGGCGCCGCTGAGCGTGCGCGCCGGCGAGCGGGTCCGCTTCTGGGTGGTCGCGGCCGGCCCCAACGACGGCATCGCCTTCCACATCGTGGGCACCGTCTTCGACACCGTCTACAAGGAAGGCGCCTACCTGCTGCGGCCGGGCGGCACGGGCGGCTCCCAGGCGCTCGACCTGTCGGCGGCCCAGGGCGGTTTCGTGGAGACGGTGTTCCCCGAGGCCGGCCACTACGCGTTCGTCGACCACGACATGCGGCACGCCGAGGCCGGGGCGCACGGCGTGGTGGAGGTGAGGTGATGGGCGTCGGCCTCTGGTCGCTGGTGCGGTTCCTGCACGTCACCGGCGCGGTGCTGTGGGTCGGGGGACAGCTGGCGCTGTCGCTGGTGGTGCTCCCGCTGTCCCGGCGGACGCTGGCGGCGGACGACCGCGACGCGCTGGCCGCGCGGGTGGGCCGCCGCTTCGGGATCCTGACGGCGGCCCTGTTCCTGCCGCTCCAGCTGGGCACCGGCTGGGCCATCGCCTGGCACAAGGGCGTCACCTGGGCCTCCCTGGGCGAGCCCGGCTACGGCCGCGTACTGGCCACCAAGCTGGGCCTGTTCGCCCTGGTCATGCTCGCCGCCGCCGCCCACGGCTGGGCCCACGCCAGGCACCGCCCCGACCTCGCCCGCGCACTGGCCGTCGCGTCCCTGGTCGGTTCGCTCGGGGTCGTACTCCTGGCCACCGCCCTTCCGGCGACCTGACGTGCGGTACGGGGGATGCCGGCGGCCGGCGCCGAACCCGGGGGCCCGGGACCTGCGGGTCCGGTGCGCGCCGGACCCACGCGGCGGGCCCGGGACCTGCGGCCCCCGGAAGGACCCGGTGAGCCCTCTCTTCCCGGCCGGGCGGAGACGGAGGGTGGACAGGGCAACGACTTATGAGGGACGCCGCGAAAGGAGCCGTCATGAAGACGCCGGAAGTCGACGCGACAGCCCTGGAGAGCCTGCTGTACTCGGCCGTGGCGGCCCCGTCGATCCACAACACCCAGCCGTGGCGGTTCGGCATGGACGCCGGCACCCGGTCGATCCACGTCCGCGCCGACCGCAGCCGCCCCCTCCCGCTGACCGACCCGCGGCTGCGCGCCCAGCACCTGTCCGTGGGCGCGGCCGTCTTCAACCTGAAGGTCGCCGCCGCGCACCTCGGCTGGGACCCCGTCGTACGGCTGCTGCCCGACCCGGGCGACCCCGACCTGCTGGCCACCGTCCGGCTGGGCGTGGCCATGCCGGGCGCGCAGCCGTCGTACGGCCGGCTCTACGACGCCGTCGCGCGCCGCCACACCAGCCGGATGCCCTTCACCGGGCGGCCGGTGCCGGAGCACATCGTGTCGGAGATGGTGGCCGCGGCCCGGGCCGAGGGCGCCCACCTGGACGTGCCCGACTTCGCCGGCACCCGCCGGCTGCTCAGCCTCACCTCCGCCGCCGAGGCGCGCAACGCCGCCGACCCGGCCCGCGCCGCCGAGGCACGGTCGTGGATCAACGCGCCGGACGCGCACGCCCCGTACGGCATTCCGCTCACCTCGCTCGGCCCGGCGGACGCGGCCGGGCGGATGCCGATGCGGGACTTCGCCGGCCCGCTGCCGGGGCTGCGGCTGCCCGCGCTGCGCTTCGAGCGGCACGCGCAGGTGGCCCTGCTGTGGACGCCGTACGACCGCCGGGAGGACTGGCTGCGGGCCGGGCAGGCGCTGGAGCGGGCGCTGCTGGTGGCCACCGGGCACGGCGTGCGCACCTCGATGCTGCACCAGGCCATGGAGTGGCCGGACCTGCGCGCGGCCGTGGCGGGCTCACGGCACCGCCGCTTCCCGCATCTGGTGGTCCGCTTCGGCTACGGCCCGGACGGCGGCCGCACCCCGCGCGCCACCACGCGCCCGGACACGACGGAGGGCGCCGCCGACGTGGACGGCGCCGAGGTGGCGGACCTGGCCTGAGCCGGCTGCCCGCGGCCCGCAGCCGGGCCGGAGGGGACGCGACCGGGCCGGCGGAGACGCGACCGGGCCGGCGGGGACGCGACGGGGCCGGCGGGGCGGCCGCGTGAAGCGGCTCGCGCGCCGGCCCGGTCAGTCGTTCACGCGCAGGTCGGTGAGTTCGCGGCCGGTGACCATCGCGGCCTCGATGCGGATGAAGACGTCCTGCTGAATGGGCATCCAGGAGCGCGGACCGGTGCGCATCAGCTGCTCGTGCTCGGCCGGGTCGGTCACTGCGGTGGCCCGGCCGGTGACGACCACGCTCCACCCGGACCGGCTGTCGGCGTCGAACTCGTCGGCCTCGAACGCGACGACCACTCCGTCGACGGCCCGCACCAGGTCCGACCCCGCCGAGGTGCGCAGCAGCACCGAGGAGTCGGCGTCCAGGGCGAAGTTCACCGGGAGCACCGCGGGCAGCGCGTGCCGCGTGTACACGACACGGCCGACAGGCACTTTGGCCAGCAGCCGCAGGCACTCCTGCCGGTCCATCGAGCGAAAGGCGTCGTTCTTCAACATCCCTCCATCGTGCGTGCCGCCCGCCCCCCGCCGTTAGGGCCGGTCGGCCCACATCTGCGCGCGGGCCTTTCCCGCCGCGCGGGAACGGGTGTCCGGCCCGCGCACGGACGATCACGGCGAACCCGGGGGCGGGTACCCCGTCCGGGACCGGGACGACCGGGCCCGCTTGATCGGGACGGTCCGCCGCGCACGTAGGGACCCTCGGTCCCTGCTCGGGGCGTCAGGCGCCACGGATAGTTGAAATCGGGCCACCGGGTTGGAGAACGGGGGACCCGCGGACCGGGTGGGACCCGGTCGCGTACTACTCGGCGAGTGAAGGGAAAGGCGGCATGCTTCAGCCGTCAGGGAAGAAGAAGGACGGGCCGGCGTCACAGGCCGCCCCCGTGTCCGGGCGGGCCTGGCTGATGCTGGCGCTGGCCACGGTCGGCTTCGCCGTGAACTTCTGGGCCTGGGCGCTGCTCAGCCCGCTGGGCCCCCGGTTCAAGGACACCCTGGACCTGTCGTCCTTCCAGCAGTCGCTGCTGGTGGCCGTGCCGGTCGTGGTCGGCTCGCTCGGCCGCATACCCGTGGGCGCGCTGACCGACAGGTTCGGCGGCCGGGTGATGTTCCCGCTGGTGTCCGCGGCCACCATCGTCCCGGTGCTCTACCTGGGCCTGGCCGGGCACGACTCGCTCGCCGCGCTGCTGGCCGGCGGGTTCTTCCTGGGCATCGGCGGCACCGCGTTCGCGGTCGGCGTGCCCTTCGTCAACGCCTGGTTCCCGCCGCAGCGGCGAGGCCTCGCCATCGGCGTCTTCGGCATGGGCATGGGCGGCACCGCGATCAGCGCGCTGACCACGGTCAAGCTGGTCAACGCGCACGGCATGGCGAACCCCTTCCTGATCACCGCGGCCGTCCTCGCCGCCTACGCGGTCCTCGCCGCGCTCCTGCTGCGGGACGCCCCCGGACGCGTCGTGCCGACCGAGCCCCTCGGCCGCCGGCTCCTCGCGACCTGCAAGCTGCCCGTCACCTGGCAGGCCTCGGCGCTGTACGCGGTGTGCTTCGGCGGGTACGTCGCCTTCTCCGTCTACCTGCCCACCTACCTGAAGACCGGCTACGGCCTGGCCCAGGCGGACGCGGCGAACCGGATGGCGGGCTTCGTGCTCCTGGCGGTGGCGATGCGCCCGGTCGGCGGCTGGCTGTCGGACCGCATCGGCGCGGTGCGGGTGCTGGCGGCGGCGCTGAGCGCGGTGGTGATCGCGGCCTTCGTGCAGTCCCTCACCCCGACCCTCGCCCCGACCGGCACCATCGCCTTCCTCGCCATGGCCGCCGCGCTCGGCGCGGGCAGCGGCGCGGTCTTCGCCCTGGTCGCCCTGCTGGCCCCGGCCAACCAGGTCGGTTCGGTCACCGGCATCGTCGGCGCCGCCGGCGGTCTGGGCGGCTTCGTACCGCCGCTGGTCATGGGCTCGCTGTACGGCACCTACGGCTCCTACGCGGTCGGCCTGATCCTGCTGGCCCTGGTCGCCCTCGCGGCCCTCGCCTTCACCGGGACCGGAGTCCGCACCGCCGTCACCCGCCGCACCCGGCGCGTGGCCCAGCCCCAGCTGTGAACCAGCTCTGAACCAGTCCCAGCTCTGAACCAGCCCCGGCTCTGACCGAGTCAAGAGGAGGAGAACCGTCCCATGTGCGAGTACTGCGGCTGCCAGGCAGTGGAATCGATCGAGAAGCTGACCAGCGAGCACGACACGGTGGTGAACCTGATCGGCCTGGTCCGCGACGCGCACGGGGCGGGCGACCTCACCCGCGTGGCGGAACTGGCCCGGCGGATCGCCTCGGTCCTCGAACCGCACACCGAGGTGGAGGAGCACGGACTGTTCCCCGCCCTGGCCGACGACTTCCCCGAGAAGATCGCCGCGCTGGAGGAGGAGCACCGCGTGATCGAGGCCGTACTGGCCGAGGCGGAGCACGGCACCCCGGCGGACCCCCGCTGGCCGGACCGTCTCCTGGAGGCCCTGGCCATGCTCCGCGACCACATCCTCAAGGAGCAGGACGGCGTCTTCCCCGCCGCCCTGGCCTTCCTGAGCACGGAACAGTGGGAGACCGTCGAGGCGGTCCGGGCCCGCGTGACCGCCCCGGTGTCCTGACTTCCCGCGCCACTCCTGCTGGTCCTCCTGCTCCGGCCACTCGCATCACTCCCGCCGCCCGGCGCTTCCCGCGCCGGGCGGCGCGGTCGTCCGTTCGATGAAATCCTGGGTTCGCATGTGTCGGACGCGTCATATGCGGTAGGCACTGTGGTGATTGAAACGGCAAGGGATCACAAGGGATCAAGAGCACGAGCGAGTGAGCAACCACGGGTGAGGACCCGGGAGGGAGCGGCGCGGTGGCCACGGAGACCGACCCGGCGTCGATACCGGCGCGCGGAGCACCACGGCCCGGACTGGACAGCGAACTGACGGACGCTCTGGTGCGCTCCCGCCGGTACTTCACCCGGGCGGAGGTCTCCAAGGACCTCCGCACCCTGCACAAGACGGGCGGCCGCCGCGCGGACGACTTCTACCGGGACCGCTGGTCCCACGACAAGGTCGTCCGCTCCACCCACGGCGTGAACTGCACCGGATCCTGCTCCTGGAAGGTGTACGTCAAGGACGGCATCATCACCTGGGAGGCCCAGCAGACCGACTACCCCTCCGTCGGCCCCGACCGCCCCGAGTACGAGCCGCGCGGCTGCCCCCGCGGCGCCGCCTTCTCCTGGTACACCTACTCGCCGACCCGTGTCCGGTACCCGTACGTCCGGGGCGTACTCCTCCAGATGTACCGCGAGGCCAAGGCCCGCCTCGGCGACCCGGTCGCCGCCTGGGCCGACATCGTCTCCGACCCCGAGCGCGCCCGCCGTTACAAGTCCGTCCGCGGCAAGGGCGGCCTGGTGCGGGCCACATGGGACGAGGCGGTGGAGATGGTCGCCGCCGCGCACGTGCACACCATCAAGGAGTACGGCCCCGACCGCCTGGCCGGCTTCTCGCCCATCCCCGCGATGTCGATGGTCTCCCACGCGGCCGGCGCCCGCTTCTACTCGCTGCTCGGCGGCGTGATGCTCTCCTTCTACGACTGGTACGCCGACCTGCCGGTCGCCTCCCCGCAGGTCTTCGGCGACCAGACCGACGTCCCCGAGTCCGGGGACTGGTGGGACGCCGGCTACCTGATCATGTGGGGCTCCAACGTGCCGGTGACCCGCACCCCGGACGCGCACTGGATGACCGAGGCCCGGTACCGCGGCCAGAAGGTCATCGCGGTCTCGCCGGACTACGCGGACAGCGTCAAGTTCGCCGACGAGTGGCTGCCCGCCCAGCCGGGCACCGACGGCGCGCTGGCGATGGCCATGGGCCACGTGGTGCTCAAGGAGTTCTTCGTCGACCGCGGCACCCCGTACTTCGACGAGTACGTCAAGCGGTACACCGACCTGCCCTTCCTGGTCGCCCTCGACGAGCGCGAGCCGGGCACGGGCGCGGCGGCGGGCACAGGTGCCGCGGCGGGTACGGGCGCCGGCACGCGGGCGACGTACGCGCCGGGCAAGTTCCTCACCGCCGCCGACCTCGGCGGCGAGCACGCGGCCGCCGAGCACGCCGAGTTCCGCACCGTGCTGCTCGACGCGGCCGGCAACCCGGTCGTCCCCAACGGCACCCTCGGCGACCGCTTCGGCGAGAGCGGCGCCGGCAAGTGGAACCTCGACCTCGACGGCGTGGACCCCCTGCTCACGGCCGAGGGCGGCGCCGAGCCCCCCGTCACGGTCGAACTCCCGCGCTTCGACGCCCCCGACGGCAGCGCGGGCACCCTGCTGCGCGGGGTCCCGGTGCGGCGCGTCGCCGGACGCCTGGTGACCACGGTCTTCGACCTGCTGCTCGCCCAGTACGGCGTCGGCCGCCCCGGTCTGCCCGGCCGCTGGCCCACCTCCTACGAGGACGCCGAGGAGCCGTACACCCCCGCCTGGCAGGCCGCGATCACCGGCGTGGACGCCGGCCGGGCGGCCCGCATCGCCCGCGAGTTCGCCGCCAACGCCGTGGAGTCCCGCGGCCGTTCGATGATCATCATGGGCGCGGGCGCCAACCACTGGTTCCACTCCGACACGATCTACCGCGCCTTCCTCACCCTGACCACGCTGACCGGCTGCCAGGGCGTCAACGGCGGCGGCTGGGCGCACTACGTAGGCCAGGAGAAGGTCCGCCCGCTCACCGGCTACTCGGCGTTCTCCACCGCCGCCGACTGGAACCGCCCGGCCCGCCAGATGATCCAGACGGCGTACTGGTACCTGCACAGCGACCAGTTCCGCTACGACCCCTTCTCCGCCGACACCCTGGCCGCGGCCGGCGCCGGCGGCCCCTTCGCCGGGATGGCCACCGCCGACGTGATCGCCGCCTCGGCCCGCATGGGCTGGATGCCCTCGTACCCGACCTTCGACCGCAACCCGCTCGACCTCGCCGACGAGGCGGAGGCCGCCGGACGCCCGCCCGGCGAGCACATCGTGGACGAACTCAAGGCCGGACGGCTGAGGTTCGCCGGCGAGGACCCGGACGCGCCGGAGAACTTCCCGCGCGTGCTCACCGTCTGGCGGGCCAACCTGCTCGGCTCCTCGGCCAAGGGCAACGAGTACTTCCTCAAGCACCTGCTGGGCACCGACTCCTCCGTCAACGCCACCGAGGCGCCGCCCGAGGCCCGCCCCCGGGACGTGGTGTGGCGGGAGGAGGCCCCCACCGGGAAGCTGGACCTGCTGCTCACCCTCGACTTCCGGATGACCAGTACGACGATCTTCTCCGACGTGGTGTTCCCCGCCGCGACCTGGTACGAGAAGCACGACCTGTCCAGCACCGACATGCACCCCTACGTGCACGCCTTCAACCCGGCGATCGCGCCGCCCTGGCAGACCCGCACCGACTTCGACGCCTTCAACACCCTGGCCCGCACATTCAGCGAGCTGGCCGCGACCCACCTCGGGGTGCGCAACGACGTCGTGGCCGCCCCGCTGCTGCACGACACCCCGGACGAGATGGCCACCCCGCACGGCCGCGTGCGCGACTGGGGGACCGGCGCCTGCGAGCCCGTGCCCGGCAAAACCATGCCGAAGCTGATCACCGTGGAGCGCGACTACGGGGCGATCGCCCAGAAGATGACCGCGCTCGGTCCGCTGCTCGACTCGCTGGGCGCCACCACCAAGGGCGTCACCTTCAAGGTGGAGCGCGAACTCGACTACCTGCGCCACAAGAACGGCACCGTGCGCGGGGGAGTGGGCGACGGGCGGCCCTCGCTCGCCCGGGACGTGCACGCCTGCGAGGCGATCCTCGCCCTGTCCGGCACCACCAACGGGCACCTGGCCACCCAGGGCTTCCACACCCTGGAGGCCCGCACCGGCACCCGCCTCGCCGACCTGGCCGCCGAGCACGAGGGCAAGCAGGTCACCTTCGCGGACACCCAGGCCGCGCCCGTGCCGGTCATCACCAGCCCCGAGTGGTCCGGCTCGGAGACCGGCGGGCGCCGCTACTCCGCGTTCACCGTCAACGTCGAGCGGCTCAAGCCCTGGCACACCCTCACCGGCCGCCAGCACTTCTACCTCGACCACGACTGGATGACCGCGCTCGGCGAGCAACTGCCCGTGTACCGGCCCCCGTTGAACATGCACGCACTGTTCGGTGAGCCGTGCCTGGGCGAGACGGGCGAACTCGGCGTGAGCGTGCGCTACCTCACCCCGCACAACAAGTGGTCCATCCACTCCGAGTACCAGGACAACCTGTTCATGCTGTCGCTGTCCCGGGGCGGCCCCACCATCTGGATGAGCACCCAGGACGCGGCGAAGATCGGCGTGCGCGACAACGACTGGATCGAGGCGGTCAACCGCAACGGCGTCGTCGCCGCCCGCGCCGTCGTCTCGCACCGCATGCCCGAGGGCACCGTGTACATGTACCACGCGCAGGACCGGCTGATCGACGTGCCCCGCACCGAGACCACCGGCCGCCGCGGCGGCATCCACAACTCCCTCACCCGGCTGCTGGTCAAGCCCAGCCACCTCATCGGCGGCTACGCCCAGCTCTCCTACGCCTTCAACTACCTCGGCCCGACCGGGAACCAGCGCGACGAGGTCACCGTCATCCGCCGCCGCTCGAACCAGGAGGTGACGTACTGATGCGCGTCATGGCCCAGATGGCGATGGTGATGAACCTCGACAAGTGCATCGGCTGCCACACCTGCTCGGTCACCTGCAAACAGGCGTGGACCAACCGCACCGGCGTCGAGTACGTGTGGTTCAACAACGTCGAGACCCGCCCCGGCCAGGGCTACCCCCGCCGCTACGAGGACCAGGGCACCTGGCGCGGCGGCTGGGAGCTGAACAAGCGCGGCCGGCTCTCGCTGAAGGCGGGCGGCCGCTTCAAGAAGCTCATCACCATCTTCTCCAACCCGGTCATGCCCTCCCTCGACGACTACTACCAGCCCTGGACGTACGACTACGAGACGCTGACCAACGCCCCGCTCCAGGAGCACACCCCGGTCGCCCGCCCCAAGTCCCTGATCACCGGCAAGGACATGAAGATCTCCTGGTCGGCCAACTGGGACGACGACCTCGGCGGCTCGGCGCTCCACGGCGACCAGGACGTCGTACTGAACGAGATCTCCGAGAAGATCAAGCTCGAGTTCGAGCAGACCTTCATGTTCTACCTGCCGCGCATCTGCGAGCACTGCCTCAACCCCTCCTGCGCGGCCTCCTGTCCCTCCGGCGCGATCTACAAGCGCAGCGAGGACGGCATCGTGCTGGTCGACCAGGACCGGTGCCGGGGCTGGCGGATGTGCGTGACCGGATGCCCGTACAAGAAGGTGTACTTCAACCACCGCACCGGCAAGGCGGAGAAGTGCACCTTCTGCTTCCCGCGCGTCGAGGTCGGCCTGCCCACCGTCTGCTCCGAGACCTGCGTCGGCCGCCTGCGCTACATCGGCCTCGTCCTCTACGACGCCGACAAGGTCCTGGAGGCCGCCTCCACCCCGAACGACACCGACCTGTACGAGGCGCAGCGCTCCGTGCTCCTCGACCCCGACGACCCCCACGTGATCGCCGAGGCCGAGCGGGCCGGCATCCCGCGCGACTGGATCGAGGCCGCCCAGCGCTCCCCGGTGCACGCCCTGATCAACACGTACAAGGTGGCGCTGCCGCTGCACCCGGAGTACCGGACCATGCCCATGGTCTGGTACGTCCCGCCGCTCTCCCCGGTCGTCGACGCCGTGCGCGACACCGGCCAGGACGCCGAGGACCACCGCAACCTGTTCGCCGCGGTCGACGCCCTGCGCATCCCGGTGAGCTACCTCGCCGAACTGTTCACCGCGGGCGACCCCGCCCCGGTGGACGCGGTGCTGCGCCGGCTCGCGGCCATGCGCTCCTACATGCGCGACATCAACCTCGGGCGCGAGCCGGACGCGGCCATCCCCGAGCAGGTCGGGATGGGCGAGGAGCAGATGTACGACATGTACCGGCTGCTGGCGCTGGCCAAGTACGACGAGCGCTACGTCATCCCGCCCGCCCACGCCGAACAGGCCCACAAGCTCGAGGAACTGGCCACCGAGTGCAGCCTGGACTACGAGGGCGGCCCCGGCATGGGAGGCTCCGGGCCCTTCGGCGAGGCCTCCGGCGGCGCCGCCCCCATCGCGGTGGAGAACTTCCACGCCCTGCGCGACCGCCAGACGTCCGACACCCCCGCCGCGCCCGTCGACAAGGAGACCCGCGTCAACCTCCTCAACTGGGACGGCAAGGGAGCGCCACCCGGACTGTTCCCGCCCCAGGCCGGCGCGCCCGGCGACGACACGGCCGTGGACGGCGGCGGAGAGGTCGAGCCCAAGCCATGAAGGCCCCGGACCTGAAACGGAAACTGCGCCCCGCGACCCCGCGCACCGAGCCCTGGCACCCCTACGCCTGGCAGGCCCAGTCCCTGCTCCTGGCCTACCCCGACGAGGACTTCGGGCAGAAGCTGTCCCTGGCCCGCCGGGTCGCCCCCGCCCTGCCCGAGCCGGTCCGCGACCCCCTGCTCGCGTTCACCGCGCACGCCGGGGCGACCCCGGCCGCCGAGCTGAGCGCCGCCTACGTCGCCACCTTCGACCACCGCAAGCGCTGCTGCCCGTACCTGACGTACTACGCGCACGGCGACACCCGCAAGCGGGGCATCGCCCTGCTCCGCCTCAAGCAGGCCTACGCCGCCGCCGGGCTGCGTCTGGCCGAGGACGAACTGCCCGATCACCTCGCCGTCGTCCTGGAGTTCGCCGGCGCCGAACCCGCCGCCGGGCACCGCATGCTCCTCGAACACCGCGCCGGCCTCGAACTGCTGCGCCTCGCCCTCGCCGAGGACGACTCGCCCTGGGCGCACCTGCTGCGCTCCGTCTGCGCGACCCTGCCGCCGCTCAAGGGCGACGAGCACGAGGCGGTCGCACGGCTCGCCGCCGAGGGGCCGCCCGGCGAGGAGGTCGGGCTCGCCCCGTACACGCCCCCGCAGTTCATGCCCGACCCCCGAGGAGGCCCGCGATGACCGTCCCGACCACGTGGCCCGACGGCACCGAGACCCTGGCCGCCGGGGCCGGCACGGGCGCCATCGTGCTGTGGGTGGTGCTGCCGTACCTCTCCCTGGCGGTGTTCGTCCTCGGCCACGTCTGGCGCTACCGCTACGACAAGTTCGGCTGGACCACCCGCTCCTCGGAGCTGTACGAGAAGCGGCTGCTGCGCATCGGCAGCCCGCTGTTCCACTTCGGCATCCTGGTCGTGCTGATCGGCCACGTCATCGGCCTGCTCATCCCCGACAGCTGGACCGGGGCGGCCGGGATCACCGAGACCCAGTACCACGTGGTGGCGGTCACCCTGGGCACGGTCGCCGGCGTGTGCACCCTGGGCGGCATCGCCATCCTGATCTACCGCCGCCGCACGGTCGGCCCGGTGTTCTCCGCGACCACCCGCAACGACAAGGTCATGTACGTCTCGCTCACCCTGACGATCGCCCTCGGCCTCGCCGCGACCATCGACGCCAACATCGTCGAGGGCGGCTACAACTACCGCGAGACCATCTCCCCCTGGTTCCGCTCCATCTTCTACGTCCAGCCGGACCCCAACCTGATGAGCCAGGCCCCCGTCCTCTACAAACTCCACGCCCTCAGCGCCCTGGTCCTCTTCGCCCTCTGGCCCTTCACCCGCCTCGTCCACATGCTCACGGCCCCCCTCGGCTACCTCACCCGCCCGTACATCGTCTACCGCAGCCGAGACGCCCAACTGGGCAACAGGCCGCCACGACGGGGCTGGGAACGGGTCGGCTGACACCCCTCGCCGCCGGGCCGCCACCCCTCCCTTCGATATCATTTTGGGCAATGAATTGATATCGTTGAGGTGTCGTCGGTCTGTGGAGGGACAACTGATGGCCAGGACCGTGATCGATCTGGACGAGGAGATCGTCGAGCAGGCGATGCGGCTGTACGGGATGAAGACGAAGGCCGCCGCGGTGCGGGCGGCCATGGAGGAAGGAGTGAGGCTGCGGCTGCGCCGGGAGCTGTTCGACGCCATGGACGACGGTGAGTTCGAGGAGGTGTTCGCGGAGATCCGCTCGCAGACGGGACCGCGGAATCCGGACGGCTCGCTCAAGCGTGACGGCGGGGCCTCGGCGGCGTGAAGGGGCGCTACCTCATCGACAAGTCGGCGCTGGCCCGCCGGGGCCAACCGGCGGTGCGAGCGCGGCTGGACGCGCTGGACCGCGAGGGACTCCTGGCGGTGTGCGCCCCGACCGAGTACGAGATTCTGTACTCGGCACGCGGAAAGCCCGAGGCGCTGCGGCTGCGCACCCTGTTCCGTGGATTCGACTACTTGCCCTGCAATGACGAAGAGTTCGAGCGGGCGCTCGAGATCCAGGCCCTGGCCCTGAACGCCGGCTTTCACCGGGCACTGTCGCTCGCCGACGTCCTCGTCGCGGCAACCGCCGAGCGGCATCGGGCCACGGTCCTGCACTACGACGGCGACTTCGACATGATCGCATCAGTGAGCGGCTCGCGAGCCGAGTGGGTCGTGGAGCCGGGCACCGCCGACTGAGTCGTCACGGAGCGGAGCCCGCGGTGCGGGTGCGGCGGCGGCGTGGTGGGCTAGGTCCCCGGGGGCCTAACGGCCCCCACTCCGCCCCCGGGCGGCCCCTGCACGTGGCCGTCCGTCGGCGACACCCTGACGATGAGAGCGCATAGAGCGCCCTACCCGCAGGAGGTGTGCGCCATGCAGTCACCCGTCGTCGCCGGAGTCGATGGTTCGCAGGAGAGTCTGGCCGCGGCCGAATGGGCCGCACGAGAGGCCGAGCGCCGCGGACGCAACCTCCGGCTGTTCCACGCCTGGAACTGGCACCCCCGCCCGAGCGACGGCGCCCGGGTCGACGCGGCCCAGCGCCACCTGGCCCGTCAGGTGCTGAACCAGGCCGAGGACAGGGTCCGCGCGGTCTGCCCCGGCGTACGCCTGGAGGAGGAGCAGGTCCTCGGACCGGCCACCACGGCCCTGCTGCGCGCCGCCGAGCACGCCGACCTCCTCGTCCTCGGCTCCCGCGGCCTCAGCGGGTTCACCGGATTCCTGGTGGGCTCCGTCGCCCTGGGCACCGTGGCCCGCGCCGAGTGCCCCGTCGTCCTCGTCCGCGCCGGCGAGGAGGCCGCCGACGAGCACCTCCCGGCGGACGACGGCAGCGCCTCCACCGACACCGGCTACCGCGACGTGGTGCTCGGCCTGGACGTCGCCGTCCCGTGCGACGAGGTCATCGAGTTCGCCTTCGAGGAGGCGCGCCTGCGCCACGCCCGGCTGCGCGCGGTGTACGCCTGGCAGCAGCCGTCCGCGCTGGGGCTCGGCCCCGGCGAGATCTCGCTGGTGGACGACCCCGGCCGGGCCGAGGAGTGGCAGGGCTTCCTGTCCGCCGTACTCCAGGTGTGGCGGGACAAGTACCCCGACGTCGAGGTCGTGGAGACGGTCGTCAACGAGAAGCCGTCCACCGCGCTGGTGCGCGCCGCCTCCCAGGCGAGCCTGCTCGTCGTGGGCCGCCGAGCGCCCGGACGCCCCGCGGGCCCCCGCACCGGCCCCGTCGCCCACTCCGCCATCCACCACGTCGGCTGCCCCGTGGCGGTCGTCTTCCACGAGTGAGAGGACCGGCCGCGATGAACGCGCCCAGGACCTACGTGTACGCCTTCGCCGAGGGCGGCCGGGACATGGCCGCACTCCTCGGCGGCAAGGGAGCCGGACTCGCCGAGATGACCCGCCTGGGTCTGCCCGTCCCGCCCGGGTTCACCGTCACCACCGAGGCCTGCAAGGTCTACCTCGCCACCGGCGAGGAGCCGCCCGAGCTGGCCGTCGAACTCGCCCGCGCCCTCGCCGGCCTGGAGCGGGCCATGGGCCGCGACCTCGGCGCGCCCGACGACCCGCTGCTGGTCTCCGTGCGCTCCGGCGCCCGCTTCTCCATGCCGGGCATGATGGAGACCATCCTCGACATCGGCCTCAACGACGCCTCCGTGCACGGGCTGGCCAAGGCCTCCGGCCAGGAGCGGTTCGCCTGGGACTCCTACCGGCGCCTCGTGCAGATGTTCGGGCACACGGTGATGGGCGTCGACGGCGACCTGTTCCAGGACGCCATCGCCGCGCACCGCGCCAAGCGCTCCGTCACCGTCGACCAGGAACTGGACGCCGCCGAACTCGCCGAACTCACCGAGGAGTTCAAGGAGATCATCCGCCGCGAGACCGGCGAGGACTTCCCGCAGCACCCGGCCGAGCAACTGCGCCGCGCCATCCGCGCGGTCTTCGACTCCTGGAACGGCGAACGCGCCCACGTCTACCGCCACCGCGAACACATCCCCGAGGACCTCGGCACCGCCGTCAACGTCCAGGCGATGGTCTTCGGCAACCTCGGCGCCGACTCCGGCACCGGCGTCGCCTTCACCCGCGACCCGGCCACCGGCGCCCGCGGCATGTACGGCGACTACCTGTCCGACGCCCAGGGCGAGGACGTCGTCGCCGGCGTCCGCGACGCCGTGCCGCTGGCCGAGCTGAAGCGGCTCGACCCGCGCTCCTACGTCGAACTCGGCGACCACCTGCGGACGTTGGAAGACCACTACCGCGACCTGTGCGACGTCGAGTTCACCGTCGAGCGCGGCCGGCTGTGGATCCTGCAGACCCGCGTCGGCAAGCGCACCGCCCAGGCCGCCTTCCGCATCGCGCACGACCTGCGCGAGGAGAAGACCATCACCGCCGACGAGGCCCTGGTCCGTGTGGACGGCGCCGAGCTCACCCGGCTGATGTTCCCCCGCTTCGACGTGCGCCCCACCGACGCGCCCCTCGCGCACGGCGTGCCCGCCTCGCCGGGCGCGGCGGTCGGCGTCGTCGTGTTCGACCCGGCGACGGCCCGGCGCCGCGCCGCGGAAGGCGAGGACGTCGTCCTGGTCCGCCGCGAGACCACCCCCGACGACCTGCCCGGCATGATCGCCGCCCAGGCCGTGCTCACCAGCCGCGGCGGCAAGACCAGCCACGCGGCGGTCGTCGCCCGCGGCATGGGCAAGGTCTGCGTCTGCGGCGCCGAGTCCCTCACCGTGGACGTGGCCGCGAAGCGGTTCACCACCGACACGGGCGTGGTGGTACGCGAGGGCGACACCGTCTCCGTCGACGGCACCGCCGGCACCGTCCACCTCGGCGCGCTGCCGCTCACCGCCTCCGAGGTGGGCCGCGCCCTGGAGACCGGCGAGGCCACCGACGAGCTGACCGCGGCCGTGCTCGACACCCTCGCGCACGCCGACGCCGTACGCCGTCTGCAGGTGCGGGCCAACGCCGACACCCCCGAGGACGCCGTCCGCGCCCGCGCGCTCGGCGCCCAGGGCATCGGCCTGTGCCGCACCGAGCACATGTTCCTCGGCGAACGCCGGTCCCTGGTCGAGGCGATGATCCTCGCCCGCGACGACACCGCCCGCGAGCGCGCGCTCGCCGCCCTGCTCCCGCTCCAGCGCGAGGACTTCACCGGCATCCTGACGGCGATGGACGGCCTGCCGGTGACGATCCGTCTGATCGACCCGCCGCTGCACGAGTTCCTGCCCGACCGCACCGAACTGGCCGTACGTCTCGCCCGCACCGAGCACCCCGACCCGCACGAGCGTGAACTGCTCGACGCGGTCGAACGCACCCACGAGCAGAACCCGATGCTCGGCCTGCGCGGAGTGCGCCTGGGCCTGGCCGTGCCCGGCCTGATGGCCATGCAGGTCCGCGCCGTCGCCGAGGCGGTCGTCGCGCGGCTGCGCGACGGCGGCCGGCCCCGCGCCGAGATCATGATCCCGCTGGTCGGCACCGTCGAGGAACTGCGGCTGGCCCGCGCCGAGGCCGAACGCGTCCTCGCGGAGGTCGCAGCCGAGACCGGCACCGCCCTCGACTGCCCGATCGGCACCATGATCGAGCTGCCGCGCGCCGCCCTCACCGCCGGACGCATCGCCGAGGCCGCCGACTTCTTCTCCTTCGGCACCAACGACCTCACCCAGACCACCTGGGGCCTGTCCCGCGACGACGCCGAGGCCTCCTTCTTCCCGCTCTACCTCGACAAGGGCGTCTTCGACGTCTCCCCCTTCGAGACCATCGACCAGGAGGGCGTCGGCAAGCTGGTCGAACTGGCCGTCCAGGCCGCCCGCACCGTCAACCCCGGCTTGGAGACCGGGGTCTGCGGAGAACACGGCGGCGACCCCGCCTCCATCCACTTCTTCCACCGAGCCGGCCTCGACTACGTCTCCTGCTCCCCCTTCCGCCTCCCGGCCGCCCGCCTGGAGGCGGCCAGGGCCACCCTGGAGGGCACGCAGACCAGCGACAGCAGGTGACGACCCTGCCACCGGCCGCCAGGGGCGCCACCGAAATACGGTGGCGCCCCTGGCCGTACCCCTCTACGGTGAACCCGCAAGCATCCAGCGGGCGGCCCGGCGCCGCCCGCGTCCGGCCGCCGAGAAACAGGAGGTGTGACCCATGGCTGTCTTCGTGATGGGCGCTGCCCGCGCCGAGAAGCACACCCACTCCACCTCCGCGGTCTCCGGCTGACCTCTTTCGTGAACGACCCGCGCCCACACGCGCGGGCGGTCGGGGCCGCCCTCCCGAAGGGTTCCCCTTGAACCACCCCTCTTTCCACGCCACTTCCCCGCACCCGCTCGCGCCCTACGGCTGGGACGAGCAGTGGGAGGCCGAGTTCTCCGCCCACGCCGGGCAGGGCCTCGTGCCCGGACGCGTGGTCCGCGTCGACCGCGGTCAGTGCGACGTCGTCACCGCCGGCGGAACCGTCCGCGCCGACACCGAGTTCGTCGTGCCCCGTGACCCGACGAAGGTCGTGTGCACGGGCGACTGGGCCGCCGTCGACGCCGGCGGTGACCCCCGTTACGTGCGGACGCTGCTGCCCCGGCGCACCGCGTTCGTGCGGTCCACCTCGTCCAAGCGGTCCGAGGGCCAGATCCTCGCCGCCAACGTGGACTACGCCGTCGTCGCCGTCTCGCTCGCGGTCGAACTGGACCTCGGGCGCGTCGAGCGCTTCCTCGCCCTCGCCTGGGAGTCGGGCGCCCAGCCGCTGGTCGTCCTCACCAAGGCCGACCTCGTGCCCGACGCGACCGGGCTGTCGTATCTCGTCCAGGACGTGGAGACGACCGCGCCCGGGGTGCCGGTGCTGCCGGTCAGCGCGGTGACCGGGGACGGGCTCGACGTGCTCGTCGCCGTGGTCGCCGGCGGTACGTCCGTGCTGCTCGGGCAGTCCGGCGCCGGCAAGTCCACCCTCGCCAACGCGCTGCTCGGCGAGGACGTCATGGACGTACGGGCGATCCGTGACGTCGACGGCAAGGGCCGGCACACCACGACCACCCGCAACCTGCTCCCGCTGCCCGGCGGCGGCGTACTCATCGACACACCCGGACTGCGCGGGGTGGGCCTCTGGGACGCCGGGACCGGGGTCGGCCAGGTCTTCTCCGAGATCGAGGAACTCGCCGAAGGCTGCCGCTTCCAGGACTGCGCCCACGGCAGCGAGCCCGGCTGCGCGGTGCTCGCCGCCATCGACTCCGGCGAACTGCCCGAACGGCGCCTGGAGAGCTACCGCAAGCTGGTGCGCGAGAACCAGTGGATCGTCGCCAAGACCGACGCGCGGCTGCGCGCGGAGATCCGCCGCGACTGGAAACGCAAGGGCGCGGCGGGCCGCGCCGCGATGGAGGCCAAGCGGGGCCGCTCGCGCTGACCACCACCGCCCACCGGACCGGCCGCGCCCGTGCCGCCCCGGCGAGCCCGCCGGCGGCCCGGCCGCCCGCCCGGCGGCGTGCCCGCCCGCGCGCCCCGGGACGGCCCGGCCACGAGGCGGCGGCGACGACCGCCCGGCGGGCTGCCGGTCGGCGGCCGTGCGCGGTGCGGCTCGGCCGTCGTGCGGCCCGCGTGGCCCGGGACGGCCCGGCCACGAGGCGGCGGCGACCGTATGGCGGGCTGCCGGTCGACGGCCGTGCGTGGTTTGGCACGCCGCCGGGGTGCGGGCGCCGTCCCGGTGGTTGTGCGTGGTGCGGCCGGGTCGTCGTGCGGGTGCCTCTCCGGCGGTCGTGTGCGTGCGGCCCGGTGGTCGCTCGCATGCTGCCCCGGCCGTCGTGCAGGCGTGCCGCCCCGCCTACCGGGTCGGTGTGGTCAGCGTCGGGGCCCGCGTGGCCCGGGGGACGGGTTCGTCGTACCGTCGGCGACGTCATGTCCGAATTCCGCCAGCGGTCGGCCGCGGCGGGACGGAGACTGAGTCGTGTGATGGATGAGAGCGGCGGGTACGCGCCACCCGCGCACCGCAGGGGAGTGGGAGAAACGATGATCACGTCCGCCACCTCGACCACGTACTGGACCAGTCTCGACAGTCCCCTCGGCCCGCTGCTCCTGACCGCCGGCCCGGACGGCGCCCTCACGTCCCTGTCCGTGCCCGGGCAGAAGGGCGGCCGCAGCGTCCAGGACGGCTGGCGGCGCGACCCCGGGCCCTTCCGTGCGGCCGAGGCGCAGCTCCAGGCGTACTTCGCCGGTGAACTCAAGGAGTTCGACCTGCCGTTGAGCACGGCCGGGACCGAGTTCCGCGAGCGGGTGTGGGCCGCGCTGAACGACATCCCCTACGGGGCGACCGCCACGTACGGCGAGATCGCGGCCCGCGCCGGCGCCTCCCGGGCGGCCGTACGGGCGGTCGGCGGCGCCATCGGCGCCAACCCGCTGCTCGTCCTGCGCCCCTGCCACCGGGTGATCGGCGCGGACGGCTCCCTCACCGGGTACGCGGGCGGTCTGGAGCGGAAGATCCGGCTGCTCGGCCTGGAGGGCGTGCTGCCGCAGCCGTCGTAGCCCCGGCTCGCGCGCCCGCTCGGCCGGGCGGGTGACCGTGCCCGTGCGGTGCCCTCCCCGGCCCGCCGGGTGTGGCACGGTCGCCTTCGGGCGGGGGCGGGCGGAAGGACGGCGGACGCGACATGGAGCACGGGAGGCGGGCGGCGGTGCGCGCGGCCGCGCGGGTTCTGGCCGCGCTGCTCCTTCTGCCGGGGACCACGGCGGCGACGGCCACCACGGCCACGGCCATCCCGGCCACGGCCGCGACGGCGAGGGCCGCTCCCGCCCCGATCGCCCCCCTCCGCCCCGACCCGGCGCGCCCGCCCGTCTGGACCGGCACCTGGGAATCCGCGCCCTCCGGCACCGCCCCCGCCCTCCCCGGCGCCTCCATCCGCAACGTGATCCGCACCAGCGTCGGCGGCGCCGCGCTGCGCGTGCGGCTCAGCAACCGGCTCGGCCGGGCGCCCCTGCGGCTCGGCGCCGTCACGGTGGCGCTGCGCCGGGCGGGCGGTCCGGGGGCCGTCCCGGGTTCGCTGCGCGCCGCCGTCTTCCGCGGAGCCCGGACGGTCACCGTGCCGCCGGGGCGGGACGTGGTCAGCGATCCGGTGCGGCTCGCCGTCCCGGCCGCCGCGGACCTCCTGGTCACCGTCTACACCCCGGGCGACTCCGGCCCCGCGACCTACCACCGCACCGCCCTGCGGACCGGCTACGTCGCACCCGGCGGCGACCGTGCCGCCGACGCCGACGGCAGCGCGTACACCGTCACCACCACCCACTGGTACTACGTCACCGGCGTCGACGTGCTCGGCGCCCGCGCGGCCGGCAGCGTCGTCGCCTTCGGCGACTCGCTCACCGACGGCACCGGCTCCACCTTCGACACCGGCCGCCGCTGGCCCGACCGGCTCGCCGAACGCCTCCGCGCGCTCCCCCCGGCCCGCCGCCTCGCCGTCCTCAACGCCGGCGTCTCCGGCAACCGCCTGCTGCGCGACGGCGAGGGACCGGCGGCCCTGACCCGGCTCGACGCCGACGCGCTCTCGCGGGCCGGGGTGCGGGCGCTGGTGGTCTGGGAGGGCATCAACGACGTCAAGGGCACCCCGGAGGCGGGCGACCCCGCCGCCTTCGCGACGGCGTACCGCGCGATCGTGGCCCGCGCGCACGCCCGGGGCATCCGGGTCGTCGGCGCGACCCTCACTCCGTACGGCGGCCACGGCGCGTACACGGCGGCCCGCGAGGCCGTACGGCGGGAGGTCAACGACCTGATCCGGCACGGCGGCCTCTTCGACGCGGTCGCCGACTTCGACGCCGTCGTACGGGATCCGGCGCGGCCCTGGCGGATCCGGCCCGCCTACGACTCCGGCGACCACCTCCACCTCGACGACGCCGGCCTGCGGGCGGTGGCCGACTCGGTGGTCCTCGGGACGCTGCTCGGCTGCGGTCAGGGTGGTCAGGGCGGTCGAGGTGGTCAGCAGCCGTGCCGGTCGCGGGAGACCCAGCCGCGCTCGTAGGCGTGCCAGCCCAGTTGCAGGCGGGTCGTCACCCCGGTCAGCTCCATCAGCCGCTTCACCCGCCGCTGAACGGTCCGCAGGCCCAGGCCGAGCTGCTTGGCGACGCTCGCGTCGGTGAGGCTGGCCAGGAGCAGGGACAGCACCTCCAGGTCGGCCGCGTCGGGGCCGTCCGGGGCCTGCTCGGTGACGCCCGAGGCACCCAGGCGCAGCGGCAGCGCCTCCCGCCACACCGACTCGAACAGCCCGGACAGCAGCTCCAGCAGTCCGCCGGCGTGCACGACGAGCGCGGCCGGCTCGGCGGTGTGCGAGGTGAGCGGCACCATCGCCAGCGCCCGGTCGGCGACCACCAGCTTGGTCGGCACGCTGTCGGCCACCCGCACCTGCTCGTCGCGCTCCAGCGCCGTGGTCAGCTCGGTCAGCCCGTCCGGCAGGTCGAGCACCGCCCGCTCGACCACCACGCGGTAGCGCACCCCGCGGCCCGCGGCCTGTTCCTCGGCGTCGTTCTCCGTGCTGGAGACGGCCACGGGACGGCCGGTGACCAGCGCGCACACCTCCTCGGTCGCGCCCAGCTGGAGCTGGAGGAAGCGCTGCGCGACCGCCGAGGCGCCGGTGACCACCCCCACCAGGTCGTGCACCGCCGGCTCGGCCGCCGCCGCGCGGTACTCCTCGGCGAGCAGCGCGGTCGCCAGCTCCGCCTGCTCCAGCTCGTGCCGCCGCTGGGTGAGCAGCGCGCCCAGCGCCACCGCGGGCGGCGCGGCGACCCACCGGCCGGGCCGCGCCGAGGACTGCGCGGCCAGCCCGTGCCGTTCCAGGCGGCGCAGGGCCTGCTCGGTGTCCTTCTCGCCGAGCATCAGCCGGCGTGCGAGATCCGGTACCTCGGCGGCGCCCACGGACACCAGCGCGCGGTACGCCGACTCGTGTCTGTCGTCCAGGCCTATCGCTCCCAGCATCGGCTGCCGTCCCTCCCCTTCCGGGCCACCGGCCCACTGACCCCGGCAGGCCCGCGCGGTGGCGGAAACCGGCCACGGCGCAAACCCGCCGCAGGACATCATCGCCGTACCCGCCGTCACTCTGACAAGGTGGCGCCACCGGATCACCTGTGGATCTTCCCGGTGTCCGGTCGGGTACGTGGCCTGCGCGGATCAGGGGATCCGGCGCCGGGTCGCCCAATGCCGCCGGGTGGTCTTCCCGTGGGGGGTGGGACCACCCGGCGGCTTTGTGCCCCACCGGTATTCGAGCCGGTATTCGAGAGTTCACTCGGTGAGGTGTTCGAGGGGGCGGCCGCCCACCGGATTTTCCGGATGCCCCGTTTTCATACCGCCCGCGCGGTGGACAATTGGGGGCATGAGCCAGCAGGGGGGAAGGCCCACCGGTCACGAGGACGACTGGTGGCGGCAGTTGTACGACGACTCCACCGAGGACACCGGCCCCACGGCCGCGGCCGACTCCCTGGACGACCGCTTCGCCTCGGCGGCGGGCACGTTGGGCAGGGGGGTGGCCGCCGCCCCGGAGGACCGCCGGCCGACAACGGCATCCGGCCCGCCGACCCCACCGGCCGGACCGCCGCCGAGGCCGGCCTCGGCGCCCGCGCCCGCACCGGGCTTCGCGCCGGCGACACCGCCGCCGAGGCCCGCGTCGGCGCCCGCACCGGGGTCGCCGGCCGCGTCCGCGTCCGCACCGCCGCCGGGGTCCGCGCCGGGGTCCGGGTCCGCACCGCCGCCGAGTACCGCGTCGGCGCCTGAGCCCCGGCCCGCGCCGGAGCCCGCGCCCGCGCCGCCGCCACCGGCGTCCGCGCCGTCCTTCCCGACGTCCGCGCCGCCGCCCAGGCCTGCATCGGCGCCCGCGCCCGCGTCGCCACCGACGTCCGCGTCCCGGCCGGTATCAGCGCCCACGCCCGCCCCTGCACCCCGCCCGGCACCGGCGCCCGCGTCCGCGCCCCCGCCCCCGCCGACTGCGGCCGTCCCGGCGCCCCGCGCCGAGCCCGCCGTCGAGCCGACCGCCGGCGCCGAGCCGGATCCGCAGGATCCCCGGGGGCCCGACTGGTGGCTCCGTACCCCGTGGGATTCCCCGCCGCCTCCCACCCCGGCCCTGGCCCCGCCGGGCCCCGCGCCCGACCCGGCCCCCGCAGCACCAGAGCCCGAGCCCGTACCCGTACCCGCACCCCCCGCCGCCCCCGCCCCCGCACCCACGCCCACAGCCACCGCTCCCGCAGACACCGCCCCCGAGAACCGCACGCCCCCGCCCCCCACCGCACCGGCCACCCCCGAGCACCCGGCGGCTCCCCAACTCCCGCCCCCCGCCCTCGACTACATCGGTTCCGGCCCTCCCACCTACGACCCCGAGCCCACCGCGTTGCCGCCCGCCGACCCGGACGGGCTGGACGAGCTGGTGCCGGACACCGTGCTGGACGGTGCCCGTTACGGCGCCTGCACGATACGGGCGGTGTCCCTGCGCGGTGACTCCGCGCGGTACCGGGGCGAGCCGCGCCGCGACGCGCTGCTCACCGCGAGGTTCGGCTCGGGCGAACAGGCGCTGGTCCTCGTCGCGATGGCCACCGGCGCCCGCGCCGCCCCCGCCGCGCACCTCGCGGCCGCCGAGGTGTGCCGGTGGACCGCGCGGGCGGTGGGCCGCAGTCACGCCCGGCTGGTGGAGGACATCAGGGCCGCCCGGCGCGGCGACCTGAAGTCGGGCCTGCACCGCCTGACCGACCGCAGCCTGGGCAGGCTCCGCGCCGGCGCCGCCGAACAGGGCGTGGCGCCGGAGGAGTACACGGCCGGCCTGCGCTGCCTGCTCCTGCCCGCCGACCCCGAGTGCCGTACGCGGGTCTTCTTCGGCGTGGGGGAGGGCGGGCTGTTCCGCCTGCGGGACGGCGAGTGGCAGGACATCGAGCCCTACGTCCCCGAGCAGCCCGGCACGGCACGGGCGGCCGGAGCCGACGTCCCCGCCGAGACCCCCGAGGGCGACCGGCTCACCATGGACCTCGGGATCACCGCCGCACCGCCCGGGAACGCGTACGAACCCGACCCCGGGCCGCCCCCGGAACCCTTCCGGTTCCGGGCCTCCGTAGCCCGGCCGGGTGATGCGCTGCTGATGTGCACCGCGGGCCTCGCCGAACCGCTGCGGGGCGAGCCGGAGCTGTGCGCGTACCTCGGGCGCAGGTGGTCCGGGCCGACCCCGCCCGGCCTGGCGGCCTTCCTGGCCGACTCGCAGGTACGGGTCAAGGGCTACTCGGACGACCGTACGGCCGCCGCCGTGTGGGAGGCGTGAGCGCGGCGGCTGTGAATTCATGGACGCAGGGAAACCAGCAACCAGAGGAATCCGCGGGAGACCGAAGGGGCGTCCGAAAGCCATGGCCAAGCAGAACGTCGCAGAGCAGTTCGTCGACATCCTCGTCCGCGCCGGAGTCAAACGTCTGTACGGGGTGGTCGGGGACAGCCTCAACCCGGTCGTCGACGCGGTCCGCCGCAACGCCGCGATCGACTGGATCCACGTACGCCACGAGGAGACCGCCGCCTTCGCGGCCGGGGCCGAGGCGCAGATCACGGGCCGGCTGGCGGCCTGCGCCGGTTCCTGCGGCCCCGGCAACCTGCACCTGATCAACGGCCTGTACGACGCCCACCGCTCCATGGCCCCGGTCCTCGCGCTGGCCTCGCACATCCCCTCCAGCGAGATCGGCCTCGGCTACTTCCAGGAGACCCACCCCGACCGCCTGTTCGCCGAGTGCAGCCACTACAGCGAGCTGATCTCCAGCCCGAAGCAGATGCCGCGGCTGCTGGACACCGCCATCCAGAACGCGGTCGGCCGCAGCGGGGTGAGCGTGGTGGCGCTGCCCGGTGACATCGCCGACGAGCCGGCCCCGGAGAAGGCGGCCGAGACCGCCATCGTCACCTCCCGGCCCACCGTCCGGCCCGGCGACGCCGAGATCGACCGGCTGGTGAAGATGATCGACGAGGCCGGCAAGGTCACCCTGTTCTGCGGCAGCGGCACGGCGGGCGCGCACGCCGAGGTGATGGAGTTCGCCGGCCGCATCAAGTCCCCGGTGGGGCACGCGCTGCGCGGCAAGGAGTTCATCCAGTACGACAACCCGTACGACGTCGGGATGAGCGGTCTGCTCGGCTACGGCGCCGCCTACGAGGCCACCCACGAGTGCGACCTGCTGATCCTGCTCGGCACGGACTTCCCCTACAACGCGTTCCTGCCCACCGACGTGAAGATCGCGCAGGTCGACGTCCGGCCCGAGAACCTCGGCCGCCGCTCCCGGCTGGACCTGGCCGTGTGGGGTGATGTGCGCGAGACGCTGCGCTGCCTGATCCCGAGGGTGAAGGAGAAGAAGAACCGGCGGTTCCTGGACCGGATGCTCAAGAAGCACGCGGACGCGCTGGAGGGCGTGGTCAAGGCGTACACCAGGAAGGTCGACAAGCACGTCCCGATCCATCCGGAGTACGTGGCCGCCGTGCTCGACGAAGTCGCCGACGACGACGCGGTGTTCACCATCGACACCGGGATGTGCAACGTGTGGGGCGCCCGGTACATCTCGCCCAACGGCCGCCGCCGCATCATCGGTTCGTTCTCGCACGGGTCGATGGCCAACGCGCTGCCGATGGCGATCGGCGCCCAGTTCACCGACCGGGGCCGGCAGGTCGTCTCCATGTCCGGGGACGGCGGATTCTCCATGCTGATGGGCGACTTCCTGACACTGGTGCAGTACGACCTGCCGGTGAAGGTGGTCCTCTTCAACAACTCCTCCCTCGGCATGGTGGAGTTGGAGATGCTGGTCGCGGGCCTGCCCTCGTACGGCACCGCGAACACCAACCCCGACTTCGCCGCCGTCGCCCGCGCCTGCGGCGCGCACGGGGTACGGGTGGAGCGGCCGAAGGATCTGCCGGGTGCCCTCAAGGACGCCTTCCGGCACAAGGGCCCGGCACTCGTGGACGTCGTCACCGACCCCAACGCGCTGTCCATCCCGCCGAAGATCAGCGCCGAGATGGTGACCGGGTTCGCGCTGTCCGCCTCGAAAATCGTGCTGGAGGGCGGGGTGGGCCGGATGCTGCAGATGGCGCGCTCCAACCTGCGCAACGTTCCCCGGCCCTGAGGGCCGAAGGGGTCGTACTCCGGCCAAGTTGGCGCGCGGCCGCCGCGGGCGCCCCGGGGACGCGCGGGGTGCCCGCGGGATCGTACGACGGCCAGTCGGCGCGCCGTTGTTTACCCGAATACGACCGGATCGGCACGCCCTCATGGGCAGTTGGGCCCAGTCGGCACGGTCCCGCCCGTCCGGACGGGGCCGACGCCGGGCCGGAAACGGGCGGCCGGCCACTCGTGCGGGTGCCGTGGTGCGGTGTGCGGGTGGCCGAACACCTGGTCGTCGGCGGCGGGGCATGACTGGCGCGTGCCCTACTGGGCATGGATCCCCGTGAACGTGTTCGAAGTGGAGGGGAACCGACATCGGCACGCGGGCGGGGGTCATGAAGAGGCAGGCACGAGGGGGCGGTCCCATGACGGTCGGGGCCTCCTCGGCTGAGACGGTGGAGGAAGAGACCGGCGGGGTGATGGCGGGGCCCGGTGCGCCGCAGCTCAGGCGCAGACTGGGCCGGGCGGACCTGAAGGCGGTGCCCGAGGCGAGAAGGGCGCTGCGGGAGCTGCTGCGCCACTGGGGGCGGCCCGGCACCTCGGAGGTCGCCGAACTGCTCGCCAGCGAACTGGTCACCAACGCGCTGGTCCACACCGACGACGACGCGATCCTCACGGCCACCGTGTCACCGGGACAACTGCGCGTGGAGGTACGGGACTTCGTGTCCCGTCGGCCGCGTGCGAGGCGGCCGGCCGGCGAGGAGGACACCAGCGGCCGGGGGCTCGTACTGGTGCAGTCCCTGGCGGACGCCTGGGGCGTGAGCCCGCACGGGGTGGGCAAGTCCGTGTGGTTCGTACTGGGCCCGGGCGCCGGCGCCGCGTGAACGGAAAACGGGAGGGGGCGCGGCCCGCGGGCCGCGCCCCCTCCCGGCGTGCGTCACCGGACCCGGCGAGGAGCCGGGGCCGGGCTCAGCCGAACTGCTGCTCCAGGTCCTTGAGCTTGCGCTCCAGGGAGTCCAGCCGCGGCAGGGCCATGGTGTCGTCCTCCGCGGTGAGGTCGACGGTGATCGGGTCAGACCCCTTGCGGACGGGCTGGAGGGAGGGACGCGCGCGGACGGGCAGCTGGTCCGCGGTGGATATGGCAGGCTCCGCGGTGACCTGCGAGGAGCCGCGCTCCAGGGCCTGTGCCTCCACCTGCCGGCCGCCCCGGCCCACGAAGCCGCGGTGGCCCCGGCTGATCGCCTTGAGCTGGGCGCGCTCCACGCGCTCCTGCTCGCGCCGCAGCCGCTGCCGGTCCTCCTTCTGGCGCCGGTCCTCGCGCACCTCCTCGACCGCCTCGTCCAGGCTGCGCACACCCTCGAGGAGCATGAGCGACCAGGCGCGGTAGGTCTCGCGCGGGGCGCGCAGCCACCGCACCATGCGGATCTGCGGCAGGGGGCGCGGGACGAGGCCCTGCTCGCGCAGGGCGGCGCGGCGGGTCTGCTTGAGCGCGCGGTCGAACAGGACCGCCGCCGACAGGGACATCCCGGCGAAGAACTGCGGCGCGCCGGCGTGGGCGACGCCCCTGGGCGCGTGCACCCAGTTGAACCAGGCCGCGGCGGCGGCGAACATCCACACGAGTATGCGGGAGCCGAGGGCCGCGTCACCGTGGCTGGCCTCGCGCACCGCGAGCACGGAACAGAACATCGCCGCACCGTCCAGGCCGAACGGCACCAGGTACTGCCAGCCGTCGGTCAGGCCGAGGTTCTGCTCGCCGAAGCCCACCAGGCCGTGGAAGGAGAGCGCGGCGGCGACCGCCGCACAGCAGAACAGCAGGACGTAGGAGGCGGTTCCGTAGATGGCCTCCTTGCGCCTGCGGCGCTCCTCACTGCGCTCCCACGAGTCGTCCGCGCTCGTGCTCTCCCCGGACCGCTTGCCGCGCACGAGCACCGCCACCGCCGCCAGCACGCCCAGGAGCAGCACGGCGCCCGGAAGCAGCCAGTTCAGCGATATGTCGGTCAGTCTCATCTAGGGGTCCCTTGCATTGGGATAGGGCGTAACGCCCGCCATAGTGGCCCAACCCCACCGGCCCTCAGGGGGTTTCGGGGCAAGAGGCCGCCAAGAAAGTGCAAGGGCTTGCCCAGGGCAGCGTTCTGCTCGAACTGCCGCTTGAGGGGCGGGAGTTGAGTTCGAATAAGACTACCCGTACGGGCGGTTCCACGGAAAGTTCCCGTGACAGGTGAGGAAGTTGTGAATCACCTGAAGGGCGTGTGGGGGTCCCGCACCGGGGTGATCTTACGTGACGCCCGGTCAGCGGGCGCGGGTGGCGCTCGCTTTGGGCGACGCGGTCGGTGGCGCGGGTGCGCGGACAGGGCGTGCGGGTGTCCTCGGGGCGCACGGTGCGACCGCGCGGGCGGGCGAGGCTCGCCACGACGTCCGGGCGGGGCCGGGTGCCGTAGTCGCGCTGTACCTGTGCGTCGTCCTCGGTCGGGCGGGTGCAGGAGTCCGCCACGCCTGAGGGGCGCACTCGAACGTAGGTCATGTGAAGTAAGGCTTACCTTGCTTCATGTCGACGGACTGTGAACCACTGGCCTCAAGCGCCTATGGTGCTTGACGGGTGAGTAACAACCCGCCGTAATGACCCCAAGCACTCCCAAGCCCGGAGGAGGACCGTGAAGCAGGGCGCGCAGGACTCCACCGGCACCGGAACCCGGGAGGACGGAACGGGCCGGGCGGCCGCCGCGGCGGCACGGGTGCCCCGGCAGCCGGGGCCGGGGGACCGCGGGCGCGGGCGGAACGACAGCCCGGGCGCGCAGGCCGTCGGCGGCGAGCCCACCCGGGGTGAGCACACCCACGCCGAGCCGCCCCTGCCGCGGCCCCGCCCCGTGGTGCAGCGCTCCTCCGTGCGCGGCCAGATCCTCGACGCGCTGCGCACCGCGCTGCTCGCCGGGGAGCTGAAGCCGGGCGAGGTGTACTCCGGGCCCGCGCTGGGGGAGCGGTTCGGGGTGTCGGCGACGCCCGTGCGGGAGGCGATGCAGCAGCTCGCCCTGGAGGGCGCCGTCGAGGTCGTGCCCAACCGCGGCTTCCGGGTGGTCGAGCGGGGGGCGCGCGAGCTGGCGGAGCTGGCCGAGGTGCGGGCGCTGATCGAGGTCCCGGTGGTCCTGCGACTCGCCCGTACGCTGCCCGCCGAGCGCTGGGACGAGCTGCGCGAGCCGGCCGAGGCCACGGTCCGAGCCGCCGCCTCCGGCTGCCGGGCCACCTACGCCGAGTCCGACCGCGCCTTCCACCGCGCTCTGCTCTCCCTGGCCGGCAACACCCAGCTCGCCGACATCGCCGAAGACCTCCACCGCCGCGCCCAGTGGCCCCTGACCGCCGCCACGACCCGCCCCGACCTCCTGGCGGACGCCACAGCCCACACCACGCTCCTGGACGCCCTCGTAGCAGGCGACCTCCCCCTGACAGCCCACCTCCTCCACCAGCACCTGACACCTGCGCCCCGGACCCCCTGAGCAGCGCACACAGGCCGCAGACCCGCACCCCGGAGCGGCCAGGGCCCTCCAGTCCGACCTGACCGGGCGCACCTCCATCCACCGCGCGTCGGCACGGGCTGCTTCGGCCGGTGGGCCCGCGCTGGGGTCCCGAGCGGGCTCGCCGTGGCCGGTGCTCCGGGTACGCCCGAGTGGGCTGGCCGGCGGCGGGGGAGGAGCGGCGGCGCTCGTGTGGGCGGGGCTGGGCGGGCTTGGGGCGGGGTGGTGGCTGCGGGGGCGTTCCCTTCGCGCCGGGGATGGCGGCCGGGCATGCTGCAACCGCGCAACCGTCCTGCGCCCTACCTGGCGACCAAGCATGCCGCAACGGCCCTGCGGCCCGTCTGGCGGCGGGACGGGCGGCCGTGCCTGGTGAGCCCGCGCTGAGATCCCGATCGCGCCCGCCGTGGGCAATGCTCCGGGTACGCCCGAGTGGGCTGGCCGGCGGCGGGGGAGGAGCGGCGGCGCTCGTGTGGGCGGGGCTGGGCGGGCTTGGGGCGGGGTGGTGGCTGCGGGGGCGTTCCCTTCGCACCGGGCGCGGCGGCCGGGCATGCCGCAACCGCGCAACCGTCCTGCGGCCTTACCTGGCGGCCGGGCATGCCGCAACCGCCCTGCGCCCCGCGGGCCGGGCGTGCCGCAACCGTACAACCGCCCTGTGCCCTACCTGGCGGCCGGCCATGCCGCAACCGCGACCGCCCTGCGCACGGGCCCTGCGCCCTGCGGGCCGGCCATGCCGCAACCGCCCTGCGCCCTACCTGGCGGCCGGGCACGCCGCAACCGCCCTGCGCCCCACCTGGCGGCGGGACGGGCCGCTGCGTCCGGTGAGCCCGCGCTGGGGTCCGGAGCGGGCCGGCGGGGCGTTTCCCAACCGCTCTGCGTCCCGCCCGCTGGGTGGCCGCGTGTGCCCCAACCGCTCTGCGTCCCGCCAGGTGGCCGGGCGGGGGTAGGGGCGTCGTCGGCGGACCGGCCCCCGCTTGCGTGCGGACGTACGTGTGGCCCGGCCGGGGTCCCGGCCGGGCCACACGTACGCGGGGATGTCAGTCGTCGCCACCCTTGGTGGCGGTCTTGGAGTAGGCGTCGTGCCAGGCGGCCTTCGCGCCGGAGTCGCCGATCCGGTAGACCGTCACGACCGCGCCCGCGGCGACAGCCACGGAAAGGACCACCGCGGCGACGCGGATCACCGGGCCCGGGCCCGAGCGGGGGCCGGCGGCCTCCGGGGCCGAACCCGAGCGGGGGCCGGCGGTCTCCGGGGCCGGGGTGCGGCGAGCGAGCCACCAGACGCCGGCCGCGAGGACGAACAGGCCCACCGCCCACGGGAGCATGCCGTCGCCCAGTTCGGCGTGCCGCCGCACCAGCGGGTCGCTGTCCACGTGCCGCTCCAGCCACTCGCCGGCCTGCGTGGCCAGCGGCACGCTCACCAGCGTGACGAGGGCGAGGATCGGCAGTACGAGTCCCAGCCGCCGGGCGCCCTGCGGCCACAGCGAGCAGATCACCAGTGCCAGGGCGGTGAGGGGGACCAGGACGACCACGACATGGACCAGCAGCACGTGCGCGGGCAGGCCGTTGATCAGGCTCATCAGACGCTCCTCCAGGGGCGGCCGTGGGGGGTGCACGCAGCGGGACGGGGGGTGTCAGGACACAGGTCTGTCCCGTCCGCGTGTTCGGGCGTGTCAGCCTGGCACAGAAACCTCTCAGCTTGCTCTGAGCACCACCGAGCACTCCTGAGTGACACGGACCACCGCGTGTTTCAGGCCGTGGCCGCCCCCGCCGCCGGCGGCGACGGGCTCAGCTGCCGGGCCAGCCACGTGGGCACGCCGCCCAGCAGCCGGAACAGCCGCCGCGCCTCGTCCCGCAGCCGGGACGCCTCCGGCTCCGCCTCCGTCTCGGCCAGCGAGGCCAGCGCGGGGGCCGTACCGACGAGATACCCGAGCTCCTCGCGGATCCGCAGCGACTCGGCGAACCCGTGCCGCGCCTCGGCCAACTCCCCTTCCCGCAGCGCCAGTCCGGCCAGATGCCGCCAGGTGAAGGACAGCAGCAGCGGGTCGGCGTGGGCGGTCGCGCCCGCGTGCGCGCGGCGGTAGGCGGCGCGCGCGGCCTGCGGGGAGCGGGTGAGGTTCTCCGCGATCAGCCCGCGCCGGAAGTCCAGCAGGGCCCGCCCCGGCGCCCCGGGCGCGAGCAGCGCCGCCGCCCGGCCGAGCGCGGCCCGCGCCTCGTCGGCCCGGTCGCGCACGCCGTGCAGGGTGGCCGCGTATGCCAAGTACCCGCGTTCACAAGCGGCCGCGCCCCGCTCCTCGTCGTCGTGGGCCAGGGCCTCCGCCGTGCGCAGCGCGTCCTCGGCGTCCTCCCAGCCGGCCTCGGTGTACAGGCACCGCTCCACCATCAGCACGGTTCTCTGCAGGGCCGCTGCCGCGGTGGCCCCCGGCAGCAGCGCGGCGGCGTCGGTCCAGCACGCGCGTGAGCGCAGCCGCCATACCGCGGTCTGGAGTGGATCGTCACCAGGGGTCGTTCCGTTACCAGACATGGCGGTATGCGCCACGTTGCCCTCCCCGAGCACGCCTTCGAGCCTTGAGTGGTGGCGGCATCTCAGCACGAATCCCGGGGCCCGGCCAAGAGGGTGGGTGAAAGATTTCACAAAGTCGTGGGACGGCCGGCGGCCGCGGGCCCTCAACTCATGCGCAGCGCCAGGAAGAAGTCGAGCTTGTCCTCCAGCCGCGAAAGATCACGCCCCGTCAACTGCTCGATCCGCCCCACCCGGTACCGCAGCGTGTTGACGTGCAGGTGGAGCCGGGTGGCGCAGCGCGTCCAGGAGCCGTCGCAGTCGAGGAACGCCTCCAGGGTCGGGATCAGCTCGGCGCGGTGACGGCGGTCGTAGTCGCGCAGGGGATCCAGCAGCCGGGCGGTGAAGGCGCGCCGCACGTCGTCGGGGACGAAGGGCAGCAGCAGTACGTGCGAGGCCAGCTCCTGGTGCCCGGCCGCGCACACCCGCCCGGGCCGGGCCGCCGCGACCCGCCGGGCGTGCCGTGCCTCCTCCAGCGCACCGCGCAGCCCCTCCGCCGAGTGCACGGCGGCGCTGACGCCGAGCGTGAGCCGCCCGTCGCCGTCGAGCCCGGCCGACAGCGGGTCCCTCACGGCGCCGAGGAGCGCGTCCGCGAGGATGCCCGGCTCGGCGCCGTCGCCCTCGGCGGGGACGGCCGGCAGCGGCACGAGCGCGACCGCCTCGTCGCCGGTGTGCGCGACCGCTATCCGGTCGGAGGGCTCCGGTCCGGTGGCGCGGGGGTCGACGAGGATCTCCTCCAGCAGGGACTGGGCGACCGGGCCGGTCCCCTCCGCCTGGCCCTCCCACTCGACGCGGGCGACGACCACCTGCCAGTGCGGGGCCGACCCGAGGCCCGGCAGCAGCACCGGCGCCGCGACCCTGAGGCGCGCGGCGATCTCGGCGGGCGGCGCGCCCGTCTGCACCAGCTCCAGCACCTCCTGGGCGAGCCTGCGGCGCACCGTGCGGGCCGCGTCCCGGCGGTCCCGCTCGACCGCGATCAGCTGGGTGACGCCGTGCAGCAGGTCGAGGCGCTCCTCGGGCCAGTCGCCCGCGTCCGCCTCGACCGCCAGCAGCCACTCCGACAGCACGCTCGCGCGCGCGTCCTGCCCGCCCCGCGCGTCCTGTCCCGCCTGCCCGGCCGGCGGCACCCGGCCGCCGCCGGCGCGGATGGGGAACAGGGAGTACGTCGTCGCGCCCAGCGTCACCCGGTGGGGGCCGCGCCGGCCGGTGCGGGCGGCCGCGAGGTGCTCGGCGGCGAGCCGCGCGCACAGTTCGGCGGGCAGGGCGGGACCGGCTCCGCCACCGCCCGTCTTCGGGCCGGCGATGAGCCGCCCGGCGGGGGAGAGCAGCCAGGCCCGCAGGTCCAGGTCGGAGCCCAGCAGGTCCAGGACGACGTCGGGGCCGCCGCCGGCCGGGCCGGCGGTCATCATCCGCCGGTGCCGGTCGACGACGGCCGCGAGGTCGCCGGCGCGCTCCCCGGACACCTGCCGTACGACGTGTTCGGTGATCGTCGCGAACGCCACCGACTCGTTGACCGCGAACAGCGGCAGCCGGTGCCGGGCGCAGGCCACCACCAGGTCTTCGGGCACCTCGCCCAGCTCCGCCTCGCCGGCCGCGAGCGCGGCCACGCCGGCCTGCGCGAGGATCCGTACGAACGGCTCGGAGTCGGCCGCGTCGCGGCGCCAGGCCAGCCCGGACAGCACCAGTTCGCCGCCTGAGAGGTAGCGGCTGGGGTCGCGCAGGTCGGTGGTCATGACCCCGCGGACGGTGCGGTCCAGTTCGGGCTCGCCGCCGAGCAGCTTCAGGCCCAGCGCGTCGGTCTCCAGCAGTGCGCGCAGCCGCATGTCTCGTCGCCGCCGTTCTTTTGTCTCGAAAACTACGTTGGTGTGCTGTGGCGAGGGGCCGGCCCTGCGACCGGTCAGCAGCTCCGTTCATACGAATCTACAAGATGCCCGCCCTGGCCAGCCAAACCCTTCATGGTTTCGGTGACTGACCCCACCGGAGCACACACCTGTGTACTTGGCCCACTCAGCGTGAACATCACATGAACGAGCCGCGCCCGCCGCACCGGATTGGCTCGATCCCCACGACTCCCCACGAGACGAAGAAGAGAGCCGGTCATGGACTTCCTTCGCCCCGCCAGCTGGGAGGAGGCGCTCGCCGCGAAGGCCGAGCACCCCACCGCTGTGCCGATTGCGGGTGGCACCGACGTGATGGTGGAGATCAACTTCGACCACCGCAGGCCCGAGTACCTCCTCGACCTCAACCGCGTCGGCGAACTCCACGAGTGGGAGGCCGGCGAGGACAGCGTGCGGCTGGGCGCCTCCGTGCCCTACGCCAAGATCATGGAACATCTCCGTGCCGAGCTGCCCGGCCTGGCGCTCGCCTCGCACACGGTCGCCTCCCCGCAGATCCGCAACCGCGGCGGCGTCGGCGGCAACCTCGGCACGGCCTCTCCCGCCGGCGACGCCCACCCCGCACTCCTCGCCGCCGGCGCCGAGGTCGAGGCCGAGTCGGCCGCGCGCGGCGCCCGCCGCATCCCGATCGACGACTTCTACACCGGCGTCAAGCGCAACGCGCTCGCCCCCGACGAGCTGATCCGCGCCGTACACGTCAAGAAGGCCGACGGCCCCCAGCAGTACTCCAAGGTCGGCACCCGCAACGCCATGGTCATCGCGGTGTGCGCCTTCGGCCTCGCCCTGCACCCCGAAACCCGCACGGTCCGCACCGGCATCGGCTCGGCCGCCCCGACCCCGGTGCGCGCCCGCGCCGCGGAGGAGTTCCTGAACGCGGCCCTTCAGGAGGGCGGCTTCTGGGACAACGGCAAGGTCATCACCCCGTCCGTGGCCAAGCAGTTCGCCCAGCTCTGCTCGGCCGCCTGCAACCCGATCGACGACGTGCGGGGCACCGCCGGCTACCGCCGCCACGCGGTCGGCGTGATGGCCCGCCGGACGCTCACCTGGACCTGGGAGTCGTACCGCGGCGCCCGCAACGCCTCGAAGGGAGCCGCGTGATGCGCGTCAACTTCACCGTCAACGGACGCCCGCAGGAGGCCGACGACGTCTGGGAGGGCGAGTCCCTGCTGTACGTGCTGCGCGAGCGCCTCGGCCTGCCCGGCTCCAAGAACGCCTGCGAACAGGGCGAGTGCGGCTCCTGCACGGTCCGCCTGGACGGGGTGCCGGTGTGCTCCTGCCTGGTCGCGGCCGGCCAGGTCGAGGGCCGCGAGGTGGTGACCGTCGAGGGGCTGGCGGACTTCGCCAGGCAGCGCGCCCGCTCCGAGGGAACCCGCGGCTCGTCCGGCGGTCCCGGCGCCTCGGGCACGTCCCTCGACGAGGCCAGGGCGTGGCAGGCCCGGGGCGCCGGCCCGCACACCGGCGAGGGCGCCGAACTCTCCCCGGTCCAGCAGGCGTTCATCGACGCCGGCGCCGTCCAGTGCGGCTTCTGCACCCCCGGTCTGCTCGTCGCCGCCGACGAGATGCTGGAGCGCAACCCCAGCCCGAGCGACGCGGACATCCGCGAGGCGCTCTCGGGCAACCTGTGCCGCTGCACGGGCTACGAGAAGATCATGGACGCGGTCCGCCTCGCGGCCGCCCGGCAGTCCGAGGAGGTCTGAGCATGTCCTCCCCCAAGCTCCCGCCCGCGTTCGCGCAGGGCGGCGCCCCCACCGGCGCTCCCACCAGGATCACGCAGGGGTCGAAGACCAAGGGCGGCATCGGCGAGTCCACGCTCCGCCCTGACGGCATCCTCAAGGTCACCGGCGAGTTCGCGTACTCCTCCGACATGTGGCACGAGGACATGCTCTGGGGCCAGATCCTGCGCTCCACCGTCGCCCACGCCGAGATCCTCTCCATCGACACCGCCGAGGCCCTCGCCACACCGGGCGTGTACGCCGTGATGACGTACGACGACCTGCCCGCCGAGGTGAAGCACTACGGCCTGGAGATCCAGGACACCCCCGTCCTCGCCCACGGCAGGGTGCGCCACCACGGCGAGCCGGTCGCGATCGTCGCCGCGGACCACCCGGAGACCGCCCGCCGCGCCGCCGCGAAGATCAAGGTGGAGTACCGGGAGCTGCCCGTCATCACCGACGAGGCCTCCGCGACCGCGCCCGACGCGATCCTCCTCCACGAGGGCCGCACCGACCACCACGTGGGCCACGTCCCCCACCCGAACATCGTGCACCGCCAGCCGATCGTGCGCGGCGACGCCGAACAGGCCGCCGCCAGGGCCGACTTCGTCGTCAAGGGCGAGTACCACTTCGGCATGCAGGACCAGGCCTTCCTCGGCCCCGAGTCCGGGCTCGCCGTGCCCGAGGAGGACGGCGGCGTCCACCTCTACATCGCCACCCAGTGGCTCCACTCCGACCTGCGCCAGATCGCGCCCGTGCTCGGACTGCCCGAGGACAAGGTGCGGATGACGCTCGCCGGTGTCGGCGGCGCCTTCGGCGGCCGCGAGGACCTGTCCATGCAGATCCACGCCTGCCTGCTCGCGCTGCGCACCGGCAAGCCCGTCAAGATCGTCTACAACCGCTTCGAGTCCTTCTTCGGCCACGTCCACCGCCACCCCGCCAAGCTGTACTACGAGCACGGGGCGACCAAGGACGGCAAGCTGACCCACGTCAAGTGCCGCATCGTGCTGGACGGCGGCGCGTACGCCTCCGCCTCCCCGGCGGTCGTCGGCAACGCCGCCTCGCTCGGCGTCGGCCCGTACGTCGTCGACGACGTGGACATCGAGGCCGTCGCCCTCTACACCAACAACCCGCCCTGCGGCGCGATGCGCGGCTTCGGCGCGGTCCAGGCGTGCTTCGCCTACGAGGCGCAGATGGACAGGCTGGCCGACGCGGTCGGCATGGACCGCGTGGAGTTCCGGCAGCTCAACGCCATGAGCCAGGGCACGGTCATGCCGACCGGACAGCCCGTCGACTCCCCGGCCCCGGTCGCCGAACTCCTGCGCCGCGTCAAGGCGATGCCGATGCCGCCGGAGCGCCAGTGGGAGAGCTCCGAGGGCGCGGACGTACGGCAGCTGCCCGGCGGCCTGTCCAACACCACGCACGGCGAGGGCGTCGTGCGCGGGGTCGGCTACGCGGTCGGCATCAAGAACGTCGGCTTCTCCGAGGGCTTCGACGACTACTCCACCGCCAGGGTGCGCGTGGAGGTCGTCGCCGGCGAGCCCGTGGCCACCGTGCACACCGCGATGGCGGAGGTCGGCCAGGGCGGTGTCACCGTCCACGCGCAGATCGCCCGCACCGAACTCGGCGTCGCCCGGGTCACCATCCACCCCGCCGACACCCAGGTCGGCAGCGCCGGTTCGACCTCCGCCTCCCGGCAGACCTACGTCACCGGCGGCGCCGTGAAGAACGCCTGCGAACTCGTCCGCGAGAAGGTGCTCGACATCGGCCGGCGCAGGTTCGGCTCCTACCACCCGGCGTGGGCGAGCGCCGAACTCCTGCTGGAGGGCGGCAAGGTCGTCACCGACGGCGGCGAGGTCCTCGCCGACCTGGTGGACGTGCTGGAGGACGAGGCCGTCGAGGTCGAGCGGGAGTGGCGGCACCGGCCGACCGAGCCCTTCGACCTGCGCACCGGACAGGGCAACGGCCACGTCCAGTACTCCTTCGCCGCGCACCGCGCCGTCGTCGAGGTCGACACCGAACTCGGCCTGGTCAAGGTGATCGAACTGGCCTGCGCCCAGGACGTCGGCAAGGCGCTCAACCCGCTGTCCGTGGTGGGCCAGATCCAGGGCGGCACGACCCAGGGCCTGGGCATCGCGGTCATGGAGGAGATCGTCGTCGACCCCGTGACCGCCAAGGTGCGCAACCCGTCCTTCACGGACTACCTCATCCCCACGATTCTCGACACGCCGGTCATCCCCGTCGACGTGCTCGAACTCGCCGACGACCACGCGCCGTACGGGCTGCGGGGCATCGGCGAGGCCCCCACCCTGTCGTCGACCCCGGCCGTCCTCGCGGCGATCCGGAACGCGACCGGGCTGGAGCTCAACCGCACGCCCGTACGTCCGGAACACCTGACGGGCACCGCGTAGGGGCGGCCGCTCCACCGCGGCGACGACCGCGGTGAGCACGGCAGTACCCACTTCAGTACCCACACGGCAGTACCCACTTCAGTACCCACACGTGCGTCTCGGGCCGTCCCCCGGGTCGTCCATTCCCAAATCCCGTGCACCGCCGAGAACCACCGCACGGGTGCCCCTGTGAACCTTGGGAGATGGCCCATGACCCAGCAGTCAGTGGAGCCGGGGACCACCGCCGAAGACGCGGGCGCGGGCAGCCGCGTCCCGGCGGGACGGTCCTGGCTCGACCGGTACTTCCACATATCCCGGCGGGGATCCACGGTCGCGCGCGAAGTGCGCGGCGGCGTCACCACCTTCATGGCGATGGCGTACATCCTGCTGCTCAACCCCCTGATCCTGTCCGGCAAGGACGCGGCCGGGGACACCCTCGGCCAGAAGGCGCTGATCACCGCGACCGCGTTCGCGGCGGCCTTCACCACGCTGCTGATGGGCTTCGTCGGCAAGGTGCCGCTCGCGCTCGCCGCCGGACTGTCCGTCTCGGGCGTGATCTCCTCGCAGGTGGCCCCGCAGATGACCTGGCCGCAGGCCATGGGCATGTGCGTGGTCTACGGCGTGGTCATCATGGTGCTGGTGGTCACCGGACTGCGCGAGATGATCATGAACGCGATCCCGCAGGCGCTCAAGCACGGCATCACCATGGGCATCGGCCTGTTCATCGCCCTCATCGGCTTCTACAAGTCCGGCTTCGTGCACCAGGGCAAGGCCACCCCGGTCACCCTCGGCCCGGCGGGCGAACTGGCGGGCTGGCCCGTGCTGTTGTTCGCCGGCACCCTGCTGCTCATCTTCGCGCTCCAGGCCCGCGACGTGCCCGGCGCCATCCTCATCGGCATCGTCACCGGCACCGTCGTCGCGGCCGTGCTCAACGCCGCCGGCGTGGTCGGGTCCGGCGCCTGGGCGAACGGCGCCCCCGAACTCCACGGCGGCGCGGTGTCGATGCCGGACTTCTCGCTCTTCGGGCACGTCGGGTTCGGCGGCTGGGGCAAGGTCGGCGCGATGACCGTCGGGGTGATCGTCTTCACGCTGGTCCTGGCCGGTTTCTTCGACGCGATGGCCACCATCATCGGCGTCGGTACCGAGGCGAGGCTCACCGACGAACAGGGCCGGATGCCGGGACTGTCCAAGGCGCTGTTCATCGACGGCGCGGGCGGCGCGGTCGGCGGTGTGGCCGGCGGCTCCGGGCAGACCGTGTTCATCGAGTCGGCGACCGGGGTCGGCGAGGGCGCGCGCACCGGCCTCGCCTCCGTGGTGACCGGACTGTTCTTCGCGGCCTGCCTGTTCTTCACCCCGCTCACCGCGCTCGTGCCCCAGGAGGTCGCCTCGGCCGCCCTGGTGGTCATCGGCGCGATGATGCTGATGAACGCGAGGCACGTGGACTGGTCCGACCGGGCCACCGCGATCCCGGTCTTCCTGACCGTGGTGCTCATGCCGTTCACGTACACCATCACCACCGGCGTGGCCGCCGGCGTCATCTCGTACACGGTCATCAAGGCCGCCCAGGGCAGGGCACGCGAGATCGGGGCCTTCATGTGGGCCCTGACGGCGGTCTTCCTCGTGTACTTCGCCCTGCACCCGATCGAGAGCTGGCTGGGCGTCCACTAGCGGACGGACGGCCACGACACCGCGACCCTCCATACAGACGCAGTCCTGGGAGAGCGACAGATGCTGGACATCGCCGAGGAGCTGAACCGCTGGGCCCGTGAGGGCCGGGACTTCGCCGTCGCCACCGTGGTGGCGGTCGGCGGCAGCGCGCCGCGCCGTCCCGGCGCCGCCCTCGCGGTGGACGCCGGCGGCACGGCGATCGGCTCGGTCTCCGGCGGCTGTGTGGAGGGCGCGGTCTACGAGCTGTGCCAACAGGCGCTGACGGACGGCGAAACCGTCCTCCAGCGCTTCGGCTACAGCGACGAGGACGCCTTCGCGGTCGGCCTGACCTGCGGCGGCGTCATCGACATCCTGGTCACACCGGTACGGGCCGGCGACCCCGCCCGGCCGGTGTGCGAGGCCGCGCTGGCCGCCGCGGCCTCGAGGGAGGCGGCGGCCCTCGCACGCGTGGTGTCCGGCCCGGCCCAACTGCTGGGCAGGGCCCTGCTGGTCCACCCTGACGGGGCGGGTGAGGGCGCGATCGGTGGCTTCGGGGCGCACCCGGAACTGGACCGCACGGTGGCGGGCGAGGCGGCGGCCTTCCTGGACGCGGGCCGCACCGGCACCCTGGAGATCGGCGCCGAGGGCTCCCGCTGCGGCGCCCCGGTCACGGTCCTCGTCGAGTCCTCGGTGCCGCCGCCCCGCATGATCGTCTTCGGCGCCGTCGACTTCGCCTCGGCCCTGGTGCGCGTCGGCAAGTTCCTCGGCCACCATGTGACGGTGTGCGACGCCCGGCCCGTCTTCGCCACCCGGGCGCGCTTCCCGGAGGCCGACGAGATCGTCGTGGAGTGGCCGCACCAGTACCTCGCACGCACCCACGTGGACGGCCGTACGGTGCTGTGCGTGCTGACCCACGACGCCAAGTTCGACGTGCCGCTGCTGGAACTGGCGCTGCGGCTGCCGGTGGCGTACGTCGGCGCGATGGGCTCCCGCCGCACGCACCTGGACCGCGACCGGCGGCTGCGCGAAGCCGGCCTGAGCGAAGTGGAGCTGGCCCGCCTCCGCTCGCCCATCGGGCTGGACCTCGGGGCCCGCACACCGGAGGAGACGGCCCTGTCCATCGCCGCGGAGATCGTCGCGGCCCGCCGCGGGGGCAGCGGAGCGCCCCTCACCGGCGCCCGCACCCCGATCCACCACGACACGGCAACCCGGAAGGTCACCTCGGCACGGCGGATCGGGTCGGTGGCCTGAGCCTCACAGGCCGTCGCCGTCGCTGTCTCCGTTCCCGGTGTCCGGTGTCCCGGGGGCGCGGAAGACGGGCCGGAAGCCGAGGATGTCGGCGGTGGCCGCGCCGCTGGTGACGAACGGGTCCGCGGCGACGGCGGCCTCGACCGCCTCGCGCGGCCCGTCGGCGATCACCACTCCGCCCGTACGGGGCTCCAGCGGGCCCGCGAGCCGGGCCAGCCCCCGGCCGAACACGCCCTCCGGGTGGGTGTAGTGCGCCTCCTTGAGCGCGTCGACGGTCTCCAGCGGGGCACGGTACTTGAACACGATCACGAACATGCCTCCAGCCAACGGCACGGGAGCCTCCCCGCGCCAAGACCGGTCGCCCCGGGACATATAGGCTGGTGCCTATGGACCCAGCAAGTCCCGGGCACGGCGGGCTCGAGCTGCGGCAGCTGCGCTACTTCGCCGCCGTCGCCGAGGCGGGCACCGTCACCGAGGCGGCCCGCCGCCTGCGCATCGCCCAGCCGAGCCTGAGCCAGCAGATCGCGACGCTCGAACGCCGCGTCGGCACCGAGCTGTTCCGGCGGCTGCCGCGGGGCATGGAGCTGACCGAGGCCGGCCGGCTGCTCCTGGACGGCGTCAACCAGGCGCTGGACACGCTCGGTTCGGCGGTGGCCGCCGCCCGCGCCGTGCCCGTGACGGCGACCGTGGGAGTGTGCAGGGGCGTACCGCCCGAGGTGCTGGAGCGCGCCGAGCGCCTCCTGACGGCCGCCCGGCCGCTGCGCGTCGTCCACGAACAGGCCGACTCCGCCCGCCAGGGCGAACTCCTGCGCACCGGGGCCCTGTCGTACGGCATCCTGCGGGCGCCCGCCGACGACGCCACCGGTCTGGAAGTGCGGGTCATCGGCGACGAGCCGCTCGGCGTGCTGCTGCCGCGCCGCCATCGGCTGGCCGCCCGCCCGGAACTGCGCTGGGAGGACCTCGCCGGCCTGCGGCTGCTGTGGTTCCCCGAGCGGCGGGCGCCCGCCTACGCGGCCGCCGTACGGGCCCGGCTCGCCGAACACGGGTGGCGGCCCGCCACCTTGGCCGAGGACACCGGCAGCCACACGCTGTTCCGCCGCGCCCTGCTCGCCCACGACGACGTGGTCGCCCTGCGCACCCGCTCCGCCTCCGCCACGGACACCGACCTGGCCTGGCTCCCGGTCGGCCCGCGCCCGCCCCGCGAACGCCTCCTGCTGGCCGCGGCCGCCCGCTCGGTCTGGGGCCGGGCCCTGCGGGAGGCGGGGACGTAGCGGCGCCGGCCCGGCCTCGCGGTCAGGCGAACAGGCCGGTGCTCAGGTACCGTTCGCCGGTGTCGGGCAGGACCACGACGATCAGCGCGCCCTCGTGCCGGGGGTAGCGGGCCAGCGTGGTGGCCGCGTGGAGCGCCGCACCGCTGGACACGCCCGCGAGGACGCCCTCGGTGCGGGCCAGGCGGCGCGCGGCGGCCTGCGCGTCCTCCAGGCCCACGCGGTGGACGGCGTCGTAGACCCCGGTGTCCAGGGTGTCCGGGACGAAGCCGGCGCCGAGTCCCTGGATGCGGTGCGGGCCGGGGGAGCCGCCGGACAGCACCGCGGACTCGGCGGGCTCCACGGCCACCACGGTGACCTCCGGCTTCTTCTCCTTGAGCAGCCGCCCGACCCCGGTGACGGTGCCGCCGGTCCCCACCCCGGCCACCAGGACGTCGACCTGTCCGTCGGTGTCCTGCCAGATCTCCTGCGCGGTGGTGCGGCGGTGGGCGTCCGGGTTGGCCGGGTTGCGGAACTGCTGCGGCATGAACCAGCCGTGCTTCTCGGCCAGTTGGACGGCACGGCCGATCGCGCCCCGCATGCCCTCGGCGGCCGGGGTGAGGATCAGCTCCGCGCCGTACGCGCGCAGCAGGGCCCGCCGCTCGGCGCTCATGCTCTCCGGCATGGTGAAGGTCACCTGGTGGCCCTTGGCGGCGGCCACCATGGCCAGGCCGATGCCCGTGTTGCCGCTGGTCGGCTCGACGATGCGGACACCGGGCCGGAGCGCGCCGGTGGCCTCCGCGTCCTCGATCATCGCCAGGGCGATGCGGTCCTTGACGCTGCCGCCGGGGTTCGCGGACTCCAGCTTGGCGACCAGGCGGACGGGCAGGTCCGCGCCGTAGCGGGACAGCTCCACCAGGGGAGTCCGGCCGATCAGCGCGGTGACCGAGGGGTGAATCGCCGTCATGGGGCTGCCTTCCGGGTCGGCTCCGGACGCGGAGCTGTGGTGCGGTGCGCCGCCGCGCGGGCGTCGCGGGTGCGGACGAGGGCGCCGGACTGGGCGGCGCGGACGGAGGAGTGGGCGGCCACGTCGGACAGGACCAGGGAGTGGGCCCCGACGACGGTGTCGTGCCCGACGCGCACGGGGCCCAGCACGGTGGCCCCCACGCCGAGGACCACCCGGTCGCCGACGACGGGGTGCCGGCGGGCGCCCGGGGTGTCGGTCCACCAGCCGGTGCCGCCCAGGGTCACGCGGTGGTAGAGCATCACGTCGTCGCCCACCACCGCGGTCTCGCCGATCACCACGCCCATGCCGTGGTCGATGAAGAAGCGGCGGCCGATGACCGCACCGGGGTGGATCTCGATGCCGGTCAGGGCGCGTGAGAGCTGGGAGACCAGCCGGGGCAGCAGCGGCAGCCCGAGCCGGTGCAGCCGGTGCGCCACGCGGTGCGACCAGATCGCCCACAGGCCCGGGTACAGCAGCACCTCGACGACATGGGCGCCGTGCAGGGCGGGATCCTTGCGGCAGGCGGTGCGCAGGTCCTCCAGGATCATGGCGTGCGCCCCGCCGTCGCGGGTGCGTGCGGCGCGGGCCGTCCGGGACGTGCCGTCATCTCTTTCGCCGATCCCCTCGCTCGCGGGCGCCGGGATGGTCCACGTCGCCGCTGGTGCATGCAACCGCACGCTAGACGCCCGCCCGGCGGGGCTCCTTGGGCCGGGGCGGCCCCTTGGCGGCCGCCGTCCGGCCCTGCCCGGGGCCGCGGGGCAGGGACCAGCGGCCCCCGCCGGGAAGGACCGTACGACCCAAGCGCCGCCCGCGGCGGCACGGAGATGCTGGCCTTCGACCGACCGGGACCCGCCGCCGATCGCCGCACCCTGCCTGTCCGGCCACGTCTTCTCGTGCCGACGGCCGTGGCAGGCACGGCGGGCCCCGGTCCGGCCGGTGCCCGGCCGCCCACCTGCCACGGCCGGGCACCCGGCCCGCCCCGCCCCGTCCCGGCCCCGCCGCCGGCCCGGCACGCCAGGTGCGGCGCCGGCCCGGACCCACCGGGCCCGGCGCCCGGAGGGCCGGCCACCGCATCCGACCGGTCCGCACCCGGACCACCCCGAACCGTTGGAGGACCGCCATGAGCGCCCTCACTCTCGCATCGGCCCCCGAGGACGCCACCGCCCTCGAAGCCGCCGAGGCACACCACGCCCACCTGGTCGGGCAGATGGCCGGACACGTCGGTCTGCTGCTGACCGCCGCCGAAAGCGATCCACGTACCGTCGAAGGCCCCCGGACGGGCCTGGTGGCCTTCTGCGAGCGTGACCTGCTGCCGCACGCCGCCGCCGAGGAGGACACCCTCTACGCCGCCGCCCACCGCCTCCCCGACGCCCGGCTGCTGGTCGAGGCGCTGATCGGCGAGCACCGCCGGCTGGCCGCGCTCGTCGACGCGCTGCGGGGCGCCGCCGCACCGGTCGCCGCGGCCGCCGACGCGCGGGCCCTGCAGGTGCTGTTCGAGGAGCACGTGGTCAAGGAGAACGGCATGGTGCTGTCCCTGCTCGCCAGGGAACCCGGCGTCTCCCTGGCCCAGCTGCTCGGGGACATGCACGGCCGGGTCGGACACCACACACCCACTGACGGCGCCGCCGGCGCCCGGGACGGGCGAGGAGACAGCACGGTGAACGACCAGGAGCCCGAGGAGACCGGCTGCGGCGGGGCCTGCGGCTGCGGCGGCGCCGACGAGGCGGGCGTGCCCGAGCTGGACGTGCGGCAGGTGCCCCACGCCCTGCGCCACGCCACGGTGTTCGGCGCCCTCGACGCCGTACCGGCCGGCGGCGCCATGGTGCTGGTGGCCCCGCACGACCCGCTCCCGCTGCTCGCCCAGATCGAGCACCGCGCCCCCGGCGCCTTCGCGGTGGAGTACCTCCAGCGGGGCCCGGAGGCCTGGCGGCTGCTCCTGAGCCACCACTGACGGCGGCCGCCCCCGGGCCGCGCCGCCCGCACGAGTTCAGTCACCCGGCCCGCAAGGGCCCACAGGGGAAGAAGACACGTCAATGCGTTGTGTGCACCGCCGGGCCGCGGCCCTGGTCGGGCCGGCCGGCGCGGCCATGGTGGCCGCCGGGGCCGTCATGCTGCTGCGGGGCCGCGGCGGCCGGAAGGAGATCCGCGCCGAACTCGCGGCGCAGCGGATCGCGTTCCCCGGCCACGGGTTGCCGGCCCGCCTCGCGCCCCACGCCGGCGCGGCCGTGCGGACCGGCCCGCAGGCCCACGCCTACGCCGAGCTGATCAAGGACCACCTCACCCACGCCACCGGCGGCCGCACCTACGCGGAGATCACCGAGGAACTGCACGCCACCGGCGGCGACGACGAGAAGCTGACCCGGCTCAGGCAGACCGCGTTCATGGGCGAGACCCTGCGCGGCTCCCTGCTGTCGGCCTACCAGGCCTGGCAACTGACCACGCTCGTCCAGGGCCTGGGCGCCCTGTTCACCGGCGTGGGCGCGGCGCTCGTGCTCACCGCACGGGACCTGTCCCGCCCCGGCGGAGCCCGCTGAACCGCCCGGTCCGGACCCAATGGACCGGCCGGCCTGGTGGAGGGCCGGCCACTGGAAAACCGGGCGCACCCTCGGGTGTGCCCGGTTTTCTCATGCCGCTCCGGGTCTTCTCACGCCGCGCCGGCCGCCCGTATCTCCCGCAGTTGGGGGCAGGTGCGGCGCAGCTGGGCCTCCAGGCGCCGGTGCAGCGTGAACCAGGCGGCGGGGCAGCCGTGGCAGGCGCCGTGCAGGCGGACGGTGACGACGCCGTCGTGCACGCCGACGAGTTCGATGCCGCCGCCGTGCGAGCGGGCGACCCCGCCGACCGGGCCGGTGAGCAGTTCGGTGACGGCGGCACGCAGCAGCGCGTCGCCGCCGTCGCCGTCCGCGTCGGGGGCGGGCGTCCAGCCGTCCGGGTCCTCCAGGGCCGCGTGCAGCGCCGTGCGCACGCGGGCGCCCGCGCCGGTCCAGGTGCGGCCGGCCCCGAGGCTGGTGACCACGGCGCCGGGCTCCGCCGTGACTTTGGCGAGCGTGCCGTCGTCGAGCAGCGCGGCCAGCGGACCGGGCACCCCGGCGAGCGGACCGGCGCAGGGGAGCGCGTCCGGAGGAACGATCCAGCGCAGCCGGTCGGAGTGACCGGGCACGGGCTGGGGGTGGAGGGGGATCACCGGTTCCTCACCCGCCCAGCCACGCCGTGAGCGTACGGGCCAGGTACGCCATCACCCAGGCCAGCCCCGTCAGATACGTGAAGGCGATCGCCGGCCATCTCCAGGTGCCGGTCTCCCGGCGCAGCACCGCGACCGTGGCCATGCACTGCAGGGCGTAGGCGAAGTAGACCAGCAGGGCCGCGATGGTGGGCGCGGTGAAGATCCGCTCACCGGCGTGCGGGCCGTCCGGGTAGGTCATGGTCCGCAGGGCCCGCGCCGGGTTCTCGGGGTCCTGCGCGGCCGAGACCTGGCCGAGCGTGGCGACGAATGTCTCCCGGGCCGACTGGGCCGACAGCACACCGACGTTGATGCGCCAGTCGAAGCCCAGCGGGGAGAACACCGGGGCGGCGAGGTGCCCGAGGCCGGCGGCGTAGCTGTGGTCGGCCTGGTAGGCGGAGACGGCGGTGCGGTCGGTGGTGTCGACGCCGGCCGCCCGCAGCTCGGCCGCCGGGTGCAGGGGCAGGTTCAGCAGCAGCCACAGCAGCACGCTGGTGGCGGCGATGACGGTCGTGCACTTGCGCAGGAACGCGCGCGCCGAGGACCACGTCATCACCAGCACCGAACGCGGGGACGGCAGCCGGTAGGGCGGCAGCTCCATGTGGAACGGCAGCAGCGCGCCACGATGGTCGCCCAGCTTCTTGAACGCCCACGCGGCCAGCATCGCCGACACCGCGCCCAGCACGTACAGCCCGAACATCACCAGGCCCTGCGCGCCGAACGGGCCCACCCGGTACGACGGGTCGACCAGCAGCCCGATCAGCAGCACGTACACCGGCAGCCGGGCCGAGCAGGTGATCAGCGGGGCGGCCATCATCGTGGCGAGCCGGTCCCGGGCCGAGGGCAGGGTGCGGGTGGCCATGATGCCGGGGATCGCGCAGGCGAACGACGACAGCAGCGCCACGAAGGCCCGGCCCTCCAGCCCGACCCGGGCCATCACCCGGTCCATCAGGAAGGCGGCCCGCGACATGTAGCCCACGCCCTCCAGGAGCGCGAGCAGCAGGAACAGCAGCATGATCTGCGGTACGAACACCATGACCGCGCCGACCCCGCCGATGAGCGCGTCGCCCAGCAGCCCGGACAGCCAGCTGTTGCCGACGTGCGCCGAGACCAGCCGCGACAGCTCCCCGAACGCGGACTCCACCGCGCCCTGCAAGGGGGCGGCGAGCGTGAAGACGGTCTGGAAGAACAGCATCATCACGGCGAAGAAGACCAGGGTGCCCCACAGCGGGTGGAGCAGCACCGCGTCGACCCGCTGGGTGACGCGGTGCCGTTCGGGAGCGCGGTAGCCGGCGAACTCCAGCACCGACTCGGCCCAGGCGTCCACCTCGTCGGGGTCGGTGGGCGGCGCGAGGACCGGCGTGGGCCACGACGCCCACTCGGCGAGCCGGTCCCGCAACTGTGCGACCCCGCGTCCGCGGTGCCCGACCACGGCCAGCACGGGTACGCCCAGGGCCTCGCCGAGCGCGTCGGTGTCCAGGGTGCCCTGGCGGCGGGCCAGTTCGTCGGTGAAGGTGATCACCAGGCAGGTCGGCAGGGAGCGGGCGAGCACCTGGGCGACGAAGGGCAGCGAGCGGCGCAGCGTGGTGGCGTCGGCGACCAACAGGAGCGCGTCCGGCCGGTCGACGCCGTCCAGGCGGCCGTCGAGCACGTCGACGGTGATCTGCTCGTCCGGGCTGATGGCCTCCAGGCTGTACGTCCCGGGAAGATCCTCGATCAGGCAGCTGTCCCCGCCGGTGCGGCAGACGCCGACGAACCGGGCGACGGTCACGCCGGGATAGTTCCCGGTCTTGGCGTTCAGCCCGGTCAGTCCGTTGAAGACGCTGGTCTTGCCGGCGTTGGGGCTGCCGACCAGGGCGAACCGCGGCTGCCCCGCGGTGACCTCCCCTCCGCCCGCGACGTCGTGGCAGCTCGTGGTCACGGTCCCACCTCGACGACGCGTACGCAGGCGGCCTGCGCGCGGCGCAGGCACAGGTCGTAGTCCTTGACGCGGAAGACGACCGGATCGCGCAGCGGGGCCCGGCGGACCACCTCCACCACCGTGCCCGGGGTGAAGCCGAGGTCCCTGAGCCGGCGGGCCGTGCGGGAGGAGCCGTCGTCGGTCACGGTCACGACCCTGCCCCGCGCGCCGGGCGGCAGCTCCGCCAGCGCCCGGCCGGCGCCGTCCGGGTCCGGGCCGGCGGCCCTGCGTCCCGGCTCGGTATCCACATCCCGGTCACCACTGTTCATTCCGTCTCCGGTACTACGCCGGGCGAACCCGCCCCCACGACACCTTCCAGTGAAGAGAGGCTACCCTTACCTAGCGGTGCGCAGTCCGGGGCCGTCCGGACCGTGAGGAGGGCCATACGGCTCTTCCGGGGCTTCGGGGCCCTCGTGAGGGGCCGGCATCCGTCGTTCAGCCGCGCCGCAGCAGCCTGTTCACCGCCCGGCCGAAGACCGACCGCGCCGAGCCCGCCACCAGTGGGTCGAAGAGGCCCGGCAGGAAGCGGATCCGCAGCTCCTCCCGCCACACCACGCGCGCCCGGCCGCCCGGACCGGTCCGCACCTCGATCTCGGCCCAGCCCAGGACGACCCGGCCGCGCTTCTCCAGCCGGCACAGGCCCGGCTCGCCGCCGGCCGGCGGGCGCCACACGGTGACCTCCATCGGGTCGTCGAAGCCGAGCGGGCCGAGCGCGGTGCGCGCCACGAACCGCGTGCCCTCACGGGTCGGTTCAGGGGTGAGAACGGTCACGCGGGTCAGCGGCACGGCGTCGGCGTGCCGCTGCCACCGGGTGAGCCGCCGCCAGGCCTCGTCGGGGGGCAGCGGCGGGGTGCGTTCGAGGGAGAAGTTGACCACGGCTCGATCGTAGGCAACGAGCGGCCGTGGCCTGCCCGTTCGGACCCGGCTCACCCGCGTGGCCGTACGGCGCGTCAGGGCCGGTACACCTTGCCCGGTTCCGCCCTGCCCGGGGCGAGGAGCTGGGGCACGGTCACGAAGACGTAGCCGCGCGCCTTGAGGGCGTCGATGATGCCGGGCACGGCCGGCACGGTGCCCTGGTAGATGTCGTGCAGCAGGATGATGCCGTCCCGGGTCGCCTGGTCGAGGACGCGCCTGGTGATCAGCGCGGAGTCGGTGGTGGCGTAGTCCTTGGCGGTCACGCTCCACAGCACCTCGGACAGACCCATCTCCTTGCAGATGCCGTGCACGGTGGAGTCGGTACGGCCCTGCGGCGGGCGCATCAGGGTCGGCTTGTGCCCGGTCAGGCGCTCTATCGCGTCGTTGGTGCGGCCGAGTTCGTCGCGTATCCGCGCCGGGGGGATCCGGGTGAGGATCTCGTGGTCCCAGGTGTGGCTGGCCACTTCGTGGCCCTCGGCCGCCATCCGCCGCACCAGTTCGGGGTACTTGTCGATGTGCCGCGCGCCCAGCAGGAAGAAGGTCGCCGGGACCTGCTTCCGCTTGAGGATGTCCAGCAGCCGGGCGGAGTTCTCGCTCGGTCCGGCGTCGAAGGTCAGCGCGATGCACTTGGCCTGACGGCAGTCGACGGTGCCGAACCGGGCGGGCGCGTCCGCCGCCCGGGCCCGCGCGGAGCTCGGCCGTATCGCGTCCCCGTGGCCGCAGCCGGACAGTGTCAGGGTCAGGCACGCGGCCGCCGCCAGCGCCCCGGCCGCGCGCAGCCCCCGCCGGACCCCCGCGCCCGGCCCCCTCGTCTTCGTCTTCCTGGTCGCAGAAGGCATGCGGGGGACTCTATGCAGGGCGTACGGGTGCGTTGTGCACGGGTGTCGAAAACGTGCTCGACGGACAGGTGATCGATCCCGTTCGGGCATGGTTGGCCCCGATGTGTGCCCGGCCGCCACGGGGTTACTCAAGCCGACACGCAAGTGAAGGCGAGAGGGAGGAGAGTCCCGTGAGCGGACGCACCTGGCGCCGGGCCCTGGTGACCGGCGGAGCCGGCTTCGTGGGATCCCATCTGTGCGCGCGGCTGCTCGACGCCGGGACCGGCGTCGTGTGCCTGGACAACCTGGCCACCGGCTCGCACGCCAACGTCGCCGAACTCGAACAGCACCGCGGCTTCCGCTTCGTACGCGCCGACGCCACCGACGCCGACGCCGTGCGCGGGCTGCCCGGACGCTTCGACCTGGTCCTGCACCTCGCCTGCCCCGCCTCGCCCGCCGACTACCTGCGCCTGCCCCTGGAGACCCTCGGGGCCGGCAGCGACGGCACCCGCAACGCGCTGGAGCGGGCCCGCGCCGACGGCGCCCGCTTCCTGCTCGCCTCCACCTCCGAGGTGTACGGCGACCCGCTGGAGCACCCGCAGCGCGAGGACTACTGGGGCAACGTCAACCCCGTCGGCCCGCGCAGCGTCTACGACGAGTCCAAGCGCTTCGCCGAGGCCCTGGTCACCGCGCACCGCAAGGTCCACCGCACCGACGCGGCCATCGTGCGCATCTTCAACACCTACGGCCCCCGCATGCGCACCGGGGACGGCCGGGCCGTACCCACCTTCATCGCGCAGGCGCTGGACGGAATGCCGCTCACCGTCGCCGGCGACGGCAGCCAGACCCGCTCCCTGTGCTACGTCGACGACACGGTCGACGGCATCCTCGCCCTGGCCGCCTCCGGCGAGGACGGCCCGGTCAACATCGGCGGCACCGACGAGATCACCATGCTGGAGCTGGCCCGCCGGATCGTCGACCTGACCGGCTCCGCCTCCCGCATCCGCTTCGTCGACCGCCCCGCGGACGACCCCTGCCGGCGCAGGCCCGACACCCGGCTCGCCCGCGAGCGGCTCGGCTGGCAGCCGCGCGTCCCCTGGTCGCAGGGGCTGGAGCGCACCATCGGCTGGTTCACCCGCGCCGTCGCCGCGTAGGCCGGTCGCCGCGCAGACCGGTCGCCGCGTGGGCCGCTCACCAGGCGGCGTACGCCCCCGGCGGCGGTCGACCGCGGTGTCCTGAACCGTACTGCGCCGCCCTGGCCAGTGCGTCTCACGCAGGGTGACTAAGAAATGACATAGGGGGAAAAGTCTGCCTTTTTCGGGGCCAGTTGTCTTCACGTGTTTGAGACAGCTGGGACGCGGCACCCAGAAGCCCGTGGCACCCACCGGCACCGACCGGTCCCACCCGCACCGCAGCAGCCGAACGGGACGGAGCCCACCCCATGCGCATCCTTGGAATCAACGCCCTGTTCCACGACCCGGCCGCCGCCCTCGTCGTCGACGGCAGGACGGTCGCGGCCGGGGAGGAGGAGCGCTTCAGCCGCCGCAAGCACGGCAAGCGCCCGGTGCCCTTCTCCGCGTGGGAACTGCCGGAACTGTCCGCCCGCTGGTGCCTGGAACACGCCGGACTGCGCGCCGACGAGCTCGACGCGGTCACCTACTCCTTCGACCCGGCCCTCGCCCGGCCCGCCGCCGACATGGGCCTGAACGACCCCTGGGACCCGCTGCGCCTGGAGTACGCGAGCCGCGCCCCCGAGTTCCTCGCCGAGGCGCTGCCCGGCCTTGACCCGGCCAAGGTCGTGTTCGTCCCCCACCACGTGGCGCACGCCGCCTCCGCCGGGCCCGCCTCCCCGCACCCCGACAGCGCCGTCCTCGTCCTGGACGGCCGCGGCGAGGCCGCCTCCCACCTCGCGGGCCGCTTCCACGACGGCAAGCTCGACACCCTCGCCGCGCAGGCCCTGCCCGACTCCCTCGGCCTGGTCTACGAGGAACTCACCGAACACCTCGGCTTCCTGCGCAGCAGCGACGAGTACAAGGTCATGGCGCTCGCCTCCTACGGCAAGCCCCGCTTCCTGCCCCGGCTGCGCCAGTACGTCCACCCCACCGGCGACGGCGGCTTCCGCGCCCACGGCGTCGACTGGGCCGCCCTCGCCACGCCGCGCGGCAAGCACGAGCCGTGGACCCAGGAGCACGCCGACCTCGCGGCCAGCTGCCAGGCCGTACTGGAGGAGGTCCTGCTCGAACTCGTCCACTGGCTGCACCGCGAGGCCGGCGGCGAGGCCCTCGCCATGGCCGGCGGCGTCGCCCTCAACTGCGTCGCCAACTCCAAGATCGCCGCGCTGGGCCCGTACCGGCACGTCTGGGTGCAGCCCGCCGCCGGTGACGCCGGCACCGCCCTCGGCGGCGCCCTCTACCTCGCCGCGAGCGAGGGCAACGTGCCCGCGCCCATGCCCGGCGCCGACCTCGGCCGCGGCTGGAGCGACGACGAACTGCGCGCCTGGCTGGAGGAGGCCGCCGTACCGTACGAGCGGCCCGACGACATCGCCGAGACGGTCGCCGAGGAACTGGCCCGCGACGGCGTGGTCGCCTGGTTCCAGGGCCGCAGCGAGTACGGGCCGCGCGCCCTCGGCCACCGCTCCCTGCTCGCCCACCCGGGCCGCGCCGAGAACCTGGAACGGCTCAACCGGGTCAAGGGCCGCGAGGAGTTCCGGCCGGTCGCCCCCATGGTCCTCGCCGAGCGCGCGCACGAACTGTTCGAGGGACCGGTCCCGAGCCCGTACATGCTGTTCGTGCACGACGTCCACCGCGACTGGCGCGAGCGCATCCCCGCCGTGGTGCACGTCGACGGCACCGCCCGCATCCAGACCGTCGACGAGCGGCAGGAACCCCTGGTCGCGGCGATGCTGCGCGGCTTCGAGCGGCGCACCGGACTGCCCGTCGTCGTCAACACCAGCCTCAACACCGCCGGCCGGCCCATGGTCGACGACCCCCGCGACGCGCTGGAGTGCTTCGGATCCGCGCCCGTCGACCTGCTGGCGATCGGCCCGTACGCGGTGCGCAGGGGAAGGGCGTACGCATGAGCAGCCCCGCCGCCGGGCCCGCCTACGCCGTGGTGATCCCCACCCTGGCGCGGGACACGCTGGCCGACTGCCTGGCCGCGCTCGCCGCCGCGCACGGACCCGGGCCCGAGGAGATCGTCCTCGTCGACGACCGGCCCGAGCCCGAACCGGCCGACCTGGAGCACCCGTTGAGCGTGCTCGGCGACCTGCGCGCCCGCGCCACCGTGCTCACCAGCGGCGGCCGCGGACCCGCCGCCGCCCGCAACACCGGGCTGCGCGCGGTCACCACCGGCTGGGTCGCCTTCCTCGACGACGACGTGCAGGTCGGCCCCCACTGGTGCGACCAGCTCGCCCAGGACCTCGCCGAGGCGAGCCCCGACACCGGGGCCGTCCAGGGCGTCATCGCCGTTCCCCTGCCCGGCGAGCGCCGCCCCACCGACTGGGAGCGCGGCACCGCGGGCCTGGCCCGCGCCCGCTGGATCACCGCCGACATGGCGTACCGCACCGAGACCCTCAAGCAGGTCGCCGGCTTCGACGAACGCTTCCGCCGCGCCTTCCGCGAGGACGCCGACCTCGCGCTGCGCGTCCTCGACGCCGGCTGGCGCATCCGCCAGGGCCGCCGCACCACCCGGCACCCCGTCCGCCCGGCCGACCGCTGGGTGTCCCTGCGCGCCCAGCGCGGCAACGCCGACGACGCGCTCATGCTGCGCCTGCACGGCCCCGACTGGTGGCAGAAGGCGGTCGCCCCGCGCGGCCGCATCCGCGCCCACCTCGCGGTCACCGCCGCCGGCGCCGCCGCCTGCGCGCTCGCGCTGACCGGGCACCGCCGGGCCGCCGCGCTCGCCGCGCTCGGCTGGGCGGCCGGCACTGCCGAGTTCGCCTGGGCGCGCATCGCGCCCGGACCGCGCACCCGGGAGGAGGTCACCACCATGGCCGCCACCAGCGTGCTCATCCCGCCCGCCGCCAGCTGGCACTGGCTCAGCGGACGGTGGCGCCACCGGAGCGCCCCCGCCTGGCAGGAGGTGGCGCCGTGAACCGCCCCCGCCCGGCAGGAGGCGGCGCCGCGAGCCGCCCCCGGCGCCCCGTGCGCGCCGTGCTGTTCGACCGCGACGGCACCCTCGTCGAGGACGTCCCCTACAACGGCGACCCGGACCTCGTACGCCCCGTCGACGGCGCCCGCGAGGCCGTGCGGCTGCTGCGGGCGCGGGGCATCCGCACCGGCGTGGTCACCAACCAGTCGGGGATCGCGCGCGGCCTGATCACCGCGGCCGACGTACGCCGCGTCAACGAACGCGTCGACGCGCTGCTCGGCCCCTTCGACGTGTGGGCCGTCTGCCCGCACGGACCCGGCGACGGCTGCCACTGCCGCAAACCCGCACCCGGAATGATCCAGTGGGCGGCCGGCCGGCTGTGCGCCGAACCCGCCGGCATCGTCGTGGTCGGCGACATCGGCGCCGACATGGAGGCCGCCCGCCGCGCCGGAGCCCACGGCATCCTCGTCCCCACCCCGGTCACCCGCCCCGAGGAGACCGCCCGCGCCGAGCACGTGGCCCCCGACCTGACCACCGCCGTCCGCGCGATCCTGGCCGGCCCGCCCCGGGGCCGCGTCCTCGCCGACGAACGCCCCGCCGAGGCCGCCTTCGCCGGCGGCACCCCGCCCGCACCCGGCGCGGCCGCCCGGAGGCCCCGATGAAGGCCCTGGTCACCCGGCTCGACAGCTTCGGCGACGTGCTCCTCGCCGGGCCCGCCGTCCGTGCCGTCGCCGCCCGCGCCGGCCACGTCACCCTGCTGTGCGGACCGCGCGGCGAGCCCGCCGCGCGGCTGCTGCCCGGCGTGGACGACATCCTCGTGTGGGACGCGCCCTGGGCCGGGTTCGAGCCGCCGCCCGTGAACCGGGCGGAGATCGACGCCCTCCTCGCCGCCGTCGACGCCGACACCGCCCTCGTCCTCACCTCCTTCCACCAGTCACCGCTGCCCACCGCCCTGCTGCTGCGCCTGGCCGGCGTCCGCCGCATCGCCGCGGACAGCGTGGACTACCCCGGCTCCCTGCTCGACGTACGCCACCAGCGCGCCCCGCACGCCCACGAGGCCGAGGCCGCCCTCGACCTCGCCGAGGCCGCCGGATTCCCCCGCCCCGACGACACCCGGCTGCGCGTGCTGCCCCCGCCCGCCACCTCCGCGCTCACCGGCCCGGAGCCCTACCTCGTGGTGCACCCAGGCGCGAGCGTCCCGGCCCGCGCCTGGAGCCCCGGACGCTGCGCCCAGGCCGTACGCGAACTCACCGCGGCCGGACACCGCGTGGTGGTCACCGGGGGCCGCGGCGAGAGGGACCTGACCGCACGCGTGGCCGGCGCCCACGGCCTCGACCTCGGCGGCCGCACCGGAGCCCCCGAACTGGCCGGGGTACTGGCCGGCGCCCGCGCGGTCGTCACCGGCAACACCGGCCCCGCGCACCTGGCCGCCGCCGTCGGCACCCCGGTCGTCTCCCTGTTCGCGCCGGTCGTGCCCGCCGAACGCTGGCGCCCCTACGGCGTGCCCTACGTACTGCTCGGCGACCAGAAGGCGCCGTGCGCCGACAGCCGCGCCCGGAACTGCCCGGTGCCCGGACACCCCTGCCTTGAGTCGGTGACCGCACATGACGTGCTCGCCGCCGTGGAGAAGGTGATGCAGGCGTGAGGATCCTCATCTGGCACGTGCACGGCTCCTGGACGACCGCTTTCGTCCAGGGCCCGCACACCTACATCGTCCCCGTCACCCCCGACCGCGGACCCGACGGCCTCGGCCGCGCCCGCACCTTCGACTGGCCCGACTCGGTGACCGAACTCCCGCCCGAGCGGCTGCGCGAGGCGGACATCGACCTCGTCGTGCTGCAACGCCCGCACGAGTACGACCTCGTACGCCGATGGCTGGGCCGCCGCCCGCCGATGGTCTACCTGGAGCACAACGCCCCGCACGGGAACGTGCCCGACACCCGGCACCCCGTCGCCGAACTCCCCGGCGGCATCCCGCTGGTGCACGTCACCCACTTCAACCGGCTGATGTGGGACGCCGGAGGCGCCGAGACCGCCGTCATCGAGCACGGCATCGTCGACCCCGGCCCGCTGTGGACCGGCGAACTGCCCCACGCGGCCGTCGTCGTCAACGAGCCCGTGCGGCGCGGCCGTACCACGGGCACCGACCTGCTGCCGGCGTTCGCGCGGGCCGCCCCGCTGGACGTCTTCGGCATGGGCACGGACGGCCTCGCCGGCCACCTCGGCCTGCCGCCCGAGCGGTGCCGCACCCACGAACTCGTCCAGAAGGACCTCCACTCGGCCATGGCCAGGCGCCGCCTCTACCTCCACCCCGTCCGCTGGACCTCCCTCGGACTGTCCCTGCTGGAGGCCATGCACCTGGGCATGCCCGTGGTCGCCCTCGCCACCACCGAGGTCACCGAGGCGGTGCCCCCGGGCGCCGGGGTGGTCTCCAACCGGATCGATGTACTGACCGACGCCGTACGGGACTTCGTCGCCGACCCGCTGCACGCCCGCGCGGCCGGCGAGGGAGCACGGGCCGCCGCGCTCGCCCGCTACGGCCTCGCCCGCTTCCTGGACGACTGGGAGCGGCTGCTCAAGGAGGTGACCCGATGAGGATCGCCATGGTGTCCGAGCACGCGAGCCCGCTCGCCGCGCTCGGCGGGGTCGACGCCGGTGGCCAGAACGTGTACGTCGCCCGCCTCACCGAAGAGCTGGCGCGGCGCGGACACGACGTCACCGTCTACACCCGCCGGGACAGCGCCGAACTGCCCGACCGCGTGCCGCTGCCCGGCGGCGCGGTGGTCGAGCACGTGCCCGCCGGACCGCCCGAAGCCATCCCCAAGGACGCCCTGTTCGCGCACATGCCGTCCTTCGGCGCGTACCTGGCGCGCGTCTGGCGCCGCGAGCCGCCCGACGTCGTGCACGCCCACTTCTGGATGTCCGGCATGGCCTCCCTGCTCGGCGCCGGCCCGCACGGCATCCCCGTCATCCAGACCTTCCACGCGCTCGGCACCGTCAAGCGCCGCCACCAGGGCCGCGAGGACACCAGCCCGCGCGAGCGCATCGGCATCGAGCGGCAGATCGGCCGCACCTGCGAACGCGTGCTGGCCACCTGCGGCGACGAGGTGCACGAACTCGCCGCCATGGGCATCTCCCCGAACCACGTCTCCGTCGTGCCCTGCGGCGTCGACGCCGGCCACTTCCACCCCGGCGCCTTGCGCGAGGACTTGGGCGTGCCCGCGCGGGAACAGCGGCACCGGCTGCTCGCCTGCGGCCGGCTGGTCCGCCGCAAGGGCTACGACCAGGCCATCCGCGCCCTGACCCGGATCCCGCACGCCGAACTCCTCGTCGCCGGCGGCCCGCCCGCCGAACTCCTGCACACCGAGCCCGAGGCGGAACGGCTGCTGCGACTCGCCGACGAGGAGGGCGTCGGCGACCGGGTACGGCTGCTGGGCGCCGTCGACCCGCGGCGGATGCCCGCGCTGATGCGCAGCAGCGACCTCGTGCTGTGCACACCGACGTACGAGCCCTTCGGCATCGTGCCGCTGGAGGCCATGGCGTGCGGGGTGCCCGTCGTCGCCACCGACGTGGGCGGCCACCGCGACTCGGTCGCCGACGGGCGCACCGGCCGGCTCGTCCCCGAGGGCGACCCCGGGGCGATCGCCGCCGCCGCCCGCGAACTGCTCGGCAGCGACCGCACCCGCCGCCGCTACGGCACCGCGGGACGCGAACGCGTCCTCGCCCGCTTCACCTGGCGGCGCGTCGCCGACGGCGCCGAACAGGTCTACCGGCGGGTCACCGCAGAGCGCGAACTGAAGCCGGAGGTGGCCTGATGCGCGCCCGAACCGGCCACCCGGTCCGCCGTCCCCTGAACCTCCGGAGGTGACGTCATGAGCGTCGACACACCGGCCGTCACCGGCCACTGCGACGAACTCCTCGCCGCCCTCGGCCAGTTCCGCGGCTCCGCACACATCACCCAGCGGTGGGGGGAGCGGCTGGCCGCCGTGCTCGGCGGCGGCGGGCGGATGCTCGCCGCGGGCAACGGCGGCAGCGCCGCCCAGGCCCAGCACCTGACCGCCGAACTCGTCGGCCGCTACCGCGACGACCGCCCCCCGTTCTCCGCGATCGCCCTGCACGCCGACACCTCCAGCACCACCGCCATCGCCAACGACTACGGCGTGGACGAGGTTTTCGCCCGCCAAGTGCGCGCCCACGGCCGCCGCGGCGACGTGCTGATGCTGCTGTCCACCAGCGGCGCCAGCGCCAACCTGCTCTCCGCCGCCGACGCCGGACGCGCCGCCGGCATGCGCGTGTGGGCGCTGACCGGACCGGCGCCCAACCCGCTCAGCGCGGGCAGCGACGAGGCGCTGTGCGTGGCCGGGGCCTCCACCGCCACCGTGCAGGAACTCCACCTGGTCGCCGTGCACATGGTGTGCGCGGCCTTCGACGCGGCCCTCGAGCAGGGCGGGAGGTGACATGACGGGCAAGGCACCCCTCGTCGTGGTCGGCGACGCCCTGCTGGACCGCGACCTCACCGGACACGCGGACCGGCTCGCGCCCGACGCGCCCGTACCGGTCGTGGCCGACTGCGACGAGCGGCTGCGGCCGGGCGGCGCCGCCCTCGCCGCGTACCTCGCCGCCCGCGACGGCCGCGACGTCACCCTGATCACCGGCCTCGACGACGGCCCGGCCGCCCGCGAGCTGCGCCGGCTCCTCGAGCCCTGGCTGCGGCTCGTCCCGCTGCCGATGACGGGCGAACTGCCGGAGAAGACCCGCGTCCTGGCCCGCGGCCGCCCGGTCGTCCGCCTCGACCGGGGCGGCGGCCGCGCCCGCGAGGCCACCGCCGAGGCGCGCGCCGCGCTGGCCTCCGCCTCCGCCGTCCTCGTCTCCGACTACGGCCGCGGCACGGCGGACGCCCTGCGCGACGAACTGCGCCGCCGCCCCCCGGCGGTGTGGGACCCCCACCCACGCGGCGGCCCCCCGGCGCCCGGCACCCGCCTGGTCACCCCGGCCCGCGCCGAGGCCCACGGCTTCGCGGCCGCCCTGGCCGCCGAGCGCGGCGACGCCGAGGACCGGGCGGCCCCCGGCGGCCCCGGCAACGAACTGCGCTCCGTCGCCCACGAGGCCTGCGCCCTCGTACGGCACTGGCGCGTCGCCGCCGTCACGGTCACCCTCGGCGCGCGCGGCGCGCTGCTGTCCTACGGCGAGCACCCGCTGCTGGTGCCCGTGACCGCCGCCCACCAGGGCGACCCGTGCGGCGCGGGCGACCGCTTCGCCGCCACCGCGGCCGGCCTGCTGGCCGACGGCGCGCTGGTCGGGGAGGCCGTGGAGGGCGCCGTCACCGCGGCGACCGCCTTCGTCGGAGCCGGGGGAGCGGGCGGACTGCTCGGCACCGCGCCCGCCGGCGACACCCGGCCGCCCGGCGACGACCCGGCCGCCCTCGTCGCCCGGGTACGGGCCGGCGGCGGCACGGTGGTCGCCGCGGGCGGCTGCTTCGACCTGCTGCACGCCGGGCACGTGGGCCTGCTCCAGGCCGCCCGGCGGATCGGCGACTGCCTGGTCGTCTGCGTCAACTCCGACGCCTCCGTGCGGCGCCGCAAGGGCGAGGGCCGGCCCGTCAACCCGCTGGCCGACCGTATCCGCGTGCTGCGCGCGCTCGCCTGCGTGGACGCCGTCGCCGTCTTCGACGAGGACACCCCCGAACGCCTCCTCGCCGAACTCCGCCCGGACGTCTGGGTCAAGGGCGGCGACTACGCCGGCGCCGACCTCCCCGAAGCGAGCCTCCTGGAGGAATGGGGCGGCCAGGCGGTCCTCCTCCCGTACCTGGACGGCCACTCGTCCACGGCCCTCCTGGCGAGGGCGGCGGAGGGCGCCCGATGACGGCGCCGGCGCGTCTCCCCAAGCGCCCCGCGCCCGGCTCGCCCGCACGTCTCCGCGTCCACGAGCCCGGCGAGGGACCGGCGGGGGAGGGACCGGTGGGCGAAGGGGGCACCCGCCCGGCGGGCGCGGTGTCCGGGGGAACGGGGCGCCTGCCGGCCCCGCCCGGCGGGCCTCATGTCCTGCCGGACCGGACGTCCGCAGTGACCGGCGGCCGCGCGGACGGCGGCCGTGCGGACGGCCGGCGCGGGGGCGCGGGACTTCCGATGGCCGCATCGCCGCGCACGCCGGGGCGTCCGGCGCCCCGCCCGACGGCACCGGGCCGCGACCGCGAAGCCGGTGGGCCCGGGTCGGGCCGGTCCCCGGCCGGCGGCGCTCGGCGTCTGCCCAAGACGCCGGGGACCGCGACCGGGGGGCGGCGGCCCCGGGTGCTGGTGTTGCGGGCTCTGGGGCTCGGGGATCTGCTTGCCGGGATTCCGGCGTTGCGGGCGCTGCGGCGGGGGTTTCCCGGGCACGAGGTGGTGCTGGCCGCTCCCGCCGAGCTGGAGCCGCTGGCCGCGGCGACCGGAGCGGTGGACCGGCTGCTGCCCGCGTCCGCGCCCGGCCGTGCCGTGCCGGGCGGCCTCGACTGGACCGGGCCGGCGCCGGAAGTCGCCGTCGACCTGCACGGCAACGGGCCGCCCAGCCACCGGCTGCTCGCGGACCTCGGCCCCGGCCGGCTGTTCGCCTTCGCGCACCCGGGGACGCCGGAGATCGAGGGCCCGCCGTGGTACGCCGAGGAGCACGAACGGGACCGCTGGTGCCGCCTGCTGCGCTGGTACGGCGTCGACGCCGACCCCACCGACCTCCGCCTGCCCCGGCCGCCCGGCCCCTCCCCGGCGCCCGGCGCGGTCGTCCTGCACCCCGGCGCCGGATCACCGGCCCGCCGCTGGCCCGTGGACCGGTTCGCGGCCGTGGCCGGGACCCTGCTCGCCCGCGGGCACCGCGTCGTCGTCACCGGGGGAGCGGACGAGGGCGACCTCGTCGCCACCCTCGCCAAGCGCGCCGGGCTGCCCGACACCGACGTGTTCGGCGGCGGCCTTCCCCACGACCGGTTCTCCGCCCTGGTCGCCGGCGCCCGCGCCGTCGTCAGCGGCGACACCGGCATCGCCCACCTCGCCGTCGCCCACGGCACCCCCTCGGTGACCCTGTGCGGCCCGGTCCCGCCCAGCCGCTGGGGTCCGCCCCCGGACGAACCCCGCCACCGCGCCCTGTGGCACGGCACCGAGGGAGACCCGCACGGCCGCCGCCCCGACCCCGCACTCCTGCGGATCACCCCCGAGGAGGTCGTCGACGCCCTCGACGCGCTCCCCGGGCCGCCACCGCCCCGCTGACGTACCCGCCGTGCGTCCGCCGACCGACACATGCCGCCGACACGATGGGGACCCGCACCATGGAACGCTCACCCGTCGGCGTGGTCATCGCCACCCGCGACCGCCGCGCCAGCCTGGCCGTCACCCTCCGCCACCTGCTCGCCCTCCCCGAACGCCCCGAGATCGTCGTCGCCGACAACGCCTCCACCGACGGCACCCGCGCGATGCTCGCCCGCGACTTCCCCGAGGTCCGCGTGCTCGCCCTGCCCGTCAACCGCGGCGCCCTCGCCCGCACCGACGGGGTCCGCGCCCTGACCACCCCCTACGTGGCCTTCAGCGACGACGACTCCTGGTGGGCGCCCGGCGCCCTCGCCCGGGCCGCCCGCCTCTTCGACGAGCACCCGCGGCTCGGCCTGCTCGCCGCCCACACCCTCGTCGGCCCCGAAGAGGAACCCGACCCGCTCGACAAGCTCCTCGCCGACTCGCCCCTCGGCACCGCCACCGACCTGCCCGGCACCCAGGTACTGGGCTTCCTCGCCTGCGCCTCGGTCACCCGCCGCACCGCCTACCTGGACGCCGGCGGCTTCCACCCGGTGCTGTTCTTCGGCGGCGAGGAGACCCTGCTCGCCTACGACCTCGCCGCCCGCGGCTGGGGCGTCACCCACTGCCCCGAGGTGACCGCCCACCACCATCCGGCGCCCGCCCCCCGCACCGGCCGCCCCGCCGTGCAGCGCCGCAACGAACTGCTCACCACCTGGCTGCGCCGCCCCCTGCCGCTCGCCCTCGCCCGCACCCGCGACCTGACCGCCGAGGCCCGCCGCGACCCGCACGCCCGGGCCGCCCTCCGCGGCGCCCTGGCCCGCCTGCCGGCCGCCGTCCGCGCCCGCCGCCCCCTCCCCCCGCACGTCGAGAACGCCGCCCGCCTCCTGGACGGCGCCCGCCCGGAGGCCCGCACATGACCGACCCCCGCACCACCGTCGTGGTGATCACCCACAATCGGCGCCCCGAACTCCTGCGCACCCTGGACCGCCTCGCCGAACTCCCCGAACACCCCGAGGTGTTCGTCACCGACAACGGCTCCACCGACGGCACCTCCGCCGCCGTGGCCCGCCACCACCCGCACGTACGGCTGCTGCGCCCCGGCCGCAACCTGGGCGCCGTCGGCCGCAACCTCGCCGTCCGCCGCGTGCGCACGCCGTACGTCGCCTTCTGCGACGACGACTCCTGGTGGGCCCCCGGCGCCCTGTCCGGCGCCGCCGACCTCCTCGACCGGCACGCCGCGCTGGGCGCGGTCACCGCCCGCATCGTCGTCGAACCGGACGGCACCGAGGACCCGATCGTCGAGGAGCTGCGCAACTCACCCGTTCCCGGCCCGCGTTGGCTCCCCGGCCCCGCCCTCGGCTCCTTCCTCGCCGCGGCCACCGTGCTGCGCACCGACGCCTTCCGCCGCGCGGGCGGCTTCAACCCGCGCCTGTGGCTGGGCGGTGAGGAGGAACTGCTCGCCGCCGACCTGGCCGCGGACGGCTGGTGGCTCACGTACGCGGAAGACCTGACGATCCATCACCATCCGTCGGTGGCGAGGGACTCCAGGCGCCGCCGCCGGGACGGCATCCGCAACACCCTGTGGTTCACCTGGCTGCGCCGGCCGGCCCGGCCCGCCCTGCGCCGTACCCTGCACCTGGCGCGCACCGTGCCGCGCGACACCGCCTCGCTGCGCGCCTTCGCCGAGGCGGGCGCGGCACTGCCGTGGGTCCTGCGCGAGCGCCGCGTGCTGCCGCCCGAGGTGGAGGGGCGGCTCCGGCTCCTGGAGGACAGCCAGCGGCGTTCCACGGCCCGCCGCTACACCGGGTGAGGGCTGAGGGCTGAGCGCGTCGGGCCCCGCCGGAAATGCGACGGGGCCTGTGATCACTTCGGAAGAATCAGTTCGGAAGACCGGTCGATCAGCCGGCCAGTCGGTCAGCCGGTGCTGCCTGGGCGTTCGCCCTTCGGGCCCCGGCCGCGCTCCGTGCGCGGGCCGCTGCTGCGGAACTTCGGGTCCTGCTGGAGCTCCGCGTTCGCGGCGTCGTTGGCGTCCTGGTCGGAGATCCCGGACCGCTCGGCCTCCTTGCGGGCACGGGCGCGCTTGGTGTCGTACTTCTTGCTTCCGGGCTCGGGCACGACGATCACCTCCTGCCCCGCGGGTCCCCTCCGTCTCCCTGGACAAACGCTCAGTGCCCCGCCGACCCCGACCAGCGGCACAGCAGCCGGAAGGCGGCGTACAGGCTCACCGGCCACACCAGTGCGAACGCCCAGATCACCCCGGGCCGCGAGGTGACGATCCCGGCCGCCATGAGCGCGACGGCCACCGCGAGCAGTACGACGACGGTCCACGGGCGCGGCGAGTAGGCCACCACCCGGGACAGATCCGGCCGGCGGCGACGGCGCGCCGCGCGCAGGCGCCGCGCCAGGCGCCGGTCACGGCTGAGGGCACGCTCTATCTCGTTGAGGATCCGCTGTTCGCGATCGGGGAGTCGGCTTGTCGACACTGTTGCTCCTACGGGCGTACGAGGGGGGACCGACCTGGCTGCCGCGTCGAATCCCGGGTGCCCGGCCGCCGGAGGACTAACCGGCGCGGCCCGCCCCCAGCGCCTCCAGGAGCCCTTCCGCACCGTCCCGCGCGCCTTCCCGGTCGATGCCTCCCCGGCAGATGCCGCTCCGCCCCGTGCCGTCCCCGGCGAAGCCGTCCCGCACCCGGCGTGCGGCCGCCGTACCGGAGGACAGGCACCAGTCCCACCAGCGGTCCAGTTCCCCCGGGTCCAGCCGCTCGGCGGCCACCAACGCGGGCCAGCCGCAGGCCCGCGCCTGCGCGGTCACCTTCGCCCCGCCCTCGACCGGGTCCACGGCCAGCGCGGGCGTCCCCGCGCGCAGCGCCAGCACCATCCCGTGCAGCCGGTCGGTGACGACCAGGTCCAACCGTGCGAGGACCGACTCCAGTTGGGCGGGCGTGGCGCACAGCCGCCAGTCGTGGGCGTCGAGCCGGGTCTCCAGTTCCACGCGCGCGCAGTCCTTGCCGTGCAGCCAGGAGCCCACCTCCCGGGCGACCACGTCGTGGCGTCTGGCCCGCCCGTACTCGTGCTGCCCATGGGTGAGCACCACGCCCACCACGGGCGGCGCCGGAAGGGCGGGGGCGCGGGCCGCCAGGTCCAGGGCCGGCTCGCAACGCGGGGCGTCGCGGGCGATGACGTGATGGAAGCCGGTCACGGCGGGGCCGTCCGGATCGATCACGGAGGTGCCCACGGCGACGCGCAGACAGTGCGCGAACCGGCGGTGCAACGCCTCGACCTGCGGCCCGTGCAGCGGACCGCACAGGAACACCAGCCGCCCGTACCGTCCGGCGTCCACGTCGTCCAGGTGCAGCGCGCCGGGCCGGAAACCGGGGCTCCAGGCGACGTCGTAGGGGAGGGCGGACCGCCGCAGCACGTCCTCCACGCGGTGCAGCGCCAGCACGTCACCGGCGGTCGCCTCCCCGTCCGGGAAGCTGAACCACCCCGTGAGCAGAATCCGTGACGCTCGCCGTTCCTGGTGCACAGTGCGCCCCGGGTGCCCGGCGGGCTCCACACCAATCACGGCCGGCCCGCCCGACCGCCCGCCCCTTCACTCGTCCTGGTCGTCGCCGTCCCCCAGGCTCAGATCGACGTCGAGCACGCCCTCGCCGTGGAACAGCTCGGAGGCCAGCCGACCGGCGTCCGCCGTGCCCTCCAGCCGGAGCAGCACGCGGGCGGCAAAGTCCGTGCGGCCGGGCAGCCGGTCGGCCCTGACCTGCACGATGCGAAAGCCCCGCTGGGTGCACGTCTCCATCAGCCGGGGCAGCAGCGCCCGGCCGGTCAGATACGTCAGCCGCAGCTCGACGGTGGCGGGCATCGGGCCGGGGGAGAGCCGGCCGGGCAGCCGCGGGTAGCCGCGCACGACCAGGAAGTGCAGCGCGGTGGCCGCCAGCGCAAGGATCGGCAGGCCGCCCCCGCAGGCCATGCCGACCGCGCAGGTCAGCCAGATGGTGGCGGCCGTCGTCAGCCCGCGCACGGCGTCCCGCCGTACGAAGATCAGCCCGCCGCCGATGAAGCCGATCCCGGAGACGATCTGCGCGGCCACCCGCGAGGGGTCGAAGGAGACGTTCTCCAGCCCCAGGACACTGGTGAACCCGTGCTGGGACACCTCCATCATCAGCGCGCTCGCGACGCCGACCAGGGTGTGGGTGCGCATCCCCGCGCTCTTCTGCTGCGCGGCCCGCTCCCAGCCGATCAGGCTCGACAGCAGCAGCGCGAGCCCCAGCTCGGCGAGCTGGCGCCCGCCCTGCCCGTTGCCCACGTCCCACAGCCCGGCCGCAAGCCACGGCATAGGTCGCCTCCCGTCGCCGGCGCGTCCGCCCCGCCGCCCCATTGTGTGCCCGTACGTGCTCGTCCGTCGCCGGAAAGGGGTACCCGACATGGGAGGAAGACGTGCCGGAAGGCGGGGGACGCGAAGAGGGGGCACGCCCGTGCCAAGGATGGACGCCGGCGAGGCGCGCCGGCGGTTCACGGCCGCCCGGGTGGCGCGGCTGGCCACGGTGGACGACGCCGGCCTGCCGCGCCTGGTCCCGGTGGTCTTCGCCGCCCACGGTCGCGACGGGATCGTCACGGCGGTCGACCGCAAGCCGAAGAGCACCTCACGCCTGGCCCGCCTGCACGACATCGAGGTCACCCCGGCGGTGTGCCTGCTGGCCGACGTCTACGACGAGGACTGGGACCGGCTGTGGTGGGCCCGCGCGGACGGCGGCGCGCGGATCCTGCACGCCGATGCCACCGACCCCGAGACGCGCCGGGAGTGCGGACTGGCGCTCGCCCTTCTGCGTGAGAAGTACGCCCAGTACCGGCGCACCCCGCCCGAGGGCCCGGTGATCGCCGTCACCGTCCACCGCTGGACCGGCTGGCGGGCAGCCGACGCACCATCCGCGGACGCGCCGGACACACCGTACGCGCTCCCCGCGGACCCGCCGCCCGCCGGTCCCGCCGGCCCGCCGCCGTTTGGGACCGCCGGTTCTGGCTACGCGGCGGGCAGCCGCTGACCACCGAGGATCCGATCCGGGAGGTGCCCCATGACCCGGCGAGTGCGCGACGTGATGTCACCCGGCGCGGTGGCCGTAGAGCCGATGACCACACTGGAGCGGGCGGCGTACGTGATGCGCGAGCAGAACGTCGGCGACGTCCTGGTGGCCTACGACTGCGACCTCTTCGGCGTCCTCACCGACCGCGACATCGTGATCCGTGCCGTGGCCGAGGGCCGCGACCCGCACGAGGCGACCGTCGGCTCGGTCTGCACCCGGCCCCCGGTGGTCACCCTGGCCCCCGAGGACACCACCGACCACGCGGTCGAGCTGATGCGCCGGTACGCCGTGCGCCGGCTCCCGGTCGTCGAGCACGGCGGCTGCCCCGTGGGCATGGTGAGCCTCGGCGACCTCGCCGCCACCGAGGACCCGCACTCCGCCCTCGCGGACATCAGCAACGCCGACCCCAACCGCTGATCGAGGACAACACCTGTCCGCATACGGCGCTACGGTGCCGGGCATGACGAGGAAGACCACCTCCGCCGCTCCTCCCGTGCTCGGGCCGCGCGCGCTGAACCGGGCCACTCTCGCGCGCCAGCTGCTCCTGCGCCGTTCGACGATGGGCGCCCGGGACGCCGTGGGGCATCTGCTCGGGCTCCAGGCCCAGAACGTCGAGCCGCCGTACTACGCCCTCGCCGCCCGCCTCGACGGCTTCGCGCCCGAGGAGCTCTCGCGGCTGATGGCCGAGCGCGAGGTGGTCCGGATCGTCACCCTGCGCTCGACCATCCACACCCACACCGCCGAGGACTGCCGGACCCTGCGCCCGCTCGTGCAGCCCGCCCGCGACCGCGAACTCGGCCAGTTCCGCCGGGGGCTGACGGGCGTGGACCTCGACCTGCTTGTCGTTCTCGTCCGGGAACTGGTGGAGGCCGAGCCGCGCACCATGGCGCAGTTGCGCGAGGCGCTCACCGCGCGGTGGCCGGACGCCGATCCGCAGGCCCTCGCCCTGGCCGCGCGCTGCCGGCTGCCGCTGGTCCAGGTCACCCCGCGCGGGCTGTGGGGCAGAAGCGGCCAGGTCGCCCTCACGACCGCCGGCCACTGGCTCGGCGACTCCTCACCCGCCGCACCCGAGGCACCCGCACCCGAGGCGCCCGCGCCCGAGGCACCCGCGCCCGAGGCGCCCACTGCCGACGCGACCGTGCTCCGCTACCTCGCCGCCTTCGGTCCCGCCTCCGTGAAGGACATGCAGACCTGGGCCGGGCTCACCCGCCTGCGCGAGGCCTTCGAACGCCTGCGCCCACGCCTCGTCACCTTCGACGACGAGAACGGCACCGAGCTGTTCGACCTCCCCGAAGCCCCCCGCCCCGACCCGGACACCCCGGCCCCGCCCCGCTTCCTGCCCGAGTACGACAACCTGCTCCTCTCCCACGCCGACCGGAGCCGGGTGGTACCGCCGGAGTTCCGGGGCCGCGGCAGGCGGGGCAACCAGGCCTTCCGCACGCTCCTCGTCGACGGGTTCCTCGCGGGCGTGTGGAAGCCGGACGCCGGCGTGGTCGTCGTGGAGCCGTTCGGGGAGCTGACCGCCGCCCAGCGGGACGAGGTGGTGGAGGAAGGGCTGCGCACGATGTCCGTGCTGCACCCGGGAGAGCCGTACGAGGTCCGCTTCGGGACGGTCGTGCCCCGCTGACACGGCGGCGCGGGCATGGAGAGGGGGCGCTGCGGGCCGCTCGTGGTGGCTCGCAACGCCCCCTGGCTTCACCGGGGCAGGGCTCTCAGGTGCCGACCTGCGCGCTGACCAGGCCGGAGAAGGTGGTCAGCCGGGTGTAGACACCCGGATAACCCGCTTCCGCACAGCCGTTGCCCCAGGAAGTGATCCCTGCCAGGACGCCCCCGATGAACAGGGGACCGCCGCTGTCGCCCTGGCAGGTGTCTACGCCGCCGGAGGAGTATCCGGCGCAAACCATGTCGCTCGCGACGAAGTCGGAGCCGTACGAGTCGCGGCAGCTGGAGTCGGACATGACCGGCACGGTCGCGGTCCGCAGCTGGTTGGAGGAGCCGCCGCTCTCGGAGGTGGTGCCCCAGCCGAGGACGCGGGCGGTGGCGCCGGCCGTGTAGACGCCCGTGTCGGAGGCCGAGACGTACTTCGCCGCCGTGTACGGCATGGAGGTGGACAGGGTCAGCACGGCCACGTCGTCGCCGCTGGTGGCGTCCGTGTAGCCGGGGTCCACCCAGATCCGGCTGACCTTGCTGACCGTGCCGTCGGTGCCGTTGAGGTAGGTGCGGCCGCCGACCACGCGGACGCTGTCCGTGCTCTCGTCGACCACGCAGTGCGCGGCGGTGACGACCTTCCGGGCCGCGACCAGAGTGCCCCCGCAGAACTGGTTGCCGGACGCGTCGGTGATCTGCATGACGAACGGGTAGGCGGCCGTGGTCGTCGTGGTGCCGCCGACGACGGGCTGCGGCACGGCGGCCGCGCAGGGAGCGGTGAACAGCGCGAGGGCGGCGGTGGCGGCGCCTGCCGCGAGCGCGGCGGCGGCCCGTCTGGCTCGGGTGAGGCGGAACAATGCGTCTCCTCGAGGGCTGGCCGGTGGGGGGTCGCGCGGGCGGGGGCGGAAGCACGGGAGTCCATGGGAGTTCTGCACAGAACCCCGTGTGCCCGGGCGAGCGGCACGCCCCATACGCTAGGACCGGGCCCACCCTCCTCCAATGAGGGAACCCCCTAGGGGAGTCGGACAGGGAAAACCCTCGGTCCGGCCCGGCGGTCCCGGCCGGCGTTTCCCGGCCGTCCGGCGGCGCGCCACCCGGTGGCCGCCCTCACTGGATCCACGCGGTCAGTCAACCCGCGCCGGGCTCAGCGCGCGCGCCGGCCCGCCGCCAAACGGACGATGTCCACACGCGAACGGATGCCCAGCTTGCGGTAGACCCGGGTGAGCGTCGCCTCCACCGTCTTCACGCTGACGAACAGCCGCCCGGCGATCTCCCGGTTGGTCGCGCCCTCCATGACCAGCGCGGCCACCTGACGCTCCATCGTGGCGAGCCCGTCCAGCGCCCCGGGCGCGATCCCCGACTCCGCCGGACGGGCGACGGCCGCCGCGTCCACCAGGCGCAGCCACGGCAGTGCGCGGCAGCGCCGGAACAGCCGGGCCGCCTCGTCGTACGACGTCGGGCCCTGACGCCGGGTGGTGCGCAGCCGGGCCAGCGCGAACGCGGCCCGCGCCTCCTCGAGGCCGTGTCCGAGCCTGGCCAGCCGGTCCTGTGCCGACGTCAGCCGGACGGCGGCGGACTCCTCGTCGCCGCGCGCCGCCCGCACCAGCGCCTCGGAGCGGTCCAGGACGGCCAGCACGCTCTCCCGGCCGAGCCGCATCGCGTGCCCCCGCGCCACGTCGATGACCTGCTGCGCCTCGGCCGGCTCCCCGACGAGCACCAGCGCCTCCGCCAGGTCGCCGTGCCAGCGGCCGCGCGCCGGGTCGGTGATGCCGAGCCCCTGTTCCAGCTCCCGCACCCGGCGCAGCGCCTCCACGGCGGCGGGCGCGTCCCCGGCGACGAAGTGGGCGTATCCCAGGGCGGCCAGGGCGCGCGAGAGGTACATCTGGTCGCCGTCCTCCTCGGCGTGCTCCACCGCCTCCCGGGCCAGCGCCAGCGCCCGGCCGGTGTCGCCGCCGGATGCCTCGGCGAAGCAGGCCAGCATCGCGGAGGCGCCCTCGCCGATGCCGGTGTCCCGGGCCAGCCGCAGGCTCTCGCGGGCCAGGTCCAGGGCGCGGCCGCAGTGCCCGGCGTGCAGTTCGGTCTCGGCGAGCAGCCGCAGGTAGTGCACCTCGCTCTCGACCATGCCGCGCCGCCGCACCTCGCGCAGCAGCCCGGTGATGGTGGCCCGGGCCTCGGTCAACTGGTCGCTCATCAGCAGCCAGCGGAAGCGGGCCGAGCCGACGCCGTTGTGGTGGCAGGCCACGTAGGGGTCCTGAGGCTCCTTCAGCGCGCGCTTGATGGTGACGGGCGCGTCCGGATGGCCCATCAGGGTCTCGGTGGAGGACTGGAAGGCGAGCGCCATCAGCTCGGTGCGCCGGTCCCGGCCGCGCGCGGCGAGTTCGGCGGCGTGCGCGGCCTCCGCGCGGGCCTCGGCGAAGTCGCCCTCCACCACCATGGCGCGCCAGGCCAGCTGGTAGTGGACCAGGGCGAGCAGCCGCGGGTCGTCCCCGGCGTCGGCCAGCGCCTGCGGGAAGACCGCGTCGACGTCCCCGAGTGCCTGGCCGGCCGCCTCGACGACGACCATCCACGCCCGCACCCGGTCGGCGGGCATGGTGGCCCGGGTCAGCACCTCGCGGGCGATGTCCCGGGCGAGGTCCACCTCGCCGGCCGTGATGGCGTCCTCGGCGGCCTCCAGGCGCCGGTCGTCCGGGGCCGGCTCGCCGTCGGCGGGGGTGTGCCGGGCGGCGAGCAGGGACAGCGAGGCCGCCACCGACGGCGCCCCCCGGTCCCGGGCCAGCTCGGCCGCCTCGGCCAGCCGGGCGGCCACCCCCGGGTCGGTGCCGGTGCTGGCCAGCGCCAGGTGGCGGGCCCGCTCGATGGGGTCGGAGGCCGCCGTGGACAGCGCGGAGTGGGCGGCCCGGCGTTCCTGCGCGGGCGCCTCCGCGTACAGCGCGGCCGAGATGAGCGGGTGCGCGAACCGTACGGCCGGGCCCTCGGGCTCGGTGGCCAGCAGCCCGAGTTCGGCGGCCTGGGCGCACTCGGCCTCGGCGTTCTCCCGGCCCGCCGCGTGCAGCAGCGCCGGGGTGGGGCGGGCGCCGGCGCTGGCCACGAGCAGGGTGCGGCGGGCCTCGTCGGACAGCATCTCCAGTCGGCTGAGCACCAGCGCGCGCAGCGAGGTGGGTACCGGCAGCGGCTCGCCCGGTCGGGGCGGGGTGGGGTTCTCGGCCAGGGCGCGGCCGAGTTCCAGGGCGAAGAGCGGGTTGCCGCCGCTGGTGCGGTGGATGTCGCGGACGGTGGAGCGGGGCAGGCCGGTGTAGCCGCGGTGGTCGAGCAGGGCGGAGACCTGGGTGCGCGAGAGCGGTCCGATCCGCACGGCGAGGGTGTCGGGCGGGCAGGCGCGCAGATGGCGGTCCCAGTCCTCGTCCTCGGTGCGCACCGCGCACAGCATCTGCACGGGCGTCTCGCCCAGCCGGCGGGCGGCGAAGCCGAGCAGTTCGGCGCTGGCCGAATCCAGCCACTGGAGGTCGTCGGCGACGACCAGGACCGGGCCCTTGGCGGCGAGCGCGCGCAGCGCGGACAGCACCGCCAGGCGCAGGGCGAGGCCGTCGCGCTGGAGGCTGGACTCGCCGCGTCCGGTGAGCGCCGACTCCAGGGCGGTGCGCTGGGCGGCGGGCAGGCCGGCCGACACCTCGTCCAGGACCAGGCCGAACAGGTCGGCCAGGGCGAGGAAGGGCAGGTGGGACTCGGACTCCGTGGCGGTGCAGCGCAGCACGGTCCGGACGGTGCCGGACAGCTCCGCGGCCAGGGTGCGCAGCACGGTCGACTTGCCGATTCCGGCGGGACCCTGGACGACCAGGCTGCCTCCGCGCGAGAGTTGTGCGCGCGCCCCCGCGAGCAGCTCCTCCCGGCCGATCAGGACGTCGGTGCGGGGTATGCCCGGCTCCATGAAGTCTCCTCCCACGGACCGCCGCTCCCCTCTTATGTCGCGTCCAGGCCAATCTTAGGCAGCGGACCATTGCCTTGAGGGGGGTCAGGGCGGTGAGGGAGATAACAAGGTGACCGAAGAGCAACAGCTCACAGGGCCCGAACGGACCTTTCCGGACCCCGGTCGGCCCAGGATCGCGCCGTCCGCCCGTCCTAGGCTCGCCCTGTTCCTGCCGCGTCGAGCGCTGCGTTGAGTGAGGCCCGCCTTGGTGACCCGTCGCCGTGATCTGCCCCTTGTGTACTCCTGCTCCGGCTGTTCGAGCGCGGCGCAGATGACGAACTGGATCGCCGTCCAGCTCGACCGGCGCGGCATCGCCGAGATGTCGTGCATCGCCGGCGTCGGCGGGGACGTGCCGAGCCTGGTGCGCAAGGCGCGCGGCGACCGGCCCGTCATCGCCGTCGACGGCTGCGTGCTCCAGTGCGCCCGCAGCTGCCTGGCCCGGCACGGCGTCACGCCGGCCGTGCACCACCTGCTCAGCGACGACGGGGTGCGCAAGCGGCTGGGCGAGGACTTCGACCCGGAGCAGGCCGAGCGCGTACTGCAGGGCCTGATCGAGCGGATCACGCAGGAGACAGGTACCGCGGCGCGGACGTGACCGGCACCGCCCTGACCTGGACCGGGACCTCTGCCGGGTTCAGCCCGCGTCGGTTCGGCGCAGGGTCGCCACGCACAGGTGCGGGGTGACGAACGGCTCCAGGCCCTCCGCGGCCAGCGGGGCGCGCAGGGTCTCCACGGTGCCCCGCATCAGGCCCAGATGGATGGCGCAGACGATGTCCGGGCGGCGCTGGGCCACCTCGCGGAACGGGCAGTGGTGCAGGTGCAGCCGCCGCTCGGCGCCGGTCGCGGGCTCCTGCCCGGACTCCCCGCGCACGGCTCCAGGCTCCGGCCCCGACCGCGGCTCCGGCCCCGACTCCGATTCAGTCTCCTGTCGCCGCAAAAAGGCCCCGGAGGGATCCCGGGGGTGCTCTTGTCCGAAGGCGCCGTCGAGGTCTACGGCAGCAGTCCCGCCCGCCGGGCGGACACCACCGCCTCGCCCCTGGTGTGGGCGGCGAGCTTGCGCATGGCCGAGCGCAGATAGCCCTTCACCGTCTCCGCCCGTACGCCCAGCCGTGCGGCCACCGCCGCGTTGGTCGCGCCCGCCGCCACGTACGCCAGCACGTCCAGCTCCCGGGGCGACAGCCCGGCCGCCCGCGCGCACCCGTCCGCCCCGGCCTCACCCGCCACGCCCCGGCCTGCCTCCCTGGCCTCCCCGGCTTCCCACAGGAGGTCCGCCGGCGCGGCCCCCGCGAGCCGCCGGCACACCCCCAGCACCTCGGCCCGCAGTGCCGGGTCCGCGACACGCGGGGCCAGCGAGCGCAGCTCCCGGTGCGCCTCGCGCACCTCCTCCCAGGCCGCTCCGGACCACTCGGCGCCGGGTCCCGCCGCCTCGGCGGCCGGCAGCGGCCGGGCCGCCGCCAGGAGGTCACGCGCCGCCTCCCGCACCACCAGCGCCTGCTCCACGTCCCGCGCCGCGGCCACCGCCGCGCTCAGCGTGCGGTCGCCCAGCGGCTGGGCCGTGCGCAGCGCCCCGTACAGCACCCCGCGCACCCGGCGCCGTACCACCACCGGCACCGCCAGCACCGAGCGCAGCCCCTCCGCGGCGACCGGCACGTCGTACTCGTGGCTGATCTGCCGGGACAGCGAGTAGTCGGTCACCGCGCACGGCCTGGCCAGCGCCACCGCCTTGCCGCCGAGCCCGTTGCCCGAGGTCACCGCGAGCGCGCGGAGCGCGAGCGTCGACGTGCCGGTCAGCTCGCTGATCCGCACCCGGGGCCGGCCCGGCTCGACCAGCCCGCCGAAGGCGACCGGCAGGCCCGTCGCGCGCCGCAGCCGCACCAGTGCGGCCCGAATCTCCACCGTCCCGGACGCGTTCGCCGTCACCCGCTCGCTCCTTCTTCACGGACCCGTGCTCACCACACCCCCGTTCGGGGGTAGTGAGACCCGCATCACGGATTACACGATGTGACAGAGCCGCCCGGCAATGGTCCGGCACCGAGGAGGACAGATGACGACGGCGACGGAGGAGTTCCGCGGGGCGCGGGACTTCCTGCTGGAACACCGCGAGGACTACGCCACCGCCTACGAGGGCTTCGAGTGGCCCCGCCCCGGGCACTTCAACTGGGCGCTGGACTGGTTCGACGCCGTCGCCGAGGGCAACGACCGCGCCGCCCTGCACATCGTCGAGGAGGACGGCACCGAGACCCGGCTCTCCTTCGCCGAGATGGCCGAGCGCTCCAACCGAATCGCCAACTGGCTGCGCGACCGCGGCGTCGCCGCCGAGGACCGCGTCCTCGTCATGCTCGGCAACCAGGCCGAGCTGTGGGAGACCGCGCTCGCCGCGATGAAGCTGCGCGCGGTCGTCATCCCGGCCACCCCGCTGCTCGGCCCGGCCGACCTGCGCGACCGCGTCGAGCGCGGCCGGGTCAAACACGTGATCGTGCGCGCCGAGGACACCGCAAAGTTCGCCGACGTTCCCGGCGCCTACACCCGTATCTCGGTCGGCGGGCTGCCCGAGGAGGGCTGGGAGCCCTACGAGGACGGCTACACCGCCCCCGCCGAGTTCCTGCCCGACGGCCCCACCCTCGCCGACGACCCGCTGATGCTCTACTTCACCTCGGGCACCACCGCCCGCCCCAAGCTGGTCGAGCACACCCACGCCTCGTACCCGATCGGGCACCTGGCCACCATGTACTGGATCGGCCTGAAACCCGGCGACGTGCACCTGAACATCTCCTCGCCCGGCTGGGCCAAGCACGCCTGGTCCAACCTGTTCGCGCCGTGGAACGCCGAGGCGACCGTCTTCATCCACAACTACACCCGCTTCGACGCGGCCCGGCTGATGGCCGAGATGGACCGCGCGGGCGTCACCACCTTCTGCGCCCCGCCCACCGTGTGGCGCATGCTCATCCAGGCCGACCTCACCCAGCTGCGCACCCCGCCCCGCGAGGCCGTGGCCGCGGGCGAGCCGCTGAACCCCGAGGTCATCGAGCAGGTCCGGCGGGCCTGGGGGGTGACCATCCGGGACGGCTTCGGGCAGACCGAGACGGCCGTGCAGGTCTCCAACAGCCCCGGCCAGCCGCTGAAGACCGGCTCCATGGGACGGCCCAGCCCCGGCTACCGCGTGGAACTCCTCGACCCGGTCTCCGGCGCGCCCGGCGCGAGCGAGGGCGAGATCGCCCTCGACCTCTCCGCACGCCCGGTCGGCCTGATGACCGGCTACCACGGCGACGCCGACCGCACCGCGGAGGCGATGGCGGGCGGCTACTACCGCACGGGCGACGTCGCATCACGCGACGAAGACGGATATCTGACCTATATCGGCCGGAGCGACGACGTCTTCAAGGCCTCCGACTACAAGATCAGCCCGTTCGAGCTGGAGAGCGCCCTGCTGGAGCACGAGGCGGTGGCCGAGGCGGCCGTCGTGCCCGCGCCGGACGAACTGCGCCTGGCGGTGCCGAAGGCGTACGTGGTCCTCGCCGCCGGCTACGAGCCCGGACCCGACACCGCGAAGGTGCTCTTCGAGCACTCCCGCAAGGTCCTCGCCCCCTACAAGCGCATCCGCCGGCTGGAGTTCGGCGAGCTGCCCAAGACCGTCTCCGGCAAGATCCGCCGGATCGAGCTGCGCGAGGCCACGGCCGAGGGCTCGCAGGCCGAGTACCGCGAGGAGGACTTCCGGTGACCACGCAGCCGTCGTACGCCCACGGAACCAGCACCACCCCCCTGCTCGGCGACACCATCGGCGAGAACCTCGACCGGGCCGTCGCCGCCTTCCCCGAGCGCGAGGCGCTCGTCGACGTGCCCTCCGGACGCCGCTGGACCTACGCCGAGTTCGGCGCCGCCGTCGACGAGGTGGCGCGCGGCCTGCTCGCCAAGGGCGTGGTCAAGGGCGACCGGGTCGGGATCTGGGCGATCAACTGCCCCGAGTGGGTGCTCGTCCAGTACGCCACCGCCCGCATCGGCGCCATCATGGTCAACATCAACCCGGCCTACCGCGCCCACGAGTTGGAGTACGTGCTCCGGCAGGCCGGCATCTCGGTGCTCATCGCCTCCCTGGCGCACAAGGGCAGCGACTACCGCGCCCTGGTCGACGAAGTCCGCGGCCGCTGCCCCGACTTGCGCGAGACCGTCTACATCGGCGACCCGACCTGGGACGCGCTGACCGCGGCCGCCGAGCGGGTCCCGGCCGAGCGGCTCGCCGCCGCGCAGGCGGAGCTGAGCTGCGACGACCCGGTCAACATCCAGTACACCTCGGGCACCACCGGCTTCCCCAAGGGCGCCACCCTCTCCCACCACAACATCCTCAACAACGGCTACTGGGTGGGCCAGACGGTCGGCTACACCGAACAGGACCGGGTGTGCCTGCCCGTGCCGTTCTACCACTGCTTCGGCATGGTCATGGGCAACCTGGGCGTCACCTCGCACGGCGCCTGCATCGTCATCCCGGCGCCCTCCTTCGAGCCGAAGGCCACCCTGGACGCCGTCCAGCAGGAGCGCTGCACCTCCCTGTACGGCGTGCCGACGATGTTCATCGCCGAGCTGAACCTCCCCGGCTTCGCCGAGTACGACCTCACCTCCCTGCGCACCGGCATCATGGCGGGCTCGCCCTGCCCGGTGGAGGTGATGAAACGGGTCGTCGGCGAGATGCACATGGAGGAGGTCTCCATCGGCTACGGCATGACCGAGACCTCCCCGGTCTCCCTCCAGACCCGCATGGACGACGACCTCGAACACCGCACCGGCACGGTCGGCCGTGTGCTGCCGCACATCGAGGTGAAGATCGTCGACCCGGCCACCGGCGTGACCCAGCCGCGCGGCACGGCGGGCGAGTTGTGCACCCGCGGCTACAGCGTGATGCTCGGCTACTGGAACGAGCCCGAGAAGACCGCCGAGGCCGTCGACCCCGGCCGCTGGATGCACACCGGCGACCTCGCGGTGATGCGCGAGGACGGATACGTCGAGATCGTCGGCCGCATCAAGGACATGATCATCCGGGGCGGCGAGAACGTCTACCCGCGCGAGGTCGAGGAGTTCCTCTACGGCCACCCGAAGATTCGCGACGTCCAGGTCGTCGGCGTCCCGCACGAGAGGTACGGCGAGGAGGTGCTGGCCTGCGTCATCCCGCTGGACCCGGCCGACCCGCTGACCCTGGAGGAGCTGCGGGCCTTCTGCGAGGACCGGCTGGCGCACTACAAGATCCCCAGCCGGCTGCGGATACTCGACTCCTTCCCGATGACGGTGTCGGGCAAGGTGCGCAAGGTCGAACTGCGGGAGAAGTACGGGCTGTAGGGGGCTCGCGGCCGAGCTGCCGTCAAGCGGGGGGCGGGGGGCTGGGGCCCGCCTCCGTCGGCGGGCGCGGTCCACGCGTTTCCGCCGCCGCCGTGGCGCGGCGGCCCGTACATCGCCGGGCGGCCGTCCCGCTGGTCTCCGCCATGGCCCCTCCGGGACGTCGTATCGGACGTCTTATCGCATCGGACGTCTTATCGAGCTCGCGGTCGAGGCAGCCTCCCGCGGTGTTCCCGCCCGCCTCCGCCGTTCGGCACTTCGGACACTGCCGGGCGCCGCCGGGCGCCGCCAGGCACCTTCTTGCCCTCTCTTGACGCTCCCGAGGCCCCCCTCTACATTGCTTCCAGATAGTAGAAGTTGGTTTCCGTAATGCGGAAAGCATGGGTGACCGCGTGGATCCCGTGCACGACAACTGGAGAGCTACGGAAGAGCTCCCGCAGGGCGCGACGGGCGTGCGAATCCGGCAGCCGAAGACAGCTGAAGTCAGCCGAAGCAGGAGTACTCCATGGCTCGTATGACCGCTGCCCGAGCGGCAGTTGAGATCCTCAAGCGCGAGGGCGTCACCGACGCGTTCGGTGTGCCGGGCGCGGCGATCAACCCCTTCTACGCGGAGCTCAAGGCCTCCGGCGGCATCACCCACACCCTCGCCCGCCATGTCGAGGGCGCCTCGCACATGGCCGAGGGCTACACGCGCGCGCGTGCCGGGAACATCGGCGTCTGCGTCGGCACCTCAGGGCCGGCCGGCACCGACATGATCACCGGCCTGTACTCGGCCATCGGCGACTCGATCCCGATCCTGTGCATCACGGGCCAGGCCCCGACCGCCGTGATCCACAAGGAGGACTTCCAGGCCGTCGACATCGCCTCCATCGCCGCGCCGGTGACCAAGATGGCCGTCACCGTCCTGGAGGCCGCGCAGGTCCCGGGCGTCTTCCAGCAGGCGTTCCACCTGATGCGCTCCGGCCGGCCCGGGCCGGTGCTGATCGACCTGCCGATCGACGTGCAGCAGACCGAGATCGAGTTCGACCCCGAGACGTACGAGCCGCTGCCGGTCTACAAGCCGGCCGCCACCCGCGCCCAGATCGAGAAGGCGCTCGGCATGCTGAACGCGTCCGAGCGCCCGCTGATCGTCGCGGGCGGCGGGGTGATCAACGCGGACGCCGCCGAACTCCTCGCCGAGTTCGCCGAGTTGACCGGCACTCCGGTCGTGCCGACGCTGATGGGCTGGGGCGTCCTGCCCGACGACCACGACCTGAACGCGGGCATGGTCGGGCTGCAGACCTCCCACCGCTACGGCAACGCCACGTTCCTCGAGTCCGACTTCGTCCTCGGCATCGGCAACCGCTGGGCCAACCGCCACACCGGCCGCATCGACGTCTACACCGCCGGCCGCACCTTCGTGCACGTCGACATCGAACCGACCCAGATCGGCCGGATCTTCGCGCCCGACTACGGCATCGCCTCCGACGCGAAGGCGGCGCTCGAGCTGTTCGTCGAGGTGGCCCGGGAGCAGAAGGCGGCCGGCCGGCTGCCCGACCGCTCCGCGTGGGCCGCGGCGGCGCAGGAGAAGCGGGCGCGGCTCCAGCGCCATACGCACTTCGACGACGTGCCGATCAAGCCGCAGCGGGTCTACGAGGAGATGAACAAGGCCTTCGGGCCCGAGACGCGGTACGTCTCCACGATCGGCCTCTCGCAGATCGCCGGTGCGCAGATGCTGCACGTGTACCGGCCGCGGCACTGGATCAACTGCGGCCAGGCGGGCCCGCTGGGCTGGACGGTCCCGGCCGCGCTGGGGGTGGCCAAGGCCGATCCCGGGGCGGAGGTGGTGGCGCTCTCCGGTGACTACGACTTCCAGTTCATGCTGGAGGAACTGGCCGTGGGCGCGCAGCACAAGATCCCGTACGTGCACGTGCTGGTCAACAACTCCTACCTGGGGCTGATCCGCCAGGCGCAGCGGGCGTTCGACATCGACTTCCAGGTCAAGCTGGAGTTCGAGAACGTCAACTCGCCCGAGCTGGGGGTGTACGGCGTCGACCATGTCAAGGTCGCCGAGGGGCTGGGGTGCAAGGCGATCCGGGTGAGGGAGCCGGGGGAACTGGGCGCCGCGTTCGAGCGGGCGAGGAAGCTCGCCGCGGAGTTCCGGGTGCCGGTGGTGGTCGAGGCGATCCTCGAGCGCGTCACCAACATCGCCATGTCGGTCACCAACGACATCGCGAACGTGGTGGAGTTCGAGGACCTGGCGACGGAGGGCGGGCACGCGCCGACGGCCGTCAGGCCTCTGAAGGTCTGACGCCGCGCGCTGCGCGCCGGGCGTCGCGCGCCGGCTGACAGGGGCGGCCCGCCTGCGAGGAGGGCCGCCCCTTTGGCTTTGCGGTGCGGCGGGGGCGGGGGTGCCTCCTACCTCCCGTGGGGACGGGGGCTCATGCGTCCTCGTGTTCCGTCAGGCCCGGCCAGTCCTCGGGGCCGCCGCCCTGCCATTCGATGAGGTCGCTCTCCTCCACCTCGACGCGGTCGAGGTCGGCGAGCCGGAGGATCTCGACCACGTCGTCCAGGTGGGACGCCAGGCCGAGGGTCACGTCCCCCTCGGTCACCCGCCGGGAGCCGTCGAGGGCCGGTGCGTGCACGACGATGTGCGGATGCTGGGTGAGGTTGTCCATACGTTCACCCTCTCGCCGGCGACGCGTGTGCGCACCCCCGCCCACCCACCCGCCCGTCTCGGTAGGCCGAGGGCTGACCGTCCCTGGGGCTCCGCCCCAGCCCCCGGCAGGGGGCTCCGCCCCCTGCACCCCCGTTTCCCACCCACCCACCCGTCGCGGTGGGCTCAGAGGTGACCGCCCACGGGGCTCCGCCCAAGCCCTCGTCCGGGACACCGGCCCGGGTCCGTCTGGCGCTCCGGTCCAGCCCTCGCTCGGGGCCCTGGCCCAGCCCTCGTCCGGCGCTCCGCCGCAGCCCTCGTTGGGACACCGCCCCAGCCCTCGTCCGGCGCTCCGCCGCAGCCCTCGGTCGGGCACTGGCCCGGGCCCCGTCCGGGGCAACGCCCCGGGGCTCGTCTGGGGCACCGCCTCGGCCCTCGTCCGGGGCCCCGCCCCAGCCCCAGTCCTGGGCCACGTCCCCCTCCCCGTTTGGGGCTTCGCCCCCGGACCCCGGTCGGGGGTTGTGCCCCCTGCGCACCGGTTTCCTGGCCGCCCGTTCGTCTCGGTGGGGTCAGAGGGGACCGTCACCGGGGTGCTGCCCCAGGCCCCCCTTGGCCGTGTCCGGCCCCGCGGGGGCGGACACGGCTGCGGCGCCGGTCACGGGATCGTGTGGCCGGCGCCGTCGGGAGTGGGTGGGGCGGGTTGGGACCGCGGTGGGTGCGATGGGGGTCGGGCGTTCTCCCTCTGGGCGGGAGGACGCCGCGTCCCCTTCACCACCGCACTGGCTCGCACACCACCGCGGTCCCAGCCCCTACCGCACGGCCGGCGGCCGGACGGCCGTCCCTCATCCGGGTCGTCGTCCGGGCCCCCGTGCGGGGCGTACGCGTCCGGGGCGCGCAGAAGGCACCCGGAACGCGGCTTGCTGTGATTCCGGGCCGCGGTGCCGCCTGGGCGCGACAGGACAAGTGTCGGCGGCACCACGGCCCGGAAGTCCTTACACGCGGGCGCCGGACAGGCGCTCGACGGCCCGCAGCAGGGCCGAGTGGTCGAGGCCCCCGTCGCCCTGGGCGCGCAGCGACGCGACCAGCTGGGCGACCACCGCGCCGACCGGCAGCGCGGCGCCCACCGCACGGGCGGCGTCGGTGACGATGCCCATGTCCTTGTGGTGCAGGTCGATGCGGAAGCCGGGCTTGAAGTCGCGGTCCAGGAAGTTGTCCTTCTTGCGCGTCAGCACGGTCGAGCCGGCCAGCCCCCCGTTGAGCACGTCCAGCGCGGCCTTCAGGTCCACGCCCGACTTCTCCAGGAACACCACGGCCTCGGCGCACGCCTGGATGTTGACGGCGACGATCAGCTGGTTGGCGGCCTTCACGGTCTGCCCCGACCCGTGCGGGCCGCACAGCACGATGGTCCTGCCGAGGGCCTCGAAAATGGGCCGGGCCTCGTCGAAGTCGGCCTGCTCGCCGCCGACCATGATGGACAGCACCCCCTCGACCGCGCCTGCCTCCCCGCCGGACACCGGGGCGTCCAGTACGCGGATGCCCTTGGCCCGGGCGGCCCCGGCCAGGTCGACCGAGGTCTGCGGGGTGATCGAGGACATGTCGATCAGCAGGGCGCCGGCGCGGGCGTTGCCCAGGATGCCGCCGGGGCCGTAGGCGATGGCCTCCACCTGCGGGGACGCGGGCACCATCGTGATGATCACGTCGGCGTCGCGCACGGCCTCGGCGATGGAGGAGGCGGCCCTGCCTCCGGCGGCGGCCAGCCGGTCCAGCTTCTCCTGCTCCAGCGTGTGCCCGGTGACGTCGTAACCCGCCTTGATCAGGTTCTCGGACATGGGGGAGCCCATGATGCCGAGGCCGATCCAGGCGATCTTCGGGAGGTTGCTGCTCATGATGACGGGAATGCCTTCCTGACTTCTGGCCCGACTTCCGGGCGGGGTCGGACAGTTCAGCGCGCTTCGCGCGGCAGCCACTCGAAGGCCTCGGCGCTGGGGCGGTCGCCCGGCTTGTACTCCAGGCCGACCCAGCCGTCGTAACCGGCCTTCCGCAACTGGTCGAGCAGGTCCTCCAGGGGGAGCGAGCCCGTGCCGGGGGCACCACGGCCGGGGCTGTCGGCGATCTGCACATGGCCCGTGACGGGTGCGTACCGGTCGACGACCGTGGGCAGGTCCTCGCCGTTCATGGCCAGGTGGTACAGGTCCATCAGGAACTTCGCGTTCCCGAGGCCCGTCGCCTCGTTGACCTGCTCGACGATCCCGACGGCGGCCGGGGCCGACACCAGCGGGTAGCGCGGCGACTCCGGCCGGTTCAGCGCCTCGATCAGCAGGGTCGCGCCGATGCGGTCGGCGGCCCGGGCCGCGAGCAGGAGGTTCTCCAGGGCGAGCGCGTCCTGCTCGGCCGGGTCAGCGCCCTCGACGCGGTTGCCGTAGAGGGCGTTGAGGGCGCGGCAGCCGAGCGAGTGTGCGAAGCCGGCGGCCACCTCGACGTTGGCGCGGAACCGCTCCGACTCCTCGCCCGGGACCGACAGCGCGCCCCGGTCGGGGCCGGGCAGCCGGCCGGCGTAGAAGTTCAGGCCGGTGAGCCGTACGCCGGCGTCCTCGATCGCCTTCCTCAGCGCGTCCAGCTCCGGCTGCGCGGGCGTGGGGGTGTCGACCCAGGGCCACCACAGCTCGACCGCGGTGAAGCCCGCCGCCGCGGCGGCCGCGGGGCGCTCCAGGAGCGGGAGTTCGGTGAAGAGGATCGACAGGTTGACGTTGAAGCGCTGGTCTGCGAATCCCATCGGGGCCGCGCTCCCTTCCGTGGTCGCCCTTCCGGCTATTCCGTATAGCGGAAGTTTGTTTCTGCTTAATGGAAGACTGCCGTCGTCCGTCGTGGCTTGTCAAGGGGTGCGTCCGTCCGGACCGGGGCTGCCCCGGGGGCCCTCGCGCGCGTTAGGTTGAGCCCGTGCGATTGAGAGTGGAGTTCACGACCGAGCCCTTCGACCTGGACGAGGCGCCCGCCCACGCGCTGGAGGCCCGCCGGGTCGTCGAGTCGGCGGAACTGGACGCCGTGGACGTCGGGCCGTTCGGCAACACCGTGGAGGGTGGCGCGGACGTGGTCCTCGCCGCCGTGGACGCCCTGCTGCGCAGGACCCTGGACGCCGGCGCCACCCGGATCTCCCTCCAGGTCAACGTGATCGCCGAGGCCCCGGGCGGGACCGCGCAGGGCGGCGCCGCGCCGGGCGGGGAGGGGCAGGGGTGACCGGCGACGAGCCCTTCATCGCGGCCGTCAAACCGCTGGTCGACGCGATCGGCGGCGAGCTGCTGCCGCCGGACGAGGCCGGCCCCGACGACGTTGTGCTGACCTGGGAGGGTGCCGACGCCGTCGCCGTGCGCCTGCCGCAGCTCGCCGACTCCCTCGATCACATCCTGGCCGCGATGGAGCGCCGCAGGGGTGTGCCGCTCGCCGACCTCGACCGCAAGGCCAAGCAGGAGGTCGTACGGACCCTGGAGGCGCGCGGCGCCTTCTCGGTGCGCCACGGAGTGGAAACCGTGGCCGGCGCCCTGGGCGTCAGCCGCTTCACGGTCTACAACTACCTGAACCGCGAAAAGGGAACCTGACCCCTCGCGCCCCCCGGCGCCCGCACCCGCCGCCCCCGCAGGGCCGCCCCGGGGCCCACCCAGCCCCCATAACCCGGAATTTTCAACAAAGTGTTGACGGCCTGTTCCTCAGGGCGTTAGCTATCCGCAGCCCGTTCAGCACGACGGCCGTTCGCGGCCACGGAGGCTGCCGTGACTTCGCATTCCATGCCGCCGGGCCTCGCCCGCCTCAACGACCTCCCGGAACCCGCGGCCCGCGCCGCGCTCCTGGAGGTCTGCGCCGCCACGGCGTGGGCCCGGCACCTGCTCGCCGCACGTCCGTACGCCACCGTCGACGACCTGTGCGCCGCCGGTGACGCCGCCACGGCGGAGCTCGACGCCGCCGGCCTGGAGGAGGCGATGGCGGGGCACCCGCCGATCGGCCGCCCCAGGCCGGGCGACCCGGCCTCCGCCCGGGAGCAGCGCGGCATGGCGGGGGCCTCCCCGGAACTCAGGGAGCGGATGCTCGAACTCAACCTGGCCTACCAGGAGAAGTTCGGCCATGTCTTCCTCATCTGCGCCACCGGCAGGACCGGCGAGCAGATGCGGGACGCGATCGAGGAACGGATCGGCAACTCACCCGAGCGCGAGCGCGAGATCGTCCGCACCGAGCTGGGGAAGATCAACCGCATCCGACTGACCCGACTCGCCGAAGAGGACGCCTGACCCATGAGCACCGCCGCCGACGCCTCCGTACCCTCCGTGTCCACGCACATCCTGGACACCTCCGCCGGCCGGCCCGCCGCCGGAGTCGCCGTCCACGTCTCCGCCCGCCCGGGCCGGGACGCGGACTGGCGGTCGCTCGGCGGCTCGTCGACCGACGCCGACGGGCGGTGCAAGGACCTCCCGGCCCTGCCGGAGGGGACCACCCACGTACGGCTCGACTTCGCCGTGGAGCCCTACTTCACCGACAAGCAAGCCGAGGCGCAGCAGGACGCCCCCGCGAATCGGGACAGCGGCCCGGGCGTGTTCTTCCCGGAGGTGGCGATCACGTTCGCCGTCGCACCGGGCGAGCACTACCACGTGCCGCTGCTGCTCAACCCGTTCGGCTACTCCGTATACCGAGGGAGCTAGCAGACACATGGCAGACAATTCCCGCCCCGCCCACCCCGCCGCTCCCGTGGTCCTGGGACAGAACCAGTACGGCAAGGCCGAGAGCCGCGTCGTCAGGATCACGCGGGACGGCGACACCCACTACATCAAGGACCTGAACGTCTCCGTCGCCCTCTCCGGCGACATGGACGAGGTCCACACGTCCGGCTCCAACGCCAGCGTCCTGCCGACCGACACCACCAAGAACACCGTGTTCGCCTTCGCCAAGGAGCACGGCATCGACTCCGCCGAGCAGTTCGGCATCCACCTCGCACGCCACTTCGTCACCTCCCAGCCGGCGATCCACCGGGCCCGCATACGCGTCGAGGAGTACGCCTGGGAGCGCATCGAGCACGCGGGGCGCGGCGCGCACTCCTTCGTCCGCAAGGGCCAGGAGACCCGGCTGGCCCAGATCACGTACGACGGCTCGTCCTGGGAGGTGGTCTCCGGCCTGAAGGACCTGACGGTGCTGAACTCCACGGACTCCGAGTTCTGGGGCTACGTCAAGGACAAGTACACGACGCTCCCCGAGACGCACGACCGCATCCTGGCCACCGACGTCTGCGCCCGCTGGCGGTTCGGCTGGAGCGACGGCGCCGAGGAGACGCCCGACTGGAACGAGTCCTACGAGCAGGTGAAGAAGCACATGCTCGAGGCCTTCGCCGAGACCTACTCCCTGTCGCTCCAGCAGACGCTGTACCAGATGGGCACGCGGATCATCGAGCACCGGGCCGAGATCGACGAGATCCGCTTCTCCCTCCCGAACAAGCACCACTTCCTCGTGGACCTGCGGCCGTTCGGGATGAAGAACGACAACGAGGTCTACTTCGCCGCCGACCGCCCCTACGGCCTGATCGAGGCCACCGTCCTGCGCGACGGCCGCGAGGCGCGCATCCCGGCGGACCTCACCAACCTGTGACGGAAGCGAGAAGGACGAACATGGCGCCCCAGCGCATCGTCATCGAGAACTGCGCCGTCGCGACCGTCGACGCGCGCGACACCGAGTACGCCTCCGGACACCTGGTCATCGCCGGCGACCGCATCGAGTCCGTCGGCGCGGGCCGGGCCCCCGGTGACCTGGACGGCGTCGTACGCCGGATCGACGCGACCGGCCACCTGCTCACCCCGGGCCTGGTCAACACCCACCACCACTTCTACCAGTGGATCACCCGGGGTCTGGCAACGGACCACAACCTCTTCGACTGGCTGGTCGCGCTGTACCCGACGTGGGCCCGCATCGACGAGGACATGGTCCACGCGGCCGCCCAGGGATCGCTGGCCATGATGGCCCGCGGCGGCGTCACCCTGGCCATGGACCACCACTACGTGTACCCGCGCGGCTGCGGCGACCTGACCGGCGCGATCGTGCGCGCCGCACGTGAGACGGGCGTGCGCTTCACCCTGGCCCGCGGCTCGATGGACCGCGGGGAGTCGGACGGCGGCCTGCCGCCGGACTTCGCCGTCGAGAGCATCGACGGAGCGCTCGCCGCGACCGAGGCGGCGATCGACGAGCACCACGACGACTCCTTCGGCGCCATGACCCAGGTGGCCGTCGCGCCCTGCTCGCCGTTCTCCGTGACCACGGAACTGCTCAGGCAGGGCGCCGAGTTGGCCCGTCGCAAGGGTGTGCGCCTGCACACCCACGGCTCGGAGACGGTCGAGGAGGAGAAGTTCTGCCACGAGCTGTTCGGCATGGGCCCCACCGACTACTTCGAGTCGACGGGCTGGCTCGGCGAGGACGTGTGGATGGCCCACTGCGTCCACATGAACGACTCCGACATCGCCGCCTTCGCCCGCACCGGCACCGGGGTGGCCCACTGCCCCTCGTCCAACGCCCGGCTCGCGGCCGGCATCGCCCGGGTCCCCGACATGCTGGCGGCCGGGATCCCGGTCGGCCTCGGCGTGGACGGCACCGCCTCCAACGAGTCCGGCGAACTCCACACCGAACTGCGCAACGCCCTGCTCGTCAACCGCCTGGGCCCGCACAGGGAAAGGGCCCTGACCGCCCGTCAGGCACTGCGCCTGGGCACCTACGGTGGCGCGCGGGTGCTCGGCCGCGCAGGGCAGACCGGCTCCCTGGAACCGGGGAAGCTGGCCGACCTGGTGCTGTGGAGGCTGGACACCCTCGCCCACGCCTCGATCGCCGACCCGGTGGCCGCGCTGGTCCTCGGCGCCGCCGCCCCGGTCACCGCCTCGTTCGTGGGCGGCCGGCAGATCGTGGCGGACGGCCGGCTGCTGCACGCCGACGAGGACGCCATCGCGCGCTCCACCCGCGAGCAGGCCCAGCGGCTCGCACGCATCGCCGGGCGGGCCTGAACAGGCCCAGCGGCCCGCCCGCACCATCGGGCGGGCCGGGCAGGCCCAGCCGGCTCGCGCGTGCCGGCGCGCGGGCCTGAGCGGCCGAACCCCCAGAACCCCGGCCGGGAGGGACGGCTCCCGGCCGGTGGCCGTGGACCCGAGCGGTCCGCGGCGGGCCGTCTCCGGGGCGCGCGTGGCAGCGCGCCCCGGAACGGTCCTCCGTCGCCCACCCGAGGACCCTGCCCAGGGCCCCCGCCCCCGGTCCCGCACGACCACACACGCACCACCTCCCTGAACCCACGTCAACGACGACGTGTCCACCGACCGGAGGAGCCGCCGTGGCCGCTCACCGCACGCCCCGCGACAAGATCGACGAGATACCGACCCCGGCGGGGTCCACCCATCCCGTCGACGAGAAACTTCCCGCTCTGAAGATGGCGACCAGCGGCCTCCAGCACGTGGCCGCCATGTACGCGGGCGTGGTCGCCCCGCCCCTGATCGTCGGCGCGGCCGTGGGCCTGTCCGGCGCCGAACTCACCTTCCTCACCGGCGCCTGCCTGTTCACTGCCGGACTCGCCACCTTCCTGCAGACCCTCGGCGTCTGGAAGATCGGCGCCCGGCTGCCCTTCGTCAACGGCGTCACCTTCGCCGGGGTCGCCCCGATGACCGCGATCGTCGCCTCCACCAAGGACAAGTCCGACGCCCTGCCGGTCATCTTCGGCGCGGTGATCGTGGCCGGCCTCCTCGGCTTCCTGGCCGCACCCGTCTTCTGCAAGGCGATCCGGTTCTTCCCGCCCGTCGTCACCGGCAGCGTGATCACCCTCATCGGCGTGTCCCTGCTGCCCGTCGCCTTCGGCTGGGCCCAGGGCCCCGACCCGGCCGCCGCCGACTACGGCTCGCCGTCCCACCTCGCCCTCGCCGGGGCCACCCTGCTTCTCGTCCTGCTGCTGCGCCGCTTCACCCGGGGCTTCGTCAAGCAGATCGCCGTCCTCCTCGGCATGGTCGCCGGCACGCTCGTCGCCGTACCGTTCGGGATGACCGACTTCGGCCCGGTCGCACAGGCCCGGCTGATCGGCTTCCCCACCCCCTTCCACTTCGGCGCCCCGCAGTTCCAGCTCGCCGCGATCCTGTCGATGTGCGTGGTGATGGTGGTGTCGATGACCGAGTCCACCGCCGACATGCTGGCCCTCGGCGAGGTCGTCGAACGTCCAGCAGACGAGCGGACCATCGCCGCCGGCCTGCGCGCCGACACCCTCGGCTCCGCGCTCAGCCCGCTGTTCAACGGCTTCATGTGCAGCGCCTTCGCGCAGAACATCGGGCTGGTGGCGATGACCCGCATCCGCAGCCGGTTCGTGGTCGCCTTCGGCGGTGGCTTCCTGGTCCTGATGGGCCTGTGCCCGGCCGCCGCCTCCCTCATCGCCGTGGTGCCGCGTCCGGTGCTCGGCGGCGCGGGCGTGGTGCTGTTCGGGTCGGTGGCCGCGAGCGGCATCCAGACCCTCGTACGGGCCGGGCTGGACAAGGACAACAACGTCCTCATCGTGGCCGTGTCGCTCGCCGCCGGGATCATCCCCATCACCGCGCCGCACTTCTACCACTCCTTCCCCCAGACCGCGCGGATCGTCCTCGACTCCGGCATCTCCACCGGCTGCCTGGTGGCGGTCGTCCTCAACCTCCTGTTCAACCACGTCGGCAAGGGCCGCGAGGCCCGCGAGGTCACCCACCCCATGGAGACCGCCGAGGAGATCGCCGCCGTCCACTGAACTCGCCACGGAAGCCACCGAGCCGGCCCACCGAGCCGGACCGCTGAACTCGTCCGCGGGGCACGGCCGTTGCGCCGCGCCCCGCGCACGTGATGCGGCAGGCTTGGCGCCATGAACGAATCCGGCCGGGTAGAGGCCTTCAGCGACGGCGTGTTCGCCATCGCCATCACCCTGCTCATCCTGGAGATCAAGGTCCCCGAGGTCGGCGAGAACGGCGACCTGTGGCGCGCCCTGGGCGCCCAGTGGCCGTCGTACGCCGCCTACGTGGTCAGCTTCCTGGTCATCGGCATCATGTGGATCAACCACCACCAGCTGTTCAGTTACGTCAAGCGGGTCGACCGCACGCTGATGTTCCTCAACCTGCTGGTGCTCATGGTGGTGGCCGCGGTGCCCTGGCCCACGGCCATGCTCGCCGCGTATCTGCGCGAGGACCGGACCTCGCACGTGGCCGCCGCGGTCTACAGCCTGGTCATGGTGGTGATGGCGTACACCTTCCAGGCCCTGTGGTGGCATCTCACCCGCACGGGCCACCTGTTCGACGAGCGTGTCGACGCCCCGGCCGCCCGCGCGACTCGGGTCCGCTTCGCGCTGGGCTCGCTCGCCTACCCGGTCACCGTGGGACTCGCCTTCGTATCGGCCCCGCTGACCCTGGCAGCGCACGCCCTGATCGCCCTCTACTACGGCTACAACCAGCTTCCGGTTCCGACGCGGGAGCCCGCCGGTTCCTGAGCCACTCCGCCACGGGGCGAGCGGGCCTCACAGGCCGAACAGCGCCGGATCCGCCGTCAGTTCCTTGAAGTGCTCCCGCGGGTCGGCGACGAGTCTGCGTGCCTTGAGGTCCATCAGCCCGCCCACCGCGGTGATCTCCGCGGCGACGGTGCCGTCCGTCTTGCGGATGGTCTGCGCGATGGTGAACGTCTTGCCCGTGCCCCACTCGAAGGCGCAGGTCACATCGACCTCGTCACCGGCGAGCAGTTCCCGCCGGTAGCGGATGGTCGTCTCCAGGGCGACCGGCCCCACGCCTGACGCCACCAGGTCCGCCTGGCCTATGCCCGCGGCCTGGAGCAGCGACCAGCGGGCGTGCTCCGCGTAGTTGAGGTAGACGGCCTGGTTGAGGTGGCCCTGCACATCGGTCTCGTACCCGCGCACGGTCACCCGGACGGAGAACGGCTCGCTCACTGCACTCCCTCGCCTCGTACGAAAGCTCTGATCCTGTTTCTCTGCTCTCCCGATCCTGACACGCGCCTCACACCCTGCGGGGCGAAGCCAGCAGATACCGCGCCCGCGTACGCGGCTCCGTGTACTCGCCGGCCTGCCAGCCCGCCGCCTCCAGCGTGGCCGCGCAGGCCCGCAGTACGCCGGTGTCCGGCCCGTACACCGCGACCGCCTCGGGCTGTGGAGTCGCCCGCACCCGGTAGCCGTCGCCCCCCGGTCCCGCCGCACGGTGACCCGCCGCCTCCAGGGCGAGTGCGGCGGCCTGCACCAGATGAGCGCGCTCCCAGCCGCAGGGCCGGCCGGTGTCCGCGTCCGGGTTGGTCATCCGGCGCAGCTCCAGCAGCCCCTGCCACGCGCTGTGCACCTCGCGGGCCCGTGCGGGACCGTCCTCCGCCGCCGTCCCCGCGTCCTCGTCCCCGCCGACGCGCGCGGCGAACACGCCCGTACGGGCCGCAGGACCCGGTTCCCCGGCACCGGGCGCACCGGGCGCCGCCTCACGTATCCGATGACCGGCAGGCGTCAGGAAATGATCGTGCGGCGGCCGCGGATGCCGGAAGACGAGCCCGCGCTTCACCAGCCCCGCCAGCTGGGACTCGGTCCCCCTGACCCGCCCGGTCCCGGGATCGGCGCCGTCGATGACGCGCCGCTGCGCGGCGGTCGGCACTCGTGTCACGACGCACTCCTCCCCGTTGCCGATGGTCGTGCGGCCCACTTGAAGACTACGGCCCACCACTGACAACGCCCCCGCCACGAGCCCCGGGGCCCGGTCCCCGGGCTACGCCTGGGGCGTGGGCCTGATGTTCCAGCCCGCGATCACCGGGCGGCCGTGTTCCGTGCCGAGGCGGCACACCGTGCCCGTGGCCAGCTGGAAGAGGGCGCCGGCCTCGGGCGCCAGGCCCAGCCTGCGGGCGGTGAGGACGCGCAGGAAGTGGCCGTGGGCCACGAGCAGGACGACTCCCTCGGTGTTGGCGAGCGCGGCGTCGACCTTGCTCAGCACGCGGTCGGCGCGCTCCCCGACCTGTTCCGGGGTCTCCCCGGGGTGCGCCGGGGGCCCCGGCACCACCCCGTCGGTGAACAGGAACCAGCCGGGCCGGGTGCGCTGGATCTCGACGGTGGTGACGCCCTCGTAGCCGCCGTAGTCCCACTCGCGCAGGTCCGAGTCGACGCGGGCGTCCTGGACGCCGATCAGCTCGGCCGTCTCCCGGGCCCGCTGGAGCGGGCTCACGAACACCGCGCCGATGCGGTGCGAACGGATCAGCGGCACCAGTCGGCGCGCCTCCTCGCGGCCCCGCTCGGTCAGCGGCACGTCCGTGTACCCGGTGTGCCGCCCGGACCTCGACCACTCGGTCTCGCCGTGGCGGACGAGAAAGAGATCACCCACGCCGTCGTTCCGTCCCGTCGTCCCTTCCTGACACGTGCGTCAGCAGCCTGCCACACCCGCCCCCGGCCCCGCAGGGCGGACTGCGCCGGACGGGGCGGGGCACGGCAGGGGCCGCCCCGGTCGCGCGGCAGGGGCCGCCCCGGTCGCCCGGCGGGGCACCGAGCGGCCCCCGTGGCCCGGCGCGGCACCGGGCGGTCCCCCGTGGCCCGGCGCGGCACCGAGTGGCCTCGCGTCGTCCGGCGAGCGCGCTACTGTCGGTAGCCGCTGAGGAAGCGGCCGATCCGGCCGATCGCCGTCTCCAGGACGTCGGCGTGCGGCAGCGTGAGGATGCGGAAGTGGTCCGGGGCGGGCCAGTTGAAGCCGGTGCCCTGGACGACCTGGATCTTCTCGCGCAGCAGCAGGTCGAGCACGAACCGCTCGTCGTCGTGGATGCGGTGCACCTTGGGGTCGAGGCGCGCGAAGGCGTACAGCGCGCCCTTGGGCTTCACGCAGGACACGCCCGGGATCTCGTTGAGCTTCTCCCAGGCCACATCGCGCTGTTCGTGCAACCGCCCGCCGGGCGCGGTGAGTTCCGTGATCGACTGGCGCCCGCCGAGCGCGGCCTGGATGGCGTACTGCGCGGGCGCGTTGGCGCACAGACGCATGGAGGCCAGCATGGTCAGGCCCTCCAGGTAGTCCTTCGCGTGCTGCCTGGGCCCGCTCACCACCAGCCACCCGGAGCGGAAGCCCGCGACGCGGTAGGTCTTGGACAGTCCGCAGAAGGTGAGGACCACCAGGTCCGGGGCGAGCGCGGCGGCGCTGTGGTGCACGGCGCCGTCGTAGAGGATCTGGTCGTAGATCTCGTCGGCGAAGACCATCAGGCCGTGCCGGCGGGCGAGGTCGAGGATGCCCTCGATGATCTCCTTCGGGTAGACCGCGCCGGTGGGGTTGTTCGGGTTGATGATCACCACGGCCTTGGTGCGGTCGGTGATCTTCGAGGCCATGTCGTCCAGGTCCGGGTACCAGTCGGCCTGTTCGTCGCACAGGTAGTGCACCGCCTTGCCGCCGGCCAGGGTCGTGACGGCCGTCCAGAGCGGGAAGTCCGGCGCGGGGATGAGGATTTCGTCGCCGTCCTCCACCAGCGCCTGTACGGCCATCGACACCAGCTCCGAGACGCCGTTGCCGAGGAACACGTCGTCGACGCCCACCTCCAGCCCGCGCTCCTGATAGCGCTGGGCCACCGCACGGCGGGCGGAGAGGACACCGCGCGAGTCGGTGTAGCCGTGCGCCCGCGGCAGCATCCGGATCATGTCCTGGAGGATCTCCTCGGGCGCCTCGAAGCCGAAGAGCGCGGGGTTGCCCGTGTTCAGGCGGAGCACGCTGTGGCCCGCCTCCTCCAGCGCGTTGGCGTGCTCGATCACCGGACCGCGGATCTCGTAGCAGACCTCGCTGAGCTTGCTCGACTGCCGGAACTCCATGCGTCGCTTCCCCTCCGCCATCAGGTGTTGCTTGGTTTTACCAAGTTCGAGCTTGGAAAGTCCAACAACATGTCTAGACTGCGTCGCATGTCACCTCGCCGAAGCTACGACCAGTACTGCTCCGCCGCCCGCGCGCTCGACGCCGTCGGCGACCGCTGGACCCTGCTGATCGTCCGGGAGTTGCTGGCCGGCCCGCGCCGCTACACGGACCTGCACGCCGACCTGCCCGGAGTGAGCACCGACGTGCTCGCCTCGCGGCTGAAGGACATGGAGCGCGACGGACTCGCCACCCGGCGCAGGCTGCCCCCGCCCGCCGCCGCCTTCGTCTACGAACTCACCGAGCGCGGCACCGCGTTGCTGCCCGTGCTCCAGGCGCTGGGGGAGTGGGGGGAGAGCGAACTCGGTGAGCCGCGCCCCACCGACGCGGTGCGCGCCCACTGGTTCGCCCTGCCGCTGCTGCGCGCGCTGGAGGGCGAGGGTGTCGTCGAAGTGCGTCTGGAGGAGGGGGACTTCCACCTGTACGTGGGCGCGCAGCACGGGCCCGTCTACGGGGACGGGCCGGCCCCGGGCGAGCCGGACGCCCGGCTGGTGCTGGACTCGCCGACCTGCACGGCCCTCGCCCGGGGGGAGCTGAGCCTGGCGGACGCGGTGCGCGCGGGACGGATCGAGGTGTCCGGCGAGGGCACGCCGGCGAAGGCGCTGCGCGCCCTGCGGGAGGAATGACGGAAGGCCCGCTCCCTCAGGAACGGGCCTTCCACCACCGGCGCATGACTGCTTGTCAGGCTCCCGGCGGCACCCGCGTCGGCCGGCCCGAACCGCGCGTCAGCGCGTAGCCGCCGATGCCCGCGAGGGCGGCCAGCACGGCGCCGATCCCCGTCCACACCCACCGGTCGGACCACCAGCCGGACGACCAGCCGCCGTCCGGCTCGATGCTGGAGAGCACCGCCGCCTTCTTGGAACCGGAGCCGGATCCGGAGCTGGACCCGGAGTCCGACCCGGACCCGGAGTCACTCCCGCTCTGCCGCGAGGTCACCGCGACGCCCGGCACCAGCGGCTGCGCCAGCGAGCCGTCCACCGCGGCCGCGCCGCCGATGTCCTTGGAGTCGACCCGCACCTCGGCGCTCACCGGCAGACCGAGGTCGGAGGGCTGAAGGCCCACCGCCGTCAGCCGGATGTAGTACGTGCCCGGCAGCGGGTCGTTGGACCACGCCTCCGACCAGGCGCGGACCGTGCGCAGCACGCACGCGAGCTCCACCGAGGCGGTGCCCTGCGCGGCGGTGCGCGTCTGGGCGCCGTACTGGCACGACTGGCGGCGCCGCAGACCGTCGTAGACGTCGATCTGCCAGGTCTGCGACGCGTGCGTCCCGGGCAGCTTCACCGTCGCCCGGACGGTGGGGCGCACGCCGGCGTCCGCGGGGAACGACCAGTACAGGTAGTCGCCGGCGGCGGCGCTCGCGGTGGCCCGCTGCCCCTGCTCGATCTCCGTCGCCGTACGGAACGACGTACCGGCCTGCGTCGGCGTCTTCGAGTCGCCCGAGGGGCTCGGGGAGGGGGTGGAGTCCGCCGCCGCGGGGCCGGCGGCCACCGCCCCGAGGGTGAGGAGCGCGGCGGTCAGTGCGCCCAGTGCTCTTGTGATCCGCATCAGTTGGTCCTCCAGACCGCGATCCGCCAGCGTGACACCCAGCCCCACAGCAGTCCGGCGAGGAAGCCGGTCAGTACGAGCACGCCGAGCAGCCACCAGCCGCGGCCCAGGCCGAAGGCGGCCACGTCGGCGGCCTTGGCCGGCCCGTCCACCACGTCCACGGTCAGTTCCAGCGGCAGGCCGGGCGTGGTCTTCACGCCCGGCGCGGCCGAGAAGGAGTTGGTGACCTGCAGGCACACGGTCTCGGCCGGGGCGTTGTCGTCGTCGCTCCCGGGCCGCGGGTAGCGCAGGCCGGTGGATATCACGTCGGTGCGGCCGTTGCCCGCCGCCTCACCGCGCACGATCTCCCGGCCGTGCACGGTCACCGCGCGCAGCAGCACCCCGTAGTCGGGGTTCACGGTGCGGTCGTCGGCCACGCTCACCGAAGCGCGCAGCTCCTGCCCGGGGTTGACGTCCACCCGGTACCAGCGCTGCTGCCCGAACTCCTCGCGGTCGGTGTAGAGGCCCGACTTGAGCGCGGGCGCCCTGGTGCAGTCGGCGGCGCCCTCGGTGGCCACCGGCGTCACCACCGGGTCGGCGGCCCGGTCGACCAACTGGCCGACCCGGTTGCTGAGTTGCTCCTTGTGCTGTACGGAGGTGTAGGTGCCGCCGGTCGCGTCCGCGATGCAGCTGAGCTGGTCGCGGGTCTTGGCGTCCGGCACCAGGCCGAGGGTGTCGATGGTCAGGCCGACGCCCTTGGCGGCGATCTCGCGGGCCACCTCGCAGGGGTCCAGCGGCTGGCAGGTGTCCTCGCCGTCACTGATCAGCACGATACGGCGGGTGCCGTTGCCCCCCTGGAGGTCGTCGGCCGCCTTCAGGAGCGCGGGTCCGATGGGGGTCCAGCCGGTCGGGGTCAGCGTCGCGACGGCGGTCTTGGCGTCGGTGCGGTTCAGCGGGCCGACCGGGTAGAGCTGGGCGGTGTCCTTGCAACCCGTCTTGCGGTCGTCGCCGCGGTAGTTGGCGCCGAGGGTGCGGATGCCGAGCTGGACGTCCTCGGGCGTGGCGTCGAGGACCTCGTTGAACGCCTGCTTGGCCGCGGCCATGCGCGTGCCCCCGTCGATGTCCCGCGTCCGCATGGAGCCGCTGACGTCCAGGACGAGTTCGACCTTGGGGGCGGCCTGGCCGTCGGTCTCGTCGGCGACGGCGCCGGCGGGCAGGGCGAACCCGGCCGTCAGGGCGGCGAGCAGAGCACAGACTCCCGCCGCCAGCCGTTGTCTTGTGATCATCGGCGGATCTTATTGACCGGACGCGCGCGGCTCCAAAACGAGCGGGTTGGGCAGCTCGGTCCACTGGTCGCCGGGAGTCCCGGGCGACAGCCTCATCAGCGTCAACGCCTTGGTTGGCACCGGATCCTGACGCAGCGACAGCACGTCCGGTGTGCGCGGCAGATCCCGTACGGCCGGCTCCAGGGCCGCACCCAGCGCCGGCCCCGAACCCGCCGCGCCGGCCAGCGCCCCCGCGACCAGGGAGCCGAACAGCTTGCGGCGCAGGGCCACCGGGTCGTCGGTGAGGTTCCTGGCGGGCAGGTCGGGCACGGGGATGCCGTGCCGGGCCAGCCGGGCGGGGCTGACGCGGATGTCGGCGAGGTCGCGGTAGACCAGGCGCAGCGGCTCGCCCGACCCGGAGAGGACCACCAGCAGGTTCTGACCGTGCGCCTCCAGGGCCACGCCCAGCTCCAGCAGCCGCAGCCCGGCGGTGAGCGCCAGCCGGGTGAATGCGGCCAACCAGCCCGGGGAGTGAGGCAGTTCCGTGGCGGCGAGGGCCGCCACCGGCAGTACGTGCTCGCCGGGGCCCGCGCAGGCGCGTGGCGACTCGCGCCACAGCGCCGCGAGGTCCGGGGAGCCGGCCGCGATCGCGGCCGGTGTGCGGGTGATCCCGAGCAGGCCGTCCGTGCGTCCGGCCAGAACCTGCCCGAACTCCGACAGCGCCGCCGACGCGGCGACCGAGCCGACCGAGATGTCCCGCACCGAGGAGGTCAACCGGGCGGTGAGCGCCGTCTTGACGTGCGGCCCGCCGGGCAGCGCCAGGGTGCGCAGCGACATCAGCGGGTGGGCGGTGAGCGCGCGTTCCTCGCGGGGCCGCTTGAGCACGTGCGCCGCCTGCCAGGGATGCACCGGCACGAGCAGCCGCCGCCCGTCGCGCAGTTCCTCGGGCCAGACCCCCGACACCAGGCACTCCTCCCGCGCCACCGGCAGCAGACCCAGCTCCACCGAAGGACGGTGCTCCGGCCCGTACGCCAGCTGCTCGGCCACCGAGAAACCGGGCCGCGCACGGCAGTTCGGATGGAAGGGGTGACCGTCGACCACCCGCTGCTCCCACTGCCAGTCCTCGGCGGGCCACTCGTTCGGGTGGGCACCGGACGGGGCCGGCTGATCGGCGCGCGACAGCGCCAAGGAGGCGACGCTGTGGGCCAGTTCGGCCGCCAAGGCGTCACCGTGCGGCACGGCGAGGGCCGTTGCCAGGGCCGCCGGATCGTCGTAGGGCGTTCCGTCGAGGTGTACGACCGTCACGTAGGCCGCCGTGGCGTACGGATCCGCCGGCGGCCCGCTGAGCCGGCGGCCGTCGCGAAGCCGCAGGACCAGCGCGTCCCGGCCCCGCTCCCGGCCGGTGATCCACGGCAGCGGCTCATGGGCGAGGGCCCGCCACAGCCGGGACAGCACGGCGGCCCGCGCACCGCGCAGCTCCTGCGCGTACCGTGGCACGAGTCCGGGGCGCACGGCGGCCAGCTCCTCGGCGACCTCTGCCTCGGCGGTGGGGGGACGGTGCACGGTCGGGCTCCTCCGGAAACGGTCGGGCGTCACGGTAGCGGGCGCCGGGCGGACATACTGATCACCTTCGCACCGTGTGGACGTATGGAACGAATGGAACGCGAACGCGTGGAGCTCATGCCCCCCAGCGGCGACGTCGCGGCGCGCGCCGACGCGTACGCGGCCGCCCCCCTGCTGAACTGCCTGATCCGCGAGGTGGCACAGCCCTGTGCGGACCCACGGGACCGCAGGGTGTACCGGCTGCCCGGCAGCGGCCGGCTGCTGCGGGTGCGGCCCGGGCGGCGGCCCGCCGGGCCCGAGGTGCGCACCGCGGACGGCTGGCAGCCCCTCGGCCACACCGAGCTGGTCAAACTGGTCGCCGAGGAACTGCGCGGGCACACCGGTCTCTCCAACCACGAACTGCCCGCGGAGATGATCGACAGCCGGGACGCCGTGGCCGCGCTGCTGGAGGCCCGCGCGCGGGCGAGCGCGCCCGAGGACCCGTACACGCGCTCCGAGCAGTCCCTGGTCACCGGCCACCCGCACCACCCCGCGCCCAAGGCGCGCGGTGGCGGCCCGGTCGCCTCCTGGCTGCCGTACGCGCCGGAGGCGTACGCCCGCTTCCCGCTCGCGCTGCTCGCGGTGCGCGAGGACCAGGTCGAGGAGGAGGGCGACACCTCGGCCCTGGACGCGCTCGGCCAGGCCCCGCCCGGCTACCGGCTGCTGCCCGCCCACCCCTGGCAGCTCGACCTGGTGGGCCGCGACCTCGCCGACGCCTTCGCGGACGGCCGGCTGCTGCGGCTCGGCACGACCGCGTGCGAGGTCCGTCCCACGGCCGCGATCCGCACCGTCCACGCGCCCGGGGCCGACCTGTTCCTGAAGTTCAGCCTGGACGTGCGCATCACCAACGACGTACGGCGGCTGTGGCGGCACGACCTGCTCCGGCTGCGCCGCACCGACACCGCCGTCGCCCGGGCCTTCGCCGGCCAGGACGGGCCGGCGGCCTGGCTGAGCGACCGCGGCTACCGCACCGCCCGCTTCGCCTTCGAGGAACTGGCCGTCGTCGTCCGCGACGGGCTGCGCGGACACCTGCTGCCCGGGGCGACCCCGCTGCTCGCCGCCGCACTCGCCGAGGGGTTCGACGGCAACCCGCTCGACGGCCCGCTGGACCCCGACCGCTGGTGGCGGGCCTGGCTGCGCCAGGTCGTGCCCCCGCCCCTGACCGCCTTCGCCCGGCACGGCGTGGTGCTCGAGGCGCACCTGCAGAACTCGCTGATCGCCGTGGACGCCGACGGCCTGCCCGTCCAGGCCCTCTTCCGCGACGCCGAGGGCGTCAAGCTGCTCCCGGAGGTCTCCCGGTCGGCCGGCTGGGAGCGCCTGGTCTACTGCCTGATCGTCAACCACCTCACCGAGATCGCCGCGGCCCTCACCGAACGGCATCCGGCCTACGACCCCTGGTCCGCCCTCCGCGAGGAGCTCACCCGCCACGACCTCCCCGAGATCGCGGCCCTGCTCGCCTCCCCGTCCCTGCCCGGCAAGACCAACCTCCTGCTGCGCTGGACGGCGGCGGACGGAGCCGCCGCCCGCTACCACCCCGTCCCGAACCCACTGGCTGGCGCTTCGGCTCGCGGCACGGGGTGAGGAACACGGGCTGAGGAAGAGGCGCACGGCGGGGCCGGCCGGCCGGGAGGGAACGGGCCTCGGCCTCCTGGACGCGGGGCGTTCGGCTGTCAGCCGAGAACGTCGCGCCCGGGAAGGCACGGGCGACAGGATCGTCCCATGCAGCCGATCTTCGTTCTCGTGCACAGTCCGTCCGTGGGCCCCTCGACCTGGCACCCTGTGGCCGAACACCTGGCTGCGGCGGGGTACGAGGTGCGGGTACCGTCCCTGCTGCACATCGGCGCCGGCGCTGCGCCCTTCTGGCCCCGCGTCGTCAGCGCCGTCCGCGACGACCTCCGGCAGGTCCCGGCCGGCAGCCCCGTCACGTTGGTGGCACACAGCAACGCGGGCCTGTTCCTCCCGGCGATCCGCTCGGGCCTCGACCATCCGGTGACCGGCTCGGTCTTCGTCGACGCCGCGCTGCCGGCCCGGACCGGACCGACCCCTGTCGCCTCACCCGAGGTGCTGGCGTTCCTCCGCCCGATGGCGGTGAACGGCAGGCTGCCGCGCTGGACCGACTGGTGGGAGGAGGCGGACATCGCCCCCATGTTCTCCGACCCGGCGGTGCGGCGGACGGTCACCGAGGAGCAGCCCACCCTGCCGCTCTCCTACTACGAGCAGCACATCCCGGTCCCCGACGGCTGGGACGACCATCCTTGCGCCTACCTGCTGTTCGGCCCCCCGTACGACGACCTCGCCGCCGAGGCGCGCGATCGCGGCTGGCGTGTGGCGCACCTGCCCGGCGCACACCTCCATCAGATCGTCGATCCCGTGGGCACTGCCCGGCACCTCGTCGAACTCGCCGCGCCGTGTGCGCCGTGACACTCCGCGCCCCGCGGGTAGTCGGCCAGCATGCCCCTTACGGGGATCGCTACATCGAGGAAGTGAGCCGGCGCCCGAAAGGCACGTGAGGCGCCCCCGAACGTGGAATGTAAGGTAATGATCCGGGGGGGCTTGAAGATGCTGAGAGAGGTCACCGCGACCCGCTACGTCGCCCCCCTGCGCTCCGGCGGCTCCGTCCCCGGTGTCGTCGAGGCCGACGACCTCGGGACGTACGTCGTGAAGTTCACCGGCTCCGCGCAGGGGCGCAAGGCGCTGGTGGCCGAGGTGGTCGTGGGGGAGCTGGCGCGGGCGCTCGGGCTGCGCTTCCCCGAGCTGGTGCTGGTGCACTTCGACCCGGACCTCGCCGCGCACGAACCCCACCAGGAAGTGCGCGACCTGCTGAACGCCAGCCCGGGCGTCAACCTCGGCATGGACTACCTGCCGGGCGCGCGCGACTTCACGCCCGAGGCGGCCAGGAGCTTCCCGGTGGACCCGCTGGAGGCCGGCCGGATCGTGTGGCTGGACGCGCTCACCGTGAACGTGGACCGCACGGTCCACAGCTCCAACCTCATGATCTGGCCGACCTCCGGCACCGCGCCCGCGCACCTGTGGCTCATCGACCACGGCGCGGCCCTCGTCTTCCACCACCGCTGGGACACCTCGGCGCCCGCGAAGGCCTACGACTTCCGGCACCACGCCCTCGGCCACTACGCGCCCGACGTCCGCGCCGCCGACGCCGAGCTGGCCCCCCGGGTGACCCGGGAGCTGCTGCGGGACGTGCTCGCCGAGGTGCCCGACGCCTGGCTCACCGAGGAGCCGGGCTTCGCCACCCCCGACGAGGCACGCGGCGCCTACGTCGACTACCTCGCGGCGCGCGTGGCGGCCTCGCGGGAGTGGCTGCCCACCGACTTCCCGAGCCGCGAGGAGCTGGCGGCCGAGGAGGCCGCCCGCGCGGCCCGCACCGAGCGGGGACGGCCCGACTGGCTCAAACGCGTCCCCGACCTGCACGGCAGGCCCGCCGCCGAACAGGACTGGTCGGCGCACCTGGAGTGAGCCCGGCCCCGGGGAGTGGCTCTTCGGCAGCGATCTCAGCCCTCGAGCCGCTCGTACGCCGGCAGGGTCAGGAAGTCGGCGTAGTCCTCGTCGAGGGAGACCTGGAGGAGCAGGTCGTGGGCCTGCTGCCAGTGGCCGGCGGCGAAGGCGTCGGCGCCGATCTCCTCGCGGATGTTCGCCAGTTCCTCGGCGGCGACCTTCCGGGCCAGCTCGGGCGTGGCCTTCTCGCCGTTCTCGAACTCCACACCCGCGTTGATCCACTGCCAGATCTGCGAGCGGGAGATCTCGGCGGTGGCCGCGTCCTCCATGAGGTTGAAGATGGCGACCGCGCCCATGCCCCGCAGCCACGCCTCGATGTAACGCAGGCCCACCTGAACGGCGTTGACCAGCCCCGCGTACGTCGGCCGGGCGTCGAGGGAGTCGACGGCGATCAGGTCGGCCGCCTCGACGTGCACGTCCTCGCGCAGGCGGTCCTTCTGGTGCGGCCGGTCGCCGAGCACCTTGTCGAAGGACTCCATGGCGATCGGCACCAGGTCGGGGTGGGCGACCCAGGAGCCGTCGAAGCCGTCGGCCGCCTCGCGGTCCTTGTCGGCGCGGACCTTCTCGAACGCGACCCGGTTGACCTCCGCGTCCCGGCGCGAGGGGATGAACGCGGCCATCCCGCCGATCGCGTGCGCGCCGCGCTTGTGGCAGGTGCGCACGAGGAGTTCGGTGTACGCCCGCATGAACGGGGCCGTCATCGTGACCGCGTTGCGGTCCGGCAGCACGAACTTCAATCCGCCGTCACGGAAGTTCTTCACGATGGAGAACAGGTAGTCCCAGCGCCCCGCGTTCAACCCGGAGGCGTGGTCGCGCAGTTCGTAGAGGATCTCCTCCATCTCGTACGCGGCCGTGATCGTCTCGATGAGGACGGTGGCGCGGATCGTGCCCTGCGGGATGCCGACGTAGTCCTGCGCGAAGACGAAGACGTCGTTCCAGAGGCGGGCCTCCAGGTGCGACTCGGTCTTGGGCAGGTAGAAGTACGGGCCCTTGCCCATGTCGAGCAGGCGCCTGGCGTTGTGGAAGAAGTACAGGCCGAAGTCGACGAGGGCGCCGGGCACCTGGCGGCCGTCGGCGTCGCGCAGGTGACGCTCGTTCAGGTGCCAGCCGCGCGGCCGCGTGACGACCGTGGCGAGCTCCTCGGCCGGCCGCAGGGCGTACGTCTTGCCGGAGGCCGCGTCGGTGAAGTCGATGCTGCGGGTGTAGGCGTCGATCAGGTTGAGCTGGCCGAGGACGACGTTCTCCCAGGTCGGCGCGGAGGCGTCCTCGAAGTCGGCGAGCCAGACCCGCGCGCCCGAGTTGAGCGCGTTGATCGTCATCTTGCGGTCGGTGGGGCCGGTGATCTCGACCCGGCGGTCGTTCAGGGCGGCGGGGGCCTCGGCGACCCTCCAGGAGTCGTCCGCGCGGACGGCGGCCGTCTCGGGCAGGAAGTCGAGGGTGGAGGTGCGGGCGATCTCGGCGCGGCGCTCGGCCCGGCGGGCGAGGAGTTCGTCGCGGCGCGGCGTGAAGTGCCGGTGCAGCTCGGCCACGAAGGCGAGCGCCGCGTCGGTCAGGACCTCCTCCTGCCGGGGCAGGGGCTCGGCGTCGACGATGGCCAGCGGGGACGGCGCTGGTGCGGACATGAGCTGTCACTTCCTTCGGGGCTTCTTCAGCGAACCACGTTCATCGCCACCATGCCGTGGCACCGGATGCCTATGGGTGTGAACGGGGCATATGTCGTCCGGGGAGCGGCCGGGCGCTTCTGGGCAGTGGATACTAGTTTTCTCATGGTGGAAGTTCAATGGTTTGTTGATGTCGAGAGTCTCCGTATCGAGGCAGTGCGGCGCTCGGTGCCATGCCGCTCACCCTGGGTGTCCCGCTCACTCGAGGTGACCCAGATCCGCCTCGGTGTCGATGTCGTACGCCCGCGCCACGTCCCCGCACTCGACCAGCGTCACCGCGTCCTGGTGCGCCCTCAGATAGGCGCGCGCTCCCCGGTCGCCGGCCGCGCTCGCCGCGACGCCCGCCCAGTGGGCCGACCCGAACAGCACGGGATGGCCGCGTACGCCCTCGTACGCCGCCGAGACCAGCGACGTCTCGTCCCGGAAGGCCGCCCGCACCCGGGTCGCCGCCTCCGACCCGATGCCGGGCTGGTCGACCAGGGACACCAGGACCGCGCGGGCGCCGGTTCCGGCCAGCGAGTCCAGCCCCGCCCGCAACGAGGAGCCCATGCCCTCCTCCCACCGCGGGTTGTCCACGAGCACACAGCCCTCCAGCCGCGCCAGCCGCCGTACGTCCGCCGCCCGCGCGCCGACCACCACGTGCACCCGGGTGCAACCGGCCGCCCGCAGGACCGCGACCGCGTGCTCCACCAGCGGCCGGCCCCGGTGGGTCAGCAGCGCCTTGGGCCGCCCGCCGAGCCGCCGCCCGCCACCGGCGGCCAGCACCAGCCCGGCGACCTCGCCGCCCGCGCCGGCCTGCCCGTCCCTGCCGCCCGCGCCGGCCTGCCCGTCCCTGCCGTCCGCGTCGCCCTCGCCGTCCGGCTCGTTCCTGCGGTTCAGGTCGTCCATGTGTTTCATGGCTCCTGCATACCTGACGACCCGTCGAACACGTGGATGAGAAGGGGCTGAATTTCGGTTCCCCCGGTGGCGCGTCCCGTCCCGGTGGCGTTTACTGACCCGGGTCCGAGGAGGGCGCACGACGAAGTGCGAGGGGGAGGGCTGTGTTGCGGAGCTTGGGGCAGCGGACGGTGACCAGCAGCGGAGAGGACCCGAGGGCGGCGGAACTGCGCACCGCCGTGTCCCGGCTGCGCCGCGAACTCGCCGCCCACCCCGCGGAGTTCCCCGACCGCGCGATAGCCGAGGACGAACTCGCCGCGCTCGCCGCGATGGCCGCCCACGGCACGCCCGAGATCCCGCGCATGCGCCGCTCGTTGCTGCTGATCGCCGGGGCCATCGGCTCCGTCAGCGCCCTGGCCCGTGGGCTCGCCCAAGTCCGCGCCTCGGTCGACCTGTTCGGCGAGCCGGGCGAGCCGCCGGCACGCTGAGGCCGCCCCCGCCGGTCAGGACCCGCTGCGCCGCAGCAGTCCCTGCCCGGTGGCCGCCGCCACCGCCGCCGTACGGGAGTCCACGCCCAGCTTGGCGTAGATGTGCACCAGATGGGACTTCACCGTGGCCTGGCTGAGGAACAGCCGCTTGCTGATCTCCAGGTTCGACAGGCCGTCGCGGACCAGCTCCAGCACCTCCAGCTCGCGTCGGCTCAGCGCGGCCGCCGGTGCGCGCATACGGTCCATGAGACGGTGGGCCACCGCCGGGGCCAGGGCCGAGCGGCCGGAGGCGGCGGTGCGCACGGCGGCGGCCAGCTCCTGCGGCGGGGCGTCCTTGAGCAGATAGCCCGCCGCACCCGCCTCCACCGCCGCGAGGATGTCCGCGTCGGTGTCGTACGTGGTGAGGACCAGCACGCGCGGGGCGCCGGGCCGGGCGGTGATCGCCGCCGTCGCCTCCGCGCCGTGCGCGCCGCCCGCACCGAACTGGAGGTCCATCAGCACCACGTCGACCCCGCCCGCCGCGGCCAGCTCCACCGCGCGCTCCGCGGTCGGCGCCTCCCCGGCGATCTCGAAGTCGGGCTCGGCGGACAGCACGGCCCGCAGGCCGGCGCGGACCACGGGATGGTCGTCCGCGAGCAGCAGCCGGATCGTCATGCGCGGCCCTCCGGGTCCGGGTAGGGCAGGGTCACCGCGACCGCCGTGCCCTGGCCGGGCGCGGACTCCACGGCGAACGTCCCGCCCAGCGCCTCGGCGCGCGCCCGCATCGCGGGCAGCCCGAAACCGCCTTCCACCGCGCCGCCCGCCGCCACCCGGGCCGGCACGGCGTCGGGCACGAAGCCGACCCCGTCGTCGACCACGTCGAGCGCCACCGAGGTGTCCATGAAGCTGAGGGTGATCTCCGCGCGGCGGGCCTCGGCGTGCCGCAGGGTGTTGCCGAGCGCCGACTGGGCGATCCGCAGCAGCGCCACCTCGTACGGCGTGGGCAGCTCGGCCGGCGTGCCGCTCACCGAGAAGCGGACGGCGGGCGGCCCCGCCGCGCCCGAGCACAGGCGCTCCAGCGCGCCGGCCAGCGAGCCGTGCTCCAGGTCCGGCGGGGTCAGGGCGTGCACGAAGCGGCGGGCCTCGGCGAGGTTGTCCTGCGCGGTGGCGCGGGCCTGCTCGATGTGCCCGGCGGCCGGGGAGGCCGCGGGCAGCACCCGCTGGGCGGCCCGCAGCAGCAACTGGATGCTGGACAGCCCCTGCGCCAGCGTGTCGTGGATCTCCCGCGCCAGCCGCTCGCGTTCGGCGAGGGTGCCCGCGGTGCGCTCGGCGGCGGCCAGTTCGGCGCGGGTGGCCACCAGCTCCTCGATCAGCTCGCGGCGCCGCTCGCTCTCCCGGTACAGGGCCTCGTAGCCGAGGACCGTGGCGACCGCGACCGCCGCGCCGAGCAGCGGGCCGATGAACGCGCCCGGCGTGACCCGTCCACCGTGGCCGACGAACCCGGCGATGGCCGCGGCGGCGGTCGCGCCGACCGCGGGCAGGCCCCAGCGCGCCGGCAGCAGGTGCAGTTGCAGGAAGTACAGCGGGAAGGCCGCCCACAGGGCGTCCGGGGAGAGGGCGAGCAGCACCAGCCAGCACAGGCTCAGCGCACCCAGCCACACCGCCGCCCCACGCCGGGAGCGGTGGACGGCCGGGCTCAGCACGCCCCAGGCGAGCACCGCGCCGGTGACGGCGGCCGCGGCCACGGGGGCGGGGCCGTCCGCCCGGATCGCGGCGAGCGCGAGCAGGCCCGCGAACAGCGCGTACAGGCACAGGCGCAGGGTGATGACGACGGGGGAGTGCTGGCGGACGTCCATGACGGCTCCAGCGTAAGGGCCGCCGCCCCGCCGCCGGTCAACCGAAAGTTCGATGAGTGCCCACCTCCTTCGACACGGGTGATGCGTGCCCCGGCGCGATGCCCCGCGGGGGCCCTGCCGCGCAGGGTTGGGGCATGTTCGTCGCATGGAGAGACCTCCGGTTCGCCAAGGGGCGCTTCGCCCTGATGGGGACCGTTGTCGTACTGATCACGCTGCTCGTGGGGCTGCTGTCCGGGCTGACCGCCGGGCTGGCCCAGCAGAACACCTCGGCGGTACGGCAGCTGCCCGCCGACCACCTGGCCTTCGCCGCGCCGCCCGCGGGCCGCTCGGTGTCCTTCGCCGACTCCTCGCTCCCGGCGTCCGCCGTACAGCGGTGGGCGCGGCGGGTGCCGTACGCCGAGCCGGTCGCGATCCGCACGGTCAACGCGGCCGCCGGGGACCGTACGGCGGCGGTGTCGCTGTTCGCCGTACGGCCCGGCGGCGGCATCGCACCTGAGGGAGTCGCACCCGGGCGTGCGGTGCTCACCGTGAAGGCGGCCGCGGACCTCGGGGTGACGGCCGGGGACCGGGTGCGGCTCGGGTCCGCCACGTGGACCGTGGCGGCCGTCGCGGGCGGAGCCTCGTACAGCCACACGCCGGTGGTGTGGACGGCCTGGGACGGGGGCCGGGCCACCGTGATCGCGCTGCGCGCGCACGGCGCCGACCTCGCGGCCGGGGACCGGGCCGCCGGCACGAAGACGCTCGCCAAGGACGACGCGCTCACCGCCATCGGGTCCTACCAGGCGGAGAACGGCTCGCTCCAGCTGATGCGCGGCTTCCTCTTCGTCATCTCCGCGCTGGTCATCGGCGCGTTCTTCACGGTGTGGACGATCCAGCGCTCCCCCGACATCGCCGTCCTCAAGGCGCTGGGCGCCTCCACCCGCTACCTGCTGCGCGACGCGCTGGGCCAGGCCGTTGTCCTGCTCGCCGCCGGCACGCTCCTCGGCACCGGACTCGCGGGCCTCGCGGGCGCGCTCGTACGGGGCGGTTCGGTGCCCTTCGTGCTGGACCTGCCCACCGTGCTGCTGCCCGCCGGGGTGACCATCGTGCTCGGTGTGCTGGGCGCCGGCCTGTCCGTGCGGCGGATCACCGCCGTCGACCCGCTGACCGCGCTGGGAGGCGTGCGATGAGCCTGATCCTCGACGACGTCACGCTGACCTACCCCGACGGGGACGGCAGGCTCACGGCCCTGGACCGGGTGCGGCTGGAGGTGCCCGCCGGGTCCCTCATGGCGGTCGTCGGACCGTCCGGCTCGGGCAAGTCCAGCCTGCTCGCCGTGGCCGCCACGTTGATCCGGCCGGACAGCGGGCGGGTGTGCGTGGCCGGGACGCCGACCGGGGAGCTGAGCGCGGCCGAGCGCGCCGTGCTGCGCAGGCGGAACATCGGCATCGTCTTCCAGCAGCCGAACCTGCTGCCGTCGCTGACGGCGGCCGAGCAGCTGGAGGTGATGGCCCGCCTCGACGGACGCCGGGCGGCGGCCGGACGGGCCCGGGAACTGCTGGCCGCGGTCGGACTCGCCGACCAGGCGCACCGGCACCCGCACCAGCTCTCCGGCGGCCAGCGCCAGCGGGTCAACATCGCGCGGGCGCTGATGAACGAGCCGTCCGTCCTCCTCGTCGACGAGCCCACCAGCGCCCTCGACCACGAGCGCGGCGCGGCCGTCCTGGACCTGCTCACCCACCTCACGCACGACAGGGGCACCGCGACCGTCCTGGTCACCCACGACCGGGCCCACCTGGACGCGGCGGACGCGGTGCACGAGATGCGGGACGGGCGGCTCACGGTGCTCACCGTGTGATCAGCCGCCGGTGAGTGACATCCGGGCGGCCGGTGGCGGTGGCGGTGGCGGTGGCGGTGGCGGTGGCGGCGGTGGGCCGGGTGGCCGGTTCAGGCCGCCGGGCCCGTGCCGGACAGGGCCTCGGAGAGGTCCACGGCCACCTGCTGGAGCACCGGGACGATGCGCTCGGTGGCCGCCTCCGTGACCCGGCCGGCCGGGCCCGAGATGGAGATGGCGGCGGCGGTGGGGGAGTCGGGGACGGTGACCGCGAGGCAGCGCACCCCTATCTCCTGCTCGTTGTCGTCCATGGCGTAGCCGAGCCGGCGCACGTCCTCAAGGGCGGCCAGGAAGCCCTCCGGGGTGGTGATGGTCCTGTCGGTGGCGGCGGGCATGCCGGTGCGGGCCAGCAGGGCGCGCACCTCGTGGTCCGGGGTGTGCGCGAGCAGCGCCTTGCCCACGCCCGTGGAGTGCGGCAGGACGCGCCGGCCGACCTCGGTGAACATCCGCATCGAGTGCTTGGACGGCACCTGCGCCACGTACACGACCTCGTCGCCGTCGAGCAGGGCCATGTTCGCCGTCTCTCCGGTCTCCTCCACCAGGCGGGCGAGGTAGGGGCGGGCCCAGGTGCCCAGCAGCCGGGAGGCGGATTCGCCGAGGCGGATCAGGCGGGGGCCGAGCGCGTACCGTCGGTTGGGCTGCTGGCGTACGTAGCCGCAGGCCACGAGGGTGCGCATCAGGCGGTGGATGGTCGGCAGCGGCAGCCCGCCGGCCGCCGACAGCTCGCTGAGGCCGACCTCGCCGCCCGCGTCCGCCATCCGCTCGAGCAGATCGAAGGCGCGCTCGAGGGACTGGACCCCGCCGCCGGAGGACTTGGCGGAGTCGGTGGTGCTGGCGCTGGACGTCGGCACGGCGCGTTCCTTTCGGGACTGGCGGGCAGGGCCAAAGCCTATCGGGGAGCCGGTTGACCGCCCGCCTGTGCGGAACTACGTTCTGATAGCCGGAATCCTAATTCCGCTTTGTGGAAACGTCCAGACTGTGTGCCCCGGGCCGCCCGGCGGCAGTGTGCCTCTTGACGGGGTGCGGGCGTGAGTGAAGACTCATTCAACAGAATGTTGAAGCATTCGAGTCGAGATCCGAGAGGGGTCCGGGTGTCCGACGCTGAGCTGGTGCTTCGCTCGACCCGCGTGATCACGCCCGAGGGGACGCGCCCCGCGTCGGTCGTGGTCGCGGGCGGCACGATCACGGCCGTACTCCCGCACGACGCCGACGTGCCACCGGGCGCCCGCCTGGAGGACTTCGGCGACGACGTGCTGCTGCCCGGCCTCGTCGACACCCACGTGCACGTCAACGACCCGGGCCGCACCGAGTGGGAGGGCTTCTGGACCGCCACCCGCGCGGCGGCGGCCGGCGGCATCACCACCCTCGTCGACATGCCGCTCAACTCCCTGCCCCCCACCACGACCGTCGGCAACCTGCGCACCAAGCAGGACGTGGCCCGCGACAAGGCCCACATCGACGTCGGCTTCTGGGGCGGCGCCCTGCCCGGCAACGTCAAGGACCTGCGCCCGCTGCACGAGGCCGGCGTCCTCGGCTTCAAGGCCTTCCTGTCGCCCTCGGGCGTGGAGGAGTTCCCGCATCTCACACAGGAGGAACTGGCCCGCTCGCTCGCGGAGATCGCCTCCTTCGACGGCCTGCTCGTCGTGCACGCCGAGGACCCCCGTCACCTCGCCGCCGCCCCGCAGCAGGGCGGTCCGAAGTACGCCGACTTCCTCGCCTCCCGGCCGCACCACGCCGAGGACACCGCCGTCGCCGCCCTGATCGAGCGAGCCAGGCGCCTCGACGCGCGCGTGCACGTGCTCCACCTCTCCTCCGGCGACGCGCTGCCGCTGATCGCGGCGGCCAGGGCGGACGGCGTACGGATCACCGTGGAGACCTGCCCGCACTACCTCACCCTGACCGCCGAGGAAGTCCCGGACGGCGCCAGCGAGTTCAAGTGCTGCCCGCCGATCCGCGAAGCCGCCAACCAGGACCTGCTCTGGCAGGCACTGGCCGACGGCACCATCGACTGCGTGGTCACCGACCACTCGCCCTCCACCGCCGACCTCAAGACCGACGACTTCGCCACCGCCTGGGGCGGCATCTCCGGCCTCCAGCTGAGCCTGTCCGCCGTGTGGACCGAGGCGCGGCGGCGCGGCCACGGCCTGGACGACGTGGTCCGCTGGATGTCCGCGCACACGGCACGCCTGGTCGGCCTCGACGCGCGCAAGGGCGCCGTCGCGCCGGGCCGCGACGCCGACTTCGCCGTCCTCGCGCCCGAGGAGACCTTCACCGTCGACCCGGCCGCCCTCCACCACCGCAACCGCGTCACCGCCTACGCCGGCCGGACCCTGCACGGCGTGGTGAGGTCCACCTGGCTGCGCGGCGAACGCATCGCCGCGGACGGCGAGTTCACCGCACCGAGAGGCCGCCTGCTCACCCGCACCCACTGACACCGACTCCCGAAAGGCAGGACCAGACCACCGTGACGGCGATCGAGAGCTTCACCGGCGACGCGCAGCCCTACAGCGGCGGCGACCCGTACGCGGACTACCGCACCGCCGACTTCCCCTTCACCCACCTCGCCGACCTCGCCGACCGCCGGCTCGGCGCCGGTGTCATCGCCGCCAACGACGAGTTCTTCGCCATGCGCGAGAACCTGCTGCTGCCCCATCGCGCCGAGTTCGACCCCGAGCACTTCGGGCACAAGGGCAAGATCATGGACGGCTGGGAGACCCGGCGCCGGCGCGGCACCGGGGCCGGGCACCCCTGGCCCGCCGAGGACGACCACGACTGGGCGCTGATCCGGCTCGGCGCGCCGGGCGTCGTACGCGGCATCGTCGTGGACACCGCCCACTTCCGCGGCAACCACCCGCAGGCGGTGTCCGTCGAGGGGACCTCGGTACCGGGCTCCCCGTCCCCGGAGGAACTGCTCTCGGACGACGTGAAGTGGACGACGCTGGTCCCGCGCACCCCGGTCGGCGGCCACGCGGCCAACGGCTTCGCGGTGGACGTGCCGCGCCGCTTCACCCACCTGCGCCTCAACCAGCACCCCGACGGCGGCATCGCGCGCCTGCGCGTGCACGGCGAGGTCGTGCCCGACCCCGGGTGGCTGTCGGCGCTCGGCACCTTCGACGTGGTCGCCCTGGAGAACGGCGGCCGGGTCGAGGACGCCTCCGACCGCTTCTACTCGCCCGCCACCAACACCATCCAGCCGGGCCGCTCCCGCAAGATGGACGACGGCTGGGAGACCCGGCGCCGCCGCGACCACGGCCACGACTGGATCCGCTACCGGCTGGCCGCCCGCTGCGAGATCCGCGCCGTCGAGATCGACACCGCCTGCCTCAAGGGCAACAGCGCCGGCTGGGCCTCGGTCTCCGTACGGGACGGCGAGGGCGACGGGGCCGACGGCGGCGAGTGGACCGAGGTCGTCCCGCGCACCCGCCTCCAGCCCGACACCAACCACCGCTTCGTGCTCCCGGCCGCGGTCGCCGGCACGCACGCGCGCGTGGACATCTTCCCGGACGGCGGCATCTCCCGGCTGCGCCTGTTCGGCTCCCTGACGGAGGACGGCGCGGCCCGCCTCACGGCCCGGCACCGGGAACTGGGCGGCTGATCAGGGGGGAACTCTCCGGTCCGCCCCCGCGTTGTATCCCCCGTGACTCTTCAGCAAGAAATCGTCGGCAACGCCATGCAGATGGCGGTCGTCAACCTGCGCCCCGGCCAGACCGTGTACTGCGAGGCCGGCAAGTTCCTGTTCAAGACGACCAACGTGACCATGGAGACCCGCCTGTCCGGCCCGTCCCAGAACGGCAACGGCAACGGCAACGGCAACGGCTCGGGCCAGGGCGGCGGGGGCGGCGGCATGGGCGGCCTGCTGCGCCAGGCCATGGGCACCGCGATGCAGGTCGGCCAGCGGGTGCTGGCGGGCGAGTCGCTGGCCTTCCAGTACTTCACGTCCCAGGGCGGCGAGGGCACCGTCGGCTTCGCGGGCGTACTGCCCGGCGAGATGCGCGCGCTGGAACTGGACGGCACGCGCGCGTGGTTCGCGGAGAAGGACGCCTTCGTGGCCGCCGAGTCCACCGTCGACTTCGGCATCGCCTTCGCCGGCGGCCGCACCGGCATGAGCGGCGGCGAGGGCTTCATCCTGGAGAAGTTCACCGGGCACGGCACGGTGATCATCGCCGGCGCGGGCAACTTCATCGACCTCAACCCGGCCGACTTCGGCGGCCGCATCGAGGTCGACACCGGCTGCGTGGTCGCCTTCGAGGAGGGCATCCAGTACGGCGTCCAGCGCATCGGCGGCCTCAACCGCCAGGGCCTGATGAACGCGGTCTTCGGCGGCGAGGGCCTGTCCCTGGCCACCCTGGAGGGCAACGGCCGGGTCATCCTCCAGTCCCTCACCATCGAGAGCCTCGCCAACGCGCTGAAGAAGGCCCAGGGCGGCGACAAGCAGGGACCGACCGGCGGCCTGTTCTCCACCCACGCGGGATGAGCCCCACGGCCCAGCGATGAGTTGCGGGGGCCCGCGCGGTCTGAGGTGATGACAGCGGACCCGGCCCCCGAAAGAAGGCACCCGACATGGGCAAGCTCGTCTCCACGATCTTCGTCACCCTCGACGGCGTCTACCAGGCGCCCGGCGGCCCCCAGGAGGACACCACCGGCGGCTTCGCCCACGGAGGCTGGAGCTTCCGCTACGGCGACGACGACTTCGGCCGGTTCGTCACCGAGGTCTTCGACCGCGCGGGCGCCTTCCTGCTCGGCCGCCGCACGTACGAGATCTTCGCGTCCTACTGGCCGAGGATGACCGACCCCGACGACCCGATCGCCTCCCGGCTGAACGGCCTGCCGAAGTACGTCGTCTCCTCCACCCTCGACAACCCAGGGTGGACGGGCACGACCGTGGTCGGCGGTGACCTCGCCAAGGAGGTCGCCGCGCTCAAGGAGCGCACGGACGGCGAGCTCCAGATCCACGGCAGCGGCGCCCTGGTGCGCTCCCTGGTCGACCTCCGGCTCGTCGACACCCTGCACCTGCTCACCTTCCCGGTCGTGCTCGGCACCGGGCGCCGGCTGTTCGTGGAGGGCGCCGTCCCCACCGCCTTCCGCCACACCGGCGGCCGGATCACCTCGGCGGGCGTCTCCATCCAGTCGTACGACCTCGCGGGCCGCCCGGAGTACGGCTCCTACGAACTGCCCGAGGACGCGTAGCGGGGCGGCCGCGCCGCCGGTCGTCTCCGCGAGAACTCCCCGCTTTTCATGGGAAGTTCAACTGTTTTGTCATTGACCTGCCATGCTCTACGCGCGTCATCATGGCGTCATGAGAATTCCCCCACGCCTCACCCGCCTCGGCGCCGCGAGCGCCCTGCTGTCCGCCCTGCTCGTGGGCGGCACCGTCACCGCCGGCCCGGCCGCGGCCGCTCCCACCGGCTCCGCCGCACCGGCCGCCGTCGCGGCCTCCGTCGGCAGCATCTGTTACGGCGACCTGTCCGCCCAGGCGTACGACACCCTGGACCTCATCGACCAGGGCGGCCCCTTCCCCTACTCGCAGGACGGCGTCGTCTTCCAGAACCGCGAGCACGTCCTGCCCGCGCAGTCCAGCGGCTACTACCACGAGTACACCGTCATCACGCCCGGTTCCCCCACGCGCGGCGCCCGTCGCATCGTGACCGGACAGCGCGCCCAGGAGGACTACTACACCTCCGACCACTACAGCACCTTCGACCTGATCGACTTCGGCTGCTGAAGCCCGCCCCGCGGACCGGTGGGGCGCCGAAGTCCGGCGCTGCCGATACTTTGGTAGCCGATCCGTACTTTGGTAGCCGATCCGTTCCGCGGGGCGCTCAAGTACGCGCCGACTGCGTACATTTGCCGACCGTGAGCAGTGATGCGACGACTCCGGACCTGCCCGTCCTCACCGGGCGGCGCTGGTGGCTGCCGTCCGCGGTGGCCGACGAACTCGACGCCGAGAGCGGGCGGCGGCCGGGGCGCTCGCGGCGCACCGCGCGGGACTGGGTGGTCGACATCTCCTGCTTCCTGCTGGCCGTCGGGATCGGTCTGGCAGCCGCGGACTCCGTGCGGCACGAGCCGCACACGCCCCACTTCCTGGTCGTCGCCGACCAGTTGCTCGGCCTGCCCGCCTGCTTGGCGGTCTGGCTGCGCCGCCGCCACCCCCTCGCCCTGGCCGTCGCCATGGTCCCGGTCGGCTTCGTCTCCAACAGCGCGGGCGGCGCCGGCGTCGTCGCCCTGTTCACGCTCGCCGTGCACCGGCCCTTCCGCTACGTGGCCTGGGTCGGCGGCGCCACACTCGCGCTGGTCCCGGTGTCGTCCTGGCTGCGCCCCGACCCCGACATGCCGTTCGCCGGGGTGGTCGCCTTCTCCGCCGTGCTCCTCGCCTCGGTCGTCGGCTGGGGCATGTTCGTACGGTCCAAACGGCAGCTGATGCTGAGCCTGCGGGACCGCGCCCGGCGCGCCGAGACCGAGGCGCGGCTGCGGGCCGAGCAGGCGCAGCGGCTGGCCCGCGAGGCCATCGCGCGGGAGATGCACGACGTCCTCGCGCACCGGCTGACGCTGCTGAGCGTGCACGCCGGCGCACTGGAGTTCCGGCCGGACGCGCCCCGCGAGGAGGTCGCGCGGGCGGCCGGGGTCATCCGGGAGAGCGCGCACGAGGCCCTTCAGGACCTGCGCGAGATCATCGGCGTGCTGCGCGCGGGTGACACCGACGACGCGGGGCGGCCCCAGCCGACGCTGGGCGCGCTGGACGGCCTGGTCGCCGAGTCCCGCGAGGCCGGGATGAAGGTCGTCCTGGCCGGTCAGGTCACCGACCCCGCCGGCGTACCGGCCGCCGTCGGCCGCACCGCGTACCGCATCGCCCAGGAGGGCCTGACCAACGCCCGCAAGCACGCCCCCGGCACGGAGGTCACCGTGTCCGTCACCGGAGGCCCGGGCCAAGGACTGGCCGTCCTGGTGCGCAACCCCGCCCCCGAGGGCGAGGTACCCCACGTCCCCGGCTCCGGCCAGGGCCTGATCGGCCTCACCGAACGCGCCACCCTGGCCGGCGGCACCTTGCGGTACGGGCCGACGCCGGAGGGCGGGTTCCTGGTGGAGGGGCGGTTGCCTTGGTGGGAGGGGTAGCCGGCGAGCGACGGGGCGGGGCGGGGTGGCGGCGAGCGGGGCGTCAACGGCGTGTGGCCGCGCGGGCGTCCGGGCCGGTGGCCGCCGGCGACGGCCCACGGCGGGCTCCTCGACGGCCCCGCCTGCGCTGTGGCGGGGTGGCCGGACCGGCGGTCCGGCCACCGCGGTCACCGCGTGCTCGCCGCCGCGCCGCGCCGAGCGCGGTGGGTGGTGCGGGCCGACGTGGACTTGGCGCGGCCTGGCCTGCGGGGGACGCCGGCCTGCGGTGCGTTTCGGCCCGCGGTGCGGTCTTGCCTGCGGTGTGGTGCGGTCTGGCTCGCGGTGCGGTCTTGCCCGCGGTGCGGCCTGGTCCGCGCTGTGGCTTCGCTTGCGGTGTGGCCTGGCCCGCGGTGCGGTCTTGCCTGCGGTATGACCCGGTTTGCGGTGCGGACTGTCTTGCGGCGTGCGCTGGCCCGGGGCGGAGCCTGGCTGGCGGTGCGTCTCGGCCCGCGCCACGCCGAGCGCGGTGGGTGGTGCGGGCCGACATGGACTTGGCGCGGCCTGGCCCGCCGGGCACGCCGGCCTGCGGTGCGGCCTGGTCTGCGGTGCGGCCTGGTCTGCGGTGCGGCCTGGTCTGCGGTGTTGCCTGGCCCGCGGTGCGGTCTTGCCTGCGGGGGACGCCGGCGCGGTGCGTCTCGGCACGCGGTGCAGGCTCGCCTTGCGACCGAGCGCGGGGTGCCGGCGGGCTCAGGGGCGTAGGACCACGCGGGTGCCGTGCAGTTCGCCCGCTTCCACGCGGCGGTGCTGCCGCGCGAGGGCGCTCAGCGGGTGGTACTCCACCGCGCGGGGGCGCAGACCGCCGGCCGCGAGCAACTCGTTCACGGCGGCGGCCGCATCGGCCAGTTCGGCGACCGTGGCGTGGGAGATGGCGAAGCCGCGTACGGAGCCGTCCTTCATGTAGAGCGGCCCGACCGGCAGGGTCGGCTCGTCCCGCGCCCCTGACATGAGGACGATCCGGCCGCGGTGCGCGAGCAGGGCGACGGCGGTCCGCAGATCGTTGTGGCCGGAGGTGTCCACGTGCACGTCGACCCCCTCGGGCGCGAGCGCCGCGAGGCGCGCGGCGAGGTCGGGGGCGTGGTAGTCCACGACCTCCGCCGCGCCCAGGGACCGTACGTGCGCGTGGTCGCGCGGCGCGGCCGTGGCGAGCACCCGCGCGCCCGCGCGCGCCGCGAACTCCACCAGCGCGCTGCCCACGTTGCCGCCCGCGCCGCCGACCAGGACCGTCCCGCCGGTGCCCAGGCCGCCGTGCGTGAAGAGGGCCAGGTGGGCCGTCGCGGCGGGGTGGAACACCGCCACCGCCTCCTCCGGGCGCACGCCGGGCGGCAGCCGGTAGAGGCGGTCGGCCGGCACCGCGGCCCGCTCGGCGGCGGCTCCCTGCCTGCCGTCGTGGCCGAGGCTGTTGCACCACACCGTCTCGCCCGCCGAGAAGCCGGACCCGGCGGCGGCCACCGTGCCCACGAGGTCCCGGCCGAGGACGAGCGGGAAGGGCGGCAGCGGCGTGCGGAACAGTCCGGAGCGGACGAACGCGTCCACCGGGTTCACGGTGGTGGCCAGCACGTCCACCAGCACCTCGCCGGGCCCCGGCTCGGGCGGCGGCAGCTCGCCGAAGCGCACGAGGTCGGGCGGACCCAGCTCTTCGATGTACGCGGCACGCATGAGCCTTGATTCTCCCACCGGGGCGGCGAGCGCGCCTTCCGCCCCGGCACCGTGTCTCCCACGCGGGGCACATCGGCCCTCCCGCGCGGGAGGGCCGGCGGCGAGCCGGTGTGGCCGGGGCGCGGGCCGTTTGGTTGGGTGGGGCGCATGACGCCCATCCGACTGCTGCTCGTCGACGACGACCCGCTGGTGAGAGCCGGTCTGTCCCTGATGATGGGCGGCGCCGACGACATCGAGATCGTCGGTGAGGCGGCCGACGGCGCCGAGGTGGAGGACCTGGTCGACCGCACCCTGCCGGACGTCGTCCTGATGGACGTGCGGATGCCGGGCATGGACGGTCTCACGGCGACCGAGCGGCTGCGCGGACGCGCGCGTGCGCCGCAGGTCGTGCTCCTCACCACCTTCCACGCCGACGAGCAGGTGTTGCGGGCCCTGCGCGCGGGCGCCTCGGGGTTCGTCCTCAAGGACACCCCGCCGGCCGAGATCGTCGACGCGGTACGCCGGGTCGCCGCGGGCGATCCCGTGCTGTCCCCCGCCGTCACCCGCCGGCTCATCCGCCACGCGACCGGCACCGGGGGCGGTTCCGGCCCCGGCGGAGCGGCCGGAGCGGGCCCCGGCGACCGCCGCGCACGCGCGCGTGAACGCGTCGCCGCCCTCAACGAGCGCGAGTGCGAGGTCGCCCTGCGGATCGGGCGAGGCCTGGCCAACGCGCAGATAGCCGCCGAGCTCTACATGAGCGTGGCCACCGTCAAGGCCCACGTCTCGCGCGTCCTGACGAAGCTCCATCTGAACAACCGGGTGCAGATCGCGCTCCTCGTCCACGACGCGGGACTTCTCGAGGACGAGACGCCGTAGGGGCACTTCAGGGGCGGGCCGGACGTTGTCGGATCACGGGGCGTGCCGCGCTCCGGGAGGGGAGTCACGATGGCGGACTTGATCGACCTGACGGAGCACGGGGAGGCTTTATACGCCGACCCGCACGCCGTCTACGCGGAGCTGCGCGAACTGGGCCCGGTCCACCGGGTGCGCCTGCCGGGGACCGAGCCGTGGGATAGCTGGCTCGTCGTGGGGTACGAGGAGGCGCGCGCCGCCCTCGCCGACCCGCGGCTGTCCAAGGACGTGAGCCGGATCCAGGGGCCGACCCTGGAGGAGCGGGTCCTCGGCAAGAACATGCTGAACGCCGACCCGCCACAGCACACGCGCCTGCGCTCGCTGGTCACCCGCGCGTTCACCGCGCGCCGGGTCGAGGCAATGCGGCCGCGCGTGCAGGAGATCACCGACGGGCTGCTGGACGCGATGCTGCCGCACGGGAGCGCGGACCTGGTGGAGGCGCTGGCGTACCCGCTGCCCATCACGGTCATCTGCGAGCTGCTCGGCGTGCCGGAGATGGACCGGGCGGCGTTCCGCGAGATGTCCAACGAGGTGGTGGCGCCCACGAGCGCGGAGGCGTACACCGCCGCGATGCACGACTTGGGCGCGTATCTCACCGAGCTGATCGAGGACAAGCGCTGCGCCGGGCCGGCCGACGACCTGCTCAGCGCGCTGATCCGCACCACCGCCGAGGACGGCGACCGCCTCTCCGGCGAAGAACTGCGCGGTATGGCCTTCCTGTTGCTGATCGCGGGCCACGAGACCACGGTGAACCTCATCTCCAACGCCGTGCGCGTCCTGCTCACGCACCCGGAGCAACTCGCCGCGGCCGTGGCCGACCTGGAACTCGTCGACGGCGTGGTCGAGGAGACGCTGCGGTACGAGGGGCCGGTGGAGACCGCCACCTACCGCTACGCGGCGGAGCCCCTGGAGATCGCCGGCACGGTCATCGCGGCGGGGGAGCCGGTGCTGATAGGCCTCGCCGCGGCCGACCGCGATCCGGGGCGCTTCACGTCACCGGACAGCTTCGACATCCGCCGGGACACCCGGGGCCACCTCGCCTTCGGCCACGGCATCCACTACTGCCTCGGCGCCCCGCTCGCCCGCATCGAGGCACGCACAGCCCTGCGCGGCCTCCTGGAACGCGCCCCCACCCTGACCCTCGACGCCCCACCCGCCAACTGGCTCCCAGGCATGCTGATCCACGGCACCCGAACCCTGAGGGTGCGCTGGTGACGCCCCCGTCCCGCACCACCCACCCGACCTGAGCCGTCCCGGCGGCCCGGTCCGCGTGAGCGGAGAGCGGCCCCGCCCGCGCCGTAGCGAGTCGGCGGGGTGCCCCTGCGTCCGCGCGCCCGGTGGCCACTGGGCCACGGCCCCGGCCGCGCCCGGGCGCGGAAGCGGGCCCCGACCGCCTGCGGGGGCGGCCCGGCCCCGTCCGTGCCCGGGCTCCGGTCAGCGCGGCGCGGCTTCCGGGGCGTCCGGGATTTCGGCCAAGGGGACCGGGCGGTGGTCCCGGCGGGAGCGTTCGCAGGCCTCGGCGATGCGCAGGGCCTGGAGCGCCTCACGACCGTCGCACGGGTTGGCGCGCTCGCCCAGGACGACCTCGACGAACGCGCACAGCTCCGCCTCGTAGGCGGGCCCGAAGCGTTCCAGGAACCCGGTCCACGGCTTGTCCGCGGCCGGCGGCCCGGTCGGCTCGGTGGACGCGATCGGCGTACGGTCGTCGAGGCCGACGACGATCTGGTCGCGCTCCCCGGCCAGCTCCATGCGTACGTCGTAACCCGCGCCGTTCAGCCGGGTGGCCGTCGCCGTGGCCAGCGTGCCGTCGTCGAGGGTGAGCACCGCCGCGCCCGTGTCCACGTCGCCCGCCTCGCGGAACATCGCCGGCCCCGCGTCGGACCCGGCCGCGTACACGTCGACGACCTCCCGCCCCGTCACCCAGCGCAGCACGTCGAAGTCGTGGATCAGCGTGTCCCGGAACAGCCCGCCGGACAGCGGCAGCCACGCGGCCGGCGGCGCGGCCTGGTCGGAGGTGAGCGCGCGCACCGTGTGCAGCCGGCCGAGCCGCCCCGAGCGGACGGCCTCCCGCGCGCCGGCGTACCCCGTGTCGAAGCGCCGCTGGAAACCCATCTGCAGGATCGTTCCGGCCGCGTCCACCTCGGCGAGCGCCTGCAAGGTGCCCGGCAGATCGAGCGCGATGGGCTTCTCGCAGAACACCGGGAGCCCCGAGCGTGCTGCCCGACCGATCAGTTCGGCGTGGGCCGACGTCGCCGTGGTGATCACCACCGCGTCCACACCCCACTTGAAGATCTCGTCCACTCCGGGGGCGGCCGTCTCGCCCAGCCGGTGGGCGAGATCCTGGGCCCGCGCCGGATCGACGTCCGTGAGGATCAGTGAGCCGACCTCCCGATGGCGGCTGAGCGTGTTCGCATGAATGGTGCCGATGCGGCCCGTACCGATGACCCCGATGCGCATGGGAACAAGGTGAGTGCCGACCCTGGGCCGTGTCAATCCGTATGTCCGGACAATCGGACTACACAACTTCCCGTCAACCGGCCGCAGGACTACGCTCGGGCCGTGCCGAAACCAGAAGAGGACCCGACCGTGGCGCTCGGGCTCAGTGTGGACCGCAGCTCACCGGTGCCGCTGTACTTCCAGCTGGCGCAGCAGTTGGAGGCCGCGATCGAGCGCGGCACGCTCACCCCGGGCAGCCTGCTGGGCAACGAGATCGAACTCGCCGCACGGCTCGGCCTGTCCCGCCCCACCGTCCGCCAGGCCATCCAGTCCCTGGTCGACAAGGGCCTCCTGGTACGGCGCCGGGGCGTAGGCACCCAGGTCGTGCACAGCCAGGTCAAGCGCCCCCTGGAGCTCAGCAGCCTCTACGACGACCTGGAGGCGGCCGGCCAGCGCCCGGCGACCAAGGTCCTCGTCAACACCGTCGTACCGGCCTCCGCCGAGGTCGCCGCCGCCCTCGGGGTGGCCGAGGACAGCGAGGTCCACCGCATCGAGCGGCTGAGGCTCGCGCACGGCGAGCCGATGGCGTACCTGATCAACCACCTGCCGCCCGGCCTGCTGGACCTCGACACCGGGCAGCTCGAGGCCACCGGTCTGTACCGGCTGATGCGCTCCGCCGGGATCACCCTGCACAGCGCCCGCCAGTCCATCGGCGCCCGCGCCGCCACCCCGGCCGAGGCCGAGCGGCTCGGCGAGGAGGAGGGCGCCCCGCTGCTCACCATGCAGCGCGCCACCTTCGACGACACCGGCCGCGCGGTCGAGTTCGGCACCCACACCTACCGGCCGTCCCGCTACTCGTTCGAGTTCCAGCTGCTCGTACGCTCCTGAGCCCGAGCCGAGCCCCAGTTCGAGCCCGGGCCTGGGCCCCCGAGCCCCAGCCTGGGCCTGAGCCCTCGAGCCTCATGTCCGGACAATGTGACCGAAGTGTCCTCCCCGCCGACCGGAGCGCGGGTCCCCGTGTTCGATAATGCGACGTTCGGGGCTGATGAGGTCGTCATCGGCCCCGCGCGTACGTTCGAGCACGGCACGGCAAGCAAGAAGGGCACGGCCTCGTGGCACGGTTTCCAACCTGGGCAGTCATCGCGCTGGCGGGGGCGCTGTCGGTATCCCTCGCGGGGTGCAGCAGCACCGGCGGCAAACGGGCGGAGGACGCCCGCAAGGCCGCCGCGGCACAGGGGAGGGCCGCGGTGAACACCCCCCGCTGGACCTTCGCGATGATCACCCACTCGGGTGATGGCGACACCTTCTGGGACATCGTGCAGAGCGGTGCCAAGCAGGCGGCGGTCAAGGACAACATCAACTTCCTGTACTCGCACGACACCGAGGCCCAGCAGCAGGCGCAGCTCGTGGACGCCGCGGTCGACAAGAAGGTCGACGGCATCATCGTCACGCTCGCCAAGCCCGACGCGCTCAAGGCGGCGGTCGCCCGCGCGGAGAAGGCCGGCATCCCCGTGATCACGGTCAACTCCGGCTCCGCGGAGTCCAAGGCCTTCGGCGCCCTCACCCACGTCGGCCAGGACGAGACCGTGGCCGGCGAGGCCGTGGGCGAGGAGCTGAACGAACGCGGGAAGAAGAAGGCGCTGTGCGTCCTGCACGAGCAGGGCAACGTCGGTCACGAGCAGCGCTGCGCCGGCGTGGCGAAGACCTTCTCCGGCAAGGTCGAGAACCTCTACGTCAACGGCACCAGCATGCCGGACGTGCAGTCGGCGATCGGTGCCAAGCTCCAGGCGGACAAGTCCGTCGACGCGGTCGTCACGCTCGGCGCTCCTTACGCCGACACCGCGGTGAAGGCGAAGGCGGACGCGGGCAGCGGCGCCGAGATCGACACCTTCGACCTCAACGCCAAGGTCGCCGCCGAGCTCCAGGACGGCACGCTCGGCTTCGCCGTCGACCAGCAGCCGTACCTCCAGGGCTACGAGGCCGTCGACCTGCTGTGGCTCCACAAGTACAACGGCGACGTGCTCGGCGGTGGCAAGCCGGTGCTCACCGGACCGCAGATCGTCACCAAGGACCAGGCGGCCGAGCTCGCGGAGTACACCAAGCGGGGCACCCGATGAGCGCAACCCTGGAACGCACATCCGACGAAAGGATTCTGCATACCTCGCCGCTGCGTCGGCTGCTGTCCCGCCCCGAGTTCGGCTCGGTCGTCGGCGCGATCGCCGTCCTGGTCTTCTTCTCCCTGGCCGCGGACGGCTTCCTGCGCGCCTCCAGCCTCAGCACCGTTCTGTACGCGTCCTCGGCCATCGGCATCATGGCGGTCCCGGTCGCGCTGCTGATGATCGGCGGCGAGTTCGACCTGTCGGCCGGCGTCCTGGTGACCTCCTCGGCGCTGGTCTCCTCGATGTTCAGCTACCAGATGACCGCCAACGTATGGGTCGGCGTCGGCGTCTCCCTGCTGGTCACCCTCGCCATCGGCGCCCTCAACGGCTACGTCCTGACCCGCACCGGCCTGCCCAGCTTCATCGTCACGCTGGGCACCTTCCTCATGCTGACCGGCGCCAACCTCGGCCTCACCAAGCTGATCGACGGCACCGTCTCCACCAAGACCATCGCCGACATGGAGGGCTTCCCGACGGCCCACGCCGTGTTCGCCTCCACGCTCACCGTCGGCGGCGTCGGCTTCAAGGTCACCATCCTGTGGTGGCTCGGCCTGGTCGCCCTCGCCACCTGGATCCTGCTGCGCACCCGCACCGGCAACTGGATCTTCGCGGTCGGCGGCAACAAGGATGCGGCCCGCGCGGTCGGCGTGCCGGTCACGAGGACCAAGATCGGCCTCTACATGGGCGTCGCCCTCGGCGCCTGGATCTCCGGCCAGCACCTGCTGTTCTCCTTCGACGCGGTGCAGTCCGGCGAGGGCGTGGGCAACGAGCTGATCTACATCATCGCCGCCGTCATCGGCGGCTGCCTGATCACCGGCGGCTACGGCAGCGCCATCGGCTCGGCGGTCGGCGCGCTGCTGTTCGGCATGACCAGCAAGGGCATCGTCTTCGCCGAGTGGAACCCCGACTGGTTCAAGTTCTTCCTCGGAGCGATGCTGCTCCTCGCGACCCTGCTCAACACCTGGGTCCGCAAGCGGGCGGAGGCCGCCAAGTGACGCACAGCGCACGTACCGAAGCAGGTACAGCAGCAGGCACCGAGGCACGTACCGAAGCAGGTACGCAGGCACGTACCGAAGCAGGCACCGAGGCAGCCACCGAAGGGCGCATCGGCGCACGTACGGCGCTCGTCGAGCTGTCCGGCGTCAGCAAGCACTACGGCGCCGTACGCGCCCTCCATGGCGTGTCCCTGGAGGTGCACGCCGGGGAGATCACCTGCGTGCTGGGCGACAACGGTGCCGGCAAGTCGACTCTGATCAAGATCATCGCCGGCCTGCACCAGCACGACGGCGGCGTCCTGCGCGTCGACGGCGAGGAGACCCGCCTCGCCTCCCCGCGCGAGGCCCTGGACCGGGGCATTGCCACCGTCCACCAGGACCTCGCGGTCGTCGGCCTGATGCCGGTGTGGCGCAACTTCTTCCTCGGCTCCGAGCCCCGCAAGGGCGCCGGGCCCTTCAAGCGCCTGGACGTCGACCTCATGCGCAGGACGACCCGGGAGGAACTGCTGCGCATGGGCATCGACCTGCGCGACGTCGACCAGCCCATCGGCACCCTGTCCGGCGGCGAACGCCAGTGCGTGGCGATCGCGCGGGCGGTGCACTTCGGCGCCAAGGTGCTCGTCCTGGACGAGCCGACGGCGGCCCTGGGCGTGAAGCAGTCGGGCACGGTGCTGAAGTATGTGGCGGCGGCACGTGACGAGGGCCTGGGCGTTGTCTTCATCACCCACAACCCGCATCACGCGTACCTCGTGGGTGACCGCTTCGTCCTGCTGAAGAGGGGTGCGATGGCCGGCAACCACACCCGGGACGCGATCACCCTGGAGGAGCTCACGCGCCAGATGGCGGGCGGCAACGAGCTCGACGACCTGCGGCACGAACTGCGGCGGAGCTGAGCGGCGGGGGCGTCGCCGAGGGCGAGCCGGCCCCCGGGCGCGACCGGTCCGGCGGCGCCCGCGCCCGGCCGCCGGCCCGTCCCGGCCCCGCCTCCCTGTACCGCACCCTTAACGCGCGTGAGGCAGAATCGGGGCCGATGAGCACCTACCGCGACCTCACCGCCCCCATCGGCTCCCGCCGCGCCCCGGTCCTGCGCACCGTGGGCACGCGCGAGCGCCGCAGCCACCTGACGGCGCCCCGGGTGCCCACGGTCGGCATCGACATCGGCGGCACCAAGGTGATGGCGGGCGTCGTCGACGCCGACGGCAACATCCTGGAGCGGCTGCGCACCGAGACGCCGGACAAGTCCAAGAGCCCGAAGGTCGTCGAGGACACCATCGTCGAGCTCGTCCTGGACCTGTCCGACCGGCACGACGTGCACGCCGTCGGCATCGGCGCGGCCGGCTGGGTCGACGCCGACCGCAACCGCGTCCTGTTCGCACCCCACCTGTCCTGGCGCAACGAGCCGCTGCGCGACCGGCTCTCCGAACGCCTGTCGGTGCCCGTCCTGGTCGACAACGACGCCAACGCCGCCGCCTGGGCCGAGTGGCGCTTCGGCGCCGGGCGTGGCGAGGACCACCTCGTCATGATCACGCTCGGCACCGGCATCGGCGGCGCGATCCTGGAGGACGGCCAGGTCAAGCGGGGCAAGTACGGCGTGGCCGGCGAGTTCGGCCACATGCAGGTCGTGCCCGGAGGCCACCGCTGCCCGTGCGGCAACCGCGGCTGCTGGGAGCAGTACAGCTCGGGCAACGCGCTGGTGCGCGAGGCGCGCGAGCTGGCCGCGGCCGACTCCCCGGTCGCCTACGGGATCATCGAGCACGTCAAGGGCAACATCGGCGACATCACCGGCCCGATGATCACCGAGCTGGCCCGCGAGGGTGACGCCATGTGCGTCGAGCTCCTCCAGGACATCGGCCAGTGGCTCGGCGTCGGCATCGCCAACCTGGCCGCCGCCCTCGACCCCTCCTGCTTCGTCGTCGGCGGTGGTGTCTCCGCGGCCGACGACCTGCTCATCGGCCCCGCGCGGGACGCCTTCAGGCGCCATCTCACCGGCCGCGGCTACCGCCCCGAGGCGCGCATCGCCCGCGCGCAGCTCGGTCCCGAGGCCGGCATGGTCGGCGCCGCCGACCTCGCCCGGCTCGTCGCCCGCCGCTTCCGCCGCGCCAAGCGCCGCCGCGTGGAGCGCCACGAGCGCTACGAGCGCTACGCGGAGGCCCGGCGCACGGCCCGGGAGGCGCTGTGACGATGTCCCTGCCCCGCCAGGCGGCGCCCCCGGACGAACCGCCGCCCCGGCCCGTCGAGGACCGCCGCCACCGCAACCGGCGCAGGGCCCTGACCCTGCTGATCATCGTGCTGCTCATCGGCGTCCCGGCCGGCTATCTGATGATCTCCGCCGCGCAGAGCCGCAGCAGCGGCAGGGACAAGGAGGCCAAGTACTCCGCGACCGGGCTCAGCCCGGGCTACCCGGCCAAGGTGCAGCAGCGCATCTACCAAGTGCTCATCCCGCACCCCGCGGACCGGGTGGCGTACTACGAGACGAACAACTGGAAGACGAGCCGCCTCTACGTCCAGTTCCGGACCACCGAGCCCGGCCTGGACACCTTCCTCGACGCCCTCGGCGTCAACCGCGCCGACCTGAAGAAGGGCGCGATCACGGTCGGCGACCGGGACAAGAAGATCACCGGCTGGACCTTCACCAGCAAGGGCCCGTGGTGGGGCCTCACCCACAGCCAGAAGAACCCGGCCCCCACCCAGGACGTGGTCGTCAACATGTCCAACCCCGTGCTCCCGATGGTCTACGTCGTCTCCCGCACCGTCCCCTGATACCCGGCCGTCACCCCCGGCCCGCGCCCGCGCCGGAGCCGGTTGTCAGACCCCGCCCGTAGAGTCGAAGACGACTGGTCCGACTGGAAGGGCGGGAGGTGACAGGACGTATGCGAGACGCGGTGGCGACGACGCCGTACGGCACGGCGGACGGCTGGGCCGACGAGACGGGGGGCGGCGCCGGGGACTTCACGGCGGGCGGTGCGGTGGGCGGCGTGGCGGGCGATCTGTCCGTGCGGCTCGCGGCCGTCTTCCTCCCGGCGCCCCTCCCGCGCGAGGGACGCGTCGCCTTCTGGGACCCCGACGGACAGGTGTGGGGCGAGCAGGGGCCCCCGCCCACCTCGCCGTCCCAGCCCCCCGGCGCACCCGCCCCCACGCACACGCGTACGGACCTCACGGTTGTCCGGCGGCACGGCTCCGGCGCCCGCCGCAGGACCGCCCCCGCCCTGACCCTGCCAGTCGAGCAGGCCCTGCCCCACCTCGTGCGCGCCCGGCACGACCCGGCGGCCCACCCCGCCACGGCCTGCTGGGGCGCCGCCGCCCTGCACGCCCTGCGGCTCACCGCCCGCGGCCGCCTCCTGCCCGGCCTCACCGCCACCGCGCACGACGCCTGGCGCGCGGGCCCCCTCGACCCGGACGACGTGGCCCACCTGCGCGCCATCGCCGCCGCCCTGCCCTACGAAGGCCACGCGACCCCGCTGCCCGGCTCCGGGCCGCTGCTCCTGCCCGAACCGGAGGCGCTGCTGCGTGCCTTCCTCGACGCGGTCGCCGACACCCTGCCCCGCACTCCGGCCGCCGCCCACATCTCGGGCCGGCCGTTCGCCGACCGCCGGGCCCAGCACCTGCCGCACGCCCACGACTGGGCGGCCGAGGTGGCCGCCGGCATGGACGCGGGCGTACGGATCTCCCTGCGGCTGGACCTCGCGGCGTACGACCTGTTCGACCGTGCCGACGACACGCGGGCGCGGGCCGCGGGCGCGGCGGTCGTCCAGGTGCACAGCCTCGCCGACCCCACCCTCGTGGCCGACGCGGCGGCCCTGTGGGCGGGGGAGGCCGACGCCGCGTTCGGGCCACGCGCGCGCGTGGACGCCGCCCTGGCCGTGCGGCGGGCAGCGCGCGTGTGGCCCCCGCTGGACCGGCTCTGCGAGCAGGAGGTGCCCGACGTCCTCGCCCTGTCCGAGGAGGAGGCCGGCGAACTGCTCGGGGTGGCCGCCACCCGGCTCGCCGCCGCCGGGGTCGCCGTGCACTGGCCCCGCGACCTGGCACAGGACCTCACCGCCGCCGCGGTGGTGCGGCCCGCGCCAGGTTCCGCGACCGACGGCACCGGCTTCTTCGAGAGCGAGCAACTGCTCAGTTTCCGCTGGCAGCTGGCGCTCGGCGGCGATCCCCTCAGCGAGGCCGAGATGGACTTTCTCGCCGAGGCCCACCGTCCCGTCGTACGGCTCCGGGACCGCTGGGTGCTGGTCGACCCGGCCCTGGTCCGCCGGGCACGCAAGCGGGACCTCGGCCTGCTGGACCCGGTCGACGCCCTGTCCGTCGCCCTCACCGGCACGGCCGAGGTCGACGGGGAGACGGTCGAGGCGGTACCGGCCGGCGCGCTGGCGGCCCTGCGGGACCGGCTCACGGCCGGCGTCGCCCCCGCCGAGCCGCCACCGGGCCTCAACGCCACGCTGCGCGACTACCAACTGCGCGGGCTGGCCTGGCTCGACCTCATGACCTCCCTCGGACTCGGCGGTTGCCTCGCCGACGACATGGGCCTCGGCAAGACGATCACCCTCATCGCCCTCCACCTCAAGCGCGCCCGCACCGAGCCCACCCTGGTGGTCTGCCCGGCGTCCCTGCTCGGCAACTGGCAGCGGGAGATCACCCGGTTCGCGCCCGGGACGCCCGTCCGCCGCTTCCACGGCCCCGACCGCACCCTGGACGGCCTCGACGGCGGCTTCGTCCTCACCACCTACGGCACCATGCGGTCGGCCGCGGCGCTGCTGGCCGAACAGCCGTGGGGCATGGTCGTGGCCGACGAGGCGCAGCACGTCAAGAACCCGTACTCGGCGACCGCGAAGGCCCTGCGCACGATCCCGTCCCCCGCGCGCGTGGCCCTCACCGGCACCCCCGTCGAGAACAACCTCTCCAACCTGTGGGCCCTGCTCGACTGGACCACCCCCGGACTCCTCGGCCCGCTCAAGTCCTTCCGGGCCCGGCACGCGCGCGCGGTGGAGAACGGCGAGGACGAGGAGGCCGTGGAGCGTCTGGCCCGCCTGGTGCGGCCGTTCCTGCTGCGCCGCAAGAAGTCCGACCCAGGCATCGTCCCCGAGCTGCCGCCCAAGACGGAGACGGACCACCCGGTGCCGCTGACCCGCGAACAGGCCGCGCTGTACGAGGCGGTGGTGCGCGAGTCGATGTTCGCCATCGAGTCCTCCAAGGGCATGGCCCGGCGCGGACTGGTGCTGAAGCTGCTGACCTCGCTCAAGCAGATCTGCGACCACCCGGCGCTGTACCTGAAGGAGGACCACCCGCGCGGGGGCGACCAGCTCGCCGCCAGGTCCGGGAAACTCGCCCTGCTGGACGAGCTGCTGGACACCCTGCTCGCCGAGGACGGCTCGGCGCTGGTCTTCACCCAGTACGTCGGCATGGCCCGCCTGATCACCGGTCACCTCGCCGCCCGCGCGGTGCCGGTGGACCTCCTGCACGGCGGTACGCCGGTGCCGGAGCGCGAGCGGATGGTGGACCGCTTCCAGAGCGGGGCCGCCCCGGTCCTCGTCCTGTCGCTCAAGGCCGCCGGCACCGGCCTGAACCTCACCCGCGCGGGGCACGTCGTCCACTTCGACCGCTGGTGGAACCCTGCGGTCGAGGACCAGGCCACCGACCGCGCCTACCGCATCGGCCAGACCCAGCCCGTCCAGGTCCACCGCCTGATCACCGAGGGCACGGTCGAGGACCGCGTGGCGGAGATGCTCGCCGCGAAGCGCGCCCTCGCGGACGCCATCCTCGGCACCGGTGAGTCCGCCCTGACCGAACTCACCGACCGCGAACTGTCCGACCTGGTATGGCTGCGAAGGGAGGCGCCCTGATGGTCCCCCGCCCCGCCGACGCGGCCCGTCACGCCCTACGCGCCGCCCGCCAACGCCCCACCTCCTCCCGTCCCGCAGAGCCGACCAGCGCCGCCACCGAACCCGACGGCCGCTCCGACACGGCCGAGCCCAGCACCCCGGGCACCACCGAGACTCCGGACACCCTGGGCACCCCGAAGACTCCGGACACCACCGACACCCTGGGCACCCCGAAGACTCCGGGCACCACCGACACCCTGGGCACCCCGAAGACTCCGGGCACCACCGACACCCTGGGCACCCCGAAGACTCCGGGCACCACCGACACCCTGGGCACCCCGAAGACTCCGGGCACCCCGGGCACGCCGGGAGCCACCGACACCCCGGGCACCTCGGAAACCGTCAGTGGCTTGGCGGCACCGGTCCGGGGCGGCGGCACGTCCGGTGGGGCTGGGGCGAGCCGCCTTGCCGGTGAGAGCGGCTCCGGGGGCCCGGCCGAGGCGGCGGACCGTCACGGTCCGGCCGACGCGCCCGACGCAGGCTGCACGGCCGGCGCGTCCGGTGCCGGTGGCCCGGCCGACGACGCCGGAAGCGGGCGCTCGGGCGGCGTGACCGGGGTTGGTGGTTCGTCCGGCATGACCGGGACCGCCTCCGCCCCCGCCCCGCCCGGTGCGGCCCCCGCCCACGCCCCCGCCCCGGCCGACGCGGCCCCCGCCCCTCGCCCGGCCGACGCGGCCCGGGCCGCATTGCGCGAGGCGGTGTCCGCCCGCCGTGCCGCACGTGCCCAGGCACCCGACGAGGAGGCCACGCCGACGGGGCCCACCGGGTCCGCATCGGTCGACGCGCCGCCGGGGCAGCCGGCGGAGAGCGGTGACGCCCAGGGCGCCTCGACCCGGCGGCCCCGAGAAACGGGCGCCGGACAGGCAACCGCGCTGTCTCCGACCGACCCGGCCGCCGCCGACTCAACCGCCCCCGCACCGCAGGGTGCTGAGGCTCCGCCCACCGGACGCCCCGGCGATGCCGCGCGTGAGGCGCTGCGGGCCGCGCTGGCCCGGCGTGACGCGCAGGCGGAGCGGGAGCCCCACGCGGCCGCGACCGGCAGACGTGCCGCCGACGCCCCAGCCAAGCAGCGGCCCGACACCCCGGGCACGAGGCTCACCGGCGCCGCCACGCGGCCCCCCGGCACCCCGCCGTCCGGTGCCGTCGACACTCCGGACACGAGACCCACCGGCGCCGCCCCGCGGCCCACCGGTACCCAGCCATCCCGTGCCGCCGACACCCCGGGTGCGCGGGCAGCCGACACGTCGGAGTCGCGGGCCACCGACACCCGGGGCGCTCGGCCCACGGAGACCCTGGGCACGCGGCCCACCGGCACCCCGTCATCCGCTGCCGCCGACACCCCGGGCACGCGCACCGGCGCCGCCACCGCGCGGCCCCCCGGCACTCCGCCACCCCGTGCCGTCGGCACCTCGGCCGGGCGGGGCACCGGAAGGCCGCCGGTGCGGCCCGCCGGTGCTCCGGCGGTGCCGTCCGCGAGTGCTCCGTCCGGGCCGTCCGCCGGTACCCCGGGCCCCCGGAGGGCCGAACTTGGTGCTGAGGGCGAGGCGGGTGGGCCCGTTGGGCCGTGGGTGCCGCGGAGTATGGCCGCGCCCGGGCGGGACGGGGAGCTTCGGCGTACGTTTCCGGCGTTGCCGGGGCGTGGGCCGGAAGAGGGCGGGCTCGCCGAGACGTGGTGGGGCAACGCGTGGGTCACCGCGTTGGAGGAGGGAGCGCTGGACTCGGCGCGGCTTGCGCGGGGGCGGGGCTACGCCGAGGCCGGGCACGTGGACGCGATCACCGTGACGCCGGGGCTGGTGCTGGCGTACGTGCGGGGCAGCCGCCCGCGGCCGTACCGGGTGCAGGTACGGCTGCGCACGCTGGACGACGCCGACTGGGACCGGTTCCTGGACGCCGCCGCCGAGCGGCCGGGACACATCGCCGCGTTGCTGGACAAGGAGATGCACCACTCCCTCGCCGACTGCGGCGTCCCCCTGCTGCCCGGCCCCGGCGACCTGGACCCCCACTGCAGCTGCCCCGACCGCGGCCACCCCTGCAAGCACGCGGCCGCCCTCTGCTACCAGACGGCACGTCTGCTGGACGCCGACCCCTTCGTGCTGCTGCTCCTGCGCGGCCGGGGCGAGCGCGCCCTGCTCGACGCCCTCTCCCGCCGCAGCGCCACCCGCGCCGCCCGCGACGCCCAGGACAAGGAGGCCGCGCCGCTCCCCGGGGTGCGCGCCGCCGGCGTACTGGCACCGCGCCGCCTGCCGCCCCTGCCCGCACCGCTGCCCCCGCCCCCGCACCCCGAGCAGCCGCCGGCGTACCCGGCGGTGCCGGGCGGCCCCGACGCCTTCGCGCTGGACCAGCTGGCCACCGACGCGGCCGCCCGGGCCCACGCCCTGCTCACCACCGGACGGGACCCGGTCGGCGGGCTGACGCTGTGGCAGGACGCGGTGCGCCTGGCCGCCGCGCGCCCCGGCTCGGGACTGACCGCCGCGACCCGCTCGCTGTACGCCTCCCTCGCCTCGGCCACCGGCCGCACCCCCGCCGACCTCGCCCGCGCGGTGGCCGCCTGGCGGCAGGGGGGCCTGGAGGGGCTGGCCGTCCTGGAGGAGACGTGGGATCCCCCGGCCGGCCGTTTCGACCGGGCACGCCCGCTGCTCCTGGCCGCCGACCTGCCCGCCTTCCGCCCCCGGCACAACCGGCTCACCCACCCCCGCGGCCATCTCCAGCTCCGCCTGGGCCGTGACGGACTGTGGTACGCCTACGAGTCGGAGCCGGGCCGCGACGACTGGTGGCCCCGCGGCACCCCGGACCTGGACCCGGTGGGCGCCCTGACCGGACTCGCCACCCCGGGCGACCTCTGACCCCGGCGGCTCAACCCGCCTTGCCGCGCGCCGACTCGAACACGGCCACGGGGTCCCCGTCGTTGCGCCACGGCCAGTCGGTGACCTTGCCGTCGATGGCCTCGAAGACGGGGGCGGACTCGCGTCGCCGCCCGGCCGCGGTCAGGGCGTAGGCGAGCAGGTTGAAGTCGGCGACGGCGGCAGCGTGGGAGAAGAACGACGGCTGGGGCCAGGTGACCCTTGCCCGGTCGAGGAGTTCGGCCGCCTGCGGCCCCCTCCAGTGGTTGCCGGCGAGCAGCCCCATCGCGCCCCCGCGGGCCACGGCGGAGTGGTACTGCATGACGTGGGCGGTGAGTTCGACGGCGGCGCACGGGGCGTTCGCCGGCATGTGGGTCCGCACCGAGTCGACGAACTCCAGGAGTTGGGGGAGTGAACCGGCTTCGCGCGGGCTCAGATAGGCGAGCATGCTCAAGTACGCCTCGCGGTGCCAGCGGTCGCGCGCGACTATCTCGTTCCAGATCGCGAAGACGTCCGCGCGCGCATACCCCTCCAGACGCGCCACGTTGAGCATCACCACCCACGGCGTCGGATCCTGCGGCGCGAGTTCGCCCGCCAGCAGGCACCGCTTCCACACGGCGGAGGCGTCCGCCAACCCGCCCTCGGAGCGGCCCTGTTCCAGGTCGGCCCACGAACACAGCACCAGGGCGTCCGCGTTGCGCGGCTCCCGTTTCGCCCATGTGGCCGGCAGGTACGACTCGTGCAGGAAACCGGCGAGGACGGACAGCCGGTGCGCCCGGCGGTCGAAGTCGTCGGGCTCCTCCCGCAGGAGGCGGGCGATCTGCGCCACGCACAGGTCCGCCGTTCCCGCCGTGCTCGACCGGGCCGTCGACACCAGACGCTTCAGGAGCTTGCCCAGATCGGCGTCGTCGAGTTCCGGGGCAAGGCGTGAACTCCTGCCGCGGCGTGAGAGGAATGGCATGTGCGCATGCTAGAAGTGGCACAACCTCCCACAAGGCGCGCACCTGGATCGTTACCGGAATGCCTGCCGCGAACCGGCTACCCGTCCGTACCGCGAGACGCCCATCCACGACCGGCATGCACGACCGGCATGCACGACCGGCTCAACGACCAGCGTCCACGGTCGGAGTCCAGGACCGGCGTCCATGACCGGCATCCGGGCGGCGTTCGCGCGGCATTCGGGTGAGTGCGCCGTCGTAGTTGCGCCGTGAGCGCCCGCGCCGTGGCCAGGATGGTGGACGGAGCCGCATCCGCCAGGACGGCCACGGGAAGCGGACACGGCACGCGTACGTGCGGGCGGAGGTGCGGCGGTGATCCGAGTCGCCGAGCTGGTGTGGTGGTGGGCAGCCGCCGTCGGCGTCTGGCTGCTGACGCTGTCGTCCGTCAACGGGCAGGACCTGGTGGTCGCGGCCGCCTGCGGTCTGCCGGCCGCCGTGGCCGCGCGCTCCGGGCGGCGGGCCGTCGGCGGCTGCTGGCGGCCGCGGCCCGGATGGATCCGGTGGGCGGTCACGCTGCCGCCCTCGATCCTCGCCGACACCGCTCGGGTCTTCCGGACCGCCCTGCGCCACGCCCGCGACGAGCGCCCGCCCGGCCGCGTACGCGAGGTCGCGCTGCCGCACGACGCGCCGCAACCGGTGGCGGCGGCCCGCCGCGCGCTCGCCACCCTCGCGCTGTCGTCGACGCCGGGCGCCTACGTCGTCGACGACGACCCCGGAGGACACCGCCTGGTGGTGCACTCCCTGTCCGAGAGCACGTCCCCGACGGAGAAGGCGATCACCCGGTGAACGCATGGCTGATCGGCGCGCTGGCCCTGCTGGCCGGCGCCTTCGCGCCCGCCGCGCTGCTGACGGCGCGTGGCGAACCGACGGACCGGCTGATCGGGCTGGAGATCGGCGGCGTGGTCGTCGTGCTGTTCCTGCTGCTGCTGATCCAGGGGCTGGGGCAGCCGTCGTACCTCATCGTGCCGCTGGTGACGGTGCTGGTGTCGTTCGCCGGGACGCTCGTCTTCACCCGCCTGCTCGCGCCCACCGCGGACGAGCGGTGACCGGGCCCGCGCACATCGCCGCGCTGGTCTGCGAGACCGCGGGGACGGCGGTGGTCGTGGCCTCGGCCCTCGCCGCACTCGCCATGCGGCGCGCCTACAACCGCCTGCACTTCCTCACCCCCGTCACCTCGCTCGGCGCACCCCTGATCGCCGTGGCGCTGGTGCTGGAGAACGGCTGGGGGCTGACGGCCGGTCTCGACATCCTGATCGTGCTGCTGCTCGCGCTCAGCGCCCCCGCGCTCGGGGCGGCGACCGCCCGGGTGCTGGCGCAGCGCGCCGGCCTGATCGACGAGGACTCGCCGTCATGACGGTGCTGATCGCGGTGGCGCTCACCCTGGTCGCCGCGATCGGCGCGGTGGTGGTCGGCACCCACTCGCCGGAACGGCAGGCGGTCGTCCTGTCAATGTTCGGGATGGCGCTGACCGTCCTGTTCGTGACCGTGCAGGCGCCCGACGTGGCGCTCTCCCAACTGGGCGTGGGCGCGGCGCTGGTCCCGCTGATGGTGATGCTCGCCATCCGCCGGATCCGCCGCGACCAGCGGGGCGACGAGCGCCGGCCCGGAAAGGACGAGGAGTGAGCGAACGCGGCCGTCTCGCCGTCTACCTGCCGGCCGCCCTGGCGCTCGCCGCGCTGCTGGTCCTCGCCTTCCTGCGGATGCCCGCCTTCGGCGGGACCGTCCACCTGTACCGCGACCTCGCGGTGCCGGCGGCGGTCCGTCACGTCACGGCGAACGTGGTCTCGGCGGTCAACTTCGACCAGCGCGCCCTGGACACCCTGGGCGAGGAGAGCATCCTGCTCGGCTCGGTGGTCGGGGTGGCGGCGCTGCTGCGTCCCGCCCAGCGCGAGAGCGAGCGGCGCCCCCCGCGCACCGGGCGGACGCTGGAGTCGACGGGACTGCTGGGATACCTGCTGCTGCCCGTCACCCTGATCGTCGGCTTCGACGTGGTGGCCCACGGTCAGCTGACCCCGGGCGGCGGCTTCCAGGGCGGCGTCGTGCTGGCGACCGGCATCCACCTGCTCTACCTCGCCGGCAGCTACCGGGCCCTGGAGCGGCTGCGGCCGGTGGAGGTGTTCGACGCGGGGGAGGCCCTCGGCGCCGGGATGTTCACCGTACTCGGCCTGATCGGCGTCCTCGCCGGGACCGCGTTCCTGCAGAACTTCCTGCCCATGGGCTCCTTCGGCGCCCTGTTCTCGGCGGGGACGGTCCCGGTGCTCAACGCGCTCGTCGGGGTCGAGGTGGCCTGCGGGGCCGTCGTCCTGCTCACCCACTTCTTCACCGAGGACCTCACCGTCTCCGTCGCCGAGCAGGACGACGGCAGCCACCAAGGGAGCGAGAAGGAGTGAGTATCTACCCGTACTGCGTCGCGGCCTGGCTGATGCTGGCCGGGGCGTACGGCATCGTCCGCAGCCGCAACATGGTGCACGCGGTCGTCTGCCTGTCCGTGTGCCAGTCCGGTACGTACGTGCTGCTGCTCGCCGTCGGCTACCAACACGGCGCGACCGCACCGGTGTTCGGCTCGACCACCACGCCCAACCGCAACGTGGTCGACCCCGTGGTGCAGGCGATGACCCTCACCGACATCGTCGTCTCGGCCACCGTCACCGCCCTGCTCCTCGCACTGGCCATCCAGGTCAACAAGCGGCAGCGCACGGTCGATCCCAACGAGCTCGTCGCACTGAAGGGCTGAGCGTGGCCCACACCGCCGTCAATCTGCTGCCGTTCCTCGTCGCCCTGCCGATCGTCGTCGCCTGCCTGCTGATCGCCCTGGGCAGCAGGCTGCCCCACGCGGCACTGGACGCCCTCGCCATCTGCTGCGCCCTGGCCGTGACCGCCTGTGCCGGACTCGTCCTGGCCCAGGCGGCGGGCGGGCGGACGGTGGCCTGGCAGGGCGCCTGGCAGCCCGCGCGCGGCCTCGGCGTGGGCATCCCGCTCGTCGCGGACGCCATGAGCGGCGGCCTGGCCGTGCTCATCGGCGGCCTTGTCAGCTGCGCCCTGCTGTTCAGCCGGCGCCACTACCCGGCCGTGCACGGGTACTTCCACGCGCTGATGCTGCTCTTCCTCGCCGGCATGGAGGGCTTCAGCCTGTCCGGCGACGTCTTCGACATGTTCGTCTTCTTCGAGCTGATGGGCGCGGTCGCGTACGCGCTGACCGGGCTGAAGATCGAGGACCCCACGTCGGTGCAGGGCGGCCTCAACTTCGCCATCGTCAACTCGCTCGGCGCGTACCTGTCCCTGGCCGGGGTCGGCATCCTGTACTCCCGCTTCGGCCAGCTCGGCCTGCCCCAGCTCGGCCGGCTGCTCGACGGCCGGCGGCCCGACGCCCTGGTCGTGGCGGCCTTCGTGCTGATCCTCACCGGCTTCCTGGTCAAGGCAGCCCTGGTGCCCTTCCACTTCTGGCTCGCCGACGCCCACGCGGTCGCCCTCGCCCCGGTGTGCGTGCTGTTCTCCGGCGTCATGGTGGAGCTCGGCCTGTACGGCGCGGCCCGGGTGTACTGGGTGGTCTTCTCCTCCTCCCTCCCGCACGACGACATCCGCCGCGCCTTCCTCGTCCTCGGCACCCTGGCGGCCCTGACGGGCGCGCTGATGTGCTTCCTCCAGCGCCACCTCAAGCGCCTGCTGGCCTACTCGACGATCGCGCACGTGGGGCTGTTCACCCTCGGCTTCGCCTGCGTCGACGCCGACGGTACGGCCGGGGCCGCGCTGTACGCGGCCGGGCACGCCGGGGTGAAGGCGGCGCTGTTCCTGCTCGTGGGCATCCTGCTGGCCCAGCACGGCAACGTGGACGAGTTCGCCCTGCACGGCCGCGGCCGCAAGGCCGGCCTCGCCACCTGGCTCTACTTCGCCGCGGCCCTCGGCCTGGCCGGACTGCCCCCGTTCGGGACCGGGTTGGGCAAGGCCGTCACCGAGGACGCCCTGACGGCCGCCGGCTACCCGTGGGCGCCGGCGGTGTTCGTGCTCGTCTCCGCCGTGACGGGCGCCGCGGTGCTGCGGGCCGGCATGCGCGTCTACTTCGGATGGGGGGCCGTCCGCGAGGACGCCGACGGCGACGGCTCCGGCGAGCAGACCACGGGCTCCCAGGAGGAACGGGAGACCGAGCCGCTGCGCACCGTGCCCCGCACGATGTTCACCGCCATCACGGTCCTCGTTCTCGGCTCCCTGGTGCTCGGGGTCCTCCCGCACGCCGGCGCCGCCTTCGGACACGCGGCCGAGGCGTTCACCGACCAGGCCGCCTACGTCGCGCGGGCCCTGTCCCTGCCCGTCCCGCACCGCACGCCGTCGCCCCTGCACACCGACTGGACCGCCTCCGGGGCAGGTCTCGACGTCCTGTCCGTCGTCCTCGCGGTGGCCCTCGCCGCCCAGGCCGTCTGGGGACCGCGCCCGTTGCGCGACGTACATCCCCTGATGCGCGCCGCCTCGACGGCCCGCGCGGGACTGCGCCGCCTGCACTCCGGCCACGTCGGCGACTACGTGGCCTGGCTGGCCCTGGGCGTGGCCGCCCTGGCCGCCCTGGTGGGCCTGCCCCTGCTCTGAGTTCGGGAACAGCCGGCCCGCCCGCGCCGCTGCCCGGCGCCCTCGGTTCGGCGGACCGTACGAGGCCGGTTACGGCCCGGCGGCTCATCGCCGAACCGCCGACCCCTACGGACCTGTTCGCGCGTCCGGTCCGCCACCCGCCGGGCGTTTCCTCGGCGGCTCAGGCGTCCCAGGCCGGCTTGGCCGGACGTGCCTCGTGGCAGGTGAAGCCGAGTCGGGTCAGTGCCCGGCGCATCTCGCCCGTGGTGAAGTCCCGGCGGTTCTGTCTGGTGATCACTTCCCCGACCTGCATCACGGGGTACACGCGGCGGCCGACGGTCACGGACACGCCGGTGACGGGCTCGGGCGTGACGCCGCTCATGGACTGTTCGACCTCACTCTTGATCAGGTCGAAGGGGAATCTGGCGATGACACAGCGCATGGCTGCCTCCACAGGGGTCGGGACGAACACCGGAGAGGCCGACCGCTCGACGGCGGCCGGACGACGGTCAGGGCGTGAGGGCGAGCACGCCCAGGGCGTAGCCGTGTTCGTCGATGACGGGGGACACGTCCAGCGTCCGGATCCGCATGGCGGCCTCCGCGTCACCGAGCACCGACGTGGACGAGGTGAACGGCCCGCGGTCGAGTGGGATGTCCCGCAGCCGGGTCCGGTCGGTGTACCACGAGCCGACGCGGTGCGCCGCGAGCTGGGCCCGGGTGACCAGTCCCACGCACCGGCCGTCCTCGTCCCGGAGGAGCAGATGCGGGACGCGCGCACCGATGAGGACGGACAGGGCCACGTCGACCGCCGTCTGATCGTCGACCTGCGGCCCGGGAGCGCCCATGGCGTCGCGGGCGGTCAGACCGGTGCCGTCGGCGCTGTCGGGCCGCTGTGCCGGGGGCGGAAACGTCGTCAAGGGCTTCTCCTCTTCGTTGGGGCGGGCAGGACGTAAGGCGGCTCGTTCCGACCGTGGGGAGCGCTTCCCGGGCGAGCTATGCGTCGTTCTTCGGTGCGGCCTGACGGCCCCGGGCGGCGGCCCGGCCTCTTCCGCCACGGCCGGCGCCCTGGCCGCTCCTCCCACGGCCGGTGGCCCGGCTCCGGTGGTCCCGGCCGACGGCTCGCGTGTTCCCGGGCCGTTCTTCGACCGGCGCGGCGAGGACGACGGGCACGCCGGAGGGGGTCCGGGCGCCGGTGATGCGGTGCAGCTCGGCCTCGCCGGGGCGGACTTGCACCGTGCTCGGAGCGATTCCGGCGTCACCCATCAGACGGTCCACCGCGCGCCTCTGGTGCGGCAGCACGAGGGTGACGACGGTGCCGGACTCGCCGGCGCGTGCGGTACGGCCGCCGCGGTGGAGGTAGTCCTTGTGGTCGGCGGGAGGGTCCACGTTCACGACGAGGTCGAGGCCCGTGACGTGGATGCCGCGGGCGGCGACGTTGGTGGCCACCAGGACCGTGACGTGTCCGTCCTTGAACTGCGCCAGCGTCCGGTTGCGCTGCGACTGGGACTTGCCGCCGTGCAGCGCCGAGGCGCGTACCCCGACGGACAGCAGGTGCTTGGTGAGCCGGTCCACCGCGTGCTTGGTGTCCAGGAACAGTAGCGAGCGTCCGTCGCGGGCGGCGATCTCGGTCGCGGCGGTGTCCTTGTCGGCGTCGCGCACGTGCAGCAGGTGGTGCTCCATGGTGGTGACGGCTCCCGCGGACGGGTCGACCGAGTGCACCACGGGGTCGTGGAGGTAGCGGCGTACGAGGAGGTCGATGTTGCGGTCCAGCGTGGCTGAGAACAGCAACCGCTGGCCGCTCGCCGGCACTTGGTCGAGCAGCGCGGTGACCTGCGGCGTGAACCCCATGTCGGCCATCTGGTCGGCCTCGTCCAGTACGGTGACGGCGACCTGGTCCAGTCGGCAGGCCCGCCGCTCGATGAGGTCCCTGAGACGGCCGGGCGTCGCCACGACGACCTCTGCGCCGTCGCGCAGTGCTCTCACCTGGCGGCCCGCCGGCATGCCGCCCACCACGGTGGCCAGCCGCAGCCGCAGGGCGCGGGCGTAGGGGGTGAGCGCGTCGGTGACCTGCTGGGCCAGTTCCCGGGTGGGGACGAGGACGAGGGCGAGCGGCTGCCGGGACTGGGCCCGCTGTCCGTCCAGACGGGCCAGCAGGGGCAGGCCGAAGGCGAGCGTCTTGCCCGAGCCCGTCCGGCCCCGGCCCAGGACGTGCCGGCCGGCCAGTGCGTTCGGCAGCGTGGCCGCCTGGATCGGGAAGGGCACGGTCACGCCCTCGGTGCGGAGCGCGGCCAGCAGCCTTTCGGGCATGTCCAGTTCGGCGAACGTCTCGACCGCGGGCAGCGGCTCGGTGAGGGTGACCGGCAGGGCGAACTCCTGCCGGCGCGGGGCGGCCGAGCGTGCGCCCGGAGCGGTCCGCCGTCCGGTGGCCGGGCGGGGACCCTGGCGGCCCGTGCCCTGCCTACGGGAGCGGCTGCCGGAAGCGGTGGCGGTGTGACGGGGGGTACGGTTCAAGGAAGAACCTTTCCTCGATGCGGCGTATCGAGGAATTCCGTCCAGCGGCGATGACCGCACGAGGATTCGCAAGATTGAGCCGAAGAAAAAAGAGCCGGGCCTCGTGGCTGCACGCCGGAGCGGAGACGGGCGGCGGTCCGGAAAATCCGGAAAACGGAAAAATCAATGGGCTGGGGCCCGTACCCCAAGAGCACGGGCCCCAGCCACATGATGCGCGAACCACTGGCTCGCGACGACTCGCGTCAGCGTCAGGCGGGAACGATGTTCTCGGCCTGCGGGCCCTTCTGGCCCTGCGTGACGTCGAAGCTGACCTTCTGGCCTTCCTGAAGCTCGCGGAAGCCTCCGTTGCTGATGATGTTCGAGTAGTGGGCGAACACGTCAGCGCCGCCGCCCTCCTGCTCGATGAAGCCGAAGCCCTTTTCCGCGTTGAACCACTTCACGGTGCCAGATGCCATATTGAATCTCCCTTGGGGGGCAGTGTCGGACTCCGCACTTCACGGAGCCGAGTCGCCGCGATGATCACCCCTCCGGAAAGATCCGGAAAGCTCTGCAAAGAAAAAAATCTCTGGTAACCAAAACTGCAACTGCGCTCACATTAACACAGGCCGGGCGGAGACGGCCACGCGTTTTCGTGGGGGCGGTGCATTTTCTGGCGCGGCGGGGCCGCGTATATGCGCCGTGCTCGTCCGGCTTCCGGCGTATTTCTCGGTTCGGACGCGGGGTAGCCTCCGGCGGCCAGGGGTCGGGCCAGAGGCGCGCCAAGGGGCCGGCGTGCCTTACTCCGCCGCCCCCTTCGCGCCCCCGAGGCGGTCGGCCTCGGCGAGGGCCAGCATGCGCGCGGCGGTCAGCGGGTTCTCCGGGTCGGCCGCGGCGACCAGCAGCCGGGCGGCCGTTCCGGCCGGCTCATCCGGCGGAACGACCAGGAGCACCCAGCGTCCCGCGGAGCCGCAGTCGAGGGAGATGACGTGCGTCTCACCTCCGGGGCCGGCCGGCTCCACGGCGATCACCCGGCCGGGCGCCATGACGGTGCTCGGGGTGTCGGGCCATGCGGCGGGGTCCACGGTGACCCTTATCGCCGTCTCGAGGTCCGGCTCCAAGGAGCCCACCAGCGAGGGGAGTTCGAGTTCCAGCGCATCGCAGCGCGGCCACCAGGCCCCGTCCAGCGGGCCGTGGCCGACGTCGGTGGTGAGGGCCAAGCGGGGCGTGGGCATGCGATACGTGTGCGCGTCGGCCGGGAATGCGCCTTCGGCCGGAGTTCCGCCGGGTTCCATCGTGAGGTCCCGTCCCGGGAGCCGTGGGCCGGCTGCCCGTTTCGTCACTCGCCGGGAACGGCACCGCCGGTCGCGCTGCGCGAAAAGCTCTCGGTGCGTCGAGGGTACCTCCGGACGAGGGGGCTCCGGCACCGGTTCCGCTCTTGGCGGCCGGCGGCGCAGGGTCGGCGCTGGTCCGCGCCCGGAGGCAGGGGTCGGCCCATGAGCGCGCACATGTTCCTTCGAGGGGCCGGCCCCTCGTACCGAGGCACCCCGCCCGGTGCGAAATACTCTCCCGGTGAGTTCGCGCACCTCTCCGGCCAGTGAGCCGGTCACGATACGCAGGGCCGTCGCGCGGGACGCCAAACGGCTCACACGGCTCGTGCGCGGCTCGGGCGCCTACGAGGGCGAGTACGCGTCCCTGGTCGCGGGCTACCGGGTCGGCCCCGACTACATCGAGGCCCACCGCACCTTCGTGGCCGTCGGCGCCGGCGAGCACGGGAGCCGCATCCTCGGGTTCTACTCGCTCGTCCTCGCTCCACCGGAGCTCGACCTGCTGTTCGTCGCCGACGAAGCGCAAGGCCGGGGTATCGGACGACTGCTCGTCGAGCACATGCGGTCCGAGGCCCGTGCCGCCGGACTCGACCGCGTCATGGTCGTGTCGCACGTTCCCGCCGAGGACTTCTACCACCGCGTCGGCGCCGTACGGGTCGGAACCGCCCTCGCGAACCCGCCCGCCGTCCTGTGGGACCGTCCCGAATTCGAGTTCCGCATTCCTCCGGAATGACGCGGTGTGCCGGTTGGCCGGGCGCAACCCGCTTCCCCCGGGCCTCTCTTCACCGAGTTCAGCGGACCCCGGTCGCCGCCTCGGTGGCGGCCGGGGTGTCGCGCAGGCCGAGGCGCAGGTGCTCGACATGGTGGAGGGCCTGCTCCAGCAGGTCGGCCACGTGGTTGTCGTAGAGCGCGTAGATGACCGAGCGGCCCCGGCGTTCGGCCGTGACCAGGCCGAGGTTGCGCAGCAGCCGGAGCTGGTGGGAGCAGGCGGACTGTTCCATGCCGACGGCGTCGGCGAGTTCCGTCGCCGCGCACGGGCCCTCCTGCAGACGGGCCAGGATCCGCAGGCGGGACGGTGTGGCGAGCGCCTGGAGAGTGGTGGCCACGTCGGCGGCGCCCACGGTCTCCAGGCGCTCGCGCGCGGTGGCGGTGGTCTTTCCGTCAGCTCCGTGGCCCATGGCCTTCATCTTACGGAGAAGCGTCCATGAACGCATGAATGGGTCTTCATGCTGTCCTGTACGGTGGGAGGAGCGGCGCCGGTCTCCGGCTGTCCGCGAGAACGCCATGCCCTCGTGAAGGACTCGTCTGCGATGACCTCCACTCTCGCCCCGGCCCCCGCCGACCGGCACGCCCCCGCGCGCGACACCGTCGCACCCCGTCGCCGCACCCGTGTCCTCGCCCTCCCCGAGGCCCGCTGGGCGGCCGCCGCCCTCGTCCTGTTCCTGATCGCGCTGCCCTTGCAGCTGACCGGAGCCCCGGCGTGGACCTGGGGGCCGCTGTACGCCCTGACCTACGCGACCGGTGGCTGGGAGCCGGGCTGGGCGGGACTCCAGGCACTGCGGGGCAAGACGCTCGACGTGGACCTGCTGATGGTCGTCGCCGCCCTCGGGGCGGCGGCGATCGGGCAGGTGATGGACGGTGCGCTGCTCATCGTCATCTTCGCCACGTCCGGTGCGCTGGAGGCCCTCGCCACGGCGCGCACGGCCGACTCCGTACGGGGGCTGCTGGACCTCGCGCCGGCCACGGCCACCCGGGTCCACCCCGACGGCCGTGAGGAGACCGTCGCCATCGAGGAACTGGCCGTCGGCGACACGATCCTCGTACGGCCCGGCGAGCGCGTCGGAGCCGACGGCCGGGTGCTCGACGGCGTGAGCGACGTCGACCAGGCGACCATCACCGGTGAGCCGCTGCCCGTGACCAAGGAGAGGGAGGACGAGGTGTTCGCCGGCACCCTCAACGGCACCGGCGCCTTGCGCGTCCAGGTCGAGCGGGACGCCTCGGACACGGTGATCGCCCGGATCGTGCGCATGGTGGAGGAGGCGTCCGAGACCAAGGCGCCGACCCAGCTGTTCATCGAGAAGGTCGAACAGCGTTACTCGCTGGGCATGGTGGCCGCGACGCTGGCCGTCTTCCTCGTCCCGCTCGCCTTCGGCGCCGCCCTGACCGGCTCGCTGCTGCGGGCGATGACCTTCATGATCGTCGCCTCCCCGTGCGCGGTCGTGCTGGCGACCATGCCGCCGCTGCTGTCGGCGATCGCCAACTCCGGACGTCACGGCGTGCTGGTGAAGTCCGCCGTGGTCATGGAGCGGCTCGGCGAGGTGGACGCGGTGGCGCTCGACAAGACCGGCACGCTGACCGAGGGAACCCCGCGCGTCACCGACGTACGGCCGTTGACCGGCTCCGGACTGACCGAGGCGGATCTGCTGACGCTGGCCGCCGCCGCCGAACACCCCAGCGAGCACCCGCTGGGACGTGCCGTGGTGGAGGCGGCGCGCGAGCGCGGGCTCGCCCTGCCGGTGGCGGAGGACTTCGACTCCAGGCCCGGCATCGGCGTGACCGCCACCGTCGGCGGCCGCGCGCTCGCGATCGGCGCTCCCGCCCGGCTGCTCGCCGATGCCACCGAACCCGGCCCCGGCTTCGGGCCGGCCGCGGCTCTGGCGAGCGGACTCGAGGACGGGGGCCGCACCGCCGTCCTGGTCATGGCGGACGGCGCCCCGGTGGGCGTGCTCGGCATCGCCGACCGGCTGCGTGCGGACGCCGCCACGACGGTCTCCGCCCTGTCCTCCCTGACCGGAACCGCGCCCCTGCTGCTCACCGGAGACAACCCGCGCGCCGCCGCCCGCCTCGCGGCCGAGGCCGGCATCCAGGAGGTACGGGCCGGCCTGCTGCCGCAGGACAAGGTGAGCGCGGTCAGGGAACTGCAGGACAACGGGCGCAAGGCGATGGTCGTCGGCGACGGCGTCAACGACGCCCCGGCGCTCGCCGCCGCCCACACCGGCGTGGCGATGGGCCGCGCGGGCTCCGACCTCGCGCTGGAGACCGCCGACGCGGTGATCGTCCGCGACGAGCTCGCCACCGTGCCGGCCCTCATCTCCCTGTCCCGCAGCGCCCGGAGGCTCGTCGTGCAGAATCTGGTCATCGCCGGTGTCTTCATCGCCGGCCTGGTGGTGTGGGACCTGGCCGGCACCCTGCCGCTCCCGCTCGGTGTCGCGGGCCACGAGGGCTCCACGGTCATCGTCGGCCTGAACGGGCTGCGGCTGCTGCGCGAGGCGGCCTGGCGGCGGGCGGCCGGGTGAGCCGGCGGAAGGCGGCTCCCGCGCAGGCGGCTTCCCGGTGCACGGTGACCGTGTGCCGCGGCTGCTGCTGCGGCACCGAGAAGGTTCCCGGTGTCGACCACGCCGCCCAGCTGGCCGCTCTGAGGGCCGAACTGGCACCCGTCGCCCAGGTCCGCGCGGTGAACTGCCTCGACGCCTGCGAGCAGGCCAACGTCATCGTCGTACAGCCGTCGTCGGCCGGCCGGGCGGCGGGCGGCCGGCCGGTCTGGCTCGGGCTGGTCAACGACCCCGACGCGACCGCCGACATAGCCGCCTGGGTCCGTGACGGCGGCCCTGGTCTCGCCGAACCCCCCGACATCCTCGACCTGTACGAGTTCGGCCCGTCCCGCCGCGTGCGCCGGACCGTCGAGGACTGAGGGGGGCCGTGTCCGCTCGCGGTGCCGGTGCGGTGGGCAATGCGAGTGGAACGTGGTCACAGCCCTCGGGATTCCGGATGGCCCCTTTTCTACGTCTCGTAGTAGCTTGAGCGGTCCAGGACAACCTGGCCGGACAACGAGGGAGGTGCCGGGTGGCCGGCGGCAAGGACGGCCGGAGGGCGCCTGGGCGGCGTGCGCGGGGCGAGCTGGAGGGCGCGGTGCTGGCTGCCTTGTGGGCGGCCGACGGGCCGGTCACCGCGGCTGTGGTCCAGGAGCAGGTGCCCGACACCGCGTACACGACGCTGCTGACGATCCTGACGCGGCTGTGCGGCAAGGGGAGGGTGACCCGGCGCCGGGAGGGGCGCAGCTACGTGTACGCGCCCGTGGACGACCGGGCCGGGCACGCGGCGGCGGGGATGCACTCGCTGCTGGCCGAGGGCGGGGACCGTGCGGCGGTGCTGGCCCGGTTCGTCTCCGAGCTGTCGGCGCAGGACGAGCGGTTGCTGGAGCAGCTGCTGCACGGCGACTCCTCCGCCTGACCCTGGGGGCGAGGCGTGTTCTGGCCGGTGCCGATGTATCTGCCGCTGCTGGTGAGCGCGGTGCTGGCGCTGGGAGCGCCGTGGGCGGGCCGCCGGATGCCGCCGCGTGCGGGGGCGTGGGCCATGCTGTGCGCGGCGGTCGTGGCGGCCGGTACGTGGGTGACCGAGCTGGCGATTCTGGCGTTCACCGCGGTGGGCCAGGTGCCGCTGGTCGCGGCGCAGGGGCCGTGGTCGGTGAGCGCGCTGGCGGCGGAGGACCCGGTGAGCCGGAAGATCGCCGCAGTGTGCGCCGGGGTGATCCTGGTCCTGACGGTGAGTCTCACCCTCGCTTCCTGGCGCCGGGGCCGGGCGCTGGTCGATGCCTGGCGCGAGTGCCGGGACATCGCGGCGGGCGGGGACCTGGCCGTCGTCGACGACCCGGTGCCGGCCGCGTTCGCCGTGCTCGGCCTGCCGGGGCGGGTGGTCGTCTCCTCCGGGATGCTGAGGCTGCTGGACGGGCCGGAGCGTGGGGCCCTGCTCGCCCACGAGCGGGCTCACCTGAGGCATCGGCACCATGTCTTCTCACTGGTCCTGCACCTGACGACGGTGGTGAATCCGCTGCTGCGGTCGCTGGAGCGGGCGGGGGCCTTCGCCGTGGAGCGGTGGGCGGACGAGGAAGCCGGGGCCGCGGTGGGGGACCGGCGGGTCGTCGCCCGCGCGATCGCCCGGGCAGCCCTCGCGTCGAGCCGGGCCGGGCAGGCGGCACTGGCCGCGACCGGCGGGCCGGTGCCCCAACGCGTCCAGGCGCTGCTGGCTCCGCCGGTACGCCATCGCGTCGGCGTGATGGTGGCGTTCTCGGTCCTGATGGCGGCCTGCTGCGGGAGCCTGGCCGTCACGGCGCACGACACGGAGCGGCTGTTCGAGGCCGCGATGCACGCCCACGCGACCGCGGTGCGGGTGAGCGCGCGGTAAACGCGTTTCAGACTCTGTGCGCGCGTGCCGAACCGGGTTCGGCGCCGGCGGTCGTGCCGCCCGTGGCGCTGAGGCCCGGCAGCGTGACTGCCGGGCGCCGGCTCGAGGGGCATGAGGCGGCGGCGGAGGTGGCCAGGTCGCCCGTGGCGGAAGCCGACGAGGCGCCGTAGGGGTACGGCGGTGGATCAGGTGGTGCGCCGCTGCGACGGCCGCGACCGCGACGGCCGGACGACCGCGACGGCGAGGCGGCCGCGACCACCGCGACGGCGAGGCGGCGGCCGTGCCGTGACACCGGTCGCCGTGACCGAGTGCGGCCGGCCCAGAGCCGGGAATCCCGCCGCACCTACCGCGGAAGGCCCAGGCCCAGGCCCAGGCTCAGCCGCGCCGGCCGCCTGCCGGGCTCCGCCGAGACGGTGTGCTGGAGGGCGGGCGCGTGGGGACGTTACCGTGCGGGCTGCGGGACGGCGGGCTCGGCGGTCAGCAGCGGGCGCAGTGCGCCGCCGCTCAGGGACGCCACCAGCGGGGTGGCCCAGCGGCGCAGGGCCAGGCTGGTGAGGTAGGCGACGGGGAGGGCGAGGACCGCGGAGCCGAGCACGTCGTGAGGGTAGTGGGCGCCGACGTACACCCGGGTGAAGCCCTCCACCACGGCGAACAGGGCCGCGATCGCGCTCAGGCGGCGGTCCAGCAGGAACAGCGCGGCCACGGTCGCGGCGGCCACGGTGGTGTGGCCGCTGGGGAAGGCGTAGTCGGAGGGCGCGGGGCAGGCGTCGACGATGTAGGCGTGCGGCATCGACCGGCATGGCCGTACCTCGGAGACGATCTTCTTGACCACCTCGGCGGCGGCGAAGGCGACCACGACGGCGACCGGTGCGGCCAGCGCGAGGGTCATCGCCCGGGCACCGCGGCGGCGCGCGTTCCACCAGCCCATCACCATGAGCACCGCGAAGACTCCCAGGCCGACGTTGGTCCACAGCTCCAGGGGGGTGTTCAGCCACTTGGTGTCACGGGCGAAGTCGGTGACGGAGGTGAACAGCGACCCGTCGACGCCGGAGCCGTCGAAGGCGAGGTGTGCGGTGGCGGCCGCGGTCATGGGCACGTCCTTCCAAGTCAGCATGAGACGACGCGGAACGGCCCTGCGCCGACGGTCGATGACCACGTCCGCGATGGCAGAACAGTGTCATCACGGTGAATCGGTGGTGGCCGTCCGCCTAATCTACTACATGTTGTAGAAACCGCGTGCGGTGAGCCGGCTGCCGCCTCGCGCGGTCGGATCTCACCCCGCGGCGAGACGTCGCCGTACGGTGCTGAGGACCGGGCCGAGAACGATGACGGCGGCGAGCACGGCGTACCCGTGGGTGAGGGTGGTGAGCGAGGCGACTACCGCGACCAGCAACGGCCCTCCCGCGTCGCCGAGTTCACGGCCGAGCTCGGCGGCGCCCATGGTCTGGCCCAGGCGCTCCTGAGGGGTCGACGAGGCCAGGGCGGCGAAACCGAGCGGGGTGATCAGACCGGTTCCGGCGCCGATCAGAACGGCGCCGGCGAGGATGCCGGCCAGGCCCGGCAGCATGGCGCACCCCAGCCCGCCCGCGGTGAGCGCAAGCCCCGCCGTGATGCCCGAGCGGGTCGTCAGCCGCCCGTGGTCCAGCGCCCTCCCCGCCCGCGGCTGGACCACGGCGGCGCAGGCGGCCAGCACCGATACGGCGGCACCGGTGGCCACTGTCCCGAGCCCGGCCGCCCGCCCCGAGACCGGCAGGAACCCCACCCCGACCGACAGCGCGGCCGTCGCCGCCGCGAGTGCGGCCGTCGGGGCCAGGAACGCGGGGTCGGCCAGCCGCCGGGCCAGGTCCAGCACCGTCTGCCGGTCCTTCGGCAGCGGGGGTACGCCGGGAACGGCGCGCGCGGCCCAGGCGGCGACCGCCGCGCCGAGCACGGCCGTGACCGCGAAGAGCAGCCGCAGGCCTCCGGCCCACACGAGGACGCCGCCGAGCAGGGGGCCCAGGGTGTAGCCGATCGACTTGTAGAAGCCGTAACTGCCGAACGCCCGGCCGTGCTTCGCCGCCGGGTTGAGGCGGGCGACCAGAGCGGAGGCCGACGGGGAGAAGGCGGAGGCCGCGGCACCCTGACCGAGCCGGGCCGCCCACAGCCAGCCGGGCCGGTCCGCGACGACGTACAGCGCGGACGCGGCGGAGAAGGCGACGAGGCCGCCGAGCAGCACGGGCCGGGCGCCGACGCGGTCGGCGAGGGTGCCGAAGACCGGCTTGAGGAGCACCTCGGCACCGTCGTACAGGGTCAGCAGCCCGCCGAGCACCAGCAGCGAGGTGACCGCGCCCTCGGCGTGGCCGCCGAGGCTGGCGGCGATGCCGTGCGCGCCGAAGGCGGTGGTGAACCCCGCGGCGTACAGCGGCCACATCCGCCGGGCCGGGGCGGTCTTGCCGGTCGCGCTCACTGTTCCGTCTCAGGGGCCTGGTGCAGGGCGGCGAACACGCGCTCGGCGTAGCCCTCGCAGGCGGACACGCACTGCTTGAGCCGCCGGCCCGCCTCGGCCGCCTCCGGTGACCCGAACACGTCGCGTGCGGTCAGGTCCCGGTGCCAGCGCCGCAGCCGCTCCAGCGACTGCTCCTCTTCCTCCAGCTCGGCAAGCGTGAACTTGGCGACGCGGATCTCCTTGGCGATCTCCGCCTCGAACTTGCCGCAGTCGGCCAGGAACTCCGCCCAGTCCGCCGACCGTGCGGCACCGAACATCTCCTTCAGGCGGACGGCGTCCTTGGGGCCACGCCCGGTGGCGTTCAACGTCACGACCTGCCCGTCGGCCTGCTCCGTCAGCGCGATCGCCCGCGCGACGCCGTCGGCGAACACCGGTACGTCCGGTACGGCCCAGATGCCCTGGCCGAGCGAGAGCGCGCCCATCCCGCGCAGCTCCCGCCAGACGCCCACGCGGTGCCGCGACGGCTGGGCGGGCAGTTTGAGCACGAGGACGAGCCATCGGCTCACCGGTTCCACGTTCGACACATCTTGGAATGTAGCACCCGTTACATCCGGCGACGTACGAGTGGGTGGCCGGTGGGTCAGGCGACGGTGAAGTAGGCCAGGCTGCCGAGGCCGGCCAGGGTGCAGTAGACCGCGAAGGGGATGAGGGTCCGGTTCTCGAAGTACCTGACCAGGAAACGGGTCGCGAGGTAGGCCGCGACGAAGGCGGCGACGCTGCCCGCCAGCAGCGGTCCGCGCAGGCCGTTGCCCTCGGGGCCCAGCAGCGGGGGCAGCTTGAGCAGCGCCGCTCCGCCGATCACGGGCGTGGCGAGCAGGAAGGCGAAGCGGGCGGAGTCCTCGTGGTTGAGGCCCTTGAAGATGCCCGCGCTGATGGTGGTGCCGGAGCGGCTGATGCCGGGGAGCAGGGCGAGGATCTGGGCCGCGCCGATCGTCACGGCCTGGCGCATGGTCATCCGGGTGATCCGCAGGTCCGACAGCTCGTCCGGGCTCAGGTGCTCCTCGCCCGGCTTGACGGCGTCCTCCGCGCGTCGGCGGCCGGTGCCGCCGCGCCGCAGCTGTTCGGTGACGAAGAGGACGATGCCGTTGAGGGCCAGGAAGATCGCGGTGGGTACGGGCTTGCCGAGCGTGGTGCGGAACACCTTGTCGAGCGCGATGCCCGCGACACCCACCGGGATGCAGGCCACGACGATCAGCCAGGCGAGTCGCTGGTCCACGGTCCGGACGCGGCGTTGCGTGATCGAGGTGACCAGTCCGCGGATCACCCTGACCCAGTCGCGCCAGAAGAAGACCACCAGTGCGAGCGCGGTGGCCAGGTGGAGGCCCACCAGTTCGTTGAGGTACAGGGAGCCGTCGGCGGAGACGTCCAGGTCGTGCTGCCAGTGCCCGCCCAGGAGCGCGGGGATCAGGATGCTGTGCCCCAGGCTGGAGACGGGGAACAGCTCGGTGACGCCTTGCAGCAGGCCGACGCCTATTGCTTCGGGGTAGGTCAGGACGGACATGGATGACCTTCGACTCGGAATGCAGGCAGGTGAGGCTTCGGGCGACGCGCGCAGCGGCTCTGGCCGGTCAGAAAAGTACTACGTGTTGTAGAACTTGATGGGCCGGTGAGAGTGTTTTCACCTCGGCGACCGGAAACGTTCATCGCCCCTTCGCCGGGGAGACCGCGCGGGCGGCGCGGCGTACCTGCTGACCGGGTTGCAGGACCGGGCAGATCAGCCCTCTCACGCCGACGTTCACGGGGCGAGGGAGAAGTAGTTCTCCTCTTCCTGGGTGAAGTGCAGGCGCAGGACGGTGTTGAGGCCGTAGAGGCAGGACCGTAGGTCGTCGAGTTGTTCCGGGGTCAGGCCGCTGTTGACGTGGGCCAGTTGCAGGTGGGTGGCGATGCGGCGGGAGAGGCGCTCGATCTCGGTGTGGGCGCGGCTCATGGTGGCGGTGGCCTCGGGGCCGCCGAGGGTGGGTGCGAGCGCGGGGTAGAGCTGGTGCTCTTCGGCGTATTCGTGGGGCAGCAGCCGTTCGGTGAGCAGCCGGTGGGCCTCCTCGACGGCCGTGAGGGCCTTGGGGCCGGGAGAGTCGGAGAGGCGGTCGGCGGCGTCGCGTACGGATTCGAGGACGTCCTGGAGGTCCTCGTGTTCGGCGGCGAAGCGGTGGATGAGCGCTTCGGCGGTGGGGGTGAGGGCGGGTCGCGCGTTCTGGTCGGTGCGCAGCGCGCGCAGGGCGTTGAGGATGACGGCGATGTCGATGCCCTCCTGGAGCAGGGCGCCGGCGGCGGGCGGGAGGAATCCGACGGCGGCCGCGGCCATGGCGGCCAGGGACATCAGCATGCCGCCGAGGGCGCTCTGCACGGCGATGCGGCGGGCGCGCTGGGCGATGGTGACGGCGTCGGCGAGGCGGTCGACGCGGTCGGTGGTCAGGACGATGTCGGCGGCTTCGGAGGAGGCGGTGGAGCCGCGGGCGCCCATGGCTACGCCGATGTCGGCGGCGGCCAGGGCGGGGGCGTCGTTGACGCCGTCGCCGACCATCACGGTGACGGCGCGTTCGCGTTCGGCGCGTACGGCGGCGACCTTGTCGGCCGGGGTGAGTTCGGCGCGTACGTCGTCCAGGCCGAGGACGGCGGCGACCTCACGGGCGGGGGCGGACCGGTCGCCGGTGAGCATCAGCAGCCGTTCGATGCCCGCCGCCCGCAGGTGGCGCAGGGTGCGCGGGGCGTCGTGCCGCAGGGGGTCGCGGAGCAGGACGGCGCCGGTCAGGTGTCCGTCGACGGTGAGCCAGGCGACGGCCGCGCCGTCGAGGAGGGCGCGGTTGTCGACCGCCTTCGCCCAGCCCGGGCGGTCGCCGGTGGCGCCGATGCGGCCGACGGACACCCGATGCCCGTCCACGGTGCCGGTGGCGCCCCGGCCGGGCTCCTCGGTGACGTCCGCCGGGACCGACAGCTCCAGCTTGCGTTCGCGGGCGGTGTCGACGATGGCCTGGGCCAGGACGTGCGGCGAGTACTGGTCGAGGGAGGCCCCCAGACGGAGGACCTCGGTGGGTTTCGCTTCGGGACCGGCGATCACGTCGAGGACGCGGGGGCGGCCGCGGGTGAGGGTGCCGGTCTTGTCCAGCAGCAGCGTGCGGGCCCGGCCGAGGTTCTCCAGCGCGCCGCCGTCGCGGATGACGACGCCGAGCCGGGAGGCGCGGGACAGGCCGGAGACGATGGCGACCGGGGCGGCCAGCAACAGCGGGCAGGGCGTGGCGACCACCAGGACCGCGACCGCGCGCACCGCGGAGCCGCTGATCAGCCAGGCCAGCCCCGCCACCAGGAGGGACAGGGGCAGGAACCAGGCGGCGTAGCGGTCGGCCAGCCGTACGACGGGCGCGGACTCGGCGCCGGCCTGCTGGGCCAGCCGCACGATCCGCGCGTAGGTGCTGTCCTCCGCGGTGGCGGTGGAGCGCAGCTCGAAGGCGCCACCGGCGTTGACCACTCCGCTGCGCACCGTCTCGTCCCGCACCCGCTCGACCTGGAGGGGTTCACCGGTGAGCACCGACTCGTCGAGAACGGCGGCGACGCTCGCCACGCGGCCGTCGACGGGAACCACCTCTCCGGGGCCGACGACGAGCAGGTCGCCGACAGCGACCTCGGCCAGCGGCACCGTGGCCACCCCCGCGTCGGTGCGGCGGCGCGCGGAACGCGGCGCGTGCTCCAGCAGGGCGCGCAGGTCGTGTGAGGCACGCCGCTGGGCCGCGGCCTCCAGGGTGCGGCCGGAGGCCAGCATCAACGCGATCAGGGCGCCGGCCAGGTACTCGCGCACCGCCAGGGTGCCGCCGAGCGCGAGGACGGCGATCAGGTCCACACCCGCGTGCCCGTGCCGCAGCGCGGTGAGCACCCATCCCACCGCGGGAACGACGGCGGCCAGGGTCCCCAGCCCCCAGAACAGGTCGGCGAGGCCGCCGGCACCGGCCAGCCAGGCGACGCCGCCGGCGGTCAGGGCCGCCGCCGTGACGGCCAGCAGGATCGGTTCGAGACGTGCGGACACGACTGCTGCCATCAGACGGCGCAGCCATGCCGGGAGGGGGCGATGACTCATGGCGTACCTCGGTCTGTTCGGCGCGGTGACCGTGGGGTCGGCGACCTCCGGGTCGGTCCCTGTCCATCACATCGCGCACAGGGTCTCGGCGGCAGGGGACGTCCGGCCCTGCTTCAGGGCCGGCCAGCCGGTACACGCGTGTGCCGGTCGGTCATGGCCGGCCCCGGTCGCTGTGCAGGGCCAGGCGGGGGCAGGCGGCGACGGCTCGGCGGGCGTGGGTGCGCAGCCGGTCGGGGACGGTCCGGTCCTTGAGGACGGGGTAACCCCATTCGTCGAGGGCGATCAGTTCCGGGAGGAGTTCGGCGCACAGGCCCTGGCCGGTGCACGTGATGCGGTCGATGCGCAGGGTTCGGGGGCGGCTCATCGCCATCTCTCCGGGGGTGTCGCGGGCGGTACGGGGATCCGGGGCGGCTGGTGGGCGGCGGGACAGGCACCGCGGGTGAGGTGGTGGCCGACGTCGTCCGGGAAGGTGTGCAGTGCGGAGGCGACGAGGCGGGCGGCACCGTCCGGATGGCGGCAGGCGCCGCGGTCGGCCAGCAGGCCGGTGCGACGGCGCAGGCGGGACAGCAGGCCCGGGTCGGCCCGCCCGGCGGCCAGGGCGGCGAAGTCGTCGGCGACGGCGGGCAGCCCGAGGTGGCACGGGCCGCACTGGCGGGCGCTGTGGGCGGCCAGGTAGGCCAGCATCCGCGCGGTCTCGGTCAGTCCGCAGACCGGGCCGGCGACCGCGATCAGGACGCCCGCGCCGGGTGCGGCACCCAGCGGAGCAAGGTCGCGCCGGGTGAGGGGCGTGTCCTGATGTGCCGCGGGGAGCCAGGTGCCCGCGAAACCACCGAGCAGGAGCGCCCGCAGGGGTTGGGCGGGTCCTTGGGCGTGGTCGAGGACCGTGGCGAGCGGGGTGCCGAGCGCGACCTCCAGGACACCCGGGGCGGCGACCGCGCCGGAGACGGTGACGAGCGTGGTGCCGGGCTCGTCCGGGGTTCCCTCCCGGCGGAACCAGTCGGGTCCGTGGCGGGCGATGAGAGCGAGGTGGGCGAGGGTCTCGGCGTTGTTCACGAGCGTGGGACGCCGGCCGACGCCGCGTTCGTGGGTGCGCGGCGGGCTGCCCTGCGGCCGGGCCGGGCCTCCGTTGAGCCAGCGCACCAAAGAGGTCGACTCGCTGGAGACGTAGGCGTGCGGAAGGGCGTGCAGCCGCAGCCGCACCCGGTCCACGCGGGCGCGCCGGCGCTCGTCGAGAGCCGCGCTCAGCCGCCGGTACTGGGCGGAGCGATCACGGGGCAGGCACACGTGGACGGTGTCCGCGCCGACCGCGGCCGCGGCCAGCACCGCACCGTCGAGCACGAGGTGGGGTGCCACATGGAGCAGGAACTGGTCCTTGCGGCTGGCCGGTTCGCTCTCCATGGCATTGACGACGACCACGGCTCGGCCCCGGCGTTCCGCCACGGCGCGCAGCTTGCGGGCCGTGGGAAAGCCCGCGCCGCCGCGCCCGCTGAGCCCGGCCGCCTCGACCGCCTCCACCAGCGGCATCGACCCGCGGCCGCCCACAGCGGCGGCGACGGGCGGCGGCCCGTGGCGCCCCAGGTGGTCGGCCAGGGCGGCCGGCCGCCCGGTGGCGTACCAGTCCGCCAGGAGCCGGGGCGCACCCGGAGCGGCAGCGAGGTGGCGGGTGGTGAGTCGTGCGGTGGCTGAGGAGTTCACCGTCCACCTCCGAGGAGGACCGTGGTAGCGGCCGCGCGCTGGGCCCAGCCCGGCTGCAGCGGCCCGGTGGCGAGGAACGCGCCGAGCACGACCGGTACGGCGGTCGCGGCCACGGCGGCCACCAGGCGCCCGGGGACGCGGCCCGGGCCGGCCTTGGCCAGCCGCCACCACACGGCGGCGACCACCGCGCCGAGGCATCCGGCGTAGAGCCACAGCTGGAGGGGCAGCCGGGTGTCGGTACCGGTGCCGGCGCTGTGGAAGAGGGCCAGCGGCCAGGCCGCGTACGCCAGCCAGTGCACGGCCTTCCAGCGGCGCACGCCCAGGCGCCGTCGCAGGGCGCTGGTGACGAGGACGGCGAGGAGCAGGTCGAGTGCGGCCGTGCCCAGCCCGAGCCAGAGCGGGCGGTACGACGCACCGAACGGCACCACGGCCACGGCCCATCCCAGGTGGACGAACGGGTCGAGCACCGCGGTGACGACGTGCACGGCGAGGAACACCAGGGTGAGCAGGGACAGGTTGCGGTGCAGCAGGCCGATCTCGAACCGGCCGACGCCGCGTGGAACGGCGCGCCCGCCGGAGGCGATGCCGAGCGCCACGGTGGCGGTGAGCAGGATCAGGGTGAGGGTGCCGCCGGCGCGGCTGGCGTACCACAGGGGGCCGCCGGTCAGGGCCAGGAGCGTCATCGGGAACCTCCGGCGGGCTGGGGGGAGGGCGCGGGCAGGTCGGGCGGCCAGCCGCCGAGGCGCACGACGCGGCCGTCGAGGCCGACCAGGCGCGCGGGCAGGTTCGCGGAGCGCAGCCAGTCGACGGCCCGTTCGCCCAGCACGATCGCCGCGGTGCTGGCGGTGTTCGCGTCCACGCACGTGGCGGCGGTGACGGTGGCGGTGCGCCAGACGGGGGAGGCCGGTTCTCCGGTCGAGGGGTCGACGATGTGGTGCAGGGTGCGTCCGGCGCGCCGCCAGGTGCGCACGCGGATGCCGGAGGTCGCCAGCGCGCCGCCGCTGAGGGCGACGGCGGGGCCGTGGTCCGTGGCGGGCCGGGCGTGGTCGTCGGCCAGGGCGACGCGCCAGCCGCCTTCGGGCGCCGGTCCGGCCGTCGCGAGGTCGCCGCCGAGGCTGACCAGGACGCCGCAGCCGGTGGCCGCGGCGGCGTCGCGGCCGGCGCGGTCGGCGGCGAGGGCCTTGGCGGTCGCGCCCAGGTCGAGGTGGACGGACGGGGGCAGGCGCAGCCGCCGGGTGTGGGGGTCGTAGGCGATGCGGCGCCATCCGGGGGCGGGCCGGGGCGCCGGCAGCGGGCGGACGTCGTCGGGGCGCAGTGAGACGAAGGTGCGGTCGTAGCCGAGCGCGCGCATCGCGCGGCCGACGGTGGGGTCCACCGCGCCGTCGGTGAGCCGTGCGGCCCGCAGCGCGGCATGGAGGGCCTCGGCGAAGCCCTCGCTGACCGTCGTCGGGGTGCCTGCGCCGAGGTTGATCCGGGTCAGTTCGGAGTCGGCGCGGAAACGGCTGCAGGTGCGGTCTACGGCAGCCAGTTCGGCGCGCAGGATCACTTCCGCGGCCGGCAGGGCGCGTGGCTCGGTGACGAGCAGTTCGGCCGTGGTGCCGAGGGCCGGGAAGCTGACCTTGGCGAGGGCCGGCTCCGGGGCGCGCGTGGTCATGACGCCCCCGTGGTGGTGTGCGGCTTCTGCTGGGTGGAGGTGGGCGGCTGGGCCGGGGCTTGCGGTGCGGGCCGTGTGGTCACGGCCGCTGCCTCGTCGTCGTCCGCGGCGCCCGCCTCGTCGTCCTCCCGGGCGGCGGACGACGTCGGCGGGCTCTGTCCGGGTGGGGGCGACGGCGCGGCGGAGGGCGAACTCCCGGGCACCAGGTGGGTGTAGAAGCCGCCGAGGGCCGCCGTCGCTGCCACGGCGGTGACGGCGAGCCACCGGGTGAGGCGGCGGGCGCGCCGCAGCCCGCGCTCGCGTGCGCGGGGTGAACCGGCCGGGGGGAGGGTCTGGTCGAAGTCGTCGGGTGAAGGTGCCATGGCGGCGGCTCCTGGTGTCGCGGCGGTCCGGATGGGCCGCGTGCACTCCCAGGCTGTGCCGACGGCAGCCAGGAACTCGCTCACGTACTTCTCAGAACCGGTAAAGATCTTGGGCCGTCCTGTCGTCCCCGCCGCTGCGGCCGGAGTCAGGCCTCCGGCCGCAGCGGCAGTTCCAGTACGACGGTCAACCCGCCGCCCGGGGTGTCCTCCAGCCGCGCCGTACCGCCGTTGGAGGTGACCAGCCGGTGCACGATGGCGAGCCCGAGGCCAGTGCCCTTGGCCTCGGGGTTGCCGAACCGGCGGAAGGCGACCGCCTTCGCCTCGGGGCTCATCCCGGGGCCGTCGTCCCGCACGCGCACGCGGACCAGTCCGCCCGTCGCCCGGTGGTCGAGCGTCACGTGACCGCCTTCGGGTACCGCGTCCACGGCGTTGGCGATCAGGTTGTCGAGGATCTGTTCCAGGTGGCCCGCGCCGAGCGCGGCGGACAGGGCCGGGCCGTCCGGGGCGGTCAGCCGTACGCCGCGTTCCTCGGCCACCGGCGACCAGGCGGCCACCCGCTCGGCCACCACCTCGTCGACCCGGACGGCCACCGGCCGGGTCGTCACCTGCTCGGCGCGCGCCACCGCGAGCAGCCCGTCGACCAGCCGGGACAGCCGGGCGATCTCCTCCTCGGCGGAGGCCAGCTCCTCGGTGGTGTCGCCCCCCGCGCCGGCGGCGAGGACGTCGAGCCGCAGTCGCAGCGCCGCCAGCGGAGTGCGCAGCTGGTGGGAGACGTCGGCGAGCACGGCCCGGTGACCGTGCACCAGGGCCTCCATGCGGGCCGCCATGGTGTTGAAGGTGGCGGCCAGCCGGCGCACCTCCGACGGCCCGCCGCCGACGTCGGCCCGCTCGTCGAGCGCGCCCTCGCCCAGCCGCTGCGCGCTGGCGTCGAGTCTCGACAAGGGGCGGCTGACCCAGCGGGCGAGGCGGACGGACAGCAGCACGGAAGCGGCGAGCCCCGCCGAGGCGATCACGGCGGACCAGCCCCAGATGGCGGAGATCCGGGCGTCGAGCGGGGCCGCGGAGCGGGCCAGGACGACCGCGCCGGAGGGTGCGCGGATCTCACCGGCCGGCTCCGCCGTCAGGAGCCGGCCCTCGTTCTCCGGCGGCTCCGGTTCGTGTCCGGACAGGACCTTCTCCGCGAGCTCCTCGGCCTCCACTCCCCGGGCCGCCCCGCAGGGCGTACTGGCCACCAGCCGCGCCGAGGCGTCGTACACGGCGGCGCAGTCCCCCACGCGGGCCGCGGCGTCCAGCTCCTGGCGCATGACCGTGGCCGGCTTGTGGTCGGAGAGGTGTTCCTCGGCCACCGCGGCGATCACCCGGGTGGCCGCCCGCTGGCTGTCGCGGAAGGCCACACGCTCGCGGGCCGTCATCAACACCGCGAGCGGTACGACCGCCAGCACCAGCAGGACAGAGGTCAGGACCAGGAGCGTCCAGGTGATCCGGCGGGTCACGACCGTTCCCGGGACTCCTGGACCGCCCCGAGCCGGAACCCGTGCCCGTAGACGGTCTCGATCAGCCCCGGCACGGCGAGCTTGCGGCGCAGCGCGGCGATGTGCACGTCGACCACCTTGGTCGGGCCGTACCAGTGGGCGTCCCACGCCCGGTCCAGGATCTGCTGCCGGCTCACCACCCGGCCGGGGTCGGCGGCCAGGCACTCCAGGATGGCGAACTCCTTCGGCGTGAGCGCGACCACGTGCCCGCCGACCGAGACCTGCCGGGTGCGAAGGTCGAGCGCCAGCGGGCCGTGGCGGAGGATCTCCGGTTCCGCCGGGCGCCGGCGGCGCAGTACGGCCCGGATCCGCGCGAGCAGTTCGGCCAGCCCGAACGGCTTGACCAGGTAGTCGTCGGCACCCTCGTCCAGCGCCACCACCCGGTCCGCCTCCTCGCCCCGTGCGGTGACGGCGATGATCACGGCGTCCGACCGCGCCCGCAGCCTCCGGCACACCTCGACACCGTCGATGTCGGGCAGCCCCAGATCGAGCAGCACGACATCGGCACTGGGCGCCGACAGCGCCGCCCGGCCGGTTCCGACGCCCTCCACCGCGTAGCCGGCCTGCCGGAGACCGCGCACCAGCGACTCCGCGATGCCGCGGTCGTCCTCCACGACCAGCACCCGTGTCTCCTCGGCCACACCCGCGACCTCGGCGCTCATGCCTGCCACCCGCCTCCCTGGCGGTGAGATCAGCCGTCCGTACGCGACACCCAGCCTGCTCCTCCCCCCGGGTGCGACGGCAGGGCCGTTCGTCCCTGGACCGCGCTGTTCGGACCGCCTCGCTTCGCCGTCCCGGCACACGGTCGCTCACGAGGCAGCAGGGCGACGCGGGCCCCGGGCCGACCGGGCGCGGGTCCCGGCCGGCCGGGCGTTCTCGCGGGCAGGCCCGTACCGGGGGCGGCCCAGGGGCGGCGCTCGGGCAGGCCCGTACGGGGGGCGGGCCAGTGGTGGCGCTCGGGCAGGCCCCTACGGGGGCGGCCCAGGGGTGGCGCTCAGCGCAGCCGGTTCAGCGCCGCCTGGAAGGCGGCGGCGTGCCGGGCCTCGTCCGCGGCGGTGTTGCGGAAGTAGGCGGCGGCAGCGGTGTCACCGACGGCGCGCGCCTGCTTGGCGAACGCCGGGTAGATGCTGGTCGCCTCCGAGCGCTCCCCGGTGATGGCCTTGTTCAGGTTCTTCCTCGTGGTGCCCACCCGTCCGGCCAGGACCGCCTCGCCGGCGAAGTGCTCGTGCAGCTCGACGGCGGCCGTGCCCTCCCACAGGCGGGCCAGTGCGGTGTTCCCCGACTGCTTCGCCTTCGCCGCGAACAGCATGTACTTGGCGTAGGCGAGGGCTTCGCCGTGCATCGCGGTGTCCAGGTTGGCCTTCGTGCGGGCGGCGCGCACCTTCGGCAGCCCGGCGGGCACCGCGACCGTGCCGGCCGTGGGCGGCGCGGGGACGGCGCCGTGGCCGGTCGTCACGGCGGTGAGTGCCTTGCGGAAGGCGGCGCGGTGGCGGCCCTCGTCCGCGGCGATCTCCGTGAACAGCGCGGCGGCTTTCGTGTCCCCGTCCCGCCGGGCCTGGGCGGCGAAGCCGCGGTACATGATCTGGTGCTCGTACGTCTCGCCCTTGATGGCCTGGCGCAGGTTGGCCGCGTTCGTGCCGACCAGGCCGGCCAGGGCGGCCGCCTCGTGCAGGTGCTCGTTCAGCTCGGTCCGCGCCGTGTTCCGGAAGAGCCGGGCGACGGCCGGGTGGCCCGCACCGGCGGCTTGGGTACCGAAGAGGCTGTAGGAGGCGTAGGCGAACGCCTCACCCTTCATCGCGGAGTTGAGGTTCGTGAGCGTCTGCGCGTGCAGCGCCCGGGCGGCTCGAACCTGCGGACGGGGACCGGCCGGGGCGGCCAGGGCCAGGGCGGGGGCCGCTTGCGATGCGGCGGTCAGCGCGCACACACCGACCATGAACGTACGTATCGAGTGGCGGAACACGATCTCCTCCTCCGGGAGCCTCTTGGGCGACGGCACCCCTTCCTCATAGGACTCGTTCGGTCGCACCCGTGCCGTGTCTGCTGCGCCTTCCGGGTGATGACCGAGCGTGTCCGCGGACGCGTACGGCACCGCTGTCCCGACGGTGCGGACAGGGCCGTTGGGCCCGATGCGCCGCGCGGCACAGTGGCGGAGGATGGACGAGAGCCGGGCCGGTGCGGTCCGCCCGGCGAGGAGGCGCGGCATGACCAAACCAGTCGTAGTGGGAGTCGACGGCTCACCGTCCAGCCTTGAGGCGGTCGAGACGGCGGCACGCGAGGCGATGCTGAGCGGGGTCGGACTGCGGCTGGTGCACGCCTTCGGGTGGCCGTCGATCCATCCACCGTCCGGTGGGCCGCCCTGGGACCCTGCCAGGGCGGGGGTGCGCGAGCTGGTGGACGGCACGCTGGCCGAGGCCGAACGACGGGCGCGCGAGGTCGCGCCGCGGGTGGACGTCACACGAGAGGTCACCGTCGGCGAGCCGCTGATGGTGCTGGAGATCGAGTCGCGCACCGCCTCGCTCGTCGTGGTCGGCAGCCGCGGACTGGGCGCCTTCGGCAGCCTGCTGCTCGGTTCCACCGCCGTGCATCTGGCCGCGCACGGCCGTTGCCCGGTTCTGGTGGTGCGGGGCACTCCGAACCCGGACGGTCCCGTGCTGCTGGCGGTGGACGGCTCCCCGGCGGGCGAACGCGCTGTCGAGTTCGCCTTCGCCGAAGCGTCGGTGCGCGGTGCGGACCTGCTGGCCCTGCACGTGTGGAACACCTGGAGCGAACGGGCCTACGAGGGGCCGGGCGACCCGCTGAACATGGTGGTCGACATCGAGCGGCTCCGGGAGGAGGAGCAGCGCCTGCTGGACGAGACCCTGTCGCCCTGGCAGGCGCGCTACCCCCAGGTCACGGTGGAGCGGCGCCTGGTGCGCGCCCGGATCCGCCTGGCGCTGATCGAGGCGAGTCACGGCGCGCAGCTGGTCGTGGCCGGTGCGCGCGGACGCGGCGGCTTCGCCGGTCTGCTGCTCGGCTCGGTCAGCCAGGCACTCCTGCACCACGCGCACTGCTCCGTCGCCGTCGTCCGCGGAAAGGAGTGATCACCGCCGTCCGCCCGTCGCGGCTTCGGCGCCGGCCGTCCCGGCCGGGGCTGCGGCGCTTCCGGGGAACGCGATGATCGCCTTCAACGCGGCACGGCGCGCGGCGTATCCGGCCACGACGAGGCGCCGCTGGTCGTTCTTCGCGGTCTTGCTCTTCTTCGCCATCAAACCTTCCTCCACGGACCCGGACGCGGGGCCACCGCGGCCCCGATGCCGATCGTGCCGACCGTCCTGACGCCCCGGCCGACAGCGGGAGTCGGACGGGGCGGTCTTCGCTCGGCAGCCCATAGCGCTTGCCCAGGACGCCGCAGTCGAAACGGCGCTTGCTCCGCGGGTGGGAACGGGAGGCGTGGGAGGCGTCACGCCCTGTACCGGTAGCGGATCCGGCCGCGGGTGAGGTCGTAGGGGCTGAGTTCCACGAGCACTCGGTCGTAGGGGAGGATCTTGATGCGGTTCTTCCGGATCTTCCCGCTGATGTGGGCGAGCACCGTGTGCCCGTTCTGGAGCTCCACCTTGAAGGTGGCATTGCGCAGGCACTCGGTGACGGTGCCCTCGGCTTCCACGCCCCCTGCTGTTTTGGTCATGGTCTCTCACTACTCCCGTTCTGTGACGGCGAATTCGGTAGGAAACGGTCGCTCGGCGGGATGCTGCCGCACGGCGTGACGGCGTGACGGCGTGACCGCGTGACGGCGCGTCAGCGGCGGACGAGTTCCAGGGTGCAGGCCGCGCGCCGGGCGCCGCTGCTCTCGAACAGGGCGGTGGCCGCCGCGTTGGACTCGTCCACCTCGGCCCATGCCGAAGCGGTCCCGGACATGTGAAGCGAACCCAGGGCGTGGGCCAGCAGCGCCCGGGCGATGCCGCGGCGCTGTCTGTCTGCCCGGACGGCGATCAGCCCGATCCGTGGCTGCCGGGTCAGCGGGGCCACTCGGACGAGGCCCACGTACTCGTGCCCGTGCCTTGCCACCGCGTGCTTCGACGGGTCGAGCACGGTGGTCCCCGCCGGGCGGGGCAGCACCTCGGCCGGCATCGTCCGCCATCCCACGGTGGCCTCGACCTCGTCGCGGACGACGCGGTCCAGGGCACGCAGCGGTTCTTCCTCCGCCTCACCGGCGGCCACGACCGTCACGCCGGACGGGGGCCGTACCGAGGCGAGCCCGGTGGTCCGAGGGTCGGTCGGCACGAGGTAGCCCCACTCGCGGCGTGCGGTGGTGAAGCCGGCCCGCTCCCAGGCGGACCTCGAGTCGTGGTCGGTCTCGTCGACAAGGGTGTACAGCGGTGTGGACAGGTCCGTCAGCATCGCGTCGGCGACGCGGTCGAAGACCGCGCCGTGCCACGCGTCGACGCTCACGAAGAGCCGCCCGTCCGGCCGGCGCGAAGCGACGCCGCGGCCGACCGTCAGGTCGTCCTCCACGGCGTGCCATTGCGTTGGCGAGACCCGCGTGACCACGACCGGATGGTTGTCCGTGCCCGGAGTGGGCTGCACGAAGTTCATAGGTGTTGCCTCTCAGGAGTGCCAAGTCCGAGGCGCTCCCGGCGACACCTGCGTCAGCCGCCCACCGTGACGACATGGGGGAGCACCCACATGGATACAGCCTTCATGGGTCTCACCTCCTCGCGTTCTCCCACGGCTCCCCAGACGCTACCAGCGGCGGCCGGCCGGCCCAACGCATTTGTCCGGGGCCCCCGGTGAGGGATCGCAGCCGTCCCTCACGTGACGCGTACCACAGCGCTGCTCCGGAACTCGGCCCTCGGCGGCCCCGACTCCTGATGCGGTACGGCGCGATCCGGCCGACACCGTACGACGTGATGGACTGGACCGACAGGCGCGTGGACCACGCCGTGGCACTCCGCCGCCGTGCGCCGCGGCGACGGCACGTGGACCCTCATGCCCAGGGCCGAAGCCGCTCGGACGGGCCGACTGGTGCGCCAAGGCGGCAGAGACAGCCACTTCGAGCAGGACCGGGCGGCCCCATTGTTGACGTGTCCTTGACCGCTTCCTGACCGCTTCCTCCCACTCGGACCGCACAACGCGGCGTTAGGCTCGCCGGGCGACTTTTGTCCCGGCGCCACCGGGACCGTACCTGCGCCAGCACAGCCCAAGACGAACCGTCATCGCGGAGTTGGGGGAATCGCCATGCGCACCCGTACAAGAGCGTCTCTCGTGGCCACCGCCGCTGCGTTCCTGCTCGTCACCACGGTGGGCAGTTCCGCGGCGTCGAGTGACAGCGGGCCCGTCCACCTGGTCTCGCCCGGTGATCCTTACGCCGCCTGTGACATCGGCGGGGACGGGACGGGCACCAACTACCCGTCCGCCGAGGACGAGCCGTACGTCACCGTCTCCCCGCGCGACCCGCGCAACGCGGTCGGTATCTTCCAGCAGGACCGCTGGTCCAACGGTGGCGCCCGGGGCCTGACCGCCACCTGGACCCGCGACGGCCGGCACTTCACCGAGACCCCGCTCCCGTTCTCGCAATGCGCCCCGGGCGGGCTGAACTACCAGCGGGCCTCGGACGGCTGGGTGAGCACCGGGCCCGACGGCACGGTCTACGCCAGCGGGCTGGTGTTCGACGCGACCGACGCACGCAACGGCGTGGCCGCCTCGACGTCGTACGACGGCGGACGCACCTGGACCCACACGACCCGTCTGATCGACGACACGCAAGCCCGGTTCACCGACGACAAGAACGCCGTCACCGCCGACCCCGTCCACCCCGGCGTCGCCTACCAGGTCTGGGACCGCATCGACGAGGACGACTCCGCCAAGGTCTACGACGGACCCGCCTACATCTCCGTCACCCGCGACGGCGGCCGGCACTGGTCCCCGGCCCGCCCGTTCGTGGACACCTCCGTCGTCCCGCACTCACAGACCATCGGCAACGTCGTCGTCGTGGACCCGCGCACCGACACCCTCTACGACGTCTTCGACTGGCAGACGTACGACATCGACTACTCCACCGGCACGTTCACGCCCACCGACCTGCACTTCGCCGTCGTGAAGTCGACCGACCAGGGGCGCTCCTGGAGCAAGCCGGTCACCATCGCCAAGGACACGGCCGTACCCGAGGTCGATCCCAACGCGCCCACCGATGCGGCCAAGTCCCTGCGGGCGGGCGGCGACCTGCCGAGCGTGGCCATCGACCCGCACACCGGTGAGCTGTACGTCGCCTACGAGGGCTCGGACTTCAGCGGCGGCGCCCACGACTCCGCGGAACTGGTCCACTCCGTCGACGGCGGGCGGACCTGGTCGGCGCCGAAGAGGGTGAACACCGTCGCCTCCGCGCCCGCGTTCACGCCGTCCATCAGCGTGGACGCACGGGGCACGGTGTCGGTCACCTACTACGACCTGCGCTACCTCGCTGCCGGGAACACCACCACCCTCCCCACCGCCGCCTGGCTCGTCTCCCTGCCGCGTGGTGCGACAGGATGCGCCACCGAGCGTCGCGTCTCCCGCGTCTTCGACTGGCTCCAAGCCCCTTACGCCGGGGGCCACTTCCTGGGCGACTACGAGGGCCTCGCCACGGACGGCCGCTCCGCCGTACGGCCGCTCTTCGTCGAGACCAACGCCGACGCGCCGCAGGACTCCACGGACGCCTACAGCGGCGTGTTCCCCACCGGGATCCACTACGGACCCTCCGCCGAGGCCACGGCCACAGCCCCGTCGCGCGCCGCGGTGACGCCGGGAGCCCGGCCGCACCGGCTCGTCCGGTGACCGACGGGGTCACTCAAAGAGCCTGCGGCCTGCGGAACTTGGGGTTCATGTGAGGCGCAAGGTAAACAACCCACCATTTTTCCCCTGAGCCCTTTGTGTGACTGTTGTGGGCACGCCAAGATCCCTCTGCACCGGGACACCCCCATATGCCCGGTGCAGGGAGGAGAGGGCATGTTGCCCCCGAAGCACCACCGACGGTTCATAACCTGCACCGTCGTAGCGGCCGCGTTCGGACTGGTAAGCACCCAGTCGTTCGCCGCGTCGAACAACACCAGACCCCGGCCCTGGCAGGCACGCCACCAGGCCGCCGTGGGCCGGCAGCACATCAAGGCGGTCCACGCGGGCCAGGGAGCGTCCGCGTTCGCCGCGGAGGGCGACGACGGCGGGGCCGACGAGGCGGAGAACTCCGCCGAGGCGACGGCCCAGTTCACCGAGGCCCGCACCGCCCCCGGCGTGGTCGCGCCCGGCGCCTACGGGGCGGCCTGGCAGCAGTTGCAGTCGATGAAGCACACGAGCGGCGGCTGGGGCCACGTCACCAAGAAGGCGTACGACTCCGACGACCCCCGCTACCGCGATGTGAACTCCAACTCCAGCGGCGGCTCGGGCGACGTCACCGGCCGGATCACCGGAATCGCCGCCGACGACCACGGCTATGTGTACGCGGGCGGCGCCAACGGCGGCGTCTTCCGCTCCACGACCGGCGGCGGGCACTGGAAGCCCATCTCCGACAAGCTGCCCTCCCTGTCCACGGGCACCCTCGCCCTGGACGGCCAGAAGCGGCTCTGGTACGCCACGGGCGAGTCCAACACCGGGGCGACGTCTTTCGTGGGGACGGGCGTGTACGTTCTGAAGGACCCGCGCCACGGGCAGTTCCAGCCAGGCGACCGCGTGGGCGGCGCGGAACTGGAGTCCACCGTCATCCACGCCCTGCGCTTCGCCGGCACCAAGGTGTGGGCGGCCACCAGCACCGGCGTCTGGTCGCACTCGACGACCACCCTTTCCGGGCCGTGGAAGCACGAGTTCGCCCCCAACCCGGACTATCTGCCGGGTGGTTCGAAGGCGGACGACCCGAGCGCGCCGTACAAGAACATCGCCAACGACATCGCCGTGGACCCGAAGGACCCGAACAAGGTCCTCCTCGCGGTCGGCTGGCGCGGTGGCGACACCTACAACGGGCTCTACGCCAAGCAGGACGACGGCGGCTGGAAGCCGGTCAGCGGCCTCGGCGACCTGCCGACCAGCAGTGACGACGTCGGCAACATGACGTTCGCGGCGGCGGCGGACGGTTCGCGCCTGTACGCCATCGACCAGTCGCCGGCGCAGATGGCCGCCAACCCGGACAGCGGGCTGAAGGGCGTCTACGTGTCGAAGAACGGCTCGCCGTTCGGCCCGTGGACGCTGATCGCGGACTACACCAAGCTGAAGGCGTCCGGCTCCGCCCTGCAGGGCGCGGGCTACATGCCCGGCGTCCAGGCCTGGTACAACCAGTTCCTCCAGGTCGACCCGGCCAACGCCGACCACGTCTACCTGGGTCTCGAAGAGGTGTTCGAGACCAAGAACGGCGGCCAGAGCTGGACGGTGCCGGGCCCGTACTGGAACTTCCCCTTCCCCTGCTGGAGCATCGACCCGTCCAAGCAGACCGGCGACTGTTCGCCCACGACCCACTCCGACCAGCACGCCGTCGCGGTCGGCAGCTACAAGGGCAGGACGTGGGCGTACGTCGGCAACGACGGCGGCATCTACCGGCGTCCGCTGAACGGCGCGGTCGACTCGGGCGGTCACGCCAAGGACTGGCAGTCCCTGAACGACGGCACCCTGGACACCCTGCAGTACTACTCGGTGGGCGTCGGCAAGGACCTGACCTACGGCGGCGTCTCGGTGACCGGCGGCCTGCAGGACAACGGCCAGTCGATCCTGCGCGGCCGTGACAAGGTCATGGGCTCCAACTTCGGCGGCGACGGCGGCGACACCATCACGGACCCCGCCAACGGCTGCAACATCGCCGAGGAATACGTCTACCTGGACATGTGGGTGACCCAGAACTGCGGTGTCAACGACGGTTCCTGGTCGACGGACCCGACCAAGGCCACCGAGTACGAGGTCGCCCCGCCCGACAAGGACCAGGGCGGCGCCGGCGCCCGCTTCATCGCCCCGATCAGCGCCGACGCCAAGAACACCAACACCTGGATCGCCGGCGGCCGGCACGTGTGGGTGAACACCAAGGGCTTCGCGATCCGCTCCGGCAAGGAGTGGGCCAACGCCTACGACCTCGGCGAGGGCCACACGGCCACGGCCGTCGCGTCCTCCGGAGGCACGGTCTACGTCGGCTGGTGCGGCCCCTGCAACAACCAGGGCTTCACCCGCGGCATCGCGGTCGGCAACGCCGACGGCACCGGCTGGCACCAGCTGAACCTGCCCGTCGACGGCACCCTCCCGAACCGCTACGTCTCCGGCTTCGAGATCGACCCGGCCGACGCCCAGCACGTGTACGTGGCGATCAACGGCTTCTCCCGCCGGTTCACCGAGGGCCCGGGCGCCGGGGTCGGCCACGTCTTCGAGTCCAGGGACGGCGGTGCGAGCTGGACGGACATCTCGGCCAACCTGCCCGACGTCCCCGCCGACACGGTCAAGCTCCTGCCGAACGGCGGCCTCGCCCTCGGCACCGACCTGGCCACCTTCTACCGCCCCGCCGGCGCCACGAAGTGGCTGGTCCTCGGCCACAACCTGCCCACCACGGCCGTGATGCAGCTGCGCCTCGGCCCGGACGGCAAGCTGTACGCCGCCACGCACGGCCGCGGCATCTGGTCCTTCGACGCACGGCGCCTCAAGGGCCGCAAGGACTGATCACCGCTCCGTACGGCCCCGCCGCATGACGACGGCCGGTGCGAACCCCGTTCCCGGGGCGCACCGGCCGTCCGGCGTCCGGCTTCACTGCACCGGGTACGCCGCCACACTCAGCCGCAGCGTGAAAAGCGGCGCGCTGTCGGGACCCCAGGTCACCGTCACGGCACCGGTGCGCGCGGCACGCACCGTGACCCGAGTGACGCCACTACCGTCGGTCACGGACGAGGTCACCAGCGCCAGCATCGGGTTGCTGCTGCGCGGCGGCGGCCAGGCACCCCGTGCGCGTGGCTCCAGCACGACGGTCACCGTCGTACCGGAGCGCACACACAGGTCCCGGACGGAGGCGCCCCCGGCGCTGTGGGTGATCGTGGCGGAGCCCGCCTGGCATTCCGACGACGCGGAGGCCGTGGCAGGGGGCGTGGCGGTGCCCCTCGGGGGCGACGACGGTGTCCGTCGAGGCGGCGCTGTCGCCGACGGTGACGCGGAGGGCGAGGCCGGATGACCCGCCGGCCCCGGACCGCTCGCCGACGGTGTGGCGCGCGGGTCGGCGGAAGGGCGCGGCGGCGTCGAGCCGGAGTGCGAGCCGCTGCCGCCGCTCCCGCAGGCGGTCAGGAGGCAGACGGCCGCGACGACGGCGGCCCCGAACCACGGCCACCGGGGCCCCGGCCCGCGTCTTCGCTGCTCCAGCGCCACAACTGCCTCCTCACGTCGCCGCACGCCACTGTGACGTCCCGGCGCGGCACCCGGTTCCTGTGCCCGGCCTTCCTGTGCCCGTCGTTCCTGTTCCCGCACACAAGGATGCCGCCCCGGCGCCATCGCCGGGGCGGCACCGCGTGCTTTCCCCGGTCAGTGCCGGACCGGCAGGGTCTTGGTGAGGTGCGGTGAGGCGACGGCCGCCGCGCCGTGGGTCGTGGAGCGTGCGCTGCCGCCGGTGACGGTGAGCGGGCCGGCGGTGTAGAGGGCCTCGTCGAAGGCCTGCCCGTTGCCCGGGGCCTTGCCGACGGCGAAGACGGAGACCGCCTTGCCGCTCACGACGGAGGTGGAGATGTAGTCGCCCACCATGCTGCCCTGGGTGGAGTCGGCGACCTGGGACAGGGACATGGGGCCGGCGACCGTGGCCGCGGCGCTCCAGGTGCTGCCGCCGTTGGCGGAGGAGATGTAGCCGACCTCCAACTGGCAGGTGGCGGCGGTGCAGTTGGCGTTCGGGTAGAAGTAGTAGTAGAGGCCGATCCTGGCGGTCGTCCCGGAGGTGGTGGGGTCGATGCCGATGCCGGGGATGAAGTGGTCGGCGCCGCTGGTGGTGGCGTCGATCGGGACCCGGGTCACGGCCGACCAGCTGGTGCCGTTGGCCGAGGTGGCGTACACGATGTCGTTGGCGGGGCAGCCGGAGCGGAAGCGGCAGTCCTGCCAGGCGACGTAGATCTTGCCGGATCCGTCGATCTCGGCCGAGGGCAGGCCCTCACCGTCGCGCAGGTTGCCGGCCACGCCGTGGCTGGAGACGTTGGCGATCAGCGTGCTGGAGGACCAGCTGGAGCCGCCGTTGGTGGAGTTGAAGGCGCGTACGGCGCTGCCGTTGGCGGAGTAGGGGACCACGACCGTGCCGTTGGACTGGACCAGGGGCTGGCCGCCCAGACCGGTCGGGCCTCCGGACGGTGCCACCGGCGCCGACCAGGTCGCGCCGCCGTCGGTGGAGCGGCTCATCACCACCGCGTTGCCGGAGGAGGTGACGTCGACCTCGACGTAGCAGGTGCCGTAGTACGGGCTGGTGGCGGAGTTGTCGCAGACGATCCACTCCTTGTCGTAGCCCTGACCGTCGTTGCCGACCGCCAGCACCGGGTTCTGCCACCTCGTGCCGTTCGTGGAGCGGCTGACGCTGACACCGGCGCCGTTGACGCTGGAGTCGATGACCAGCCCGGCGACCATCCAGGTGCCGTGCCTTGCGTCGTAGGCCACGGCCGGGTCGGAGACGCGGGCCCAGCTGCCGCCCTGGTAGGTGGTGATGCCTGGCAGCATGCCGTGCTGCCAGGTGGTGCCGCCGTCGGTGGAGGTGTTCCAGCCGATGTCGGAGGCGCCGCCGTCGGTGAACCGGCCGACCTGCGAGGAGGCGACGATCGTGTTGCCGTACGCGAAGGTGTCCGGTTCGAGCTCGGTGGCGTGCTGGCTGGAGGAGTTGGTGAACGGGTCCGTGCTGACCTGGGTCAGCCCGGGAGGCGGGGCGGCGGTGGTGAAGGCGATGTCGTCGTAGAGCGTGTAGGTGGCGTCGCCCGTGTAGTTGTCGTCGTGGCTGACCAGGGTGAGCCTGTAGCTGTGCCCGGCGGTCACCGGCGAGGTGACCTGCTTCCAGCCCTGGCCGTTGGTGCAGGTCCTGGCCAGGGCGGTCGTCGTGGTGCCGGTCGTGGTGTCGGCCAGGGTGGCCGTGGCCCAGTCGTAGGTCACCGTGTCCGGGCAGGTCACGTCGTACCAGAACGACAGCTGTGTGGCGCCGGTCGGCGCGGTGAAGGTCTGGGCGATCGAGGAGTCGCCGTTGGTGGGGGAGGTGCCGCCGACCCGGGCGGCGTAGGTGCCGCTGTGGGCGCCGGAGCTGACCACGGAGGTGGTCCCGGCGGAGGTCCAGCCGGTCGGGCTGCCGGACTCGAAGCCGCCGTTGGAGACGTCCGCCAGCGCGGGGTGGGAGGCGAGCAGCAGACCGCCTAATGACAGCAGGGCAGTTGTGGCGGTCGCCACGGATCTACGGACAGCGGTACGCGACATGAGGAAACCCTTGTCGTCGATGGGGGGTGTACGCCCTCGAGCGAGAGCGTTCGGGGAGGGGCGGACCACCGGCGCAGGTCCGCCGGTTGGTCCCCCCGGGCACGTCGGGTCAGGAACCGGTCCCTGACCCGACGCCGGTCAGGGACTCGACGCCGGTCAGGACAGAGTCACGTCGTCGTAGCGGGTGTAGGTGGCGTCACCGGTCCAGTTGTCGTCATGGCTGATGAGCGTGAGGGTGTAGCTGTGCCCGGCCGTGACCGGGGCGGTCTTCTGGACCCAGCCGGAGGACGACACACAGGTCTTGGCGAGAACGGTGGTCGTGGTACCGGTCGTGTTGTCCTTGAGCGTGGCCGTCGCCCAGTCGTAGGTGAGCGTGTCCGGGCAGGTCACGTTGTAGTAGAAGCCGAGCGTGCTGCTCCCGGACGGCGCCGTGAACGTCTGGGCGACCGAGGAGTCGCCGTTGGTCGGCGACGTGCTGCCCACCCGGGCCGCGTACGTACCGCTGTGCGCCCCGGAGTTGACCACGGACGTGCTCCCGGCCGAGGTCCAGCCGGACAGGCTGCCCGTCTCGAAGCCGCTGTTGGTGATCCCCCCGCCGCCGCTGCCGGAGGTGACCGTCAGGGTGTACGTCGCGGTGTGGGTGGCGGAGGTGCCCGTACCGGTCACGGTGATGTCGTACGTGCCCGCCGGCGTCGACGACGACGTGGCCACGGTCAGCGTGGAGGAGCCGCCCGCGGTGACCGACGCCGGGTTGAAGCTCGCGGTCGCCCCGCTGGGCAGCCCGGACGCGGACAGGCTCACCGACTGCGCGGAGCCGGAGGTGACGGCGGTCGAGACCGTGGTGGTCGCCGACGAGCCGGCGGTGGCAGTGGACGCGGCCGGGCTGACGCCGATCGAGAAGTCGTTGCTCGCGGTGGAGCCGCAGTTGGGCAGCGTGAACGAGGCGAGCCTGGTGTGCCAGTTGTAGTTGCCGTTGGAGGGGATGTACTCGTTCGTGTACCAGAAGGTGCAGTCGTCGCTCGGGTCCACGGACATCGAGGTGTAGTCGCCCCAGCGGCTGTAGCTGGTCTGGGAACCGCCACCGGTGACCGCGGTGACCTCACCCTGGGTCATGGTGCCGAGCGTGTCGCCGGCCAGGCGTCCGGTGTACCGGACGGACGGGTGCGCCGAGGAGGAGGACTGGGAGTAACCGAGGGCGATGTCGCCGGCCTTGTCCTCGGCGATCGAGCCCATCCACCGGTAGGTGGAGTCGGGGGCGTACGTCCCCTGCTGGTACACGGCCGGGTTGCCGCCGGACATCCGCAGTTCGTACCAGCGCACACCCACGGAAGTCCCCGCCGTCACCGCGTGGTTGACCACCAGCGACTCGTGGTCGCCGAAGTTGCGGTAGGCCAGGCGGAACATCAGCCGGTCCGAGAGCGAGTCGAGCTGCGTGCTGGTCCCGCTCTGCGGAACACAGGTCCCCGAACTGCCGCAGGCGGTCGTGTACGACGCCACGGTCAGCGTCGACGGGCCGCTGAAGGCCGAGTTGGAGGCCGTCGCCCAGTCGACGTGGAACTTCCAGTACGCCAGCGTCGTACTCGTCGTGCCCAGGCCCACCATCAGCTCCGGCTCCCCCGACGGCGGCGCGGTGGAGCCGTCCAGGTCCGCGCCGAGCAGTCCGCCGTAGGAGGACGAGGTGGTGAAGCACTGCTGGGCGGCGCCGGCGCCGGTGAGCATGGCCGACCGGTTCAGCGCGCACGCCTCGGCGTTCAGGAAGCTGCCGGAGGCGGTGAACATGTTGTACGTGATGTAGTACGCGTCCGGCCACACCGACAGCTTCGGGTAGTCGGGGAAGCCGGCGTACTGGAACGAGTAGCGGTACTAGCTGCCGGTGGCGTCCGCACCGGTGGAGACGGCCACGCACTCGTAGTACGGGCCGGAGGACGAGGAGACGTTGGCGAACTGCGTCACCACCCAGCGACCGGCGAGGGTGTCCCAGCGGACCACGGCGTCACCGTCGTTGGTGGACTGGCAGGAGCCGCCGAACCCGGACCACAGGGTGCTGGTGTCGGTCGGGGCGAGGACGGTGGCGCCGGTCTTGGAGTACACCGCGTAGGCGGTGTTCACCGTCTCGACGATCTGGCTGGAGCCGACGGCCGAGTTCGGGTCCGGCGGTACACCGGTGATGGAGTAGTTGCCGGCGCCGATGCCCTCGAAGTTCGTGCCCGTCGAGGGGGCGGAGGGTCCGCCGGGGCTGGACTGGACGACCGGGTCGGGGATGGGGGACGCGGGCGGGTGCGGGAGGCGCGTCTCGCCGGGGTCGTCGTCCTGCTGCCGCTTGCCGTGGTGGCCGTGGTGGGCGTGGGCGGCCATGGAGCGCAGGGTGGGGGAGGTGTCGTGCCGTACGGCGGGGCCGGTGTCGGCCGAGTGGTGGGCCGCCGCGGCGTGGGGTGCGGGGTCGGCCTGGGCCGTGGGGGCGGCGAACCAGAGGGCGGGGACCGCGGTCAGGATCGCGGTGAGCGCGGCCGCGCCGCCGCGTCTGTGTCTGCGTCTGGATCGGGACACGGAACATCCTTTCGGGCAGCCGGAGATCGCCCGGCGTGGGGAGAAGAAGGACGTTCACGCCGATGGAGCGCGTGTTCGCAATCCGGGATGGTTGCACCGGACATGTCACGCAACAAGAGAGACGCGGCCTGCGTGGCGCGAAGCAGCCGAGAATTTACGGAGTGTGGTCAACTCGCAGTAAAAACCCAGGATTTCCTGTATCGGCACAAGGGATCTTCCTGTATCGCCGTAGGGGGAGCGCCAGTCCTCGCCAGACCGCAGAACGGATACAGCCTCGATCGCGTCCCACTGTGGGACTGTCCCGACTTCACGCTGGGGGCCTCGTGAGACCAACTGGGGCCCGTTCGCTCGCCGTTCTCGCCCTCGTTGTCTCGCCCGCCGCCTGCGCGGCCTGCGCCGGGGGCGCGGGGCCCGCCCGGCGGCAGCCCCCGGCCGCCTCCGGGTCGTCCGCCGGCATGCCGACAGCCGCCACAGGCGGCTCCGCCCGCCTGTGCCTCAGCGGGACCGTGACCGTGATCCACCCGGCCGCCGACAACCCCTTGCGCACCACCTGCGTTCACACCGGCACGACGGTCCGCATCACTCTCGAGCCGCTGCCCAACCGCCGCTGGGCGCCCGTCACCAGCTCCAACCCGAAGGCGGTCGGTCTGCTCGACGACCATCTGGAAGCCGACGGCGCCCGGTCCGCCACCGCACGCGCGGCCTCCGCGGGCACCGCGACCCTCGACTCGGCCGACAGCTACACCCCCGACCCGCACGGTCCGCCCTCGCGGCGCAGGCACCTGACCATCACCGTGGTCCCGTGACGGCCCGCGCCTACGGCGCTTCGACGTGCACCAGCAGCCGCCACAACCGCGTCGGCGGCCCGAACCTGTCCCCGCTGAACGACGACGTCGACCGCAGTTCCGCCTCGCCGGCACCGGTCGCCCTGACCCTGGCCCGTGCGGTTCCGTCGTCCGTTCCCGCCGAGATCACCGCCATGGTCCCCGCGACCACCTCCACCGGTGTCCACGCGTAGGCGGGCCATCCGTGCAGGGCGACGACGACCTCGTCACCCACCCGCACACGCAGCGGCCGCCCCGGCGGATCCCCGGGGCGGTGAACCACGTCCACCCGCCTTGCTCCTTCGTCTGCCATGGCCGCACGGGCCGGGCTCAGGCGCCCGCGGCCGTGACGACGGCGTCGGTGGCGAAGCCCAGCAGGAGACCGAGCAGGACGCACCAGGTGGTGAGGGTCTTCAGGCCGGTCCTGCGGGCCACGGCGAGCAGTTCGATGACCACGTAGAGGATCGAACCGGCGGCGAGGCCGAGGAAGGCGATCGACAGGGTGTCGTTGACCAGGTGCTGGCCGACCAGTGTGCCGAGGAAGGTGGGGCCGCCGCCGATCAGGCCGAGCCAAAGCAGCGTGAGCCATGAGGGACGTTCGCCCTCGGCGGCCAGGGGGGCGACGATGCCGAAGCCTTCCGTGGCGTTGTGCAGGCCGAAGCCGATGATGAGCAGGAGGGCGAGGGAGATCTCGCCCTGGGCAGCGGAGTTGCCGATGGCCAGGCCCTCGGCGAAGTTGTGCAGGCCGATGCCGGTGGCGATCATCAGGGCGAGCGAACCGGCCTGGCTGCGGGTCTTCGGGGCCAGCTCGGCGGTGGCGGCCGCACCCGGCCCCGCCGGACGTGCGGCGGCCGCCCGGCGGCGCCCCAGCCAGGCGTCGTAGTGCACGAGGCCGGCCAGTCCGACGGCCAGGCCCGCACCCAGAGTGGCGCCCCCGGAGGCGACCGTGCCCCACGCGTGCTTGCCCAGCGCCTCGTCGACCGGTTCCCAGGCGTGGGCGAGCACATCCCAGACGAGGAAGATCAAGATGCCGATGGCCACGGCGTTCAGGGCTGCCCTGAGCCGGGGCGTGGGCGTGCGGAGGCGGCCGAGGGGGAGGCCGAGGTAGATGGTGAAGCCTGCGATGGCTCCGAGCAGGGCGATGTTGCCGCTGGACATGGGGACTCCGGTCTGACGTGCAGGGAAAGCACACCGAAGGTAAGCCAGGTAAGGCTTACCTAACAATATGCGGATTCGGGTTTGGGGGAAACTTGGGGAAGTCGTTACGCGCGCTGTCGGGGACGGACGTGACTCCGGTAAGGGAAGCGAGGGGGCCGCGGCGGTGGCCGGGACGACGGCAGCGGCACCGCCGGCGGGGTAGCGGCACCCCGTGGGCGGATGTGGCTTGCGGACCGGTACTCGCCGGCCGGGCCGCGCCCTAGACTGCGACCGCTCCGAAACCGACGGTCTTCTGGAGGGTGTGCAGCATGAACCGAGCGCTCACGACCGCACTGGCGGCAACGGCGTTGGTCGTGTCCGCGGGCAGCGCCACCGCCTCCGCTTCCGATGCCCCGCCGCCAACCACGCACGGTCCTTGCCAGTACACCCAGACCCCGGACGAGCCGGCGGCGCGGCCCGTCCCCCTGCCGCCCGACCCGCGGCACACCCCCAGTCACGGCACGGTCGGCATGGCCGTCCCGACCAGCCAGGGCCCGCTACCGCTGCGTCTGGACCGGGCGAAGGCGCCGTGCACCGTCCAGAGCTTCCTGCATCTGGCGCGGCACCGGTTCTACGACCGTACGGTGTGCCATCGGCTGACGGCGTATCCGACGCTGAAGGTCCTGCAGTGCGGCGACCCGACCGGCACGGGCGAGGGCGGACCGGGGTACCGGTACAAGGACGAGTTGCCGGTGGACCTGCCGCCCGCGCCGAGCGACCCGACCGGCGTCCGCCGCCTCTACGGGCGCGGACTGCTGGCGATGGCCAACGCCGGTCCTAACACGAACGGTTCGCAGTTCTTCGTCGTCTACGGTGACTCCGCGCTGCGACCGAACTACACCGTGTTCGGCACGGTCGGCGCCGCCGGCCTGAAGACGCTCGACAAGGTCGCCGCCGGCGGAATCGAGCCAACTGCGCAGGACCCGGCGCCTGTCGACGGCACGCCCGTGCTGAGGACCGAACTGCTCAGCGTCCGGCCGTCCTGCCGGTCCTGACGGTCCTGACGAACGCTGAGCGGTGGCCGGGTGCCGGGCTTTGCTCGGCATACCGGGTGCGATGTCGGCGTGTTATCGGTGGCGGCTGCCGCCGTGGCGTTATAGCGTTGTGACTCAGCAGTCGTGGTTCCGAAGTTCCGTTCGCCCGTGATCGCCGTCACGGGCGTTCTCGCTGTTCAGCGTCTCTCCGGACCGGGCGATCACCTCCCGGGCACGCAAGGTGCGTGCCTGGTCTTCCCTTCGAAGGAGACAGTCATGGCCAAGGGCACTGTGAAGTGGTTCAACAGCGAGAAGGGCTTCGGCTTCATCGAGCAGGAGGGTGGCGGCCCCGACGTCTTCGCCCACTACTCCAACATCGCCAGCCAGGGTTACCGCGAGCTTCAGGAAGGCCAGAAGGTCGAGTTCGACGTCACCCAGGGCCAGAAGGGCCCGCAGGCGGAGAACATCCGCCCTGCCTGACGCTCGGCCTTGCAGGAGCGTGTGCCCACCGGTGCCGCGTCGGCGTCCAGCCCGCGGCCCCGGAGGGCACCACGCGACGACCCGCCTCGGTCAAGTCTTCCGGCTGCGCTGACGGCGCATCATGGCGAACGCACCGCCGCCACCGGCGAGGACCAACAGCGCCCCGGCCGCGGTCGGACCGGCCGCCAGGCCGGTGACGCCGCCACCCGCACCGGCTTTGACACTCCCGTGAGGCGCGGTGGACGGGACCGGCGCCGCCGACTCGGCGGGCGGCCTCATGGTGCACGTCATGGTCATCGTCATGGCCGAGGGCGTTGCCGTCCCGGACGGCATCGTCATGGTGCACGGCATGGTCATGCCGTCCGGCATCCTCATGCCGGACGGCATCGGCATGGTGCACGACATCGACATCATGGTGGTGGAGGACCGCCGCATGGTGCAGCCCGGCGACCCACTGGACGGTCCGGCCGGGCTCGGGGACGCGTTCGCCGCCACGGCGGGAGCGGTCAGGCATATCGCGGCGGCGAGGGCGGCGGCAGCAGTACGACGAGAGCGCATCGTTGTCTCCTCAGCCGGACGCGGCCCCGATGACCGCGTGAGGGGATCCGGCTCAGGGTGATGGAAGCGCCGTGCCGACGTGCGCCGCAACGCGAACCGCTCCTCTCCCGACACCTGAACACCGTCGGCCATGGCCCGGATCAAGCTGTCTTCCCAGCCCGCCGGGCATGCCCGCGCACTCGTGGACGGAGACACGCGTGATCCGCCCTCCGGGTGATGACCGCGAGAGGTCCCATGTCGGCCCGCAGCCGGCGGGGAAGCCACTGGCGAACAGCTCACGCATGCCCGGCCTGCGGAGGGACACCCGTCAGCGCCGGCCGGGACGACAGGAAGGGCCGGTCCCATGACCTACGACCGCACGGTGCACCTCGACACCGACTTCGCCACGGCCGTCACGCGGGTTCGCGAGGCCCTCGGCGAGCAGGGCTTCGGCATCCTCACCGAGATCGACGTCACCGCCACCCTCAAGGCGAAACTCGACCAGGACGTGGAGGACTACGTCATCCTCGGTGCCTGCAACCCGTCACTCGCCCATCAGGCTCTGCAGACGGACCGCTCCATCGGCCTGCTGCTGCCGTGCAACGTGGTGGTCCGCGCCGACGGCGACCACACCGCCGTACAGGCCCTCGACCCGCAGACGATGGTGTCCCTGAGCGGACTCGACGCGCTCCGTCCGGTCGCCGACGAGGCCACCCGCCGCCTCGACGCCGCGCTCGCCTCGCTCACAGGGACCGTTGGGCGGGGATGACGCCGACGATGTGGGATGAGCCACTCGGCGGAGCGTTCGTCGGCAACGGGTCGAAGGCGCCTCATACGATGAGCTCATGATGCCCAGCTCTCGCACCGGTTCCGGGGCGCGAGCTGTGCGCTGGACGTGGCTGGTCATGGCCCTGGTGGCGGGGGTGCTGGGGATGCATGCCCTGTCACCCGCCGGTATGCCGGCCGCGGGCCGGCACGACGCGATGATGCCGGTGGAGTCCCCGGGGCATCACTCGACGCTCGTTCAAGGTGCCGGTGGAAACTGCCGGCATCTGTCGGACGCGGACGACGGTGGCATGGTCATGGACCACGCCGAAGGCACCTGCGCGGCGGCCGGTACGGCCACTGCCTACGTCCCGCCCGCGTTGACGCCCGCTCCGGCCGCTCGCCTCGCACCCGCGGTGACGGCCTCCGGCGGCCCGGCCGCCGGGGCGGTCGACGGTCGCGCACCGCCGGATCTTTCCCAGTTGCAGCTCCTGCGGATCTAGAGGCTTCCGCACGCCACCCTCCTGAGAGAGGGCGGCGTGCTCCGGCCTGCCGCATCCGTTTTCTCCCGCGCCCGGGCGCGGGCACTTCAAGGAGCTGAACCACCCATGGCGTATCGCCGTTCCCTCGTCCGCCGTGCCGTTGCGCTGACCACCGCTGCCACCGCCGCGGTGGTGCTGGCTGCCTGCGGCAGCAGCGATTCCTCCTCCTCGTCCCCGGCGCCGGCCCGCTCGGGCCACGACACGGGGTCCGTGCACCCCTCGGGCACCGCCTCCGCGGGCAGCCACGACCCGCAGGACGTGTCGTTCGCCCAGGGGATGATCCCGCACCACCGGCAGGCCGTGGCCATGGCCGGCCTGGCTGCCTCACGGGCGAAGTCCCCGCAGGTGAAGGACCTGGCCGCGAAGATCAAGCAGGCGCAGGATCCCGAGATCAACACCATGTCCGGCTGGCTGAAGGCGTGGGGCGAGAAGGTCCCGGGCGACGGCGGCACCGGCATGGAGAGCATGCCGGGCATGGACCACTCGGCCTCCCCGATGCCCGGCATGATGTCGGACCAGGACATGGGCAAGCTGAAGGGCCTGTCCGGTGACGCCTTCGACAAGGCCTTCCTGCAGATGATGATCAGCCATCATCAGGGCGCGATCGAGATGGCGAGGACCGAGCAGGCCAAGGGCGCCTACGGTCCCGCCAAGGCGATGGCGAAGTCGATCGTCACCTCGCAGTCCGCCGAGATCACCGAGATGGACAAGATGCTCGGCAAGCAGTAGATCCCTCAGCCGGCCCGGCGCCGGGGCAGCCGTCGAACGGCCGCCCCGGCGCCCGCGGGCAGTCGGCCGCGGCATCGGCCGAGTGCCGCGCCGGCAGGGCGGTCACCGGAGCTCTTGCGACGGGTCGGCCGGGCGGTCCGCCGTGACGAGCCATGCTGTGCTGCGCAGCCGGACCGTGCCGTCCGCCGCTTCGTGGCGGTGCAGATGGTCCGTCAGGGTGCGGCGGGCACGGGCCTGTGCGGTGCGGTCGGCCTGCTCCAGCAGATGGCGACCGGGTCCCGTTCCCAGCAGGAACTCCGCCGCGTCCTCGGCCCCGTGCCCCCAGACCCCGTACGCCTGGACCCGGCTGATCGCGACGCCGGTGAATCCGGCCCGGGTGAGGACGTCGCTGAGGTGGTCCTGTTCGGTGAGCGAGAACATGCCGGGCAGCCCGGGCTGCCCGAAGTCGCCGACGGGCAGGATGCCGCGCAGTGATGCCACCGCCGCCACCCAGTCGTTGAGCGCGGCGTCCGCAGGGCAGACGAACGCCAGACGCCCGCCCGGCCGCAGCGCCCCGGCGACGTTGCCGAAGGCCGCCACGGGGTCGGCGAAGAACATCACCCCGTAGCGGCTGATCGCCGCGTCGAACGCGCCCGCCTCGAAGGGGTACGTCTGCGCGTCCCCCTGTGTGAAGGAGACGTTGGCGATGCCCTCCCGCTCCGCCCGCGCCCGGGCCTCGGCCAGCATCGGGCCGGACAGGTCGAGGCCCAGCGCGCGCCCTCGGGGCGCCCGGAGCGCGGCGAGGCGGGTGGTCTGCCCGCAGCCGCAACCGAGGTCGAGGGTCCGGTGCTCCCCGGTGATTCCGGCGGCGTCGAGGAGTGGCTCGTTGAAGCCTTCGTTCACGGCGTTCCAGCGGTCCTGGTTGCGGGCCCAGTGGGCTCCTTCGGGGCCGTTCCACGCCTGTGCCTGCTCGGTGTTGACGATGTCCTGCACGAATGCCTCCTGGGTGGACGGCAGAGAATGGGCGTATGCCCAAACAGTATGGGCGTCTGCCCAAACTGGCAATCCCCGCTACTATCCGAAGCGTGCCTCCAGTGGGCGGCGGAGGCGGAACGGAGAAGGAGCCCATGTCACCGCGCGGAGTGGCGACGCCGGACGTCCGGGAACGGCTGTTCGCGGCCGCCGAGCGCGTCGTGGAACGGGACGGCCCCGGCGCGCTCACCAGCCGGTCCGTCACCACCGAGGCGGGCTGCGCAAAGGGCCTGCTGCACACGCACTTCGCGGGGCTGGACGAGTTCGTGGCCGAACTCTGCCTCGACCGGTTCGCGCGGACGGCGGCGAAGGCACGGGAACTGCAGCGGCTCGCCGGCCAGGGCACGGTGGCACGCAACCTCGAGGCCGTCGCCCTCGCGCTGTTCGACTCCGGCGGCCCCGCCATCTCCGGCCTGGCTCTGACCCGCCCCGCCGCCGCGCTGCGCATCCGCGAGGCCCTGGAGAGCGGGGCTCCGGGCTTCACGGCGATCCAGGAGGCCATCACCGGCTACCTGGAGGCCGAGCGAGGGCTCGGCCGGGTGGCGCAGAACGTCGATCCGTGCACGGTGGCCCTCGCCGTCGTCGGCACCGCCCACCACCTCCTGATGACGAGCTGGCCGGGCACACCCGACCCCCGGCCCCTGGTGAAGCGCTTGGTGACCGCCTTGGTGGACCGCTAGCAACCGCCGTCGCCCCGAGCGCCGGTGAAGGGTCAGGCCCGGTACGCCACGAGCGCCACCATGCCCGCCTGACCGTGGTAGGCGTTGTGGCAGTGCAGCATCCACTGGCCCGGGTTGTCCGCGTCGAAGGACACCGACACCGTCGTCCTGGGCGGCACGATCGTGGTGTCCTTGCGCGGGCCGTCGCCGCCGAGCTGGTAGGTGTGGCCGTGCAGGTGCATGGGATGCGGGCTGCCTTCGCCGCGGGCCGCCGTTGATCGCCGGCGCAACCCTGTTCCTCCCCGTCCCGGCGGGTCGGACGTGGGAGCGCTGGCACCGCCTGATCGTCCGGGGCGTCGCCTACGGTGCGCTCACACCAAGATCCGCTGTCTCGGCGAACAGGCGCGACAGCGTGCACGGATGGCTTCGGTGGGGGCGGTTTTGGCATGCTGGGGGAACGGACGAGGGGTGGGCACTGTGGGGGCAGTGATGACGGACGGGCCGGACGAGTTACAGGGATCGCCTGATGAGAGCCGCGGTCGGCCTTTGAAGGTCTTCGTCAGTTACTCGCGGCGTGACTTCCACTTCGCGGAAGCGGTGACCGCGGCATTGTGGGCGCACGAGGCGTTGGATCCCTGGTTCGATCTGCAGCGGCTGCGTCCGGGGATGAACTGGGAAGCCGCGTGGGACGACGCGCTTGAGACGGCCGACGCACTCCTGCTGCTGGCCTCGCCCGCGGCTATTGCCTCCGGGTACGTTCGCCTGGAGTGGGGCAGGGCACTGGAGCGCGGGATCCCGGTGTACGTCGGCGTGATCGCGGGCAGCGATGTGCCGCCCCGGCTGGACGGTTCTCCCGTGCACGACCTGCGCGTCCGTTTCCGGAGGCGGGTGCACGTGCTCGGTGAGGAGATCACCAGTGCCGGGGCGCGGCTCGACAATGAGCCGGGCGCCAACGAGCTCGGGCCCGGTCGGACGGTGCCGCAGTGGCCGCCGCACCGCTTGCTGCGGTACCGGGTGCCCGCCCCGATAGCCGGGTTCGTGGTCTGCGCCGCGATCATGGGCGCCGCCATGGTGTGGGCGAGTGTGCTCATGGTGAGGTTGGACGTCTCGGTGGGGCACCTTGCCGGGAGCCCTTTTGACGAACCGTCCCGGCTGTGGCGGAGCAACGGGCTGGACGGGCTGCGCCTGCGCCGCTGGCACAGTGCGCAGTACCACCTGCTCACGCTGACCGCGATGGTGGCCCCGGTCGGACCGGCGGTGCTGGCTGTGGCGGTCGGCCTAGCGCGGCGGGTTTGTGGCTGGGTCTCGCTCGTGGTCACGATCGTTGGCGCCGTGACGGTGTCGGCGGCGTGCGGTTACAGCGTCAGAGCGGACCTCGCCCTGCCGGACATCGGCGATCCCACGGTGGCGAGGGAGGTCTGGCCCCCTCCGGCGGCGGTGGCCGAGGAGACGGCCGCCGTGACCCAGGTCCTGGTCGTTGCCGCCGTGGCCGGGGTGGTCTGCCTGGGTTGCGCGTTGTGGTCCCGGTGCTTCTACCTGTGGCTGCCCGCCGGCATGGGCGTCGCCTACCAGCGTCGCCGGGCCACCGAGGTCCCCTGTGCGGCTTCGGGACCGCGACGGGATGCCCTCCTTCCGAGTCGGAATCCGGGACTACGGGCGGGGTGGCGGGAGATCCAGCAGTCGGCTCGTGAGCCCCAGCCGGGCGTGCAGTGGCGCGGCAAGAACTTGCGGTTCCTTCTGGAGTGGCTGGTGCTGTGCAGGCGCAACGGCGTCGGTCAGGACCGGCCGCTCGGGAGCGCCGTCCTACAGGTGCAGTGCCTGGCGCGGGCCGACGAGTCCATAGCCGAACACCTGCGCACGGCCCTTCAACTCGCGGGCGTCGGGACGGCCTTTGATGCGGGCACGGAGGCTGCCGCACCGGTCTGGACGTTCATTCTCGTCAGCTCGCACGTGAACTGGAAGGAGGTGACGAAGGCCACCAGGGAGCGGGCACCGCGTGCGATCTGCGTGCTGTTGGACCAGGTGGACATACCCGACGATACCGGGACGCTGAGGCGCTTTCAGTGGCTGGACTTCCGCGAACAGCGCCCCGAGCATCTCTTCGCCCTGGTCGCCGCGGTGTGCCGGCCCGACTCCGCGTCCGGCCTGGCGGACCCTGTGCCCGTCCCGGTCGTCGCCGACCGGTTCCGGGCCCCGCTTCCTCCGCGTGGGCTCGTTTCCATGTTCCGGGTGGCCGCGGCGTTCGCTCCGGGATTCGCCCTGGCGCGACTGGCCTTCGCGCCAACGAGTCCCGCGAGCATAGCCCTGGCCGTCCTGGCCGTGGCGTCGGCGGCGGAACTTCTCCGGATGGCCGGCCGACTGGCCGCGCGGCGCCTGACGCCCGCCCAGCTCACCCGTTCCCACACGATTGCCGTGGCGCTGGCGGTGCTTTGGTGCACAACAGGCGCCTCGATCCTGTGGACTCCGGTTCCGCTCCCGGGAGGTGTCGCCCAGACCTTCCTGCCCAAGGACCGGCCCGGTGCGGGACTGCTCGTTGTCGGCCTCGTGGCATTGCTGTGCGGGTACATCGTCGCCCTCGTCCTGGCGCCGCTCCCGTTTCTTTCTCCCGCTCGCTGCTCCTGGCTTCCCAGGGCTGAGGCGAGATGGCCCCGGCAACCCCTGCGTGCGGCACTTGCTTCCTGGGAGGGGTACACCCTGTTGCCGGCCTGGCTCCTCTTCACGTTCGGTATGTTGCTCTATATGAACTACGTGCAGGTCAACGTCGATTGGTAGGCCGGGACGCGGCGTGCACCCGTCAGGCCTGCGGCGTGGTTGTGGCCTGAACCGGCAACCTTCCGCGAGGCGGGGTAACAGTACGGGACGCGGTCTGCGCTGGGTGAGGGGGGCGGGCTGAGGTGTCCTCGGGCTTACGGGCGTTCGCCCGGTTGATCACGGCCGTTTCGATCGTCACGGCCTATGTCGCGCTGCACCTGGCGATCACCGCGGGTATGGATCTGCGGGCCTGTGACCGTTTCCGCGACGCCCCGGCACGGGCCGCCGCGTTCACCGCTGCGCTGGACCGCTATGCCGCCGCCGGCGACGCGTCCGCGCGCGCCGAGATCCTGGCGGGCGACACGTGGTTCAAGGAGGAGGCGCCGTCGGGAGCGAGCCGCTCCGCGGTCGCCTCCGCCACGGGTGACGTTGAGAAGGGCCGGGTCTCCCTCGCCCGCGAGCGGGTCGCCGGGCTGGCGGCGGGTGTCCGACGGGACCATGCACGGCTCGAGCGGAAGCTTCGCTTGTCGCGCGCGGTCGCGCTGTACTGGACGGTGCCCGCTGTGGTGCTGCTCGGGCCGGTGCTGTGGCTGCGGCGTCGGCGCCGGTCGGATACCGCGGAGATCATCAGAGTGGTCAGCCGGTTCGCCCCGCGTCATCCATGGTGGCGGCGGCCGGTGTTCCTGCTGGCCGGCAGTGGCGGATACCTGCTGCTGGCGGGGGGCGTCACCGCCGTGGCCAAGGCGCAGCGGGAGGGCTACGAGATGCCGCCGATGCGCTTCATGCTGTCACTGGTCGGCGGCTGTGCCGCGTTCGGTGCCGGGGTGCTGATCCTGCGGTACACGCGCCCCCGCTCGGCGCGCAGCGCGGCCCGGGCGCTGCTGGCCGATGGCCGTCGGCCCGTGCTCTATCTGCGCAGCTTCGCCGACGACGGCATCGCGGCCCAGGTCGACGACTCGGCGTCGTTCGTCAGCCTCCACTCACGGGAGGAACAGTTCACGGCGGCATTGGGCGCCGTGGGGCCCGTGATCACGGTGGGAAAGCCTGGAGAGCCACTGCCGCGGCTGGGTGCGGCGCGGTTCTACCTGCCGCTCGACAACTGGCAACCGGCGGTGCTACGGCTGATGGAGTTGTCCCAACTCATCGTGCTGCGCCTGGGCTTGGGCGAGGGACTGTGGTGGGAGGTCCAGCAGGCCCGCGCCACCCAGCCCGCGCGCAAACTCGTTCTGCTGGCACCGGGCGGCCTGCCGAAGGTGATGCAACGGCTGGACGAGCACCTGCCGTCCCTGCCCATGTTCGCCGAAGTGGCTGGAGACGATCCCTGGACTGGCGCCGTGCTCACCTTCGACCCCGAATGGACTCCCCGGGTGCACCCGGTGGGGCCCTCGCCTCTCGCCAAGCCTCCTCGGGGCGCACTGATGCGTCGCGGGCTCCGCGCGGTGAAGGCCGGCTGGGCGACGATGATCATACATACGCCGGCGTACCACCTGGCCCGCGCCGTCAAGGACGCCCTGGCGTCCATGGGGGTCCGTAAACGGACGATGACCTGGCGGGCCACCTTCGCCACGCAGACGTCGCTGTGGACCGGATTCGCGTTGGTCGCAGCCCTGGGACTGTGTGCATGGCTCGCGGGCCGGGCGCTGCAACTCCTCGGTCTCGGTTAGTTCCGGTCAGTTACGACGATTCGCATGACGAACCGGGAAACCAGGGACGAAAATCAGGCAGGGGCCAATGTGCACCCTGGCTCTCCGTACGTGCGGCGGGTCGACGATCTTCGGGGGAGGATCATGGACGGTTCACAGCAGAGCCTGCCGACGCACGTGAGCCAGGCCGGTGCGGAGCGGCCCAGAGCGGTGACCGGCGCGGCCACCGCTGCGACGGTTCTGGTCTCGTTGGCACTCGTGCACGAGGTACTGCTCACAGTGGCCAACTGGCGTGTCTACCTTGTCGTCCACGACTTCCTGGCCGGGAGGGCGACGGCTGCGGAGGTGCTGGCCACCGACTCCGATGCCCTGGCGGACCTGGGGTCGGTCTGGGTGTCGGCGTTGGTATGGTTCGCGGCCGGCGTCGCGTGCCTCGTCTGGCTGTGGCGGGCCCGAATCAACTCCGAGCTGATGAACGGTGCCGCCGCGCACCGCCGGGCCCGGGGATGGGTGGTGGGCAGCTGGATCGCCCCAGTGGCCAACCTGTGGATCCCGTACCAGGTCGTGTCGGACGTCTGGCGGGCCAGTGCCCCCCGGCGGTCCGTACCCGTCACCTTGGTCACCGCATGGTGGGCACTGTTCCTGGTCGCCAACTTCGTCGTCAAGCCGATCCAATGGCGCATGTCCTCGAGGTTCGACGACGAGCAGGACGTACTGTCCAACGCCAACATGTCCACCCTGCTCACAGCGCTCTACGTGGCGGCCGGCCTGCTCTTTGTCCTCATCGTCAGGCGCGTCACCGCGTGGCAGACCCACCATCATGTCCAGGACGCGGTGTGAGGAACGGGGTGCGCACCGCTGTGAACGACGCGCGGGCGCCTCGTGGCCGTCGCCCGTCAGTCGCGGCCCTGGCCTGTACGAGCGCACGGTGACGAACGACAGGGGAGATGCCGGCATGGCCGCAGTCAGTGACTCGTTGTGGAACGAGAACATCGGTGCGGAGAACTTCCGCGACTCGGCCGCGACGTATCACGCCGCGGTCTTCGAGCAGTACAAGCTCTGCGTGGAGATGGCCGACCGGGTCAGCGCCCGGCGCAATCTCGCCAACACCTTCTTCCTGACCCTCCACAGCACCCTCCTCGTCTTCCTCAGCACCTGGCTGTCCCAGGAGCACCAACGCGGAACTCCGGTCTCGCTCGCGCTCGCGGCCCTTCTGGTCCTTCTGGGCATGTGCGCCACCTGGTGGATCACCGTCCGTTCCTACCAGCAGTTGAACAAAGGCAAGTTCGAGGTGATCGGAGCGTTCGAGGAGCGCTTGCCGGCCCGCGCCTTCGTGGCGGCCGAATGGCGCGCCCTCGGTGAGGGACGGGACTGGCGCGTCTATCTCCCGCTCAACCGTGTAGAACGCTGGATCCCTCTCCTCTTCGCCGTGGCCTACCTCCTGGGCTTCGCCGCCGCCGCGCTGTGACGGCGGAGACACCCGCTGTCGCCCGCTCTCTTCGCCACCGGAGCGGGTTAAGGTGAAGGGCAAATCGCCTGGGCCGGAAGCGGGTTGTCGCATGGTCACTATCGCCGTCACCGGTCACATGGACCTGGCCGACGAAGCAGCGGGGCGGATCCGCGCAGACCTCCGTGAGCTCCTGGCCGACCTGCGTGACGACACGCTGGTGGGGCGCTCGTGCCTGGCCCGCGGTGCCGACACGCTCTTTGCCGAGGAGATCCTCTCGCTCGGAGGCCGGCTATCGGCGATCATCCCGTCCCGGGACTACAGGGAAGCGGTGGTCCGCCCCACGGATCTCGCCGAGTTCGACGCGCTGCGCGAGGCGGCTGCCGAAGTGGTGGTCCTTCCGTACGAACACGCGGGCCAAGCCGCCTACGAAGCGGCCAATCGTCGGCTTCTCCAGGGAGCGGACCGCCTCGTCGCCGTTTGGGACGGCAGCGCCCCCACGGGACGTGGCGGCGGTACGGCGGACATGGTGGCCGCGGCCCGCCTGGCCGGGTTGGCCGTCGATGTCGTGTGGCCCCGTGGCGCGTTCAGGTCCGGCACCTGACACCTGTGCCGGCTCCGGGCCGCCGGCAGTACGACACGGTGCGGCCCTGGCAGGCTGACACCCCAGGGGCGGCCAGGCTGCGGCCGCGCCGACGTCCCCTTCCCCCAACCTGGCTCCGGCAAGCGCCCACGGTCAGCCGATCGGGTGCGCGTCCCGGATGCCGGTGATGCTTCGGGCGTCGGGAAGGGTGCCGTGCTGCCGCAGTGCAGGTGACGTCACTCGCGTCGCCGCGCCCCCGGACAGCACTCTTCCGGGTGTGCGGGCAGTAGGGACGTGCGCATCCGCGTTGAAGGAAATCTGTTGTGGCGAGAGTAGACATTGACTCATCGTGGGGCTACTCTGATGTCGTACTCAGGAAGTCGAAGTGGGTACGGCAGACATGAACTGCCGTACGAGCAGGTCGAGAAGGACACGACCCCGAGGGGTCGTAAGCAGTACCCGCGGTATCCAGCAGTACAACCGAGTAACCGAAGGTAAGGAGCAGAACGCCATCAGGATCGCCCGGGCGAGGAAGCAGTCCGCTCGGGTACCGCAGGCCCCGGATTGGAAGGTGGTCCCCGGTCACGCATCCGCGATCCCCGCAGCCCCGCCCTCCCAGGCGGCCCTGCGGACCAAGAAGGCCGGCGCAGTGTGCCGGTAGATGGTGTTGAAAGCTCGGGGCCCGGGTGCCGGCACGGCACCCGGGCCCCCCGACGCGTCCGCGAAAGAAGAGGTCTATGCCCCCTGCCGGTCCCCGTCCCGTCGACAATCTCGACGATGACGACTACCCCGCCTACACCATGGGCCGGGCCGCCGAGATGCTCGGCACCACCCCCGCCTTCCTCCGCGCCCTCGGCGAACATCGCCTGATCACGCCTCTGCGCTCCGAAGGCGGCCACCGCCGCTACTCCCGCTACCAGTTGCGCATCGCGGCCCGCGCCCGCGAACTCGTCGACGGGGGCACGCCCATAGAGGCCGCCTGCCGCATCGTCGTTCTCGAAGACCAGCTCGAAGAAGCCCAGCGCATCAACGAGCGACTGCGCGCCGAGGGCGGGGCGCAGCCGAAGACCTCAGCCTGACTGAGCACCTCGGGCGTCGGCCGAATCCTGATCGTCAGCGACGACCGCACGTGTTCAGGAGCCACCTCGCCGAGCCGACCCCTCTTCAGCCCCATATCAACTCGGTTTGCCGGGGGTCGCTCAGTCGAGGTTCGGGTGCAGTTCCGGGCGGGATTCCCACCAAGCGCGGTAGAAGGTGTTGTCGAGGATGCGCCGCGAGGCGAGCCGCATGATGGCCGGGGCCGGCATCGAGCCGAGCGTCACCAAGGTGTGCTCGGCGAGGCGGAACTGAGCCGGATCACCGGCGCCAGGACTCCCTCCGAAATCTCGCTTGACGGCGGTCCCGCCGTCCCCCGTCCCAAGAACACCAACGCTCCCTTCCGCGGCCGCGGGGATCGACAATCCTCGGTCCGGCCCGAAGCCGTCCTGTGCGTCTCACCTACGAAGTCAACGCCTTTGGCCGCGAGGGGGATGCCCGCCGAAACGGAGCAGGATGACGTTGTCGGGCCCTGGCACTGCGCTCGGCATGACAAGCTGTGCTTGCCCATCCCCGAACCCAGGAGGTCACCATGACCACAGAGCCCGCATCTACGGAAGGTTCGGAGCCGGATGCCCCGGAGACGTCCCCTCTGGAGCCGGACAGCGACGGCAACTACGACCTCAAGCGGAAGTTCCGTGAAGCCCTGGCGCGCAAGCGCGGTGCGCAGGCGGACGTCGCTGATACTGCCGCCAAGTCCGATGCGTCCAGGGTGCGTTCGGCGCACGGCCCGGCTGCGAGCCAGCGGTCGTTCAGGCGCAAGAGCGGCGGCTGAGTCGATGAGTCCCGCGATCTGACCGCTTCACCGGCACTCGCGCTATCCACTCGCGCGTCCCGTGCAGTGGCCCGCGACGTGCGCATGCCCGTGCGCGCATTGCGGGCGGGGCGTAGCCGGGGGACTCACCTGGGGGGAATGGCCCAGATGCGGTTGGCTCGGGTCGGTGGCACCGCCGAACTGGAGCCGGGTTGAGACACTGCGTTGTCCCCGCAATCTTTCCGAAACGTTGCGCTCCGGCTGGGTCAAAATCTGTGCCCGCGAGCTGAGGTTTCAACGGGACAGGCAGACAGATTCTCTACCGCATTAAGTGGGATGGGATTCTTCACCGTACACAGGCCGCTTCGGCGTGCTACTGTCGATCTCAGTTGCAGTTGTGGTTCCCAAACTTCAAGTGCCCTCCGGGTGGCGCCTGTGCCACTGGAAGCACTTTTGTTACCCGGTCTTTTCCCGGCGGGGTGATCATCGCGGCGACACGGGGCCCGCGCAGTGCGGATCCCGATGCACTGCCCCAAAGGAGAAATGATATGGCTTCTGGTACTGTGAAGTGGTTCAACGCGGAAAAGGGCTTCGGCTTCATCGAGCAGGACGGTGGCGGCGCTGATGTGTTCGCCCACTACTCGAACATTGCCGCCCAGGGCTTCCGCGAGCTGCTGGAGGGCCAGAAGGTGACCTTCGACATCGCGCAGGGCCAGAAGGGCCCGACGGCCGAGAACATCGTCATCGCCTGACGCTGACTGTAGCGTACTGTAGCTGGGGCCCGCGTCCTTCGGGGTGCGGGCCCCAGCTACTCGCATTTTCCGCAGTGGTTTCGCCTGCGGACGACAACCAGGAAACCCGTAGGCTCACCGCATACGGGGCATCCTTCAGGGGTGCACGCATCCCTTCATCGCGGCGGATTGCTTGAACACCGCGTCCGCTTCGCGCCACTCTTTCCAACTCCTGTGCCGCACGGATTTTTCGTCGGTCAGATTCGCTTTCGCATTCCACCGGTCCATTCTTGCAATTCTCTGTGCTGCTCATTGCTGCGGGAATTCCTTGATATGTGCCGCATCGAGGAAGGTTCCGCATGAACCGCACACGCACGAACGACCGCTCCACCCGCACCCGTAACGGCAGTGCCGAATCCGGAAGGGGCGGCAGCCGATTCGGTTCGTCGGCCAGGAGCCGTTCCGGCGGGCCGGGCCGTTCCGGTGGCTACGGCCGTCGGCCCGCCGCGGTCCAGGGGGAGTTCGCGCTGCCCAGGACGATCACTCCCGCGCTTCCCGCCGTGGAGGGCTTCGCCGATCTCGACATGCCCGGAGCGCTGCTGGGCGCGCTCAGCTCGCAAGGCGTGACCGTGCCGTTCCCGATCCAGGCCGCGACCCTGCCGAATTCCCTCGCCGGCCGGGACGTACTGGGCCGTGGTCGTACCGGTTCCGGCAAGACCCTCGCCTTCGGGCTGGCGCTGCTGGCTCGTACGGCCGGGCAGCGCGCCGAGGCGAGGCAGCCGCTGGGGCTGATCCTCGTACCGACGCGTGAGCTGGCGCAGCAGGTCACCGACGCGCTCGCCCCGTACGCCCGCTCCGTGAGGCTACGGCTGGCCACGGTGGTGGGCGGAATGCCGATCGGCCGACAGGCGAGCGCGCTGCGCGCCGGCGCCGAGATCGTCGTCGCCACGCCGGGACGCCTCAAAGACCTCATCGACCGTGGCGACTGCCGACTGAACCAGGTTTCCATCACCGTCCTCGACGAGGCCGACCAGATGGCCGACATGGGCTTCATGCCGCAGGTCACCGCCCTGCTCGACCAGGTCCGCCCCGAGGGGCAGCGCATGCTGTTCTCCGCCACTCTCGACCGCAACGTCGACCTGCTCGTGCGCCGCTACCTCAGCGACCCCGTCGTGCACTCCGTCGACCCCTCGGCCGGCGCGGTCACGACGATGGAGCACCACGTGCTCCACATCCACGGCGCCGACAAGCACACGGCCACCACCCAGATCGCCGCACGCGACGGCCGCGTGATCATGTTCCTCGACACCAAGCACGCCGTCGACGGCCTCACCGAGCACCTCCTGAACAGCGGGGTACGGGCCGCCGCCCTGCACGGCGGGAAGTCACAGCCCCAGCGCACCCGCACACTGGCACAGTTCAAGACCGGACACGTCAACGTGCTGGTAGCGACCAACGTCGCGGCGCGCGGCATCCACGTCGACAACCTCGACCTCGTCGTCAACGTCGACCCGCCGACCGACCACAAGGACTACCTCCACCGCGGCGGCCGTACCGCCCGCGCAGGAGAGTCCGGCAGCGTCGTCACCCTGGTCACCCCCAACCAGCGCCGCGGCATGACCCGCCTCATGGCAGCGGCCGGCATCGTCCCGCAGACCACCCAGGTCCGTGTCGGCGAAGAGGCCCTGCACCGCATCACCGGTGCTCAGGCACCCTCCGGCATCCCGGTCGTCATCACCGCACCGGTGGTCGAACGCCCCAAGAAGCGCGGCGCCACCTCACGCGGTCGGCGCCGCCCCGTCTCGGCGGCTCGCCGTGCGCTCGTACGGCAGTCCACCGCCGGTGCGGCGGCATAGAACCTTCGTGTCAGGAAGCCCGCCCAACTTCGCAGGAGGCACCCTTTGACGCTGGACCAGACGCAGTTCCGCTCAACACGTACCAACGCCGTGCAGACGGCGGCCGATCCCGCGGACGCGGCCGGACCGCAGGTCTGGGAGGACATGACCGTGGAGGTGGCACTGTCCGTGATGGCCGCCGCCCGTACAGGTCAGCTGGTCGTCTGCGACGAGGACGGTCTGCGCACCGGCCTGGTCACCCGGGACCGGCTCACGGCCGTTCGTGACGGCTCCGGATACACGGACCGGATCCGCCTGCGTGACGTCGCCGACGTCATCGGGCCCTTCGCCTCGCCGCTGGCCACGAGGGCCGAAGCCGAGCGTGCGATGCGCTGCCGCCGGCTCGGGGCCCCGCCCGTGATCGACGGACACGGCAACGCTCTGGGCGTCCTCGCCCTCTCTCGCTGAACCGCCGTCACCCCTGCCCGGCCCCGTCTTCCCTTCTCCCTGGAGGCATCATGCGCTGTGTCATCGCCCGCTTCCCGTTCGACCTGACCAAGAGCGGCGTGGTGGAATCGATGAAGGGCATCACACCTGAGCTGGTGACCGGTGAGTTCGTCATCATCGGACGACGCCACTACCCCGCCAAGCAGGTCGGCCAGGTCGTCACCCGCCAGGACCGCCGTGATTTCAGCACCGGCGAAGTCCTCAGGGCCATGACCCGACTCGGCTTCACCTGCCGCACCCGCCCCGCCGCCGCAACCGCGCCCATGGCCGGCCCGTACCAGCGGGCGTCCGCAACGCTCGGCTCTCCCCCTGTCCGCCTGACATACGGACAGGTGTGAGCCGAACCGGCAGTGAGGCTCCACCGGCGTGGGCGAATTCCAGGGGCCGTAGCAACACTGCGGTGAGTTGATCAAGCCGCGAGCAGTTTGCACAGACGCTCGGCTGGGGTCTCCCAGTCGAGCCTTTTGCGTGGGCGGCAGTTGAGTTCGGTGGCGGCGGCGTCCAGGTCCTCGCGGGTGTGGCGGGATAGGTCGTGCCCTTGGGGGCCTCTGTGTTTGTCAAGGTGTCTGGTGGGGTGGCGTAGGCTCGCTTTCGGCGGGTCGGGGAAGTGACTTGTCCGAGGAGTCGGCCGTCGGGGTTGGGGCGACCGCGCTGGATGCTGTAGTCGCCCCGGTCGGCCTCGGTGAGGTAGCGCGACGGGCCGACGGGTTCCTCGGGGTCAGCCGGGGGTTCGGGCGCTTGCCAGGGCAGCCCCGTGTCCACGATGGGCGGGGCTACCCTGTACCTCCCGGATGCCTGCCGGCCGTAGAGCCAACGCTCGGGTGCGGCGGTTAATGCCGATGATCCGACAGGCTTCCGTGTTCTCTATTCCAAGATCCTCGAGCCGAACGTGTTCCTCCCGCTCGGGGTCCGACTTCCTGAGGCCGCCGATCCTTCCGGATCTCGAAGTGCATCGCACCCCTTGGACTGGGGTGTTGCGACGACCACTAGAACGGAAGCGTGCCGGTGGGGCCTCACTGTGTGCCGTGGGTCGGTGAGTCAGTGGTCGGAGTAGCTGAAGTCGCCCACGGTCCAGGCACTGACGTCCTCGATCGCGACGCGGTACATCCCGCCTGTCTCCGGGATCCCCACCGTGCCCTGCAGGATCCGGGCGACGTGGAAATGCAGATGCGTGGGCGGTCCCTCCTTCCTCGCGGGGGTGTCGAAGACGGCGGAGAACTCGCCCAGGTCGGCGGAGTCCGTCAGCACCTCGGACACCCTCTGCCTCCACATGGCTTCCGGAGCCAGCCGACCGGTGATGACAGCACCACTGGTGACCACGGTCAGGGACATCTGATTGCTCTGCCCGGACTCCACAAGGGCAGCTATCGCAACGAGCAACTCGTCAAGCTTCGGCATGGGGTCGGATTCTATGCACCGGCCCGCCCGGGCGGCTTGGACGATGGCGCAACCGGGCGAGACGGGCGCATACGGCTCCCCTGAGCTCCCCTGGTGCCGCACTACAGGCCGGGGGTGCGCATGTGCGGCGGCTGTGAGCCAGGGGCGTGCTTCGAGGCACTCGTCTGCGGATCGTTCATGCCCGGCCCTTGCCTACCCGACCCTGCGCCCCGCCCGCCAACCCACCCGAGCCACCGTGCTCGCCGGAGCGGGCTGAGGAATCGCGGTCGACGCGCCGCGCCGGTCGACGCGCCGCGCCGGTCGACGCGCCGCGCCGGTCGACGCTGCCACGGGAAGCTCCGCGGGCGGCTCTGGGTCTCATCCGTGCGTCGGACCTGCGCCGCGGACGGCCCCAGTATTCGCGGATCGGCTCAGTGGGAGACCTCATCGTCGAGCCGCAGCAAATCTATGCTCGCTGGAGTAGACATTCGCACTTCCGGCACAGCGCCGACGGCACTCGGGCACTGCCGTACACCGAGTGGCCCAGCGGCGAGGCGCACCGGGAGGCCGCGGAGGCCGGCCACCACGACAAGAGGCACGAGATCCTCGCCGGTACCACCGGGCTCACGGGAGACCCACCGAAGACGGTACCGCCTTGATCCCTCCCTGTCCGGCCGCCGGCGTCATCGGATCGTCCCCGGACACCCGTTGTGGTGCCCCGACCCTGTCGGGAGGAAGAGATCGAACAGGCAATGGATCACCTGTCCCGCTCTCCGGGTACCGTCAGGGTATGAGTCATCCGCACCCCGAGCTGAAAGCCGCCCCTGCCCTGCCTGAAGGAGGGCTGCGGGTCATCGCCCTGGGCGGCCTGGGTGAGATCGGCCGCAACATGACCGTCTTCGAGCACGCGGGCAAGCTGCTCATCGTCGACTGCGGCGTGCTGTTCCCCGAGGAGACCCAGCCCGGGGTGGATGTGATCCTGCCGGACTTCACCTCGATCCGGGACCGGCTGGACGACATCGTGGCCGTGGTACTCACCCACGGCCACGAGGACCACATCGGCGGCGTGCCGTACCTGCTGCGCGAGCGGTCCGACATTCCCGTCGTCGGCTCCAAGCTGACGCTGGCTTTCCTGGAGGCCAAGCTCAAGGAACACGGCATCCGGCCGCGCACGGTGCGGGTGCGGGAGGGCGACCGGCGTGGCTTCGGGCCCTTCGACTGCGAGTTCGTGGCGGTCAACCACTCCATCCCGGACAGCCTCGCGGTCGCCATCCGCACCCGGGCCGGGATGGTGCTGCACACCGGCGACTTCAAGATGGACCAGTTTCCCCTCGATGACCGCATCACCGATCTGCGCGCCTTCGCCCGCCTCGGCGAGGAGGGCGTGGACCTGTTCCTCACCGACTCCACCAACGCCGAAGTACCCGGCTTCACCACCTCCGAGCGGGAGCTGAACCCGGCGATCGAGCAGGTGATGCGCACCGCGCCACGCCGGGTCATCGTCTCCAGCTTCGCCAGCCACGTGCACCGCATCCAGCAGGTCCTGGACGCCGCCCACCAGCACGGCCGCAAGGTCGCCTTCGTCGGCCGGTCGATGGTCCGCAACATGGGCATCGCCCGTGACCTGGGCTATCTGAAGGTCCCCTCCGGTCTGGTCGTGAGCACGAAGGAGCTGGAGAAGCTCCCGGACCACAAGATCACTCTGGTGTGCACCGGCTCCCAGGGCGAACCGATGGCCGCGCTGTCACGGATGGCCAACCGCGACCACCTGATCCGCATCGGCAAGGGCGACACCGTCCTGCTCGCCAGCTCCCTCATCCCCGGCAACGAGAACGCCATCTACCGGGTGATCAACGGACTCACCCGGTGGGGCGCCCACGTGGTCCACAAGGGCAACGCCAAGGTGCACGTCTCCGGGCACGCCAGCGCCGGCGAACTCGTCTACTGCTACAACATCGTCAAGCCCCGCAACGTCATGCCTGTGCACGGCGAATGGCGTCACCTGCGGGCCAACGCCGACCTCGCCATCCGTACCGGTGTCGACCCCGACCGGGTCGTCATCGCCGAGGACGGCGTCGTCGTCGACCTCGTCGACGGGCGCGCGTCCATCACCGGCAAGGTCCCCGCCGGCAACGTCTACGTGGACGGCATGGAGGTCGGCGGCGCCACCGAAGCGTCCCTCAAGGACCGCCTCACCCTCGCCGCCGAAGGCGTGGTCACGGTGGTGGCGATCGTCGACGCGGACACCGGCGCCCTCGCCGAGGCACCCGACTTCCTGGCCCGGGGCTTCGTCCATGACGACGCCACCTTCGAGCCGGTCATCCCCGTCATCGAGAAGACCCTGGCCACCGCGGCCGAGGAAGGTGTCGGGGACGCGCGCCAGCTCGAACAACTCCTCGCCCGCGCCGTGGCGAACTGGGCGTTCCGCACCCACCGCCGCAAGCCTCTCATCATCCCCGTCATCATCGACGCCTGAGCCACACCCGAGCAGGCGTCCGGGGGCGGTCGCCGATGTGCACGAGGTGAAACCGGGCGACGAGTCGGTCCTGATGTCCAGCCTCAGTGCGTGGCGATTCCGGAGCCCGCGGACAAGGGCGCCTGGCCTCGGGTTCGTGAGCCAGGCGCTTGTACCCATCAGGCGGCGACGAGCTCGTGCTCACGGTCCGGCGTCTTGACCTCGGGCTTCCTGTTCGGCAGCGAGAGCCGGAAGACCTTGCGCCACGCGGAGAACACCTGTTTGGGCAGCGGTCCGGTGACGTACTCCAGCTCGTACTTCTCGAACAGCGCGCGCACCTTCACCGCGACCTCGGCGTACCGGTTGCTCGGCAGGTCCGGGAACAGGTGGTGCTCGATCTGGTGCGACAGGTTGCCGGTCATGAAGTGCATGGCCCTGCTGCCGCTGATGTTCGCCGAGCCCATCATCTGGCGCAGGTACCACTGGCCGCGCGTCTCGCCGTTGATCGACCGGCGCTCGAAGACCTGCACGCCCTCGGGGAAGTGCCCGCACATGATCACCGAGTGGGACCAGATGTTGCGGACCAGGTTCGCGGTGAACGTGGCGGCGAGCGTGGTGAGGAACGACGGGCCCGACAGCAGGGGGTGGATCACGTAGTCCTTGAGCACCTGCTTGCGGATCTTGCGGCCCACGGCCTTGGCCCGCGCGCGGAACTCCGGGTTCTTGCGGCGCCGCTTGTGCAGGTTCTTGCCGAGCTCCAGGTCGTACGCCGCGATGCCGTACTCGAAGAAGCAGGCGTTGACGAAGTTCCACAGCGGCTGACCGAGGTGGAACGGGTGCCACTCCTGGTCCTCGTCGACGCGCATGATGCCGTAGCCGAGGTCGTTGTCCTTGCCGATCACGTTGGTGTACGTGTGGTGCAGCTCGTTGTGCGAGTGCTTCCACTGGTCGGCCGGCGAGACGTGATCCCACTCCCAGGTCGTGGAGTGGATCTTCGGGTCCCGCATCCAGTCCCACTGGCCGTGCAGGATGTTGTGGCCGATCTCCATGTTGTCCATGATCTTCGCCACGGACAGACCGGCGGTGCCGAGCAGCCACGCGGGCGGGAACATCGAGAACAGCAGCACGCCCCTGCTGACCAACTCCAGCTTGCGCTGCGCCGAGATGACCTTGCGGATGTAGGCGGCGTCCTTCTCGCCGCGGCCGGCGATCACCTCGTCACGGATCGCGTCCAGCTCGCGGCCGAGCTCCTCGATCTGCTCCGCCGTCAGGTGGGCGGTGGGGTCAATGGCGGTCAAGGTGCTCCTACCGTTCGATGTCGCAAGGGCCCGCCGCGGCGGACACACAGGTCTGGATGAGGACGCCCGGCTCGGCCTCGGTGATCTCGCCGGTGCGCAGGTCGCGGACGGCGCCCGCCTTGAGTGGCGTGACGCAGCCGAAGCAGATGCCCATACGGCACCCGGACGGCATGAGCACGCCGGCCTCCTCGCCGACGTCCAGCAACGGCGTGGCGCCGTCCGCGTCGACGGTCTTGCCGGTGGCGCTGAACGTGACCTCGCCGCCGTCGCCGGCGACGACGATTTTGGGGCGGAAGCGTTCGGTGTGCAGGCGCACTTGGACGCCGTGCCCGCTCCAGTGCTCTTCGGCGGCGTCAAGCAGGCCCGCGGGCCCGCAGGCCCAGGTCTCGCGCTCGGCCCAGTCGGGCACGAGTTCGTCGAGACGGGCGATGTCGAGCATGCCGTCCGTGTCGGTGTGCACCTCGATGAGCCGCAGCTTCTCGTCCGCGACCAGATCGTGCAGTTCGTCTCGGAAGATGACGTCCTGCGCCCGTGGCGCGCAGTGGACCATGACGACGTCGTCGAACTCGGTGTCGCGCAGCATGCCCATCACGGGCGTGATGCCGCTGCCGGCCGTCAGGTAGAGCACCTTGGCGGGCTTGGCCGGCGGCAGCACGAAGTCACCGGTCGCCTGGTCGAGCTGGATCAGCGTGCCCGGTCTCGCCCTGCGGACCAGGTGGTTGCTGACCTTGCCGTCCGGGATCGCCTTCACGGTGATCGCGACGCGGCCGTCCTGGCGGTTCGTCGGCGAGGTGATGGAATAGGCACGCCACAGGCGTACGCCGTCGACGTCGACCCCGATCCGCACGTACTGACCGGCTGTGTGGCCGCGCCAGCCCCGTCCCGGCCTGATCACGACCGTCGCGGCGTCACCCGTCTCGGGGCGCACGGCCTCGATGCGCCCCCGCAGGTCGGCGCCCGCACGCAGTGGGCTGACCAGGTCGAGGTAGTCCGACGGCAGCAGCGGTGTCGTGACCATCTCCAGCAGTTTCCACGCCCTGCTGCGCAGGGCTGCACTCGTCATGACTCCAGCTTGCTGCGTCTCAGGGCGTAAAGTCCTGACCGTAGGACGTGAATCTGGTGGGTGCAATTGTTCGCAGGGAATAAAAACGTGAGTCGTGTGACCCAGAGGGCCAGCGAGCTGGCCCTGGATGAGACGACGGTCACCGCACTTCGGGCCGCGCTGAAGACCACCGCCGACGAGGTGGTCCAGGCGATCATCGACGAGGTCCCTTCCTACGCCAACGCCCTCTCGGGTCACATGGGCGCCACCATCCGCCGAGCCGTTCGCACCGCCCTCGGGCACTACCTGGACCTCGCGAGCGGGAACGCCACGGGCGGCGACGGCGGTGACGCGGCCTACGAGCTGGGCCGCGGCGAGGTGCGCGACGGCCGTTCGATGGACGCCCTGCTCAGCGCCTACCGCGTCGGCGCCCGCGTGGCCTGGCGATGCCTGGCGGCGGGCGCCGTACCCGCCGGTCTGCCCGCAGCCGAGGTCGCCAAGTTCGCAGAGCTGACCTTCGCCTACATCGACGAGCTCTCCGCCGCGAGCGCCGCGGGCCACGCCGACGAACTGGCCGCCCGGGGCAGGGCCCACGAGCGCCATCTGGAACACCTGGCCCGCGACCTCCTCGCCGGCGTGAGCCCGGACGTGCTGCTGGCGTCTGCTCAACGGGCCGGATGGCAGCCTCCGGTTACGCTGACGGCGGTCCTGCTGCCCGCCGCCCAGGCCCGGCCCGCCTACCGCGCGCTCGACCCGAGCACCCTCGTCCTCGACGATCTGCCGGACGCCACCGGTGTGCTGCTCGTCCCCGATGCCGACCGAGCACATCTCTTGCGGCAGCTGACCGACCGCACCGCCGTGGCCGGCCCGGCCCGGCCATGGACTCGCGCGTCATCCTCGTACGCACGAGCCGCACGCGCGCGCTCCCTCTCCCCGGATGTCCGCGACACCGAGGACCACCTGCCCGAGTTGGTGCTGAGCGCCGACGCGGACGCGTTCGCAGACCTGCGTGCCCGAGCCCTCGCACCGCTGCGGACCCTGCCTGTGGCGACCGCACGGCGGCTGGAGGAGACGTTGCGGGCGTGGCTGCTGCACCAGGGCAGGCGGGAGGAGGTGGCGGCGGCGTTGTTCGTCCATCCCCAGACGGTCCGGTACCGGATGTCGCAGCTGCGGGAGCTGTTTCCGGACCTCGCCTCGCCACACCGGGTCCTTGAACTGACGCTGGCGGTCGGCCTTCGGGCCAGTTGACGCATCGGTGAAGCGCTACGCGGCCCGGGAGGTCGTTCCATCTGGTCGGACCTTGCAGTCGTAACCTCCGTTGCAGGGGCGGTCGTGAGACGTGAGAGGGGCTGGGGCGTGAGTGAGACACCCCCGAACACCCTGCAATACCGCTTCGACGGGCCAGAAGACGCTCCGGTCCTGATCCTGGGTCCCTCACTGGGTACCACCTGGCACAGGTTGTAGAGACCGTCTCCGGGCGTCCACGTCAGTCCAGGGCGGGTGCGTAATAGCAGGTCAGGGCATCATGTCCGAGGCTGTCGACGTAGTTGGTGACAGAGGTGTGACAGCGCCCGTGACAGCCGGTGATAGGGCGAGGCCGCGCAGGGGAGCACGCTGGCGGGGCCTCTGTCCGGAGCCACGAGACGAAGTCCCACCGGAGCACTCCGGTGGGACTTCGTCTCGAGTTCGACTGTGCTTGCGCGCATGACGCGCTCGGATCCTCATGTAAGAGGTGTTCCTGCGAGGCGCTCGGGGGTCGCTGGATTTGCGATCGCAGCCAGCAAGACGGGGATCACGCACGACTAACACGGCCAGTGGAACTACAGCATTAGCGCCGGCGGTGAACGATGGAGGTCGATGAACCCCAGCGTCCCGATCGCGTATGCGGCGTCGAACGGGACGGCTTCGGCCAGATATTCGGCCACGTCTCCATGGACGAACTCCACCCCTTTGTACGTTCTCGAGCAGCGTTGCGTTTCATCGTGGCGCTCCGATCGACGGGGCTGTCCTTCCTGGGACTTGTCAGTGACCCGGGAGCATCCCGGCTGGGTGTTGGTCTCGCCGACGGGAGTGACTCGCTGATGGCGTCCGACCGGCTCGGCTCCGGGAGTTCTGGCCGGAGGACGTAGCCGGCACCGGGCACGGTGTGCAGGAGCGGCTCGCGGCCAGCGTCGATCTTCTGCCGCAGGTAGCCGATGCACAGTTCGACGACGCGGGAGCGGTCGCCGAAGTCGTGGGACCAGACCTGGTCGAGGATCTCTGCGGTGCTGTGCGCGCGGTGGGGGTTGCGCATCAGGAAGCGCAGCAGGGCGAACTCGTTGGAGGTGAGGTCCACCGGTTCGCCTCCGCGGGTGACCTCGCGGGCCTCCTCGTCCATCGCCAGGTCGGCGACCACCAGACGACGTGTGGCACGGACGGAATCCGCCTCCTGCCGGGTCATGCCGGCACGGCGCAGCATGGCCCGGAGGCGCGTGACGATCTCTGCGAGGCCGACCGGCTTCGTGAGGCAGGCGTCGCCTGCCGATATGTCCGCGTCCAGGACATCGCAGGCGGTGAGGAAGAGCACGCACACGCTGGGCAGGAGTGCGTGGATGTGGTGTGCCACTTCCGAGCCTTGGATGTCGGGTAGCAGCATATCCAGCACCACCGCGTCCGGGCGGAACCGTTCGGCCAGGACCACGGCGCCGGCGCCGTCTTCGGCACTGCGGACGTGCCAGCCCTGATACCGCAGCACCGTGGTGACTACATACTCCGCATCGGGCTCGTCGTCCACGACGAGGATCCGCGCGGGAGTGCCGTCCGCGCGCAGCAGGGGCGGGAGCTTGAGTGCGGGCTGCGGGTCCATGACGCCGTCCTGTCGGCTGCTCGGTGGAGAAGGGGAATACCCGAGACTGCCATGCGCAGCTCTGAGTGGGCTCTCAGTTCCTTGGTCCGGCAAGCCCTGGTACGGCTGCCGGCCGCATCGCCCGTCGGCCTGGTCCCGGCGAGCTGGAAACGGGTCGGATAGCGGTGGGCGGCGCGGACGCGGTGGGTCGGCTACGCCCTCGCGGACGTCGCGGCGGCCGTCCTGACCGGGCCGTGGCTGGTACTGGTTGCCGCCGGACTGGTGGAGGTTGCGTTCCAGGCGAGAGCGGCCGGGGCGCGTGCCGGTCGGGCTGCAGAGTTGCCGGTTCCGCCGGCGGTGCTCGTCCCTGCGGCGGGTGTTCTGGGGCCGCTGGCGTGGGTGGCGTTGAAGGCGGTGGCGCTTTCGTACGGCCGCGGCTTCGTGATCACCCCGCTGAAACGGACCGACGCAGTCGACCACTACCAGCCCGCCGTCCCGACGGGCAGTGTCGCAACCGATGTCGGCTTTCGAGCCCAAGCGGCCTGGGAGCGGGCGGTCCGAGTGGGGCCCAGGCCCGGGCCGGAGCCGCAGTTGCGGCCTGCCGTCGCTCCGACCGGGTGAGTGGGCGGGCGCACTGCCGCTCGGCACCCACCATGGTCCTGCCCCATCGGCGTCAGCGGACAAGCCTGTTGGTGTGTCGCGCTCTGGATTTTGAGGAGAGCGGAAATTTGGAAAGAAGCCGTGCTCAGGGCGCGGCCCGGGTGGAGGGGGCCGTGCCGGATGTGCTGGCCGATGGTGTGCCGGGCAGCGCTGCGGCGATCGGTCCGGCAGCCTGTCTCGGGCTGTCCAGCGGCTGGCGCTTGGTGATCAACGGGGACAGGGCGAGCGCGGAAGATGCCGAGAGCATGCCGCCGAGGATCAGGGTCGAGCGAGTGCCGAAGGCGTCGGAGACCACGCCGACGAGGGGGGCACCGATGGGGGTGCCGCCGAGGAGGACGAGGAAGTAGACGGACAGCACGCGGCCGCGCAGGTGCGGTTCGGTATGCAGTTGGGCCAGGGCGTTGGCGGTGGTGGTGACGGTGACCGCGGCGTAGCCGGTGGGGATCAGCAGCGCCATGAAGGTGCCGTAGCCGGGCATCACGCCCAGCGCGGCTTCCAGTACTCCGAAGACGGTGGTTGCGGTGACCAGACGGCGTGCGGTGGGAGGCTGACCGCCGTGGGCCGTGAGGACGGCGCCGATGAGGCTGCCTGCCGCGTAGGCGGCCGAGAGGTAGCCGAAGGCGGCTGCGCCGGAGTGGAAGACCCTGATGGCTGCGAGGGAGATGGTGACCTGGAAGTTGAGGCCGAAGGCGCCGACGACGGCGATGAGAGTGATCGCGAACAGCAGTTGCGGGGTTGTGGTGATGTGGCGGAACGCCTCGGTGAGCCGTGGACCACGGTGCTGAGGCCCGCTGTGCTCGTGTGGTGCGCCGGTCGGGGCGGTGATCAGGCCGTACAGGACCGCCAGGTAGGAGACGGAGTTGATGAGGAACACCGGGCCGGTACCCAAGGCGGCGACGGTCAGGCCCGCTGCGGCAGGGCCGAGGATGCGAGCGACGTTGAACTGGGCGGAGTTCAGGCTGACCGCGGTGGGCACCCGGTCCCGGCTGACCAGTTCGGAGATGAAGGCGTTGCGGGCGGGGCTGTCCACGGCGGTTGCGGTGCCGAGGGCGAGGGCCAGCGCGTACAGGGACCACAGGTTCACTGCCCCGGTGACGGTCAGCAGTCCCAGCAGCAGGGACTGCACCGCCATGGCGGTCTGCGTGATCAGCAGCAGCCGGCGCTTGGGGAACCGGTCGGCGAGGACGCCCCCGGTCAGGCCGAGCAGCGTCTGGGGCAGGAACTGCAGCGCGGTGATGACACCGACCGCGCTGCCGCTGTTTCCGGTGAGGTGGAGGACGAGTAGATCCTGGGCCGCACGCTGCATCCAGGTGCCCACGTTGGAGGTCAACTGGCCGAGCAGATAGCGGCGGAAGGGTCGGACGGCCAGTGTGGCGAGCGCCGTGCTTGGAGTCTTGCTTGCCCTCCGTGCGCCGGCTTGGCGGTCCGTGCTCATGCCGTCTGGAAGGCGCAGGCACCGGCGATGGGCGTGTCGGCGTCGTCGACGTGGTGGAAGGTCGGGTGGGGGTGCATGAGGAAGTCGTGGTGGGAGATGTTCCAGGCGTAGGCGCCTGCCATGGCGAAGGCGATCCGGTCGCCCACCCGCAGCCGGTCGACCCTGGCGCGGCGGGCCAGGACGTCCTTGGGCGTGCACAGTTGTCCGACGAGGGTCACCGGCTCGTCGCGGGCCTCGGGGCGGGTCCAGGGCTGGTGCCAGGAGTCGTCGGGGATGACCTCGAAGGGCTGGTTGTGCTGTTTCGCGGCGGGGGTGCGCAGGTGGTGTGTGCCTCCGCGCAGGACGGCGAACGCCTCGCCGCGGCTGAACTTGATGTCCAGGACCTCGGTGACGTACCAGCCGCAGTAGGCGGTGACCGAGCGGCCCGGTTCGATTCGCAGTGTCAGGTCGGGATGGCGCTCCAGCGTCCGGCGCAGCCCGATCCCGAAGGTCGGCCAGTCGAAGACGTCGCGGGGGTGGGCGTAGTCGACGCCCATTCCGCCTCCGATGTCGACCTCGCTCAGGGTGATCCCTCGGTGGTGCGCCCAGCGGTCTGCCCAGCCCATGACCTGGTCGACGAGGGCCAGGTGGGCGCGCGCGTCGAGGCCGTTGGCCAGGTGGGCGTGGAGCCCGTGCAGCCGGATACGCCCGTCGGCGGCGATGATGTGCAGGCATCGGTCCAGCTGGGAGGGGTCCAGGCCGAAGGGGCTGGGCCCGCCGCCCATGGCCAGCGCGACCGACCGGATCGCCACGGGCACGTTGACGCGCAGGAGGACGTCGGCGGTGCGGTCGCCCAGTACCGTCGTCAGGGTGCGCAGCTCATGTTCGCTTTCGATGTGGAGGCGTTCGGCACCGGCGTCCAGGGCCTGGACCAGTTCGGCCGGGGTCTTGCCGGGTCCGCCGAAGGCGATCGGCGCGTCGGGCAGGAGGCCGCGGATGTGGCGGATCTCGCCGCCTGAGGCCACCTCGAACCCGTTCACGTGCTCGGCGAGGGCCTGCAGCAGTCGGGGGTCGGAGTTGGCCTTGGTGGCGTACAGCAGTTCAACGCGTTGCGGCAGGGCGGCGCGGATGGCGCCGGCGTGTCGGCGCAGGCCGGGCAGGTCGTAGAGGTAGGCGGGCAGGTCGTCGTCGGCGAGCTGGTGGACGTGGTGCAGCAGGGCGGCTCTCATAGGGTCACCTCGCGGGGGAAGTCCGCGCCGAGTGGGCTGGTCAGGGGCACGTAGGTGGCGTGTCGGTCGGCTTTGCGGGCCCACCGCAGAAGGAGGTTGGCTTTGGCGGGCAGCGGCACTCCGCAGAGCAGGGCGCGCAGGCGTGGCGGCCTGCCGACGCTGTCGGCGTAGGCGTCGAGATGGTCGCGGACCAGGCCCCACAGCGCCGGCTCGCGTGCCGGATCGAGGTCGGCGAGGGCGCCGAGCACTTCGGCGACGTGGTTGACCAGGAGGCAGTAGGCGACCCGGTTCCAGCCGCGTTCGGCGTCGTAGGTGAGCGGTTCGCGGACGTCCTCGGGCAGGTCGGCGAGCGCATGTGCGTGGTGGTGGGGCAGGAGCTTGGTGCCCTCCAGGTCGCGGAAGAGCATGTGCGCGGGTGTGCCGTTCGCGTTCACTCCGACGATGACGTTCTGAAGGTGCGGTTCCAGGACGACGCCGTGTTCGAAGTAGGCGGCGAGCACGGGGGGCAGCAGCAGTCGCAGGTAGGTGTTCCACCAGGCCAGGACGTCCCCGTCGCCCCGGGCCAGCAGGTGGGAGACGTGGGCGGCACTGTTGGGGTACTCGTCCGCGACCGCGGCGCCGAGCAGGGGTGTCACTCCTGGGCGCAGGTGGGGGCGCAGGCCGGAGCGGACGATGACACCGAAGCCCTCCAGCAGTGCGGTGTCGCCGTCGGCGGCGAGTGTGCGGTAGCCGGGCTCGGCGAGCAGCGCGCATCCGGGGAAGCGTTGGGTGAGCCGGTCCATGACGGGCTGGAGCAGGCGGTTCAGCGCGACGGCGCCGGACAGTTCGTAACTGGCGTGTTTGCGGACGCAGTTGGTCAGGCGGACGTTGAGGCTGAACTTCAGAAACGTGTCGGATTCGGGCTGGTAAAGCGTGCGTACCGACGCGGTCGGAACCCACTCGGGACCGCTCGCGCCGCAGTCCAGGACCTCTCCCGCCGCCATCGCCGCACGCAGACGGTCGTGCCGGCTCAGCAGCCGGAACTGCCAGGGGTGCACCGGCAGCGTCACGAAGTCGGGGTCGGTCGGCGGGCACAGTGCGTCGAGTGCGCGCAGGTCGCCCTCCTCCTGCACCAGGTGGCGGCGTACCGCCAGGTGATGCAGGCGGAAGCGGGCGCCGGTCTCCGGTCCGTACGCCAGCCAGTCGGCCGGATCGCCGGTACGGGCTTTGGGCGTGGGATGGAAGCGGTGGCCGAAGACCAGGGACTGTTCCGACGTCAGGTAGAGGTCCTGCTGCGGCACCCCGCGGGCACGGCGTTCCAGTGCGGTGCGCATGGTCTCGCGACTGTCGGCCACCTGGTCCAGGAATTCCCCGTTCGTCACGCCGGTGCGCAGGTGCAGTTCCTCCTGGATGTACCCGGCCAGTTCGCGCCAGCCCACCGTGACCCAGGCGGTGTCGTCAAGCCGTTGGACGGCGCCTTGGAACCGGTGTGCGCCGATCACCGAGACTCGGCGCAACCGCGCCCGCAGCAGCAGTCCGCTGCGGGCCAGGCGTAGCAGGAGGTGGTCGTGGTCGACGGTCACCTGGTGCTCGGGGGCGCAGACCTCGCGGATCAGGCAGTTGAGCAGGGTGTGGACGGTGACGGCGTCGGCGGTCTGCGTGGGTTGATCGTCGTGCGCCCCAGTAGCAGGGACGGCTTCGGGGACGGTGGGGGCAGTGGTGGGGGTGGTCATGCGGAAGCTCCGGTGCGCGGGAAGGGGTGCATGAGTGGTGCGTCGGGACGCCGGGGTGGTCAGCTGTGCCGGGCGAGGGGGTTGGGGATGGCGGTCCACTGCGCCGTGCCGGGGTCGTCTGCCAGACGCATCGCGATGGTCGCCTTCAGTGGCAGGGTGTCGCCGAAGAAGGCTGACGCGTCCCCCGTGCCCGGCAGGTCGGCGTATACGCGGCGGCCGACCTGGGCCACCGTTTCCCACAGTGCTGCGGGGTCGATCGCCCGGGTCCGGGCGAGGACGTCGACCAGCTCGCTGAACACACCGCTGAGCAGTCCTCCGAACAGTTTGGTGCGCAGAGTGTCCATGTCGTCGCCGGCGCGGGTGCCGGCCAGGGGCGGCAGAGTGAATCCCCAGGCAGCGAGCCTGAGGGGACTGATCCGCACCCCGTCCAGGTCCCGGTACAGCACCCGCACCGGCCGTCCGTTGCGCAGTACCACCAGGGTGTTCTGGCCATGGGCCTCCAGCGCCACTCCCATGGACAGCAGCGTCAACGCCGGGGGCAGCACGAGTTCGGCGAAGTCCGCCAGCCAGCGCACGGGATCCCCGGCCACGACGTCGGCGCCGGTGGCATGCACGGCTGTCAGCGGTACGGCGATCTCACCGGCGTCGAGGTGGGAGTCGGTGGATTCCCGGAGCATCGCGGCCAGGCTCGCGGACGCCTGCCCGTCCACGCGTACGGCCCCACCCCCGAGTTCGCGCAGGACGCGCAGGCTCTCGCCGAACCCGGCCTTGTCGATGACCGCCGAGACCAGCTCCGACAGCGGCGGTCCGTCGACCACCTCTACGGGGGAGATCGTGCGGCGGTAGTTCGTGACCTGTACATCGAGCGCGGTCTTGATGTGGCAGCCCGCCAAGTCGGCCAGCGGCGCCACGGTGCGCAGCGACAACAGGGGACGGGCCGGGATGGTACGCGTGGTCGTGGTGAGCTCAGGATGGCGCACCAGTACGTGGTTGCGCTGCCAGGGGTGGACCGGGAGCAGATGTGTGTCGCCGTCCTGCAGTTCAGCGGGCCATGTGCCAGTTCCCTGCCAGCGGTCGGCGGGGACAGGCAGCAGCGCCAGGTCGATCACCGGGTGGTGCTCGGGCGCGTAGGCGAGCACTTCGGCGACGGACATGCCCGTACGGGTACGGCAGCACGGGTGTTGGGGGTGGCCGTCGACCACTGCCTGTTCAGCATCGACGGAATCACGCGGCGCAGTGGGCCCCTGGGCGTTCGCCGCGCGGGCCAGGGCGAGGTTCACGACGCTGTTGTCGAGCTCCGCCGCGAGTCGCTGGGCGCCAGACGTATGCAGTCCCAACTGCGCGAGCAGCTCTATCGGTTCATGGACCGTTCCGTCGGGCCCTGCCACGGTGAAGCCCTCGGGCACTTCGGCGAACCGCCGGGCATCCGTGTCGGCCGCCGCCAGCCGGGCGCCATGGCGCAGAGTCACGATCAGTGTTTCCCCCTCTCGATGGCGGGCGGTCACTCCGGGCAGCGGCTCCCGGGCAAAGGCGCCCCAGAGGCGGCCGAGCACGGTGGCCCGCGCTCCGGGGAGTGCGGCCCTGAAGGGCTCCACGAGATCCGGGCGTACCCAGCGCAACTCGTCGATCGTCGTCTCGGACATGTTCACCGCCCCTGCCTGGTACGGGAGGGTCGATTAACGAAGGTGTCAGTGTGGATCGGCATGTCGAATTTCCGGTTGTCGGGGATTTCCGTGATGCGGCACATCGGTGGGTCAGGCCGCACTTCGGACCCTAGACGACGGCGGGTAAGCGAAAATCCAGCGCCATTACAAGGGATCCCGAGCATGCTGATGCGAATGCCGGAAAATTGGGTCACCTTTCGATCCACGCGTTCGTTCCGCGAAGCCTGTCCACGATCAGTGCGTAGGTGCGCTCCACGGCCGACAGGTACATGCGTCTTCGGCGTGAATCCCCAGCTGGCCAGTAGTAGTCACCCATTCCCCGTGGATTCCCGTCGGCGGTGGTCGTAGTGGCTCGCCGCTCCGATTCTTAACCATCACCTAACCATTCCCTATCGCTGTGCTGGACGTTCTCCATGGCCTGGGCCTACGGCGTGCGCCATCCGGCGGACTTCCACCGCCGAGGCATTGACGGCTGTGCTTGCTTCGGCGTCACACGGCAAGACGGAAATCACTGAGACGGGGGAATGGACCGGCGTTTGTGCCGCACGACCTGTCTGCCGTTTGTGAACCTGTCGGCATGCACGTCTTGCTGATCGAGGATGACGACCGGGTGGCCGAACCGCTGGTGGAAGGGCTGCATCGGTTCGGGTTCACCGTGGAACACGCGCGAACCGGCGCCGATGGCCTGGCCGCGGCAGAGCCGGCGATGGTGTTGTTGGACCTGGGGCTGCCCGACATGGACGGCATCGATGTCTGCCGGGCACTGCGAACTCGTTCCTCGGTGCCGATCATCATGATCACCGCCCGGGACTCCGAGGTCGACCGGGTGCTCGGCCTGGAGCTGGGCGCGGACGACTATGTGTCGAAACCCTTCGGGGTCCGGGAGCTGGTGGCAAGGATCCGAGCTGTCACACGCCGAGCGCGGACCGTACCCGTCGACGGCGGATCCGTCCCGTCCCTTTCCGGCGGAAACCTCGTTTGCGATGCCCAGCGGATCGGCCCCCTGAGCATCGACCGCCGCACGCGGCGGGTGTGTGTGCACGAGGCGCCGATCGCCCTGGCACCCAAAGAGTTCGACCTGCTGGTCTGCCTCGCCGAGGATCCCGGAGCCGTCTGCTCCCGCCAGCAGATTCTCGACTCGGTCTGGGAGCCGAACTACTTCGGCCCCACGAAGACCCTCGACGTACACATCGCCGCGCTGCGCCGCAAACTCGGAGACCCCTCCTGGATCGAGAACATCCGCGGCATCGGATTCCGCCTGGCCCCGCCCACAGGCCCCCGAGCCAGTCCTGCAGCCGGGTTCGGGCCGTGGCAAGGCGCCCGATGACCCGCCGCCTGTTGCTCAGTTACCTCAGCCTCATACTGCTCGTCCTGCTCGCGCTCGAGGTGCCGTTCGGCTTCCTCTACGCCCGAAGCGAGCTGAACCGCTTTTCCCACACGGCGGAGCTGGGCGCCGTGACGCTTGCCGCCGTATGCGAGGAGAAACTGGAACACGGACTGATGTCGGACCTTCCCGACCTCGCCCACAGCTACGCTCGACGCACGGACAGTACCGTGCTGGTGACCGACCGCAAGGGCATCGTCCGCGTCGATACCGCGACCGCCTCAGCCGTGGGCAGGAACCTCTCCTCCGAACCGGACATCGCCACCGCACTGCGCGACCAACCCTCCACCGGCATCAGCGAAGACCTTGTCCCGGGCAGGAAGGTCCTGTTCGCGACCGCCCCCGGTACGTCGAGCGGCACCGTTCCCTGCGTGGTGCGGTCCCTGTACTCCCTGGCTCCGCTCGCACAGAGGATCCACGCGACCTGGGGGGCGCTCGCCCTCGTCGGGCTGGGCGCTCTCGCCGTGGTCGCCCTGATCGGTTTCGTGTTCGCCCGCTGGATCACCCGGCCCCTGCGAGCCCTGGAAGACGCCACTGCACAACTTGCCGACGGCCGCCTCACCAACCCGCCTGCCACCGACCGCGGGCCGCCGGAGCTGCGTCGGCTAGCCGCCTCCTTCAGCCGCACCGCAACCCGGCTGCAGCACCTGCTCCACACCCAGGAGGCATTCGCATCCGAGGCGTCGCACCAGCTGAAAACCCCGCTGACCTCGCTGCGTCTGCGCCTGGAGAACTTCGAACCCCACCTCGCGCCCTCTGCCCAGGCGAGCCTGAACGATGCGATCGGTGAAGTGGGACGGCTCAGCCGTATGGTCCAAGGGCTGCTCGCGCTTGCCCGGTTGGAGAATTCGGCGATCACACCCGAGACCGTCGACCTCGACGCCGTCGTCGCCGACCGTGCGGCGATATGGGCGGCGTTCGCCGGCGACCAGCGCGTCGGCATCGCCGTGGCCGGCATGCCGGTCGGCAAGGTGCGGGCGGTCACGGGCGCACTCGAGCAGATCATCGACAATCTCCTGTCCAACGCACTGCGTGCGTCCCCTCCAGGCACCACCATCACCCTGGCTACCGTCACCGCACCCGCCAACGGCGGCTGCACGCAGCCGATGGTCGAGCTGCATGTGGTCGACCAAGGGGCAGGCATGACCGAAACCGACCGGGAACGAGCCTTTGATCGGTTCTGGCGTGCTTCCGATGCTCACCATGACGGGACTGGCCTGGGCCTGCCCATGGTTCAACGTCTCACTCACGCAAGCGGCGGCGACGTCACACTGAACGCCGCACCCGACGGCGGACTGGACGCCGTGGTCCGGCTGCGACCCGCGCAATGCGCCCGCCCCCGGAACCAGCCGACGGTCCATTGCAAATGCCCTCCGCTGCGGGGCTACGGTACGGCTGGCAGCCGCAACGCCGCCGAAACGGTTTCACGTCCGGACCCGTGACCGAGGGAGCAGGCCGACTGGTACCTGCCGATGCCGGCGCATCGCCAGCCATCAGCGAACCTGCGGATGGCTGTCCTCGCCTCGGTGGCTGATGACGACGAGGCCGCATGCCTGGTGCCGGGCGCAGGAAGACGAGAAGGCGCTGGCGAGCGGCGACAATGGCTTCACGGTCTCGCTCGGCTGCCTCCTGGACGGCTGTGCCGATCACGGCTCCTACGTGCAGGAGCGCACGTAGTGTCGCCGCCTCGTCCGGGCGCCCGTAGCGCGCGAGCTCCGTGTCAAAAGCTGGTTCTCGTTCGTCGTGACCCGGCCGCTGCGTCAGCGTCTGCCGCCCCGCTGCCGTCGGCATGGATCCACGGACACGTCCGGCCCTCACCGGCCCCAGCACCGTCCGACTCCGCCTGGTGTCCGGGCCGACGTCGACCATGCCCGCGTACCACATCCGTGCAGCCACCGTAGCCCGTGACCGGCAGAAGCAGGCAGATCCAGGACGTCCCCGCAGTAGTCCTCTGCAGACTGATCGGACGGGCTGCACCGACGTAGACTCCGCTGTCGGCAAGGTCAGACGGCCTGGCCGAACTCTCTTGTGGCCCGGCACCACGGTCCGGGCAGTGGTGCCTTTACGGTCCTTGAGGTGGGGAATGTGACGTCGAGTGCGGCATCTCTCGTACCGGTCAACATGGACCTGGGCGTCCTACTCACCGCTCTGCTGCTGCTGGCTGCCGCAGTCGCGGGCTGGTTCCGCCTCGACCCGCACCCCCACAAGAGCCGGGCGTTGGAGATCCTGGTCGCCGGGCTCCGCGCCGCCGTTCAGCTCGCCTTGGTCTCGGTGGTCGTCGCCTGGGCTGTCAGGTCGCTCCCGGGGCTGCTGGCGTTCCTCTGCCTCATGTACGGGGTGGCCGTGCGTACGGCCGGACGCAGACTCACCAGCAACGGCACCTGGTGGCTGGCGGCAGCTCCGATCGCTGCCGGTGTAGTACCTGTTGTCACGGCTCTCCTTCTGACCGGACTCGTCCCGCTCAAGGGAATAGCCCTGATTCCCGTCACGGGCATTCTCATCGGTGGCGCGCTCACGGTGACCGTACTCGCCGGGCGCCGTGCTCTTGACGAACTGTCCCAGCGTCACGGCGAGGTGGAAGCCGCGATGGCGCTGGGATTCGCCGACCGGGACGCACGGATGGAAATAGCGCGCCCCGCGGCTTCCGACGCTCTCCTGCCCGGCCTGGACCAGACCCGTACAGTCGGACTGGTCACGCTCCCCGGCGCGTTCGTCGGCATGCTCCTGGCAGGGGCCGGTCCGGTCCTGGCCGGAGCGGTGCAGCTGTTCGTCCTGATCGCGCTCATGGCCGTGCAGTCCGTTGCGGTGGCGGTGACCTTGGAGCTCGTCGCCCGCCATCTCCTGTATCGACCGCTGCCGGACGCGCAGACGGCATCGCCACACAAGACCAAAAGGCTGAATGCGCATTGGCGTCGAGCCGCACCTGTGAGTAGGGGCGACTGACTGGCGGCCTCCCGGTCAGCGCACCGGTCGCCGGCGCAGCAGTGCGGTTGCTCCGGGAGGGTCCCCGGTGTCTCGGGGTGAGTTTCCCGGAGGGCGGGAGGTCAGTCGGATCCGGCGAGTTCGAGCAGGACATGCAGGTCGTGGACGGCCGCGAACGCGCACAGGGCGCTGGCTCCGATCACGGCGGCGGTCGCTGCCAGTGGCAGCAGCGGGACGTTGAACGGCCGCGAGTTCGCGCGGGATTCGGTCAGCAGGGCGGCGACGCGACGGGACGTACGGCGGGCGGCCGGGGAGGGGTGTGGGCCGTCAAGCGTCACGGTGACCAGCCGACCATGGCGGGCGTCGTGATCGTCTCCACCCTGGTCGGCGCGCTCACCGTCCCGGCCCTCGCGAATGCGTGGGCACCGCTGCTCAGCGCCGGCGCGGTGCTGAGCAACGCGGCCCTGCCGGACAAGCCGCATGTGCTGCTGCCGGTACTGGCGTACGGGGCTGCTGTAGAAGACGGCCGTGACCCGGGTCGTGCGGACGGCGCGTTCTCAGCGCCTGCCCTGGCCGGCGTCGTCCTGAGGGCAGGTCCGCTCCCGGCGTACGGGCAACAGCAGCGTGAACGTGGTGGGTGCGCCACGCGCGAGCGAGAGGCGCCCGCCGAGAGAGACGGCGAGGTCGCGGGCGAAGGCGAGGCCGATACCGGCGCCCGGACCGCCGCCGGAGTGGCCGCGCTCGAACAACCGCACGCCATCGTCGTCCACGGTGCCCTCGTCGGCGACGTCAAGGGCGAAGGCGTCATCGAGATCCCGGACGGTGACGGACACGGTGCCACGTCCGTGGACGCGCGCGTTGTCCAGCAGCACCTGGAGGATCTCGGCAACGGGCCCGCCCGGGACGCGTACATCGTCCGGCACGTCCTGGACGGCGAGCTCCAGCCGTCTACCGTCGCGGGCAAGCGGTCCGTGCCACCGCTCCTCGGTCCGTGCCAGCAGTTCCCTCACCGGCCTGTCCGGCGCGGTGGGCCGGGGCAGACCGGCGGAGCGCGACAGCCGGAGCACTTCCTCCACGGTCTCGTACAGCCTGCGGGTGGCTTCCAGGGCCTCCTCCAGCGCCGGCCGGGCGTCGTCCTGGGCGAGTCCGGCCTCCAGGGTGAGCTGGAGCCCGGTCAGCGGGGTGCGCAGCTGGTGTGAGGCGTTGGCGGTGAAGTTCCGCTCGTGACGCAGGAGTTCGGTAAGGCTGTGCAGCATGTCGTTGTGGGTGCGCGCGACCTGGTCGATCTCGGCGATGGTACTGGGTGCGGCACGTGCGGTCAGATCGCCTTCGGCTACCGCCCGGCAGTGCCGCGAGAGGTCCTCCAGCGGTGCGGCGAGCGCCCGCGCCTGTCGGCGGGCGACGAGAACGGCGACGGTCAAAGCGACCACCGCCACGCCGGCCAGGGCGGCCCAGCCGGCGAGCACCCGGCCTCGTACGTCCGCGAGGGGGAAGGAGGCACGGACTACGCCGATGACCTGCTCGGCGTGTGAGACGGGCACGGCCACGACCAGCTCACCGCCCGACGAGGACCGGGACACCTTGCCGTCCAGGGCCCGACGCGCCGCGTCGTCGCCGGTCCGTGGCCCGGTTCCGGTGCGCAGCAGCAGCCGCGGATCGTACAGGCCGAGGCGCTGCCCGGCCGCGGGCGCTGGCAGCTCCGCAGGGTCGCCGGCCGCGTAGTCAGGGTTCACCCGGACGGCGGCGGCCAGGGCCGCCCGTTCCAGCGCGTCCCGCTGACCGGTGTACAGGGAGGACCTGATGGCAAGGGCCAGGGGCACGGCGAGCAGGACCAGGGCGACCAGGACCGCGGTCAGGGCCACCCGTACGACACGCTGTCTCATGTCCTCATCATGCGGGCCGCCCACCAGGTCGTACGGGACCCGTCACGCGCTTTTGCCGTCGTCTAACCGTCGGCGCGCGGTCCGTTAACCGCATCCCTCCTAGCGTCTGGAGCGTGACCGTCCGGTCCCAGGCATTTGGTGGAGGGCAGTGGCCATGACATGTGTACGGAAGTCCGCCGTCGTCGGGGTCGGGCTGGTGCTCGCAGCGGCGGTGACCGCCGGGTGTTCCAACGCAGGATCGGGTTCCGGAGGCGGTTCGTACTCGGCATCGACGTCGTCGTCGACCGGGTCCGGGCCGAACGCGGCGCCCACGGAGACCAATCCTCCCGGCGACATCCCCGACAACCAGGCGTACGTCGCCTTCCAGCCGTCCACCGGCTTCACCGGGTTCACGGTGAAGGTGCCCGAGGGCTGGGCCCGTACCGTGAAGGGCACTACGACCGTCTTCACGGACAAGCTCAATCGCGTCCAGATCTCTGCTGTCTCCGCCCCGGCAGCGCCCACGCCCGGTTCGGTGACCAACACCGTCATACCACGACTGCGCAGCCAGGTGCCGAAGTTCGCGGATCCGAAGGTGACCGTCGTCAAGCGGAAGTCGGGCAGCGCCGTACTGCTGACCTACCAGGGCGACTCCGCCCCGGACCCGGTCACCGGCAAGGTCGTGCGGGACGCCTTCGAGCGGTACGCCTTCTACAAGCAGGGCCACGAGGTGGACCTCACACTGTCCGGTCCGGTGAACGCCGACAACGTGGACCCGTGGCGTATCGTCAGCGACTCCTTCGGCTGGCGGTGAGCGGCATGTCCGCAGCGTCGTACGACGACGGGCTCACCGCCCGCGAGCTGTACCGCTTCTTCAGGGCCGGTGAGGAGGAGACACTAGCGCTGCGCGGGGTGTCGCTGCGGGTGGCGCGCGGCGAGACGGTCGCTGTGGTGGGCCCGTCCGGGTCCGGCAAGTCCACGCTGCTGTCCTGTCTGGCCGGGCTCGACGAGCCCTCGGGCGGCGATGTGCACGTGGACGGCGTGCGCATCAGCCACCGGCCCGAGACCGAGCGCGCCCGGCTGCGGGCCCGGCACATCGGTGTGCTGCTGCAGACCCGCAATCTGCTGCCTCATCTCAGTGCGCGCGACAACGTGCGCCTGGCGCAGGGCGCGGTACGCGGCCGGCCCGCCGCGTCCGCGGAAGCGCTGCTGGAACAGGTGGGGGTGTGGGAACGCCGGCACGCGCTGCCCCGGCAGCTGTCCGGCGGAGAGCTGGCACGCGCCGGGCTGGCCGTCGCGCTGGCCAACTCGCCCTCCGTGCTGCTCGCGGACGAGCCGACCGGCGAACTCGACGGTGGCACCGAGCAACTGGTCCTGCAGATGCTGCGGGACCGCGCCCAGGACGGCTGCGCGGTCCTGATCGTCACGCACAGCGCGGAGGCGGTGCGGATCGCCGACCGGGTGATCGCGCTGGACGACGGCCGGGCGACGGAGACCGCCGAGGCGAGTGCCGGAATGTCCGGCCCGAACGTTCGGGAGATACGCCATGTCTCCGGCTGACGCACTGATCGACTGCCAGGACGCCGCCCTCACCTTCGGCCGCGGGCCGAACGCGGTCGTCGCCGTGCACGGGGCCGGGCTGCGGATTCACGCCGGGGACCGGCTCGCGATCGTCGGGCCCTCAGGCTCGGGCAAGTCCTCGCTGCTGCATCTGCTCGCGGGTCTGGAACAGCCCACCAGTGGCACGGTGACCTGGCCCGGGCTGTCCGGGCTGCGGGACATCGGACTGGTCTTCCAGGGGGACAGCCTGATCCCGGCACTCGACGTCGTCGAGAACACCGCCCTGACCCTGGTACTCGACGGGGTGCCCGAAGGCCGGGCCCGCGAAGCGGCTCTGGGTGCGCTCGCCGTGGTGGGCGCCGCCGACCTGGCCGACCGGCTGCCGGAGGAGATCTCCGGCGGCCAGGCCCAGCGTGTGGCCGCCGCCCGGGTACTGGCGCAGGCACCGCGGGTCATCCTGGCCGACGAGCCCACCGGCCGCCTCGACCACGCCACCGGCAGCCGCGTACTGGACGCGCTGCTGACCGCGGCCAACGAGACAGGAGCGGCCCTGGTCGTCACCACCCACGACCCGGCGGTCGCCGCCCGCCTCACCGAGCGGCACACCATGCGCGACGGGCGGCTGACGTCCGCGGACAGCGTGGATGCGGACACCGCCCACCGTCTTGGAGAGCCCTCATGATCAGCTCATGGGCGAGCGGTCTCGCCCGCCACCGCACCGGCAGACTCCTCGCCGCCATGGCCGGGATCGCCCTCGCCGTCGCCCTCGTCGCCGCGCTCGGCTCCTTCCTGACCGCGTCGAAGGCGACCATGACGCAGCGCGCGGTGCGCTCGGTCGCCGTGGACTGGCAGGTCGAGGTGCAGCCCGGCGCCGACCAGAACGCGGCACTGTCCCTGGTGCGCAAGACGCCCGGCGTACGAGCGGCCGTCCCGGTCGGCTTCGCGCACACCAGCGGCTTCACGGCCACCACACAGGGCAGCACCCAGACCACCGGCCCCGGCATCGTCCTCGGCCTCCCCGACAACTACCGCACCCTCTTCCCCGGCGAGGTCCGCTCCCTGACCGGCCATCCCACCGGCGTGCTCCTGGCCCAGCAGACCGCCTCGAACCTGCACGCGGCCCCCGGCTCTACCGTCGGCATCAAGCTGCCCGGGACGACCGGCGTGCGCCAGGTCCGCGTGGACGGGGTCGTCGACCTACCGCAGGCCGACTCGCTGTTCCAGAAAGTCGGCGCGCCCACCCAGTCCCAGCCCGTCGCACCGCCCGACAACGTGCTGCTCCTGCCCGCCGCGCGGTTCACCTCCCTGACCCGGGGCGCCACCTCCGTGACCACACAGATCCACGTCGCCCGCGACGCCGCCCTGCCCCACGACCCGGCTGCCGCGTTCACCTCGGTGACCGGCGCCGCCCACCACCTGGAGGCCCGGGGCGCGGGTTCGGTGCTCGTCGGCGACAACCTGGGCGCCGCACTCGACTCGGCCCGCCAGGACGCCCTGTACGCGCAGATCCTCTTCCTCTTCCTCGGCGTGCCCGGCGCGGTTCTCGCCGCCTCGCTGACCGCCGCGGTCGCGGGCGCCGGCGGTGAACGGCGCCGCCAGGAGCAGGCGCTGCTGCGGCTGCGCGGTCTCGCGCCCCGCCGGATCATGTCGCTGGCGGGCCTGGAGGCGGCGCTCGTCGGCGTGGTCGGCGGGCTCTTCGGCCTCGGCATCACCGCGCTGACCGGCCGACTCGCCTTCGGAGCGGTCTCATTCGGAGCCGGTGCAGGCACCTGGATCCTCTGGTACGCCGTCGCGTTCACCATCGGCGCCGCGGTCGCCGCCGCTGCGGTACTGGTGCCCGCGGTGCGCGACCTGCGCACGGTAACGGTCGCCGACACCGGCAGGAGCGCCCGGCGCACCGGTTCGCCCTGGTGGATGCGGATCGGCCTGGACTTCATGCTGCTGATCGGTTCATGGCTGGTCTTCCGCGCCTCGTCCGGCAACCAGTACGCGCTCGTCCTCGCTCCCGAGGGCGTACCGAGCATCTCCGTGTCGTACTGGGCCTTTCTGGGGCCGGCGCTGCTGTGGATCGGGGCCGCTCTGCTGCTGTGGCGGCTCACGCTCCTGGCACTCGCCCACGGCCGCCCCGTTTTGGCCAGGCTCGCGCGTCCCCTGACGTCGACACTGGCCGGGACGACGGCGGCCGTCCTCGCCCGGCGCCGCCGCACGCTGGCCCGTTCCATGGTGCTCCTGGCACTCGCGGTGTCGTTCGCCGTGTCCACGTCGGTCTTCAACTCCACGTACCAGCAGCAGGCGGAAGTGGACGCCCGCCTGACCAACGGCGCCGACGTCACCGTTACCGAACCGCCCGGGGCCCAGACTCCGCCGAGCGCGGCCGGGGCCCTCAAGATCCCCGGCGTCCGCCACGTCGAGCCGCTCCAGCACCGGTTCGCCTATGTCGGCTCCGACCTTCAGGACCTCTACGGCGTACGCCCGGACACCATCGCCTCGGCGACCTCCCTTCAGGACGCGTACTTCGCCGGCGGGACCACCCGGCAGCTGATGCAACGCCTCGCCCAGCGCCCCGACAACCTCCTGGTCAGCGCCGAGACCGTGAAGGACTTCCAGCTCTCGCCCGGCGACAACCTCAACCTGCGCATCCAGGACGCCAAGACGAAGACTCTGCGCACGGTGCCGTTCCACTACGCCGGGATCGTCAAGGAGTTCCCGACCGCGCCGAAGGACAGCTTCTTCGTCGCCAACGCCTCGTACGTGGCCCAGGCGACCGGCAGCGACGCGGTCGGCGCCTTCCTCGTCGACACCGGCGGCACCCACCAGAAGACCGTGGCCGCACAACTGCGCAAGCAGCTGGGCGCAGCGGCCACCGTCACCGACCTCACCCAGACCCGGGGCACCGTTGGCACCAGCCTGACCTCGGTCGACCTGGCCGGCCTGACCCGGATCGAGCTGGCCTTCGCGGTCCTGCTGGCCGCCGGGGCCGGCGGCCTGGTCCTCGCCCTCGGACTCGCCGAGCGCCGCCGCACCTTCGCGATCACCACCGTGCTGGGGGCGACGCGCCGCCACCTGCGCGGCATGGTGCTCACCGAGGCGGTCCTGCTGACCTTCGGCGGCCTGGCAGGTGGTGCGCTGATCGGCTGGGCGCTGTCCGAGATGCTGGTCAAGGTCCTCACCGGCGTCTTCGACCCCCCTCCGGCCTCACTCGCCGTCCCGGGCGGCTACCTGGCGCTCACCGCGGCCGCCGCCGTGGCCGCCGTGCTCGCCGCCGCCCTGAACGGAGTGCGGCGGGCCCGACGCCCGGCCGTCGAGGAACTGCGCGACCTGTGAACACACCGAACGGCCCCGCCGCCCGTACGCTGCCGACCATGCGCACACCAGCAGCACCGGACCGGGGCCGTTTGGACGTCCTTGTCGTGGAGGACGACGACACCATCGGCCGCCACCTCGAAACGGGGCTACGCAGCAACGGCTACGCCCCCGCCTGGAGGCGCACCGGGGCGGGAGCCCTCGCCGAGGCGGGGCAGGGACCCTACGACGTGCTGCTCCTGGACCTGGGCCTGCCCGACATGGACGGTCTCGATGTCGCCCGGACGCTGCGCGCCCGCTTCCCCGACCTGCTGATCATCATCCTCACCGCCCGCACCGACGACATCGACGTCATCGCCGGCCTGGACGCGGGGGCCGACGACTACCTCGTCAAACCCTTCAGCCTGACGGTGCTCCTCGCCCGGCTCCGTGCCCATCTGCGCCGTCGGCCCCTCGCCTCTCCGCAACCGGACCCGGTCATGCTCGGTGATCTCGTCCTGGACGAGACGGCTCGCCGCTGTACCCTGCACGGCGCTGATGTCCCGCTGCGCCCCAAGGAGTTCGAACTGCTCGCCCTGCTCGGCCGACACCCCGGCGAGGCCGTCTCCCGCGAGACGCTCATGGCGGAGGTCTGGGACGAGAACTGGTTCGGCTCCACGAAGACCCTCGACGTCACGATGGCCGGCCTGCGCCGCCGTCTCACCGCTGCGGCGAAGTCCGCCCCCCGCCCCGCACGCCTGCCGCAGATCACCACCCTGAGGGGCCACGGCTACCGGCTGGAGCAGGAACCCTGGTAGCTGCTCGATCGAGGGCCTGAGCCGGTGCCGGTGCTCGGTGGTGCAGGCTGCGAACCGGGTTCCGCCACGGGCGCTGAGGAAGGCCGGCCGGCCGCAGACAGACCGGTCGAGAACCTGTCGCCCAGCGCCCGGTGCTCGCCGCCCGGGCGCAGTCATCGACGGCAGTCCTCGCACGCCGAGCGTTATGTCATGAGGCAGTCCCAGGTCCTACTCCGCCGAGGTCGGCAGTCGTGGGGATGATGTGGCGGTCGTGTTCCTCCGTGTGCGCCAGCAGGGTGCGTGCCATCGGTGACGCGCAGCAGCTCGGGCAGCACCTGGTCGAAGGTGGGCGCGTCGGCGATCATCAGCGTCGTGGATCCCGTGCACCGCGAGAGCGTGATCGGCGGCGGCCCCAGGGGAGTCGCCGCCGATCAGGTCCGTCAGCGCATGTCTGTGAGCAGGGTGCGGAGTTCAGCCTCCTGCTCGGCCGGCGACATCGGCGGGTTCGGGTGGTCGATGCCGAAGGTCTTCAGGACCTGGTCCATCTGGGCGTCGATGAACGTCCAGCCGGTGTTGTCCAGCGGCTGCAACGATGCCTGGTCGGCATCCCAGAGGTCTCGCAGTGACTGGGCAGCTGCGTGGGCCCCCTTCGCGTTCCCCGACTGGGCGTCCTTGAGCGAGGTCGACGCGAGTGCCTTCAGCGCGTCGACCTTCTTGGACGGGAACTTCTTCACGGCCTGGCCGGGGGCGAGGTGAACGGTGGAGGTGGTGTCCTCCTCCGGCGCGGGGCCGGCGTGCGGCTGGCTGTGCGCCCAGACCAGCAGGGCCCCGGTGGCGACGGCGAGGAGGCCGAAGCCCGCCAGCGCGATGCGCTCCCTGCGCGGGTTGGCGGTGACCTGCGGGGTGTGCGTGGCGTCGTAGGTCTCGGTCACGTCGGAGCGCGTCACCGTCAGGTAGACGACAGTCGCCAGGATGAGGCCGAGGAAGATCAGGCTGGTGGTGAAGGTGCCCAGCGCAAGGCCGGTCGGCTCACCGGGCTGAGCAACCCTGGGGGAGGCGAGCCAGTCGCCGATGTTGGCGCCCAGCGGGCGGGTCAGGATGTAGGCGAGCCAGAAGGACAGCACCGGGTTCGCGCCGAACTTCCACAGCAGCGTGATCGCCGCGATGAGGCCGAGCGGCAACAGCACCGAGACTCCCGGGCTCCAGCCCGTGAGCTCGAGGGTCCAGTCGCCGGTCGCGGTGCCGAGCGCGAAGGTGACGAGAACGGCGAGCCAGTAGAACGACTCACGCGGCAGCGTCGTGACCGAGTGGATCGAGAGAGTGCGCTCGCGCAGCCACCACACGCCGAAGACCACGGCGAGCAGCACCGAGAACACCGCGGAGCTGATCCACAGCGGCACGTTGAGCTGGTCGGTCAGGATGTCGGTGTACAGCGTGCCCGTGACACTGACAACGACCACGGTCAGCCAGTACGGGAAGGGGGCATACCGCTTCAGCCGCAATTGAACGCCCAGAACCACCACGAACACCGCGGTGAAGATCCAGGCCGTGTTCACCAGGCCGACGCCCAGCTTCATGTTGATCCAGTCGGCGAAACTCTCACCGACCGTCGTGCAAAGGATCTTGATCACCCAGAACCAGATGGTGACCTCGGGAACCTTGTTCAGCATCAGCCGCCCGCTGCGGTGCGTGCGGGCTTCGCTTGTCGTTGTCATGCGACGAGGTTGGTGTGGACAACCTGCACACAACCTGACTACGCGATCGCCTCTGGTGTGGGGAAGGTCACTTCGACGCGACCGTGACCATCCGCGATCGCACGGACTGCCACTCCCGCGGACGCGGCGAGACGCCTTACCACGGCCAGCCCCAGCCCGTGCCCGTTGCCGCTGGTCACGCCTGCTTCGAAGACCCGGTCGACCTCCGCCGGGTCGAACCCCGGACCATCGTCGAGGACATCGATCACGATGTCCTGGGGCTGGATGCGCGCCGTGACCCAGACGCGCGAGCGCGCATGCCGCAGGCCGTTCTCCAGCAGAGGTGACAAGACAGCCACGACGAGTCCGGTCGGCACGGCTACGTCGACATCGGCCGGGATGGCGAGTTCGATGGAGCGGCCGGCGATCGCCTGCCGCGCCGCCGCCCCGAGATCGCAGCGGGTGCCGCCGTCGATCCGTGTCCTGGCGGCACCAAGAATCGTCGTGATCGCCGTGTTCAGGCGATCGACCTCGGTCAGGACGGACTCCGGTGCCACATGGTGACCGGAGAGCTGCGCCAACTGCGCCTCGCCCCGTAGAGCCGTCAAGGGCGTCCGCAACTCGTGGGCGATCTCATCGGTGAGCCGGCGCTCGTCCGCGAGCGCCTTGTCTATGCGGTCGAGCAGGCGATCGAGAGTTCGCCCCAGCTCCCCGAATTCATCGCGAGGAACGCCGAGGTCGAATCGGCGCCCGGGTGCGTGATCGCCCCAGTCGTCGGCCAGAGCGGCCATGTCGTGCACCACTCGCAACGCACGGCCCACCATGAGGTAGGCGACGACGCCCGCGAGCAGGATCGAGACGCCGCCCAGCATGAGCGCCATCGCCAGGCTGCGCTGCTCCGACGTCTCGTACGGCGTCAGATCCACCCTCACGACCGCCACGACGCGGTGTCCTTCGAGCCGGACCGGCTGGGCATGCAGAAGGTAGCGGCCGACCGTGGTGGTCTGGGACTGCCCGGAGCCGGCAAGCACCTCGACGCGGTCAAGGACGCTGTCCGGCACGATTCCGTCAACGAGGTGTCCATCGGCATACACCCACGCGACCGTGTCCAGCGCTTCGTTGCCGCTCTCGACAAGCACGACGCGGCCACCGCGTACGGCTACGTTCGCCGCCACCGCCTCTGCACGCGTGTGCGCCAGAGCGTTCGCGTCGGCGTCGGTCACCCGGCTCAGCAACACGTGCGAGACCACCACCAGCACGGCGACCACCGCTGTCGCGATCAGAACCGCAAGCGCCACGACCCTCCCACGGAAGCCCGTCACTCCCATCGATAACCCACCCCACGGACCGTCGCCAGGCGATCGGCCACTCCCAGCGCACCGAGCTTGGTCCGCAGCCGGCGAACGTAGGAGTCAAGGGTGTTGTCGCTGACCTGCGCGCCATGCGGCCAGCCGGCAGCAACGAGGGCGTGGCGGCGTACAGCATCGCCCTGCGAAGCGATAAGCCTGCCCAGCAACCGGAACTCGGTCGGCGTCAGGCTCTCGCTCGTAGAACCGTGGATCACGACATGTTTCGCCGGATCGAGAACGACGCCTCTCGGCGAGGTCGTCGCGGTTGTCCTGCGCAGCAGGGCGCGGACCCGCACCAGCAACTCCGGGACGTCGAACGGTTTCGTCATGTAATCGTCGGCTCCCGCCTCGAAGCCGCCCACCTTGTGATGCATGCCGTCCAGGGCGGTGAGCATCAGCACCGGGGCATCAACGCCACGTGCCCGCAGCGCCAAGCAGACGTCGCGGCCGTCAGCATCCGGGAGCCCCAGATCCAGGACGACCAGGTGAGGGACCGGCTCAAGGTGCCGCAGCAGGCTGTCCGCCGTAGGAGCGACGGCGACCGTATGGCCGTCGTGCTCGAGTGCGCGCTTGAGGATGTCGCGGACCGCCGCGTCATCCTCGCACACCACAATAAAAGCCACGCGCTGACCCTAGGTACTCCAGCCAGAGTTCTCCATTCTCCCTGGTCAGAGCCCTGGTACCGCGAGGTCCGTAGGTGTGGACGTGCTGCCCCTTTCGGTCGCAGGCTCACCCAGCATCCAGGAGCGCACCGCCGGTGGGCGGTGTCGGCCGCCTGGAACGCTGAGGGGGGCCTCTCGGCATCGCTTGGCTCAGCCGCCGCCGACAGGGCTGGCATTCCGTGACCTGACGAGCTGCACTTCGCCGGTAGGTCTAGCACCCCGGTACTACTCGGCGGTCAGTGATCACGCCCGGGTACCACCGGATCCGGCAGTTCGAGGGCTTAGCGTGACGGAGGAGGCGCCACGCATCATTTCGGGCGCCGTGGTCCGAAAGAGAGAACCGGATGATCGAGGCGCAGCAGCTCACGAAAAGGTACGGGGAGAAGACGGCCGTCGACGGTCTGGACTTCACCGTGAAGCCGGGCTCGGTGACCGGCTTCCTGGGTCCCAACGGCGCGGGGAAGTCCACGACGATGCGGATGATCGTCGGGCTCGACGCGCCGACCAGCGGCACGGTCACGGTGAACGGACAGCGTTACGCCCGCCATCAGGCGCCGTTGCAGGAGGTCGGGGCACTGCTGGAGGCGAAGTCGATCCACCCGGGCCGCTCGGCCTACAACCACCTCCGTGCGCTCGCGCTCACCCACGGCATCCCGGCCCGCCGGGTCGACGAGGTCATCGAACTGGCCGGTCTCGGCAGCGTCGCGAAGAAGCGGGCCGGTGCCTTCTCCCTCGGCATGGGGCAGCGGCTCGGCATAGCCGCCGCTCTGCTCGGCGACCCGCAGACCGTGATGCTGGACGAGCCGGTCAACGGGCTGGACCCCGAGGGTGTGCTCTGGATCCGGAACCTGCTCACCTCCCTCGCGACCGAGGGACGCACGGTGTTCGTCTCCTCGCACCTGATGAGCGAGGTGTCACTGGTGGCGGACCACCTGATCGTCGTCGGACGCGGCCGGCTGCTGGCCGACACGACCGTGCAGGACTTGGTGGACGCGGCGGGCGGCGACACCGTGAAGGTCGCCACGAACGACCCCGCGAGGCTGCGGGACGTACTGGCCGGGCCGGACGTGGAGATCACCGGTCGCATCGGATCCCAGGAACTCCAGGTCACCGGGCTGTCTGCCCGCGAGATCGGGCTGAAGGCGGCCGAGCACGGCATCCCCCTGTTCGAGCTGACCACGAAGACGGTGTCGCTGGAGGAGGCGTTCATGGAACTGACCAGGGACGCCGTGGAGTACCACGGCACCACGACCGGCACCGAGACCTCCGGGAGCGCGGCATGAGCACCCTCACGGCAACCCCCGAGACCCCCGAGACCACGCCGTCCACCCAGGCCCGACCCACCTACCGGGTGACCGGCCGACGCGTGCTGGCCTCCGAATGGGCCAAGCTCTGGTCCCTGCGCTCCACCTGGATCACCCTCGGCCTGGGCCTGCTGTTCCTCGTCGCCTTCGGCATCATCGCCGCGAGCCACTACAAGTCCAACCTGACCTCCGGCCGGCACATGGACCGCGACTTCGCCACCGCGACCGCCGCGAGCCTGTCCCTCTTCGGCACGAACTTCGCCCAGCTCGCCCTCGGCGTGCTCGGCGTGCTGGTCACGGCGGGCGAGTACTCCACCGGCATGATCCGCTCGACCCTCGCGGCCGTACCACGCCGACTGCCCGTGCTGTGGTCCAAGGCGGCGGTGTACGGCCTGGTCGCCCTGGTGGTCGCGACCGTCGGCGCGTTCGTCGCCTTCCTCGTCGGCAGCCGGATCGTGTCCGGCACGCCCGCCGCCATGGGCCTCGGGCACGCCGGCGTCGTCCGCAGCCTGCTGGGCGCCGGGTTGTACCTGGGCCTGGTCGGCGTGATCGGCACCGCTCTCGGGGCGCTGCTGCGCTCGGTGGCCGGCGGCATCTCGGTGCTCGTCGCCGCCCTCATGCTCGTACCCGGGCTGGTCTCCCTGCTGCCCAGCTCGTGGCAGGGGAACATCGACCCCTACCTGCCGAGCCACGCCGGCGAGTCGCTCTTCGCGCTGACCCACGACTCCACCACCCTGTCGCCGGGCGCCGGGCTGCTGGTCTTCCTCGGCTGGACGGTCATGGCGCTGGCCGGAGCGGCTTACCGGCTGGTGCGCAGCGACGTCTGATCACCGGCTACCCGCATCACGGGGCGGTGACCTCCGTGACCACTCAAGACCTCAGCGGGATGGGGCCGCTGGTCGCCCGGCTGAGCCGGGCGACCAGCGGCTCCGGCATGCCGACCGGGCCCGGCCATGGGTGCTGGACACGGCGGTGGTGGTCTTAGTCGTCTGCTGTTCTGCCTGCCGGACGTGCTGCACGGCGCGACAGGCGGGGACGGAGACGGTGACGGACCCCGCCGCTTCCGGATGGCGTTCACACGGTTGCCCGTGGTCGGGATGCCGGCCCCGCAGGCCGGGCTGGTGCTGCCGCTGCTGTGGCGACGCCGGGCACCCGCAGTGGCCTTCGGCGCTGTCACGGCCGTGTTCGTTCTCCAGTGGTCGCTCGGCGCCGCGCTCCGTGCGGACGTCGCCCTCTTCGTCGCCCTGTACAGCCTGCCCCTGCACGGACGGCTACGGCAGCTGCCGTGGGCCTGCGCGGTCACGGCGGGGGCGCTGGGCCTGGTGGCAGCCCGGGTCTCGACCGCGGTGTCGGTCTGGGACGCGCTGTTCTTCCTGCTCAGCACGGCGACCGCGGCCCTCGCCCTCGGCCTGGTGATCCGCATCCGGCGGGCCCGGCTGGCGCGGCTGCGCGACCGCGCGGCCCGGCTGGAGATCGAACGCGACCAGCGCGGCAGGCTCGCCGTCGCCGCCGAGCGGACGCGGGTCGCCCGCGAGATGCACGACATCGTCGGCCACAACCTGTCCGTCATCATCACCCTCGCCGACGCGGGCGCCCTACGCCACCGCCGCAGCCCCGGAGCGAGGAAAGGAAGCCCTGCACCTCATCGGCGACGCCGGTCGCCAGGCCCTGAGCGAACTGCGCCGGGTACTCGGTGTCCTGCGCGAGGCGGACGGCCCGCCGACCGAGCCCGAACTGAGCCCGCAGCCCGGCCTCACGGACATCGACGCGCTGTGCGAAGGGGTACGCGCCGCCGGCCTGGAGGTCGTCTACCGTACGGCCGGTGACATCGACACCCTCGACAGCGGGGTGCAGCTCACGGTCTACCGCATCGTGCAGGAGGCTCTGACGAACACCCTCGAACACGCCTGCGCGGGCGCCTGCGCGAACCTGGCGATCGCTGAACCAACGCCTGACCCAGCTCGTCGAACACCACGCCCCACAGCTGCTCGTACCGGTGGGCATCGGCCCGGACAGCGCCGTCACCCTGCTGATCACCATGGGAGACAACCCCGAGCGGCTGAACACCGAGGCATCCTTTGCTGCCCTTTGCGGAGTCAGCCCCATCGAGTATTCCTCTGGCCGTAGGAGCACGCGTCGGCTCAACCACGGCGGCGACCGCCAGGCCAACGCCGCCTTGCACCGCATCGTGTTCACCCGCCTGCGCCACGACCCGCGCACCCAGGCGTACTACGAACGCCGCACCCAGGAGGGCAAGACCCGGCGCGAGATCATCCGATGCCTCAAGCGGTATGCCGCCCGCGAGGCCTTCAACCTGGTCAGAACGGTACCCGGCGTTCCCCCGTTATAGCGGCGTCCGTGAGACGTGAGAGGGTCTGGGGCGTGAGTGAGACACCCCCGAACACCCTGCAATACCGCTTCGACGGGCCAGAAGACGCTCCGGTCCTGATCCTGGGTCCCTCACTGGGTACCACCTGGCACAGGTTGTAGAGACCGTCCGGGGACGTCTACGCCCGTCCAGCGCGGGCGCGAAATAGCAGGTCAGGGCCTCCTGCTCCAGGAGGGAAGTCATCGGCACCGACGTCGCCGCGTTCTGCGACGACCTGATCAAGGACTCTCCCACCTACGCGGATGCCTACCAGGAATCCATTAGCGGGGAACCCGGCGCGGCCAGGAAGTGACAGCCGCCGGACCGGTTTGCGACGCTGCCGGGCTGCGTGAGGGACGACCACGGTCGCTGTCCCTGGCGTGCTTGCCCCGAAGGTCAGGAGAGTCCCGATGCCCGGAGCACCGCCTGCACCGTCTCCTCGTCGATGCGGTCGCCCAGCTGGTGCAGGACTTCCGCGCCCTGGCGCAGGGTTCCCCGTTCCAGTGAGCGGCGGGCGCCGGTGTCGAGTTCGTGCCAGATCAGCGGATTCACGGTCAGGACCCGGGGGTCGAGTTCCAGGTGGTGGCCGTACACGTCCCTCAGGACCAGGTGGGAGGAGATGCCGTCGTACTGCCGTACGGCTGTCAGCGCGTCCGTGCGGACGATGTGTCGGCGCCAGGAAGTGCATACCGCGAGCCAGCCGGGACCCGCACTTACCCGCTGGGGGAGCAGGACGGCGCACACGGCGGCCGAGAGAGTGGCCCAGAGCAGGGCACGCAGGGGCGTCAGGCTTCCCGCGTCCCAGTCCACCAGGAGGCTGAGGGCGCAGAAGATCAGGGCGCAGCTCACGGCGAGCCGGGCGCTGCCGCGCCAGTGGCGGTCGCCAGCCGGGCCAGGCGGTCCGCTCCGTCGCATGGCCTCGACGCTAGGCGGGCGTACCGGGTCCGGCGACCGTTGCTTACGGGGTCCTGGCGCCATGCCGGTCCATTTTGACGGGATCCTGACGCGCCTTGCCGGATCCGAGCCTCAGCCGGTGTGGACGCGGGGGCGGCGGGCGCGGTCGGGTTCCGCCTCGCGCAGGACCTCCCGGGTGACGGGAGCGACCTCGCCCTGCCCGAAGAGGAAGAAGCGCAGGAAGTTGGCGAACGGGTTGCCCTCGGTCCATTCGAAGTACATGTGCGGGGTGCAGCGGGCGGTGTCGCGGACGTGCAGGAGGAGGGCTGCGAGGGCGTTGGGAATCGAGGCGGACTCCAGCGTCAGGACGCGGTAACGGTGGTGCAGGACCTCGCCGCGTACCGTCAGGCCCGCCTCGAACTCGGAGGGGTCGGTGACAGTGACCTCGACGAAGACGAAGTCCTCCTGCTCGGGCAGATCGTTGTCCGCTCGGATCTGCTCCACCTTGTCGCGGTACTCGGCCTTGTCCCGCAATCCCGGTTTGTTGGCGATGAAGCGGACCTTGCGGCTGGAGATGTCCCTGACGAATCGTTCCGCCATCGGGTCAAGGGTCACGCTGGTCACGCGCAGTTCGAAGGCGCGGGCCAGTCGGGAGAGGAACGAGACCAACATGATGCCGACGATGAAGCAGGCGCCGATCTTCACGCCGTCCGGGCGTTCGATGACGTTGGCGACGGTCACGTAGAGGAGGACCGCCGCCACGGTCGCGAAGCCGATGGTCCAGCCGCGCTGCGCGACCCTGCGCGCGGCGATGGTCACCGCGATCGCCGCGGAGGACATCAGAACCAGGACGCCGGTGGCGTAGGCGCCGCCCTGTTTGTCGACGTTGGCGTCGAAGATCCAGGTGACCAGGAAGGCGATGAGCGTGAAGACGATGACCATGGGGCGCACGGCGCGGGCCCAGTGCGGGGCCATGCCGTAGCGGGGCAGGTAGCGCGGCATGAGGTTGAGCAGGCCGGCCATGGCGGACGCGCCCGCGAACCATAGGATAGCGATGGTGGAGAGGTCGTAGACCGTGCCGAAGGCGCCGCCGAGGTATTCGTGGGCGAGGTAGGCCAGCGCGCGGCCGTTGGCCTTGCCGCCGGTCTTGAACTCGTCGGCCGGGATCAGCACGGTGGTGATGAAGCTGGTGGCGATCAGGAACACGCTCATGATGAGCGCGGCGGCCGTCAGCAGTTTCTTGGTGTCCCGGATCCGGCCGGTCGGCTTTTCCTCGGTGTCGTCGGGATCGCCTTGGACGTGGGGCATGACGGCCACGCCGGTCTCGAAGCCGGACAGGCCGAGGGCGAGTTTGGGGAAGACCAGCAGGGACACGCCGATCATGGCGAAGACGTTGCCGTGCTGGGTGGTCAGGGCGCTGGTCCAGTCGGTGACCACGTGCCCGGCGGTGAGCACGTGCCAGAAGCCGACGGCCACGACGACGGCGTTGAGGGCGAGGTAGACCGCCACCAGGGCGACGGCGACGCCGATGGCCTCCAGGAAGCCCTTGAGGAACACCGCGCCCAGCAGGGCCACCAGCAGCAGGGTGATGATCATCTGCTGGCCGTGCAGGGTCTGGGTCAGGTGCGGGTTCTCGATGAGGTGGGTGGAGGCGTCGGCGGCCGACAGGGTGATGGTGATCAGGAAGTCGGTGGCGGCGAAGCCCAGCAGGGTCAGGACGAAGAGCTTGCCCTTCCAGAAGGACAGCAGCCGCTCCAGCATGGCGATCGAACCCTCGCCGTGGGGACTCTCCTCGGCCACCCTGCGGTACACCGGAAGAGCGCCCGCCAGGGTGACGACGACGAGGACCAGGGTGGCGACGGGGGAGAGCAGTCCGGCCGCGAGGGCGGCGATGCCGGGCTGGTAGCCGAGGGTGGAGAAGTAGTCGACGCCGGTCAGGCACATCACCCGGTACCAGCGCTGGCCCTTGTGGGGTGCCTCCGCGTGGGCGTAGGGCCCCTGCTGGTGGCCTGCCATGTCGGACAGGCCCTCCAGCATCCATGTCCGAAGTCGGCTCGCCGGCGGCGGGTGTTCGGTGGTGGCAGCCATCGTCGTGCTCTCCAGGTGTGCGGCTCAGCGTGGGGTTCCGGCCATCACACGGACGGCGGCACCAGCGTAAGCAGGAGGTGCCCGGCAGGCGCACGGGCGAATGCTCTGAACGCGTCAAGACGGCGTTAAGGGCATGTCGCATGACGTCTCCACGCCACCCCGCAGCCAGGTGGTGCGAAGGCGCAGGCTGCTCGCGTCCCGGTGCAGGGCCGGATGCCCGCTGAGGCTGCCGTCGGTGCAGGTGCCGTCCGGATGAGTGCCGTAGGCGCCGCCGCGGTCCTCGTACTCCTCGTACTCCTCGTACTCGTTGCCGAGGTCGTCCTGGGCCTCCAGGAGTGGCAGTACGAGGGCCGCGCTGCCGGAGTCCGGGAGCGGGGGTGTGATCCGGTAGTGGAACGTGAAGGAGTCCTCCTCGTGTTTCAGCCGGGTGATCATGCACTCATGGCGGCCTTCGAGGATCGGCAGGGTGAGGAGCGGAGGTTTGCTGGGCACTGACGGCTCCCTGTTTCTGTGGCGGTCGCCAACTCGTGCTGTGACCGGGAACTGCACCGGTTGGCCTTGACGTTCGATCACGGATGTCGCGACCGGTGCAGGTGCCCGGTCACCGCACTACGCACTGAGCCGATGGTGTGACACGGGGCTCCCCGCCGCGTAGTGGACGTATTCGCGGACCAGGCGGAAGCCGGCCTGCCAGGCCAGGAGGCGGCTGGGGCGGTTATGGAGGGAGCAGTTCCAGCTGGGCATGTGGCCGCGGGAGGTGATGTCCGCGCCCCTCTCCCGCGCGCGAGCCATCGCCTACGACGCCAACGCCGACGAGAGCCGCTACCTGCTCGACCCGCAGCGCCGCGAGCAGTACGCGCGCTCGTTCCTCGCCAAGTCCCAGCAGCTCTACGGCATCCGAGGTGCGACCCTCGACACGTACGACGACGGGCTGTCCACCAGCTGGCGGGCGTACGAGACCGATCACCACGACCTGCGCTTCACCGGCGAGTTCCGGCGCGAGCTCGACAACATCACCTTCCCGGGCGAGCGGGCCGCGGCGGAAAGGACGGTGGACACGTACGCCGCCTACCAGCGGGATGACCGCAAGATCCGCGCCCTGCTGGCGGCCGGGAAGGAACGCGAGGCGGTGGAGTTCTGCATGGACTGGAAGCCGGGCACCTCCAACGCCCACTTCGGCGCGTGGATGGCCGCCCTGGACAAGGTGACGGACATCAACCGCGCCCACATCACCTCGTCGGTGCGGGACGGCCGCTCGGCGGTGAGCGACCTGCTGCCCTGGACGGGTGGCCTGCTCCTCGCAGCCATGGCACTCACCGCGCTGGGGTTGCGACCGCGGCTGGCCGAGTTCCGCTGAGCGGGCAGTCGCACCTGCCTACCGGCCGGTACGGGCTGGCGGCGTAAGAGTCCCGTCAAAGGTGCTGCGACGGCCGTATGAGGGTCGTCAACGGGCGACCGGATCCAGCCAGAGAGGCGTTTTCCTCTAAGCGTCCGTTTCAACCGAACCTCACTCCAGGAGTTCGCGATGGCCGATCTGGCCTTCGTTGTCACCGTGCTCGCGGGTTTGGCGCTGGTGGCCCTTGTCGCCAAGGGGGTGACGAAGCTGTGACCGTCGAAAACGTCGTCGGCCTGGTCGTGGCCGTCGCCCTGCTGGGCTATCTCGTCCTCGCCCTGATCTTCCCGGAGAGGTTCTGAGAACAGACATGAGTCCCGTACTTGCGGGCGTGCTCCAGCTGCTCGCCCTCATCGGCGCGCTGGCGCTCGCCTACGTCCCCGTCGGCAACTACATGGCCAAGGTCTACGACTCGCGCAAGCACCTGCGCGTCGAGAAGTGGATCTACAAGGCCATCGGTGCCAACCCGGACACCGAGATGACCTGGCCCGCGTATCTGCGCGGCGTGCTGGCCTTCTCAGCGGTCAGCGTCCTGTTCCTCTACCTGTTGCAGCGGCTGCAGGGCGTGCTGCCCGGCTCGATGGGCTTCTCGTCGGTGAACCCGGCGCAGTCGTTCAACACGGCCGTGTCGTTCGTGACGAACACCAACTGGCAGTCGTACTACGGCGAGCAGACCATGGGTCACGTCGTGCAGACGGCCGGTCTGGCCGTGCAGAACTTCGTCTCGGCGGCCGTCGGTATCGCCGTGGCGGTGGCGCTGGTGCGCGGCTTCGCGCGCTCGCGCACCGGTGAGCTGGGCAACTTCTGGGCCGACCTGGTGCGCGGCACGCTGCGCATCCTGGTTCCGGGCGCGGCGATCGCCGCGATCGTGCTGGTCGCGTGCGGTGCGATCCAGAACTTCTCCGGCATCCACGAGGTCGGCCAGTTCATGGGCGGCTCGCAGCAGTGGAACGGCGGCGCGGTCGCCTCGCAGGAGGCCATCAAGGAGCTGGGCACGAACGGTGGCGGTTACTTCAACGCCAACTCCGCCCACCCCTTCGAGAACCCGACGCCCTTCACCAACCTCTTCGAGATCTTCCTGATCCTCGTGATCCCGTTCTCGCTGACCCGCACCTTCGGTGTGATGGTCGGCTCGGTGAAGCAGGGTTACGCGATCCTCGCCACGATGTTCACGATCTGGCTGGGCTTCGTCGCGCTGATGATGTGGACCGAGTTCGCCCACCACGGCCCGGCGCTCCAGGCCGCCGGCGCGGCTATGGAGGGCAAGGAGACCCGGTTCGGAGTCGGCGCCTCCTCGATCTTCGCGGTGTCCACGACTCTGACCTCGACCGGTGCGGTGGACTCCTTCCACTCCTCCTTCACCGGGCTCGGCGGCGGCATCACCATGCTGGGCATGATGCTGGGCGAGATCGCGCCCGGCGGCACCGGCTCCGGCCTCTACGGCATGCTGATCATGGCGGTCATCGCGGTGTTCATCGCCGGTCTGATGGTCGGCCGTACGCCCGAGTACCTGGGCAAGAAGATCGGCGGCCGCGAGATGAAGCTGGCCGCCTGCTACATCCTCATCACCCCCGCCCTGGTGCTGGTCTTCACCGCCGCCTCCATGGCCCTGCCGACCCCGCCGCACTCGATGCTCAACTCCGGCGCGCACGGGTTCTCCGAGGTCCTGTACGCGTTCACGTCCGCGTCGAACAACAACGGTTCTGCCTTCGCCGGTCTGAACGCGAACACCGACTGGTACAACACCATGACCGGGCTCGCGATGCTGCTGGGCCGCTTCCTGCCGATGGTGTTCGTGCTGGCGCTGGCCGGCTCCCTCGCAGAGCAGAAGCCCGTCCCGGTGACCGCGGGCACCCTGCGCACCGAGAAGCCGCTGTTCACCGGCCTGCTGGTGGGCGCGATCCTCATCATCACCGGTCTGACCTACTTCCCGGCCCTCGCGCTGGGTCCGCTGGCCGAGGGGCTGGCGTCATGACCACTCGCATGGACAAGCAAGAGGACTCGATGTCCACAGCCACTCCCACCCGGGCGCCGCACAGCGACGTCCCCACCGGGCACAAGCCCGCCGAGGGCCGTGTCGGAGCGGGCCTCTTCGACCCCAAGGCGCTGGTCAAGTCGCTGCCGGACGCCTTCCGCAAACTCGACCCGCGGGTGATGGTCAAGTCGCCCGTGATGTTCGTGGTGTGGATCGGCTCCGTCCTGACCACCGTCTTCTCCTTCCAGCACGCGAGCGACTGGTTCGGCTGGACCATCAGCGCTTGGCTGTGGCTGACGGTGATCTTCGCCAACCTGGCGGAGGCGGTCGCCGAGGGCCGCGGCAAGGCCCAGGCCGACACGCTGCGCAAGGCCAAGACCGACACGGTCGCCCGTCGGCTGCTCGCGGACGGTACGTCCGAGGAGCAGGTTGCGGGCACCGAGCTGACCATCGGTGACCTGGTCGTCTGCGAGGCAGGTGACGTCATCCCCGGTGACGGCGACGTCGTCGAGGGCGTCGCGTCGGTGGACGAGTCGGCGATCACCGGTGAGTCCGCGCCGGTCATCCGCGAGTCCGGCGGTGACCGATGCGCGGTGACCGGCGGTACGAAGGTCCTGTCCGACCGGATCGTCATCAAGATCACGACGAAGCCCGGTGAGACATTCATCGACCGGATGATCAACCTGGTCGAGGGCGCGGCCCGGCAGAAGACGCCCAACGAGATCGCGCTGAACATCCTGCTGGCCTCGCTGACCATCGTCTTCCTGCTGGCGGTGGTGACCCTGCCGCCGTTCGCGAACTACGCGGGCACGCACCTGACCATGGTCGTCCTCGTCGCCCTGCTGGTCTGCCTGATCCCGACCACGATCGGCGCCCTGCTCTCCGCGATCGGCATCGCCGGCATGGACCGACTCGTCCAGCGCAACGTGCTCGCCATGTCCGGCCGAGCGGTCGAGGCCGCCGGCGACGTGTCCACCCTGCTGCTCGACAAGACCGGCACCATCACCCTCGGCAACCGTCAGGCCGCCGAGTTCGTACCGGTCAGGGGCACCACCGAGGCGGAGGCCGCGGACGCGGCTCAGCTGTCATCACTCGCGGACGAGACTCCGGAGGGCCGCTCGATCGTCGTCCTCGCCAAGGAGAAGTACGGGCTGCGCGAGCGGCACCAGGGCGAACTGGCCGGCGCCGAGTGGATCGAGTTCACCGCTCAGACGCGTATGTCCGGTGTGGACGTCGACGGCCGGAAGATCCGCAAGGGCGCCACCGCCTCGGTCATCGCCTGGGTGGAGGAGCAGGGCGGCACGGTCGCCGAGGACGCGGACGCGACAGCCAGCCGCATCTCCGAGGCCGGCGGCACCCCGCTGCTGGTCGCCGTGCACGACGACAAGGGCGCCCGGGTCCTCGGTGTTATCTACCTGAAGGACGTCGTCAAGGACGGCATGCGCGAGCGGTTCGAGGAACTGCGCCGCATGGGCATCAAGACCGTCATGATCACGGGTGACAACCCGCTGACCGCGAAGGCGATCGCCGAGGAGGCGGGCGTGGACGACTTCCTCGCCGAGGCCACCCCCGAGGACAAGATGGCCCTCATCAAGCGGGAGCAGGCCGGCGGCAAGCTCGTCGCGATGACCGGTGACGGTACGAACGACGCGCCCGCTCTCGCGCAGGCGGACGTCGGTGTGGCGATGAACACCGGTACGTCGGCCGCCAAGGAGGCCGGCAACATGGTCGACCTCGACTCCAACCCGACCAAGCTGATCGAGATCGTGGAGATCGGCAAGCAACTCCTCATCACCCGGGGCGCGTTGACGACGTTCTCCATCGCCAACGACGTCGCGAAGTACTTCGCGATCATCCCGGCGCTGTTCGCGGCGGTCTACCCGGGTCTGGACAAGCTGAACATCATGCAGCTGTCCTCGCCGGACTCCGCGATCCTGTCGGCCGTCATCTTCAACGCGCTGATCATCATCGCGCTGGTGCCGCTGTCCCTGAAGGGCGTGCAATACCGGCCCATGAGCGCCGACAAGATGCTGCGCCGCAACCTCGGGATCTACGGCATCGGCGGCCTGATCGCACCCTTCATCGGCATCAAGCTCATCGACCTGCTCATCTCCCTCATCCCCGGAATCGGCTGATCGCCATGAACAACTCCGTAACGAACACCGCCCGGTTGCTCGGGGCGGGCCTCCGCGCCCTCCTCGTGCTGACCCTGGTGACCGGCGTCGTCTACCCGCTGGTGATCACCGGCATCGCCCAGGGGCTGTTCCACGACAAGGCGAACGGCTCCGAGATCAGGGCTAACGGCAAGGTCGTCGGCTCGTCCCTGATCGGACAGTCGTACAACCTTCCGCTGAAGAAGGGGCAGCAGACGCCGGACGCGGACCTGAAGTGGTTCCAGGGCCGCCCGGCCAACGGCCTCGGCACGAACAGCGTCAACACGCAGTACAAGCTGATCCTGTCCGGCGCCACCAACCTGTCCGCCGACAGCAAGGTGCTGATCAAGCAGGTGCAGGACGCCAAGGCCGCGGTCGTCAAGGACAACTCGGCGCCCGGCTACACGGTCAAGCCGTCGGACGTACCCGCGGACGCGGTGACCTCTTCCGGCTCCGGACTGGACCCGGCCATCTCCCCGGCCTACGCCGAACTCCAGGTGCACCGCGTCGCCGCGAAGAACGGCCTGCCCGTCTCCGCGGTGGAGAAGCTGGTCAAGGACCACACCGAGGGCAGGACCCTGGGCTTCATGGGTGAGCCCCGGGTGAACGTCCTGGAGCTGAACATCGCGCTCAAGGACCTTGTGGCGAAGAAGTGACCGCCTTACGCGATCCGCGACGGGAGTCGGCACCCCAGGGTGCCGACTCCCGCAGGCATGACAGGAAAGGCACACACCCATGACCAGGGTGCTCGTGGTGGAGGACGACCCGCAGCTGGTACGGGCCCTCGTGATCAACCTGCAGGCACGTCACTACGGCGTGGACGCCGCCCCCGACGGGGCCACCGCGCTCCGCCTGGCCGCCGCCCGTCAGCCGGACGTGGTGATGCTCGATCTCGGTCTGCCCGACATGGACGGCGTCGATGTCATCACGGCCCTGCGCGGCTGGACCCGTGTCCCGATCCTGGTCCTCTCCGCCCGTCAGGCGTCCGACGAGAAGGTCGCGGCCCTCGACGCGGGCGCCGACGACTATGTCACCAAGCCGTTCAGCATGGATGAGCTGCTGGCCCGGCTGCGGGCCGCCGTCCGCCGCACCGAGGACACCCCGCTGGTCCCCGAGACCACGCTGGTGCAGACGGAGGACTTCACCCTCGATCTGCTCGCCAAGAAGGCTGTACGGGACGGGTGCGACGTACGCCTGACCCCGACCGAATGGCATCTGCTGGAGATCCTGGTCGCCAATCCCGGCCGGCTGATCACCCAGAAGCAGCTGCTCCAGGAGGTGTGGGGGGTCTCGCAGAGCAACAAGACCAACTACCTGCGCGTCTACATGGCCCAGCTGCGACGCAAACTGGAATCGGACCCCTCCCACCCCCGCTATCTCATCACCGAGCCCGGCATGGGCTACCGCTACGAAGGGTGAACATGGCACGCGGCAAGCTCCGGATCTATCTCGGCGCGGCGCCCGGCGTCGGCAAGACCTACGCCATGCTCTCCGAGGCGCACCGTCGGGTGGAGCGGGGTACCGACTGCGTCGTGGCCTTCGTGGAACACCACAGGCGGCCGCGCACCGAGGTGATGCTGCACGGCCTGGAACAGGTGCCGCGCAAGGAGATCGAGTACCGGGACAGCACCTTCACCGAGATGGACGTCGACGCCGTCCTCGCCCGACACCCCCAGGTCGCCCTGGTCGACGAACTCGCCCACACCAACGTTCCCGGCTCGCGCAACGCCAAGCGCTGGCAGGACGTGGAGGAGCTGCTCGCCGCCGGGATCGACGTGATCTCCACGGTCAACATCCAGCACCTCGAATCGCTGGGTGACGTCGTGGAGTCGATCACGGGGGTGCGGCAGCGCGAGACCGTCCCGGACGAGGTCGTACGGCGGGCCGACCAGATCGAGCTGGTCGACATGTCCCCGGAGGCGCTGCGCCGCCGGATGGCGCACGGCAACATCTACAGGCCGGACAAGGTCGACGCGGCGCTTTCCAACTACTTCCGCCCCGGCAACCTCACCGCACTGCGCGAGCTGGCCCTGCTGTGGGTGGCCGACCGGGTCGACGAGCACCTCCAGCGGTACCGCAGCGACCACCGGGTCTCCCGCATCTGGGGCTCGCGCGAACGGATCGTCGTCGGACTCACCGGCGGCCCCGAGGGACGCACCCTTATCCGCCGCGCTGCCCGGCTCGCCGAGAAGGGAGCCGGGGGCGAGGTCCTGGCCGTCTACATCTCCCGCAGCGACGGCCTGACATCGGCCTCCCCGAAGGAACTGGCCGTCCAGCGCACCCTCGTGGAGGACCTGGGCGGCACCTTCCACCACGTCGTCGGCGACGACATCCCCGCCGCCCTGCTCGACTTCGCCCGAGGCGTCAACGCCACCCAGATCGTCCTCGGCGTCTCCCGCCGCAAGGGCTGGCAGTACGTTTTCGGGCCCGGCGTCGGCGCGACGGTGGCCCGGGAATCCGGCCCTGACCTCGACGTCCACCTCATCACCCACGACGAGGTGGGCAAGGGCCGAGGACTTCCCGTCCCCGGCAGGGGCGCGCGGCTCGGCCGGACCAGGCTGATCTGGGGCTGGCTGACCGGAATCGCCGGACCGCTGCTGCTGACCTGGCTCCTGAGCAGTGTCATCCCCGACATCGGGCTGGCCAACGACATGCTCCTGTTCCTGACCCTCACGGTGGCGGCGGCCCTGCTCGGCGGCCTCCTCCCCGCCCTGGCCTCGGCGGTGGTCGGATCCGCACTGCTGAACTGGTACTTCACCCCACCAGTCCACACCTGGACGATCGCCGACCCGAAGAACATCGTCGCCATCGCCGTGTTCTTCGGCGTCGCCGTCTCCGTCGCGTCCGTGGTGGACCTGGCCGCCCGCCGCACCCACCAGGCGGCCCGGCTGAGGGCCGAGTCGGAGATCCTCTCCTTCCTTGCGGGCAATGTGCTGCGCGGCGAGACCACCCTGGAAGCCCTCCTGGACCGGGTCCGCGAGACCTTCGGCATGGAGTCGGCGGCCCTGCTGGAACGCGAGAGCGACATCGCGCCCTGGACCTGTGCCGGCAGCGTTGGCCCCCGCCCCTGCACCACCCCCGACGACGCGGACGTCGACGTGCCCGTCGGCGACCACATGTCACTCTCCCTCTCCGGCCGGGTCCTGCCCGCCGAGGACCGCCGGGTGCTCGCGGCGTTCGCCGCGCAGGCCGCCGTCGTCCTGGACCGCCAGCGCCTGCAGCAGAAGGCAGACGAGGCCAAGGAACTGGCCGAGGGCAACCGCATCCGCACCGCCCTGCTCGCCGCCGTCAGCCACGACCTGCGCACTCCGCTCGCCGGCATCAAGGCCGCCGTCACCTCCCTCCGCTCCGACGACGTCGAATGGTCGCCCCAGGACCAGGCCGATCTCCTGGAGGCCATCGAGGAGGGCGCCGACCGCCTGGACCACCTGGTCGGCAACCTCCTCGACATGTCCCGTCTCCAGACCGGCACGGTCACGCCGATCATCCGCGAGACCGACCTGGACGAGGTGATCCCGATGGCACTGGGCGGCGTACCGGAGGACAGCGTGGAGCTGGATGTCCCGGAGACCCTGCCGATGGTCGACGTCGACCGGGGCCTGCTGGAGCGCTCGGTCGCCAACGTGGTCGAGAACGCGGTGAAGTACAGCCCGCCGGGGGAGCCGGTCCTGGTCTCGGCCAGCGCGATCGCGGACCGGGTGGAGGTCCGGGTCGTGGACCGCGGCCCCGGCGTCCCGGACGAGGCCAAGTCCCGCATCTTCGAACCTTTCCAGCGCTACGGCGACTCACCGCGCGGCACCGGCGTCGGCCTTGGCCTTGCGGTCGCGCGCGGCTTCGCCGAGGCCATCGGCGGCACCCTCAACGCCGAGGACACCCCCGGCGGCGGCCTCACCATGGTCCTCACCCTGCCGACGGCACCCGGGCGCCGCCCGGAGGAGCCCGACCGCACATCCGCTGTCAGGAGGTGAGCAGCCGAGCCTCCGAGGGCCTCAGACGACGGGCGGAGCCGTGGCGAACTCCTTCCACATCCGCTGCGTGTCCAGCCGCAGCCCCAGCACGTTACGGCGGTGCACGGCCCTGAGTCCGGCCTCCAGTGGTGAGGGCGGCACCGCAAGGACCGGGCAGGTGGCGTGGGCGAGGCAGTACCGGCTCACCGAAGGCCGCAGCACCCGGTGCAGCCACCCATGCCGCCCGGCACCGACGACCAGAACGTCCTGCTCGCCCTCAGCGATCCGCACGGGCACAGGCCCCGGAGCGCCCCGGGCGACGAGAGCCTGCAGGGGAAGGCCCGCCACGCCGGCGCCGAACACCTCTGCGAGCGCGGTGACCAGCTTCTCCCTCGCCCGGCGCTGCCAATGATCGGCACCGAGGAGTTCCCGGCCAGTGCGGCTGGATACCGAGACCTGCTGGGGTGGGCCAGGGCGTCGGGTATGGTCCGGCGGGCCGGAGTGGAAGGGAGCGGGCCGGAGTGGAAGGGACCGGTTCCTTCGGGGCCGTCTTGTCCCGTTATCTGCTGGCCCAGGGTGTGGACGTTTTCGATGTGAATCGGTTCGACCGGGCCGACCGCCGTCGGCGCGGCAAGTCCGACTCGCTCGATGCCGAGAACGCGGCCCGGGCAGTGCTGAGTGGGCGGGCGCGCGCCCAGGCCAAGACGGGCGACGGGCCGGTGGAGATCGCCCGGATGTACAAGCTGGCCAAGGACTCGGCGGTCAAGGCCCGCACCCAGGCGATCAACCAGCTCAAGGCCGTCCTCATCCGTGCCGATCCGCAGCTGAGGGAGGAACTGGCCGGGCTGGGCAACGCAGAGCTCTTCCGCACCTGCGCACGGCTTTGTCGACGACAGCCCGAACGACGAGGCCGACGAAGGGGCGGCGCTCCACGCCACCCACGTCACCCTGGGTCTCCTGGCCCGGCGCGTCAGGCAGCTCAGCGAAGAGATCCAGGGCCTGGAAGGCCGCCTGACCCGGCTGGTGGACCGCCACGCTCCCCAGTTGCTCGAGGTGGTGGGCATCGGTCCGGACACCGCCGTCACTTTGCTGATCACGATCGGGGACAACCCGGAACGCCTGGGCAGTGAGGCGTCTTTCGCGGCGCTGTGCGGGGTCAGCCCGGTCGAGCGTTCGTCGGGCAGTCGGCAGTACCGGCGCCTCAACCGGGGCGGCGACCGGCAGGCGAACGCGGCCCTGCACCGGACCGTGCAGACCCGCCTGCGCGTCGACCCGCGCACCCAGTACTACTACGAACGCCGCAGCAAGGAGGGCAAAACCCGACGTGAAATCGTCCGAACCCTCAAGCGCTACGCGGCCCGAGAGGTCTTCCACCTGGTCACACCTGTGCAGTCTCAACCTCCGTTACAGGGGCAGTCGTGAGACGTGAGAGGGTCTGGGGCGTGAGTGAGACACCCCCGAACACCCTGCAATACCGCTTCGACGGGCCAGAAGACGCTCCGGTCCTGATCCTGGGTCCCTCACTGGGTACCACATGGCACAGGTTGTAGAGACCGTCCAGGGGCGTCTACGCCAGTCCAGCGCGTGCATGAAACTCCAGGTCAGAGCGTTCTGGTCCGTGAGGGGCCGCCCAGTCGGTGATTGCTGGGTGATAGACGAGTGATACGGCGAGGCCCCGCCGGGGCCCTTCCTGCCGGGACTCTACGCTGAGCCCTGAGACGGCGCACCCGCACCGGATCGCTCCGGTGCGGCTGCGCCGTGAGACCGGCTGCGCTGGCGCGGACGATGCAGTCGGCGGCTCACGCAGTCTGGGTTCTTGCGACGATCTGGGAGTGCCTGATTTGCGATCGCACCCTCCTACTCGTCCGTAACGATCCGCGTAGCGCACGGCGCGCCCCGGCCACGCGCGGGTAGGGACGTGAATGACGAGGCGGTGGCCCCGCTGTCCGCCCACGGTGATCTCGCCGGGCGCTGACCTGACCAACCCGGTGGCCGTCGACCGACTGCGGGACGTGTCCGCCACTCAGGGGAGGCTCCCAGGGAAGACATAAGTCTGGATAGGGCGTTGGAAGGGCGCCTTCCAGTTCAGGTAAGCCCTGCTCCTGTAAAGAAACTTAGGAATTCGTTGATACTTCCCGTGTCCCCGCTCGTGGATTTGGCGGCAGCCATTCTCGCGTAGGGTGCAGATTGTTGTAGAGCAATTTCGGCGTGCACTCGATGTGTAGATCTGCTGATGAAAATCGCAGTTGCAACGGCGGTGATCGACGCAAGGAAAAGAATAAATCCTGCCATGCCTCAAATGGTCGAATGTTGCCGCGCTTTGAGGCTCTCGCTTGGGCTGAATGGATGATACTTGCCTTGTTGGATTGCCATCGAGGAGCGCTGATCCTTAGCCTGTCCATGCATGCAAGATCACCGAGGGAGCGGGTTTCGAATGTCAAGGAATAAATTCCTGTGGGCTCAGGGTGGAGCCCTAGCCCTGATGTGCCTCTTCGTGACGGCAGGAACGGCAGGCGCTGCTGACGTCGCGCGGGGTGCCGCAGTTTCTAAGGGATGCGGCGCCAAGGTCATCTATGACGCGGAAGTATGGCACTACGACGGTGGCTTCGCTGGGCTCTCCTTTCGGGATGAAGGCGAGGAGTTCCCTGCGGGGGAGTGTCTGGACGGCTTGATCACTGGCAAGGTGATCGAAGGACACTTTTATTGCTACAAGCCGCATTTCTCGGAAACTTCTCAAGTTTGCGAAAAGTCACTCGCTCCGTGGAATGACTATCGCTACTTCCGTGAGCTGTCGAACGGGACGTTTATCGACGAAAAGGCCATCGCCTGGGGCTAGGGGAGGCTCTGAGCCCGCTCCGCGAATCTCGACGTGAGACGGACCTCCTGTGTGCGGTATCCGTTCCCTCCGGGGGCGGACGAGGGGCAGCTTCGGAGACGCCGTCGCGTGTGACACCAGGAGTAACGTGGCAGGTGCGGGGCGGAGTCCCGTCGTCGCACCGGCCCTACAGACGGGTGGTCATCATGACCAGCTCGGATACGCCACCTGTTCCCCGGCGTCTGCCCAGCGGCGTCCACGAGGCGGTGCGGCCAGGGTGTGCGCTTCTCCGGCTGGAAACGACCGAATCACGCGAAGGCGTCCTCGACGGCGCGTGGTGGCCGCGCTCGCGCGACATCGGTGCTGAGCTGCCCGCGCTCCTGAGCGCCCTCATTGCCCACTTCGGCCCCGTGACCCGTGTGGGACTGGACACCGCGGCCTGGGAAGGTCTCCCGACGCGTATCGCCGTGGACGACCGGGTGGTGCACATCGATGCCTTCCCGGTCGGTGACGACACGGTCCTGATTACCCGGGGCGACACGGACATCTTCTCTCTGCTCGTGGTCCCGCCGGACGCGGCACCGGACGCCGCCCGCGCCGCGATGGCCCAGGCGGTCCGGGCAGACAACATCAGCCAGGCGGAACAGATTCTCATCGACACCGGGAGCGGGCACGGTTCGCCGGGCTGACGGGCCTGCCGCTGGGCGTGACCGGCCGAGCGGTGTCGGACGGCGGGGGAGATCAGCCGCGCCACTCCACCATGAGCAGCGTTGCGTCATCGCTGGTCTGTCCGCCCCGCGCCTGCTTGAGCGTGTGGGACAGGGAGCGCGTCACCGCCCGGATGCCGCGGCCGGTCCTCTCCAGATGGTTCACGCAGTCGATCAGCTGGTCCTCCCCGAACTCCTCCCCACCGCTCCTGTGCTCCTCGACCACTCCGTCGGTGAAGCAGAGGACTCGGTCCCCGGGCACCAGCCCCAGCTCGCTGATCCGGGGCTCCGAACCACCGAGGCCGACGGGGAGGGTCGTCGGGGCGGCCAGACGCCGCGCGACGCGGTGGTCGCGGACGAGGATCGGCGGCGGGTGTCCGGCGTTGACCCACTGCACCCGTCCCGTCGTCGTTTCCAGCTGCATCATCTGCGCGGTGACGAAATGCTCGGGACCGAATTGCCTGGCCACGGCGCGGTCCATGAACGCGTAGATCTCCGACAGTCCGATGCCGGCGCGGCGGGCGTGGCGGTAGGCGCCGATGGCCACGGTGGCCATGGTGGCCGCGTCCAGTCCGTGGCCCATGGCGTCGATCATGGCCACGTGGAGGACGTCGTGGTTGAGCGCGTAGTCGAAGCTGTCGCCGCCCACGTCATAGGCGGGTTCCAGGATCCCGGCCACGGCTACCCGGGGCATGATCATGGCCAGCGGTGGCAGCAGTGACCACTGGATCTCCGCGGCGACGCTCATCGCCTCACCGCGTCGGACGTCGAAGAACAGGTCGGAGTAGCCCTGTTTGGTCACCAGAAGGTCGGCCACCAGGCCGGAGATCCTGAGCAGCAGGCGGCGGTCGTGGGCGTCGATGCTGTCCAGCGTCACCGCCATGACCCCTACCTGGTCACCGCCGTCCAGCAGAGGCAGATGGATCCGGACGCCGTCTTCCTGGGGCACCTCCACGGGGACCGCGTCGAGAAAGCAGCGGCCCGCCTCGGAGTCGTCGATAACCTGCGGTTCCCCGCCGGCGAGGCACTCACCGGGCAGCGGTACGAGCAGCAGCTGGCCGTAGTCCTGCAACAGCACCTGTGGACGGCGGCCACCGAGCCGCTCCACCACGTCGGCGACCAAGGGCCCGATGAGGTGGGGCGGGAGTTCGTGCGCGCTGTCGAGGATCTTTCCCAGCAGAGCTTCCCCGAAGCTTTCGGACCGGTCCGTACGCTGTACTGCCGTCATCCCCTCACCTGCCGCGGTCACGCTTCGTGTGGGGGCGGGCCAGGATGACGAAGGGTCTGTCGGTGCCATGGCTCCATCACGGGGTCGTGGACGCCCGGCCTGCCGGCCACGGAGTCGGCCGGGTCGGGCTGCTCATCTCGGTCCGGCTCCGCCTTCCGACTCCCAAGCGTTCTGTCCGTCGAGGCCGCTCTCGGCGAGTGCCAGCAGGCGCGGAGCCGACAGTGGGTTCCCGGCGTCGGCGGCGGCGGTCAGCAGCCTGGTGGCTACTCCGACCGGCTCGTCCGGGGGGATCACCAGCAGTTCCCAGCGTCCCACGGTGCCGCAGTCCACGGTGATGGCATGCGCCTCGGCGGCCGAATCGGTCAGGACCACCTCGATCACGTGGCCGGGCGCCATCACCTCCTGCGGAGCATCGGGCCAGGCGGCGGACCCCACGGTAACGCGGGTGACGGTGCCGCTGCTCGGATCCAGGGAGCCGACCAGCGCGGGCAATTCGAGTTCGAGTGCGTCGCAGCGCGGCCACCATGCGCCGTCCAGCGGGCCATGGCTGACGTCCGGCGTGAGGCGCAGCCGGGGCATGGGCATCCGGTAGGAGTGTCCGTAACCTGGCGCGGTAACTTCGGCGGGCTTTGTGATGGCGTTCATCGTGCGATCCCGTTCCGGGCGCTGCTTTCCGGCTGCCCGTGTCAGTCACTCGCCGGGAACGGCGCCGCCGTGGTCGTACGCCCGGAAGTTCTCGGTACCTCCCACGCTACTCCCAGCCGTGGCGGGCGGCGTGGTGCGCAGCCATCGCGCCGAGAGGCAGGCAGCCATCGCGTGGAGGCACCTCGGTACGGCGGACGACGGGTCACGTGACCGCCCCGGCCGGTACGACCGCCGGCTCATCGCTCCTCTGCCACGTCATCGGCGTGCCGAAGGCTGCCCTTCGGCGGACAGGGTCAACACGCAGGGGGCTACGGAGCCGGGCAGCCCGACGACCTCACCCATGTTCTGCCAGCCCCAGGACGAGAAGGCGGCTTGTCCTGCCCGGTCGGCAGGATGCAGCAGGGTGATCCCGAGGGAGGAGTGCAGCTCTGTGAGCAGACGCTGTTGCAGCCGGCGGGCGATGTCGCGGTGCTGAACGTGCGGGTGGGCCACGACCTGGGTGAGGACGACGAACCGTGCGCGGGAGGTGAGCCGCTGGATGATCTCCTGGAGCGTTCCGTCGGACCCCCGGCTGCCGGGGCCTTCAGAGCCCATCGGAAAACCGAAGGCGCAACCGACCAGCACCGTCGTCTCGGCGACCAGCAGGGCGAAGCCGGGGCGGCGGGCGGTGATCGACAAGCGGTGCAGGAAGTCCCCGCGGTTGTGGTACCGCTCGCCCGTGGTGCCTGCGACGGACTCCGCAGCCAGGTCCGCGATGTCCGCGCCCATGTCTTCTGCCTGCCAGCGGGTCAGCCGACGAAGGCGGATCCCGTCCTTGAGGACCGGCTGGTCCGGTCGGCGAGCGGAGTCCTCGGGCGCCCCCGTCGCCGCACTCATGAAGCCGTCGGATGCGGCGGGCGGCAGGGGACTCGCGGGGGCCGTAGGGAGCAGCGAAGTCGATCCCGTGGCATCGAGGACCCGGGTAATCTGAGCGCACGGATGGTGCAGCCGCAGGCGAGCGTGGACCCGGCCGGCGCGCTGTGCTGCCGACAGGAGGACGTCCAAGCCCCTGGCGTCGCAGGAGCCGACTGTGGTCAGGTCGATGTCGATCACGGTGACACCGTCCAGCAGACACTGCTCCACTGCGGCCCGCAGCAGCGGCGTCGTGGCCGGCCCGATGTCGCCGGCAAGCGTGACGAGCGTCCGCTCTCCTCGGTTCCGCCGATGGATGTCCAGCCGGGAAAAGGTCATCACGTCTCCCCTCGGCGAGGTTGCGGACCTGCACGGGCGCTCAGCGCGACCCTTGCCGTGATGAGCTTGCGCTGAGTTGCTTCGACCGCGGCGTACATGGCCCCGACCCGTCTCCGCGCCGACCGCTGGGGCGGCCCGGATTCACTCGTCTCTCGCCGAGGACGACCCGGCGTGGTGGCCCGGAGTGCGTGATGCCCTCGGTACTTCAACCGTACGTCTGCCGCAACCGGAAGCGGCTGGGTCGAAGGGCGCGGCACGGTAGGGGCCGCGTCACCTGATGGGCCGTTCTCCAACGTCAGAACGGTGGTGATACTGCGGCTGCTCGTAAGGGTGTGCACCTCACAGCCGAGGGCCGACAGGGTGAGGGGGCACCACCTCGCCCCTGCCCTGTCGCGACACGTGCCACTGGATGCGCGCCGCTCTTGACACAACATCGGCCGCCGCGCCCTGAACACAGCACAGCACTGCCGCCCGCGATCGAAGCCGGGCGGCAGAGCGGGCGGACGAATTGAATGCCAGCTCACTTCCGAACCCACATGCGACGCGACCTCCGCTCACCGGGTCTCCGAACCCATCCGAGCGAAACGACCCACGGCGGGCCTTCGCGGAGCCCCCTCGGTGAGCCCCTGGTGCACTTCTCGGATGGAGTCAGGTATGTACGGGGCAGGGCCGCCGGGGAGTGGTACGGCGCCCTGCTGCCGATCAGTGCCGTCTCGGCCGCCTATGAAGGCGTGGACCTCGGGGCGATGGCAGCGGTCGTGCGGACCGTGCGCTTCGGCCCGGAGTGACGGCGCCCGGGCAGGGGTACCCGGCCGGAACCTATGGCCAGGCATCCACCGGGCCTTCATCGCGTGTGTGCCGGGTCGGTCCTGGCTCTCGGGGAACAGGGCACCGCGATCTCAGAGGGCGCTCACGCGCTGGGCTGCACCGACGCCATACGCCGCCTCAGTCACCGTGCTCGCGGAATCGCGGATCTGTCGCGAGGAGGTAATCCGCTTACACGACGCAGCCTGTCGTCCATCCAAGTGCCGAAGGCGGCGAGGGTGCTGCAGCGCACTCGCCCAGCAGGTACCGGCACTGTCGGACTCACTCCGGATGACTTCGCGGGACCTGCCGGTCACCCGGTAGACACAGATGGTTCGCCGGGCAGGCATGGGTAACCCGGCAGATGGCTCCCACCGGCTGCGCAGAGCACTGGTCGGCGGCGGCCCAAAGCCATCCGTGCTGGAGGAACCGCGTGAACGGCGAATCGACCATCCCACCCTGCGAGATGCGCTTCCCCGCAGTCAGGGCGAGCATCACCGCGGCCCGACACTGGGTCCGCGACTGCGCGGACGGTTTCGGCGGCCCGCTGCGCCAGCACCGGATGATCGAGACCGCCGAACTGCTCGTCTCGGAACTGATCACCAATGCCATCCGCCACGGCTCCGGTTCACCCCTGATCCAGCTCACCTGGAACGGACGGTGGTTGCGCATAGCCGTCACCGATTCCAGCGACCGCTGGCCCCGCAAGCGCGCCACTGCGAACACCGAGCCCGGCGGTTTTGGCATGCAACTCCTCGACCGACTCGCCCGACGCTGGGGCGTCACCCCGGGTCACCCCGGCAAAACGGTTTGGGCCGAACTCAGCCTCGACTCCTGAGCGAGGTGGCGGAGCTCACCACCAACAGCGTCGTCCACGGCACCGACTCGGGCCCACTGCGGAGCCGGGCCGAGAGCGAGCGGTGCGCGGCCCCCGGGCCGGCGGGTCACAGAGACGTCGGCACCCCGATGGGCGGAACGAGCCGCTCACAGGAGCGCTCTGGAGAGTCTCGCCGAGCGATTGACACTCGTCGCGGAGATCACCGACGTGCTCGGTCAGACCTTGGAGGTGGACGAGGCCCTCGCCCGGTTGAGCCGCGTCCTTGTCCCCCGCCTCGCCGACTGGGCCGCGGTGGACCTGCGGGTCGGCTCTCGTCAGGTGCACCGAGTGGCCGTGACCGGGCCGGAGGGCCGTGCAGCCGGGCAGGAGGACTGGCGCGGTTATCTGCCCCCGGTCGGGGAGGCGACCCACTCGCCCCTGGTCCAGGTACTGAACGAAGGCGCTCCCGTGCTTCAAGAGCGGGTGGACCTGGACGCACCGCCCGACTCCCCGCTGGCCAGCGTGCACGACGCCTTCCTCGGAGCGATCGGCGCGGCATCCGCCATCACGGTGCCGCTCGGCAGTAGACGGCAGGTCACCGGTGCCCTGACGCTGGTGCGCACCGACCCGGCCCGGCCCTTCGACACCGGCGATCTCGACGTGGCCGGCGACATCGGCCGCCGGGTCGGTCTGGTCATCGACAACGCGCGCCGGTTCGGCCGGCAGCGCGCGGTCGCCGAGGCCATGCAGCGCAACCTCCTTCCCCCGCTGCCCGCGCACGGCCGGTTCCAGCTGGCCGCCCGGTACCAGCCCGCTCCGCCCGGCTCCCAGGTCGGTGGTGACTGGTACGACGCCTTCGCGCTGAGGGACGGCACGCTCGCCCTCGTCATCGGCGACGTCGTCGGGCACGATCTGACCGCCGCGGCCGGCATGGCGCAGCTGCACGGCATCCTGCGCTCCCTCGCCTGGGACCATGCCGAGCCGACCGGTGCCGTCGTGGACCGCCTCGACGACGCCATGCACGCCATCACCATCGTGCGGATGGCCACCCTCGTCCTCGCCCGGGTGGAAGGTCCGGACACCGGCCCCTGGACGCTGCACTGGACCAGTGCGGGGCACCCGCCGCCCCTGCTGCTGACCCCCGACGGGAGCGCGCAGTACCTCGAAGCCGGGCAGGGACTCATCCTCGGAACCGACCCGTGTGCCAGCGATCCGCGCCCGAGTGCCGCCCACGCGCTGCCGCCGCGGTCCACGCTCCTGCTCTACACCGACGGCCTGATCGAAGTCCCCGGCAGCGACTTGACAAAAGGGCTCAGCCGACTGCGTCGCCACGCTCTCGCCCTCGCCCACGAACCTCTGGACATCTTGTGCGACCAGCTGGCGGCCCGGACGCCCCTGGGCAGCACGGACGACGTCGCCCTTCTCGCCCTGCGCCTGCCCGTGCCCTGACCGGGCCGAGGCGTGATCCATGACGGGGCGCGGCTGTTCACGTTCCCGGAGCAAGCGCCAGAATGCGGAACGGACCGGGCGACACGGCCTGAAGGCCGTCGTCTCCGGCGTACCGCCAGCCCCAGGACCGCATTGTCTCGACGGTCCTGCCGTCCCGGACGTCCACCAGTGCGACGCCGAGCGCGGCGCCGTGGTCGGCGAGCAGTCGCCGCTGCAGGCGCCGGGCGAGGTTCCAGACGTGGTCCCGGTACTCCCGGCGCACGCGAGGCGGGACGACGATCCCGGAGACGACGAAGAGCGGCCGGGAGGCGGCGCGGCGGAGCAGACCTCCCCGGACGTGCCCGTCGAAGCCCGCCCACCATGGACCCGAGCCGCCGGTGGGGAAGCCATAGGCGTAACCGGTCAGGGCGGTGGTCTCGGCGATCAGCAGCGAGAACCCCGGCCGTCGTGTGTCGGCCGTGAGATGGCCCAGGAAGGGGCCACGTGCCTGGTTCCACGCCCATGGGTCACCACCGGAGGTTTCCGCGTACAGGTCGCCCAGCTCCTGCAGACGGTCCACGACCTGACCACGCGTCAGCCGATGGATCCGATCTGCAATCTGGGGCGAGGACGTACGCTCCCTCTGCGGCGGGCCCTGTTCGCGGGTACGCGGCCTGCCCCGTGCGGGCCGGAGAGCGGGGAGGGCCAGGGTCGTCGGGGGGAGCACCTGCGCGGTCATTGCCAACCCTGCCCCCGGGCGCGGGCGATGGCCGCCCCGGCGTCGTCGATCCCCGAGAACGGCACCGGTGCCTGAGGCGGTGCGCGGCGTGCCCTCGGTGTGTCCACCGTACTCCCGGCCGGGCCCGCCCCGGCGGGCCCGGCGGTCGCCGACACCAGGAACGGCGCCGACCGTCCGCGTACGGGCGCTCTCCTCCGGCCCAGGCCGGCTCGCGTGGTCACCGGGCTCGGCCGGGGGACCGGCAGGCGGCCGGCCGCCCGGCCGGTCATCCGACGCAGGGCCACCCGTACCCGGCATACCCTGCAGAGGAGGCTGCCGTGGAAACGCGACGCAGGCCCCCACACCGTCGCCGGCTGCGTCGGGCAGCGACCCGAATCGTCGTTGGTGCACGTTTCGCACCCGTCGCCTGTCAGGAGGTCCGTATGGAGCAGCTGCCCGCCGGTCGCGACCCGGCTCCATGTCGCCCTCGACACCGCGCACGCCGCGGAACCCGCACGCTCCGGCTCGCGACCAGCAATTCGACAGAGCACGCGCACGCTCACGCCGACGAGGTATGACCCGGATCCGCGAGGCCACGAGGATCCGCCGGCGTGTCCGTCCCCCGTGGCCGTGACCTCGGAGAACGACAGCCATGACGAGACTCCGCGAACGCAAGAACAACCGGGAGGCGGTCCTGCGATCCCTCTACGGGGCCGTCGAACGCAATCGCCCCCAGGTCAGCGGATCGGTACTCCGCGCCGAGCTGGGCCTGCCCGACGAGGACCTCTCCGCCGCCTGCTCTTATCTGGCCGACGAGGGACTGATCAGCGTGGACTGGACCTCGCACCGGACCCCCGCGGCCGTCTCGCTGACACATGAGGGCATCCGCCTGATGGAGGAGCTGGAGGAAGAACAGGGGGAACACGGCAGGGCAGAGAAGACGGAGCCGGACGGCTGACCCGCGCGCTTCTCCTGGGCCCAGGTGTAGCCTGATCGTACCGAGAGCTTTCCGCGCAGCGCTTCCGGCGGTGCCGTTCCCGGCGAGGGACGAAACGGGCAGTCGTCCTACGGCTCCCGGGACGGGACCGGACCATGGAACCCAGCAGTACGCCGGCCGAAGGCGTGTCCGGTGCCGGCGCGCACACGTACCGCATGCCCCTGCCCCGCCTGACCCTCACCCCGGACGTCAGCCACGGTCCGCTGGACGGGGCCTGGTGGCCGCGCTGCGACGCGCTGGAGCTCGAACTTCCCTCGCTCGTCGACTTGTTGGAGCCGGAGCCGGGGGCCGTAATACGGGTCACCGTGGACCCCGCCGGGTGGCCCGGCGCCCCGCACACGGTCATGGCCCCGGGCCGGGTGATCGCCGTGGAACCGACCGGACCCGGAAGCGACGCGCACGTCATCACCCTGGACTGCGGCGCCGTGGGACGCTGGGTGCTCCTGGTCGTCCCGCCCGAGGAGCCCGCCGGAACAGCCGTCCGGCTGCTGGCCGCCGCTGCCGACCCGGAGAACCCACTGACCGCCGCGAGCATGCTGGCGCTCGCCGATGCGGGTCGCCCGGTGGGCGCGGCCGGGGAGGCGGAATGAGGCACGGGGCCCCTTGGGAGCCCGCGGCAGGGACGACCGGCCGGCCTCGACCACCATCCTCGCGTGAGCCGTTGCCCACTCTGAATGACACTTCTGCGCTCTTCGAGGAGTGCCGCATCGTCCGCACGTACGGCGAACTGGACACGCAATCAGCGGCCCCACTGGTCCGCGCCCTGACCGAGGCCCGAGCGGCCCCGCCCGGACGGCTCTTCCTGATCGTGGACCTGAGCGAGGTGACCTTCTCCGACTCCAGCGTCCTGTCCGCGCTGTGCGAGGCGTGGTCCGACTGCCGCGCCCGGCGCGGCTGGGTACGCATCGTGTACGACAGCCACACGACCGACCTGCTCTTCCGCCACACCGGCCTGCTCGGCCGCTTCCCCGCCTACGCGAACGCACAGGACGCCTGGGAGGGACGAACGGCCGACGCCGCACTCCCGCCTCCCCGCGAGCGCATCGCCCGCCGCCGAGGCGCGCTGTCCGGCCAAGGGCCACATGCCGCGCCGAACCACCCGACAGGACACCTCATGAGCGACCAGCTGCGGCGCCCGCCACCGGCCCCGCCCCTCCTTCGCCTGTACCTCGCGCCCGAGAACACCGTGCCACGCCGTATCGACGGGGCGTGGTGGCCGCGAACCTTCGACCTCCTGGCGGAGCTCCCGTCACTGCTCTACGGCCTGCCCCGCGCCTGGGGCCAGATCGTCAGTGTCCTGGTGAACGGCGCAGGGTGGGCCGGGGCCCCGGGCCGCATGCTCGTCTGCAACCAGGTCGTCCGGCTGCGCAGGACCGCCACGGCGCGCACGCCGAGCACCATCGTGCTGATGGCCCCCGCCCATGGGCGCCGGGATCTGCTGGTCGTGCCACCGGAGGCCACCGAGCAGGCCGCGGACTCGCTCATGTCCGCGGTGGGACTGACGCCGGAGCAGGGTCACTTCGCGAGCTGAGTGCGTGGGTCCGGCCCGTCCGGCGGCACAGGCAGGCACATCCGGCGAGGATGCGCTCGCTTCGTGGGTGGACGCCGGCCGGCTGCGGGCGAGGCTTCTTCCGGCGCAGCCCTGCGCGCGACGCGGCGCAAAGTCTGGGACGGGTACGGCGGCTTACGGCTGTGCTGGTTCAGACAGGGCGGCGAGATCGTCTACCGCCGGCGCCGGTGCGTCATGCTCGGGCGCTGCTGATACGGGCTCGCCGCAGTGGCGCTCCTGCTCGGTGGAGGCTGGCGAGTGCTTGCCGGTAGGAGGCGATCAGTCCGGTTTCCCGATAGTCGACTCCCCAGTCCTGGCAGTAGCGGCGGACGACGGGCCGGGCCCTGCGCAGGTGGGAGCTGGGCATGCTGGGGAACAGGTGGTGCTCGATCTGGTGGTTCAGGCCGCCCAGGGCGAGTTCGGTGAACCAACTGCCGCGTACGTTGCGTGCGGTGAGGACCTGGCGGCGCAGGAAGTCGGGGCGGTCCTCGCCGGTCAAGATCGGCATGCCCTTGTGGTTGGGGGCGAACAGACAACCGAGGTACAGGCCGAACAGGCATTGGTGGACGGCCAGGAACGCGATCGCCATACCGGGCGGGAGGACGAGGAACACTGCGGTCAGGTAGGCGGCGGTGTGCCCGTAGAGCAGCGTGCCGTCCAGGGCGCGGTTCTTCAGGGCGCGATTGCCCAGTGCTCGCGCGCTGGAGACATGAAGGTTGAACCCTTCGAGCAGGAGCAGGGGAAAGAAGAGGAACGCCTGCCGACGGCCGATGATCCTCGGCAGTCCGGTCGCGGCGCGGGCTTGGTCCTGGGACCACACCAGCAGGTCCGGGGCGATGTCGGGGTCGAGGTCCTCGTGGTTGGGGTTGGCGTGGTGGCGGGTGTGTTTGTCCTGCCACTATCCGTAGCCCATCCCGATCGCGGCCCCGGCGATGCGGCCGGCCGTCTCGCTGGGCCGGCGCCGGCGGAAGACCTGGCGGTGCGCGACGTCGTGGGCGAGCAGAGCCACCTGCCCGAACATCACGGCGAGGAACGCGGCGAGCGCCAGGGTCCACCACCCGGCGCCGATGACGACGAACGCGCTCCAGCCCCGACGGCGCAGGGTATGCGTGGTCATGGTCTCGGAGTGTCCTTCCCGGCTGACGGGCCGCATCCGGTCGTGCGGTGCAGGCCGGATGCGATGCGGCAGCCGGGTACCCACATCCCTGCCTTCGGACCGGCACCCGATGCTCGTCGGTCGGAGCTCCGGATGTCGCGGGCTTTGACATAAGGCCCCCACGGAGGGTGGCTGCTGTCGATGAACCAGCCGCGCTGGCAATCAGGGCGAAGCGGCATGACAGGGGTATAAAGACACTAGCCTCGGGCCATGGTGACGCGTACCCGGCTGTATCACGACGGCACTCTGGTCCTGGAGGGCTTTCCCGCCAGTGACGTCTCAGCGCATCTCGCTGATCCGGCGTCGGTCCTGTGGCTGGACCTGCACCGGCCCGGAGCCGCTGAACTCACCATGCCCGGTCAGGAGTTCGGCATCCACGAACTGGCTCTGGAGGATGCCGCTCACCATGGACAGCGGCCGAAACTCGACCGCTATCGCACCCACGAGTTCCTCAGCGCCTACGCCGTGACCGTCAGCCCGGACGGTGCGCAACTGACGTACAGCGAGATCGCCGTATTCCTCACCAGCCAGGCCATGATCACCGTCCGCAAGGACGACGGCCTCGACATCGAGGACGTCGTCGCCCGCTGGGACGAGAGCCCGGACCTGGCCGGCCACGGCGTCGGATTCCTGCTGCACGGTCTGCTCGACCATCTCGTGGACGGACACTTCGCCGCGGTCCAGCAGTTGGACGACAGCATCGAGGACCTGGAGGGTCTGCTCTTCGCGGCCGGGCGCCGTGAGATCGAAGCCGTGCAGCGCCGCGTTTTCGCACTGCGTAAGTCGCTCGTCCAGCTGCGCCGCGTCGTGCTCCCGATGCGTGAGGTGGTCAACACCCTCATGCGCCCCGGCCTGCACCTGATCAACGACCCTCTCGCCCCGTACTACCAGGACGTCTACGACCACGTGCTGCGTGCCACCGAGTGGACGGAATCGCTGCGGGACCTGGTGGCCTCGGTCATGGAGACGAACCTCTCGGTCCAGGCCAACCGCATGAACCTGATCATGAAGAAGGTGACGAGCTGGGCCGCGATCATCGCCGTACCCACCGCGATCACCGGCTACTACGGCCAGAACCTCCCCTATCCCGGTTTCGGCCGCGAGTCGGGGTTCGTCACCTCCGCCGCCGTCATCGTGCTCCTGTCCGCATTGCTGTATCTGACGTTCAAGCGCAAGGACTGGCTCTGACCGGCATCGGCACCGGCGACCAGGTCCCGAAGGCAGGAAACTGCCTGGTCATCCCCGGCTTTTCGGACCGGTGAGCGGAGTAGTGTGAAGACACCGGGAGTTCTTCGCGCACCGGCTCCGCTGCGGGTGCCGTTCCCGGAGATCGACAGCGCCGGGCCGCACCCACGAGCCCGGAGACAGGTTCGCGCCATGGCCGTGACCATTGACCGTACGACATCGAGCAGGCGCGCGCCGCCCCATCCGGCCCGGCTGTCCATCACGCCCGCGCCGGGCGGGCTGGACGGTATGTGGTGGCCTCGCTCCCGTGCCTTCACCCGTGAGCTGCCGTCGTTGACGGCGGCATTGGGCGATCTCTGGGGTCGTATCACGGGTGTCACCGTGCACCCGGCCTACTGGCCCGTCCTGCCGCACTGGGTGTCCTATGCCGGGCGCACCGTGCAGGTGGGCTGGTCCACCGAGGAGCAGGATCCCCACAGACTCACTCTTTTCTCCGCTGACGGCCGCCGGGACGTGCTGGTGATTCCGCCGGAAACCGGTGCGGATGTTGCCGCGCAGCTGATGGCCGGCGACGGCGTCGATGCCTCGGCCCGGGAGCAAGCAGCAGACGGGATCGATGCACGAAACAGGGAAGAAGCCTGGGAGGCCGACGGCGGAGCAGGTCGACCGTCGTCCCGGCCCCGGCCCATCGGCTCGGCAGGGCCTTCGCCCGCCGGTCGGCGGAGGTGAGATCCCATGCTCGTCATCGCCGTGGCCGTGCTGCTCGTCCTGATCGCCATCGGAGTAGTTCTGATCCACCAGCTCAATGGTCAGCACGCCGAACGGATCGCTGCCTTCCACTACAGCGATGTTCTGCCGGGGATCGGGCGTCGGCCCCGGAGGCGCCGTCGGCCGGCGGTGGACGCGACCGTTCCGACGCGCCCCACCGCGACCGCGGATGACATCGACTTCGGCCCGACCGTGGGCGGGAGAGGAAGGCGCGTGATGGCGATACTGCGAGACCGGAAGACGTATCGCGAGAGGATCATGCAGGCTCTGTACCAAGCCGCCGAGGGCGATCGACTCCTGGGCGTCGATGGGGCGAAGCTCCGCACCGACCTCGGCATCCCTGAGCAGGACATGGCCGCTGCCTGTATGTACCTGGCGGGCGAAGGCTGGGTCGTCGTGGACTGGGGGAGGGGCAACACGCCCGCGATGATCACGCTGACGCACCAGGGGATCAGGCAGATGGAGACGGAAGAGGAAGGGCGTGGCTGAGCCGCCGCGTCGGCTTCTCGGACCTAAGTTAACCCTCGCAAGGATTGCTTATGGCGGATTAGTCCCTTTGGCGTAGCCTGGAAAGCGGGTCGGCGCACGCTCACGTGCAATGACCCGGAAGGGCGGCTCCGGCGGGTATACGCCGGAGCCGTTGCCTGTTTCCGCAACCGCGCCTGCGGCGAAGCGCTCGCGGGAGCGTCGTGCGGAGTACCGTGAGGTAGCAGGGTCGTATCGTGGTCGCACGCCGTGCGGTCGCACTGCTCTCTGCGGACGGGCGGACACCATGGCAGGCTCAGACACCCCCGACTTCCCCAGGCTCCTGCCGGACGCCGTGCACCGGTCGGTGAAACCCGGAACGGCCCTGCTGCGACTGGAGACCACCCACGCACGCGAGGGAATCCTGGACGGCGCATGGTGGCCGCGGTCCCGGGACATCGGTGCCGAGCTTCCCTCGCTGATCTCCGCGTTGACCGAGCATCTCGGGCCTGTCACCCGGGTCGGTCTGGACGGCAGCGCCTGGGACGAACTGCCGACCCGGGTGATGGTCGACGACCGGGTCGTGCACATCGACTCCTTCCCGGTCGGTGACGACACCGTCCTCATCACCCGAGGCGAAGGGGACCTTTTCTCTCTGTTGCTGGTCCCTCCGGACACGTCGCCCGACGCGGCACGCGCCGCGATGGCCAGGGCCGTACGGGCCGAAAACGTCACCGAGGCCAGGCAGATCCTCATCGAAACGGGCAGCGACACGCCACCTACGCCGGCCTGACACGTCCGTCGCAGATCGACTCCCCACCCGGCCTGGACGCTAGATGCGGGCGAACTCCTCCGTCTGCTGGGCGAATTCCCGGGCCATGGCAGCGCTGACCGTGGGCTTGGTGTCGCAGATCGTGTCCAGGTAGTCGTCGGTGGTGGGGGTGGTCCGGGTTCCGGTGTCGAAGGTGCGCTCGAACTGGGCCTGGGAGACGGTACGCGCCGCGTGGGCGATGTCGGCGGGGGTGAACCCCTCGCTGGCGGACGCGAGTACCGCGCTGTCGGCCCGCGCGCCCGCTCGGGCCAGGTAGCTCTCCCACAGTGCGGTCCTGGCGGTGTGGTCGGGAGGGCCGATCGGCAGCACGTAGTCGAAGCGGCCGTGCCGCAGGAACGCGGAGTCGAGCGTGGTCACGTTGTTCGTGGCGCAGACGAGCAGCCGTCCGTCCTGGCTTCGGAACCGGACGATCGCCTTGAGCAGTTCGTTGACGACGCCGACAGCGGTCGCGTCCGCGCCGCCGCGTTCGCCGGCGACTTCCTCGACCTCGTCGATGAAGACGAGGACGTGGTCGAGCCGGGCGATCTCGTCGAAGCGCCGGTTCAGCCCGGTCGCCAGGCCGTACTCGGCGGCCAGACGGGCGGGGAACAGTTCGAGGAAGGGCCATCCCAGGCGGCTGGCGATCGCGTGCGCGAACGTGCTCTTGCCGGTCCCGGGCGGGCCGAACAGCATCACCGCCCGTGGCGGTTCCACTCCGTGCTGGGCGGCCAGTTCGGGATGGGCCAGCGGCAGGACCAGGCGCCGCTCGATGAGCTGCTTCTCCCGTTGCATGCCCGCGACCTTCTGCCAGAGCCCCCCTGGCGGCAGCTCCGCTCCGAGCGAGGACAGCGTGCCGGCCGACTGCGGGGTCACCGGTCCGCGTTTCTCGAAGAAGACCAGCCCGGGGCGGGCGCCGAAGTCGCAGTTGCGCAGGGCGGTGGCACCGGTCTCGCCCTCGGGCAGGGCGGCGTGCACCGCGCGGACGCCGGCGGCGAAGACGCGTTGCTCAAGGGCGGTGATCAGGGCACTCCCCAGCCCGCGCTGCCGCCAGCCGGGCGCCATGCAGATGCGCAGAATCCATGCCCGTTCGCCCTCCACCCTGCTCACCGCGGCGCCGATCAGCACGTCGTCGGCCGTGGCCACCACGGCCGGGTGGCGGGTCTGGAGGGCCGTCACGGCGTCCGAGAGTGGGAAGAGCGGCGGCTCCTCGGTCGTGCCGCTCTGCATGTCGACACGGATCACCGCTTCGAGATCGTCCTGGGTGTAGTCCCTGACCCGCCAACCCGTCATGATCAGCTCCGCGTGTTCGGCCGTACCCCCATCATCAGCCGGTGCCCGGAGGATGCGCGCGACAGGCGACGGTCACGAATCCTCCCTGGCGCCACGGATCGCTCGGGCCGTAGTCGGCTTCACGCCGCGGTGCCGGGCGCGCTGCCTGCCGGGCTGAGGGACGTGTCGGTGCGGCCGGTGCCGGCCGGTGGCGCTGCCGCGGCGGGTGCGGCGGCAGCGGTTTCCCGGGCGAGGAAGGAGCCGAGCTCGCCGATCGTGCTCATGAGGGGGGCCGGGAAGACGACGGTGGTGTTCTGGTCGACACCGATCTCCACCAGGCTCTGGAGATTGCGCAGTTGAAGCGCCAGGGGGTGGGCCATCATGGTGTCCGAGGCGTCGCCGAGCGCTGCTGCGGCCAGGGACTCGCCCTCCGCGTTGATGATCTTCGCTCGCTTCTCCCGCTCGGCCTCGGCCTGGCGGGCCATGGCGCGCTTCATGGTGTCGGGCAGCTGGATGTCCTTGAGCTCGACCAGGGTGACCTGCACACCCCAGTCGACGGTGGTGACGTCCAGGATCTGGCGGATGTCCAGGTTGATACGGTCCGTCTCCGACAGCGTCTCGTCGAGCGTGTGCCGGCCGACGACCTTCCGCAGGGTGGTCTGGGCGATCTGGTTGATCGCCGCGTTGACGTTCTCCACGGCGACGACCGACTTCACGGCGTCGACGACCCGGAAGTAGGCGACCGCCGACACGTCCACGCTCACGTTGTCCCGGGTGATGATGCCCTGGGACTGGATCGGCATGGTGACGACCCGCAGCGACACCCGGTGCAGGGCGTCGACGAACGGGATGATGAACCGCAGTCCCGGGGAGCGTGTTCCGACGAGTCGGCCGAAGCGGAACAGCACTCCCTTCTCGTACTGCTTGACGACCTTCACGGACAGGGCGAGGGCCAGGACGGCCAGAAGACCGATCACGACGATGAGAACGATCAGGGCTTGCATGTACTGCTCCTCGGGACGAGGACCACGTGGGGCGGAGACTCGCCGGTCGAGACCCCTGCATGTGCCTGCGCCGGCTCGTGAGGCAGGTCCGAAACCCGTGAAGGCACCGGTCGTGGCGGCCGTCTCACATGCCGATGACCAGGCGACTGGCGCGATCCGTCCCTGCCGGAACGGCCGCTGAGGCGGAGCCGTCCTCCTCGTGCTTCTCTGCCTCGTCCGGTTCGAGTGGCCGGTCGGCGGCGGAGACGGCGTGCCGGGTCTCGTCCGCGGCGATGAGAGCGCTTGCGGTCAGCGGTGGGCCGTCGTAGTCGGACGCGGCCGCCATCAGGCGGGCCGCCGGCTCCGTCTCGGTCTCGGGCGGGATGACCAGCAGGTCCCAGCGGCCGGTGCCGTAGGAGAGCAGCAGCAGCTTGTGCGGGTCGATCTCCGGGGTGAACCATCCGGCCTTGACGACATGACCGCCCACGGGGATCTCGTGCGGGATGACCGGCCAGTACTTCGGGTTGACGGCGATGCGGGTGATGCGGCCCCACAGAGGGTCCAGCACATCGGTCAGTGCGGGCAGCTCGCTCAGCAGGTCTCGGGAGCGGGGCCACCAGGCACCGTCCAGGAGGCCGCGCGACGGGCCGTCGGTCTTCAGCGCGAGACGCACGGCCGGGGCTGCGACGGGCTCGTGGTGTGGCAGGAGTTGGTGCAAGGTCGCCGACATGATGCGGACCCGTCTCCGGGCCGCCTTGGCGGCGCCCCGGGTTTCGTCTCTCGCCGAGAACGACCCGGCGTGGAAGCCGGTGTGCGAAATGCCCTCGGTGCTGTCCACGGTACTCCGCACACGCCGGGGCGGTTGTGGAGACGCCGCCGCATTCGGTGAAGCGGCTGTCGATACCGGCGGCAGTGGGCCGAGGGCGCCGGGGCCCTTCGTATGCCGGCTCCCGGACCGGTCTCACGCCCGACGGCCCGCATGCCCCGGCCCAGCACTCCCCTGGCTCTGTGACGTGTGTTGTTCCGTTCAGCCCGTCACTCCCCGCCAGTCCGCCGGGCCTCGGCGAGGAGTATCCTGGTGATTACCGAGAGCATCTCGTACACCGGCTTCCACGCCGGGTCGTTCTCGGCGATTCATGGCAACCGGGCCGGCCGTGACCGGCCCGGGGTTGGGTCCGCGTCATGACCGCGACCATTCTGTTCACACCCGCAGTCGGAGACCGGGCCCCTTCTTCGTCACCGCTCCGACTCACGCTGGCGCGGGCCGGCGCCCCTCCGGCCCTGATCGACGGTGCCTGGTGGCCCCGTTCGCGCAACCTGACGGAGGAGCTCCCGGCGCTCGTCGAATGTCTCGACCCGCTGTGGGGGAGGATCACCCGGATAGCGGTGAGCCGCACGTTCTGGCCGGTCATCCCGGGTGAAGTGCCCGCGCACGGCCACATGGTGCGCGTCGGCTGGTCCAACGCCGGGCAGGACCCGCACAAGCTGTTGCTGCTGTCCCACACCTTCGGCCGCTGGGACCTGCTGGTGATCCCACCGGAGACAGCCCCGGCCACCGCAGTCCGGCTGATGGCCACGGCCACCGACCCGTCGCGGAGCCTCACGGCGACCGGCCTGATCCATGAGGCCGAACGTTTCCGGGCCGCGGCAGAGGCAGCGGCCGACTCGGACTCGCTCCGGGAGGCGGTCTGGGACTCCGAAGGCGGACACGACGCCCCCCCACCCCGCCTCACGCACTCCTGACGGACCGGTCACCCGTCACGTGCCCACCGCGGCAGCAGGAGTGTGAGAGATCGGCGGTGGGGGAAAGGCTGCGTGTCGTCGGCCTTTCCCTGGGGGTGGGAGGCCGGCTCACTCCGGGAGGGCGAGGTCGTCGGTGGCGCTCCCGCGCCATTCGATCAGCAGGAGCGTCGCATCGTCCGTCGTGATCCCGCCCCGCGCCCGTTGCAGCGTGTGGGAGAGGGAGCGCGCCACCGTGCGGATCTGTTGGGCCGAGGGCTCAAGGCGGTTCACCCACCCGATGAGCTGCTCCTCACTGAATTCCTCACCGCCGACATCGCGCTCCTCTATCAGTCCGTCGGTGAAGCACAGGATCCGGTCGCCGGGGATGAGAGCCACTTCACTGATCCGGGGCTCGTGACCGCCGAAGCCGACGGGCAGCGTCGTCGGGCCCTGCAGCCGTCGTACGACACGGTGTCCACGGATCAACAGAGGAGCGGGATGTCCGGCGTTGACCCACTGAAGCCTGCCCGTTGCCGTGTTGAGCCGCATCATCTGAGCGGTCACGAAGTGGTCGGGGCCGAACTGATCGGCGACGGCCCGGTCCATGAACGTATAGATCTCCGACAGGCCGACGCTGATGCGCCGGGCATGCCGGTAGGCTCCGATGACCACCGTGGCCATCGTGGCGGCGTCGAGTCCGTGGCCCATCGCGTCGACCATGGCCACATGCAGGACATCGCCGTCGAGGGCGTAGTCGAAGCTGTCGCCGGCCACGTCGTAGGCGGGTTCCAGCATCCCGGCCAGCTCGACCCGGGGCGTGGACATCGCCAGCGGTGGCAGCAGCGACCACTGGATCTCCGCCGCCACACTCATCGGTTCTCTGCGCCGCAGCCGGAAGAACAGATCGGTGTAACCGTGCTTGGTCACCAGCATGTCGGCCACGAGTGAGGCGAGCCTGCGCAGCAGCCGTCGCTCGTCGTCCTGGAGGTGGTCCAGGGTGACGGCCATCACTCCCACCTGGTCTCCACCGTCCAGCAGGGGAAGGTAGACCCGCACACCGTCGGCCTGCGAAACCTCGATGGGACGCGCTTCCCGGAAGGCGCGTCCGGCGTCGGAGCCGTCGATCGGCTGCGGTTCCCCGGCCGCCAGCCCGTCGCCCGGCAGGGGGACGAGCCACACCTGGCCGTAGTCCTGCAGGAAGATAGAGGTCTCGCGGCCGTCGAGCCTGCCGATCTGCCGTGCGACGAGCGGACCGAGCTGGTGCGGCGGCAACTCGTGCCCCTGGTCCAGCAGGACTCCCAGAAACTCCTCCCCGAAGTGCTCCGACCGGGTGGAGCCTTCCGCGGGTCCTTGCCGCTCACCGCCCGTCATCGCCGTGGCCCCGGGGGACGTTCCGGGCGGATCCTCACGAAGGTGCTGTGCATACGAACTCCCGACGGAGACTCACCGGCCGACGCGGTGGGGAACTTCCGCCCGGACCGTGGGGGCCGATCCACCGACTCCCCAACGAGTCGGCCGTGCGCTCGTGCGGCGAGGACCGGCACAACGGCCACCGGGCGCGCCCCGGCCGAGCCGCGGCGGCTGGTCAGCACCGGCGGCGGCCTCAGCCGGATCGACCTCTTCGCCGTCGTCGTCCGCCGCCGCGAACATCTTGGTGGGGTCCGCGCCGTCTGCCGGCCTGCCCGCAGCATGGATCACTGCCCTGCAGGGCAACCGACCCCGCCTACCAGTAGTGGCGTCGACCAGCGACGGCGTGTCCCATCGCGCCGAGGATCCACAGGATGGCTCCCACGACCAGCAGGATGATCCCGATGGTCCACAGGATGGACAGGCCGGTGAGGAAGCCGACGACGAGCAGAATGACGCCCAGGATGATCATGATCTCTCCTTCGGGGAGTGGTGCCGGCGCGCCCGCGAACTGCTATGGGCCGCAAGGGCGTCGGCGGGAACGGCCGATCTCCTCCTCACTCCACGCGGTGTGGTCCGTGGCGGCTGACCTGTAGGCGGACCTCGGTTGGCATGTCGGTGAGGCCGGTGGACCGACGCGCGGTGCCGATCGGGCCTTCGCACAGGGCACCGAGAGTGGCGCCGGGCGTGCCCTCGGGGGTGAGGGTGAGCTTGATGCGGGTGCGGTGGCGGCCCGGTCGGCCGGTGATGACTACGGCCGCATGGCCTACCCCTGGCAGGGCACCGGCTTCGTTCGCGATCGCTTCGCTGAGTGCGCGGTCGCGCAGTTCGACGCCCTCCTGCGGGGGTGTGCCGCCGACGGGCAGTGAGCCGGGGCGGTGTCGGCTCAGCTGGGCGAGCAGCCACCACAGGGCGAGGAGGGCGGTGAGGACGAGGGCGGCGATGACCGCGGGCCACCACCACCAGCCCTGGCTGCTCCAGCGGGCCCGGTCGGCGGAGCCGAGCAGGACGTCGGCCGGGGTGGTCAGGGGCCAGCCGGCGGGCGGGGCCAGATCGTGCCGCCGGTAGAGGTCGAGCCCGGCGAAGAGGATGAGCAGTCCGCCGCCGAGGAGGACCAGCCCGGCGAGGGCCAGCAGAGTGCGGTTGAGAGCGGATCGCGGCGTCATGGCGGGCTCCGGTGCTGCGGGTCTTGTGTCAGCGGGTGCGTCGCCGCGCCCGTACGGCGATGCGGAGAGGACGGGCGAGGGCGAGCCGGTCGCGCTCCTCGTCGAGGACGGCGGTGAGGTCGTCCTTCACCTGTCGGGGCTCGCGGAAGCGGACGTCCGCGCGGGCTTTGATGCGGTGGCGGCCCACCCGGACGTGCGCCGCGCCGACTCCGGGGACCCGCATGGCGGCGTCGCGCAGCAGGACGGCGGCTCCGTCGCGGTCCACAAAGGCCCGCAAGCGCGGGCAGCCGGCGGGTGAGCGCAGGGGCAGCCAACGGCGCTGACCGGGGGTGAGGGCCAGGACGATCAGCCAGACGCCGACGGCGGCGGCCACGGCGGCTCCCGTCAGCATCCACACGTCGTCCACCGGGCGAGTCGCCAGTTCGTCGGCCAGATGCCGTCGCCAGGCCGCCGCCGGACGTCCCGCCCGTACGGCGACGACGTCGACGAGCGCCGCGACCGCGGCCACGAGGATCACCGCGGCGACCAGCGCCGCCGTGACGCTGCGCGCCGACCACTTGCGACGGGTTCGGTGCCCTCCTTCGCGCTCACCGGCTGTGAGGTCCGAGGTGGACACGTCGCGTTCGGGAGGATCGGGCTCCTTCGTCAGCGGCACTGCGGCACGGTGCCCGGACGACGCGGAGCCGCGGCCCGGGGGACGTGGACCGGATGTCATCACGATCGCCCTTCCTGCACGGCGTGCCCGGTGACCCGGGCCGCCCGGCCGCTCACCGGACCCGCCCCCGGCTCGAGTCGGTGGCGGTCACCAGCCGCCGGACGGTGAGGAGGACCTCTCCCACTCGCAGCCCGGTCAGCTGGGCGACCCGTTCGGCGACGTCCCGCTGGATCCGCTCGCAGACACGCGGGATGTCGGTGGGGTAGGGCAGGTCCATGGTCAGATGCAGGCGCACCGATCCGGTACGGACGGCGGCGGAGGCGCGGGGTGCCGCAGGTCCGCCCCGATCGGGCGGTACGGCGGCGCGCCGCGACTGCGCCGCGCGCGCGGCCTGCGCGGCGATACGGGCGACCACCCTGTCCGGGATGACGGTGGCGCCCCGCTCGGCCGGGGGCGGCAGCCCGGCGGCCGGCGCCGGCGGGCCCGACCCCTCGCCGGGGGAACCGGGCCGGGTCTTCACCGCTGCCTCCGTGTCCGGAGGTCCAGGTCGCCCTGTACGACGAGGCCGACGATCAGCCCCGCCGCACCGAGGACCAGCACCAGCAGAAAGGCCCAGAAGCCGCCGAAGTAGCCGGCGAAGCCGAGGGCCATGCCGGCCGCGAGTCCCGTCGTTGCTGTGTTCATCTCGCACTCACCCGTCTCGCGAGCGTCCCTCTCGCCGTGATCATCCGCTCGGGCCCGAGGACACGGCGGTGCTCCTGGCAGCGGTCACCTCACGCGGCCCTCGTTCGGTTCGGTCTGTTCCTCCTCGTCGTCAGGCAGATGGACGTCGTCGACGGCGATGTTCACCTCGACGACCTCCAGGCCCGTCATCCGCTCCACGGCGCTGATGACGTTGGTGCGTACGCCGCCCGCGACGTCGACGATGGAGACGCCGTACTCGACGACGACGTCCAGGTCCACCGCGGCCTGCCGTTCCCCGACCTCGACCTTGACGCCGCGGGTGACCGCTCCGCCTCCGCCTCCGCCTGCGCCGGGGACGCGTTCGCGCATGGCGCCGAAGGCGCGGGCCATCCCCGCGCCCAGGCTGTGGATGCCCGGTACCTCGCGGGCGGCCATGCCCGCGATCTTGGCCACCACACCGTCCGCGATGGTGGTCCTGCCCCGTGTCTCGGCCGGAGCCCCGGCCCCGGTGCGGCCCTTGAGCGCGCTCACGTCCGCTTCGGGCCGGCTGCCCCCGCCGACGCTGGTGATGTTGTCCGTCATGGCGGTCGCCTCGATCGGTCGGCCGGACACCGGAATGGTGCCCGTCAAAGGTTGGACATACCGGGCGGCGTGTTCCTCACATGCCCGATGTGTGACATGCATCACAGCTCGGTTCAGGGGTACACGCTTGTTCCGAGCCTGCGTGGGAGCGCCATGATCGAACGCACTGCTTCCCCACGACTGGGATGCGACCTGCCCGACCGCCTGCTGGCGGTACGGGCGGCCGAGGGAGACGAGGACTCCTTCGCCGTTCTCGTCCAGCGGCACAGCCGGTCCCTGCTGACCCTGGCCCGTTGCATGCTGGGCAACCCCCAGGACGCCGAGGAGGCCGTTCAGGACGCCTTCGTCAGCGCCTGGCGCCACCTGCCGGAATACCGCCACAGGGCGGAGTTCCACACCTGGATGTACCGGATCACCGTCAACCGCTGCCAGACCATGTGCCACCGACGGCCGCCGCCTCTTTCCCTGGACACCGTCGCCGAACCCGCGGCGGGCGACGCGTGGAGCCAGCCCGCCCGGACCGCCGAGGAGGACGCGGCCATGGCCGCCCTGTTCCGCGCGCTCGCCGAGCTGGACGCCGGACAGCGGGTCTGCTGGATCCTGAGGGAGGTGCAGGGCCTGCCCTACAAGGAGATAGCGCACGTGACGCGTACCGACGAGCAGACGGTACGCGGCAGACTGTTCAGGGCACGCCGATCCCTGCAGGAGGCGATGGGCTCATGGCGCTAGACGACCCGCACACGCGGCCTCCCGAACCGCCCGGAGCCGACGGGCCCCGCAACGGCTGGGCCGCCGCCGACGTGCCCCCGATCGCAGGCGATGAGGTACTGCCCTGCGGCCGCCTGCTCAGCCGGGTCTGGGAACAGGCGCGGGACGCACCACCGGCCGCGGACCCGCACCCGGTGTCCTGTCCATACTGCCGAGAGGCGGTCGAGGGACTGGCCACGGTGAACGCGGCCGCCCGGACGCTGCGCGACGAGGACCCTCCGGGCCTGCACGCATTCGCCGACCGGGTCATGGACGTCGTCAGGGCAGAGGTCCGGTTCGGGCGGCTGCTGCCCCTGGCCGACCCCGACCGGGACCTGCGGATCGCCGAGAGCGCCGCGGCCAAGGTGCTGAGGCGGGCCGCGGACACGGTCCCCGGTGCCAGGGCCGCGACCTGCCGGCTCGTACACGAGGGCAACGGCACCGACGTGCGGGTGACCATGACCCTGGCCGCTGCCCTCGACCGCCCGCTGCCCGACCGGGTCCACCAGGTACGCCGATCGGTCCTCCACTCGGCCGGACAGGACCTGGGGCTCACGGTGACAGCCGTCGACATCACCGTGGCCGACGTACTGGAACCGGGACCGACCCTCGGTCCCCGCCTCCCGACGGGCGGTGGCGCATGATGACCGCCACCGGCACCACCGCGCTCCCCGGCGTCGCGGCCGAAGCAGCCCTCGCGGTTCCTGGCGTGGCCGCCCTGCAGCCCCGCCTCGCCCGGCGCCTCGCGGCAGCCGCCGCGCCCACCCGGGCGGACACCACGCCACCTGAGGCCGGCGTACGCGCCGACCGGGCGCCGGACGGTTCGGGATGGCACATCGAGGTGCGCTGCGTCCTGACGGAGGGTCGGCGGGCGCTGGACATCGCCCGAATCGTCCACGACCGGGTGACAGCCGCCCTCGTCACCCACCTCGCCACCCACGGTGCCGCGGAGCCGGTCACCGTCGCGGTCACGGTGACCGGTATCGCCGCCTGGCGCGACGCGGCATGAGCGGCGGCGCGGGCACAGGCCCCACGAACCGTCGTTCGGCAAGCGGCAGGTCGCCGACCGTGGGAGCGCGCCGCTCCCCGTCCGGAAGTCCTACATGGGTGGTCGCGGCTCAAGCCTCAGTGCCGCCGACGATCCGGCTCCCGTACGGGGTGACCGGCTGTGAGTTACTCCTCCGGACGTGCCCGTCGAAGCCCGCCCACCATGGAGCTCCAGACTCTGGCGTGTCGCATAAGACATCGGCCTGTCGAGCCGCTTTTGTACAGAGCAGCCGTGGCGGCCCCGTCCGCGGGCGAACGCCGGAGCGTGACTGTTCACGGATTGACGCTCACTGCGGTGATTACCAAGCTGGTGGGGGGGTGCGGAAGGGACTGCGGTCGTGAGCGGTGGACAAAGTGGGCTCACTCGATTGCTGACAGCAGCGGAGACAGCGGCGCCGGCGGACGCCGTCGACGTGATCGCGGAGGACATGCGGCGGCGTTTCGAGGCCACTAAGGTCTCTTTCCTCATCGTGGACCTGACGGGGAAGGCGGTGGCTCGGCTGTCCACCGCTCCCACTCAAGGTGGGCGGCAGGCCGAGCGGGTTCCCCTGTTCGGCAGTGTCTACGAGGAGGTGATCCGTACCCAGCAGCTGTATCAGGACGCGACCGGCGAGGGGCAGCGGGTGATCGTGCCCGTCACCAACCGCGGGGATGCGATCGGGCTGCTGGAACTGCTCCTGCCGACCGGCCCTGGCGAGGACGTGCTCGACGCAGTCGGGGAAGCCGCCCACATCCTGGCCTACATCGTGATCGCCAACGGCCGCTTCACCGATCTCTACACCTGGGGCAAACGGTCCAAGCCGGCCACCCTGGCGGCTGAAATCCAGTACCAGCTGCTGCCCCTGTCGCTGTCGTGCGAGGCCGCACAGTTCACCCTGTGCGGGAACCTGGAGCCCTCCGAGGACCTCAGCGGCGACACCTTCGACTACACCGTGGACCGCGACACCTTGCACGTGTCGGTGACCGATCCCATGGGCCACGACATGGATTCCGCCCTGGCCGCCACGGTCCTGGTGGGCGCCCTGCGCGGGGCCCGCCGGGCGGGCACCGGCCTGGCCGAACAGGCCCACCGGGCAGACCAGGCACTGATCGAACACGGCCACGGTCATGCCACCGGGCAGCTCCTGCGCATCAATCTCCATACCGGGCGGGCCCAATTCGTCAACGCCGGTCATCCCTGGCCGCTGCGCATGCGCGACGGGGCTGTGGAGACGATCACCTGCGAGGTGGACCATCCCTTCGGGCTGTCTGAGCTGACTCCCCACCCGTACCGTGTGCAGGACCTCGACCTGCGGCCCGGTGACCGTCTGCTCATGTTCACCGACGGCATGCTCGAACGTCACGGAGAGAAGGTCGATCTGCCCGCCCTGCTGGGGTGCACCCGGAATCTGCACCCGAGGGAGACCGCGCTGGCGCTGACGTCCGCGGTCCGGGACGCCGCCGACGGCCGGCTCGAAGACGATGCCACCGCCGTCTGCCTGGACTGGCACGGCCCCCAGGAGACCCAGCGGCACGTCAGCAGCGGCGCAGACACCCGGCAAGCCTCAGCCGCACGCACGAAGGACCAGTCGTGACCTGGGTGAACGGTGCCAACGCGAATGAGACATCACGAGGTGTCTGGAGAACCGTCCCACTTCTCCTCGGCGGCCCACCCATCGGGCGGCGCCGGGTCGGTGACGGGGGCCGCGAGCATCGGGTCCGGCAGCGCCCACATGCGCCATGCCTTCCACGCGGGCGCCCCTTCGTGCGGTGCTGCTGTTCCCCGTTACTCGAGTAGACCGAGTTCCCAAGCACTCGCCGGTGCCTTTGCCGAGTTGCTAGGCAGCCTCTTTGGCAGCCCGCGCCATGACTGCGGACAACCGTGCACCAGAATGAGGGCTCGAAGCCGTTCGTGCGATGGCCGATGGAGGGCGACCGTAAGGCGGCCCAGACGGCTGTCTGTCATTGCCGGTCGCGAGTGGGCGGGGAGTCAGCTCATTCTCAGCCTGCTCCGGCCAGGTTGGGCATTGGTTCGGGCGAAGCCATCCGGCTGTGGTCGGTAGGTGCCGATACGCCGGGATCGATGGGACGGTTGAGCGATGCCGTCCCGGACGGGGGTCTGACTCTTGAGATCTTTGACCGAAGTGTCCAGTCACAGGCTTGTCGACCGTCGTTGCGGGCTGGCTTCTGCTGTCACCGAGCCACAGGGCGTGTCCCAATAGGGGCCTTGCCGAGTTCCAGGCGCCATCACGGTTCAGACCGCCCGAGCGGGCCGGTGCCATCCACTCAGCGTGTCACCCTGCGGGAGGCGAACCACCATGACGACCAGACAGCGCAGCACCTCCTCCAGTACGGATCCTCCCGTGCGGAGAGAAGTCGTGCTCGGCGTGGACACGCACGGTGAGGTGCACGTCGCCGCCGTAATCTCCCCGCTGGGGAAGGTCCTTGGCACCGAGTCCTTTCCGGCGACGGTGGCCGGCTACCGTCGGCTGCTCGTGTGGGCCCGCAGGCGGGGGACGGTGCGCCGGGCCGGTGTGGAGGGCACCGGTACCTTCGGCGCGGGCCTGTCCCGCTACCTGCTGGCCCAGCATGTCCAGGTGTTCGAAGTGAATCGGCCTGACCGCACAGCCCGCCGTCTGCTCGGCAAGTCGGACCCGCTCGATGCGCAGGCCGCAGCGCGAGCCGTGCTCAGCGGTCGCACCCGGGCCCAGGCCAAGTCCGGCGACGGCCCGGTGCACAGCGCCCGGATCTACAAGCTCGCCAAGGACTCCGCGGTCAAGGCTCGCACACAGGCGATCAACCAGCTCAAGGCCGTCCTAGTGATCGCCGACCCCGCCCTGCGGGAACGGTTGTCGAGCTTGGGCAATGCCGAGCTGTTCCGCACCTGCGCGACCCTCAGCCCACCCGATGGTGGGGGAGACGAGGACGCGGTGGTCCAGGCCACCCACATGACATTACGCATGCTCGCCGAACGCATCGAACAGCTCACCGGGCAGATCAACGAGCTGAACCAACGCCTGACCCGACTCGTCGAACGCCACGCCCCACAGCTGCTCGAACCGGTGGGCATCGGTCCGGACAGCGCCGTCACGCTCCTGATCACCATGGGAGACAACCCCGAGCGACTGGACACCGAGGCGTCCTTTGCTGCCCTTTGCGGAGTCAGCCCCGTCGAGTATTCGTCGGGCCGTCGGAGCACGCGCCGGCTCAACCACGGCGGCGACCGCCAGGCGAACGCGGCCCTGCACCGCATCGTCTTCACCCGCCTGCGCCATGACCCGCGCACTCAGGCGTACTGCGAACGCCGCACCCAGGAAGGCAAGACCCGACGCGAGATCATCCGATGCCTCAAGCGATACGCAGCCCGCGAGGTATTCAACCTGGTCAGACCGGTTGCCCGCACACCCGCGTTATAGGGGCGTCCGTGAGACGTGAGAGGGTCTGGGGCGTGAGTGAGACACCCCCGAACACCCTGCAATACCGCTTTGACGGGCCAGAAGACGCTCCGGTCCTGATCCTGGGTCCCTCACTGGGTACCACATGGCACATGTGGGACCGGCAGATACCGGAGTTGACGCGGCAGTGGCGCATCTTCCGGTTCGATCTGCCCGGCCACGGTGGTGCGCCCGCGCATCCGGCCGGGGCCGTATCCGATCTCGCGGGGCGGCTGCTGGCCACCCTCGACGGGCTCGGCGTGCATCGCTTCGGGTACGCGGGCTGCGCGCTCGGCGGGGCGATCGGCGTCGAGCTGGCCCTGCGCCACCCGGAGCGGATGGCCTCCCTCGCGCTGATCGCGGCCTCGCCGAGGTTCGGCACCGCCGACGAGTTCCGCCAGCGCGGGGTCGTCGTCCGCACCAACGGGCTGGACCCGATCGCCCGTACCTCCCCGGACCGCTGGTTCACCTCCGGGTTCGCCGCCGCGCAGCCCGCGATCACGGACTGGGCCGTGCAGATGGTGCGCACCACCGACCCCGGCTGCTACATCGCCGCCTGCGAGGCGCTCGCCTCCTTCGACGTCCGCGCCGAACTGGGCCGCGTCGGCGTGCCCACGCTGGTCCTGGTCGGCTCCGAGGACCAGGTCACCGGGCCCGCCGAGGCCCGTACGCTGGTCGCCGGGATACCGGACGCCCGCCTCGCCGTGGTGCCCGGCGCCTCGCACCTGGTGCCGGTGGAGCAGCCGGCGGCCGTGACCGACCTGCTGGTGCGGCACTTCTCCACCGCCTGGCAGCCCGGCTTCGACGCGACCACCGGACACATGGCCGTCCTCGCGCCTCCGGCGGCGCCCGTCCCGGTGGCGCCCCCGCAGGCCGCGCCCATCGCGGAGATCGCCCCGATGGCGGCGGAGCCGATGCCCGCAGGGTCGCGGGACGCGTACGACATCGGGCTGAAGATCCGCCGCGAGGTGCTCGGCGACGCCCACGTGGACCGGGAGCTGGCCGAGGCGGACGACTTCTCCGGCGACTTCCAGGAGTTCAGCACCCGCAGCAACTGGGGCGCGATCTGGGACCGGCCGGGCCTCGACCGCCGCACCCGCAGCTGCGTGGCGCTCACCGCCCTGGTCGCCGGCGGCCACCTCGAGGAGCTCGCCGCGCACACCCGGGCCGCCCTGCGCAACGGCCTGACCCCCGCCGAGATCAAGGAGGTGCTGCTGCAGACGGCCGTGTACGCGGGCATGCCGGCCGCGGGCCGCGCCTTCCGGGTCGCCCAGCAGGTCGTCCGCGAGGAGACCACTCCCGCGGAGTGATCCACGCCCCGGTAGATCATCCGGGCACCGAGGGCACCACCCTGCCGCGCCCCGCGCAAGGCTCCGGCGCGGCAGGATGGGACCCATGAAGCTCACCAAGAAGACCCACGCCTGCGTCCGCCTCGAGAAGGACGGGCGGGCGCTCGTCGTCGACCCGGGGATGTTCACCGAGGACGACGCGCTGGCGGGCGCGGAGGCGGTCCTCGTCACGCACGAGCACCCCGACCACTTCGACGAGGCCCGGCTGCGCGCCGCCCTGGAGGCCGATCCGGAGCTCGCGGTGTGGACGCTGAGGTCGGTCGCGGACCGGCTCGCCCCCGCCTTCCCGGGCCGTGTCCACACCGTCGGCCACGGCGACACCTTCACCGCCGCCGGCGTCGACGTCCAGGTCCACGGCGAACTGCACGCGGTGATCCACCCGGACATCCCCCGCGTCACCAACGTCGGTTACCTCATCGACGGCGGCCGCGTCTTCCACCCCGGCGACGCGCTCACCGTGCCCGACCACCCCGTCGAGACGCTGATGCTGCCGGTGATGGCGCCCTGGAACAAGATCGCGGAGGTGATCGAGTACGTCCGCGAGGTCAAGCCGCAGCGCGCCTACGACGTCCACGACGCCCTCCTGACCGACCTCGCCCGCCCGATCTACGACAACCAGATCGGTGCGCTCGGGGGCGCCGAGCACTTCAGGCTCACGCCGGGCGCCTCGGCGGAGGTCTGAGCGCGGCGGGCCACCGCCGGGCGGGAGGCGCTGTCAGTCCCGCCCGGTAGGTTGTGAGGCATGCGCATCGCGACCTGGAACGTGAACTCGATCACCGCCCGCCTCCCGAGGCTGCTGGCCTGGCTGGAGAGCAGCGGCACCGACGTGCTGTGCCTCCAGGAGGCCAAGATCGCCGAGGAACAGTTCCCGTTCGACCAGCTGCGCGACCTCGGCTACGAGGCGGCGGTGCACGCCACCGGCCGGTGGAACGGCGTGGCGGTGCTCTCCCGCGTGGGCCTCGCGGACGTGGTCAAGGGCCTGCCCGGCGATCCCGGGTTCGACGGCGTCCAGGAGCCCCGCGCGATCTCCGCGACCTGTGGCCCGGTCCGCGTCTGGTCGGTCTACGTGCCCAACGGCCGCGAGGTGGACCACCCTCACTACGCCTACAAGCTCCAGTGGTTCGAGGCCCTGCGCGCGGCGGTCGCGGGCGACGCGGCGGGCGGCCGCCCCTTCGCCGTCCTCGGCGACTACAACGTCGCGCCGACCGACGACGACGTCTACGACCGCGCGGCGTTCGAGGGCTCCACCCACGTCACCCCCGCCGAGCGCGCCGCCCTGGCCTCCCTGCGCGAGGCCGGCCTCGCGGACGTCGTCCCGCGGCCCCTGAAGTACGAGCACCCGTTCACGTACTGGGACTACCGCCAGCTGTGCTTCCCCAAGAACCGCGGCATGCGCATCGACCTGGTGTACGCCAACGAGCCCTTCGCCAAGGCCGTCACCGACGCCTACGTCGACCGCGAGGAGCGCAAGGGCAAGGGCGCCTCGGACCACGCGCCGGTCGTGGTGGACCTGGACGTCTGAGGCGCGGCACCGGTGCGCCGTGGCGCCGCCGGTGCCACGCTGGGGGAATGAACATCCCCTTCGCGGACAACTGGCGCAAGAAGCGGGGACTGGCGCGCGGCGTCGCGGTGGTCTCGGCGGGCGACGGCCCACCCGACGCCGAGGCCGTCGCCGAACTCCTCTCCGAGTGCGAGCTGCTGCGCTCCCAGGCTGCCGCCGGCGGGGTGCGCCTCGACGACTCGGCGGCCTCGCTGGAGGCGCTCGACCAGTTGCTGCCGCGCTGGCGCGACGACATCGACACCCTGTCCTGGCTCGGCAACGACGCCGGGCTGTACCTGGGCACGGTGGTGGTGCGCACGGTGCCGGGAGCGGGGTGGCGGATCTGGCCCAACGGCCAGCCCGTCGTCCGCCTGGCCTCCGGCCGCGAGATCGACGTGGTCGGCGCGGGCCACGAGTGGGCGGAGGCGGGTGTGCCCGAACTCTCCCAGCTCTACGCGGAGATCTCCGAGGCCTGACCCCGCCCGCCGTCCGCCCGGGTGGGACGCGGTCGACCGGGCCGGAGCGGGCGCCTGACCTGGGCGCGGTGTAAATACGGCTATTGGGCGCTGAGTGCGTGTCGGTGGTTTTCGCCGGGTTTGTCCGGATAGTTTGCGGCCACGACCACGACCGCCGAGAGTGAGCAGGACTGGGCATGGCCGAAGGGCGTTCCTCCACACCGGCGGACCCAACGGGCGGAACCTCGACTACGATGTGCCGTTCATCCCTGTGGTGAGGGCGAGCGGGCCCGGATCCACCGGGACCGGGGCGCTGCTGCCGGGTGGGGTACCCCCCACGGCCCCTCGACCGTAGGGGGCAGCAGCTCACAGAGCCATACCCGGCCGGCGGCAGCCGGAGATCACTGCTCGCGCAGCGGGACGGACAGGTACGACGGGTCGTCCGCCGGCGAGGAGAAGGTCAGCTGCGCGCCGGACGGGTTGTGCTCGGTGTAGAGCGGGTCCACCGTGTCCACGACCAGGGCCAGCCTGTGCCCGGCCGGGACGTCGTACGCCGTGGAGTACAGCGGCAGATCCACCCCGAACCGCTCGCCGGGCGTGCGGTCGTGCCAGGTGTAGGGCGCGTGGGTGACCAGTTTGCCGACGCCGAGCGGGCCCACGTCGTACAGGTAGGCGATGAAGGTGCCGCTCTCCTTGGTCGGGGTGAGCGTGGTGTGCAACATCGCGGTGCCGCGCACCCGTTGGGCGGTGCCGTACCGCTCCGACTGCCACACCGCGGCCCAGCGCCGGGGCAGCAGTGGGACCCACGCCATCGGCGGTATGCGGGTCACCTGGTCGAGGATGCTGGAGAGGAACACGATCCCGCCGTCCGCGCCGGAGTCGACGTTCGCGTGGATCGTGGCCGGGGCGGTCAGGTCGAACGTGCGCCGGTCGGCGCCCACCGACTTCCAGTCGGGGTAGCCCTCGTAGCCGTCCGTGGAGCGGGACTTCAGCTGGACCGGCTGCTCGCGGTCGATGCCGTTGTCCTGGCCGCGCAGATAGTGGTCGAACCAGCGCCGGGTGTCGGTCCACACGTCGTTGGGGATGCCGAACAGGCCGGGCAGTTCGGCGGTGGCGTGGTCGCCGGGGCGGAGCTCCAGTCTCCTCGGGCCGGTCAGCCGCTCGTAGAAGTCGGCGTACTGGTTGGGGGAGAAGACGGTGTCGCCCCAGGCGTTGGCGAGCAGGACGGCCGTGCGGTTGTCGTTGAGCGCGTCGGCGTAGGTCGCGGGCGAACGTTTCTTCCCCCAGTCGATCAGCTCCTGCTCCTTCGCCAGGTTCGAGGCGTAGAAGTCGTCGAACACCTGCCGGGTCTCCGGGCTTTCGCGGCCCGCGACCATGCCCGCGGCGTCGAGCACGGCCGCCGCCTCGACGTGCTCGGTGCGGTGGGAGTAGATGGCGTCGATCAGGTCGGCCCAGCCGCTGAGGGCCGCCACCGCCTTGACCCGCTTGTCGTGTTCGGCGGCGAGCAGGCTGATGCCGGCGCCGTAGGAGACGCCCGCCATGCCGATGCGCGAGGGGTCGGCCGGCGTGTGGGCGAGGGACCAGTCGATGACCTTGGAGGCGTCGGCCCAGTCGGGTGGGCCCGCGACGTCTATCTGCCCGCCGGACTGCCAGAAGCCGCGGACGTTGTAACTGACCACCACATAGCCGGAGTCGGCCAGTTTCTGGGCCTGGACGAGATACTCGACCTGGGGGAAGCCCCAGCTCGTGGGCAGGACGACCAGCGGGTAGGTGCGGGAGCCGTCGGCGCCGGCCGGGGTGACGACGTTGGCCTTGAGGACCGTACCGCCGTCGCCGGTGATGTCGACGAAGCGGACGCCGTTCGCCGCCGCCTGCGCGGTGGGGGCGGCCGCCAGGGCGCCACCGGCGATCAGCGTCGCCGAGACGGCACCCACGGCGGTCGTACGCAGGGCCTTGCGGTTGAGTCCCACGGGACACTCCTCACTCGTTCCAGTGCAAAGTGACCCGACGGTAACCTCAGGGGCTCAACAGAAGTAACCCGTCGGTAAGTTACGTGCCGGTAAAGCTTGTTGAAGTGCGGATCTTCGTGCGCGGGGACCCCGCTGACGTGTGCGTTCGGAGTGCGCCCGTCAGCTCGTCGCCCGGTGCGAGGTCCGCGACTCGGGCGCCCCCTGCGCCGGCAGGGGCGCCTGTGCTGCACGGGTCACATCGGCCACCAGTTCGACCACGTCGGGGCCGTACGCCTGGGAGTTGACCACCTTCAACAGCAGTACGAACGAGCCCCCGCCGTACTTGCGCGACAGCCGCTCGTGATTGCGGGCCAGATAGCGGGTCGCCGCCTGGTTGTCGATCGCGCGCTGGCCGCAGAAGAGGAACACCGGCCGCGCCTCCGCCCGCCGCTCACCGGCCGTCAGCCGGGCCAGGAGCACGTACTCGCTGCGCCCCGCCTCCAGCCGGTAACGCTCGCCGCCGATCTGGAACGCTCCCCGGTCCGGCCCCGGTTCCGCGTCCACGTTCACCCGAACGCCGGGCAGCAGGGAGGAGAGGTGCGCGGCCATCCGCCGGTTCGAGGCCGGCCCTCCCACGCAGAACTCGGTGCGTTCGCCGAACCCCTGCTGCGCCGCGTCGTGCGCTATCACCTGAGCGGCCGCATGGCAGTCCTTGATCAGCGCGGAGAGTTCGAGCAGCGCGAAGACGTCGTGCCGGGTTACCGTCAGATCGGGGCCACCCGCGTCCCGGTTGACCACCAGCAGCGACTCCGAGTTGTCCGGCAGCCCGAAGAAGGCCTGCTTGCGCCGCAGTCTGCGCCGCCACAGGTAGGTGCGGGCCAGCCAGCCGAGCGCTGCGCTGATGCCGGCGGCCAGCACGCCGAGGACGATGTTGCGCACGTCGTCAGTCATGGGCGCGCATGGTAGCGGGCGAACGCAAACCCGTGTTCGGCAACGGGCTTCCCCGCCTTCCTGACGTGGCCATGGTCATCGATTAGGCTGCCCGGACGGCCTTTTCCCTGGAGGTGCGGATGCGTCGCCCAGTCGCACGCAAACTGGCGGTCCTGGCGGTCTCGGCCGCCGTCGTGTCGGTGGGGGCCACGGCCCCGCCCGCTGCGCAGCCCGACGCGAAACCGAGAACGGTCCAGAAAACCCCCGTGGCCGTCGGCTACGGCGGCGCCGTGGCGAGCGTCGACGCGGACGCCTCGGCCGCCGGCATCGAGGTGCTGAGAAAGGGCGGCAACGCCGTCGACGCGGCCGTCGCCACCGCCGCCGCCCTCGGCGTCACCGAGCCGTACTCCTCCGGCATCGGCGGAGGCGGCTACTTCGTCTACTACGACGCCCGCACCCGCACCGTCCACACCATCGACGGCCGCGAGACGGCCCCCCTCACCGCCGACTCCGGCCTCTTCCTGGAGAACGGCAAGCCGCTCGCCTTCAACGACGCCGTCAGCAGCGGCCTGAGCGTCGGCACCCCGGGCACGCCCGCCACCTGGCAGACCGCGCTCGACGAGTGGGGCACCCGGCGGCTCGGCACGGTCCTCCAGCCCGCCGAGCGGCTCGCCCGCCACGGCTTCACCGTCGACGACACCTTCCGCTCCCAGACGGCGTCCAACGAGACCCGCTTCCGCTACTTCCCCGACACCGCCAAGCTGTTCCTGCCCGGGGGACGGCTGCCCGCCGTCGGCTCCACCTTCAAGAACCCCGACCTGGCCCGCACCTACGAGGAGCTGGCCCGCGAGGGCGTCGGCGCGATCTACCACGGCGACCTCGGCAAGGACATCGTCAAGACCGTCCAGCACCCGCCCGTCGACCCCGGCTCCGGCTGGAACGCCCGCCCCGGCGAGCTGTCCACGCGGGACCTCGCGGCCTACCGCGCCAAGCTCCAGGCGCCCACGAAGACCTCGTACCGCGGACTCGGCGTCTACTCCATCGCGCCCTCCTCCTCCGGCGGCACGACCGTCGGGGAGGCGCTCAACATCCTCGAGCGCACCGACCTCTCCCGGGCGAGCGAGACGCAGTACCTGCACCACTTCATCGAGGCGAGCCGCATCGCCTTCGCCGACCGCGGCCGCTGGGTCGGCGACCCGGCCTTCGAGGACGTACCGACCAGGCAGCTGCTCTCCCAGCGCTACGCCGACTCGCGCGCCTGCCTGATCCAGGACGACGCGGTCCTCACCAGCCCGCTCGCCCCCGGCGACCCGCGCCACCCCGCCGCCTGCGGCACCGGCGGCACGGCCGCCCCGACGACGTACGAAGGCGAGAACACCACGCACCTGACGGTCGCCGACCGCTGGGGCAACGTCGTCTCCTACACCCTGACCATCGAGCAGACCGGCGGCAGCGCCATCACCGTGCCCGGCCGCGGGTTCCTGCTCAACAACGAGCTGACCGACTTCTCCTTCGCCCCCGCCAACCCGGCCGTGCACGACCCGAACCTGCCCGGCCCCGGCAAGCGGCCGCGCTCGTCGATCTCGCCGACGATCGTGCTCGACGCGCACAAGCGGCCCGTGGTGGCGCTCGGTTCACCCGGCGGCGCCACCATCATCACCACCGTGCTGCAGACCCTGACCGAGTTCCTCGACCGGCACCTGCCACTGGTCGACGCTATCGCCGCGCCCCGCGCCAGCCAGCGCAACGCGGCACAGACCGAACTCGAACCCGCCCTCTACGACAGCGCGTTGCGCGGCAAGCTGGAGGCGATCGGCCACTCCTTCAAGCTCAACCCGGAGATCGGCGCGGCCACCGGCGTGCAGCGGCTGCCGAACGGCGAGTGGCTCGCCGCGGCGGAGAAGGTCCGGCGCGGCGGCGGCTCGGCCATGGTCGTCCACCCGGAGCGGTAACGCCTCCCGGCGTGTTCCGTACGGCGCAGGGCCCGCCCCACTCGTCGTGAGGCGGGCCCGTCGGCTCTACTCCGTCGGTGCGGGCGTGGGCTCCGCGGGCTGCGTGTCGAAGGTGAGCCGGCCGTCCACCACGTCCACCGTGACCCGGCCGCCCTCGCCGAGCCGGCCGTCCAGCAGCAGCCGGGACAGCTGGTTGTCCACCTCGCGCTGGATGGTGCGGCGCAGCGGACGGGCGCCGTACTCGGGCTGGTAGCCGCGCCGGGACAGCCAGTCGACGGCCGCGTCCGTGAAGTCCACGGCCACGCCCTGCGCGTGCAGCAGCCGGCGGGTCTTCTCCAGCAGCAGATCGGTGATCTGCCGCAACTGGTCGGTGGTGAGCTGCCGGAAGACGACGATCTCGTCGATGCGGTTGAGGAACTCCGGCCGGAAGTGCTCCCGCAGCGGCCTGAGGATCTGCTCGCGCCGCGCCTCCTCGTCCGCGTCCGCGCCGCCCGGGCCGAACCCGATGCCCGCGCCGCGCCGGGTGATCGCCTCCGAGCCGAGGTTGCTCGTCATGACGATGACCGTGTTGGTGAAGTCCACCGTGCGGCCCTGGGAGTCGGTGAGCCGCCCGTCGTCGAGCACCTGGAGCAGGATGTTGAACACGTCCGGGTGCGCCTTCTCGACCTCGTCGAGCAGCAGCAGCGAGTACGGGTGCCGGCGCACCACTTCGGTGAGCTGGCCGGCCTCCTCGTGCCCCACGTACCCGGGCGGGGCGCCGACCAGCCGGCTGACCGTGTGGCGCTCCTGGTACTCGCTCATGTCCAGGCGGACCATGCGCTCCTCGCTGCCGAACAGCGCCTCGGCCAGCGCCCGCGCCAGTTCGGTCTTGCCGACGCCGGTCGGGCCGAGGAACAGGAAGCTGCCGATGGGCCGGTCCGGGCTCGCCAGTCCGGCGCGGGAGCGCAGCACCGCCTCGGAGACCACGGCGACGGCCTCCTCCTGGCCGACCACCCGCCGGTGCAGGTGCTCCTCCAGGCCGAGCAGCCGCTCCTTCTCCTCCTGGGTGAGGCTGCTGACGGGGATGCCGGTCTGCCGGGACACCACCTCGGCGATGGCCTCCGCGGTGACCTCCAGGTGCTGGCCCTCGTCGGCCTCCTCGCCGCCGCTGGCCTGCTCGATCCGCTCCTTCAGCTCGGTGATGCGGTCGCGCAGCTGCGTGGCCCGCTCGTACTGCTCGTCGGCGACCGCCTGGTCCTTGTCGCACGCGAGCTGCTCCACCTCGCGCTCCATGGCCCGTACGTCCGTGCCCTTGGTCCGGGCCCGCAGCCGCACCCGGGCGCCCGCCTGGTCGATCAGGTCGATCGCCTTGTCCGGCAGGCGGCGGTCGGTCAGATAGCGGTCGGACAGCTCCACCGCCGCCACCAGTGCCTCGTCGGTGTAGCGGACCTGGTGGTGGGCCTCGTAGCGGTCGCGCAGGCCGCGCAGGATCTCCAGCGCGTCGCCCGTGGACGGCTCGGGCACCAGGATCGGCTGGAACCGGCGGGCCAGCGCCGCGTCCTTCTCGATCCTGCGGTACTCCTCCAGCGTGGTCGCGCCCACGATGTGCAGCTCGCCGCGGGCCAGGGCGGGCTTGAGGATGTTGCCCGCGTCCATCGCGCCGCCCTCGCCGCCCGAGCCGGCGCCGACCACGGTGTGCAGCTCGTCGATGAAGACGATCAGCCGCTCGGAGTTGGCGCGGATCTCGCCGACGATGTTGTTCAGCCGCTCCTCGAAGTCGCCGCGGTAACGGGTGCCGGCCACCACACCGGTCAGGTCCAGGGCGACCACGCGGCGGCCGATGAGCACGTCGGGCACGTCGCCCTCGGCGATCCGCTGGGCCAGCCCCTCCACGATGGCGGTCTTGCCCACGCCCGCGTCACCGATCAGCACGGGGTTGTTCTTGCCGCGCCGGGAGAGCACCTCGATCGTCTGCTCGATCTCCTGCTCCCGCCCGATCACCGGGTCGATCCGGCCCTGCCGGGCCAGGTCGGTGAGGTCGCGCCCGTACTTGTCGAGCGTGGGCGTCGAGGTGGACCGCTGCCGCTCGGTCCCCGGGTGCTGGGCGGTGTCCGGCGCCTCGGGGGGCAGTGCGGAGGCCGCGAAGCGGGCCGCGTTCAGGATGTGCCCGGCGGCGGAGTCCGGGTTCGCGGCGAGCGCGCTCAGCACGTGCTCGGGGCCGATGTAGCCGGCGCCGCTGGCCCGCGCCATGTCGTGCGCGTCCAGCAGGGCGCGCTTGACCGCCGGGGTCAGGGACAGTGAGGTGGGCGGTGGCGTCTCGCCCGGCGGGTGCTGGGCGGGCCCGGACCGCTCGTCGATCTGCGTGGCGAGCGAGTCGGGGTCCGCGCCGGCCCGGCTGAGCAGGCTGCGGGTGGGCTCCGTGGCGAGCGCGGCCCGCAGCAGGTGCTCGGTGTCCAGGTCCCGGCTGCCGTGCTCGGCGGCGTACTGGGCCGCGCCTCTGACGAGCTCCCGGGCCGGCCGGCTGAGGAGCCGGCCGATGTCGATCTGCCGGGGACCGGGGCGGGGTCCGCCGAAGAAGCGGGCGAGGAATTCGCCGAAGGGGTCGCCCTCCGGGCCGATGAAGCCGCTGGTCATCGTGTTCCGTTCCTTCGCTGACGTGTGGCTCCCGCCGGGTAACCGGGATAAGTGGGGCTCATGCCACGATTGCATGTTCCGTTTGCCCGGGCATTCCGGGCGCCGGTGAGCCGGGGGAGGGCGTCGGTCGCGGCTCGTGGCTGGTGGCTGTGGCTGGTGGCTCGCGGCTCGTGGTCCGTGCGGGCCGGTCGCGCGGTTCCCCGTGCTCCGAGCGGCTGCTCCTACCGTTGGGTGAGGACGCGGGGGCCCGTCCTCGTGATCGCCACCGTGTGTTCCACGTGGGCCGCGCGGGTGCCGTCCGTGGTGTGCAGGGTCCAGCCGTCGGGTGCGGTGCGGTAGCCGTCCGTGCCGCCGGCGATCAGCATGGGCTCGATGGCGAGGACCATGCCGGGGCGCAGGGGGAGGCCGCGGCCGGGGCGGCCCTCGTTGGGGACGCCGGGGTCCTCGTGCATGCGCCGGCCGATGCCGTGGCCGCCGAAGCCGTCCATGATGCCGTAGCCCGCCTCGCGGCACACCGAGCCGATGGCGTGAGCGATGCCGCCGATGCGATTGCCGACGACGGCCGCCTCGATGCCCGCGGCCAGCGCCCGCTCAGCGGTCTCGATCAGCCGCAGGTCTTCGGGGCGCGGCCGGCCGACGACGAGGCTGAGCGCGGAGTCGCCCACCCAGCCGCCGAGCTCCGCCCCGAAGTCCAGGGAGAGCAGGTCGCCGTCGCGCAGCCGGTACCGGGTGGGCACGCCGTGCACGATCGCGTCGTTCACCGACGCGCACAGCACACCCGGGAAGGGCATCGGGGCGAAGGCGGGCCGGTAGCCGAGGAAGGGCGAGGTCGCGCCCGCCTCGCGCAGCACGTCCCGGGCCAGGGCGTCCAGTTCCAGCAGGGAGACGCCCACGCCGGCCGCGTCCCGCAGGGCGGTGAGTGTTCGGGCCACGACCTGGCCGGCCTCGTACATGGCGTCGATCGAGGCGTCTGTCTTCAGTTCCACCATGCCAATTACTATACCGGTATTTGAATCACGCTCGTCGCCGTAGAATGGCGGCATGGTGCGCACCCCTCTCACCCCCGAAGAGCGCGAACGCGGCGAGCGGCTCGGGCGGCTGCTGCGCGAGGCGCGCGGCGACCGCAGCATGACCCAGATCGCGGCGAGCGCCGGCATCTCCGCGGAGACCCTGCGCAAGATCGAGACCGGCCGCGCCCCGACCCCGGCCTTCTTCACCGTGGCCGCGCTCGCGGGCGCCCTCGGCCTGTCGATGGACGAGATGGCGGGGCGCTGCACACCGGCCGAGGTCTGAGGCGGCGGCGCGTCCCTTGCCGGGGGTGCGTCCGTCTGCGGGGCGTGGGTCCCTCTCCGGGGGCGCATCCCTCTCCCGGGGCACGCGTCCGTCTCCTGGGGTGCGCGTCCGTCTCCGACGCAAGGGCCGCGGCGGCCCTCCCGCACTCGTCCAGCGGAGTGTGAAACAGGATCGACTCAGCGGGTTCACGACGATGGTCTTGGCAAGGCCGTCCCAGAGGCTTACGTTCGTGCCTCTAGGCCTGTTCTACGGGCGTAGAGGCCGGGAGCCCGTGTCACATCCCCGGCCGGGCGGGGATGACACTGGCTCTGACGTACGTCGAAGGAGCAGCTCATGGCCAACGTCGTCCGTGCGGCCCTGGTCCAGGCCACCTGGACCGGCGACACCGCGTCCATGATCGCCAAGCACGAGGAGCACGCCCGCGAAGCGGCCCGGCAGGGCGCGAGGATCATCGGCTTCCAGGAAGTCTTCAACTCGCCTTACTTCTGCCAGGTCCAGGAACCGGAGCACTACCGCTGGGCCGAGCCGGTGCCGGACGGGCCGACCGTGCGCCGGATGAGGGAACTCGCCCGCGAGACCGGCATGGTGATCGTCGTCCCGGTCTTCGAGGTCGAGCAGTCCGGCCTCTACTACAACACCGCCGCCGTCGTCGACGCCGACGGCAGCTACCTCGGCAAGTACCGCAAGCACCACATCCCGCAGGTCAAGGGCTTCTGGGAGAAGTACTACTTCAAGCCCGGCAACCTCGGCTGGCCCGTCTTCGACACCGCGGCCGGCAAGGTCGGCGTCTACATCTGCTACGACCGCCACTTCCCGGAGGGCTGGCGGCAGCTCGGCCTGAACGGCGCCCAGCTCGTCTACAACCCCTCCGCCACCCACCGCGGCCTGTCCTCCTACCTGTGGCGGCTGGAACAGCCCGCGGCCGCCGTCGCCAACGAGTACTTCGTCGCCGCGATCAACCGCGTCGGCCGCGAGGAGTACGGCGACAACGACTTCTACGGGACGAGTTACTTCGTCGACCCGCGCGGACAGTTCGTCGGTGACGTCGCCGACGACACCAAGGAGGAACTCCTCGTCCGCGACCTCGACTTCGACCTCATCGAAGAGGTGCGGCAGCAGTGGGCCTTCTACCGCGACCGCCGCCCCGACGCCTACGAAGGGCTGGTGCAGCCGTGAACGACCTCTACGACCGGCACCGGGCCGTCCTGCCCGACTGGCTCGCGCTCTACTACGACAGCCCCCTGGAGATCACCCACGGCGAGGGCCGCCACGTCTGGGACAGCGAGGGCCGGCGCTACCTGGACTTCTTCGGCGGCATCCTCACCACCATGACCGCGCACGCCCTGCCCGAGGTCACCAAGGCGGTCAGCGAGCAGGCCGGGCGGATCATCCACTCCTCCACCCTCTACCTCAACCGGCCGATGGTGGAACTCGCGGAGCGCATCGCCCAGTTGAGCGGCATCCCGGACGCCCGGGTCTTCTTCACCACCTCCGGCACCGAGGCCAACGACACCGCGCTGCTGCTCGCCACCACCCACCGGCGCAGCAACACGATCCTGGCCATGCGCAACAGCTACCACGGCCGCTCCTTCAGCGCCATCGGCATCACGGGCAACCGCTCCTGGTCCCCGAGTTCCCTGTCCCCGCTGCAGACCCTCTACGTCCACGGGGGCGTGCGCACCCGCGGCCCGTTCGCCCACCTGAGCGACGCCGAGTTCATCGCCGCCTGTGTGGAGGACCTGCGCGACCTCCTCGGCCACACCCGCCCGCCCGCCGCCCTGATCGCCGAACCCATCCAGGGTGTCGGCGGGTTCACCTCCCCGCCCGACGGCCTCTACGCCGCCTTCCGCGACGTACTGAACGAACACGGAATCCTGTGGATCGCCGACGAGGTGCAGACCGGCTGGGGCCGTACCGGCGAGCACTTCTGGGGCTGGCAGGCGCACGGCGAGAACGGGCCGCCCGACATCGTCACCTTCGCCAAGGGCATCGGCAACGGCATGTCCATCGGCGGGGTCGTCGCCCGCGCCGAGATCATGAACTGCCTGGACGCCAACAGCATCTCCACCTTCGGCGGCACCCAGATCACCATGGCCGCCGGCCTCGCCAACCTCAACCACCTCATCGAGCACGACCTCCAGGGCAACGCCCGCCGCGTCGGCGGACTGCTCATCGAGCGGCTGCGGGCCGTCGCCGCCCAGCTGCCCGGCGTGCGGGAGGTGCGCGGACGCGGGCTGATGATCGGCGTCGAACTGGCCAGGCCCGGCACCGACGAGGCCGATCCCCGGGCGGCCGCCGCCGTGCTGGAAGCGGCCCGCGAGGGCGGCCTGCTCATCGGCAAGGGCGGCGGGCACAGCACCAGCGCCCTGCGCATCGCACCGCCGCTGTCCCTGACCGTCGCGGAGGCCGAGGAGGGCGCCGCCATCCTCGAACGGGCCCTGCACAGCGCGTACTGACGGGCGCCGCACAGCGCGTACTGAGGCAAGCCGCGCCGAACCGGGCGTGAAGAAAGGGGACTCGCCATGACGACCGCCTCGGGCAGGCCCCTGACCTCCTTCGAAGCGGAAGCCGGCGGAGCGGCCCTGTCGGTCCGTCAGATCCTCGCCCTGGAGCGGGTGCTGGCCGGGGAGCCCGAGGTGGTGGCGGGCGCCGGCCACCTGGACCGGCCCGTGCGCTGGGTGCACGTGGCCGAGGCCGCCGACGTCGGCGTGATGCTCACCGGCGGCGAGATGGTCCTCACCACCGGAGTGCTGCTCGCCGACGACGAGGACAAGCAGGCCGAGTACATCCGCTCCCTGCACCGCGCCGAGGCCGCCGCCGTCGTACTCGGCCTCGGCCGCGCCTTCCCCACCCCGCCGGAGGTGATGCGCCGGGCCGCCGAGCGGTGCGGGCTGCCCCTGGTGGTCCTGCACCGCCCCTTCCCCTTCGCCGAACTGACCGAGGAGGTCCAGTCCCGGCTGGTGCGGCGCAAGTTCGCCGCCGTCAGCCTCTCGGAGTCCGTACGCACCGCGCTCACCGCGCTGATCACCGCCGGCGCCCCCCTCCAGGCGCTGCTCGACGAGATCGCCCAGCACAGCGCCTGCCCCGTCGTCGTCACCAACCTCGCCCACCGGGTCCTGGCCACGGCGGGGGAGCGGTCCGCGGTCGACGACGTGCTGCGCGACTGGGAGCGCATCGCGAGGCAGGCGTGGGGGCACCACCCGGGCCGCTCGGGCACCGGGGGAGGCAGCGAGGGCGACGGCTGGATCCGCGCCGAACTCGGCGGACGCGGCGAACGCTGGGGCCGCATCGTGCTGTGCGGGCACCGCGGCGACACCGCCACCGGACGGCTGCTCGCCGACCGTGCCGCCGAGGCCCTCGTGCTGCACCGCATGCTCGGCGGCAACGCGGGCTGCACCTGGGAGGAGCAGTCGGCGCAGGGCCTGCTCACCGACCTGGTCAGCGGGGTCGTCGCGGCCCGGCAACTGCTGCCCCGGGCACGCGCGGCCGGACTGCCCGTCAACCGGCGCACGTTCGTGCCCCTCGTCGTGCCCGGCGGCGACCCGGCCGAACTCGACCGGCTGCTGCGGTTGCTGGGCCTGGCCGGCCTGGCCGCCGAACTCGCCGAGGGCGCCACCGCCGTACTCCTCAGCCTCGCCCGCGACCAGGACGCCGACGCCCTCACCGCGCACTTCGCGGCGCGGCTGCGCGCCGAGTCCGGGGCGGAGGGCACGGTGGTGGCCGCCGCCGACGCCCGTACCGCCTGGGACGAGGTGCCCGCCGGGTTGCGCGAGGCACGGCACGTCGCCGAGGCCGTCGCGGACTCCGCCGCCGCGCTCGAACTCCCGGCCGTCGTACGCCTGAAGGACGTGCACCTGCGCGGACTGATCCGGCTGCTGCGGGACGACCCCCATGTGCAGTCCTTCGCGGAGCGGGAGCTGGACGGGCTGCTGTGCGGGGCCGGCCAGGACCTGCTCGACGTGCTGCGCACCTACCTCGCCACCGGCCGCAACAAGTCCCGCACCGCCCAGCTCCACCACGTCTCCCGGCCCGCCCTCTACCGCCGCCTGGAGGCCATACAGACCCGGCTCGGGGTGGACCTCGACGACTTCGAGCAGGCCGCCTCCGTGCACATCGCGCTCCTCGCGCACGATGCGCAACACCAGTGAAGCCCGCGATCACCTGGGAAAACGGCGGTGAAACATGCGACGTCGAGAAGGTGACACGGTGACACGCCACACCCCCGCAGACGTGACACGGTGCACCTCAAAGCGGGGCGCCCGGCTTTCTACGCTCGCCGCACACCGAACAGAGCGGAGGACCCGATGAGCAGAGTGATCCGTGCCGCCCTCTTCCAGACCGCCTGGACCGGCGACAAGGAGTCCATGATCCAGGTCCACGAGCAGGCGGCCCGCGACGCGGCCGCGCAGGGCGCCCAAGTCCTGTGCTTCCAGGAGCTGTTCTACGGACCCTACTTCTGCCAGGTCCAGGACCCGGCGTTCTACGAGTACGCCGAGCGGATCCCCGAGGGCCCCATCGTCCGGCGCTTCCAGGCGCTCGCCCGCGAACTGGGCATCGTCCTCGTGCTGCCGATGTACGAGGAGGAACAGCCCGGCGTCCTCTACAACACCGCCGCCGTGATCGACGCGGACGGCTCCTACCTCGGCAAGTACCGCAAGACCCACATCCCCCAAGTGCGCGGGTTCTGGGAGAAGTTCTACTTCCGGCCCGGCAACAGCGGCTGGCCCGTCTTCGACACCAGGGCCGGCCGGATCGGAGTCTACATCTGCTACGACCGCCACTTCCCGGAGGGCTGGCGCGCCCTGGGCCTGGCCGGCGCCGAGATCGTCTTCAACCCGTCGGCCACCTCCCGCGGCCTGTCCGGCTACCTCTGGCAGCTCGAGCAGCCGGCGGCGGCGGTCGCCAACGAGTACTTCGTCGGCGCGATCAACCGGGTCGGCGTCGAGGAACTGGGCGACAACGACTTCTACGGCACCTCCTACTTCGTCGACCCCGAGGCGCGGTTCGTCGGCGAGGTGGCCGGCGACAAGGAGACCGAACTCCTCGTGCGCGACCTCGACCTGGCCAAGCTGCGCGAGGTCCGCGACCGCTGGCAGTTCTACCGCGACCGCGCCCCGGGTGCGTACGGGCCGCTGACCGCGCCCTGACCGACGGCCCGCACCGGCCCGGGGCCGGGCACCGAACACACCGTGTCACGACCGGAAGGAGAGGGAGCATGAGCCGTACCGTCATCCGTGGTGGCCTCGTCATCACCGCCTCCGACGAGATCCACGCCGACGTCCTGATAGAGGACGGCCGCATCGCCGCCCTCGCCGCCTCCGGCACCCCGGCCGCCGAGGCATGGACGGCCGAGCGGGTCGTCGACGCCACCGGGAAGTACGTCATCCCCGGCGGCGTCGACGCCCACACCCACATGGAACTGCCCTTCGGCGGCACCTTCGCCTCCGACACCTTCGAGACCGGCACCCGGGCCGCGGCCTGGGGCGGCACCACCACGATCGTCGACTTCGCCGTGCAGAGCGTCGGCCACACCCTGCGCGAGGGACTCGACGCCTGGCACGCCAAGGCCGAGGGCAACTGCGCCATCGACTACGGCTTCCACATGATCGTCTCCGACGTCGGCGACGAGACGCTGAAGGAGATGGACCTGCTCGTGGAGGAGGGCGTGACCTCCTTCAAGCAGTTCATGGCCTACCCCGGCGTCTTCTACTCCGACGACGGCCAGATCCTGCGCGCCATGCAGCGCTCCGCCGAGAACGGCGGGCTGATCATGATGCACGCCGAGAACGGCATCGCCATCGACGTGCTCGTCGAACAGGCCCTCGCCCGCGGCGAGACCGACCCCCGCTACCACGGCGAGGTCCGCAAGGCGCTGCTGGAGGCCGAGGCCACGCACCGCGCCATCCGGCTCGCCCAGGTCGCCGGCGCCCCCCTGTACGTCGTGCACGTCTCCGCGCGGGAGGCGGTCGCCGAACTGATCCGGGCCCGCGACGACGGGCTGAACGTCTTCGGCGAGACCTGCCCGCAGTACCTGTTCCTGTCCACCGACAACCTCGCCGAACCGGACTTCGAGGGCGCCAAGTACGTCTGCTCCACGCCCCTGCGGCCCAGGGAGCACCAGGCCGCCCTGTGGAAGGGCCTGCGCACCAACGACCTCCAGGTGGTCTCCACGGACCACTGCCCCTTCTGCTTCACCGGCCAGAAGGAGCTCGGCCGCGGCGACTTCTCCAAGATCCCCAACGGGCTGCCGGGCGTGGAGAACCGCATGGACCTGCTCCACCAGGCCGTCGTCGACGGGCACATCTCCCGCCGCCGCTGGATCGAGATCGCCTGCGCCACCCCGGCCCGCATGTTCGGCCTGTACCCGAAGAAGGGCACCATCGCCCCCGGCGCCGACGCCGACGTCGTCATCTACGACCCGCACGCCGAGCAGGTCATGTCCGCGCAGACGCACCACATGAACGTCGACTACTCCGCCTACGAGGGCAGGCGCGTCACCGGCCGGGTGGAGACGGTCCTCTCGCGCGGCGAACCCGTCATCACCGAGCGGGAGTACACCGGGCACGCCGGGCACGGCGTCTACACCCCGCGCTCCACCTGTCAGTACCTCAACTAGGAGTGGCGCCCATGGACTTCGGACTCGTCCTCCAGACCGACCCGCCGGCCTCGCGCGTCGTCAGCCTGATGCAGCGGGCCGAGCGCAACGGCTTCCGCTACGGCTGGACCTTCGACTCCGCCGTGCTCTGGCAGGAGCCGTTCGTCATCTACTCCCAGATCCTCGCGCAGACCGAGCGGCTGACCGTCGGCCCGATGGTCACCAACCCCGGCACCCGCACCTGGGAGGTCACCGCCTCCACCTTCGCCACCCTCAACGACATGTTCGGCAACCGCACCGTCTGCGGCATCGGCCGCGGCGACTCCGCGATGCGCGTCGCCGGCCGCAAACCCAACACGCTCGCCCGCATCAGCGAAGCCATGAAGGTCATCCGGGCGCTCGGCAGGGGCGAGGAGGCCGACCTCGGCGGCACCGTGATCCGCTTCCCCTGGGTCAGACCCGGCGCCGAACTGCCCGTGTGGATGGCCGCGTACGGGCCCAAGGCGCTGAAGATGACCGGCGAGGAGGCCGACGGGTTCATCCTCCAGCTCGCCGACCTCTACCTCACCGAGTACATGGTCAAGGCCGTCAGGGACGCGGCAGCGGCGGCCGGACGCGACCCGGACGCGGTGACGGTCTGCGTCGCCGCGCCCGCCTACGTCACCGCCGACGACTCGCCCGAGGCGCTCGCCCACGCCCGCGAGCAGTGCCGGTGGTTCGGCGGCATGGTCGGCAACCACGTCGCCGACCTGGTCGAGCGCTACGGCGAGCACTCCGCCGCCGTACCGGACGAACTCACCGACTACATCAAGGCCCGCCAGGGGTACGACTACGCCCACCACGGGCGCAGCGGCAACCCCGACACCCAGTTCGTGCCCGACGAGATCGTGGACAGGTTCTGCCTCGTCGGGCCGGTGGAGAAGCACATCGAGAAGCTGAACGCGCTGCGCGCACTGGGCGTCGACCAGTTCGCCGTGTACGACATGCACGACGCGCAGGAAGCTGTGATCGACGCGTACGGGCAGCAGGTCATCCCGGCCGTCAACTCCTGATCCCCGCGACCGAGTTCCGACAACCCCCCACTCCACTGTCGCCCCTCCCCACCTCCCCGGGGAGGGGCCGGGTGCCCGCACCGCCCCGCTTCGACCCGCCTCATGGATTGGGCTGCCCATGACCGACACCGCTCCCACGGCCATACCGCCGACCGCCCAGGTCACCCGCCCCGACGGGCGCGTGGAGATCGCCCCCGGCGCCCCGCTGCCCGGCGGTCCCTACGCCAACGCGGACCTGCTGCCGGTCCCGGTCGCCAAGCGCACCTGGACCACCTACAACTTCTCCGCGCTGTGGGTCGGCATGGCCCACAACACGGCCTCCTGGACCCTGGCCTCCGGCCTGATCGCCGTCGGCATGGACTGGAAGCAGGCGGTGTTCACCATCGCCCTGGCCAACCTGATCGTGCTGGTGCCGATGCTGCTCACCGGGCACGCCGGGCCCAAGTACGGCATCCCCTTCCCGGTCTTCGCCCGCGCCTCCTTCGGCGTGCGCGGCGCCAACCTGCCCGCCGTCGTACGGGCGCTGGTGGCGTGCGGCTGGTTCGGCATCCAGACCTGGATCGGCGGTGAGGCGATCTACTTCCTCGCCGGGAAGCTGATCGGCGACAGCTGGACCAAGGCCTCCCACCTGGGCGGCTACGCCTGGACGATGTGGCTGTCCTTCGCGATCTTCTGGGCGATCCAGGTGGCCGTCATCTACCGGGGCATGGAGACCATCCGCCGCTTCGAGAACTGGGCGGCGCCCTTCGTGCTCGTCGGCGCGTTCGTGATGCTGTGGTGGATGAGCGGCAAGGCCGGCGGCCTCGGCCCGCTGTTCGACCAGCCCTCCAGGCTGGGCTGGGGAGCGGACTTCTGGAAGCTGTTCGCGCCCGCCCTGATGGGCATGATCGGCTTCTGGTCCACGCTGTCGCTCAACATCCCCGACTTCACCCGCTACGGCAGGAGTCAGAAGGCGCAGACCCGCGGCCAGGCCCTCGGCCTGCCCACCACCATGACCCTGTTCGCCTTCCTGTCGGTGCTGGTCACCTCCGGCTCCCAGGCCGTCTACGGCCAACCGGTCTGGGACCCGGTGCAGTTGGCGGCGAAGACGGACAACGTGGCCGGACTGCTGTACGCGCTGGTGACCGTGCTGGTGGCGACCCTCTCGGTCAACATCGCGGCCAACATGGTCTCCCCGGCCTTCGACTTCTCCAACGTCGCGCCGCGCAGGATCAGTTTCCGCACCGGCGCCCTCATCACGGCCGTGCTCGCCGTGGTGATGTGCCCGTGGAAGCTGTACTCCGACCCGCAGGGCTACATCTTCACCTGGCTCGGCCTGGTCGGCGGCCTGCTCGGCACCGTCGCCGGCATCCTCATCGCCGACTACTGGATCCTCAGGCGCGCCCACCTCGACCTGGTCGACCTGTACCGCACGGGCGGCCGCTACTGGTACGCGGGCGGCTGGAACTGGCGGGGCGTGGTCGCCTTCGTGACCGGCGGCGTCCTCGCCATCGGCGGCGCCGACTTCCATCCGCTGATCGACGGCCGCCCGATCCCGGCCCTGAAGTCCCTCGCGGACTACGGCTGGGCGGTGGGCCTGGGCACCTCGATGGTGCTGTACCTGCTGCTGATGCTGTCCCGCACACGGGAGCGGGCCGCCACCGCGTGAACACCCGTGGGGAACGGTCAGCCCTTCCGGCCGTTCCCCAGCGCGGCCACCGCGTCCCTGGCCGCCTTGATGGCGCCCTTGTTGATCTCGTCCGTGTCCGGCGCCTTCTTCGTCTCGAAGTCGCTGCCGTTGTACGTGACGACCACCAGCGCGTTGGAGGAACGCGCCATCACCACGCCCTCACGGGTCTGCTGCTTGTCCTGGGTGGTCAGGTTCACCACGGAGTACGCGCTGTCCCCGAGACCCGGCACCGCCCCGCCGCCGCTCTTCTCCGCCGTCCGGTCCTGGTACGCCTTCTGCGCGGCCGCCGGCGAGTCCATGATCTCGAAGGAGACGTCGAGCCAGCGGTAGTCGTAGCCCTTGAGCGCGTTCCACGAGCAGGTGCGGCGCACCTTGGTGTCCGTGGACGGGATCTCCTTGCCCGCCGTCTTCGCGCCCGGTACCAGCGCCCCGATCGTCGTCGCCGTCACGCTGGTGCACGGCGCCGGGGCCGAGTCGTACGCCTTGGACTCCGCCGCCGAGGACGGCGCGGCGGACGGCGAGGACGCCTCCGCGCCGCCGGACGGAGTGGTCTGCTGCGCCGTGCGGTGCTCGGCGGCCGGCGCGGGGGCGAACGGGCCGGACGTCAACGCCCAGCCCGCGCAGGCGAGCACGACGACGGGACTCAGCCGCGCGGTGAGCGCGAGCGGCAGCGGGAGATCACGCACGGCGCACTCTCGTGTGGGGGACGGACGGTGCGGCACTGGTCCGCACCGCGGACGGTACGACAGTTTCACACGAGACCCTGTGGGGCGGAAGGGCGAACTCGCTCCGTGCCCACGTGGTTACGGCCGAAGACGCCAACGGCACGCCTACGGCACGTCTACGGCACCCGCGCCGTCCACTCGGCCGAACCGAACTTCGTCCGCGCCAGCTCCCGCGCCCGGGCGAGCTCGTCGTCGGTCACCTTGCCCTGCGACAGCCCGTACCGCCCGCGGAAGGAGTCGATCATCCGCGCGATCACGGCCTCGCGCGCGAGACCGGTCTGCCGGCGCAGCGGATCCACCCGCTTCTTCGCGCTCTTCGTCCCCTTGTCGGACATCTTCTCCCGCCCGATCCGCAGCACTTGGAGCATTTTGTCCGCATCGATGTCGTACGACATCGTCACATGGTGCAGCACCGCACCGGGGCCGCCGTGCGGTCCCACGACCCGTTTCTGCGCCGCGCCCGCGATCTTGCCCTGCTCGGTGGCGATGTCGTTCAGCGGCTGGTACCAGGCGCGGATGCCCATGTCGCCGAGGGCGCCGAGCACCCAGTCGTCCAGGTAGGCGTAACTGTCCTGGAAGGACAGGCCCTGCACCAGTGCCTCGGGCACCGACAGCGAGTACGTGATCGTGTTGCCCGGCTCCACGAACATCGCGCCGCCGCCGGAGATCCGCCGCACCACCTCGATGCCGTGGAGCGCGGCGCCCTGGGGGTCCACCTCGTTGCGCAGGGACTGGAAGCTGCCGATGATCACCGCCGGGGCGCCCCACTCCCACACCCGCAGCGTCGGCGGGCGCCGGCCCGCGGCGACCTCCGCCGTCAGCACCTCGTCCAGCGCCATGTGCAGCGCCGGGGACTGCGGGCCCTCGTGGACGAGCTGCCAGTCGTAGTCCGTCCAGTCGGTGGCGTGCGCCAGCGCGCGGCGCACCGCGATGCCCACGCCCTCCGACGTCAGCCCGTACATCACCGTGCCCTCGGGCAGCGCCGCGTCGATCCGGGCGGCGAGGCCAGCCGCGTCCGTGTCCGCGGGGGCGCCCTCCAGCGCGCCGTTCACCGCGTCCAGCGCCTCGTCCGGTTCCAGGAAGAAGTCGCCCGCCACCCGCACGTGCCTCAGCACGCCGTCCTCGGCTTCCACGTCCACGACGACGAGCTTGCCGCCGGGCACCTTGTACTCACCGTGCACTGCCAGGGCCTCCGTTCCTGCCGCAGCAGATCAACGCGCCGGGCCGCCGGGGTGTTCCCCCTCACTGGAACCTCCCCGCCGCCACGCGCATCTTCCAGTGCGGGAGGCAGGAGCGGCGGTACGGGGCCTCCGCCGGACGCCTCCCGGCAGGGAAGGCTCCTCATGGCACGGCGGACAGCGGCACTCTCCGCGATCTCCCTCGCGGTCGTCCTCGCGGTCACGGCCTGCGGCCCGGCCCACCACGAGGCCGGCCCACGGCCCAGCTCGGCGCACCGCACGACCGCGTCCGCCGGCACCCCCACACCCACGACTTCGCCGACCGGCACCACCTCGGCGACCCCCCGCCCCACGCCGACCACCGCCTCCCCCTCCTCCCCGGCCGGCACCCCCCACGCGGCCCCCTGCCGCAGCGGGCAACTGCGCTGGACCCTGACCCGCCTCGACGGCAAGCCCGGCCACGGACCGGCCACCGCCCTGCTGAGCGCCGCCAACACCGCCGCGCGGCCCTGCGCCCTCCACGGCTACCCCTATCTCGAGGCGCACGTGGGCAAGGGCCCCGCGGTCTGGACGGAACCCGGCACCAAGGCGCGGGTCCGGGTGCTGCTGCGCCACGGCCACCCGGTCGTCTTCCCGCTCACCTACCCGGCCTCGCCCGACCGGCACGGATACTGCGCCATCCCCACCGACCTCGACCCCGTCATAGTCGTACGCCCCCCGAACCCCGCCCGCACCGACTACGGCACCCCCCTGCGGATGACGGACACCCACGGACGCCCGGTGCGCCCGGTGTTCTGCGACACGATCCGCATCGGCCCGCCCCGGCAGCGGTAGGGCGGCGCGCGCCCGTACAGGGGCGCGATGGGGTTCGCCGGTGCGCAGAACGACGGGTGTTAGGGGGCTGCCCTGGTCGCGGCGATGCCCTAGACGTGGAGCTGGAATCAGCGCTTCACCGCCGGGCGGCCGGCCCGGGCCGCGGTGACGCGCGTACGCACCACGCCGCCGCCGAACGGGGAGAAGTGATCGACTTGACGACATTCGTCAGGAACGTGGCACCACTGGAATGGGCCTTTGTGGGCATGTCCCCCGAGTCGCGGGTGATGAACCTCCTCGTCGAAGGCGACGGCGCCCTCCCGCCGCACCGGCTGACGCAGGCCGTCGCCGCCGCCGCGGACGCGCACCCCGGGATGCGGCTGACCCGGCAGGAGAGGCGGTGGACCGACAGCGGCGCCGCCCCCGCCGTACGCACCCTCGCGCCCGGCGCCCTCGACCGGGACCGGCTCGACGCCCCGGAACTGCGCGCGCCGTTCGACGACACCCGTGCGACCTGCGAGGTGCTGCTCGCGCCCGGCGACCCGGCCACCGTGGTGTTCCGCGCCGACCACGCCGTGACCGACGGGCGCGGACTGCTGCTGTGGGCGCGCGACGTCTTCCGCGCGCTGCGCGGCGAGGACCCGCTCGGCGCACCCGCCGACACCGGCAGCGAGGAACTGCTGCGGCGGCTGCACCCGGACGGCGAACCGCCCCGCGCCGCCGCCCGCGACCTGGACTTCCCCTCGCCGCTCGGCCCCCGCCCGCACGAGAAGGCCGGCCTGCTGTGGCGGCGCCGCAGCCTCGACGGCACCCACCTCGCGGCCACCGCCAAGGTGGTCGCCGCCCTCGCGGCCGCCCACGGACCCGGACGCTTCCACGTCCCCGTCGACCTGCGCCGCCACCTGCCCGGACTGCGCTCCACCGCCGCGCTCTCGCACGCCGTCGACCTCGACGTGACCGAGGGGGAGGGCTGGGAGGAGGTGCAGCGCACGCTCCTCGCCCGGCTGACGGACCGCCGGGACCTTGCCGAAGGCACCGACCCGGGCATCCTCGACCTGCCGCTGCCCCTGCTGCGGGAGGGCATCGCGGGCATCGACCGCACGGCCGCCGCCACCGACCGCCACAGCGCCCGCGCCTGCGTCTCGCACCTCGGCACGGCCGACCCCGCCGACTTCCGCGCCGACGGCTTCGAGGCGGCCTCCGTGTACGCGCTCGGCGGCGTCACCCCCGGCGGACCGCCCGAGATCGACGTCGTCGAACTCCCCGGCCGCACCGAGCTCACCGTCGCCTGGTACGACGGTCCCGGCGCCGCCGACCGCGCCGAGGCACTCCTCGACACCGTGGAGGAGGCCCTCTCCCCGAGGGCGTACCGGCACTGGGAGGGCAACCGCACCAGGCGGCCGCTGCCCGACCCGCGATCCGTCGTCGAACTCTTCCGCGAGCAGGTCGCACGCACGCCCCACCGCACCGCGCTCAGCGGCCCTGAGGGTGAGGTCAGCTACCTGGAGCTGAGCCGCCGCGCGGACGCGGTCGCCGCCGGACTGCGTCGTCTGGGCGCCGGACCGGGCACCGTGGTCGGGCTGCTCGCCGGCCGTTCGGCCGCCTCCGTCGCCGGCCTGTGGGGCGTACTGCGCGCGGGCGCCTGCTACCTCCCGCTGGACGTGCGCCACCCCGACCGCCGCCTTGCGGACCTGCTCACGGACGCGGGCAGCACCCTGTGCCTGGTCGAGCGCGCCCAGGAGGGCCGCGACTGCCTCCCCGAGGGCTGCCGCGCGCTGCCGCTGGACGCGCTCGCCGCGGGCGGCACCTCGCGGGAGGACGCGGCCACGGACGACTCCGGAGTCTCGGCGACAGCGGTGCCGGACACGTCCGTCGCCGGGGCCGACACCGCCGTCGGCCCCCACGACCTCGCCTACGTCATCTACACCTCCGGCTCGACCGGGCGGCCCAAGGGCGTGCAGATCGAGCACGGGAGCCTGGCCAACTACGTGCACTGGGGCACCCGCGAGTTCGGCATCGACTCCGAGACCTGCCTGCCCCTGCTCACCTCGCCCTCCTTCGACGTCTCCGGCACCTCGGTGTTCCTGCCGCTGCTGACCGGCGGCGAGGTCGTCCTCGTGCGGGACGACCCCAACCACCTCTCCCTGCGGCACCTGCTGACCCGGACCCGCGCCAACACCCTGAACCTGACGCCCTCCCACCTCGACCTGATCGGCGGCCTGGACATCACGCCGGCCGGGTACCGCAGCGTCGTCGTGGTCGGCGAGCAGTTGCGCGTGGAGGTCGCCGCCCGGGCCCAGGAGATGTTCGGGCCCAAGTGCCGGATCATCAACCTGTACGGCCCGACCGAGGCCACCATCGGCTGCACCGCCCACACCTACGACGAGGAGCGCGACCAGGACGGCTCCGTGGTGCCCATCGGATGGCCCGCCGACAACACCTCGGTGTTCCTCCTCGACGGCGAGCGGCGGTTCGTCGCCCCCGGCGAGGTGGGGGAGATGTACCTCGGGGGCGCCCAGCTCGCGCGCGGCTACCTCGGCCGCCCCGAGCTCGACCGGGAACGGTTCCCCAGGCTGGCCGACGGTACGCGGGTCTACCGCACCGGCGACCTCGCCCGCGTACTGCCGTCGGGGGAGCTGCAGTTCGTCGGGCGCATCGACGACCAGGTCAAGATCCGCGGCCACCGGGTGGAACCCGCCGAGGTGGCGCGGGCGCTGGAGGAGCACACGGCGGTCGACCGGGCCGTGGTGGTGACCCGTCCGGCGGCCGGGCGGGGCGGCAAGGCGCTGTTCGGCTATGTGCTCACCAACACGGCTGTTGCGGAGGAGGAGTTGAGGGATCACCTGACAGCGCTGCTGCCCGCCCATATGATCCCGGCCGCCGTCACCGTGGTGAGCGAACTGCCGTACACCGTCAGCGGGAAGGTGGACGTACGGGCCCTGCCGGACCCCTTCGGCGACGCGCGGCACGGTGTTCCGGGCGCCGCGGACAAGGTGACGGACCCGGTGGCCGATGCGGTGGCCGGAACATGGGCGCGCACGCTCGGAGTCGACCGCTCCCGGCTCGACGGGCAGTCCGACTTCCAGCGGCTGGGCGGGGACTCGCTGTCCCTGCTGGCGATGCTCGCCGGCGTCGCGCACGAACTCCTCGACGCGCGGGCCGAGGAGGCGTTCATGGCCGAACTCGGTCGCATCCTGCGCGAGCCGACCCTGGAACGCGTCACCGCGCTGGTCCACGAGGTGCGCGCCGAGTCGTCGCCGGGAGTGTGAGTAATACGACATCGAACGCCCATCCGTAATTGGAACTGCCTGATGTCCCGGCTCGGCCCGGTACGTCCGGGGCGCGCTCCCAAACGTAGGGGTACCCCCTAGATCAAGCGTTCTGCTAGACATGGATTGGCCGAAGGATCGGCACGGCAACGCCGAGCTCGTTGTTGGCGGGGAATCTCAGGAAAGAGTTTTGTTGCAGTGGGTGAATTCCAGGACCCCAGCCGTTGGATACGCCGTTTCCACCCCGCTGAGGAGAGCGGGGTGCGTCTTGTCTGCCTTCCGCACGCGGGCGGTTCGGCACCCTTCTACTTCCCGATGTCACGCGCGCTGTCTCCCGCGGTCGACGTCGTCTCGGTGCAGTACCCGGGCCGTCAGGACCGCAGGGCGGATCCGGCCATCGAGGACATCGGGGAATACGCGGACGCGATCACCGCGGAAATCCGGCCATGGCTGGACCGGCCCGTCGCGTTCTTCGGGCACAGCATGGGAGCGGTTCTCGCATTCGAGGTGACCCGGCGGCTGGAGCGGGACGGCGTCGTGCCCCTCGCCGTGTTCGCCTCGGGCCGCAGGGCGCCTTCACGCCACCGTGACGAGAACGTGCACCGGCGTGACGACGACGGCATCGTCGAGGAGATGCGGCTGCTCAGCGGAACCGACTCGCAGATCCTCGGCGACGAGGAGATCCTGCGGATGGTGCTGCCCGCGATCCGCAGCGACTACACCGCGATCGAGAACTACCGCGCCGCTCCCGGGCTCACGGTGACCGCCCCGATCACCGTGCTGACCGGCGACAACGACCCCAGGACCAGCCTGGACGAGGCGTCGGCGTGGGCGGAGCACACCACCGGGGCGTTCGACATGCACGTCTTCACGGGCGGCCATTTCTTCCTGGCCAACCACCAGGAGCAGATCCTGAAGATCGTCTCCGACACGCTCGGCGGACCGCTGCCCGGCAAGGGCGGCCCTCTTTCCTGACGTGCGGGACCGCGTGACCGGCGGTCCCGCACGAGCACAGGCCGGCGACGACCAGATCCCGCAAGGGATACGCCGCCTGAAAAGGAACCGGTACAACTTTCAAACGCACCGCCGCGGCGCCCTGCCGACCGGACGATCCGGGCGCGCCGCGGTTTCCGGGGGAAACACAAATGACCATGTCCTTGAAGCTGGTCGAGCGCGAGAGCCATCTCGGCACGCTGAACGAACTGCTGCGCAGTGCCGGAAACGGCCGAGGCCGCGTCGCTCTGCTCAGCGGCGCGGTGGCGAGCGGCAAGACCGAACTTCTCGAAGCCTTTACCGAACAGGCGATCGACGAGGGCGCGATACTGCTCGACGCGACCGCCTCGCGCGCCGAACGGGCACTGCCCTTCGGCATCCTGAGAAAAATATGCGACCACGCGTCGTTCGCGCCGGAAGTCCGCACCGAAGCGCTGCGGCTCATGGACGAGGCGGCGACGGAATCCGGCCAGCAGCACCGAATGCGGCCCATGCCGTACGTCGCCTGGGCGCTGCTCCAACTCGCCCGTGAACACACGGTCGTCATAGCGATCGACGACGTTCACTGCAGTGACGAGAATTCTCTACAATTCCTCCTCTATTTGACTCGGCGTATACGTCAGTCGCGCATCCTGATCGTGCTGACCGAGGCGACCAGACTGCGCCAGGAACAGGTCGTGTTCCACGCCGAGCTGCTGCGCCAGCCGCACTGCGGCCGCGTCCACGTCGGCATGCTCTCCGCACAGGGCACCGCGACGGTGATCGCCGGCCAGTTCGTGCCCGCGCTCGCCGCCCGGCTGGCCCCCGAGTTCCACGCCATCAGCGGCGGCAACCCGCTGCTGCTGCGCGCCCTGCTCGAGGACTGCCTCGCCGGCGCCGACCGCAACGAACCCTTCCAGCGGGTCGTACCGGCCGACAAGTACGCCCAGGCCGTACGGGACTGCCTGCACCGCGGCGAACCCGACATGCTGACCGTCGCCCGGGGGGTGGCCGTGCTCGGCGACGCCGGGTCCACCGCGCTGCTCGCCCAGGTGCTCGGCATCCAGACCGAGGAGGCCGAACAGGGCGTCCAGGACCTCATGCGCTGCGCGGTCCTCGACGACGGCTTCTTCCGCGACCCGGCGGCACGCACCGCCGTACTGGAGGTCACCGAGCCGCACACCCTGGCCGGGCTCCACCAGCGGGCCGCCGCACTGCTGCACCGCGACGGAGCGTCCGCCCTGGACGTGGCCCGGCACCTGCTGAGCGGCCGGCAGGACGTCGACGACACCATGGTCCCCGTCCTTCAGGAAGCCGCCGAGTACGCGCTGATCGACGATGACATCGAAGTCGCGCTGCACTGCCTGGAACTGGCCCACCGCACCTGCCAGGACCGCGAGGCCCGCGCCGCGATCAAGGCCCGGCTGGTCAGCCTCGTGTGGCGGCTCAACCCCGCCGCCGCCGAGGCCCACCTGCCGCAGCTCACCGCCGAACTCGCCGGCCGGCTCCCCGGCCGCGACCTGGCCGCCTCGGTGTCCTACCTGGGCTGGTCGGGCCGGCTGGACCAGGCGAGCGACATGGTGCACAGCCTGTCCGCCGCGTCCGGCGAACCGTCCGCGCAGGACACGCCCGGCCAGGACATGCCAGGCCAGTACGCGCCCGGCCGGAACGCCGCCGCGCTCGAGGCCGCGCGCCGCTGGCTGACGATGATCAGCCCGTCCCTGGAGGCGGTCTTCCCCGAGTCGGCGCTGACCCGGGCGCCCGCACCCGAGGGCCCCGGCGGAAGCGGCGACGACGCCCACACCCTGGCCGCGTCCGCCATCTCCGCCGCGCTGACCGGCGGCCTCGGCGACAGCGCCGTCGCGGACGCCCAGCGCCTGCTGCAACGCCACCGCATCAGCGACACCTCGCTCCAGCCGCTCGTCTTCGCCCTCCTGGCCCTCGTCTACGCCGACCGCACCGACCTCGCGCTCGCCTGGTGCGAACGGCTCCTCGGCGAGTGCGCCACCCGGCGCGCGCCCGGCTGGCAGGCCCTGCTGTCCGCGGTCCGCGGCGACATCGCCCTGCGCCAGGGCGACCTGCCCGGCGCCGCGCACCACGCCCGCGCCGCCCTGTCGCTGATCTCGCTGCAGAGCTGGGGCATCGGCATCGCCCTGCCGCTGAGCACCCTGATCCAGGCCGAGATCGGCATGGGCCGCCCCGACGAGGCCATGGCCCTGCTCGAACAGCCCGTGCCCGAGACCCTGTTCGGCACCCTGCTGGGCCTGCAGTACCTCCGCGCCCGGGGCCGCTGCCACCTGGCCACCGGCCGCTACCACGCCGCCGTCGAGGACTTCCTCACCTGCGGGCGGCTGATGCAGGAGTGGGGAGTGGACGCCCCCGAACTGGTGCCGTGGCGCATCGACGCCGCCGAGGCGTGGCTCGCCCTCGGCGAACCCGAGCGGGCCCGCGCCCTCGCCGAACGCCAGCCGCGCCGCGGCGGCACCGCGCCCAGCCGCACCCGCGGCGCCCAACTCCTGGTGCTGGCCCGCACCATGGAGATCAAGCGCCGGCTGCAACTGCTCAAGGAGTCGGTGGAGATCCTGGAGACCAGCGACGACCGGCTCCAACTGGCCGCCGCCCTCGGGGAACTGGGCAACGGCTACCGCTCGCTCGGCGAGTTCAACCGGGCGCGGCTGCTGGTGCGCAAGGCCTGGCACGTCGCCAAGGCGTGCGGCGCGGAACCGCTGTGCCAGCTGCTCATGCCCGGCGACGCCGACACCGAGGCCGCCACCGGCCGCGAGGGCGACCTGCCCCGCGAGGCCGAGGCCCTCACCGAGGCCGAGTCCAGGGTCGCCGTGCTCGCCGCGCACGGCCACACCAACCGCGAGATCGCCACCAAGCTGTACGTCACCGTCAGCACCGTGGAGCAGCATCTCACCCGCATCTACCGCAAGCTGAACGTCAAACGGCGCCGGGACCTGCCCTCCAAGCTGTCCGACAGCAGCCTGGCCGGCATCGCCTGACCCGGGGCCGGGCCGCGGCCCCCGGTGCCGTGACCGCCGTAATCGGCACCACCGCGGCAGTCGGCACAGCCGCCGCAGCCGACGTAATCGCACCGCCCCCGCCGCCATCACAGCAGCCCTCGCTCGAAGGCCGTGATGGCGGCGGCGGTGCGGTCCGTGACGTCCAACTTCCGGTAGGCCCGCAGCAGATGGGTCTTCACGGTCGCCTCGCCGATGAACAGCTTCCGGCCGATCTCCGCGTTCGTCAGCCCTTGGCTGACCAGCCGCAGCACCTCGCACTCCCGCTCCGACAGCGGCGGCGCGTCCACCGTCCTGGCCCGCACCAGCTTGCCCGCCAGCGAAGGCGTCAGCACCGTCTCACCACGGGCCGCGCCCCGCACCGCGCTCACCAGCTCCGCGCGCGTGCTGCCCTTGAGCAGATAGCCCGCCGCACCCGCCTCCACCGCGCGCAGGATGTCCGCGTCGCTCTCGTACGTCGTGACGATGACGACCTTGCAGCCCGGGCACTGGCGCAGGATGTGCCCGGTCGCGGCCACCCCGTCCATGTCGCCCATCCGCAGGTCCAGCAGCACGATGTCGGGATTCAGCCGCGCCGCCAGCGCGACCGCCTCCTCACCGGAGCCCGCCTGCCCGACCACGGTGATCCCGTCCGCGGACTCCAGGATGGCGCACAGACCCTCCCGCACCACCGGATGGTCGTCGGCGAGCAGGACCCGCAGACCGTCCCCGGCGCCCTGCCCGGTGTGCTCCGTCATCGCCTTCTCGTCCGCCTTCTCGTCACTCACCGGCGGCCTCCGCGCCGGCCGCCGCCAGCGGCACCGTCACCTCGACCGCCGTACCCCTGCCGGGCCGGCTGGAGACGGCCGCCGTCCCGTCGATCTCCTGCACCCGGGCCCGCATGCCGCTCAGCCCGAAGCCCTTCTGATCCTCGCGCATCTCGAAACCCTCGCCGTCGTCGCGCACCGTCAGCCGCACCGCGTCCGGCGCGTAGGACAGCACCACGTCCACCCGACGGGCCTGCGAGGCGTGCTTGCGCACGTTCGCGAAGGCCTCCTGCACCGTACGCAGCAGTACCACGCTCACCGCCATCGGCAACGGCACCTCCGTGCCCTCCACCGCGCACCGCACCGCGAGACCCGTCTGCGCGACCAGGCCGTCGGCCTGCCGCCTGACGGCCTGCACCAGCGAACTCTCCCGCAGCGACGGCGGAGACAGCGCGGCCACGAACTCCCGCGCCTCCACCAGACTGTCCTTCGCCACCCGGCCCGCCAGATCCAGATGCCGCTGCGCCAGCTCCGGAGAGACCGCCACCTCCGACTCGGCGGCCTGCACCAGACTGATGATGCTCGTCAGCCCCTGCGCCAGCGTGTCGTGGATCTCCCGCGCCAGCCGCTCCCGCTCCGCCGAGACGCCCGCCTGCCGCGACAGCTGCGCCAGCTGCTCCCGGCTGCACCGCAACTCCTCGATCAGCTCGGCCCGTTCGCGGCTCTGCCGCACCACCCGCGTGATCCACAGCCCCTGGAGCACCGACAGCGCTATGCCCAGCAGCGAGGTGGGCAGCACCGCGCCGATCTGCCCGCCGGTCAGCCACACCACCGTCACCGGCACCAGGTTGGCCAGCAGCACCACCGCGATCGCCGACGTCGTGGGCAGCGCCATCATCAGCATCGGCACCACCGCGAACAACGCGAACGACGCCGCGACATCGCACGCGGTGGCCACCGCGAACAGCAGGAACAGCCCCACGCCGAACACTACGTTGCGCGTTCCGAACACCCGCGACGGGCTGGCGTGCACCATCAGCTGACGGCCCAGCGCCGCGTACCAGGGCACGCCCAGCGTCAGCGCGCCGATCGCCACCGCCCGGTACGTCTGGTCGCCGTCGGTGATGAACAGCAGCACCGTGGTGACGGCGTAACTGATCGAGAAGTAGCCGTCCCACAGCGCGAACCAGCGATTGCCGGCCTCGGGGGGCCGGCCGCCGCCGCTTCGCTCCGCGACGTCCACCTGGGTGTGAGTGCGCACAGGACAAGTCGTACCACCCACGGCCCCGCGTCGTGTCCACCGGTCGGTGGACAGCCGGTTCCACCGATCGGTCGTCCCGGCGTACACCCGCCCCCGCCTACGTTGAGTACAGCGGCGCAGGCAAGTGCGCGCAACCACGAAAGGCCACACGTCCCATGAGCCCGTTCCTCACCGCGCTCATCGCAAGCGCGACCATTCTCACCATCATCCTGGCCACCGACCTCGGACGCAGGAAAGTCACCAACATGCGGATGCTGCGCTCGCTCCTCGCGGTCGCCATCGTCATCGCACTGTTCGTGCACTCCCTGCCCACCGCCGGGAACGACGTGTCGCTTCAGCTGGTCGGCATCGGTGTGGGAGCCATCTGCGGACTGATCGCCGGCGCCCTGCTCCCCGCGCACAAGGACGCCTCGGGCCAGATCTACACCACCGGCGGCGTCGGCTACGCTGTGCTCTGGATCGTGCTGTCCAGCGCCCGCGTCCTGTTCGCCTACGGCACGGAGCACTGGTTCCCCCAGGGCATCATCAAGTTCAGCATCGACTACAAGCTCAGCGGCCAGGACGTCTACGCCAACGCCTTCGTCTTCATGTCGCTCGCCATGGTGCTGGCCCGCACCTGTGTCCTCCTGGCCCGCCGCCGCCGGCTGACCACCGAGGGCCACGCGGCCACCGCCCACGACCGGTCCGGACAGCACGCGGGCACCGCCACGCGGTGACCCCCTGACCCGAACCCACCCCCGACCGGCCGTACCCCGCGAAGTGGAAGCAGTGAACCAGTGGCACACGCGACGGAAGACTCGATGAGGCAGGCGATGGGGCACCAGACGCGGCATCAGACGCGGCCCGGCGACGAAGTGAGGCTCCGCCCTCCCCGCCACCGCGTGGAGCGCCGGGCGGTGGCCTGGTGGACCACCCAGGCCTCCGTCTTCGCCCTCCCCCTCCCCATCGTCTTCGCGGTGCTCTACCTCTTCATCCCGCCCGCCCGCACCTGGTTCGGCTGGTGCCTGGTCGCCACACTGGTCCCCGGCCTGCTCTACATGGCCGTCATGCCGGCCTGGCGCTACCGCGTCCACCGCTGGGAGACCACCGGGGAAGCCGTCTACGCCGCCTCCGGCTGGCTGTGGCAGCGCTGGCGCGTGGTGCCCCTGTCCCGGGTCCAGACCGTCGACATGCTGCGCGGCCCCATCCAGCAGATGTACGGCTTGTCGGGAGTCACCGTCACCACCGCCTCGGCCGCCGGCGCGGTCAAGATCAAGGGACTCGACCGGCGCACCGCCACCGACCTCGTCGAGCATCTCACCCAGTACACCCAGGCCACGCCGGGAGACGCCACATGACCCAGCAGACCGCCGTGGACCGCCCCGTCGACGCCGACCCGGCCGAGCCCTGGCAGCGCCTCAACGCCCGCCTCATCCTGGTGCAGTTGAGCATCCTCGCCGCACCGGCCGCCTCCTTCGCCGGCACCTTGCTCATCACCGGCGGCACGCTCAACCTCCAGGCACTGATCACCCTCGGCTCCCTGCTCATCACCGCCTGCGTGATCACCGGCATCAGCCTCATGCGGTTCCTGACCACCCGCTACCGCATCACCGGTGACCGCATCGAACTGCGCTCCGGACTCCTCTTCCGCAGCCACCGCTCCATCCGCCTGGACCGCATCCGCGGCGTCGACCTCACCGCCAACCCCGTCCACCGCGTCTTCGGACTCACCTCCGTCCGCATCGGCACCGGCGACCAGACCTCCTCAAGCCGCCGCCTCTCCCTCGACGGCGTCAGCAAGGCCCAGGGCGCCGAACTGCGCCAGCGGCTCCTCAGCCGCCGCGACGCCGTCACCGGCCACCCCAGCGACGACGACGACCACACCATCGCCGACCTCGACTGGGCCTGGATCCGCTACGCCCCCCTGACCATCTGGGGCGTCGGCGGCGTACTCCTCGGCGTCGGCACCGTCTACCGCACCCTGCACGAGATGCGGATCGACCCGCTCGAACTCGGCTTCGTCAAGGGCATCGAACACCGCTACGGCTCCGTGCCCCTGTGGTTCGGCGTCCTCGTCACCGTCGTGATCCTCGTCGTCATCGGCGCCGTCGGCTCCACCGCCACCTTCACCGAGGGCTGGTACGGCTACCGCCTCGAACGCGAGGACGGCGGCACCCTGCGCGTCCTGCGCGGCCTGCTCGTCACCCGCTCCGTCACCATCGAGGAACAGCGCCTGCGCGGCGTCGAACTCGGCGAGACCATGCTGCTGCGCTGGGCCGGCGGAGCACGCCTCAACGCCGTCGCCAGCGGCCTCGGCGACCGCGACGAGAACCGCAAGCGCCGTATGCTCACACCCCCCGTGCCCCGTGCCGAAGCCCTCCGCGTCGCCGCGGACGTCCTGGGCGAGAGCCAGTCGCCCACCTCGGCCGCCGAGCTCACCCCGCACCCGCGCAGCGCCCTGCGCCGCCGCGTCAACCGCGCCCTGACCGCCACGGTCCTCATCAGCGCCGTACCGGCCCTGCTCGGCGCGCTGCTGTGGACACCCCTGCTCTACGTCGCCGCCGCCTGCGCGGTGGTGCTCCTGCCGGTCACCCTGGCCCTCGCCCACGACGCCTACCGCACCCTCGGCCACGGCCTGCACGGCCGCTACCTCGTGACCCGCTACGGCACCTTCTCCCACCGTACGGTCGCCCTCCAGCGCGAGGGGATCATCGGCATCGGCGTCTCCCGCTCACTGTTCCAGCGCCGCTCCGGACTCCTCACGCTGACGGCCACCACGGCCGCCGGGGACCACAAGTACAAGGTGCGGGACGTGACCGTCACCGACGGGCTCGCGCTCGCGGAGAAGGCGGTACCGGGGCTGCTCGCGCCGTTCCTGGAGCCCGCTGGGGCCGGCTCGTACGGCGGGGCCGCCGCGTCAGGCGGGGCCGGCGGGGCCGGCGGGGGTTCGCACGGCGGGCCCATTGGGCACGGATTCGCCGGGCGGGCCCGCTCGTCCGGACACGGCGGCCATCGACGCCGACGCTGAGACCCGGGCCGGCTCCTCCGCCGACGGGAGCCGGCCCACCAAGACCAACTGTCACATCCCCCGGGAACCGGAGGGGCGACCTCCCCGTCGCCCCTCCGCTTCCGGTTCGCGTACGGCGGCTCAGCGGGCCGCCAGCTCCTCCAGCCGGGTGACGAGCGCGGCAGGCGTCGGCATCCCCTCGATCTCCTCGCGCACCTCCGCCGCGACCGTGCGCATCTTCTCGTCCGACAACAGCCGCCGCAGCAGCTCGGCGTCGATCTCCTCGGCCCGCGCGCTCAGGCCCGCACCGCGCTCGTGGACGGCGGCCGCGTTCACGAACCGGTCCGCGCCGTCCGGCAGGATGATCTGCGGCACCCCCGCGTTCAGCGCCGCCAGCGTGGTCCCCGAACCCCCGTGGTGCACCGCGCCCGCACACGTGCGCATCAGCACGGTGAGCGGCACCCAGCCCACCACCCGTACGTTGGGGGGCAGTTCACCCAGGGCGCCGGTGTCGACGTCGCCGAGCGCCAGCACGAACTCCGCGTCCACCGACTCCGCCGCGGCCAGCAGCCGCTGCACCGGACCGAGCCCCGTCACGTACACCGACGCCGTCCCCAGCGTCACGGCGATCCGCGGCCGCTCCGGCCGCTCCAGCACCCAGTCCGGCAGCACCGCCCCGCTGTTGTACGGCACCGGCCGCATCGACCAGCCGTCCGGCTCCGGCTCCACCATGCTCGGCGGCGCGATGTCGACAGTCGTGACCCGCTCGGGCACCCCCTCCACACCGTGCCGGCGCATCGTCGCGCCGAGCTGCGCGAGGGTCAGCGCCCGGATCTCCGCCCCGCGGGCGAAACCGAAGTTGTGCTGCACCGCGGGCACACCCAGTTTCTGAGCGGCTATCAGGCCCGAGACGAAGATCTGCTCGTAGACCACGAGATCGGGCCGGAACGCCTCTGCCGTACGCACGATCGCGTCGGCCAGATGGTCGTTGAGATGGGCGAACAGCTGAATGCCGGCCAGCGGATCGGGCCCCTCGGGATTGCGCACCCGGGCCAGCAGATCCGGAACGGTCTCCTGGAAGAAATTCTCCATGTCCAGGCCCGGGGCGACATCCGCCACGTGCAGACCGGCGTTGGCTGCTTCCAGACCGGTGCACCCGGTGGCCACCAGCACCTCGTGACCCGCGGCCCGCAGCGCCCAGGCCAGCGGAACCGTCGGGAAGACATGACCGATGGCCGGATACGAGACGAACAGCACGCGCATGAGCACGCGCTCCCTTCTGAATGAGTCCGCGACTGGTGAATTCCAGTCGTATTCTTGACTTTTCCTTCTTGCTCAGCGCATTCTCGACGGGGTCCCGGGAGGCCGTCAAGGCGATGAATAGGGCCTCAAGATAGGGGTTACTAGGGGGTTTGAAGGGGTTTCTCGGACACCCCGCCCATGGCAGGCTGCGAAATGGTCGTTGGATTCTGTCTGCCAGGGTAAATGGAGCGCGTTGATGAGTGGATCCGAGGATTTCACGCCCGAGCACAACGACGTGAAGGACCTGGGTCCCGGCGGCGACGCGCCGACGGACCGGCCGATCGGGGATCTGCCGGCGGAGCACGGGCCGGCTGCCGATGGGCGGGCTGGGGAGAGGCCGGTCGCGGCGGATGGGCCGGTCTGGGACGGGCCGGTTGCGGACGGGCCGTCGTGGGCCGAGCGGCTCGGCGGGATGTCCGCGGCCGAGCAGGAGCAGGTGCTCACCGACTGGGTCACCACCCTCGTGCGCGCTGCCCTGCGCGACAACGCCCCCGCCGCCGTCGACCCCGAACGCCCCTTCCTCGAGCTCGGCTTCGACTCGCTCGCCGCGGTCGACCTGCACAGCAGGCTCACCGCCGCCACCGGCCTGCGACTGCCGGTCACCCTCGCGTTCGACCACCCCACCCCGGCCGCCCTCGCCCGCCTCCTGCGCACCGAGATCCTCGGCCTCGCACCGGGCGCCGGCGACACGGGCCCGGACACCGGCGCCGCCTTCGCCGTCCCGGCGGACGACGAGCCCATCGCCATCGTGGGAATGGGCTGCCGCTTCCCCGGCGGCGTCCACTCGCCCGAGGACCTCTGGCAACTGGCCATTTCCGGCACCGACGCCATTTCCGAATTCCCCACCGGCCGCGGCTGGGATCTCTCCTCGCTCTACGACCCCGACCCCGACAACCCCGGCACCAGCTACACCCGCGAAGGCGGATTCCTGCACGACGCCGACCAGTTCGACGCGGGATTCTTCGGGATCTCGCCGCGTGAGGCGCTGGCGATGGATCCGCAGCAGCGACTGCTCCTGGAAACCTCCTGGGAGGCATTCGAACGCGCCGGAATCGACCCCGCCGAATTCCGGGGTAGTCAGGCCGGCGTATTCGTCGGCGCCGAGACCCAGGAATACGGCCCCCGCCTGCACGAGGCCGAAGAGGGCATCGAGGGCTACCTCGTCACCGGCAACGCGGCCAGCGTCGCCTCCGGCCGCATCGCCTACACCCTCGGCTTCGAGGGCCCCACCGTCACCGTCGACACCGCCTGCTCCTCCTCCCTGGCCGCCCTGCACCTGGCCGTCCAGGCGCTGCGCCGCGGCGAGTGCTCCATCGCCCTCGCGGGCGGCGTGGCCGTCATGGCCGGCCCCGGCTCCTTCATCGCGTTCAGCCGGCAGCGGGGTCTCGCGCCCGACGGCCGGGTGAAGGCCTTCGCGGCGGCCGCGGACGGCACGGCCTGGGGTGAGGGTGTGGGCATGCTGCTCGTGGAGCGGCTGTCGGACGCCCGGCGCAATGGTCATACGGTGCTGGCGGTGGTGCGGGGGAGCGCCATCAACCAGGACGGTGCGAGCAATGGTCTTACGGCTCCGAACGGTCCTTCGCAGCAGCGGGTGATCCGGCAGGCGTTGGCGTCGGCGGGGTTGTCGGCTGCGGATGTGGATGCGGTGGAGGCGCACGGTACGGGTACGACGCTGGGTGACCCGATCGAGGCGCAGGCGCTGCTGGCCACGTATGGGCAGGGGCGGGGCGAGGGGCGGCCGCCGCTGTGGCTGGGGTCGCTGAAGTCGAACATCGGGCATGCGCAGGCGGCGGCCGGGGTCGCGGGTGTCATCAAGATGGTGATGGCCATGCGGCACGGTGTGCTGCCGCGCACCCTGCACGTCGATGAGCCGTCGCCCCATGTGGACTGGTCCGCCGGTGCGGTGGAGTTGCTGACCGAGGCACGGGAGTGGCCCGAGACGGACGGCCGCCCGCGACGGGCGGGTGTGTCGTCGTTCGGTATGAGCGGCACGAACGCCCACACCATCATCGAGGAGCCGCCGGCTGAGGAGCCGGAGGAGAGCGATGAGGGCGACGAGGGCGAGGGAGGCGCGCACGGTGGCCCTGGGGCCGCGGAGGTGCTTCCTGGCCCGCTTCCGTGGGTGCTGACCGCCAAGACGCCGGCCGCCCTGCGCGGTCAGGCGGAACGGCTGCTCGCGCGACTGGCCGCCGAGACCCAGCAGGCCGACTCCCGTCCGGCCGACATCGGTTACTCGCTCGCCACGAGCCGCGCCGCGTTCGAGGAGCGGGTGGTGCTCGTCGCGGGCGACCGCGAAGGCTTCCTACGGCAGTTGAGCGCCCTGGCGGGTGACGAGTCCCCGGCAGTCGGGGTGGTCAGGGGCGCGCGGACCGCCGGCAAGCTGGCGTTCCTGTTCACGGGGCAGGGCAGCCAGCGGCTGGGCATGGGCCGCGAACTGTACGAGACCTATCCGGTGTTCGCGGACGCGCTCGACGACGCCCTGTGGTACCTGGACGAGCAGCTCGAACTGCCGCTGCACGACGTCATCTTCGCCGAGCCGGGCTCGCCCGAGGCCGGGCTGCTCGACCGGACCGAGTACACCCAGCCGGCGCTGTTCGCCATCGAGGTGGCGTTGTTCCGGTTGCTGGAGTCGTGGGGTGTGCGCCCCGACTTCCTGTCCGGGCACTCCATCGGTGAGGTGGCGGCGGCGCATTGTGCGAGTGTGCTGTCGCTGGAGGATGCGTGCACGCTGGTGGCGGCGCGTGGCCGGTTGATGCAGGAACTGCCGGGTGACGGTGGGGCGATGGTGGCCGTGCAGGCCGCTGAGGATGAGGTGATCCCGTATCTGACGGATGCGGTGAGTATCGCGGCGGTCAACGGGCCGGCTTCGGTTGTGGTCGCCGGTGACGAGGACGTCGTACTGGAGATCGCTGCCGTCTTTCAGGGGCAGGGGCGTAAGACTCGGCGTCTTACGGTCAGCCATGCCTTCCACTCGCCGCACATGGACGGCATGCTCGCCGAGTTCCGGCGCGTGGCGCAGGTGCTCGAGTTCGATACGCCTCGGATCCCGATCGTGTCGAATCTGACCGGCGGTGTGGTGTCGGCGGAAGAGGTGTGCTCGCCCGAGTTCTGGGTGCGGCATGTGCGGGAGGCCGTGCGGTTCCTCGACGGTGTGCGGGCGCTGGAGGCCGAGGACGTCACGACGTTCGTGGAACTCGGTCCGGACGGCGTGCTGTCGGCCATGGCGCAGGAGTGTGTCACCGGGGACGGCCACGCCTTCGCGCCCGCACTTCGCCGGGACCGGGACGAGCGGGAAGCGGCGATCTCCGCCGTCGCCCAGGCGTACGTCCGTGGCAAGGCGGTCGATTGGCGGGCCTTCTTCGCGGGGACTGGTGCGCGGCGGGTGGACCTGCCGACGTATGCCTTCCAGCGGGAGCGTTACTGGCTGGAGATTCCGTCTGCGCCGGTGTTGGGTGCTGGCGGGGTGGGTGTTGGTTCGGATTCCGTTGATGCCCGTTTCTGGGAGGCGGTGGAGCGGGGGGATCTGGCTTCGCTGGCGGCGGAGTTGGAGGTCGGTGCTGAGCAGCCGATGAGTGCTGTGGTTCCGGCGTTGTCGGCGTGGCGTCGGCAGCGGCTGGAGCAGTCGGTGGTCGATGGCTGGCGTTACCGGGTGGTGTGGCGGCCGGTGACGGAGCGGGCGGCCGGGGTGCTGTCCGGGACGTGGTTGGTAGTTGTGCCCGCCGAGGCCCAGGGCGGCGGTCTGGCCACCGCTGTGACCGGCATGCTGTCCGCTCGCGGCGTCGAGGTCCGGACGGCCGTGCTGGAGGCGGGACTTGGCCGCGAGGCGGTTGCCGAGCGGCTGCGGACCGCTGTGTCCGATGGCGAGCCGGCTGCCGGTGTGGTGTCGCTTCTCGCCGGGGGCGCGGCCGGTGGTGTCGTCGACTCGGCGGTGCTGGTGCAGGCGTTGGGTGATGCCGGTGTCGACGTGCCGTTGTGGTGTGTGACGCGGGGTGCGGTGTCGACGGGGCGTGCGGATCGGTTGGGTGGTGTGGCGCAGGCCGGTGTGTGGGGTCTGGGTCGGGTGGCGGCGCTGGAGTATCCCGGGCGTTGGGGTGGTCTGGTGGATCTGCCGCTGGGTGATGGTGCGGTGGATGGGCGTGTGCTGGGCCGGTTGGCGGGTGTGCTGGCGGGTTCGGGGGGTGAGGATCAGGTCGCGGTGCGGGCGTCGGGGGTGTTCGCTCGCCGGTTG
>NZ_BMVF01000010.1 GCF_014650575.1 Streptomyces naganishii JCM 4654
GACGTCAGCTCAGATGCCCGGAGATCTCCGGGACTGCCCGGACATCACAGAGACAGGACATGGACCACCACGAGCACCTGCTCGGCCTCAAGAGTGGTGTGGGGCACTTTTGCAAGCGGGTTGCTTGCAATTGTTAGCGGGGACGTGCAAGGTGGAGGTATGGCATCGCTCAACGTCGGCAACCTCGGTGAGTACCTGCGCGAGCAGCGGCGCAACGCGCAGCTGTCGCTGCGGCAGCTCGCCGATGCCGCCGGGGTGTCCAATCCGTATCTGAGTCAGATCGAGCGCGGGCTGCGCAAGCCGAGCGCGGAGGTGCTGCAGCAGGTCGCGAAGGCGCTGCGGATCTCCGCCGAGACGTTGTACGTGCGGGCCGGCATCCTCGATGCCGAGCGGGACCGGGACGACGTGGAGACGCGTGCCGTCATCCTCGCCGACCCCTCGCTCAACGAGCGTCAGAAGCAAGTGCTGCTCCAGATCTACGAGTCCTTCCGCAAGGAGAACGGGTTCGGGACCGGCAGACCCGACGACGAGGAGCCGGAGAGCCCTGGAGGCGGGGCGGGCACCGCCGACGGCGCCGCCGTCGGTGCCGACGGCGGCTCCATACGGGACGCCGGCTCCGCCTCGGACGCCGAACCCGCCGAGCGACGCCGTAGACGAACGTCCGGCGGCGGCGACACCGAACCGCGGCGGACGGCCGGCTGATCCCGCGGCCGACGTGGCCGATGCGGTTCGCCTGTGGGGCTCGGGCCCCGCGGCCCGGGCCGCTCGCCGGCCGTACCCGCGGCACACCACAAAACCCTCAAGCGACAGTGAACCGATCCGGGAGGACCGTCACCATGGCCATCACCGAGGACCTGCGCAAGACCCTCAGCAACCCCACGCCGCTGTACTTCGCGGCGGGTACCGCGGACCTGGCCCTGCAGCAGGCCAAGAAGGTGCCCGCCCTGGTGGAGCAGCTGCGTGCCGAGGCTCCCGCCCGCATCGACGCGGTGCGCAACACCGACCCCAAGGCCGTCCAGGAGCGGGCCGCCGCCCGCGCCAAGGAGGCCGGTGCCCGCGTCAAGGAGACGCAGGAGAGCTTCCAGAGCAAGGTCACCGAGTTCTTCAACTCCCTCGACTCCGACCTGAAGAAGTTCGGCACGAACATCGACTCCGACCTGAAGAAGCTCGGCGAGAGCGCCCAGGACCTCGCGCTGCGCGGTGTCGGCGTCGCCGCCGAGTACGCCGTGAAGGCCCGCGAGACCTACGAGAAGGTCGCCGAGCACGGTGAGCAGGCCGTGCGCACCTGGCGCGGTCAGGCCGCCGAGGGCATCGAGGACGTCGCCGAGAACGTCGAGGAGCTCGCCATCGCGGTCGAGCCCAAGGCCGAGCCGGCCGCGGCCGGGCCCGCCGTGGCCAAGCCGGTCGTGAAGCCCGTCGAGGTCAAGCCCGCCCAGCCCGGGCCGGCCGGGGCCGAGGCCGCTTCGGCGAAGAAGCCGGCGGCCAAGAAGGCGCCGGTCGCGAAGAAGACCGCGCCCGCGGCGAAGAAGACCACCCCGCCTGCCAAGTAGGCGGACGCGGAGAGTTCGAGGGCCGGGCACCCTTGGGGTGTCCGGCCCGTTCTACGGGTACGGTGGCCGCAAGGAGTCGGAAGAAACGGGCGGTGGACGGCATGCTGATGTTGGGCTTCGCGGGGTTCCTGGGGATCCTGAAGATCCTCCTCATGGCCCTCGCCGCGTTCGGGCTGTTCGACGCCGCCTTCCGGCGCGAGGACGCCTTCCGCGCGGCGGACAAGCAGAACAAGGTGTTCTGGCTGATCATCCTGGCCATCGCGCTCGCGGTGAGCTACCTGTTCTCGATCTTCTCCTTCCTCCCCGTCATCGGCGTCATCGCGAGCATCGTCTACATCGTGGACGTACGCCCCGCCCTCAAGCAGGTCTCCGGAGGCAACGGCGGCTGGCGACGTCGCGGCGGCAGCAGCAGCGACGGCCCGTACGGCCCGTACAACGGCGGCCGCTAGCCACCACCGGCAACGGCGGCCGCCGGCCACCTTCGGCAATGAAGGCGCCTGCCGCCACCGGCCGCCCGCGCGGCACACCGGCCGCACCGCGACCGGTCCCGCGCGGCGCGGCGTTACGGCTCCCGGTCCAGTAGGACGACGGCCACGTCGTCCGTCAGTTCGCCGCCGTTGAGGTCGCGGGCCTCGTTGACCGCTGCTCGCAGGAGGTCCTCGCCGCGCAGGCCCTCGGCGAGCTGGCGGCGGACCATCTCCAGCATGCCGTCCTGGCCGAGCCGCTCGCCGTCCCGGCCGCCGCGGCCCTCGATCAGGCCGTCGGTGTAGAGCATCAGGCTCCACTCGGCGCCCAGCTCCACCTGCATCCGGGGCCAGCGGGCGCCGGGCAGCAGGCCGAGGGCGGGGCCGTTGTTCTCGTACGGCAGGAGCTTGGCGGGCCGGCCCGGGGTGATGACCAGCGGCGAGGGGTGACCGGCCAGGCACAGGCCGGCGCGGCGCCCGTCCGGCGCGATGTCCACCGTGCACAGCGTCGCGAAGATCTCCTCGTCGGCGCGTTCGTGCTCCAGCACCTGCTGCAACGTGTTCAGCAGCTCGTCCCCGCACAGCCCCGCCAGCGTCAGCGCCCGCCAGGCGATGCGCAGCTCCACGCCGAGCGCCGCCTCGTCGGGCCCGTGCCCGCAGACGTCGCCGATCATGGCGTGCACGGTGCCGTCGGGCGTGCGCACGGCGTCGTAGAAGTCACCGCCGAGCAGCGCCCGGGAGCGGCCCGGGCGGTAGCGGGCGGCGAAGCGCAGCGAGGAGCCGTCCAGCAGCGGGGTCGGCAGCAGGCCGCGCTCCAGGCGGCGGTTCTCCTGCGCGCGCAGCTTGCCCTCGGCGAGCCGGCGCTCGGCCCCCTCGGAGCGCTTGCGTTCCACCGCGTAGCGGATCGCACGGCTCAGCAGCCGCCCGTCCAGCTCGTCGCGGAACAGGTAGTCCTGGGCGCCCACCCGCACCGCCTCGGCGCCGCGCTCGGCGTCGCCGGAGGCGGTGAGCGCGAGCACGGCGTGCCGAGGCGCGAGTTCGAGCACGTGCCGCAGCACGGCCAGCTCGTCGTCGGGGTCGGCGGACCGGCCGGGCGCCGGCAGCGCCAGGTCCAGCAGTATGCAGTGGACGTCGTCGGTGAGCAGCCGCGCGGCCTCGGTCAGATTGCGGGCCGTGCGGACGCGGATCGGCTTGCCGGACGAGTCGACCAGCGTGGGCACGATCGGCGAGCCGCCGGGATCGTCCTCGATCAGCAGCAGCGTGAGCTGGGCGCCGCCGGTGCCGTGACCGGCCTTGCGGTTGTCCTTGTCGACCGTGATGTCCTTCTGCGGAGGCTGAGGTGCCGGAGGGCCGCCGCCGGGGGGCGCGGTCTGCGCCTGGCCGCTCTCCGCGGCCGGGATCGCTCTCTGCCGCGGTACGGGCACGGGCATCGTCCTGAATTCCTTCCCTCCCCCCGAGGGCATGTGGCGGGCACGAGGGGTCCTCGGCCCACCGACGGGGACCATAGCGGTAGTCGGCGCCGCAGCGGAATGGTGTGAGGCGTCCCGCTCGGCCCGCGGCCACTGTCATATGCCGCGATACCTACCGGAGTTGGACAGGCCGCCGCCGGGAAGGGGATGACGAAGCTCACGCCGGCCCCGGGACCGCCTCCCGCCCCGGGTGCGCTCCATCACGTGGCCCACGTCACCGGGTGGGCCGCAGCGTCCGTCACCGGGTACGCCGTGGAAGGGGGCCGTCGCCCGGTACGTCACCGGGCGCGACCGCCCGCCCGCCGCCCTGTCTCAGCTCGCGTCCGGCCGTACGACCCCCAGGATCGGCATGGTCCCCGCCCCCGCCACCGTCACCGTGCGCCCCGGCCGAGGGGCGTGGATGATCGCGCCGTCCCCGACGTACATCGCCACGTGGCTGGCGTCGTCGAAGTAGATGATCAGGTCGCCGGGGCGCATGTCCTTGACGTCCACGTGCTTCAGCTGGCGCCACTGCTCCTGGGAGGTGCGCGGGATCGGGTGCCCGGCCGCGGCCCACGCCTGCGAGGTCAGCCCCGAGCAGTCGTACGAGCCCGGGCCCTCGGCGCCCCACACGTACGGCTTGCCGAGCTGCTCGGTGGCGAACTTCACCGCCTTGGCGCCCGCCTCGGACGCGCCGGCCTTGACGTCCTTGAGTATGCCGGTGTCCAGCCATTGGGTCTGGGCCCGGTCGGCGGCCTGCTGCTCCAGCTGGGCCAGCCGCTCCTGCTGCCGCTTCTCCAGTCTGGACTGGAGCTTCTCGGCCTCCTCGATCCGCTGCTCGATCCGCTTCTTGGCGGCCGCCTTCTCCTTGCGGTTCGCCTCCAGCTCGCGCCAGCGGTCGGCCGCGTCGTCGGCGTACTCCTTCAAGTCCCGCTGGATACGGGCCGTCTCCTCGATCAGCGCCTTGGTCGCCCGCTCGCCCTGGAGCACCCGGCCGGCCCCGTCGAGGAAGGTCTGCGGGTCGTCGCTGAGCATGAACTGCGCCTCGGGCGGCAGCCCGCCCGTACGGTACTGCTCGCGGGCGGCGGCGCCGGCGCGGTCCTTCAGCCCGTCGAGCTTCTGCTGCTCGGCGACGATCTTCCGGGCCAGGTCGACGATCTCGGCCGACTGCTTCTTCGCCTTCTCCTCGGCCGCGTTGTACGCGTCGGTGGCCACGGCCGCGTCGTGGTAGAGCTTGTCCAGCTTGGCGCCGACGGCCTCGAGGTCCTTGTCCGGCGCGAGCGTCACGGAGGGGGACGGGGCGGGCGAGGACGTGGGGGAGCCGGAGGGCGAGGGCGCCGGCCGCGCGCTCGCGAACGCCACACCCGGCGCGCCCAGCACGGTGACCGCACAGACCACTGCCACGGCCGCCGCCAGCGCACTGCTCCTGCCCCGCCGTCCCATACGCCGGACCCCCAACCCCTCAACCTGATTTACCGTCAGTAACTTACGGGCGTCTGGGGGATCGTGCCATGTTCCCGCCCAAAACAACAGAGGTCGGATTCCCACCCGGCGACTGCCGTTCCCGCATCTGTGACGAACGACTCACGGAGATCGTTCCCTCCAGCTCACAGGGGGTGGGGCGGCCTCACCGCGGACGTGCGGCGGCCCGGCCTCACCGCGGGCGGCGCGGCGCCAACGCCTCCCACGCCACCGTCACTTCACCCTGCCGCCACCGCCCCGGCCCGTCCGCCACCGGCCAGTCGGCGGCGAGATCGCGCACCGCGCGGATCCAGCGCTGGCGCGCGCCGTAGGAGGCGTAGGGCGCGGCGGCGGCCCAGGCGCGGTCGAAGTCGCGCAGGAAGGCGTGCACGGCCTCGCCGGGGACGTTGCGGTGGATCAGCGCCTTGGGCAGGCGTTCGGCGAGGTCGGAGGGGCGGTTCAGGGAGCCGAGCCGGGTGGCGAAGGTGACCGTGCGCGGACCCTCCGGACCGAGCGCCACCCACACGTGCCGCCGGCCGATCTCGTCGCAGGTGCCCTCCACCAGCAGACCCCCGCGCGAGTGCCCGTCCGCCGGGGCGAGCCGCGCGCACAGCCGCTCCCAGACGGCGGCGACCTCGGCCTCGTCGTACTGCCGCAGCACGTTCGCCGCGCGGATCAGCTGAGGGCGCCCCCGCACGGGGATCTCGAAACCGCCGTGCCGGAAGTCGAGGCCTTCGCGGGCGTAGGGCCGCGCGGCCGCGACCCGCGCGGGCTCGATCTCGACGCCGACCACGCGCGCGTGCGGGGCGGCGGTGCGCAGCCGGTGCAGCAGCTCGACCGCCGTCCAGGGGGCGGCGCCGTAGCCGAGGTCGACGGCCACCGGATCGGGGGCACGGCGCAGCTCGGCGCCGTGCACGGCCGCGATCCAGCGGTCCATGCGGCGCAGCCGGTTCGGGTTGGTCGTCCCGCGCGTGACCGTGCCCACGGGCCGGCTCGGCGGCCGGGTCGCTGCGCGGGATGTCATGGATACGAGGGTATGGGGGCACTCGGTGCCGTACGCACCCGCGTAACCAAGAACACGTGGCGCGCGCACCCACCGCGCGGAACGCCGGACCTGGTGCGCGCACCCACCGCGCGCAATCCCGGACCTGGCGCGCACACCACGCCCCCGACAGGCACACCACGCCCCCGACGGGCACACCACGCCCCTCGACGTGGCACGCCACGCCACCCGACGTCGAACGGTTGAGCGAGACTCGGCAATGATTGGGCAAAGAACCCGCCGACGGGAAGTGGCCCGCCCCTCGCGGCGTTGCCTCTTGAGGGGCACTCAGTGCCCTACGCCCGGCATGCCCGCAGCAAGGAGGAACGCCCCGTGAGCCAGTACGCCGGCAGGCTCGCGCGTCGCTCCCCGGCGGTACCGGCGCGGCTGCGGCTGCACCGCCGGCCCCGCCGCGTGGCGATGCTCTCCGTGCACACCTCGCCGCTGCACCAGCCCGGCACGGGCGACGCGGGCGGCATGAACGTCTACATCGTGGAGCTCGCCCAGCGGCTGGCGGCGCAGGGCGTGGAGGTGGAGATCTTCACCCGGGCCACCTCCGGCGGCCTGCCGCCCGCCGTCGAACTCGCCCCCGGCGTCCTCGTCCGGCACGTCGACGCCGGCCCCTACGAGGGCCTGGCCAAGGAGGACCTGCCTGCCCAGCTGTGTGCCTTCACGCACGGCGTGATGCAGGCGTGGGCCGGCCACCGCCCCGGCCACTACGACCTCGTGCACTCCCACTACTGGCTCTCCGGCCACGTCGGCTGGCTCGCCGCCCAGCGCTGGGGCGTTCCGCTGGTGCACGCCATGCACACCATGGCCAAGGTCAAGAACGCCAACCTGGCCGACGGCGACACCCCCGAGCCCGCGGCCCGGGTCATCGGCGAGACGCAGATCGTGGCGGCCGCCGACCGGCTGATCGCCAACACCGACGAGGAGGCCGACGAGCTCGTACGGCACTACGGCGCCGACCCCGGCAAGGTCGCCGTGGTCCACCCGGGCGTGAACCTCGGCCGCTTCCGCCCCTTCCCGGAGTCCCTCGGCGGGCCGTTCCCTCCCGTCGTTCCCCCCGGTGGCCCCTCCGGCGCCGACGGCCGCGCCCGCCTGCGTGTCGAGGACGTCATGGCCTCCCGCGCCGCCGCCCGTGCCCGCCTCGGCCTCCCGGCCAACGCCCTGATCCCCCTCTTCGCCGGCCGCATCCAGCCGCTCAAGGCCCCCGACGTGCTGCTGAGGGCCGTGGGAGTCCTCCTGGAGCGGCGGCCCGAGCTGCGCTCGCGGATCGTCGTGCCGGTGGTCGGCGGCCCGAGCGGCAGCGGCCTCGCCAAGCCGGAGGGGCTGCAGAAGCTGGCGGCCCGCCTGGGCATCGCCGACGTCGTACGGTTCCGGCCGCCGGTCGGGCAGGACCAGCTCGCCGACTGGTTCCGGGCCGCGTCGGTGCTGGTCATGCCCTCGTACAGCGAGTCCTTCGGACTGGTCGCCATAGAGGCGCAGGCGGCCGGGACCCCGGTGGTCGCGGCCGCGGTCGGCGGGCTGCCGGTGGCCGTGCGGGACGGCGAGACCGGGTTCCTGGTCCAGGGCCACGACCCGGCCGCGTACGCGCGCGTGCTGGACCGCTTCGCCGACGACCCGCTCCTGGCGGACCGGATGGGCGCCGCCGCCGCCCGCCACGCGCGGTGCTTCGGCTGGGACGCCTCGGCGGCGGCCACGGTCGAGGTCTACACGGCCGCGCTGCACGCCCACCGCCGTCGCGTACGCTCCCACCATGGGTGAGGACAGGAGCGGCGGGACGGAACAGCAGCGCGCGGCGCTGGTCGTCGAGGACGTCCTGAAGGACGCGGAACTGGAGTGGGAGAGCCCCGAGTCCGGCACCTACGTGGTCAAACTGCCCGGCACGCGGAAGCTGTCGACCACCCTGTCGATGATCGTCGGCCGCCACTCGCTGTCCCTGAACGCCTTCGTCATCCGCCACCCCGACGAGAACGAGCCCGGCGTCCACCGCTGGCTGCTGGAGCGCAACCTCAAGCTGTACGGCGTGAGTTACGCCGTCGACCAGCTCGGCGACATCTACGTCACCGGCCGGCTGCCGCTCGCCGCGATCACGCCGGACGAGGTCGACCGCCTCCTCGGGCAGGTGCTGGAGGCCGCCGACGGCAGCTTCAACACCCTGCTGGAACTCGGTTTCGCCTCCGCGATCCGCCGGGAGTACGCCTGGCGCGTGTCGCGCGGCGAGTCGACGCGGAACCTCGAGGCGTTCACGCACCTGACCCAGCGGCCCTCCTCGGCTCCGGACTGACCTTCCCCGGCTTGGGGCCGGCCGCCGATTGCCGGTCCCCCGCCGCCAACTCGCCCGGCCGCACTACCACTTCCCCGCCACGGGCCGTCATGGCATGCTCATCACCGACGCACACCTGAACAGCGTTCATGCACATGAATCGATGAAGAGGTGGTCGTACATGAGCGGCAGCACGGGCATCGGCAGACGGTCCCTGCTCGCGGGCGCCGTCACCGTGGCGGCGGTCGCGGTGACCGGCGGCAGGGCGACGGCCGAAGGCGCACCCGGGCAGGCCCGAGGCGAAGTGCCAGCCCTCTGGCGGGAGTTCGAGCGCACGCCCTTCACCCACCCCCAGATCCCCTACGTCGGCCGCGCGGGCTGCCGGGGCGGCGCCGCCCGCCTCCCGCGCCGCCCGGTCGTGGCCGACGTGACCCGCTACGGCGCCGTGCCCGACGGCACCACCGACTGCGCCCCCGCGATCAACCGTGCCATCGCGGCCGCCGGACGGGCCGGCGGCGGCACGGTCACCATCCCGCCCGGCACCTTCCGCATCGACGGCCTGATCCGCGTCGGCCACTCCCGCGTCGTCCTGCGCGGCGCCGGCAGCGGCCGTACGACGCTGTACGCCACCAAGAACCTCAGCGAACTGATCGGCGTCTACGGCTCCCGCTACGGCGGCGACAAGTCGGCCTGGTCCTGGGCCGGCGGCCTGATCTGGCTGGCCCCCGAGGCCCGCTGGAACTCCCTGGCCGCCGCCATCCGGGCCAGGGCCTGGCCCTTCGAGGGCTGGACCGGCAACAGGCGCGACGAGTGGACCACCCTCACCACGGTGGAACCGGCGCAGCGGGGCGCGTGGACCGTGCGGGTCGCCGACGCCTCCGCCCTGCGCCCCGGCCGCCTGGTCCTGCTCCGCCTCGCCGACGACGCCGGTCACACCCTGCTCCAGCACATGGCGGGCGGCGGCCCCGGCCCCGAGGCGTACGACTGGGACGACAAGACCAAGCTGACCTCGTACGTCCCCTACGAGTGGCCGGTGCGGATCACGCGCGTACGCGGCCGCGAGGTCACCCTCGAACGCCCCCTGCCGCTCGACGTACGCCCCGAGTGGGACCCCCGACTGACCACGCACGTCCAGGAGTTGACGGGTTCCGGTGTGGAGGGCCTGACCCTGGAGGCGGTCCGGACCCCGCAGTCGCCCCACCTGCTCGACAAGGGCTACAACGGCGTGGTCCTCCAGTGCGCCTACGACTGCTGGGCCGACGACGTGGTCGTCCGCGACGTCGACAACGGCTTCGGCCTGGTGGCCGCCTCCGCCTGCACCCTGCGCCGCACCCGGGTGGCCGGCCGGGGCTCCCACCACCCCTACTTCTGCCGCGAGGGCTCCCACGACAACCTGATCGAGGACTTCACCGTCGAGGAGCGCACCGTCCCGGCCCCGCCGGGCACCCAGCTGCACGGCATCAACGTCGAGGGCCTGTCCTCGTACAACGTCTGGTCGCGCGGCGAGATGCGGATGGGCACCTTCGACAGCCACCGCGGCCTGCCCTTCGCCGACGTGCGCACCGACATCACGGTGAACAACGACGGCCGCCACGGCGGCGACGCGAGCGCGGGACCGCTGTTCGGCGCCCGGTTCACCCACTGGAACATCCGCGTCACCAACGGTCGCGCGGGACTGACGCGGATCGACGGGCTGGCCCCGTACTCCGCCACCGTCGGCATCAACGAGGTCACCGAGTCCGGCCAGACCGACGTACCCGACTTCACCGGCGATCTGCACTCCCGCCTGGAGCTGTACGGCACGACCGGCGTCGTGCGGCCGCGCAACCTCCACGCGGCTCAGCGCGCGCTCAGCCGGTAGCGCCCCGGCGTCACCCCGACCAGCCGCTTGAAGTGCCGGGTCAGATGGGCCTGGTCGTAGAACCCGGTCGCCGGGGCCACCTCACCCGGCGGCAGCCCCTCCAGCAGCAGCCGGCGGGCGCGCCCGACCCGGCGGGACATCAGGTACTGGTGTGGGGCGATGCCGTAGGCGGTGCTGAACGCCCGTACCAGATGGGCGGGATGAGCGCCGAGGAGCGCCGCCGCCTCCTCCAGCGCGAGCCCGTGCGCGACCCGCTCGTCGAGCAACTCCCGCAGACGGCGGGCGAGACGGGGATCCCGGCGCGGTGCGCGCCCGCCGCCCGGCAAGCGGTGCCGCAGATGCTCCTCCAGCCGCTCCGCGATCAGGGTCAGCCTGCTCTCCGCCTCCAGCCCGTCACCGGGGTGCGCGAGCGCGGTGTGCAGCTGCCCCACCCGCCGCCGCAGCACCGGGTCGCGCAGATCGGGCCCGTCCACGGCGGCCCCGATGAGCTCGTCGCCCAGGCGGGTCGCGTCGAGGTAGACGACGCGCTTGCGGAAGCCTTCCGGGGTGGCGGCGGACCCGTTGTGCGGGACGTGCGGCGGCAGCAGGGACACGGTGTCGTGCGGGGTGCCGTGCTCGTGCCGGTCCAGGTCGTACCGCACGGCGCCGTCGTCCACGATCAGCAGCGTCCACGCCTCGTGGACGTGCATGGGATAGGCGTACTCGGTGAAGTGGGCGTGGAAGACCTCCACGACGCCCGGGACGCCCGGCCGCCAGGCGGCGACGTCCCGCCCGGGGCGCTCGGCGCGCTCTGGCTGCTCGGCGCCCTCTGGCTGCTCGGCGCGCCCGGGCTGCTGCCGGGGGGCCCGCTGCTGTCCGGCCACGCAAAGAACGTACAAGACGGCGCCGTACGGCGTCGGCGAGTCTCATCTCCATGAACGAGCAGTCCAGCCCGCAGAACGGGCGGCCCGACGCGCCCCCCGTCCGGTTCGACACCAAGATCGCCGTGCTGCTGCGCGGGGACCTGGAGCCCTGGCAGCGTCTGAACGTCACCGCGTTCCTGGTCAGCGGCCTCGGCACGGTCGTCCCCGAGGTGATCGGGGAGCCGTACGAGGACGCCGACGCGGTGCCGTACCTGCCGATGTTCCGCCAGCCGGTACTGGTCTTCGAGGGCACGAAGGAGACGCTGACCGCGGCCCACGCCCGCACCCTGTCCCGCGCCCTGCCGCGCGCGGTCTTCACCTCCGACCTCTTCGCCACAGGCAACGACCACGACAACCGCGCGGCCGTCCGCTCCGTCCGCACCGCGGAACTGGACCTGGTCGGCCTCGCGGTGCACGGCCCGAGGAACGCGGTGGACAAGGTGCTGAAGGGGGCGCGGATGCATCCCTGAGCGAGCGCGGGACCGCGCCGCGCCCCTTCCGGGTCAGGCGGCCGTGGCCTCGCGCCGGGCGCTCGCCGGGGCCCCGGCGCCGGCGTCCGCCGGCTCCGCCTTCGGCATACGCCGCATCAGTACCGCGTAACCGAAGCCGGCCACCGTGCCGACGACCGCGCAGGACCCCCACAGCCACTCCGCGCCCAGCCGGTCGATGACGGCGCCGGACATCAGCGGGGCGACCAGCGCGGCCACCGACCAGGACAGCGTGTAGACGCCCTGGTAGCGCCCGCGCCCGTGCACGGGGGAGAGCCGTACGACGAGCCCGGTCTGGGTCGGCGCGTTGACCATCTCGCCTAGGGTCCAGACGCAGACCGTGAGGGCGAAGACGCCGACCGACCCGGCGAAGGCGGTGAGCCCGAAGCCGTACCCGGCCAGGAGCGAGGAGACGACCAGCAGCCGCCGGGGATCGCGGTGCTCGATGAGACGGGTGACCGGGATCTGGAGGGCGACGATCAGGATGCCGTTGACCGCGATGGCCATGCCGTAGTCGGCGGGCGTGAACCCGGCCCGGCCCATGGCCACCGGCAGACCGACCGCGCCCTGCTGGAAGACGACGGCGACGAGGAAGGACAGCCCGACCACGGCCATGAACCGCCGGTCGCGCAGCACGGTCGCGAGCCGCACGGAGCCGTGCGCGCCCGGGTCGGCGCCGTGCGCGCCCTCCGGCGCGGCGGGCCTGGACTCGGGCAGCTTCAGGAAGACGACGATCGCGCAGGCCATGGTCATGCCGGCCTCGATGAGGAACCCGGCGAGGTAACTGAACTCGGCGATGAAACCGGCGGCCATGGAGGAGACGGCGAAGCCGAGGTTGATCGCCCAGTAGTTGAGCGAGTAGGCGCGGACCCGGTCCTCGGGCCGCACGATGTCGGCGATCATCGCCTGCACGGCGGGCCGGGAGGCGTTGGAGGCCATGCCGACGAGGAAGGCGACCGCGGCGATGGCGACGGGCTCGTGCACGAAGCCGAGCGCGGCGACCGCGAGGGCCGTCGATGCCTGCGCGACCAGCAGGGTCGGCCGGCGTCCGAGCCGGTCGGCCATGACGCCCCCGCCGAGCGACGACACGACCCCGCCGAGCCCGTGCAGGGAGGCGACCAGACCGGCGTAGGAGGCGGAGTACCCGCGGTCGAGGGTGAGGTACAGCGCCATGAAGGTGGCGACGAAGGCGCCGAGGCGGTTGACGAGGGTGCTGGTCCACAGCCACCAGAACTCACGGGGTAGCCCCGAGACGGTCTCGCGCGCGGCACGTCTGAGACTGGCGACGGACATGGAGGGCCCCCGGGTACGAGCGGTGAATGTAAGCGGCCGAAGCGGCGAGCACAACTTACGGGGGCGGCCCGGCGCCGGGCCACTCAATTAACAGAACCCGTCAACTGTCGGCTGACCCGGAGGGCTCCTTCCCCTCCTGTCCGCCTGGCGGGCGGCCGGGGCGCGGCCCGCAGGGCGTGGATTAGGCTCGGAGGCATGGCCGACGCACCGTACAAGCTGATCCTCCTCCGCCACGGCGAGAGCGAGTGGAACGCGAAGAACCTGTTCACCGGCTGGGTGGACGTCAACCTCAACGACAAGGGCGAGAAGGAGGCAGTCCGCGGCGGTGAGCTGCTGAAGGACGCCGGCCTGCTGCCCGACGTGGTCCACACGTCCGTGCAGAAGCGCGCGATCCGCACCGCGCAGCTCGCCCTGGAGGCGGCCGACCGCCACTGGATCCCGGTCCACCGCTCCTGGCGCCTCAACGAGCGCCACTACGGCGCGCTCCAGGGCAAGGACAAGGCGCAGACGCTGGAGGAGTTCGGCGAGGAGCAGTTCATGCTCTGGCGCCGCTCCTACGACACCCCGCCGCCCCCGCTGGCCCGCGACGCGGAGTACTCCCAGTTCTCCGACCCGCGCTACGCGACGCTCCCGCCGGAGCTGCGCCCGCAGACGGAGTGCCTGAAGGACGTCGTGGCCCGCATGCTCCCGTACTGGTTCGACGCCATCGTCCCCGACCTCCTGACCGGCCGCACGGTCCTGATCGCCGCCCACGGCAACAGCCTCCGCGCCCTGGTCAAGCACCTCGACCAGATCTCGGACGCCGACATCGCCGGCCTCAACATCCCCACCGGCATCCCCCTGTCCTACGAACTGGACGCCGACTTCCACCCGGTGACCCCCGGCGGCACCTACCTCGACCCGGACGCGGCAGCAGCAGCCATCGAGGCGGTCAAGAACCAGGGCAAGAAGAAGTAACCGCCCGCGAATAAGCCCCCTGCCTGCGGGTTCTCCGCTGGGAGGGGGCTTTTCTGCCTCTGGGCCGTAAGGTGCCCGACGGCTCCGGCCGGGCCGTGTCCGAGACGGCGGCCACGGCCGGTCCGCTGGAGCCGGACGCCGACGCGGCAGTGCTCCCAGCGCAGCCGGTCGTCGCAGGGCCTCGCCTCGGAAAGCCGCGATGAAACACCAGGCGGCTCTGCCTGGTGTTCCGAGGGCGGTCGCGTCTGCGGTTTTCCCGGCTCGCTGTGCAATGCGGCACCGGAACCCCCTCTTCACTGTGCAACCAGGCACCCCGCACAATGCGTTGACGGGCCTAGGTTGGCGTTCGACGCAAACCGCGTCCCTGCTCACCAGCGTCACCTGCGATGTCTTGACCGCGACACGCAGCGTCTGGAGGCGGGCGGGTGAGGTCGTGTGGGAGGCGGAAGTTCACCAGGCCGACTCGGGCAGCCTGGTCTGCCCCATCCTGCACGGCCGGCCCAGTTCACCACGTATGGGGGAGCACATGCGAATACGATCAGTGAGACTCAGGATCAGAAGGTCCGTCCTGGCGGGGGCGCTGGCCCTGATGTCCACGACCGGCCTGGCCGCCGCGAACGCGCCGGCGGCGCACGCCGCATCCTGCGGTTCGGACCGCGTCCTGGCGAGCAAGCCGACGGACCTCTACGGGTACAACGGCGGCGTCATCTCCAACAAGCACCTCGGCAAGCTGTACATCGGGTACATCCCGAGCTGCCGGATGGAGTACGCGGAGGTGCACTGGGACCAGAACGTCGACCTGTCCATGATCGGCGACAACTACATCTGGCTGCAGGACGCCCACGGCCACCAGGCGGGGAAGGCGGACATCGGAAGCCTGGGCCAGTACGGGGCGTACGGGTCCTCGAACCTGGTGCCCATCGACAGCTTCGGCTACGGCTACAGCCAGCCGAGGCTGCACATCGGGCTCACCTTCAGCGACGGCAGGATCCCCACCTGCCGCCCGACCGACTACTACGGCAACGGCCACAGCTTCGCCACCGGCGCCAACGAGGCCAGCCACAACTGGCAGGTGTGCGGCATATGAAGCGCAAGAAGCTCAGGACCGCGGTGGCGGCGGGTGTCATGACCGTGGGCTCCCTGGCCGGCACGCTCGCCCTGTCGGGGACGGCGCAGGCCGCGACCTACCAGCGCAACGTCCAGCTGCAGGACCTCCAGGACCAGGGCCTGGACTGCCTGGACAGCAACTACAACGGGTCGCTGTACATCCTGCCCTGCAACGGCGGCAGCTACCAGCGCTGGAACGTCACGTCCTACGCCCCGGACGTGAACAACTACTACAGCAGGGTGCAGATCCAGAACGTCCAGACCGGCCGTTGTCTGCGGGTCCAGTTCTTCGCCGGGAACGGCTACGAGGCCAAGACCGACAGCTGCGACGCGGGCAACTACCGGGACCAGTGGAACATGACCTGGGTCGGCAACACCCCGGGCAACCCTTCCAACAGCTTCCAGTTCCTCAACTGGCAGCCGTCCGGCCCGCTGTCGGGCCGCACCGAGTTCAACTTCTGCCTGGACCGGGGACAGGCAGGCCACGCGAACAACATGGTCTTCGACATCGGCCAGTTCAAGAAGACCTGTGACAACCACTCCAACAAGTGGCAGATCTGGAGCATGGTCCACTAGGCAGCCACCGCTGCCGGACGGCCGGCCGGTCGTCTCCGGTGCTCCTCTGCTGTGCCGCGGGCCCCTGCCGACTCGGCAGGGACCCGCCCGCGCTGCCGGAGCGGACCGCTCGGGCCGGTGTTCCGGGGACGCATATTCTTTGTCGGCCCGTACAGCCGTCGGGCGGTTGACGAAGAGGTTGATCATGCAGCGGCGAAGAGCAGTCGGCAGGTGGACGGGTGTGGCCTGGGTGCTGGCACCGCTCGGGTTGACCCTCCTGGTGGGGACCATCGTGTACACCCTCGCGAACTACCGGATGGCCACGGTCATGGGCGGCTCCATGAGCCCCACGTACCGCCAGGGCGATCGGCTGTTCATCGAGCGGATCGACGCGAGCGAGATACGCCGGGGCGACGTACTGCTCATCGACGCACCGGAACACACTCGGCTGGGACCGCTGCTGCGTCGGGTCATCGGAGTGGGCGGCGATCACGTGGCGGGTGAGGGCAACCGCGTCTCGGTGAACGGCAGGCCGGTCGACGAGCCGTACGTGACGGACGGCGCGGACAACCTGACGGTCAGGCCGTATGAGGTGACGGTGCCGGAGGGACGCTTGTTCCTGCTGGGTGACCACCGGGACAACGCCAACGACTCGCGTTTCCACCTCGGCGAGCGGTCGGGCAGTGTCGCGGCCTCCGGGGTGCGGGGACGAGTGGTGGAGGGCCGGACCGTGGCGGCGGTGCCGGCGACGCTCGGGGGCCTCGGGATCGTGCTGGTCCTTGCCGGTCTCGCAAGCTACGCCGTCGGACGACGTGCCCGGCGCTCGTTCCCGCCGGCGGAGCCTTGGCCTGTGGCCTGAGCGGGAACGAGGGTGGGGCTTGCCTGGAGCACGTCGTTTCCGGGCTGTCACCTTTTCAGGCCGGCCCCGCCCCGGCCGGCTCCCGCCCCGGCCGGGCCGGCCTGCCCCCGGGTCAGGTGTTCGGGTACACCAGTGTGTCCTCGGTGCCGAGGCGCGTCGCGCTCGTGTCGGCGTACAGCGTGGTCTCGCCGTCGGACCAGCGGACGATGAGGTCGTCGCCGAGCTGGTTGGTGGTGTAGTTGCCCGCCGTCATGACCTGGGCGTGGGTCCAGGTGGTGCCGGGGGCGGCAAGACGGGTCCTGGTGCCGAGGCCCGCCGGGGAGGTGGCCGCGTAGGAGTCCAGTTCGCCGTCCGAACGGCGTACGAGGAGGTCCCAGTTGGTGTGGTGGCTGAAGTTGCCGCTGGTCACCAGGGTGGCGTTCTTCCAGGTGGAGCCGGGATCCTGGAGGCGGTGCCTGGTGCCGAAGGTGCCGGCGCCCACGCCGGTGTGGAGGGTGAGTTCGCCGGAGGCCCAGCGGACGACGAGGTCGGTGACGTACTTGCCGTTGTGGAACTGCCCGGCGGTCATCTGCACGGCGTTCTTCCAGTCGGAGCCGGCGGGCGCCATCTGGATCTCCTTGCCGAGGCCGGCGGGGCTGACGTCGGGGTAGAGGCTGACCTTGCCGCTGGACCAGCGCACCATCAGGTCGTAGCGGTCGCCGCCGGCGAAGTCGCCGCCGGTGATGGTGACGGCCTGCCCCCAGGCGGTGTTGGCCGCGCGCAGCTGGACTTCCTTCTGGAAGCCGCCCTTGCCGTCGCCGGGGTAGAGGCTGACCTCGCCGTCCGACCAGATGACGATCATGTCGCCGTACTTGTCGCCGGTGTACTCGCCGGAGGCCAGCAGCTTGGCGTGCTGCCAAGTCCCCGCTCCGCCGGGCAGTTTGGCCTGGATGCCCTGGTACGGGGGCAGGTTGCCCGGCGGGTCCTGGCCGGCGACGGCGTCGGCCAGGAGGTTGGCGGCGTCGGTGCCGAACGCGGGGGCGTAGCTGATGTAGTCGACGTTGGCGTCGTTGCCGCCGCCGTTGTAGCCGCCGAGGTTTCCGATGACGTGGCCGGTGACCGCGTCGTCCTGGTAGTCGGTGATCCAGGGGCTGCCGGAGGTGCCGCCGTAGTAGCCGCCGCAGGTCATGGACATCTGGCGGTAGCCGGGGAGTTGGGTGGTCGGCACCGTGCACTTGACGGCCTGCCCGGCGTCGTTGCCGTACTTGCTCGCCGGGTAACCCACCACGGTCACGTTCTTGTTGACGTAGCCGGCCGGCTGCGTGAAGGTCAGGCCGCCGCCGACGGCGTCCTGGAGCTGCTGCCCGCGCTGGTTGGCCGAAACCCGCGCGAAGGCCGTGTCCAGGTCGGACCAGGGCTTCTTGGTGGTCGAGGAGCCCTGGTCGGGCACGTAGCGCGGGTCGATGTAGACGTGCTGGATGTGGAAGATGCCGTAGGGCTGCTGGTCGGGACCGGCGCCCTTGAGGAACTTCGGTACGAAGATGTAGTCGGCCTTGATGCCCAGCCCGCAGTGGGCGGCGGTGAGGACGATGTTCCTGGCCGGGGTGTCGATGACGCTGCCGGTGCAGGTCCAGTCGGTGCCGTTCGGGCCGCCGGAGCCGAAGAACGTGCCGACGAGCCGGGTTCCGCCGAACAGCGTGCCCTTGGTCACGCCCGCCACGGCGCGCGAGCCCGAACCGGCGGTGTCCGCGGCGTTCTTGGCGTCGTCCAGCGGCCGCGCGGCGGCCATCCGCCCCGCGGTCCAGTACTCGGCGGCCTGCCGTGCCTCCCGCCCCGAGCCCGTGCCCGTGCCCTTGCCCGAGCCCGTGCCCTTGCCCGAGCCCGAACCAGCACGCGGCGCGGGCGACGCGGCGGACGGGGACGGCCCGGGGGACGGGGGCCCGGCCCACGCGGCCTGCCCGGAACCCCCGAGCACGGCCGCGCACGCGGCTGCTACGACCAGCAGACGTCTGTGACGCGAGAACAATTCCACTCCACTGACGGGGCACACCTTGACGGCGATACACCCGAACGGCGACAGGACACGCGATCTTCGCACGAACACCCGAAGGGGGCCAGCGAGTTGAGGCGCGTCGCGATGTGATCACCGACATGGCCCCACACCGGCCACCTGTTTCCGGCCAACGCCAGAGCCCCCTCCCCGTGCCGGTGGCGCGGGGAGGGGGCTCCTGGCTGCGTCGTGTTCGAGGCCGGGCCGGGGAGGGTCAGTCGTGGTGGCCGCCGCCGTGACGGCGGCTGTCGCGGTCGTCGCGGTGGTCGTCGTGGCGGCGGTTGTCCCGGTCGGTGCGGCGGTCGTCGGAGCGGTGGCCGTGGCGCTCGCCGCCCCAGGAGACCGAGTCGACGACGCGGCCGTCGTCGTTGCGCAGGGTGGCGGTGTCGCGCCGGTCCCAGACGACGTGGTGGCGGTCCTGGAACAGGTCGCGGCGGCTGTCACGGCCGACCCCGGTGTGGACGCGGACGGTGGCCCGGCGGTCCAGCCGGTAGTGGTGGAAGGTGTAGGTGCGGCCTTCCCGGTCGGACAGCGTCCAGCCGTCCATGTTCACGGAGTGGCGGGTGGTGTTGGTGAGCTCCACCCACTGGCTGTTGAGGGAACGGTTGGAGCGGTCGTCCCGGCCCGGGGTGTCGTACTGCACGTGGGTGATCTCCACCTGCGGGCGGTACGGACGCGCGTGGTCGGCCGCGGACGCCGGCAGCGCCACCGTGCCGACCAGGGTGCCGGCCGTGAGGACGGCCGCGGCGAGACGGCGGGTGGTGACGGAAGCGGAAACGGACACAGTGCCCCCTGCATGGAGTGCGAAGTGCGAGTGCGGCCGGTCGGCCGCGCAGGGACACCTTGGCCCCGGGTCCCACCGCCGGTGGTCGCAATCCGGGCTGTGTTACAGGTCGTCCATATATCTGTGACTCTTGAGTGCAATATCCATTTATCCGGTGTATGTGCGGGGTTGACGCCCGGTGTGGGCGTGAAGGCTTTGTTTACGGGCTTTGCGGAGGCTTTCGCCGGTTTGCGCCACCCCAGACGTGTGGTCCGCGTCACTCGAAAGTGGGTAACGGCCGGGGCGCGCACGTGCCGTGCCCGCGCATGTCGAAGGGCCCCGGCGTGCGCCGGGGCCCTTCGCGGTGAAGAGGTTACGGAGTCAGCCGCACTGGCAGGGGCCGCCCGACTGGCACCCGCAGCCGCAGCCCGAGCCGCAGCCGCAGGCGCCGAAGAGCGGAAGGCTCTTGATCTCGGCGGGCTGCTCGGTCTCGCGCTCCTGCGTGGGGTCGGGCGTGGTGCTGGGGGAATCGGTCATGGGTTTCTCCTCGAGGCCGGTGCCTTTGCCCATTCCATGCCCGCTTCCCTGGGCGCATCAACGGCGCACAGTGGCTCGCGCGCGCCCTGGCGTCCGGTCCCCGCGCCTGTTTCCCGCGCCGGTTCAGGCGCCCTCCACTCCGGTCACGGGCTGGATGTCCTGCTGGAGCTCGTCCGCGTGCTCGCCCGTCACCAGGTACACCACCCGCTTGGCCACCGCGACCGCGTGGTCGGCGTAGCGCTCGTAGTAGCGGCCGAGCAGGGTGACGTCGACGGCCGTCTCGATGCCGTGCTTCCAGCGGTCGTCGATCAGGTGCTGGAACAGGGTGCGGTGCAGCAGGTCCATCTCGTCGTCGTCCTGCTCCAGCTGGAGCGCCAGGTCGACGTCCTTGGTCACGATGACCTCGGCCGCCTTGGCCATCAGGCGCTGCGCGAGCTGGCCCATCTCCAGGATGGTGGCGTGCAGGTCGTAGGGGACCGCGCGCTCGGGGAAGCGCAGCCGGGCGAGCTTGGCCACGTGCTGGGCGAGGTCGCCCGAGCGCTCCAGGTCGGCGGACATCCGCAGGGACGTCACGACGATCCTCAGGTCCGTCGCCACCGGCTGCTGCCGGGCCAGCAGGGCTATGGCCCGGGCCTCCAGGTCGTGCTGGAGTTCGTCGACCCTCTTGTCGGCCTCGATCACGTTCTCGGCCAGCTTCAGATCCGAGTCGAGGATGGCGGTCGTGGCGCGCCCGATCGCCGACCCGACCAGCCGGGCCATCTCCACCAGACCGTCGCCGATCGAGTCCAGTTCCTCGTGGTACGCGTCCCGCATCAGGTTCCCTCTCGTGCGTATCCGGTAGGGGTGTCAACCCCACGCTCCCACGGTCGGGTCCCTACGCGTCCGTTTCCGTCACCCCAAATGAACCATCACTGGCTCCAAGGTGAACTCTGGGCGACGAGTGTTCGAGCTCGCACCCGGACGGCTGTGGGCACGTCCCGTCCCATGCCTAACCTGGACGCATGGACGTGAACGCGGCGGTCGCCGCAGCGGCAGCGATCGCCGGGGTGCTCACCGGTGTCATCGCCGTTCTGGCGTTCCGCTTCAGCGAACGGGAGCTCAAGCGCCCGACCCGTACGTCCCTGCACACCGACCCGGTGCTGCCGCCCGGCGTGGACACCGTCCTGTCGGTGCTCCGCTCCTCCGCCGTGGTCCTCGACGAGGCCGACGGCGTGGTCAAGGCCAGCTCGGCGGCGTACGCCCTCGGGCTGGTCCGGGGCGGCAAGCTCGCGGTGGAGCCGATGCTCCAGATGGCCCGGGACACCCGCAGGGACGGGGAGATACGGCAGGTCGAGCTGGACCTGCCCCGGCGCGGTACCGGACGGGGCGAGGCCCTGGCCGTCTCCGCGCGGGTCGCCCCGCTCGGGTCGCGCCTCGTGCTGCTGCTTGTCGAGGACCTGACCGAGGCGCGCCGGATCGAGGCCGTACGGCGCGACTTCGTCGCCAATGTGAGCCACGAGCTGAAGACACCGGTGGGCGCGCTCTCCCTGCTCTCCGAGGCCGTCATGGACGCCTCGGACGACCCCGAGGCCGTGCAGCGCTTCGCCGGGCGGATGCAGATCGAGGCGACCCGGCTCACCAGCCTCGTGCAGGAGCTCATCGACCTCTCCCGCGTGCAGAACGACGACCCCCTCGAGGACGCCGAGCCCGTACGCGTGGACGAACTCGTCGCCGAGGCCATCGACCGCTGCCGCCACCAGGCCGGCACCAAGCAGATCACGATGGCCACCGGAGGCACCGCCGACCTGCACGTGTGGGGCAACCGCGGCCAGCTCGCCGCCGCCCTCGGCAACCTCGTGGAGAACGCCGTCAACTACTCCCCGGCCCGCACCCGCGTCGGCATCGCCGCCCGCAGTGTCACCGCGCCCGGCGGGGACCTCATCGAGATCGCCGTCACCGACCAGGGCATCGGCATCTCCGACAAGGACAAGGAACGCATCTTCGAGCGCTTCTACCGCGTCGACCCGGCCCGCTCACGTGCCACGGGTGGCACGGGCCTGGGCCTGGCCATCGTGAAGCACGTGGTCGCCTCGCACGGCGGGGAGATCACGGTCTGGAGCGCCGAGGGACAGGGCTCCACCTTCACCCTGCGCCTGCCGGAGGCGGCCGCGGCCCGCGAGGCCCGCGACCGCGCCCGGCAGCACCCCGGTCTCGACGACGAGAACGGGCATCCCCCCACAGACTCATCCCCGTACGAACCGCTTCCCGCCCCGGAGGTCCTTCCGTGACCCGTGTGCTCGTCGTCGAGGACGAGGAGTCCTTCTCCGACGCCCTGTCGTACATGCTCCGCAAGGAGGGCTTCGAGGTCGCCGTCGCGGCCACCGGGCCCGACGGACTCGACGAGTTCGAGCGCAACGGCGCCGACCTCGTCCTCCTCGACCTGATGCTGCCGGGCCTGCCCGGCACGGAGGTGTGCCGTCAGCTGCGCGGCCGCTCCAACGTCCCCGTGATCATGGTGACGGCCAAGGACAGCGAGATCGACAAGGTCGTCGGCCTGGAGATAGGGGCCGACGACTACGTCACCAAGCCCTTCTCCTCCCGCGAGCTGGTCGCCCGTATCCGGGCGGTACTGCGCCGGCGCGGCGAGCCGGAGGAGGTCACCCCGGCCGCCCTGGAGGCCGGGCCGGTCCGCATGGACGTCGACCGGCACGTCGTCACCGTCTCCGGCTCCAAGGTCGACCTTCCGCTCAAGGAGTTCGACCTGCTGGAGATGCTGCTGCGCAACGCGGGCCGCGTGCTGACCCGTATGCAGCTCATCGACCGCGTGTGGGGCGCCGACTACGTGGGCGACACCAAGACGCTGGACGTCCACGTCAAGCGCCTGCGCGCCAAGATCGAGCCGGACCCGGGGGCGCCGCGCTTCCTGGTGACCGTGCGGGGACTGGGCTACAAGTTCGAGCCGTAGGCCGAACAGCCGGGCAGCCGAACAGCCGGGCAGCCGCGCGACCGCGCAGGCGGAAAGCGGCCGTGAGCGGCCGTGCGCGGCGGTGAGCAGGGGAAAGCAGTGGGGCGGCATCCTCCTACCGGAGGGTGCCGCCCCACTGTTCGTTTCCGGTCCGGGCCCGGGTCAGTGGCCGGCCGCCGACTGGGAGGCCGAGTCGCTCGGGGTCACGGTGGTGCCGGCGTGCGAGCCGGCCGCCGAGGGCGAGCCGGACGGAGCCTTGGACGGCGAGTGCGACTTCGCCGGCTTGCCGGCGCCCGCGGACTGCGAGGCGGACGGCTTGGCCGTGCCGGTGGCGCCCGGGGCGGCCGGGACGTTGCTCGGGCCCCACTTGTCGAAGTAGCTCTTGGCCGGGACGACGAAGGCGCGCAGGCTCACGTCACCGGCCTTGCTGAAGGTGAAGGTGATCTGCTGCGCGTTGCCGTTCTGCACGGCCGTGGCCGGGCCCGGCAGCACGGCGGCGGCGTTGCCCTTGCCGCCGATGACGACGGAGCCGCCGGCCGGGACGGTCAGCTTGCCCTTGCCGCCCGCGGGCGAGAGCTGGGCGGTGCCGTCGCCCTGGACGCTGATGGAGTCCAGGGTCTGGTCGGTGGTGCCGCTGTTGAAGACGGTCGCGGAGATGACGGCCGGGCCCTTGGACTGCGGGTCGGGCTGGGTGATCACCGTGGCGCCCTGCACCTTGATGTCGCCTACGGTGGCGGCCGCGTTGTCCGGCTTGACCTGGAGCGTCTGGGCGTTGTTGCCGGCACCGCACGCGGCGAGCGAGGCGATCGAGAACGCGATGGCGGCGGCGGCGAGGGCGCCGCGTCGAAGGCTGCTGCTCACGGCGGCGGCAACTCCTTGAACGTGGGCGGAGCAGGCGGCTCCTTGTAAAGCCGCCCTAAGTGACTGTCAGCGGCCATAGGTTACCGAGCCGTTCCCGGGGCCTCGCACCCGACCCGCCCCTCAGCGCCTCTTCTGCCTCCCGAGGCACCCGTACACCGCCTTCGGCGGGGCCGTCACCGCGCTCGCAATGCGCTCTCGTCGGCCCATTGGACCCGGGCCATTGGCCGCGTGTCCGTCCGCCATTCACATAAGAAGGCGGCAACGGCCCGGCGAGAAGGCGAGAACGCCCTTGTGCCCGCGGCGGCGGTTGCGCGGATTTCCGGCGCGGGAATGCGCGGGCGCCCGGGAATTGATCACGGACCGGCATGCCGGCGCGTTGTCCGGTCGCCGTGATCAATTCCGGATTCGGCTCGGACGTGACGCATCCGCATCGAACGGAGTAGCGGAAGGCGCGCGCTTGGAGACGGACATATCGGGACGTTCCGCCGTTTGGATGGTGCGCTGAATGTGTGTAGCGTACGCGTTTCACCCCGTGCGGAGAGCCCCTCCGACCTGCGAATACCCGCCTCCTCTTGGCCCGTCCGACCCTTCCGAAGCACGTTCCTGTCGCTGTTGTCAAGCCCCGAGATATGCCCTGACCTGCGAAAACGCCATTCAGAAGACGCCGTATCCGTGTTACCCTGGATAGCCACGGAAGGGGTACCTGTCACATGACGTTCAAGGTTGGCGACACCGTGGTCTATCCCCATCACGGGGCCGCGCTGATCGAGGCCATCGAAACTCGCCAGATCAAAGGCGTGGACAAGACCTACTTGGTGCTGAAGGTCGCCCAGGGTGACCTGACGGTACGTGTGCCAGCGGACAATGCGGAGTTCGTCGGCGTGCGTGATGTGGTCGGTCAGGACGGGCTGGACCGGGTCTTCGAGGTGCTGCGCGCTCCGTATGCCGAGGAGCCCACGAACTGGTCGCGTCGTTACAAGGCAAACCTGGAGAAGCTCGCCTCCGGCGACGTCATCAAGGTCGCGGAAGTCGTGCGCGACCTGTGGCGCCGGGAGCGCGAGCGCGGACTCTCCGCAGGTGAGAAGCGCATGCTCGCCAAGGCCCGCCAGATCCTGGTGAGCGAGCTGGCCCTCGCGGAGAACACCAACGAGGACAAGGCCGAGGCCCTGCTCGACGAGGTTCTCGCATCCTGACGCCGGTCCTGATCCGGGGCGACCGCACCACTCGCCTCTGTTCAGCACACTGATAATGCCGCGGTGCCCGATGACGCGATCGCAGTCGCCGGGCGCTGCGGCATGTTCGTACCCGCGCGGCATCCCGCGCTTGGCGTCCCTGCCGTACGACGGGGTGGGCCCCCGATAGTGTGTGCCGGGCCCGGGCAGTGCGCCCGACCAGGGTCACGGAAGGGTCCGGTCGGGGCGTCGCGCCCGGCACGGTGTGGCCATACCCAGACAAGGCCAGCACACAAACCTGACAGGAACCGATGTCTGACGAATCGCGCCCTTCGCCCGCGGACGCCCGCCCCGCCGACCGCCCGGCGGACCGCCCCGCCACCCGTGTCGCCGCCGTGATCCCGGCCGCCGGCCGGGGTGTGCGCCTCGGCCCCGGCGCCCCCAAGGCGCTGCGCACGCTGGGCGGCACGCCGATGCTGGTCCACGCGGTGCGCGCGCTGGCCGCCTCCCGCGCCGTCTCCCTGGTGGTCGTGGTCGCCCCGCCCGACGGCGCCGCCGAGGTCAAGTCGCTGCTCGACGCCCACGCGCTGCCCGGCGGCACGCCGAGCGGCACCTGGGGCGGCACCGACTTCATGGTCGTCCCGGGCGGCGACAGCCGTCAGGAGTCCGTACGGCTCGGTCTGGAGGCGCTGCCGCCCGGTCACGACATCGTCCTCGTGCACGACGCGGCCCGCCCGCTGGTCCCGGTGGACACCGTGGACGCCGTCATCGAGGCCGTACGGGACGGGGCGGTGGCCGTCGTCCCCGCGCTGCCGCTCGCGGACACCGTGAAGCAGGTCGAGCCGGCCGCCGAGCCGGGCGCGCCCGAACCGGTGGTCGCCACCCCCGACCGGGCGCGGCTGCGCGCCGTGCAGACCCCGCAGGGCTTCGACCGGGCGACCCTGGTGCGCGCCCACGAGACGGTCACCGACGGCGTCACCGACGACGCGAGCATGGTCGAGCAGCTCGGCGAGCCGGTCGTGGCCGTGCCGGGACACGAGGAGGCCTTCAAGGTCACCCGCCCGCTCGACCTGGTCCTCGCCGAGGCGGTCCTCGCCCGCCGGAGGCTCAACGATGGCTTCTGACCCCCTGGTGCTGCCCCAGGTGGGCATCGGCACCGACATCCACGCCTTCGAGGAGGGCCGGGAGCTGTGGTGCGCGGGCCTGAAGTGGGAGGGCGAGGGGCCGGGACTGGCCGGGCACTCCGACGCCGACGTCGTCGCGCACGCCGCGTGCAACGCGTTGTTCTCCGCCGCCGGCCTCGGTGACCTCGGGCAGCACTTCGGCACCGGCCGGCCCGAGTGGTCGGGCGCGTCCGGGGTGACGCTGCTCGCTGAGGCCGCGCGGATCGTGCGCGAGGCGGGCTTCCGGATCGGGAACGTGGCCGTCCAGGTCGTGGGCCCCCGCCCGAAGATCGGCAGGCGGCGCGAGGAGGCGCAGAAGATCCTCTCCGAGGCGGCCGGCGCCCCGGTGACCGTCTCCGGCGCGACGACCGACGGGCTCGGCTTCCCCGGCCGGGACGAAGGGCTCATGGCCGTGGCGACGGCGCTCGTGGTGCGGGTGAGCTGAGGGCGTGCGAGGGTACCCGCGAAGCCCCGATCAGCCGATGGACCGGAGGGTGCCCCCATGTCCGCCGTACTGTCCGACCGCCTCAAGAGCCTGCTCGACAGCCCCGTCTTCGTCGTCCTCGGCACCGTTCAGCCCGACGGCAGCCCGCAGATGTCGCCGGTGTGGGTGAAGCGGGACGGCGACGACCTGCTCGTCTCGACCACCGCCGACCGGCGCAAGAAGCAGAACCTCGACCGCGACCCGCGGGTCGGCGTCGTCGTCCAGGACCCCGAGTCCCCGTACGAGTACGCCGAGATCCGCGGCACGGTGGAGATGACCACCGAGGGCGGCCAGGAGCTCATCGACGAGCTGAGCCTGAAGTACACCGGCAAGAAGTACGCCGAGTTCAACCCCGCCTCGGGGCAGGACGCGGAGCGGGTCGTCGTACGGATCAGGGCGCGGAAGATCGTCGGCAGCCTCTGAGCCGTGCCGCGGCCCGGCGGGCCCGGCCGGCGAGGTCACGAATGCGCCTTGTCACCGCGATGGTCGCAAGGCACTGCCCGCCGCCCACTACCCTGGAGTGGTGACCATTCGCCTGTACGACACCAGCGCCCGGCAGATCCGTGACTTCATCCCGCTCAAGCCGGGCTGCGTCTCGATCTACCTGTGCGGTGCCACCGTGCAGGCCGCCCCGCACATCGGGCACATCCGGTCGGGCCTGAACTTCGACATCATGCGCCGCTGGTTCGCCCACCGCGGCTACGAGGTGACGTTCATCCGCAACGTCACCGACATCGACGACAAGATCATCGCCAAGGCGCACGAGCAGAACCGCCCCTGGTGGTCCATCGGCTACGAGAACGAGCGCGCGTTCAACGACGGCTACACCGCCCTCGGCTGCCTGCCGCCCACCTACGAGCCCCGCGCGACCGGGCACGTGCCCGAGATGATCGAGATGATGCGCACGCTCATCGACCGCGGGCACGCCTACGCCGCCGACGGCAACGTCTACTTCGACGTGCGCTCCTTCCCGCAGTACCTGGAGCTGTCCCGGCAGGAGCTGGACAACCTGCTCCAGCCGTCCGGCGAGGGCGAGACCGGCAAGCGCGACCCCCGCGACTTCGCCATGTGGAAGGCGGCCAAGCCGGGCGAGCCGACCTGGCCCACCCCGTGGGGCGAGGGCCGGCCGGGCTGGCACCTGGAGTGCTCCGCCATGGCGCACAAGTACCTGGGCAGCGCCTTCGACATCCACGGCGGCGGCCTGGACCTGATCTTCCCGCACCACGAGAACGAGATCGCCCAGGCCAAGGCCTACGGCGACGAGTTCGCCAGGTACTGGGTGCACAACGCCTGGGTGACCATGGCCGGCGACAAGATGTCCAAGTCGCTGGGCAACAGTGTGCTGGTGTCGGAGATGGTCAAGCAGTGGCGCCCCATCGTGCTGCGCTACTACCTGGGCACCCCGCACTACCGCTCGATGATCGAGTACAGCGAGGAGTCGCTGCGCGAGGCCGAGTCCGCGTTCGCGCGGATCGAGGGCTTCATCCAGCGCGTGATGGAGAAGGCCGGCCCGGTGGAGCCCGCCGAGCAGGTGCCGCCCGCCTTCGCCGAGGCGATGGACGACGACCTGGGCGTCCCGCAGGCGCTCGCGGTCGTCCACACCACCGTCCGGCAGGGCAACAGCGCGCTGGCCGCCGACGACAAGGAGGCCGCCGTGGCCCGGCTCGCCGAGGTGCGGGCCATGCTCGGTGTCCTCGGTCTGGACCCGCTCGACGAGCAGTGGGCCGGCGAGGGCGGCGACCGCGGCGAGGACCTGCACGGCGTGGTGGACAGCCTGGTCCGCATGGTGCTCGACCAGCGCGAGGCCGCTCGTGCCCGCAAGGACTGGCCCACCGCGGACGCCATCCGCGACCAGCTCGGCCAGTCCGGTCTGGTGATCGAGGACAGCCCGCAGGGCCCGCGCTGGAGCCTCGGCCCCCGCTGAGCCCCCGCGCACCGAAGATCGACTGTGCCGCCCGGCCCCTCGGGCGGCACACTTCATAGACGTGACAGACGTACGTACCCCTCGTGCGAGTCACAGGTACGTACGACGATTTCGACAGACAGGTAGGTCATGGCCGCGAACAACCGCCGCATGTCCGGCAAGAAGGGCGCGCAGGTCGGCAGCGGCGGCAAGCGGCGCCGGGGCCTGGAGGGCAAGGGCCCCACGCCCCCCGCCGAGATGCGCAAGGGACACGCCAAGCAGCGTGCCGCCCAGGCGAAGACCCGCCGCGCGCAGGGCCGGCCGCAGCAGCGCCGCGGATCGGGCCGCTCGGCCTCCGAGCTGGTCGTCGGCCGCAACCCGGTCGTCGAGGCGCTGCGCGAGGGCGTGCCCGCCTCCACGCTCTACGTCCAGCAGTTCATCGACAACGACGAGCGGGTGCGCGAGGCGCTCCAGCTCGCCGCCGAGCGGGGCGGGATCAACCTCATGGAGGCCCCGCGTCCCGAGCTCGACCGGATGACGAACGGGCTCAACCACCAGGGTCTGGTCCTCCAGGTCCCGCCCTACGAGTACGCCCACCCCGAGGACCTCGCCGACGCCGCGTACGACGCGGGCGAGGACCCGCTGATCGTGGCCCTGGACGGGGTGACCGACCCGCGCAACCTCGGCGCGGTCGTCCGCTCCGTCTCCGCCTTCGGCGGGCACGGCGTGGTCGTGCCCGAGCGGCGCGCGGCCGGCATGACCGCGGGCGCCTGGAAGACCTCGGCCGGCACCGCGGCCCGTACCCCGGTGGCCCGCGCCACCAATCTGACGCGCGCCCTGGAGGCGTACCAGAAGGCGGGCATGACGGTGGTCGGCCTGGCCGCGGACGGCGAGGTCGAGCTCGGCGAGCTGGACGCGCTGGAGGGCCCGGTCGTGATCGTGGTCGGCAGCGAGGGCAAGGGCCTGTCGCGGCTGGTCGGCGAGACCTGCGACCTGAGGGTGCGCATCCCGATGCCGGGCGGGGCGGAGTCGCTCAACGCCGGTGTGGCGGCGGGCGTCGTGCTCTACGAGGCGGCCCGTCGGCGGGCGTGAACTCCCCCGCCGCACAGGGCGGGTGACCGAGGGGGCGTGAACTCCCTTGCCCCACACGGTGGGTGGCCGAACGGGCGTCCGTCCGGTCACCCACTCGGGTAAATCCGGGCGATCAGCGCAACCTTGACGCGGTCCGGACAGATCCGGCGGGTCAAGGCAGTGTCCTAACTCCCCATCACTCGGTTAGATGAGTGTGGACACCAGAACACCCCGCACTCCCACGGGGGAGGGCTCGTCGGCGATCGACGACGCTCCCGCGCTGAGCATGGTGAAGGTGCCGAGCGATCCGGCGCAGGTCATCGTCAATCACGCGAGCTTCCGCGTGCAGTTGGGCGCCTCCTCGCGGCGGGCCCAGTCACCGCGGATCGCCCGGCACTTGAGCGCCGCCGACGCCCCCGCGCGCAGGCCCGTCGTGGGTACGGCGGGCCGCGCCGGGGCCGCCGCCCACCGCCGCCCCGTCGTCTGGAGCGGCAGGTCCGCGCCCGACGACACCGGCGCCCACCGGCTGCTCCAGGCCGTCCGGGGCAGCGTGCGGCACGCCGAGGATCCGTCCGCGGACGCCGGGGCCACCCAGGTCATCCCGCGCGTCGACCCCGCCCCGGGCCACCGTGGCGGCGCCGTCGGCTACGACGACCTCGACCGGACCGTCGAGACCCCCGTCGTCGGGGCCCAGCGCACCGGCGAGCCCGGCACCCGGCTCCTGCCGCACATGCGGACCGTGGGCAGCGCCTACGAGGAGACCGCCGCGTACGGCGGTGCGGGCCACGCTCCCTACGGCCGGCCCCCTTACGGCGCGACCGAGTTCGTGGACGACTACGACCAAGGACCCGGTTACGGGCCGGAGTACGGCCAGGACGACGAGTACGGCCAGGACGAGGACGAGTACGGCCACGACCCCGAGACGGCCGGGCGCCGGCCCGGCAGGCGGCACGCCGACGACCCGGCGCGGCACGCGTACTACCCGGGCCGCCGGATGAACCTCGGCGTGGTCCTGCTCCCGCTGCGCGTCTTCCTCGGCTTCATCTCCATCTACGCCGGCATGGGCAAGCTGTGCGACCCGCTGTACTTCGACGGCGGCAAGCGCGGCTCCATGGTCAAGTGGCTCGACACCCTGCACCCCTGGGACGTCGCCGAGCCGCTGCGCCAGTTCGCGCTGCACCACCCCGTCGGCTCCGGCCTCGTGATCGCCTTCCTCCAGGTCATCGTCGGCGTGCTGACGGTGCTGGGCTGCTGGCAGCGGGTCGCGGCGGTGTTCGGCGCGCTGCTGTCGGCCGCGCTGATCGTCACCGTCAGCTGGAAGACCGTCCCGGTCTACGACGCGCCCGACATCATCTACCTCGCCGCCTGGTCCCCGCTGATCATCGCGGGCGCCCCGGTGTACTCGGTCGACGGCCGCCTCGCCGCCTCGGCGTGGCGGCGGCTCGGGCCGCGCTCCGACATCTGGGAGCTGCGGCGCTTCGTGCTGCGCCGGGGCGCGCTGCTCACGGTCGTCGTCACCGGTCTGACGCTGCTCGTGGGCTCGCTGCTCGGCGGCGCGGTGCGCGACTCCGACCGGGTGGTCGTGCCCGGGCCCGGCGAGGCCCCGCGCAACGAGCTGCCGGGCTCGCCGCTCCCGCGGACGCCGGGGCAGCAGCGGCACCACAAGGCGCCGTCCGCCTCCTCCTCGCCCCGCCACCACGGCGCCACGGCGGGCCCGTCCGGCGGCCCCGCGACCACCCCGGGCTCGCTCCGGGGCGGCGACGCGGCGACGTCCGGCTCGCCCAGCCAGACCCGGGGCACCACCGGGCGGAGCAGGCCGCGGCAGTCCTCGCCGGGCCACCAGGCGCCCAGCACCAGCGCGGGACCGACCTCCGGCGGCACCGCGACCGGCGGCGGCGGCTCCAGCGGCGGCGGCTCCTCCTCGGGGCAGCCGGGGCTCGTGGGAGGCCTGCTGGGCTGAAAACCGCCACCCCCTCGGCCGGTGCCGAGCAGCGTCGTCATGAGCGCTCGGCGCCGCGCCACGCGGGGTGACGGCCGCGGCGCCCTCCTGCCCCGACGCCTTCCGCGCGGCCAAGTTACCTGTGCGTTCCGCACGTCGGAGTGGTGACAGCGGTGACTGTTCCCGGCCGGGCGGCGCGTGACAGCGTCTCTCCTGGCACCGACCCGGTCGGAGGGAGCAGGAGTGAACAAGGGCTACGCCGTCTACTGCGACGCGGATCCGGACTTCTACGACGCTCCGCACCGCGCCGTCCCCGGCACCCGTGCCGCCGACTCCCGGTACGCGGCGGCCTCGCTGCCGGTGCCGGCCGGATGGCAGCGGGCAGAGATCGGTGACTGGCTCGCCCTTCGCCCGTCGGACGCGGTACTGCCGCCGCAGGGCTGGAAGATCCACGTCTCCGCCTGCCTGGACAACGCCGAGTCGGTCCTGGAGCGGGTACGGGACTACTGCCTCGAGCGCGGGGTCGCGTTCAAGTTCGTCCCGAGCCGCTATCTGCTGCACCAGCGCAACGCCAAGTACGCGGACCGGGCGGGCAGCGGGAAGTTCATCACCGTGTACCCGTCGGACGAGGAGCAGTTCGAGCGCCTCGCCGGCGAGCTGGCCGCACTGCTCGCCGGCGAACCGGGACCGCGGATCCTGAGCGACCTCAGACTGGGCGACGGCCCGGTGCACGTGCGCTACGGCAGCTTCACCCGCCGCAACTGCTACGACGACAACGGCGAACTGCGGCCCGCCGTGGCGAACCCCGAGGGCGTACTCGTCCCCGACCTCCGCGGCCCGGTGTTCCAGGTGCCCGACTGGGTGAGCGTGCCGGCCTTCCTGCGGCCCCACATCGACGCGCGGGCGACGGTGACGCTGGCCGGCATCCCGTACACCGTCGAGTCGGCGCTGCACTTCTCCAACGGCGGTGGCGTCTACCGGGCGCGTGACGTCCGCACGGGCGAGCTCGTGGTCCTCAAGGAAGGCCGCCCGCACGCCGGGCTGGCGGCCGACGGCGCCGACGCCGTGGCCCGCCTGCACCGCGAACGCCGGGCGCTGGAAAGGCTGTCGGGCCTGCCCTGCACGCCCGAGGTGCGGGGGTGCTTCACCGTGGGGGACCACCACTTCCTCGCCCTGGAGCACCTCGACGGCAAACCGCTCAACACCTTCTTCGCCCGGCGTCATCCGCTCATCGAGGCAGACCCCGGCGACCGGCGGCTGGCCGAGTACACCGAGTGGGCGCTCGACATCCACGCGCGGGTGGAGCAGGCCGTCGCGGACGTGCACGCCCGCGGTGTCGTCTTCAACGACCTGCACCTGTTCAACATCATGGTCCTCGACGACGGGCGGGTGGCCCTGCTGGACTTCGAAGCCGCCCATCACGTCGACGAGCCCGGCCGGCAGACGGTCGCCCATCCCGGGTTCGTGGCGCCCCCCGGCCTGCAGGGCACGGCCGTGGACCGGTACGCGCTGGCCTGCCTGCGGCTGGCCCTGTTCCTGCCGCTGACCAGCCTCCTCGCACTCGACCGGCGCAAGGCCGAGCACCTCGCCGACATCGTGTCGCGGCAGTTCCCGGTTCCGCGTGCCTTCTTCGACGCGGCGGTGAAGGAGATCACCGGCGCCACGCCCGCCCGGCCGCCGTCGGCGCGACGCGGAGGGGAGCACTTCGTCCCGGTCCAGCCGGGGGACTGGCCCCGCAGCCGGGACTCGATGACGGCGGCCATCCACGCGTCGGCGACCCCCTCGCGCGACGACCGCCTCTTCCCCGGCGACATCGCCCAGTTCGCCACCGCGGGCGGCGGGCTCTCGTTCGGCTACGGAGCGGCCGGAGTGCTGTACGCCCTCGCCGAGAGCGGTGCCGAGCGCGACGAGGACGAGGAGCAGTGGCTGCTCGACCGGACGAAGGAACTGCCGTCGGGCATGCCGCTGGGCTTCCACGACGGCGTCGCGGGAACCGCGTGGACCCTGGACCACCTGGGCCACCGGGACCGGGCGCTGGAGCTGACCGGGACGCTCCTGGAGCATCCGCTGGAGGATCTCGGCACGGACCTGCACAGCGGCACGGCCGGGGTCGGCCTGGCGCTGGACTCGCTGGCCGCCTCCACCGGCGACGCCGCCCTGCGCGCCGCGGCTGTGAGGTGCGCCGAGCTGAGCGCCCGGAGCATCGATGCCATCGGCGCACCCGGGGGCCGGCCCGGCGGCCCTCGCCGCCGAGCGGGCCTGCTGCACGGCGCGACGGGCAGCGCGCTGCTGTTCCTGCGCCTGTACGAACGCACCGGCGACACCGGCCTGCTCGACCTCGCCGGGGCCGCGCTGCGTCAGGACCTGTCGGCCTGCGTCCGGGGCGCGAGCGGCGCGCTCCAGGTGGACGAGGGCTGGCGCACGATGCCGTACCTGGGAGCCGGCAGCGTGGGCATCGGCATGGTGCTCGACGACTACCTGGCGCACCGCGCCGACGAGCGGTTCGAGCAGGCGCGGACGGAGATCGTGCGCGCCGCGCAGGCCATGTTCTACGCCCAGCCGGGGCTCTACCGCGGCGTGGCCGGGATGGTGCTGTACCTCGGCCGTACGACGGTCACCGGGGCGGGCACGGGTCCGGAGGCCGTCCGGCGCCAGACCGACGCGCTGGCCTGGCACGCCATGTCCTACCGCGGGCGGCTGGCCTTCCCCGGCGAACAGATGATGCGCCTGTCCATGGACCTCTCCACGGGAACCGCCGGGTGCCTGCTGGCCATCGCGTCCGTACGCGGTGAGCGCCCCGCCGCTCTGCCGTTCCTCCCCTCGCCGCGGCGGCTGCCGCGGCCCACGAGCCGGTCCCACCCGGGGCCGTGAACAACACCGTTGCTGAACGAAGGGAAGAGCACATGAACCTGTTCGATCTGCAGTCGATGGAGACCCCGAAGGAAGAGGCCATGGGGGACGTCGAGAACGGCAGCCGCGCCAGCCTGCTCCTCTGCGGCGACAGCAGCCTCAGCGTGACGACCTGTCACTGACGCGGGGGGCGGCCCGCCGTGCGGGCCGCCCGACCCGGCACCGGCGCCCCGGACTCGTGTCCAGGGCGCCGGTGCACGGCGTTTCCGGGCCCCGCCGCGGGTGGCGACGGCCACGAGGAGGGAGAGCTGTGGGGATCATTCCGGCCCGGCGGCGGACGCGTCCGGCGCCCGGCCCCCGCGACACCGGTCCGGGCCGCCTGCCCGAACTGCTGGTCCTGGCGTGCTCGGTGCTGGCGGCGGCGGTCGCCGTCGCCCAGCCCCTCGTCCTCGGCCGCACCCTGGACCTGCTGCTGCACGAAGGCTCCGCCGGGGTCTGGCTCGCGGCGAGCGCCGCACTGCTCGTCGGTGAGATCCTGCTCGACGGCCTGACCGCGCTGGTCACCGGCCGGTGCACCGCCGACTGGACCGCCGCGGTCCGCTCCCGCGCCCTCAGCGCAATGCTGCACGCCGTCCCGGACCTGGCCGGCCGGTACTCGCCGGGGGACGTGGCGACCCGGCTGACCCTCAACGCCTCCGACGCCGGCGGCGTTCCGGCGACCCGGGCCGCGCTGGCGGCCTCGCTCATCACCCCGGCCGGCGCGCTCGTCGCGCTGGCCGTCGTCGACGTGTGGGTCGCCGCCTGCGTCCTGGCCGGGCTGCCGGCCCTGGTACTGGTGCTGCGGGCGTTCGCCCGTGACACGGGGGCGTCGGTGCGGGACTACCAGCGCGTGCAGTCGGACATCGCGGCACGCCTGCTGGAGACGACGGACGGCGCGGAGACCATCGCCGCCGCCGGGACGGCCGTCCGGGAACGCGAGCGCGTGCTGACGCCGCTGGCCGAACTGGCCGGGCTTGGCCGGCTCATGTGGGTGCTGCACGGCAGAGCGCTGGCGACCGGCGGTGTCCTGGTCCCGCTGCTGACCCTGGCCGCCACGGCCGTCGGCGGCCTCCGCCTCGGCGCGGGGGCCCTGAGCGTCGGCGAACTGCTGGCGGTGGTCCGGTACGCCCAGCTGACCGCGGGATTCGGCAGCGCGGCCACCCTGCTCGGCGCACTCGTCAGAGGGCGGTCGGCGCGGGAACGCACCACGGCGCTGGAACAGCTTCCCGCCCTGCCCTGCGGAACCCGGACTCTTCCCCCGGACGGTCCCGGCGCCCTCGAACTGCGCGGGGTGCGGGTCCGGCGGGACGGGGCGGAGGTCCTGCGGGTGGACCATGTCGTCGTGCCGGGCGGCCTGACCGCCGCGGTCGTGGGCCGCACCGGTGCCGGCAAATCCGTCCTGGCCGCCGTGGCCGGCCGGCTGATCGACCCCGACGAGGGGGAGGTCCTGCTGGACGGGACACCTCTTGACCGGCTGACCCGCCCGTGCCTGCGCGCGGAGGTCGGCTTCGCCTTCGCGCGGCCGGTACTGGCCGAGGGCACCGTGGCGGAAGCCGTCGCGGCCGGACCACGCTCCGTGTCACCGCGGCGGATCCGGCAGGCGCTGCGCGTCGCGGGCGCCGACACCTTCGTACGCCGCCTGCCCGGCGGGTACGACACCCCCCTCGCCGACGCCCCTTTGTCCGGCGGCGAATACCAGCGCCTCGGCCTGGCCCGCGCCTTCGCCCACGCGGGCCGGCTGCTCGTCATGGACGACGCGACATCCAGCCTCGACACGGTCACGGAACACGCGGTGGACCAGGCACTGCGCCGCTCCCTCGGGACCGCCACACGGCTGGTCGTGGCGCACCGCCCGTCGGTCGCGGCCCGGGCCGATCTCGTGATCTGGCTCGAGGGCGGACGGGTACGGGCGGTGGGCTCCCATCGGCGCCTGTGGACGGAGGCCGCCTACCGGGCGGTGTTCGCCACCGGGGAGCACGGCGCCGTAGCCCTCGGGACGGAGGACGGCACCGTAGCCTCCGGGGCGGAGGACGGCGCCGTAGCCCTCGGGGCGGAGGACGGCGCCGTAGCCTCCGGGGCGGAGGCCGGCTCCGTAGCCCTCGGGGCGGAGGCCGGCACCGTAGCCCTCGGGGCGGAGGCCGGCTCCGTAGCCCTCGGGGCGGAGGACGGCTCCGTAGCCTCCGGGGCGGAGGACGGCTCCGTAGCCCTCGGGGCGGAGGACGGCTCCGTAGCCTCCGGGGCGGAGGACGGCGCCGTAGCCCTCGGGGCGGAGGCCGGCGCCGTAGCCTCCGGGGCGGAGGCCGGCTCCGTAGCCCTCGGGGCGGAGGCCGGCGCCGTAGCCTCCGGGGCGGAGGACGGCACCGTAGCCCTCGGGTCGGAGGCCGGCACCGTAGCCCTCGGGGCGGAGGCCGGCACCGCAGCCTCCGGGGCGGAGGACGGCACCGTAGCCCTCGGGACGGAGGACGGCACCGTAGCCTCCGGGGCGGAGGACGGCACCGTAGCCCTCGGGTCGGAGGCCGGCACCGTAGCCCTCGGGTCGGAGGACGGCTCCGTAGCCCTCGGATCGGAGGCCGGCACCGTACCTCCCGGGACCGGGCACGGCACCGTGCCCCTCGGGACCGGGGACGGTGACGGGCTCCGGCGGGGCGGGATGCCTTCTGCCCGCGGGAAGGTGCGGCCGTGACCGCCGTCGACGGCGGCCGTTCCGCCGCCCCGCCCGCCCGCGGCCCCGGGACGCTGGTCCGGCTCCTGCCGCCCACCCGCCGCTTCCTCGCCGCACGCAAGTACGTCCTCGCCCGGCTCGCGGCGTGGTCCGTGGCGGAGTCCGCGCAGACCCTGCTCGTCGGCTACGGAGTCGCCAAGGCCGTCGACCGGGGGTTCCTCGCCGGTGACACCCTCGCCGGACTCGGCTGGCTCGCGGTGTCCGGCGTCGCCGTGCTGCTCGGAGCGCCGGTGGTCAGAGGCGTCTTCGCCCAGCTGGCCGGGCTGACGGAGCCGCTGCGCGACCAGCTGGTGCGGCGGACGGCCGACCAGTCGATGGCCCGTGCCCTGGCCCACCCCGGTGGTGGGGACCGCGCCGCGGTCTCGCGGCTCACGAACCAGGCCGAGACCGTGCGGGACAGCTTCGCCGGGATCGTCCTCACGCTGCGCTCGTTCGTCTTCACCGCCGCCGGGGCCCTGCTGGGACTGTTCTCACTGGACCCGGTCCTCCTCGTCGTCGTCGTGCCGCCCCTCGTCGGGGGCCTCGCCCTGTTCCTGGCCACCCTGCGGCCCATGGCGGCCACGCAACGGCGGGCGCTCGCCGCCGACGAGGCGCTGGGCGATCACGCGGCGCGCACCCGGCGGGCGCTGCGCGACATCACCGCCTGCGGGACGGAGGCGGCAGCGGCACGGGACGGAGCGCGGCTCGTCGCCGAAGCGGCCGCCGCCTCACGGGCCCTCGCCCGCTGGAGCGCGGTACGGGCGCTGGCCCTCGGCGTCGCCGGCCAACTGCCGGTGCTGCTCCTGGTGGTGGCCGTGCCGTGGCTGCGCGGAAGGGGAGTGACCACCGGCGCCCTGCTGGGCGCGTTCACCTACCTCGCCCAGGCGCTGCTGCCCGCGCTACACACCCTCATGACGGCGATCGGCGCCGCGGGAACCCGGCTGCTCGTGGTCCTGGACCGGTTCACCACGCCGGCGCGGCCTTCGTCCCCCACCCCCGCCGTGCCCCGGACGCCGCCCGCCGACGCCCGTGCCGGCCTGCCGCGGCAGGCAGCCTGCCCGCCGCGCGAAGCCCCCCGCGACCCGTGCCCGGCCCCCGCGGTGGAGCTGCGGGCGGTGACCGTGGCCTACGGGGCGGCGGCCGAGCCGGTCCTCGACGCGCTCGATCTCCGCGTCGAGGACGGCGAACACCTGGCCGTCGTCGGTCCCAGCGGCATCGGCAAGTCGACCCTCACCCGCCTCATCGCCGGGACACTCGCCCCCGGCAGCGGCGAGGTCGAAGTGGCCGGCGTCAGGATCGCCGGCCGGAGCCCGGCCGAACTCGCCCCCCTTCGCGTCCTGCTGCCCCAGCAGGCGTACGTCTTCACCGGGACGGTCCGGGACAACCTCGGCTACCTGCGGCCGGACGCGCGGCCGGACGACATCGAGGAAGCCGTACGAGAACTCGGGGCCGGCCCTCTCGTCGAGCGCCTGGGCGGGCTCGACGCGCCGGTACGTCCCGGCGACCTCTCGCAGGGCGAGCGGCAGTTGCTGGTGCTGGCACGCGCACACCTGTCGACGGCCCGGCTGCTCCTCCTGGACGAGGCGACCTGCCATCTCGACGCGGCGGCGGAGGCGCGGGCCGAGGAGGCGCTCGCACGGCGTCCGGGAGCACTCGTCGTCGTGGCGCACCGCATGTCGTCCGCGATGCGGGCCGACCGGATCCTGCTGCTGGACGGTACCGGTGCCGTGTGCGGCACCCACCGGGACCTCCTCGCCCGTTCGCCCCTCTACCGTGACCTGGTGGGGCACTGGAGCGGAACCGGACAGTGACCCGGTCACGTCCAGCCGGCGCTCTGCACGATGCGTATCGCGTCCACGCGGTTGCGCGCCCCCAGCTTCCGTATGGCGCTGGCCATGTAGTTGCGGACGGTGCCCCGGGACAGGTGCAGGCAGGTGGCGATCTCCGCGATCGGGGCGCCCTGCGCCGCCAGGCAGACCACGTTCAGCTCGCGCGTGGTCAGCGGCATCTGTGACGCTTCCAGCAGCGCCACGGTGAGTCTCTCGTCGAGGAAACGCTCGCCCTTGGCGACGGTGTGGCAGGCGGCGATCAACTGCTGCGAGGGGGAGTTCTTGTCGACGAACCCCAGCGCTCCCGCGTCGAACGCCCTGCGCAGCACTCCAGGCCGCTGCGAAGTCCCGAGGACGACGAGACGACCCCCGCAGCGGTCCCGGAACCACGCGCGACCGACGTCCTCCGGTCTGCGCAGGCAGTCCCCGTCCACCACACACACGTCCGGGGGCAGGTCGCCGTCCTCCGGGCCGCCACCGCGAAAGGACACGGAGGAGACCTCCAACCCGTCCGCGGATCTGAGCAGTTGCACCAGTGCCGTGCGTAACAGTGCCGCGTCGTGCACCACGAGAACACGAACCATGCGCGCCCAACCCCCTCGGCCTCCCGGTCGTCCCACGACGTCCGGGCTCGTCCCCACCCCCCACCCACTGCCCCGACGCCACCGAGAAAGGCAGAACTGGCAATTGCCCCACCGCTCAGCGACATCAATACGCCGTTCTCAGGGGCGTGCCCAAGCGGAGGAGGGAGCAGCACATGTCCGGAAGGCGGCCCTTGACAGACCGCGCCCACCGGGCCGGCCGCCGCTGGGGACGACTCGGCGGACGTCGGCGGGGAGAACTCCCGGCCGCCCGCGGGGAGAGAACGAGACAGCCGTTGCCGAAAACGCACGGCGCGAATGTGGCCCGAACGCTGCGGTCACTCTTGAAAAAGGCCCCGCACCGAGTGGTGCGGGGCCTTACCCGTGCGGTGGGCCGTCCGCTACGCGCGGCGCAGGGAGGCCAGTTCCTTGGCGGCCTCCGTGAGGTCCTTGGCGGTGTCGATGGCCCGCCAGTAGGCGCCCTGCGGGATCGGGAAGCCCGCCAGGCGCCGCTCCCGCGCCAGGTGGGGGAAGGTGGTGCGCTCGTGGTCGCCCCGTTCGGGCAGCAGGCCGGCGAACTCGGGGGAGAAGACGTAGACGCCCGCGTTGATCTCGAAGGTGGAGGGCGGGGCCTCGATGAAGTCTGTGATGTGACCGAAGCCGTCCGTCTTCACCGCGCCCCACGGGATGCGCGGACGGGCCAGCGCGAGAGTGGCGACCGCGTCACGCTCGGTGTGGAAGTCGGCCATGTCGCGCAGCGAGAAGCGCGTCCAGATGTCGCCGTTGGTGGCGTACCAGGGCCGGTCCGGGTGGGGGAGGTGGGCGGCGGCGAACTTCAGGCCGCCGCCGCGGCCGAGGGGCTCGGTCTCCACCGCGGTGGTGACGTTGACGGGGAGGTCCGACGACTTCAGCCAGGTCTGCAGGACCTCCGCGAGGTGCCCGCACGACACCACGACGTCCGTCACGCCCTCCTCGGCGAGCCAGGCGAGCTGGTGGCCGATGATCGGGATGCCCGTGCCGGGGATCTCGACCATCGGCTTGGGCCGGTCGTCCGTGTAGGGGCGCAGCCGGGATCCCTGGCCCCCGGCCAGGACGACGGCTTGGGTGGGGCGGGTCGCCGCGTTCGGATGGGTCATGACGGAACTGTACGTCCCGCGCCCGCCCGGCCTCGCGCGCGTGTGCGGCCGCGCTGTGTCGCGCGGCCGCACACGACGCGGCCCGGGCCCGGTCAGCTGTGCGCCGCGAGGACCCCGGAGGCGAAGGAGGTGTCGCAGACCGGGCGGGCGAAGGACTGGGCGCGGGAGGGGCCGTAGATGCGGACGGCGGCGCGGCCCAGGGTGCGGGCGATCGACGCGCAGTGCGCGGCCAGCGAGGGGCGGCCGTTGACCGCCTGCTGGAGGTGGGTCAGCGCGACGCCGGGGTTCTTCTCCTGCAGCTCGGTCAGCAGCTGGTCGCGCAGTACGTCCTGCGGGGCGCGGGCGCGGGCGCGGTCGTGGACGGCGACCTCGGCCACCGACGCGTCGGACGCGGTGAGCACCGAGTTCGAGGGGCTCCCCGACCAGTTGACTCGGGTGACCGCGAGGGTCCCGGAGAGCACCAGGACGACGGGCAGGACGAGGGCGAGGGAGCGGCCGATCCGGCGGGCGGGGCCCCGGCCGCGTCGCGTGATGTGGGTGGTGGAGTGCTTCACGCGAGTGAGGGTAGCGCCCGGTAATGATTTGGCGACATTTAGTCACCACTTCGGGGGATGCCGACGGGGCCCTTGGCGGGTGACATGTTGACGCACACTGCTCGAAATGTCCCCTGCGCCGGGGTATTTCGCGGGAGCGGGAGGACACGGAAAAGGGCCCCGCCGCTGTTCGCGGGGCCCTTTTCGTCAACCCGGGTGAAACACCCGGTTCTTTCCGGATGTTTCAGCCGTACGGGGCTCGGCCGGCTCAGTCCGTGAGGCGCTCGCCGGTCGAGGTGGAGAACACGTGGGTCTCGCCCGGCCGCGGCACGACGTGCAGCGTGGAGCCCTTCTCCGGGACCTGGCGGCCGTTGACGCGGACCACGAGGTCCTTCGGCTCGCCGCCGACCTCGGCGGTGCCGTAGACGTAGCCGTCGGCGCCGAGCTCCTCCACGACGTTCACCGAGACCGCGAGGCCGGCCGGGGCCTCCTCGGAGTCCTTGGACAGCGAGGCCGCGGCGCCGCCGCCCAGCTCCACCACGTCGAAGTGCTCGGGGCGGACGCCGACCGTGACCGTGCGGTCACCCTTGTCGGAGGCGGCCTTGAGCGCATCGCGGTTGACCGGCACCACGCTGTTGCCGAACTTCACACCGCCGTCGGTGATCGGCACCTCGACCAGGTTCATCGCCGGGGAGCCGATGAAGCCGGCCACGAACAGGTTGGCGGGCCTGTCGTACATGTTGCGCGGCGAGTCGACCTGCTGGAGCAGACCGTCCTTGAGCACGGCCACCCGGTCGCCCATGGTCATGGCCTCGACCTGGTCGTGGGTGACGTAGACGGTGGTGATGCCGAGGCGGCGCTGCAGCGAGGCGATCTGCGTACGGGTGGACACGCGGAGCTTGGCGTCCAGGTTGGACAGCGGCTCGTCCATGAGGAAGACCTGCGGCTCGCGCACGATGGCCCGGCCCATGGCGACACGCTGGCGCTGACCGCCGGAGAGCGCCTTCGGCTTGCGGTCCAGGTACTCGGTCAGGTCGAGGATCTTCGCGGCCTCCTCGACCTTCTGCCGGATCTCCGCCTTGTTGACGCCGGCGATCTTGAGCGCGAAGCCCATGTTGTCGGCGACCGTCATGTGCGGGTAGAGCGCGTAGTTCTGGAACACCATGGCGATGTCCCGGTCCTTGGGCGGCAGATGGGTGACGTCGCGGTCACCGATGCGGATGACGCCGGAGTTGACGTCCTCGAGCCCCGCGAGCATCCGCAGCGAGGTGGACTTGCCGCAGCCGGACGGGCCGACCAGGACGAGGAACTCGCCGTCCTCGATGTCGATGTCGAGCGCGTCGACGGCGGGCTTGTCGGAACCCGGGTAGATCCGGGTCGCCTTGTCGAACTGGACAGTGGCCATGGCGAATGGGCCCCCTTCTACCGGCAGGAACGTGCCGGACGATCCGTTGTAGGAAGGTGGTTGCCACTACGGGTGATTCCGTTGTGGTGTGGTGTAGTCCACAAGGGTGAACTGGCACAGGACGCTACCTGGCGTCCACCTCGTCTGTCAGCACTTGAGGCCCTGTGAACTTCGCGGAAATTTTCGAGGTGGGCGGCGGTGGCCCGGGTACACTGCACGGGCACGAGCGCACAGGGCCGTGCACGCCTCCTTAGCTCAGCTGGTCAGAGCGCCGCTCTTGTAAAGCGAAGGTCGTCGGTTCGAATCCGACAGGGGGCTCCGCGTGGTGAGGCCACCGGCACCTCGGGTGCCGGTGGCCTTGTTCGTTCCCGTTCGTTCGCGTTCTCCTCCGGGCCGGGTGGTCAGGCCGTCCGGAGGAGGGCGGCCAGGACCTCGCGCAGGGTGCCCTCCGGGTCCGGGGTGGCGCCGGTGGCGCGCCAGGCCACGAAGCCGTCCGGGCGGACGAGGACCGCGCCGTCGGCGGTCGTGCCGTGGGCCCGGGCCCAGTCGGGGGCGTCGGTCGCGCCGCCGGGGCCGGCCGGGGCGGGCCCCGGTTCCTGGGTGAGGTCCTTGCCGATCCGGTACGGGACCAGGGGGAGGTCCTCCGTCTCGGCGATCCTGCGGGCCGCCGTGTGCCAGCCCGCGCCGGAGCCGGCGTCGGAGAGGAGGACAAGGGAGCGCTCGTACAGGTCGAGGGTGGAGATGCGGTCGCCGTCGCGGCGCAGCCACAGGTGGGGGGCCCGGCTGCCCGGCTCGCCGGTCAGGCGCATGCCCTCGGGGACGACCGCCTGGTCGGGGTCGGCGCCGACGACCGCGCCGTGCGGGTAGCGGTAGCCGAGGACGACGTTGAGGATGCCGCCGCGCTTGGCGCCGCCGACGCCGGGCGCGGGCGCGAAGCCGGGGTGGCTGTGCTCGACGGAGCGGGCCGAGGCGCGGGCGCTGGTGGCGGTGGCGACCGGGCGGCGCTCGGTGTCGTAGGTCTCCAGGAGGCCGGGGCCGGCCCAGCCGCCGAGGACGGCGGCGAGCTTCCAGGCGAGGTTGTGGGCGTCCTGGATGCCGGTGTTGGAGCCGAAGGCGCCGGTGGGCGACATCTCGTGGGCGGAGTCGCCGGCGAGGAAGACGCGGCCGCGGGAGTAGCGGTCGGCGACGCGTTCGGCGGCCCGCCAGGACGCCTTGCCGGTGACCTCCACGTCGAGGTCCGGCTCGCCGATGGCGCGGCGGATGTGCCGCTGGAGGCGGTCCTCGGTGAACTCCTCCAGGGTCTCGCCGCGCTCGGGGTGCCAGGGCGCGTGGAAGACCCAGTGCTCCTTGTTGTCGACCGGGAGCAGGGCGCCGTCCGCGTCCGGGTGGGTGAGGTAGCAGCAGATGAAGCGACGGTCGCCCACGACGTCGGCGAGGAGCTTGGAGCGGAAGGTGACGCTGACGTTGGCGAACAGGTCGCCGGGGCCGCTCCGGCCGATGCCGAGCCGCTCCCGCACCGGGCTGCGCGGCCCGTCGGCGGCGACGAGGTAGTCGGCGCGGACGGTGTACCGCTCGTCGGTGGCGCGGTCCCGTACGACCGCCGTGACGCCGTCGCCGTCCTGCTCGAAGGTCTCCAGCTCGTGGGAGTAGCGCAGGTCGCCGCCGAGCGCGCGGGCGCCCTCCACGAGGACGGGCTCGAGGTCGTTCTGGCTGCACAGGCACCAGGCGGTCGGGCTGAACCTCGCCAGCCCCCCGCCCGGGTCGATGTGCTTGAACAGCCACTCGCCGGCGTCGCCGACCAGGGTGGGCGTCTGGAGGATGCCGTGGTTGTCGGCGAGCAGCGAGGCCGCCGCCTTGATGCCGGGCTCGATGCCGGCCACCCGGAACAGCTCCATGGTCCGCACGTTGTTGCCGCGTCCGCGTGGGTGGAAGGAGGTGCCGGCGTGCCGCTCGACCAGCATGTGCGGCACGCCGAGGCGGCCGAGGAACAGCGAGGTGGACAGGCCCACCAGGGAGCCGCCGACGATGAGGACGGGGACCCGGTGGTCGGCTTCTTGGCGCATCGATGCCTCCGAAAGCGGGGTGCGGGGTCAGGGCGCGTCGGAGTTTCCATGCCCTGCGCGCGGGCCGTCCGCGTGCGTCCGCGGGGCCAATCACCCGTGTGATCACCCACGTGGTGCACACGAGTCGCGCACCGCCTGGGACCGGCACAGGATCGAGATCACGTGACGTCGCGTCACCCGCGGCGGGCGTGTCCCCTCCCCTTCCGTCCCGTGCCAACCGCAAGTCCCGTCAAGGAGACGTACGCAGATGACCGCGATTTCTGAGCGTGTTTCAGACCCGACCGAGCAGCAGGCCTCGAAACGTGTCTCCCAGTCCGTCTTCGACGGCTCCCGGCTCCGGGTCGTGCTGCTGGTGGACGTCTACGACGGCGCCCAGCAGCAGTTCCTGGAGGCGTACGAGGAGATGAGCAAGCAGGTCGCCTCCGTTCCCGGGCACGTCAGCGACCAGCTGTGCCAGTCGATCGAGAACCCCTCCCAGTGGCTCATCACCAGCGAGTGGGAGAGCGCGCCGCCGTTCCTCGCCTGGGTGAACAGCGAGGAGCACGTGCGGATGGTGCAGCCGATGCACAGCTGCATCCGCGACACCCGCTCGCTGCGCTTCCACATCGTGCGCGAGACCGGCGTGGAGAAGGCCTCGGCCGGGCGCCGGCTCCAGGCCTCGCCGCGGATCGGCGACGGTGTGATCCGGCACGCGCTGACCTTCACGGTGAAGCCGGGCAGCGAGCAGAAGGTCGCCGAGCTGCTGGCGAACTACAAGTCGCCCGAGGCGCGGGTGGACGACACCACCAGGCTGTGCCGGACCTCGCTGTTCATGCACGGCAACCGGGTGGTGCGGGCCATCGAGGTGCGCGGGGACCTGCTGGCGGCGCTGCGGCACGTGGCCCGGCAGCCGGAGATCCGCGCGGTGGAGGAGGCCATCAACCCGTATCTGGAGCAGGCCCGCGACTTCGACGACCAGGAGTCCGTACGGGTGTTCTTCACCCGGGCGGCGCTGCCCGCGGTGCACCACGTGACGGGCGGTCAGGACACGGAGCGGGCCGAGCGGCACGCCCTGTACTACCCGGCCCGCCCGGGCATGGGCATGAAGCTGGCCGAGCTGCTGGCCCAGCAGGACGAGCGGGCCGCCGACGACCCGCGCAGCCCGGTGCTGGTCAGCACGGTCTTCGAGCGGGACGACGTGGTCGTACGGCTCATCGACGTGCGCGGCGGGCTGGACGCGGACCCGGCCGCCGCGCTGGGCATCGCGGACCCCGCGCAGGTGGCGGAGCTGACCACGCTGCTGGACGAGGACGCCGCCAAGAAGGACGGCGACCTGACCCGGCTCCTCGGCCTGGCCCGGATGGACCTCGTCACCGACCGCCGGTCCGCCCCGGACGCCTGACGCCGCCGCCCCCAAGAGACGACCACACCCACCGGAGGAACGACGTGATCAAACCCAGGCCCAGGATCGTGGACCTCAGCGACACCGAGCCCAACACCCGGCGCGGAGGCGATCTGCGCGCCATGCTCACCCCGGCCACGGTCGGTTCCACCAGCGGTTTCATGGGCGTGGCCATCGTGCAGCCCGGCGACCGCATCGGCGAGCACTACCACCCGTACTCCGAGGAGTTCGTCTACGTCGTCTGCGGCGACCTCGAGGTCGACCTGGACGGCGAGCCGCACGCGCTCCGGCCCGAGCAGGGCCTGATGATCCCCGCCTACATGCGCCACCGCTTCCGCAACGTGGGCAACGTGGAGGCGCGGATCGTCTTCCACCTCGGTCCGCTCGCGCCGCGCCCGCAGCTCGGCCACGTGGACACCGAGGGCTCCGAGACGGTGCCGGTGGCGGCCGGCGCGGTGCAGGACGCGGATCCCGCCGAGGTGCGGTCATGACCAGGCGGGTGGCGGTCACCGGCATAGGCGTGGTGGCGCCGGGCGGCATCGGCGCGCCGGCGTTCTGGGACCTGCTGGTGTCGGGGCGTACCGCGACACGCGGCATCACGTTCTTCGACCCGGCGGGGCTGCGGTCCCGGATCGCCGCGGAGTGCGACTTCGACCCGGTCGCCGCGGGGCTGGGCGAGGAGCAGGCGGCGCGCTGCGACCGCTACATACAGTTCGCGCTGGTGGCGGGCGAGGAGGCCGTACGGGACTCGGGCATCGACCTCGCCGGGGAGAACCCCTGGCGGGTCGCGGTCTCGCTGGGCACCGCCGTCGGCGGCACCACACGCCTGGAGAACGACTACGTCCTGGTCAGCCATGGCGGCGAGCGCTGGGACGTGGACCACGAGCGGGCCCGCCCGCACCTGGAGCGGGCGTTCACGCCGAGCACGCTGGCCTCGACGGTGGCCGAGCGGTTCGGGGCGCGCGGGCCGGTGCAGACCGTCTCCACGGGCTGCACCTCCGGGCTCGACGCGGTCGGGTACGCCCTGCACACCGTGGAGGAGGGCCGGGCCGACATCTGCATAGCGGGCGCGTCGGACTCGCCCATATCCCCGATCACCATGGCGTGCTTCGACGCGATCAAGGCCACCTCGCCGAACAACGACGACCCGGCCCACGCCTCCCGCCCCTTCGACAACGACCGTGACGGGTTCGTCATGGGCGAGGGCGGCGCGGTGCTCGTCCTGGAGGAGCTGGAGCACGCCAGGGCGCGCGGCGCGCACGTGTACTGCGAGCTGAGCGGCTACGCCACCTTCGGCAACGCCTACCACATGACCGGTCTGACCAGTGAGGGCCTGGAGATGGCACGGGCCATCGAGACCGCGCTCGACCACGCCCGGCTGGACGGCTCCGCCATCGACTACGTCAACGCGCACGGCTCGGGCACCCGGCAGAACGACCGGCACGAGACGGCCGCGGTGAAGCGGGCGCTGGGCCGGCACGCCTACGACACTCCCATGAGCTCCATCAAGTCGATGGTGGGCCACTCGCTGGGGGCGATCGGGGCGATCGAGGTGGTGGCCTGCGTGCTGGCCCTGGCCCACCAGGTGGTCCCGCCGACCGCGAACTACGAGACCCCCGACCCGGAGTGCGACCTGGACTACGTCCCGCGCACCGCCCGCGAGCGGAAGCTGGACGCCGTGCTCTCCGTGGGCAGCGGGTTCGGCGGCTTCCAGTCCGCGGTGATCCTGACCCGGCCGTAGGGAGTGAGGGAGAGGACACGATGAGTGCATCCCATGAACGGCGCGCGGCCGTCACCGGCATCGGTGTGGTCGCGCCCAACGGAACGAGCACCGAGACCTTCTGGAAGGCCACCCAGGAGGGCCTGAGCGTCCTCGACCGCGTGACCCGCGAGGGCTGTGAGCACCTGCCGCTGAAGGTGGCCGGCGAGGTGCGGTCCTTCGACGCCTCGGCGGCGATCGAGGAGCGCTACCTCGTCCAGACCGACCGCTTCACGCACTTCGCCATGGCGGCGGCCGACGCGGCCCTGGAGGAGGCGCGGCTCGGCCAGGCCGCCACCGGGGGCGCCCCGTTCTCGGCCGGCGTGGTCACGGCGGCCGGGTCCGGCGGCGGCGAGTTCGGCCAGCGGGAGCTGCAGAAGCTGTGGGGCAAGGGCAGCCGTTACGTGGGCCCCTGGCAGTCGATCGCCTGGTTCTACGCGGCGAGCACCGGCCAGATCTCCATCCGGCGCGGCTTCAAGGGGCCCTGTTCGGTGGTGGCCGCCGACGAGGCCGGGGGCCTGGACGCGCTGGCGCACGCCGCGCGGGCGGTGCGGCGCGGCACGGACGTGATCGTGGCGGGCTCGACGGAGGCGCCGCTGGCCCCGTACTCGATGGTGTGCCAGCTCGGCTACGAGGAGCTGAGCCCGGTGTCCGACCCGGAGCGGGCCTACCGCCCGTTCACCGAGGCGGCGTCGGGGTTCGTGCCGGCCGAGGGCGGCGCGATGCTCGTCGTGGAGGAGGCGGGCGCGGCCCGGGAGCGGGGCGTGCCGGTGCGGGCGACGGTCGCCGGGCACGCGGCGACGTTCACCGGCGCCTCCCGCTGGGAGCTGTCCCGTGAGGGGCTCGCCGAGGCGATCCGCGGGGCGCTGGCCGAGGCCGGGTGCGCGCCGGAGGAGGTCGACGTGGTCTTCGCCGACGCGCTCGGCGTGCCGGAGGCCGACCGGGCCGAGGCCCTGGCCATCGCGGACGCGCTCGGCGCGCACGGGCGGCGGGTGCCGGTCACGGCGCCGAAGACGGGCATCGGGCGCGGCTACTGCGCGGCGCCGGTGCTGGACGCGGCGGCGGCGGTCCTGGCGATGGAGCACGGACTGATCCCGCCCACCCCGAACGTCGCCGACATCTGCCATGACCTCGATCTGGTGACCAGCCGGGCCCGCGCCGCCGAGGTGCGTACCGCGCTGGTCCTCAGCCGGGGCCTCATGGGCTCGAACTCGGCGCTGCTGCTGCGGCACGGCGCCGCCGAGGCCTCCTAGCGAGGCCGCCCGCAGGTACCGGGAGCCGCGTCCGGCGACCGGGAGCTACCGGGAGCGAAAAGGAGAGGATCCGCATGAGTGTCCGAATCACCGTGGAAGAACTGTCCGAACTCATGAAGAAGGCGGCCGGTATCACGGTCAGCCCCAAGGAGCTGGCGGACCGGCCCGACCGGGGCTTCGACGAGCTCGGCATCGACTCGCTCGGCCTGCTCGGCATCGTCGGCGAGCTGGAGAACCGGCACGGTACGCCGATGCCCGCCGACGCGGAGCGCTGCAAGACGCCCCGGAAGTTCCTCGACCTCGTCAACAGCACCCTTCTGGCAGGAGCGTAAGAGATGGCCGGACACACCGAGAACGAGATCACCATCGCGGCGCCGGTGGACCTGGTCTGGGACATGACCAACGACGTGGAGAAGTGGCCGCAGCTGTTCAGCGAGTACGCCTCCGCCGAGATCCTGAAGCAGGAGGGCGACAAGTGCACCTTCCGGCTGACCATGCACCCCGACGAGAACGGCACCGTGTGGAGCTGGGTCTCCGAGCGTGAGCCGGACCGGGCGACGCTCACCGTCAGGGCGCGGCGGGTGGAGACCGGGCCGTTCGACCACATGGACATCCACTGGCGGTACGAGGAGGTGCCGGCCGGGACGCGGATGGTGTGGACGCAGGACTTCGCGATGAAGCCGGACGCGCCGGTCGACGACGACTGGATGACCGACAACATCAACAAGAACTCCAAGGTCCAGATGGCCCTCATCAAGGAGAAGGTCGAGCAGGCCGCCCGCGGGGGCCGCCGGCCCGAGGCGGCCCTGAGCACCGACTGATCGTCCGGACCGCAGTGAGCCGGACCGTAGGAGGAGGACAACGCCCATGCACCAGGCCCTGATCGTGGCCCGGATGGCGCCGGGCTCGGCCCCGGACATCGCCAAGATCTTCGAGGAGTCCGACCGGGGCGAGCTGCCGCACCTGGTCGGCGTCACCCGGCGCAGCCTGTTCCAGTTCGGCGATGTGTACATGCACCTCGTCGAGGCCGACCGTGACCCCGGGCCCGCCATCGCCAAGGTGGCCGGGCACCCGGAGTTCCGGGACATCAGCGAGCGGCTGTCGGCGTACGTCAGCGCGTACGACCCGCAGACGTGGCGTTCGCCGAAGGACGCCATGGCGCACCGCTTCTACGTCTGGGAGCGCGACGGCCGGGGCTGAACCTGGCCGGGGACGGACGGGAAACGGCCGCCGGGCCCGCGGATCCCCGCGGGCCCGGCGGCCGTCGCCGTGCCGCTCGCCGGTGCCGGTCAGACCGGGACGGTGCAGTCGAAGGCGTGCAGGTAGGGGTTGACCGGGCGGATGTCGTCGATGACGAGGCCGGCCGCCTCCAGCCGGCTCACCATGGAGCCGGTGGTGTGCTTGGCCCCGCCGACGTTCATCAGCAGCAGCAGGTCCATCGCGGTGGAGAACCGCATCGACGGGGTGTCGTCGACGAGGTTCTCGATGACCACGACCCGCGCCTTGGGGCCGCCCGCCCGGATGACGTTGCGCAGGCAGCGGGCGGTGGACTCGTCGTCCCACTCCAGGATGTTCTTGATGATGTAGACGTCGGCCGTGACCGGGACGGACTCCCGGCAGTCGCCGGGCACGATGTCCACCCGGCCGGCCAGCGAGCCGCCCTCGCGCAGCCTCGGGTCGGCGTTGTCCACCACCCGCGGCAGGTCCAGCAGCGTGCCGTGCATGGCCGGGTACTTCTCCAGCAGGCTCGCCACGACGTGGCCCTGGCCGCCGCCGATGTCGGCGACCGAGGAGGCCCCGGACAGGTCCAGCAGTTCGGCGACCTCGCGCGCGGACTGCTTGCTGGAGGTCGTCATGGCCCGGTTGAAGACGTCCGCCGACTCGGGGGCGTCCTCGTTGAGGTAGACGAAGAACTCCTTGCCGTACAGGTCCTCGACGACGTTGCGGCCGGTGCGCACCGCCTCGTCGAGCCTGGGCCAGGCGTCCCAGGTCCACGGCTCGGTGCACCACAGGGTGATGTAGCGCAGGCTGCCGGGGTCGTCCTCGCGCAGCAGTCGGGACATGCCGGTGTGCGCGAAGGTGCCGTCGGGCCGCTCGCTGAAGACGTCGTAGCAGGTCAGCGCGCGCAACAGGCGGCGCAGCGGCTTGGGCTCGGTCTTCACCGCGGCCGCGAGGTCCTCCGCGGTCATGGGGGTGTCGCCGAGCGCGTCGGCCACGCCCAGGCGCGCGGCGGCGCGGAGGGCGGCGGCACATGCCGCCCCGAACGCGAGTTCCCTGAGCCGCATGGACGGCGGTGGGGCGGTCTGAGCGGTCGTCATGTGCCGCCTTCCTTCCTTCTCGGCCCCCGCGGCTTGGCGGGGGCACGGGCTACGGGGACTGCGGCCTCAGCACAGGCCCGCGGGCTTGGAGGCCGCGCAGGAGTTGTGCTCGAAGACGTTGCCGCGCTTGGTGCTCTCCTGGTTGACCAGGTCGGCGGGGGAGTTGGCCTGGAGGGTGTTGTCGGCGATGTGGTTGCGGTCGCTGGTGGCGCCGACGAAGCTCTTGTAGAGCACGACGCCGCCCGACAGGGGGGACTTGCCCACGTTGCCGGCGACCGTGTTGCGGCTGATGTTGGAGTCCTCGGCGCCGGTCAGCACGATGCCCGAGCCCTGGAGGAAGGGCAGCCGGGCGGTCTTCGCGCAGTACTTGTTGTTCTCCACGACCCGGTTGTCCCGCACGGTCAGCGCGCCCGCCTTGGGTTTGTTCTCGTCGCCGACGAGGAAGACGCCCGCGCAGTTGCCGCTGATCTCGTTGGCGGAGACGGTGAGGTTGCGCAGCCGCCGGACGGTGACGCCGATCCGGTTGCCCTCGAGGCGGTTGTGGGCGATCAGGGTGCCCTTGGTGTCGGTGGCGCCCTTCTCAGCGGTGATCGTGTTGGCCAGGAACAGGCCGGCGTCGCCGTTGCTCCGGGCGGTGTTCGCCTGGTAGGTGCTGTGCTCGGAGCGCTCCTCGGCGAAGCCCCACAGCCCGTTCTTGACGGAGTTGACGCGCCGCACGGCCAGCCCGTCGGCCCCGACGGCGATGAAGCCGGCGCGGGAGTAGCCGGTCACGGTCAGGTCGGAGACCGTGACGCCCGTCAGGCGCTTGGTCTTGGTGCCGGCCACGCAGATGCCGTTGCCGCGCTTTCCGCAGTCGTCCGTGGCCTTCGTGGCCGGCTCCAGGACGGTTCCGGGGCCCATGCCGCGCAGGGTCAGCCCGGGCGTCGTCACCTTGACGCTCTGGTGGTAGGTGCCGGGCATCAGCAGGACGGTGTCACCGGGCTGGGCGGCGTCCACCGCCTTCTGGATCGACTCGCCCAAGTGCACCAGGTGGGTGCGCGGGAACTGGATCGGCGGGGCGGCTGCGATGCCCGAGCCGACGAGCGCGGCGGCGCTCACAAGCAGAGCGATGTAGCGTTTCGTCATATTCTGTACGGTATGACCTGATAACCCGTCAGGACCGGTGATGGTCCGTCCGGGGGCGTGTCATGCCTGGAAGCGGTGAGCTCGACGGGCGCCCTGGTCGTCCCGGTGACCATACTTGCGCGTGTGAGCGGGGTCAGCGCGGCGCGGCGGGCGGGGCGGAGGGTGCGGGCGTACGTGCGCAGTGCTCCGGGGACGTACGTGTGGCTGCTCATCCTGTTCGTCACCACTGTGGCGCTGCACCGGATGTCGCCGGATTTCGAGGAGGACTTCCTGCGGCAGCGGTCGACGAACATCCACGAGCTGTCGGACAACCCGGTGCGGGTGCTCTTCTCCAGCGCCATGTGGATCGCGAGCGGTCTGTGGCTGCCGTACGCGGCACTCTTCACGGTCTTCCACGCGCAGGCCGAGCGGTGGCTCGGCACCCTGCGCTGGCTGGCGGTGTGCGTGGCCGCGCACGTGCTGGCGACGCTGATCAGCGAGGGCGCGCTGCTGTGGGCGATCCAGCGCCGGGTGGCGCCCGAGTCGGCCGTCAACACCCTGGACGTGGGCGTGAGTTACGCGCTGTCGGGGGTGGTGGGGGTGCTGACCTACCGGATCGCGCCGCCGTGGCGGTACGTGTACCTGGCCGCCGTGCTGGCCTTCTACGGGTTGCCGCTGGTGACCGGGCGCACCTTCACCGATCTCGGGCATTTCACCGCCGTACTGATCGGTCTCGGCTGTTATCCGCTGGTCAGGGGCTGCGGAAAAGCATGGAATCCGAAGGAGACACTGGCCGCCCTCAGGCGTTAGCGTCCGGCCATGAGCAGCTGGTCGAGCAGTGTCGTCAACGGTGGCGTCTCCTTCTGGTTCGCGCACGACGGTCTCCCCGCGGTGCGCGAGCCGCTCACGGGCGACACACACGCCGACGTGGCGATCGTCGGCGGCGGGTACACCGGCCTGTGGACCGCCTACTACCTGAAGAAGGCCGCGCCCTTCCTGCGGATCACCGTCCTGGAGCAGAAGTTCTGCGGCTACGGCGCCTCCGGCCGCAACGGCGGCTGGCTCTACAACGGCGTCGCCGGCCGCGACCGGTACGCGAAGCTGCACGGCCAGGAGGCCGCCGTTCGGCTCCAGCGGGCCATGAACGAGACCGTGGACGAGGTCATCCGTGTCGCCGCCGAGGAGGGCATCGAGGCCGACGTCCACAAGGGCGGCGTCCTGGAGGTGGCCCGCACCCCCGCCCAGCTGGCCCGCCTGAAGGCCTTCCACGAGCACGAGCTGGCGTTCGGCGAGAAGGACCGCGAGCTGTACGGAGCCCGGGAGACCGCCGAGCGCGTCCGGGTCGCGGACGCCGTCGGCTCCTCCTGGACCCCGCACGGCGCCCGGCTGAACCCGGCCAAGCTGGTCAAGGGCCTCGCGGCGGCCGTCGAGGCGCTCGGGGTGACCATCCACGAGGCGACCCCGGTCACCGAGATCCGCCCCCAGCGCGCGGTCACCCCCTACGGCACCGTCCGCGCGTCCTACGTGCTGCGCTGCACCGAGGGCTTCACCGCCTCCCTCAAGGGCCAGCGCCGCACCTGGCTGCCCATGAACTCCTCGATGATCGCCACCGAGCCGCTGACCGACGAGCAGTGGGCGGCGGTCGGCTGGGCGGGCCGCGAGACCCTCGGCGACATGGCGCACGCCTACATGTACGCCCAGCGCACCGCCGACGGCCGTATCGCGCTCGGCGGGCGCGGAGTGCCGTACCGCTTCGGCTCGCGCACCGACAACGACGGCCGCACCCAGCCGGAGACCGTCGAGGCGCTGCGGGACATCCTCGTCGGCTTCTTCCCGGCCCTCGCCGGGGTGCGCGTCGAGCACGCCTGGTCCGGCGTCCTCGGCGTGCCGCGCGACTGGTGCGCGAGCGTCACCCTGGACCGCGCCACCGGCCTCGGCTGGGCGGGCGGCTACGTCGGCTCGGGCGTGGCCACCACCAACCTCGCCGCCCGCACCCTGAGCGACCTCGTGCGGTTCGATTCCGGCCAGGCCGGGCCGACCGGTCTGACGGCGCTGCCGTGGACCGGCCACAAGGTGCGCAAGTGGGAGCCCGAGCCGCTGCGCTGGCTGGGCGTGCAGGGCATGTACGCCACCTACCGCACCGCCGACCGGCGCGAGCTGCTCAGCCACAGCGCCCGCTCCTCACGCCTGGCGAGGGTCGCCGACCGGGTGGCCGGCCGCGGCTGACGGCCGGTCAACTCCTCGCGGTATCCGCCCCTTTACCCGCTTGTACGCTGCTTTGTGGAACGGCCGAATTTTTACGCGCTGATTGCCGTCACCAACACCTCCCGCCACCGCCGTCGCACCGATGCTGTGTGCCGTATGTGTCATGTACGCCACGGCTCCATAGGGGAGGGCACTTCATGACGGCCACGAGCCGGCGAAGAAGACGAACAGCGGCGGTCCTCATCACGACCGCCGCGCTGGGCCTCACCATCACCCAGGCCCAGGCGGCGGGACGCGGCAACGACCCCTTCGGGGTACGCGCCCTGCGCCACCAGGCCCAGCTGAACGAGCAGCACAAGGGACGCCACGCCCTCGCCGACGACGGCGGTGACGGGGGCGGCAACGAGGGCGAGGAGATCGCCGAACAGGCCGACCAGTACGCCGAGGCGCGCACCTCGCCCGGCATCGTCGCCCCGGGCGCCTACGGCGCCGCCTACGACGCCCTGCGCGACCTGCCGCGCACCGGCGGCACCTGGCGGGACGTCACCCGGCTGCCCTACGACTCCGACGACCCCCGCTACCGGGACGTCAACTCCAACTCCAGCGGCGGCGCGGGCCGCGTGACCGGCAGGGTCACCGGGCTCGCCGCCGACGACCACGGCTACGTGTACGCGGGCTCCGCCAACGGCGGCGTCTTCCGCTCGCGCACCGGCGGCGGCCACTGGACCGAGATCTCCGACCGGCTGCCCGCGCTGTCCACCGGCGACCTCGAACTCGACGGCGGCGGCCGGCTCTGGTACGCCACCGGCGAGGCCAACACCAGCTCCACCGCCTTCCTCGGCACCGGCGTCTACGTCCTGGCCGACCCCCGGCACGGCAGCTTCTCCCGGCGCGACCGGGTCGGCGGCGACGAGCTGGAGTCGACGTCGATCCACGCGCTGCGCTTCGCCGGCGACAAGGTGTGGGCGGCGACCACGCGGGGTGTGTGGAGCCACTCCACGAAGAACCTCAAGGGCCCCTGGAAGCTGGAGTTCGCGCCCAACCCGGACTACCTGCCCGGCGGCGCCAAGGCCTCCGACCCGGGCGCCGCGTACAAGAACATCGCCAACGACATCGCCGTCGACCCGGCCAACCCGGACAAGGTCGTCCTCGCGGTCGGCTGGCGCGGCGGCGACGCCTACAACGGCTTCTACGCCAAGGACGCCAAGGGCGGCGCGGGCTGGCAGCGGCTGACCGGGCTCGGAGACCTGCCCAGCGACAGCGCCGACGTCGGCAACGTCACCTTCGCGCGCAGCGCGGACGGCTCCCGCTACTACGCCATCGACCAGTCGCCGGCGCAGACCGCCGCCAACCCCGACAGCGGCCTGGCGGGCATCTACGTCTCGAAGTCCGGCTCGCCGACCGGTCCCTGGACCCGGATCGCGGACTACAAGCAGCTGCGCGACTCCGGTTCGGCGCTCACCGGCGCCGGATACGAGCCCGGCATCCAGGCCTGGTACAACCAGTTCCTCGCGGTCGACCCGAAGAACCCCGACCACCTGTACGCCGGCCTGGAGGAGGTCTTCGAGACCAAGAACGGCGGCGCGTCCTGGACCGTGCCGGGGCCGTACTGGAACTTCGGCTTCAAGTGCTGGTCCATCGACCCGGCCAAGCAGTCCGGCGACTGCCCCTCCACCGTCCACGCCGACCAGCACGCGGTGACCATCGGCAGCGACCACGGCACCCCGTACGTCGTCGTCGGAGACGACGGCGGCGCCTTCCGGCGCCCGCTGAACGGCAGCGCCGACGCCGAGGGCCACGCCACCGACTGGACCTCGCTCAACGACGGCACCATGGACGCCCTCCAGTACTACTCGGTGGGCATCGGCGCCGACCCCGCCTCCCGCGGCGTCGACGTCACCGGCGGCCTCCAGGACAACGGCCAGTCGGTCCTGCGCCCCGGCGACCGCGTGATGGGCTCCAACTTCGGCGGCGACGGCGGCGACACGATCACCGACCCGGCCAACGGCTGCAACACCGCACAGGAGTACGTCTACCTGGCGGTGTCCGTCACCCAGAACTGCGCGGTCAACGACGGCTCCTGGATGACCGACCCGTCCAAGGCGACCACCTGGTCCGTCGCCCCGCCCGACAACGCCACCAGCGAGGCCCGCTTCATCGCCCCGCTGAACGCCGACATCAAGGACAAGAACACCTGGGTCGCCGGCGGCCGGCACGTGTGGATCAACACCAAGGGCTGGGCGATCCGCAGCGGCAGCGAGTGGACCTCGGCCTTCGACCTCGGCGCGGGCCACACCGCCACGGCGGTCGCCTCCTCCGGCGGCAAGGTGTACGCGGCCTGGTGCGGGCCCTGCAACAACCAGGGCTTCACCCGGGGCATCGCGGTCGGCAACGCCGACGGCACCGGCTGGCACCAGCTGACCCTCCCGGTCGACGGCACGGTGCCCAACCGCTACCTGTCCGGGCTGGCCGTAGACCCGGCCGACAGCGACCACGTGCTGCTCGCCGTGAACGGCTTCTCCCGCAAGTGGACCGAGGGCCCCGGAGCGGGCGTCGGTCACCTGTTCGAGACCCAGGACGGCGGAGTGACCTGGAAGGACGTCTCCGGCAACCTCCCGGACATCCCGGCCAACTCGGTCGCGCTGCTCAAGGGCGGCACGGTCGTGCTCGGCACCGACCTCGGCGTGCTCGTGCGCACCCCCTGGTCGCACGGCTGGGAGGTGGCGGGCGGCAACCTGCCCACCACCGCGGTCATGCAGTTGCGCACTGGCCCTGACGGCCTGCTCTACGCGGCCACCCACGGCCGCGGCATATGGGCGATCGACCCGCGCCACCTGCGCTGACCGAACGCTCACGGGGAGGGGCCCCGGCAGGGACCCCTCCCCACCCCTCGCGGGCTCTCCAGCCCCCGCGCGGGCCCGGCGCCCGTCCCGTGCGGGCCCGGCGCCCGTCCCTCAGGCCACCGGCTCCGGTACGGCCTCCCGCTGGGCCGGCGCCCCGTGGCCCGGCGCACGTGCCGTCACCATCAGCCCCGCGGTCAGCGCGGCGAGCAGCATGACGGCCGCGGCCACCCAGATGGCGACCGTGTAGCCGTGCACGATCCCTTCCGGCACCACCCGGGCCCGGTCGGCGGGCCCGTGCAGACGGGCCGCGATGTAGGCGGTGCTGCTCGTGGTGGCGATCGTGTTGAGCAGCGCGGTGCCGATCGAACCGCCGACCTGCTGCGAGGTGTTCACCGTCGCGGAGGTCACGCCCGAGTCCTGCGGGGCGACGCCCGCGGTGGCGGTGGCGAACACCGGCATGAAGGTCAGGCCCATGCCGAGACCCATCAGCACCAGCGCCGGCAGCACCTCGCTCGTGTACTCCGACTCCACCGTCAGCCGGGTGAGCAGCAGCAGCCCGCCCGCCGCCAGGACCATGCCGGGGACCATGAGCGCGCGCGGGGCGACGCGCTGGAGCAGCCGGGCGGAGATCTGGGTGGCCCCGATGACGATCGCCACGGTCAGCGGCAGGAACGCCAGGCCGGTCCTGAGCGGCGAGTAGGCGAGGATCTCCTGGAGGTAGTACGTCATGAACAGGAACAGCCCGAACATGCCGATGACCGCCAGCAGCATGGTCAGGAAGCAGCCGGCCCGGTTGCGCTCCCGCACGATGTGCAGCGGCAGCAGCGGCACCGGCGCCCTGCGCTGCCACCAGACGAACGCGCCGAGCAGCGCCACGCCCACCGCGAACAGGCTCAGCACCAGCGGGTCGGTCCAGCCGCGCGGCTGGGCCTCGCTGAAGCCGTAGACGACCGCGACCAGGCCGCCGCAGCCCAGCACCGCACCGGGCACGTCCAGCCGGACGCCGGTGCGGCCGGGCCGGTCGTGCAGCAGGGCGAACGCGCCGAGTACCGCGACGATCGCGATCGGCACGTTGACGTACAGGCACCAGCGCCAGTTCAGGTACTCGGTCAGCAGGCCGCCGACGATGAACCCGATCGCCGAGCCGCTGCCCGCCAGCGCGCCGTAGATGCCGAACGCCTTGCCGCGCTCGCGTGGATCGGTGAACGTCGTGGTCAGCAGGCTCAGCGCGGAGGGGGCGAGCACGGCGGCGAAGGCGCCCTGGAGGGCGCGGGCGCCGAAGAGCATGCCGGAGGAGGTGGCCGCCCCGCCGAGCGCGGAGGCGCCGGCGAAGCCGATCAGCCCGATCACGAACGTCCGCTTGCGGCCGGCCAGGTCGGCGATCCGCCCGCCGAGCAGGAGCAGCCCGCCGAAGGCGAGGGTGTAGGCGGTGATGACCCACTGCCGGTTGGCGTCGGACATGTTCAGGGCGTGCTGCGCGGAGGGGAGCGCGATGTTCACGATCGTCGCGTCGAGCACGACCATCAACTGGGCGAGGGCGATCACCACCAGGGCCCACCAGCGGTGCGCGTCGGCGGCGCGGGCGTGCCGCGGGCGGTAACCGGGGTGCGGGGAGCGCAGCGGGTTCCCGTGGTGGGAGGCGCCGGCGTGGTGGGCTATCGGTCGGTCGGCGAGGGAGGATTCACCTTTTCGGGTGATACTCATCTGGACAGAACATCATGAATCGGTCCGTAACGCATCCCCCGGGCATTGTCAGTGGCGTGGTGCAGCATGGGGCCATGGCGAGAAGAGCGACGAACGGCGGGGGCGGTGCGGGCGGTGACGGCCGGGCCCGGGTGAAGGCCGCGCGCCGGCCCGAGGTGCGGCTGCCCGCGCTCGAGGCGTACGACGGGGCAGGGCTGGCCCCGGACGGGGACTACGACGGGCTGGAGTTCGGCCAGGCGGACCTCACCGGGCAGGACGGCGCGGGCGCCCGCTTCATGGACTGCGCGCTCACCGGCTGCGTGCTGGACGGCACCTCGCTGCACCACGCCCGCCTGTTCGACTCGGTCCTCACCGGCATACGGGGTGTGGGCACCGACCTCGCGGAGTCGACCCTGCGGGACGTGGAGCTGGCCGACGCCCGCCTCGGCGGGGTGCAGCTGCACGGCTCGGTCCTGGAGCGGGTGCGCGTCCGGGGCGGCAAGATCGACTATCTGAACCTGCGCAAGGCCAGGCTCCGGGACGTCGTCTTCGAGGGCTGCGTACTGGTCGAGCCGGACTTCGGGGGCGCGAGTCTCGAGCGGGTGGAGTTCGTGGACTGCGTGCTCAAGGGCGCCGACCTCACCGCGGCCACCCTCGTCGACGTCGACCTGCGCGCGGCCGCGCCCCTGGAGATCGCCCGCGGGGTGGACCGGCTCGCGGGCGCGGTGATCAGCACCGGCCAGCTGCTGGACCTGGCCCCGGTGCTGGCGGCGGCCCTGGGGGTGCGGGTGGAGGACTGAACGCGGTCGCGGTCAGGGAAGGCGGGGGAAGCGGGCCTGGAGGGTCCAGACGGCCGGGTTCTCGCCCAGGTCCTCGTGCATGTCCACCAGGTCGGCGATCAGGTCGTGCAGGAAGTCTCGCGCCTCCTTGCGCAGGTCGCGGTGGGAGAAGGTGAGCGGTGCCTCGTCGGCCGGCATCCAGTCGGCCTCGATGTCGACCCAGCCGAAGCGGCGCTCGAAGAGCATCCGGTCGGTGGACTCGGTGAAGTCCAGCTCCGCCCGCTGCGGGCGCGAGGCGCGCGACCCGGCCGGGTCGCGGTCCAGCCGCTCCACGATGTCGCACAGCGCCCACGCGAAGTCGAGCACCGGCACCCATCCCCAGGCCGTGGCCAGCTCGCGGTCCGCCTCCGTGTCCGCCAGGTACACATCACCGCAGAACAGGTCGTGCCGCAGCGCCCGCACGTCCGCACGCCGGTAGTCGGTCTGCGGAGGGTCAGGGAAGCGGTTGGAGAGGGCGTAGCCGATGTCGAGCACGTAGGTGATCGTCCCACGGCCCCCGCATAGGATCGCACTCGTGTACCGATCCGCACCGGGTGTCCGAACCGCCACTGCCGCCACAGCGGTCCTCGCCCTCACCCTGACCGCCTGCGAGGGCGGAGTGCACGGCACCCCCGGCGGTGCCGGCCTGCGCGATCCGTACTTCCCCAAGGCGGGCAACGGCGGCTACGACGTCAGCCACTACGGCCTGACCCTCGACTACGACCCCGCCCGCCGCCACCTCACCGGCACGGCCGTGATCACCGCCCGGGCCGGCCAGGACCTGTCCGCCTTCGACCTCGACCTCAAGGGCCTGGACGTGCACAGCGTCACCGTCGAGGGCACACCGGCCCGCTTCAGCCGCGCCGGCCAGGAGCTCACCGTCCGCCCGCACGACGAGCTCGCCCAGGGCGCGACGTTCGCCGTGACGGTCCGCTACTCCGGCACCCCGCAGACCATCACCGACCCCGACGGCTCCGAGGAGGGCTGGCTGCCCACCGCCGACGGCGCCCTCGCCCTCGGCGAGCCGACCGGCTCGATGGCGTGGTTCCCCGGCAACGACCACCCCTCCGACAAGGCCGCCTACGACATCTCGGTCACCGTGCCGAAGGACCTCCAGGCCGTCTCCAACGGCGAGTTGAAGAGCGACACGGCCGACGGCGGCCGCAGGACGTACCGCTGGCACACCGCCGAACCGATGGCCACCTACCTCGCCACCGTCGCGATCGGCCACTTCGACATCACCCGCGGCACCCTCAAGGACGGCCTGCCGCTGTACGTCGCCGTCGACCCGACCCAGTCGCAGGCGAGCCGCGCCGTCCTGGCGAGGATTCCCGAGATCGTGGAGTGGGAGGAGCACACCTTCGGCCCGTACCCCTTCTCCTCCACCGGCGTGATCGTCGACCGGCCCGGGGACGCGGGCTACGCCCTGGAGACCCAGAACCGGCCCGTCTTCGCGGGCGCCCCCGAGCTGAACACCGTGGTCCACGAACTCGCCCACCAGTGGTACGGCGACTCCGTCACCCCGAGGAGCTGGCGGGACATGTGGCTCAACGAGGGGTTCGCCACGTACACGTCGTGGCTGTGGGACGAGGACCACGGCGGCGACACCTGCCAGCAGACCTTCGACTCCCTCTACCGCGGCGACTACTTCGGGGACGACGCCGACAACAAGGCCCTGTGGTCCTACCCGCCCGCCCGGCCGAGCGACGCCGCGCACATCTCGGACCGGCCGGTCTACGAGCGCGGCGCGATGGTCCTGCACAAGATCCGCCAACTGGTCGGCGACGACGCCTTCTTCGGCATCCTCAAGGGCTGGGCCGCCGCCCACCGGCACGGCAACGCGGACACCGCCGAGTTCACCGCCTACGTCGAGAAGCAGGCGCCCGGCAAGGACTTCGGCCCGATCTGGAAGACCTGGCTGTACGGGGACGGCAAGCCCGCCCGTCCGTGAGGTCTCACAGCTCCTTGCGCAGCACCGCGCAGGGACGGCCCAGTTGGCGGTCCTTTCGGTGGTCGATCACCTCGTAGCCGAGGGCGGTCCAGAACGCGAGGGCGCCGGGGTTGTTCTCCAGGACGGCGAGGCGTACGGCGGCGCGGCCCGAGGCGCGGAAGCGGTCCTCCACGAGCGCGGCGAGCCGGCGACCGTGGCCCTGGCGGTGGGCCGACGCGTCGACCATCAGCAGGCCGATCCACGGGTCCGGGTCGGCGGGATCGGGGTGGTGGCCGAGCGTGATGGCCAGTCCGACCAGCCGCCCCTCGCTGCGGGCGAGCAGCACCTCCGCGGACGGGTCCGCGGAGTCCTCGGCGAGCGCGGCGGCGACCTGCTCGGGGCGGATGTCGTCCGGGTCGGGGAACTCGCCGCTGAGCGCGTGGAAGTCGCGGTTGGAGGCGTACAGCGCGGTGAGTTCGGTCAGCAGCTCGCCCGGCAGTTCCCGCTCGGGGCCGGGGGAGAGGGGTTCGAGGATCACCGGGGCAAGGTATCGCGGGGTGCCCCGCGCCGCCGCGCCATTCACGGGGGCCGCCGAACGGCCGGAGCCCCGGCCCGGGACGGGCCGGGACTCCGCTGCGCCGGTGCGCTGACGCGGGGTCCGTCAGACGTTGACGCCGAAGTCCTTGGCGATGCCGACCAGGCCCGAGGCGTAACCCTGGCCGACGGCGCGGAACTTCCACTCCGCGCCGTTGCGGTACAGCTCGCCGAAGACCATGGCCGTCTCGGTGGCGGCGTCCTCCGACAGGTCGTAGCGGGCGATCTCGGCGCCGCCGGCCTGGTTGACGATGCGGATGTAGGCGTTGCGGACCTGGCCGAAGTTCTGGCCGCGGTTCTCGGCGTCGTAGATGGAGACCGGGAAGACGACCTTGTCGATGTCGGCCGGGAGACCGGCGAGGTTGACGTTGATCGCCTCGTCGTCGCCTTCGCCCTGGCCGGTGCGGTTGTCGCCGGTGTGGACGATGGTGTTGTCCGGGGTCTGCTTGTTGTTGAAGAAGACGAAGTGGCCGTCGGAGTACACCTTGCCCTGCGCGTTGACCGCGATCGCGGAGGCGTCCAGGTCGAAGTCCGTGCCGGTGGTGGTGCGGACGTCCCAGCCCAGGCCCACGGTGACGGCGGTCAGGCCCGGAGCTTCCTTGGTGAGCGAGACGTTGCCGCCCTTGGAGAGGCTTACAGCCATGGTGTGGGAGTCCCTTCCCTCGTTGCGTTGTGCGGACGAAGCTACCGCCACCTCTATGAACGCCGAGGGGGGTCCGCACGGTTCCGGATCTCTTTACCTTTTTTACCAAACCCGCGTCGAACACCCCGTCAGGGCCCGGCCGCGGCCGGGAGGGCGAGCGGGGGCGGCCGCGAAAACCGGGTGACGTGGCCCGGTCGGGAACGGGAACATGGGTGACATGTCCGGTCCCCATCTCATCCGCGGCTCCGTCGCGCTCCCCGAGGCCGAGCTGGCCTGGCGCTTCTCGCGGTCCTCGGGGCCCGGCGGACAGCACGTGAACACCAGCGACTCACAGGTCGAGCTCCGCTTCGACCTGGCGAACACCGAGGCCCTGCCCGAGGTGTGGAAGCGGCGCGCCCTGGAACGGCTGGCGCCCCGCCTGATCGACGGCGTGATCCTCGTACGCGCCTCCGAGCACCGCTCCCAGTGGCGCAACCGCGAGGCCGCCGCCGTACGCCTGGCGGCCCTCCTCGCCGAGGCGACCGCGCCCCCGCCCAGGCCCCGCAGACCGACCCGCGTGCCGCGCGGCATCAACGAGCGCCGCCTGCGCGAGAAGAAGCAGCGCTCCGACACCAAACGCGGCCGCTCGGGACGGGACTGGACCTAGCCCCTGTCCGCGAGGTCCAGCGCGCCCACCGTCTGGCCGCCGCTCGTCTCGCCGTTCGCTCGGAAGCCGAGCCCGAGATAGAAGCGCTCCGGGCCGGTGGGGCCGGGATGCCAGGTCACGTACATCCGGCCGGCGCCCCGGCGGCGCAGCTCGGCGGGTACGGCCCCCACCGCGAAGCGGCCGTACCCGCGCCCCTGCTCCCGGGCCGCGATGTTCAGCCGCCACAGGCCCGAGCGGATCACGCTGCCGTCGCCGTGCCAGTCGATGTCCAGGAAGGCCATGAGGAAGCCGACCGGACGGTCGCCGTCGAGGATCAGCCGCGGCCAGGCGGTGCCCGGGTGGACGTACGCCTCCGCGAGGGAGTTCACCACCGGTGACACCGCGTGCTCCTGGTCCGGGCGGACGGCGATGCCGAGAGCGGCGTCCAGGTTCTGCGGGGTGATCACCTCGAGGCGGGGCGCGGTCGTCATGCGCGCACCCTAGGCGGCGTGATCACCGCCGGGCCACCGGAATACGGCTCAGCCCAGTTGGCGGTAGCGGCCCTTGAAGTATGTGAGGGGGCCGCCGTCGGCGCTGGGGAGCCGGGCCGTCAGGACCCGGCCCACCACCAGGGTGTGGTCGCCGGCGGGCACGCGTTGTTCGGTGCGCAGTTCCAGGGTGGCGAGGGCGCCGCCGACCAGGGGGGCGCCGGACACCTCGCCGCGTACGTAGGGGATGTCCTCGAAGAGGAGGCGGTCGCTGATGCGGCCCTTCATGGCGAACCGGCCGGCGATGTGGCGCTGGCTCTCGGAGAGGATCGACACCGCCCACAGCGGCTGCTCGGCGAGCAGGTCGTCCATGCGGGAGCCCTCGCGCAGGCTGACCAGGGCGAGCGGCGGGTCCAGGGACACCGAGACGAAGGCCGTGGCGGTCATGCCCACGTCCTCGCCGCCCGGCGCCAGCGGGTCGTCCGGGTCGAGCGGCGGCTCCTGCGCGGTCACCAGGACCACGCCGGCCGCCAGCCGGGACATCGCGGCGCGGAACTCCTCGTCGGTCACCCCCTCAGCATGCCCGGAGGCGGGCGTGGCGGTGGTGGTGGCGGAGGACGGCGCGAAGGATGTGTTCAGCACACATCAACGCTAGTCACCCGCTCGCGGCGCTCGCATCGGGCCTCCGCCCGAGCCGGGACCGAGGCCCCGGGGGACGCCGGACCTAGGACCGAAGCCCCGCTTGCCGCGGACCTCTCGTGCATCATGTCCACACGCCCACAAAGTTTGCGTTCGGTGAACGCACAGGGAAACCGCAGAAACTCCACTCAATTGTTCACGTTCCGCTGTGACTTGAGTCACAAGAGCCACTAATTGTTGACCCTGTGTACCGAGTGGGCTTCACGCTGTGATTCAGTGGCGGAGACTGCACAGACGATACGCCGAAGAGCACCCTTGATTCGCTGCGAGGTCTCGGGGGGAGGGCGAGCATGGAGACCGAGTCGGAGCCGTACGTCCGTCTTGCGACCCTGCGGCAACTGCACCAGGTCATGGCGGACATGAACACCGCCCGCAGCCTGGCGGACACCCTGCAGACCGTCGCGGACGGCGTGGTGAACGGCCTCGGCTACGAGCTGGCCTGCGTCAACCTCGTGCGCCCCGACGGCGACCTCGTCGTCGCCGCCTTCGCCGGCAACCCCGCCGCCGAGGCCCTGATCACCGGCCGGACCGGCTCGCGCGACTCCTGGGAGCGGCGGCTGCAGATGGGCGAGCACTGGGGCGGCCTGGTGTTCATACCCCACACCGAGGGCTGGGTCCTCGACGACGACGACGTCCCGCAGTGGTACACGGACGGCCCTGCCCCCCGTTTCGAGGACGAGTGGCACCCCTCCGACCGGCTCTTCGCGCCCATGTACACCCCGGGCGCCCCCGACGGCCAGCGCGGCGAACTGCTCGGCGTGCTCTCCGTTGACCGCCCGCGCAACGGCCGCCGCCCCGGCGCCTGGGGCCGCGAGGCCCTCCAGATGTACGCCTTCCAGGCCGCCATCGCGATCAGCAACGCGCGCCTGCGGGCCAACATGCAGCGCGCCCTGGTCCGCCTGGAGCGCGAGCAGCAGGCCCTGCGGGCCAGCGAGGAGAGCTTCCGCCAGGCCTTCGAGTACGCCCCCTCCGGCATGGCCATCGCCGAGATGGGCGGCGACCAGCACGGCCGCATCCTGCGCACCAACGACGCCCTGTGCCGCCTGCTCGGCCGGCCCGCCGCCGCGATGCGCCGCTACTCCTTCTCCGACCTGGTCCACCCCGAGGACATAGGCACCCTGCTGCGCACCTCCGCCGAGGGCGGCCGGGCCGAGCTCAGGCTGGCCCGCCGCGACGGCACCTACGTGTGGGTGTCCCTGCGCAACTCCGTCGTCGCCGACGCCGCCGACGGCCCCCGCTTCCTGCTCACCCACGTCGAGGACATCGAGGAGCGCAAGCGCCGCGAGCTGCACCTCGCCCACCGCGCCTCCCACGACTCGCTGACCGGCCTGCCCAACTCCGCCGAGCTGCGCGCCCGCCTGTCGGCCCGCCTGTGCCGCCGCCCGGCGCACGCGGGCGAGCTGGAGACCCTGGACGCGGCCTACGGCCACCCGGGCTACGACGTCGCCGGCCACGGCTTCGACTTCCGCCCCGGCACGGAGTCGTACGACGCCTACGACCACCACGTGCACACCGTCGCCCCCGAGGGCGACCGGGACGACGGCACCAAGGGGCTCGCGGTCCTCTTCTGCGACCTCGACGGCTTCAAGTCGATCAACGACCGGTTCGGGCACAACGCGGGCGACGCCGTCCTCATCGAGGTCGCCCGGCGCCTGAGCAACGGCGTGCGGGACGGCGACACCGTGGCCCGGCTGGGCGGCGACGAGTTCGTGATCCTCGCCAACGGCCTCGGCCGCGCCGACGCGGAGGACCTCGCCGTGCGGCTGCGCAACGAGATCATCCAGCCCATCCGCGCCGAGGGCCGGGCCGTCCGCGTCGGCGCCAGCTTCGGCATCGGCTGGGCCCACTGCGGCATGACGGCCGACGAAGTCCTGAAGTCGGCCGACGAGCGGATGTACGTCGAGAAACGATCTCGTCCCAAACAGCACCGCCGGGCAGGATGATCCGCAGGTCAGTGCGGTGATGCGGCGCGAGTCACCCGTTTGGGCCCCGCGGAGCGGGTAGGCTCGCCATCCTCACGACGTACCGCATCCGCCCCGCACTGTTGAGGAGTACCAAGGGATGACGCCCGGCAACAACGGCGCGAGCACGCCCGAGGACGACGACCCGTTCGGCTACCTGTACGCCGATGGTCAGGCCAACGGAGCCCAGCCGCCCTCCGGCGGCTACGGCTACCCGGGCTCGGTCAACCGGGTCCGCGCGGTCGGACAGCGGCAGTACGGCCAGCAGGCGGCCCAGCAGGCCCCCACGGCGGCCTACGGGCAGGTCCCGCAGCAGCAGGGCGCCTACGGGCAGCCGAGCGCCCACTACGCCGCCCCGGAGACGCTTCCCGGCGGCGCCCCCACCGGCCGCCAGCAGGCGCAGGGCGGGGGCGGCCGCGGCCGGGGCCCGAACACCAAGGGTCTGCTGATCGGCGCGATCGCCGTGGTCGCGGCGGTCGTCATCGGCATCAGCGTGGCCATGCTCGGCGACAAGGGCGACAGCGGCGGCGACAAGGCCGGCGGCACCGCCCCGACCGCCACCCGGAGCTCCGGGCCCAGCCCCTCCACGACCGACACCGCGGCCCCCGCCGGGGAACTCCCGAAGAGCGACGCGAAGGCCCTCCAACTCGGCGGCGGCGCGAGCACCGCCTCCGACGTCAAGGGCGCCAGGTCGGACGGCGGCGTCTACGTGACGAACTTCAACAACGTCGGCGCCTCGGTCACCTGGAACGTCAACGGCATCCCGGCCGACGGCAAGTACACCGTCTACGTCGGCTACACCGTCCCCGGCAAGGACGGCACCGCGACCCTCACGGTCAACGGCTCGGTGTCCGAGCAGCCCGTCAAGCTGAAGAACTGGGCGGGGGCACCCGAGGGCGACTACGAGAAGGGCTGGACGAAGACCTACAACTACGTCCAGCTCAACAAGGGCACGAACACCATCAAGATCTCGTGCGAGCAGGGCAACCAGTGCGATGCCGACATCGACCAGTTGTGGCTGGTGAAGGGCTGGGTCGGCGGCTGACCCCCGTCACGGGGCCGGCCCCGTCACGCGGCCGGCCCCGTCACGCCGCGCTGGCCTCCCCGGTCACCGACACCCGGCTCAGCAGTTCCTCGTAGTCGGGGCGGTCGAAGTCGCCCGCTGTGGGGGACAGGACCGTTGCTGCGGAGAGGGCGACCGCTCGGGTCAGGCGGTCGGGCCAGGGGAGGTGCTCGACCAGGCCCGAGAGCAGGCCCGCGACCACCGAGTCGCCGGCGCCGGTCGGGTTGCCCCGGACACGGGCGGGCGGGACGGCCCGCCAGGTGCCCTCCGGGGTGTGGGCGAGCAGGCCCTCGGCGCCCAGGGAGGCGACCACCGCGCGGGCCCCGCGCCGGCGGGCGTCCTGGGTGGCGCGGCGCGGCTCGTGGGAGCCGGTGAGCTCGGCCAGTTCGTCGGCGTTGGGCTTGATGAGGTCGGGGCGGGCCGCCACCCCGCGCCGCAGCGCCTCCCCGCCGGTGTCCAGCAGCACGGGCACGTTCGCGGCCCGCGCGGTGCGCACCAGACCGGCGTAGGCGCCCACCGGCAGTCCGGGCGGCAGGCTGCCGCACAGCGCCACCGCCGACACCGAGCCCAGCAGCCCCTCGTAGACGTCCTGGAAGGCGGACCACTCGGCAGGGGAGACGACCGGGCCCGGCTCGTTGAACTGGGTGGTGTCGCCGGTGCGCTCGTCGACCACGGCGACCGTGCGCCGCGTACGGCCGGCGCAGGGGGCCAGGGCGTCCGTCACGCCCCGCACCCCGGCCAGCCCCTCGCGCAGCTCGCGCCCGGTGCTGCCGCCCGCGAAACCCGTGACGGTCACCTCGTGGCCGAGGGCCGCCAGCACCCGGGCCACGTTGACGCCCTTGCCGCCGGGCCGTTCGCCCACCTCGGTCACCCGGTGCGAGGTGTGCGGCCTGAGCGCCGGCACCCGGTAGGTGACGTCGAGAGCGGTGTTCAACGTGACCGTGAGGATCACCAGGTCCGACCTCCCCCGAGTAAGCGCGCCTGTTCGCGGTGTTCCGGAGGTTCGATCATGCCAAAGACCCGGCGGACCGCCCAGCCCTGGGACGGTCCGCCGGGTCCCTTCGGCGGGACGGATCAGCCCAGTTGCGGCTCAACCACCCACTCGCCGTGCCGCATCACGCCCCGGAGGCCGAAGTCCTCGTCGAGCAGCACCAGGTCGGCGTCCTTGCCGGGCTCGAGTGAGCCCACCCGGTCGTCCAGGCCGAGCAGCCGGGCCGGGTTGGCGGACAGCGCGGCCACCGCGTCCTCCACGCGCAGCCCGTCGACCGTGACCGCCCGCTGGAACGCGCGGTCCAGCGTGAGCGTGGAGCCCGCGATCGAGCCGCCCTCGACCAGCCGCGCCACCCCGTCGGCGACCTCGACCTCCAGCGGGCCGAGCATGTAGCGGCCGTCGCCGGAGCCGGCCGCGTCCATCGCGTCGGTGATGAAGGCCACCCGGGCCGCGCCCGCGTGGTGGAAGGCCAGCTCGAGGGCGGCCTGGTGCAGGTGCACGCCGTCGTTGATCAGCTCCACGGTGATCCGCTCGTCCTCCAGCAGCGCCGCGATCGGGCCGGGGGAGCGGTGGCCGAGGACGGGCATCGCGTTGAACAGGTGGGTGGCGACGGTGGCCCCCGCGTCGATCGCCCGGACCGTCTGCTCGTACGTGGCGTCGGTGTGCCCGATCGCCGCGATCACGCCGTGGTCCGCCAGCAGCCGTACGGAGTCGATGCCGCCGGGCAGTTCGGCGGCCAGGGTCATCATCTTCGCCCGGCCGCGCGCCGCCTCGATCAGCTTGCGGACCTCGGCCGGGTCCGGGTCGCGCAGCAGCGACTCGGAGTGCGCGCCCTTGCGGCACGGGGAGATGAACGGCCCCTCGAAGTGGATCCCCGCGATGTCGCCCTGCTCGGCCAGCTCGGACAGCAGCCCGGCCTGCTTGGCGAGGACGCCCATGTCGTCGGTGACGGTGGAGGCGACGACGGTGGTGGTGCCGTGCGCCCGGTGGGCTCGTACGGCGGTGAGCACGTCGTCGGCCGAGCCGGAGAAGGAGGCCCCGCCGCCGCCGTGGTTGTGCATGTCGACGAAGCCGGGGACGAGCCAGTGCCCGCTCACGTCGAGGATGTCGGCGCCCTCGGGAGCGCTCCTGGCGATCCGCGTGCCCTCGACGCTCACGCGGCCGCCGTCCACGATCCCGGTGGGCAGCACCACCCGGGCACCGGCGAGAACCTTGCTAGTGGCCATCAGGTGGTTACCTCCGGGGAGTCGTAGGGGAGTCGATCAGGTCCCAGGCGAGGAGTCCCGCGCCCAGGCACCCGGCGGTGTCCCCGAGGGCGGCGGGGACGACGGCGGGCAGCTTCTGGAAGGTCACGCGCCGCTCGACTGCCTCGCGCAGCGGGGCGAACAGGGTCTGCCCGGCCTCGGCGAGCCCGCCGCCGATGATCAGCATGCGCGGGTCGAGCAGGGTGAGCGCGGTGACCAGGCCGTCGGCGAGGGCGTCCACGGCCTCCTGCCACACCTTCACGGCCCGTGCGTCCCCGGACTCGACGGCCTTGGCGCAGTCCGCCGCGTCCGCGTCCGGGTCCCCGCAGGCCGCGGCCCAGGCCTGGCTGACCGCCGCCGCGGAGGCGAACCGCTCCAGGCAGCCGCGCTGCCCGCACGGGCACGGGGTGCCCCCGGGGCGTACGACGATGTGGCCGATCTCGCCCGCGAAGCCGTGCGCGCCCGCCTCCACGCGGCCGTCGATGCCGATGGCGCCCGCGATGCCGGTGCCCAGCGGCACGAAGAAGAACCGGTCGGCGCCCCGGCCGGCCCCGATGCGGCCCTCGGCGAGCCCGCCGGTGCGCACGTCGTGGCCGAGGGCGACGGGGATGCCGAGCCGCTCGCCCAGCAGGTCGCGCAGCGGTACGTCGCGCCAGCCCAGGTTGGCGGCGTAGGCGGCCACGCCCCGCTCCTCGTCGACGATGCCGGGGACGGCGACGCCGGCCGCCGCGGCCGGGGTGCCGAAGCGGTCCGCGCCGTGGGCGGCGAGTTCGGCGGCGAAGCCGAGGATGTCCTCGACGACGGCGTCGGGCCCGCGCTCGCGGCCGGTGGCCCGGCGTGCCTGGTGCAGCAGCGTGCCGTCGGCCGCGACCAGCGCGGCCTTCATCCCGGTGCCGCCCACATCGAGGGCGATGACGTGTTCCACGGGGGACAGTGTGACGCTTACACCCACAAGAGGTCTAGTCCACTCGCGTGGTGTAGACCTTATGGCTGACGTTTTGGAAGTCTTCGCCTTGCGGCAGCACAGGGCTTCGCTCCCGTGCGGGTCCGTTCGGCGAGCCGACGACGGGTTGGGGCGTACAGGCAGTGCAGCGGCGCAGGACAGGAATGATCGCTCTAACGATTGCCATGGGCATGACAGCAATCCTCGGCGGCTGCGGGAGCACCGGCTCCTCCGGTGTCACCCTCAGACTCGTCGCCGCCGACTACGGCGACTCGGCCGCCAACAGCTCCAAGAAGTACTGGGACCGGCTGGCCCAGGAGTACGAGAGCGCCCACCCGGGTGTGAAGGTGCAGGTCAGCGTCTACTCCTGGAACGACGTCGACCGCAAGGTCAAGCAGATGGCCGACGCCGGCGACCCGCCGGACATGGCGCAGATCGGCGCCTACGCCGACTACGCCGCCAAGGGACTGCTCTACAAGGCCGACGACGTGCTCTCCATCCCGGTCCAGGCCGACTTCCTCGGCCAGCTCTCCGAGGCCGGGCAGCTGCGGCACGTGCAGTACGGCATCCCGTTCGCCGCCTCCACGCGCGTGCTCTTCTACAACAAGACCCTCTTCGCCAAGGCGAACCTCACCCCGCCCACGACCTGGGCCGAGCTCGCCGCCGACGCGGCCGCGCTGAAGGCCCGGGGCGTGAAGTACCCGTACGCGCTGCCGCTCGGCCCGGAGGAGGCGCAGGCCGAGACCATGCAGTGGCTGCTCGGCGGCGGGTCCGGCTACACCGACGACATCGGCACGTACACGATCGACTCCCCGCAGAACGTCGAGACCTTCACCTGGCTGCGCGACGAGCTGGTGGGCAAGGGGCTGACCGGGCCGGTCGCGCCGGGCAGGCTCAACCGGGCGGACGCCTTCGACGCCTTCGCCAACGGTGAGGTGGGCATGCTCAACGGCCATCCCACGCTGATGCAGCAGGCCGACAAGAAGGGCGTGAAGTTCGGCATGGTGCCGATGCCGGGCAGAAACGGTACGCCGAAGTCGACCATGGGCGTGGCCGACTGGATGATGGCGTTCAAGAAGAGCGGCCACCGGGAGCAGATCGGCGACTTCCTCGACTTCGTCTACAGCGAGAAGAACGTCCTCGCCTTCTCCCGCGAGTACGACCTGCTGCCCGTGACCGGCTCCGCCTCCGAGGCGATGGACGCCGCCGAGCAGGACAAGGCCCTGCGGCCCTTCCTCTCCGAGCTGCCGCTCGCCCAGCTCTACCCGGTCGGCAAGACCTCGTGGGCGCAGGTCAGCGCGGACGTGAAGAAGCAGATCGGCCGGGCCGTCGCCCCCGACGGCAGCCCCGCCGCGGTCCTCGGACAGCTCCAGGCCACGGCGACCGCGGCGGACAGCGCGGAGAACGCGAAGTAGCCGCCCCGGCCGGTGTCGGCGGCGGGGGTTACGGTGCCGGTATGGACATGGACGCGGACGAGGCGGGCGCCACCGGCACCCCGGCCGGCGGGAGCCCGGCGGCGGGGCTGGACCGACGCGAGCGGGACATCCTCGCCCTGGAGCGCCGCGGCTTCCCCGGCCCTGGCGCCAAGGAGCGCGCGATACGCGAGGAGCTCGGCCTGTCCCCCGTCCGCTACTACCAGCTCCTGAACGCCCTCCTGGACGACACCCGCGCCCTCGCCCACGACCCGGTGACCGTCAACCGCCTGCGCCGGGTGAGGGACTCGCGCCGGTCGGAGCGCTGAGCCCCGGCGGGCGGCCGGGTCGAGGAGTGCGCAGGGCCCGGGGTGGATAGGTTCGGCGTATGGGCAGCCATCACTTGAACTCGACGGACCACCCCGACGCCCCCCTGCCGGTGCCCGCCACCCAGGCCGGGCGGGACGGGCTGGCCGCGATACTGGCACGGCCGGAGCGTGCGGTGATCGCGCTCGACTTCGACGGGACGCTCGCGCCGATCGTCGCCGACCCCGACCAGGCCCGCGCCCACCCGGACGCCGTGCCGGCCCTGGCCGCGCTCGCGCCGAAGGTGGCCTCCGTCGCCGTGGTCACCGGGCGCCCGGCCGGTGTCGCGGTGCGCAACGGCGGCTTCGCGGGCGTGCCCGGCCTGGAGCACCTCGTCGTCCTCGGCCACTACGGCGCCGAGCGGTGGGACGCGGCCACCGGCACCGTCACCGCCCCGGCCCCGCACCCCGGCGTCGCCGCCGTGCGGGCCGAACTGCCGGGCGTCCTGGACCGGGCCGGGGCCTGGCAGGGCACCTGGATCGAGGAGAAGGGCCGTTCCCTGGCCGTCCACACCCGCCGCGCCGAGGACCCGCAGGCCGCCTTCGACCTCCTGCGCGAGCCCCTCGCCGACCTGGCCCGCCGCCACGGCCTGATCGTCGAACCCGGCCGCATGGTCCTCGAACTGCGCCCTCCGGGCATGGACAAGGGCGTCGCCCTCTCCGACTACGTCCGCGACCGCGGCGCCGCCTCGGTCCTCTACGCGGGCGACGACCTCGGCGACCTCCCCGCCTTCACAGCCGTCGAGAAACTCCGCTCGGACGGAGTACCGGGCGTCCTCGTCTGCAGCGGCAGCACGGAGGTCACGGAACTCTCGGAACGCGCCGACCTGGTGGTGAACGGCCCGTCCGGAGTGGTCCGCCTGCTGTCCGCCCTGGCCGCCCGGCTCCCGTAAGCCGCCCCGGACCGCCGCCGGAAGGCCGCCTGCCCCGGCTGGAGGGCGAACGGGGGCCGCAGCCGGGACCGGGGGACGGTCCGCGCTGCCCACGGCAGCCGAGTGGCCGGGGAGGGGCCGGGGGGCCGGCCGGGCGGATCCGGAGGGGGCGTCGGCGCGGCTGCCGGGCCTGATCGGCGCGCCCGGCGGTCCGCGGTCCGCCCGGCGCCCGGCCGGACTGCCGCCGGCTCGGCAGGCCCGGTCGGAGCCAGGCGGGTGCGCCCAGGCCCGGTCGGACCTCGGCGGGTGGGTCCGGTCGGAGTCCGGCGGGTAAGCAGGTCCGGCCGACTGCCGTCGGCTCAGGGGGCCGCAGCCGGGACCGGGGGACGGTCCGCGCTGCCCACGGCAGCCGAGTGGCCGGGGAGGGCCGGGGGGCCGGCCGGGCGGATCCGGAGGGGGCGCCGGCGGGCTGGCCGGGCCTGATCGGCGCGCCCGGCGGTCCGCCCGGCGCCCGGCCGACTGCCGTCGGCTCAGGAGGCCCGGTCGGACCTCGGCGGGTGCGCGGGTCCAGTCGGAGTCCGGCGGGTCAGCCGGTCCGGTCGGAGCTCGGCGGGTGCGCAGGTCCGGTCGGAGTCCGGCGGGTCAGCCGGTCCGGTCGGAGCCCGGTGGGTCAGCCGGCCCGGTCGGAGTCCGGTGGGTCAGTCGGTCACGTCCGGGCGCAGGGCCGAGAGTTGGTCCAGGAACCACTGGGTCGGCGGGAGGGCGGTCGCCGCGTCGGCCAGGCGCTTGGCCCGTTCCGCTCGTTCGGGGCCCGGCATGCTGAGGGCCTCGTGGAGGGCCCGGGCCGTGGCGACCACGTCGTAGGGGTTGATCACGATCGAGTCGTCGCCCAGCTCCTCGTACGCCCCCGCCTCCCGCGACAGCACCAGCGCGCAGCCCGCGTCGGAGACGACCGGGACCTCCTTGGCGACCAGGTTCATCCCGTCCCGGATGGGGTTGACCAGGGCGACGTCAGCGATCCGGTACGCCGCCAGCGAGCGCGCGAAGTCGTCCTTGACGTGGAGCACGACCGGCGTCCACCCGGGCGTCCCGTACCGCTCGTTGATCTCCTCGGCCAGCCTGCGCACCTCGGCGGTGTACTCCCGGTACACCGCGAGGTCCTGCCGCGAGGGGTAGGCGAACGCGACGTGCACCACCCGCTCCCGCCACTGCGGGAAGTCCTCGAGCAGCCGCCGGTAGGCGAGCAGCCCCCGCACGATGTTCTTGGACAGCTCCGTGCGGTCCACCCGCACGATCGTCCGGCGCGGCCCGCCGTCCGGCCCCGCGCCGATCTCCTCGCGCAGCGCCGCCATCCGCTCGAAGACGTCCGACCGGTGCGACCGCTCCCGCAGGAAGTCCGCGTCCGCGCCCAGCCCGTGCACCCCCACCCGCGTGCCGCCGAGCCCGCCCACCAGCGCCTCGCAGCATCCGGCGAAGGCGTCCGCCCACCGCTGGGTGAGGAAACCCAGCCGGTCCGCGCCCAGCATGCCGCGCAGCACCTGTCCGGCGATGTCGTCGGGCAGCATCCGGAAGTAGTCCGCCGGCGCCCACGGCGTGTGCGAGAAGTGCCCGATCCGCAGATCCGGCCGGAAGTCGCGCAGCATGCCGGGCACCAGCGTCAGGTGGTAGTCCTGCACCAGCACCGCCGCGCCCTCGGCCGCCTCCTCCGCCAGCGCCTGCGCGAACGCCCGGTTGTACGCCTCGTAGGACCGCCACTGGCGGCGGAACTCCGCGTCGAAGACGGGCTCCAGCGGCGTCTGGTACAGCATGTGGTGGACGAACCACAGCACCGAGTTCGCGATGCCGTTGTACGCGTCGGCGAACACCTCCGCGTCGATGTCCAGCATCCGCACCTGCTGCCCGCCGGTCGCCTCCGACGGCAGCCGACGCCCGCCCTCGAAGCGGCGCACCGCCTCCCGGTCGGCGTCGCCCAGAGCGGCGCACACCCAGACGGCGCCCGCGTCCGGGCCGATCGCGGACAGCCCGGAGACCAGCCCTCCGCCCCCGCGTTTCGCGTGCAGCGAGCCGTCCTCGCGCACTTCGTACGAAACCGGGCCGCGATTGGACGCGACCAGCACCTCGGCACCGTGCGTTGAGACCATGGTCCTCAACCTAGCCCGGCCCTCAAACGCTCAAACGTACGGTTCCGCTTCGTAGACGGCCGTATACGACCGCCCCGGGCATTCACGCCACTTCGCGCCGCCTCGCGGGCTCACGCCGCCTCGCGGGCTCACGCCGCCTCGCGGGCTCACGCCGCCTCTCGGGTCACGCCACCCTGCGGGCCGCGTACTCCGCGATCTCCGTCATCGGCGGCCGCTCCTCGGTGTCCACCGAGTGGGTGCGCGGCTCGAAGCCGTCCTCCCCCCGCTCGAACTGGGTCAGCAGCGGGCGGATCAGATGGCCGCGGGCCAGGCGCAGCTGCGCGGTGCGGTAGATGGCGGCGGCCATCCGGCCGAGCGCCTGCCCGTCCTGGTGCCGGTGCCTGCGCACGCCGACGTCGACCTGCGCGAGGGCGTCCAGCCCCACCAGGTGCAGCGCGTCCACGAGCATGCCCAGCTCCACGCCGTAGCCGACCGGGAACGGCAGCTGCTCCAGCAGCGAGCGCCGGGCCGCGTACTCGCCGCCGAGCGGCTGCACGAAGCCGGCCAGCCGCGGCCAGTGCATGTTGAGCAGCGGCCGCGCCATCAGCTCGGTGACCCGCCCGCCCTGCCCGGCCGCCCCGCCGAGCGGACGGTCGTACATCGCCTTGACCAGCTGCACGTCGGGCTCGGTGAGCAGCGGCCCCACGATGCCGGTGACGAAGTCGGAGGAGAAGTCCCTGAGATCGGCGTCGACGAAACAGATCACGTCCCCGCGCGTGACGAGCAGCGAGCGCCACAGCACCTCGCCCTTTCCGGGGACGGCGGGGAGGCGGGGCAGGATCTCGTCCCGGTGAACGACCCGCGCGCCCGCGGCGGCGGCGACCGCGGAGGTGCGGTCGGTGGAGCCGGAGTCGACGACCACGATCTCGTCGACGAGCGGCGCCCGCTCCACGAGGTCGTGGCGGATCTTCGCGACGATGTCGCCGACCGTCTCCTCCTCGTTGAGCGCGGGCAGCACGACGGAGACGGACTGGCCCGTGCGCTGCTTGGCGGCGAGGATCTTGTGCAGCGGACGGTCGGTCACGGACCAGGAGCGGGTGGCCAGCCAGCGCTCGACTTCTTCCAGCACGGTCAGCGCTCCTCACTGTTGTCCGGCGGTTGCCCGGCGGTGTCTCGCGGTTCGGACGACTATCTCAACTGTCCTGGCCTTCGGTTACAGTCTTGAACAACGCCGGTGACCATCGCATGTCGGGGTCGGCGGCGCGCTCACAACTACATACCGCTCATCCAGAGGGGCAGAGGGACACGGCCCGATGAAGCCCCGGCAACCCTCCAGCCGGTTCTCGTAGATCAACGATCGCCCGCGAGGCTCCCGGCTAGGGAAGGTGCCAAATCCGTCTCACGGCGAGATGCGTCGTGAGGAAGATGAGGAGAAAGGGCCTCGCCTCCATGGCTGTGCAGACAGTTGTCACCAGCACCGACTCTTCCGCCGTCGACCTCGGACCCGCCGCCGCGCTGAGCTGTCGCGAGTGCGGCCACCGCGTCCCGCTCGGCCCGGTCTTCGCCTGCGAGGAGTGTTTCGGCCCGCTGGAGATCGCCTACGACTTCTCGGCCTACGACACCGAGGAGCTGCGCAAGCGGATCGAGGCCGGCCCCGCGAACATCTGGCGGTACGCCCCGCTGCTCCCCGTCCCCGCCGACGTGGCGGAGAAGCCGAACCTCAACCCGGGCTGGACCAAGCTCGTCCAGGCCGACCACCTCGCCGGCGAGCTCGGCGTCGAGCCCGGCAAGCTCTTCGTCAAGGACGACTCCGGGAACCCGACGCACTCCTTCAAGGACCGCGTGGTCGCGCAGGCGCTCGAGGCGGCGCGCGCGTTCGGCTTCACCACCCTGTCCTGCTCCTCCACCGGCAACCTGGCTGGCGCGGTGGGCGCCGCGGCCGCCCGCGCGGGCCTGCGCTCGTGCGTGTTCATCCCGCACGACCTGGAGCAGGGCAAGGTCGTCATGGCCGCGATCTACGGCGGCGAACTCGTCGGCATCGAGGGCAACTACGACGACGTGAACCGTTTCTGCTCCGAGCTGATCGGCGACCCGGCCGGCGAGGGCTGGGGCTTCGTCAACGTCAACCTGCGGCCGTACTACGCCGAGGGCTCCAAGACGCTGGCGTACGAGATCTGCGAGCAACTCGGCTGGCGGCTGCCCGACCAGATCGTCGTGCCGATCGCTTCCGGCTCCCAACTGACCAAGGTCGACAAGGGACTTCAGGAGCTCATCAGGCTCGGCCTGGTCGAGGACCGGCCGTACAGGATCTTCGGCGCCCAGGCCAAGGGCTGCTCGCCGGTGTCCACCGCCTTCAAGGCCGGCCACGACGTGGTCCGCCCGCAGAAGCCGGACACCATCGCCAAGTCCCTCGCCATCGGCAACCCGGCCGACGGCCCCTACGTCCTCGACATCGCCCGCCGCACCGGCGGCGCCGTGGAGGACGTTACCGACGAGCAGGTCGTCGAGGCGATCAAGCTGCTGGCCCGCACCGAGGGCATCTTCGCGGAGACGGCGGGCGGCGTGACGGTCGGCGTGACGAGGAAGCTGATCGAGGACGGCGTCCTGGACCCGTCGCTCACCACGGTCGTCCTCAACACCGGCGACGGCCTCAAGACGCTGGACGCGGTGGCCGGCACCGGCCTGACCGCGACGATCCGCCCCACCCTGGACTCCTTCCGAGAGGCCGGCCTCGCATGACGAGCCGCCCCGCCGACCGGCCCGCCGCCGCCCGTTCCGCAGTCCGGCCCGCCGTCCGCCTCGCCGCCCGGCCCGCAGTCCGCCCCGCCGTCCCAGAGCACCCGACCGGAGGTTTCACCGCATGAGCGTGACCGTTCGCATCCCGACCATCCTGCGCACCTACACCGGCGGGCAGGCTGAGGTGAGCGCCGAGGGCGCGACGCTCTCCGAGGTCATCTCCGACCTGGAGAAGAACCACACCGGCATCGCCGCCCGCGTCCTGGACGACCAGGGCAAGCTGCGCCGCTTCGTCAACGTCTACGTCAACGACGACGACGTCCGCTTCGAGCAGGGCCTGGAGACCGCCACCCCGGACGGCGCGGGCGTCTCGATCATCCCGGCGGTCGCCGGCGGCTGAGCGGGGCCGGCGGGCCGCCCGCGCGCGTGGGCCGTCACCCCTCACCATTACCTTCGGTAACGCCCACCACGCAGAGTTCACCGAATTGCCCCCTCCGTGAGAGAAGCGGAGGGGGCAATTCTGCGTGATTGAGCGCGGTACAGTTGGGGAACGCGGCCCTGATCTACAGGGCGCGGACCCCGGATTCGTGCCGCAGGCCCGACAAGAAGTAGCCAAAGTGCGTGCCTTTTCTGCGGCATTTGTCTTGTTTATGGGGCCCGACTTGCCCTGAATTCGGGCGAATTCTCACCACATTCCGGACCGGACGCGTCCAGAATTCTCGTCCGATTGACCTGTTGCAGACGGCAGTTGGACAGATACATTCAGCCGCGGTCGACGCGTTCCGGCGCACGCCCCCATTCCACGGGGGGTGAGGTCTGACCCGGGTCCGCGAAGTGTGGATCTGTGCAAGGGCCAGTAATAGGGGAGTTAGGCATGGCTCAGGGCACCGTCAAGTGGTTCAACGCGGAGAAGGGGTACGGCTTCATCGCGGTCGACGGTGGTGCGGACGTCTTCGTCCACTACAGCGCGATCCAGATGGACGGCTACCGCACGCTGGAAGAGGGCCAGCGGGTCGAGTTCGAGATCTCGCAGGGCCAGAAGGGCCCGCAGGCCGACATGGTCCGCGTCACGGCCTGATCCGCGCGACCACCGCAAGCGATCTTCTTCTTCGAGGGGCCCGCACTCCAACCGGGGTGCGGGCCCCTCGGCGTGCGCTCCCAGCGCGCGCGGTCCGCTCCGTGGGCGCTTGCACTCTCGGGGGTCGAGTGCTAATCATTGGCGTTAGCACTCTGAAGGTGAGAGTGACAACGAAGGACCGGGTCGGTGAGGCCCGCGGGCCAGGTGGGGCAAGGAACCACGAGGCCGGCGAGCCGTCCGTCGCGGGCGCGGGCGCGGTCCGAAGGAATCACCCCCAGTCCTGGAGGGACCACTTCACATGGCCAAGATCATCGCGTTCGACGAGGAGGCGCGGCGAGGCCTCGAGCGCGGCATGAACCAGCTCGCGGACGCCGTCAAGGTGACCCTCGGCCCCAAGGGCCGCAACGTCGTCCTCGAGAAGAAGTGGGGCGCCCCCACGATCACCAACGACGGTGTCTCCATCGCCAAGGAGATCGAGCTCGAGGACCCGTACGAGAAGATCGGCGCCGAGCTGGTCAAGGAAGTCGCCAAGAAGACGGACGACGTCGCCGGTGACGGTACGACCACCGCGACCGTGCTCGCCCAGGCCCTGGTCCGCGAGGGCCTGCGCAACGTGGCGGCCGGCGCCAACCCGATGGCTCTCAAGCGCGGTATCGAGAAGGCCGTCGAGGCCGTCTCCGCCGCCCTGCTCGACCAGGCCAAGGAGGTCGAGACCAAGGAGCAGATCGCCTCCACCGCCTCCATCTCCGCCGCCGACACCCAGATCGGCGAGCTCATCGCCGAGGCCATGGACAAGGTCGGCAAGGAAGGCGTCATCACCGTCGAGGAGTCGCAGACCTTCGGTCTGGAGCTCGAGCTCACCGAGGGCATGCGCTTCGACAAGGGTTACATCTCCGCGTACTTCGCCACCGACATGGAGCGCATGGAGGCGTCGCTCGAGGACCCGTACATCCTCATCGCGAACTCCAAGATCTCCTCCGTCAAGGACCTGCTCCCGCTGCTGGAGAAGGTCATGCAGTCGGGCAAGCCGCTGCTGATCATCGCCGAGGACGTCGAGGGCGAGGCCCTGTCGACCCTGGTCGTCAACAAGATCCGCGGCACCTTCAAGTCCGTCGCCGTCAAGGCCCCGGGCTTCGGCGACCGCCGCAAGGCCATGCTCGGCGACATCGCCATCCTCACGGGCGGCGAGGTCATCTCCGAGGAGGTCGGCCTCAAGCTGGAGAACGCGACCCTGGACCTCCTGGGCCGCGCCCGCAAGGTCGTCATCACCAAGGACGAGACCACCATCGTCGACGGCGCCGGCTCGGCCGACCAGGTCGCGGGCCGCGTGAACCAGATCCGCGCCGAGATCGAGAACAGCGACTCCGACTACGACCGCGAGAAGCTGCAGGAGCGCCTGGCGAAGCTCGCCGGCGGTGTCGCGGTCATCAAGGCCGGCGCCGCCACCGAGGTGGAGCTCAAGGAGCGCAAGCACCGCATCGAGGACGCCGTGCGCAACGCCAAGGCGGCCGTCGAGGAGGGCATCGTCGCCGGTGGTGGCGTGGCCCTGCTCCAGGCCTCCCAGGTCTTCGAGAAGCTGGAGCTCGAGGGTGACGAGGCGACCGGTGCCAACGCCGTGAAGCTCGCCCTGGAGGCCCCGCTGAAGCAGATCGCCGTCAACGGTGGTCTCGAGGGCGGCGTCGTCGTGGAGAAGGTGCGCAACCTGGCCGTCGGCCACGGTCTGAACGCCGCCACCGGCGAGTACGTCGACATGATCGCCGAGGGCATCATCGACCCGGCGAAGGTGACCCGTTCCGCGCTGCAGAACGCCGCCTCCATCGCCGCGCTGTTCCTCACCACCGAGGCCGTCATCGCCGACAAGCCGGAGAAGTCCGCGGCCCCGGCCGGCGGCGGCATGCCGGGCGGCGACATGGACTTCTGATCCCGGGACAACCCCAGGATCGGACCCGTCCGTCACGTACCGAGGGCGGCACCCCCTGCTCAGGCAGGGGGTGCCGCCCTCGGCCGTTCCCGCCCGCACCCGGCTCAGGCCGTCCGGCCGACCTTGAGCACATGAACGGTGACAGTGCCCCCGTCCGGCCGGTAGAGCACCCTCCAAGCCCCCACAGGCAACCGGTAATACCCGGAGCTGCCCAAGGCGTGCGCTGCCTCCGGGCGGGGCTCCTCGGCGAGCTCGCGTACAGCGGCGGCGCAGGCCTTGGCGCCCACGGGGTCGATCGCGCGCAGCCACCTGAATTCATTCATGGCGTGGTGCTCCCACACCACCGCGTAGGTCACGAAGTGACCCCCTGCGATCTTCTTCCTCGAGCTGAGCCATGAATTCGTCGTGCGACACCGCGGGCCCGGTGGGCGCGGACTCGCGAGCCCTTGCTTCGGCGATGTCCGCCTCGTCGCGCAGCCGCTGAAGCTCCTCCAGCTCGCTTATGGGGATGAGCGCGGCCGCGGGCTTCCCGTACTCCGTGATCAGGATGTGCTCCTGGCCGTGCCGGACCCGCCCCACCAGCTGGCCGAGTTGGTTGCGGGCTTCCACAAGTGGATACGTCTCCATGTCAAAACTGTACACACCTGCGAGTGTGGACGGTTGGTTCATGTCAGGGCTTCTGTCTGTGGGTGGTCATGGCTCCCCGGACCTGGGCGGCGTAGGCGTGGACGGTGGCCGGGGGCAAGGGTGCGCCGGCGTGAGCCGACAGGCGTAGGCCTCCGCACGCGGTGCAGAGGCCGCCCGGCAGGGCCCCGGGGCTGCCGGGCACACCGCACTCGGCGCACTCCAGTACACGGCGGCGTGGTGGGGGAGCCGGGGGGAGTTTGCCGGTCAGGCGGCGGCGCAGCAGGGCCGCGGGATGGTGCACCGGCGTGGGCAGGCCGGCGGTCAGCGCGGCGACCACGGCCTCCTCGGTGGCCCCGCGCGCGAACCACTCCGCCACCAGCGGCGCGAGGTGCGCGCAGTCGGCCTCGGAGAGCGACAGCGCCGGGGCCGTACGGCCGAGCGCGGCGAGCAGGATGTGAGCGCGGGACCGGGTGGGCCGGGCGCGTTCCGGCGGCGCCTCCTCCGGTACGCAGCCGCGCGTGAACGCCGCCCACCACTCGTCGTCGCGCGCCGTACGGGACCACCACGATCGGGTGATCCAGCGAGAACCGCCCCCGCCCGGGCCGTTCACCGCCACCTGCTCGCGCCCCCGGCGCAAGTGCCCTGCCCGGTGCAGGTTGTTGAGCGCGGTACGCAGCGCGCACTGCCCGTACGGGAGCGTCCTGGCCAGTGTTTTCACGGAGATGTCGGCGCCCTCGGGAAGCCGGTCGACGTACGCGGCGATGGCCGCCTCACGGGGCGGCAGGTGCACGAAGTCGTGGTTGGCGCGGGGAAGTTGTCCCGGCGCGGAACGCTTGCCGTAACCCGGATTGGCCATCGGGTGCGGAGCGGCGTGCGCGGACGGGAGGGCGGCACTAAACTGGGCGTCAGCCATGGGATCGAACTTCCTCTTCGATCTCGTAGGTCAAGCCCCCGCAGGTGTTGGCGCACCGGGCGGGGGCTGTTCGTTATGCGGGCACGCTAGCCCCTCGTGACTGTGCGTGGCAAATCGGTCGCGTCAAGTCAACACGCGGGGAGGGAGGGCGGGTTGAACCCACCCCCCATTCCTTGAAAAGAGAGCTCGAAGCTCGCCGCTTGAGCCTCGGGGCAACGCCGACCAGCGAAGGTGATCAACCGAGCCGCAGTCGGCGGAGGCGTATGCCTCCTGACGGTCACCGCAGCCGTGTACGCCGTACGCCGCCGACGAACGCCGACCACGCCTCCGTTCGGAACGTGAGCTTCGGGCCGAGGGGGGTCTTGGAGTCGCGGATCACGGGGATGAGGATGCCCTGGATGTGGGCCATTTCCAGGCAGTTGCCGCCCTCGCCGCCGCTGTAGCTGGACTTGTGCCAGCCGGCCCACGTCAGGTCGTACTCACGGGTGCTCTTCTCCATGCCCGTAATCCTGCGCCACCGACTCGATCAGGGCCAGGGAGTCTTGAGGCGAATGTGCCGAGGCTTGAAGGAGGTTGAACGTCAGGGTGTGACGCTTGACCGTCGCCGGGTCGTCCAGCAGCTTTCCCATGTCCGGGCCCTCGACGAAGGACAGGGAGGGCGCGTCCTCGAAGTCCATGAGCTTGAGGGGGCCTGTCAGCGCCGCGTGCGCCCCGGCGGCGAAGGGAAGGACCTGCACGATGACCCGGTGTCCGCGGGCCAGTTCGGCCACGTGGTCCAGGGCCTCGGACATCACGGGGCCGCCGCCGACCGGTCGGCGCAGTACCGCCTCGTCGAGGATCGCCCACAACAGCGGGGTTGTTGGATCGTCGAGCAGGCACGCCCGTTGGAGCCGGGCCGTCACCAGTTCCGCGATCTCGGTGTCCGGCGCGGTCGGTTTGTAGGCGCGGAACACCGCCTCCGCGTAGGCGCTGGTCTGCAACAGGCCCGGGATCAGAAGCTGGGCGTACTCCCTGATCGCCGTGGCGACCGCCTCCGCCTCCGCCGCTTCCGCGAAGTGGTCGGGGTAGCGCGACCTCGCCAGGGCCGTGCAGTTGCGGGTGAAGAAGCCGTTGGTGCCGAGGATCTCGTCCAGTTGGACGGCGAGTTCCACGTGCATGCGCCGCGTGCCCGCCTCCAGCTGGCCGATGAACGAGCCGCTGACGAAGAGGGGTTCGCCGAGGTCGGCCTGGCTGAGGCCCTTTCTCTCGCGGGCGTGGCGGAGTTCGGCGCCGAGCAGGGCGCGCGGTGAGGAGGACGGATCGAGGTCCTTCGGACCTGGCATGGCAACTCCCTGTCACACAGGAGTGGTTGTTGGTACGCCGCTACTGGCCAGGTTAGGGGCACGTCGGATACGCTGTGTGGTGAACGCGAACACTCAGCGTGGAGGGAACGACGTTGACGGAGACGACGAAGAGTGACCGGCCGCCCGCTCGGACGGCGCCGGAGGCGGTGGAGCGGCTGCGGGCCGCACTGCACGAGGCGGGGATCGTCCTGCCGTCGCTGCGGGTGGACCCGGTGACGGGCGCGCACGGCGACCCGTACGCCCTGGTCGACCTCGGGCGGTGCAACCTCGGCGTGGCCTCGCGGCTTGCCGCCGCCCTCGAGGCGCGCGGCGGCGGTGACGTATGAGCGGTGAGACGCCCGCGATCGGCGCGTACGCCGTCGACGTGAGGGACGGACGCATCGGTGAGGTGATGGGCCGCGAGGGAGGACACGTGCAGTTGCGGCCGGTGGGCGGCGGGCGGGAGTGGGACTGTCCGCCGGGGGAGCTGGCGGAGGCGGCGCCGGGCGAGGTGCTGCGGGAACGGGTGCGGCGGCTCAACCGCGAGGCGCGGCTGCCGTGAAGACGGGCCGGCGGCTCGGGAATGGCGTGGCGCACCGCACAGTTGATGCCGATGCGCAGTGCATGCGCGTGCACATACCATTTGGTATCCAACCGCTTCGCCGAGGAGACCCCCACCGTGACCGTCACCGCCTCCGAGTCAGCCGCCTCCCGCGCGGCGCAAGTCCTGTCGCGTCCCGTCGCCCTCAACGGCCTGACCGTTCCCAACCGGATCGTCATGGCGCCGATGACCCGCATGTTCTCGCCGGGCGGCGTTCCGGGCGAGGACGTGCTGTCGTACTACGCCCGCCGGGCCGCCGCGGGCGTGGGCCTGATCGTCACCGAGGGCACGTACGTGGGGCACGACTCGGCCGGTGAGAGCAGCCGGGTGCCGCGGTTCCACGGCGAGGAGCAGCTCGCGGGCTGGGCGAAGGTCGCCGAGGCGGTGCACGCGGCGGGCGGCACGATCGTCCCGCAGCTGTGGCACATCGGCATGGTCCGCAAGCCGGGCCGGCCGCCCTTCCACGAGGCGCCGCCCGTCGGCCCCTCCGGGCTGCGCATCGGCGAGTCCGAGGTCACCGGCAAGGCGATGACGCAGCAGGACGTCGACGACGTCGTCGCCGCCTTCGCGGAGGCGGCCGCGGCGGCCGAGCGCATCGGCTTCGACGGCGTCGAGCTGCACGGCGCCCACGGCTACCTGCTCGACCAGTTCCTGTGGGCGGGCACCAACCGCCGTACCGACGGCTACGGCGGCGACCCGGTGGCCCGTACGAAGTTCGCCGCCGAGATCGTGGCGGCGGTGCGCGCGGCCGTCTCGCCCGAGTTCCCGGTGATCTTCCGCTACTCGCAGTGGAAGCAGGAGGCGTACGACGCTCGGCTCGCCGAGACCCCGGAGGAGCTGGAGGCGATCCTGACCCCGCTCGCGGCGGCCGGCGTCGACGTCTTCCACGCCTCCACGCGCCGCTACTGGCTCCCGGAGTTCGAGGGCTCGGACCTCAACCTCGCGGGCTGGACGAAGAAGCTCACCGGCAAGCCGGTCATCACCGTCGGCTCGGTGGGGCTGAACGGCGACTTCATCAAGGCGTTCCAGGGCGAGGGCGCGGCGCTCGGCAACCTGGACAACCTGCTGGACCGCATGGAGCGCGACGAGTTCGACCTGGTGGCGGTCGGGCGCGCGCTGCTCCAGGACCCCGAGTGGGCGGCGAAGGTGCTCGGCGGCCGCTTCGGTGAGCTGGAGCCGTACGACGCTGCGTCCATGACCCGGCTGACCTGAGTCCCTCGAGAGTCCCGGTGGCCGGTGTGGTGCTCGCCCACATGACCACCGGGTTCGGCTCCTACATCCTGCCCTCCGAGGACGGCTTCCGCACGGTCCTCGCGGTCGGCGCGGGCGCCGCGCTGCTCGGCTTCCTGGTCGCGGCCTTCGTCCCGCGGCAGCGGGGGGCGGCGGCGCTGGGCGAGCCGGTGACGGCGGAGGCGGGTATGGGTGCGGGTTCGGGTATGGGTGCGGGTGCGGGTGCGGAGGAGCCTGCCGTACTCGGTGCCGAGGAGAAGCAGGCTTAGGCGGCGGCCCGGGGAGGCGGCTCGGGGAGGCGCGGCCCGCGCCCTACAGGCCGCCCATCGGCTCGATGTCCACCCGCACCGGGTTGCCCCAGACCCGTACGACCTCGTAGTCCGTGAACTCGTGCACGAGCCGGTAGGCCATCGCGGCGCGGGGCGCCCGGCGCTGGGCGCTGATGTAGAGCTCGGCCTCGCGCCGGTCCCGGCGCGGGGTCCCGCACAGCTGCCACTCCCGCCCGTTCCACAGCTCCGGCAGCCAGCGCTGCTGGGGCTGCGGCCGGTCCCCGCGCACGCCGTAGCGCGAGGGCGCGCGGTCGGCGGGCTCGGCGGCGGGCGGGGCGTACGCGGCGTACGCCCCGTCGACCTCCGAGCGCCGAGCGCTCCGCCGCCGGGTCTCGCAGAGCAGGCACAGATCAGGCGCGCTCTCGTCCACGGGCCCCTGCGGGTGCTCCCGGCAGCGCGTCGCGGGCGCGGCCGTGGTCACGGTCTCGTCCAGCAGATCGAGCGCACGCTTCAGATCCGCCTTGACCTCGTGCAACTTGGCGTCGGGCGTGTCGGCGGCCAGGTTCTCCCCGTGCTCCCCGAGCAGACGGAGAGCCCGGCCGAGGGCGGTCAGCTGGGCGTGGTTCATGACGTGGGTCCAAGCGGTCGGTCGTTGCTACGAATCAGCGGGTGCTGGGGAGCGGTCCTCCGTTCAGGAGACCACATCGCCTTCAGCCGACGCCGCGGGTACCCTCCATCGTCGCTCAGTGGGCGGCGCCCGCCCGTCGGCCGGGACCTTCGGCCATCCGCCGCAGCGTCTCGAACGACAGGCGGTCCTCCAAGGCGAGGCGCACCTCTGTCTCCCGCTCGGCCGATCTTGCGGCTGCACCCATCGTGGAGGCGAGCCCACCGCAGAGCTTGACAGCGCTCTGGCTCCGGAACTCGTCCAAGGAAGTGCGGGTGCGAACCGAACCCAGGAACCGATCCGCCTCGTCCTCACCACGGATGCGTTCCAGCAGGACATACGAAATCCCCGCCGCGTCACCCGTCCCTGTCATATTGGTCTGGGCATTCAGTTTCAGGGCCGACTTCGCCAGGCTCACCAGCGCGTACCCCGCCCGGCTCCCATCGAGCCGGAAGCCGACCCTGTCGTCCAGCGCGAGAGCGGCGAGCCCGGCGGCAGTCTGGGCGTGCCCCTCGTCGCGCATGCAGTTGGAGAACTCCACGAGGAAGCCTCTGAGGGCGGCGCGGGAGTCGCGGTAGTCGTGTACATGCTTGGCCAGGTCACGGGCGTACTTCACGGCCCGCTCGCCCCCCTCCGTCCGTAGGGCACGCAGCAGACTGACCCGTGATTCGAGCAGTGCACCCGTACCCTCGACGGCCCCCGTGGCCGCCCATACGGCATGGGGAACCGGAAGGTGGCGCGAGAGCAGGTAGGCCTCGCGGAACCCGTCGATCTCGCTGGCGTTCTGCGCCCTGAGGGCACCACCGGCCCTGCCCACCAGTGTGTAGACCTTCTGGGCGGAGCCGTCGCGGTGGAGCAACTCCACGACGGCATGCGCGATGGACGGATGGCGGGAGTAGACGCGGTCACCCGCGAAGGTGACCGCGGCCTCCCTGCCGAGGATCCGCAGGATCTTGCCGTCCGCGAACACCTCGCCCTTGCCGACCATTTCGGCGATCACGGAGCGGCTGGCACCCATGCCCTTGTTCCCGTCCCGGTCGAGGGTGTCCTGCATGACACAGATGCCGGCGAAGACGTCTCCCAGAGTCACGGTGTCGGTCAGATCGATGTCCCGGAGCTTACGCAGCAGATCCTCGACGCGGTGACCGAGATCGGCTCCATACCGCACATCGAGCACCGCCCCGAACAGTGTGTTGGTACGAGTCGCCATGGCACCGGCTGACGCGGCAAGACGCTCGGCTGCTTGTTCGGCACTGCTCAGGGCAGCGGGCAGCAGACCCATGGACTGCCAGGCGGTCGCTATGCCCACGGCGTCCTCGGCCGTGATGCCGTGGAAGATCACCGGGGTGACGCACTGCTGGAGGTAGTTTCCTGAGCCTTGCCACCACAGACGGTCGTGGCTGGCGAGCAGGAGCGCGAATCCTGAGCCGGGCTTCCCCCAGTGCGGTTGGGTGGCTACCAGCTCGTCCATGATCAGATCAGCTTCGTCGACGCAGATCAGGGTGCGTTCCGATGTGCTGCGCACCTCCTCGAGCCAGGCTTGAGTGAGGGGTGGCGCGCCGGGCTCGCGCCACAGCACCGACCACTCCGGCCGGGAGGAAGCCAGGGCCACGGCCACCTGACGTATGGCCAGCGACTTGCCCTCGCCGAGCGGACCGATCGCGACGACGCCACTGCCACCACCACTGTCCAGACACTTGACCAGCTCCTCCTCCAAAGTGCGTGTGGAGGACAGCACCGGCCATCGGCCCGGCTCCGCGTCCGCCCAGTCCGGCCGACGCCCGTCCGCGAAGGGGGCGGCCTGGTACGTGGTGTCGGCGACCCGGCCGGAGACTCTCGAATAGCCGAACGGGGAGGCTTCCTCCTGCGCCGCCGTGTCGTCGGCAGCGAGGTCGCCGCCGAAGAGCTCGTGCCCGTCGACTCCGAGATAAAGGGTGAAACCCGGCGCTCCCACCAGTTGGCCGAGGACGCCGTCGCCGATCGCGTCCGTCGCGTTCGATTCGTAGGCGGCCCAGAGAACCTCTGCCTGCAGCAGGTCCGCTTCATTGAGCACACGGGTGCGCAGGCTCTTCATGAACCCGTCCAGCCATCCGCTGTAACCGACGACGAGCACGACGGAGTTGGTGAGCAACTGCTGCAGCACACTGTCGAGCTGAGGCCGGTCCGCGGTGATGCGGGAGGGAACGTTGCTTGTCGCGGGGCCGGTCCAGTAGCCATGGATATGGAGGACGGGGTGAGTCGTTGCCTCCCGCAGTTGGTCGGGTGTGGGCGCGGAGTCGGTCGGAACCGGGATCGGCACGGCACTCACCCCGGCTTTGGTCAGCGCTATCTCGATCAGAGGGTCGAAGTTGGTGGTGATGACCGGACCACGCATCCGGCCGGGCAATGAGGCGAAGAACTGGGCGAACTGTTCGTAACCTCTCGGAATCGTCCAGGCATCGAGGTCGCGGACGAGTGCCCGGCACTGGTCTTCGTCCTGGGCGACCTTGGCCACATCCTCGGCCGGGACTTTGACGCACGCGCGGAGTACGGCGGTCCGGATGGCGCGCATCACCCTCGGCTCACCAGCCTGCTTGGTCAGAATGGCCGCCGCGTTCTGATACTTGAGCCCCGGGTCGGGCAGCCCGTCGAGGGTGGCGTCGAACCGTGCTCGGCCGGCGCGCGGTACGTGCTCACGGAACAGCTCTGTCAGTTCCGGGACTCCCGGGAGCACCGCGTTGCTGATGCCCGAACCGAAAACGGTGACCAGGCGGCGGTCCGCCTCCTGTGCGAGCACGTCCAGGCGGATTCTCAGGTCGAAGAGGTCACCGAAGTCGATGGGGTTCATGTGAAGATGTAAGCACCATGAGTGCGCGGCTAGGTGACGTTTCGTCAACTATTCTCTGGAGAGGTCACGGACGGCTGTCGCCCCCTGGCCGGCGGGAAGCCGACAAGGCAACTGCGGCAAAGCCGGGGAAGGAGAGACAGCGCCGGTGAGCCCGCTGCTGATAGGTGCGACCGCCCTGCTCATTCTCGTCGGGGTCGGGCTTCAGATATGGGTGTCGGGATCCGCTCGGATGGGCCGCCAGTACGCTCTGCAGCTTCCCTCGGCGCTGCTGTACGCCCTGGCGGGAGCCTTGTTCCTGTTCTCGGCGTTCCCCGACTCGACCGCCGAGGGGCGAGCCCTGGGGTTCAGCCTCGGCGGGGCCGCGGCGTTCGCGGCGTTCTTCCTGCTGGCGTCCTTCACCTGGCTGTCGAAGACCCGGGACCGGGACGAGCTGGCGGCGGAGATCAAAAGGCTGAAGAGACAGAACGCGGAATTGCGCAGGGAGCTGGCCGGTGAACGTCCTCGAGCGGCGGCGCCGCGGCAGCTGATGGCCGGCACGCGACACGAGGTGTCCGTGCGTGGTGCGCGGGGGCACCGGTTGGGGCTGATCACGGGGAACCTCGTCAATGTCTCCGGAGTGGACGTCTGGGTCAACACGGAGAACACGCGCATGGAGATGTCGCGCATCAATGACCCGACCATTTCGGCGGCCATCCGTTACCACGGCGGCCGGAGGGACGCCGGGGGACACCTCACCCACGACACCATTGCCCTGGAGTTGGCAGAGCGCATGGGAGGGCAGGCTCAGGTGGCACCGGGTCAGGTCCTGGTCACCGGCCCGGGGGAGCTGGCGAGAACCCACCAGGTCAAGCGCGTCATTCATGTGGCTTCCGTTGAGGGGGAGCCGGCCTCGGGCTTCCGTCCCGTGCTCGACTTGGAGCGTTGTGTCCGCAACGTCCTGGCCGAGACGGACCGCCTCAACGATGAGGGCGAAAGCCTCCGCTCCATTGTCCTGCCCCTGCTTGGCACCGGGGGAGGCAACAATGACCTGCGGAAGACCGCGGACACCCTGGCGGCTGCCGTGACCGGGTACTTCAGATCACACCCTGCCTCCCGGGTGCGAACCGTCTACTTGCTGGCCTACACCGACGTGCAGGCGGCCGTGTGCGCTGCCGCGCTGGGACTCGATCCCGACCTGGCCTGACGCCCGGAGATCTGAGATCGAGCAGAGCCTTTCGTCCCTCGGCCGTCCGTTCCTCGTCGCGCATCGAGGCGCGTCAGCCCCTCGCCTGGTCCAGGGCTGCCCGCAGGTGGCCGTCCGTGTGGGTGAGGAGGTGGGCGGCCGTGGGGGCGTCGATGTCCGCCAGGAGGGTGAGGATGGCGATCTTGACCTCGCCGTCGGTGGCGGCCAGGGCCTTCTCGATGTCCTCCTCGGGGGCGCCCGTGGCCAGGGCGACGATACGGCGGGAGCGGGCGCGCAGCTTGTCGTTGGAGGCGCGCACGTCGACCATCAGGTTCCCGTAGGTCTTGCCCAGGCGGATCATCGTGATCGTCGAGATCATGTTCAGGACCAGCTTCTGGGCCGTGCCCGCCTTCAGGCGGGTGGAGCCGGTCAGCAGTTCCGGGCCGACGACCACCTCGATGCCGTGCTCGGCGGCGGCCGCGAGCGCGCTGCCGGTGTTGCAGGCCAGGCCGACCGTCAGGGCGCCGCGCGCACGGGCGTGCTCCACCGCGCCGACGGCGTACGGGGTGCGGCCCGAGGCCGAGACGCCGACCACCGTGTCCCGGGCCGTGAGCCCCAGCGCGTCCAGTGCCTCGACCGCCAGCTCCCGCGAGTCCTCCGCGCCCTCCACCGACGTCACCATCGCCTCCGGGCCGCCCGCGATCAGGCCGATCACCTGGGAGGGCTCGGTGTTGAAGGTCGGCGGGCACTCCGAGGCGTCCAGCACACCGAGCCGGCCCGCCGTGCCCGCGCCCGCGTAGAGCAGGCGGCCGCCGCGCGCCATCCGCTCGGCCACCGCGTCGATCGCGGCGGCGATCTGCGGCAGCCGCTCGGCCACGGCGGCGGGCACGGTGGTGTCCTCGGCGTTCATCAGCCGCGCGATCTCCAGCGTGGGCAGCCGGTCGATCTCCGACAGCTCCGGCCGGAACGCCTCGGTCGTCAGCGACTCCAGCTCGGCGCGCAGCTGGTGGTAAGGGGACGTGGAGGTCATGGGCGGGCGACTCTCTTCGTGCGGGGCGGTGCGATGCGGTGCCTGCGGAGATTTGGGGCGGGACGGTGCCTGCGGAGGTGTGGGGCGGTGCGGTGCCTGCGGTGTCCGTGGGGCCGGACGGTGCCGGCGGGGCGAGGTGGCTGATCGGTCTGGAGGACGGGCCGGGTCAGCGCCGCGTTCCGCCGCGCGGGCTGTGCCGGTGGGCCAGCGCCTCGTACGACGCCGCGAGGGCGGGTGCCGTCGTCTCGTACGTCCGCTGCGCCACCCCAACGAACAGGCAGTCCACCACCAGCAGTTGGCTGGTCCGCGAGGACATGGCCGCCGGGCGCAGCTCGCTCTCGCGGGCCGTGGACGTGGTCAGGACGTGATCGGCGTACTGCGTGACGGGCGCGTCGGGCCTGCCGGTGATCGCGACGGTGGTCGCACCGCGCTCGAAGGCCACCCGCAGCGGCTCGATCACGTCCCCGGTGGAACCCGAATGCGTGATCGCGATCGCCACGTCACCGGCGCGGAGCTGGACCGCGTTGGTGACGGCGAGGTGCGGGTCGCTGTGCGCGTGGGCTATCAGCCCTATGCGCAGCAGCTTCTGCGTGAGGTCCTGGGCGACCAGGCCGGAGGCGCCGATGCCGTACACGTCCGTGCGGCGGGCGGTGGCCAGCGCGGCGACGGCCGCGCCGAGCTGCACGGTGTCGAGTCCGGCGGCGGTGTCGGCGAGGGTCTGCTGCTCGTCGTAGGCGAGCTTGGCCACGACGTCGGCGATGGGGTCGTCCACCGCGATGTCGGTGGTGATGGCGGGCGCGCGGCCCGACTGCTGCTGGGCGGCCAGGCCCGCGAGGGCGAGGCGCAGGTCGCGGTAGCCGGGGTAGCCGAGCAGGCGGGCGGTGCGTACGACGGTCGCCTCGCTGGTGCCGGTGAGCTCGGCGAGACCGGTGACCGTCAGGGCAGCGCAGCCGGCCGGGTCGCCCGCGACCGCCTCGGCGACGCGCTGCATGGAGCGCGTCATGGAGGGCGCGAGCGTACGGACCTTGGCCGCGAGCGCGGCGGGCGCGGGCGCCCCGGCGCCGCCGACGGCGCCCGAAACGCCGGGTGATGCCGACGACCCGGCCGGTACGGCTCCGGGGGTGGCCGCCGGGGCGCCGGGTGCGCCGGATGCCGACTGGGGGCGGGAGACGGAGGGGGTCCCCGTCCCCGGGACGCGGGAGCCTCCCGCTCGCTGGGACGCCGCGGCCGCGTGCGCCACGGGCGCCCGGTATCCCGAGGCGGCCACGGGGCGTGGCGGGGCCGCCGGCGCGGCCGGCGCCGCGGCACCGCCCGCCGGAACACCCGGGTTGGCCGGGGCGCCCGGGGCGGCTGGGGTGGTCGGCGGCGTGTGGCCGACCGGCTGGGTGCCCGAGCCGGCGAAAATTTCCTTCACGTTCTGGGTCACACCATGAAAGATATTTTCCGTGCGGAGGTGTGGTCAAGAGTGCGCACAATGGAGGCATGGACCCCATCAGCCCCCTGGAGCAGGCCCTGCACGCCGCCCGCGCCCTGGTCCTCGCCGACCTGATGGCCGGCGAGGTCGCCGAGGCCGACGTGGTCTCGCTGGTGGAGGAATCCGTCGCCCAGCGCCGCTGGTGGGTCGAGCAGTGGCCGGACGGCGCGTGCTTCGTGGCGGGGCTGGTCGCCCAGGACGTACAGGACGCGCTCCTGGAGCGGTACGGCCGCTGGCCGCTGTGCCCGGTCTGCGGCTACGGCGACCCGCACGCGCTGGACGTGGAGCCCGAGCTCGGACCCGACCCGCACTGGGTGTGCTCCAAGGCCGGGGTGAAGGTCGCCCCGGTGGGCGCGCTGGCCCGCGCGGCGGGCGGGAAGCCGTCCTCGTGACGGTCTACATCGACCCGCCCACCTGGCCGGGTCACGGCCGCATGTGGTCCCACCTGGTCAGCGACGTGTCGTACGAAGAACTGCACCGGTTCGCCGCCGCACTCGGCGTGCCGCCGCGCGCCTTCGAGCGCGACCACTACGACCTGCCCTCCCACCGTTACGCCGACGCGGTCACGGCCGGTGCGGTGGAGGTCAGCAGCCGCGAGGTGGTGCGGCTGCTGCACGTCTCCGGGCTGCGCCGGCCCAAGGGCCGCGCTCAGACGGACCCGTCGTGGTCCTGGGTGCCGCGCAGCTCGTAGACGACGAGGTCCTCGCCGCGCTCCCTGCCCCGGGCGACGGCCGTCTCCGCGTCCTCACCCATCGGTACGAACCCGGCCCGGGTGACCACCCGCTGGGACGGGAGGTTGTCCCGCGCGATCGTCGCGATCAGCTGCCGCACGTCGTCGCGGGCCAGTGCCCACGCCGACAGCGCGCGCAGCGCCTCGGTGGCGTAGCCGTTGCCGCGGGCCGTCTCGGCGAGGTCGTAGCCGACCTCGGCCCGGCCGTGCTCGTCGGGCGGGCCGTGGAAGCCCATCGCGCCGACCGCGCGCCCGTCCTCCCGTCGTACGAGCACGTACACGCCCCACTCGGGCCGGTGCGCGCCGGCCTCGTACGCCTTCAGCACCATCCCCGAGGCCCTGCGCGTCCCCTCGAAGGGCCCGCCGTCCACCCACTCGAAACCGCCGTCCCCGCCAAGATGCAGATCCCGCGCGGAAGCAGGGCCGACCCCTTGCAGGGTGAGCCGTTCGGTGCCTATGCGCAGGGTGCTCTCGTGCCCGTCAGGCTTCAACGTCATCTTCGCCCCCGTGTCGTCCGGTACGACCGACACGATGACACAGGTCCGAGACGCCGGCTGGGGAAGGCGGACATGGGGTTCGACGGGCTGTTCCCTCGCGGAGCGTGATCCTTCCCGGCAGGTACTGCCGTCGACGCTGGTCCGGGCGCGTCACGACGTCAGCATTTCCAGTTCCGCCCGCACGTTGTACCTGGCCGTGGGCTCCCAGTGCTGCTGGGCGTGGGGGGTGTGGAACAGGTGGGGGAGGGCGAGGAGTTGGCGGAGGACGGCGGCGCGGCCCTCACGGAAGGCGTCGTTCGGCACGAAGTGGTACTCCTCGCGCACGGCGGCCGTGTACGCGGCGTACGCCGACGGCGGCGCGCCCAGGATCGCGAGGTCCGCGTCGCACAGCACCTGGCCGTCCCGGTCGTCCTCGGCCGGGTCGTGCCCGACCGTGAGCCGCACCAGCCGCGCCACCTGAGCCGTCTTCGCCTCCGGCACTCCCGCCTCGGACAGCGCCCGCTCGGCGAGCCGGGCCGAGCGCTCCTCGTTCTCGGAGCGCTCGGGCAGGTACACCGCGTCGTGGAACCACGCGGCCAGCCGCACCACGTCCACGTCGTCGGCGTACTTCTCCAGCACGTCCACGTGGTCGAGCACCGCGGTCAGGTGCGTGAGCGTGTGGTAGTGCCGCTGCGGCTCCCGCCAGCGGGCGAGCAGATTGTCGGCGTACGGCACCGGGTCGGGGCCCTCGGCGGAACCCCGGGCGCCCAGGAGGCACCGGGTGAAACGGGAGCGCAGGGCGTCGGCATCGACGTGATCGGCCATGGATCCATTGTCCCTTTCCCCTGCGGGCACCGCCCCGCCCTGTGGACAACGGACAACCCCTAGCGTGGATCCATGACTTCTGCTGACCTGCAAGAGGCAAGGGACCCCGAGCTCCCCGGGCGGCTGCTCATCAGCGAGCGGGACGCGCTCATCCCGCTGCTGCGGTCGCGGCCGGACGCGGACTTCGCGCTGGCGACCGCCGCGTGTCCGGGCTGGACGGTACGGGACGTGCTGGCCCACTGCTCCGCCGCGCTGACACGGGTGGTGGAGAGCCGGTTCGAGAAGGGGGTGTTCTCACCGGAGTCCAACGACCGGGACATCGCCGAGCGGGCCGACTGGTCCAACGCCCGCGTCGTGGACGAACTGGAGCGCGGGATGACCGAGGCCGGCCCGGCCATCGCGAAGGCGGGCGGGGTGCTCGACGTGCTCGCCCTCGGCGAGTGGGTGCACGCCGGCGACGTACGCGAGACCTTCGGCGCGCAGGGGGCGTACGCCGGTGACGGGCTGCCGTACGCGCTCGCCCTGCTGACACGGGTGACGCGCGAGAAGGGGCACCTGCCGCTCCACGCCGACCTCGACGACATGGACGAGCCGCTCAGGCTCGGCGACATCAGCGGGGAGCGCACGCCGGCGCGTTACATCGGCGACGCGGCCACCCTCGTACGGCTCTACGCGGGGCGCCCGCTGCCCGCGTCCGGGTACGAGCTGGCGGGCGCCCGGGAGGGGGAGCTGAACATCTTCGGGTGACATCTCGGATGACTCTTCCGGTGGGCGGTTCACCGTGCCCGGGCCCCCTCGGCGTACCCTGAGATTGGACTAGACCTGTCAGCCCCAGGGGAAACCGAGGAAAGAGGTCCCATGAGCATGCGTGCAGCAGTCCTGGAGGTGATCGCCCTCGACGCCGAGGACGCGGTCGCCGCCCAGGCCGGAGGCGCGGACCGCCTCGAGCTGGTCACCGACATGGCGGCCGACGGGCTCACCCCGCCCGCCGGCACCGTCGCCGCGATCCGCGCCGCCGTCGACATCCCGCTGCGCGTGATGCTGCGGTTCGCGGACGGCTTCGCGGCGGGCGGCGCGGGAGGCGTGGAGCGGCTGGTCCGCGCCGTCGGCGAGCTGCGGGCCGCCGGGGCCGGGGAGTTCGTGCTCGGCTTCCTCGACCCGGCCGGCGGGGTGGACCTCGCGGCCGTGGAGCGCGTGGTCGCCGAGCTGGACGGCTGCCCGTGGACCTTCCACCGCGCCATCGACCGCGCCGCCGACCGGCACACGCTGCGCCGCCGGCTGGCCGGCCTGCCCGGCCTGGACACCTACCTGACGGCGGGCGCGGCCGGGGGCGTGGACGACGGGCTGCCCGTCCTGGTCGCCGAGGCGGCGCGGGGCGGGGAGCCCGGTTACGAGCAGCGGATCATGGTGGGCGGCGGTCTGCGACTGGACCACGTGCCGCGGCTGCGGGACGCCGGGATCGACGCCTTCCACATCGGCGGGGCGGCCCGGTCCGGCGGCTGGGACGGGCCGGTGTCGGCCGCGGCGGTCGCCGAGTGGCGGTCGGTGCTGGACAGCGAGGTGCTGCCCAGTCCTGTCGTCTGAGCGGCCGAGGGCGGCCGAGGGGCCGAGGGGCCGAGGGCGGCCGAGCGGCCGAGGGCCGTGGGTGGCCGAGCGGCCGGGCGTTCCGTTGGCCCGGCCCGGTGCCGGCCCGGCCCGGACGGCCGGCTCAGGAGAGCTGGGGCGGCAGTGGTCCCGTGTGGGTGACGATCAGGCCCGAGACGGCACGGGTGAGGGAGACGTAGAGGCGGCGCAGGCCGGTGCGCTCGTCGGGTTCGCCGTCGACCACGGCCTGCGGTTCGTCCAGGACCACGTAGTCGTACTCCAGGCCCTTGGCGAGCGAGGCCGGGACCAGGGTGAGGCGGGTCTCGGCGGTCGTCTCCTCGCCGGGGGAGAGGAAGGGCAGGCCGGCCGCCGCGAGCGCCTCGGTGAGGGCCGGGACGCGGGCGTCGGCGGCGATCAGGCCCGTCGAGCCCTCGTTGGCCAGCAACTCCCGGCAGGCTTCGACCACTTCCGCGTCACCTGAGGTGCGGCGGATCTCGAAGAAGCCGGGGTTCTCACGGACCGAGGCGACCGGTGTCAGGCCGGGGGCGATGTGCGGGAGCAGCCGGGAGGCGTACGTGATCACGTCGTTCGGCACGCGGAAACCCGCCGTCAGCTCCTCGATCACGCCCTCGGACTTGCCGAGGTGGGCCAGCGCCTCCTCCCAGGTCCGGGTGGCCCACGGCGTGGTGCCCTGGGCGAGGTCGCCGAGGACGGTGGCGGAACCGGTGGTGCAGCGCCGGCCGACCGCCCGGTACTGCATGGGGGAGAGGTCCTGCGCTTCGTCCAGGACCACGTGCCCGAGGGAGTGCGTCCGCTCGACGAGGTCGGCCGCCTCGTCGATCAGCACCGCGTCCGCCGTCGACCACTTCGCGGACTTCACCGACCGCACGGGCCGGTCCCACAGGATCGTCTTCTGCTCCTCCTCGGTGAGGACGCCGTCGGCGTGCTCGGCCAGGAAGCCGGCGTCGCCCAGCAGCCGCAGCACCAGTTTCGCCGGGTCGACCGGCGGCCAGACGGCCTTCACGGCCGCCTTGACCGCCGCGTTGCGCGCGACCGCGTCCTGCACCCTGTCGTCGGGGGCCTCGCCCGCCCGCTCCATCTGCACCAGCACGGCGTGCGCGATGCGCTGCGGCAGGGCCTCGCGGGCCGCGCCGTAGCGGATGCCCCGGTCCAGCAACTCGCGGACGATCTCCTCCAGTTCGTACGCCGGGACGCGCCAGCGGCGTGAGCCGCGCACCACGACGACCGGCTCGGTGGGCATCGTCACGTGGGAGTACACCGCGCGGCGCAGCACCTCGGCCATCCGCGCGTCGCCCTTGACGATCGCGGCGGCCGCGTCGTCCGCGCCCCGGACCTCGACGTGCGCCACGAGGTCGTCGACCGTCGCCTGGCGCACCGTCAGCTCGCCGAGCGCGGGCAGGACTTGCTCGATGTAGTGCAGGAACGAGCGGTTCGGGCCGATGACGAGGGTGCCGGTGCGGGCCAGGCGGTCGCGGTGGGCGTAGAGGAGGTAGGCCACCCGGTGCAGGCCGACGGCGGTCTTCCCGGTGCCGGGGCCGCCCTGGACGCAGACCGTGCCGGACAGCCCCGAACGCACGATCTCGTCCTGCTCGGGCTGGATGGTCGCCACGATGTCGCGCATCGGGCCCACGCGCGGGCGCTCGATCTCCCGCTGGAGCAGCTTGCTGGCGGTGGCCGCCTCCGCCGGGTCCGACAGGTGCTCGTCCTCGTACGCCGTGAGGTCGCCGCCGGTGTAGCCGAAGCGGCGGCGCAGCCCGACGTCCATCGGGTCCTTCCTGGACGCCCGGTAGAAGGGCTGCGAGACCGGGGCGCGCCAGTCGATGACCATGGGGTCGCCGTCCGCGTCGTGCACATGGCGGCGCCCGATGTAGAACCGCTCCCCTTCCGCGCCCTCGGCCCGGTCCGCGCCGGGCGCGTGCAGGTAGTCGAGGCGGCCGAAGAACAGCGGGGTGTCGCTGAGGTCGGCCAGCGCCTTGATGCGCTCGTCGATCTGGCGGGCCAGGACCCTGGCGTTGACCCAGTTCGCGGCGACGTCGGTGATGTCCAGCGACTCGACCTCCTCGCGCATGGCGCGCAGGGCGGCGCGCGAGGCGGAGAGGTGGTCGCGCTCGCGGGTGAGGGGGTCGCGCCCCTGGGCGAGGGGGGTGGCGGCGGAGCGCGCCGGGGAGCCGGCGGGCGTGGGCGCGGGTGACAAGGAGTGCCTCCGGAGTGACCTGCGGGACGGGCGGTGCGCCAAGTGGCCGCGCGGGCGGTGCGCGCGGTGCCAGGTGGCCGCGGTGTGCCGGCCGGTTTCCGTCCGGTCGGCGGCGCTCCGTGAGGGAGGCGGGCAAGAGCGGAGATTCTAGGACGGCGGGGCGTGCGGAGGCCAACGGGTTTTTCCGTCGCGGGCCGAATGCCGCTTCCCCTAGGGGAAGGCGTCCGCCCGGTGGAGCGCGGAGCGGGGGGCCGCGTCCCTCCGGAGGGGTACGCGCGGGGCCGGGAGATTGGCTCCGGAGACCGATGCGGGTCTTATGTCCGCGGAGCCACCATGGAGTCATGAGCGCAGCGACCATCCACCCAGCACCCACCGCCCGTCCGGCCGGTGCCACGGCCGTCGAGGCAGGCCGGCACCACCCTCACCGGCTGGGCGACGCCCTGCACGCCGTCAAGGTGTTCGCGGGCGCCACGTTCGACGTCGTCATCCTCGGGGAGTACGGCGAGGAGGCAGGCGTACGCCGCAAGTGACCAACTAGGGTCGGTCCGTGACGAAACGGACGGAGAAGACCCGGACGAAGCGGACGGTGGCCCGCCGGTCACATCTGGCCACCTCCCTGGCGTCCGCCCTGGCCACCTCCCTGCCGGCCTCCCTCGCCCTCCTCGCCGTCTCCTTCGCGGCCCTCGCGGTCCTCTTCGCCTTCCTGCGCGTCCCGATGCCCGACGCGCTGGTCTACCGGGCCGAGGGCGCGGCCGTCGTCCACGGCCGGGACCTGTACGGGTTCACGGTCACCGAGGGGCGGCTGCCGGCCACCTACCCGCCGTTCGCGGCGGTGCTGTTCGCACCCATGGCGTGGCTCTCCGTGCCGGCCCTGAAAGCGGCGTTCCTCGCGGGCAACGCGCTCCTGCTCGCCTGGCTCGTCCACCTCTCCGCGCGGCTCGCGGGCCGCCGGGCCCCGCTTCCCCTGCTGTGCGCCGGTACGGCCCTCGCGCTCTGGCTCGAACCGGTCTTCCAGACCTTCGTGTTCGGGCAGATCAACCTCGCGATCGCCTGCCTGGTCCTGTGGGACCTGACCCGGCCGCCGGGCGCGCGCGGCAAGGGCGTGGCGATCGGCGTGGCGACCGGCATCAAGCTCACCCCGGCCCTGTTCGTCGTCCACCTGCTGCTGCGCGGACGCGGGCACCGGCGCGAGGCGGTCACGGCGGCGGCCGCGTTCGCCGGGACCGTCGCCCTGGGCGCCCTCCTGCTGCCCGCCGCCAGCGTCGACTACTGGACCCGCCGCATCTTCGAGACCAACCGGGTCGGCAAGCCCTGGATCATCGCCAACCAGTCCCTCCAGGGCCTGGTCGCCCGCGCCCTGCGGGACCCGTCACCCTTCCCCGCGTGGGTGCTGGTCTCCGCGGTGGTGGCCGCGCTCGGCCTGTGGCTGGCGCGCGGGGTCCCCGACGAGCGGTGGGGCGTCCTGCTGACCGGCCTGACCGCCCTGCTGGTGTCGCCGATCAGCTGGTCCCACCACTGGGTGTGGTGCGTGCCGGTGATCGCCGTGCTGCTGGCGGACGGCCGCCGTGCGTGGGCGGCGGCCGTCGCGGTCGTCTTCACCGCCCGCACCATGTGGCTGGTCCCCCGCGACGGCGACATGGACCTCCACCTGTCCTGGTGGCAACAGGCCCTCGCCTCGCCCTACGCGCTGCTGGGCCTGGCCCTGCTCGCGGCCGCGGCGCCGCCCGGCGCCCGCCACGGCGGCGGTCAGGCGTCCTCCGCCAGGAGCTCGTCGGCGTCCATGATCCGGTAGGCGTAGCCCTGTTCGGCCAGGAAGCGCTGGCGGTGGGCGGCGAAGTCCTGGTCGATGGTGTCGCGGGCGACCACCGAGTAGAAGTGCGCCTGGTGCCCGTCGGCCTTGGGGCGCAGCACCCGGCCGAGGCGCTGCGCCTCCTCCTGGCGGGAGCCGAAGGTGCCCGAGACCTGGATGGCGACGGTCGCCTCCGGCAGGTCGATGGAGAAGTTCGCGACCTTCGACACCACCAGCACGTTGATCTCGCCCTCGCGGAAGGCGTCGAACAGCTTCTCGCGCTGGGCGTTGGAGGTCTCCCCCTTGATCACTGGCGCGTTCAAGTGCTCGCCCAGCTCGTCGAGTTGGTCGATGTACTGGCCGATCACCAGGATCTGCTGACCGGCGAAGCGGCGCACGATCGCCTCCGTGACCTTCCGCTTGGTCTCGGTCGTCGCGCAGAAGCGGTACTTCTCCTCCGTCTCCGCGGTCGCGTACGCGAGCCGTTCGGAGTCGGTGAGGTTGACCCGGACCTCGACGCAGTCGGCGGGCGCGATGTAGCCCTGCGCCTCGATCTCCTTCCACGGCGCGTCGAACCGCTTGGGCCCGATCAGGGAGAACACGTCGGACTCGCGGCCGTCCTCCCGTACGAGCGTCGCGGTCAGCCCGAGCCGCCGCCGCGCCTGGAGGTCGGCGGTGAACTTGAAGACCGGCGCGGGCAGCAGGTGCACCTCGTCGTAGACGATCAGGCCCCAGTCCCGGGAGTCGAACAGCTCCAGGTGCGGGTAGACGCCCTTCCGTCTGGTCGTCAGCACCTGGTAGGTGGCGATGGTGACGGGCCGGATCTCCTTGCGGGTCCCGCTGTACTCGCCGATCTCGTCCTCGGTCAGCGAGGTCCGCTTCACCAGCTCGTGCTTCCACTGCCGGGCGGAGACGGTGTTGGTGACCAGAATCAGGGTCGTGGACTTCGCCTGCGCCATCGACCCGGCGCCGACCAGCGTCTTGCCGGCCCCGCAGGGCAGGACGACGACACCGCTGCCGCCGTGCCAGAAGTTCTCCACCGCCTGCTTCTGGTAGGGGCGCAGCGCCCAGCCGTCCTCGGCCAGCTCGATGGGGTGCGCCTCGCCGTCGACGTAGCCCGCCAGGTCCTCGGCCGGCCAGCCCAGCTTCAGCAGCGTCTGCTTGATCTGCCCCCGCTCCGAGGGGTGCACGGCCACGGTGTCCGGGTCGATGCGGGCGCCCACCAGCGGGATGATCCGCTTGGACTTCAGCACCTCCTCCAGGACCGGCCGGTCGGTGGTGGTCAGGACCAGTCCGTGCGCGGGGTGCTTGGTCAGGGTCAGCCGCCCGTAGCGGTCCATCGTCTCGGCGATGTCCACGAGCAGCGCGTGCGGCACGGGGTAGCGGCTGTACTGCACGAGCGCGTCCACGACCTGCTCGGCGTCGTGGCCGGCGGCGCGCGCGTTCCACAGGCCGAGCGGGGTGACGCGGTAGGTGTGGATGTGCTCGGGCGCCCGCTCCAGCTCGGCGAACGGCGCGATGACACGACGGCAGTCGTCGGCCTGCTCGTGATCGACTTCGAGGAGCAGGGTCTTGTCCGACTGGACGATCAGGGGACCATTCACGCGCAGCGCCCTTTCCGGTGTGACCAAACGTCCAGTGTGCCTCACCGGCGCGCGATCACGTCCGGTTCCGGCCGCGGGACGGCCGCCGCCCGGGCTTCAGCCCTGGTCGTCCGCGAGCTCGGCGACCCCGGTGACTCGGTGCAGCGGATAGGTGCGCACCTCGTCGGCGGTGTGGTCGTACGCCGTCACGAAGCCGCCCTCGACCCGGATCGGCGCGATGACGCGCTGGCTGGCGGCGCCCTCGGCGTTGACGTAGCCGATCCACAGGGCCTCGCCGGTCAGCACGGCGGCCTGCATGGTGGCCAGCGTCTCGGCCGGGCCGGTGCGGGGCAGCTCGCCGGCCGCCGACTGGGCGGCGGCCGGCTTGCGCGGGGCCGTGGAGGCGAGGTCGCCGGCGCGGATCGCGCGGATCGCCGCCGCCAGCAGGGTGGCGTCGGGGACGGGCGGGCCCTCCGGGACGGGCTCGGGCGCGGTGCGCGGCGGGGTGCGGTGGGAGTCGGCGCGCGCGATGAGGACGTCGCCCTCCGCCGACTCGGCGGCCGGGGCGTAGCCCATCGCGCGCAGGCCCTCCAGGAGCGTGGCCGGGTCGGCCTGGGTGGCCAGCACGGTCGGCGCGAGGCGGCGCAGGCGCAGGCCGGCGGAGCGCTTGTCGGCGAGGATCTCGTTCAGCAGCGCGTCGTCGTCGCAGCGGACGTACGCCGAGGCGGCGCCGACGCGGAGGTGCCCGTGCCGGCGGGCCACGTCGTCGATCAGATAGGCGAGCGGCTGCGGGACGGGCGTACGGGAGTGCGCGGCCAGGAAGGCGTGCAGGTCGGAGGCGGTGTGGCCGGCGTCGAGGGCGCGCCGCACGGAGCCGGGTGTGAACCGGTAGACGGTCGCGCCGCCCTTGGACTCCACGTCCGCGAGCACGCCGAGGGTGTCCGCCAGCGGGCGCCGCAGCGGGCCGGGGGCCACCGCCGTCAGGTCGGCCTGGAGCAGGACGTGGTCCAGGGGCTCGGGCAGCAGCGGGGCCAGCAGCCGGGCCGCGGCGGCGGAGGCGACGGCTTGTTCGGAGGGGGAGAGGGGGGCCGGCTGGACGTCGGGCTGGAGCTGGGACTGAGGCTGGGACCGGGGCCCGGTTTCGGGAAGGGGCGCCTCCGCCGGCCGGTGGTGCTTGTGGACGGGCAGCTTGTCGCCCGCGCCCTCGGGCCCGGTGAGGGCGGCGGAGGTCCTGGAGCGGGCCTTGGCCCCGGCTCCCGGTGCGGCGGCGGCCGTCGCGGATGGCCGCGGCCCCAGCAGCGCGCGCCCGTGCGCGGAGAGCGCGCCGCGGCCGGTGACGCCGAGCAGTTCCGCCTCCGAGAGGGTCCACCGGGCCAGCCGGCCGCGCGGGTCCTCCTCGTCCGGCGTCCGCTGGGGCCCGCGCAGCGGACGCTCCCAGCGCAGCCGGGCGAGCACCGACCCGGCGGACGGCGCGCCGCCCTCGGGCAGCCCGGCCAGCAGGGTCAGCACCCGGTGCCGTACCTCGGGCGCGGCCGAGCGGTCGAGGCCGGGGCCGAGCGCGGACAGGGCGCGGTCCTTGGCGTCCCGGCCGCCGACCAGGCCGGGCGTACGGGTCGCCGTCAGCCAGGCCTCGGCCAGGCGTGCCCAGCGTTCGGCGGGGGGCCGCTCCAGCCACTCGTCGTAGGCCGGGGTCGCCGCGTACCGCTCGTCGGCCTCGCCGTCGGAGGCGAGCAGACCGGCGGCGTAGGCGAGCTCCACCCAGAAGGCGGCCACCGGTTCGGACACGTCGAGGGCGACCGCGGTGCGCTTGAGGTCGCGCACGCTGAGACCGCCGGCGCGCAGGACGCTCGGGCCGCCCTCGTCCCAGTCCTTCAGCAGTTCCTCGACGGTGGCCAGCGCGGTGTACGCCTGGCCGGCGGCGGTGGCGTCCACAACCTGTGGACGGTGCGTGGCGGCCGGCTCGACCGCCGGCGGCACCGGTTCGGGCGCGCGGTGGGCGCGGCCCTCGCGCAGGTGCAGGGCCACCTCGCGCGGGAGTACGACGGTGCCGGGAGCGGTCGGCAGCAGCAGGCCCCGGTCGAGCAGCCAGCGCAGCCGGGGCGCCGGGTCGGGGGCGACCTGGCCGTACGGCGGACCCCACACCAGCCGGCCGAGCACGTCGAGGGAGTCCGCGGGGGCGCCCGCGAGCAGCTCGGCCATGCGCGCGCGGTCGGTGAACAGGGCGGTGAGCGCGTCGACGGCGGAGACCGGGTCGTGGGTCGAGGGCAGCCCGGCGGTGGTCACGATCTCCTGGATGCGCCCCGGCGACATGCCCGAGGTCGCCTCCCGCACGGTCGGGCCGAGCCCGGTGGGCGACGGGTGCTGCGGCGAGGGGGCGAGCAGCTCACGGGCGGTGCGGACCAGACGCAGCCGGTCGTCGCCGCCCCAGACCAGGGCCTGCTCGCGCAGGGTCGCCAGGGCGCGGGGCAGCGCGGCGGCGACCACGGGGTCCCGCGCGTCCCCGGCGGTCAGCCCGAGCAGTTCGCCGTACGTCGCCGGGTCGCCCGCCACCGCGAGCGCCTCGGCCGTCTGGAGGGCGAACCGGTCCAGCCGCTCCAGGGCCCGCACCACGGAGGCGCGGGTCCCGGCCCGGGTGGCGAGCTGGGTGAGGTCGGTGGGCACCGGGGTGATGAGATCGGGCCGGCTGCGCAGCAGCGCGGCCAGGGAGGCGTCGTCACGCCCACGAAGCGCCTCCGCGAGCGAGCGGGGCGCGGCCACCGTCTTCTCATCGCTCATCCGCCCCACGGTAGCGTCTGCCCCCGCCCCCGGAACACGCGTCCACGTGCTGAACCGGCCCCGGGGACGAGCCGCACCCCGGCAAGGGCCAGGGACACGCCCCCGAGCGGGCGGTCGCGAAAGCGCGCGCCATGCGGGGCGTGTGGCGGAGGGCGGGGCCGTGGGCGGGGTGGCGGGGGCTGTCGCCGCGGGGGCGTGGTGGGGCGGGCGGGGGGCGCGTGCCCGTCCTGCCTGCGTTCCCGCCCTGTCGGTGGGACGGGGGCGGTGGTTCGGGTCGGGGTCGGGGTGGGTGTTCGGTGGGGTTGGGTGGGTGCGCGCGGTACCTTCGTGTGCGTGGTGGTGAGGGACGGGCGCCCCGGAGGGGTTTCGTGGGGATCGAGAGCGACCAGGTCGTCTACGAGTACTTGAGCCGCGTCGGCGACGTGGCCCACCAGCGGCAGCTGTCCTCGGCCACCCGCATGCGCCTGGTCTCCGAGCTGCGCAACGAGATCGACCGGCGCCGGGCCAAGTCCGCCGTCGACAGCCCCGCCGCCGTCCGCCGCATCCTGGACCGGCTCGGCACCCCCGACGAGGTCGTCGCCGCCGCCGGTGACGGCGGTCCGCGCCAGCCGGGCGAGGCCCCGACGTCCGTCGTGCCCGTGCAGCGCGAGCCGGAGGCCGAGGAGCGGCCCAAGGGCCTGCGCCGGGCCGTGCCGCGCCCCCGCCCGGCCCGGCCCGCTGCGCCACCGCCGGCCGCCGGCACCTCCGTACCGCCGCACCTGGCGACCGCCGACCAGCTCGGCGCCGCCGCCGGCCCGGGCGCCGACTGGTGGCGCACCGACGGCAGCCCCTTCGGCATCGGCGACGACGTGCCCGGCTTCGTCGGCGGTGTCGAGATCCCCGACCTGCTCAAGCCCCCGTCCAAGGAGCCGCCCCGGCAGCCCGACACCGTGCTCGCCCCGGCCGCCGAGGCGGAGCCCGAGGCGGTGGACGACGTGGCCGCCCCGCGCCGCCGCCCGGGCCTGGCGGCGGCCCTGCGCCCCGGGCGCTGGAGCAACCCCCTGCTGCTGCTCGCCGCCGCTCTGCTGGTCGTCGGCGCGGTGCTCGGCAACTGGTTCGCGCTGCTGCTCGGCTGGGTGATCGCGTACGCCTCCCGCCGGCTGACCCCCACCGAGTCCAAGTGGGCGGTCATGGGCATGCCCGGCCTGGCGCTCGCCGCGGGTGTCGTCTGGCTCTGGGGCCGTACGGACGCCCGCTGGGGCACCCCCATCGCCCAGGGCCACATGAACGACGCGGTCGCCCAGACCTGGCCCTGGGTGGTGCGCGCGGCGGCCGTGCTCTCCGCGCTGTTCCTGGTCTGGCGCTCGCAACGGCAGCGGTAGTAGCGGGCCCGGCCCGGGCAACGGCCGTCGTACGTCACACCGGCCGGGCGCCTGCCCGCCAGATCCCCTGGGCACAATGGCCCATATGACCTCGCGCCCGCCGACCACCCCGCCGACGACCCCGCGGGCCACCCCGCTCACCGTCGGCTTCGACCTCGACATGACGCTGATCGACTCCCGCCCCGGCATCCGCGCCTGCTACCTGGCGCTGTCCGAACGCACCGGGACGTACATCGACGCCGACCTGGCCGTCACCCGGCTCGGCCCGCCGCTCGCCGAGGAGCTGATCAACTGGTTCCCGGCCGAGCGGGTCGAGGCGATGAGTGAGCTGTACCGCGAGATGTACCCGGCGACAGCCGTCACCGCCACCACCGCGCTGACCGGCGCCCGCGAAGCGATCGCGGCCGTACGCGAGCACGGCGGCCGTGCCCTGGTCGTCACCGCCAAGTACGAGCCGAACGCCAAGCTGCACCTGGAGCACCTGGGCATCGAGCCGGACGCGGTCGTGGGCGACCTGTGGGCCGAGCGGAAGGCCGAGGCGCTGCGCGAGTACGGCGCGAGCGTGTACGTCGGCGACCACGTCGGTGACGTGCGCGGCGCCCGCACGGCCGGCGCGCTGTCGGTCGCGGTGGCCACCGGACCCTGCGGCCCGGAGGAACTGCGCGCGGCGGGCGCGGACGTCGTACTCGCCGATCTGACCGATTTCCCGAATTGGTTTTCGGACTACACCGCTGACGCCGGCTAGTCGCCGCGCGCCTGACGCCGCCCCGCCGCGATCGACTGGAGCAGGCCCGCGCCCGCGATGAGGAAGCCGACGGCCATCAGCATGCTCAGTCCGAACATGTAGGTCGGAAAAGGCTTGGTGCCGAGGAACAGCGGCGCCACCGTGACCAGAGTGGCCACCGCGCCGATGAAGAAGACGATGGCACCGGCACGGATCAGCCGGTCACCGGCCGCGGCGGAATTCGTTTGGGTTTTGTCACGCACCGGACCAGGGTAGTTCCCAGCGCGAGGGAACAACCGGGCGACGTCTTGTCACCCGCCCCAAGACCATTAGCCTGGGTACCGGCGGGTCCGGCGCGACCCGCCCCAGTGCTATCAAGAGCCGTTTCCGAAGCAGTTTTCCGACGAGTACGAGGACGAGGACAGACGTGCCCACCGGCAAGGTCAAGTGGTTCAACAGTGAGAAGGGCTTCGGCTTTCTCTCCCGCGACGACGGCGGTGACGTCTTCGTCCATTCCTCGGTCCTGCCCGCCGGAGTGGACACGCTCAAGCCGGGACAGCGAGTGGAGTTCGGAGTGGTCGCCGGCCAGCGCGGCGACCAGGCGCTGTCCGTGACGCTCCTGGAGCCGACGCCGTCGGTCGCGGCGGCCCAGCGTAAGAAGCCGGACGAACTGGCCGGGATCGTCCAGGACCTCACCACGCTGCTCGAGAACATCCTGCCCGCGCTGGAGGGGGGCCGTTACCCCGAGAAGACGGCCGGCAAGAAGATCGCCGGCCTGCTGCGCGCGGTCGCCGACCAGCTGGACATCTGACCGGCGACCGGCACGGAACACGGAATACGGGCACGGAATACGGGACGCCCGGCACACCGAACGCACCGAACACGCGGCCAAGCGGCCCGGAGAACCTGACCGGCCCAGAACCTGGCCGGCCTACGGAAAGTCCAGCGCGTCCGGGCCGAGGGGCGGCAGCAGTCCCTCGGCCGCGGCGCGGGTGAGCAACCCGCGCACGGCCGCGTAGCCGTCCGGGCCGAGGTCCGCGGTGAACTCGTTGACGTACAGCCCGATGTGCTGGTCGGCGACGGCCGGGTCCATCTCCTGGGCGTGTTCCATGACGTAGGGCCGGGAGACCTCGGGGTCGTCCCAGGCCATGCGCACGGAGGTGCGCACCGCCTCGGCCAGTCCGGTCAGCGCCTCGGCGCCCAGCGACCGCTTGGCGATGATCGCGCCCAGCGGGATGGGCAGCCCGGTGGTGTCCTCCCAGTGCTCGCCCATGTCGGCGAGCTTGTGCAGGCCGTAGTCCTGGTACGTGAAGCGGGCCTCGTGGATCACCAGGCCCGCGTCGACCTTCCCGTCCCGCACGGCGGGCATGATCTCGTTGAACGGCATGACCACGATCTCGCCGACCCCGCCGGGCACCGTGTCCGCGGCCCACAGCCGGAACAGCAGGTACGCCGTCGACTTCTCGCTCGGCACGGCGACCGTACGGCCCTCCAGGTCCACGCCCGGCTCCCGGGTGAGCACCAGCGGCCCGCAGCCCCGCCCCAGCGCGCCGCCGCACGGCAGCAGCGCGTACTCGCCGAGGACGTACGGCAGTACGGCGTACGACACCTTGAGCACGTCGAACTCGCCGCGCTCGGCCATGCCGTTGGTGATGTCGATGTCGGCGAAGGTGACGTCGAACGCGGGCGCGCCGGGCACGCGGCCGTGGGCGAGGGCGTCGAAGACGAAGGTGTCGTTGGGGCAGGGGGAGTAGGCGATCCGCAGTCGGCTGCTGCTGTCAGGGCTCATGTGGGTTCCAACTCCTCAGGACGGGCGCGAGCTTCCCGAAGCCCTCGGTCAGGGCGGCGAGGGCGTCGTGGATGCGCCAGGCGGCGCGGTCGCGCGGGCCCACCGGATTGGAGACCGCGCGGATCTCCAGTACCGGCACGCCGTGCGCGGCGGCCGCCTCGGCGACCCCGAACCCCTCCATGGCCTCGGCCAGCGCACGCGGATGACGGGCGCGCAGCACCTCGGCGCGGGCGGCGGTACCGGTCACGGTCGAGCCGGTGAGCACGGTGCCGGCGACCGCCCCGGTGGCGGCGGCGATCGCCCGTACGAGTGTTTCGGGCGGACGGTGGGTGACGGTGCCGAAGCCGAGTTCCGTCACCGGCACGAAGCCCTCGGCGGTGTCGGCGCCCAGGTCGGCGGCGGTGATCTCGTCGGCGACGACGAGCGAGCCGACGGGCGCGCCGGGCGCGAAACCGCCCGCGACACCGGCCGAGACGACGAGGTCGTACGGGGTGCCGGCGAGCGCGGCCGCGGTCAGGGCGGTGGCGGTGGACGCGGCGGCCAGGGCGGGACCGACACCGGCGGCGATCAGATCGAGCCGGGGCGGCCCGGCGACCCGGTGGACGTGAAGCCCGGCGATCCGGTGGACGGGCGGTACGGCGTTCGGGCCGCCCGGCACGGGGGGCTCGGTGGCCCCTGCGGAAGGCTCGGTGGCCCGTGCGGGGGGCTCGGTGGCCGGGTCGGGGAACGCCCGCGCCACCGCGTCCCGTTCGACCGGGACCGCGGTGGCGACGAGCACACGCGGGGAGGACGTGGTCAGGATTCCTTCTGGAGCTTGAAGGACCACAGGCCCTTCACGTCCTTCTCGCCCTCCTTGACGGAGACGAGCGTGGAGTTGCCGCTGGCGCCGTACTGGGCGTTGAAGAAGACGCTGCCCGGGATGGTCCGGTACGTCTTCTTGCTGGAGTCGGTGAGCGGCTGACCGTTCATCAGAATGGTCCAGCCCTGGTCCGCGATCTTCGGGTCGACGCCGAAGCGCACGGTCTCGTCCGGGTCGACCTTGATCGACTTGATGTCCGTGTCCTTCAGGCACTTCGCCAGGTCGGCGGTCTTGATCGCGTTGCCGTCGTTGTAGCAGGTGGCTTCCGAGCTCACCGAGTCACGGCCCACGGTGACCGTGGACAGCGGGGTGGGCTTGGAGCAGGCCGAGAGAACGAGCAGTCCTGCGGAAACGGCGCCGGCAGCGGCGACGGCGCGGCGGCGTCGCACGGCGGAATGCATCGAGGTCATGGCCGAAGGCTATCGGGCACCTCCGGCCGTCCGCCCACGTGGGGGTGCGGCGTGCCGTCCGGCCGGTTCTCCGGCGGCCCGGCCACGTGCCGCCAGGCCGGTTCTCCACCGCCCCGCTCGCGTCCTCGCGGATCACGCCACCCGGACGCGCCGGTCATGCCACCCGGGCGCTCCGGTCATGCCACCCGCGGCCGGGTGGCGCCCCCCTGCCGGGCCGAGGCGACCAGGCCGCGGACGGTGGGCGCCCAGCCGGCGGCCACGATGCCGGCGCCCACCGACAGCCCCAGTACGCCGTTGAGCGGCAGCACGATGCCGATCGCGCCGCCCAGCACCCAGGCCACCTGCAACAGCGTCTCCGACCGGGCGAACGCCGATGTCCGCACCTGTTCGGGCACGTCGCGCTGGATCAGCGCGTCCAGCGACAGCTTGGCCAGCGCCTGCCCGAAACCGGCCACCGCGGCCAGACACGCCACCAGGAACGCCCCGAAGAAGACCGCCGCCGTGATGGCGGTGCCCAGCACGATCGCCACCACCGTGACGATGATGATCTCCGGCGCCCGGGACCTGAGCCACGCCCCGACCGCCGTGCCCAGCGCGTTGCCCGTGCCCGCCGCGACGCCCACTATCCCCAGGGACACCGCGGCGCTGGAGCCGGTCAGCGGGTGCTCGCGCAGCAGGAAGGCGAGGAAGAAGATCAGGAAGCCGGACAGACAGCGCAGGGCGGCGTTGGCGGCCAGGGCATGGGTGACGGCCGTGCCGACCGTGCGCAGGCCGGGCCGCTTGGGCGGCTTGCGGCGCGGGCCGTGCAGATGCTGTTCGTCGGCGGCGAGCAGCGCGCGGTCCTCGCCCTTGGCCGAGTCGACCTTCGGGGGCAGGGAGAAGGACAGGAACGTTCCCGCCACGAAGATCACAAAAGCGCCGAGGAGCGGCCAGCGGGGGCCGACCGCCTGGAGCCCCGCACCGATCGGCGCGGCGATCCCGGTGGCCAGCAGACCGCCGAGCGTCACCCGAGAGTTCGCCTTGACCAGCGAGAACGCGGGCGGCAGCAGCCGGGGTACGACGGCGCTCCTGACCACCCCGTAAGCCTTGGAGGCGACCAGCACGCCGAGCGCCGCCGGATACAGCTCCAGGCCCCCGCCGGCCGCCGCTCCGGCGATCACCAGCGCCAGCAGGGCCCGGGCGAGCATCGCGCCGGCCATCGCGGCACGGCGCCCGTGGGGCAGCCGGTCGAGGAGGGGGCCGATCACGGGCGCGAGGAGGGTGAAGGGGGCCATGGTGATCGCGAGGTAGAGCGCGACCCGGCCGCGGGCCTCGTCCGTGGGCACCGAGAAGAACACGGTGGAGGCGAGCGCGACGGTGATCATGACGTCGCCGGCGCCGTTCACCGCGTGCAGTTCGATCAGCTTGCCGAGTCCGGACTCACCGGCGCCGTGCGCGTGCGTCGCCTTCCGGATGCCGCGCACCGCCGCGGTGAGGGGCAGGCGCAGCGCACGGCCGACCGCGCGGACGGACCCGCCGAACCGGCCCGAACCACTGCCCTGGCTGCTCCCCTTGAACCCCTTCGACCCACCGGCCCCGGCGGTCTTCTGGGGCATCCTCGCGGCTGCCACCCCGTCATAGTGCCCCGGAACAGCCCCAGGTAGCGCGATTACGTCCCGAATAGGACGCACCCAACAGCCACAGGCAGCAACGCCCCCCTCCGAGCCCTGCGGCACCGCGACCGGCCACCGGGGTGGAAGGGGCGGTGCCCCGTGGCGCGCGGGGACGAAGCCCCGGCCGGGGGGACCGCAGGGGGGTGCGGGGGCGCTCCGCGCCAACCCCGTGGGGGTGCAGGGGGCTCAGCCCCCGCGGGGCGCCCGAGGCGGACCGCACGGGGGTGCTGGGGCGGACCGCACGGGGTGCAGGGGGCGGAGCCCCCGCCGGGGTCCGGGGCGGAGCCCCGTGGGGGACTTGTGTCCAACCGAGTCGGGCGGGTGGGTGGGAAACCCTGGGGTCCGGGGCGGAGCCCCGTGGGGGGACTTGTGTCCGAGCGAGTCGGGCGGGTGGGTGGGAAACGCCGGGGTCCGGGGCGCAGCCCCGTGGCGGGACTGGTCTCCCACCGAGTCGGGCGGGCGGGTGGGCAGCCCCCGCACCACCCCCGGAGGGAAACCCACCCCACCACCGGTGTAGGCCCAGCGCCGACGAGAAGGTAGCGTGCGTAGCGCGCCGTGGCGAACGTTCTCGGCCGCGCGCCCTACGGACATACCGCAGAATGGATGACGTGGGTGCGCCCGAGCGCGATCGGGCGCGTACGTCGACGCGGTCCGCGGGTCCGCTCCGTCCGCCCCGCCGCCTTCAGGCCGGCGCACCCGAGAGACGGCGTAGGAGAGAAGCGATACCTGTGAGCGCAGCGACCACGCGAAGCCGCACCCCCGACCGCCTGTGCGCCGAGGCCGTCGACCTCGCCCGCGCCGCAGCAGAGGAGGCGGCCGCGCCCGGCGTGGTCGGTGAGCACACCGGCCTGGTGTCCGAGGGCGACCGCGTCGTCACGCACTTCTTCGAGTGCAAGGAACTGGGGTACCGCGGCTGGCGCTGGGCCGTGACCGTGGCCCGCGCCTCCCGCGCCAAGATCGTCACCCTGGACGAGGCGGTCCTGCTGCCCGGCCCCGACGCGCTGCTCGCCCCCGAGTGGGTGCCGTGGAGCGAGCGGCTGCGCCCGGGCGACATGGGCCCGGGCGACCTGCTCCCCACCGACGCCGACGACCTGCGCCTCGAGCCCGGCTTCTCCGGCGAGGACGAGCCCGCGCCGGACTCCGCGGTCTCCGCGGACATGGCCGAACTCGTGGAGGCGGAGGACGCCGAGGTCACCGCGGTCCCGCCGAGGAAGCTGCCCGCGGCGCCCTCGCGCGGCTCGATCGCGGCGCTCGCCGAGGAACTGGGCATGCGCCGCGCCCGCGTGCTGTCCCGCTACGGCCTGCACATGGCCGCCGACCGCTGGGAGGAGGCGTTCGGCGCGAAGACGCCGATGGCCCAGGCCGCCCCGGCGCCCTGCGTGAGCTGCGGCTTCCTGGTGCCGATCGGCGGCTCGCTGGGCCAGGCCTTCGGCCTGTGCGCCAACGAGTTCTCCCCGGCCGACGGCCACGTGGTCTCCCTGGCGTACGGCTGCGGAGGGCACTCCGAGGCCGCCGTCATGCCGAGGCCGCCGCAGCCGGCCCCGCCGGTGATCGACGAGACCCGTGTGGACCCGTTCCCGCTGCGCCCGGCGCGCGACTCGGGCTCGGTCCCCGTCTCCGACGACGAAACGGCCGAGCTGGGCCACTCGTGACCCGCCGCCGCGGTGGCCGCACGGCCGGCCACCGCACCACGGCACCCTCGGACCCGCCCGAGGCCTGAGCCCGAAGCCCGAAGTCCGGCCCAAGCCCAAAGCCCCCGCGGCCGAAGCCCGAAGCCCGAAGCCCGAAGCCGAGCCCAAGGCCCCGCGGCCCAAGCCCAAGCCCGGCCGCCGAACCCAAGAGCGGCCCAAGCCCAAGCCCGGCCGCCGAACCCAAAAGCGGCCCAGCCCAAAGCCCCGCCGCCCAAACCCAAAGTCCCGCCCCCCGAAGCCGCAACCCCAAAGCCCGACTGCCGAGGACCGACCCCCACGCCCCCTCGCGGTACCTTCGGGGCATCCGCCCAGGAGGAGAGTGAACGTGAGCATGTTGGTGCAGCCGTCCGCCGGGGGCGACCCGTTCGGGACCGTGCGTCTGCGGCGCGGCGTGCTGGACGCGTGGGCGACCAGCCCGGCCCGGTTCCGTGAGGACGCCAACGCCGAGGAGGACCTGGTCCTCGGCGGCTACCGGGACCGGCTCGTGGTGGAGCTGGCGCAGAACGCCGCCGACGCGGCCGCCCGCGCGGGCGTGCCCGGCCGGCTGCGCCTGACCCTGCGCGACGGCGTCCTCGTCGCCGCCAACACCGGCGCCCCGCTGGACGCGGCCGGCGTGGAGTCGCTGTCCACCCTGCGCGCCTCCGCCAAGCGGGAGGCCACCGGCTCGCAGGTGACCTCCGTCGGCCGGTTCGGCGTCGGCTTCGCCGCCGTGCTCGCCGTCACCGACGAACCCGCCGTGGTCGGCCGGCACGGCGGGGTCCGCTGGTCCCTGGCCGAGGCCCGGGGCCTGGCCGGGGAGACCGCGCGGCACAGCCCCGGACTCGGGGACGAGATCCGCCGCCGGGACGGCCACGTCCCGCTGCTGAGGCTGCCGTTCGCGGCCGAGGGCACCGCGCCCGACCCGTACGACACGGTCGTCATCCTGCCCCTGCGCGACACCGCCGCCGCCGACCTGGCCGAGCGGCTGCTGCACGCCGTGGACGACGCGCTGCTGCTCGCCCTGCCGGGCCTCGAGGAGGTCGTCGTCGAGATCGGCGACGGCACGCCCCGCACCCTGCGCCGCCGCGCCGAGGGCTCCCTGACCGTGGTCGAGGACACCCGCGAGGGCGAGACCAGGTGGCGTACGGCCGCCGCGCACGGGCCGCTCACGCCGGAACTCCTCGCCGACCGCCCGGTCGAGGAGCGGCTGCGCCCGTACTGGTCCGTGACCTGGGCCGTCCCCGTCGACGCCGACGGCGCCCCGGCCCGCCCCCGCACCAGCCCGGTCCTGCACGCGCCCACCCCGAGCGACGAGCCCCTCGGTGTGCCCGCGCTGCTCATCGCGTCGTTCCCGCTGGACACCACCCGCCGGCACACCGCGCCGGGACCGCTCACCGACTTCCTGGTGCAGCGCGCGGCCGACGCCTACGCCGGGCTCCTCGCCGACTGGCGCCCGGTGACCGAGGGCATCATCGGCCTGGTGCCGGGCCCGCTGGGCAAGGGCGAGCTGGACGGCGCCCTGCGCAGGGCCGTGCTCGACCGGCTGCCGCGCACCTCCTTCCTGCCGCCCGCCGCCGTACCCCACGGCGACGAGGAGGCCCCGGACGATCTGCCCGAGTCGCTGCGCCCGCGTGACGCCGAGGTGGTGGAGGGCGCGGGCGCCGAGACGGTGCGGGTCCTGGCGGAGGTGCTGCCGACCCTGTTGCCGGCCGGGCTGGAGCGGCGCGTGGAGCTGCGCACGCTGGGCGTGGCGCGGCTGCCGCTGACCGACGCGGTGGACCGGCTGGCCGGGCTGGAGAAGGAGCCGGGCTGGTGGTGGAGGCTGTACGACAGCCTCGCGGGAGTGGACCCCGACCGGCTCTCCGGGCTGCCCGTGCCGCTCGCCGGCGCCGCCTCCCAGGCGTTCGGCGCCGGGGGAGGGCGTACGGCCATCGGCCCCCGGCAGGTCCTGCTGCCGACGCCGGACACGGGGACCACGGGTGCCACGCCCTTCGACGCGCGGGTGCTGGCCCGGCTGGGGCTGAAGGTCGCGCATCCGGACGCGGCCCACCCGATCCTGCAGAAGCTGGGCGCGCTGCCCGCGACCCCGCGCGCGGTGCTCACCACCCCGCAGGTGCGGGCCGCGGTGGCCGCCTCCCTCGACGAGGACGCCGGCGCCTGGGACGAGGACACCCCGGACGCCGAGGAACTCGCCGACACCATCCTCGCCCTGGTCCGGGACGCCGACCTGGAACCCGGGGACGAGCCCTGGCTCGGCGCGCTCGCCCTGCCCGACGAGGACGGCGAGCTCGCCCCGGCCGGCGAACTGGTCTTCCCCGGCGGCCCGTTCGCGAGCGTGATGCGCGAGGGCGAACTGCCCGCGGTCGACCCGGAACTGGCCGAGAGGTGGGGCGAACAGCCGCTCGCCGCCTGCGGGGTGCTCGTGGACTTCGCGCTCGTCCGGGCCACCGACGTCGTCCTCGACCCCGACGAACTCGAGCCCCGCGAAGGGGACTTCCCCGAGCCGGACGACCCCGGACTGCTCGACGCGGTGGACGTGTGGTGCGAGGACGTACTCGACCGCTTCCCGGACACGCCCGTGCCGCCGGTCGCCACCGAGGTCGTCGCCGTGCGCGACCTGGACCTCGTCGACGACGACCAGTGGCCGCGCGCCCTCGCCCTGCTCGCCCGGCCGCCGCTGCGGGACGCGCTCACCCAGCCGGTGCGCGTCCTGCTGCCCGACGGCACCCACGAGGTCGTACGGCCCTACACCGCCTGGTGGCTGCGCGGGCACCCGGTGCTCGGCGGCCGCCGCCCGGCCGGCCTGCGCGCCGCCGGTTCCGACCCGCTGCTGCGCGGGCTGTACGACGAGGCGGACGCCACCGGCTTCGAGGACGAGCAGGTGCTGCGGGCCCTGGGTGTACGCACCTCGGTGGCCGCCTTGCTCGACGAGCCGGGCGGGGCCGCCGAACTGCTCGACCGGCTGGCCGACCCCGAACGCCCGGTCACGACTGCCCAGTTGCACGCCCTGTACGGCGCGCTGGCCCAGCTGGACCCGGAGCGGGTGACACTGCCCGACGACCTGCGGGCCGTGGTCGACGGCCGGGTCGAGGTGGTGGACGCGGCCGATGCGGTGGTGTGCGACTCGCCGGACCTGTTGCCCTTCACCGCCGGTGTGCCGCTGCTGCCGGTGCGGCCGGCGCTGGCGGCGGAGCTGGCCGAGCTGTTCCAGGTGCGGCGGCTGAGCGAGTCGGTCGCCGGGTCGGTGGACTCCGCGGGCACCGAGCACGACGTACCCGAGCCGGTACGGGTCCTGCTCGGCCCGCGCACCCCGCGGACGTACGTCGAGCACGAGGAGCTGGTCGTCGACGGCACCGAGCTGGACTGGCGCCTGACCTCGGACGGCGTCCTGCACGCGGCGACCCTGGAGGGCGTGGCCGCCGGTCTCGCCTGGGCGTCGGGCCAGTGGCCGCGCCGCTTCGAGGTGGCCGCCCTCCTGGAGGACCCCTCCCGCACGGAGGAACTGGCCCGCGACCGCTGGTTCGACTAGGGCCCGGAGCCGGTGCCGGCGTCGTGGTGGTTGCGGTGAGTGAGCGGCGGGGGTGACGGTGACCCACCCCTGCGGCTCGGCCCGCGACGCGGGCATCGAGCTTGCACCCGGGCGGGTGCACGCACCAGCCACGGCTCGGGTCTGCCGGGAGGCGAGGTGGCTCGGAGCCGGCCTGATCCGGAAGAAGGGCCCTAGGCCGGGAAGCGGTGGTCGACCCACTTCCACAGCAGTTCCAGTACGGCCGACGCCACGACGGCGATGCCCACCGCCAGCCAGGGCATCGCCGTCCCCACCAGTTCGAGCGCGAAGAAGGACTGCAGCGCGGGCACGGCCAGCACTACCACGAAGGCCCCGCCCATCGACAGGACCAGCGCGATCCGCCACCAGGTGTAGGGGCGGGCGATGATGGCCAGCACCCACATCGAGACCAGGAACAGCGTGAGCGTCGCCGCGCTGGTCTGGGCGTCGAGACTGCCCGGGCCGGTGTAGTGCAGGCGGGCGATCAGATACGTCACGAAGGTCGCCACCGCCGCCACCACCCCGCCCGGCAGCGAGTACCGCATGACGCGGCGCACGAAGTGCGGCCGGGCCCGCTCGGTGTTCGGGGCGAGGGCGAGGAAGAAGGCCGGCACGCCGATGGTGAGGGTGGACAGCAGGGTCAGGTGCCGGGGCAGGAAGGGGTACTCCACCTGCGAGAACACCACCATCAGCGCCAGCAGCACCGAGTAGACCGTCTTGACCAGGAACAGGGTCGCGACCCGGGTGATGTTGCCGATCACCCGCCGCCCCTCGGCGACCACCGACGGCAGCACGGCGAAGCTGTTGTCCAGCAGCACGATCTGCGCGACCGCCCGCGTGGCCTCGGAGCCGGACCCCATGGCCACGCCGATGTCGGCGTCCTTCAGGGCGAGCACGTCGTTCACGCCGTCGCCGGTCATCGCGACCGTGTGCCCGCGCGACTGGAGGGCGCCCACCATCTCCCGCTTCTGCTGCGGGGTGACCCGCCCGAAGACCGTGCCGTCCTCCAGCTCCCGCGCCATCGCCTCCCGCTCGGCGGGCAGCCGGCGCGCGTCGACGGCGGTGCCGGCCAGGCCGGCCTTGGCGGCGACCGCGCCCACCGACACCGCGTTGTCGCCGGAGATGACCTTGGCGCGGACGTTCTGCCGGGCGAAGAAGCCCAGGGTCTGCGCCGCGTCCGGGCGCAGCCGCTGCTCGAGCACGACGAGGGCGGCGGGCGTGACGCCCTTGTCGACGTCCGGGGCGTCCAGGTCGCGGGCGGCGCGGGCCAGCAGCAGCACGCGCAGGCCCTGCTCGTTCAGCCGGCCGGTCTCGGCGAGGGCGGGCGCGTCCCCGTCCAGCAGCACGTCGGGGGCGCCCAGCAGCCACGTACTGGACTCGCCGTCGCCCTCGCTGAAGCTCGCGCCGCTGTACTTGCGGGCGGAGGAGAAGGGCAGCGACTCCACGCAGCGCCACTCCTCGCTGTCCGGGCAGGCGTCGATGATCGCCTGGAGGGAGGCGTTGGGGCGCGGGTCGGACTCGCCGAGGGCGCCGAGCACCTTGCGTATGTAGGAGTCGTCGTAGCCGTTCAGAGTGCGCAGCTCGGTGACGTCCATGCCGCCCTCGGTGAGGGTGCCGGTCTTGTCCAGGCAGACCGTGTCGACGCGGGCCAGGCCCTCGATCGCGGGCAGCTCCTGCACCAGGCACTGCTTGCGGCCCAGCCGGATCACGCCGATCGCGAAGGCGACCGAGGTGAGCAGCACCAGGCCCTCGGGCACCATCGGGACGATCCCGCCGACCGTGCGGGCCACGGACTCCTTCAGACCGCCGTGCTTGACCACCAGCTGGCTGATGACCAGGCCGATCGCGGTGGGGATCATCATCCACGTCACGTACTTGAGGATGGTGGAGATTCCCGTGCGCAGTTCCGAGTGGACGAGGGTGAAGCGGGAGGCCTCCTCGGCGAGCTGGGCGGCGTAGGCCTCGCGGCCCACCCGGGACGCGCGGAAGGCGCCGCCGCCCGCGACGACGAAGCTGCCGGACATCACGTGGTCGCCGGGCCGCTTGACGACCGGGTCGGCCTCCCCGGTGAGCAGCGACTCGTCGATCTCCAGACCGTCCGCCTCCACGCAGGTGCCGTCCACGACCACCTTGTGGCCCGGCCCGATCTCGATGACGTCGTCGAGGACGATCTCCGAGGTGCCGATCTCGGTGGCCCAGCCGTCGCGGCGCACGGTGGGGCGGGCCTCGCCGATCACGGCGAGTGAGTCCAGGGTCTGCTTGGCCCGCCACTCCTGGATGATGCCGATGCCGGTGTTGGCGAGGATCACGAAGCCGAACAGGCCGTCCTGGATCGGCGCGACGAACAGCATGATCAGCCAGAGCACGCCGATGATCGCGTTGAAGCGGGTGAGGACGTTCGCGCGGACGATGTCGGCGAGGGAGCGGCTGCTGCGCACCGGCACGTCGTTGACCTGGCCACGGGCGACGCGCTCGGCGACCTCGGCGTGGGTCAGGCCGTCCGCCCGGGCCGGCGGGTGGGGCACGGGGTGCACGGGGTCCAGCTCTGCGCCCGCGTCGACATGGGTCATGCATTCGACGGTACGTGCCCGGATGCGGCTTGACCCGTCGAGCGGGGCGAAGATCCGACCTGGGGAGGAGCGGGCCGCGGGGCGGTGTCCTGCGGAGGTTGTACGGGCCGCGCGGGGGAGCCGCCCGCTCGGCGGGGCCGGGCGTCGCCTACTCGGCCGGCGTCTTCTGCGCGGAGGTGACGTCGGGGGTGGCGGCGGCCCGCTTGATGGCGGCGTCGCGCCTGCGGACGTACCAGACGCCGATGAGGCCCAGTCCGCCGCCGGCCAGGCAGGTCCACACCCACCAGGTGTGGCCGTGGTCGGAGAACCAGCCGTAGAAGGGGAGCTGGACCAGGAAGAGGACGAACCAGAGGATCGTGCCGCCGGTGATGGTGGCGACCACGGGGCCCTCCAGGGGCTCCGGCGCCTCGTGCGTGGGAGTCCACTTCGCCATGGGCCTCAGCTTACGTCCCCGGCCGGGGGAGCCTTCGCCGCCGTGGGCCTCGGTGCCGTCGACGCGGGTCTGCGTGTGTGCCACGCCGGGGCTGCGCAAGTTCTCCCCAGGGTCTACGCGCGGAGATAGCCTTTTCGGCTTTATATGTTCATACTGAAACAGTCTGAGTCTGGCCACTTCTGTTCGTATGAAACGCCAAGGAAGTCCACGGCGGCGCGACGGAAGCCCCCAAGGGCCCGCCTCGGCACCCCTACCCCCCGCCCCCTTGAGGTCACCCGCATGTCCACCTCGGCCACCGCCAAGGCCCCCGCCCCCGAGCAGCCGGGCACGCCGCCCGTGTACGGCGCTCTCGACCGCTACTTCAAGATCTCCGAACGCGGCAGCACGCTGTCGCGGGAGATCCGCGGCGGTTTCGCCACCTTCTTCGCGATGGCCTACATCATCGTGCTGAACCCGATCATCCTGAGCAGCGCGAAGGACGTGTACGGGCATCAGCTCAACAGCGGCCAGCTGGTCACCGCCACCGCCGTGACCGCCGCGTTCACCACGCTGCTCATGGGCGTCATCGGCAACGTGCCCATCGCGCTCGCCGCCGGGCTCGGCGTCAACACCGTGGTCGCGCTCCAGCTCGCCCCGCGCATGTCCTGGCCGGACGCGATGGGCATGGTCGTCCTCGCCGGCTTCGTGGTGATGCTGCTGGTCGCCACCGGCCTGCGGGAGCGGGTCATGAACGCGGTGCCGCTCGGCCTGCGCAAGGGCATCTCCATCGGCATCGGCCTGTTCATCATGCTGATCGGCCTGGTCGACTCCGGCTTCGTCTCCCGCATCCCGGACGCCGCCCACACCACCGTCCCGCTCCAGCTGGGCGCCGACGGCCACCTCAGCGGCTGGCCGGTGCTCGTCTTCGTGCTGGGCGCGCTGCTCACCCTGGCGCTGATCGTGCGCAAGGTGCCCGGGGCGATCCTGATCTCGATCGTCGCGATGACCGTCCTCGGTGTCGTCGTCAACGCCGTCGCCAAGGTGCCCTCCTGGGGTCTGACCACCCCGAAGTGGCCCGGCAACCCGGTCTCCACGCCCGACTTCGGCCTGATCGGCCAGGTCAGCCTGTTCGGCGGCTTCGCCAAGGTCGGCGTGCTCACCGGCGTCCTGTTCGTCTTCACCGTGCTGCTGTCCTGCTTCTTCGACGCCATGGGCACGATCATGGGCATCAGCGACGAGGCGAAGCTGACCGACGCCCAGGGGCAGATGCCCGGCATCAACAAGGTCCTCTTCGTCGACGGCATCGCCGTCGCGGCCGGCGGCGCCAGCTCCTCCTCGGCCACCACCTGCTTCGTGGAGTCGACCGCGGGTGTCGGCGAGGGCGCCCGTACTGGCTTCGCCAACGTCGTGACCGGCGCGCTGTTCGCCGTGGCGCTGTTCCTGACCCCGGTCGCCACCATGGTCCCGTCCCAGGCGGCCACCCCGGCGCTGCTCGCGGTGGGCTTCCTGATCCTGGCGGGCTCGGTGCGGGAGATCGACTGGTCCGACTACACGATCGCGATGCCGGCCTTCGTCACCATGGTGATGATGCCGTTCACCTACTCGATCACCAACGGCATCGGCATGGGCTTCATCACCTTCGTCCTGCTGCGCCTGGCGGCCGGCCGCGCCCGCGAGGTGCCGGCGGCGATGTACGTGGTGGCGGCGGTGTTCGGCTTCTACTACCTGATGCCGGCCCTGGGCCTGACCTGACCCCGGGTGGGGTTCACGTGGGCCGGGTGACCCCGTAGAACCTCTCCGTCTCCTCGACGGCGGTCTGGAACCGCTGGTCGAAGTCATCGCGAATGAGCGTCCGGACGACATAGTCCTGGACGCTCATTCCTCTTTTGGCGGCATGGTGCCGGAGCCGTTCGAGCAGCTCACGGTCTATGCGCAGGCTGAGCACGCTGGTCCCCATGGGATCGAGGGTCGCCGCACGGCCGCGCGGGTCGCGTCACGTTCCGCGGCAAGATCACCCATTTGAGTGATGTTGGCGCGAAACGGCCCGCGCGTGGCCGGGGTCACGGGCGGGACGGCGTGTCCCAGGTGGTCTTTAGCGAGAGTAATGAGTTACTCTAAAGAACATGCCGGACCTTACCCATGGCGACGACGCTGCCGCCGTGAACTCGCTGCGATCCGCCGTGATGCGGCTGTCCCGTCGGCTCAAGCACCAGCGCGTCGACGAGTCGCTGAGCCCCACCGAGATGTCGGTGCTGGGCACCCTCGCCAACTGCGGAAGCGCCACCCCGGGCGAGCTCGCCCGCAAGGAGCACGTGCAGCCGCCGTCGATGACCCGCATCGTGGCGCTGCTCGAGGCCAAGGGGCTGGTCCGGCTGGAGCCGCACCCCGAGGACCGGCGCCAGAAGGTCGTCACCAGGACCGAGCAGGCCGTGACCATGCTCGAGGAGAGCCGCCGCAAGCGGAACGCGTTCCTGGCCGGCCTGGTCGAAGGGCTCGACGAGGACGAGTGGGCCAAACTGCGCGCCGCCGCCCCCGTGCTGGAGAAGCTCGCACATCTGTAAACAGGCAGCGTTTCGCGAGGAGGCGAACCCTTTGAGTACGGGATCCGGAGCAGCTTCCGCCCCCGCACCGACCACCCCTTCGACCCCGGTCCCCCGCAAGTCCTCGATGTTCAGCTCGCTGCGCATCAGGAACTACCGGCTGTTCTTCCTGGGCCAGGTCGTCTCCAACACCGGCACCTGGATGCAGCGCATCGCCCAGGACTGGCTGGTGCTCAGCCTCACCGGCTCCTCCGCCGCGGTCGGCATCACCACCGCCCTCCAGTTCCTGCCGATGCTGCTGTTCGGGCTCTACGGCGGTGTGCTCGTCGACCGGCTGCCCAAGCGGCCCGCGCTGCTCGTCACGCAGTCGTCGATGGCCGTCACCGGCCTCGCGCTCGCCGCGCTCACCCTGACCGGACACGTCCAGGTCTGGCACGTCTACGTGGCCGCCTTCGCGGTCGGCCTCGCCACGGTCGTCGACAACCCGGCCCGCCAGTCCTTCGTCTCCGAGATGGTCGGCCCCGGCCAACTGCAGAACGCGGTCAGCCTGAACTCGGCCAACTTCCAGTCCGCCCGGCTGATCGGCCCCGCCGTCGCGGGCGTCATGATCACCGGGGTCGGCACCGGCTGGGCGTTCCTCGCCAACGGCCTGTCCTTCGTCGCGCCCATCGCGGGACTGCTGCTGATGCGCGCCCGTGAGCTGCACGTCGTCGAGCGCGCCCCGCGCGGCAAGGGCCAGCTCCGCGAGGGCCTGCACTATGTCGCCGGGCGCCCCGACCTGATCTGGCCGATCGTCCTGGTCGGCTTCATCGGCACCTTCGGCTTCAACTTCCCGGTCTGGCTGTCGGCCTACGCCGACGACGTCTTCCACGCCGGCGCCGGCGCGTACAGCCTGTTCAACACGATGATGGCGATCGGCTCCCTGATCGGCGCCCTGCTCGCCGCCCGGCGCGGAACGGCCCGGCTGCGCGTGCTGATCGCGGCGGCCGTCGCCTTCGGCACGCTGGAGATCGTCTCCTCGCTGGCCCCGTCGTACTGGCTGTTCGCGCTGCTGATGACCCCGATCGGCGTCTTCGGCATGACCGTCAACGTCACCGCCAACACCGCGGTCCAGATGGCCACCGACCCGGCCATGCGGGGACGGGTGATGTCCCTGTTCATGATGGTCTTCATGGGCGGTACGCCCCTGGGCGCCCCGCTGGTCGGCTGGGTCACCGACGCCTACGGCGCCCGGATCGGCTTCGCCCTCGGCGGCATCGTCTCGGTCGCCGCGGCCACCGCCGTCGGCCTGATCCTCACCCGCCTCGGCGGCCTCCGCCTCACCCTCGCCTGGGACCACGGCCACCCCCGGGTGAACCTGGTCCCCCGAAACCACCGTGAGGAACTGGCCCCGGTCGCGTGAGCCGAGCCGGCGGGCCGGAGGGCCGGCCTCCGCCCGCCCGCCCGGCCCCTAGTCGCGCGGAAACTCGCCGGTCTTGATCACAAGGCCGACGACCGTGCCGGTGAGGTCCAGTTCCTCCCCGAAGTCGGCCTTCACCTCGACGGCGTACTTGCCGTCCCGGGGGTGGGTGTGGACGACGCACTCACCCCGGTAGGGGTCGGCGATCACGAGGACGGGGACCCCGGCCTTGGCGTAGGCGGCCTTCTTCGGGCCGTAGTCGTTGGCCGCCGTGCCCTTGGAGATGACCTCGGCGACGAACTCGACGTCCTCACAGCGCCAGTGGCCCCCCTCCGTCCTGCCGGCGTCCTCGGCGATCACCGTCACGTCGGCCGCGAACCCGTTGAGGTGGCCCGGATAGTCGATCCGGACGTCCGACTTGACGCGTTTGCGGGGGTACTTGGTCCGCAACTGCTCGATGAAGTCCAGGATGATCTCCCAGTGGGTGTCCCGCTGTGGCGACATGAAGACGGTCCCCTCGACGACCTCGACCTTGTATCCCTCGGGGACGGGCATCTTCTCGAGCCGCTCGAACATCTCGTCGAGCGTGATCGTGTTGTCGCTCTCGGCCATCGCGATCCTGTCTTCAAGGACGGTCATCGTGGCGCTCCTCCCCGGCCGCCCCATGAACGAGTACGGCCGCGCGGTACAACGATACGCACGGTCGCTCGGACACGTCCGGGGCGTGGCGGAGACTGGGCCCATGAGACTCTTCGCCGCCGTGCTGCCCCCCGAGGATGTCGTGCGTGAGCTCGAGCGGATGGTCCGGGAGTTGCGGGGGCTGCCGGGGGCGGAGGGGCTGCGGTGGACCGGGCCGGCCGGGTGGCACTTCACGCTCGCGTTCTACGGCGAGGTCGACGACGGGGTCGTACCGGAGCTGGAGGAGCGGCTGGGGCGGGCCGCGGGCCGTACGCCGGCCTTCGGGCTCGCCCTGAGCGGGGGCGGCCAGTTCGGGCGGGGCAAGGCGCTGTGGGCCGGGGCCGAGGGCGATCTGCGGACCATGCGGCTGCTGGCCGAGCGCGCGGAGGCGGCGGCGCGCAAGGCCGGCGTGGAGATGGGGGAGCACCGCCGCTACAAGGCCCACCTGACCGTGGCCCGCGGCCGGGACGCGGTGGACGTGCGGCCGTACGTGAAGGCACTGGAGGGCTTCGGCACGCGCACCTGGACCGTGGAGGAGCTGGTCCTGGTCCGCAGCCACCTGCCGAGGTCGGGCGTGCCCGGGGAGCAGCCCCGTTACGAGGCGGTCGCCCGCCGGCCGCTCGGCGGCGCCGGTTAGTCTCGAATACGTGGACCCGAAGACCCGGAACCGGATCATGGCCGGTGCGCTTGTGCTGATGTTCGCCGTCGTCGCCCTGGCGGCCGTGCTCGGCAGGTGACGCCGCCGAGCACGTCGAGCATGCCGAGCACGGCCGCCGCGGGACGTTCAGTGACCGGCGCCGATCACCCGCTCACCAGGCGAAGGCCTCCGGGGACGGTCCCGGGCCCGGGAAGACCTCGTCCAGCCCGGCCAGCACCTCCTCGCTCAGCTCCAGCTCGACCGCCCGCAGCGCCGACTCCAACTGCCCGGCGGTGCGCGGCCCCACGATCGGGCCGGTCACGCCGGGCCGGGTGAGCAGCCAGGCCAGGGCCGCCTCGCCCGGCTCCAGGCCGTGCTTGTCGAGCAGGTCCTCGTAGGCCTGGATCTGCTTGCGCACCGCCGGGTCGTTCAGGGCGTCGGCGGCCCGCCCGGAGGAGCGCCGGCCGCCCTCGGCCTGCTTCTTCAGCACACCGCCCAGCAGCCCGCCGTGCAGCGGGGACCAGGGGATGACCCCGAGCCCGTAGTCCTGCGCGGCCGGGATGACCTCCATCTCGGCGCGCCGCTCGGCGAGGTTGTAGAGACACTGCTCGCTGACCAGCCCGATGGTCCCGCCCCGGCGGGCGGCGGCCTCGTTGGCCTGGGCGATCTTGTACCCGGGGAAGTTGGACGAGCCGACGTAGAGGATCTTGCCCTGCTGGACCAGGACGTCGATGGCCTGCCAGATCTCGTCGAAGCCGGTGGCGCGGTCGATGTGGTGGAACTGGTAGACGTCGATGTGGTCGGTCCGCAGCCGCTTGAGGCTCGCGTCCACGGCCCGCCGGATGTTCACGGCGGAGAGCTTGTCGTGGTTGGGCCAGACGGAGGAGTTGTCCGGCGACATGTTGCCGTACACCTTGGTGGCGAGGACGACCTTGTCGCGCCGGTCGCCGCCCTTGGCGAACCAGTTGCCGATGATGGACTCGGTACGGCCCTTGTTCTCGCCCCAGCCGTACACGTTGGCGGTGTCGAAGAAGTTGATCCCGGCGTCCAGCGCCGCGTCCATGATCGCGTGACTGTCCGCCTCGTCGGTCTGCGGACCGAAGTTCATCGTCCCGAGGACGAGCCTGCTGACCTTGAGTCCCGTGCGTCCGAGCTGTGTGTACTCCATGGTCCCCAAGCCAACGTCCTGGAGTGCCCTCGAAGCAAGGGCAGCCGGGGACGGCGGGGACGCAGGGGACGGCGGTCAGTCGCGGGGGAATTTGTCGGTCTTGAGGATGAGATCGACGACGGTGCCGGTGAGGTCGATGTCGGTGCCGAAGTCCACCTTCGTCGGGTCGGCGTAGTCGCCGTCCTCCGGGTCCGTGTAGATGTGGCACCGGCCCTGGTAGGGGTCGGCGATGACGTAGACGGGGACTCCGGCCTCGGCGTAGGCGATCCGCTTGGGCCCGTAGTCGTTGGCGGCCGTCGCCTCGGAGATCACCTCGGCGACGAACTGGACGTCCTCGAAGCGCCAGTGGCCCTTGTCGTCCTTCTTCGCCGAGTCCCTGAGCAAGGCGACGTCGGGGCAGAAGCCGTTCTGGTGGCCCGGGAAGTCGATGCGGACGTCAGAGAAGACCTTGGCCTTCCTCCCGAACCTGTCCTCGATGGCCCACAAGAACATGCGGATGATCTGCCAGTGAGTGTCACGCTGTGGCGTCATGAAAACGCTGCCCCCGACGATCTCGACCCTGAATCCTTCGGGGACGGGCATGCGCTTGAGCCGCTCGAACCACTCGTCCAAGCTCTCGCTGTCGGCGTCGGCCATCTCGATCCTGTCTTCGAGGACGGTCACGGTCGCGCTCCTCCCCGGCCGTCCACGAACGGGTGCGGCCGCGCGGTACAACGATACGTACGGTGACCGGGGTGCGCCGGAAAGCGGTCAGCTTGTTGCGGCCGCGTACGGATGGCCGAATCCCCATGCCTGATGCATCGCGTCGGCGAAGGTGGCGGCGATCTTGTGCTCGCCGTGGGTGTTCGGGTGGGTGCCGTCGTAGGTGTCCGTGTGGATGTCGTACGTGGGCGGCGGGGACGCCAGCAGCAGGGGGGAGCGCGGCTCGTCCAGGTCGGCCACCGTCTTGGCCAGCAGTTCGTTGAAGAGGCTCACCTGGGTGGCGAAGGGCGGGTCGGCCTCGGCGCGGATGTTCGGTATCACCGGGAGCACGACCATCCGCAGGCGCGCGTTGGCCTCGCGGGCCGCCGTGACGAAGGCGCGCACGTTCGCCGCGGTCTGCTCGGCGTTGGTGTAGAAGCCCAGGTCGATCAGGCCGAGCGAGACCAGCAGGACGTCGGCACGGCACTCGCGCACCGCGTCCGCGATCAGCGGGGCCATGTGCCCCCAGCCCTCGCCCCAGCCGGCCAGGTGGGCGCGCGGGAAGGCGGGGTCGGCGTACTCGTACGACGTGGGCGCGTCCGTCGCCTTGTCGTAGAGCGTCTCGCGCGGGCCGACGAGCGCGAACGGGCCGTCGTAGGTGTCGCGCAGGTGCTGCCACAGCCGGTAGCGCCACGTGTGTTCGCCCGCGCTGCCGATCGTCATGGAGTCACCGACGGGCATGAACCTGAGCATCCGCTCATGATGGACGATCACGGCTCCGCCCGCGATGTGAGGCCCACCACGCTCCCACCACGCTCCCACCACGCCGAGTGAACCCCGGCCGGGGATGGCAGGCTTGAGGGATGCGCCGACCGCTCGCCCTCCTCGCCGGGGCCCTCCTCGTGGGCGCCTTCGCCGCGCCCGCCACGACCGCCAGTGCCACCGCACGTGCCGATTCCGGCGTCGGCGGGGACGGCGGCTTCACGATCGAGGACCCCCGGATCAAGGAGTCCAGCGGCCTGGCCGCCTCCCGTCTGCACCCCGGCGTCTACTGGACCCACAACGACAGCGGCTACGGCCCCCAGATCTACGCCGTGGACGGCAGGACCGGGAAGACGGTCGCCACGATCACCCTCAGCGGCATCGGCAAGCCCCGTGACGCCGAGGCCATCTCCATAGGCCCCGGCAACCAGATCTACGTCGGCGACATCGGCGACAACCTCGGCGGCACCTGGCCCTACGTCTGGATCTACCGGCTGCCCGAGCCCAAGGTGCTCAAGGACCAGACGATCCGCGCCACGCAGTACGTGGTGAAGTACGCCGGCGGCGCCCGCAACGCCGAGTCCCTGGTCGTGCACCCCAGGACCGGCCGGGTCTACATCATCGACAAGAACGAGAACGGCGGACACCTCTTCGAGGGCCCGGCCCACCTGTCCCCCACGGGCACCAACGTCTTCCGCCCCATCGCCCCGGTCGACCTCTGGGCCACCGACGCCGCATTCTCACCGGACGGCACCCAGCTCGCCGTGCGCGGCTACTTCGGCGGCATCTACTACGACTGGAACGGCGGCCGGATCAAACGCGAAGGCACCCTCGACGTCCCCCTCCAGGCCCAGGGCGAGTCGATCACGTACACGATCGACGGCAGGAAGCTCCTGTACGGCAGCGAGGGCGCCGAAAGCCCCGTACAGGCCAAGGACGCGCCCGGCAGCGCCAAGTCGCCCTCGACGGGCGGCGGTTCCCAGGCGTCCGGCGGGAGCGCGAAGCACGGCGGCGGGCTGAGCGGCACGGTGAGGACCGGCGCGGTGGCCGTCGCGCTCGCGGCAGTCGCGGTCTTCGGGCTACGACGGCTCAGGCGCCGCGGCTGACGGGGCCCGCCCGACGGGCACGCCAGTGTGGAGGCGCGGGTGCGGCGGAGCATCGCGGTCCGAGCCCGTACGGCCGACACGGAGGCGGGGTGACAGGGAACCGGCGCAACGGCCCCCCGCCACCCCGCACTTCACTCGTACGAGCGGAGAGTGAAGGCGACTACAGCTTCTCGATGACGTAGTCGACGCACTTCGTGAGCGCCTCGACGTCCGCCGGGTCGATCGCCGGGAACATCGCGACGCGCAGCTGGTTGCGGCCGAGCTTGCGGTAGGGCTCGGTGTCGACGACGCCGTTGGCGCGCAGGGCCTTGGCGACGGCGGCGGCGTCGATCTCGTCGGAGAAGTCGATCGTGCCGATCACCTGCGAGCGCTTGGCCGGGTCGGCGACGAACGGGGTGGCGTACTTCGACTCCTCCGCCCAGGCGTACAGGCGGGACGAGGAGTCCTTCGTGCGGCCGGTGGCCCAGTCCAGGCCGCCCTGGCCGTTGATCCACTCCAGCTGCTCGTTGAGCAGGAACAGGGTGGCCAGCGCCGGGGTGTTGTACGTCTGGTTCTTGCGGGAGTTGTCGATCGCCGTGGGCAGGCTGAAGAACTCCGGGATGTGGCGGCCGGACGCGTGGATCCGCTCGGCGCGCTCGATCGCGGCCGGGGAGAACACGCCGATCCACAGGCCGCCGTCGGAGGCGAAGGACTTCTGCGGGGCGAAGTAGTAGACGTCGGTCTCGGCGACGTCGACCGGGAGGCCGCCCGCGCCGGAGGTGGCGTCGACCAGGACCAGGGCGCCCTCGTCGGCGCCGGCCACGCGCTTGATGGGCATGGCGACGCCGGTCGAGGTCTCGTTGTGGGTGAAGGCGTACACGTCGACGCCCTCGCGCGCGGCCGGCTCGGGGTGCGTGCCCGCGTCGGCGGAGACGACGTCCGGCTCGGCCAGCCACGGGGCGAGCTTGGCGGCCTTGGCGAACTTCGAGCTGAACTCGCCGAAGGTGAGGTGCTGCGACCTGTTCTCGATCAGGCCGTGCGTCGCGATGTCCCAGAACGCGGTGGAGCCGCCGTTGCCGAGCACGACCTCGTAGCCGTCGGGGAGCCGGAACAGCTCGCGGATGCCCTCGCGCACCTTGCCGACCAGGTTCTTGACCGGGGCCTGGCGGTGGGACGTGCCGAGCAGGGACTTACCCGTGGCGGCGAGGGCGTCCAGCGCCTCCGTCCGCACCTTGGAGGGACCCGCGCCGAAACGGCCGTCCGCGGGCTTGATGTCGTCAGGAATCTGGATCTCAGCCACGAGCCGGAGGGTATCTCTTCGGCGAAACCGGACGGAAACGCGTTCCGTCCGATGAGACGGGTCCCGCCGGGCGGCGGACATGTCGGGACCTACGAGACACGGCCCGCCGTCGTCGCTCCGGCGGCCGGCCGTCGTCACTGTCAGTGGCCGGATGCATCCTGGACGCATGACCGATCTCTCGGACCACGGGAAGCGCGCGAGCCGCGCCGGCGCCGACGACCTCGCGCGCGAGCTCCGCCGGGCCGTCCGCGGCGGTGACGTCGACTTCGGCGTCACCGCGCGGGCGCTGGTCACCATGGACGCCTCCAACTACCGGCGGGTCCCGCTGGGCGTGGTGGCGCCGCGGGACGCGGACGACGTGGCGGCCGTGCTGGAGGTGTGCCGGGCGCACGGCGTGCCGGTGGTGGCGCGCGGCGGGGGCACGTCGATCGCGGGGCAGGCCACCGGCACGGGAGTGGTCCTGGACTTCACCCGGCACATGGACCGGCTGCTCGCCCTCGAACCGGACACGCGCACGGCCGTCGTGCAGCCGGGCCTGGTCCTGGACCGGCTCCAGGAGGCCGCCGCCCCGCACGGACTGCGCTTCGGGCCCGACCCGTCCACGCACGGCCGCTGCACGCTCGGCGGGATGATCGGCAACAACTCCTGCGGCTCCCACTCGGTGGCCTGGGGGACCACCGCGGACAGCGTGCGGGAGCTGTCCGTCGTCACCGCGCGCGGGCGGCGGCTGCGGCTCGGGCAGGGATGGGCCGGGGCCCCGGACGGGCTGCGCGCGCTGGCCGAGGGGGAGTTGGCGCGGCTGCGGACCGGCTTCCCCGACCTGCCCCGCCGTATCTCGGGGTACGCGCTGGACGCCCTGCTCCCCGAGAAGGGCGCCGACGTGGCGCGGTCCTTCTGCGGCTCGGAGGGCACCCTGGGCGTGCTGACCGAGGCGGTCGTACGACTGGTGGACACGCCCCGCGCGCGGGCCCTGGCCGTGCTGGGGTACGCCGACGAGGGCGCCGCGGCGGAGGCGGCGGCCGGACTGCTGCCGCTCGGGCCGCTGACGGTGGAGGGGATGGCCCGGGACCTGGTGCCTTCTCTCTCGGCCGGGCTTCCGCGCGGGGACGCCTGGCTGTTCGTGGAGACGGGAGGGGAGTCGGCGGCCGAGGCACGCGCGCGTGCGGAGGGTGTCGTGCGCGCGGCCGACGCGGCGGACGCGCTGGTGGTCACGGACGCCGCCGCGCAGCGCGCCCTGTGGCGGATCCGGGAGGACGCGAGCGGTACGGCGACACGGATGCCGGACGGCAGCGAGGCGTGGCCCGGCTGGGAGGACTGTGCGGTGCCGCCGGCGCGGCTGGGCGCGTACCTGCGGGACTTCCGGGCCCTGCTGGCCGGGCACGGGCTGCGCGGCACGCCGTACGGGCACTTCGGGGACGGCTGCGTCCACGTCCGCATCGACTTCGACCTGCTGACCCCGGCCGGGACGGCACGCTTCCGGCGGTTCTCCGAGGAGCTCGCGGAACTGGTGGTGGCGCACGGGGGTTCGCTGTCCGGGGAGCACGGGGACGGGCAGGCCCGCGCCGAACTGCTGCCGAGGATGTACGGGGCCGGCCTGGTCGCCCTGTTCGAGCGGGCCAAGGCCGTGTGGGACCCGGACGACCTGCTCAACCCGGGGATGCTGGTCCGCCCGGCGCCCCTGGACTCGAACCTGCGCTTTGCCGTGCTGCCCCGCGAGCCGGTCGAGGTCGCCTTCGGCTACCCGGCCGACGGCGGGGACTTCGCGGCCGCCGTGCGCAGGTGCGTCGGCGTGGCCAAGTGCCGTACGGCCCACGCCCCGGGCGCGGGCGTGATGTGCCCCTCCTTCCGCGCGACCGGCGCCGAGGAGCACTCCACGCGCGGACGCGCCCGGCTGCTGCACGAGATGCTCGCCGGCGAGGTGGTCACCGGCGGCTGGCGGTCAACGGAGGTCCGCGACGCACTCGACCTGTGCCTGTCCTGCAAGGGCTGCCGCTCCGACTGCCCGGTCGGGGTCGACATGGCCACGTACAAGGCGGAGTTCCTGCACCACCACTACGCCGGCCGGCGCCGCCCGGCCGCGCACTACGCGCTGGGGTGGCTCCCGGTGTGGCTGCGGTGGGCGGGCCGCACCCGGATCGCGCCCGCCGTCAACGCGCTGGCCGCCGTACGGCCGTTGGCGGCGGTGGCCCGGCGGCTGGCCGGGATCGCACCCGAAAGAGGGATACCGCGTCTGGCGGCCGAGCCCTTCACCCGCTGGTGGAGCCGGAGGCGGCGGCCGGGCGGGGAGGAGACCGGCGAGCGGGGCCGGACCGGCGGGCCGGGCGTGCCGGGGGAGCGGGGCGGCTCGGGCGAGCTGGTCGTCCTGTGGCCCGACACCTTCACCGAGCATCTGTCGCCCGCCGTGGGGCGCGCGGCCGTACGGGTGCTGGAGGCGGCCGGGCTGCGAGTGGCGCTGCCGCCCACCCTGCGCCTGCGCCGGCCTCCCGTGGGCGACGGGAGGACCCGGATCCTGGACCCCGTGTCCGTGCTGCGCGGCCGGGGCCGGGTCTGCTGCGGTCTGACGTACGTCTCCACCGGCCAGCTCGACCGGGCCCGCGCGGTGCTGCGGCGCACCCTGGACCTGATGGAACCGGTCCTGGAGGCCGGCGCCCCGGTGGTCGTCCTGGAGCCGAGCTGCGCCGCCGCGCTGCGCGCCGACCTGCCGGACCTGCTGCCCGGCGACCCGCGCGCACGGCTGCTGGCCGGCCGCGTCCTGACCTTCGCCGAGACGCTGGAGCGGCACGCCCCCGGCTGGCGGCCGCCCCGCCTGGACCGCCCGGTGGCCGGCCAGACCCACTGCCACCAGCACGCCGTCCTCGGGGACGCGGCCGAGCGGCGGCTGCGCGCGGCGGCCGGCCTGACCGGCGAGCTGTCCGGCGGCTGCTGCGGACTGGCCGGCGACTTCGGTTTCGCGAAGGGCCACTGGGAGGTGTCCACGGCCTGCGCGGAGGAACAGCTCCTGCCGTCGGTGCGCCGGTCCGCCGAGGGCACGGTGATCCTCGCGGACGGCTACTCCTGCCGTACGCAGCTGGAGCAGCTGGCGGGCGTACGGGGCCGGCACCTGGCGGAGGTGCTGGCGCAGGCGCTCGACGAGGGCCCACAGCAGCCGCCCGGCGACGCGGACAGTTGTATAAGGACTTCACGCACCTGACGGCAGTCCATTACCCTGGACGCAGAAGTACACCGCGATGAACGCGAGCCCCGCGCTCCCGCACCCCACTCCCCGAGCCAGCCCTGGACCGCCCGTGAGTACCCCCAGCACCTCCCGTGCCGCCGCCCCCTCCTCGTCGGCCCCGGCCGCCGCGGCACCGGGCCCCGCGCCCGCGCCGGCCCCCGGCGGTCAGGGCCGTTTCGGCTCCCTGGGGCCGGTGGGCCTGGTGCTGGCGGGCGGGCTCTCGGTGCAGTTCGGCGGCGCGCTGGCCGTGACGCTGATGCCGAGGACGGGCGCGCTGGGCGTGGTGACGCTGCGACTGCTGGTGGCGGCGATCGTGCTGCTGCTGGTCTGCCGGCCGCGGCTGCGCGGACACTCGCGCGCCGACTGGGGCACGGTCGTCGTCTTCGGCATCGCGATGGCCGCGATGAACGGCCTCTTCTACCAGTCCATCGCCCGCATTCCGCTCGGCCCGGCGGTCACCCTGGAGGTGCTCGGCCCGCTGGTCCTGTCGGTCCTGGCCTCCCGCCGCGCCCTCAACCTCGTCTGGGCGGGGCTCGCCCTGGCGGGCGTCTTCCTGCTGAGCGGCGGCGGGTTCGGCAGCCTCAACGCCGCCGGTGTGGCGTTCGCGCTGGGCGCGGGCGCGATGTGGGCGGCGTACATCGTCTTCAGCGCGCGCACCGGCCGGCGCTTCCCGCAGGCGGACGGGCTGGCGCTGGCGATGGCGGTGGGCGCGGTGCTGTTCATGCCGCTGGGCATCGCGGAGTCGGGCGCGAAGCTCGCCGATCCGGTGACGTTCGGGCTGGGCGCGGCGGTGGCGGTGCTGTCCTCCGTGCTGCCGTACACCCTCGAACTGCTCGCCCTGCGCCGCCTGCCCGCCTCCACCTTCGCCGTGATGATGAGCCTGGAGCCGGCCATCGCCGCCACCGCGGGCCTCCTCGTCCTCGGCCAGGCCCTCACCCCGATCCAGGCGGTCGCCATCGCCCTGGTCATCGCGGCCAGCATGGGCGCGGTGCGCACCCAGGTGGGGCGGGGGAAGCGGCCGTTGCCCCCGGTGGACGCCTGAGCCCTGAACTCACCGGTGGGCGCTCCCGCGCCACGCCGTCGGCCATAAATTCATGCAAGCATGCTTGATTGTTTTTTGCGCCGCTGCCATGCTCCCCCCATGCCCGATCCGACGCCCGTCTACGACGACCTGCGCGAGGAAAGCGACGAACTCGACCGGCTGGTGGCCGGTCTGGACGCCGGGCAGTGGGCGCTGGCCACGCCCGCCGCCGGCTGGACCGTCGCCCACCAGATCGCCCACCTGGCATGGACCGACCGCTCCGCGCTCCTCGCCGTGACCGACCAGGAGGGTTTCGGCGCCCTGGTGGACAAGGCGCTCGCCGCGCCGGACTCCTTCGTCGACCAGGGCGCTGCCGAGGGCGCCCGGCTGCCTCCCGCCGAACTGCTGGCCCGCTGGCGTGAGGGGCGCACCGCGCTCGACGAGGCGCTGCGCGCGGCGCCGGCCGGCGCGCGCTTCCCCTGGTACGGGCCGCCGATGTCGGGCGCCTCCATGGCCACCGGGCGCCTGATGGAGACCTGGGCGCACGGCCAGGACGTGGCGGACGCGCTCGGTGTGGTCCGCACACCCACCGACCGTCTTGGGCATGTGGTGCGCATCGGGGTGCGGGCGCGGAACTTCGCCTTCCAGGCGCGCGGACTGCCCGCGCCCGCCGAGGAGTTCCGCGTGGAGGTCCGCGCCCCGTCCGGAAAGCTGTGGGCGTACGGGCCCGAGGACGCGGCCCAGCGGGTGACCGGGCCCGCGCTCGACTTCTGCCTGCTGGTCACCCAGCGCGCCCACCGCGCCGACCTCGCCGTGCGTGCCGAGGGCCCCGACGCCGACCGCTGGCTCGACATCGCCCAGGCCTTCGCGGGACCGCCCGGCAACGGACGCGCCCCCAAGTCCGGCGGCGACGCCGGGCAGGGGGCGGCCCGATGAGCGAGACCTCCCCGCGCCCCCTGCGCGTCGGCAACGCCTCCGGCTTCTACGGCGACCGCTTCGACGCCATGCGCGAGATGCTCACCGGCGGCGAGCTGGACGTGCTCACCGGCGACTACCTCGCCGAGCTGACCATGCTCATCCTCGGCCGGGACCGGCTGAAGGACCCGGCCGCCGGTTACGCCCGCACCTTCCTGCGTCAGCTCGAGGAGTGCCTGGGCATCGCGCACGAGCGGGGCGTGCGGATCGTCGCCAACGCCGGCGGGCTCAACCCGGCCGGGCTGGCCGAGCGGGTGCGGGAGCTGGCCGGGCGGCTCGGCCTCCCCGTGCGCGTGGCCCACGTCGAGGGCGACGACCTGCGCGAGCGCCACCCGGACAGCCTCGCCGCGCACGCCTACCTCGGCGGCTTCGGCATCGCCGAGTGCCTGCGCGCGGGCGCCGACGTGGTCGTCACCGGCCGGGTCACGGACGCGGCCCTGGTCACCGGGCCCGCGGCCGCCCACTTCGGCTGGCAGCCGGGAGACCATGACCGGCTCGCGGGCGCGGTGGTCGCCGGGCACGTGCTGGAGTGCGGGGCGCAGGCCACCGGCGGCAACTACGCCTTCTTCGCCGACCACGCCCTCGACCGGCTGCGCCGCCCCGGCTTCCCGCTCGCCGAGATCCACGCCGACGGCACCTCGGTCATCACCAAGCACCCCGGCACCGGCGGCGTCGTGGAGGTCGGCACGGTGACCGCGCAACTGCTGTACGAGACGGCGGGCGCCCGGTACGCGGGGCCGGACGTGACGGCCCGGCTGGACACCGTACGGCTCACACGGGACGGGCCCGACCGGGTGCGGATCGAAGGGGTGCGCGGCGAGGCGCCGCCGCCCGTCCTCAAGGTCGGCCTGAACCGCCTCGGCGGCTTCCGCAACGAGGTCACCTTCGTCCTCACCGGACTGGACATCGAGCGCAAGGCCGAGCTGGTGCGCCGGCAGATGGAGGACGCGCTCGGCGCCGCCCGGTCCGCGCCCGGTGAGGTGCGCTGGGACCTGGTGCGCACCGACCGGCCCGACGCCGACACCGAGGAGAGGGCGAGCGCCCTGCTCCGGCTGGTGGTGCGGGACGGGGAGGCCGAGCCCGTGGGGCGGGCGTTCAGCGGGGCCGCCGTGGAGCTGGCGCTGGCCGGCTATCCCGGCTTCCACGTCCTGGCGCCACCCGGCAAGGGCGCGCCCTACGGCGTCTTCGAGGCCGCGTACGTCCCCCAGGAGTCGGTGGAGCATGTGGCCGTCCTCCACGACGGCCGGCGTATCGCCGTGCCCCCGGCCAAGGACGCGCGCGTGCTGGAGGAGGCGCCCGGGCCGCCGCTGCCGGAGCCGCTCCCGCCGGGGCCGACGCGCCGCGCCCCGCTCGGGCTGGTCGCCGGGGCGCGCAGCGGGGACAAGGGCGGGGACGCCAACGTGGGCGTGTGGGTGCGCTCCGAGGACGCCTGGCGCTGGCTGGCGCACGAGCTGACCGCCGAGCGGTTCCGCGAGCTGATCCCCGAGAGCGGCGCGCTGCCCGTCACCCGGCACGTACTGCCGAACCTGCGCGCGCTCAACTTCGTCGCCGGGGGGATCCTCGGCGAGGGCGTCGCCGCCCAGTACCGCTTCGATCCGCAGGCCAAGGCGCTCGGCGAATGGCTGCGCTCGCGCCACCTGGACATCCCGGAGGCCCTCCTGTGACGGTCCTTGACTCCGCCCTGGACACCGGCTCGCCCGACTACCGGGCCAACCGCGAGGCCATGCTCGCCCGGCTCGCCGAACTGGACGCCGAGCACGCCAAAGCCCTCGCGGGCGGCGGCCCGAAGTACGTCGAACGGCACCGGCGGCGCGGCAAACTGCTCGCCCGCGAGCGCGTCGAGCTGCTGCTCGATGCGGACACGCCCTTCCTGGAGCTGTCGCCGCTGGCGGCCTGGGGCAGCGACTACGCGGTGGGCGCCTCGCTGGTCACCGGCATCGGCGTCGTCGAGGGCGTGGAGTGCCTGATCACGGCCAACGACCCCACCGTGCGCGGCGGGGCCAGCAATCCGTGGAGCCTGAAGAAGGCGCTGCGGGCCAACGACATCGCGCTCGCCAACCGGCTGCCCTGCATCAGCCTGGTGGAGTCGGGCGGCGCCGATCTGCCGTCCCAGAAGGAGATCTTCATCCCCGGGGGCGCCATCTTCCGCGATCTGACCCGGCTTTCGGCGGCCGGCATCCCGACCGTCGCCGTCGTCTTCGGCAACTCCACGGCCGGCGGCGCCTACGTCCCCGGCATGTCCGACCACGTGATCATGGTCAAGGAGCGCGCCAAGGTGTTCCTCGGCGGGCCCCCGCTGGTGAAGATGGCGACCGGTGAGGAGAGCGACGACGAGTCCCTGGGCGGCGCCGAGATGCACGCGCGCGTGTCCGGCCTCGCCGACTACTTCGCCGTGGACGAGCGGGACGCGCTGAGGCAGGCACGCCGGGTCGTCGCCCGTCTCAACCACCGCAAGGCCCATCCCGATCCCCCCTTCGCAGAGCCGCCCAAATACGACAACGAGGAGCTCCTGGGCATCGTTCCCGGCGATCTGAAGATCCCCTTCGATCCCCGCGAGGTGATCGCCCGGATCGTCGACGCCTCCGACTTCGACGAGTTCAAACCGCTGTACGGCACCAGCCTGACCACCGGCTGGGCCACACTGCACGGCTATCCCGTGGGCGTCCTCGCCAACGCCCGGGGCGTGCTGTTCAGCGAGGAGTCGCAGAAGGCCGCCCAGTTCATCCAGCTCGCCAACCAGCGCGACATCCCGCTGCTGTTCCTGCACAACACCACCGGCTACATGGTCGGCCGCGAGTACGAGCAGGGCGGCATCATCAAGCACGGCGCCATGATGATCAACGCCGTCAGCAACTCGCGCGTGCCGCACCTGTCGGTGCTCATGGGGGCGTCGTACGGCGCCGGGCACTACGGCATGTGCGGGCGGGCCTACGACCCGCGCTTCCTGTTCGCCTGGCCGAGCGCCAAGTCGGCCGTCATGGGGCCGCAGCAGCTCGCCGGCGTGCTGTCGATCGTGGCCCGCCAGTCGGCGGCGGCGAAGGGCCAGCCGTACGACGAGGAGGCGGACGCGGCGCTGCGCGCCATGGTGGAGCAGCAGATCGAGACCGAGTCGCTGCCGATGTTCCTGTCCGGGCGGCTCTACGACGACGGCGTCATCGACCCGCGCGACACCCGCACCGTGCTCGGCCTGTGCCTGTCGGCCGTCCACACCGCCCCCTACGAGGGCGCCCGCGGCGGCTTCGGCGTCTTCCGGATGTGAGGGAACACCCCAGTGACTTCGACGCATATGACGATTTCCACGGTGCTCGTCGCCAACCGGGGCGAGATCGCGTGCCGGGTCTTCCGCACCTGCGCCGAGGCGGGCATCCGCACGGTCGCCGTGCACTCGGACGCCGACGAGGGCGCGCTGCACGCGCGCGTGGCCGACGCCGCCGTACGCCTGCCAGGGGTGACGCCCGCTGAGACGTACCTGCGCGGCGACCTGATCGTGAAGGCGGCGGTCGCCGCCGGCGCGGACGCGGTCCACCCGGGCTACGGCTTCCTGTCCGAGAACGCCGATTTCGCGCGGGCCGTCCTCGACGCCGGCCTGGTCTGGATCGGGCCGCCGCCGGAGGCGATCGAGGCGATGGCGTCCAAGACGCGCGCCAAGCGGCTGATGGGCGTGGAGCCCCTGAGCGAGGTCACCGAGGCCGACCTGCCCGTGCTCGTCAAGGCGGCCGCCGGCGGCGGCGGGCGCGGGATGCGGATCGTACGGCGGCTCGCCGACCTGGACGCGGAACTGGCGGCCGCTCGCGCGGAGGCGGCGAGCGCCTTCGGCGACGGCGAGGTCTTCGTCGAGCCGTACCTGGAGGGCGGCCGCCACGTCGAGGTGCAGATCCTCGCCGACACGCACGGCACCGTGTGGGCGCTCGGCACCCGCGACTGCTCCCTCCAGCGCCGCCACCAGAAGGTGATCGAGGAGGCCCCGGCGCCCGGACTGCCGCACGCGCTGCGGCGGGAGCTGGACGGCCTGGCCGTACGCGCCGCCCGCGCCGTCGGCTACGTGGGCGCCGGCACCGTCGAGTTCCTGGTCGCCGGGGACAGGGCGCAGTTCCTGGAGATGAACACCCGCCTCCAGGTCGAGCACCCGGTGACCGAGGCCGTGTTCGGCGTCGACCTCGTCGCCCTGCAGATCCGGATCGCCGAGGGCCACGCCCTGGACCCCGAACCGCCCCTCCCGCGCGGGCACGCGGTCGAGGCCCGCCTGTACGCCGAGGACCCCGCGCGGGACTGGGCCCCGCAGACCGGCACCCTGCACCGCCTCACCGTCCCCGAGGGCGTGCGCCTGGACACCGGGTACACCGGCGGCGACACCATCGGCGTCCACTACGACCCCATGCTCGCCAAGGTCGTCGCCCACGCGCCCACCCGCGCGGAGGCCGTCCGCAGGCTCGCCGGCGCCCTGGAGCGGGCCGCCGTGCACGGCCCGGTCACCAACCGGGACCTGCTCGTCCGCTCGCTGCGCCACGAGGAGTTCACGTCCGGCCGCATGGACACCGGCTTCTACGACCGCCACCTCGCCGAGCTGACCGCGCCGGCCCCCGACCCGTACGCGCCGCTGGCCGCCGCCCTCGCCGACGCGCACGGCCGCTCCCGGTTCGGCGGCTGGCGCAACCTGCCCTCCCAGCCGCAGGTCAAGCGCTACCTCATGGCGGGCGAGGAGCACGAGGCGCGCTACCGGCACACCCGCGCGGGACTGGCCGCCGACACCGGGGAGGTGCGTGTCGCGCACGTCGACGCGCGCACGGTCGTCCTCGAAGTGGACGGCGTGCGCCGCCGGTTCGAGGTCGCCCGGTACGGCGACCAGGTGTACGTGGGCGCCACCGCCCTCACCGCACTGCCCCGCTTCCCCGACCCGGCCGCCCAGCGCGCCCCCGGGTCGCTGCTCGCCCCCATGCCCGGCACCGTCGTCCGCGTCGCCGAAGGACTGGCCGCGGGAGCCGCCGTACGGGCCGGACAGCCCCTGCTGTGGCTGGAGGCGATGAAGATGGAGCACAGGATCTCCGCGCCCGTCACGGGCACGCTCAGCGCCCTGCACGCCGCCCCCGGACAGCAGGTGGAGGTCGGTGCCCTGCTGGCCGTCGTGACGGAAACCCCCGTAGAGGCACACCAGGAGGAACAGTGAGCGCCACGCTGGAAACCGACGAGCACAAGGCCCTCCGGTCCGCGGTGGCCGCCCTCGGCAGACGCTACGGCCGCGACTACATCACCCGGACCGTCGCCGAGGGGCGCCACCCCGTCGAACTCTGGGCCGAGGCCGGCAAGCTCGGCTACCTCGGCGTCAACCTGCCCGAGGCGTACGGCGGCGGAGGCGGCGGCATCAGCGAACTCGCGATCGTCCTCGAAGAGCTCGGCGCCGCCGGCTGCCCGCTGCTGATGCTGGTCGTCTCGCCCGCCATCTGCGGCACCGTGATCGCCCGCTTCGGCACCGAGGAGCAGAAGCGCGCCTGGCTGCCCGGCCTGGCCGACGGCACCCGCACCATGGCCTTCGGCATCACCGAGCCCGACGCCGGCTCCAACTCCCACCGCATCACCACCACCGCCCGCCGCGACGGCGCCGACTGGCTGCTGACCGGCCGCAAGGTGTTCATCTCCGGCGTCGACATCGCCGACGCCGTGCTCATCGTCGGCCGCACCGAGGACGCCCGCACCGGACGCCTCAAGCCGTGCCTGTTCATCGTCCCGCCGGACGCCGACGGCTTCCAGCGGCGCCCCATCGACATGGAACTGACCGCCGCGGAGAAGCAGTTCGAGCTCGTCCTGGACGACGTGCGGCTGCCCGCCGGCGCGCTCGTCGGCGACGAGGACGCGGGCCTGCTCCAGCTGTTCGCCGGGCTCAACCCCGAGCGGATCATGACGGCCGCCTTCGCGATCGGCATGGGCCGTCACGCGCTCGGCCGGGCGGTGGAGTACGCGCGCGAACGCACCGTGTGGAAGGCGCCCATCGGCGCCCACCAAGCGATCGCGCACCCCCTCGCGCAGGCGCACATCGAGCTGGAACTGGCCCGTCTGATGACGCAGAAGGCGGCCCATCTCTACGACGCGGGCGACGACATGGGCGCGGGTGAGGCGGCCAACATGGCCAAGTACGCGGCCGCCGAGGCGTGCGTGAAGGCCGTCGACCAGGCAGTGCACACCCTCGGCGGCAACGGGCTCACGCGCGAATTCGGCCTCGCCTCGTTGATAACAGCCGCACGCGTGGCTCGTATTGCTCCGGTGAGCAGGGAGATGATTCTCAACTACGTGTCCCACCAGAGCCTGGGCCTGCCCAAGTCGTACTGACGACCCGTACCGGCCTGCCGGCCGGCGTGCGAGGAGGAACCGTGTTCCGCAGCGAGTACGCAGACGTTCCGGCCGTGGAACTGCCCATTCACGACGCCGTGCTGGGGCACGCCGCCGACTTCGGCGACCTGCCCGCGCTGATCGACGGCACGGACGGCACCACCCTCACCTACGAACAGGTGGACCGCTTCCACCGGCGCGTCGCCGCCGCGCTCGCCGAGGCCGGGGTGCGCAAGGGCGACGTCCTCGCCCTGCACAGCCCGAACACCGTCGCCTTCCCCATCGCCTTCTACGCCGCCACCCGCGCGGGCGCCTCGGTCACCACCGTGCACCCGCTCGCCACCGCCGAGGAGTTCGCCAAACAGCTGAAGGACTCGGCGGCCCGCTGGATCGTGACCGTCTCGCCGCTGCTGGAGGCGGCGCGGCGGGCCGCCGAACTCGCGGGCGGCGTCGAGGAGGTCTTCGTCTGCGACGGCGCGCCCGGGCACCGTTCGCTCGCCGACATGCTCACCTCGGCCGCGCCCGAGCCCGCCGTCGACGTGGACCCGGCCGAGGACGTCGCCGTACTGCCGTACTCCTCCGGCACCACCGGCATCCCCAAGGGCGTGATGCTCACCCACCGGCAGATCGCCACCAACCTCGCCCAGCTCGAACCGGCGATCACCACCGGACCCGGCGACCGCATCCTCGCCGTGCTGCCCTTCTTCCACATCTACGGGCTCACCGCGCTGATGAACGCCCCCCTGCGCAAGGGCGCCACCGTCGTCGTCCTGCCCCGCTTCGAGCTGGAGACCTTCCTCGCGGCCGTGCAGGACCACCGCATCACCGGCCTGTACGTGGCCCCGCCGATCGTGCTGGCCCTGGCCAAGCACCCGGCCGTCGCGCGGTACGACCTGTCGTCGCTGAAGTACATCATCAGCGCGGCGGCACCCCTGGACGCCGAGCTGGCCGCCGCCTGCTCCCGCCGCCTAGGCCTGCCCCCGGTCGGCCAGGCCTACGGCATGACGGAACTGTCGCCCGGCACCCACGTCGTGCCGCCGGACGCCATGCACGTCGCGCCTCCCGGCACGGTCGGCAGGCTCATCGCCGGCACCGAGATGCGCATCGTCTCCCTGGCGGACCCCGGCCAGGACCTCGGGGTGGGCGAACCCGGCGAGATCCTCATCCGCGGCCCCCAGGTCATGAAGGGCTACCTCGGCCGGCCCGACGCCACCGCCGCCATGATCGACGCCGACGGCTGGCTGCACACCGGCGACGTCGGCCATGTGGACGGCGACGGCTGGCTGTTCGTCGTCGACCGGGTCAAGGAACTCATCAAGTACAAGGGCTTCCAGGTGGCCCCCGCCGAACTGGAGGCGCTGCTGCTCACGCACCCCGGCATCGCCGACGCCGCCGTCATCGGCGCCTACAACGACGACGGCAACGAGGTCCCGCACGCCTTCGTGGTGCGCCAGCCCGACGCGGACGGCCTGTCCGAGGGCGAGGTCATGATGTACGTCGCCGAGCGCGTCGCCCCCTACAAGCGCGTCCGCCAGGTCACCTTCCTCGGCGCCGTGCCCCGCGCGGCCTCCGGGAAGATCCTGCGCCGGGAACTGCGGGACCTGCGCGAGAAGCAGCAGCGCGAACCCAAGGAGCAACCGTGACGCTCATCGCCCGCACGCGCGCGCGTGCCGTCGAGACGCTGACCCTCGACTCGCCGGCCAACCGCAACGCCCTGTCGGCGGCGCTCGTCGCCGAGCTGGCGAAGGCGCTGACCGAGTGCGCCGGGGACGAGGACGTCCGCGCGGTCGTCCTCACCCACACCGGCAACACCTTCAGCGCGGGCGCCGACCTGCGCGATCCGCCGGACCCGGACGCGCTCGTCGCCCTGCTGCGGCAGATCGTGGAACTGCCCAAGCCGGTCCTCGCGCGCGTCACCGGCCACGTCCGCGCGGGCGGGCTCGGCCTGCTCGCGGCCTGCGACCTCGCGGTCGCCTCGCACACGGCGAGCTTCGCCTTCACCGAGGTACGCATCGGGGTCGCGCCCGCGGTGATCTCCCTGACCGTGCTGCCGCGCGCCGACCCGCGCGCGCTCGCCCGGTACTACCTCACCGGCGAGCGCTTCGACGCGGCCGAGGCCGCCCGGACCGGCCTGCTCACCGCGGCCGGGGACGACGCCGACGCCGTACTCGAACCCGTCCTTGACGGTCTGCGCCGGTCCTCGCCGCACGCCCTGGCCGAGACGAAACGGCTGCTCACGGCTAGGGTGCTGGAAGCCTTCGACCGGGACGCGGCCGATCTGACCGCGCTCTCGGCCCGGCTGTTCGCCTCGCCGCACGCGCGCGAGGGGATGACGGCCTTCCTAGAACGACGGGATCCGCAATGGGCGGTGTGACGACACAGGACCGCGCAGACCGAGCCGACGGCGCCGACCGCACGGGAGGCACGGACCGGACCGACGGCGCGGCCCGGACTGAGGGCGCGGACCGGACCGACCCCGAGGTTCGGACCGACCGCGAGGCGCGGGCCGACCGCGCGGACCGCGTTCCCAAGCAGGACCGGAGCCGGGCCACCCGGCAGCGGCTCCTCCAGGCCGCCGTGGCCTGCCTCGCCGAGCACGGCTGGGCGGGCTCCACGGTGTCCGTCGTCGCCGAGCGCGCCGGCGTCTCCCGGGGCGCGGCCCAGCACCACTTCCCCACGCGGGAGGACCTCTTCACGGCCGCCGTCGAGTACGTCGCCGAGGAGCGCTCCACCGCCCTGCGCGACCTCTTCCCCGAGGGCGCGGCGGGCGACCGCGGGGCCGTCGTCTCCGCCCTCGTGGACCTGTTCACCGGCCCGCTCTTCCGCGCCGCCCTGCACCTGTGGGTCGCCGCCTCCAACGAGGACCAGCTGCGCGCCCGCGTCACCGAGCTGGAGGCCCGCGTGGGCCGGGAGACGCACCGGATAGCGGTGGACCTCCTCGGCGCCGACGAGTCCCGGCCCGGCACCCGCGAGACCGTCCAGGGCTTCCTGGACATGGCCCGCGGCCTCGGCCTCGCCAACCTCCTCACCGACGACACCGCCCGCCGCGAGCGGGTGGTCGCCCAGTGGGCCAGGCTCCTGGACGACGCCCTCGGCTGAGGGGCCGTTCCCGGCCGAGGGGGCCGTCCGGGGCCGGGAGCGGGGTCAGTGGGCGATGTCGTCGTAGCCCGGGACCTCGCGGGGGCTGCGGGGGCCCGGGCCCACGTAGCGGGCGGAGGGGCGGACCAGGCGGCCGGTGCGCTTCTGCTCCAGGATGTGCGCCGACCAGCCCGCCGTGCGGGCGCAGGTGAACATCGAGGTGAACATGTGCGCCGGGACCTCGGCGAAGTCCAGCATGATCGCCGCCCAGAACTCGACGTTCGTGGCCAGCACGCGGTCCGGGCGGCGGTTGTGCAGCTCCTCCAGGGCCGCCTTCTCCAGCGCCTCGGCGACCTCGTAGCGCGGGGCGCCCAGCTCCTTGGCGGTGCGGCGCAGCACCCGCGCGCGCGGGTCCTCGGCCCGGTACACCCGGTGGCCGAAGCCCATCAGCCGCTCACCGCGGTCCAGGGCGTTCCGGACGTAGCCCTCCGCGTCGCCCGTGCGCTCGATCTCCTCGATCATGCCGAGCACGCGGGACGGGGCGCCGCCGTGCAGCGGGCCGGACATCGCGCCCACCGCGCCCGACAGCGCGGCCGCCACGTCGGCGCCGGTGGAGGCGATGACGCGGGCGGTGAAGGTGGAGGCGTTCATGCCGTGCTCGGCGGCGGAGGACCAGTAGGCGTCCACGGCCGCGACGTGCCGCGGGTCCGGCTCGCCCCGCCAGCGGATCATGAACCGCTCGGTGATCGAGTTCGCCTTGTCGATCTCGCGCTGCGGCACCATCGGCAGGCCCTGCCCGCGCGCGGACTGGGCGACGTAGGAGAGCGCCATGACGGCCGCCCTCGCCAGGTCCTCGCGGGCCTGCCCGGCATCGATGTCCAGGAGCGGTTTCAGGCCCCACACCGGCGCCAGCATGGCGAGCGCCGACTGCACGTCCACGCGGATGTCACCGGAGTGGACGGGGATCGGGAACGGCTCGGCGGGCGGCAGACCGGGGTTGAAGGCGCCGTCCACCAGCAGCCCCCAGACGTTGCCGAAGGAGACGTGACCGACGAGGTCCTCGATGTCGACGCCCCGGTACCGCAGGGCGCCGCCCTCCTTGTCCGGTTCGGCGATCTCCGTCTCGAACGCGACGACTCCCTCGAGCCCGGGTACGAAGTCGGACATCAGGCGGCTCCTCGTGATCTGTGCGGTCTGTGCGGCAGATGGTGCGGTGGCGACTGAAGGGCGGGTGTGCGGATGCGGTGCGGTCGTCCGCCCTCGCGGATCCGCGGTCGTGGTCGCTGCCACCGGCTCGCGGTCCTGGGGCGGTCCTCCACTGATTCCCCGTACGGCCGTCGGTCACCCAACCCGGACGGCAGCAGCACGATATCTCCGAGTGCCACGGTTGGGGAGAGTGCTCGGCACTCAGTGCCACGCAGTGACGAAGGACACCCTGTCGGTCAGGGGCGGTCCGTACGGCAAGATGACCGCGTGACCGACCGAGAAGCCGGAGAAACCGCACCCTTCGACCTCGCCTCCATGCGCAAGCACTACCGGGAGGAGGGCCTGGCCGAATCCGGCCTCGCCGCCACCCCCGTGGCCCAGTTCGCCGCCTGGTTCCAGCAGGCCGCGACCGAGGGGCGGCTCTTCGAGCCCAACGCCATGGTCGTCTCCACCGCCGACGCCGAGGGCCGGCCCAGCTCCCGCACGGTCCTGCTGAAGGGCTTCGACGAGCGCGGGTTCGTCTTCTACACCAACTACGAGTCCCGCAAGGGCCGCGACCTCTCCGAGAACCCGTACGTCTCGCTGCTCTTCCCCTGGCATCCCATGGCCCGCCAGGTCATCGTGCAGGGCGTCGCGCGCCGCACCGGCCGCGACGAGACCGCCGCGTACTTCCGCACCCGGCCGCACGGCTCCCAGCTCGGCGCCTGGGCCAGCGCCCAGTCCTCGGTGATCGCCACCCGCGCCGAGGTCGACGCCGCGTACAGCGAACTCGCGGCGCGCTACCCCGAGGGCGAGCAGGTGCCCGTACCGCCGCACTGGGGCGGCTTCCGGGTCGCCCCCAGCTCGGTCGAGTTCTGGCAGGGCCGCGAGAACCGCCTCCACGACCGCCTCCGCTACGTGGCCGAACCCGACGGAGGCTGGCACGTGGAACGGCTCAGCCCCTGAGAGGGCACGCTGCGGGGCTCACGCGTGCCCGCGCGTGGCGCACGGCGCCTCGGCACGCGCGCGTGGGCCGGCAGGGGGGGGCGGTGGGCGTGCGGGTTCGCCTGCCTGCGGCTGCGGTGCCAGGGCGGGCGCGCGGGGGCCGCACCCCCGCGCACGCGCTCGTGGCCTCGCCGTGAGAGGCACGCCAGTTGCGCCTACGGCCGGGCGGTGGGCGTGGGTGTGCGCCTGCGGCGGTCGCGGCACGCGCGCGGCCTGGCACCGTGAGGCACGCGCGCGTGGGCCGGCAGGGGGGCGGTGGGTGTGCGGGTTCGCCTGCCTGCGGCTGCGGTGCCAGGGCGGGCGCGCGGGGGCGCACCCCCGCGCACGCGCTCGTGGCCTCGCCGTGAGAGGCACGCCAGTTGCGCCTACGGCCGGGCGGTGGGCGTGGGTGTGCGCCTGCGGCGGTCGCGGCACGCGCGCGGCCTGGCACCGTGAGGCACGCGCGCGTGGGCCTGGCACCGGAGAGGCATTGCGTGGGTGCGCCTGGAACCGTGAGGCACGCGCGCGTGGGCCCGCACCGTCAGGCACGCGCGCGTGAATTCGTAGTGGGCGGATGTGCGGGTGGGTGCCGGGCGGTGTGGGTGCCGTATTGACATGGCACTGGTCCAGACCTCACCGTGATCCGCGACACACCGGCACCCCGAAGGGACGGACCCCGCATGAGCGACCGCACGCCGGCCGGCCAGTTCCTCGACGCGGCCATCGGCCTGCTCCAGCGCGTCCGCGACGAGGAGGCCGAGCCGATCAGGGCCGCCGGCACCCTGCTCGCCGACACCGTCGCCGCGGGCGGCCGCCTGTTCGCCTTCGGGGCCGGCCACTCCTCCCTCGCCGCCCAGGACCTCGTCTACCGGGCGGGCGGCCTGGCCCTGATGAACCTGCTCGCGGTGCCCGGCGCGGTCGGCGTCGACGTCGTGCCCGCCACCCTCGGCTCCGCCCTCGAACGCGTCGACGGCCTCGCCGCCGCCGTCCTGGACAGCTCGCCCCTGCGCGCGGGCGACGCCCTGGTGATCATCTCCCTGTCGGGCCGCAACGCCCTCCCCGTCGAGATGGCCCTGCACGCCCGCGCCCTCGGCGTCCGCGTCATCGGCGTCACCTCGGTCGCCTACGCCGCCCAGACGACCTCGCGGCACGCCTCGGGGACCTTCCTCAAGGACCACTGCGACCTCGTCCTCGACTCCAAGATCGCCGTAGGGGACGCCGAACTCGCCCTCGACACCGTGCCCGCGCCCTTCGCCCCCGCCTCCACGGTCGTCACCACCGCTCTGCTCCAGGCGGTCATGGCCACCACGGCCGCCACCCTCGCCGACCGCGGCATCGAACCCCCGCTCCTGCGCTCCGGCAACGTCGACGGCGGCCACGAATGGAACGCCCACGTCTTCGCGGAGTACGCGGACCGTATCTTCTACCGGCACTGACCCCCGCGGCCCCGCGCGGCCCCGCGCTTGACGCGCCCCGCGCCCTGCGATTCGCTGCGACGATGTCTGATCTCCGCATCGAACCGGTGACCGGCGAGGCCATGCTCCGCGACTGGCGGCACGTCCACAACGAGATCGTGCCGCCGGCCGCCATGACCCTCGACGAGGTACGGGAGCGCAACGGCCGCTACCGGCTGGAGAACGCCTACCTCGGCGACGTCCTCGTCGGCTGCTCCACCGTCCGCCCGCCCGAGGGCGAGGACGCCGTCGCCACCGTCATCGCGCGCGTGCTGCCCCCCTACCGGCGGGCCGGGATCGGGCGCGCGCTGTACGAGAGGGGGCTGGCGCATGCGCGGGGGCTCGGCGCGCGGGTGGTCGAGACCGTCGTGCTCGCCGCCAATCGGGACGGTGTGGCGTTCGCCGAGGCCAGGGGCTTCGTCGAGACCGAGCGGTACGTGCTGCCCGGGGAGAGCGAGCTGTGGATCACGCTGCGGGGCGGGTCGGCGGGAAGGTAAAGTGCCGCCGATCGCGGGTGTCTACAACAATTCGCCCAATGTTCCGGGAACCAGGTGTGTGCTGCATCACGTTCCAGTTGAATGAGGAGCAGAGAGCGAACCGACGCGCCGTTCGTGCGGACGCAGCCTGCAGGGGGTCCAGGTGAGTGCTTCCCGGCGTAGTGGGACGACCGACGAGCTGGGGCCGGACGAGCCCGAGCCGGAACGGGACGGTCCTAAGGGCGGACACGGCCCCGAGGGACCGGCCGGCGCCGACCTGCTCGCCGCGCTCCTCGACGGCATGGACGCCGCCCTGTGCGCCTTCGACGCACACGGCGTCGTCACCCACTGGAACCGCGAGGCCGAGCGCATCCTCGGCTGGAGCGCCGCCGAGGCCGTGGGACGCGCTGGATTCGCCGGCTGGGCCGTGCGCAGCGCCGACGCCGAGGAGGTCGAGCGCCGGCTGATGTCCGCCATGCACGCCCCCGGCCGCCAGGTGCACGAATTCGCCCTGCTCACCAAGGACGGCGGCCGCGTCCTCGTACGCACCCAGTCCGCCGCCGTGCGCGGACCCGACGGCGAGCCCGCCGGGCTCTACTGCGCCTTCAGCGAGGTGCACGCCCAGATCGACCTGGAGCGGTCCATCGCCCTGAGCGAGGCCCTCTTCGAGGACGCCTCCTGGGGCGTCGTCCTCGTCGACGCCGACCTGCGCCCCGCCGTCGTCAACGCGCACGCGGCCCGCGCCCTCGGCGCCGGCCGGGCCGCCGCCCTCGGCCGCCCCCTCGGCGAACTGCTCGCCCAGGGCGTCGAGGAACTCGAGAGCGCCCTGACCCACGTCCTCGCCGAGGGCGCCCCGCCCGCGCCCGCCGAGATCTGGGTCGGCGTCCGCACCCCCGAGGGCGAACGCCGCCGCTGCTGGCGCAGCGGGTTCGTGCGCCTCGCCTCCCCCCTCGCCGAAGAACCCGTACCGCTCGGCGTGGCCTGGCTGTTCACCGACGTCACCGAGGCCAAGCACAGCGAGCAGGAGGCATCCCTGCTGCGCTTCCGCGCCAACCAGCTGCACCGCGCCGCCCGCGCCGCCGCCGAGTGCGAGGACCCCGCCGAGGCCGCCACCGTCCACCTCGACTTCGCCCTCGCCGGCTTCGCCGACCACGCGCTCATCGACACCGTCTGCGGCGGCACCCACCCCGACGACCAGGGCACCGCGAAGGCCGTCCGTCTCGTGCGGCTCGCCGCCACCCCCTCCGGCGGCCCCGGCCCCAGCCTGCTCACCGGCCGGGCCAAGCTTCCCGTCCGCTACGCCGAGGGCCACCCCGCCCTCCAGTGCGTGGACCGCATCGGCTCCGTACGGGCCGGCGCGGGCAGCGTCCCGCCCGAGCAGGCGCGCGCCTGGGCCCTCGCCCGCCAGTGGCCGCCCGACACCGTGCACGCCCTGTGCGCCGTCCTGCGCAGCCGGGGCCGGACCCTCGGCGTCGTCACGTTCCTGCGCGCCTTCGGCCGCGCCCCCTTCGAGCGCCCCGACGCCTCCTACGCCGAGGACGTCGCCGTCCGCATCGCCGCCGCGCTGGACCTGGCGGGCCTGGCGGAGGGGCCGGGGGACGGGCGCGAGTGAGACCTCACGCGCCGGCGTCCGGCCTGCGCGCGTACACCTCGATCTCGATCCGCATCCGCGGGTCGGCCAGCCCGCACACCATCATCGTCGCGGCAGGCCGCACCTCGCCGAACGCCCGCCGGAGCACCGGCCAGCACGGCTCGAAGTCCTCCCGCGCGGGCAGCAGGTACCGCACCCGCACCACGTCCTGGAAACCGCACCCGGCCTCGGCCAGCGCCGCCCCGATGTTCCGCAGGCACTGCTCCGCCTGTTCCACCACGTCGTCGGGGATCGTCATGGCCGCGTAGTCGAACCCGGTCGTCCCCGACACGTGCACCCAGTCCCCGTCGACCACCGCGCGCGCGTACCCGATCCGCTCCTCGAACACCGACCCGCTGAGAATCGCCCGTCGCTCCGTCATGGAGGGAACGCTAGGGCGGAGATCCACTGCGCAGAAGACCTTGTCGTGGCGGCGATCGCCGACCGTGGGCGCCCGTCGGTCCAGGCGGTGCGCAGGGCGCCGCGTCCAGGTGGACGGGGCCGGTAGCTTCTTCGCTGGTCAGGGGCGTGTTCATGGGCCGCAGGCCATCCGCGGGGGCCGGGCGGGCGGCCCCCGGCGGCCATCGGCGGAAAAAAAAGTGGTTGATCGGGGGCCGAGTGCTTCCTAGGGTTTGTCGTACCGAGGAAGGGAGGTGGTTCGGAGCATGCATGCACACCGGACGTCGGAGGTGGCTGCGGGCTAGCGGCCCGTCACCACACCCAGTGCGGTGCCGGACCAGCGTGCGCGAGTAGCACGCAGCCGGCCCAAACCAACGCAGTCACCCGACCCGCGAGCTGCCGGTACGTCCGGCCGGCTCCCGCGCCGTCAAGGCGCGGGGACCCAGCTCGCGGGTCGTCTGCGTGTACGGGACCGTACGGCGGTACGGCCCTGCCGGCCCCGGCTCCGGGCACGGCCTCGCCGGCGCCGGGTACCAGTCGGCGGCCCCCGGCGTTTTCCCGGAGCGCCTCGGTTGTCAGTGGGATGCGTCAGAATTGGGAACAGGGCCAGCGCACGCGCGCCGGGGAGCCGTGGGCCTCCGGCAGAGGTAATCGAGGGGCACGTATGTCCGGACTGATCGACACCACGGAGATGTATCTCCGCACCATCCTCGAGCTGGAGGAGGAAGGCGTCGTCCCCATGCGCGCCCGGATCGCGGAGCGGCTCGACCAGAGCGGGCCGACGGTGAGCCAGACGGTGGCGCGGATGGAGCGGGACGGCCTGGTCGCGGTCGCCCCCGACCGGCACCTGGAGCTCACCGACGAGGGCCGCCGGCTGGCCACGCGCGTGATGCGCAAGCACCGCCTCGCCGAGTGTCTGCTGGTCGACGTGATCGGCCTGGAGTGGGAGCAGGTGCACGCCGAGGCCTGCCGCTGGGAGCACGTGATGAGCGAGGCCGTGGAGCGCCGCGTGCTGGAGCTGCTGCGCCACCCCACCGAGTCGCCGTACGGCAATCCGATCCCGGGCCTGGAGGAGCTGGGGGAGAAGGACGGCGCGGACCCGTTCCTGGACGAGGGCATGGTGTCGCTGGCCGACCTGGACCCGGGCTCGGACGGCAAGACGGTCGTGGTCCGGCGGATCGGGGAGCCGATCCAGACGGACGCGCAGCTGATGTACACGCTGCGGCGCGCGGGAGTGCAGCCGGGTTCCGTGGTGAGCGTGACCGAGTCGGCGGGCGGCGTGCTGGTCGGCAGCAGCGGTGAGGCGGCGGAGCTGGCGGCGGACGTGGCCTCCCACGTCTTCGTGGCCAAGCGCTGAGCGGGCTTCCCGAGGGTGCGAGCGGCCGTCGCCGTCCTCGGTGCGCCACTGACGTGGCGTCACCCTTCCGGGTGAGCTTTTAGCAATTTTGGCCAATTGCTATCCCGACAGGGGTTGTTGTTGCCTCTCTGTCGGGTCGGTGAATCCAGATTTTCGTGCGCCGAATCGCAGCGCTTCGCCGCCCCGCATGCGAGGCTGTCTCGCGAGAGGCATATGACGTTCAGGGCGTGGAGGGGGCGGGAGGATGCGGCGTGGAGACGGGGAGAGCCCCGGCACCGTGTGGCGCCGGGGCCTGTCCTCCCCTGTGCTGACCCGGAGCCCCGAGCTCTCAGGGTCATCCCCCTCGGACCTCTTTTCCCCGAGTGGTCCGCCTCCCGTTGAAGATCTCCCCGTGGCGGCGGCGATCATTCCTCGCCGGGGGTCACTCGAACGAGCGGTGTTGGCGGCGCAGACGCGGTTTTCGAATGCGCATTCGATAGCCTGTGGGTGACGGGTCCGGTGGGCTCCGCGCTACAGGAGTGTGCGGGGCGGCAGACACGACGGGGAACGTGGTTCACGAGACCGGCCGGCTCGACGGAAGCGAGCGGTCCGAGCGGAGCTAGGGGGGTGCCAGGACCAATGGCGCGGCGCATCGACGTGACCGGGGCGGATGGCGTGCGGCTGGCCGCCTGGGAGTTCGGCGATCCCCCCAAGGCCGATCCCGAGGGCTTCGCGGCGGACGATCCGGCCGGCCGGCCGTTCGTACCGGCCCAGGCGCACCGGAGGGACCCCGAGGAGCCCGCGGACCCGCCCGATCCGCCCCTCCGCGCCCCGGACGCCGGCGGGGACTCCGCCCCGGGGCCGGACGGGGACCTCGCCCCCCGGACCCCCGTGTCCCAGCCGCCGGCCGGTCCTCCGCCGGGTGCGGGAAGCGGCGGTGGCGTGCTGTTATTGCACGGCCTGATGGGCCGTGCCTCACACTGGGCGTCCACCGCCCGCTGGCTCTCCGAGCGGCACCGCGCGGTCGCCCTCGACCAGCGCGGGCACGGGCAGAGCGAGAAGCCCCCGCAGGCCGCGTACACCCGCGAGGCCTACGTCGACGACGCCGAGGCCGCCGTCGAGCAGCTCGGTCTCGGCCCGGCCGTCGTGATCGGCCACGCGATGGGCGCGCTGACCGCCTGGCAGCTCGCCGCACGGCGCCCGGACCTGGTGCGCGGTGTGATCATCTGCGACATGCGGGCCTCCGCGCTCGGCGCGGCCTCCCAGCGCGAATGGGAGGACTGGTTCAAGGCCTGGCCGGTTCCCTTCGCCACCCTCGCCGACGTCCGCAAGTGGTTCGGCGAGGACGATCCCTGGGTCGAGCGGCCCAACCCCGCCCGCGGGGCCTTCTACGCCGAGGTGATGCACGAGGGCGCGGACGGATGGCGTCCCGTCTTCGACCCCGGCCAGATGCTCGCCTCCCGGGAGACGTGGGTCTACGACGCCCACTGGGAGGAGCTCGCCCAGGTCCGCTGCCCCGCCCTGGTCGTACGCGGCCTCGACGGCGAGCTCGGCCGGGCCGAGGCCCAGGAAATGGTCCGCGTCCTCCCCCGCGGCCAGTACGCCGAGGTGGCCGACGCAGGGCACCTCGTCCACTACGACCAGCCGGACTCCTGGCGCGCGGCCATCGAACCCTTCCTGGACGCGGTACTCACCGGCTGACGCCCGCTGTGCACCGGCCGCCGGCCGGGCGCGACGAGTGCGGATGCCCGGGCAGGGGTGGCGACTTGGCCGACGTCGAGGCCGTTGCGGGGCTGGTGCGGTCGCCTTCCGGTCCGCAGTGCTCGCCGATCGCGCCCTAGCCGGGGCTTGAGCTGCCCGACCGGCGCGCGCTCGGCGGGAGCGGGGGCGCGGGTGCGCCCGCGCTGGGCGGCGGCGCCCCCGTGCGCCTGTTCAGCCCTTGCTCACCGCCGTGAGGATCTCCGGGAGGCGGACCGCTGTGCGGGGGGCCGCGAGACGGAGGCCGAGGAAGGTGATCGCGGCGCCGTAGGCCGCGCCGACGGGGAGGAGGAGCCAGGTCAGGGACGCGCCGCCGGCGCTGACGTTGGCCCAGATCAACAGGGCGATCACGGGGGAGCAGAGCAGGGCGGCCGCGACCATGCCGCCGAAGATGGAGATCCAGGCCAGGCCCGTCTGGCCGGGGGCCACGTTCTTGAAGCCCTCCTGCGGGATGGAGTACGGGAAGCGGGCGGAGGTCCAGGCGCCGGTGGCGAGCATCGCGCCGAGCAGGGCGAAGGACAGCCCCAGTACCTCCGGCAGCCGCGCCCAGTCGTCCAGCAGCGCCGTCGTCACCACCGTGACGAGGGTGGCGTACGGGAGGGTGATCAGGAGGAGGGCCAGGGCGCGGCCGCGCAGTTCGACGTAGGCGTCGCGCGGGGAGGAGATCGTCAGGGCCACCATCCAGAAGGCGGAGGTGTCCTGCCCGAACTGGTTGTACATCTGGATGCCGAGCATCCCCGCCGCGAAACAGGCGAAGTAGGGCGAACCGGTGCCCTGGAGCGCGTTGAACACGGGCACGATCAGGCCGATGGCCAGCGAGGTCACCCACGCGGCCTTGGTCTTGGGGTCGCGCCACACGTAGCGCAGGCCGCGTTCCATCACCGTGCCGGTGCGGCCGGCCGGGAGCAGCCGGGTCAGGCCGGCCGAGCGGCTCCGCTCGCGCACCGCGGTGTCGGCCGGCTGGAGCGTGGAGGCGTCCGGGGAGGTCATCAGGCGGGTCAGGCTGCGCGCCCAGACGCCGAGCAGGGCGGCCAGCGCGGCGGCGGTGAGGGCCAGTTGGGCGACCGCGATGCCGTACGAGCCCCGGCTCGCGGCGTCGACCGCGCCCACGGCGGACGCGGGCGGCACCCACTGGAGCACCTCCCTCGCCGGTTCGAGTTGCGCGAGCCCCGCCGAACCGAGGCGCTGCATCCCGAAGTTGACCAACTGCGCCCCGATCGCGATCACCAGACCGCTGAGGACGGCCAGGTCCCGTCCCTTGCGGCTGGTCAGCAGCCGGATGTTGGCCGCCGCCACGGCGCGCGCGAGGGCCACGCACACCAGCAGCGCGAGGGCGAGCGCGGGCACCGCGACGACGTACGCGGCGGCCCCGTGCGCGACCGAGACCACGCAGCCCACCAGCAGGAGTACGGTGAACAGCGGCCCGATGCCGACCAGTGAGGCCGTGAGCAGCGCCCGCACCAGCGGCCGGGGCCGCAGCGGCAGCATCACCAGACGGGTCGGGTCGAGCGTCTCGTCGCCGCTGGGGAAGAACAGCGGCATCACCGCCCAGCCGAGCGCCAGGACGGCCGCGGCCAGCACGGACACGGACGCGATGTGCGCGTGGCCGCGCAGCGCGACGAAGCCGGTCAGCTGGAGCGCGGCGAACAGCAGCGCGACGACGGCCGAGGCGACGTACGCGGCCCGCCGTCCGCCGGACTGCCTCAGCCCGTTGCGCAGCAGGGACAGCTTCAGCCGTACGACGACCGGCGTGATCGGAAACGTGCCGACTGCCGGGTCGGTGTGCGCGCCGGTGCTCATCGGGGGCCGCCCCCCAGCCAGTCGAGGTCGGAAGCGGTGTCCCGGCTCTGCGCGCCGACGAGTTCGAGGAACGCCCGCTGGAGGGTGGGCGCCTCGCCGCGCACCTCGGCGAGCGTGCCCTGGGCGCGGATGCGGCCGGCGGCCATCACCGCCACCCAGTCGCACAGGGACTCCACCAGTTCCATGACGTGGGAGGAGAAGACGACGGTCGCGCCGGAGGCGGTGTAGCGCTCGAGGACGCCGCGGATGGTCTGCGCGGACACCGGGTCGACGCCCTCGAACGGCTCGTCCAGGAAGAGGACTTCGGGGTTGTGCAGCAGCGCGGTGGCGAGGCCGATCTTCTTGCGCATGCCGGTGGAGTAGTCGACGACCAGCTTGTGCTGGGCGCCGGCGAGGTCGAGCACGTCGAGCAGCTGCGTGGCCCTGCGGTCCACCTCCGCCCCTGGCAGTCCGCGCAACCGGCCGGAGTACGACAGCAGTTCGCGCCCCGAGAGCCGTTCGAAGAGCCGGAGTCCCTCCGGCAGCACCCCGATCCGCGCCTTGACGGCCACCGGGTCGCGCCAGACGTCGTGCCCGACGACCTCCACGGTGCCCTGGTCGGGCCGCAGTAGCCCGGTCACCATGGAGAGCGTGGTGGTCTTCCCGGCCCCGTTGGGCCCGACCAGCCCGATGAACTTCCCGGCGGGCAGCTCGAGATCGATCCCGGCGACCGCGACCTGCTGCCCGAACCGCTTCCAGAGCCCCCGCACCCGCACGGCGGCAGAATCCGCACCTACACCCGTCATGCCCCGAACCCTACGGGCACCAGCCGCCACAAGAAACGTAGACCATCCGGCCGCTTGCCCCCGCCTTCCCCTGCGGTCCCTGGCCCGTCCCTCCAGGCCGGCCACCGGCGCCCGCGCCTCGGCCTCCGGCCGCCAGCCCCGCGCCGCCCGCCCGCCACCGGCCCCGCCGCGGCCGTCGGCTGCCGGTTCCGTTCAGGTCCCCGTTCGTCCGCCCGCCCACCGAACGGCCTGCCGCCGGCCCCGCCTCGGCCTCCGGCCGCCAGCCCCGCGCCGCCCGCCCACCACCGGCCCCGCTCAGGCCCGGCCTGGCCTGGGCCGACCCGCCCGGCCACCGGCGCCGTCCCGGCCGCCCGCTGCCGGTTCCGTTCGGGCCTCCGGCAGCCCGCCCGGCTGTCCCGGCGGTCCGCCGCCGGCCTCGCTCAGGCCCCTGCCTCGCCTGGGCCGACGTGCTCGGCCACCGCCACCGGGGCCGCGCCACCCGCCCACCACCGGCCCCTGGGCCGACCGCCCGGCCACCGCCACTGCCACCGGCGCCGTCCCGGCCGCCCGCTGCCGGTTCCGTTCGGACCCCCGACCGGCCGCCCGGCCGTCCCGGCGGTCCGCCACCGGCCCCGCGCCGCCCGCCCACGCTGGCCTTGCCCAGGCCCCGGGACGCCTGGGCCGGCCCGCCCGCCACCCCGGCCCCGCCGGTACGCCCCGGCAAGGCCGGTGGCTGTTACCGCTCTCTTCCGCAGGCGTATGCCAGAGGTGAGATCAGTTCCTCGGCGTCCGGCAGCCAGCGGTTGGCTGCTGTTGGGCGGCAGGCCCATTGGACCGCGCCCCGGGCGCCGTAGCGGGTCGGTGGGGCGGCCACGTAGGCACCCTCGCCCAGGGTGATCAGGTCCAGGGACGCCGGGGACCAGCCGAGGGCGCGGACCAGTTCGGGCACCTTCGCGCAGGCGCCCGGGAGCACGAAGAACTGCATGCGCCGCTCGGGCGTGAGCGTCACGGGCCCGAGCGTCAGCTCCATCCGCTCCATCCGGGCCAGCGCGAGGAACCCGGCCGTCTCCGGCACGCAGATCGCGTCGAAGGTGCGGCCGGTGGGCAGCAGGATCGACGCCGTCGGCTGCCTCTGCCACATCCGGCGGGCGACGGTGGCGCTGCCCGTCGCCTGCGTCACCCAGTCCTCGCGCGCCGGGTGTGCGCCGGGTGCGGCGCACGCGCGCTCGCCGCAGGAGCAGTACTGCACCCCGTCCACGGCCTCCAGCCAGGTGCCGGGGAACACGTCCCAGTGGCGCTCCTCGGCGTAGCGAACGGCCGTGTCCAGCAGGGAGTCTCCGCGCTGCTTGGGGATCTGACCGGCAATCTGTGCGGCTTGGGTGCCCGGGATCGTCTCTTCCACGACCCACTCAACTCCCGTGTCCACCTGGGGTTACGCGACACACCGCGCGCGGGGGAGGAGCATCGGTTCGTTGGCCGGGGCGCACGGGTGCACGGGTGGGGGCGCGCGGGAGGATCGTCGCCCGGCGATGGGTAGTGCTGTCTGGGCAGTCCCGGGCAGTCCGGGCAGTTCGGTCCGGGGGGCAACCGGCTTCATCCCGGCAATCTTCGCAAGCCTCGCATTTTCGTTGTGTCCGTGGGGCATTGATCTTCACGGCCGGACCGGTTCGCCGGGACGCGATCGCCTCCGGCCGCGCAAGAGACGTCCACCCGGTGCGAGGACAGGCACCGCAGCCACAGGGGGTTCACGCCATGGCCGCAAGGCCTCTCGTCGCGCGGCAGCCGAACGAACGGCTGCAGGCGCTCATCCAGGAAGCGGGCTGCTCGAACGCCGGGCTGGCCCGCCGGGTCAACATGTGCGGCGCCGAGCACGGCCTCGACCTGCGCTACGACAAGACGTCGGTGGCCCGCTGGCTGCGCGGGCAGCAGCCGCGCGGACGGGCCCCGGCGGTCATCGCCGAGGCCCTGGGCCGCAAGCTCGGCCGCACGGTCACGATCGACGAGATCGGCATGGCCAACGGCAAGAACCTCGCCTCGGGCGTGGGCCTCCAGTTCTCGCCGACGGTACTGGGGGCCATCGAGCAGGTCTGCGAGCTGTGGCGCAGCGACGTGGGGCGCAGGGACTTCCTGTCCGGCTCCTCCGTCGCCGCCTCCGCACTGGTGGAGCCGAGCCGCGACTGGCTGATCTCCGCGCCGGACGGCCAGGTCGCGCGCTCGGCCGGCCCGCGGGTGGGCCAGTCCGACGTGGCGGCGGTACGGGCCATGACGCAGGCCCTGGTCGACCTGGACCACACCTACGGCAGCGGGCACGTGCGCCCGGTCGTCGTCCACTACCTCAACAGCGTGGTGTCCGGGCTGATCGCCGGTTCGTACCGGGAGGCGGTGGGCCGGGACCTGTTCGCCGCGGTGGCCCGGCTCACCGAGCTCGCCGGTTACATGGCCGTGGACACCGGCCAGCCCGGCCTGGCCCAGCGGTACTACATCCAGGCGCTGCGGCTCGCCCAGGCCGCCGGCGACCGCGGTTACGGCGGCTACGTGCTCGCCGCGTCCATGAGCCACCTGGCCGCGCAGCTCGGAAACCCGCGCGAGATCGCGCAGTTGGCCCGTGCGGCGCAGGAGGGGGCGCGCGGCCGGGTCACCCCGCGCGCGGAGTCGATGTTCCACGCGGCGGAGGCGCGCGGGCACGCCCTGCTGGGCGACGCGCGGGCCGCGCAGCTGTCGGCCGGACGCGCGGTGAGCGCGCTGGAGGCCGCCGAACCGGACTCCGGGGACGACCCCGTGTGGATCGCCCACTTCGACGAGGCGTATCTCGCCGACGAGTTGGCGCACTGCCACCGGGACCTCGGGCAGGCCGAGGCGGCGGCGCGGCGGGCCGAGGAGTCGCTGGCCGGGCATCCCCCGACGCGCGCACGGCGGCGGGCGATCGGCTACGTGCTGCTCGCCACCGCGCAGGTGCAGCAGCGGGAGATCGAGCAGGCCTGCAACACCGGCACGAAGGCGGTGGAGTTGCTGGAGTCGCTCCGCTCCGACCGGGGCGCGGAGTATCTGGAGGACCTCCAGCAGCGTCTCGAGCCGTTCCGGGACGAGCCGGTGGTGCGGGAGTTCGGGGCGCGGCTGGAGGTGCAGGCGGCGGCCTGAGCGAGCGGTGTCCCGCGCCCGCGGAGGGGTGCGAGGAGGGTGCGGGACCTTATACAGCGCGGGAAGCGCGGGTTTTGTTACTGCGGTCACAGGGAAGGAGGCCGCGTCCTGTGCTGCGTGGCATGGGGCTCCGGGGACCCGGTAGCGTGAGCCGACGATTCCGAAGGTCCCCCATTCGTAGGAGTCCCGGTGACGCAGAGTGGACAGGGCGAGGAGCCCTCGGCGCGGCCCGCGCGCGAAGGCATCGTGCTGCCCTCCGATGGAGGCGAGCCGTTGCTCCCGGGCATGACGGGCGGACCGGGCGGCAGGCCGCCGCACCCGGGCGCGCAGCCGCAGCCGCCCGCGCAGCCGGCCGGCCAGGAGCCCGCCGCGGCCCCCGCCGAGGGCCAGGCGTGGGGCCAGCCATGGGGCCCCGGCCACCAGCAGACCCAGACCCAGGCCCAGGGCCAGGCCCAGCCCCCGCAGCAGGGCTGGCAGGCGGCGCCCGGGCAGCAGCCCTGGGGCGCCCAGGAGCCGTACCAGCAGGCGCCGCAGTGGGACGCCCAGGGCGGCTCCGCCCACCCGGGCGCGGGCCCGCTGCCCCCGGAGGGCGCCCCGGCCCCGGCCCAGTCCGGTTACGGACAGGACGCCTACGGCGCGGCGCCCGGCGCCCCGCTGCCGCCCGCGCCCGGCGACCCCTACGGCCCGCCCGCCGGACACGGCGCCCACGCCGCCCAGGGAGCCCACGCCGGACACGGGCACGGCGCCGCCGCCGACGAGGGCGCGACGCAGTTCCTGCCGCCGGTCGCCGTCGCGTCGGCGGACGAGGGGGCCACCCAGTTCCTGCCGCCCGTGCCGGCCGCGCCGGTCAACGAGGGGGCCACGCAGTTCCTGCCGCCGGTCGCGCCGGGCGCCCTGCCGCCCGAGGGCGCCGGCGACCCCTCGACCCACTACCTGGGCCGCATACCCCAGGGCGGTGGCGCCGGACCGCTGCCGCCCGGCTCCGCACCCCGGGGCTCCGACGCCGAGCCCACTCAGTTCATCGCGTCCGTGGACCCGCAGGGCGGCGGACGGCACACGCCCGCCGAGTTCGACAACCTCTTCCGCAGCGACGCCGGCGGCCCGCCCCCGGCCGGGGGTCCCTCGACCCAGCAGATTCCCCCCTTCCAGCAGCCGCCCGGCGGCCCCGCCTACGCCCCTGCCGGGCCGGCGGGCCCGGGCGCCGGTTCCTTCGGCCCGCACGGCGACGGCGACGGCGCCGGCAGTGGCCGCCGGGGCTCGCGGGTGCCGCTGATCGCGGCCGTGGGCGTGGGCATCGTGGTGCTCGGCGTCGGCGCGGGCGCCCTGCTCGGCGGTGGCGGCGGTGGCGACGGCCAGAGCGGCGACAAGAACAAGAACGTCTCCGCGTCCGCCCCCGCCACGGACGGCTCCACCGCGTCCGCCGCGGCCGACCCGGCCCGGCAGCAGGCGGTCCAGCTGGACAAGCTGCTCGCCGACAGCGGCGGCAGCCGCGCCTCCGTGATCAAGGCGGTGGCCGACGTCAGGAACTGCGACAACCTCGGCGAGGCCGCCTCGAACCTGCGGGACGCCGCCAAGCAGCGCAACGACCTGGTGACCCGCCTGGGACAGCTGTCCGTCGACAAGCTCCCCGACAACGCCGCGCTGACCGCCGCGCTCAACAGCGCCTGGAAGGCCTCCGCGGAGGCCGACCGGCACTACGCGGCCTGGGCCGACCAGGTCGACGGCAAGAAGGGCTGCAAGAAGGGCCACGCCCGCATCACCGGCGAGACCCAGGCCGGCAACCGCGAGAGCGGTGTCGCCAGCGCCCAGAAGGCCAAGGCGGCCCGGCTGTGGAACGCGATCGCCCAGAAGTACGGCCTCACCCAGCGCCAGCCGGTCCAGCTCTGAGGCTCAGCCGACGTCTGCGTCCGCCAGCGTCCGCGTGACGTCGACGAAGCCCTTCGTGGCCGACTCCAGCCGGCCCTGCCGTACCACCTGCAGGGTCAGGTCGGCGTTGACCAGGCGGGCGAAGCCGGTCGAGTCGAGCAGGTCCGACAGCCGCCAGCGCAGCGGCGGCGTCAGACCGCCGGTGCCGACGCTCAGCCCGGCGTTCAGGGTGCGCCGTACGGTGTCGGCGCTCACCTCCCCGGGGCCGATCTTCTCCAGGACCGCCCGCAGCACCGTGTAGGCGATCCACGTGGTCTGCACTCCGGCGTCCGCGGGGTCGATGCGGTTGTCGCCGAAGGCCTCCTCGTTGATCACCTTCTTCATGGCGTCCCAGCGCGGATCGTCCGCCGCCGGGTACCAGCCGGTGATGTACGAGCCCTCGTACGGCCCCGACTGCCCGCCGCTCGCGTCGATCACCGTCTGGTCGACGCTGCCCAGCACGGCGGCTGTGCGCACCGCCGGGTAGCTCTGGCGCTCGCGGCGGAAGGAGTCCATGAAGATGTCCGTGCGCTCCCCGAGGGCCGGGATCACGCAGCCCCGCTTCCCCGGCTGCGAGGTGGCCTGCCGCAGCGCGCGGTCGGCCTGGTCGGAGTACTCGGTGGCGTCCTCGGGGGCCCGCTGGTCCTGGGCGGGCGAGTGGCCCGCGGCCTTCAGGCCCGCGTTGAGCAGGCCGGGCAGCTCGTCGCCCGCGATGGTGTCGGGCCGTACGAGGACGACGGGGCCGCAGTCCGCGGCGAGCTCCTTGCCGAGGCCGACCAGCAGGGAGGGCTGACCGCCGTTGACGGGGTAGGACAGCGCGCGGGTGAACTCCGCGGTGGTCACGCCGTAGCCGCCGACGTACGGGATGCCCGCGCCCTCCAGGGCGGGGAAGAAGGAGTCGCTGTACTGGCTGTAGGAGCCGACGACCGCGACCACGTTCCGTTTGGCGGCGAGCCGGGCGCACTTGGCCGCCTCCACGCCGTCGTTGCTCTCGTTGCAGGTCAGCACGTCCAGCTTGCGGCCGGCGATGCCGCCGTGGGAGTTGACCCAGCGGGCGTAGGCCCGGGCCATGGCCGGCATGCCCGGCTTGTTGGTGGCCCGGGTGTTCTCCGGCGCCCAGGTCATGACGGTGACGGTGTCGCCCCCGGAGCCCCCCGTGGCACCGGGGATGACACCGCATCCTGCGGCGAGCGACGCGCAGGCCGCCAGTGCGCAGGCGAGGAGCAGGCGCCTTCTTCTGGCGGGCCGGGCGGAGGTGGGGGAGAACGTGCTGCGCGTGCGTCGCCTGCCGGTCATGGGCATGCACGATTCCGTCACACCTATAACCGAACAGTGACCGGAGGTCGACGGTGGGTGACGTGAAGGTGAATTGCCGGGGCCGGTGAGGGCGCCGCGGCCGGGAACGTACGATCGGTGACCGTGCAAGGTGTGGAGAACTCTTCCCGTCGCGGCCGTCGCTCATCCACCATGGGCGGCATGCCACTCAACGACATGCCGTGGTGGCGCTGGCGCAGCAATGTGCGCTCCGCGCTGCACATGCTCTCCGATCCGGTGTTCCAGCGGGACGTCTGGCTGGCCGGCGTGGAGGGGTACGGCGACGTCACGGACGCCGTCTACCGCCTGGTCGAGGACACCTGGCTGGACAACTGGTCCGCCGAGAAGTACGTCGGCACGATCTTCCGGGACTCGCAGGAGGCCGCGCTCGTCGACACGGCGGTGCTGCGGGTGCTGCGCATCATGCACCAGGTCGGCCCGGACGCGCCGGTGTCCGCCTACCTCGACCACCACGCCTGGCCGGAGGCGGTGCGGGCGGCCCGGGACGCGCACGTGCGGCTCGCGGCGAGCGACGGCGACGACCCCGACTCACCGCCGCGCAGCCTCGAGGTACTGCGAATAATGACCCACTCGGCCTGACGGGCCTGACGCCGTCCCGTCCTGCGGGACGGCCGCCCGCTCCGGTGGGCCGTTGTGGGACCCTGTCCTGCATGAACGAGCAGTCCACCGGAGCCGCGGCCACGGCCGACGAGTACGTACTGATCCTCTCCTGCCCGGACAAGCAGGGCATCGTGCACGCCGTGTCGAGCTATCTGTTCATGACCGGCTGCAACATCGAGGACAGCCAGCAGTTCGGCGACCACGACACCGGCCTGTTCTTCATGCGCGTCCACTTCTCCGCCGAGGCCCCGGTGACGGTGGACAAGCTGCGGGCGAGTTTCGCGGCGATCGGCGACTCCTTCGCGATGGACTGGCAGATCCACCGGGCCGACGAGAAGATGCGCGTGGTGCTGATGGTCAGCAGGTTCGGGCACTGCCTGAACGACCTGCTGTTCCGGGCCAGCATCGGGGCGCTGCCGGTGGAGATCGCGGCCGTGGTGTCCAACCACACCGACTTCGCCGAGCTCGTGGGGTCGTACGACATCCCCTTCCACCACATCCCGGTGACCAGGGACACCAAGGCCGAGGCCGAGGCGCGGCTGCTGGAGATCGTGCGCGGGGAGAACGTCGAACTGGTCGTGCTCGCCCGCTACATGCAGGTCCTCTCCGACGATCTGTGCAAGCAGCTCAGCGGCCGGATCATCAACATCCACCACTCCTTCCTGCCGAGCTTCAAGGGCGCCAAGCCGTACCACCAGGCGCACGCCCGGGGCGTGAAGCTGATCGGCGCGACCGCGCACTACGTGACCGCCGACCTCGACGAGGGCCCGATCATCGAGCAGGAGGTCGAGCGCGTCGGCCACGACGTCACCCCCGACCAACTGGTCGCCGTGGGCCGCGACGTGGAGTGCCAGGCCCTGGCCCGTGCGGTGAAGTGGCACGCCGAACGCCGGATCCTGCTCAACGGACGCCGCACGGTCGTCTTCGCCTGAGCCGGTCCCGGCGACGGCGCCGGGAGCGCCCCGCCCGCCTACATGCGGCTGAGCGAAGCCGCCGCGTGCAGGACGTCGCGGATGGCCAGGCGGTCGCCCGCCTGCCCGGCGGCCGCCTCGTCCGGGGGCACGTGGCCGGCCGCGAGACGGCAGAACTCCACGCCGTCCAGCGCCACATGGGCCACCTCGTACTCGGCCGAGCCCACCGCGCCGGGCGAGTCGAGCGGGATCAGCCACTCGCCGCCGCCGAGGCCCTCGATCTCCAGGCGCAGGCTGCGCCCCGGCTCGCCCGCGGTCACCAGGTGGCGGGCGTGGGCGGGGGAGGCGAGCCCGGCCTGGCGGCGGGCGGCCAGCACGGCCGGCAGCATCCGGGCGGCGAGGTCGATCATCCGGTTCAGGTGGCGCGGGGCGGGCGGCTCGTAGGGGTAGTCCACCGCGTCCGCGATGTCCTCGGCGTGCACCCAGCACTCGAAGGCGCGGTCGAGCATCGCGTCGGGCAGCGGCAGTTCGAAGCCGCCGTAGGGGACGGCGGGCGCGGGCGCCGCGTCCGGGCCGGTGAGCGAGACGGTCCGCACCAGGGCGTGGGTCTGCTCCCGCCACGGCGTGCGCACCGAGCGGGTGGGCGGGAAGTGCGAGGCGCGCCAGTACGCCTCGGTGCGCGCGGCCGGGGTCGGACCGCCGCCGGGGATGTCGCCGAGCGGGTCGTCGAGCCCGAGGGCGACGGAGACCAGTCCGTCGACGCTCATCAGGTGCGCGATGACCCCGGCGACGGTCGTACGGCGGCTCGCCGTGCCCTCGCCCTCGAACCACCGCAGCCGCACCGGCGCGTGCCACTCGGCGTCCCCGAAGTCCTGGAGCAGCGCGTCGAGTCGGGCGGTCTCGGCGTCGTAGGGCGACGCCCAGCCGGGCACCGGGACGCGGGCCGGGCGGCGCTCGAGGCAGCCGTCCAGGACGCGGGTGCGCAGCCCGGGGTCGAGGTCCAGGCTCTCGGGCGGGTGGAGCAGGCCGACCGCCTCGCGCAGCCGGCGTGCCTCGTCCGCGCAGCCGCCGCACGCCCCGAGGTGCGCCTCGACGGCCGCGGTCTCCTGCGGGGAGCAGGCGGCCAGCGCCCACGCCCCGAGGAGCGATTTCAGGACGTCGTGGTCCAGCACGAGTCCGCCCTGCTCCTTCAGCTCCGCCAACTCCTCCGGTCCGGGCAGCGGTTGCCCGCCGTCCTCCACTGACGTGCGGGGCATCGGTATGCGCGGCGCGCGTCCGCCGTGCTCGTCGTGGGCGCCGCCCTCGGCGGGCGGCCCGGTTCCCCCGCTCATGCCGCACCCCCGTAACCCGGCGGGGCGCCGGGGGAGTCCGGGGCGCCGGCGTCGTGGGCGGTGGACAGCAGTTGCAGTCCGAGGCGGAGCCGGCGGCGGGCCTCGTCGTCGGTGACGCCGAGGTCGACGGCGGTCTGGCGGTAGTCGCGGCGCTGGAAGTACGCCAGTTCCAGGGCGGCGCGCAGCGGGGCGGGCATGGAGTGGACGATGTAGTCGGCGCGGGCGGCGGCCGAGGCCCTTCGCACCCTGCGCTCCAGTTCCTCCGGCGAGCCGTCGCCCTCGCGGGCCTGCGCGGCGCCCATGGTGGCGCGCAGTCGCTGCACGGCCAGGCGGTGGGCCAGGGCGGCCACCCAGGAGCGCAGCGGGCCCTGCCGGGGGTCGTAGGCGTCGGGGTGTTCCCAGACGTGGGCGAAGACCTCGCGGGTGATGCCGTCGGCGGCCTGTTCGTCGCCGAGCACCCGGTGGGCGAGGCCGTGCACGAGGGAGGCGAAGCGGTCGTAGAGCTCGCCGAGGGCGGCCGCCTCCCCGCTCGCCAGCCGCTGCTGCATCCTTCGGTCCCAGCGGGGCGGTGCGTCCTTCTTCGCCATGCGGCCCCCTTCGCCGGTCCGTCCCGTTTTCCAGCGTGTGTGCTTGGTCTTGTCGAATGTAGTCGGCACGCCCAAGGACGCACGCCCCTTTGCTGCAATGTGCGCCCCCTGCGGCGTCGCAGGTGGTAGTGGACCTCCGAACCGATGCGTCCACTTTTGCACCAACTCCGATCGAACACGATCGAAGGTGACTGGAACAAGCCCCTGAATGAACGGTATCGGTTTGTCACGTGGAGTTTGGGGGAACGGCCGCTGGGCAGCCGCGCGGAAAGAAGCGTAGGAACTGGCTCCGTTTCCGGGCGGTTCCGGGAAGTTCCGGCGAGCGGAGGACGGGCCGTGGCGTTCAAGGTGACCGGCGGTGAAGAGGGCGAGTGGAGCGTGCTCCAGGTCGCGGGCGAACTGGACCTGGTGACCTCGCCGGCGCTGCGCCAGCGGGTGCACGAGGTGGTGGCCGAGGGCCGGCACGACCTCGTACTGGACCTCTCGGAGGTCTTCTTCTGCGACTCCAGCGGCGTCGGCGTCCTCGTCGCCGCCCGCCGGCTGATCCGCTCCTGCCAGGGCCGGCTGCGCCTGATCCTGCCGGCCCGCGGCGGACTCGACGGCTCGCACGTCAACCGCGTCCTGAACGCGCTCGGCGTCCGCCGCCTCTTCGACGTCTACCCCGACCTCGCGGCCGCCGTCCACGAGGAGCCGCTCTCCGCCTGAGGCGCCTCGCGCTCGGGGAACGCTCGTGATCCGCTCGGGCGGTCCGGCCCCCGGGCCACACTCTTGTCCGGGAATTCCCCCGGTCTTGGCACAAGCGTCGTTTTCCCGTCCCCGAGGCGTGCCCGGCGTCGTACGCTCCCTGGCAGACCGACCCCTCACCTAAGGCGGCCAGAGAAGACATGGTCAGCAGCGAGTACGAGCGCAGGATCGCGGCCCGGTTCGCCACCTTCGACCAGGACGGCAACGGCTGGATCGACCGGGAGGACTTCAGCGTGGCGGCCAAGGCGCTGCTCGCGGAGTTCGGCGTCACCGCGCGCTCCGACAGGGGCCAGGCCCTCTACGCGGGCGCGGAGGCGTTCTGGCAGGGCATGGCCGGGATCGCGGACCGCGACGGCGACCAGCGCATCACCCGCGAGGAGTTCGTGACCGGCGCGGTCAAGCGGCTGCGCGACAACCCCGAGCGCTTCGCCGAGATCGCCCGCCCCTTCCTGCACGCAGCCCTCGCGGTCGCCGACGGCGACGGCGACGGCGCCGCCACCGTCGCGGACACCGAGCGCGTGCTCCGGGTGCTCGGCGTGCCCGGCGGCACCGCCCGCGCCACCGCCGCCGCGCTGGACGCCGACGGGGACGGCAGGGTCGGCGAGGCGGAGATCGTGCCCGCCTTCGCCCGCTACTTCACCGTCCCCGAGTAGCGTTCGCGCAACTGGTACTTGAGCACCTTGCGCAGCGTGTCGCCCCGCGGAAGGGCGTCCACCACCTCCAGCTGTTCCGGCAGCTTGTGCACGGACAGCCCTTGCGCGCGCAGGAACGCGGTCACGTCCGCGAGGGTCAGCTCCCCGGCCCCCGGCGGCTGTTCCACCACCGCGCACACCCGCTCCCCGCGCTCGGCGTCCGGCAGCCCGACGACCGCCACGTCGCCCACCGCGGGGTGCCGGTGCAGCAGGTCCTCGATCTCCCGGGCCGAGATGTTCTCCCCCTTGCGGATGATCACGTCCTTGCGGCGGCCGGTGAGCACCAGGTGCCCGGAGGGGGTCAGGTGCCCGAGGTCGCCGGTGCGCAGGAACCCGTCCTCGTCGAAGGCCTCGGCCGTCTGCGCCGGGTCCAGATAGCCCCGGCACACGGCCTCCCCGCGCAGCCGGACCTCCCCGTCGACGATCCGTACCTCCATCTCCCGCGGCGGCCGCCCCTCCGTGGCCGCCAGGTCCTCAGCGCTGTCGCCGGGCGAGCCCATGGTGATCATCGGCACCTCGGTCATGCCATACCCGTGGGTGAGCTGCACGCCCATCTCCCGTACGACGCTGTGGTAGAGCTCCGGCGGCTTGGGCGCCCCGCCCCCCGCGAGCAGCCGCAGGGTGGGCACCACCTTCCGCCCCGGCCGCTTGCGCTGCTCGGCCAGGAACATCGAGTAGAACGCGGTCGAGCCCCCGGCCACCGTGACCCCGTGCCTGCGGTAGTCCTCCAGCGTGTCCGGCAGCGCGAAGTGCTCCGCCATCAGCGCCGGGAAGCCGTACAGCAGCAGCATCACCGTGTAGTCGGGGCCGGCGACATGGGCGTAGGGGAAGGCCATCGAGCCGACGTCGTCCGGTGTCAGGCGCAGCGCGTGCGCGAGGCAGGAGCCGGCCGCGATCAGTGAACGGTCGGTGTGCAGCACGCCCTTGGGCGCCGAGGTGGTCCCCGACGTCCAGTAGATCCAGCGCACCGAGGCTCCCTCGGCGGGCGGTGCGGGCAGCACCGAGGGATCGCCGTCGGGCAGCGAGTCGTACGCCTCGAAGACCCCCCTGGCGCCGAGCCGCCGGGCCATCGCGGTGTGGTCGAAGCCCCGCCAGGTGCCCGGCACCGCGAAGAACTCCGCCCTCGACTCGCGCAGCGCGAAGCCGGCCTCGCGCTCGCGGTAGTAGGGGATGAGCGGGGTCTGCACGGCGCCGAGGCGGGCCAGCGCGAAGGACAGCAGGGCGGTTTCGATCCGGGTGGGCAGCTGCCAGGCGACGACCGTTCCGGGGCGCACGCCCATGCCGTACAGCCCCGCCGCCACCCGCTCGGCCCGCTCGCGCAGCCCGCCGAAGGTCAGGGCGCGCTCGTCCTGGAGCAGCACGGGCCGGCCGGGGGTCAGCGCGGCCCGCCGGGACACCAGCTCCCACAGCGTGCGGGATCCGCTCAGTGCGTGCGCGGTGGCGTCCATCCCCCGGCCCCTTTGCTGACGAACCGTCAGATCGTGCGGGAAGCGTAGGGCCCGGCGCCTTGTCGGTCCAGGGGTGCGGGGCTAGCCTTCCTCCGTGAGCCGTATCTGACGACTCGTCAGATCACGCCGTCACAGGACACGCCGGCGGAGGGGACCCATGACGAGCGCGACCGAACTGCCCCGCATCATCAGCGTCGACGACCACGTGATCGAGCCCGCGCACCTCTTCGAGACCTGGCTGCCCGAGAAGTACCGCGACCGCGGCCCCAGGCCGCTGACGGCAGGCATCGGTGAACTCGCCTACGTGGGCGGCCGCTACCGCATCACCATGGACCCCGAAGGACCGCCCACCGACTGGTGGATCTACGAGGACCTCCAGTTCCCGTACAAGCGCAACATCGCCGCCGTCGGCTTCGACCGGGACGAGATGACCCTGGAGGGCATCACCCGCGCCGAGATGCGGCCCGGCTGCTGGGACCCGGCCGAGCGGCTGAAGGACATGGACCTCAACCACGTCGAGGCCAGCCTCTGCTTCCCGACCTTCCCGCGCTTTTGCGGCCAGACCTTCGCCGAGGCGCACGACAAGGAGGTCGCGCTCGCCTGCGTGCGCGCCTACAACGACTGGATGGTCGAGGAGTGGTGCGGCGACAGCGGCGGCCGGCTGATCCCGCTGTGCCTGATCCCGCTGTGGGACGTGGAGCTCGCGGTGGCCGAGATCCGGCGCAACGCCGCCCGCGGGGTGCGCGCGGTGACGTTCTCGGAGATCCCCACCCACCTGGGCCTGCCGTCCATCCACTCCGGCCACTGGGACCCCTTCTTCGCGGCCTGCGAGGACACCGGCACGGTCGTCAACATGCACATCGGGTCCAGCTCCCAGATGCCGGCCGCCTCCCCGGACGCCCCGCCCGCCGTCCAGGCCTCGCTCAGCTTCAACAACGCGATGGCCTCGATGATGGACTTCCTCTTCAGCGGCGTCCTGGTGCGCTTCCCCGCGCTCAAACTCGCCTACTCCGAGGGCCAGATGGGCTGGATCCCGTACGCCCTGGAACGCGCCGACGACGTGTGGCGCGAGCACCGGGCCTGGGGCGGGGTCAGGGACCTGATCCCCGAGCCGCCGTCCACGTACTACTACCGGCAGATCTTCTGCTGCTTCTTCCGCGACAAGCACGGGGTGGCGTCCCTGGACGCCGTCGGCCGCGACAACGCCACCTTCGAGACCGACTACCCGCACGTCGACTCCACCTTCCCGCACACCAAGGAGGTCGCCCTCGACCACGTGCGGGGCCTGGACGCCGAGACCGTCCACAAGCTCATGCGCGGCAACGCGATCCGCATGCTCGGCCTGGACCTCGACCGCTGATGGACCTGACGTACACCCCGCAGGAGGAGGACTTCCGGGCGCGGCTGCGAGAGTGGCTGGCCGAGGTGCTGCCCACCCTGCCGCCCAAGCCGTCCCCCGACGACTGGCCCGCGCGCCGGGCGTACGACCTCGGCTGGCAACGCGCCCTCCACGACGCCGGGTACGCCGGTGTGCACTGGGACGCCTCCCCGACCACACGGCTGATCTTCTGGGAGGAGACCGAACGCGCGGGCGCCCCTTACGTGGGCGCCAACTTCGTGGGCCTGCTGCACGCCGGACCCACCATCGCCACCGAGGGCACGCCCGCCCAGCGCGAGCGCTGGCTGCCGCCCATCCTGCGCGGCGAGGAGGTCTGGTGCCAGGGCTTCAGCGAGCCCGAGGCCGGCTCCGACCTGGCCTCCCTGCGCACCCGCGCCCGCCGGGACGGCGACCACTACGTGGTCAGCGGGTCCAAACTGTGGACCTCGCACGCCGAGGTCGCCGACTGGTGCGAACTGCTGGTGCGCACCGATTCCGCCGCCCCACGGCACCGGGGCATCACCTGGCTGGCCATGCCCATGGACGCGCCGGGCGTCACCGTACGGCCGCTGCGCACCCTGGCGGGATCCGCGGAGTTCGCCGAGATGTTCCTGGACGAGGTGCGCGTGCCGGTCGCCGACCGGGTCGGCGCGGAGAACGACGGCTGGCGCGTGACGATGGTGACGCTGTCCTTCGAGCGCGGCACGGCCTTCGCCGGCGAGGTCGTCGCCTGCCGCCGGGTACTGGGCGAACTGGCCCGCGAGGCCCGCGCGGGCGGCCGCTGGGACGATCCGGCGCTGCGCCGCCGCCTCGGCCGGCTGAACGCCGAGTTCCGCGCGCTGTGGCGGCTCGTCCAGTGGAACGCGGGCGAGACGGAGACGGCGGGCGGCGGTGTGCCCGGTGTCGCGGGGTCGGTGTTCAAGCTCAGGTACTCCCACGCCCGCCAGGAGCTGTACGACACCGCCGCCGCCGTCCTCGGCCCCGACTGCCTCGACCTGGACCGGCCCTGGGTCCTCGACCGGCTCTCCTCCCTGTCGTACACGATCGCGGCCGGCACCTCGCAGATCCAGCGGACCATCGTGGGCGAGCGCGTCCTCGGCCTGCCGAAGGGACGGTGAGCCGTATGCGCCTGCACCCCACGGACGACCAGCGCGCCCTGCGCGACTCCCTGCGGCGGCTGCTGGCCCGGCGCTTCGGCGCGGTCGCGCTGCGGGCGGCGGTCGCGGGGCCCGGCCTGGACCGGGCGCTGTGGCGGGAACTGGGGGCCGCCGGGTTCTTCGCGCTGCGCCTGCCGGAGGCGGACGGCGGGGTGGGACTGGGCCTGCCCGAGGCCGTGCTGGCCTTCGAGGAGGCCGGGCGCGCCCTGCTGCCGGGCCCGCTGGCGGCCACCTGCCTCGCCGCCGGGACCGTGTCCGGAGCGGCCACCGGGGAGACGGTCGTGACCGCCGTGGACGGCGGCGGCCTGGTGGAGTGGCTCGACGCCTCCGACACGGTCCTCGGGGACGCCTCCGGAGCCGTACCCCTGCGGTCGGTGGACCCGCTGACGCCGCTGCACCGGGTGCCCGCGCCCGCCTCCGTAGGCCCGCCGGACCCCGTCGCCGTGCTCCTCACGGCCGCCGAACAACTGGGCACCGCCGCGCGGGTGTGCGAGCTGGCCGTGCAACACGCCCGGGCGCGAAAGCAGTTCGGACAGCCCATCGGGGCCTTCCAGGCGGTCAAGCACCTGTGCGCGGACATGCTCGTACGGACCGAGACGGCCCGCGCCGCCGTCTACGCGGCCGCCGTCACCGCCGGCCCCGCCGACATCGCGGCGGCCCGGCTGCTCGCCGACGAGGCCGCCGGGCGCGGCTCCCGCGACTGCCTCCAGGTGCACGGCGGCATGGGCTTCACCTGGGAGTCCGAGGTGCATCTGCACCTCAAGCGCGCGTGGGTGCGCTCCCACCGTGCCGGGGGAGTGACGGAGAGTGAGGAGCTGCTCGCGGCGGATCTGGTGGCCGGAGCCGGGTGAGCCGGTGGTGTGCTGGAGCCGCCCGGGCGGGCCGCCTGGAATGTCGTCGATCGTGGCACGAGCATCGTGACGGAGAGTGTTCGGCGCGCGTCGACGGTGAACCGTCCCGTCACGTCCCGGAGTCGCCGTCCGGCTCGGGTACCTTTTGTGCAATGCGAGTGGTTCCGAGCACGAGCCGCCCCGGTGCCGCCCCTGGAGCGGCCCGGGATCCCGCGGTGCGCGCCGCTGTTCGCGGGGTCGGGCGGCCCGTTCTGCCCACCTGTTCGACTCCCCGCGACGAGCGTCGCACAGTATGCCGCACGGGTACTCCTTCGCGCGGGAATATGCCCGAAGCGCTTGTAGCGGTGACGGTACGTCAACCATGCTGTCTGGCAAGGGAGTCACGTTCCGTGACGCTTGCTCTGGCCGTTGTTCTGGCCATGCAGAAAATGGCTACGATCGTGGCCCTCGCGCGGCGCGGGGCTATGTGTCCGCCGGTTCGGATGGTGTGAGCGGTGCAGGTGCTTCAAGTTCAGCTGGAGGTCCGGCCCGACCCCGCGGAGGTGGGGCGGGCCAGGAGGTGGGCCCGCTCGCGGCTCGCCGGTTCGGGGATAGGGGCCGACGAGTCGCTGGCCGAGACGGTGATCCTGCTCGTCTCCGAACTGGTCACCAACGCCGTGGTGCACACCGGCTGTCCGGCCGTGCTGCGGCTGTCGCTGCCCGGGGTGCCGGCCGAGGCGGCCACCGTGCGCCTGGAGGTGGCCGACGCCAGCACCCGCGCCCCCGTGCCGCGCTGCGCGGGCGACGACGCCACCGGCGGCCGCGGACTCGCCCTCGTCGACGGCCTCGCCGACCGCTGGGGGTGGAACGCGGACGGCGCGGGCAAGCGCATCTGGTGCGAGCTGGACCGGTGTGTGCCGCCCGGTGAGGCCTCGGCGCCCACGGCTTGCGGCAGCCAGGCGCCCGTCGTCTGCGAGGGGCTGGCGTACGAGGCGGTGTGAGGCCGCCGGCTGCCCGGAGCTTCGGGGGTGCCCGGGTGTCAGGGTCGCCGCCCCTTTCCCCTCCGGCCGGAAGTCCGTGCGCCGGACGTGCTTCCGTGCGCGCCCATTGTGATCCGGGCATTAAGGGTAAATCGCCGTACGGCTGTTGACGGGCCATGTCCGTTTGATCACCCTTGTGGGCAGCGATTCGCCGTGAGGGGACGGCGAGGGCCCGGCTGTCGCAGGCCCTCGGCGAGTGCGGATCGCGCGGTCGGCGTCGGCCGGTCCCTTGGGGGGCCGAGGGGGAGGGGCCGGTACGCCGGGGCCGGATGGCGGTGCGCGGTGCCGTGCTCGGGGCGGGCTACGGCGCACCGCCAACCGGTGCGCGCCACCAACCGGTGCGCGGCGCCGGCGCGGGCCGCATCGGCGGGGCCGGCTCACAGAACGGCCACCGGGGCGACCGGTGCGCCCGTGGCACCCACGAAGGGCTCGGGGGTCGCGGCCAGCAGGAAGGCGTAGCGCCCCTCTTGTCCACAGGCTGTGGACAACTCCTCGAGATTCCAGTTCTGCCCCTGCGGCATGCCCATCTCCACCAGGTCCAGGGCGTGCACGGCGAGCCACAGCCCGTCGATCTCGGGCGGGAACACCTCGAAGGTGAGCGTGTCGTTGGCGACGGCGGCGACGTCGCGGGCGTGGAACCACTCCGGTGTACGCACCGAAAGACCCGGTGACGGATAGGCGTACCCGTGCGCGTCCCCCGCGAGGTACACCCGCATCTGCCCGGTCCGCACCAGCACGACGTCACCGGCCCGCACCCGCGTCCCGGCCAGCTCCTCGGCCGCGTCCAGGTCCTCGGGCGTGACCGCGTGGCCGCCCTCGAGCCGGTCGACGCCCCGCGCGCGGGCCACATCGAGCAGCACCCCGCGCGAGACCAGGTGCCGCGCCTTGTCGATGCCCGAGAACGCGGCGCCGCCGTGCGCGGTGACGCCCGCGGCGGGGCGGCCGTTGTAGAGCCGGCCCGAGTGCGAGACGTGGGACAGCGCGTCCCAGTGGGTGCCCGCCTGGAGTCCCATGGTCACCGCGTCGTCGCTGCACGCGACCGTGCCCGGCCCGAACAGCTCCTGGTTGATCTGCACCATCACGTGCAGCGGGTTGACCCGCCCCGGGATCACCCCGGTCTGCACGCCGTCCTGCTTCAGCGGCAGCGCGAGCGGCACGCGCCGGCCGCTGCGCACGCACCGGGCCGCCTCCCGCACCACCTCACCGGTGACCAGGTTGAGCGTGCCGATCTCGTCGTCGGCTCCCCAACGGCCCCAGTTGTTCACGCGCTTGGCGATGTCGTGGAACGCGTCCGGCAGTGACATCTCGGTCCTCCCCGGGGCTTGTCCGCGGCCGTCCGGCCGGACATAGAATCTAACGGTCCGTCAGAAACCGCGGGAAGGGGCCGGGCGTGGGGAACTTCTTGGCAGGCAAGGTGATCGCCGTGACGGGCGCCGGGCGGGGCATCGGCCGGGCGGTCGCGCTCGCCGCGGCGGCCGAGGGCGCGCGCGTGGTCGTCAACGACTACGGCGTGGCGGTCGACGGGGCCGGACCGGCCGGTGAGGTCGCCGAGGCCGTGGTGAAGGAGATCGAGGCGGCGGGCGGCCAGGCGGTGGCCGTGGCCGACGACGTGTCCGCCATGGCGGGCGGCCGGCGCGTCGTGGACACCGCCGTGGCGGCCTACGGACGGCTGGACGGCGCGGTGTGCGTGGCCGGGATCCTGCGCGAGCGGATGCTGTTCAACATGTCCGAGGAGGAGTGGGACCCGGTCCTCGCCACCCACCTCAAGGGCACCTTCACCGTGTTCCGCGCGGCCGCCGCCGTGATGCGGCAGCAGTGCTCGGGCACCCTCGTCGGCTTCACCAGCGGCAACCACCAGGGCTCCGTCTCCCAGGCCAACTACAGCGCGGCCAAGGGCGGGATCATCTCCCTGGTCCGCAGCGCGGCGCTCGGCCTGCACAAGTACGGCGTGACCGCCAACGCGGTGGCCCCGGTGGCCCGTACGCGGATGTCGGCGAACGTTCCCACGGAGCTCAAGGAGATCGGCGAGCCGGAGGACGTGGCCGCCCTCGTCGTCTACCTCCTCTCCGACCGCGCCAGGGAGCAGGGCATCACCGGCCAGGTCTACACGGCCGCCGGACCCAAACTGGCGGTCTGGTCCCAGCCGAGGGAGCTGCGCGCGGCCTACGCGGAGGGCGCGTGGACGCCCGAGCGCATCGCGGAGTTCCTGCCCGGCACGGTGGGCACCGACCCGATGCCGCTGCTGGAGCAGGTGCGGGAGATGGAGCGGGCGGCGAGGAGCAAGGCCCGGCCCAACGCGGTCTGAGCGCGGCGCGGTCGGCACACATGGCCCTCTATCCAAGGCGGCGAGCATGGAGTTCGGGTTCACACCGCAAGACGAGGCGTTCCGCGTCGAGGCCCGTGACTGGCTCGCCGCGCACGCGGGCGCGGCGACCGGCCGCCGCGACTGGGAGCGCGCCCTCGGCGGGGCGGGCTGGATCGGCCTGGGCTGGCCGGAGTCCGGCTACGGCAACCGCACCGCGACCCTCACCCAGCAGGTCGCCTGGGCCGAGGAGTACGCCCGTTCCCAGGCCCCGCCCCGCTGCGGCCACATCGGCGAGAACCTGCTCGCCCCGACCCTCCTCGCCCACGGCACCGACGCGCAGAAGTCCCGCTTCCTGCCGCCGATCGCGGCCGGCGAGGAGCTGTGGTGCCAGGGCTACAGCGAGCCGGAGGCCGGCTCCGACCTGGCCGGCGTGCGCACCACCGCCGTGCGCGACACGGGCGGCGGCGAGCCGTGCTACCGCGTGACCGGGCAGAAGATCTGGACCTCGCTGGCGCACGAGGCCGACTGGTGCTTCGTGCTGGCCCGGACCGAGCCCGGCTCGCGGCGCCACCACGGGCTCGGCTTCCTGCTGGTGCCGATGGACCAGCCCGGCCGGATCGAGGTGCGGCCCATCCGGCAGATGACCGGCGCCGGGGACTTCAACGAGGTCCGCTTCGAGGGGGCACGCGCGCGCGTGGAGCACCTGGTCGGCGGCGAGGGCGGCGGCTGGCGCGTCGCGATGAGCCTGCTCGGCTTCGAGCGCGGGGTCTCCACGCTGGCCCAGCAGATCGGCTTCGCAAGGGAGTTGGCGGAGGTCGTACGGGCGGCCCTGGACAGCGGAGCGGCGGACGACCCCGTCGTGCGCGACCGGCTGATCGGCCAGTGGGCCGAACTGCGCACGATGCGCTGGAACGCCCTGCGCACCCTGGGCGGCGAGGACGGCCCGGCCGGCGCGGGCGCGCCGAGCGTGGCCAAGCTGCTGTGGGCGTCCTGGCACCAGCGGCTGGGCGAACTGGCGATGCTGGTGCGGGGCGCGGCGGCGAGCGCGGGACCGGCGCACTGGTCGCCGTCCGCGCCGTACGAACTGGACGCCGCTCAGCACCTGTTCCTCTTCTCCCGGGCCGACACGATCTACGGCGGCTCGGACCAGATCCAGCGCACGATCATCGCCGAGCGGGTGCTCGGCCTGCCGAGGGAACCGAAGGACTGAGGGGGCTCGGGCATGCGCGCGGTGGTGTTCGACGGCACACGGGCCGAGGTCGTGGACGACCTGACGGTACGGGACCCGGGGCCGGGCGAGGTGGGGGTGGCGGTGGCGGCGGCCGGGCTGTGCCACAGCGACCTGTCGGTGGTGGACGGCACCATCCCGTTCCCGGTGCCGGTGGTGCTGGGGCACGAGGGCGCGGGGGTGGTGGAGGCGGTCGGCGCGGGCGTGACGCATGTGGCCCCCGGGGACCATGTGGCCCTGTCCACGCTGGCCAACTGCGGTACGTGCGCCGAGTGCGACCGGGGCAGGCCGACGATGTGCCGGCAGGCGATCGGCCGGCCCGGGCGGCCCTTCACGCGCGGCGGGCGCCCGGTGTACCAGTTCGCGTCCAACTCGGCCTTCGCCGAGCACACGGTGGTGAAGGCGGTGCAGGCCGTCCGCATCCCCGAGGGCATCCCGCTGACCTCCGCCGCGCTGATCGGCTGCGGGGTGCTGACCGGCGTGGGCGCGGTGCTCAACCGGGCCCGGGTGCGGCCCGGGGACGGCGTGCTCGTCATCGGCGCCGGCGGGATCGGCCTCAACGTCCTCCAGGGCGCGCGGATCGCGGGCGCCACCCGGATCGTGGCGGTGGACGCCAACCCCGCCAAGGAGAAGACGGCCCGCCTCTTCGGCGCGACCCACTTCCTCACCTCGACCCGGGACGTGCGGGACGTCCTGCCCACCGGCGCGGACCACGCCTTCGAGTGCGTGGGCCGCGTGGAGCTGATCCGCGAGGCGATCGACCTCCTCGACCGCCACGGCCAGGCGATCCTCCTCGGCGTCCCCCCGGCCACCGCCGAGGCGAGCTTCCTGGTCTCCTCCCTCTACCTCGACAAGTCCGTCCTCGGCTGCCGCTACGGCTCCTCCCGCCCCCAGCACGACATCCCCCGCTACACCGCCCTCTACCGCACCGGCCACCTCCTCCTCGACGAACTGGTCACCCACACCTGCCCGGTCGACGACTTCCCCGAGGCCTGCGAGGCCGCGAGACAGGGAAGGGTGGCCCGGGCGGTGCTCACGTTTTAGGCACCCCTCCAGGGGCACGGTGCTCACGCTCCCGGCGAGCGGTGCGGCCGCCCCGGCGACCGGTAGAGTCGGGCGATGCCCGAGTTGCAGCGGTTGCGGACAGGTCATGCCCCGGCGGTGCTGGCGTTCGAGCGGGAGAACCGGGGGTACTTCGCCGCCTCCGTCCCCGACCGCGGGGACGGGTTCTTCGAGCGGTTCGGGGAGCGGTTCGGCGCCCTGCTCGCCGAGCAGGAGGCGGGGGTGTGCGCCTTCCACGTGCTCGTCGACGAGGCCGGTTCGGTGGTCGGCAGGTTCAATCTCGTCGACATGGAGGACGGGGTCGCGGTGCTCGGATACCGGGTCGCGGAGCATGCCGCCGGACGTGGTGTGGCGACCGCGACCGTCCGGGAGCTGTGCGGACTGGCGGTGTCGCGGTACGGGCTGCGCGCCCTGCGGGCGGCCGCCGCCCTGGACAACGCCGCGTCCCGGAAGGTGCTGGTGAGGAACGGCTTCGTCCTGACCGGCCCGGCCGATCCGGCGGAACTCGGCGGAAAGCGGGGGGACTGGTACCGGCGCGATCTGGCCCTGCGGCCGTAGGCCCTGGTCCTACAGCCGCAGTCCGCGGTCCCGGCGGGGCGCCGCCTCGTCGCCGGGGGAGCCGCCCGCCCGGAAGGTGCGCCGGTAGGCGGTCGGGGTCACTCCCAGGGCCGCCTGGGCGCAGAGGAACAGCCGCTCCGGCGGCGGACGTGCACCGCGCGTGGTTCGTCGCCGCCGTCAGGCGGATTCGGCGGTCAGGCGCTCGCACAGGGTGGCTCCCGCAGGTCAGCGCCACGATCTCTCACTGCGGTGTGGTCGAGTACCGCTCGATGCTCGCGCGACCCGTCGATCGGTCGAGTAGGCGCAGCTCCCACGGGCCCGTGTTCACATCGAAGTCCTTGCCGAACCCGACCCACTTGCCCGCCATGCGTCGGCCTGTCGGCTCGATGAGCAGCTGAATGGCACCGTGGTATCGGGCGCCCTGGTAGTACCCGTCGGCTGCCGTCTGCTCGGTCCACGTACCAGTGACGACGTTCCGGTCAATCGTGAGATCCAGAGACAACGGGCTGCCCGGGTTGGTCGACGCTCCGGGCAGGCTCTGAGCTGTCAGCCGGTTACCGTGCTGGACGATCACGACGTGGTGCTTGCAGTCGAACGTCTCGTCACGGCTGGACGAGTAGAACTCGTACCGGGACAGCCAGATGCCCGCGTACTCGCTCTGCGGCTGCGGCTCCGGGCTTGCGCCAGCGTCAGCCGTGCCGACTTCCCCAGCCTCCATGTCGTGACCTCCTGCCCCGTCCGAGTGGACGCGTGCCATCGGGATCGCGAATCCCAGCGACTCAGGCATGCGGCCGGTGAACCGCTTCAGTGCCCGCGCGTACAGGGGGCGGCATGTCCTGGTCTCCCCGGACTCCCAGCGTTGCACGAGTCGCTTGGAGGCGTCGTTCGGTTCCCCCAGCTCCTCGCCTGCGTCACGTAAGCCCCGGGCGAACTCGTCCTGGCTGAGATTCATCGACTTGCGTACGGAGGTCAGCACGTCGTTGGGAATTCGCTCACGCTCGGCCGAAGTCGTCATGATCCGAGGGTAGCCACGCCACGCTTCCAATGACACCGGTTTGACGCCTTCGGGGTGATGGCGACATGACGCCCGAGGGACGCCCTGAACGCCGCCGCAATGGTCGTGACCGGTCCGGAACATGGCGTCATGTCCATCCGCATCAGCGCTTACACGGTGAGAGCCGACGGCACGCAGACCAAGCCACGAACTCTCTACGAGGGTGAGGGCGGAGAACCCCTCGCCACTGGCCAGATGCCGCCGTGCCAATGTTCTAAGTGCAGGGGTGGGCGACATGACCGGAGCACCACGGTCCCCCAATTACGTGGAGGCAAGCCAGCATGAGCACGGCAGTAGTGATCCGCGACCCGAAGGCGTACGTCACTCCGGACGTGTGGGAGCGGGAGGTAGCCCTCCTCCTCCGCAACCCGGAGAACACGCGTGAACTGGCAGAGGCCAAGTTCGGACAGGCCATCGCCTACCTGGTCACCTGCGGCGAGAACGCGGACCTTCTCATGGGTCCGTCCAAGCCCGTGGACGAGGCATGGCACTCATTCATGCTCGACTCGGTCCCGTACCACCACTTCACCAGCCGGCACTTCGGCCGGTACATCCACCACGTGCCGGAACTCCCGGGGGCGGCGGCTGGTGTCCAGTGCGTCAGCGACGACAAGGCGACGCTGGACGGCCACGACCCCAAGGCCGGCGGCCCGCTCGTCCTGGAACAGACGATCAAGGCCATCAAGGCGGCCGGGTTCGAGATCGACCCCGACCTGTGGGGCATGGAGGACGCGGCCGACTGCAACCAGTGCCACGCCGGGTGCCACGACTCGCCCAAGTAGTTGCGGGCGGCAAATGAGTTGGGGCCTACCTTCGTACGTTGGGGGTGGGCCCCTCTTGCCGGAAAGGATCACCGCATGTCATTGGCTGAGTCCTGGGACAGGTACGCAGCCGGGAGCAAGCCACGCAGGACCGTGAACGCCAGAGGCGATGCGACCTGGCTGAACTGGACCCAGTACCCCGATCACGGGCCGGACGAGAGCGTTCTGGGTCCCGTGGCCGGACGCCGGGTGCTGGAACTCGGCTCGGGGAGCGGTAGTAACCTCGCGCACCTCGTGGCGCTTGGCGCGACAGGCCAAGGGGTGGACATCGCCCCCGCCCGCGAGACGGTCGCGCGGGAGCGCTGGGGCCATCTGCCGGGCCTTGAGTTCTGTACGGCGGAGGCGACTGCGTTCCTGAACGAGACGGACGAGAGATTCGATGTCGTGCTCTCGATCTTTGGTGCCGTGTGGTTCGTCGATCCGGACACGTTGCTCCCGCTGATCCGCTCGCGCATGACGGCGGGCGGCATCCTGGCCTTCTCGCATTTGCCTCCAGGCAGTCAGGGGCCCAAGCCTGTCAAAGCCGGACTGCGGCACGACCGCACCCCGGATGAGTGGGGGCGCATCCTGACGGGGCACGGCTTCTCTGACGTGCGCGTGTCGCTGATCGATCCGCCAAAGGGTCGGGCTGTGGGCACGATGCTTGTCCGGGCTCTGGGGGCGTGATCGCGCGGCTGTGGGCCTGTCTCAGGCGCTCTCGTCAAGGTGGCGGTAGAGGGTGGCACGGGAGATCCCGAGAGCCTTGGCAATGGCGCTCACGCTGTCGCCCATCGCCTTCTGGGCACGGGCCACGGTGAGCACATCCTCATCGACCACGGGCCACGGTGAGCACATCCTCATCGACCACGGTCGGGCGTCCGCCCGTACGCCCCTGCGCCTTGGCTGCGTCGAGTCCGGCGCGGGCCCGCTCCTTGATGAGGCTGCGCTCAGACTCCCCCATGGCTCCGACCACCTGAAGCATGGAACGACCATCCGCCGTACCGGGGTCGATGTCGGCCAGTGCACCCGTGAGCACCTGGAACCCGATGCCTCGCCCTCGAAGGGTGTCGACCATGGTCACAAGGTCGATGAGGGACCGGGCGAACCGGTCCGGCTTCCACATCCGGGAGGGCAGACAGAGAAGTGAGGGAGCGAACCTTTCCGCAGGTCATCGTCCATGTCACTACACGTCCGGTGTGTGCTGGCCGCACCTGCGGTATGTGCTCACCGGCCCTGATGGAGTCGGCACGGTACGGGCGCACCCTTCCCCTTCTGGAAGAGGTGAGGGGGCAGGACAAGGCAAGCCGCCCCGGACCGGGGCGATACGAGATCCCACTTCTTGGCGCGACTGATCGCGTTGTTCGTGCTCTGGTCGGACAGAGGCCTGCCGTGCTTGCCGAGCAGGACAGCCAGCTTCCCAGGGTCGAACGCTGCGTGTCCCTGCCGGTCGGCCCATCCAAGGGCGGCGAAGAGAACGCGGTGGGCGAGCGGGTGCCAGGGCTCCTGTGCCTTGCGCTGGAACTCGCGTTGGAAGACCCTGCCCCACGGGCGGTCATGACCGAAGCTGATGACCACTGGTTCGAGGCTCCTTCCTGTGAGGCGCACACGGGTGCGCCAGCGACCCCCACCGGACGGCGGGACATGTGTCTCCATGTCGAGCGGGTCCGGTTACGCGTCGGGTTCGTCGTCGGAGGTGTGGTTCCACTCCACGGTCATGTAGTCGTCCGCGGTCATCTTCGCCGCCTTCTTGAAGCCGTTGGGGTGCATCGTGATCGTGGTGACGAACTTGACCCACGCCCGGCGGACGGGGAGCGGAGTGATCGGCCAGTCCTGAATCAGGTCAGTAATGCCCGAGACGGGGTCGATCGGGGGCAGGCCAGTGACACCGGACAGCTTCTCGTCGATTTCGTCGAGCCTGGCCCGGATCGCCTCGGTACCGGCCGTCATCTGCGACAGGGTGATGGCTCCGGAGGCGTAGGACACAGCCAACCCGTCGAGCCGTTCCCGCAGGGTCTGCGCCTCCTGGTGGAGGTGGGCCGAGTCGTCTCCCTCCTCCTGCCGAGCGGAGAGAACCCAGGGCAGGAAGCCGGGGAAGACGATTCGCGCGAGGACGGCGTTACCGGCTCGCTTGTCGGCCAGCTCACGGGGTACGCGTACGTGCTTCTGTCCGCAGCGGTAGACCGGAGTCCCTCGGTACATGCCGCCTCGCACGGTCTCCCCGCAGCGCTCACACGTAGCCAGTCCGGCGAGCAGGGTCTGAGGGGCTGAGCCGGTACGTGCACCACCCGTGAAGCGCTTGGGGTTTGTCAGTGCCGACACGAGGGCGTAGTGAGTCGCCTCGTCCAGGATCGCGGGCCACTGTCCCTCGCCCACCACTTCGCCGTGGTAGGTGGCCTGAGCGATGTACCGAGGGGAGATGAGCACCTTCTTCACTCCGCCTACGCCCCACCCCTTCGCGTCGCCCTTCGCCGTGCCGGACGACGAGCGGGGAGCGAGCAGACCGAGGTCGGTCCAGAAGCGAGCGACAGCCGCCAGGGTCTCGCCCTGAAGAACCATCTCGGCACCCTTGCGGATCGCTTCCGCCTCAGCTTCGACCATGGTCACGTAGTCGTCGGCGTATCCGAACGGCCGCAAGCCTGTCTTGTGCGGCGTGCCGTTCTTGGCCGCCTGAAGGTTCGATGCCTTCTGCCGTAGTGCCTTCTGCTCACCCTCGTACTCCGCCCACGCAGTGACCGTCTTGGCCGTAGCTCGACCAGCCGGAGTCGAGAGGTCCAGGTGTCCGGCGTGGATGGCGTGGACGTTGACCCCGAGTGCGATCACTCGCAACAGGTCTTCCGTCTTGCGTACGAGTCGATCAGTGTGCCAGCAGAGAATCGCGTCCGGCTTGGAGGCCAACAGTCGCTCGAACCCCGGGCGGACCTTGCCCGAGGTGGCGCTGATGTCGTTGTCCGGGATCACCTCGCGTACGGCCCAGCCACGGGCTTCGGCGTAGGCCCGGCACTCGGCCTCCTGCCGCTGAACGCCCAACTCGTCGCCGTGCTGATCGAGGCTGAGTCGTACGTAGATGGTGACGCCCACCTGTCGTGCCCCCCCTTGTTCCTGCTCACCGCCTTTGTGCCCCAATACTTTACCACGAGTTCGGCTGGTCGCGCGGCACAATCGGCGCGGCGGTCTCGCTCAACCTCGCCCTGTACGGGCTCACCGCGCCCTTCGCCGCCGCGCTGATGGACCGCTTCGGCATCCGCCGGGTCGTCGCCGCCGCGCTGACCGTGATCGCCGTCGGCGCGGGCCTGACCGTGTGGATGACCGCGCCCTGGCAGCTGTGGCTGTGCTGGGGCCTGCTGGTCGGCCTCGGCTCCGGCTCCATGGCGCTGGCCTTCGCGGCCACCGTCACCAACCGCTGGTTCACGCAGCGGCGCGGGGTGGTCAGCGGCATCCTCACCTCCGCCTTCGCCTCCGGGCAGCTGATCTTCCTGCCGGTGCTGTCCTGGACCGTCCGGGCCCGTCCAGCAGTCGGCCCGGATGCGCTTCGGTATACGACAGGGCTGCCGCCTGGGATGCGGTCGTGTCGTCGCTCGACCCAGGTAGTGACCGTGGGGAACATGAGTGGCGCTGACGTTGACGAACAGGAACAGCGGTCGTCGCCCGGCGTGATCGTCGGCCACCGCAAGGGCCTGATCGACCTGGTGGCGGTTCGCAGTTGTCGGCCGGCAGCGTGGAAGAGGCATGTGCCACCTGGTCCAGCGCACTCGATGCGATGGACGAAGGCATTTGCTCCGGACGCGCCCGGCAGCGGGTCGTCGAGATGCGTCAGCTCCTGTCGCCGTACCGTCGGCGGGGCATCCCGGTCGCCGTCGAGTTGGCGTCAAGGGCCACCGCCTATTTGTGCGCCGTAGATTGATCGCGACACGTCGAAGGACGAAGGGGGACTCAATGGTGCTGGAGATCGAGCCCATCGGCATCGTGGTCGGTGGGCGCGAGGAAGTGGCCGACGATCACTGGGGCGGCGTCGAATCCGTCATCCGCCTGGATCAGAGGTTTCCGCTCGACGTGGTGAAGGGCCTCGCGGACTTCTCCCACCTGGTCGTCACCTGGCACTTCAGCAGGGCGACGCCGGCTGACGTCGCCCTGCACGCGCGCAGTCCGCGGAACGACCCCCGCTGGAAGCCCTCCGGCACCTTCGCGCACCGCAACCACCGGCGGCCGAACCAACTCGCCACCAGCTTCCCGCGTTTGCTCGAGGTCGACGGCCTGGATCTGCACGTGACCGACTTGGACGCGGTCGACGGAACCCCGGTCTACGACCTGGCGCCGTACTTCGCGGAGATGGGTCCGCGTGGCGAGATCCGCGAGCCCGAGTGGCCCGGCGAGATGCTCAAGGAGTACTGGGCCGAGAAGAAGGGCTGACCCGGCAGGAGCGCGGTTCCGTACTCGTGCTCCCGTCGATCAAGAGCCCGCCTGCGATCAGACGAAGCGGCCCCGGTGGAACAGCAGAGGCGGTTCGGTGTCGGCGTCTGTGCCCAGGGCGTTCACCCTGCCCACCACGATCAGGTGGTCGCCGCCGGTGTGGACGGCGTGGATCGCGCAGTCGATCCACGCCAGTGCGCCCGACAGGCGGGGGGAGCCGGAGACCGGGGACGCGTCGTGCGCGACGCCCGCGAACTTGTCCGCGCCGCTCACCGCGAAGGCGCGGCACAGGGCGTCCTGCCCGGCGCCGAGGACGTTGACGCAGAAGACGCCGGCGCGGGCGATGCGCGGCCACGTCGACGACGTACGGCCGACCATGAAGGCGACCAGGGGCGGGTCCAGGGAGAGGGATGCGAAGGACTGGCAGGCGAAGCCGGCGGGGGAGGGCTCGCCGGGGGCCGCCGGGGCCGTCACCACGGTCACGCCGGTCGCGAACTGCCCGAGCACGCGCCGGAACTCGCCCTGGTCGACCGGCGCCCGCTCGTCCTCGCGCACGCAGCGCAGCTCCGGGCGGGGCAGCGGGTCCACGGGCCGCTCGGCGCCCGCGCCCGTCCTCAGCCTGAGATAGCGGACGGCGGCCTCGGCCATTCCTGCTTGTCCCATCACGTCCACCATTGAAGCTGACGCAGCGTCAGATAGTAAGCCCCAGGACCGGCCCGGCGGACCTCACCGGCCGGTGAACTTCGGCTCCCTGCGCTCCACGAAGGCCGCCACGCCCTCCCGGGCGTCCGCCGTCGTCATGTTGACCTCCTGCGCGGCGGCCTCGGCGGCGAAGGCGGCGGCGCGGTCGCCGTCGAGGGAGGCGTTCACCAGCTGCTTGGTGAGCGCCAGCGCGCGCGTCGGCCCGGCGGCCAGGCGTGCCGCCCACGCCCCCGCCGTCGCCGCCAGCTCCCCGTCCGGGACCACCCGGTTGACCAGGCCCAGCCGTTCGGCGTCCGCCGCGGGCAGCGCGTCCGCGAAGAACATCAGCTCCTTCGCGCGCCGCTGGCCCACGAGCCGGGGCAGCAGGTACGCGCCGCCCCCGTCCGGTACGAGCCCGCGCCGCGCGAACACCTCCACGAACCGCGCGGACTCCCCCGCCAGGACCAGATCGCAGGCGAACGCGAGATGGGCGCCGAGCCCGGCCGCCACGCCGTTCACCGCCGCGATCACCGGCTTCTCGCAGTCCAGTACGGCGGCGATGAGCCGCTGGGCGCCCAGGCGCAGCATCCGGGCCACGTCCCCGGCCGCCCGGGCCACGTCCACGGCCACCCGGTCCCCGCCCCCGGCGCCGGCGCGCAGGTCCGCTCCCGCGCAGAAGCCGCGGCCCGTCCCCGTCAGGACGACCGCCCGTACGTCCGGGTCGGCGCAGGCGCCGTCGAGGTGGGCGATCAGACGGTCCCGGTCGGCGGGGGCGAGCGCGTTCAGGGCCTCGGGGCGGTCGAGGGTCAGGTGCAGGACCTGCCCGCGGACCTCCCGCCGTACGCCCACGGCCCCCGTCTCCCGCGTCACCGGCACACCGCCAGCGCGTCCAGCGCCACCGCGCCCTGGCCCCTGGGCAGGACCACCAGCGGGTTGATGTCCAGCTCGGCGAGGTCGCCGCCGAGCTCCAGCGCCATCCGCTGCACCCGCAGCACGACCTCGACCAGCGCCTCCACATCGGCCGGCGGCCGCCCCCGCACCCCGTCCAGCAGGGCCCGCCCCCGCAGTTCCGCGAGCATCGCGCGCGCCTGTTCCTCGCCGAAGGGCGGCACCCGCACCGCCGCGTCCCGCAGCACCTCGACGAGTACGCCCCCGAGCCCCACGGTCACCGTCGGCCCGAACAGCTCGTCGTGCGTGACGCCGACGACCATCTCCACGCCCCGCTCGACCATCTGGCACACCAGTACGCCGTCCAGCTCCACGCCCTCGTAACGGGCGGTGTCGGTCAGCTCCCGGTAGGCGTCCCGTACCTGGCTGGCCGAGGTCAGCCCGATCCGCACCAGGCCCAGCTCGGTCTTGTGCGCGAGCCGCGCGCCGGAGGCCTTCATCACCACCGGGTAGCCCACCTGCCCGGCCGCGCGCACAGCCGCCGCCGCGCTGGTCACCAGCTGCTCGCGCGGCACCCGGATGCCGTAGGCGCGCAGCAGCTGCTTGGCCGCGTGCTCGCTGAGCTGCTCGCCGGGCCGCATCAGCGCCGACGCCTTGCGGAAGGACGGCGAGGTGGTGCGGGGCGCCTCGTCGAAGGGGGAGCGGTACTCGCGTACGAAACGGTGGTGGCCGAGCCAGGCGCGTACGGCGGTGAGGCAGTTGCCCACCGTGCGGAAGGTGGCCACGCGGGAGGAGCCGAGCAGCACCTCGCGGTACGCCGCCTCGGTGCCGACCGGCGAGCCCCACACCACGCACACCAGCTTGTCGGTCCGCTCGGCCGCGTCCACGAGGTCGCGGACGAGCCGGTCGCTCAGCGGCGGGAAGGGGCCGGTGACCGGGCAGATCAGCACCCCGATCCCGGGGTCGGCGAGGATCGCGTCGATGATCTTCCGGCCGCGGCTGTCGCCGACCGGGTGGCCGCCGCTGTCGACGGGGTTGGCGACGTTCAGGAACTCCGGTATCCATTGGTGCAGTTCGGCCTGCCGGGCGTCGGACAGGGGCGGCAGCCGCAGCCCGGCCGCGGACGCCAGGTCCGCCACGTGGGCGCCGGTGCCGCCCGAGATGGAGTAGACGGCCACACCGTCGGCGAGCGGGGGGCGGGCCCGCGCGAGCAGGGCGGCGGTGTCCTGGAGTTCGTCCAGGCCGTCGACGCGGATCACGCCGTACTGCCGCATCGCCGCGTCCACGACGTCGTCCGCGCCGGTCAGCTTGCCGGTGTGCGAGGCGGCGGTGCGGGCGCCGGCCTCGGTGCGGCCGACCTTGACCGCGACCACGGGCACCCCGCGCCGGGCGGCCCGGTCGGCCGCGAGCAGGAAGGCGCGGCCGTCCTTGAGGCCCTCGACGTACGCGGCGATGGCGCCGACCTCGGGACGCTCGGCGAAGTAGGAGATGAAGTCGGCGGTCTCCAGGTCGGCCTCGTTGCCGGTGGGGGCCCAGTGGGAGAGCCGGATGCCGAGCTCCTGGAGCGCGAAGACGGGCCGCCCCTGGTGTCCCGACTGGGTGATCAGGGCGATGGCCGGGCCGTCGAGGTCGGTGCGGAACTCCTCGAAGGCGTTGAGGTTGGTGTTCGGCCCGAGCAGCCGCATCCCGGACTCCCGTACGGCCGCCGCGAGCCGGTCCTGCGCGAGCGCCCCGGCCTCGCCGGTCTCCGCGAACCCGGAGGCGAAGGCGACCGCGAACCTCGCCTTGGCCTCGCCGAGTTCCGCGATCACGGGCAGCGGGTCGGCGACCAGCAGCACGGCCAGGTCGACCTGCTCGGGCAGGGCGGCGACGGACGGCACGCACGGGACGCCGAACACGGCCCCGCGGCTCGGATGCACCGGGTGCAGCCGTGCCCCCACGCGCTCGGCCCAGGCGAGCAGTTGCCGGGTGATGCCGGTGTTGGGCCGCCCCTCGGCGTCCGAGGCGCCGATCACGGCGACGGACTCGGGACGGAAGAAGCGGTCCAGGTCGGGCACGTCGGCGTGCAGCGGGCGGCCGCTGACGTCGAGTTCGGCGGCGACCGTGTTGCCGGACGCGCCGGGTGCGCCGGACGCGCCGGGTGCGCCGGACGCGCCGGGTGCGCCGGGATTGCCGGGGGCGTCCACCGCCCGGCCGTGGACGGTGACCGGCCCGGACCGCGGCTGCTCGCACGCGAGGACGCGGGCCCGGCGGGAGTCGGTGGTCAGGGTGCCGTGGGTTGATCCAAGCATCGTTCCGCCCGCTCCTGTCCTGACGGCTACGTGGCAGCGCGACAGCGACACACACAACTGACGCCATGTCAGATTACTGAACTGACACAGCGTCAGGAAATGGTCGTGCAGGCAAAGAACCGGGGGAGATGCCCCGGGTCACCCGGGAAGCCGGGAGATCCCCCGCCCGTCCCCATCCCCTTCCCCGCCCGCGCTCTTGGCGATCGCCTTGGCGATCTTCTCCGCGTCGATGGCCAGTTCGCGGAGCATGCCGCTGATCGGGTTCGTGAAGCCGGTGAAGTACAGGCCGGGCGCGCCGGGCGGGGTGTGCGCGCCGTGCACCGCGGGTCTGCCGCGCGAGTCCAGTACGCCGAGGTGGCCCACCAGGCCCTCCAGGGCGCGCACGTAGCCGGTGGCCGCGATGACGGCGTCCGGCTCGATACGGCTGCCGTCGGCGAGGACGACCTTGCCGTCCTCGAAACCGTCCACCGCCGCCACGACCTCCACCCGACCCCGACGCACCGCGTCGATCAGGCCGACGTCCTGCACCGGGATCGAACCCTCGTTGACCCGTGAGTACAGGCCCGTCTCGGGCCGGGGCAGGCCGTGCGCCGACAGGTCCGGCACGCTCAGCTTCGCCAGTGGCCGGGCCAGCCGGTCGACCAGGGCGACCGGGAGCCTGCGGCACAGCACACCCGTGTACTGCGCGGCCCACCCGGCCGTCGAGCGGCGCACGATGTGCGGCGGGGTGCGCACGGCCAGCCGCACCCGCGCGGCCCCGCCCTCCACCAGGTCGACGGCGATCTCGGCGCCGGTGTTGCCGACTCCGACGACCAGGACGTCCCGGCCGGCGTAGGGGCCGGGGTCGCGGTACGCGGACGCGTGCAGGAACTCGCCGGAGTACGTGTCGCGGCCCGGCCAGTCGGGCACACGGGGCGTGTGGTTGTGGCCGGTGGCGACGACCACCGCGCCGCCGGTCAGCTCCCGCCCGCCGCTGGCGCGCAGCAGCCAGCCGGTGCCGTCGGCGGTGCGCTCGACGCGGGACACCTCGACCCCGGTGACGATCTCCAGCTCGTGGTGCTCGGCGTACTTCTCCAGGTAGCGGACCACGTCGTCGCGTGCCACCCACCGGCCGAACCGGCGGGGTACCGGCAGCCCGGGCAGGGCCGACAGGCGCCGGGTGGTGTGCAGGCGCAACCGGTCGTAGTGGCCGCGCCAGGAGGCGCCGACCCGGTCGGACCGCTCCAGCACGACGGCGCGTATGCCCCGCGTGCGCAGCGCGTACGCGACGGCGAGACCGCCGGGGCCACCGCCGATGACGTAGACGGGGCGGTCGGCGTGCGGTGCGGTGAAGGGTGTGGAGGAGTCGGACGAGTCGGTCATGAGCGCGAGCGTAATCCGGCACCCCGTTGATGGGTCTCGGTCAAGACCGGAATTGGTTGCGGATTGATCACGGGTGAGTGGTGAAAGGGAGATGAGTGGGGAGGAGCGGCGGTCTGGCGGACGGTCTGGCGGGCGGTCTGGCGGACGGGATTGAGCTGACGTACCGTCAGATGCCGTTCGTCGGCGTCGGCGGGAGATCCCATGGACACGATCTGGCTCACCGGTCCGCAGTGGCTGGCCGTGCTGCGCGTCGGACTCGGGCTGTGGTGGCTGGAGAGCTGGCGGCACAAGGACAGGAAGGGCTGGTTCGAGCGCGGCACCGGCATCGCCTGGGCGGCGGACGTGGCCGCGAAGCACCGCTGGCCGGCCGTGCGGTCCGGCTTCGAGGCGGTCGTCGCGCCCCGGCCGAAGGCGATGGCGTACGTCGTCGTGTACGCCGAACTCGCGGTCGGCGCCGGTCTGGTGACCGGGTTCCTGACCCCGGTCGCGCTGGTCGGAGGTCTCGTCCTCAACCTCCTCTACTTCACGCTCATGATCCACGACTGGGCCGAGCAGGGGCAGAACTCGATGATGGCCCTGATCTCGGTGGTGGGGCTGTTCGGCATGTGCTGGCAGACCTGGTCGGTGGACGCCGCGGCGGGGTGGTTCGGGTGACCGGCGCCGACCGCTTCGACCTGCCCGAGCCCGACGCGTTCACCCGCGCCTACTGGGACGCGACGGCGAAGGGGCGGCTGCTGGTGCGGCGCTGCGGGGCGTGCGGGCTCGCGCACCATCCGCCGCGCGAGTTCTGCCCGTACTGCTGGAGCGAGGACGTGACCTGGGAGCCCGCGAGCGGCCGGGCGGCCCTCTACACGTGGTCCGTCGTCCACCGCAACGACCTGCCGCCCTTCTCGGCCCGTACGCCCTACGTCGCCGCCGTGGTCGAACTGCCCGAGGGGCCGCGGATGATGACGGAGGTGGTGGGCGCCGGGGACGGAGGCGGGGGCCTGTGGGCCGGGATGGACCTGGAGGTGGCGTTCAGGGCGGTGGGGGAGCGGCGGGAACACGGGGAGAGGGGGGAGTACATGGTGCCGGTGTTCCGTCCGGTTTCCGGCGGCGGACGGGCGCGGGGCGTTGTTCAATGAATCGATGACCGCCAACCTCCGCGACCTCAAGATCCTGTCCACCGCGCGCGTGACCGGGAACGGGCTGCTGCTGCGCCCCTGGGACCCGGACTCCGGCGCGGACGTCGAGGCGTGGCTGCGCGGCAACACCGACCCGGAGTTCCGCCGCTGGAACACCCCGATCACCCCGGTCACCGACCGGGCCGCCGCCGAGGACTCGCTGCGGGTGCGCACCGCACGCGCGCTGGAGGGCTCCGCCGCGTCCTTCGTGATCGAGGACGCGGGCAGCGGTACGCCCCTCGGCCACATCGGGATCAACGACATCCGCCCCTTCATGGCCACCGCGCGAGTCGGCTACTGGGTGCTGCCCGAGGCGCGCGGCCACGGCGTGGCCACCCGGGCCCTCGGTCTGGTGGCCGACTGGGGCTTCGGCGAACTCGGCCTGCACCGCATGGAGTTGGACCACGCGGTCGGCCACGAGGTGTCCTGCCGGGTCGCCGAGCGGTGCGGCTTCCGCTACGAGGGGACCATGCGCGGCGCGGTCTTCCAGGCGGGCCGCAAAGACGCCTGGCGCGACGCCCACCTGCACGCCCGCCTCGCCACGGACCCGGCCCCGAAGCCGCACCCGAAGCGGTGACCGAGGCCGCACCCGAAGCCGCGACCGCGACCACGACGGATCCGCGACCGTGGCCACGGCTGCCTCCACCCGGCGAAATTCGGAGGCGCGCGGGAGACAGGGCACGGACCATGGGGCATGCCCACTACTCACGACTGGTACCTGACCGGCGACCTCGAGGAATTCCTGTCCCGCGCCGGTGACTTCCTGCGCTCCCGCCCCGCCCGGCACACGGTGCACCTCACCGTCACGGAGAGCCTGCGCGCCCGCGGCGGCCGCGTGTACGGCGACGCGGCACCGGAGTTCGGCGTGCTGGAGGACACGGACGGCGTCCGCGCCACCTTCTTCCGTACGCCACCGCACCCGCTCGCCGTGACCTCGCTGACCGGGGAGGAGGCCGAGGCGCTGGCGGACGTACTGGCACAGGCGGGCCGGACGCTGTCCGGCGTCAACGCCGACCCCGAAACCGCCGCCGCGTTCGCCGCCGCCTGGGAGCGCCGCACCGGTGCCACGAGCGCCGTCCACCAGCGGATGCGGCTGTACCGGCTCGGCGAGCTGACCGCCCCCGGACCGGTGCCCCCGGGCCGCGCGCGGGTGGCCGGGGCGGCCGACCGCGACCGCCTGGCCCGGTGGTACGAGGAGTTCTGCGCCGCCGTGGGGGAGACCGCGGCCCGGGACCCGCTGGAGTGGGCGGACGACCGGGTCGAGCGCGGCGACATGACCTTCTGGGAGGAGCCCGGCGGGGAGCCCGTCGCCATGGCGGGTACGTCCCCGAAGGTCGCCGGCCAGGTGCGCGTGGTCGGCGTCTACACCCCGGCCGGACTGCGCGGCCGAGGCTACGCGGGCGCCGTCACGACGGAGGTCAGCCGCTCCGCCCGGTCCTCCGGCGCGAACGAGGTCCTCCTCTTCACCGACCTCGCCAACCCCACCAGCAACAGCCTCTACCAGCGAATCGGGTACCGCCCGGTCTCCGACTTCGCGGTCCACACCTTCACCGGCTGACCCGGCCGGCGGCCCTCATCGCCGCTCGCCGCCTCCTTCTTCGTAGCGAGGCAGACCCTCGGTGGAGATGGTCCAGTCCCCGATGGTGACGTCCTCGCCGTAGACGAAGTCCTTGCGAGTGGCGTAGCGGGGGCCGTCGGGGGTGGGGTGGATGTCGGTGAGAACGGCGCCGGTGCCGGTGCGGGGGTAGACCGGGATGCCGATCAGGGGGTAGTCGCGCATCTTGGTGACCCAGTCGTTGTCCGGGTTGGACCGGGAGACGATCTCAATGGCGGCGACGAGCGTACGAGGTCGAAGGGCCCTTCTCCCTCCATGTCCGCCTCGGCGATCACCATGATGTCGGGGCGGCGCATGATGCCTTCGGATTCGTCCTCCACGTATGGCACTCCCGTGTGGGCCACGATTTCCTGCGGCATCGCCTTCTCCAGGCGTTTCCGGATGCGCACAGTGGTCAGCGCATGCAGACCGCCGGGGTCCCTCAGATCGTGAACGAGTCCTTCCCCGGCGATCTCGAACCGGCCGGGGAGGGCGTCGTCCACGGACTGAACGAAGGCGCGCAAGGTCTGGTAGACGTGTGAGGACAAGGCTCAGAAGCCCAGGTAGGTGATCTGGACGACGTAAACGCGTTCGCTGCGTACGACAACCTGGTAACCGAACCAACCGCCGGAGACGATGATTTCGCCGCCCTTCGGGTCGATTCCTTCGTGGGCCCGGCCGTGAATGTGGAGGGCCTCGGCCGCCCTGACAAGTTCGTCGGCCTTGCGTTCCACGGCGGTGAGGAAGTCCGCAGGGGCAGTACGAGCGGCTTCTTCGGCGCCGAAGGCGTACTCCCACTTCCAGCTCACTCGCGCACTGCTTTCAGGGCCTCGTCGAGGACCGCGCTCAACTCACGGAGGGCTTCCTGCGCGATGTCCGGATCTTTGTGTTCCAGATTGTTCTTCGCCCGGGCGTACCGGGTGGAGAGGTCCGGCCGACGGGCGATTTCGATCTCCTTGGCCCAGATCAGGACCCAGCTCTGTACCGGGCTGAGTGATTGCCACTCGACTGCCTTGGCGAAAGCCTCGTCCTTCATGGCCTGCATCTCTTCCAGGCGGCCCGGGGCAACGACGGTAAGGGCTGCACGCAGGGCATCAGGAGTCAGTTCGGGACGCGGAATCAGCTCGTGCCCGTGATCGGCCTGAGTGCTCATGGTGTCCTCCTGGGGGTGCACTGGCCAGAGTATCGGGCCTGCTGGAAGAGAACGGGACAGAACGGTCTCAGGAAGCGGTGGTGTGGGGAGTGCGGCAGTCACGGCAGAGTCCTGGGGCCGGTGAGCGGAAGGCGCGGTCGCAGTTGTCGCAGGTCTGGAAGGGGTGGCGGGGTTCGGGGATCGGTGGGGTCTGAGGACGGAAGGGTGGTGGGGGTGGGAGTTGGGCGGTCAGGCGGTGGGCGAGGAGGGCGGCGGGGCGGGTCAGGGGTTCGTTGGGCAGGTTGGCGGTCAGGGCGTGGCGTACGGCGGTGGGCGTGAGGTCGCGTTCCAGCCATGCGGCGACGCCCGGGGCGAGGCGCTCGGTGTCCGTGGCGGAAAGGAGCAGGCGGGGGTCCTCGCGACGGAGGCCGGTGAGGACGTCGGCGGCCGTCCGGAGGAGGGCGGGGGCGGGGCACGAGGGCTGGGGGACGGCGGGGAGGCGTTTGCGGGGCGCGGGCTCGTCCGGTGCCGTGCGCCGGGCGGGTTTGCGGGTGGTCGTCCCGCGGGCGGCCCTGTGGCCTGGGCTGTTGCAGGAGACCGTGCGGGTGACGATCCGGCCGGTGGCCGTGCGTTCGCGGGTGCGGCGCAGGTAGCCGTGCGCTTCGAGTTCGCGTAGGGCGGCGGCGATGCGGGTGGGGCCCTCGGGGAAGCGGGTGGCGAGGGTCTTGATGTCGACGGCGGTGCCCGGCCGCACCGACTGGATGTAGCAGGCCAGTCCGATGGCGAGCAGGGACAGTTCCTTGTGCTGGGCCAGGTCATTCCCGATCACCGTGAAGTTCTCGGTGTGGCGGACGTGGTCGTGCCTGACGCCGGCGAACGGCCGCCCGTCGGGGTGGTTCTTGGCCCGGATACGGGACTGGGCGGGCGCGGGCGCGCTAGGGTTTTCGGTGTCCATCGGGAAGCCCTACTTCCTCGGTGGTCAGGCCCTCGCACTGGGATGCCAGTCCCGGCGAGGGCCGTCGCATGTCTGGGGGTGGTGCCTTGTCGCGCTGAGCGTAAGGCAGGCAACCCGTGCCGAATCCAGCCCACTTGGGCATATTCACTCGCCGGAGTGAGTTTGCCCGGCGGGAGGGAGGGGTGGGGCTTGGCGGGGTGCTTTCTCCCCAGTTCGTAGTGCATGGGGAGCGCAGGTCGGACCGGAGACTGGGCTGTCACGTTCCGGTTGTGCGTACTGTGAGTAGTCCGGCTGATACGAAGCGGTACGACGGAGGGGTGCGTGCATGTCGGTGGACGGCGAGGTCCGGCAGCTCACGACCGAGGCTGACGAGCCCGGGTGGGAGGTGGACCCGGACGACGAGTGGGGCGTGGCCGTCGTCGCCACCGTGGGGCGGCAACTGAAGCTGCGGCGCGAGGCGGTGGGCATGCGCGCCGGCGAGTTCGGAGCCGCGATCGGGTACGGAGAGGACCTGGTCTACAAGGTCGAGAGTGGGAAGCGGATCCCGAGACAGGAGTACCTGGACAAGGCTGACGAGGTGCTGGGGGCGGGTGGGCTCATGGCCGCGGCCTGGGAGGACGTGAAGAAGGTCCGGTATCCGAAAACAGTTCGGGACCTCGCGAAACTGGAGGCGCAGGCGGTCGAGATCGGGCTGTACGTGTGCAACAGCGTCAGTGGGTTGTTGCAGACACCAGAACATGCGCGGGCGCTCTTTCAGGCGGCACAGCCGCCGTACTCGCCGGATGATGTCGAGCGCATGGTGGCCGCCCGTATGGCCCGGCGGTCGGTCTTCGAAAGGGACCCGGCCCCCTCAATCAGCTTCGTGCTGGAAGAGGCGACGCTGCGGAGAGAGGTCGGAGGCACAATGGTGTGGCGACAGCAACTCGAACGTCTGCTGGAAGTTGGGCGGTTGCACAACGTCACACTTCAGGTGATGCCGACGAAGACCGACGCTCACCCCGGGGTGGACGGCAGGATCGAGGTGTTGAAGTTTCAGGACGGTACGGCGGTGGGGCGTTCCGATGGCGCGTTCAACGGCCGGCCGACCTCTGACCCGAAGCAACTGCGCATCCTTGAGCTGCGGTATGGCACCATCCGGGCGCAGGCTCTCACGCCCCGGGAGTCGCTGGCCTTCATCGAGCAACTACTGCTGGGAGAAGCATGATCCGCAAGGTCTCCGCCGGTGATGTCTCCGAACCGGCATGGTTCAAGAGCAGTTACAGCGACGGCACCGACGGCGACTCCTGCGTAGAGGTCGCCACCACCTCCGGCGCCATCCACGTCCGTGACTCCAAGTACCGGGCCGTCGGCCCCCGGCTCGCGCTCGCGCCGGAGGCGTGGGCGGACTTCGTGGCGTACGCGTCCGGGAGCTGACGGGGGAGGCCCGGTCAGGGCCACAGGAGTTCGCGGGTCCACGCGGTGTCCGTGCGGCGGTAGCGCAGGCGTACGTGGCGGCGGTGCGTCTCGCCCTGGAAGAACTCGACCTCGGTGGGGTGGAGGCGGTAGAGGGTCCAGGACGGGGCCTCGGTGTGCGGGGCGGAACGGGCCCGCTCCCAGGCGGACTCCGAGGCGCGCGCCAACTCCTCCAAGGAGCCGAGGACTTCGCTCTGGTGGCCGGTGAGCGCGGCGGCCAGGGCGCCCGCCGAGCGCGCGTGCAGGTCGGCCTGTGCCTGCTCGGGCGGGGCGACGGCGACCGGGCCGCGCACCCGGACCTGGCGGCCCCGGAGCGGCCAGTAGAAGGCCAGCGCGGCTTCCGGGCGGGCCGCGAGGTGGCGGCCCTTGCGGCTGTGGGCGTGGGTGGCGAAGGACCAGCCGTCGGCGTCCGCGCCGTGCAGCATCACGATCCGCACGTCCGGCCTGCCCTCCTCGTCCGAGGTCGCCAGCGACACGGTGTGCGGCTCCCGTTCCCCGGCCGCGACCGCGTCCGCGAACCACCGGGTGAACAGGGCGAGCGGTTCCGCGGGCGCCGCCGCCGGGTCGAAGGGCGGCAGCTCGGTCACCCCGGGCTCCCACACCCGAAGCCCCCGCAACAGCTCGTGAAGATCGGTGTCCATACGTTGAGTATCGCCGGGGCGGCCCCGCCTACCGTCCCAGCACCACCGTCCCCGACGAGCAGAACCAGCCGCCCGTGCCGGAGGCGAGCCCCAGCCGGGGCAGGGTGCCGTCGGTGCGGCGGACCTGCCGTTCGCCGGCCTCGCCGCGCAGTTGCCGTACCGCCTCCACCAGCAGGAACAGCCCGCGCATGCCCGGATGCTGGGCGGACAGGCCGCCGCCGTCCGTGTTCACCGGCAGCCCGCCGCCCTCGACGAGCAGCCGCCCCTTCTCCACGAACGCCCCGCCCTCGCCCTTCCCGCAGAAGCCCAGGTCCTCCAGGGTCACCAGCGTCATGTAGGTGAAGGCGTCGTAGATCTCCGCGAAGTCGATCTCCTGCGGGCGCACCCCGGCCCGCTCGAAGGCGAGGCGGCCGCTCACCGCCGCCGGGGACACGGTGAAGTCCGGCCACTCGGACATCGTGGTGTGGGACACGTGCTCCCCGGCGCCGAGCACCCACACGGGGTCCGTACGGCAGTCGCGGGCGTACTCCTCCGCCGCCAGCACGACCGCCGCGCCGCCGTCCGAGCGCAGGCAGCAGTGCAGCTTGGTGAAGGGGTCCGCGATCAGCGGGCCGGACAGCACGTCGTCGACCGTGATCGGGTCGCGGAACATGGCCTGCGGGTTCAGCCCGGCGTTGGCCCGCGCCTGCACCGCCACCTCGGCGAGCTGCTCGATCGTCGTGCCGTACTCGTACATGTGGCGGCGGGCCGCCATCGCGTACTTGGCGACCAGCGTGTGTCCGTAGGGCGCCTCGAACTGCAGTGGGCCCCGGTTGCCGAAGGAGAGGGTGCCGGTGCGGCGGCCCGCCCTGATGTCGGCGCGGGCGGTCGAGCCGTAGACGAGGAGCACCACGTTCGCCCGGCCGGCCGCGATCGCGTCCGCCGCGTGGGCCGCCATCACCTCCCACGTCGACCCGCCGACCGAAGTGGAGTCCACCCAGGTGGGGCGCAGGCCCAGGTACTCGGCGACCTCCACCGGGGCCAGGGTGCCCAGGCCCGCCGAGCCCAGCCCGTCCACCCGGTCCCGGTCCAGCCCGGCGTCCGCCAGCGCGCGGCGGGCCGCCTGGGCGTGCAGGGCGTACGCGGTGGTGTCGTCCACCCGTCCGCAGTCGGAGAGAGCCGCACCGACCACGGCGACCTTGCGGTTCCCGGACGTCGTCATGAATCTGACGCTACATCAGATACCGGCCCCGACGGCAGTGGTCCGCGCTCTGGGCATCCGCATCCCGCCACCCTAATATGACGGTCCGTCAGTTCCGGAGGGACTTCCGGAGGGGACTTCCGGAGGAGAGCCATGGACGCCCGCCTCACCGCCGAGCAGGACGAGATCCGCCGCACCCTGCGCGAACTGCTGCACAAGAGGTGCGGGCCGCAGGAGGTGCGCGCCGCCGTGGACACCCCGGACGGCCACGATCCGGCCCTGTGGACCGCCCTCGCCGAGCGACTCGGCCTGCCCGGGCTCGCCCTCCCCGAGTCCCTCGGCGGCGCCGGCTGCTCCACGACCGAACTCGCCCTCGCCTGCGAGGAGACGGGACGGGTGCTCGCGCCCACGCCCCTGCTCGCCACCTCGGTCCTCGCCGCCCCGCTGATCGTCCGCCTCGGCACCCCCGCCCAGCGCGCCGGTCTGCTGCCGCGCGTCGCCGCCGGCACCCTCACCGCCGCCCTCGCCGTGCCCGGCCCCGCCCTGACCACCGCGCTGGCGCTGACCGGCGGCAACGACGGCGACTGGGCCGGGGGCGGCCGCGCGGGCGGGGTGCAGGCGCGGAGGGCGGAGGGCGGCTGGCGGCTGTACGGGCAGGTGGACCAGGTCCTCGACGGTCACCGGGCCGGCCTGCTCGTCGTCGCCGCGCACACCGGCGGGTTCGCGCGCTCGCGCACCCTGCTCTTCCTGGTGACGGGGGACGCCGAGGGAGTCGTACGGACCCGGCGGACCGCTCTGGACGCCACCCGCCCGCAGGGACTCGTACAACTGCGGGACGTGCGGGCGGAGTTGCTGGGCGCGGACGAGACGGGCGGCGAAGGCGCCGACGTACTGGGCGCCCTCGCCGGCACCGGTGACGCGGCCGCCGCCGTGCTCGCCTGCGAGGCGGTCGGCGCGGCGGGCCGGGCGCTGGAGCTGACCGTGGAGTACGTCAAGCAGCGCCGGCAGTTCGGCCGGGCCGTCGGCTCCTTCCAGGCCCTCAAGCACCGGCTGGCCGACGTGTACGTCCAGGTCCAGGCCGCCCGCTCGGCCGCCTGCTACGCGGCCTGGGCGGCCGGCCACGGCGAACGCGCCGGCGGCCTCGCGCTCGCCCAGGCCCTCCAGGCGCTGCGGCTCGCCGCCTCGGAGGCGATCCAGCTGCACGGTGGGATCGGCTTCACCTGGGAACACGAGGCACACCTGTACTTCAAGCGGGCCGCGGGTGACGAACTGCTGTTCGGCCCCGTGCACCGGCTGCGGGAGCACGCCGCCCGCGCGGCCGGGCTGTTCGAGCGGCAGGAGGTGGCGGTGTGATGCTCCAGGACGGTGCGCGGCGGGCCGTGCAGAAGGTCTCGTCCACGCGCGCCTTCGCCCGGCTCGCCCCGCACGTCGTGCCCGCACTGGACCGCGCGGTGCACCGGCTCAGCGGCGGGCGGACGCTGCTCAGCGCGGGCATGCTGCCCGCCCTGGTCCTGACCACCACCGGGGCCCGCACCGGACTGCCCCGCCACACACCCCTGGCCTGTGTGCCGGAGGAGGACGGGCGCGGCCTGCTCCTGATCGGCTCCAACTTCGGGCGGCCGGAACACCCGGCCTGGAGCCACAACCTGCTGGCCCACCCCGACGCCGAGATCAGCCTGCGGGGCGAGGACTTCCCGGTACGGGCGGAGCTGCTGACCGGTGAGGAGCGGGCGGCCGCCTGGCGGACCGCGCTCGCCCTGTGGCCGCCGTACGCCGCGTACCAGACTCGGGTGACACGGGAGATCCGCGTCTTCCGGATCATGCGGAAGTGAACCCGTAGGCAGGTGAAGCGCGCGGAGGTGGCCCCCTCCTCGGGTCGTGCGGAGGCGGCCTCCCTCGAGTGCGGCAAGGCGCCGTCCGCCCGTCACAGCGTCGCCAGGCGCTCCACCAGCAGGAACGCGCCGATTCCCAGCATCGCGGCACCGGAGGTCCGGGTGACCGCGCGTGCGGCGGCCGGGCGTGCCCGCAGTACCGCGCGGGCCAGGGTGCCGACCGTCAGGTAGACGGCGGCGCAGCACGCCATGTGCAGGAGGCCGAGGGCGGCCGTCTGCGCGGCGACCGGCAGCCGGGTGCCCCGGGTGGTGAGGAACGCCGGCAGGACGGAGAGGTAGAGCAGCAGTCCCTTGGGGTTCAGGCCGCTGATCGTGGCGCCGCGCAGGAAGACGCGGGGCGCGGTCGCGGCGGGCGTCCCCGCCTCCGCCTCCGCCGCCGGCACGGCGGACGGCCGCCGCAGCACGCCCCAGCCGAGCCACACGAGGTAGCCGGCGCCCGCCGCCGTCAGGGCGGTGAGCAGGTCCGGGGAGCCCGCGACCAGTACGGCGAGGCCGGCGGCGGCCAGCAGGGTGTGCAGGGCGTAGCCGGCGACGAGCCCGCCCACCGCCACCGCGACCGAGCGGTCCCTCAGCCCGGCCGTGATGGCGTACGCCCAGTCGGCGCCCGGCACACAGACCAGCAGGAGGTCGACGGCGAGGAAGGAGAGAAGCGTTCCGGCGTGCATGACGGGAACATTAGGCGCGATCGGCGCGAAAGTGCTCCCTGAATTTGCCCGTGGATCGCCCGCTGCGGGGATAATCCACCCCGTGGACGACATGGACCGGAAAATCCTTGCCGAGCTCCAGCAGGACGGGCGGCTGACCGTGACCGAGCTGGCCGCGCGCGTGCGGCTGAGCGTCTCGCCGTGCCACCGGCGGCTGCGCGAGCTGGAGCGGTCGGGGGCGGTGCGCGGGTACCGGGCGGTGGTGGACCCGGCCGCCGTGGGGCTGACCTTCGAGGCGCTGGTCTTCGTCTCGATGCGCCAGGAGGACCGGGACACGGTCGCGGAGTTCGAGCGGGCGGTCGGGGAGGTGGAGCACGTACTGGAGGCGCAGCGGCTCTTCGGCGACCCCGACTACCTGCTGCGGGTGGCGACGGCGGACCTCGCCGCCTTCCAGCGGCTGTACGACGAACGTCTCGCCACCCTGCCGGGCGTCCAGCGGCTGACCTCGACCCTGGTGATGAAGCACGTGGTCAAGGACCGGCCGTTGCCCTCCTGACGTCGTCGGCACCCCTCCGGTGGTGGTCTGGCCGTGCGGCGGCGTCGCGGCGGCCGCATCCTGTGAGTGCCGGGCTGTTCGCGGACGCAAGCGCCGTTTCACGGCACACGGGTCGCGGTGGGATGGGCAGGTGGCGGTATGGCGGCGGTGGCGGGAGCCCGGCGGGTGCTTGCCCCGCTGGCGCTGGCACAGTTCATCTGCAGCTTCGCCGGCTCGAACATGAACGTGATGATCAACGACATCAGCAAGGACCTGGACACCACCGTGCAGGGCGTGCAGGTGGCGATCACGGTCTTCCTGCTGGTGATGGCCGCGCTGATGATCCCGGGCGGGAAGCTGACCGACAAATGGGGCCGCAAGCGCTGCCTGGTGGCGGGGCTGTCGGTGTACGGGGTGGGGGCGGTGCTCAGCGCGGCCGCCCCTGGGCTGGGTGTGCTGATCCTCGGGAACTCGATCCTGGAGGGTGTGGGCACGGCGCTGCTGATCCCGCCGGTCTACATCCTGACCACGCTGCTGTTCACCGACACCGCGTCCCGTGCGCGCGCGTTCGGCGCGATCATGGCGATGGGCGGCATCGGGGCGGCCGCCGGTCCGCTGATCGGCGGGCTGATCACGAGCGCGATCAGCTGGCGGGCCGCTTTCGTGTTCCAGGCACTGGTGATCGTGGTGATCGTGGCGCTCAGCCGCGGACTCGCCGATCCGCTGCCGCCCGACCCGGCCCGGCCCTTCGACACGGTCGGGGCCGTGCTGTCGGCGGCGGGCCTGGTGCTGCTGGTGACCGGCATCCTGGCCGTCGACAACAACGGCTGGCTGGCGCTGGGCCTGCTGCTGGCCGGTGCGCTGGTGCTGGCGGGCTTCCTCGCCTGGGTGCGCGGCCGCGAACGCGCCGGCCGGGAGGCGCTGCTGTCGACCGCGCTGTTCCGCGACCGCACCTCGAACCTCGGTCTGGTCACCCAGAACACGCAGTGGCTGATGCTGATGGGCGTCTCGTTCACCGTCGCCGCCTATCTGCAGGTCGTCCGCGGCTACGACGCGGTCGAGACCGGAGTGATCTTCACCGCCGCGACCCTCGGCATCCTCGCCACCTCGCTCGCCGCGGGGAGACTGGCCCGGCTGCACACCCAGCGCGGCCTGATCATGACGGGCTTCGTCGTGACGATCTCCGGCATCGCCGTGCTCCTGGCCCTGGTCGCCTGGAAGCCCGGAGCCTGGGCGTTCGCCCCCGGTCTTCTGCTGATCGGGCTGGGCCTGGGCGTGATGCTCACCCCGTCGGTGAACGTGGTCCAGTCGTGCTTCCCCGAGGCCCGGCAGGGCGAGATCTCCGGCCTGTCGCGCAGCGTCTCCAACCTCGGTTCCTCGCTCGGCACGGCCGTGGCCGGCACGATCCTGGTGTCGGGGCTCAGCAAGGGCGCGTACGCGGCGGCGATGGCGGCACTCGCGGTCGTCGGCCTCGGCGGACTGACCGCCGCGGCCCTGCTGCCGCGCACCGCTCGTCCCGCGGCCCCCGGCACCGCGACGGCGCCGCCACCGGGGGCGTCACAGCAGTGACTGGCGGGACCCACGGGACTTCGGCCGACCGGCCCACGGGACTGCGGCCGACCGGCCCACGGGACTTCGGCCGGCCGGGGGCCCCGGCCGCAGACAGCGGCAGGCGGCGGTCCGCTGTACGGAACCGCCGCCTGCCAGACAGGACTTGGGGATAAGAACCCGGGGCGCGGCTATCTCGTCGGCTTGCGGCCCGTGATGCCCAGGTAGACCAACAGGGCCAGGTTCGGCTTGAGTTCGGCCTGCTTCACGCCCCAGGAGGAGAAGCCCTTCTGGTGGGAGGCGACCGCGGCGAGCATGGCGACCAGGGAACCGGCGATCGCGGCCGGGTTCACGTCCTTGTCCACCTTGCCCTTGGACTGGAGTTCGGCGACCGTGTCCGCGAGGGAGTTGTTCACGGCGTTCAGGATCTTCATACGGAGCTTGTAGAAGCGCTTGTCGCCCTCGGCCGCCCCGAGGTCGACCACGCGCAGGATCGCCTCGTGCCTGCGCCAGAACTCCAGGAACCCGTCGACGAGTTCCTGCGCCGTCTGCCAGCCCGCCTTGCCTGCCCACGAGCGGCCCTCGAGCAGCTCGGTCAACCCGGCGCCGTCGGCGGCCATTTGCTCGGCGATCTCGAGGACCGCGCCCTCGACGTCCGGGAAGTACTGGTAGAAGGTGGCCGGCGAAGTGCCCGCCTTGCGGGCCACGTCGATGACCTTGACGTCCCGGTAGGGAGAGGAGCTGAGCATCTCGCTGAGGCAGTCGAGCAGCTTCTGCCGCGTCGCCTGCCCACGCCGGCCGGCCACGCGGCCGTCGACGGTACGCACTTGTCCTGTCATGCCGTCAGCTTACCGAGGGGTGATGGGAGCGCGATTCGGCCGACTGCAAATGGGGTGCGCGGGTGTGGAGAGGCTGGTGTGCCTGGTCTGCGGCCCGCGGGCGCCCCGGTTAGGTTGAGCGCATGGCCGAAAACAGGGCATCCGCATACACAGAGGGCGTCCCTTGCTGGGCGGACGCACAGCTTCCCGACGTAGAGGCGGGCAAGCGGTTCTACGGTGAGCTCTTCGGGTGGACCTTCGAGGAGAAGGCGGCGTACGGCGACTTCGTACTGGCACGCCTGGACGCCAGGCCCGTCGCCGCGCTCGCGCCGAAGACGGACGGCCGGATGCCCACCGTGTGGACCGTGTACTTCTCCACCCCGGACGTGGCCGCGCTGGCCGGGCGGATCCGCGCGGAGGGCGGCCAGGTCGTCGGCGAACCCCGCGAGGTCGGGGAATTCGGCACCGCCGCCCTGGCCGCCGACCCCGACGGCGCCGTCTTCGGCCTGTGGCAGCCCGGCAGCCACCCCGGCTTCGGCCGCCGTCACGAGCCGGGCACCTTCGCCTGGGCCCAGCTCTACGCCCGGGACACCGGCACCGCCAACGCCTTCTACGGCGGCCTCTTCCACGACGCCCTCTTCGGCCGGGACGCCGAGCCCGACTTCGGGCGCGCGCCCGTCACGGACGTCTTCCCGCCCGAGATGCCGCCCCACTTCCTCGTCCACTTCCGCGTCGAGGACGCCGAGGCGGCCCTGGGGGCCGTGAGCCGGCTGGGCGGCCGGGTACAGGTGTCACCCTTCGAGACGTCCTACGGAACAGCGGCCGTCGTCGCCGACAATCAGGGGGCGTCCTTCGCCGTACTGCAGAGGTGAGAGCCCTCACCCGCGCCGGAAGTGGGGGATTGCGGGGATTTTGCGGCAGGACATCCCGATTCGTCGCCGGGTTCGCAACCAGTGCCCGGGACAGGAAGAATCAGGGTGCGTGCCGCCACGGCGGTGCGGTGGTGAGACGCTGCACGGGGGTCGCGTACATATGTGGGTGACGCGGCTCGTACGGGGAGGTGGCAGGCAAGTGGTGGATCAGCTGACGCAGCACGATCCGCGGCGGATCGGGCCGTTCGAGGTGCTGGGACGGCTGGGTGCCGGCGGCATGGGGCTGGTCTATCTCGCGCGCTCGGCGTCCGGCCGGCGCGTGGCGATCAAGACGGTCCGCACCGAGCTGGCCGAGGACCAGCTGTTCCGGGTCCGCTTCACGCGCGAGGTCGAGGCCGCGCGGGCGGTCTCCGGCTTCTACACGGCCGCCGTCGTCGACGCCGACCCGCGCGCGGCCGTGCCGTGGCTGGCCACCGCCTACGTGCCCGCGCCCTCCCTCGAGGAGATAGTGACCGAGTGCGGTCCGCTGCCGGCGCAGGCGGTGCGCTGGCTCGCGGCGGGCGTCGCCGAGGCCCTCCAGTCCATCCACGGCGCCGGGCTGGTGCACCGCGACCTGAAGCCGTCCAACGTCCTCGTCGTCGAGGACGGCCCCCGCGTGATCGACTTCGGCATCGCCTCGGGCGTCTCGAACACCCGCCTGACCATGACGAACGTCGCCGTCGGCACCCCCGCCTACATGTCCCCCGAGCAGGCCAAGGACTCCCGCAGCGTCACCGGCGCGAGCGACGTCTTCTCGCTCGGCTCCATGCTGGTCTTCGCGGCCACCGGCCACCCGCCCTTCCACGGCGCCAACCCGGTCGAGACGGTCTTCATGCTGCTGCGCGAGGGCCCCGACCTGGAGGGACTGCCGGACGAGCTGCGCCCGCTGATCGAGTCCTGCATGCAGATGGAGGTCACGGCCCGCCCCACCCCGGCCGACCTCCAGGCGCAGCTCGCCCCGCACCTGTTCGGCTCGGGCTCCGACGACAGCGGCACCGCCTCCGCCTGGCTGCCCGAGCGCGCGGTGGGCCTGATCGAGTCCCGCCGCGGCGGCCGCCCGTCCGGCCGGCCCGCGCCCGGCCCGCGCAGCGGCGGCCGGCCCCAGGTCCCGCCGCCCCCCTCGCACGACCCGGTCGTCCCCGCGCCGCCCCTGCCCGCGCCGGTCGGCGGCGACTCCGGACCGGTGCGGCTGGCCGGCGCCCAGGTGCCGATCGGCCCCGGACCGCGCGTCGCCGACGCCCGCGCGGCCGCCGTCAAGGCGCCCCCGCCGGAGGCCGGCCTCGCCGCCACCTGGTCCAGGCCCCGCCCCGGCGTGAACGGCGCCGACCCCGCCCTGACGGCCGCGCCTCCGGCGCCCCCGGAGACCGCCTCGGGCTGGCGCCCCTGGCGCTTCCGCATGTCCAACGACGTCTGGGGCACCCCGTCCGTCGCGGGCGACCTCGTCTACGTCACCTCCTTCGAGGTGCACGCCCTGGACGTGGCGACCGGCCGGCGCCGCTTCAAGACGCGGGACGTGGCCTGGTCGATGGCGGTCGCGGACGGGCGCGTGCACGCCTCCGACGGGCCCACCCTGTTCGCCCTGGACGCCCGCGGGGGCTCCGACCTGTGGCGGGTGCAGACGGACGCCTGGGTGTACTCGCTCACCGCCGACCGCGGCACGGTCGTCACCGGCACCCGGGGCGGCGGCGTCCAGGCCTGGGAGGCGGCCGGCGGCCAGAAGCTGTGGGAGATCACCGGCTGCCAGAGCGACTTCGAGTCCCCCGAGGCGGGCCCCGTCGTCCACGACGGCACGGTCTACGTCTGGCAGGACGCCCGGCTGCGCGCCCTGGACGCCCGCACCGGCGAGGAGCGCTGGTCGTACCCCATCGGCGACGCGGCCTCCTGCGGCGGGGTCCCGGTCCGCCTCACCCCGGCCCCCGACGGCTACGTCTACGTCTCGGCCGGCACCCGCGTGGTCGCGCTGGACGCCGCCGGCGGCCGGGTCCGCTGGCACTTCGAGGCGCCCGCGGTCTTCCTCTGCCCGCCCGCCTTCGCCCCCGGCCCGGCCGTCACCGGCGGCGGCATCTACCTCGCCGACTACCTCGGCACGGTCTACGCCCTCGACGCGACCGACGGCCGCGACCGCTGGCGCATCGCCACCGAGTCCCGCGCCTCGGTCGACCCGGTGCTGGTGGCGGCCGGCCACGTCCACGTGGGCAGCGGCAAGGGCCTCTACACGCTGGACGCGGTGACGGGCACGCCCAAGTGGCGTTTCCAGTCCGGCGGGGAGATCGTCGGCTCCCCGGCGGTCGCCGAGGGCCGCATCCACTTCGGCTCCACCGACCACCTGCTCTACACGCTCAAGGCCGACGACGGCCGGCTGCGCTGGAAGCTGGCCACCGGCGGCGAGATCACCGGCTCCCCGGTGGTCAGGGACGGTGTGGTGTACGCGTGCAGCAAGGACCGCTGCGTGTACGCCCTGGACGCGGAGAAGGGGACCGGGACGGCCCGCACCGCGTGAGGCGCGTCCCCGGGGGGGCCCGTACCGCGTGGGGCGCGTCCCCGGCGGGGTCTGGTGACGGCCGTCGTACGGGTTCACGGAAGGGCTCGGACGGCGGCCGTCGGTCCTGGTGAGCGGCCGGTTCCTCACCGCTCGCACCCAAGACGCTACCGTTCGTGCGCGCCCCTCGCCACAGGAGCCCGGCGGCCCGCCCGCTGCGCCGATAGGGTGACCGGCGTGAAGACATGGGGGCGCAGGGTCAGGTTCACGGCGGTGCTGGCGGTGGTGGTGCTCGCACTCACCGGTTTCTCGCGCGGGCACTCGCACAGCAGGCACCGAGGCGGGGGCGGGAGCGGGAGCGGTGGGGGCGGATGCAGCAACTCCCGCCAGGACCACGACACCTCCACGTCGTCCCGCGGGTCGTCCACGGGCGGTTCGGGTACGGGCGGCACGTACCGCAGCCGGCCCGCGTACCGCGCGACCGCGACGCCCTCCGGCGGCCGGGGCACCGCGCGCCCGCTCCAGGACGCGTCCGCCCGGCTGGTGAGCTGCGCCACCGCCCAGAAGCCGTACACGACCGCCGAGGTGCGCAACCCCAATGACCGCACCGGGTCGTTCGGCGTCCAGGTCACCTTCCTGGGCCGGGACGGCGCCGAACTCGGCCACCGCTACGAGGTGACCAAGGTGGCCGCGAAGGCGGCCGCGACCCTGCGGGTGGAGGCGGATCCCGGCGTCCTCGCCCGGCTCGGCCACTGCGAGGTCGCGCCCACGGCGGCCGCCGTCGGCTGAGGGCCGCCGTCGACGGGGGACCGGCGGTGGCTCAGCGCACCCGGTGTCTCAGCGCACCCGGAAGTCCCCGCCCCGCCGCCCCGCGAACAGCTCCGCCTGCCGCGCGGGCGGCAGGTTGCCGAGCGCGATCAGGTGCGGCGCCTGCGCGTAGGCCTGCGCGCGTGCGGCCTCCCCGGCCGCCCACAGCGCCCGTACCGTCCCCTGCACCGCCTGTGCCGGATACCCGGCGACGACGGTCGCGCAGCGCACGGCGGCCGCCAGCGCCCCGCCGGGCTCGGTCAGTTCGGAGACCAGCCCGATCTGGTGGGCGCGGTGGGCGGAGATCCGCTCCGCCGTCCCCATGAGCATCATCCGCGCGGCCTCCCCGTAGGGCATCCGCCCGGCCGCCAGCACGGACTCGTAGGCGCTGACCATGCCGTAAGTGGTGTGCGGGTCGAAGAAGGCGGCGGTGGTGTCGGCGACGACGAAGTCGCTCTCGCCCAGCAGGTAGAAGGCGCCCCCGCAGGCCATTCCGCGCACGGCGGCTATGACCGGCTTCCACAGGTCGTTCGCCTTGGGCCCGATCCGCAGCAGCGGGTCGTCGAGCATGTACGGGGAGGCGGGCTGCGGCACCACCGCGTCCCGGTCGACGCCCGTGCAGAACGCCCGCTCGCCGGCCCCGGTGAGCACGACGGCCCGTACGGAGTCGTCGAAGCGCAACGCCCGCCAGCAGTCGGTGAGTTCGGTGGCGAGGGCGAGGTCGATCGCGTTGAGCCGGTCCGGCCGGTCCAGGGTGACGACGGCGACGCCGGACTCCTCGTCGGTGCGGACGCCGAGGCTCACGGGCGCTCCAGGACCCACTGCGGCCGGCCGGACGCGTCGAAGACGGCCGTCACCCGGGCGCCTATCCCGAGGCGCTGCGGGGGCACCGAGTCGAGCCGCGCGCCCACCTCGCTGACGACGTTGCCGACGAGCCGGATGCGCGGGTGGTCGGCGAGTTCGACGACGACCACGTTGTACGGCGCCTGCTCGGCGTAGTCCGGCAGCAGCGGCGGATGCGGCACGGCCCAGGACCAGATCCGGCCGCGCCCCGAGGCCGCGCGCCACTCGCTCGCGAAGGACCGGCAGTGCGGGCAGCAGGGGCGTGGCGGGAAGCGGACCTCGCCGCAGTCGGCGCAGGCCTGCACGCGCAGTTCGCCCTGGGCGGCGTACTGCCAGAAGGGGGCGCCGTCGGCGTCGGTGACGGGTTCGAGCATGCCGGTCTCCTCAGTTCGTCAGCAGCAGGGCGGAGGTGGGGACGCACTCGCCGGCCGTGACCAGGCAGGCGGCGGCGCCCGGGACCTGGGCGGTGCTGGTGCCGCGCAGTTGCCTCACGCCCTCGGTGATGAGGTTGAAGCCGTGGACGTAGGCCTCCGAGAGCCCGCCGCCCGCGGTGTTGAGGGGGAGCCGTCCGCCGGTCTCCAGGGCGCCGCCCTCGGTGAACGCCCCGCCCTCTCCCCGGCCGCAGAAGCCGTAGCCCTCCAGGGAGAGCGGCACGAGGGGGGTGAACGCGTCGTAGATCTGCGCCACGTCCACGTCCGCCGGGGTGAGGTCGGCGTGCTTCCACAGGTGGCGGGCGGCGGCCCAGGAGGGGCCGCTGAGCGGGTCGTCGTTCCAGTAGTTGACCATGCCGTGGTGCTGGGCGGGCAGGCCCTGGGCGGCCGCGTGGACGAGGACGGGGCGGTGCCGGCAGTCGCGGGCGCGCTCGCGGCTCACCACCACGCAGGCCAGCGCGCCGTCCGTCTCCAGGCAGTTGTCGTAGAGGCAGAGGGGTTCGCTGATCCACCGGGAGGTCATGTACATCTCGCGGGTGAGCGGGCGGTCGTACATGATCGCGGCCGGGTTCTGGTTGGCGCGGTTGCGGCACGCGAGGGCGACGTTGAACAGGTGGTCGCGGGTGGCGCCGTACTCGTGCATGTAGCGCCGGGCGAGGACGGCGATCTCGTCGACGGGCCGCAGCAGGCCGAAGGGGCGCGTCCACTGGGCGGGCGTGGGCAGTTGCGCGGTGGCGCCGGTCCAGGGGCGGGGCCCGCTGCCGCGTTTGCGGGAGCGCCAGGCGACGCCGACGGTGGCCTGGCCGGCGGCGATCGCGGTGGCGAGGTGGGCGACGGTCGCGCACGAACCCCCGCCGCCGTAGCCCGCCTTGCTGAAGAAGGTGAGATCGCCGAGGCCGAGGGCCTTGGCCAGCTCCACCTCGTCGGTCTCCTCCATGGTGTAGGAGGCGAGGGCGTCGACCTCGCCGGGGGCCATGCCGGCGTCGTCCAGGGCGGCGAGCACGGCCCGGCAGGCGAGGGTGCGTTCGTCCTCCGGGAGGCGTCTGGCGAAGGGCGTCTGCCCGATTCCGACGATGGCCGTGGCGTCCTTGAGACCGGGTCCTGGCATGCGCGCACCTCCGCTGGCCGGCTGCGTCCGCCGCTGCTGACAGGCCGTCAGGTTACCGTTAATCTGACGGTCAGTCAGGTACGGGTTTCGTCGCGTTCGGGAGGCCGGCGGTGCGCGGTGACGAGGAGTGGGGCAGCATCCCCGGGCTGGTCCGTGCGGCGGCCCGGCGGTACGGGGACACCGAGGCGGTGGTGGAGGGCCGTACCCGCGTCTCGTACGCGGAGCTCGGCGCGCGGGTGGAGCGGGCGGCGGCGGCCTGCCTGGCGCGCGGGGTCGGGGCCGGCGACCGGGTCGCGATCTGGGCCCCGAACTCGCTGGACTGGACGGTCGCGGCCCTGGGCGCGGTGTCGGCGGGCGCGGTGCTCGTGCCGCTGAACACCCGCTTCAAGGGCCGGGAGGCCGCGTACGTGCTGCGGCGCGGCGGGGCGCGGCTGCTGTTCGTGACCGGCACCTTCCTCGGCACCTCCTACGTCGCCTCGCTGCGCAGGGCGGCGGGGGAGGGGCCCGGCGAGGGGCCGCTGCCGGGGCTGCCCGCGCTTCAGGAGGTGGTGGTGCTCTCGGACGACGCCCCGGCCGACTTCCGCACTTGGAAGGAGTTCCTGGCGGGCGGGGACGCGGTGAGCGCGGCGCGGGTGCGGGAGCGGGCCGGGTCGGTGACCGGGGACATGCCCTCGGACATCGTCTTCACCTCGGGCACGACCGGCCGGCCCAAGGGCGCGGTGATCACGCACGCGCAGACGCTGCGGGCGTACGAGATCTGGAGCGACCTCGCGGGACTGCGGCACGGCGACCGCTATCTGATCGTGAACCCCTTCTTCCACACCTTCGGCTACAAGGCGGGCGTGATCGCCTGCCTGATGCGGGGCGCGACGATGATCCCGCAGCCGGTGTTCGACGCGGCGGCGGTGCTGGCGAACGTGGCGGCGGAACGGGTGTCGGTGCTGCCCGGGCCGCCGACCGTGCACCAGTCGATCCTGGACCATCCGGCGCGGGACGCGCACGACCTGTCGGCGCTGCGGCTGGTGGTGACCGGTGCGGCGGTGGTGCCGCTGCGGCTGGTCGAGCGGCTGCGCGGGGAACTGGGCGTGGAGACGGTGCTGACGGCGTACGGGCTGTCGGAGGCGAGCGGCATCGTCACGATGTGCCGGCGCGGGGACGCGCCCCGCGTGATCGCCTCGACCTCGGGCCGGGCGATCCCCGGCACCGAGGTGCGGGTGGTGGACGCCTCCGGCTCCCCGGTCCCGGCGGGCGAGCCGGGCGAGATCCTGGTGCGCGGCTTCAACGTCATGCGCGGCTACTACGAGGACGAGCCGGCCACCGCCGAGGTCCTCACGCCGGACGGCTGGCTGCGCACCGGGGACGTGGGCGTGCTGGACGGGGCGGGCAATCTGCGGGTCACCGACCGGGTGAAGGACATGTACGTCGTCGGCGGCTTCAACGCCTACCCGGCGGAGATAGAGCAGCAGTTGGGCCTGCACCCGGACGTGGCCGACGTGGCGGTGATCGGCGTCCCCGACGCCAGGCTGGGCGAGGTGGGCCGGGCCTACGTGGTCCGCCGCGAGGGGGCCGTCCTCACGGCCGACGACCTGATCGCCTGGGCCCGCCGCGAGATGGCGAACTACAAGGTGCCGAGGTCGGTGGAGTTCGTACGGCTGCTGCCGCGCAACGCGAGCGGCAAGGTGGTCAAGGGGGAGCTGCGGCGGCGGACGTGAACGGCGCGGGCCGCGGCGGTTCCCCCCGGATCCGCCGCGGCCCGCGCGGGCGCCCGCTCCCTCACCCCTACTTGGGCTCGGACGTGATGTGGGTGTTGTCCGGCGTGACGGTGCCGCCGTCGCCGCTGTCGCCGGCGGCCTGCTCGACGTCCGTGATGTGCGTGTTGAGCGGCGTGATTCCGGCGTTCGCCTCGGCGTCGGTGATGTGCGTGTTGAGCGGCCTGACGGCCGGCTCGTCCTTGCTGGTGTCGCTCATGGTGATGAACTCCCCTGAAATGTGCCTGCGTTGTCGAGGGCCCGCCCGGCCACTCCCCCGAGGGCGGCCGGACGGGCCCACTGCGGTCGCCACTCTAGATCGCGAGCGCGGCGACCTCACCACCGTTTCGCCTGCCCCCCGACGCGACGATCCGGTGACAACCACCCTGCCGTGAGCCGATAAACGAACGATGAACGCCCCACACAGCCCACCCGCCAACCCTTGGCCCCGCCCCGGGGCTCAGGCTGCCGCGGCCGGTGTCAGGAGGTTCTGGACCTCCGCCGCCTCCGGGGAGTTGAGCTGCTGGTAGATCTCCAGGGCCTCGCGCCAGCAGGCCTGCGCCCGGCCCCGCTGGCCCAGGGCGGTGAGGGCCTTGCCGAGGACGGTGAGGACGTTGCCCCGGCGCCAGGCGCCGCCGATGCCCCGCAGGGAGGCCAGGGCCATCTCGGCGTTGGCCGCGGCCTGGGCGGGGCGGCGGGTCAGGAGGTCGACCTCGGCGAGGCGGAACAGGGCCATGCCCTCCCACAGCCGCTGCCTGCTGGCCCGGAACACCTGGAGCGCCTCGCCGAGGTGGGCGCCGGCGTCGGCGGGGCGGCCGCCCTTGGCGAGGGCCATGCCGAGCGCGTAGTGGCCGTTGGCGGCCTTGAGGGAGTGCCCGAGCTGCTCGTACATCTCCATGCCCTGCCGGGCGAGGTGCACCGCGCTGTCGGCGCGCTCGGTCTCCAGGTGCAGCCGGGAGAGGTTGCACAGGGCGGCGGCCGCGCCGGACAGGTCGCCGCAGGCGCGGAAGTCGGCGATGGCCCGCTCCAGGTACTCCTCCGCCTCGGCGAACCGGCCCCGGTAGAAGTTGAACGCGCCGAGGATGTTCGCCGCCCAGCAGCACGGCAGCGGATCGCCCGCCGCCTCCGACAGCGCCAGCGCCTGCCGCGCCTCCTCGTCCGCCTGGTCGAACTGCCCCGACCAGTGACGGGCGTTGGCCAGCACGAGCACGGCCCGCCCCTCCGTGCGGGCGTCCCCGGCGGCGCGGGCCGCATCACGCAGGGCGGCCGCCGCGGCCTCGTACTCCCGCGCGTTGGCCCCCGACTCGGCGAGGTCGACCGCGGCCCACAGCAGGTCGACCGCCCGCCGCAGCGCGGCGCCGCCGGAGGACTGCCGTACGCAGGCCAGCAGCGGCACGGCCTCCGAGTACAGCCAGTCCTGCGCGGCCGGCCCGTCGGCGAACTCCAGCCCCACCGCGCCGGTCTCCTCCAGGTGGTCCACCAGCCGGTCCCCGGGCCGGTCGATCGCGAACACCCGTGCCGCGGTGGCGAGGTAGAAGTCCAGCAGCCGCGACAGCGCCGCGTCCCGCTCGCTCGGCGGGTGTTCGTCGCGCTCGGCGCATGCACGCGCGTAGAGCCGGACCAGATCGTGGAAGCGGTAGCGGCCGGGCGCCGCCGACTCCAGCAGCGAGGTGTCGACCAGCGCCTCCAGCAGGTCCTCGGTGTCGTCCGCCGGCAGGTCCAGCGCGGCCGCCGCGGCCGCCAGGGAGATGTCCGGGCCGTCGGCCAGGCCCAGCAGCCGGAAGGCGCGCGCCTGGGCGGACTCCAGCTGCCCGTACCCCAGCTCGAAGGTCGCCTTCACCGCCAGGTCGCCGGCCTGGAGCTCGTCCAGCCGCCGCCGCTCGTCGGCCAGCTTGGCCGCCAGCACCGACACCGTCCAGGTGCGCCGGGCCGCGAGCCGGGACGCCGCGATCCGGATGGCCAGCGGCAGGAAACCGCAGGCCGCCACCACGTCGAGAGCGGCCTCGCGCTCGCCGGCCACCCGCTCGGCGCCGACGATCCGCGTGAACAGCTCGAGCGCCTCCTCGGGCGACATCACGTCCAGGTCCACCAGGTGCGCGCCCGCGAGGTCCACCATCCGCACCCGCGAGGTCACCAGCGCCGCGCACCCCTCCGTGCCCGGCAGCAGCGGCCTGATCTGCGCCGCGTCCCGCGCGTTGTCCAGCAGCACCAGCACCCGGCGCCCGTCCAGCACCGACCGGTACAGCGCCGCCCGCTCCTCCAGCGAGTCCGGCACCGCCGAGTCCGCCGTGCCGAGGGCGCGCAGGAAGGCGCCGAGCACCGTCTCCGGCTCCGCGGGCCTGGGCCCCGCGCCCTGGAGGTCGGCGTAGAGCTGTCCGTCCGGGAAGGCGGCCCGTGCCCGGTGGGCCACGTGCACGGCGAGCGTGGTCTTGCCCACCCCGCCGATGCCCGCGAGCGCGGACACCGCCATCACGCGGCCCTCCGCCGAGGCCAGCACCTCGCCCAGCTCGGCGACGAAGGACGCCCGCCCGGTGAAGTCGGGAACGGTGGCGGGCAGTTGCGCGGGCCTGACGGCCGCCACCGGGGCCGCGGCCACGGGAGAGGGCGGCTCGGCGAGCACCGGGTCGGCCCGCAGGATCCGCTGCTGGAGCTCGCGCAGCTCGGGCCGCGGGTCCACGCCCAGCTCGTCGGCGAGCAGCCGGCGGGTGTCGGCGTAGACGGCCAGCGCCTCCGCCTGCCGGCCGCTGCGGTACAGGGCCAGCATCAGCAGCTCGCGCGGCCGCTCCCGCAGCGGATGGGCCGCCGTCAGCGCGGTCAGCTCGGAGACCGCCTCCGCGTGGTAGCCCTGCTCCAGGTCCATCTCGAGGCGGGACTCCAGCAGTTGGAGCCGCCATTCCTCGAGGCGCACCCGCTGGGCCTCGGCGTAGGGACCCGGCACCCCGGCCAGCGGCTCGCCCTCCCACAGGTCCAGCGCCCGCCCCAGCGCCTCGCGCGCGTGGCACAGGTCCCCCGCCGACCGCGCCTTCTCGCCCTCGGCCGCGAGTTCCTGCGCGACCGCGAGGTCCAGCGCGCCCTCGCCCAGCCCGCGCACCGCGTACCCGCCGGACTCGCTGACCAGCACGCCCGGATCGAGGACCTTGCGCAGCCGGGAGGCGTACGTCCGCAGCGCCGCCAGCGCCTGCGAGGGCGGCTCCTCGCCCCACACGGCGTCGATCAGCTCCGACGCGGTCGCCGTACGGCCCCCGCGCAGCAGCAGCGCGGCCAGCAGGGCCCGCTGCTGGGGGGAACCGGTGGGCAGCGGCTGACCGCACCGCCAGGCGCGCACCGGGCCGAGCACGCCGAAGCGCAGCCGGTCCGGCTCCGCCGGGGAGTCCGCACGCCGCTGCTCCGGCACTCGCGGCCCGCCGTCCGGGCCACCAGGCGCGGCGCCGGAGTCCCGCGGTACACCGTCCATGCCGTCCCCCTAGACATTCCGACCAACCACGTCAGTTTGCCTTGTTCCGGCCGCGGGCGTCAGCCGCCGGAGACGCCGATCACACGGCGGCACACGGGAGTTCACAAAGCCCTCACATGCCCCGCGTACCGGCGGGCGCGGACGTCACCGCCGTACGGCCCCGGCGCGGTAGCTGACGGTTCGTCAGATCGGCGCTACGGTGACGCCCATGGAGACGACGAAGACCCCCGCGGACGCGCACGACAGCGCGTTTCCCCTGATCATCTCGGTGGACGACCACACCGTGGAGCCGCCGGACGTCTGGCGGGACCGCCTGCCCCGCCGCCACCGCGACACCGGCCCGCGCATCGTCCGCGCCCCGCTGAAGGAGATGACCTTCCTCGGCGGCCGTTTCAAGCCGGTCATGGGCGACCTGGGCGACGAGGGCCCGCTCGGCGACTGGTGGGTCTACGAGGACCTGCGCCGCCCCCTCACCCGCCTCGACACCGCCGTCGGGTACGACAGGGACGAGATCAGGCTGGAGGTCATCACCTACGAGCAGATGCGCCCGGGCTCGTACGACGTCGGGCACCGCCTCGCCGACATGGACGTCAACCACGTCCAGTCCGCCCTGTGCTTCCCCACCTTCCCGCGCTTTTGCGGCCAGACCTTCACCGAGGCCGCCGACCGCGACCTCGCCCTGCTGTGCGTGCGGGCCTACAACGACTGGATGGTGGAGGAGTGGTGCGGACCCGAGGCGCACGGACGCCTCATACCCCTGACCCTCATCCCCCTGTGGGACGCCGGGCTCGCCGCCGCCGAGGTCCGGCGCAACGCCGAGCGCGGGGTCCGCGCCGTCGCCTTCTCCGAGATACCCCCGCACCTGGGCCTGCCCTCGGTGCACACCGACGACTGGGACCCCTTCCTCGCCGCCTGCGCCGAGACCGGGACCGTCGTCGCCATGCACATCGGCTCCAGCAGCCGCATGCCCAGCACCTCCAAGGACGCCCCGCCCGCCGTGGGTTCCACCATCACCTTCGCCAACTGCTGCTTCTCCATGGTCGACTGGCTGATGAGCGGCAAGTTCGAGCGCTTCCCCGGCCTGAAGGTGATGTACGCCGAGGGCCAGATCGGCTGGATCCCGTACATCCTGGAGCGCGCCGACGTGGTCTGGGAGGAGAACCGCGGCTGGGGCGGGGTGGCGGGCAAGGTCCACCGCCCGCCGTCCGAGCTGTTCGCCGAGCACGTCTACGGCTGCTTCTTCGACGACGCCTTCGGCCTGCGCAACCTGGACGCGATCGGCGCGGGCAACGTCCTGTACGAGACCGACTACCCCCACTCCGACTCCACCTGGCCGAAGTCCCGTGAGATCGGCGAGGCCCAGATGGGCCACCTCGCCCCGGACGTGGTCGAGCGGATCGTGCGGGGCAACGCCATCGGTCTCCTCGGCCTGACCGACGACGGCCTGTGGCCCGGCGGTGCCCGGTGACGACCGCCGGGCCCACCGCCGGCCTCACCGCCGGACACGCCGCCGGGCCCCTCCGTTACGGCATGCAGCTGCCCGTCCAGTCCCAGTCCACGCTCTACGCCGAACCCTGGGAGGCGGCCGCGGGCCCGGAGGACCTGGTGGAGATCGCCCGGACCGCCGAGCGGGCGGGCTTCGACTACCTGGCGAGCTGCGACCACGTGGCCATTCCGCGCCGGCTCGCCGCCGCGATGAGCACGGTCTGGTACGACCCGGTCGCCACCCTCGCCCACCTCGCGGCCGTCACCGAGCGCGTCCGGCTGCTCAGCCATGTCGCGGTGGTCGGGCTGCGCCACCCGCTGATCACCGCCAAGCAGTACGCCACCGTCGACCACCTCTCCGGCGGGCGCCTCATCCTCGGCGTGGGCGCCGGACACGTACGCGAGGAGTTCGAGGCGCTGGGCGTGGACTTCGCCCGGCGCGGCGCGCTGCTCGACGAGTGCGTCGACGCGCTGCGGGCCGCCCTCGGCCCCGAGGAGTTCCCCTCCCACCACGGCGAGTTCCACCGCTTCGAGGGCCTCGGCCAGCGCCCCCGGCCCGCGCAGGGCGCCGTACCCCTGTGGGTGGGCGGCTCCTCGCCCGCCGCCGTGCGCCGGGCAGCGCTCAAGGGCGACGGCTGGCTGCCGCAGGGCGACCCGCGCGACCGGCTGCCCGCGCAGATCGCCCGCATCCGCGAGCTCCGCGAGAAGGCGGGGATCTCGGGACAGCCCTTCGTGATCGGCGCGATCACCGAGCCCCTCCACGTCGGCACGCCCGCCTGGGACGTCGGGCACCGCACCCTCACCGGGACGCCGGAGGCGCTCGCCGAGTCCCTGCGCGCCTACCGCGCGATGGGCGTGCACCGGATCCAGGTGCGCTTCCGCAGCCGCAGCCGCACCGAACTCACCGACCAGATATCCGCGTTCGGGGCCGAGGTCGCCCCCTGTCTCGACTGAGGAGAGCCATGGGCAAGCTGGACGGCCGTGTCGTGATCGTCACCGGCGCGGCGCGCGGGCAGGGGGAGCAGGAGGCCAGGCTGTTCGCCGCCGAGGGCGCGCGCGTGGCAGTGGCCGACGTGCTCGACGACCGGGGCGAGGCCCTGGCCAAGGAGATCGGGGCGCTCTACGTCCACCTCGACGTGGGCCGCGAGGACGACTGGCGCTCGGCCGTGCGGGCGGTCAAGGGCGCGTACGGCCGCGTGGACGGGCTCGTCAACAACGCCGGCATCCTGCGCTTCAACTCCCTGGTGGACACGCCTCTGGAGGAGTTCCTCCAGGTGGTGCAGGTCAACCAGGTGGGCTGCTTCCTCGGGATCAGGAGCGTGGCGCCCGAGATGGAGGACGGGGGCACGATCGTCAACACCGCCTCCTACACGGCCATCACGGGCATGGCGGCCGTGGGCGCCTACGCGGCGACCAAGCACGCGATCCTCGGGCTCACCCGGGTCGCCGCCCTGGAGCTCGCTCCGCGCCGGATCCGGGTCAACGCCGTCTGCCCGGGCGCGATCGACACCCCGATGTCCAACCCGGCCCGGCTGGACCCGGACGCGGACGCCGAGGAGACGAGCCGGGCCCTGGACCAGCTCTACCGCCGGCTCGTGCCGCTGGGGCGGATCGGCAGGCCCGAGGAGGTGGCCCGGCTCGCCCTCTTCCTGACCTGCGCCGACTCCTCGTACATCACCGGTCAGCCCTTCGTGATCGACGGCGGCTGGCTGGCCGGGGTCACGGTGGTCTGAGCGCCGGCCGCCGGCCGTCCGCTATTGACGGTCCGCGCGCCCGGTGTCACAGTCGGCCAACGAACGAAACTGACGGTCCGTCAGAAACGTGCAACTGGGAACTGGGGAGGGTGAACCGCCTTGGAATTCGGGCTCTTCGTACAGGGATACGTGGGCAAGCGCGCCGAGACCGACCCGCTCGCCGAGCACAAGGCACTGATGGAGGAGACCGAGTACGTCATCCAGGCGGACCGCTCCGGCTTCAAGTACGCCTGGGCCTCCGAGCACCACTTCCTGGAGGAGTACTCCCACCTCTCCGCCAACGACGTCTTCCTCGGCTACCTCGCCCACGCCACCGAGCGCATCCACCTCGGCTCCGGGATCTTCAACCCGCTCGCCCAGGTCAACCACCCCGTGAAGGTGGCCGAGAAGGTCGCCATGCTCGACCACCTCAGCGAGGGCCGCTTCGAGTTCGGCAGCGGACGCGGCGCCGGCTCGCACGAGATCCTCGGCTTCCTCCCCGGCATCACCGACATGAACCACACCAAGGAGATCTGGGAGGAGACGATCGCCGAGTTCCCCAAGATGTGGCTCCAGGACGAGTACCAGGGCTTCCAGGGCAAGCACTGGCAGCTGCCGCCGCGCAAGGTCCTGCCCAAGCCGTACGGCAGGTCCCACCCGGCGATGTGGTACGCGGCCGGGTCCCCGCCCTCGTACGCCATGGCCGCGCGCAAGGGGCTCGGCGTGCTCGGCTTCAGCATCCAGAAGGTCTCCGACATGGAGTGGGTGCTGGAGCAGTACAAGACGGCGGTCGTGGACGCCGAACCGGTCGGCGACTTCGTCAACGACAACGTCATGGTGACCACCACCGCCATCTGCGCCCCCACCCACGACGAGGCCATCCAGATCGCGGTGAACGGCGGACTGCACTACCTGCCCTCCCTCGTCTTCCGCTACCACGACACCTTCCCCCGCCCCGAGGGCTTCCCCGTCTGGCCCGAGACGCTGCCCGAGTACACGGCGGAGTTCGTGGAGGTGCTGATCGAGGAGGAGCTGCTGATCTGCGGCGACCCCGACGAGGTGCTGCGGCAGTGCAAGCGCTGGGAGCAGGCGGGCGCCGACCAGCTCAGCTTCGGGCTGCCGGTCGGGGTGCCGAAGGAGGAGACCCTCCAGACCATCCGGCTCATCGGCGAGCACGTCGTGCCGAAGATCGACACCGACCCGGTGCACCGCACGACCCGCTTCCGCCAGGCGGCGTGAAGCGGCCCAGGAGGAGGGCGCGAAGGAGGGCGCAGGGGACATGCTCGACCACGTGATCAAGGGCGCGACCGTCGTCGACGGCACGGGCGCGCCCGCGTACACCGCGGACCTGGGGGTGCGCGACGGCCGGATCGCCGCCCTCGGCACGGTCACCGAACCGGCCCGCACGCGGACGGACGCGGCCGGACTCGTCCTCGCCCCCGGCTTCGTCGACCCGCACACCCACTACGACGCCCAGCTGTTCTGGGACCCCTACGCCACCCCGTCCCTCAACCACGGGGTGACCACCGTCGCGGCCGGCAACTGCGGCTTCACCCTCGCGCCCCTGAACCCGGGCCGCCCGGAGGACGCCGACTACACCCGGCGGATGATGTCCAGGGTGGAGGGCATGTCCCTGGTCGCGCTCGAGGAGGGCGCGCCCTGGAACTGGCACTCCTTCGGCGAGTACCTGGACGCGCTGGAGGGCCGCATCGCGGTCAACGCGGGCTTCATGGCGGGCCACTGCGCGCTGCGCCGGTACGTGATGGGACCCGAGGCGGTCGGCGGGCAGCCCACATCCGAGCAACTGGACCAGATGCTCGCCCTCTTCCACGAGGCGATGGACGCGGGCGCCTGGGGCCTGTCCACCACCCAGTCCGCCACCCACTCCGACGGCGACGGCCGGCCGGTGGCCTCCCGCCACGCCCGCCCCGCCGAACTGCTCGCCCTGTCCCGCGCGGTGGGCGAGCACGAGGGCACCCAGATCGAGGCGATCGTCGCCGGCTGCCTGGACCAGTTCAGCGACGCCGAGATCGACCTGCTGGCGGAGCTGAGCGCGGCGGCCGGACGCCCCCTGAACTGGAACGTCCTCACCGTCGACGCCTCCGTCCCCGAACGCGTGCCCCGCCAGCTCCTGGCCAGCGAACGCGCCCGCAAGGCGGGCGGCCGGGTGGTGGCCCTCACCATGCCGATCCTCACCCCGATGAACATGTCGCTCGGCACGTTCTGCGCGCTCAACCTCATCCCCGGCTGGGGCGACATCCTGGGCCTGCCCCTGCCCGAGCGCGTCACCAGGCTGCGCGATCCACAGGTGCGCGAGGAGATGCTGCGGCGGGCCCGCTCCAAGGAGGCGGGCGTCTTCCGGCGGCTCGCGGACTTCGGGCGGTACGTCATCGGGGACACCTACAGCGCCCGCAACGACGGACTGACCGGCCGCGTGGTCCGCGACATCGCCCGCGAACGCGGCCAGGACCCCTTCGCCTGCCTGGTGGACATCTGCGCGGCCGACGACCTGCGTACGGTCCTGTGGCCCATGCCCACCGACAACGACCCCGCGTCCTGGTCCCTGCGCGCGCAGACCTGGCAGCACGAGGACGTCCTGCTCGGCGGCTCCGACGCCGGCGCCCACCTGGACCGCATGTGCGGGGCGCCGTACACCACCCGCTTCCTCGGCGACTGCCTGCGCGGCCGCCGGCTCGCCACGCTGGAGCAGGCCGTGCGGATGCTCACCGACGAGCCGGCGCGGCTGTTCGGGCTGCGCGAGCGCGGCCGGATCCAGCAGGGCTGGCACGCCGACCTGGTCCTGTTCGACCCGGAGCGGATCGACGCGGGCCCGGCCACCCTGGTGCACGACCTGCCCGGCGACAGCCCGCGGCTGGACTCCAGGGCGCTGGGCGTGCGCGCGGTCTGGGTCAACGGTGTCGAGGCCATCCGCGACGACGAGGTGACCGGCGCCGTGCCCGGCAGGGTGCTGCGCTCGGGGCGGGACACCAGGACGGTGAGCACCCGGTGAGCGAGCCGCAACGGCTGTTCGTGGGCGGGGAGTGGGTGGAGCCGGACGGCGGCCACTACGAGGTCGTCGACCCCGCGACCGAGGCGGTCGTCGGCCTGGCGCCCGAGGCCTCCCCGGAGCAGGCGCGGGCGGCCTGCGCGGCGGCCCGCGAGGCGTTCGGGCCGTGGTCGCGCACGGCACCTCAGGAGCGGGCGGAGATCCTCGCGCGGGCGGCCCGCGCCATCCGGTCCGGCATGGGCCCGTACACCGAACTGGCGGTGGCGGAGACCGGCGCGACCACGGCGACCGCGCGCGCGATGCAGGTCGGCGTGGCCGCGGCCCGCTTCCGCCGGTACGCGCGCGTGGAGCCGGCCCAGTGGGCGGTCGAGCCGCAGATCAACGAGGCCGGGCCGATGGGCCCGGCGGCCGTGCTGGGCGCGCTCGCGGTGCGCCAGCCGGTCGGCGTCGTCGCCTGCGTCACCTCCTACAACAACCCCTGGGCCAACCCGGCCGGGAAGATCGCGCCCGCGCTCGCGATGGGCAACACGGTGGTGGTGAAACCCGCCCCGCAGGACCCGCTGTCCGTCTACCGGATGGCCGAGGCCCTTCAGGCGGCGGGCGTGCCGCCCGGAGTGGTCAACGTGGTGTCGGGGCGGTCGGTCGCGGTCGGCGAGGCGGTCGTGGGGAGCCCGGACGTCGACATGGTGAGCTTCACCGGCTCCACCGCCGTCGGCCGGCGCATCGCCGAGGTGTGCGGCAGGGACATGAAACGCACCCTGATGGAGCTGGGCGGCAAGGGCGCGGCCCTCGTCTTCGACGACGCGGACGTCGACGCGGCGGTCGCCGGCATCGGCACCACCTTCTCCTTCTACAGCGGCCAGATCTGCACCGCCCCGACCCGGGTGCTGGCGCAGCGCGGGGTGTACGACCGCCTGGTGCGGCGACTGGCCGGGTACGCCGGCCGGTTGCCGGTGGGAGACCCCCGGGAGCCGGGGACGGTCGTCGGCCCGGTGATCTCGGCGGCCCACCGCGACCGCGTCGAGTCGTACGTCGAACTCGGCCGCAAGGAGGGCGCGGTGGTCGTCACCGGCGGCGAACGCCCCCCGCAGGAGCGGGGGTTCTACGTCGCCCCCACCCTCCTCGCCGACTGCTCCAACGACATGCGGGTGTGCCGGGAGGAGATCTTCGGCCCGGTGGTGACGGTCGTCCCCTTCGACGACGAGGACGAGGGCGTCGCCCTGGCCGGCGACAGCGACTACGGCCTGATCGACTACGTCTGGTCGGCGGACGTGGCCCGCGCCTTCCGCGTGGCCCGGCGGCTGCGCACCGGTGGCGTCGGCGTCAACACCGTCGGCCGCAACATGGAGGCGCCCTTCGGCGGCTTCAGGAAGAGCGGAGTGGGCCGTGACGTCGGCGTGTACGCCCTGCACGCCTACAGCGAGGTGCAGTCGATCGTCTGGCCGGGCTGAGGCTCACCGCCGCAGGTCCACCCGCACTGTCAGCAGGTCCGTGCCCAGCGCCCGCACCGCCGCGCTGTTGTACCGGGGCAGGGTGCGCAGCCGGGCCACGGGGTCGTCGCCGGGCAGGATGTGGGCGGTGCCCGCGTACCAGCGGCCCCGGATGCGCACCCGCACCTCCGGGTGGACGCGGATGTTGCGCACGTACTGCGAACGCTCGCCGAACTCCGACACCAGCCAGAAGGTGTCGCCGGTGCGCCGGCCGCCCAGGGGGGTCCGGCGGGGCAGCCCGGAGGTGCGGCCCGTGGTCTCCAGGAGCGTCTGGAACGGCAGCCGGCGCGTCACCGGATTGACGACATGGCGCTGGAGGGCCGTGACGGCCCGGTGCTTGCGGTCGGCGGTGCGGGACATCTGCGGGCCTCCTGCGTCGGCGTCCGGTCACCGCCCATTGTGGGTCGGGTGGGGGACGGGTGGGAACCGGTGACTCCCTCCGGTGCTGATCACGGCGATCGTATGCTCAGGGGATGACGACTTCCGCGGCCTCCGGAACCGGACCCACCGAGAACTCCATGCGTCGCGCGCTCAGGCGTGCCCGGGAGGGCGTCGCGCTCGACACCGCCGAGGCGGCCGTGCTGCTCCAGGCCCGCGGCGACGACCTCGACGACCTCGCCGCCTCCGCCGCCCGGGTGCGCGACGCGGGCCTCGAGGCGGCCGGGCGGCCCGGCGTCATCACCTACTCCAAGAGCGTCTTCATTCCGCTGACCCGGCTGTGCCGGGACAAGTGCCACTACTGCACCTTCGTCACCGTCCCCGGCAAGCTGCGCCGCGCCGGGCACGGGATGTTCATGTCCCCCGACGAGGTGCTGGACATCGCCCGCAAGGGCGCCGCCCTCGGCTGCAAGGAAGCCCTCATCACCCTCGGCGACAAGCCCGAGGACCGCTGGCCCGAGGCGCGCGAATGGCTCGACGCGCACGGCTACGACGACACCATCGCCTACGTCCGCGCCGTCTCCGTACGCATCCTGGAGGAGACCGGCCTGCTGCCCCACCTCAACCCGGGCGTGCTGACGTGGACGGACTTCCAGCGCCTCAAGCCCGTCGCGCCGAGCATGGGCATGATGCTGGAGACCACCGCCACCCGCCTGTGGTCCGAGCCCGGCGGCCCCCACCACGGCTCCCCGGACAAGGAACCCGCCGTACGGCTGCGGGTGCTGGAGGACGCCGGCCGCTCCTCCGTCCCCTTCACCTCCGGCATCCTCATCGGCATCGGCGAGACCCACGAGGAGCGCGCCGAGTCCCTGTTCGCGCTGCGCAAGGTCGCACGGGCCCACCACGGCATCCAGGAACTCATCATCCAGAACTTCCGCGCCAAGCCGGACACGGCCATGCGCGGCATGCCGGACGCCGAACTCGACGACCTCATCGCCACCGTCGCCGTCGCCCGCCACATCATGGGCCCCTCCGCCTGCCTCCAGGCCCCGCCGAACCTGGTCGACGCCGAGTACGAACGCCTCATCGGCGCCGGCATCGACGACTGGGGCGGGGTGTCCCCGCTCACCATCGACCACGTCAACCCCGAGCGCCCCTGGCCGCAGATCGACCTCCTGCGCGAACGCTCCGCCGCCGCCGGCTTCGAACTGCGCGAACGCCTCTGCGTCTACCCGGAGTTCGTCCGCCGCGGCGAGCCCTGGCTCGACCCGCGCCTGCTCCCGCACGTCCGCGCCCTGGCCGACCCCGCGACGGGCCTGGCCCGCCAGGACGCGCCCGTGGTGGGCCGCCCCTGGCAGGAACCGGAGGAGGCCTTCACCTCGACGGGCCGCACGGACCTGCACGCGTCCATCGACACCGAGGGCCGCACCGGCGACCGCCGCACCGACTTCGACGAGGTCTACGGCGACTGGTCCGCCCTGCGCGAGGCCGCCGCCCCCGGCATGGCGCCCGAGCGCATCGACACCGACGTACGCCAGGCCCTGCGCACCGCGGCCGACGACCCGACGCGGCTCACCGACGACGAGGCCCTCGCCCTGCTGCACGCGGACGGCCCCGCCCTGGACGCCCTGTGCCAAGTGGCGGACGACGTACGGAAGTCGGCGGTCGGTGAGGACGTCACGTACATCGTCACCAGGAACATCAACTTCACCAACGTCTGCTACACCGGCTGCCGCTTCTGCGCCTTCGCGCAGCGCCGCACCGACGCCGACGCCTACACCCTCTCCCTGGAGCAGGTCGCCGACCGCGCCCAGCAGGCCTGGGACGTCGGCGCGGTGGAGGTCTGCATGCAGGGCGGCATCCACCCCGACCTGCCGGGCACCGCGTACTTCGACATCGCCAGGGCCGTCAAGGAGCGCGTGCCCGGCATGCACGTGCACGCCTTCTCGCCGATGGAGGTCGTCAACGGTGCGGCCCGCACCGGCATGCCGATCCGGGAGTGGCTGACCGCCGCGAAGGAGGCCGGTCTGGACACCGTCCCCGGCACCGCCGCCGAGATCCTCGACGACGAGGTCCGCTGGATCCTCACCAAGGGCAAGCTGCCCGCGGCGACCTGGATCGAGGTGATCGAGACGGCCCACGAGCTGGGCATCCGCTCTTCCTCCACGATGATGTACGGCCACGTCGACCAGCCCCGCCACTGGCTGGGCCACCTGCGCACCCTCGCCGGCGTCCAGCAGCGCACGGGCGGCTTCACGGAGTTCGTCACCCTGCCCTTCGTCCACACCAACGCCCCGGTGTACCTCGCGGGCATCGCCCGGCCCGGCCCGACCATGCGGGACAACAGGGCGGTCACCGCGATGGCCCGGCTGCTCCTGCACCCGCACATCCCCAACATCCAGACGAGCTGGGTCAAACTGGGCGCCGAGGGTGCGGCCGAGATGCTCCGCTCCGGCGCGAACGACCTCGGCGGCACCCTGATGGAGGAGACGATCTCCCGCATGGCGGGCTCGTCCTACGGCTCGTACAAGTCCGTCAAGGACCTGGTCGCGGTGGCGGAGGCGGCCGGCCGCCCCGCGAAACCGCGCACCACGCTCTACGGCGAGGTCCCCGAGGAGCGCCGGCGCGCGGCGGCCGCCTCGGACGGCCACCTGCCCGACCTGCTCCCGGTCCTGGACTGAGCCGGGGCGCCGGGCGGCCCACAGTACGATGATCCGGCCCCGACACGCGGGCCGGTCCCGACCCGGGGGCCGCACAGCAGCAGCCGAGGAGATGCGTGCCCATGCCGGCCCGAATACCTTCGTGGGCCTGGGTCAGCGGCCTGACCGCGTCGGCGGTCGTGGCGGTGGCCGTCCTTGCCGTACAGGCGGACCAGGGCCCGCACCCGGCGGCCGCGGCCGCCCACGCCAGGACCTCGGCGCCGGCGAGCGCGCACCCCTCGGCCGCCCCGAAGCACTCGGCTCCGCCCGCGCTGCCGTCCGCCTCGGGGACGGGCCGCCGGATCGTGTACGCGCTCGGCGCGAAGAGGGTGTGGCTGGTGGACGAGTCGGACAAGCCCACCCGCACTTTCCCGGTGTGGCCGGGCACGGTCAGCCCCGACCCGGGCACGTACAAGGTCTCGCTGCGCAAGGACTCCGTCATCGGCTCGGACGGTGTCCGGATCGAGCACATCCTCTACTTCGCCGCCAAGTCCGGCCTGTCGGTGGCCTTCTCCAACGCCGTCGACGGCGCCTCGCCGCCTCCCGCCGCGCCGGGCAAGCAGACGTCGGGCATCCGCATGGCCAAACAGGACGGCGCGGCCCTGTGGACGTTCGGCTCGGCGGCCACCAAGGTCGTGGTGGTGAAATAGGGCTTTCGCGCGGATCCGCCGGGATCCGTCCCCTCAACGCACCGTCCCCGTTCGATTACAGTGCTGGGCGTCGTACGTACGGACGGTTGCCGTGAGGGAGGTCTTGGTGGGTACGACGTCCGGTGCCGTCTGGGGGCGTGCCGAGCAGCAGGACTTCCGGAGCCGGGTGCGGGGCACCCTGCTCGGGGTGGCCGTGGGCGACGCCCTCGGGGCGCCGGTGGACGCGCTGGACCTCGCCGCGATCCGCGAGGCGCACGGCGCCGAGGGGATCGTCGACCTCGCTCCCGCCTACGGGCGGCGCGGCGCGGTCACGCACCTGACCCAGCTCACCCTCTTCTCCGTGGACGGCCTGGTCCGCGCCCAGGTGCGCCGCGACACCGGCGCCTGGCACCCGCCCACCGATCTGCACCGGGCGTATCTGCGCTGGGCCGCCACCCAGCGCGACTGGGGGCCCGACGAGCGGCGCAAGGACGACGGCTGGCTGGCCCGCGAGGAGTGGCTGTACGCCCGCCGCCACCCCACCCGCGCCCTCCTCCTCGGGTTCGGCGACGAGACCATGGGCACGCTGGAGGCGCCCAAGAACCCGGGCGAGGCGGGGCCGGAGGCGGTCGTGCGGTCCGCCCCGTTCGGGCTGCTGGTCGGGTGGGAGCCGCAGCTCGTCGTGCAGCTCGCCGTGGAGTGCGCCGCGCAGACCCACGGGCACCCCACCGCGTGCCTGGCCGCCGGGGCGTACGCGGTCATCGTGCACGCGCTGGCGCGGGGCGACGACCTCGACGGCGCCGTGCAGAAGGCGCTCGCGCTGCTCGCCGTCCGGCCCGGGCACCAGCCGGTGTCCGACGCCCTCCAGCACGCGCTCGGCGCGGTCCGCCAGGGTCTGCCCGACCCGTCCCGGGTGGAGGAACTGGCGGGCACGGGCACGGCGGAGGGGCTGCTGGCGGTGGCCGTGTACTGCGCGCTGGTCGGCGAGGACGTACGGCACGGGCTGTGCCTGGCGGTGAACCAGGGCGGCCCCTCCGGCGCCGCGGGCGCCCTGACCGGCGGGCTGCTCGGCGCGCTGCACGGCGAGACGGCCCTCCCGCCGGCCTGGCTGGCCGAGCTGGAGGGCCGTCCCACCCTGCTGGTCCTCGCGGACGACTTCGCGATGGAGATGACCCAGGGGCCCGCACTGCACGGACCCGCCGGATCCTGCCCGGGCTGGCTGGCCCGCTACCCGCGCGGGGCCTGAGCCGCCGTCCGCGCGGGGTGTGCGCCGCTATCCGCGCGGGGCCTGAGCCGCGTCGTCGCCCGCGCCAGCAGGTGCCGGGACGGCGGCCGCCGCCGGGGAGCCGCCGGGGCCGTCCCCGTCCGTGTTGACCCGCTCGATGACGGCCAGGCGCTCGGGGGTGTCCTCGGGCCTGAGGTAACCGACGACGACGTAGAGCACGAGGGAGACCGCGAGCGGCACCGAGACCTGGTACTGGAGCGGGACCCCGCCGTCGACGCTCCAGCTGACCGGGTAGTTGACCAGCCAGAAGGCCAGCAGGCCAAGCCCCCAGCTCACCAGCGCGGCGGTCGGGCCGGAGCGGCGGAACGGCCGGAGCAGGCCCAACATCATCGGGATCGCGATCGGGCCCATCAGTCCCGCCACCCACTTGATGACGACCGTGATGATGTCCTTGAAGGCGGGGGAGTCGACCTGGGTGGCCACCGCCATGGACAGGCCGAGGAAGACGACGGTCGTCACCCGGGCCGCCACCAGTCCCGGACGCGGTCCCCACGCCCGCGCCCGCCGCGAGAGCACCGGCGCCACGTCACGGGTGAAGACGGCCGCGATGGCGTTGGCGTCGGAGGAGCACATGGCCATCGTGTGGGAGAAGAAGCCGACGATCACCAGGCCCAGCAGGCCGTGCGGGAGGAGCTGTTCGGTCATCAGGGCGTAGGAGTCGGAGCCGTCCGGCTTCTGCGCGTGCACCAGGAGCGGGGACATCCACATGGGGAAGAACAGCACGACCGGCCAGACCAGCCACAGCACCGCCGACAGCCGGGCCGAGCGCTCGGCCTGGCGGGCGCTGCCCGTGGCCATGTAGCGCTGGGCCTGGTTGAGCATGCCGCCGTTGTACTCGAACAGCTTGATGAAGAGGAACGCCAGCAGGAACACCGTGCCGTAGGGGCCGACCAGCGGCTTGCCGTGGCCGTGCAGGGCCGGCTCGTCGAAGGCACCCAGGAGGCCGATGTCCTTGTCGTCCAGTTTCAGCAGCACCGCCACGAACATCGACAGGCCGGCCAGCAACTGGATGACGAACTGGCCGAGTTCGGTGAGCGCGTCCGCCCACAGGCCGCCGATCGTGCAGTAGATCGCCGTGATGACGCCGGTGACGAGGATGCCCTGATCGAGCGAGACCCCGGTGAACACCGACAACAGGGTGGCGATCGCCGCCCACTTGGCGCCCACGTCCACGATCTTCAGCAGCATCCCGGACCAGGCGAGCGCCTGCTGCGTGGGGAGGTTGTAGCGGTTCTTCAGGTACTCCAGCGGCGAGGCCACGTGCAGCCGGGAGCGCAGCCGGTTGATGCGCGGCGCGAACAGCTTCGAGCCGATCGCGATGCCGAGCGCGATGGGGAAGGACCAGGTGACGAAGGAAGTGACGCCGTAGGTGTAGGCGATGCCCGCGTACCCGGTGAACATCACCGCGCTGTAGCCCGACATGTGGTGCGAGATGCCGGACAGCCACCAGGGCATTCTGCCGCCGGCCGTGAAGTAGTCGCTGACGTCGCCCACGCGCTTGTGCGACCAGACGCCGATGGCGACCATCACGCCGAAGTAGCCGATGAGCACGGCCCAGTCGAGAGCGTTCATGTACCCGATCGTGAGTCCACCACCATGAACACGACAAGCAAGCGTGAGGTCAAGTGAGAGTAAAGATGTTCGTCTGAATGACTTCCGTTCATCTACATGAATCGTGCCCTGTCTGACGCGAAGTCGGGTCAGCGCATCAGCTCGCCCGCGTTGACCAGCAGCGACTGCCCGGTGATGGCGCGCGCCCGGTCCGACGACAGGAACACCGCCGCGTCCGCCACATCCCCGTCGGTGGCCGGCTCCGGCAGCGCCATCCGTTCGGTCAGCCGCGCCAGCACCTCCGCCTCCGGCACGCCCTCCGTCTGCGCGGTGAACCGCACGTACGCCTGCACCGGCGGCCCCCACATCCAGCCCGGCAGCACGGTGTTGACCCTGATCCGGTACGGCCCGAGCTCGCGCGCCAGCGAGTACATCGCGCTGGTCAGCGCCCCCTTGGACGCCGCGTACGCCGCCTGCTTCACCTGCGAGGGCGCGGCGAGGGCCGACTGGGTCCCGATGAACACCACCGACCCGCCCCCGCCCGCCTTGAGCGCCGGCAGACAGGCCCGGGTCATCCGCAGCGTGCCCAGCAGATTCACGTCGATGACCGACTGCCAGGTCGTGAAGTCGGCGTCCTCCAGCCCGCCGAAGTGGGAGTCCCAGGCGGCCACATGGACCACCGCGTCGATCCGCCCGAACCGCTCCCGCGCCAGCCCCGCGAGCGCCTCGCACTGCCGCTCGTCGGTGATGTCCGTCGCCCGGTACGCGGTGTGCCCGCCGTCCGGGTCGATCCCGGCCGCGCTCTTGGCGAGGTTCGCCTCGGTGCGCGCCCCGAGCACCGCGTTCCCGCCGTCCCGTACGACGGCTGCCGCGACCTGATGGCCGAGTCCGGCCCCGACCCCCGAGACGACCACGGTCCTGCCGGTGAGCAGCGGCATCGGTGCCTCCCCTGGTATGGCGCTTGGTCTGACGGGGCGTCAGAGTAAGGGCGACCGCAGGAGGACGGAAGGGGAAGCGCATGAGCGAGGACACCCGCAGCGAGGTCTACGCCGAGCTGGCCGCCGTCGGCCCCTACGGCGTCCACCCGGGCCACGCCCTGATCACCATGGTCGAACCGCACCCGGGTCACGAGTACGCCTACAACCGCTGGTACGAGGACGACCACTACTACGCCGGCGCCATGGCCATGCCCTGGGTGTACGCGGGCCGCCGCTGGGTCGCCACCCGCGATCTGCAACTCCTGCGCTACCCGGAGAAGTCGGCCGTCGCCCAGCCCGTCACCGCCGGCTGCTACCTCTCGACATACTGGATCACCGAGGGCCGCTACGACGACCACATGCGCTGGACCGTCGCGATCAACAAGCGCCTCAACCGCGACAGCCGGGTCCACCAGGCCCGTACGCACGTCTTCACCGCGTTCCAGGACCACGTGACCACCGTCTACCGCGACGGGGCCGCCGGACCGCGCGACTACCACGCGCTGGACCACCCCTACGCCGGGCTGGTCCTGGAGGTGATCGACGCCGAGTCGCCCGAGGCGCGGGACGAACTGGTGCGGTGGCTGCGCGCCCGGCACCTGCCGGGCCGGCTCGCGGGCTCACCCGCCGCGATGGTGACCGTCTTCCGGCCCACACCGCTGCCCGGCGACCGGATGACGTACGTCAAACAGGTCGAGGGCGTCGGAACCCGCCTCACCCTGCTGTGGTTCCTGCAGAGCGACCCGCGCCCGTGCTGGCGGGAGTGGTTCAGCGGCCTGGACGAGGCGGTGACGGTGGCCGGCCTGGGGAGGGTGGAACTGGTCGCGCCGTTCGTGCCGACCGTTCCCGGCACGGACACCTATGTGGACCGCCTGCGGACCGTCCACCGGGGAGAACGGGAGGTGGGACACGCGGAGGCACAAGCGGAGCCCTCTCGGCAAGGACGGCGGGCTGGTCGAGAGGGCTCTTGATCGTGCTTGTCCTGCTGGTCGTGCTTGTCCTGCTGGTCGTGCTCACGCGTGTCGACAGGTGACGGTGGAGGATCAGGGAGGACCCTCCCCGTTACGCCTTGACCGATGCCACGAAGATGTTCCACGCGTCGGTGGGGAAGCCGAGCACCGGCCCCTCGGGGACCTTGGAGTCCCGGACCGCCATGGCCGCGACGACCGGTGACTTGATCTCGACGCATGCGCCGTTGCCCGTGGAGTACGAGGACTTGGTCCACGTCTCCGTGGCGCCCTGACGAATTGCCATTTCTGCTCCGGATTGCCTGTGGAGTGGGTTCGCGCCAACGCTGTTGCTCGATGGCGTGATCGACGCTACCCGCCAGGCCCGAAGCCCGAAGAGGCTATTCACTCGACCGGATGGCATATTCCAACGGGACTTCCCCTCAGAGGCGGTCAGGGTGTACTGTGCCCGCCTCTTAACGTGCGTACTCGGCGTACTCCTTCGCGATGTCCGCGATGAACTGCCGCGACTGCTCCACGTTCAGCGCCTGCGCCCGCAGATGCTCGTACATCACGCTGTACTTCTGCACGTCGTTGGCCTTCTCCAGGTACAGGTCACTGGTGACGCCCTCGATGTAGACGACGCTGGAGTCGGCCGCGTCCGGGAACTCCAAGATCGCGTACTGGCCGTTGAGACCCGGGTGCGAGCCCATCTCGAAGGGGATGACCTGCACGGTCACGTGCGGCAGCTGCGACTGCTCCACCAGGTGCTCCAACTGCTCCCGCATCAGCGCCTTGTTGCCGACCACCCGGCGCAGCGCGGCCTCGTCCAGCACCGTCCACAGGCGCAGCGGGTTCTCGGCGGCGGAGATTCGTTCCTGCCGCCGCATGCGGACCTGGACGCGCTTGTCGATGTCCGCGGGCGCCGTCTCCGGCAGCGCGCCGGCGATCAGCGCCTCCGCGTACTGCCGGGTCTGGAGCAGGCCCGGGACGACCTGCGGATCGTAGACCCTCAGGCTCGCCGCGTCGGTCTCCAGGCCGATGTAGACGCTGTACGGGATGTCGCCGAAGGAGTGCCACCAGCCCTGCTGGCGCGAGTCCTTGGCCATCTGCATCAGCGAGTCCACGATCCGGTGGTCCTCCACCTCGTAGACCCCGCACAGGTCGCGCACGTCGCGCTGGCTGATGCTGCGCCTGCCGTTCTCCAGCCGGCTGATCTTCGACTGCGAAACCAGCAGCCGCTCGGCCACTTCCTCGGCCGTCATGCCCTTGAGCTCGCGGAGCCTGCGCAGCTCCTGGCCCAACCGGCGCCGCCTGACAGTGGGATTGACGTTGGACGCCACGGGACGCGCACCTCCGGCTGCAAGCCTCTACTTTGCGTATCTGCTGCTGAGCAGATTGCCACCAAGGTGCTTACTACCGCTGGAAAACCAGGTATATGCGTGAGGTTCCCGCGCATACCGGAGCCCAGGGCGCGGATCCACCGGGGCCGCCCTGTCCCGCGCGCCGGCCGCGAGAAAGCCGGCCGGCCGCGAGGGAGCCGCCGGGCGTGCCGGTGCCGAGGCGAACGCGTGGAGGCGCGAAGCGCCGAGCACGATCGGAGTCCCGGCACCGGCACGAAACGCCCGCAGGCGAACGAGCCATGGGACTCAGTGGGCCGCCAGGCGGGCCATGGAGCCGCGGTGGGGCTGCATCGGGACGCCCCGGGCCGGTTCCGCCGGGGCCCTGACGCCCGTCGCCGCCTGGCGGCCGGCCGGTGCCGGGCTGCGGCGGGGCTGGGCCGCCGCGCCGTTCTGGACGTCCATCACGGCGTGCGCCACCAGACCGCCCATCGGGTCGTGCCTGATGAGGTCCCGCAGCCGGGAACGGGACGAGCGGCCCTCGTTGCCCGGATACAGGTGCTTGCCGAGACCCACCGCGTGCGCCAGCGCGGCCAGCGCCGCCGTCCGCGGGTCCGGCGGCACGCCGGTGCGGATCGCGGAGTCCAGCCGGGCCCTGATCTCCCGGCTGATGGCGGTGTCCGTCGCCTGGTAGCGCGTCGTCGGCAGCACCCCGCACATCTGGCCGGGCACGGCGGCGACCATGCCGCACCGCTCCAGATGCGAGAGGTACGTCTGGCGCAGCCCGAGACGGGGCCCGCCGATCCAGTGGACGGCCCGTACCGGAGCGCCGCGCCTTCGCAGCAACTCCAACGCGCAGTCCAGAGTTGGATCTCCTGTCGGCCGTGGCACCACCACGGCGATACGATCCCCGTCTGGGGCTATCCGTCCGGCCAGCGCCAGCTCCACTAGCTGTGCTCCGGCCAGACCGAGGTCGAGCGACTGCGGCTGCGCAGTGGTACCCGTGGCCGGGTCCAGTGCCAGCAGCAGAAGCTCCTCCGGAAGTGTTCTGCGGCTCCTGCCCATCCATGCCTCCCCGCGTGGATGAATGACAGGGTGACCCCTCTCACATTGGTCTGTCGAGGGTGCGTGACCGCTTCGTGAGGGAACCGGTAGGTATGTCGTTCTCGTCTACCGCTTGGGTTGGGTCCGCGCACAGGACACTGGTACATGGTTCGGACAGCGGTACGACCGGGTGGTGAGGCCCGGTGGCACGGCTGCTTCGTCCGGGTGGCGGTTCAGTTGGCGGATCACGGTTCGTTGGCCGCGCGAGGCGTGCGGCGCATGGAGGAGGCATCGGTGGCGGGCGAGTCCCCCGACAGGTCGAAGCAGCGCGAGTCGTCGGCAGAACCGACGTCGGGGAGCGCGGGTCCGGTTCCCGAGGCCAGGGGTGAGTCGCGTGAGGTCCGCGACCCGCGCCTCGCACTGTCGGGCGAGGCGCGGGAGTCGCGGGAGGGCCGCGAGGCCCGGGAGTCCGGTGGCGTCGACACGGCCACGCGCGTGCTCTCCGTACGGGACCTGGTGGCCGACGAGGACGCGGATGCGGCCGGCGAGTCCGGGGACGCGCCGGAGGCGCCGCGCACGGGGGAGCCGGCGGACGCCGGGAAGGCCGGGAAGGCCGAGGAGGGCGGCGAGGCCGGGAAGGCCGAGGAGAGCGGCGAGGCCGAGGAGAGCGGCGACGACGGGGACGAAAAGAACGGCTCGGACGGCGAGGCCGACCGGGTAGGTGACGCGCGCCTGCGCGCGGCGGTGGCCGCCTGGGCGCGCTCCGGCGACGGGGAGACGAAGGAGGGCGCCTCCGAGGACGCCCCTTCCGATGACACCTCCCCCGAGGACGCCTCCACGGGGACGGAGAACCCGGAGAACACCGAGCCCGCCGAGTCGGACGAGCCGTCCGAGCCCTCCGCGGACGCCGAGCCCGCCGAGGACGCCGCCGGGAAGGACGCTCCCGAGTCCGCCGAGCCCGAGGACACCCCCCAGGCCTCCGAGGACGAGCCCGAGGACACCCCCAAGGCCGCCGAGCCGAAGGGCGACGCCCCCGGGGACTCCGGCAACTCCGAGGCATCCGACGGCGCCGAGGCCCCCGAGGACGCCGAGTCCGCCGAGCCCGGCGAGAAGCCCAAGCCGGCCGTCGACCAGCCCACCACCATGCTGAAGCTGGGCGGCACCGCCAAGCCCAAGCCGCCGGTCGACCAGCCCACCACCATGCTCAAGATCGGCGGCGACCCGAAGAGCGCGAAGGGCGAGCAGAGCGACAAGGCCGAGAAGGGCGGCAAGGCCGAGACCGACGCCGAGCGGACCAGCAGGTTCATCGCGCTCAAGCCGCTGGACGCCCCCGACACCCGTAAGCCGCAGCCGAAGACCGCATCCGCCCCCGCTCCCGCTCCCGCCCCGGACAAGCCGGGAACCGCACCCGCCGCCAAGCCCCGTCCCGCCCCCGCCGACGCGACCGCCGCCGTGCCGCAGGTCGGTCCCGAGCGGACCACCCAGCAGCCGCTGCCGCCCAAGCCGCCGCTGGACCTGCTGGCCGAGCTGACGAACACCCCGCCGCCCCCGGAGACCCCGCTGCGCACCGCCGTGCGCCGGGTCAAGATCTGGACTCCGCTGGTCCTGCTGCTGGTGATCGTCTTTGCGATCGTACAGGCCGTGCGCCCGCTGCCCGCGCCGTCTCTCGCGCTCACCGCCAAGGACAGCTACACGTTCGACGGCAGCAAGGTGAACCTGCCCTGGCCGAGCGAGGGCCAGGGCTGGATGGACGGCGTCGGCATCGGCACGATGGACCACTTCGGCAAGCAGACGCCGGTCGCCATCGGCTCGGTCGCCAAGACCATGACCGCGTACATCGTGCTGAAGGACCACCCGCTGAAGCCGGGCGAGGACGGCCCGAAGATCAAGGTCGACGCGACGGCGGAGAAGGAGGGCGGCTACAACAAGGCCGGGGAGTCCACGCTCGACACCGTCAAGGCCGGCGACTTCCTCACCGAGAAGCAGGCCCTGTCCGCGATCATGGTGCCCTCCGCCAACAACATCGCCCGTCTGCTGGCGCGTTGGGACGCGGGCTCCGAGGCGGCGTTCGTCAGGAAGATGAACGACACCGCCAGGGAACTCGGCATGACCGGCACGACGTACACCGACCCCTCGGGCCTGAAGGAGACCACCGTCTCCACCGCCCAGGACCAGGTGAAGCTCGGCAACGCGGTCGTGAAGATCCCCGCCCTGGTGGCGATCACCAGCGCGGCCAGCTGGAAGGACCCGTACGGCCACACCTGGGGCAACTACAACCAGCTCCCGTATCTCATCGGCGCGATCGGCATCAAGACCGGCACCACCACCGCGGCCGGCGGCAACCTGCTGTTCGCCGCGCGCAAGAAGGTCGGCGGCCAGACGGTCACCGTCGTCGGCGCGATCCTCGGCCAGCACAAGCCGGCGATCATCGAGACGGTCAACGCGGTCAGCAAGACCGCGCTGCTCGCGGCCGAGAACGCGCTCACCTCGGCGAAGATCCTCAAGAAGGGTGACGTCGTCGGGTACGTGGACGACCAGCTCGGCGGCCACACGCCCGTCGTCGTGACCAAGGACGTGCCCGCGGTCGGCTGGGCCGGGCTGGAGGTGAAGCTGTCCTTCGCCGCCGACCGGCTGCCGCACACCGCCAAGGCCGGCACCAAGGTGGGCACGCTCACCGTCGGTGACGGCGCGGCCGGCGCGGTCCAGGTCCCGGTCGCCCTCCAGAAGGACCTGACCGAGCCGGGCTTCACGGACAAGCTCACCCGCATCGCCTGACGACACCCGGCCCGCGTGCGGCACGCGGGCCGGCCCCACGCCCCCGTCGGGGAGCCCCACCCGGGAGCTCCGCGGCGGGGCGCGTGCTAGCGTCACGAATCGGGGCACGTCGCCGGTCGCGGGACGCGGCCGCGAACAGAGGACGGGACACGGGGAGTGCCTTCAGGTGGCCACAGCGGAGCCGACACGCGCCGACGACGCCGATCCGGGCCCGGGAGCCGGCCCGCGAATACCCGTGTCCACCGCCACTGACACGGACCGTCACCCGGAGCGCGCCGACCACCACCCTGACGGAGCCGACCCTCACCCGGAGGGCGCCGACCACCACCCCGAGGGCGCCGACCACCACCCCGAGGGGGCAGACCACCACCCTGACGGAGCCGACCATCAGCCCGATGGCGCCGGCCGTCACCCTGACGGAGCCGACCGCCAGCCCGATGGCCCCGACCGTCACCCCGAAAAGGGCAGCAGTGCCGCCCGGGACTTCGTCATGGCCGTGCGGGAGCGGATGCTGCGGCACCCCGCTCTGTCCATCACCGCCCTCGCGGGCCTGCTGCACATCGCCTGGTTCTTCACGTTCGCCAACAGCGGCGGCGACCTCGCGGCACAGGACGCCTGGGCCGAGTTCGTCGGCCGGCACCCCGACTCGGCGTACAACCTCGCCTGGTACGGCGGCATGCACCCGGTGTCGTACAGCGTGGTGTCGCCGTACCTGATGTCGGTGCTCGGCGTGCGCACCACGATGATGATCGCGGGCACGGTCTCGGCCGGCCTGCTGACGATGGTCCTCATCCGCAGCCGCGGGGTGCGCAACCCCCTGTGGGCCTCGCTGGCCGGTGTCTTCGGGCTGCTGTGCAACGCCATATCGGGCCGGGTGACCTTCGGGCTCGGCACCATGTTCGCGCTGGGCGCGGCCGCCGCCGTCTTCTGCTGGCCCCACCGCTGGCGCTTCAAACGCTGGGCGAAGGCCCTGGTCGCGGGCTCGCTGGCGGCGCTGGCCACCATGTCCTCGCCGGTCGCCGGGCTCTTCGTGGGCCTGATCGCGGTCGCGCTGTTCCTCCAGAAGCGGCGGCCGGGCGCCTGGGCGCTGGGCCTGGGCCCGACCGCGGTCGTGGCCGTGTCGGCCTGGCTGTTCCCGTTCTCGGGCACCCAGCCGATGACCTTCGCCTCGGTGATCCTGCCGCTGCTGTACTCGGTCCTCGCCGCCGTCCTCGCACCCAAGGAGTGGAAGACGGTCCGGATCACCGCCTGGGTCTACGGCCTCTCGGTGGTCCTGGTGTGGCTGATCAGCTCCCAGATCGGCTCCAACATCACCCGGCTCGCGATGCTGTTCGCCGGGGTGATGCTGGTGGCGGTGCTGCCCTTCGCGGTGCCGCGCACGCGCAAGTGGTACGTGACCGTGCTGGCCCTGGTCAGCTTCGTGGTGTGGATCGGCATCAAGTCGGTCGACGACATCGTGCACACCACCCCCGCCGCGTCCTGGGCGCGCGAGCTGGCCCCGCTCGTCAACGAGTTGCAGCAGGCCGGCGCGGAGAAGGGCCGCGTCGAGGTGGTCCCGGCCCGCTCCCACCGCGAGGCGTCCGCCCTCGCCCCGTACGTCAACCTGGCCCGCGGCTGGAACCGCCAGGCCGACATGGAGCGCAACCCGCTCTTCTACGACGACACGCTCAACTCCGCGAACTACCACGAGTGGCTCCAGCGCTGGGCCGTCCACTACGTGGTGCTGCCCAAGGACGACCCGGACGGCGACGGCGGCGAACGCGAACGCGCGCTGGTGCAGCGGGGCATGCCCTATCTGCGGCAGATCTGGGGCGACGCCAACTGGCAGCTGTTCAAGGTCACCGACCCCGCGCCGCTCGCCGAGCCCGGCGCGGTGGTGGACCGCGCCGAGCAGGGCGAGCTGACCATCGAGGTGCGCAAGGCGGGCCGGATCCTCATCCGCATCCCGTACTCGCCCTGGCTCAGCCTCGTCGACGAGAAGGGCAAGAGCCTCAAGGCCCCCCAGGAGACCGAGGCGTCCAAGCACCGCCCCGAGGGCACCCCGAAGACGTACGACAACGTCCACGGCTGCCTGATGGAGACCCAGCAGGACGCCAAGGGCGACAAGTGGACCATGCTCCTGGCGCCCCACGCCGGCACCTACCGCCTGGCAGCCCCGTACCAGCTCCCCCGCGGCACCCCGTGCCCGGACGAGCTGAAGTGAGACGGCCGGTCCGGCTCAGGCGAGCAGGTCCTCGACGGCCTTGGTGATCTCCGGGGACTCCGGCTCGGTCTGCGGGGAGAAGCGGGCGGCGACCTTGCCGTCGCGGCCGAGGAGGAACTTCTCGAAGTTCCAGCGGATGTCGCCCGCGTGGCCCTCGGCGTCGGCGAAGCCGGTCAGGCGGTCGTAGAGCGGGTGGCGGCCGGCACCGTTGACGTCGACCTTCTCCGTCATCGGGAAGGTGACGCCGTACGTCGCCGAGCAGAACTCGGCGATCTCCTCGGCGGTGCCCGGCTCCTGGCCCATGAACTGGTTGCAGGGCACCCCGAGCACGGTGAAACCCCGGTCGGCGTACCGCTCGTGCAGCCGCTCGAGACCGGCGTACTGCGGGGTCAGCCCACACCGGGAGGCCACGTTCACGATGAGGACGGCCCGCCCGGCGTACTGCCCGAGGTCCGCGGAGCCGCCCTGGAGGGCGCCGATCTCCACACCGAGGGGCGAGTCGGCGGGCGTGCCGGCGGAGGCGCCGCCGGGCGTGCCGGGCGCGGTGGCGTCGCTGTTGCTGTCTGCAGTCGTCATGCCCCGGATGCTAGTCGCGTGCGGTGACGGAACCGGCGGCCGCCTCGACGAGGACCTGCCCCGCGCCCGTGCGGGAGTACAGCACCGAGCGCCCGGCCCGCCGCCGCTCCACCAGCCCGCAGTCCAGCAGCACCTTCAGATGGCGGCCCACCGAGCCCAGCCCCTGCCCGGTCACGGCGGTCAGCTGGGTGGTGCTGAGCGGCGAGTCGAGCAGGACCAGCACCTGGGCGCGGGCCCCGCCGAGCAGCGCGCCGAGCCCGGCGGGCACGGCGGCCCGCTCGCCCGTGCCGGCGAGGGCGCCCGCGCACGGGTAGACGACGGCGTAGCGGCGGGCCGGCTCGTCCCACGAGACCCAGCCCGACCGCGGGGTCACCGGCACGAAGAGGAGCTCCGCACCGGAGATCTCGCGCGGCGGATACTCGTGCAGATTGACCTGGAGCCGGTTCTCGCCGAGCCAGCGCGTCCCCGGTCGCAGCGCGTCCAGCACCGCCGCCCAGCCGCCCCGGCTCACCTGCGCGGTCCGCGCCACCACGTCCGCCTCCAGCACGCGCCGCCGGCGGTCCCAGTACGGCCGTACGGCATCGCCCCACACGTACTCCAGGAGCCGCGCCGCGCGTTCGGGCACGTCGTCGCCCTCCAGCGCGGCCGGCAGCGCACGGCCGCCGAGGGACACGCGAAGATGGGCGCGGGCCTCCCCGGGCGCGGTGGCGCGCACCCGTGCGACGCCCTCCTCGAAGCTCTCCCCGTCCAGGGGCGTCGGCGTGAGGAAGTCGGCGATCCAGTCCCGGCCGAGCCCGGCCCGTACGAGGAGCGCGGTCACGGGATCGTCGGCCAGCAGCGCGCGGTAGGCGGGCAGGTGCGTGCGCAGCCAAGCTTGCTCGCCGGGGTGCGCGCCCAGGCGTCCGGCCGCGCCCCGGTGCAGCAGCTGGAGGCTCGCGAAGGCCTCCGCGAGCGGCGAGAGCAGGAACCGGCTCCCGGCGAGCGTGTCGGCGTTCACCTGCCACCAGCCCACGGACCGGGCCCCCTCTCGCGAGTCCGACACCCCCGACGCCCCCGGCGCCGGCTGATGTTTCGCACGTACGCGAAACAATAACGGCGGCCGCCGCGCCCCCCCGCACACTCCGGCGCATGCGCAGCTACCAAGACCTCTTCCGCACCCCGGAGTTCACCCCGCTCTTCCTCGCCGCCGCCGCGCAGACCGTGGCGCAGACGGTGAGCGGTCTCGCGCTGGGCACCCTGGTGTTCCGGTCGACCGGTTCGCCGCTGCTGTCGGCGGTGAGCATGTTCGGCCCCTCGCTCGCCCAGGTGCTGGGCGCGACCTTCTTCCTCTCCGGTGCGGACCGGCTGCCCCCGCGCCGGACGCTGGCCTGCGTCTCCCTCGCCTTCGCCGCCGGCACGGCGCTGCTCGCCCTCCCCGCCCTGCCGGTGTGGGCCCTGTTCGCCGTCGTCCTGGCCCAGGGCCTGGTGGCGTCGCTGGGCGGCGGCGTCCGCTGGGGCCTGCTGAACGAGATCCTGTCCCACGGGGGCGGCGACGGCTATCTGCTGGGGCGCTCGGTGTTCAACATGATGAGCGGCCTCATGCAGATCACCGGCTTCGCGGCGGGCGGACTGCTGCTGGCCGCGCTCTCACCGCACACCTGCCTGCTGCTGGCCGCCGCCCTCTACGCCACCGCGGCGGCGGCCGCCCGCCTCGGCCTCACCCCCCGGCCGCCCCGCGCCACCGGCCGCCCCTCGGTCTCCACGACCTGGCGCACCAACGCCCTCCTCTTCTCCGACCGCCCCCGCCGCCTGACCTACCTCGGCCTGTGGCTCCCCAACGGCCTGGTGGTCGGCTGCGAATCGCTCTACGTCTCCTACGCCCCCGCCGCGGCCGGCACCCTCTTCGCCTGCGGCGCCCTCGGCATGCTGGCGGGCGACGTGACGGTGGGCCGCCTGCTGCCACCGGCCGTACGCAGGCACATGGCCACCCCCCTCCTGCTCCTGCTGGCAGCCCCGTACCTGCTCTTCGCGCTCCACCCCCCGGTGTGGCTGGCCGCCTGCCTGGTCACGGCCGCCTCGGCCGGCTTCGGCGCGAGCCTGGTCCAGCAGGAACGCCTGATGACCCTGACCCCACCCGACCTCAGCGGCCACGCCCTGGGCCTCCACTCGGCCGGCATGCTGACCATGCAGGGCGCAGCAGCCGCCCTGGCAGGCACCATCGCCCAACTCACCACCCCGGCTTGGTCCATGACAACCATGGCCACCATCTCGACCGCGGTGACCCTCACCCTCGCCGCAGCGGGCCGTCGTACCCCGTCCAGGACGACCGAGCCGGCGCAGCGCGCCCGAGGAGACCACGGCAGCGACCTGGAGCCGGACACCGCCGTGTGACGCCTCCACCTATCTGCGACGCGAGCTCACGTACTGATGCCGGGGCCCGGGCACAGGACCCTCACTCGTCCTCCCGGGCTTCCGGGAGCTCGGGGGAGGTGTCCGCTTCCAGGAGGCGTTCGCCGATGTCGTCGGCCCACTGCTGGGCCCAGCGGCGGAGTTCGGCGGTGGCGTGGTCGTCGAGGCCGTAGGCCGTGAACTCGCGGTCGTCGAGCCACTCGGCGCCGAGGAGGCGGGTCTGGAGGTCGGTGAGGTCGAAGGTGTCGCCGGAGTGGCGGCGGCCGAGCTCCTCCAGCTCTGGGTGGCTCCAGCGGGCGGAGGCCGCGTGGACGTCGACGAGGTCGGGGGCGAGACCCTGGCCCGCGAGGGCCCGTACCCGGGTGCCGACCAGGTCCTCGAGGGACAGCACGGGCCCGAGCTCGCTGGACTCGGCCGGCCGCCACAGCACCTCCTTGAGGATCTGCACGGCACACTCCTCGTCGCTCGCGGGGTCGCCGACCACCAGGCGGGCGGCGAGTGCCTCCGTACCCGTACACGCCAGCCGCGTTCTTCGAGCCCGGAGCGGACCGCGGCCGCGATGTCACCCGTCGCGGCCGGACTCTCGGTGACGAATTCGACGTCCCGGCTGACGCGGCGGACCAAGCCGTGCGCCTGCACCGCGTGCCCTCCGCCGAGCGCGAGCCCGTACGGCTCCCCGGCCGCGAACACGTCACGCAGCAGCCGCCGCCGCACCTCACCGACCTCGGTGATCACATGGCGATTATGGCCGCTGGGGACTCGGTCACTTCGCCATTTCGCGGGCGAACGCGGCGTACTTCGAGGGCAGGCCCACCGAGGACGGGAGATCGCACCGGTGCCGGTCAGCCCTTGACGGAGCCGCGCAGTACGCCGACCACGCCGGCCGCGGTGACCCCGGAGACGTTCCCGTGGTGCTCACGCCCTCGGCGCCGCCGTAGTCGACGACGATCGACCCCCCCCACGACGCCCGCCGGGGCCTCGACGCGCCGCGGACCGTCCGCCACCGCCACCGCCACCGGCACCGGCACCGGCACCGGCACCGGCACCGGCACCAGCGCCGGCCCGGCACCGCATCAGGCGTTCGGCGGACACGGAGCCGGGGCCGGCAGGCCATGCGGGTGGAATCTCGACGGCGCCGCTCGGCATGAGGGAGTCGCGGGCATGGATGACCTGCCCCTTTCGATCCCAGGCAGTTGAGCGCACGCACGGATCCAAGGGGCGGTCAGCTGACCTGATGCATCGTCAAGGAGCTTCGCATGCCTCAGCACTGTGCCCGGTCCGCGCGCTGCACGGTCTCCACGGCTCGCGCCCTGGCCCTGATCCCGCTCGTGGCCGGGCTGGCCTCGGTCTCGAACCCGGCCGCCGCCCAGTCCCTCAGGCCCCACAGCGTGCGTTGCGACACGGCCGCTCTCATCGCCGCCATCGACGATGCCAACGCCAACGGCGGTGGCGAGCTGAGCCTCTCCCGGCGCTGCGTCTACGACTTCAGGGCACCCGTCTCCGGCCAGGACGCGACACCCGCGATCACCGTGCCCCTCACCATCAAGGGCAACGGCGCCACCCTCCTGCGCGACCCCGCCACCACGAGCCACTTCCGCCTCATCGACGTCGCGGTCGGCGGAACGGCGGCGGTCAGCCATCTCACGATCCGGAACGGCGACGTGACGGGCGACGGCGGCGGTGTCCTCGTCCAGAAGGGCGGGACATTCCGAGGGGTGTCCATCACCGTCCAGGGGAACACCGCCAGTGGTGACGGCGGCGGCATCGACGACCGCGGGACCCTGAAACTCACCGGATCCCTGATCACCGACAACACCGCGCTCCTCGGCGGGGGCCTCTACATCGAACCCGGCGGCACGGCCGACGTCATCCGTACCACCGTCCGCGACAACAAGGCCAACAGCTTCGCGGGCGGAGGCGTGGTCAACGACTCCGGCGCGATCACCATCGCCCGCGACCTCATCGTCGGCAACAGCGTCGCCACGGGCGACGGAGGCGGCCTGTGGAACGACGGGCAGATGACCGTCAACGACAGCGAGATCGCCGACAACACGGCACGGGACCACGGTGCGGGTGTCACCAACGCGCAGGGCGGCAAGGCCACCTTCAACCAGAGCACCATCAGGAACAACAGGGCGGGTCTCCAGGCCGGCGGCATCTACAACGTCAACGCCGACTCCACCGTCGTACTGAACGTCAGCCGCGTGGTCAAGAACTCTTCCGCCAACGCCCCGGGAGGCGTTTACAACGGAGCCGGAAGCGTTGTGGTGAACAAGCGCTCCACCATCGCGGAGAACACCCCCACCAACTGCACCGGCAGCCCGTCTCCCGTACCCGGCTGCACCAACTGAGCGCAGGAACGGGCTCCGGGAGCCGCCCCCACCGCAGTGACACCGCTCGCGGTCGGCCCCCGGCGTACGGCTCGCCGAGCCCCACCGGCCTGGTCCGCGTCTGCCCGGTTCCGCCCGGTGCGATGACGGACACGACGGCAGCCCCGGAGCCGCTCCCCGCGCACTGATGGACACCCCGACCCACTCGCAGAACAGCAGCACCCTGGACGTCCAAAGGTCCCGAGCCGTGATCGGTCCGGGACCTTTCGGCTGGTGCCCCCGGCAGAATCCGTACCTGCGACACCCGCTTCGGCAGTCCGGCAGTGGCCTGCCTCTGCTGGCGCCGACGACTGGTGCGACCGCCGAACAGAGACGTCGGCGTACCCCTCCGGATTCGACGCAGCTGACGCGGCAGCGGTGGATGTCGGGATCCCGCGGAACCTCCCGTACTCCGCTGCTGTACTGCAATCGGTCCTGGGACTCTGCGACTTGCTTGAGATGGTGATCACGCACAAGCAAGGGCTAGCCTTACGACGCCTCATCTCTGAGAGGGGGGCGCCTCGTTGCGAAGGGTGACGAGACGCGGCCCCGGAGATGAGGTGGAGTGATGGAGAAAACGCGCCCTTCCCAGGAGGCCAAGGGGAAGATCCGCGAGGTTGCTGGTCGGCTCACGATCGCGCTCGGGGCTCGTGCTCTGTGGGCATTGATCGAGAAGCTGTTCAGTCACCACTTCGAGGGGTGACCACCAATGCGCCCCGAGAACGACGCCGGCGCATCCCCCTTTGTGCCTTGGCGTCGTCGTATCGAAGCCATCACTCCAGCGTGGCCGGGTCAGTCCCCCTTTCTGCCCCGGCCGTAGCCCTCAGCTCGGGAGGCTGCGATCGTTTGGCGGCGCGCCGCTGCGTTGGCACCGACTGAGGCAGCGCGAGGCGTTCGCGCGTACGGGCGTCGCCTGGTCGGAAAGCGGCTACGTCTTCGCGAGGCCCAACGGCCGGCCGGTTGAGCCGCGCAACGTATACCGGTCCTTCACGCCGCAGGTCGCGGCCGATGCGGGGCTGCGGAGGGCCGCCTGCACGACGCGCGGCTTGGCTGCGCGACGCTGCTGACCGCGGCTGGCGTCGCCCCGCGGGTCATGATGGAGATCCTTGGGCACAGCCGGATCAGCATCACGATGGACGTGTATCCGCACGTCGTGCGTAACACCCAGCGCGAAGCGACCAGCCACATGGATCGCTCGCTCAAACGGCGTTTGCCCGAACCTGGAACGGTGGTCTGCGAGACGGGACGGCTGTCAATCGGTGCCGTCAAACCGGCCCGGACCATGATCGGTCCGGGCCGTCTGGCCTGGTGCCCCCGGCAGGATTCGAACCTGCGACACCCGCTTTAGGAGTTCGGTCTGCCCGGGGCCTGGTCGGGCCTCGCCTCGTGCGTCGGTGCCGTCAGCGACCGTTGTGTGTCGCTCCTATCTGGGGTCGTTGATGTCAGCGTTGGATGTCAGCGGAACAGGTCTGGCACTGGACAGGCCTCCAAAGGCTCATCCAGCCGGTCGGCCCAGCGCCACCAGACATGCCTACCATGGCTCAGGGAAGGTCATACAGGTCGCGACGCCGTCTTGGATTGCTGTAGCTGGACGAAGACAGTTCCTGTGGTTGCTTACTCCGCTGCTGTATCGCGACTCTCCTGTTGCCAACCCGATGTCATGGTCCCTGCCAGCGGGCCTGCTGGCAGGGATACAGAGCAGGGAGCCTTCGACGTTGGCGCGCTCAGGGGTCCCAGCAGACACCTCGAGACTACGTTGCAGGCCGCTCGTACGACGGGAAGAGCTCACGTAGGGCCCCGGTGAGGCTAGTTGGACCTACCGGACTCCGGTGACATGTGGTCACTGCAGAGGTAACCTGCTGGCTCCGGGCACCCGTTCAACTGGGGGGACAATGAACGAACTGGAGTTGGCGCAGTTTGCCATGCCGGCCGCGAGCACGCTTCTGACAGCGATGGTGTCGGACGGTTGGCAAGCTTTCAAAACCAGATTCTCCCGCATCGTAGCCGGACGATCGGGCGATACACGGGCGACCGAGGGAAACATCGACGAGTTGCGACAGCGTGTCGTGGACTATCAGACGCAAGGTCATGCAGAGCGGGGCCAGACCGAGGTTTTTGCTCTACTTTGCGCCGTGCTTGCGAGAGATCCAGAGTCGCTGGCCCCGCTACGTGAACTACTGGCAGACATTGACATGAGTGGCTCCGAAGACAGCTCTAGACGTGTGTCTCAGAACGCCACTGTCAGGGACAACGGCGTCTCTTTCCAGCAAGTGTCCGGAACGCAGCACTATCACGCCAATTGAGCCGCTTGGAATCACGTATGGAAGCTGATGCGGCCAAGGGTGCTACTTCGATACCTGGCCAAAACACCGATGTACATGACCACGGAACTGCATTTCAGCAGGGTCATGGGATCCAAATCTACTATGCGAGTCGCAGCGCGAAGTCGCCGCAAGGCCTTGTCAACTCGGCGCATCTCCTTACGCTCGACAGCGTTCCATATCTTAAAGACTGCGAAAGTCCAGTCTCCTTCGGTGTGCACCCGGCTGCAAGCTGGAACGGGAATCAAAATCCCCAGTATGTGCGGCGCGACATCGAAGAAGACCTTTCCTCGCTGCTGAGGCCTGGATCATTTGCATTGCTTGTCGGTGATCCTACTTGCGGCAAATCTAGAACCGCTTTCGAGATAGTTAAGAGTAAGTTCCCGGGCTATCGCGTGTTTCGCCCGGAAGACGGGGCAGAGTTCTCCGAGTGTGTTTCTCTTTCCGGTGCTGAAGATAAGGTCATCTGGCTTGATGACCTTGATAGGTTCCTTGCTCCACCGTTTATTCCTACGAGCTCTCTGGATGAGGCGCTGCGGACCGAGGCTGTGCTAATCGGGACGATGCGCGCTGACCGGCTCGACCTTCTATCACCGCGATATGAGCGTGGCCTAAATCACGAGACCAGAACGCTCGTCAGGGCAGCAAGAGCCATCACCGCGCGGGCACATGTGCTCTACCTGGATAGAAATTGGGGCACGGAAGAAGTTAAGCGAGCAAAATGGTCCGCTGATCCACGGGTTGCAGAAGCCGCTCGGCATTCCAAAGAGTATGGAGTTGCTGAATATCTGGCAGCCGGCCCGCAACTCTACCTGGAATGGCAAAATGCCTGGGCCCCCGGATTGCATCCCCGTGGCGCTGCCATCGTGGCAGCGGCCGTTGATTTGAAGAGGGCCGGCATCAAGGCCCCCGTTTCAAGGGAGCTCTTGGAGCGTCTTCACGAAATATATCTTCAGCAGCGAGGCGGAATCCGGCTGCGCCCCGAGCCAATACTGGATGCGTTCCATTGGGCTCTTGAGCCTCTCCACGCGACGAGCAGTCTGCTCATGCCCGTCGAGGATGACATGTTCAAGGCTTACGATTACCTTGCCGAGGCCCTAGCCCGAGAAGGCAGGGCATCGGCTCCGCCGGATGAAGTGTGGGAAAGTGCAATCGATGAGTTTTCTCCCGACGACGTCCACACCGTTGGGCATCGAGCCGAAAAAGCAAAGAGAATTGATTTCGCCGTCCACGCTTATGAGCGACTAGCCAACACTGGAAATAGTAGCGGCTCGTTCCATCTCGGCTACATCGCTTCGAAGGAAGACCGACTAGAAGAAGCGGAGCTCTGGTACAGAAGATCTATTTCCCAGGGTTCTTCCATCTCAAAAAACAATCTGGGGCTTGTCCTTCGGCGATCCGGAAGGGAGGAAGAGGCAGAATTTTGGTTCCGGGAAGCTGCCGCTGATGGTGACACCTACGGCGCGCGGAACCTCGGCGAAGTCCTCCTGGATCAAGAGCGTTGGGATGAGGTTGAACAGCTTTCTCTCTCCCTCATCGAGCAGAAACCGCCGGTCGCTAAACTCATTATGGGGCAACTCCTCATCGCACGAGGTGAGCACGAGGAAGCTCAAAATTGGTTGAATCAGGCAGCCGCTGAAGGCAGCAAGGACGCCTGGTTCTTTCTGGGTATTGCCCAAGAAAATCTGGAGGATTGGCAAGCGGCCTCTGCCTCTTATGAGCGGGCAGTAAAGGCTGGAAATAAACAGGCTCCTAATAACCTGGCCACCGCCCTCCGTAAGGCTGGTCGACTAGAAGAAGCAGAGACTGCTTATAGGCATGCCGTAGAGCAGGGTGACGACGAGTACGCCCTTTTCAATCTAGCTAGCCTTCTCTCTGAAATGCGACGCTACGATGAAGCGGAGCCACTCTATCGAAGCTCTATGGAGTCCGGATTTAAGTACGCCAAGAATAACCTAGCTTTGACGTTGGAGAAGTTGGGTAAAAGCGAAGAGGCGGACGCACTCTTTCGCTCTGCAGCCGAAGAAGGTGACGTCAGGGCGATGGCCAATTTGGCTGCACGAAGTCGTAAGGCAGGCCGACCACGCGAAGCGTTGTTGTGGATCAATCAAGCTCTCCCTTCTGGGAAGCCTGGCTACTATACCGAAATGGGCTTGATTCAAGAGGCACTTGGTGGCCCGAACAAGGCTATGTTCTGGTATAGGCGCGGGATTGATGGCGGATCCACCGCTGCCGCGGTTGCTCTCGGTTACCTGTATGAAAGAAAGGGCAAAAGCAAGGCTGCAAGAAAGCTTTACTTGCAGGCAGTAGGGGACGGCGATACTCATGCCCTCTACCATCTTGGCCAGTTCTACCTCAACAGGAACGAGTTCGATAAAGCGCATAAATACCTGAACGATGCATATGAGGCTGGGGAGACAGTCTCCCATATGCTCGCTTTCTTGGCCATGCGTTCAGGCGATCTTGTAAAGGCTCGTGCCTTCCTCGATGAGGTGACAGACTCGGATGCTCCTCAGGTCATACCGTTGCGTCAAATGTTGGAATTCTTGGAGCAGCGCGGGCAGTATGCCCTCTAAGGGAAGGCTGCAGAAGTAACCTATAGGTCGCGGTGTGGATTTCTGGGCCGAGTTCACTGACTGAAACCTCGCCCCGCGAGATTGTCTGTGCCTGAGCCGACGAAAGTCAGCCGCGACGGCGCGGCTGCCGACTGATCAGGCGCGTGTGTGCTCGCTGCACCCCCGCCGGCATTAACCACGCTTCAGGTTTTGTGGCCCTGATCTGAGTCAATCCGTCTGCGCGTAGGAGAGCCCGCAGCACACTTGGAGCACGCGGCACGGACACTGGCGGGGCTGGAGCGGGACGGAGGCAGGAGCGCAGGCCCGGCCGGGGGCCGGGCCGCGCGCGGTGAGCGGAGCGAGCCGCCTTGAACCAGTAGAGAAAGTTGTAACTCAGCGCGGTGAGGCTGTCTGTGTCCGGTCCCGGTAGATGCTTGACAGTTCGGTCCCAGCTGATGGTTGACAGTGGCCGTGTTCGGCTTTTCTGTGCGCGTCGTTGCGGCGCGTGTGGGGAGGCCGGGATTGGCGCTGGTGGAGTTGCCGGTTCGCGAGGCCGACTTCACGGCCGCTTACTCTGGCGGCGCATGGGTGGCCGATCGAGTACTTCGACGTACATGATCCGACCATCCACGACGTCCAAGCACAGCATGCCTTGCGAGGGCAGGAGCGGCACGCACCGGTGGCCGGCGCCGTATGGCTGTCCCTGTGGATGAGCTGCTGTCTTGAAGCTCTGGCAAAAGTCATCGCCGCAGTCGCACTCGTCAACCAGACGAAGATCCCACGCACAGATGGCCAGCTCACGTTCTCCTTCGTTTTCCAGGAGAGTGATCAGCTCCGTGATGAGTTCCGGGAAGACGGCGCGGACAAGGGGGTGGTCCTGCTCCATGACCGGAGGGTAGCTGGAGACGGGACAATCCCCAGCCCCCCGTCAGTCATCACCTGGGACCAGAACACCAAGCATCAGCTGGGATCTGAGACCGCGCGGTGGGGCTTGAAACTGTGTGCGCAGGCTGGGAGTTCAGTGCCCTGCCGGTGTGCGAGGGGCAGGAAGAGCACTGGTCGGATCGTCCAGGTGACGCGGGTGCCGGCATGCGTGATGGTCACCGTGCAGGGCTCGGAGCGCATCAGGGCCCTGCGGGTCTCGGCACGGTCCTCCTGCAGCCACGTCCACGCTTCGTCCGACGCGTCGGAGTCGAGCGCCGGTGAGATGGTGCGCAGGGCGATGGCGACCCATCGGTCTGCCTGGGGTGCCGAGTACGCGTCGAACGATGCCAGGAGCGCCGGCCCTTCTGCGCTGGTGACGTCCTCGGTCCAGCACTCGCACCAGTAGCCGCGGGCGGGTCCGTTCATGAGGTGGGTCCTGCCGGGTAGACCAGCAACACGTAGCGGGTGCTCTCGTCGTGGAGAGTGAGTTGGTAGCCCATGCCACTGGTCATGTAGGCGAGAGCTCGTTCGTGTTCGGCCTCGTCCGTCAGCCAGTGCAAGCCTGGCTGCGCGTAGGGGGCGTCGAGTTGGTCGGTGATGTGTTGCGTGCGCTCTCGTAACCAGCGCAGTGCCAGGCGTGGACTCGCGACGCCGTGCGATCCCAAGGGGATGGCACGGACCTCGTTCACCGGGTAGGCGGCGGCTCGGCACAGGTAGGGGAGACTTCGGATGGCTGCGCCGAGCGGTACGGGAGTAGTGGACGTCAGCACGGGTGGCCTCCTGCCGGTCCGGCCTGGGTGAAGAGTTCCGCGGTGACCGTGTGACCGCCGTGGCTGCTGTGGACGACGACCCGGTGGGCGATAGCGCTGACCATGCCCAGGCCCCGGCCGTGCTCGGCCTGGTCGTCCTGGTGCTCGACCTTCGGGGCCGTGCCGGTGCCTCCCTCGTCCGTGACCGACAGGGCGACCACCTGCGGGGAGACCGCGAGTGCCAGATGGAAGCTGCCTGTCTGCTGGCCGCTGGCCGTGTGCAGGATCGCGTTCGCGCTCAGCTCGCTAACGATCAGCTCTGCGTCCTCGGCCAGAGGGGAGCCGCGCAGGATGTCCCGCGTCCAGCGGCGGGCCCGGCTGACCTCTTCCGGAAAACCTGGGCAAGACAGTCCCCACACCCGGGCTGTACTCGTATACTCGTGTATACAAGTTCCTTCATGCTGGTAGGCCGCCATGTGCAGCGGGTTCGGGCTAGACGAGTTTCACGCCGTCGTGGGCGCGGATGGCCGGCGGGGACGCCGCGTCGAGCGCGTCAAGGACACGGATCGCGTACGCCTCGTCGGCAAGCTCGAAGACTTCTTCGCGGGTGGCCCAGCGCAGGGCTCGGGTCTCGTCCCCGGTGGTGGGGGCGCCGTCGGAGGCCTCGCAGCGGAAGACCAGCGAGACGATCAAGCCCGTCATGTTCTTGTAGACGCCGGTCAGAGTCGCCGGAAGAGCGATCTTGATGCCGGTCTCTTCGAGGACCTCGCGCTGGAGGGCTTCGGGGATGGTCTCCTCGCGCTCGAGGATGCCGCCCGGCGGTTCCCAGTGGCCGTTGTCCCGGCGCTGGATCAGGAGGGCCCGGCCCTCGTCGTCGACGACGACTCCGGCCACACTCACGGAGTGCGGGCGTTCAGTGCTCACGTTCCTCGGCCCTCTCGGCTGACTAGGCTCTCCACCGTAGCAACAACACTCGCCCACTCGTCTAGATACCTAAAGGAGTACGCGTGACGTCTCTACCGAGCATTCTCGGCGGCCTCGACCCGACCAGTGATCGTGCGGTCTTCCGCCAGATCGCCGACCAGCTACGTGAGGCCATCGACCGTGGGCGTTTCAAGGAGGGGGAGAAGCTGCCGTCCGAGGCTGAGCTGGTCGAACACTACGGCGTCTCCCGGATGACGGTCCGGAACTCCTTCTCCATCCTCCAGGGCGAGGGGCTGGTGCACGCCGAGCACGGCAAGGGTGTCTTCGTCCGGCCCCGGCCGCCGGTGCGCCGCCTCGCCTCCGACCGGTTCGCCCGGCGGCACCGTGAGCAGGGCAAGTCCGCGTTCATCGTGGAGGCCGACGCCGCCGGCAGTCACCCGAAGGTGGACAGCCTGGAGGTGAAGGAGGAGAAAGCTAGCCAGGACGTCTCCACGCGACTGGGTTCCGTACGGCGCGTGCTCGCCCGGCGTCGCCGATACCTGCTCGACGGTCGGCCGGTCGAGTTCGCCACCTCGTACCTCCCGCTCGACATCGCCCGCGGTACGCAGATCGCCGAACCCAACCCGGGCCCGGGCGGCATCTACGCCCGCCTTGAGGAGCTGGGCCACCAGCTCGACCACTTCGAGGAGGAGATCCGGGCCCGAATGCCCTCCCCGGCCGAGGTCAAGACGCTGCAATTGGCCTCCGGCGTCCCGGTGATCCACCTGATCCGTACCGCCTTCGACACTGCGGGACGGGCCGTGGAGGTCTGCGACACGATCATGGCCGCTGACGCCTACGTCCTCTCCTACCAACTTCCGGCGACCTGATCGGCGGTGCGCGAGGCCACTTCTCCGGACTCGTACACCCCGACACGCATACTCGTATAGACGAGCGGGCAAGTTGTGTGGCAAGGTGGTCAACGTTCCCGGCTGTTGCCGGGTTCGAAGAGTGCACCTTGTCTAGACGAGTAGATGGGAAGAAGCCTTGCGCACCATCCGTGTGGAGACCTCGGCCGCGACGATCCTGCTGACCGAGGCGCCCGAGCCCAAGGTCCGCGACCGCCAGTCGGGCGAGATCGCGAAGGATGCCGTCAGCGGTGAGGCGCTGATGACCATCGGCGTCGTGTACATCGAGGAGGGGGAGTCGTCCCTGATCAAGGTGACCGTTCCGGAGAGCGGGGTGTCGGAAGGCCTCGTCCTCGGTGCCCCGGTCTCGCTGCCGGGCCTGGTCGCCCGGCCGTGGGAGAGAGTGTTCAACGGCCAGCAGCGCCACGGCATCGCCTTCCGGGCCGCCGCCGTCACTCCGGCCGCCTTCCCGGCCACCGTGGGGGCCACGGCCTGATGACCGATCTGGCAACGCTTCTGGAGGTGGGTGGTCCCGTCGCCGCACTCGGCGGCGGGGCCGCCTACGCCCGGGCGCGACACCCCGGCTTCTACTGGTCCGCCGTCGGCTTACCGGTGTCCACGGTCCGGCTGCTCGGCTCCTACAGCTCCGTCATGGAGGCATGCGGGCTGACCGTGGCCCCCTCCCGGCTGCGGGTCCTGGCGGTCAAGGCGACCACTCGCCGTGAGGTCCGGCCCGTACCGCCGCGTCGGGGGATCATCCGACCGACCACGACGGGGCTCCGGGTCCGCCTGCGGCTCGCTCCGGGGCAGGAACCCGCCGACGTGGCCGCCTCCGCGGAACGACTGCGGCACGCCTGGGGCGTCCATGCCGTGTACGTGACCACGATCAAGCCGGGCGTGGTCGAACTGCGGCTCGTCGGCTTTGACGTACTGCGGCGGGTGCGCATGCCGCGCAAGCTCCGCCCGGACCTTCTCCGGGTACCGGTCGCGCTGCGCGAGGACGCCACTCCGTTCGTACGCGACTACCGCACCGTGCCCCACCAACTCACCCTCGGGGCCACGCTGTCCGGCAAGTCCATGTACCTGCGCCACCTCGTCGCAGGCCTCGCTCGTCAGCCCGTCGCCCTGGTCGGCATCGACTGCAAGCGGGGCGTGGAACTGGCGCCGTTCGCTCCGCGCCTGTCGGCGCTCGCCACCGACCCGGAGCAGGCCGCCGAGCTGCTGCCCGTGCTCATCAAGGAAATGGAGGACCGGTACGACCTGATCAAAGCCCGGCAGGGCATCGCGCCGAGCACTCCGGACGAGGAGATCACCTCGGACATCTGGGGTCTGCCCGAAAGCGAACGGCCAGTGCCGGTCGTGCTGTTCGTGGACGAGGTGGCAGAACTCTTCCTCGTCGCGACGAGGAAGGACGAGGAACGCCGGGACGAGATGGTCACCCAACTCATCCGGCTCGCCCAACTCGGCCGTGCGGCCGGCATCTACCTGGAGGTCTGCGGACAGCGCTTCGGTGCCGAGCTGGGCAAGGGCGCGACCATGCTGCGGGCGCAGCTGACCGGCCGCGTTTGCCATCGCGTCAACGACGAAGCGTCCGCCAAGATGGCTCTGGGCGACATCGCCCCCGAGGCGGTCTCCGCCGCCTGTGCCATCGCCCCCGAACGTCCCGGGCTCGCCGTGGCCGGTGACACCTCCGGCGGCTGGTCCCGCATCCGCACGCCGTACCTCTCCCTCGGCGATGCCGCCGAGACCTGCCGTGAGTCGGCCCACCTCGTCCCCGACCTGCCCGCGCTCAAGCCCTTCCGGCCCGATGTGCCCGTACGGCCGCCCGTCGAGACACCGAGCCCGGTCGTGCGGCCCCGACCGGTGACCGACTGACCCGCACCCGCACGTATCCCCGGTCGGCGTGACCGCCTCACGCCATGTCCCTACCCCTCCCATGCCCGAATCCGGAAGGAGCCGCAGCATGCGCGCCCACCTGGCCCGCGTCGACGCGGTGCTCGTCCAAGCCGTCATCGCCGCCGCGTTGTCCTTCGCCCACCTGCACGACGTCGCCTCGGCGGCCGGACAGGACGGGTGGAAGGCGTGGGCCTACCCCGTCTCGGTCGACCTGCTGCTCGTCGCCGCCTGGCGTCGACTGCGGTCCGGCGAGACGAAAGCGGCCGGGTGGTGCTGGTTCGTGATCGCACTCGCCGCGTCACTGGGCGCGAACGTCGCCACCGCCGGGCTGCTCGACCTGGAGCACGTGCCGGCCTGGCTCCGCATCATGGTCGCGGGCTGGCCAGCGGTCGCCTTCCTCGGTGGAACCCTCCTGGCCCACTCGTCGCCGTCCACGCCCGACGGAACCGGTGACGCCGTGGGGGAGGAGGTGCCCGAGCGCATCGAGGACCAGGAGGACGCGCCCGATCCCGCACCGGAACGCCCGGCGCCTTTGGCAGTCGAGTCGGCACCAACTCCGGCTCCGCCGCCGGTCCCCGTCCCGGCCGCCCTGGTCGAGCACGCCCGCAAAGTCGCCGCCGAGCACCACGCCCGTACCGGAACGGCCATCGACACCCCGACCCTGCGCGCCCGCCTCGGCGTCCCGCCGCCCATGGCCGACGCCATCGCAGCCCAGCTCTGAGAGGAGACCCACGTGAGCGCCCACCGCCGCTTCCGCTCCGTCACCCGCATCGGACCCGTCCAGGTCGGCACGTCCTACGACGGTCGCGGCCGGGAGAAGCACACCGCGGCCTGTACCGCCCCACGCTGCGGCTTCTCCGCCGACTACGACAGCCGCGCCGCCGCCGAGCTGGCTGCCCGCACCCACCGCTGCCCCGTCCACTGAAAGGACCCGCCTCCCGTGACCGTCAGCCTCCCGCTTGTCGCCGTCCTCGGCTTCTTCGCCTGGGGAGCGGTCAAGTTCCTCGGCGTCCGCACGTGGATCGTCGTCCTGATCGCCCTCTTCGGCTTCTGGCTCTCGCACACCTTCATGGCACCGGCCATCGAGTCCGGCACGCGCTCCGGCGTGGACATCGTCAACGGCTCACATGACTAGACGAGTAGGTAAGGAGAGCTTCGCCGTGTTCCTGCCCAAGTACCCGGACAACCCGACGCCGCCGCCCGCGCACATCCACACCGTGGCCGACCAGATGCCCGCTCGCCGGTCGGCGCCTCAGATCTCCGTCAGTACCGGAGCGGTCGCGGCCGTCCTCGTCGGCGGCGTCGTGCTGACCGCGCTCCTGGCCGCCGTCGCCGTCACGGCCGTCTCCGTGGCCGTCGCCGCCGTGGTCCTGCGCTCGGTGCTCCGCGACCAGCACCGCCGCTGACAGACCAGACCCCCGGGGCGGCCTCGATACCGCCAAGCATCCGCCGCCTCGGGGGCCCTTTCCCTCCAGCCGAACCAGAAGGAGAACGCCATCATCACCCGCGCCACTCCGCCTCCGCTCCACGAAATCGGCGAACTGGCCGCCCTCGGCACCATGCCCGCACTCCTGCGCCAGCTCGCCAGCCTCGGCGGCTGCACGCACCCCATCCGCCTCGACGGCCACCGCACCGAGTACGACGTAAACACCCGCACCGGAGAGATCGGTAACGTCCTCCACTACCTCGACTCCTCCGGCCTCCCGGCCGGTCACCTCCTGGTCCGCTGCAACAACCGCCGCACGACCCGGTGCGCGGCCTGCGCCGAGGTGTACCGCCGCGACACCTTCCACCTGATCACCTCCGGACTGCGCGGCGGCAAGGGCGTCCCCGAACGCGTCGCCGCCCACCCGCGCGTCTTCGCCACCTTCACCGCGCCGAGCTTCGGCCCGGTCCACAACCGCCCCACCGGCCCGGCTGGTTCGGTCCGCCGCTGCCGCTGCGGCGCCCTCCACGACCAGGACGACTCCGCACTCGGCACCCCGCTCGACCCGGACACGTACGACTACGAAGCGGCCGTGCTCTGGAACGCGCACGCCGGTCCGCTGTGGCGGCGCTTCTCGATCTACCTGCGTCGGGAGGTCGCTAAGCGCGCCGGCCTCACCCAACGGGCCTTCCGCGAGTACGCCCGGGTGTCCTTCGCCAAGGTCGCCGAGTACCAGAAGCGCGGGGCCGTCCACTTCCACGCCGTCATCCGCATCGACGGCCCCGGGGGCGGCGACACCCCGCCTCCCGCCTGGGCCACCGCCGAGCTGCTGACCGACGCCATTCGGGCCGCCGTTGCTGCCGTGCACGTAGACGGTCCGGCTATCGACGGCCGGGCCCACGCCTTCGCCTTCGGCCGTCAACTCGACGTCCGCACCATCCGCTCGGCCGACTTCGACGGCGGCCAGGAGCTGACCGAGCGGGCCGTCGCCGCCTACATCGCCAAGTACGCGACCAAGGGCGCCGAGACCGCGACGGGAGCTCTCGACCGGCCGCTGAAGTTCGCCGCCGAGCTCGCCCAGCTCGACATCAGCGAACACGCCCGCCGCCTCGTCCGCACCGCCTGGTCCCTCGGCGCCCGCAAGGACCTGGAACACCTCCGACTGCGCGCCTGGGCCCACATGCTCGGCTTCCGCGGCCACTTCTCCACCAAGTCCCGCCGCTACTCCACCACTCTCGGCGCCCTCCGCGACGCCCGCGCCGAATGGCGTCGAGCACAAGCCGTGGCCGCCAACGGTCCTGAGCCTGAGACGACTTACGTCCTCGCTCACTGGGTCTTCGCCGGGACCGGCCTGTCCGCCGCCGAATCCTGGCTTGCCGCATCCCTCGAACCCGCCCCCGGAACGGAAGGAGAGCCCACCCATGCATGACGACGAACTGCTGACGGTGCCGGAGGTCATGGCGCGGCTCAAGCTCGGCCGCTCCACGGTCTACGACCTCATCCGCTCCCGCCGTCTGCCCTCGATCACCATCGGCCGGTGCCGGCGTATCCCGGCGCGGGCGGTCCGCGAGTACATCACCAACGAACTGGAGGCGGCCGCCTGATGGCCCAGCAGCGCAAGCGCAATCCGAACGGCGCCGGCACCATCACCAAGCGCAAGGACGGCCGCTTCCAGTGCGCGGTCTACGTGCTGCAACCGGACGGCACCCGCGCCCGCAAGTTCGCCTACGGCAAGACCTGGGCCGAGTGCGACGCCAAGCGCCGGGAACTCCTCGACAAGGTCGACCAGGGCGTGCCCGTGCCGACGCGTTCGGCCAGGCTCTCCGAGTGGCTGCCGTACTGGCTGGACAACGTGATCAAGCCCCGGCGGAAGCTGAGCACGTACGACAAGTACTAGGCGCACGTCCGGCTCTACCTGGTGCCGCTCCTCGGCGCGAAGCGGCTCGAATCGCTGGGCGTCGCCGACGTGCGACGGTTCCTCGTGCGCCTGGAGCAGGAGGCGACCGCGGCCACGGCCAAGGAGGCTCACCGCGTGCTGCGGTCGGCGTTGTCCTCGGCCTGCCGAGAGGAACTGATCACGCGCAACGTCGCGAAGCTCGTCGAGCCGCCCCGGATCAAGGAACGGGAGCTGAGCCCCTGGACCCTGGACGAGACCCTCGACTTCCTCGCCGCCGCCCGCACCGACCCGCTCTACGCGGCCTTCGTGCTCGCCATCGCGATGGGTCTGCGTCGAGGAGAGATCGTCGGGCTTCGCTGGTCGGACGTCGACCTCGACAACCGGGTGCTCTACGTCCGCCAGCAGATGCAACGCCGCCGCGGTGTCCTCTACGACGACGATCCGAAGAGCCGCCGTCGCCGTGCCGTTCCGCTGCCCGCCCTCTGCATCGCCCCCCTGCGCTGGCACCGCATGCGGCAGGCCGCTGCCCGTGCCAAGGCGGGGGAGGGGTGGCAGGAGTCCGCGTACGTCTTCACCACTCGGACCGGCCGCCCGGTCGAGCCGCGCAACCTCTACCGCTCCTTCACCCGCGTCGCCCAGGCCGCCGGCCTCCGCGTGATCCGGCTGCACGACGCCCGCCACGGCACCGCGACCCTTCTTACGGCGGCCGGAGTCGCGCCCCGTGTCGTGATGGAGATCCTTGGCCACTCCCAGATCAGCATCACCATGGATGTCTACACCCACGTCGTCCAGGACACCCAGCGTGAGGCCATGAGCCACATGGACCGGCTGCTCAGAAGGCGTCGCGGTCGTCAGTGACCAACCCCGTTGATGTCAGAAGTGGATGTCAAACGCCCCCCACCTCCGAAAATCCGGAAGTGGGGGGCCTTTGAGCTGGTGCCCCCGGCAGGATTCGAACCTGCGACACCCGCTTTAGGAGAGCGGTGCTCTATCCCCTGAGCTACGAAGGCGAGGCGGGGATGTGTGGGTAGAAGGTGTTGGAAATCCGCCCACATCGGACGGATCCCGACCCTTGAGGGCCCAGACATCCACAGGGCGCCCCACCGGAGTGGTGCACCGCGCACAGTCTAGCGGTTACGGCAGCGCACCGAGGCGTCGTGCCCTGCTGTTGTGTGGCCCCGCCGCCCCTGTGTGCCGAGCTCCCGGTATCGGCCGGCCCCGAGCGTGTCGTGCGGGATGAGCAGAGCGCCGTCGGATCCGTACGCGGGGATCCGTCGGAGGCGGTGTGTCTCATCCAGGGTGGAGAATCCGGATTCGCTGTCCGGGCGGAACCCGATGAGGCGTTCTCCGGCTTCAGTGCCTGGCGGAATGATTCGGAGGTGCTCGGTCCTTTTGAACCTCATGCGCTTCGTCCTTGGATCCAGCGATCTATTTGACCGTGTCTTCTCGAGGGAGGCTGCGGCCGAGATCCTCCGCTGCATGCATCACGGCGGAAGCGAGGTGAGGACGCGGGCGTTGCCCCGGGGAAAAGTCGCCCAGCTATCCAGTAACTGGATCACCGGAGGGTGGATCACCCTCCCTTGGTCGGGGACGTGCCTGGCCGAGTCCGCCGTGCCGAGGTCCCCGGTGGTCATGTTGCCCAGATCTAACCCGCTGGCGGCGCCCTGGCCGGGCTCACCGGATGTTGCGTGCGATGAAGATGTCGACGTGGTTCCCGTCCGACGATTCGATGGTGAGCCGATACCTTGTGGGTCGGTGATCCCGGTTGGCTCCTCAGTCCACATCTCCCCAAACGGCTTGCAGGTCCTTGCAGCGGACGGTGATCGACGCGTCGGTCAGCGCGATCTCGTGCACGCAGCCCCCGTCTTCGCCCGGGAGGATCTCGTCGAGGAGCACGGCGTCGACCAGCATCCAGTCAATGGAGTGATCATAGTCGATGGAGAAGTGCGTCACTCCTGAGTAGCTGATGCGCAGCCCGGCGTCGTGCTTCCACTGATTCGGGGAAAATTCCAGGGTCAGCCCTCCGCTTTTGTCGGTGGCTACCTGGATTCCGGACAATTCCAGATCCTTGACGCAGCGGTCATTGCCGTGCCCGAGAGCATAATGCGCCGGATCTGATGCGAATTGCCTTGCCCCGGCCGGCAGCTGATCGTGAAACTTCGGGAGTTCGGCCAGGTAGGCCCTCGGATCGACGTAGAACCCGCCATCGCCCCAAACGGCCGTCACATACTTCATTTGCAACCTTCCGCGGTGAGAGGCGGTCGCCTCCACTTGTCTCCCGAGAGGTTTCGGTACCCTTCGGGCCGATGCGGCCGACTTTCCGCAACTCGTAGATGAATCGTTCCTTGATGGCATTCTCCACGCCAGATGGAACCTCGACTTCCCGGCGACGCCCCGACCAGTGCCCAGGGCGTTGTGCCCCTGCTCGTTGACCGCCGACGTCGCCAGCGTCCAACTCTTCCGGGTCGCCCGCGCGGTGCGCCGCTCGAAGTCGTCCGCCGGGAGGGGCGCGGGCGGGTCGCGGACGGGTCGAGGGGCGGTACCGCCGGGAAGTTCCTGTTCTCCGGGTCCGCCGCCCGGTGTTCGTGCCACGCGCCCCAGTCCTCGTCCGTTCACCCGGTGGCGAACAGCGGGCCCGGCGCGGTGCGTTTGGCGGGGAGCAGGTCGCCGATGCTCAAGCTCGGCGACATCGCGCGGCGGTGCGTCGCCTGGTGGATGAAGCGGATGCCGTCCCGGTCGCCGACCGCCGGCGACACCGACTCGTCCAACTCGTCGGCCATGGCGTCCGCGTGCGCCGAGCAGGGACGGCCGGCGCAGCGCGGGCAGGTGGGCGTTGCCCGGCTCCATCAGGCGCGGGGTGAGAACGATGTCGCGGCCCTCTCGCCGCGTGCGGCCGTCTCGTCGGCGGGTGGGGCCGGGTGGTGCGGGGTGAGGGAGGCCGCGGTACCGGTGGTGTCGTCGGCCTCCGTCGTGGGGTTCGCGGGCCTCGGTCCGGTTCTTCGGTCGGCGGCGTACGGCGGTCGCGGCGGGCGGGCCTGTGGTAGTCGGCCGCGTGGGAGTGGGGTCGCGGTCGGTTACGGCTGGCGGGTCACCCGTACCCGGTAGTCGCCCGCCAGGTTCGCCGAGGCCACGTCTATGCGGATCTTCGCCTTGGGGTCCTTGAAGGTCTCGCCGGGCGCGAAGGGCGCGTCGGAGAGTTCGGCGTGGACGTTGGGACTGCGGGTGCAGCCGCCGGAGTTGCGGTGGGCGTCGTAGACGGTGATCGGGCCGCGGCCGGTGTCGACGTCGGCGTCCACCTTGTAGATCAGGATGCCCGGGCGGCACACCGCCTCGTCGTTGCCGGCGTGGGTGCGCAGCTCCAGGGCGTATCCGGTACGGCCGTCCAGCGGTACGAAGATGAGCTTCGGGCCGCCCGGGCGCTCCAGCGGGGTCAGCGTGTACTCGGTCGAGCCCCGCTTCGCCGCGCAGCTGACCTGGGAGGCGTCCAGCCAGCCCAGCTTCCACTTGTGCCAGCCGAGGAGGTCGTTGTTGGCCCCCCAGTCCTCGCTCATGATGTCCCAGTGGCCCACCGCGCCCCCGCCCTCCTGGGTGTAGAGGTCGGGCAGGCCGAAGACGTGGCCGTTCTCGTGGGGGAGCACCCGGTAGCCGGTGCGGTCGTACGAGCCGGAGCCGTCGTCCTGGCGTGAGTAGACGAAGGAGGCGTTGGCGATGGGGACGCCGTCGGCCACCGGGGCGTCGCTGTTGCCCGCGAAGGTGACCGACAGGACCGTGTCCAGGGCGGACGGGCCCGCGTTCGGGGTCATCAGCACGTTGAGCAGGTCGTAGTCCCGGAAGTCCACCTTGGGGTCGGCCGCGGCCACCAGGTCCTGGACCAGTTTGCGGTACCCGGGGTCGAAGGGGGCCCCGCGCTCAATGCCGTAGTCCTTGAACGCCTTCGGCATGCGCAGCCAGTCGCGGATCGGGGTCTCGGGGCGGTAGTCGAGGCGGCCGTAGGAGGCGGTGCGGAACCACTCCTGGGTCTGCGGAAAGAACTCGTGGAAGCGGTCCATCGCGCTGCCCTGGCCGGGGGCGTCGGGGAAGTCGACCATCAGGGTCAGCGCGTGCACGGTGCCGGTGGAGCGGGCGTAACCGCCTGCGGTCGGGACCCCCTCCGACATCTGTACGGCCGGAGTGCCGCTGATCAGACACGGGTTGAGCGCGGGGGAGCGGGCCAGGGAGGCCGAACCGGAACCGGTTGCCGTACGGCCCTGCATGAGGTGGCCGGTGCCCGCCGAGGTGCTGACCGCGAGGGTGAGCACGGTGACGGAGGCGAGGGCCGCGGCCCGGCGCTTGCCGCTCCGGCGGGACGGGCCGCCGGTCAGGCCGCCGGTCGGGCGGGCGGCCGGGGTGCTGCCCGTGCCTATGCCCGCTATTCGGCCTGCGTTGCCTGTGCGTCCTCCGCCGCCTATGCGGCTTATACGGCTGCCTATGTGGTCCGCGAGGGTCGGTCCGCCTGTGTGGCCCGCTCGGCTCGTCCGGCCTGTACGGCGACGGGGCGGCTGCGCTCGCATGCGTGGACCCTTCGCTCCAGGCAGCCGCCGGTTTCAGGCTGCACCCTCTCGATCACCCTGTGTCGTGGGCAGAGGAGACGCGCGCTGGAGCGGTCCGGTCGTGGGACGGCCGGTCCGGTGAGACGGCGGCCGGCTGGGGCGTGTGGTTCAGGTCACATGAATTCTCTTCGGGGCGGGAAATAACCGGGGATCGTTTCCCCGTTTGAACCTGTGTCCGTGCGAAGCGGGGAGACCCTCCCCGGATTGCCCAACTGACGCTCAGGCGAAGACCGACCGAAGATCAACCGACGACCCACCGACGAAACCGTCAGCCATCGACAGAGGAGTACGCCGTGCAGGCCCCGACGACCGTGAACCCCGTGCAGCGCAAGGCGAGCAGGCCCCGTGCCGACGCCCTGCGCAACCGGGAGCGGATCGTCACCGCCGCCCGCGAGGTGTTCGTCGAGCACGGCCCCGAGGTGCCGCTCGACGAGATCGCCCGCCGGGCCGGCGTCGGCAACGCCACGCTGTACCGCAACTTCCCGGACCGCGACGCACTCGTACGCGAGGTCGTCTGCTCCGTCATGGACCGTACGGCGCGCGCGGCCGAGGACGCGCTCGCGGAGACCGGCGACGCATTCGAGGCCCTGGAGCGCTTCGTGCACGTCGCCGCCGACGAGCGGATCAGCGCGCTGTGCCCGATGGTCTCCAGCACGTTCGACCAGCACCACCCCGACCTGGAAGCCGCGCGCGAACGGGTCGAGGACCTCATCGAGGAGGTCATGGGCCGTGCCGTGGCGGCCGGTCAGCTGCGCCCCGACGTGGGCGTCGGCGACCTGATGATCGCCGCGGCCCAGCTCAGCCGGCCCCCGGCCGGCACCGGCTGCCTCAGCCATGACCGCTTCGTACACCGTCATCTTCAGCTGTTCCTGGACGGGCTGCGGGCTCCGGCCCGATCCGTCCTGCCGGGTACGGCCACGACCTTGGAGGACCTCCGCCAGGCCTGAACCAGCCTGAACCAGCCTCCGGCCGTCCCGGCTGTCCGCCGGTCAACCGTCCGGCTGTCCGCCGGTCAACCGTCCGGCTGTCCGCCGGCCGACCGTCCGGCTGTCCGCCGGCCGACCGCCCGGCCGTCCGCCGGCCGACCGCCGGCCGTCCCGGCTGTCCATCCGCCGTCTGCTTCCTGCCGCCCGTCCCGTGGACGGGCTGCCATCCCTCGACGTCCGCAGATCGCTTTTTCACTCTTTTTCCGTCACGAAGTCCCGAAGTGGGTACACCCATGTCTGCAACAGCCGCACAGGCTTCCGGCGTCCCGGTGGAGACCGGCGACGCCAACCGCTGGAAGGCGCTGGTATTCATCGCGCTGGCCCAGCTGATGGTCGTCCTCGACGCCACCATCGTGAACATCGCCCTGCCCTCCGCCCAGAGCGACCTCGGCATCTCCGACGGCAACCGGCAGTGGGTGGTCACCGCCTACGCCCTCGCCTTCGGCGGACTGCTCCTCTTCGGCGGCCGGATCGCCGACCTCTGGGGCCGCAAGCGCGCCTTCGTGACCGGCCTGGCCGGCTTCGCCGCGGCCTCCGCGCTCGGCGGCGCGGCCACCAACGGGGCGATGATGTTCGGCGCCCGCGCGCTCCAGGGCGCCTTCGGCGCGCTCCTCGCGCCGGCCGCGCTGTCCCTGCTCGCCGTGATGTTCACCGACGCCAAGGAGCGCGCCAAGGCGTTCGGCATCTACGGTGCGATCGCCGGCGGCGGTGGCGCCGTGGGCCTCATCCTCGGCGGGTTCCTCACCGAGTACCTGAACTGGCGCTGGACCTTCTTCGTCAACGTCCCGTTCGCCGTGGTCGCCGCGGCCGGCGCCTACTTCGTCATCCGTGAGCCCAAGGGCGGTCGCAACCGCTCGCCGCTGGACATCCCGGGTGTCGTGCTGTCCACCCTCGGCCTGGTCGCCCTGGTCTACGGCTTCACCCGCGCCGAGTCGGACGGCTGGGGCGACGCCCTGACCGTGTCGATGTTCGTCGCCTCCGCCGTCCTGCTGGGCGCGTTCGTGCTGGTGGAGTCCAAGGTGAAGGCCCCGCTGCTGCCGCTGCGGGTCATCACCGAGCGCAACCGCGGTGGCGTGTACCTCTCCCTCGGCCTGGCCATCATCGGCATGTTCGGCCTGTTCCTCTTCCTGACCTACTACCTCCAGGTCGTGAAGGGCTACTCGCCGGTGAAGACCGGCTTCGCCTTCCTCCCGATGATCGCGGGCATGATCACCGGCTCCACCCAGATCGGCGCCCGGCTGATGACCCGCGTCCCGGCCCGGCTGCTGATGGGCCCCGGCTTCCTGGTCGCCTCGGTCGGCATGCTGCTGCTGACCCAGCTGGAGATCGGCTCCTCGTACCCGGCCCTGCTGCTGCCCGCGATGCTGCTGCTCGGCCTCGGCATGGGCACGGCGTTCATGCCGGCCATGTCGCTGGCCACCCTGGGCGTCCAGCCGCGTGACGCGGGTGTCGCCTCCGCGATGGTCAACACCTCCCAGCAGGTGGGCGGCGCCATCGGCACGGCCCTGCTGAACACGATCGCCTCCTCCGCGACGGTCGCGTACGTCAAGGACCACATCGCCGGTGCCCCGGCCAAGTCGCAGCAGCTGGTCCAGACGCAGGGGCTGGTGCACGGCTACACCACCGCCATCTGGTTCGCCGTGGGCATCCTGGTCCTGGCCGGCGTGATCGCGCTGACCCTGGTCAACGCGGGCCGTCCGGGCAGCACCACGGTCGGCGGTTCCCCGGCCGCCTCGAGCGAGGACGCGCAGGACCCGCAGGACGAGGTGGCGGTGCCGGTCATCGCGCACTGAGCGCACTGACCCCACGGGCGGCAGCGAAGGGTAAGCCTGTCGGCTGGACGCCACGCGGCTCAGCGGAGCCAGGGCAGGTCCGCGCCCGCCTCGTCCGGCTGGAGTCCCTCGGCGACGATCTGCATGATCTCGCCGAGGGACTTCTGCTGTTCGGGGCTGAGCCGGTCGAACAGCGCCTGGCGTACGGCAGCCACATGGCCCGGCGCGGTACGCCTCAGCACCTCGGCGCCCTCGTCGGTCAGTACGGCGAACTGGCCCCGCTTGTCGGAGGGGCAGTCCTCGCGGCGCACCCAGCCGTTCCTCTCCAGGCGGGCGATGGCGTGGGAGAGGCGGGAGCGGGTGATCTTGGCGTTCATGGCCAGCTCGGTCATGCGCAGCCGACGGCGCGGCGCCTCGCCGAGCTGCACGAGCAGCCCGTAGTAGATGTGCGGCATGCCCGCGTCGCGCTGGAGCTGGCGGTCGAGGTGGTCCTCGAGCAGGGTCGTGGCGTGCAGGTAGGAGCGCCACACGCGCTGCTCCTCATCGGTCAGCCAGTGTGGGCCCTCGGTGGGACGGGGACCGGGTGCGGGTGCCGTGTTCATGAGTCCACTGTACGAGACCACTCCTTGAAGATTAAACAAAAACGGCGTACTCTCGTGAAGGTAAAGCTTTAGAGTTCAAGCAAGTAGGCAGGAGTCGCCACCGTGTCCCCCACCACCCAGGAGCGCATGCCCGCCCTCTACCTCAGCCATGGCGCCCCGCCGCTCGCGGACGACCCGGTCTGGCCCGGCCAGCTCGCCGCCTGGTCCGCCGAACTGCCCCGGCCCAAGGCGATCCTCGTGGTCTCCGCCCACTGGGAGGAGGCCCCGCTGGCCCTCGGCGCCGTGCGCACCGTCCCGCTCGTCTACGACTTCTGGGGCTTCCCCGAGCACTACTACCAGGTCCGCTACGCCGCCCCCGGCGCGCCCGAACTGGCCGAGAGCGTCCGCAAGTTGCTGCGCGCCCCCGGGATACCCGTGCAGGACGTCCCGGACCGGGGGCTGGACCACGGCGCCTATGTGCCGCTGGTCGAGATGTTCCCGGCCGCCGACATCCCCGTACTCCAGGTGTCCATGCCGACGCTCGACCCGGTGCGGCTCATGGACATCGGACGGAAGCTGGCGCCGCTGCGCGACGAGGGCGTGCTGATCATCGGCTCCGGGTTCTTCACCCACAACCTCGCCGCGCTGCGCCACGTGGGCGCCGGGGTGCCGAGTTGGTCGGCGGAGTTCGACGACTGGGGGCGGCGCGCGCTCGACGGGCGCGACTGGGACTCCCTGCTGGACTTCCTCGACAAGGCCCCGGCCGGCCGCTACGCCCACCCGCGCACCGAGCACTTCGCCCCGCTGTTCGTGACCATGGGCGTGGCGGAGGCCGGCGGCGAGCTGGACGCGCACAGGTCCGTGATCGACGGCTTCTGGATGGGGCTGGCCAAGCGGTCGCTGCAGTTCGGCTGAGCGGCTGCTCCGTCTCCTCGGCTGAGCGGCTGCTCCGTCTCCGCTGCTCCGGCCCCACTGTTCCGTCTCCGCTGTTCCGTCTCGGCTGCTCGGGCTCCGCTGGGCGGTCGCCGCGGTGCGGCTGAAACGTGCGGGGCCGCGCTGCGTACAACCAGGGTGTGGAGGGTCTGGGAATTTCCTGAGAGTCCGGGTTTGCGGCAACCTTCCGCCGGTACGACCCGTCAATGAGGGTGGGAGAGCGATCGGCGAGGACGCTGCTTCCGCTTGTGACGGCAGTCTCAGGGCCGGGGCGGTCCCGGGGTGGATCGCCCGGGCCCGGCGGGCTCCGGGAACTTCTCGGGCCTGGCTCTGACCTGCGGTTCCGTGCGGCGCGGTGGCACTGCGTGCCAGTGCTCGGCGCGCTGCGGCGGGACAGGGTACTGCATGATCAGAAAACTTGGGGGGCGGGTTGGGAATTCTGTCCGGATTCCAGTCGTTGTTTCCATCGGATGCGGGGCACCCGAGGAGAGTTCCGAAAGTGCCGACAGCGCCGGAGGCACCGGCCGCTGCGGAAGCTCCGGAGGCTCCGAAGAGAGTGCCAAGCGTCCTAAGGACCACCCGCTGACACACCACCGCAAGGGAGCACGCATGGCAACCCGTGCCGTCGCCCGTCGTCAGTCCGCCAATGGTAAGGCGGCCGACGGGGCAAGCAGTGTTCGCAGCCATGGCGGCGAGATCGCCGATCGCGACCTGGTCGGCATGTACCTCGACGAGATAGCGCGGACACCGCTGCTCGACGCCGCCAAGGAAGTCGAGCTGTCCCAGGTCATCGAGGCGGGTGTGTTCGCGCGGCAGATCCTCGACGGGTACGAGGAGTCCAAGGCGGACGCCTCCCGCGAGGAGCTCGAGGCCCTGGTAGCCGAGGGCGAGCGGGCGAAGGACGTCTTCATCCGCTCCAACCTGCGCCTTGTCGTCGCCGTCGCCCGCCGCTACCCGCGCAGTGGCCTGCCGCTGCTCGACCTGATCCAGGAGGGCAACGCCGGCCTGGTCCGCGCGGTGGAGAAGTTCGACTACCGCAAGGGCTTCAAGTTCTCGACGTACGCCACCTGGTGGATCCGTCAGGCGATCACCCGCTCCATAGCGGACCAGTCCCGTACGATCCGGCTGCCCGTCCACCTCGTGGAGGAGCTCGGCCGCATCCGCCGCGTCCAGCGCGAGTTCAACCGGGAGAACGGCCGCGAGCCCGAGCCCCTGGAGATTGCCGCCGAGCTCGGCTCCACCCCCGAGCGCGTCTCGGACGTCCTCGACTGGGCCCGCGACCCGGTGTCGCTGAACATGTCGGTGGACGACGAGGGCGAGACCCAGTTCGGCGATCTGCTCGAGGACACCTCGGCGGTGTCGCCCGAGCAGTCGGTGATGACGCTGCTGCGCAGCGAGGAACTCGACGATCTGATCGGCCGCCTCGACCAGCGCACGGCCTCCATCATCAAGATGCGGTACGGCATCGAGGACGGCCGCGAGCGCACGCTGACCGAGGTCGGCAAGGAGCACGGTCTGACTCGCGAGCGCATCCGGCAGATCGAGAAGCACGCGCTGCTGGAGCTGAAGAAGCTGGCGCGTGACACGGGGTTCGACGCGGTGGCGTGACGGACGGGTGCTGTTCCGTCCGGCTGCGCCGGCCGGCCGTCCTTGGCGGGCCGACGATGGGCCGGGGATGGGCTGGACGGGTGACCGGGGTGTGGCGGATCCGCCGGCCGGCATGACGGCCGACGGCTGGCGCGACGAGGCGCAATGCCGCCGCCCGGCGTGCCTGGTCCTCCTCCCGAGGGGCGGAGGTGGCCGTACCGCACCGCCGGCGTCGCGCGCCGAGGCGGGGAGCGAAGGGGGGCGTGCGCCCGGTGGCGGCAAGGCGCGCAAACATGGCTGTGTACCGCCGCTTCAACCGGCTGGAGGCCGGGAACAACCCTTGCGGGTCCGGGAGTTCGAGGGCCCGCACCCACCATGAGCCACGTCCCGACGCAATCCCCCCCCGGCGCCGGGACTGCCCAGAGCCGGGCTCCGGCGCCACTCCCCCCGGGTGCCGGAGCCCGGCTCCAACTCTGTTCCGGGGGAAGGCGTGCTGGACAGACGGGTCACCCCGGACCTGAACCCCGGGGTGGCCCGCCCAGATGGCAGATTGTGCCACACAGGCATAGCCTGCCGACGTGACCAGCTCCACCCCCGCTCCCCGCAAGGCCGCCTCGCTGACCGAGCGCCGTAAGGCCGCCACCCGCATGGAGATCGCCCGGGCGGCGGCCCGCCTGTTCGTGACCCGGGGACTGAAGGCCACCCGGGCCGAGGACATCGCCCAGGCCGCCGGTGTCGCCCCGCGCACCTTCTACCGCTACTTCGCCACCAAGGAGGAGGCGGTGGCCCCCCTCTACGCCGAGGGCGCCCGGCGGTGGACGGACGCTGTGCGCGAGGCCCCGGCGGACCTCCCCGTCGGCCAGGCCCTGGTCCACGCCGTGCGTCACACCTTCACCCCGGGAGCGGGTGTCTCGGCGTCCTCCTGGCAGTGGGCCCGCACCCTCATCCGCCTGGCCGAGACCAACCCGGCGGTGCGCAAGATCTGGGCCGAGGAGTGCCAGGCGTCGGAGCGGACGCTGGCGGAGGTGCTCGCGGCCCGGACGGCCCGAAGCGCCGAGGCCGACGCCGAGGCCGACGACAACGTTGCCCGCAACGGCGGGGACGGGAGCGGAGCCGGGCCCGGGACCGCCGAGGCCGCTGTCCCCGGAGCCGGGACCGACCTGACCGCCGCCGCCGTACCGGCCGACCTCCGTTTCGCCGCGGCCGTCGCCAGTGCCGCCGTGCGTGTGGCCGTGGAGTCCTGGGCCACCGGCGGGGGCGGAGCCGAAGGATCCGAGGGCCCCACCGCGCTCGCCCTGCGCAACCTCGCTGCCCTACGGGACTTCACCTGGCAGCCGGGGCCGGAACGGGATTAGCCCGCACCCCCGCCCCCGCCCGTGCCCCCGCCAGGGCCCGTACTCCCGCTCCCGCTCCCGCTCCCACTCCCGTCCCCGCCTCCGGCCGCGCGTACCAGCCGCGCTCCCAACCTGCCCACCGCGTCGACCAGTTCCGTCGGCTCGTGCACCGTGAACTCGTACCCCAGCATCGCCAGCCGCACCGCCAGCCACTCCACCATGTCGCCGGTGGTGGACCGCAGCCGGCAGCCGCCGCCGTCGAGCGGTTCCGGGGTGCCGAGCCAGGCGGGCAGCCGCGCCGCGACGCGCTCGGCCGGCTCGGCGAACGTCACCGTGAAGGCGTAGATCTCCTGCCGCCGGTACATCGACTGACGCAGATACTCGGCGGCACTCCCCGTGGGCAGCTCCCGCGGTGTGAAGCGCGCGCCGGTGGCGAAGGGTTCGCTCACCCGGTCGACCCGGAACGTCCGCCAGTCCGCCCGGTCGAGGTCGTACGCCACCAGGTACCAGCGCCGGCCGGTCGAGACGAGCCGGTACGGCTCGGTCACCCGGCGGGACCCGGTGCCGTCCCCGGCGCGGTACGCGAACCGCAGCCGCTCGCGTCCCGCGACCGCCGAGGCCATGACGGTCAGCGTCTCCGGTGCGACGCTCGCGCCGTCGCCGCTGGTCAGCGGGGTGGTGGCGGCCTGGAGGGTGGAGACGCGGTGGCGCAGCCGGGCGGGAAGAACCTGCTCCAGCTTCGCCAGCGCCCGTACGGACGCCTCGTCCACGCCCTCGATGGCGTGCCCGGCCCCCGCCCGCAGACCCACCGCGATGGCCACCGCCTCCTCGTCGTCGACCACCAGGGGCGGCATCGCCTTGCCCGCGACCAGGCGGTAGCCGCCGTCGGAGCCCCTGGTGGCCTGCACGGGGTAGCCCAGTTCGCGCAGCCGGTCGACATCCCGCCGTACCGTGCGGCGCGAGACGCCCAGACGCTCGGCGAGCTCGCCGCCCGGCCATTCCCGGGGCGTCTGGAGGAGGGACAGGAGCTGAAGGAGCCGTGCCGGGGTGTCCGTCGTCATGCGTCCGAGAATGCCGCAGATCTAGGACATGATCTGACCTCTTGGCCTTCTAGCTTGAACTCATGACCTCCAGCGAAACCCTTGTCGACAGCTCTGACGGCACCGGAAGCAGCAGTAGTACCGGAAGCACCGGTGGTACCAGTAGTTCCGGAAGCACTGGGAACACCGGAAACACGGGAAGCGGCAGCGCCGACGGCATCGCGCGGGCGGCGGACCGCCGCCGCTGGTTCGCGCTGGCGATCGTGATGACCGCGGCCTTCATGGACCTCGTGGACGTCACGATCGTCAACATCGCGATCCCGTCCATCCAGAAGGACGCGGGCGCGTCCTTCAGCCAGATCCAGTGGATAACCGCCGGTTACGCCCTCGCCTTCGCGGCCGGCCTGATCACGGGCGGGCGGCTCGGCGACATCCACGGCCGCAAGCGGCTGTTCCTCGTCGGCATCGGCGGCTTCACCCTCGCCTCCGCCCTGTGCGGCTTCGCCGCGAACCCCGAGATGCTGGTCGCCTCGCGCATCCTCCAGGGCGGCATGGCGGCGATGATGGTGCCGCAGGTGCTGTCGATCGTGCACGCCACCTTCCCGGCGCACGAACGCGGCAAGGTCTTCGGGCTGTTCGGCGCGGTCGTCGGCCTGGGCGCGGTGTCCGGACCGCTGCTGGGCGCGCTGCTGACCGAGTGGAACCTGTTCGGGCTCGAGTGGCGCCCGATCTTCCTGATCAATCTCCCGGTGGGCGTCGCCGCGTTCTGGCTGGGCAGCCGCTTCATCACCGAGTCCAGGGCGCCGAGGGCGCTCAAGCTGGACCTGGTGGGCGTCGGCCTGGTCACCCTCGGACTGCTCATGCTGCTCTACCCGCTGACCCGCGGCCGTGAGCTGGGCTGGCCGCTCTGGGGGTACGGCTCGATGGCGGGCGCGTTCGTGGTCTTCGGCGCGCTGGTGGCGTACGAGCGGCGCAAGGCGGCCCGGGACGGTTCCCCGCTGGTCGAGCTGTCGCTGTTCCGGGTCAAGAGCTTCGCCGCGGGCATCGCCGTACAGACGGTCTTCGGCGTCGCGCTCGGCGTGTTCTTCCTGGTCTGGACGCTGTACATGCAGATCGGCCTGGGCTGGAGCCCGCTGCGCGCCGGCCTGACGGGGGTGCCCTTCTCGCTCGCGGTCTCCACGGCGGCCGGAATGTCGGTGCAGAAGCTGGTCCCGCGCTTCGGCCGCAAGGTGCTCCAGGCGGGCGCGCTGACGATGGCCGCCGGTGTCCTGCTCTACATCTGGGAGTCCGGACGGTACGGCCTGCACATCGCGCCCTGGCAGATGGCCCTGCCGCTGGTGGTGATGGGCGCCGGCATGGGCCTGATCGTGGCCCCGCTCACCGACGCGGTGCTGTCCGAGGTGCCGCGCGAACACGCGGGCTCGGCCTCCGGGCTGATCAACACCGTGCAACAGATGGGCAACGCGCTGGGGCTCGGCCTGGTGTCGGTGGTGTTCTTCGGGGTGATCGGCGACCGGCTGACTCCGGCCCAGGTGGGCCCGGCCTTCGTCGACGCCTTCCAGCACGCGCTGGTGTGGGTGGCGGCGGTGCTGGGCGTCATCTTCGTCCTGATGTCGGCGCTGCCCAAGCGGCCGGCGCAGCATGTGGAGGGTGCGGGGGACGCCCAGGGTGCTGCCGGGGGCGCGGGTGGTGCGGGGGAGCGGGCCGTGGGGGAGTCCCGGCCGTCGCGGCCCGCCGACGAGCGCGAGCGTGAGATGGCCGTCTGAGCCCGGCCCTTCCCGCCCGTGAGCCCGGCCCTTCCCGCCCGTTTCGCCATGGGGCCCACTCATCCGATTCCCGGATGAGTGGGCCCCTGGCGTGCGTACCGGACACAAACGGAAGTCCGATCCTGCCCGGTCTGGCGCCGCACCTGTTTACTTTCCGGAAAACCGGGCGTAGCCTCCTGAGAAACCACAGGTTCGGGCATCGGTCGGAGGCAAACGGACATGTACGCAGCGGAGCGGCAGCAGGAGATCCTCCGGCTCGCCCGTGACGGCGGCCGGGTGGACGTCGTGTCGCTCGCCGAGGAGTTCCAGGTCACGGCGGAGACGATCCGCCGTGACCTGAAGGCCCTCGACCGCGCCGGACTGCTGCGCCGGGTGCACGGCGGCGCGATCCCGGCCGGGCGGCTGGACTTCGAACCGGACCTCGCCGAGCGCGAGTCCACGTCGGCCGACGAGAAGGACCGCATCGCCAAGGCGGCCCTCGCCGAACTGCCCGCCGCGGGCACGCTCATCCTCGACGCCGGCTCGACCGTCGCCCGGCTCGCCGCCGCGCTGCCCCTGGAGACCGAGCTCACCGTCGTCACCCACAGCCTGCCCATCGCGGCCCGGCTCGCCGACCACCCCGGCATCCAGCTTCACCTCGTCGGCGGCCGCGTACGGCACCGCACACGTGCCGCCGTCGACGCCTGGGCGCTGCGCGCCTACGGCGAGATCCGCGCCGACGTGCTGTTCGTCGCCGCCAACGGCTTCTCCGCCGAGCACGGTCTGACCACCCCCGACCTCGCCGAGGCGGCCGTGAAGCGCGTGGCGGTCGCCGCCGCCCGCCGCGTGGTGCTCCTCGCCGACTCCAGCAAGCACGGTCAGGAGCACTTCGCGCGCTTCGGCGACCTGAGCGACGTGGACCTGCTGATCACCGACAGCGGGCTGAGCCCGGACGACACCGCCGCCATCGAGCGCGGCGGCACGGAAGTAGTACGCGCATGATCCTCACCGTCACCCCCAACCCCTCCCTCGACCGCACCTACGAAGTGCCCTCGCTGGACCGCGGCGAGGTCGTCCGGGCCACCGGCGAGCGCATGGACCCGGGCGGCAAGGGCGTCAACGTCTCGCGCGCGGTCGCGGCCGCGGGGCGCCGCACGGTCGCCGTGCTGCCCCTGGGCGGCGCGCCGGGCGCGGTCATCGAGGAACTGCTGGCCGCCCAGGGCATCGAGGTCGCGCCGGTCCCGATCTCCGGCGCCACCCGCTCCAACATCGCGCTCGCGGAGGCGGACGGCGTCCTCACCAAGATCAACGCGCCGGGTCCGGAGCTGACGGGCCAGGAGCAGGAACTGCTCCTGGACACCGTGCGGCGGCAGTCGCGCGGCGCCGACTGGATCGCGTGCTGCGGCAGCCTTCCGCGCGGGCTCTCGCCCTCCTGGTACGCCGACCTGGTCGCCCGCGCGCACGCCGCCGGCGTACGGATCGCGCTGGACACCTCCGGGCCGGCCCTGCTGGAGGCGCTGCGCGAGGGCCCCGACGTGGTCAAGCCCAACGCCGAGGAACTCGCCGAGGCCGTAGGCCGCCCGCTCAGCACCGTGGGCGACGCGGTCAAGGCGGCCGAGGAACTGCGCGGCCTGGGCGCACGCGCCGTGCTCGCCAGCCTGGGCGCCGACGGCCAGTTGCTCGTGGACGGCGCCGGCGTCTGGTACGGCAGCGCCCGCGTCGACGTCGTCCGCAGCAACGTGGGCGCCGGCGACTCCTCCCTCGCCGGGTTCCTCATCGCGGGCGGCATCGGCCCGCAGGCCCTGTCCTCCGCCGTCGCCCACGGCGCCGCCGCCGTACAGCTGCCCGGCAGCCTGATGCCGACGCCCGTGCACCTCGACCCGGCGGCGGTGACGGTCACGTCGGACGCGCCGGTGGACCGCGCCCTGAAGGAGCCGGTGTCATGACCGCCGCCCGCGCCCTTCCGGGCGCCCCTCCAGCCTTCCCGCCCCTCGTCCCAGCCCCCCACGGCACTCCCGTCCCCACCCCTGCCCACCACCCCACGGCCTGGGCGATACGCGTGCTAAGGAGCCCGCGATGAGCGACATGATCACCGCGGACCTGGTCGATCTCGACCTGTCCGCCGACACCAAGGAAGCGGCGGCACGCGCCCTCGCCGAGCGCATGGTGGCCCAGGGCCGGGTGACCGACCTGGAGGGCTTGCTCGCCGACGTGGCCGCCCGCGAGGCGCAGATGCCGACCGGCCTCGACGGCGGCATCGGCATCCCGCACTGCCGCAGCGCGCACGTCACCGAGCCGACGCTCGCCTTCGGGCGCCGCGCCGCCGGGATCGACTTCGGCGCGCCGGACGGGCCGGCCGACCTGGTCTTCCTGATCGCCGCGCCGGCCGGCGCGGACGACGCCCACCTCACGATCCTGTCGTCGCTGGCCCGCCAGCTGATGAACGCCGAGTTCACCGCCGCCCTGCGCTCGGTGGACGACCCGGCCCGCGCCGCCGCCCTGATCCGCGGTGAACGCGCGGAGGACGCGCCGGCCGCGGAGGGGACCGGGGCCGCCGGGACGGCGACCGATCCGGCAGCCGAGCGGGCCGCCGAACCGGCAGCCGGTCCGACCGCCGAGCCTGCCGAGGCCGCTTCCGGTCCTTCGGCTTCTTCGGTCTCTTCGGCTTCCGCTCCTTCGGGTTCCGCCTCCGTCCCGGTCCACGAGGACTCCGCCGCGACGCCGGTGGCGGCCTCCGCCGGCGCCGCGGCGGGCACTACCGCCCCGGCGGCCGAACCGGACGGGGCGGGCGCGGACGGGGCGGGCCGCCCTCCGTTCCGTATCGTCGCCGTCACCTCCTGCCCCACGGGCATCGCGCACACCTACATGGCCGCCGAGTCCCTGGAGAACGCCGGCCGCGAGGCGGGCGTCGAGGTCATCGTCGAGACACAGGGCTCGGCCGGCTTCACCCGGCTCGACCCGGCCGTGATCGCGGCGGCGGACGGCGTGATCTTCGCCCACGACGTCCCCGTACGGAACAAGGAACGCTTCGCCGGGAAGCCGACCGTCGACGTCGGCGTGAAGGCGGGCATCAACCGGCCCGGCGAACTGATCACCGAGGTGCGCGGTAAGGCCGAGCGCGGCTGGGTGACCTCCGGCGCGGCGCCGACCCCGGTCGAGCGGGCCGGTGAGGCGGGCGAGGGCTACGGCACGAAGCTGCGCAAGTGGCTGATGTCCGGCGTGAGTTACATGGTCCCGTTCGTCGCCGCGGGCGGTCTGCTGATCGCCCTCGGCTTCGCGCTCGGCGGCTACAGGATCAACAAGGCGCCGTCGGTGATGGACCACTTCGTGTGGACCCAGGCCGACAGCTGGGCCGCCCTGCTGTTCCAGATCGGCGGCGTCGCGTTCGCCTTCCTGGTCCCGGTCCTGGCCGGCTACATCGCCTACGGCATGGCCGACCGTCCAGGACTCGTCCCCGGCTTCGTCGGCGGCTCGATCGCCCTGACCATCAACGCGGGCTTCCTCGGCGGCCTCGCGGCCGGCCTGATCGCCGGCGGTGTGGTCATGGCCATCCAGAAGGTGCGCATCCCGCAGGCGTTGCGCGGCATCATGCCGGTGGTGGTGATCCCGCTGATCTCCTCGGCGGTGGTCGGATTCCTGATGTTCGTCGTCATCGGCAAGCCGATCGCCTCCGCGCAGAAGGGGATGACCGACTGGCTCAACGGCCTCACCGGCACCAACGCCGTCCTGCTGGGCGCCCTGCTCGGCCTGATGATGTGCTTCGACCTCGGCGGCCCCGTCAACAAGGTCGCCTACACCTTCGCCACCGCCGGCATCGCGGTCTCCGACCCGAGTGGCTCCGCAATGAAGATCATGGCCGCGGTGATGGCGGCCGGCATGGTCCCGCCGCTGGCGATGGCCCTGGCCACCACCGTGCGCGGGCGGCTGTTCACGCAGACCGAGCGGGAGAACGGCAAGGCCGCCTGGGTCCTGGGCGCCTCCTTCATCTCCGAGGGTGCGATCCCGTTCGCCGCGGCCGACCCGCTGCGGGTCATCCCCTCGGCGATGGCGGGCGGCGCGGTCACCGGCGCGCTGTCGATGGCCTTCGGCGCCACGCTGCGCGCCCCGCACGGCGGCATCTTCGTCGTCCCGCTGATCGGCAACCCGTTCCTCTACCTGATCGCCATCGCGGCCGGCGTGTGCGTCACCACCGCCCTCGTGGTCGCGCTCAAGACGCTGCGCAAGACGGCACCCGGCGCGGCGGCCCCGGGGGCGGGCGGGAGCGCGCAGACGGCGCCGGCCGAGCGCAAGCAGCCGGTGGCCGCGTGACCTTGTCCCTTTAGGGCGCTGTGAGTTGTTCACGGCACATGCGAGATACGTCACGGTCCGGGGTTTCGACCCCGGACCGTGGTGTCTACTGGAAGACATGCCTCAGCACGTCTCGCTCCTCATGTGGTTCGGTGTGGCCGTCCCCGCCGCGCTGATCGTCGCCTGCATGATCAGCCTGGTGCGCTTCCGACGCGCCGTGCGCTTCGGGACCGCCCGGCGTGCCCCCGCCCCGCGCCTGTCCGCCCTCCCGCCCCAGCCCGGCTCCGGCGGCCCCCACCGCGAGTTCGTGGAACTCACCCCGGCCGAACGCGACGCCTTCGCGGGCCTGATGCGCCAGCTCAACGACGGCCACTGAACCCGGCCACTGAAACCGGGTCACTGACCCCGGGTACTGACCCCGGCCACTGGGCTACGGCACCTGCGACGCCCTGCGTTCCATCGCGTCCCGGGCCGCGTCCTCCGTCGCGTACACCTCGCACATGTGGCGTCCGTCGGGGGTGGCCGTGTGCTCGACCTCCCACAGGGAGATCTCCACCCCGTCGCTCAGCAGGAACGCGTGCTCGTAGAGCGCGAAGCACAGGCCGGCCCGGCCCGTGCGGCAGGGGCGGCCGAAGGCCTGGGTGATCTGGTGCCCGGACGCCGTGGCCAGCCGCGAGGCGACCTCCGCGCCCGGCCGGTCGCCGTTCTCCGCGCGCCTGAGCAGCCGGCGGGCGTGGTCGGCGGAGTCGTCAGGCGAGTAGGCGTGCCGGGTCTCGGGGACGGCCGAGAGCTGGACCAGCACCGGCAGTTCGAAGTCCGGCGCGTCCGGCGGGAGCGGCAGCCGGGTGGTCGCGGTGCGCACTTCCTCCTCGTCGACGTACACCTCGTGCTGGGCCTCGTTGCCCGGGGCGGTGTTGTGCACGAGCTCCCAGAGGGTGAGCGCCGAGCCGTCGGCGAGCAGCCAGGTGTGCCGGTAGGTCTCGCGGTGCAGTCCGGCGCTGTGGTGCGCGGAGTGGAGCGAACCGTCGTAGGCCAGCGCGCAGTCGAGCCGCCGTATCGTCTCGTCGGGCAGTTCGAAGGAGTTCAGGGCACGGCCGAGGAGTCGCGCGAGGTGCTCCTCCGGAGACTCGGGCGACTCGCGTGGCTCGTACGCTGCCGTCTCGTACGGAACGCTCAAGGTTTCTCCCGGCGTTGCTGCATGTCACCTTGTGGGTGCATACCGTAGCCCCTCGGCCGGACATCATGTCCGGGAACCGAGAAAACGTGTGCCCGTAAAACGCCCGGGCCGCGCGAGAAGTTCCCGCGCGGCCCGGCGATCGGTTGAAAAACGCAGCTCACAGGGGCTCGCCGATCAGACGGCGCTGCCCGCCGTCCACTCGCTCCATGACATGTTCCAGCCATTGAGGCCGTTGTCCGGGGCCACGGTCTTGTCGGGTGAGTGCTTGACGACCACGACGTCGCCGAGGAGCGAGTTGTCGTAGAACCACTTGGCGTTGGTGTCGCTCCCGCCGCCCCGCACGTCCGCCATGCCGACGCAGCCGTGGCTCGTGCCCTCCCGGCCGAAGGGCGGATTGCCCGTGTTGTACCAGTAGTTGCCGTGGATGAACGTGCCCGACTCGGTCAGGCGCATCGCGTGCGGCACGTCCGAGATGTCGTACTCGCCGCCCAGGTTGACCGTCCGGCTGTCCATCCGGGTCTGCTCGAACTTCTCCGAGATCACCATCTGCCCGTTGTACGTGGTGTGCTCCGGGCTGCCGGTGGAGACCGGGACGGTCTTCACGGTCTGCCCGTCCCGCACCACCGTCATGGTCTGCGTGTTCGCGTCCACCGTGGAGACCTGCGAGCGGCCGACGGTGAAGGTCACCGTCTTCCTCTGCACACCGAAGACGCCGTTCGCGCCCTGCACGCCGTCCAGGTCGATCTTCATGGTGACCTTGGAGCCGGCCTTCCAGTACTCCTCGGGCCGGAAGTCCAGGCGCTGGGTGCCGAACCAGTGGCCGACGACCTGCTGCCCGCTGCTGGAGGTGACCGAGATGTGCGACTGCACGGCCTTGCGGTCGCTGATCGCCTTGTCGAAACGGAAGGACACCGGCATGCCGACGCCCACCGTCGTGCCGTTGTCCGGGCTGTAGGTGCCGATGAAGCTGTTCGCCGTGGTGACGGTGGTGAAGATGGAGTTCGCGGCGGACGTCAGGCCGTTGGCATCCTTCGCCGTCGCCGAGATCTGGTACTTCGTGCCGCGCTCCAGCTGCTCCTTCGGCTTCCAGGTCGTTCCGTCCGCCGAGACCGAGCCCGGCACGGACTGCCCCGAGCCCGCCACGGTCATCTTCACCTCGGTCAGCTTGCCGCCGCTGACCTTCACGCCGGTGGCGTTGATGGACGCGCTGGTCGAGCCGTCCTTGGCCGAGATGGCGATCCTCGCCGTGGACGTCTTCGGGGCGTCCTTGCCGCCGCCCTTGGCGTCGTCCTTGGCGCTGGCGTCGCCGCCGCATCCGGTGAGAGTGAGGGCGCCGACCATCAGGGCGGCACAGGCCCCCAGTGCGCGCCGCGCTGCTATGTCCGGCGTAGTCACGGGCTGCTCCAGATTCGTGAAAGGGAAGGTGATCCGCTGCGATGCGTGGGTGAAGAGGGAGCCACCGCCCGCGCGGGTTCCCGGCGTCGGCCCCGAACGCCGGCACGTGACAGAACCGGGACATTCGTGCTCCCGCCGCGACATGAGGGACACCGACCCGGCCTCAACAGGGCACCGTTCACGGCAACATGACGGCCGACCGGACACCACGGCACCGCCGGCTGCCGCGACCTGCCGGACCACCGGATTACACCGCGGCGCCATCCGGCCCGAGTTGCCGGTCCGTCGACCCCACCGCGGCGCAGCCTGCCCGCCGTTCAGCGCGGGCCGTACAACTCCCCGTACGCCGGCCACGCGCCGCCCGGTCCGTCCACCGACCCGGCGGCGCGTACCGCCCGCACGATCGCCCGGGTCACCTGGTCCGCGCCCGCCGCGAGGATCTCGTTGAGGGCGAGCGGGGCGCCCGCATCCAGCGGCCGGGCGCCGGTGGCGAGCGCGAACACCGTGTCCCCGTCGTTGAGCAGGTGCACCGGGCGCACGGCGCGCGCGATGCCGTCGTGCGCGGTCCCGGCCAGCTTCTGCGCCTGCGCCCTGGACAGGTCCGCGTCGGTGGCGACCACGGCGAGCGTGGTGTTCAGCGGGGGTGGAGTGTTCCGCGCGGCGGTCCCGGCGAGCCGCTCCCGCGCCGCCTCGTGGACCCGCCGCTCCGGGTAGGTCACCCGCCCCTGGAACAACTCCCCGTACAGGACGCCCGTTTCGGGGTCCACCGCCGACCCGGCCGCGTTGGCCACCACCAGGGCCGCCACCGTGACACCCGAGTCCAGCACCGTGCTCGCGGTGCCCAGCCCGCCCTTGACGGGCCCCACGGTCGCTCCCGTCCCGGCGCCGACACAGCCCTCGGCCACAGGGGCGCCCGGCGCGCTCGCCGCCGCCGCTTCCACCGCCTCCCGCCCGGTGGCCGCGTCCGGGCGGGCCCGGAAATCGCCGCCCCGGCCCAGGTCGAAGACGCAGGCGGCCGGCACCACCGGCACGACGTGCGCCGGATCGGGCCCGACGCGCACCCCGCGCCCCCGCTCCTCCAGCCACGCCATCACCCCGGAGGCGGCGTCCAGCCCGTACGCGCTGCCCCCTGTCAGCACCACCGCCTCCACCGTCCGCACCAGGTTCCTCGGGTCCAGGGCGTCGGTCTCCTTGGTGCCCGGTCCACCGCCGCGCACATCCACCGCGGCCACGGCCCCGCCCTCCGGGGCGAGCACGACCGTGGTACCGGTGAGCCACCCGCGGCCCCTGCGCGTCGCATGCCCCACCCGGACACCGGCGACGTCCGTCAACGCGTCAACTGTCATGGGGGCCAGTCTCCCCGCCCCCTCCCCTCCCCGCCCCCTCCCCGCCCCCTCCCCGCCCCCTCCCCGCCCCCTTCCCCACCGCCCTCCCCGCTCCCGCTCCCGCTCCCCGTGCTCAGGCGGCCTGCCTCGCCGGCTGCTCACCGCCTCCGTGCGCGGCCCGGCGGGCCGTCAGCGTGACCCCGGTCGCCACCGCGAGCGCCGAAACGAGCCCCGCCGCGAGGACCGCCCACGCCCCGAGGAAGGTGCAGCAGATCACCAGCAGGGCCGTGCTGGGCAGTACGAGCTGCTGCGCGATGCCGACCTTGTAGTGCCGTGAGTGCAGCGCCCAGACGGTGATCAGGTACAGCGCGGTCGGCAGGGTCACGGCCGCCGAGGCCTCCAGGGCGGCCAGATGCGACCTGCCGACGGCCTGCTCCACCGCCACCTCCAGCCCGGCGCCGATCGCCGCCGCCGCGGCGAGGACCAGGTAGTGGCCGTATCCCCACAGGAACGACTGCCGGTTGGAGCGCAGATGGCCGTGGATCGGCACCACGAAGTAGATCCACCACGCCGAGAACACGATCAGCAGACCGCCCGCCGCGATCGGCAGCAGCTCGCCCAGCGCGTCGTGCTCCTCCACTCCCGACTTCACCGCGACCGTGGCCGACGCGATCGTCTCGCCCAGCACGATGATGGTGAACAGCCCGTAGCGCTCGGCGATGTGATGCGGATGCCAGGAGGACGTGGAGTCCTTCTCCGCGTACAGCGGCACGCACAGCTCCAGGACCGCCATCACCAGGAACACCCACGGCCGGGCCGGCTCCGGCAGCAGCACCAGGCCCAGCCAGCCGACCTGGCACAGCAGCACGCCGCCCGCGTACCGCAGCGCCATGAGCCGTTCGCCGCCCCCTGCCCAGCGCGCGGCCCGCAGCCACTGGAACACCATCGCCAGCCGCATGATCACATAGCCGAGCCACACCACCAGGAAGTCGTGACTGGCGAACGCCCGCGTGATCCCGGCGGCGAGCACCAGCACGCCCGCGATCTGGACCAGGGTGACGACCCGGTAGAGCACGTCGTCGTTGTCGTACGCCGAGGCGAACCAAGCGAAGTTCACCCAGGCCCACCAGATGGCGAAGAACGCCATCGCGTAGTTCAGGATGCCGTGCCCGGCCCGGCCCTCCGCCACCGCCTGCACCAGCTCCACGCCCGCCTGGGCGACGGCCACGACGAAGCACAGGTCGAAGAAGAGCTCGAGCGGCGAGGCGACCCGGTGCGCCTCGCCGCGCCCGCGCGAGGTCAGCGGGCGCAGCAGGCGGGGGGCCGGGGAGGGACGCGACGGATGCGACGGGCGCCCGGCGGGGCCGGCCGCCGGGTCGGAACTGGACGTCATGAGTCACAGCACAGCAGAAACCGGCCGGGCATGCCCACGACGGCCACGCCGCGGGGTGACCGTACCCTGGAGGCATGAGCACCGCCCCCGAGCCGAACGACCCGAAGAACGCGCTGATCTTCGACGACCCGCTGAACCAGCAGTCCACGGACGACACCGACCGCGGCTGGGGCGAGCGGCCGGGCGGCGACTCCGCATCCGACCTCAAGCGCTTCCTCGACGAGAAGCCGCCCCACCACCTCTGAGGCCGGCGGCGAAGCCCTACCGCGCCGCGTGCTCCGGGCCGCGCTGGGCGACCAGCTCGTCGCGGATCTCCTTGAGCACCTGCAGTTCGGTCACGTCGACGACCTCCTGCGTGCCCTCGCGCGCCTTCCTGCGGGCCTCCTGGCGGGCCAGGAACCTCGCCATCGGCAGCACCATCAGGAAGTAGACCACCGCCGCGGTGATCAGGAACTGGAGGGTGGCGCCGAGGACCGAGCCCCACATTATCTGGATGCCCTGATCCCCCTTGCAGGTCGTGCTCAGGCACGAGCTGTAGTGGTCGAGGTTCTTGGTGCCGATCGCCCCGACGACCGGGTTGATGACGCCCTTCACCACCGAGTTGACGATGTTGCTGAAGGCGGCGCCGACGACCACCGCGACCGCCAGATCGACGACGTTCCCACGCATCAGGAAGGCCTTGAAGCCATGCCAGACGCTCGGGTCCTTCTCCTTGCTCACCTGCGGGCCCTCCTAGGACATGCCGGTCGTGGAACGAACAGCTTCGCAACCTACGTGTCAGCACAGGGTTACCGCCAGCCGGGTGGTGACGCCCGCCCCCGCGAGGCGCGCCGCGGTCGCGCGCGGCACCGACAGCACGACCAGCGCCCCGCTGTCGCTCCCGTTCCCGGCCGGCGTCTTCTCCGCCTCCGGGACCCTCGACACCGTGGCCCCGCGCGCCACCACGTGGGCCTGTCCGCCCGCCGCCGGGTCCTCGGCCGCGATGACGTCGACCCGGTCACCGGGGCGCAGCAGCCGGACGGTGGCCGCGTCGGCGATGCGCACCGGCACGGTCACCGTGCCGGAGCCGTCCTCCCCGGCCTGTTCCCGGGCACGCTCCGCCGGCGGCGCCGGGTGACCGCGGGACGGTCCGCCGCGGGCGGGGCCCGCCGTGTCCGGAGGATCGGAGGTGCCCCGCGCATGGGGTGCGTTCCTGGGGCCGGCCGCCACGAGCGCGGCCGCCGTCACGGCGAGCCCGGCCGCCACGGCCCGCCTGCGGTGCCGTAGCAGACGCAGCAGCTGATGCCGCCCACCCCGCACCCGCACCGGCGCGAAGTACGGAACCTCGCAGGTCGCGGGGGCCTCGGCGCCGGGCTGGTACGGCCCCGAGGGCATAGACACGGACTGCATGGACGGCACGGACGGCGCCGACTGCATGGGCGGCCCGGGCGGCCCGGAGCGGAGAAGGGAGGGGAGGGAGGGCAGCGAAGGCGAGGACGACGAGGACACGGACACGGGGTCACCACCACCTGGAGCGGAGGACCGGCACCGGCCTGAGCGGATGCCGCTTGCGCATGCCACGATGAGGCATCCCGCCGGCGCCCGCCGGAGCCGGTGCGTTACCCGCCGGTTGTGGACAACTCCCTCACCCGAACGTGAGGTTCCGTCGGCCGCCGCCCCGTACCAGCCCCATGCCGGCGCTCGTACCAGCGACCCTGTCCGCCCCTACGGCAGCGCGAAGCCCGGGTCCATCCCCCCCAGCGCGTTCGCGCACAGGCAGTCCCGCTCCCCGGTCGCGGGCAGTGCGGCCACCGCGTCGAACAGCACGCCCCGCAGCCGCTCCACGTTCGCCGCGAACACCCGCAGCACCTCCTCGTGCGAGACGCCCTCGCCGCTCTCCGCGCCCGCGTCGAGGTCGGTCACCAGGGTCAGCGAGGTGTAGCAGAGCTCCAGCTCCCGGGCGAGCGCGGCCTCGGGGTGGCCGGTCATGCCCACCACCGACCAGCCCTGCGCCTGGTGCCACAACGATTCGGCACGCGTCGAGAAGCGCGGCCCCTCGACCACGACCAGGGTGCCGCCGTCGACGGCCTCCCAGTCCCGTCCGCGCGCCGCCTTCAGCGCGGCGGCCCGCCCGGTGGGGCAGTAGGGGTCGGCGAGGGAGACGTGCACGACGTTCGGCACGGCGCCGTCCGGCAGCGGCAGCCCGTCGAAATAGGTCTGCGCACGGGACTTCGTACGGTCGACGAACTGGTCCGGCACGAGCAGCGTTCCCGGGCCGTACTCGGGGCGCAGGCCGCCCACCGCGCAGGGGCCGAGGACCTGGCGCACACCCAGCGAGCGCAGCGCCCAGAGGTTCGCCCGGTAGTTGATGCGGTGCGGCGCGAGGTGGTGGCCGCGGCCGTGCCGGGGCAGGAAGGCGACCCGCCGGCCGGCGACCTCGCCGAGGAAGAGGGAGTCGCTGGGCGCCCCGTACGGCGTGTTCACCTGGACCTCGGTCACGTCCTCCAGGAAGGAGTAGAAGCCGGAACCGCCGATGACACCGATCTCTGCGTTCGCCATGGCCAGCACACTAGCCGCCCGCACCCGAGCCGCGGACCCGCCCTGGAAGACCCCGTCCTCATGCACCTCACCCCGGGCCGTCCCGTCCTCGGGCACCTCGTCCCGGGGCGTCCCGCCCCCGGGTACACCTGCGACCCCGCCGTCGTGACGGCGGGGTCAGGGGCGAAGAGGCGTCAGGCCGCGGAGCTGCCGGCCGAGCTCGTGGAGGAGGACGACGAGCCCGAGTCCGACGACGATGAGGTCGAGGACGACGAGGAGCTCGACGGCTTCGACGAGGCCGGGCTGCTGCTCGAGGAGGAGCCGCGGCTGTCGTTGCGGTAGAAACCGGAGCCCTTGAAGACAATGCCGACCGCGGAGAACACCTTCTTCAGGCGGCCACTGCAGCTCGGGCACTCGGTCAGCGCGTCGTCGGTGAACTTCTGCACCGCCTCGAGGCCCTCGCCGCACTCGGTGCACTGGTACTGATAGGTGGGCACTGTCTTCCTCCTGGCACTCTCACTCGATGAGTGCTAACGACGATCCATAGTGACGTATTCCCGGGGATCAGTCCACTGCGACGGAGGAGCGGTGACCGACGCCACGTGCGACGGTACGGCTCCGGGCGGGGGCCGAAAGCCGTGTCCTGAGGGTCACCAGGGTCGCCAGGGCGAGGAGAGTGCCCGCCATCGGGACCAGGAACCCGGCGCCGCCCCACAGGCGGTCCTCCAGTTGCCCGGCGACGGTGACGGCGGCCGCCTGGCCGAGCGCGACCGCCCCGGTGAGCCAGGTGAACGCCTCGGTGCGCGCCCCGGCCGGGACCAGGCCCTCCACCAGGGTGTAGCCGGTGATGAGGGCGGGCGCGATGCACATGCCTACCAGCAGGCCGAGGGCGGCCAGCAGAAGCACCGAATGCGCGGTCCACAGGGCGGAGGCGGCCAGCGCGAGCGCGGTGTAGCCGAGGAGCAGCCGGCGCTGCGGAGCCACCTTCCAGGCCATCGCCCCGCAGACGACGCCGGAGAGCATGTTGCCCGCGGCGAAGGTGCCGTACAGGACGCCGTTGAGGCCGGGCTCGCCGATGGACTCGGTGAACGCGGCCAGCGAGACCTGCATGCCGCCGAAGACCGAGCCGATGCCGAGGAAGGTCACGACCAGCACGCGCACGCCGGGCACACTCAGGGCGGAGGCGTGCTCCACGCGCGCGTGCCCGCCGCCCGCCGCGGCGGCCCGCTCCGTGCGCGGCTGGGTGCGCTTCTGCGCGGCGAACAGCAGGCCGCCGGCCAGGGTCAGCGCGGCCTCGGTGACCAGGCCGGCCGCCGGTGCGACGGCCGTGCACAGCGCGGTGGCCAGCAGCGGACCGACGACGAAGGTCAGCTCGTCGGTGACGGACTCGAAGGCCGCCGCGGTGCTCATCAGCGGCGAGTCGCCGAGGGTGACGCCCCAGCGGGCCCGCACCATCGGCCCGACCTGCGGCACCGAGGCGCCGGTCGGCACGGCCGCGGCGAACAGCGCCCACAGGGGGGCGTGCGCCAGGGCGAGCGCGGTCAGCGACAGGCCAGCCATGGCGTGCACCAGGACGCCGGGGACCAGCACGGCGCGCTGGCCGTGGCGGTCGGCGAGCCGCCCGCTGTAGGGCGCGAACAGCGCCATGGAGACGCCGGTGACGGCGGCGGTGGCGCCCGCGACGCCGTAGGAGCCGGTGGTGTGCTGCACCAGCAGCACGATGGAGAGGGTGAGCATCGCGAACGGCTGGCGCGCGGCGAAGCCGGGGAGCAGGAACGTCCAGGCGCCGCGGGTGCGCAGCAACTGCCCGTATCCGGGGCGGGCGGGGGCCGGCGCGTTCTTCGCCGGCTCAGGGGTGGTGACCGTGGATCCCACGGCCGTGCCTTTCTGCCGCCTGGTAGCGCGGCCCCGGGTTACGGGCACGCCGAGAGCTGTCCTCTTGCGCGGACTGCGGTAGATGCCGGTGCCCACGCGGGTGGCTGCCCGGCCGCCATACGGTCGCGCCAGCTCTGCGTCAGGCAGAGTTGGTTCGATCAGGTGCGCCTTCATGGTACAGCGATCACCCAGCCCCTACGGGGTGCCGCCGCTGCCGTCAGGGCCCACGGCCGCTCCCGCGCGGGGCGCATCGCCGTCGGGCTCACCGGCCGCCGCCTCTGCCGTCAGGGGCCGTCGCCGCTCCCGCGCGGGATGCTCCGCCGCCGGGCGCACCGGCCCGGGGCGCCCCCGCGCGGGATGCTGCCGCCGGGCTCTGCAGGCACCCGGCGCCCCCGCGCGGGATGCTGCCGCCGGGCTCCGCAGGCACCCGGCGCTCCCGCGCGGGGTGCCCGTCGCCGGGGTTCTACAGGCTCTCGCCGTTGTCGTTCGTGCCCAGCCAGCCGGCCAGTTTGCCGCCCCGGCCGACCGCGCGCAGTCGTCGTTCGGCGGCCTCGCGGACGGGGTCGGTGGCGACCACCAGGAGCTCGTCGCCGCGGCGCAGGGCCGTCGTCGGCAGGGGGACAAACGATTCACCCTCGCGCACGACCAGCGTGACCGCGGACCCCGCGGGCAGCCGCAGCTCGTTGATCTCGACGCCGTGCATCCGTGAGCCCTCCGGGATGGCCACGGACAGCAGATGGCCGCGCAGCCGCTCCAGGGGCGCCGCCTCGATGCCGAGGTCGGCGGCCTCCGGGCCTTTGCCCAGGCGCAGCGTGCGGGCCAGCCACGGGAGCGTCGGACCCTGGAGCAGGGTGTAGGCGACGACCAGGACGAAGACGATGTTGAAGATGCGGCGGCTGCCCGTGACGCCGTTCACCATGGGGATGGTCGCCAGGATGATGGGCACCGCGCCGCGCAGCCCGGCCCAGGACATCAGGGTCTGCTCCTGCCACGGCACCCGGAAGGGCAGCAGGCTGGCCACCACGCTCAGCGGCCGCGCCACCATGGTCAGCACCAGGCCGATGACGAGCGCGGGCAGGACGTCGTCGCCCAGTTCGTGCGGGGTGACGAGCAGACCGAGCAGGACGAACATGCCGATCTGCGCGATCCAGCCGAGCCCCTCGGCGAAGCCGCGCGTGGCCGGCCAGTGCGGCAGCTTGGCGTTGCCGAGCACCATCGAGGCCAGGTAAACGGCGAGGAAGCCGCTGCCGTGGGCGAGCGCGCCGGCGGCGTAGGCGGTGACGGCGATCGCCATGACGGCGATCGGGTAGAGGCCGGACGCGGGCAGCGCGACGTGCTTGAGGCCCCAGGAGCCGAGCCAGCCGACCGCGAGGCCGATGGCCGCGCCGATGGCCAGTTCGAGGGCTATCTCGCCCACCAGGACGTACCAGTGCTCGACCGGTCCCGCGGAGGAGAAGGCGACGACGAGGATGACCACCGGGGCGTCGTTGAAGCCGGACTCGGCCTCCAGAGTGCCCGTCACGCGCGCGGGCAGCGGGATGCGGCGCAGCACCGAGAAGACGGCCGCCGCGTCCGTGGAGGAGACCACCGCGCCGATGATGAGCGACTGCCGCCAGTCGAGCCCGCTGAGGTAGTGCGCACCCGCCGCGGTGATCCCCACGCTCACCGCGACACCCACCAGCGCCAGTACGGAGGCGGCCGGAAGGACCGGTCTGATCTCCTTCCACTTCGTTCCCAGACCGCCCTCGGCGAGGATCACGACCAGGGCGGCGTAGCCGATGATCTGGGTCAGCTCGGCGTTGCTGAAGTGCACGTGGCCGAGGCCGTCCTGACCGATGACGACGCCGATCCCGAGGTAGACGAGCAGGCTGGGCAGCCCGCTGCGCGAGGAGATCCGTACCGCTGCCACGGCGACGAGCAGGACGAGCGAACAGGCGAGCAGGAGCTGGTTGAGGTGGTGGACAGTCAGCGGCGGTTCCTTCCCCGAGTTCTCCGGGCTCTCCGGTTACTTCGTTACCTTACCTAACTCTTGACGCTTTCTTGACGCTTCGCGGGGCAAGATCGAACGCCCGTCCGCGTCGGGACCCGACTCCGCGTCAAGTGCCATCGGGCCCTGCGCCTATGGTTGCTCCAGCACTCCAGTACCGCCTGCCGCTCGCGTTAGGACAGCAAGGACAGCGATGCCCCCCAACACCACCGCCTCAACGGGTGACAAGCCCGGCAAGTCCGGCAGGAAGAAGGGGCGAAAAGCCCGACTGGTCGGGCTCGTCCTGGTTCTGGCCATCATCGGAGGCATCGCCTACGGGGCCTACTGGTCGATCAGTACGGTGCGCGCCTCCTTCCCGCAGACCAAGGGCTCCATCACGCTCCAGGGCCTGTCGGGACCCGTCGACGTCAAGCGCGACGGCTACGGCATCCCGCAGGTCTACGCCTCCTCCGCCGCCGACCTGTTCATGGCGCAGGGCTACGTCCAGGCGCAGGACCGCTTCTACGAGATGGACGTCCGCCGGCACATGACCTCCGGGCGCCTGTCGGAGATGTTCGGCAAGGGCCAGGTCAAGAACGACGAGTTCCTGCGCACCCTCGGCTGGGACCGGGTCGCCAAGGAGGAGTACGACAGCAAGCTGTCGGCCTCCACCAAGAAGTACCTCCAGGCGTACTCCGCGGGGGTCAACGCCTACCTCAAGGGCCGGGACGCCAAGGACATCTCCCTGGAGTACGCGGCCCTGGGCTTCACCAACGACTACAAGCCCGCCCAGTGGACCCCCGTCGACTCGGTGTCGTGGCTGAAGGCGATGGCCTGGGACCTGCGCGGCAACATGCAGGACGAGATCGACCGCGCCCTGATGACCAGCCGCCTCGGACCCAAGCAGATCAAGGACCTCTACCCGGACTACCCCTACAGCCGGCACAAGGCGATCGTCACGCAGGGCCAGTACGACGCGCTCACCAGGACGTTTCAGGGCGGCGGCGCCACCACCGGCACCTCGACGGGCACGGGCACCTCGACAGGCGCCTCGGGCACCTCCACGGGCACCTCGGGCACGGCCCGGACGACGGCGGGGACCACGGGCGGCGCCACCGGCGGCACCGGGACCGCCGGCACGACGTCCGGCGCCACGTCCGGCACCTCCGCGGGCTCCGGGATCCAGGGTCAGCTCATGGGCCTGCACGACGTCATGGACAACCTCCCCACGGCCGTCGGCGTCAACGGCAACGGCATCGGCTCCAACTCCTGGGTCGTCTCCGGCAAGTACACGATCACCGGCAAGCCGCTGCTGGCCAACGACCCGCACCTGTCGGCCTCGCTGCCCTCGGTCTGGTACCAGATGGGCCTGCACTGCCGCTCGATCTCCAGCGCGTGCCCCTACGACGTCACCGGCTACACCTTCGCGGGCATGCCCGGCGTGGTCATCGGCCACAACCAGGACATCGCCTGGGGCATGACCAACTCCGGCGTCGACGTCACCGACCTGTACCTGGAGAAGCTCAGCGGCGACGGCTATCTGCGGGACAACAAGACCGTGCCGTTCAGGACGCGCCAGGAGACCATCAAGGTCGCCGGCGGCGCGTCCAAGACGATCGTCGTCCGCGAGACCGAGAACGGCCCCCTGCTGTCCGACCGTGACGACGAACTCGTCAAGGTCGGCAAGAAGGCCCAGGTCAACACCGCCGCCCCGGACCGCGGCGACGGCTACGCGATCGCCCTGAAGTGGACCGCGCTCCAGCCGGGCACCACCATGGACGCCGTCTTCGCCATCGACAGGGCGAAGGACTTCACCGGCTTCCGCTCGGCGGCCGCGCTGTTCGACGTGCCCTCGCAGAACCTGATCTACGCCGACACCGAGGGGAACATCGGCTACACGCTGCCCGGCCGCATCCCCACGCGCGCGAAGAACGACGACGGCTCCATCCCGGCGCCCGGCTGGGACTCCAAGTACGACTGGACCGGCTACATCAAGCAGGACCAGCTGCCCTACGAGTACAACCCCAAGCGCGGCTACATCGTCACCGCCAACCAGGCCGTGATAGACCCGGACAAGTACCCGTACACACTGACCACGGACTGGGGTTACGGCACCCGCAGCCAGCGGATCACCGACCTCATCCAGTCCAAGATCGACGGCGGCGGCAAGATCTCCACCGACGACATGCGCCAGATGCAGACGGACAACAGCAGCGAGATCGCCAAGCTCCTGGTGCCCAAGCTGCTGAAGATCGACCTCAAGGACAAGGACGTCCGCCAGGCGCAGAAGCTCCTGGAGGGCTGGGACTACACCCAGGACGCCGACTCGGCGGCGGCCGCCTACTTCAACGCGGTCTGGCGCAACATCCTCAAGCTGGCCTTCGGCAACAAGCTGCCCAAGGAGCTGCGGGTGAAGGGCCAGTGCCTGTGGGTCGAACCGGCCGACAACACCGGCCCGGTGGACGAGACCAGCAAGGTCCGCGAGTGCGGCGAGCGCGACGCCGACCAGGCGCAGCCGGACGGCGGCGACCGCTGGTTCGAGGTCGTGCGCAACCTGATGGACGACCAGAACAGCGACTGGTGGAAGACGCCGGCGTCGGGCACCCGCCCCAAGGCCGACAACCGCGACGAGCTGTTCGCGCGCGCCATGATCGACGCCCGCTGGGAGCTGACCGCCAAGCTCGGCAAGGACATCGACACCTGGAGCTGGGGACGGCTGCACCGGCTGTTCCTGAAGAACCAGACCCTGGGCACCGAGGGCCCCGGCTTCCTGCAGTACGTCCTCAACCGCGGCCCCTGGAAGCTCAGCGGCGGCGAGGCCGCGGTCAACGCCTCCGGGTGGAACGCGGCCGGCGGCTACGGCGTGGTGTGGGTGCCGTCCATGCGGATGGTGGTCAACCTCGCCGACCTCGACAAGTCCAAGTGGATCAACCTCACCGGCGCCTCGGGGCACGCCTTCAGCGCCCACTACACCGACCAGACGGGCAAGTGGGCCAAGGGCGAGCTGCTGCCCTGGTCGTTCTCGCCGGACGCGGTCGACAAGAGCACGAGCGACCGGCTGGTCCTCAACCCGTGACCGGCTGAGCACACCGGCCGGCGAGGACCGAAGGCCCTCCACGCGCGCGTGGAGGGCCTCCGTCGTACCGGCCCGGCCCGCCGTCAGGCGCCGGGCACGGCCCGGCCGCCCTCGGTGAACCGCCGTACGCCCGACGGCGTCACCACCGCCTGCACCGGCCGGTCGTGCGGCTCCTCCGGGACGTGCCGGACGACCTCGGAGTCGTACAGCAGCACCACCAGTGCCGGACCGGCGCCCGCCCGCTCCAGGCGCGCGAGCACACGGTCGTAGGACCCTCCGCCGCGCCCCAGCCGCATCCCGCGCGTGTCGACGGCGACGCCCGGCAGCAGCACCACGTCGGCGGACGTCACCGCGTCCGGACCGAGGCGCTCCCCGGCCGGCTCGAACAGCGCCATCCTGCCGCCGTGTTGCACGCGCGCGAGGGAGCCCTCTCCGCCGTAGGCGCCCCAGTCCAGGTTGTTGTCGGGTAGCAGCGCGGGCAGCAGGACGCGCACGTCCCGCGCGCGCAGCGCGTCGAGCAGGGGGAGGGTGCCGGGTTCGGCGCCCACGGAGACGTACGCCGCCACCGTGCGCGCCCGCGTCAGCTCGGGCAGCTCCAGCGCGCGCCGGGCCAGCGCGCCGGCCGCCTCCCGTACGTCGTCGGTACTCAGCGCGTTCCTCGCGGCGAGGAGGTCCCGGCGCAAGGTGCGCTTGGCGGGCTCGGTCGTACGTCCCGTGTGGCTCAAAGTGTTTCCGCGCCCTTTCCCGTCAAGTCGCCCGGCGGTTTCGTATCGGCCGCCCGCCCGCTTTCTCATGCGCCGGGGCGGCCGCTCATCTGAGAATCAATAAACCGGAGGCATCAGATCCATGCAAAGTCAGCGGATAAGGTTGCGGACATGACTCAGTCGCACCCGAGGATCACCAAGGCGGTCGTGCCCGCGGCCGGTCTCGGTACCCGGTTCCTGCCGGCCACGAAGGCCACGCCCAAGGAGATG
>NZ_BMVF01000011.1 GCF_014650575.1 Streptomyces naganishii JCM 4654
TCCCAGGACCAAGGCCACGGCGGCGATACCGACCAGGGTCGGCACGCCGTCGACCACCAGACCGCTGGTGAACAGGGTCCACCACTTGCCGACATCCATGTGATGGACGTTGCTGCTGTTGTGGCGCACGAAACGGGCGCGCTCTGCCGCAGGTTGTCCCTTCAGCCACCACGCGGTCAGCAGCAGGGCCGTCACGTACAGGCGGTACCCGGCAGCCACCGCGTCAACGTCCTCGCAGCCCTCATCCCCGTCCGTTCCCTGTGCTTCGTTCTTCTCGACGTGTGCGCTCACGTGTGCGCTCGGGTACTCACGGGCGGTGTGCCCGACCTTCTCGGGAAGAGACCGCCGGTCGCTGCGTCCGGTTCCGACGGCGGCCGGCGATAAAGGGTGTTCTCACCAAGCGATGCCGCATTACCCCACATCGATCAGTGGTCCTGGCCAGGGGGAAGGAGTTCGCATGGTGGAACGCTGGACGGAGGCGTCTGCGCGGACGTCGTGCGGCAGCGGGGTGGGTCGCGCGTCCGTCAGCCGGCGCCGGACGTCGGCCACGCCGACCGCGTCCGCGGTCTTTGCAGGCTGCGGCGGCAAGCACGCGCGCGAAGCCGCGTCCGACCCCGCCGGGCGCCCTCTCGACTTCCCAGGCCGGACCAGAGACGACAGGCCGAGTCGGCCCCACCGGAGGCAGCCAGTCTGCGCGGTTCGCGGAGACCTCTACGGGTTCTCCCCGGCCTCCGGACCGTTCGTGACCTCGCTGTGCCTCCAGTCGTGGATGCCGAACTCCTCGGGGAGGTTCAGTCGCGTTCCGCAGGGGCCGCCGACGGGCGGGAAGCTTCTCGGGGTCTGGGGGCCACGATGCCGTGGCTGTGTCAGATGCCGAGTTCGGTGCGGTTGATCCAGCACACGTCCCGCTCCATCAGGAACCGTTCGGCGCTGTTGGTCGGCCTGCTGCGGCAGAACGTCGTGGGCAACGGGTCGTGGCGGATGAGCTCACCGGCCACGCCGCATCGCGACCGCAGCAGGCCGGCCACCTCGCGCACCATGTCGGGCGGCCCGCTCAGATGGACGTCGTGTCCTGCCCAGCTGCCGTGCTCCAGGATGGCGGTCTGCATCATCCGCACGCCCGCGGATCCGGGCACGCGTTCGCCGGGGACGGTCGACACCACCTCCAGCCAGGGGTGACGTTGCGCCAGCAGCCGCACACCGGCCGAGTCGTAGTGGTCGCCATCGCAGCGCCCGCCGAGGAACAGGGTGGTGCGGCGAGGGGCGTACGCCACCTGCTCCAGCACGGCCTTGGTCTGCCCCCAGCCGGTGCCGCCCGCCACCGCCAGCAGAGGCCGCTGTGAGCCGGAAGGCAGGACGGCGTCTCCGAGCGGTGGCCCCAGCCGCAGTGCCTCGCCGACACGGGTCGCGTCGACCAGGGCGGTGCTCACCATGCCCTCGGGGACCTTCCGCACGTGCAGCTCCACAGTGCCGTCGGGGCGAGGTGCGTTGGCGATGGAGAAGGGCCGCCACACCCGGGGAGCGTGTGGACTGCAGAGAGTGAGGTACTGGCCGGGCAGGAAGGGATAGGACCGGTCCGGTGCGAGAGTGAGGATGACGAGGTCGGACTGCGGTTGCTGTCGTTCGACGACCCGGGCGTCCCACCAGGCCGGCGTGGCGGGAGACACCGCTGCGGCAGCGTCGATCATCGCCTGGGCGATGACCGAGTACGCCTCGGTCCACGCCTTCTCCACGGCCGGGGTCCAGGTGTTCCCGCAGAACTGGCGGAGGGTGGCGAGCAGGCTGGCGCCCACTGCCGGGTAGTGCTCGGGCCGGACCTCGAACTTCCGGTGGTCCCGGCCGAGGGTGGCGAGGTAGGCGCCGAGTCGCTCAGAGGTATCCAGCAGCCCGACGAGTCGGGTGAGGGCCGCGAACAGCCGGTCCTGCTGTTCTGCCATCTCGACAGGGAAGAGCGACCGCACGTCCGGGTTGTTGGCGAACAGGTGCGCGTAGAAGTAGGCGGAGGCCTGATCGGCGCGGCGCTCCACCACGGAGAGGCTGGCACACAGCAGCGCGGGGTCCAAAGCCATGGGCCGACCTCAGGCAACGGTGGCGGCGCTCGCGGACCCGCCCTCGGAGGTGCCCGCCGCGGCGCCGGTCATGGTGGCGCTCACGACGCCGAACAGGGCGCTCCACGCCCGCGCGGTCGCGGAGTCCCAGCTGTCTCCGGCGAAGTGCTCGAGCGTGGCGAGGAGGCTGGCGCCGACTGCGGGATAGTGCTCCGGCAAGGCACCGTACGAGGCGTGCCGGCGCCCGAGCCCTTCCAGGATGCTTTGCAGATTCTGCGGCTTTTCGAGGTTGGCGACCAGGGTGCGCAGCGCGGCCCAGAGCCGGTCGCGCTGCTCGTCGAGATGTGCGGCGAAAAGGCTCCGCAACTCAGGATTGCGGGTCAAAAGGTGGTCGTAGAAGTAGGCGGCGACGTCGATCCCGTAGGGCTCGACGGCGGCGAAGCTGCGTGTGACCAGTGCGGTTTCCAGAGCCATGGCGCCAGACTGTACAGCGCCACGCCGACCGACCTGTTATGAAAGCGTTATCTGTTAAGAACGTCACTGTATCCAGTTTGTTATATCTCCAAGAATGTGCCGATGCGATGAATTGCTCCTGTCTGTCGCACGAGCGAAGGCGGTGCCGGGCCTCTGCCGGCGCACGCGAAACCGCACCCGTTTCCGGCTCTCGCCTGGGGCGGGTGTTCGCCGTTCCGGCGGCCGCGGCGTCTCGCAGGCGGTGCCCCGGCCCGTACGGCCGTAAGGTGGAAACCGGATCTGAAGGTGGAAACCGGATCTGAGGGACTTCTCGGGTTTCGGAGTGTGAAACGGCGGTGTGCATGTTCTCTGCCCCGGCCGGCGCGGCAGTCGGCCGTTTTCCGCTTTGTGTCCTGGTCCGTCCTCCCGGAGCACGGGAGCGGTGACGGACACACGGGCCCGGCGCCCGGCTTCGGACGGCGGCGGGCAGGCTCCTCGCCGTCCCGGACGGAAGCTGCTGGACGCCCTGCTCGACCTCGTCGACCAGGCGGTCGTGGTCTGTGACGCTTCCGGTGTGGTCCTCTGGTGCAACGGCCCGGCCGCCGTCTGCTTTCCGGGCCTGCGGCCGGGGATCACGGCGGACCCCGCGGCAGCCGGACCTCTGGGGCAGGCGGTCGTCGCCTCCGCGGCGGCTTTCGACGCCGAGTTCCTCGGCCGGCGGCTGACCGGCCGCAGGAACTCGGTGCGGGACTGCTCGGTGTGGCTCGTCAGCGACGACACCGAGGTCCGCCGGTGCGGGGCCGAGCTGCGCGCCGAGCGGCTCCGGACGGCGTTCCTGAGCGAGGCGGGCCGACGGCTGGGAGCCTCCCTGCACCACGGCCGCACTGCACGGAGTGTGGTGGAACTCGCCGTGCCGGCCTTGGCCGACGCCGCGCTGCTCGTGCTGCCGCCGCGCGGTGGCCACGCGGACTGGCACCGTTGCGCCGCGCCGGGCGTGGCGGCGGAGTCGGGAGCGTTGCCGGCGTCCACCCTCGAGCGTGTACCGCAGCTGGTGAGGGCACTGTCCGATCTGTCACCCCGGCTCGCCGCCTGCCGCCCGGGCGATCTTGAAGGTCTGGGCGGGGCGACGCCGCCGGACCCGGGTCCCGGAGGCGAGTCGCTCGTGACCGCGCTGCCCGGTGGCGGGGGCTCGGCGGGGGCTCTGGTCCTCTTCCGCGCGGCCGGAACGGGGGAGCGTCCCGTCGCGGACTCCGCGGTGGTATCCGAATTCGCCTACCGGGCCGGTACGGCTCTGTCGGCCGCCGCCCTCTACGCCCAGCAGGCTCACACTGCGGCCGTGCTCCAGGCGGGCCTGGATCCCGCGCCGCTGCCCGAGGTGCCGGGCGTGCGGCTGGGCGCCGCCTATCGCCCCGCCCCCGAGGCACTGGGCTTCGGCGGTGACTTCTACGAGGTGGAGTCCGAGCAGGACGGTGGTGGGGGCGTGAGGTTCAGCCTGGGGGACGTCTGCGGCAAGGGCGCGGAGGCGGCCGTGCTCACCGGTCATGTCCGCCAGAGCCTGCGGACCCTGGCCCTCGTCGAGACCCGGCCGCTGCGTGTGCTCGACGTGCTCAACCGGTCGCTGCTCGAGGCTGACTCAGGCCGGTTCGCCAGCCTGGTCGTGGGCGCCGCCCGCCCGGCCGGCCGAGGCGCACTGGACGTCGTGCTCGCCGGTGGCGGGCATCCGCCACCGCTGGTGCTGCGCCGTGGCGGAGCCGTGGAGGCGGTGGACGTGGGCGGGATGCTGGTCGGGGCCCTGCCCGGCGCGGAATTCGGCCAGGCCGCGGTCCGGCTGGCGCGCGACGAGCTGATCCTGCTGTACAGCGACGGGGTCACCGAGGCCCGGGGCGGTCCCGCCGGTGCCGAGGAGTACGGGGCCGAGCGGCTCGCGCACGACCTGGCGGGCTGCGCGGGGATGCCCGCCGGCGCGGTCGCCGAGCGGATCGAACTGCGCGTCGCCGACTGGCTGGCCGGACGTGCCCATGACGACATCGCGGTCCTGGCGCTGCAGTCGTCGCCGCCCTCGCGCCTCTCGCCAGGTGCGTCCGACGCTCTTGGACCCCCACGGTGACCGACGTGCCGGCCGTCCTCCCGGAGGTCCGCGCCGCCTTCGACAACCACCTCGCCCACGCCGACGAGGCGGGGGCCACCGCACTGGCTCTGGGTCTGCTGCGGTCAGGGGCCGCGGCGGAGGACATCCTGCTCCGACTGATCGCCCCGGCACAGGCAGCCGTCGGCGCCCGATGGGTGGCCGCGGAGTGGAGCGTGGCCCAGGAGCACGCCGCCACCCATGTGAGCGAGCGCGTGGTGAACGCCGTGGCCGCCGCGGCTGCGGGGTCGTGGCACCCGGGCTCCGCACCGGCCCGCCGGGTCGTGTTCGCGTGCGTCGAGGGGGAGCGTCACACCCTGCCCGCACGGATCGCCGCGGAGGTGCTGAGGCTGCGCGGCTTCGACGTGACGTTTCTGGGCGCGAACGTCCTCGCCCCGCACCTGCTGTCCCACATCCACCGGCAGGGGCCCGACCTGGTGTGTCTGTCATGCATGATTCCGGCGCGCCTGCCCGCCGCACACCACCTCGTCGAGTGCGGTCGGCGAGCAGGGGCACCGGTGCTTGTGGGCGGCTCGGGGTTCGGCCCCGGGGGCGTCTGGGCCCGCACGATCGGAGCCGACCTGTACGCGTCCGATCCGGCCGTCGCCGCCGAGATGCTCGCGCTGCGGTGGCCGAGGCCCCCGGAGGCAGCGGAGCCCCTGGAACACCTCGCCGACGAGGAGTACTTCCGGATCGTCCGGCAGCGGACCGAGTTGCTGGGGCGACTGCGCGTCCATGTGCTGGAGCGGTACCCGTGGCTCGGTGATCCGGGCTCGCAGTACGCGGAGGCCGTCATGGAGGACCTCGGCCGTCTCCCCGACGTCGTGGCCGCGGCGAACTACGTCGACGATCCGCGGGTTCTCACCGACTATCTCTCTTTCGGCGCGCAGTTCCTGCGCGCCCGTGGTGTGCCCACCGCCGTTCTGGGCGCGGCCCTGGCAACGCTGTCCGAGCGGCTGCGGGGGCTTCCGCGGACGGCCGCGCACCTGGACGCCGGGCGGCGCTGGCTCACGGCCGTGGGCCTCGGCACCTGCACGCCCGACGACGAGGCCGGCACGACGGGAGGACCCGGTGAACGGGCAGGGCGGGACGACGACAGAGGCGCCGGCCCAACGGGCGAGTCGGGCTGACGGACGGTGCCGGGAGCCCGCCGCGGACGGCGGTCGGTGACTGCACCTCGGGCGGCGAGACCCTCTTCCAGCCCGTGACGGCAGCTCCCGGCGCAGAGGGGCGCCACCATCCCCTGACACGCCGCTCGGAGCGGATGAGATCGCGCCGGCCCCGCACCACTGACTCCACCGACGAGTAGTGGTAGCGGCAGCGGCGGCGGCTGCACCGACAGGTGCCTCGGGGGAAGAGCTTTTCCTGCGCGACCACGACCGTGTCGTCACGGTCAACTCCCCCCTCGGACACAACGATTGACGATACGGTGACGAGGGCCCCGACCTTACGGTCGCGGTCCTCGTTGCGTATTCGTAGCTAATGGTGATGCCCAGTGCCTCGTAGAGGGGGCCCTTCTTCTCGACGGCTGCGACTTGGATGCGCTGTGCAATATCTCCAAGACTCTCAGTGATCTGTCGGATCTGTTGCGCGTCGAGCGGGGTTTGCTTCTTCCGGGGGACGGCGGTGTGCGCGTCGAGCTTCTTCTGTGCCGCGTCCTTGTCCCGCTTGGCTTCGTTGATCCACTGGGTGACGACGGCGGGATCGGCTCCGGCGTCGAGGGCTGCCTGGTAGCGGGCGAGACGGCGCTCGCACTCCTTGATCGCCTGGCGTGCTTGGGCCTGCTCGGGGGTCTGGGGCTCTGCGGTGCTCGCTGCGGCGCTCGCGTGGGTGAGCGCTTCGATGGTGGCGGAGAGCCGGTCCGGGGCGAAGGCCCGGGCGATCCACCGGTCCAGGGCCTGGCACACGATGTCTTCCCGCAGGTAGACGGTGCGCGGGTGGGTGAGGTCGGGGTAGAGGGCGGCTTCTTCCTCTTTGAACTCGCAGCGGTAGTAGACGCGGCTGCGGATTGGTGGCGGGCTGCATCTTGCGCCCGCACAGGCTGCACCGGACCCGGCCGCGCAGAGCGTAGGGGCGCGCGCCCCGCTTTCCGACGCGCTCCTGCCGCCCCTGGTTGCGGGCGCGCTGTGTGCGCACGGTGCGGGCGGCATCGAAGACTCGAAGAGGTCCAGGCTGATGATCGCTTCGTGAGCGGGTTCGTTGGAGTGGATCCACTCATCGGGCGGGTTGTGGGTCATGTGGGTGCGGTGGCCGAGGGTGACGTCGTCGACGTCGAGGAGGCTTCTTCCTTGCGCTGCTTGTTCCAGACCTCGTGGCCGGTGTACCGGGGGTTGAGGAGGATGGCGCGCACGACGCCCTGCTGCCATGCGGTCTTCTTGCGGTGCGGTTTGCGGGTGGCGTCGTGGGCGGAGGGGCAGGGGATGCCTTCCCGAGTGAGCTGGGCGGCAATGGCGCTGTAGCTCATGCCTTCCACATACATAGTGAAGATCCGCTGCACGACGGGTGCGGCGCCGGGGTCCAGCTCGAGCTTGTGGACGCGCTGGCCGGCGGCGGCCTTCGAGGGGTTGGGGTGGGGGCCTGCGTCGGCGATCCGGTAGCCGTAGGGTGGCCGCCCGCCGAGATAGCGGCCCTGGAGCTGGGCCTGCGAGCCCATGGCGGTCCGCACCCGGATCTTGATGCGGTTGCGTTCCCCCTTGCTCATGCCGCCGAAGACGGACATGACGAGGTCGTGGGCTTCGTTGTCCGGGTCGATCGGGCCGCCGACTTCCGGGACCCACAGGGGGATGCGGAAGTGGACGAAGACGGGGAAGGTGTTGCCGAACTGGTTGCCGTAGGTGCGCTGGGGTTCTCCGATCACAACGGCGTCGAAGCCGCGGTTTGGGTTGCGGAGGGCTTGGAGGAGTTCGTTGGCGCGGGGCCGGCGTTGCCAGGGCAGGGAGCGGCTGTGTCCGACGTCGAAGTACTCGGTGACGATCTGGCCGCCAGCGGGTTCGATCAGGGCACGGGCCCGGGTGAGCTGCCAGTTTCTGGAGGCCTCGGGGTCTTGAAGGTCCTCGGTGGAACAGCGTCCGGCGAAGGCGAAACGGATCACGTGCGGTCAGTCTCCCGGGGTGTATGGCGTGTAGCGCGGTGCGGGTGTTATGTGGGGGTCTGTCGTACCTCGGTTGGGCTAGAAGAGCCAGCGGCCGTCCGCTCGTCTGTGCTGACTACGGCCTCGGGGCGTGGCTGGCCGGGATCGGTAACCAGGATGCGAAGGAGGTGCAGTAGGGCGGCTGCGATGTGCTCCGTCACCTTAGGTGGCTCCTCGGGGAGGTCCACGTGGATCCCCTGACGGTTGTCTGGAGACGCGTCGTGCTGGGATGGCGGCTGGGGCAGGCGCTGTGGGACGCCGTGGCCTAGAGATCTGCTTAGGGCTGACACGTCTTCTATAGGGATGTCGCAGGCCGGACTTGTCGTCCTACAGCAGCCGCCAAGCCGCCAGTGGTAGACATCGCTGAGCGCTGCGTGCAGACCTCGGGAGAGGACCATCAAGGCGGAGGTGCCCAGCGCGTGGAGGCGGGTCAGGGCTACGTCGCGCAGACTGAGGACGTGATGGAGTTCCGCTTCAACGTGTAGCGGGCGCTGCATCGCCACGTCGCTGATCTAGCAAACATGCAGGTCAGGAGGGGGCCGACCTTTCGGGGTCGGGCCCCTGGTTGCTTCCCGTGTTGGGATGGTGGCTGGCTTCCGTGCTGAGTCGCGGACTGTGCGGTGCGCGACGAGAGGGGGTGGGCGACTCTTCCCCGGCCTTTCCCGGGTGGCTCCCGCGTGGGTGGCGGGGGCGCGGGCCGTAGCGCTTTTCCTACTCGTTTGACACACTTGGGGCATGGCTGAGACGACGTACAGCATCGGAGAAGGGCCGGCGACGCGGGTGAGCCTGTCGCTTCCGGAGGGGACCGCGGAGGCGATCCGTGCGCGGGTGGGCAAGCGGGAGTTCTCCGCGTTCATCGCCGCGGCGGTCGAGCGTGAGCTGCGCGGCCAGGTGTTGGACGAGTACCTGGCGGACTACGAGAACCGCAAGGGGCCGGTCTCCGAGCAGGCTCGTCAGCGGGCGCGGCAGGTCTTCGACGAGGTGTTCGCCGAGGAGGCCGGGTGGCCCGCCGCAAGCTGAGTCACGAGGGGACGCTGGTCCTCGACAGCGAGGGGCTCTCGAAGCTGCTCGCCGACGACGAGCAGGTGGTGGCTCTGGTTGCTGAGGCGCGCTCGCGAGGCATGGAGGTCATGATCAGTGCGCTCACCATCATCGAGGCCGTCCACGTCCGTACGAACAAGTCCCGCCTGAACTGGGTACTCTCCGGACTGCGCGTAGTCCCGGTGGGCGACGAGGAGGCGAGAGCGGCCTCGAAACTGCTGATGGACGCCGGCTTGCACGGGCACAAATATGCGATCGATGCGGCGGTCGCCGAGGCCGCGCTGAGGCAGCACCGCCCCGTTGTCATGTTGACCTCCGATATCGACGACATGGTCAAACTCTGCGGCGATCGTGTCCGGCTCGTGGCGGTGTGATTTCCTGCGGTCGAGGGCGGCCCGGCCAGGCCGTGGCGGCCCTGCGTGCGTCGGTCGTCGTTGTCGACGGCGATGAACGCCCCGGCGTCGTACCGGCAGGGGATGTTCCCGGGGTGATGGCCTCCGCGCCGCTGAGGGGTCGGGCGTCGGCGTCCGGTCGTTCGCGCGGGAGCGGTGCCCGCCGTCACTGCGATCGTCAGGGAAGCCGGGGCGTCCCCGGCGGTACGAAGCGGGGCATGGACGTGAAAAGGGGACGGAACATGGCGATCTCGGCACGGGAGCGGCTGGCGCGACTGCTCGGTGGCTCGGACCCGGGCGGCTCGTTCGCCGCCCGGATGAACGCGCCGGCCGATGTGCTCCGGCTGGACGTGGCGGGTGTTGGGCCGATGGTGCTTCCGCTGCGCGCGCCGCGTACGAAGAAGCTGATCGAGGTGGCGCGGCCGGCGAAGTTCGGGCGCGGTGAGGAGACGTTGAGCGACCCCGGTGTCCGCGACACCTGGGAGATCACTCCGGACCGGTTCGAGCTGGGCGGGACAGGGTGGGTGCCGATGTTGGACGCCGCTCTGGAGTACTTCCGTGACGAGCTCGGGCTGCCGGCGAAGACCCGGCTGCGGGCCGAGCCGCACGCGCTCCTTGTGTACGGCAAGGGCCAGTTCTTCCTTCCCCACCAGGACTCCGAGAAGGACGACGCGATGGTGGGCACGCTGGTGGTGTCGCTGCCTTCGGCACACACCGGCGGCGAACTGGTGGTGGAGCACGGCGGTGAGAGCAGGGTCTACCAGGCGTCGAAGGAGCGGCTGACCTTCGTCGCCTTTTACGCCGACTGCCGGCACGAGGTCAAGCCGGTGAAGTCGGGCTATCGGGTGACCCTCACTTTCAACCTGCTCGCCGACGCCGAGGACGAGGACGCGTCCGGGGACGTCGGCCCGGTCGCCGACCTCGCGGCTTGTCTGACCGAACACTTCGCCGAGCCGGCCCTCCCGCGCTGGGGTGGCCGGGAACTGCCTCCGCCGAACCGGCTGGTCTACCTGCTCGACCACGAGTACACCCAGCGCGGACTGTCCTGGAGCCGCCTCAAGGGCGCGGACGCCGAGCGCGCCGCGCTGCTGCGTACCGCCGCGGCGCGGGCCGGCTGCGAGGCGGTGCTCGCGCTCGCCGAGGTGAAGGAAACCTGGGACGCCTACCCGCCCGGCGGCGGTGACCCGTGGGACCGCGACTACTACTACGACGACGATTCCTACGATGAGGAGGACGAGGAGGACCTGGCCCCCGGTACCGGCAGCGGCGCCCACGACGACTATGCGGACTACGAGCTCAACGACCTGATCGACGACGAGATCACTCTCGGCTGGTGGACCCGCCCGGACGGCGGGGGCGGCGAGGCGATCTGTCTGCCCGTCTCCGACGAGGAGCGGTGTGCCTCCACGCCGAACAAGGACCTGAAGCCCTTCCGGTCGGAGTACGAGGGCTACATGGGTAACTACGGCAACACCCTTGACCGCTGGTACCGGCGTTCCGCGGTCCTGCTGTGGCCGCGCGAGCGGGCGTTCGCGGCCCGGGCCGAGGCCGGATCCGAAGACGCGCTGGCCGAGCTGCGCGACCGGATCGCGGCCGGGGGGCTGGACAGGGTCCGGGTCGACGCGGCCTCGCTGGCGTCGTTCTGGCCGCAGGCCGCGCCGCGGGACGAAGCGCTGGGTACGGCCCTTGAGGTCGCGGCCGGCCTGGGCGTGCCCGGGACGGCGGCGATGCTGCTGGAGCCGTTCCGCGCGGAGGCGCTCACCCCGGACCACGCGGACGCGCTGGCCGCGGTGGCCGGGGCGTACGGCAGAGAGTGGACGCGTGAACTCGTCGGGGGATGGTTCCCCGCACAGCGCGTCTGGCGCGTGTCCGGGACCGACCGTGGAGAGTGGGTGCAGGGCCTGCCCCAGCTGTGCGACGCACTGCGCGCCGCTGGGGGCTCGTACGCGGCGCGGCTGCTCGCGGACGCCGCCTGGCGCTGGCTGGAGGAAGAGCTGGGCCTGTGGTGCGCCCGGGCGCGGGCCGAGGAGCGCGGGCCACGCCTGGCCGAACTCGGCCCGCCTCTGGCACGCGTCTGGCAGGCGGCCGAGGACGAGCGGCGGGCCGCGATCGCGCAGGCGCTGCGCGGATACCCGGACACCGTCCTGGAGTGCGTGGTCCCGGCCCTGCGCGCGGCGGCGAAGCTGCCGGCACAAGTGCGCGGAGCGGCGGGGGCCGCGCTGCTCGCGCGGGACTGCGTCGGGCGTCTCGAGGCGTTCCTCGCCACCCCGCAGCGCGCCGAGGGCGACTGGTCGATCGCCTGGGCGGGCTGCGGGGCGGGCCGTGGGCTCATCGCCGGGAGAGGGCGGGCGCACACGGGCGGGTGCGAGCTGTGCGACACGTTGGCCGCGTTCCTCGCTTCCTCCACCGAGCGGGTCCTGGAGTGGCCGCTGGCCAAGGACGGACGGCGGCACGTGCACAGTGCCATCGACCTGGCGGGCCTCCCGGTGAGCCACTCGACCCGGCGCCAGGGCCGCCCGTACACGCTTGTCCTGACCAAGACCGATGCACTGTTCACGCGCGAGCGGCAGACTCGGCGCACTGCGGGCACGGACCTGACCTGGCTGAAGGCGACCTGGGCGTAGGCCGAAAGGCAAAGGCGGGGAGGGTGCGGGCACATCGGCGTCTGCCGGCGGATCCGCCATGAACACCAGCCCTTTGACCGCCACGACTGCGACGCCCTGGTCCGCGACATGCTCGCCGTGCCCGGCGCGGAAACTGCACACCCCTCTGGGCACGGTCTCCCGCAGCTGTCTCGCCGACGGCCTGCCGCTCGCGGCCCGCTGGGGTCGACCTCATGCGTTCAGCTGTGGCCATGACCCGGCGCACCAACAGAAGACGGGTGCCTCCCAGCTGCGATGATCTGGACTGTCCAGATCGAAACCGTCGCAGAGAAGAGGCACCCAACAGGTGCAGGCTGCAGAATGGGATCACCGGCTTGCCGTGCGGGCCGACGACAAGAACCTGATCGGCCGCTCGGGCGCGGTGCTGCTGCGGAAGGTCGTCGACCGTGTCGGCCTGGCCATCGCGCTGAGTGCGGTGTTGCCGAAGGGCACCGGGCCGGGCCGGCGGGATCGGGGCATGGCGCTGGCCCGACTGGTCCGCGCGATCGTGCTCGGCGCGACGAACGTCCTTCAGGCCGAACAGCTCCAGTACCACTGGCGGCCGGTGTTCCCGCGGCCGGTCTCGGACAGCACCCTGGCGGTGATCGACGCCCCGGTCGCGGCCCGGGTGGAACGCGCGGCTCACCCGCGCAGTCTCATCGATGGGCCGGTCCCGGCGCCATGTATTTCCAGGCCGGTGGAGTTCCCGCCGGTCCGCAGCCAGTCCGCAGGATGCTCGTAGACGCCCGTCGGTGGCCAACGCACCCAAACGGTGAAATGCCTGTTCAGAGGCTCGGGTGGGGCTCCGCCGCAGGTCAGGATCGGGCCGCAGGCATTCCGCTTCAACGTTTAGTTAGGCTTTTCCACCTCACGCCCGAGGCCGGACGGAACGTAACCGACGTCCTGCTCACCGCCCACGGCCAGCGCCCCCGCCTCCGCATCCTCCCCATCCCCGCACAACCCCCCCCACAGTGAGCACCCCGATCCACCGGTCGAGCCCGAGCCGGAGGACCCGCCCGCCCGATCGCACCCGGTGAAGACATCACGGCCGGCGCAAACCAAGCCCGTATGCCTGCACGTGCTGGGGCCCATCACCCTCTACGCCCGCGGCAACCCCGACCTTATCGGCACCAACCTCCGCAGCGAAGTCCACGAATTTCTCGCCCTGCTCGCCGCACGCCCCACCGGCCTCCTCGCCTCCGACATCGCCGAGAAACTCCACCTCGCCCCAGGCAGCGACCAAAACGCCCTGAAAAACCTGCGCCGCGCCGTACGCCGCGCCCTGCGCGCCGCCACCGGAATCACCGCCCAAGAATTCATCCTCCTCCAAGGAGAACTCCACAAGCTCCACCCCGACCTCGTGGAAACCGACCTCGCCGACTTCACTCACTGCCTGAAAGAAGCCTTCTCCGGCAAGGAAAAAGACCAGAACAATGCCCTGTCCGAAGTCCGCGACGCCTTGGCTCACTACCGCGGACACTTTGCGCAGGGCAGCGACTATCTATGGGCCGATGCCATCCGCGAGCACTTCGCCACCCAGGCCACCGACGCCGCCCTGCGCCTAGCCAGCCGAGCCGAACGAGCCGACGCCTCACCGCGGGAACAGGAAGAGGTCCTCGGTCTTCTGGAACACCTGAGCACCCTGCACCCCGATCACGAACGACTTGCCCAGCACGCCATCCGCCTCTACCAGGCTGCAGGCCGCCACGACGCCGCCCGGCACACCTATACCCGGCTCGAGCGGCACCTCGCCGACCTCGGCCTCGAACCCGAGCCAGCCACCCAAACCCTCATCGCACCCAGGAACCACGCCCGCAAGACACGATAGGTCCGCGGTTCACCGGGTCCTCTGGGCCGCATCCCTGCACAGCATGTTCGAGCGGGGCGTCAACCACATCGACACGGCCGCCTTCTACTTCTGGCCACTGCGGTCCGCGAACGAGCTCATTAACCGCGCCCTCTCCTCCTGGCACGGCGACGTGGTCGTGGTGACCAAGGTTGGCCCAGGGTGCGGCGCATCCGGCGAGTGGATCACCAAGGCCCGCCCCGACCAGTTGCGTGGCCAGGTCGAATGCTCATCCTGCCTCAGCACCGAGCAAGCCCTTACATGGATGACATTCTTGGCAGGCGCACTGCTGCATTGGCATGACCGATGTCACCGGGTCGGGGGACCGCGCCGTTGGCTGCCGGGCCGGACATCCCGGACGAGTGTGATCATCACACAAGGTGACATGTGAATTCGGACCGCCACCACCCCTGGCAGGAGGACCAATCGATGAACCTCATCACGAAACGTCTGCTCGGCATCACCGCGGCGGTGGCCACGGGCGCGGCGGCCCTGCTCGGCACCGGCGCCGACACCGCCGTCGGCGACGACGACAGCGCGCACTGCGCCCGTGCCGAACAGGACATGTGGAGCGACGGGCCCAGCCGCAGCGTGACCGGCCACGACTGCAGCATCCCGACCGACAGGGACCGCTGGTTCACCGTTGAGATCGATGCCCTCGTGCAGGTCCACTACAAGGGGGACAATCTCGATGGAGGGGTCGACCGGACCGAGACCCTGCACAACAGAACGATCAGGTGCCTCGGCTACACCTCCGACGACGATACGGTGAACTGGTTCGGATGCCCACCCGCCTGACATCCGCTGAAGCCCCGCGCGGCGTGGCGCCGAGTATGCCCACCTGGACGGCGAGAACCGTCATGGCCTACGAAGCTCTGGAGAGCCTGCTGCAGCGTGCCTGCCCGGGTGAGCTGAGCAGCCTTGAGTCCGCATTCATGTACCTGACACGGACAGGCGGAGGGTATTTGCATGAGCATCCAACTTCGTGTGAGTCAGGAAGCTGACCACCACTAAGCTGTGGTGGATTCTGCTCCTCGTCACGACTCTGGGAATTGCGGTGTCGAGTGCGCCCATGACGACGAGTGCAGTGAGGGCAGGCGAGGAAGACCAGCACTGCGAGCTGACGCTTATCCAGGATCCGCTCTGAGGTGCAGGGTGCGGAAGAACCTCCGGGTGTCATCGACGAGCAGGTCCGCCACCTCCAGCGCAGGGAAATGGCCACCGCGGTCGTGGTCCGTCCACTGGACGACGTTGTTCGTCTCCTGCCCTGGGAGCGCAGGAAGTCGGCCCAGGCGGTGGCGGCCCGGTCGGGTGAGGGGTCGATGCCCTGGTTCTTGAGGATCTCCCAGATGGTGGAGGCGGCGATAGCTGTCGTTCGAGGACCGACCCCTGGCAGGCCGGGGCGGCGGCGGGACTGATCCTGGCCCGCCGCGACGCAGGCATCCTCGACCCGGACGAATCCCAGCCCCTCAACGAGGCACTCACCACCCTCCTCGGCCCCGACCTGCTGAACACCCTCGCGCAGATCTGGACGGCCGCCCACGTCACCGCCGCCGACGACGCGCAGACGATGATCAAGCACGCCGAGGCCTGGCTTCAGGGACCCCACCAAACCGGGGTCAGCTCAGGGCCCCTTCGCTCCATCCCGTGACGATGCCGTGATCATCGATGACGGCCGTGGCGGTGACCGCTGTGCGCGGAAGGTCGGCGGGCTGGTTCGGTCGTTCATCCGACGCAGTGCGGTGTCGCTCCAACGTCACCCACCTCGCCCTGCTGAGATCGACGCCCCCGTGTCCCGGCGTCGCTTTTACCTGGACCTGGGAGCTTCGGGGGGCCAGCCCTCGGCGCAGTAGCGAGGTCGGCGAACTGCCCGAACTTCTGGATGTGGTCGGTGAACACATCCGGCTGGGTTCCGGCGATGAAGCCGCGGACATCCGACCTGTACCCATCCTGCGCCGGCGGGACTCTGAGTGCGGGCGATCCGACCTATCGGACACGCACTGTCGCGGAACATCGCTGTCCGTGGCCGTGTGCGTGCCGTGGAGACGCCGAGTCACTAGGCTCGTCGTTGTGTCCACCGTGTGTGTGATGTCGGCTTCCCTGATCCCTGCCGGAGTCACGGTCGCGACGCGTTATCTCGACCTTGCCGGTGTTTTCTCGTGCGCGCTGCTGGGGGGTGCCCCTATGGGTTACGTCAACCTGTGGGGGCGGGTTGGGGGTCGTAGAAGGTGCCGTCGCGGAGCATCGCGAAGAGCACGTCGACTCGTCGTCTCGCGAGGCAGAGGAGGGCTTGGGTGTGGTGCTTTCCCTGAGCGATCTTCTTGTCGTAGTAGGTCCGCGAGACCGGGTCGGCCAGGGCCGCGAACGCGGACAGGAAGAAGGCCCGTTTGAGCTGCTTGTTTCCCCGGCGGGAGGGCTGTTCGCCGCGGATCGACAAGCCCGAGCTGCGGGTTGCCGGGGCGAGTCCGGCGTAAGCGGCGAGGTGGGCGGCGGACGGGAAACTGCTGCCGTCACCGACGTCGATGAGGATCCTGGCTCCGGTCCTGACGCCGATACCGGGCATGGACGTCAGGACCTTGGAAAGAGGGTGGGTCTCCAGGAGTTCCTCGATCCTGGTGGCGAGGAGTTTGCACTGGTCGAGGACGGCTTGGAGCGAGTTGGCGAGGCTGGGGACGATCAGGGCGGCCGCGTCCGTGCCGGGGACGACGACGGTCTGTTCGTCGAGTGCTGTGAAGATGTCCTCGTCCAGTCGTTCGGCCATTCGCGGAGCCTTCGGGCGTATGAGGCTGATCAGTCGGCGTCGTCCGGCCTTGCGGATCAGGGCTGGGGAGCCGAACTGGTCCAGCAGCTTGAGGACGGCCGGGTGCTGGATACGTGGGCCCAGGACACGTTCGAGGTGCGGGTGGATCTGGGTGAGCAGGCCGGGCAGCCGGTTGCTGATGCGGGTGGCCTCGCCGGCCAGGTCGTCGTCGAAGCCGACGATCATCTCCAGCTCGGCGACGGTCTCGTCGGTCAGTTCGATCGAGCGGAGGGTGTGCGGCATCGACCGGGCGGCGTCGGCGATGACGAAGGCGTCGCGGGCGTCGGTCTTTGCCTCGCCGGGATAGAGGTCGGCGATCCGGCGCATCGTGAGACCGGGCAGATAGGCGACCTGGCAGCCCATGTCCCGGGCGACTGCGATGGGCAGGGCGCCGATGGAGGCCGGCTGGTCGACGAGTATCCGGATGCGGCGGGTGGCGTGCTCGATGACCGCGAGGATGTACTGGCGTCGGCTGGTCAGGGTGACGGTCTCGATGGGTCCGGCCAGAGCACGGACCGCTTGGGCCAGGAGCCGGTGGGCGAGCTGGTGCAGCGGGCCTCGCAGCAGCGACCGAACTGGTGCGAGGCGAAGTGCGCCTGGCGCAGGCGGAGGTGAAGGAGAAGGGCAAGCGCTACGCTGCTCGCGCATATCTGCCCCGCGCACGGCGAGAACGTCAACTACCACGGCACGATCAACGTCAAGGTCGACACCGAACTCGCCAAGCTCGACCCGGCCGGATACCGGCCGCTGCGGGCCCGGTGCCCAAACCGGGGTGAGACGCGCACTGATCGCCTCCGTCCCACGGGACCATTGTCCTCTGGCAGTCGGTTGAGGTTCGGTGCTCGTTCCCGGCGTAACCCCCTACAGGGGCTGACCACCCCCGTTGTCCTCGAACATCTCGCGCGTGCGGCGCAGCAGTGCCTGCCGTACGTCGTCCGGGGACAACACCCGTAGCGGGCTGCCCAAGCTGAGCAGGTATTTGGCGAGCCCGTCCGCGTCGGGGCCGCCGATCTCGATGATGGTGGAGTCGGGGCCGTCCGGGTGGTGAGTGCCGACCGTCGCCGGGACCAGCCGCAGCGCCCGGTCCATGGGCAGCGGGAGGCGGACCGTCACGTACAGCGGGTACGCGCCGCTGGCGATGCCCCGCGAGACAAGAAGAGCCGGATCGGGAGGGTCGAGGACTTCCACCGCGCGCCCGGTTGGCCGTACCTGCGTCACCCGGTCGGCCCGGAACGTCCGCCACTCGCCCCGCGCCACATCCCGGGCGACGAAGTACCAGCGGCGCCCGGTGTGCACGAGGCGGTACGGGTCGACGTCTCGGACGGTGGCCTTCTCCGCCCGGTCGCGGTACGACAGGCGGGTGCGCTCGCCCCGGCGGCACGCGGTGGCGAGTTCTAGCAGCATGCCGGGCGCGATCTGCGGTTCGTCGGGCCTGGGTGTGTGCACGAACGCGGCGTCCATCTCACCCAGCCGGCCCGCGATCCGCGGCGGGAGGGCCTGCCGCAGTTTCAGCAGCGCGGACAACGCGGCCTGGTCGCTGCCGAGGACGCCGCTGAGCGCGGCCTCGCGCAGGGCAACGGCCACGGCCAGTGCCTCCTCGTCGTCGAGGATCAGCGGCGGCACCCGGGTGCCGCCGCCCAGGCGGTAGCCGCCCCACGGCCCAGGCTCGGACTCGACCCCGTAGCCGAGTTCTCGCAGCCTGGCGATGTCCCGGCGCACTGTGCGCTCGGTGACCTCCATCCTCCCGGCCAGCTCGCCGCAGGTCCACGACGGCCGCGCGGACAGCAGCGAGACAAGTCGCAGCAGGCGGGCGGATGTACTGATCACATCCCGAAGTCTCCCCCATGACCAGGACCGAACCTGTCCTGATCTGGTCGTAGCGTCTTCCCCATGAGCACCGGAACCACATCCGCACCCGCGATCCGCTACTCGGCCGTCACCTTCGACTGCCCGGACCCGGCCGAGCTGGCCCGCTTCTACGGCGACGCCCCCGGCCTGCCCGTCGTCTACTCCAGCGACGATTTCATCCTGCTCGGCCAGGAAGGTTCGCCCGGACTGGGCTTCTGCCGGCTGGCCAACTACCAACGTCCCACCTGGCCGGACCCCTCCCAGGAGAAGCGGGCCCACATCGACCTGGGCGTCGACGACCTCGATGCCGCCCAGGCCCGGCTGCTGGCCCTTGGCGCCGTGGAGCCCTCGGCCCAGCCGGAGCCTGATCGGTGGAGGGTCCTGCTGGACCCCGCCGGCCACCCGTTCTGCATCTCCACCCTGGTTTGAACATGATCGGCCGACTGATGACCATGACCGCGCACCCCAAAGGGCCCAGAGCTCGCCACAGACCTGCTGAGGGTCGCGGAGAGGCTGCGCGGCTTCCCGGGCTGTGAGATCTACCTGATCAGCCAGGACACAGCCGACCCGGACACGGTCCGCATCACCGAGGTCTGGAAGGACGACGCCAGCGCACGGGCCGCCCTCGACGCTCCGCCTCCCGCCGACGGACCCGCCCAACACCTGTCGGCGACGGCTGAAAAGTGGACCAGTAGCGACGCTTGGGTTCGTCGCAGTGGCTCACAATTCAGCCGTCGCCGACAACACCGACATCCTCGCCCTGCTGGCGCCCCCACCGCACCGTACGAACCTCACCGTCCTGGGCGGGGTGGGCCTCCCGGCCGATAGTCGGCCCTGACGAACGAGCCACTTTCGCGCACGTCCGTCCGCGGCTCTGCCAGGCTCCATGACGGGCAGGGACGGATTGTTCGGACTGGCAGGGGTAGCGCGACCGGGAAGTCACGCGGCAGACGTTGAGACCGGAGCCCGGGGGTACGACCGGCACCAAGTCCTGCCTGTCCTCCCGCCCGAGGACCATGCTGAGAGGAAGCTGACGACTTGGAAATCACCCTGTTCGAATCTGCTGAGGCATTCGAGCGCTGGCTGGACGAGTACCACTCCTCCTCGCCCGGCATCTGGCTGAAGCTCAGGAAGAAGGCTGCAGGTGTCGTGGCTCTGGACTACGCGCAGGCCCTCGACGTTGCACTTTGTTACGGCTGGATCGACGGGCAGAAGGACAAGTTCGACGACTCGTACTGGCTGCAGCGGTTCACGCCACGCAGGCCGAAGAGCAAATGGTCCAAGATAAACCGCGACAAGGCCGCCGCCCTACTCGAACAGGGCCGCATGCGGCCGCCGGGGCTCGCGGAGGTCGAGCGCGCCAAGGCCGATGGCCGGTGGGACACCGCGTACGACGGATGGAGGAGCGCCTCGGTACCGGACGATCTGGCCGAGGCCCTCGCTTGCAACCCCGCCGCTGCAGAGTTCTTCGCGACATTGGACGGCCAGAACCGATACGCGATCCTGTACCGCATCCAGGACGCCAAGAAGCCCGAGACCCGTGCGCGGCGGATCGAGACCTATGTAGCAATGCTCGCCGAGCAGAAAAAGCTCCACCCCTGAGACAGTCCATCGAGGGCCGGCAACCACCGGAGTTGCCCGGTGAACGAAACTCCCTATCGGGAGGGCCCGCCGTCAGGTCGATCACCGCAAGTAGGCGGAGCCGCTGTCTCGGTCGCCATGGATCACCGTCCCCAGACCGATCTTGCTCACCCGGGGTCCGCTCCGGTTTCCCCGCAACCGACCTTTCCTTCATATGCATGCCGGACAGGATGTTGAGATGACGGACGACGTAAGAGCGATCGCGCACCGCATGTATGGCGCATTCAACTCCCGTGACCTCGCTGCGGCAGAGACGATCTTCTCCGCCGACTTCGTGAGCCACCCGCTGGAAACCGTTGGTGTCGACAGCGTCGTGAAGGCGTGGAACGGACTCCACGCTGCGTTCCCCGACATCCAGGTCATCGTCGAGGACATGATCGTGGAGAGAGGCAAAGCAGCAGTCCGCACGACCCTGCACGGCATCCCGGCGAGTGTTGAGGAACAGCTTTCCCCTTCGATGATGGAGATCTTCCGGGTGCAGGACGGCCGCATCGTCGAACTGTGGGGCATGTCGACGCTCAACCGCTCAGCGGACGGCAGTGCAACCTCGGGCTGATGACGTGTGGGATGCCCTCTCTGGCGGGGAGTCGCTCCAGGGCGCGCTCTTGGCCGGAGTCAAAGCAGCCGTCGACCGCGCCGGCACCACCACCGTCCGCCGCCTGACCGGAACCTGGCCCGGCTGACGCGCATGGAGGTGGGAGGACTGGTCGACACGAACAGGCGCGGACACATGGCCGCTACCGGCCGGGGCACGGCAGTGTTGGTGCCGCGCGGGCGTAAGAGGCGGCACGTGAGCCGCCCTGAGGAGGCCGGGTGTTCGAAGGGTTCGAGATCGCCCAGATCGATGTCGGTGAGGCTTCCGTTTTCGTCCGCTTCGGTGGGGACGGTCCGCCGGTGGTGCTGCTACACGGGCATCCCCACACATCGGAGACCTGGCACGAGCTTGGTGACGGCTGTCAAGGTTGAGGCCCCCGGGTGGCGGCGGCGAACTGGAGATGCCCGCCCCCACCAGGGGGAGCGTGAGTGAGTCGATGTCGGCGTCGGCTGCGATGCGGCCGAGTTCACGTTCGTCGGCAAGGCAAGCGGAGATCGCGGTCGTGGCATGGGCGAGAATCGCGATGCCGAAGTGGTCAGCGCTTTGGTGAGGTTGTCGGCCACCGGGCCGGTGCGGCGGACTCGCGCAGTGCACTCGCCTGCGTCTCGAGCTGCGTGGCCCGGTCCAGCAGGAGGTCGGTGAGGAAGGCGCCGAAGTCGGTGAAGTGCCGGTGCAGACGCCTTTGGCGCAGCCTGCCTCGTCGGTAACGGTCGTGCGTCGCGAAGGTGCACCCCTGTCGGCATTCACAGGCCCTCTCTCACGTCATCCGGTCGGCAATCGCCCAACGGGCATGTGCCCACTGGGGTGCGCAGCCGCGTCTTGCCCTGCGCCGGGGTGCGGGTGCCTCCATGCCTGTGAGATCACCTGGGGCGTTCGACGGTCACCGCCGAGTTGCGGAAACTCTCGCGCCCGCGGCTGATCAGCGGTGCAGCCGGGCCTCGCCGCGCCGGGACGGCATGCACGTTCGACGTGATGTGGAGCAGCATCCTTGATCCATGACAACGGGCTTCGCGGTGGCCGCGGCACTGGCATCGGCCTGCTGTTTCGCCGCCGCGGCCGTCATGCAGCAGTCCGCCGCCGCTTCCGTGCCCGAGAGCGATTCTCTGCGCCCCCGCCTGATCCTGGACCTGCTCCGCAGACCGCTGTGGCTCGCCGGGATCGGTATGTCGTTCTTCTCCTACGTCATCCAGGGCGTCGCCCTGGCGTTCGGTCCGCTCGTGCTCGTGCTGCCGCTGGCCGCTCTGGACCTCGTCTTCGCCCTGCCCATGGTCGCCCTGCGCCGCCGGCGACGTCTCACCGCGGCGGAGATTACGGGTGCGGCGTGCACGTCGGGAGGTGTCGCCGCCTTCTTGGCGGCTCTGCCACCACCCGCCGGGATTGTGGCGCCGAGTGTGGGGGACTGGCTTCCCCTTCTCGCCGTTGCCGCGGGATGCGTGTGCGTGCTGGTACCGGTCGGACGGCGTAGGCCGGGACGCTCACGCACGGCCCTCTACGCGGCGGCGGCCGGTGTGATGTTCGCCCTTCTTGACAGCCTGACCAAGAGCACGGCCGGCCTCTTCCGGGAGAACGGCGTCGGTACGCTCGCGCACTGGGAACCCTATGCGCTCCTCCTTGTCGGAGGCACGGGCATGCTGCTTGCCCAGAGTTCTTTTCAGGCCGGTTCCTTGACGGTCAGTCTGCCCATCATCGACACCCTCGAGCCGATTGGTGGCGTGCTGATGGGCGCTGTGGTCTTTCAGGAACGCCTGGCCACGTCCTGGGCGCTGGCCGTCCAGGGACTGGGGGCCCTGGCGGCCGTGGCGGGCATCGTCATCCTGGGCAGGTCACCGTGGGTGTACGGACGCATGTGAAGCCGTCCGGACGCAGGCAATGCGGACGGGCAAGGGCCATTCGACGTCGTCATCAGCGAAGGCGTGCTGACCGTCAAGGCCGAAAGCAGCGAACGCGAGATGGAAAAGCACCGCAGCGAGATCCACTACGGCTCCGTGAGCCGGAGGTGACCCTGCCTCACGGGGCGGGGACGGCGTCCTGGCCGACTACGCCGACGGTGCGCGAGGGGACCGTGGAGCTGATCCACCATCCCCCTGGATGTCCACGTCCAGGAAGTGGGCCGAGCACGAGATGCACGGGTCGTGGTTGCGGATGGCCCGTTCGCACAGGTGGGCCACTTCGGCATCGGACGTCGTCCCGCAGGCCAGGGCGGCTTGCACGAGGACGCGCAGGTCCTCCTCGATCGCGCCCTGGTTCTGGGCCGTGGGCGGGACGAGGCAGGCGTCCGTGATCCGGCCCTCGGTGTCGAGCGCGTAGCGGTGGTACAGCAGTCCGCGCGGTGCCTCGGTGGCGCCGTGGCCCACGCCCGCCTGGGCGGGGACATTCATGTACGGGTGCTCCGGAGGTTCGTAGACATCGATGATCCGCAAGGCCTCCTCCACCGCGTACAGGACCTCCACGGCCCGGACGAGGATGCTCCGATAAGGGTTCCTGCACACCTCGCCCTGTGGTGTTCCCGGGGTCAGTGGGGGGTCGCTCAGTCCGGCCTCCCGGGCGGCCTCACGCGCGAGTGGCGACAGCAGGTGGCCGCTGACGGCGTAGCGGGCGAGGCTGCCGGTGAGGTGCCGCCTGCCGTCCAGACGGGAGTGGAGGGCGGTGGAATGCGGGACCTGCTCCTCGGTGACGTGATCGGAGAAGGACCGTACGGGGAAGCTGTAGGGAGCAAGGCTGCGGTCGGCCGGGAGTACGGTGGGGACGCCCGACTGGATGGCGTACGTGCCGGGCTCGGCGAGAGCGAGCAGATCGACGTCGCAGTGGGCCTCGGGGAAGTCGAAGCGGGCGACCCAGCGGACGGTGTCCCAGGCGTCGTCGAGGGAGCGGCGCAGGCGCTCGGCGAGGGGGCGCAGTTCGGCGCGGGTGGGGGTGCGGTGGAAGCCGCCGAGACGCACGTTGATGGGATGGATCGCGCGTCCGCCGAGCAGTTCCATGACGGCGTTGCCGGTCTGCTTGAGGCGCAGACCGCGTTCGACGTGCTCGCGATGGCTGCCCGCCATGTCGACCAGGTCGGCGCAGCCGAGGAAGTCGGGCGCGTGCAGCAGGTAGATGTGCAGGGTCTGGCTCTCGATCCACTCGCCGCAGTACAGCAGTCGGCGCAGGGCGTCCAGCCGGCCGTCCACCACGATTCCGCACACGTCCTCGATGGCGCGGCAGGCGCTCAGCTGGTAGGCGACGGGGCAGATCCCGCAGATGCGGGAGGTGATGTCGACCGGTTCGGTGTGGGCCCGGCCCCGGAGGAACCCCTCGAAGAACCGCGGGGGTTCGTAGATCTTCAGCTGGGCCTCGGTGACGGTGCCGTCGTGGACGCGCAGGTGCAGCGCGGCCTCGCCCTCGACACGGGTGAGAGCGGGGATGCGGACGACACGGGATGCGGCGGCGGACGCGTCGGCGGGTTCGCTCACGGCAGGTCTTTCTCCTCCACCGCGGTGAAGTCGGTGACGTTGAAGGTGTGCAGGAATCTGCCGATGTCCCCGTCGTTCATCCCGTCGCGGCGCAGGACCGGGACGAGAGCACCGAGATTGGTGGTGCCGGCCGGCCCGAAGCAGCCGTAGCAGCCGCGCCCGAAGGTGGGGCACAGGGCCCCGCATCCGGCGTGGGTGACGGGACCCAGACACGGGGTGCCGTGCGCGACGAGGACGCAGACGTTTCCGCGCTGCTTGCAGGAGAAGCACACGCTGTGGTTCGGGATGCCGGGCTTCCGGCCGGCGAGGAAGGCGGTGATGACCTCCAGCAACTGGCCGCGGTCGATCGGGCAGCCGCGCAGTTCGAAGTCGACGGGCACGTGGTCGGCGATGGGAGTGGAGGTGGCGAGGGTTTCGATGTAGTCGGGGCGGGCGTAGACGGTGGCGAGGTAGTCCGTGACGTCGGCGTAGTTCCGCAGGGCCTGCACACCCCCGGCCGTGGCGCAGGCACCGATGGTGACCAGATGACGGGACTCGGCTCGGATGCGCCGGACGCGTGTCAGGTGCTCGGGAGTGGAGACCGACCCCTCGACGAGCGCCAGGTCGTACGGCCCTGGCGCGACGTCGCTCGATGCCTCTGGAAAGTGGGCGATCTCCAGTTCGCCGGCGATGCCCAGCAGCTCGTCCTCGCAGTCGAGGAGGGTGAGCTGACAGCCGTCGCACGAGGCGAACTTGAACACACCGAGCCGGGGACGCGAGCCGCCCGGCCGTCCGGCGGAGGTGGTCATCTCACAACTCCCTTACGGTAAGCAGCGGCTCGGTTCGGTCGTAGAGGACGACGGGGCCGTCACGGCATAGCAGCAGCGGACCCAGCTGGCAGTGCCCGCAGTGGCCGGTGGCGCAGCGCATGTTCCGCTCCAGGGAGAGCTGCACACGACCAGCGGGCAGGCCCCGGTGGACCAGCTCGCGGGCGGTGGCGCGCATCATCACTTCCGGACCGCAGATGAACGCTGTGGTGTTCTCGGGGGTGAACAAAGCCTCGTCGAGCAGCGCGGTGACGACTCCGACCCGGCCGGTCCAGCCGCCGGCGGGTCGGTCCACCGTGACGGCCCCGAACGGGCGCCGCCAGGCGGGCAGCTCCGTGCGGTACAGCAGATCGCCGGGGGTGCGGGCACCGACCAGGACGTTCAGCCTCCCGTACGCCGCGGGCTCGGCCAGGACGGAGTCGATCAGGGGGCGTAGCGGGGCGAGTCCGATGCCACCGGCGACGACGAGCAGATCGTGCCCCCGGGCGGCCCGCAGGTTCCACCCGGTTCCGAAGGGGCCGCGTACGCCGACCGATGCGCCCGTCGGCAGATCGCACAGCTTCCGGGAGACGGCCCCGACCGCGCGGACGGTATGCGTCAGCCGGCCGCCCCCTGCCGTGCGGCACACCGAGACCGGGATCTCCCCGATCCCGAACGCGTACAGCATGGCGTACTGCCCCGGGGCGAAAGGCCCGAGTCCGCCGCTGAGCGGCTCCAGCTCGAACGTGACCGTGTCGGCGGTCTCGCGGTGACGGCTCATCAGGCGATGGGGCAGAGGTACCAAGGTCATGGACTCGGCGCCCCCGGCTGTGGCCCGTACAGGTCCAGAAGGCGGGTGCGGGTCGCGCGCAGTCGGCGGCCGATCGTCTCGGCGACCAGGGTGACCAGTGGCAGGCCGAACTCCGGGTGAGCGGCGCACACGGCCCGCACCTCGGCAGCGTCGAACTGCCAGGCCTCCACCTGGCTTCTGGTCTCGGCCCCCAGGTGCCACTCGTGCGGTGGGCACAACCACGACCAGCCCACGAGGCCGCCGGCGCCAATCGTCTCCACGACGGCCGGCCCGCGGCCGGGGAGGTGGATGTCGAGTGCGACCGTGCCGGTGCGGACGATCCAGAAGCGGTCGGCCCGGCCACCCTCTTCGAACAGACGAGTGAGAGCCGGGTGGTCGACCTCGTGTGCGAGGGTCAGGAGCCGCTCGCGGTGCCCGGGGGGCAAGGACCCGATCAGCCCTGTCGACGGGACGGGACCTGGGCGGCTCATGGCGTCGGCCTCTGCCGCGTGGCCTCCTGGTGGAGGGCGTGTGCCTCCTCGGTGAGGTCGATGCCGGTGGGGCACCAGACGATGCACCGGCCGCAGCCGACGCAGCCGGTACTGCCGAACTGATCGTGCCAGGTGCCGATCTTGTGGGTGAGCCACTGGCGGTAGCGGCTGCGTTCGCTCGCCCGGACCGGTCCACCGTGCAGCAGGGTGAAGTCCAGGTCGTAGCAGGAGTCCCAGCGGCGCCAGCGCTCGGCGTGGTCGCCGGTCAGATCGCTGACGTCCTCGGTGGTCGTGCAGAAGCAGGTGGGGCAGACCATGGTGCAGTTGCCGCAGTTCAAGCAGCGGGCGGTGACGTCGTCCCAGCGGTCGGCCTCGAGGTTGTCGCGCATCAGCGCGCGCAGGTCGGTGGGCGGCATGGACCGGCCCATGTTCCCGGCGGCCCGCCGTACGGCTTCGGCGGCCGCGGTGCGAGTGACCTCGTCCGCCTGGTGCCGGGGCAGTTCCGCGAGTACGGCGGCGCCCTCCTCGCTGCCGCTGCGGCACAGGAAGCGGTGGCCGCCGTCGTCGACGACCTCGGTGAGGGCGAGGTCGTAGCCGGTGTCGACGGCGGGCCCGGTGCCCATGGAGACGCAGAAGCAGGTGGCGCCGGGCTCGGTGCACTCGGCCGCGACGAGGAAGACTCCCTTCCGGCGGGAGCCGTAGGCGGGATCGGGGTACTTGCCGCCGATCATCACACGGTCGAGGATGCGGATGGCGTGCAGGTCACAGGCGCGCACCCCGAGGAAGGCGTACGACACGCCCGGCGGTTCGTCCTCGCGCACGGTCAGTCCACCGTCGGCGTCACGCTCGGCGGTCCACTGGCGCACTCGGGGAGGGTGCAGGAACGATTTCCAGGACTGCGGTCCGGCGCTGTGCGCGAACACGGCACCGTCCGTTCTGCGGCGGACGCGGTACCGCCCGGCCTCGAGTTCCACGCCCCACCCGTGGGGCAGCTCGTCCGCCGAGTCCAGTTCGGCCAGGACGACGGCGCGGTCACGGACGGTGGGGCCGACCACCGTACGACCTTGCCGCTTCAGGACCTGAACCAACGCATCGAGTCCGTCACGGCCGAGTACCGCCTCGGTCGGTGCGCCGGACGCGGCTCGGATGTCACCGGGGCCGGTCATGTCTCATTCCCCTCGGTCCGGGCCTCCCGGGCGGGGAGGTGCTCGTGTCGTCGCGCGGGTCCACGGCTGCTCACCGGCGATCACTGACAGGGTGTCAGGGAGGGGCGCTCGAAGGGACGCATGCGCTCCGGCGTGTCCCGTCTGCGCCCGCGCGGAGCCGCCGATAGCGTCCGACCGCTTCGGCGTGCCGCACGAGGTCCCGCTCGACATGTTCCGTCAGCGGCAGGACCGCCCGCGCCACCGACGGCGTCAGTCCGGTGCCGAGGCAGCGTTCGGCTCCTTCGACCGCGTACACGACGAGGCGACCGGGCTTCCGTCCGAGACTGTGGGCCAGGCGAATGGTCTCCAGGAGCCCGAGGCCGTGCGTGCTGTGCCGCCGGGCGCCCGTGGGAACCGGCGTGGCGCCAGGGACGGGGCACCACCGGTGCACGCGTCCGGGGTGTGCGGAGGGCGGGAAGCAGGCGTCGACGACGACCGCGAGGCCGGCGTTCTCCCACAGCCCGAGCAGCCTCCCGGGATCCCCGTCGCACTCCCGGAGCACGGTGCCGTGCGGCAGTGGCCCCGCGAGGGCGCGCTCCTCGAGCAGGGCAAGCACGGCGGGGCCGACACCGTCGTCCCGCCGGAACACATTGCCGACCCCGACGACCACCGCACCGGCCGACGTCCTCACCACGACTCCTCTCTCTCGCCCGCGGCTCCCGACGGCCCGGCGAAGCACGGCCGGCCTCAGTCGGGCTCCATGTACGGACGGCGGAAGACCGGAGCCAGGCCGGTGCCCCACGGGCGTACGGCCGCGAGCGCCTGAGCGACCGCCGACTCGAGCGGGCCACTGGTGTCCACCGCGACGGCCTCGGCCCAGGGCGGTTCCCTGACCGCCATGGCGGACGCGATGTCCGGGTCGGCGTCCGATGTTCCGGGGCCGCGTGCTCCCAGGCGGGCCACGGACACGGCACCGGGCACCTGGCAGTGCAGGGCCACGAGGTCCGCGCTCGTGCTCTCGGCCGTGCGGAGCGCCGCTTCCCGCTGCTGCGTGGAGGTCCAGGTGGCGTCCAGCACGACGGACTCGCCGCGGGACAGCAAGGCGGCCGCGCGCTCCAGCAGGGCGGCGTAGGTCCTGGCCGTCCACTCGGGTGTGTAGAGGCCTTCGCCGTACCGGGCCGACGCGGACTGCTCCGCCGGGATGCCCGCCAACTCCTTGCGCAGCCGGTCGCTGCTCAGCAGCGACACGCCGAGCCGGCTGGCCAACGCACCGGACAGGGTGGACTTCCCGCTGCCCGGCAGCCCGCCGACGACGACGAGACGGACGGCGGAGGAGCGCAGGTGCCGCAGTGCCGTGGAGGCCAGCCGTCCCGCCGCCGACTCCGCGCCCGGCGCTGACTGCCGTGCCTGGATGAGGGAGACCTTGGCGCGGACGAACGCGCGGTAGGCGATGTAGTGATGCCACAGGGAAGAGGGCGCGGGGTCGCCGGAATACTCGCTGTACCGGGCGAGGAAGTACGCCGCGGCCTCCCGCGCGCCGAGCTGTTCCAGGTCCATGGCGAGGAAGGCGGCGTCGTCGAGGCCGTCGACGTAGCGCAGGCCGTCGTCGAACTCGAGGCAGTCCAGGACGCGGGGACCATCGTCGAGGCAGAAGATGTCATCGGCGAGCAGGTCGCCGTGGCCGTCGACGACCCGCCCTTGTTCGATGCGCGCAGCGAACAAGGTTTTGCGGCCGGCGAGGTAGCGGCGCACCAGCCGCTCGGTCTCCGGCACGGTGTCCGCCACGAGGCCTTCGGCAGCCAGCGAGCGGACCTGTGCGAAGCTCGCTTCCCAACGCGACGACAACGCGTCGCGGGTGCCCTGTTCGTCCACGTGGCGGCCGCGAGGTGCCTTCGCGTGCCACGCGGCGAGGCGCCGGGCGACGGCCCGCAGGACATCGCTGACGTCGACGCCGTGGCGCACCAGCCGGGACAGACGGCGATCCGCCGGCATGCGGCGCATCACCACCAGCGGTTCCGCTTCCTGTGCACCCGGGCTGCGCAGCTCGCCCACGCCCAGATAGACGTCAGGGGCGAAACGCCGGTTGAGCGCGATCTCTCGTTCGCACGCGGCCCGGCGGGCCGTCACCGTGGTGTAGTCCAGAAACCCCAGATCCACCGGCTTCTTCAGCTTGTAGACGCGGTCGCCGGCGAAGAACAGGGTCGCTGTGTGGGTCTCGCACACCTCTGCTCGCGGCAGCGCTCCGCGGTGGCCCACGCCGTGGTCACCGGCACGGAGCGCGGACGGGTCCGACCCGGGCACCGGGCGGGCCGGTTCCGCGGGGACGCCGGACTCAGTCATGAGGAACGACGGCCACGGGGCAGCGCCCGTGGTGGACGGCGGCCTGAGCCACGGGTCCGAGACGGGGCGCCGTGCCCAGGTGGTGCCGGCGCCGGCCGACGACCAGCAGCACCGCGCCTTCGGCGGCGCGTACGACGGCTTCGGCGGGGCCGGTGAGGCGGACACTGCCGGTCGCGCTCACCCGCGGGTACTTCTCCCGCCATGGGCGCAGCGCCGCGTCCAACTCGTTGCGCGGCTCCTGCGTCATCGGTTCGTCGGCATCGGCGGCCAGGGGCACGTCCGCGGGCAGAGGTACCCGCTTGCCGTGAATGGCCAGGAGACCGACTCCCCTGGCAGCGGCTGTGCGGAAGGCGAAATCGAGCAGGTCGTCGGATGATCCCGACAGTTTCAGGGCCACGATCACGCCGGGGAAGGGCGTACGGGATGGCGGTTCCTGCTCCGCGCTGCGGGCGCGCACCAGCACCACCGGCCGTACGGACCGTACGACGACGGGCATGCTGACGTCACCCACGAAGTAACTCTCGACGGGCTCCAGGCCTCGTGATCCGAGCACCACCATCTCCGACCCGGCATCCGAAGCCGCCTGGAGCAAGGCGTTCTGGGCATCGTCGGCGACCAGGGCCTCGACGACGGACAGATTCGGATGGCGCTGCTGGAGTTCGGTCCGCGTGGAGCGCAGCAGATGTCTTGCCCAGGCGTTTTGATCGGATTCCGCCGGGACCCGGGTCGGCTCCGGGACGAGGTGCGGCCACGCGTGCAGCAGGCGCAGAGCGATCCCGCGCTCGGCGGCCTCGTCGGCGGCCCAGCGGGCCGCGGCGAGACTCTCGGGTGAGCCGTCGAGGCCCACGGTGACGACCGGTTCCATGGCCGCGCCCTCCGTCAGCACCGTGCGTTCTGACTCGAGAACTACCGCATCACGCCGTCCGGCGCATGTGCAGCGCCGACCGGGCTCGGGTTCCCGTCCGATGGAGCAGGCCGGCAGGTCACGAAACCGAGCCTTACGTCCCCACCGGGGGGGACCTCGGGATCGTTGGTGCGGGTACTACTGCCGGGTGATGCTGGGAAACGCGCTTCATGGGAGAGGGCATGACCATGCACGCTCAGCCAGGTGATCGACTGGTCGTGGAGAACCCGGTCACCGGTGTCACCCGGCGTGACGGTGAGATCGGTCGCCTGCACCACGACGACGGCCCCCCGTACGAGGTGCGATGGTGGGACGCGAACGAGATCGCGCTGGTCTTCCCCGGGCCGGACGCGCGCGTCCGGCCCGTGCTGGGCCGGGAGGCGCCGGCCAAGGGGCCGCCAGCCGGTGCACCGGCTGCGGCGCCCGTCGTGCCCGCCGCGCGCCCGGTCGACTACGCCGCGTCGGACGATGACGTGTTCTTCCGCACCGCGCCCGGCCCCACCACCGCCGGAGCCGTAGGCAGCGACGCCGCCTTCGAAGTCGACCATGTGGACGAGGCGACGAGCCGCGGTCGGAGCGTGCTCGAGGTGGGTCGTGCAGACGCCGTCGGCGCCCCGGAGATGCTCCGCCGGCTTCAGGAGCGGCCACACTCCGAACCCTGGGCGGGCGGAGCGCGCCCGCTGTGGGCGAGGGTGGCTCTCACCCGACTGACGGGACGCCGGATCGCACCGGCGGACCGGTGAGGCGGGGCCGATGGTGACCTGGCTGTCTCTTACCGGATCGCGGTCCTGCCCGTCATCATGTGCCTGTGCCGGGTGGACTCGGGCGCGACCATCCGCAGGTGGCCGACACGCACGTCGAGCCCCATTGCGGGCGCGGCTTGGTCACCGGCTTCGCACAGGCGGGCCGCGGAGCTCGACGACGCCCAGGAGTGCCGGGGTTCCCCACCGCACGGTGGGCACTGCCACCGCTCGGCCTCCCGAGGGGCAGCTCACGGTCGTGCGCGAGGCGCCGCACGAGTCGGCGGCCGCCCGGCCCGGGGCTGTGTCATGAAGGTGCTGCGTCCCACTCGGCAGGGGGACGAGAGGGGTCCGGCCACCGGGCGGCCAGGCACGCCGGCGTCGCCATCGTCCGGCCGCGTCTCCCGGCAGCCGCTGCACGCCCAGGCCGTCACCGACGTCTTCGGAACGCTGGAGAGCTCACCGCGTGGTCTGTCCGCCGCCACGGCGCGGACGCGCCTTCAGGCCGGGGGACCGAACGAACTGCCCGCCGCCCGGTGCCCCGCGGTGTGGCGTCGGCTCGCGGGCCAGTTCGCGGATCTGTTCGCGGTCGTGCTGATGGTGGCCTCGGCCATCACCTTCATCGCCTACGCGCTTCAACAACCGAGGGACACGGGCACGTTGCAGCTCGCTGTGGCGATCCTCTGTGTCGTGGTGCTGAACGCGGTCATCGGCTTCGCCCAGGAGTACTCGGCGGAGCGGACCGCCCAGACCCTGCAGGCCATGGTTCCGCACCAGTGCCGGGTGGTGCGCGATGCGGTTGTCCTGGAGCTCCCCGTACGGTGCCCGGGTCATGGCCGAGGACGTCGTCCGGGCCGGCGCCCACCGTGCCCGTGATCGGCAGGCCGGCCTGCCGATCAGCATGGCCGCCCTCCCCGAGGAGCCGGCGTACGCCCTGGTGCGGGAAGGCAAGAACGCGTCCGCCCTGGTGGTGGGCAACCGGGGCCGCAGCGGTGTGGCGAACGTGCTGCTCGGTTCGGTGAGCCTGTTCGTCGCCGCGCATGCCGACTGCCCCGTGATCGTGGTGCGGGCAAGCCACGACAACCAGGCCCGCGTGCCGGTGCACGGCCGAGTCGTCGTCGGTGTCGGGGAAGCCTGCGCGGCCGCGGTCCGCTTCGCCGCGCAGGAGGCCGCACGGCGAACGGCCCTTCTGTATGCCGTACGGGCCTGGCGCTGCCCCGCGCACGAGACGATCGACCACCCGCTGATCGCCGGGGAGCCGGAGCGGGTGTACGAGGAGCGGGCCGCCGAGGCGTTGGAGAGGGCGCTGCGGGATGTGCCACCGGGACTGGAGACGCGGCGCCGCACCGTTGAGGGCCCGGCACGCGGGGCTCTCCTGGCCGCAGCTCACGAGGCCGACCTGCTCGTCGTCGGGGCCCGGCGCCGCTCCGGGCACTTCGGCCTTCAGCTCGGCCGCGCCACTCACGCCGTCGTGCACCACTCGCCCTGCCCGGTCGCCGTGGTACCCGAACGCTCATAGGGCCGCAGCGGGCGCGTCTCGCGGCAAGCTCCGGACGGGCCGGTTCCGGTCAGGCCACGGTGACGTCGGCGTCGAGGTAGACGTCCTGCACGGCGTGCAGAAGTTCAATGCCCTCCTGGGTGGGCCGCTGAAAGGCTTTGCGGCCGGTGATGAGCCCTGTGCCGCCGGCCCGTTTGTTGATCACCGCTGTCCGTACGGCCTGGGCGAGATCCCCTTGGCCGGCCGACGCGCCGCCGCTGTTGATGAGGCTGGCCCGGCCCATGTAGCAGGTGGCGACCTGCCAGCGCGTGAGCTCGATCGGGTGGCCGGTGGCGAGCCTGTCGTAGAGGCGCTGGTCGGTCTTGCCGAAGTTCAGAGCCGGGTAGCCGCCGTTGTTCTCCGGCTGCTTCTGCTTGACGATGTCGGCCTCGATGGTCACGCCCAAGTGATTGGCCTGACCGGTCAGGTCGGCCGACACCGCGTAGTCCACTCCGTCCTTCTTGAAGGCGGGGTTGCGCAGGTAGCACCACAGCACGGTGAACATGCCCAGCGCGTGGGCGTGCGCGAAGGCCTCGCTGACCTCCTGCAACTGGCGGTCGGACTCCTCCGAGCCGAAATAGACCGTCGCGCCGACGCCGACCGCGCCCAGGTCGAAGCACTGCTCCACGGTGCCGAACATGATCTGGTCGTAATGGTTCGGATAGGTCAGCAACTCGTTGTGGTTGAGCTTGACGATGAAGGGGATCCTGTGCGCGTACCGCCGCGAGACGGCCCCGAGCACGCCGAGCGTGCTGGCGACGGCGTTGCAGCCGCCGTCGAGGGCGAGCTCGACGATGTTCTTGGGATCGAGATATCGGGGGTTCGCGGCGAAGGCCGAGGCCGCGGAGTGCTCGATGCCCTGGTCGACCGGCAGGATCGACACATGTCCCGTGCCGGCCAGACGGCCGTGGCCGAAGAGGGACTGGAGGTTGCGCAGCACGCGGGGGGAGCGATCGGTCGCGGCGAGGCTCCGGTCGACGAAGTCCGGCCCTGGGAGCACCAGTTCTTCCTTGGCAATGCCCTGAGCGGTGTACGTGAGCAGGTCTGTGGCCTCGTCCCCCAGCAAGCTCTGGATATCGGTCATCGGCTCGCCTCTCCGGTAGTCCGGTACGCCGAAGGTGGGACATCGGGTTCCCACCGAGCCTGGCCCCATTCGAAGGCGCCGGGCGGCCCCCGCGCGCGCGTGGTGGAACAGTGGAGTGGGACGTGAGGTGAGCGTGTGACGTTCGCGCGACTGTGGGACGGGACGAGGAGGGACGTGATGAGCCAGGCTGTGCTGGCGGGTGTCGACGGATCCGAGAGCAGTCTGGTGGCAGCCGACTGGGCCGCGGTCGAGGCCGCGGTGCGTGGCGTTCCTCTGCGTCTGGTCCACGGGTCTCCACCGTTGCCGGGCCCAGCGGTGACGGGTTCGGCGACGGACAGGCTGCGCGAGCTGGGCGAGCTTTTGCTCCAGCGGGTGGCCGTCGACCTCCGCGACCGCCACCGGGATGTCGAGGTGCTGTGCGAGCAGGCGGGCGATGCCCCGGATACAGCGCTTCTCGCCGCGTCCTCGGACGCCGGGCTCCTCGTCGTCGGCATGCGGGGCACGGGCGGGTTCGACGGGCTGGCGGTCGGCCGGGTCGCCTTGCGGACGGCTGGTGCCGCCTCGTGCCCTGTCGTGCTGGTTCCTGAGAGGTCCGGCATCTTCGCGGAGAGGACGCGTGCCGCACGTGCCGCCGCACCGGTGGTGGGGGGCTTGAACGCGCACCGCGCGGCCGGTGCGGTGGTGGGCTTCGCGTTCGAGGCCGCCGAGGCCTACGGAACGGGCCTGCGCATGGTCCATGCCTGGGAATTCCCCGCCGAGGCCGTCTCCTCGCAGACCCTGGTCGTGACCGAGGAAGACCGCGCGACCTGGGAGGACCAGGAGGACTTGCAGCTCTCCGACGCGTTGCGCCCATGGCGGGAGCGGCACCCGGACGTCGTGGTCCGCACGGATGTCATGCTGATGCACCCGGCGGAAGCGCTGCTGCACGTGTCTCAGGGTGCGGCTCTCCTCGTCGTCGGCCGCCGGACGCGCTCGCGATCACCCGAAGGCCGGTTGGGGCCCGTCGCGTGCGCGGTACTGCAACACGCCGGCTGTCCGGTGGCTGTCGTGCCGCATGACGGCTGAACCGGCAGGGGGCGTGCCGGGGGCGGGGGCCGGTCAGCCGAAGAACACCTGTACTTCGTCGTAGAGCGCCGGATCGACCAGCTTGGGCTGCGCTGTGGCCTCGGACAGGGGGATGCGGACGATGCGGGTGCCCTGCAGGGCGACCATGGCACCGAAGTCGCCGTCCTTGACCGCGTCGATGGCGTGCAGCCCGAAGCGCGTGGCCAGCCAGCGGTCGAAGGCGCTGGGTGTGCCGCCACGCTGGATGTGACCCAGCACCGTGGTGCGGGCCTCCTTGCCGGTGCGTTGCGAGAGCTCCCGGGCCAGCCATTCGCCGATGCCGGACAGCCGCACATGTCCGAACTCGTCGAGTGATTGATCCTTGAGGATCATCTGTCCCTCTTTGGGGACCGCGCCTTCGGCGACCACGACGATGGGCGCGTAATTGATCTCGAATCGGCTGTTGACCTGCTCGTGCACCTGCTCGAGGTCGAACGGTCGCTCCGGAATGAGGATCACGTTGGCACCGCCGGCGATGCCGGCGTGCAGGGCGATCCACCCGGAGTGCCGTCCCATCACCTCGACCACGAGGGTCCTCATGTGCGATTCGGCGGTGGTGTGCAGGCGGTCGATGGCCTCGGTCGCGATGCTCACGGCGGTGTTGAAGCCGAAGGTGTAGTCGGTACCGGAGACGTCGTTGTCGATCGTCTTCGGCACGCCGACCAGGGGAATTCCCTCCCGGTGCAGCTCGGTGGCCACGCCGAGGGTGTCCTCGCCGCCGATCACGACGAGGGCGTCGACGCCGTGTGCGGCGATGGTGTCCCGCACACGGCGCAGGCCGTCCTCGTGTTTGAACGGATTGGTGCGGGAGGAACCGAGGATGGTCCCGCCGCGCGGGAGGATCCCGCGCACGCCGGAGACGTCAAGCGGCCGAACGGCGTTCTGCAGCAGGCCGAGCCATCCGTCCCGTACACCGACGAAGTCGAAGCCGTAGTCCTGCACGCCCTTGCGGACGACGCTGCGGATCACGGCGTTCAGGCCGGGGCAGTCACCCCCGCCGGTCAGCACTCCGACCTTCATGGGCTCCTCCCGCCACTGGTCAGCCCGTCTGACCGCCGACTGTTCGGCGATCGGGGACAAGCCGTGCTCGACTACTTCATTCCAGCCTCACCCCGTTCGATCGGCGGTGGCCACTTGGCATGGTGGGTGTGCGGCTGCGTGGCTGGCGGCGGACCACGTCTCCTACGACGCTGACGAGGACGCACGGCGAGAGGAGACGGCCGCGGTGACGATTCCTCTGGTGGCCGTGGGCGGGTCCAGGCAAGCCCGGAGGCGGTCGACTGGGCCGCCACTGAGACCGTCCTGCACGACGTGCCATGCGTTGCTGCACCGCGCCCAGTGTCCCGTCGCGGGCGTACCGCACACGGGCGCGGCTGTGGGCCACGATCACCGGGAGACTCACGCCGGGGCCGGGCAGTCAACGAGTGCGGAGCAGGGTCCGAGGAGTGACGATATAAGTGCTAGCTGACCGCACTTCTCATACTCGACGAGGTGGATGACATGACATTCCCCTCCGCTTCCGCGGGGAACACCCCGCCAAGTGAGACCCAGGACGCTGCTGCTTCGCAACGGCGCGCTGAGGACCTGACGGCTGTGGCGAACTTCGGCTGGCAGGCGCTGCTCACCATCGGTCTGGCGTCAATAGCCCTGGGGGTGGTCGTCCTCGCATGGCCGGGTGAGACGCTGCGCGTCATCGGCATCGCCTTCGGTGTCTACCTGCTGGTCAGTGGCGTCTTCCAACTGGCCGCGACCTTTGGCGCGCACGTGCCGGCGCATCTGCGTGCGCTGCACTTCATCACCGGTGCGCTGTGTGTGCTGCTCGGGCTCATCTGCTTCCGGGGCACCCTGGAATCGATCCTGCTGCTCGCGCTCTGGATCGGCTTCGGATGGTTGCTGCGAGGTGTCATGATGACGGCGGTCGCGATCTCTTCGCGCGACCTCCCCGCACGTGGCTGGCTTCTGGGCCTGGGGATCATCACGCTCCTCGCGGGCATCGTGTTGATCATCATGCCGTTCGGCTCACTCGGTGTGCTCACCCTGGTGGCGGGCATCATGGCCATCGTCCTGGGTGCCGTCGAGGTGTTCCACGCAGTGCAGTTGCGTGTCGAAACCGGTCACCTCGCCGAGGGCACCGCCTCGAAGCAACGGCGATCCGTGTTCCATCCGCACCCGCACCCGCAGCACTGACGGGGGCCCTGCCACCGGACGCGACCCTTCGGCAGGCCTGACGGGGCACGTGCAGCAGGAGGCGGAGAGCATGCCGCGCAACGTCACTGTCGGGGTGGACGGCTCGCCCGAGAGCCGGGCCGCTGCCGAAGGGGCGGCCCGGGAGGCCGGACTGCTGGGGCTGCCGCTGAGAGTGGTCCACGCCTGGCAGCCCGTGGTGCAGGCCCCGCTTCTCGGCGTGGAGGCGAGCCGGGACCAGGCCGAACACATGCTTCGAGAGGTGGGAGAAAGCCTGCGACTGCGCCACTCGCGCATCCAGGTGAACATCGAGTACCGCACCGGACGGCCTGTCGAAGCACTCTGTGAGGCGGCGAGCGAGGCCGAACTCCTGGTACTGGGCTCACGCGCCCTGGGCGGAGTCAGCGGCTTCGTCCTCGGCTCCGTGGGCCTGTCCGTTGCGGCGCACGCGAAACGGCCCGTGGTGTTCGTCCGCGCAGCGCCGCGCGGCTCATGGTCGACGCCTCCCAGGGGGCCTCGTTGGTCGTCGTGGGCCGGCGGGCGCGCCGCAGTCTGTTCGGTACTCACATGCCCACGGGGTCCTGCACCACACCGCCGCACCCGTCGCGGTCGTCGCGCACGACTGACTGTGCGCCCGCGTGAGTGGACGGGAAGGACCATCCGCTTCTCGCGGATCCTGATTGCGCGGTGCCGGATGCTGCCGTGCTCCGCGTCTTCCTCGGTCGGTCCTTCCCGTCACCTTCAGAACACCACATCGCTTGCAGCGCCACCAGGGCCATCCGGCCCTGGTGAGCATCGGAGCCACCCCCGGGAGTGGTGTCGTCACGAGCGAACGGGGCCGGCCATGTCGACGATGTCGGCGGCGGCCACGTCGTGCAGCCTGAAGGCGAGGTCCTCCAAGGCCCGGCTGGCGGCCAGCTCGTCACCGATCTCCGGTACCGGCCGGTCGACCGGGTTGCGCCGAGCCGTCCCACGGCCCGTGACCGACGAACTGTCGCGGGTGGTGAGCACGGCACGTGCGTTCGTCTCGTCGCCCTCCTCCGAGATGTAGATCTGCACTGTCCAACGCTTGGCTTCCATCGTGATCACTTCCGTTCCTGAGCGCGTCAACGTGCGCCGTCCGTGCCTGCCCCGGTGGGCGAAGCGAGGGCGGCGTCGAGGCGGCGGGTGGCCTCCTCGGCGACGGGGCGCAGGGCATCGAGTCCGGCAGGGCGACCATGGTGTTCGGGTCGAGGGCCTTTACGGCGGTGCGGTCCCGTCCCTGCGGACGACCACGTTGCAGGGCAGCAGCAGCCCGATGGAGCGGTCCGTCTCCAGGACCCGGTGAGCGAGGGCCGGGTTGCAGGCGCCCAGGATGACGTAGTCCACCATCTCGTGGTCGAGCTTGGCCTTGAGCGTCGCCGTGATATCGATCTCCGTCAGCACGCCGAAACCCTGTCCGGCCGGCGCCTCGCGTACCCGGCCAAGGACCGTGGCGAATTCGGCGTCGAGGTGCACGGTGCGGTCGTAACTGGTGAGATTGCCCTTCCTCACAGTCAGCCCGTCTTGTGATCCCACCGAGGACCTGCCGCGTCCCACTCCGCGCCCCACTGTTCGTAGCGTTGCCTGTCGAGCCGCCAGCGCGCCAGGGCGGCCGTGCCGTAGGCGAGCCCGGTGAGGGCGGCGGCAGCCGCTCCGCCGAAGAGGAGGGCTTCAGCCCGCGCCTCGGCACCGCTGGTGGGTTCGGTGGTCAGATGACCGGTGCCGTCCTGCCATACGGTCACCGTCGCGCCCGAGGCAAGGCCCGCGGGCACCTCGGTGCGATCGGTGTGGATGGTGCCGTCAGCAGCAGTCCACCGAACCTTCGCCGGCGCACGGTTGGTGTCGAGGAGAGTGTCGGTGATGAGCACGGCCGGCAGGGCATGCCGGTCGGCACGCTCCCAGGCGAACTCCTCGTCCGCGGCTCGCGCCGTCACCGTCCAGACGATCGCGCCTCCCACCAGGATCACCAACCACATCACCAGGACGATCCACGCCTCGACGACGTCCTCGTGGCGACGCAACGGGTTGCTGCGCCACCGCCACAGCCGCTGCCTGTGCGCCTTGCCGCTCATCGCCTCCACTCCCTTCCCGTGCCACGACGGTGCCAGGGACGACGGGGCAGCCACATGGGCCGGACAGGTGACAACCCAGGGTCGACCGGACTCGCCTCGGACGAAAGGAGAGGGCCGATCGACCCCGTGCCGTCGGGGAGGAACGACTGATGGCGCTGCCTCGTCGTCAGCGGCCGCCGCTGCCGTACGGGGCGTACAGGTCGAGAAGACGGACACGGGCCGAGTGCAGCCGATGAGCGACCACCTGACCGACCCAACAGGCTACCGCCCGCCCGAATTCGGGGTCCTGCGCACACAGCGTCCGTACGGTTTCCGCGTCGAACTCGTAGGCCCGCACCGGGCTCGCGGCTTCGGCGCCCAGGTGCCAGACGTGTGGCGGGTAGTGCCAGGACCATCCGACCAGTTCGCCACGGCCCAGCGACTCGATGGCGGCGGCCCTGCGGCCCGGGACGTGCAGGTCGAGGGCGACGGTCCCGGTCTTGATGATCCAGAACCGGTCGGCGCGCCGCCCCTCCTCGAACAGTCGGGTGCCGACGTCGAAGGAAACCTCGCGGGCGAGGGACATCAGCCGTGCACGATGATCGGCCGACAGGGCCGCGGACAGTGTAGTGGTGGACGTCATCGCGGGGCTCCTTGCTCGTTGCCGCCACTTTCCAGGGGGCCGGCACACCTCCAAGCCTGCGCCCGCTCAGACGGGGCCGCCACAGGCCGCCGGTTCCCGCCCCTCAAGGTGACTTCATCTCTGTCCGGATCACGCCATTGCCCTACTTTGCGGCGGTCGTCCCGCTGGGCTCGCAGGCCGCGGCCGCCTATCCACAGCTGAGCCAGCTGGTCTCGGCCACGGTCAGGGCAGGGCTGAACGGCACACTCGACGGGAAACCCCACATCACCGTCTTCGCTCCGAATGACCAGGCCTTCCAGAAGGTGACCGTGTCCCAACTGTCTTCCCTGCTCGGCAATCAGGGGGAGCTGAAGAAGGTGCTGAACTACCACATCGTCGACCAGCAGATCACCCCGGACGAACTGTCCAAGGGATCCTTCACGACGGTGGAGGGCAGCGAGCTCACCACCTCGGGTTCGGGCACCAGCTTCAAGGTCAACGACAAGGCGAACATCGTCTGCGGCAACATCAAGGCCGCCACGCCACCATCTACGTCATCGACGAAGTTCTGCAGCCCCCGTCCTGACTCCGAGCTCCCGTTCGCGACGCGGAGTGGCCGTCAGCAACCTGGCTCCAGGGATGTGCTCCTCTTCAAGAAGCAGCAGGCCGAGCACGACGGATGCCCTCAGCGGCAGACCGATGCAGAGGAGCCGTCCCGGCAGGAAGCCGTCGGTTCGCAGGTCCCTGCCGCGGACCGTCATGGCGTCCGTGTCGGCGATGGTTCCAGGCCCAACTCCGGGTCGACGTGCCGTCATCGTCTTCACCAAGGACTCTGGACGTTCTGGAGCCACCGGGGTGTTCTACAACAGCCCGGCCTTCCGGTCGACTTCATCGATGAGCAGTACCGCACCCTGGACCGGGTCGCCCCGGCCGAGGAGTTCCACGGAGACGCCGTGTGGATGAACGGGACACGTCGCGCGCTCATGGATGCCGCCACTGGGGAGCTCCGCGACCGCCCTGCACCCGGATCACTTGTTTCCCCGGACGGACACCACTACATCATGCAAAGCCTGTCGCGTATGACTGTGGAGGGGACAGGTTCTCCCAGGCTGCGTCGATCAGCACAGCGGGGGAGAATGGCAGCTGGGAGGTGGACTCGCGCGGTGGGCGCGCGGAGTCCATGTCTGCGATGCTGTTGAGCGAAGTGATGCTGACATGGCGGAGCCATCACACACATCTTCCTGGCGGCGGATTCCCGAAGACGTGGCCGGCGCAGCCGTCACCGTGGCACGGGCCGCCGGGCGCGCAGCGCTTCACCCCAGGTCCACGTTCGATCACGTACGCCACCTGCCCGGAATGGTGCCCGCGCTTGGACAGGCGGTGAAGCCGATCCTTACCGGGCGTATCGACGACTGGCGCGGCGAGTACGCCTACACACTCGGTGAACAGGCGTTCGTCTATGGGTTCCCGTACATTTACAGCGCCCAGCTGAGGCACGCATGGGTCACACAGCGACGAAACCCGTCAACGGTCCCCTACGCACCCGTCAATCATTTCTGGCACGCCGAGCGGTTGCTGGACGCTACTTACCGCGACGGCGGGTGTCCCAACAATGACACGCTCTATTCAGCGGCCTGGGTGAATCTCGGGAACGAGCCGGTCATCCTCTCACATCCGGACATGGGCGATCGCTACTTCGCCTTCGAGCTCGTCGGGATCGCCTCCGACAACTTCGACTACGTCGGTCAGCGCACCACGGGGTCCGGTGCGGGCAGCTTCGCCCTCGTCGGCCCGGACTGGAAGGGAAAGCTTCCCGCCGGGGTGCGGCATGTGAAGGAGGCGCCCAGCCCCTGGGTCCTCGTTCTCGGTCGTACCCTCGTCAGCGGCCCGGACGACGTGCCGCGCGTCCGGGCACTTCAGGAGCAGTACCGGCTCGTCCCGCTCAGCCTGTACGGCAAGCCGGACGCGGAGGTCCCCGAAAGCCGTGACGTGCTGACGCCGATCCTGGCGGCGGAGGACCCTCTGGGACCGTGGAAGACGCTGAACGCGATGCTGGCCGAGAATCCCCCGCCGCCTCATCACGAGGTCCTCCTCAAGCAGTTCGCCCAGATCGGCGTAGGACCCGGCCTCGACGTCGAAGCACAGCCCGACGCGGTCAGGCAGAGTCTTGTCCGGGCCGCTGCCGTTGGCGCGCCCATGCTCAAGCAGCAGACCCTCAGCGGCGACTGGGCCCACCTCGTCAACGGCTGGCGCTACCCGCCCCCGCAGATGGGACGCTTCGGCGACGACTTCCTCAAGCGCGCCGCCGATCAGTCGCTGCTCGGCGTCGCTGCCAACGACCCGGCCGAAGCGGTCTACTTGGTCAATTTTGAGGACGCCGACGGCGACAAGCTGGCCCCAGGCGGCCGGTACCGACTGCGCTTCGCGCTCGACGCGCTGCCGCCGGTCGACGCCTTGTGGTCGCTGACCGCTTACCGGGAGGACATGAACCTCATTCCCAACCCGGCCGAGCGCTACTCGATCGGCGACCGCAGCACGGGGCTGCGGTGGGACGAGGACGGCGGACTGACCATCCACCTGCAAAGTGACCGACCCGGCCAGGACGAGGAGGCCAACTGGCTGCCCACCGCCGAGGACGGCACCTGGTTCGTGGTCCTGCGCATGTACCGGCCGCACCCCGAGGTGATCGACGCCAGCTGGGAGTGCCCTCCGCTGACGCGCGTTGCCTGACGTTCCACGCCGGCGGAGCCACCACCGACTTCAGCGGACGTATACAACACCACCGAATGGACCGTTACGGCGTTCACGACTGGTGAAGTCCGCTCTTTCCAGGGCCTCCGGGCACGCCGGCCGGCCGCTCTCCGTATTCAGCCGGCGGGTCCCTGCCCGTGCGGCGCCGACGGATGACCCGGTGGCTGCGGCGCAGGCACAGGCGGGCACCGCGGTGCCGCGTTCGCATGATCACCGCCCGCTCCGCAGAATGGTCCTATATCCGGCCTGCCACCCAGGCCGCGCGCTCGCACGGCCCCGGACGGGTGGCGTACGAGGCGAATCCCGCATCCGGGAGGCGACATGCATCACCGAACGGTCGAGGAGCTCATGACGCGCGACGTCGTCCGGGCACGGCGTGACACGCCGTTCAAGGAGCTCGTCAGGCTGCTGGAGGAGAACGGCGTCACCGCCGTACCCGTGGTGGACGAGCTGGAGCGTCCCATCGGTGTGGTGTCCGAGGCCGACCTGCTCCGCAAGAGTGCCGATCAGGCAGATCCGTCGGGCCGGATCCCGGTGGCACACCTGGAGGCCTGGGAGCGGGCGAAGAGCGAGGGCTCCCGGGCCGAGGAGATCATGTCCGCCCCGGCGGTGTGCGCGCGGCCGGAGTGGACCGTTGTCGAGGCCGCCCGGCTCATGGAGACCCAGCACGTCAAACGGCTGCCCGTGGTGGACGAGGCGGAACGGCTCCTGGGCATCGTCAGCCGTGGCGACCTGCTGCGGATCTTCCTGCGCAGGGACGAGGCCATCCGTGAGGAAATCACCGAGGATCTCCTGCGGCGCACTCTGGGGCTCGACGCCCGGGACGTGACCGCGGAGGTACGGGGCGGTCAGGTCACTCTCGCGGGCGCAGTCAAGTACAGGAGTCTCATTCCCCTCGTGGAGCAGTTGTGCCGCCGCGTCGACGGCGTGGTGTCGGTCTCCGGCAACCTCATCTACCGCACGGATGACGTCCGGCCCGCGGCCGACGGCGGTTGAACGGGCCGGCGGCGGGCTGGTTCGCAGGCGTGCCCGTGCGGTCGGGAGCACGACACCCCCGCCGGACTCGTCGACCTCAGCACCGGCTTCCCATCCCCCGAGAGGCGGGCCGCGGCCGACTGCGCAGCGCGTGAAGCGGGGCCGCCTGGCCTGCGGCCGCAAGGGACCGACGGCGACGGACGCCCGTACCACGCCGTCGTCAGGCAGGGGAGGTGCCGGTCGCCTCCCTGGACCGGCCGACCAGGAACCGTGTGGCATCGGCCAGCGTGGTCAGCTCCGGATAGTCCTCCTCGTCGATACGGATCCCCGTGCGCTCGGACAGCGACTCCACCAGGCTGAGGAAGTCGAGGGAGTCCAGTTCCAGCACGTCGCGGAACCTGTCGTCCGGCCCGACCCCGGTGAAGTCGGCGTCCGGGACGATCTGTGCGATCGACTCCTTGACCACGGAGGCGGCCTCCGCGTCGGTCAGCGGTTTCATACGGCTCACAGCTCCTCCGGTCTCTGCAACAGTCGGTCCACAGCCGTCAGGTAGCGTGCTCCCACCGCCCCGTCCGTGGCCCGGTGGTCGGCGGCCAGGGTCACGGTCACCACCGGACACACACCGAGCATGCCGTTTCTGGCCCAGGGCCGCTCGACGACGGCCCCGAAGCCGACCAGCGCCACCTGAGGCGGATGGATGACACCGAAGACGCTCTCCACCCCCTGCTCGCCGAGGTTGGTCACGGTCAGGGTGGCGCCGGTCGTCTCACTCCCGCGCAGCCGTCCCCGGCGGGCCCGCTCCACCAGGTCCTTGAGATGGGCCATGAGGGTCTCTGGCGCGAGCGTGTCGGCCCGGTGGATCACCGGCGACAGCAGCCCGCCCTGCCGGAGCGACACCGCGACCCCCACATTGATCTCGGTGCCGGGCACGAACCCCTCGTCGCGCCAGTAGCCGTTGAGGGCCGGCACCTCGCGCGCCGCCAGGGCGGCGGCCTTCATCAGCAGGGCTGCGGGGACGAGACGGTCGGCGGGCGGACGGCCGCGGTTGATCCGGCGCAGCCAGGTCTGCCCCGCCGTCAGGTCGATAGTGGTGGCGAGGTAGTAGTGCGGTATCTCCCGCTTGGAGCGGCTCATGAGTTCGGCGATGGCACGGCGCATGGTGTCCGTACGCCGACCCGGGTGCTCCTCGGCTGGTGCGGCCGGCGGCGTGCGCTGCTCGCTTTCGCGGCGGAATTCGGCCGGCCGCGCGGCAGCGTCCGCCTGCGCACCGGCTCGTACGTCCGCCCCTTGTGCGGCTGTACGCACGTCCACCCCGCGTACGGCGCCGCCGTCCCCGGTTCCCCGTACCGCTGTCAGGTCGATGCCGAGGTCACGAGCGAGCCTGCGCGCGTAGGGGGTGGCCCGCACCCTGGGCGCGCGGGGCGACGGGGCGTGCTCCACGTCGGCGCGGGTGATCCGTCCGCCGGGTCCGGTTCCGCTCAGAGCCGTCAGGTCGACGCCCCGCAGTTGCGCCAGGTGCCGCACGAGCGGTCCGGCCCCGGCGCAGGCGGCCTCGCCGGACGGCTCCGGCGCGGGTCGCGCCGGGCTGTCCACCGCGTTGGCGGCCCGTCCGGCCGACTCCTTCCCGGGTTCCGGGCCCGCGGGCCGCGCCCGCGTTCCGGGCTTCAGCGTGTCCTTGCGGGCGGGCCCGGCGGGTTCGCGCCCGTGCTCGATCTCGGCGAGAGGGGTGCCCACCGGCACCCGGGTTCCCGGCGGGACGAGCAGGCGTCCCACGGTCCCGGACTCGAAGCACTCGACCTCGATGGCCGCCTTGTCGGTCTCCACGATCGCCACGACGTCGCCCCTGCGGACCGGGTCCCCGGGACCGACGAGCCATTCCCGCAGCACCCCTTCGTCCATGTCCGCGCCGAGTGAGGGCATGGTGAACGCGCTCATCTCAGGACGGCCTTCCAGCGGTGGGGCGCTGATCCGCCGTATCGGCCCGGGCCGGCGCCGGATCGCCGACGGCGCGGCGCGCGGCGGCGACGATCGTGTCGGCCTGCGGCAGCGCGGCCGCCTCGAGTGCGCGTGCGTACGGGATCGGTACCTCGGCGCTGCACACCCGCTCGACGGGGGCGTCGAGGTCGTAGAAGTGTCCTTCGGTCAGGCGCGCCGAGATCTCCGCGGCGAGGCTGCCGGTGCGCCAGCCCTCGTCGACGACGACGGCGCGGTGCGTGCGCGCCACGGAGTCGCCGAGGGTGGCGTCGTCCAGTGGGCGCAGGCTGCGAAGATCGACGACCTCCGCGCTGATGCCGGCCTCGGCGAGGTCGTCCGCCGCGGCCAGCGCCTTGGGCAGCGAGCCGCCGTAGGTGATCACGGAGACGTCCGTGCCGGGGCGGCGGACGACCGCCCGCTCGATGCCGGGGAAGCCCGGGCCGGCGGGGAGTTCGGCCGAGACGTTGTAGAGGCTGCCGTGCTCGAAGATCAGCACCGGGTCGGGGTCGGCGAGCGCCGGAGCCAGCATGTACCGGGCGTCGGCGACGGTTGCCGGGGCCAGGACCCGCAGCCCGGGGATGTGCGCGTACCAGCCCTCCAGACTGTGCGAGTGCTGGGCCGCGAGCTGTCTGCCCGCGCCGGTCGTCATCCGGATCACGATCGGCACCTCCAGCTGGCCGCCCGACATGTGCAGCAGGGTGGCCGCGTTGTTGAGGATCTGGTCCAGGGCCAGCAGGCTGAAGTTGACCGTCATGATCTCGACGATCGGCCGCATGCCCACCAGGGCCGCGCCGATGCCGGCGCCGACGAACGCCGACTCCGACAACGGGGCGTCGCGGATCCGCTCGGGCCCGAACTCCTCCAGCAGGCCGAGGCTGACACCGAAGCAGCCGCCGTACCGGCCGACGTCCTCACCCATCAGGAACACGCGCTCATCGGCGCGCATGGCCTCGCGCATGGCCTCGCGCATGGCGTCCCGGTACGTCGTCCTGCCCTCCGCCGCCGCAGCGGGCGCCGGAGTACGGGTGCGGGTCGCGGTCATGACCTGTTCGCCTCCACCGGACTGGTGACGTATTCCAGCAGAGTTTCGACCGGCTCTTCGGGAGCCTGCTCCGCGGCTTCCACGGCACGGTCGATCCCGGCCGCCAGACGGTCCTCCAGCGCGTCACGGGCCTTGCCGGTCAGCTCCTTCGCCTCCAGCAGCCGCCGGGCGAACCCCTCGACCGGGTCTCGCTCCTTCCAGTGCTCGATCTCCGCCTTGTCGCGGTACCGGTCGGCGTCGTACATGGAGTGGGCGCGGAAGCGGTAGGTGCGCATCTCCAGGAAATGCGGTCCGGCTCCGGCGCGCACGCCTTCGGCGGCCCGCCGCGCGGCGTCCTCGACGGCGAGGACGTCCATGCCGTCCACGGCCCAGGAGACCATGCCGTACCCGGCCGCGCGCAGCGCGAGGTCGGTCTGGGCCTGGTGACGCTCCAGCGCCGTCCCCATCGCGTACAGGTTGTTCTCGCACACCAGCAGCAGGGGCAGGCGCCACAGCGCGGCGAGGTTGGCGGTCTCGTGGAACTCGCCCTCTGCGAAGGCGCCGTCGCCGAAGAAACAGCAGGTCACCCGGTTGCGTCCGGTCATGTGGTCGGCGAGGGCCAGCCCCGCCGCGAGGGGCAGGCCGCCTCCGACGATCGCGTTGCCGCCGTAGAAGCGGCGGCCTGCGTCGAAGAGGTGCATCGAGCCGCCGCGGCCCCGGCTGCATCCGGTGACCTTGCCGAACATCTCCGCCATGATCGCTTCCGCCGGAACGCCGCGGGCCAGCGCGTGCCCGTGTTCGCGGTACGTCGACACCACCGCGTCGTCGCCGGTGAGCGCCTCGTTGACACCGACAGCGACGGCCTCCTCGCCGATGTACAGGTGCATGAAGCCGCGGATGCGGGCCGCGCTGTACAACTCCACGCAGCGTTCCTCGAAGCGGCGGACCCGCAGCATCGACTCCAGCAGGGCCAGACGGTGCGCGGCGTCGCGGCGCACCCGGGAGCCGGGCCGCGGGGTGTGGGCGGTGCGTGTGCTGCTCATGCCGATCGCTCCGTCCTGTCCCGGGAGAATCCCTCCCCGTCCTGGGAGGAGTCCTCGACGGTGGAGACGTCCCCCTCGGGGAGGCCGAGTTCCCGGGCGCGCAGCAGGCGGCGCATCACCTTGCCGCTGCGGGTGTGCGGCAGATGCTGGTCGAACGCGATCTCCCGGGGCGCCACGGCCGGCCCCAGCCGGCGCCTGGCGAACGCCAGCAGTTCCTGCCGGGTCTGCGCGGTCGCCTCGTAGCCCGGCCGCAGGGTGACGAACGCTTTGACGATGTTCCCGGCGACCGGGTCGGGACGGCCGATCACCCCGGACTCGGCGACCGCCGGATGTTCCATCAGCGCGCTCTCCACCTCGAAGGGTCCGACGAGGTGTCCCGCCGACTTGATGACGTCGTCCGCGCGCCCGACGAACCAGTACCAGCCGTCCGCGTCACGCCGTACCAGGTCGCCGGTGAGGTACCAGCCGTCCGCGAAGGCCGCCGCCGTTCGCGGCTCGTCGTGCAGGTAGCCGCGGAACATGGACGGCCAGCCCGGCCGGAGCGCCAGCTCGCCCTCCACGTCCGGTTCCTCCAGCACTGATACGCGCCCTTCGCGGACTTCCGCCCGGCCGTCCTCGCCGCGCCGCAGCACCGTTGCCTCCACACCGGGCAGCGGCCGCCCCATCGAGCCGGGACGGATGTCGCAGGCCGCGAAGTTGGCGATCATGATGGCGCCGGTCTCGGTCTGCCACCAGTTGTCGTGCACGGGCAGCCCGAGCACGTCCCGGCCCCACACCACGGCCTCCGGGTTGAGCGGCTCGCCGACCGAGGAGATGAACCGCAGCGTGCTCAGGTCGTACGAGCGGGGCAGGTCGTAGGGCCCGGTCCGCGGCGTGGTCCGCATCAGCATGCGCAGTGCCGTCGGTGCTGTGTACCAGACGCCCACCCGCTGTTCGGCCAGGATCCGGTACCAGCGGCGGGCGTCGTAATCGCCCTCGTCCACAACGACCGTCACGCCGTGCATGAGCGGCGCGACGATCCCGTAGGACATGCCGGTGACCCATCCCGGGTCGGCGGTGCACCAGAAGACGTCGTCCTGGTGGAGGTCCAGGGCGTACAGGGCGGTGGCGTAGTGGGCGACCGCCGCCTCGTGCACGTGCACCGCTCCCTTGGGTGTGCCCGTCGTGCCGCTCGTGAAGTGCAGCAGGGCCATGTCCTGGGGCGAGGTCGAGGCGATGGTGAAGGTGTCGTCCGCGCCGGCCATGAGCGCGGCGAGGGAGAGCGTCCCCGGCAGTTCCTCCGCGCCGCCCCCGACGATCAGCACATGGCTCAGGCAGGTGAGTCCGTCGCGCCGCGCGGCGACCTTCCTGCGGTACAGGTCCGCCGTGGTGACCAGCACCCGCGCCTCGCTCAGCGTCAGCCGCTGGGCGACCGGGTCCGGTCCGAAGGCGGAGAACAGCGGGCATACGACGCTGGTGTTCTTCAGCGTCCCGAGCACCACGGTGTAGAGCTCGGGGCAGCGCCCCAGCAGGGTCACGACGCGGTCGCCGGGGCCGACGCCGAGGCCGCAGAGAACGTTGGCGAACCGCGCCGTGGAACGGGCCAGCTCTTCGTAGGTCACGCAGGTCACGGAGTCGTCCCGGCCGACACAGCGCAACGCGGCTGCCGTCGCGCGCGGCGAGGCCGCGTGCCGGTCCACTGCCTCGTGCGCGATGTTCAGTCCACGTCCGCCCGGCAGTCCCTGCAGGGCGGCCCGCGCCTTCGCCCATGTGAAGCGTGCGCACTCCTTGTCGTAGTCGCCCAGATTGGGCGCGGTCCGGGGCGGACGGTCCTTGCGGATGGTCTCCCAGCCCATGCCGACCCCTCCTTCCTTCGGGCCTGCCTTCTTCGAGCATCCGCCACGAGTGCCGCGCTCGCACAGGGGCGAGCGGCCCCCGTGAACCCTCAGCCGAACAGGCTCCGCACGCGGAGCGTTTCCACGCGCCGCCAGGTGCCGTCGAACAGCAGCAGCCGGTTGCCGTCCGCGCTGCGGGCGGCCGGGTGCGTGGACCGGGCCGCCCGCGGTCGCGCCGAGCCCCCTGACGGCAATCTGGCACCACAGCCGAAGTCCACGGCTCGCGGGTCGACCTCGGTGCGCTCGCTCATGGTCCCTCCGTGCGCTTGCCATGCCCTTGTCCGCCGAGCGGCGGGGCTGAACGGGACCCGAGAGGACCGTACGGCCCGTACCCGGCGCAGGCGCGAGGCGGGACGGTGAGAGGACCTGTGAACCGGCGACTTCTGCGCGGAGGTCCGGATCATGCGAACACCGCATCCCTTCGCCCGGCGGACCGGCACCCGCTCGCACGGCAGGCACACTCCGCCGGGCCGCAGCGGCACCCGGAACCCGCTGGAGAGGCCCAGTGACCGGCTGGAGCGCAGACTCCGGGTCCTGCTGGCGGCCGTGGCCGTCGCGGTGCTGCCGCTCCTGGCGTGGAGCGCCGGCGCGGCAGCCCACGACCACTACGCGCGGCAACGGCAGACGCAACTGGCGCGGCTGCATCCCGTCGAGGCCCGCCTGCTGACCGATGCGCGGTCGGCCGGCGACCGGCCCGGTGCGCAGCGCGGCTTCCAGGCACTGGTGCGCTGGAGCGACCAGCAGGGCGGCCATACGGGCGTCACGCCCGTGCGGGCCTGGCTCGAGCGGGAGGCCACCACGACCGTGTGGCCGGACGGGCACGGCGCCCCCGCCGCACCTCCGGTGACCGGGGACCTCGCCAACACAGCCGGGATGACGGTGGGGTTCGCGACCGCGTGCGGGGGCGCCGTCGTCGCCTACGGTGTGTGGCGGGCCGCCGCCGGCGGCATCGACCGCAGGCGCCTCGGGCGGTGGACTCGCGAGTGGGAGAGCGTGGAGCCCGGCTGGACGGCACGCTACGGCCGCTGACGCCGTGCCCCGCCGACGAGCAGACGAACCGATGCGCAGACGAACTGACGAACCGATGCGCAGACGAACTGACGAGCCGACGCGCAGACGAACTGACGAGCCGACGGCACTGGCCCCGCGGCACCGGGACCGTTCAGGCCCCCCGCAAGGCCCCGTGCCCCCGGGACGGCCCGGGCGGCTCCTGCAACACGCTCCAGGCGACCGGTCCCAGCAGGTCCGCCAGCCGCTGCAGGACATCGAGGAAGAGATCGTCGATCGTGAGCACCCCCAGCACCTCGCCCCCGCGCAGCACGGGCAGGCGGCGCACCCCCGTGTGCCGGAACTTCCGGTACGCCGCCTGGAGATCGTCCTCCGCGCCGACGGTGAGCACGTCGGCCGTCATCACTGCCCGTACCCGGGCCTGGCCGTCCAGGCCGCCGCCCAGGCCCCGTACGGCGAGGTCGCGGTCGGTGACGATGCCGCGCAACGCTCCGTCCTCGACCACGAGGAGGGAGCCGACCGCGGACCGGGTCATCGCTCGGGTCGCCTCGGCCAGGGAGTCCTCGGGCGCGACGCAGACCGGCGGCGCGGTCATCACCTCGGAGACCTTCATACGACATCTCCTGACTGTCGGGACTCACCCGTGTCGTGGCACGGCGATAACAGGGCAGCGTGCGTGGTGCAGCACCCCCTGGCTGACCGACCCCAGCAGCATGCCGGTGAAGCCTCCGCGCCCGCGGGTGCCCACCACCAGGCCCAGCGCGTGCGCCGAGGCCTCGGTGAGGACCTGCACGGGGTGGCCGACGACCAGTTCGTGCCGGAGGACCACCTCCGGGTAGCGGGCCCCGCGGCCGGCCACGGTCTCGGAGAGCAGCCGACGGCACTCCTGCTGGGCCGCGTGCTCGTCGAAGATCCTGAGCGGGCCGGGTTCCCAGACGTACAGCGCGCGCAGTTCCGCACCGCGCAGGGCGGCCTCCTCGAACGCCAGGTCCACAGCGGCGGCCGAGTGTTCACTGGTGTCGACCCCGACGACGTAGTACGTGGGTTCCTGGGTGATGTGCTCGGGTTCCGGGACGACGACCACCGGGCAGTGGGCGTGGGCCATGACAGGCAGGGCCACGGAGGCGGAGCCGAACACCTCCTCGGCCCGGCTCAGATGCCGGGAGCCCAGCACCACGGCCGCGGCACGGCGGCTTTCCTCGCGCAGTGCCCACACCGGGTCACCCTCGGAGAGCACGGCGTCGACCTCCACCTCGGGATGCCGGGCCGCGACGAAGGCGACCGCGTCCGCGAGGACCTGCTCTCCGCTGCGGTGGAGTTCCTGGTTCCAGGCCTCCCAGGACGGAGGGACCGCGCCTCCCCGGTAACCTCGGGTGGGCAGGCCCTCGGCTCGGACGGGGCGCAGCGGGAGGTGACGCCGGGCCGCTTCGTCGGCCGCCCACGCGAGCGCCATCCGCCGGGAGGAGTCGGCCTCGACGCCGACGACGACGGGCCGCCGGTCACCGGGCGCGGACACGGTCGCCTCCGGCCCCGGCCGCACTGCCCGCCGAGGCCACCTCAGCCGCGTCGGTGTACGGCTCCGCCGCCCCTGAGCCGGCGGGCGCCACAACAGGGCCATGGCCCGGATGCCGGACGTAGGGGTCCAGCCCGGGGCAGTACAGGGTCACCACCCGGCCGCTGTCGGCCCAGCGCACGTCGTAGGGCGGGCTGCCATCGGGGTGATGCACGCCGACGACTTCGCCGTCCCGGGTCACCACGCCGGACGTGGTGCCACGTACGACGATCTCGTCACCCACGCGGGCATGCGTCAGGGCCGTGCCTTCACCGCCGCCGGGGGCATTCCTGGAAGTGGGCCGGTCACTGTGCCGTGCCGGTTCGCGCGTGGTCATGGTTCTCGCCTCCTCGCCGCGACGGTGGACAAGTACCGCCATAACCCCATGCAAGTCCCGGTGCGAGCAAGGCGCCAGGGCACTTGGGCCCGACCTTGACCGGCCCGTCGGGTCCGCCACCCCCAGCCGGGTGCCCACCGCGTACACGTCTATCGGGGTGCCGGAGCGCACCAGCCGGTCCACGCCGTACTCGTCGAGCCCGCCGCCGGCCACGATCCGCACGTCGGTCAGTCCAGCGGAGTCGAGAAGGGCGCGCGACCGGCGTGCGCGGGCGTCGAGGTCACCGCCTCCAGGCGGATCGCGCATCCCGGGCCCCGTTCCAGAGCGCGCGGAGCACGGGCCGCCACCTGTACGCCTGCCCCGGTGTCATGGGTGTCCACCAGGGTCCTCGCGTGTGATCCGGTAGCCGGTGAGAAAGTCCGGGACGGGCTCTCCCCACCATTGTGTCCGACACGGATGTGAGGCTGTTCTCCCCCGGCGCCGGGGGAGAAGGCGTGGTGCACTGGAGATGTCGGCATACGCGATGACGGCCGAGGAGGTACGAAGAAAATGGCCACACTCGCACGCAGGCAGAGGTTTCCGTTTCCCGAGATGACGGACTGGTTCGAGACCATACCCAGCAGGTTCTCGGCACCCGCGGTCCGTATCGAGGACTACCTGGAGGACGACCGCTACGTCATGCGCGCCGAGCTTCCGGGCATGTCCCCGGAAGACATCGACGTCCTCATCAGTGACGGGGTCCTGACGGTCCGGGCCGAACGAACCGAGCGGGACGTGGACAGGAACCACAGCGAGTTCCGGTACGGAGAAATGAGCCGCAGCGTGACGCTGCCGCCGGGCGCCGACGAGGACGACGTCAAGGCCGAGTACACCGACGGCGTGCTGACCGTGAGCGTGGGTCTGCGCGCGGAGAAGGCGCAGGCCAAGCACGTCGAAATCCGCCGCAGCAGCTGACGACGCGCTGCCCCGGCAACCAGCTCTACAACGCCCTGAGCACGACCCGCTCCTACGCGTCCGGCCCGGTCGGCACGGTCTCCGTCACCGGACTCGCTGTCCGGGCCGGCTGGGGCGCGGACGAGTGCGCGCGGCGGGATGGCGCCGTTGCGGGCGCCCAGACCTACGGGTTCAGAGGTCCGGGCTGACGACTTTGCCGATCACGCCCTCGGCGCGGTGCTGACCGTGCTCACCGCCGCTCTGGGCGCCGCCGACCCGCGGTGCCGCCGACTCGTGCTGGCGGCCCCCGCGGGCGACGGCCCACGTATCGCGCTGGTGCCCGGCGCCTGACCCGCGGGGCCGTGGCACCGGGATGTGGGAGGGAGGCGGTTACGGTACTTCGGCTGTGAGTTCACGTGCCACCGTCGGTTCACCCCGACGCCGTCAGTGGACTGCACCGGGATCGACGGACGAGCCACTCGACGGTCGGTCCTGCGCCGACATCTCCCGGAAGCGGGCCGCCAGCTCGCTGCGCGAGCGGATGCCGAGCTTGGAGTAGACGTGCGTCAGGTGGTACTGGACGGTCTTGACGGAGATGAAGAGCTCCAGGGCTGCGTGCTGGTTGGTGGCGCCGTCCGCGACCAGGCGGGCGACGGCCTGTTCCTGCGGGGTGAGGCGGGCCAGGCCGGGGGTGAGACGGGCGGTGTGCAGGCCGCCGGCCTTGAGTTCGCGGTCACAGCGCTCGACGTAGGTGCGGGCGCCGAGCGCGGCGTAGGCGTCGCGGGCGTTCTTCAGGACGGTGTCGGCCTCGCGGCGCTTGCCGGCGCGGCGCAGGGTTTGTCCATAGGCGAAGTTCACCCGGGCGCGGTCGTAGGGGAGGGGGAGATGATCGAGGTGGGCGAGGGCCTGTTCGAACTCCTTGCGGGCGGTGTCGATGTCACCTCGGGCTGCGGTGAGCCGGCCGCGGGCCAGGCCGAGGCGGCCCATGGCGGAGCGGCGGGCACGACGGCCGGCCAGGTCCTCGTGCGGTGCGAGGAAGGCGTCGGCTTCGTCGAGGCGGCCGGTCATCACCAGGGCGTTGGCATACACGTCGGGCCAGGGCCAGAAGCCCGGCTCGTCCACCGACAGCCGCTGGGGCAGGTGGACGAGCGGTGACAGGGCTTCCACGACGCGTTCGTAGTCGCCGCGCGCCTCGGCGACCTGGGCTCGGGCCACGCAGGACGGGATCAGCATGACCTCGTAGTGATGCGGGGCGGCGTGGGCCTCGCCCACGTGGTGCTCTGCGGCCTCCCAGTCGCCCCTGAGGGCGTGTATCTGCGCCCCGGTCCAGTGGACCAGCGGGCGACACAGCTCGATGCGCACCTCGGCAAGGTGGACGGCGGCCCGCTGCACGGTCTCCAGGGCCTCAGGCCAGGCGCCGAGTGTGAACTGGGTGCGGGCCAGCCAGCCTTGCGCCCACAGGGAGATACGGGTGGAGCCCATCCGATAGCCCGTGGGCACGGCCGCTTCGAGCCTGCGACGGGCGTCTTCCGGGGCGTCCAGGGCGATGTCCACCCAGCCGCGGCCGAGCTGGAAGCGCTGGGACTGTGCGCCGCCGGGAAGTTCGGCGGCGGCCGTCTCGTAGGCGGCCAGCGCTTCTTCGGGCCGCCCCATCGTGGCCAGGCCGAGCCCGAGCACCGCCTGCGACTCGATGGCCGAGGGGTCGTCTGGGTCCGCCAGCTCGACGGCCCGGCGGGCCCAGGCGACGAGGTCGCGGCCGTCGAAGCGGCCGAGTGCGTGCAGGACGCGCCGCTGGCAGATCCTGGCCATCAGCTCGGTGTGCCGCGCCGACTCGCAGCGTTCCCAGGCCTGGGCCAGGAAGGCGTCGGCCTCGGCCGGACGACCGCGCATGATGGCCAGGTAACCGAGGACCGCGCCCCGCAGGATGTCCGCGGGGAAGCTCTCCAGTTCCGCCGCGAACGCCGTGGCCTGTGGCACGTCGCCGGCGCCGATCATCGCGTCGACGGCGCGCAGCAGCCGGTCCTCCCGTACGGCTCGCACGGTGCTCAGGCGACTGGCCCGCACCAGGGTGTCGGCCACGGTGGACCACTCGCCGGCCAAGGCGTGTTCGGCGGCGTACGTGTCGAGTTCGTCGGCCAGCGCGTCGTCCGCCGTGCTGGTGGCGGCGACCCGGTGCGCCAGCCGACTGCCGCGGTCCGTGGTGACCTCGACGGCGCGGTGGTGCAACTCGGCGCGATGGGTGAGCGGAATATCGGTGAGGACGGCAGCCCGGACCAGAGGATGGGTGAAGGACAGCTGGGCGTGTCCGGGGTCGATGGTGGCGGTGAGCAGCCCTGCCACTCGTGCTTCGTCGACGGCGGGCAGGGCGTCGGCGACGCCGGCCAGTTCGGTGGCCTCGGCGAGCGAGGCGTCGTCGCCGAGGACGGAGCATGCCTGGACCAGTCGGCGGGTGCTCTCACCGCATTGGGCGAGCCGGTGACGGACGGCCGCGGCGTAACGGGCGGGCGCGGGCAGTTCGGGCCGCCAGTCGTGCCAGGTCTCGGGGGGCAGTTCGCGCAGCAGTTGCGTGAGGTGGCGGGGGTTGCCCAGTGTGTGGCGGCACAGGTGGCGGGCTGCGGGCAGGTCCAGGGTGAGTCCGTGGACCTCGTAGGCGAGCCTCCGGACGCCCTTGGCGGTCAGTGGCCCGGGCCGTACGGCGGCGTCCTGGCAGCCGTCGAGGAACTCCAGGGTCCGCAGGGCCGACAGCGGCAGCTCCTCGTGCGCTCTGCGCATGTCGTACAGCTCGTACGGTTCGTCCCGCGCGATCAGGAGGACGAGCACCCGCTCGTTCGACATCCGGCGCACCGTCGACCGGATGGCACGCAGGCTCTCCGCGTCGGCCCAGTGGGCGTCGTCGACAATCACCACCAGCGGCTCGGTCTCCTGCGCGGTCGTCCACTGGCGGAGCAGAATCCGGGAGGTGCCGAGTACGGCGTCCGGGGACGTGGGGTCGGGCAGAAAGGTGCCGTCGCCAGTGCCGTTTCCGCAGGCGCGGACGAGCTGGTCGGCGACGCCGAGCGGCAGGTTCGACTCCCACGCGACCCCGGTGACGCGCAGCACACGGGGCGCGCGCCCTCCGGCGCGGTCGCGATGGGCTTCCAGGGCCTGCTCCACCAGGGCCGTCTTGCCGATGCCGGCCGGTCCCTCGACCAGCACCAGGGCGGGAGCCCCCGTGCAGGCGGAACCGATCGAGCGGGTCAGCGCGGCGACCTCGCCGACCCGCCCGATCAGGCTTCGCCGCAGCTCTGGACGGTCATTCATTGGCGAGCACGCTAGCAGCGCCGCCCAGGGGTCCGGGGACGGAGGCGGCCGGGGCGGAGGCCAGTGCGGCGGACCGGCGCGGGACGAGGCAGGTCACCAGGGTGCCGACGACGGCGACGCCGGCGAAGACGTAGAAGGGGTGGCGCGCGGAGAGCCCCGAGCTCATGAGCGCCCCGCCCACGAGGGGGCCGCCGATGCCGCCGATGCCGCCGAGTCGGCCGAACCCGGCGAACCAGGTGACTCCGGCCGCGCGAGCCACGGTGTCGTAGTAGGTGGAGACGAAGCCGTGGGGGAGGACGGGGACGACCGTGCCGTAGGCGACGAGGTCGTAGCCGGCGAAGACGAGGGTGGCGGCGGTGACGGCGGTGATCCAGCGCAGGGTGGCGCGGTGCCGTGGATCGGTGGTTCTGAACTGCGGAGTGTTCATCGGGGACTCCGTGTTCGGGTGAGTGAACGGGTGTTCGCTGCCCGGCCGCGAGAGGGGGGAGGCGGCCGGGCAGCGGCGTGTGGGGAGGCGATCTGCATCAATCGGGTGGGGGGAAGCAAGGTGCCGGGGGAGTGACGGTCAGCCGAGGTCGCCGCCGGCCACGGGGAGCACCGTGCCGGTGATGTAGGACGCCTCGTCGGAGGCGAGGAAACAGATCGCCGCCGCCTGCTCGTCGAGGGTGCCGTAGCGCTTCAGCAGGGAGGAGGCGAGGGTCTGGTCGATGTGGGCCTGGAACCACTCCTTCTCCCGGTCGCTCCGCAGCGCGGGGGTGCCCCGGGAGATACGGCGTGGGGGCGCCTCGGTGCCGCCCGGTGCTGTCGCGACCACACGGATTCCGGCGTCGGCGCACTCGAAGGCGAGCGACGCGGTGAGCGCGTTGATGCCGCCCTTGGCCGCGGAGTACGGGATGCGGTGGATGCCGCGGGTCGCGCACGAGGAGACGTTGACGATCACGCCGTGTCCTTGCCCCATCATGGTCGGCAGCGCCGCACGGCAGGACCACAGGGTGGTCATCAGCGAGCGGGTGATCTCCGCCTGGATCTCCTCGGCCGTGAACGCGGTGAACGGTTTGAAGTTGATCGCGCCGCCCACGTTGTTGACCAGAACGTCGATCCGGCCGTGGTGCCCCCGCGCGGCGGTGATCGCGTCCTCCGCCCCGGTGTACGACTCCAGGTCGGCGATGATGGCCTGTGCGCCCAGTTCGGCGGCCGCATCGTGAACGAGTTCGGACCGGTCGACGAGGGTCAGCCGGGCGGATTCGGCGGCCAGTCGGCGGGCGACCGCGAGACCGATGCCCTGGGCCGCTCCGGTGACCACGACGTTCTTGCCGGCGAACCGCTCGACATGCACGCTCACGCGGCCTCCGCCGCGGTGCGTACGGTGGCCGGGGTGAACTTCTCGTAGTGGAAGCTCGCGGGGACCACGCCGAGGGAGGCGATGTGACCGCGTACGGCCTCGACCATGGCGGGCGGCCCGCACAGGTAGACGTCCGCGTCACCGTCGTGCAGCGTTCCGGCGTCCATCAGCCCGGTGACGAAGCCCTTGTTGAGGGCGGTGCTGGAGGGGTCGGCGACGCAGTGGTCGAATGTGAAGCCGGGGATGACCTCCGCGTAGTCGCCCAACGTGTCCAGGTGGACGAGGTCCTGCTCGGTGGTGACGCCGTAGAGCAGGTGGACCGGACAGGCCGACGGCTGCTGGGCCATGCGTTCCAGCATCGACAGCAGGGGCGCGAGGCCGGTGCCGCCCGCCAGCAGCAGGGCGGGGCGGGAGAGCTCGCGCAGGTAGAAGCTGCCCATCGGGCCGGTGAACTCGATGCGGTCGCCGACGTTGGCCCGCTCGGTGAGGTAACCGGACATCACGCCGCCCGGGGTGATGCGCACCAGGAACGAGATCTGCCGCTGGGCGGGGCCGGAGCTGAAGGAGTAGGAGCGGGTCTGGTCGGTGCCGGGCACGGCGATGTTGACGTACTGGCCGGGCAGGAAGTCGAGGCCCTCCCGGTTGTCGACGTCGAGCGTGAACTCCACCGTGGTGGCGGAGAGAGGCCTGAGGTCGGCCATGGTCGTGGCGAACGTAGCCGGGCCGGTCTTCGCGGCGGCCGAGGAGGAGGGAATGCGCAGAACGAGGTCGCTGTGCGGGGTCATCTGGCAGGGCAGGCAGTAGCCGGCTGCCGCCTCGTCGTCGGTCAGGGCTTCGTCGATGTAGTCGCCGCCGTCGTAACTGCCCGATTCACACAGTGACTTGCAGGTGCCGCAGGCGCCGTCGCGGCAGTCGAGAGGGATGTTGATCCGGGCCTTGTAGGAGGCCTCGGCGACGGTCTCGTCGGGGCGGCACTCGATGAAGCGGGTGATGCCGTCCTCGAAGTTCAGGGCGACCTGGAAGGACATGCGGGAGCTCATTTCAGCGGTCTCGGGGGCTCAGACGTGGTAGATGTCGACGACGTGGTGCACGTAGTCGTTCTTCAGGACGACCTTCTTGCGCGTGATGAGCGGTTCGGGCCCCGACAGGTCGAGGGTGTAGTACGACGTGCCGAAGTACGTGTCGACGGCCTGGTAGCGGTAGTAGAGCGTGAACCAGTTGAAGCGCACGTCCACCGTGTCGCCGTCGCGGCCGGTGACCTCGACGTCGGTGATGTTGTGACCGGTGCGCGGCTCGGGCAGGCTGGTCGCGCTGGAGCGGTCGGTGCGGATGCGGAAGACGCGGTCCTCCAGACCGGCCCGGCTCGGGTAGTAGATCAGGGAGATCTCGCGCTGCGGGTCGCGGGTGAGTTCGTCGTCGTCGGCCCAGGCCGGCATCCAGAACTCGGCGTCCGGGTGGTAGCACTCCAGCCACTTCTCGAACTCGCGGTCGTCCAGGTACCGGGCCTCGCGGTAGAGGAACTGCCGGATCGCCTCAAGGGCGGTTTCGTCGATCGCCGTGGTCACTTCGCCTCCTCCGACTCCAGGGCCATGCGCAGGGTGTGGAGCCAGTAGCCGTGCTGGATGGGGTAGAGGCCCTCGTCCTCGGTGCGCACGCCGCTGGCGATCGGGTTGATGCCGATCTTCTTGGCGTCCTCGTCGGGGCCGCCGATCTGGTGCACGGCGCCGCGGCTGAGGTCGTTCCAGGGCATGGACTCGGCGAGGTAGGTCTTCTGGCAGGAGCGGAACTCCTCCAGGTCGTCCGGGGTGGCCATGCCGGTGGCGTTGAAGAAGTCCTCGTACTGCCGGATGCGGCGGGCACGGGCCTCGGCCGGCTCGCCTTTGGGGGCGATGCAGTAGATGGTGACCTCGGTCCTGTCGACGGAGATGGGCCGGAAGTGCCGGATCTGGGAGCTGAACTGGTCCATCAGGTAGACGTTCGGGTACAGGCACAGATTCCGGGAGACGCCGATCATCCAGTCGGCCTTCTCCTTGCCGAACTCGGCGGCCAGCTCGTCCCGCTTCTCGTACAGCGGCCGGTTGGCGGGGTCGAGCCACTTGGTCCACAGCAGCAGGTGGCCGTGGTCGAAGGAGTAGAAGCCGCCCTGCTGCTTGGACCAGCCGCCCGCGTCCATCGTCTTCGCGTCGTTCTTCGACTCGCCCGAGGTGCGGCGGGCCTGGGTGGCGGCGTAGTTCCAGTGGGTGGCGGAGACGTGGTAACCGTCGGCGCCGTTCTCCGCCTGGAGCTTCCAGTTGCCGTCGTAGTAGTAGGTGGAGGAGCCGCGCAGGACCTCCAGGCCCTCCGGGGACTGGTCGACGATCATGTCGATGACGGCTGCCGCGTCCCCCAAATGTGCGGTGAGCGGCTTGACGTCCGGGTTCAGGCTGCCGAACAGGAACCCGCGGTAGGACTCGAAGCGGGCGACCTTGGTCAGGTCGTGCGAGCCGGCGGTGTTGAACTGCTCCGGGTAGCCCGCCTCCCGCGGGTCCTTCACCTTCAGCAGCCGACCGTTGTTGCTGAACGTCCAGCCGTGGAACGGGCAGGTGAAGGTGGTGCGGTTGTCGGTCTTGCGGCGGCACAGCATCGCGCCGCGGTGGCTGCACGCGTTGATCAGGCAGTGCAACTCGCCTTGCTTGTCACGGGAGATGACGACGGGCTGACGGCCGATGTACGTCGTGAAGTAGTCGCCGACCTCGGGGATCTGGCTCTCGTGCGCGAGGTAGACCCAGTTCCCCTCGAAGATGTGCCTCATCTCGAGTTCGAAGAGTTCCTCGTCGGTGAAGACACTGCGTCGGACCCGGTACACACCGTTGTCCGCGTCCTCCACGAGGGCGTCTTCGAGGATGGTCCGCGCACGGCTGAAGTCGGCCATGTTCCCGTCCCTTTCACCTCGACCGGGCCGGCCGACTTGGCCGGCGGCTTCGTTTCCATTGCTTTGCAGCACCATGGCAGCGCGGTGAAGAGTCGGCCCCAGACATTCCCCCAGGGTTGACCCAGGGGGGTATTGATATCAGCGCCGTCTCAATACCCTCGAACCGGATATTTGTGGGCTATGGGGTTCGCTCTCTACGCTGAAGCGCATTCGAGGGCCCCGTAGGGAAAGGGGCAGCCCGGTGGAACTCAGGCACCTTCGGTATTTCGCGGCCGTCGCCGACACGCGTCATTTCGGAAAGGCCGCGGAACGCCTGCACATGGCCCAGCCCCCGCTCTCCCAGGCCATCCGCCGGCTGGAGATGGAACTGGGTGTGGACCTGTTCACCCGTACGACCCGGCAGGTCGCCCTGACCGCCGCCGGCGAAGTGTTCCGCACCGACGTGGAGCGCATCCTCAAGGCCGTCGACGAGGCGGTGGTGAGGGTCGGGCGCTTCGCCTCGGGGCTGGAAGGGGTGCTGCGGGTCGGCCTGACGGGCTCCGCCTCGTACCGGCAACTGCCCGCACTTGCCCGACTGCTCAAGCGCAAGATGCCGCACGTGATGATGGAGGTGCACACCGAAATGCTCACGCCCGCCCAGGAGCTCGGGCTGATCGAGCGGCGCCTCGACGTCGGCGTCCTGCGCCCGCCGATCCGCCAGGAGGGCATCGCTCACCGCCTGCTCGCCGACGAGCGGCTGGTCGTCGCCGTACCCGAGGAACACTGGCTCGCCGAGGCCGACGCGGTCCGCGTCGAGCAGCTGCGCCACGAGGACTTCATCATGTACGGTGCCGCGCTCGGCTCCGTCGTCAACGACGCCGTCGTCCGCAGCTGCCTCGCCTCCGGCTTCTACCCGCACCGCGCCTACGAGGTCACCGAGACCTCGGCCGCCCTGGCCCTGGTCGCCGCCGGGCTCGGCGTCGCCGTCCTGCCCGACTCGATCCGCTCCGCGCCCCGTGAGGGCGTGGTGTCCAGGGACATCGAGGATGCGCTGTCCGTCCCGCTGGTCCTGGCATGGCGCACGGAGGACGACTCACCGCTGGTGCGGAACCTCCTCGAAGTGCTGGAGCGAAACAACGCATTCATCGAAGGAGTGGCATGAAAATCGTACGGACGGAGGCAATTCCCTTCGCCATTCCTTATGCGAAACCACTGAAATTCGCCAGCGGTGAGGTGCACACCGCCGACCACGTCCTGGTCCGGGTGCACACCGACGACGGCCTCACGGGAACCGCAGAGGCGCCGCCCCGCCCGTACACCTACGGCGAGACCCAGGAGTCGATCGTCGCGGTGATCGACAAGATCCTCGCGCCGCAGATCCTGGGACTGACGGCGCTGGAGCGGGAGGCCGTGCAGGCCCGGTTGGACCGCACCGTGGGGAATCCCACCGCCAAGGCGGCGATCGACATGGCCCTGTGGGACATTCTCGGCCAGGCCGCCGGGATGCCGGTGTCCGGACTGCTCGGCGGCTACACCGACCGCATGCGGGTGAGTCACATGGTCGGTTTCGCCCCCGCCGACGAGATGGTGGCCGAGGCCGAGCGGATCCGCGACACCTACGGCGTCACCACCTTCAAGGTGAAGGTCGGCCGGCAGCCCTACACCGAGGACGTCGCTGCCTGCCGTGCACTGCGCGAGGCCCTCGGCCCGGACATCGGGCTGTACATCGACGGCAACCGCGGCTGGACGGCGTCCGAGTCCGCGCGCGCCCTGCGCGAGATGGCCGACCTCGGTCTGACCTTCGCCGAGGAGCTCTGCCCCGCCGACGACGTCCTGGGCCGCCGCTGGCTGGTCGCGCAGAGCCCGCTCCCCTTCATCGCCGACGAGAGTGCCACCCGCACCGGCGAGGTGACGCGCGAACTCCTCGGCGGCTCCGCCACTGCCATCAGCATCAAGACCGCCCGCACCGGGTTCACCGCCTCCCAGCGCGTGCTGCACGAGTGCGAGGGGCTGGGCGTCGAGGTGGTGATGGGCAACCAGATCGACGGCCAGGTCGGCACCCTGTGCTCGGTCGCCTTCGGCGCCGCCCATCGCTCCACCGCACATCACGCCGGCGAGCTGTCCAACTTCCTCGACATGACCGACGACCTCCTCACCGAGCCGCTGACCATCGAGAACGGCCACCTGCGCATCCGCGAGGGTGCCGGACTCGGCATCGACATCGACCCCGACAAGCTGGCGCGCTACCGCCAGGACCGCTGACCCCTTCCGAGACCTTCAGAAAGACGGGACGATCATGACCGACATCATCACCGAGCAGGCCACCGCCGCCGCGTCCGGAGCCGCAGCCACCGAGCAGTTCCGCGCCAAGCAGCGCGTGGAGGCCGCGGACGCCGACACCAGGCGCGTCGACACCCTGGTCACCGAACTCCTCACGGCCGCCCATGAAATCATCCGCCGCCACAAGGTCACCTACGCCGAGTACGACGCGCTCAAGTCCTGGCTGATCCAGGTCGGCGAGGACGGCGAGTGGCCGCTCTTCCTCGACGTCTGGCTGGAGCACGTCGTCGAGGAGGTCGCCAGCGAGAGCCGTCAGGGCAGCAAGGGCACCATCGAAGGCCCGTACTACGTCCCCGGCTCACCCCGGCTGCCCGCCGAGGCGACCCTGCCCATGCGCGAGGGCGAGGCGGGCACCCCGCTGCTCTTCCAGGGACAGGTGACCGGCGTGGACGGCACGCCGCTGTCCGGAGCCACCGTGGAGATCTGGCACGCCGATGCCGACGGCTACTACTCGCAGTTCGCCCCCGACCTGCCCGAGTGGAACCTGCGCGGCACCGTCATGGCCGACGAGCAGGGCCACTTCAAGATCCACACCGTGGAGCCGGCTCCGTACCAGATCCCGACGGACGGCTCCTGCGGCAAGCTCGTCGCCGCCGCGGGCTGGCACGCCTGGCGTCCCGCCCACCTTCACCTGAAGGTGTCGGCACCGGGTTACCAGCTCATCACCACCCAGCTGTACTTCAAGGGCGGTAGCCACGTCTCCGACGACATCGCCTCCGCTGTCAAGCCCGAGCTGATTCTCGACCCCGTCCCGGTGGCAGACGGCACCGGCCGCGAGGTCACCTACGACTTCGTCCTCGACAAGGCGTGATCGACCGTGCTCTTCGCCGTACGCATGGACGTCGACATCCCGCGCGACCTCGACTCCGAGGCCCGCGGGGACCTGGTGGCACGTGAGAAAACGTACTGCCAGGAACTGCAGAAGTCGGGGGAGTGGGTGCACATCTGGCGCTGCGTCGGCCAATACTCCAACCTCAGCGTCTTCGACGTGGCCGACAACGAGGCGCTGCACCGCATCCTGTGGGACCTGCCCCTCTTCCCCTACATGAAGATCGAGGTCACGCCGCTGGCCCAGCACCCGTCCGCCCTCGCCGCCGGTGAGGTCCCGGCGTGATGGACAAGGTGGTCGCCACGGCCGCTGAGGCGGTGGCCGATGTGCCTGAGGGCGCGTCGCTGGCGGTGGGTGGTTTCGGGCTCAGCGGTGTGCCGAACGTGCTGATCCAGGCGCTGTACGAGCGAGGGGTGGGCGGCCTGTCGGTGGTCTCCAACAACTGCGGGGCGATGGACTCCGGCCTCGCGGTGCTGCTGGCCGCCGGCCGGATCGCCCGGGTGACCGGTTCCTACATCGGCGCCAACAAGGAGTTCGCCCGGCAGTACCTGGCCGGGGAGCTGGAAGTCGAACTGATCCCGCAGGGCACGCTCGCCGAGCGGCTGCGTGCCGGGGGCGCGGGCATCCCGGCCTTCTTCACCCCGGCCGGTGTGGGTACGCAGGTCGCCGAGGGTGGGCTGCCGTGGCGCTACGACGGCTCTGGTGGCGTTGCTCTGGCATCGCCGCCGAAGGAGGTGAGGGAGTTCGACGGCACCGAGTACGTGCTGGAGCGCGGTATCCGCACCGACTTCGCGCTGGTGCGGGCCCGACGGGGGGACCGGCACGGGAATCTCGTGTTCAGCAAGTCCTCCCGGAACTTCAACCCGCTTGCCGCCACGGCCGGCCGGATCACGATCGCCGAGGTCGAGGAACTCGTGGAACCCGGCGACATCGAGCCGGACGCCGTTCACCTGCCAGGGATCTTCGTGCAGCGCGTGGTCGCCCTTACCGCCGAGCAGGCGGCGGACAAGAAGATCGAGCAGCGGACGGTGAGCAGCTGATGGCCTGGACACGAGAGCAGATGGCCGCCCGTGCCGCGCGCGAGCTGGAGGACGGGCAGTACGTCAACCTCGGCATCGGTCTGCCCACGCTGATCCCTAACCACCTCCCGCCCGGCATCGAAGTGGTCCTGGAGTCGGAGAACGGCATCCTCGGCACCGGCCCGTACCCGACCGAGGACCAGATCGACCCGGACCTGATCAACGCCGGCAAGGAGACCGTCACTGTCCTGCCCGGTGCCTCCTTCTTCGACTCGGCGCTGTCGTTCTCGATGATCCGGGGCGGGCACATCGACGTCGCGGTCCTGGGCGCCATGCAGGTGTCGGCCGCCGGCGACCTGGCGAACTGGGCTGTCCCGGGAAAGCTGGTCACCGGGATCGGTGGGGCGATGGACCTGGTTCACGGGGCGCGCACGGTCATTGTCGTGATGACCCACACCGCCAAGGACGGCTCGCCCAAGATTCTCACCGACTGCACGCTGCCGCTCACCGGCCGGGCTTGCGTGAACCGGATCATCACCGACCTCGGTGTTCTCGACGTCACCGACAACGGGCTCGTCCTCGTCGAGACCGCGCCCGGAGTGAGCGCCGACGCCATCGTGGCCAGGACCGACGCGAAGGTCCGCACCACCGAGGGGATCTCGTCATGACACTGCGGGACGTCTACATCGTCGACGCGGTCCGCACGCCGGTCGGCCGCTACGACGGAAGCCTTGCCGGCGTGCGCCCGGACGATCTGGCCGCCCACGTGATCCGCGCACTCCTCGGCCGTACCCCGGAGCTGGATCCGGCGCGGATCGACGACGTGTACTTCGGCAACGCCAACGGTGCGGGTGAGGAGAACCGCGATGTCGCCCGCATGGCCGTCCTGCTGGCGGGTCTGCCCACTACCGTGCCCGGCGTGACCGTCAACCGGCTGTGCGCCTCCGGCCTGGAGGCTGTGATCCAGGCGGCTCGCGCCATCGCGGTCGGGGACGTCTCCGTCGCCGTGGCCGGTGGTGTCGAGTCGATGACCCGCGCCCCGTACGTGCTGCCCAAGAGCGACCGGGCCTTCCCGGCCGGGCACACCGAGCTGTACTCGACCACCCTGGGCTGGCGCATGGTCAACCCGAGGATGGACCCGCAGTGGACCATCCCGCTGGGCGAGTCGGCCGAGCTGATCGCCGAGAAGCACAAGATCAACCGGGAGCAGCAGGACGAGTTCGCGCTCGCCTCGCACCAGAAGGCGGCGAAGGCGCAGCAGGCCGGGCTCTTCGACGCCGAGCTGACGCCGGTGACCATTCCGCGGCGCAAGGGCGATCCGGTGGTCTTCAGTGTGGACGAGTGTGTGCGTCCGGACGCCTCACTGGAGGCCATGGCCAAGCTGAAGCCGTCCTTCCGCAAGGAGAACGGCACGGTCACCGCAGGCAACGCGTCCCCGCTGAATGACGGGGCCGCGGCGTTGCTACTGGTCGACGAGGAGGGTCTGAAGGCCAGTGGCCGCGCGCCCCTCGCCCGCGTCTGTGCATCAGGGGTCTCGGCGATCGACCCGCACTACTTCGGGCTCGGGCCCGTGGAGGCGGTCAACCGCGCTCTCGCCAAAGCGGGCAAGGTATTCGACGACCTGTCGGTGCTGGAACTGAACGAGGCTTTCGCCGCCCAGGTGCTGGGCTGTGCAGCCGAGTGGCCCGAGATCGACCCGGCGATCCTCAACCCCCAGGGCGGCGCCATCGCCCTGGGACACCCGCTCGGCGCCTCCGGCGCGCGTCTGGCCGGCACCGTAGCGCACCAGCTTGCCCGCAAGGGCAGCGGCGTCGGCGTCGCGACCCTCTGCATCGGCGTCGGACAGGGTCTCGCCCTCGTCCTCGAACGCCAGTAAACCCCTCAAGGAGCCGCCGTGCCCGCACCCCCTCTGCTCCACCACCACGTCGTCGGACCTGCGGACGCGCCACCGCTGGTGCTTGGCCCGTCCCTGGGCACCTCCAAGGCGGTCTGGGAACCGCAGTTGCCCTCCCTGACCCGCCGCTTTCGGGTCCTGCGCTTCGATCTGCCCGGACATGGCGGCTCCCCATCCGCTGTCCTGCCCGATCCCGCCCCCGGCCGGACGACAGTCGGACACCTCGCGTCGCTGGTGCTCGCCCTCGCCGACCAGTATGGCTGGGACTGGTTCCACTACGCGGGCATCTCCCTGGGGGGAGCCATCGGGGCCCACCTCGCCGCCCGCCATCCGGACCGGGTCGCCTCACTGGCATTGATCTGCTCCTCAGCGCACTTCGGTCCCGCAGACCCATGGCACGAGCGGGCCAGTCTGGTGCGGACGAAGGGCACAGCTCCACTGCTGGAGACCAGCTCGGGCCGGTGGTTCGCCACGGCCGATGTAGCCGACACACCCTTTGGCCGCGGACTGCTCGGCAACCTCGCCGACGCCGACCCCGTCGGATACGCGGCGTGCTGCGACGCCCTCGCCGGCTACGACCTGCGCCCCGAACTCACGGCGATCAGCGCCCCGGCTCTGGTGGTCGGAGGCACTTTCGACACAGCCACGCCACTGGAGCACGCGCGGGAACTGGCCGACGGCATCCCGCACGCCGCACTCAACATCATCGCCTGCGGCCACCTGGCTGCCGAGCGACCCGATGACCTGCAGGACGCGCTCACCACGCACCTGAACGAACTCCGCACGTACGGTCGCCCGGGCCCATGCCCTGCTTGGCACTCTGGGTGCGGGGCAACGTACACGGCAGTCGAGGGATAGCGCGTCCGCACTGTTACCGGGCCGAGCGTCCCCTGAGCCAAGTCGTCCCCTCCCGGGGCTCCGTCGGCAGTTCGGCAGGGTCGGACGCTCGCCGACGTCGTGCACTCGTTGGGCATCCGGCAATCGCGGACGAGGTGTGGGGCTGGCGTCCGTGGGCTCGACCCGAACTGCTTGCGGGCGTGTTCGCGTATGGCACCTGTCTGGTGATCTCCAGCACGCACAAGTCGCTCGGCAAGGACCCACCGACACGCTTGCCGCTCATCCGACTGGAATCCCCAACGGTCTGCATGGCCGGGCCACCACTGCTGAGTTGGTCGAAGAAGCCTTCCTGCGGCTTATGTCTCCACCGGCCATGTCCGCAGCGCGGCCACCGGCTGCCACGACCGTACGCTTCGCGATCTGCGGCGCTGGGTGTCTGAGTGCCCGGAGCCGACTTGCCTCAGCAGCCACTCATAGGGGTCTGTAGCCGGTGTCGGACTGGACCCGAAGGCAGGGACTTCGAGCGTGCGAGCCGTGGGCGGCCGAGCGCGCACCCGGTCGTCCTCGTCCACCGGAAACGGTTCCAGGAGGGGAGCGTCTGCCCATGCTGCGTCTGCACACGCTGTGTCCGGGTGTGTGCTGTGCTGGCTCCCCTTGTTCCTCCTCGGACGCTGACGGGAAAGAGAGTCACGTACGAACGGCTCCTTCACTCCGCGAGGTGGCCACGCCATCGGCAACGTCCGCCGATGCGGACGGGCGAGGGCAGAGCAGCAGGAAGACGCCGGCGACCGCAGCAGCCAGGGCGAAGGCCAGGAAGTTCGAGTCGACGCCGAGCCCGGCGGCAAGCAGCCAGCCACCCGCCTGGGGTGCGAGGACCGCACCGATCCGGCCGAAGCCGAGCGAGAACCCCAGCGCCGACCCCCGCAGGTGCGGTGGGTAGTGGTTGACGACGGCGGCGATGATCAGGCACTGGGTGCCATGCGTGCCGACACCGGCGAGCACGAGCGCGCCGTAGGCCACGGACGAGTGCGGATGGGTCAGCAGCACCGCCAGGCCGACGGCTGCGGCGAGGGCGGCGATGACGGCTGTCGGGATGGGGCCGGTCCGGGTTGCGCCCCAGGCGGTCACCAACGAGCCGAGCACGGCGCCCAGACTGAGCGCGAGCAGGAATGTCAGGGACGAGCCGAGGTCGAAACCGCTCTCCCGCATCAGCTGGGGCAGCCAGGTGGCCAGGCCGTACCAGGCGAAGAGTGTCACCACGGTCGCCAGCGAGAACAACGCGGTGGCGACCGTGTACGGCGAGCGCAGCAGCGAGCGCAGACGCCCTATCTGCAGGACCGTGCCGTGGTTGGGGCTCGAGGGCAGGCCGAACCGCTCCTCGATCTCGGCAGCCCGCGCATGCTCGCCACGGGAGCGGAGCCAGACAGGGGACTCCGGCAGCAGCCTCAGGCACAGCGGCGTGACGACCAGCACCGCGAGCAGTGCGATCAAGAACATCGCCTCCCATCCGAACCGGGGTAGGACACCTATGCCGACAACGGCTGCCACAGTCCCGCCGATCGGCACGCCGGACATCATCAGTGTGGAGACGACCGACCGGTGGCGCGGGCCGACGAACTCGGTGGCGAGCGCGTTCGCGCTAGGCACCAGTCCACCGAGGCCGAGCCCCGCGAGGAACCGCAGGGCGCCGAACGCCCCGGGGTTCGGAGCGAACGCGCACAGCGCGGTGAAGACGGAGAACCACGCAGTGCAGCCGACGATGGTCCGTCGGCGGCCGATGCGGTCGGCCAGCACGCCAGCGAGGACGGCGCCGACGAGCATGCCCAGGAAGGCCAGGCTTCCGAGCAGGCCGGCCGTGGACTTGGTCAGGTGCCAGCCGGGCTCCTGGAGGAGTTTCGGAAGGACGGTTCCGTAGACGATGAGGTCGTATCCGTCGAAGACGACGATCACCCAGCACAGGGCGGTCACCAGGAATGCGGCGCGGCGAGGCGGCAGGTATGTGGTCTGCGTCATGGCAGAAGAGAGTGAGGGGGTTTCCTCGACCCGGACCAGCCTTTTCTGCTGTGCAGAACAGGCCCACCCAGGCCAACGAGTCGATCGACCCTGCGCCGCAGCCCGCGTCGGCCAACATGATGGTGGCGGTCGGAACCAAGGTCCGCTTCGTCGTCACGGTGAGTGCGAACGCATCCTGAGGGCGGGGACCGCGTCGGCCGGACGCTCACGATGCGCCGCACCATCCACGTCGGCGGCGGCCGCCTTCGTCACCGCAACGCCCGTCCCGTCGGCCGCCGGCATCCGGCGGCCATCTTCGGCAGGAACACCGACCCGGTCCTGGGAGTGCTGGAAGCGGCCTGCCGGCCGGGGTCGCGCGTCATGGTTTCAGGGCGCTCGGCGCCACGACCTCGCCCGTGCTGCGCCCATCCGCGTCCAGCAGCCAGCCCATCCGCTTGGCCATGCGCAGCGTCACCGCGCTTTCGACGAGGTTGAGCCAGGGCATCCGGTCGCCCAGCAGCCGCTCGATGCGCAGCACCTCGGTCAGGGAGCGCGTCCACACTGTGAACATCATGTTGGTGTCCCCGGTCGTGGAGACGCATACCCGCAGCTCCGGCAGTGTCCGCAGGGCCGCCACCGTGCGCTCGTGCTCAAGGGCGGGCACGCGCGCCAGCCAGGTGCACGCGATCGGCCAGTGGGACTGGACCTGTGCGACTTCGCAGCGGAACGCCAGCACCTGTGACGCGAGCAGTCGTGCCAACTGCCGGCGCACGGTCGCCGGATTGCGGCCTGTGATGCGGGCCAGATCGGCCGCGGTGCACCGTCCGTCCACCGCGAGCGCCTCGATGAGCGGCCAGGCTCCGGACGGGGGCTCCCCGCGCTGCTCGGGGCGGCCACGGCGAGCCGCCGACTCCAGTGCGGCGACCTGCTTGCGATCGAGTGCGCCCAGCCGCCAGTCGCTGCCCTGTCGGTGGACCTCCTTGCCCAGGTAGGTGCGGTAGCTCTGTACGCCGCGCACCTTCGGCAGGTCGTCCAGCACGAACGCCGTCAGTGCCGGCAGGTCCGGCGTCATGACGGTCAGCAGCAGATCGCGGCCGCGGGCGGATTCCTCGACGGTGACGGCGCGTGCGTCCCGGCACAGGGCTCGTACGACGTCTGCACGCGCCCCCGGGGCGCAGTCCACCTCGACGAACGAGGTCACCATGTGCCGGGTCCCGGCCGGATGCGCGGTCACCCAGGCCAGTCCCTCCTCCCGCAGCCGCCGCCAGCGCGCGGCGAGCGTGGCCGGCTTCGAGCCGAGCACGCGCGCGGCCTCAGCCCAGCTGACGCGTGGCGCGATCTGCAGGGCGTTGATGAGCGCCAGGTCCTCCTCGAGGAGGGCCTCCGTCACAGAAATCACCTTCTGAGCCGTTGCGGTTCACGAATCGGCCGATGTGCGGCGTGCAGACAATCACAATCCCACACTGTCAACCACCCGTTAGCCGTATGACCTGAACCACAAACCGGAGGTGCCGTCGAGGTGACCGTGGTACTCGAAGACGCTCGGGCGATGGCAGGCGAACTCACCGAGCTGCGGCACGCCCTGCACACCGATCCCGAGATCGGCCTGGAGCTGCCCCGCACCCAGGAGAAGGTGCTCGCCGCGCTGGACGGCCTGCCGCTGGAGATCAGCACCGGCAAACGTACGACCTCGGTGACGGCGGTCCTGCGGGGCACCGCCATGGCCCCGGGCGGCCCCGGTGAGCCGCCCGTCGTGCTGCTGCGCGGCGACATGGACGCGCTGCCCGTGCAGGAGGCAGCCGACGTGCCGTACGCGTCGCGGACCGCGGGTGCCATGCACGCCTGCGGTCATGATCTGCACACCGTGATGCTCGTCGGCGCCGCCCGGCTGCTGTCCCGGCACCGCGACAGGCTCTACGGCGACGTCGTGCTGATGTTCCAGCCGGGCGAGGAGGGCTGGGACGGAGCCGGCGTCATGTTGGACGAGGGGGTCCTTGAGGCGGCCGGCCGGCCCGTCCACGCCGCGTACGCCCTGCACGTCTTCTCCGGTCTGGTGCCGCGGGGGCGGTTCGTCTCCCGGTCCGGCACGATCATGTCGGCCTCGGACGCCCTCCACGTCACGGTGCGCGGCGCCGGCGGACACGGCTCGACACCGCATCTGGCCGCCGACCCGGTGCCGGCCGTCAGCGCCATGGTGACGGGGCTGCAGACGATGGTCACTCGCGAGTTCGACGTCTTCGACCCGGTCGTGCTGACCGTCGGCTCCCTGCACGCGGGCACCCGGCGCAACGTCATCCCCGAGACCGCCGCGTTCGAGGCGACCGTGCGCACTTTCTCGGAGGCGTCCCGGGCACGGGTCATGGAGGCCGCGCCGCGCGTACTGCGCGGCATCGCCGCCGCCCACGGTGTGGAGGCGGAGGTGGAGTATGCGGCGGAGTATCCCCTCACCACCACCGACGCCGACGAGACTGCGCATGTCGCCCGGACCGTCGGCGAGGTCTTCGGCGAGGACCGCTACCGGCCGCTGGAGCATCCGCTCGGCGGCTCCGAGGACTTCTCCCGCGTCCTCGGCGCGGTGCCCGGCGCCTTCGTCGGCCTCGGTGCCGTGCCCGCCGGTGTCGACCCGGCCCGCGCCCCGTTCAACCACTCCCCGTACGCCCGTTTCGACGACGCCGTGCTCCCCGACGGCGCCGCTCTCTACGCCGAGTTGGCGCTGCGTCGGCTCGGAGAGTTGCCCCGCATGGCCCCGTCGCACCACCGCTGACCGCTCCGCCGAAAGGGAGCCGCACATGGCCGATACCGCCACACCCCAGGTGCAAGAGACGAAGACCCGCGCCGACAGGCTGAAGACCTTCGCCGGCGTGGGCCTCGGCAACGCCCTCGAATGGTTCGACTGGAACATCTACGCGATCTTCGCGCCGTATCTCGCGGCGCAGTTCTTCAGCAGTTCCGACCAGCTGTCCGCCGTGTTGTCCACCCTCGCAGTCTTCGCCGTGGGCTTCGCCGCCCGTCCCTTCGGGGGCTTCGTCTTCGGCTGGATCGCCGACCGCAGGGGCCGACGCTTCGCGATGAGCCTGTCCGTCGGCGGCGCGGCCGCGGGCAGCCTGCTCATCGGCATCGCACCGGCCTACGGCGCGGTGGGCGCCCTCGCGTCGCTGGTGCTGCTTCTCGCCCGGCTCGTGCAGGGCCTGGCACACGGCGGTGAACTGCCCGCGGCGCAGACCTACATCGCCGAGACCGCCCCGGGCCGCCGTCGCGGGTTGTGGGCCAGCCTGATCTATGTCTCCGGCACCGTGGGCATCATGGCCGGCACCGCGCTGGGCGCCGTCATGGCAACCGTGCTCAGCTCCAGTCGGATGGAGGCGTGGGGCTGGCGTGTGCCGTTCGTTCTCGGCGGACTCTTCGGCCTGTACGCCCTGGCCATGCGGCTTCGGATGCCCGAGACCGAGGCCTTCGAGGAGGAGTCCGGCAAGGACGTCGGCGACCAGGACCGGCCGTCGATGTGGCGGACGCTCGCCGAGCACCGCAAGCAGGCCCTCCAGGTCGTCGGCATGACCGTCGGGCTCACCGTCGCCTACTACGCCTGGGCGGTCTCCGCACCGCAGTACGCCATCAGCTCGCGCGGTCTCGACCCGGCGGGCGCCCTGTGGGCCGGACTCGCAGCCAACGTCGTCTTCCTGGTGGCCCTGCCGCTGTGGGGCGCGCTGTCGGACCGCATTGGCCGCAAGCCCGTGCTGCTCGTCTGCAGCCTCGGCACGGTCGCGGTCATCTTCCCGCTGAACTCCCTCGTCGGGCGCGAGTCCTGGCGGCTCGGCCTCGCCATGGCCATCGCGATGATCTTCATCGCGGCCGGCGCCGCGATCGTGCCGGCCGTGTACGCCGAGCTCTTCCCGACCCGGATCCGTACGATCGGCGTCGCCGTTCCGTACGCGCTGTGCGTCGCCGCCTTCGGCGGCACGGCCCCATACCTGCAGACCTGGATGGGAGCCGAGCTCGGCGGCGCGTACTTCACCGCCTACACGGCCATGCTGCTGCTGATCTCGTCCGCGGCCATCGTCACTCTCCCGGAGACCCGGAACCGCAGCATGCGCTGAGGCAAGTCGGCTCACGAGAGCGTCCCCGCATGGCCGTGTGAACCCACGAGCCGTGCGGGGAATCTCAACCGGATGCTTCGACCGCCCCTTCACCGTCATGTATGCGTGGGCGGTGCCGACGGACATGCCGAAGCCGGCGACGATCGGTTGACCTCTTCGCAGCCGTGAACACCGCAACCGAAAAGTCATCGGCAGGCTGTCCACACAGCATCGGGTCGTGGACCAGGTCACTACGGCTGATCGGCCAGCTCCTTCTCGACGGCGTGCGCCGCGGCCTCCAGCGTGGCGACGAGGGAGCGTAGGCGCTGCGGGTCGTAGCGCACGCTGGGCATCGACACGGAGAGGCCGGCCAGCGCCGTGCCGTCCCGGCCGCGCACCGGGACGCCGACCGCGACGAGGCCGCGTTCGGACCGCTCCTTGTTGACGGCGAAGCCGTTGCGACGCATGCGCCCGAGTTCCGTCCGCAGTTGCGCGAGATCGGGGCCATCGGCCGGGCGGTCGCGCTGGCGCCCGGGGCCGTAGACCTCCTCCAGCTCGCCATCGGTCAGCTCGGCGAGCAGCAGCAGGCCCGCCGTGGTGCGGTGGGCCGGGAAGACCATTCCCTCCCGGGACCCGACCCGCAGGGCCTGCAGGCACTCGACGCTGGCGATGAACCGCACCGTGTCCCCGGTGCGCACGATCAGGTTCGCCGTCTCGTCGAGGAGGCCGACGACCCGGTGCAGATGGGGCAGGGCCGCCGCGCGCAGCCGTGAGACGAGCGACTGGGAATGGGCGGCCAGCTCCAGGACCGGACCCGCGCGATAGACCCGGTCCTCGCCCTGCACGGCGAAGTCCCGGTAGACGAGCATCGCCAGGATCCGGTGTGCCGTCGACCGGGCCACCCCCAGGCGCTCCGCGAGCTGCGCCACGGTCGCGCCGCCCTCCAGTTGCAGGATGGTCGCCGCTCGCAGCGCGTGGTCCACGCTGGCGATGGGATAGGGCGGCGGCGTCTTCAGCGGCTTGTTCACGCGGGGTACCTCTCCCATTCTGCTATCCAGAATCTACATGTTCATCAGATAGACGTGCCGCACGCTGAGGGTGTGACTGATTCCCTCCTCACCCAAGACATCGCCGTGGGCTCCCCGGTACGGCTCCAGGCCGTCGCCGAGGAAGGGCAGCCCGAGGTCACCCCGGCGCTCAAGGAGCTGTACCAGGGCTTCGAGCAGGAACTGCTCGTCCCGCTGTGGACCGAGATCGGCGACCTGATGCCGGCCCACCCGCGCTCACATGCCGTGCCGCACCTGTGGCGCTGGGAGAAGCTGCGGGAGCTGGCCGCGCAGGCAGGGGATCTGGTCCCGGTGGGCCGCGGCGGTGAGCGCCGTGCCATCGCGCTGGCCAACCCCGCCCTCGGCGGCAGCCCCTTCGCCACCCCCACGCTGTGGGCGGCCGTCCAGTACCTGATGCCCGGCGAGGACGCTCCCGAGCACCGGCACACCCAGCACGCCTTCCGATTCGTCGTCGAGGGCTCGGGTGTGTGGACGGTGGTCGGCGGCGACCCGGTGCCGATGAACCGCGGTGACTTCCTTCCGCAGGCCGGCTGGAACTGGCACGCCCACCACAACGCGACCGCCGAGCCAATGGCCTGGATCGACGGCCTGGACATCCCCTTCCAGTACGTCACCGAGGCGCAGTTCTTCGAGTTCGGCCGCGACGAGATCAGCGAGGCCGAGCGGGTCACCCCGAAGCGGTCGCGTTCCGAACGGCTGTGGGGCCACCCCGGGCTGCGCCCGCTGTCGGCCGTCCCCAGCACGCCGGGCAGTCCACTGCTGTCGTACAAGTGGGAGTACACCGACGCGGCCCTGCGCGACCAGCTGCTGCTGGAGAAGGAGGGCTACGGCGGCACCGTCGGGTGCGGTCACGCCGCGGTGCGCTACGCCAACCCGCACGACGGCTCCGACGTGCTGCCGACGATCCGCGCCGAGTTCCACCGTGTTGCCCGGGGCGCCGAGACCGCGCCGGTGCGGGAGACCGGCTCGTCGGTCTACCAGGTCTTCGACGGCTCCGGCACCGTCACCGTTGGCGCCAAGTCCTGGACCGTGACCCGCGGAGACCTCTTCGTCGTCCCGTCCTGGGAGCCCTTCTCCGCGAAATCCGAGGCCGGCGCGACCGACTCCGACTCCGGCGCCCTCGACCTGTTCCGCTTCTCCGACGCGCCCGTCTTCGAGGCGCTCAAGCTCGATCGCACCCAGAAGGACGCCTGACCATGAAGCTCGCCACCCTCCGCACCGCCGACGGTACCCGGGCGGTCCGCCTCGACGGCGACGTCCTCGTCGACCTCGGGCACGCCGACCTGGGCGAGCTGTTCGCCGAGGACGGCTGGCAGGACAAGGCCGCCGCGGCCACGGGCACCACCTACGCGGCCGAGGGCGCCGACTTCGCGCCGCCCGTCCCGAACCCCTCGAAGGTCGTCTGTGTCGGCCACAACTACACCAATCACATCAAGGAGATGGGCCGGGACCTGCCGAGCCACCCGACCCTCTTCCCGAAGTTCGCCGACACCCTGCTCGGCGCCTACGACGACATCGTCAAGCCGGCCGAGACCGACGCGCTCGACTGGGAGGTCGAACTGGCCGTCGTCATCGGCAAGCAGGTGCGCCGCGCCGCCGAGCAGCAGGCCGCCGACGCCATCGCCGGCTTCACCGTCATGAACGACATCTCGCTGCGCGACTGGCAGTTCCGCACCATCGAGTGGACGCAGGGCAAGATCTGGGAGGCCACCACCCCGGTCGGCCCCTACGTCGTCACGCCCGACGAGGCCGGCGGCGTCCGCCCCGCCCTGGAGGTGAAGACGGTCGTCGACGGCGAGGTCATGCAGCAGGACGACACCGGCACACTCCTGTTCGACCCGGTGTTCCTGGTCCAGTACGTCTCCACCGTCATCACTCTGCGGCCCGGCGACATCATCGCCACCGGCACCCCGGCCGGCGTGGGCAATGCTCGCGACCCCAAGGTCTTCCTGCACCCCGGACAGACCGTGGTCACCGAGATCACCGGGCTGGGCGCCTGCGTCAACAAGGTGGTTCGGGCATGAGCACCGCCACGCGGACCCTCACCGACGCGCGCGCCTGGGCTCGCACCGGCACCGAGCTGCTGCTGGATGCTGTCGCCGGACTCGACGAGGCCGGCTTCTCGGCCCCCAGCGCCCTCCCGGACTGGACGCGCAAACACCTCGTGGCACACGTCGCCGCCAACGCCGACGCCCTGGGCAACCTGGTGCACTGGGCGGCCACCGGCGAGAAGAAGCCGATGTACGCCTCCGCCGAGGAGCGCGCCGCCGGCATTGCCAAGGGCCCTGCCCTGTCGGGCGAGGAGCTGCGCTCCTGGCTGACGGCCTCCGCGCACAGGCTGGCGGCGGGCCTGGACCGGCTCACCGATGAGCAGTGGCAGCACGAGGTGGTCACCGCCCAGGGCCGTACCGTCTCCGCCACCGAGCTGCCCTGGATGCGCGCCCGCGAGGTGTGCGTCCACGCCGTCGACCTCGGCACGGGCGTGGTCACCTTCGCCGACCTGCCGGAGGACTTCCTGACCGCGCTGGTGGCCGAGATCAGCGCCAAGCGCGCGCTGACCGAGCTGCCCGACGGGCCGCTGCCCGAGGTCGCCGCTTGGCTGGCCGGCCGTCCCCATGCGCTCGTCGGCGTCCCCGAACTCGGTCCCTGGCTCTGAAAGGTGAGTCTTGTGTCCCAACCCGATATGACACCTGATGTGATCGTCGTCGGCGGTGGCATCGGCGGCCTCGGCGCGGCGTTCTCGCTGACCCGCCAGGGCCTCGCCGTCCGCCTGCTGGAGAGCGCCCCCGCCTTCGGCGAGGTCGGCGCCGGCATCCAGCTGGCCCCCAACTGCACCCGCATCCTCGACGACTACGGCCTCCTGGACGAGGCCAGGAGCCTCGGCGTGGTCCCGGACGCGATGGTCATGCGCGACGCCGTCGACGGCGACGAACTGACCCGGATCGACCTGCGCGACCTGGAGAAGCGCTACGGCTACCCCTACCTGGTCATCCACCGCAGCGACCTGCACGGTCTGCTCCTGCGCGCCTGCGAACGCGCGGGAGTCGAGCTGGTCAACGACGCGCAGGTGACGTCGTACGAGAACACCGCCGACGGCGCCCGCGTCACCCTCGCCTCCGGCGGGACCCACGAGGCCGGAATCGTGATCGCGGCGGACGGCCTGCACTCCGTCGCCCGCAGGCTGTTCGTCGACGACCGGCCCGTCTCCTCGGCGTACGTCGCCTACCGTGGCACCGTACCCGCCGAGCAGCCGAGGGTGAGGTCCGTGGACCTCAGCGAGGTCGTGGTGTACGTCGGCCCCCGCTGCCACTTCGTCCACTACGGCCTGCGCGGTGGCGAACTGCTCAACCAGGTCGCCGTCTTCGAGTCGCCCAAGGCGCTGGCCGGACAGGAGGACTGGGGCACGCCGGACGAGCTGGACGCCGCCTTCGCCCAGACCTGCGACTTCGTGCGGGACGGGCTGCCGTACATGTGGCGCGACAAGTGGTGGCGAATGTTCGACCGCGCCCCGATCATGAACTGGGTGCACGGCCGGATCGCGCTGCTCGGCGACGCCGCGCACCCGCCGCTCCAGTACATCGCGCAAGGCGCGATCATGGCCATCGAGGACGGCTGGGTGCTGGGCGAGCACGTCGCCCGCAACCGCACCGCGGACGGCGCGGTCGACTGGAGCGCCGCGCTCGCCGCCTACGAGGCCGTCCGGCCGGAGCACTGCCGCCGTGTGCTGACCACCTCCCGCAGGTGGGGCGAGCTGTGGCACCTCGACGGTCTCGCCCGCGAGCAGCGCAACGCCCTGCTGCGCGCCCGCGACACCTACGACTACTCCTTCACCGACTGGCTGTACGGCCCGACCGCCCTGACGCCGGACCAGGAACCGGAGATGTTCACGCCCATCCCGCTGTCCTCCGTGGCCATCGGCGAAGAGGTGCTGACGGGGGACGCGGCATGAGTAACGCCTGCCTCTACGCCGCGGCCCGCGCGTGGTTCCTCGCCGGCCGGCGTGCGTTCCGACGATCTCGCCGCCACCGCGCTGACCCGGCCTGCTCGACAAGGCCCCGGAACTGGACCGCGCTGCGATCGGTGATGTGGTGTGGGGCAACGCCAACAAGGCCGACAGGGACAACCGCGACGTCGGCCGCATGGCCGTCCTGCTCGCCGGGCTGCCGGTGAGCGTGCCCGCCACCGCCGCGAACCGGCTTTGCGGATCCAGCCTGGATGCCGCGATCAGCGCTTCACGCATCCTGAAGTCCGGCGACGCGGACACCGCCGTCGCCGGCGCGTGGGGTCCATGATCCGCGCGCTCTGGGTGCCGCCCAAGCCGGACCAGGTGTTCCCCGCGCGCCACGCCACGGCCGTCTCCACGACGACGCTGGACCGGCGGCTGGCCACCCCGCGATGCCGAAGGAGTTGAGGTCTCGCTGGGAGGAGGCAACGAACTCCTCCAAAGAGGAGTTCGCCACCTCCCGCGCGTGCCAGGACGAGTTCGCGGTGCGCTCGCACCGGCTCGCCGCCGCATGGAACGACGGCTTCCAGACGAATTGGTCGTGCCCGTCGACGGGCACCCCCGTGACGAGGGCATCCGCTCCGGCACCGCTGCCGAACTGGCGGCCGTCGTGCCGTCGTTCCGCCCGGGCGGCACGATCACGGCCGGCAACGTCGAAGCCACCCAGCCCGGGGCTACCGTCCGCGTACCGCGGCGCTTCGGGAGACGAGACTCCGCGCGTGCTGAGGGAGACTGGCGGCCTTCAGCGCACTGTATCTCCCGCTCGCCACCAGTTGGAACTTGACGCCCTCCCGGCCTTCGGGGTGCTCGTAGCCGTTAGGGAGGAACCGCCGGTAGTGCTCGCCGGCGCGCTCGAAGAACTGCGGGCGCTCGGAGCGGGAGAGACATCCCTCGAGATTGAGGAGGAAGAGGTAGTGACGAATCATACGAGTGAAGAGAAAGGGAGCCACAACGTCCAGCGCGTCGCGTTCCTTGAGCAAATTGAAGCTCTCTTCGTACCGGCTGAAGACGTCGAAGTGGGTGCCGTCCGGTGAGCCTGCGGGGTGTTGAGTGTGCCGACGACGGATCTGGACGCAGTTCCATTTCAGGACGGCGATCCGGTCGGCGGCGAGCATGGCGCGGTGGACGACTGCGACCTCCTCGTGGAGGCCGTCAGGGAACGCGAGTCCCTGACGTATCCACAGGTCGCGGCGGATCAAACGGTCCCAGGAGTAGGCGGGAGCACCGAAGAGCTCTGGCTGGTCGATCAAGGTGAAGGGCTCACGTCCTTGCCGTTCAAGCAGGTCGGCGGCGGCACCGGGCCAGGTGCGGGCGCGATGGAGGCGAGTGTGCCCGAAGAGAAGAACATCCGGCTTGCCTGCTGATTGCAGCTGATCGCCCATCGCCTGAAGCGTTTCGCCCCCGACGACGTGATCGCTGTCCAGGAACAGCAGGTAGTCACCGGTGGCGCGCTCGGCCCCCGCGTTGCGAATCCGGCCGATGCCGACGACGCCCGTCAGCCGCACGACCGATACCCGCCCATCGCGCCGGGCATAGCCATCCACCAAGTCCGCAGGGCATTCCGCGGACTGGTCCAGGACCGCGACAACCTCCACGTTCCGGAAGGACTGGCTCAGTATCGAATTGAGGCAGACCTCCAGCTGTCTCTGAAGGTCGTGCGCGGCGACTATGACACTGATCATCGGGGGAGCGAGCATGGTGGTCGAACATAGGTGGACAGTTCACGGCGTGACAAGTCCCTCGGGTCCCCAGTCTGCAGCCGCAAGTCGGCCCGCTCGGGCGGGCCGTGGCGCGGACGCCTTGATACACGGGCCGACCCCGATCACGCCTTCCGGCCTGCAGGGGCCGCGACAGCCGCTGTTGGCCTGTGCCCCTTCCCCGCCCGCGTTCGGGACTGTGACGCTTGAACGTCCCGCTGCGCTGTTACTGCTGGGCACTCCTGTGACAGCTGTGCCCTGCGATGGCTGATGACAAGGACAACGGGTCTTCCGGGTGGGGCATGAGAACTGAACACGGGGTTCGGCGCGGTCGTCGTCGAGCCGGTCTGAGAACGCGCACGTGGGTGGCGCTGGGGGCGGTCGTCGCCGGTGGCGGCGTGGCTGTGGCGACCGTCGCGATGGCCGGGTCGCCGGGCCATGCAGGAGCGTCGGCCGCGCGGGGACCGATCAAGACGCACGTCCACTCACTGTCCCTGACTGGGGCGAGTGCGTCGCTCAAGACACTGGGGGCCCAGGCCACGGCTCCGTTCAGCATGGTGGGTGTCACCTGGAACGGCGCGCACGCCAAGCTGCGCGGCGCGGTGGAGGTGCGGACCCGTTCCGCCGTCAGCGGCCACTGGACGTCGTGGCTGAAGATGCAGCAGCCGGACGACATCCCCGACGCCGCCGAGCTGAACCGGCCCGGTGTGCGTGGCGGGATGTCGCCCATGTGGTCGGGGCCGTCGAACGGTATCCAGGTCCGTGCGACCGGCGCGGGCAAGGCGACCGCGTTGCCCGCCGGGCTGCGGGTGGACCTGGTCGACCCGGGCGAGCCGGCCGGCGGCGCGACGCAGCAGTCGGGCATGGGCCTGGCGGGATATGCCGTGGACGCGACGTCAACCGACACCGCGACGCCGACGGACAGCGTCGCTCCTACCGACACCGCACCAGCCACTGCAGGCAGCGACGCTTCGGGGACCCCGACCGCGACGGACTCCGCCTCGCCCACCGACATCCCCACGCCCACGGACTCGGCATCGATCGCGCCGTCCAACGGGACCTCCGCATCCAGCTCGCCAAGTGCGTCCCCGACGTCCTGGCCCAGCCAGCTTCCGTCGCTGTCCGAGGCGTACCCGTCCTGCACGACCTCCTCCAGCAGCCCCTCCGCGACCGCGTCGCCGACCCCGCCGGACCCGGTGCCGGCCGCGACCACCTCGACGGTGGCACCGCCGACCGTGGTCACCCGGGCCGGCTGGGGCGCGGACGAGTGCGCGCGGGATACGGGTTACCCGTCGTACGGCTCGGCGGTGAAAGTGATGTTCGTCCACCACACCGACACCACCAACGACTACTCCTGTGCCGACTCCCCGGCGATCGTGCGCGGCATCTACGCCGAGCACCTCAACCAGGGCTGGCGCGACCTCGGCTACAACTTCCTCGTCGACAAGTGCGGCACCATTTTCGAGGGCCGCTTCGGCGGGATGGCGCTGCCCGTTGTGGGCGCCCAGACCTACGGGTTCAACACCAACAGCATGGGCGTGGCCGCCATCGGCACCTACACCGACCTCAGCGGCGGCGACTCCACGGCCAGCACCTTCCCCGGGGCCGCGCCGAGCCAGGCGATGATGGCGTCCATCGCCCGCATCGCGGCCTGGAAGTTCGGCATGACCGGCGTGAACCCGGGCACCGGTACCGCGTCCCTGCCCGAGGGCTCCTCCGACAGCCACGGCTTCACCCTGGGCAACAGCTACAGCTTCAACGTGGTCTCCGGGCACCGCAACGGCTTCGCCACCGACTGCCCCGGCAACCAGCTCTACAACGCCCTGAGCACGATCCGCTCCTACGCGTCCGGCCCGGTCGGCACGGTCTCCGTCACCGGACTCGCCGGCGGGGCGGTCAAGTCCGGGACGAGCTACTACACCAAGGGCGCGGCCACAGTGAGCTGGACGACCTCCACGCCGTCCGCGGTGATCTCCGGGTTCGACGTCCTGGTCGACGGGAAGGCCGTGGCGCACACCTCAGCCTCCGCCCGTTCCACCTCGATCTCGGTAGCCTCCGGCACCCACACGGTCCAGGTCCGCGCCACCCATGTCCGGGGTTCGACCACGCTGTCCGGCTCGGTCACCCTGGTCGGTGACACGACCGCGCCGACCTTCCCGACCGCTCCCGGCGTGCGGGTGCGCACCGGCACGGTGAACTCCACCTCGGTCCCGGTCACGGTGACCTGGAAGGCCGCGGACAACGCGGCACTCGCCAAGGTCATGGCGACCTCGCCGTCCTCGGCCACCTTCGGCCCGACGGTGACCTCCTGGGCCACCACTGCCAAGCCCGGCGCCTCGGACCTGTTCGCCCTGAAGGCGTACGACGTAGCCGGCAACACCGGCGGCGCCTCCGTCTACCGGACGCCGAACATCATTCAGGAGACCTCCACCACCCGCACCGGCACCTGGACCCGCAAGAGCAGCACCAGCTACCTGGGCGGCTACTCGTACAGCTCGTCGTCCGCCAAGGCCTCGATCAGCTGGACCTTCACCGGACGCTCGGTGGCCTGGATCGTCTCGCGGGCTTCCACTTCGGGCCAGGCCTACGTCTACCTCGACGGCACCAAGGTCACCACGGTGGACCTGAAGTCGTCCACCACCCTCTACCGGCAGGCGCTCTGGACCAAGACCTGGTCCAGCCCCGCCAAACACACCCTCAAGATCGTCGTGGTCGGCACCTCGGGCCGCCCGGCCATCACCACCGACGGCATCGCAACCATCAGCTGAACCCTCGGCCGCACTTCACGAAGGAGCCCTCCGCCCGCGGACGGAGGGCTCCTTCGGCGGCCTCGCTCCGCTAAAGGGTCCTCACAAAGGCGTTGGACGGGGCGGTGTGTGATGAGGCAGGTGGCGAGGCCGAGGAAGGCTTCGTGGTTGTAGTCGCGGTCGGCGAACAGCATGTCGGGCCGTCGCCTGTGCCGGTCGACAAGTCCTGCGACGGCCGGGACCTTGTCCAGCAGAGGCAGCAGCTGGGCGATGTCGTTGCGGTTGCCGCCGGTCAGCGACACCGCGAGGAGGATGCCCTGCCCGTCGGTGAGGATGTGGTGCTTGCTGCCCGGCCGTGCGCGGTGGACCGGGCTGGGCCCGCTTCTGGGCCCCGCCGGGCTGCCCGCACGTGGGAGGAATCGATCACCGCCCGCGACCAGTCCAGCTTCTTCACCGAGCGCAGCTTCTTCAGCAGCACCAGGATGTGGCGTTCCTCCGCGACGGCGACGAAGTACCGGAGCGAGCGGAGGTCCACCGCAAACACGATACCCGCGCGGTATCGGACGTACCGAGATGGTCTTGGACTGCAGATACCGCGACGGCCAACGATGGGAGGCAGTGGAGCCGACAAGGAGGGATCTTCATGACCAACCCCGCTCTCACGGTCGGGTGCTTCGAGTACGACACGACGCGGGCGCTGTTCGACGGGTCCGTCAGGGAAGACGGCATCGACGTCACGATGGGGACCGCTGCCACCCTGCCGGAGATCTTCGATCGCCTGATCCGCGGAAACGCCTTCGACGTCGCCGAACTCGGGCTCACGTTCTACCTGCGGCTCCTGGATACCGGCTTGCCGTACGTCGCGATGCCGATCTTCCCGAACCGCGTGTTCCGGCACTCCTGCATCTTCGTCAACATCCACAGCGGGATCACCGAACCGGGTGATCTTGCAGGCAAGACCATCGGCGAGTTCGGCACCTACGGCCAGGACTCCGGTGTGTGGGCCAAGGGGATCCTGATGGACGAGTACGGGTTCGAGCCCGAGAAGAGCCGTTGGGTGATCGGCGGCCTCGAACACCCCGCGTTCCCCTTCGACTTCATCCCGCATCCGCACCCGGGTGAAGTCGACGTGAGCGTCGCGCCCGGGGAAGACACTGAACGCGATGCTCGACTCCGGCGAGATCGACGCCCTGGTTTCGGCGAACGTCCCGGAGTGCGTGCTCGCCGGTTCCCCGAACGTCCGCCGCCTGTTTCCCGACTTCGAACCATTGGAACGCGACTACTACCGGCGAATGGGCATCTTCCCGATCATGCACACCATGGTCATCCGGCGGGATCTCCTGCGGGACCGTCCCGGCCTCGCGCACGGCGTCTACCGCATCTTCTCCCGGGCCAAGGACGCCGCCGCAGACCGCTACGGCCAGAACGGGCGGCTCTACCAGGTGCAGACCATGGTTCCGTGGATGAACGCCCTCGTCGAGCGCAATCGCGAGGAGTTCCCCGAGGACTGGTGGCCCTACGGCATCACCGTCAACCGCACCGCCCTCGACGCCAATCTGCGCTATCACCACGAGCAGGGCCTGACCACGCGGCAGTGGAGGATCGAGGACGTCTTCGCCGCGGAGCTACTCGCTACCTGACTGGAGTACTACGGGTGCGCTACGCGCAGCGCGGGGCTGTCAGAGGAGGGTGTTGTACGTGCCCCAGCCGACGCCGATCCGGATGCGGGTGGCGACGGCGGGGGCGGCTCCGGCGTCGAGGGCTGCTTGGCAGCGGGCGAGTCGCCGCTCGCATTCCTTGATCGCCTGGCGCGGGAGGCGACGCCGCGCGCCCCGGGTGTGCGGCCCCTCTTCCCCGCCCGAGCCTGTCGACGGCCCCGTTGCGCCTGTGCTGACAGGGCCGTTGCCCGCCCTTCTCAGCAACTTCTCAACGTCTTCTCAAAGTCCTCGGCCGACACCTCGTGCAGGCTGTTCCAGGCCAGTGCCTGCTTCACTTCCGTCGCTCCGGCGCCGCGGGCCCACGGTCTTACCTGGAGGGGTGAACGCGGCGGGTTTGTCGAATGTTCAGGTTCCGGCTGTTGCCGCGACAGAACTGTCGATTACCCCTGTTCCGCATCGCTGCCCGCGTCATCAATAGCAACTGGAGTTAGTTGTGACCCGCCGATCCGTACGACTGGCCGCCGCCCTCGGTGTCGCCACGACCCTCGCCGGAGGCTCACTCGCCGCGGCGTCGGAGCTCACCGGCACCTCCGCCGCGCCGCAGAAGCCCGCAGCCGCCAAGCACGTCCTCCTACTGTCCGTCGACGGTCTGCACCAGTCGGATCTGTCCTGGTACGTCGCCCGCCACCCCGGCTCCGCGTTGGCCCGGCTGGTGAACGGCGGCGTGCACTACAGCAACGCGCACACCACCACCCCCTCGGACTCCTTCCCCGGCATGACCGCTCAGGTCACCGGCGGCGGCCCGGGCACCACCGGCGTCTACTACGACGACACGTACAACCACGCGCTGCTTCCGGCCGGTACCACCAACTGCAAGACCGCCAAGCCCGGTGTTGAGGTGGACCTCACCGAGGACCTGGACAAGAACAAGGCTGCCCTCGACGCCGGCCAGGGCCTCAAGAACCTGCCGGGCAGCATCCTGCAGATGACCGGTCGGCCGCAGAGCCTGCTCGACCCGAGCAAGCTGCCGGTCGACCCCAGGACATGCAAGCCGGTCTACCCGCACTCGTACCTGCAGGTGAACACGGTCTTCAACGTGGCTCGCCACGCCGGTCTGCGTACCGCGTGGTCGGACAAGCACATCGCGTACGACATCCTCAATGGCCCGTCCGGCACGGGCATCCAGGACCAGTTCTCCCCGGAGATCAACAGCGACGCCAACGGCTACCCGGCCGGTAACGACTGGACCACCGACAACAAGGCCACCGAGCAGTACGACAATTACAAGGTCCAGGCCGTCCTCAACGAGATCGACGGCTACGACCACTCCCGCAGGCACAAGGTCGGCACCCCGGCGATCTTCGGCATGAACTTCCAGTCGGTTTCCACCGCCCAGAAGCTCCCCACCTCCGAGGGCCTCAGGGGCGGCTACGCGGCCAAGGGCGTCCCCGGCCGGCTGCTGCAGAAGAACCTCGACTTCGTCAACAATGAAGTCGGCGCGATGGTCAAGGAAATCCAGGCCAAGGGCCTGGCCTCCAGCACGGACATCGTCCTGTCCGCCAAGCACGGCCAGTCGCCGACAGACCCCAGTGCCCTGACCCGTATCGACGACGGCCCGCTGCTCGACGGTCTCAACGCAGCCTGGAAGAAGAAGCATGCGGGCGCCGGTGACCTTGTCGCGCACTCTGTGGATGACGACGGCATGCTGCTGTGGCTGAACGATCGCTCCGCCGAGGCCACGTCATTCGCCAAGCGGTACCTGCTCGCCCAGAGCGGTCAGGGCAACGACATCAACGGCGATGCCAAGGCGTTCACCACCAGTGGCCTCAGCAAGGTCTACGCGGGCAGGGAGGCTGCCGCGTACTTCGGCGTCAAACCCGGTGACGCGCGGGTGCCGGACCTGTTCGGCATCGCCAAGTACGGCGTCGTCTACACCGGCGGCCACAAGAAGATTGCCGAGCACGGCGGCGCCCACGCCGATGACTTGAACGTCCCGCTCATCATCTCCGGCGCCGGCACCCCCGCGGGTGTCACAAGGTCGGGTCAGGTCGAGACCACCCAGATCGCGCCGACGATCCTTTCCCTCCTCGGCCTGAACCCCGACAACCTACAGGCCGTCCAGAAGGAACACACCCAGGTCCTGCCGGTCCGTTGACCCTCGGCAACCCGTAACTCCGGCGCGGGTGGGCCGTGTGCAGAACAGCGTGCGGCCCGGCCGTGCATGCGTGCCGTCAAGTTCTGGATGTGCCACGGCCTGCCCGCAAGCACGAGCCCGCTGAAAAGGGAAGCCGATTCCGGAGGCGGGCGAGGATCTGGGCATTCATCCCGGGACGCTGCACAGCTGGTGTCGCGGGCGCGGCGCAGCGGGTCGCCGTTGGTGCGTCGGCGGGCGAGGGCCAACAGGGCTTGCTTGTGCCCCTTCCTGCTGCGCGTGATGTGGGGTTCGGTGCGGCGCCGGCGTACCGATGCCCTTGTTTCTCACGGGGAACTCCCGCTCGGCAGTGCGTCGGCGGTGCCGGAATCCGGTGGGACGGGTTTCGCGCGTACCGGGCCGGACGGGGTGCGCGGCCATGCCGTACGCGCGGCCAGGCAGCCCAGCGCGAAGGACGTCAAGTGGCCGACGTCGGCGAGTTTCTGGTCGTACAGCACCGCGGCCGTCAGCGCCGCAGCGAGCAGGGGCAGGCCGTAACGCCGCAGCGGGCCGTCGACGAGTGCGAGCAGGCAGGCGCCCGTTGTCACCAGGCCGTAGCTGATGCCCACGTCACGGGACCGGGTGGGGACGCCCGGCAGATGGGCGACGTGCATCAGCCACAGGGCCCCCTCGGTGAGCAGGGTCGCGGTGAGATGGCCGAAGACGAACACGCCGCAGGCGCGCCGCGTGCCCCAGCGCCATTCGGCGGATCCCAGGACCAAGGCCACGGCGGCGATACCGACCAGGGTCGGCACGCCGTCGACCACCAGGCCGCTGGTGAACAGGGTCCACCACTTGCCGACATCCATGTGATGGACATTGCTGCTGTTGTGGCGCACGAAACGGGCGCGCTCTGCCGCAGGTTGTCCCTTCAGCCACCACGCGGTCAGCAGCAGGGCCGTCACGTACACGGCGGTACCCGGCAGCCGCCGCGGCAGCGTCCTCGCAGCCCTCATCCCCGTCCGTTCCCTGTGCTTCGTTCTTCTCGACGTGTGCGCTCACGTGTGCGCTCGGGTACTCACGGGCGGTGTGCCCGGCCTTCTCGGGAAGAGACCGTCGGTCGCTGCGTCCGGTTCCGACGGAGGCCGACATAAAAGGGTGTCTCTGATCGCCGGTTGGCGACGCGGCAATCGGCCTGGTCTCCGGCGGGAGTGGTGACCGCAGCGCGGGTGGGGGAGCGGTGCGACTCGGGGCCTGGGTTCCTGTGGAGCAGGTCATCAGTGGCCCAAGGCTGCTCCAAATAAAGGACGCACACTCCGGAATCCGGACGCCGGGGTCGGGTTCCGGCCAGTCCTTCGCGAACCGCGCATGAACCGACAGCGACTTCGTCGCCACCGTGCGTGAACGCCGGGCGAAGGGGTGGTGTTCGGGCGCGGGGGCGGCGACCGCGTCCGACGGTTCGCCGTCGCGGGCCTCAGGCCGGAACCCTTCCTTGTTGTGGCGCGAGAGCCTGGCCATACTCGTCGGCGCTTGGCATGGGCACGACTTGGGCTTGTGAACGCCGACAGGTCCCGTGCCCTCATTCCTCCGGCCCCGGCCCGACGAGCGGGCGGGGCAACCCCCACTGGAGGCTTCACATGGCGCAAAGCCGAAAGGCCTTGACCACCCGCGCGCTCACCGCGGCGAGCGTCGCGGCCCTCACCACCGGCGCGGCCCTTCTCCCCGGCGCCGGCCCGGCCGCGGCGGCTCCCGACGGTGTGCGGGCGACCCCGGCCGCCGCCCGCGCCGCGTCCGCCCTCGTCGCACGGCTGGGCGACCGTGCCGCCGGTTCCTACTACGACACCGCGGCCCACCGCTTCGTCGTGAACATCACCGACCCGTCCGCGGCCGGCTCGGTCCGCGCCACCGGCGCCGTACCGAGAACCGTGCGCCACTCCACCGCCCAACTTCGCGGAGCCATCGGCACGCTGACCCGGCGGGCCAGGATCGCGGGCACCGCCTGGTCGATCGACCCCCGTCAGGACAAGGTGGTCGTGACCGTCGACCCCACGGTCACCGGCGCCCAGCGCACCCGGCTGAACTCCGTCGTCGGCGCGCTCGGCGACAAGGTGGCCGTACGCCGGGCCGCCTCCGCGTTCAAGCCGCTCCTCGCGGGCGGCGACGCCATCTGGGGCGGCGGTGTGCGCTGCTCCCTCGGATTCAACGTGTCCGTGAACGGCGCGCCGTACTTCCTCACCGCCGGACACTGCGGCAACGCCGCCTCGTCGTGGTCCGACTCGCAGGGCGGCGGGGAGGTCGGCCAGACCGTCGACTCGCACTTCCCCGGCATCGACTACGCCCTGGTCCAGTACGACTCCGGCGGCGACAACCCCAGCGCCGTCGACCTCTACGACGGGAGCAGCCAGCAGATCACGCACGCCGCCGACGCGTACGTGGGCGAATCGGTCACGCGCAGCGGCAGCACCTCGGGCGTCCACAGCGGGACGGTCAACGGGCTGGACGCGACCGTCAACTACCAGGAGGGCTCCGTCTCCGGGCTCATCGACACGGATGTGTGCGCCGAGCCCGGCGACAGCGGCGGCGCGCTCTTCGACTCCGACGCGGCGATCGGTCTGACCTCCGGCGGCAGCGGTGACTGCACGTCCGGCGGTGAGACCTTCTTCCAGCCCGTGCCCGCGGCGCTGAGCGCGGAGGGAGCCACCCTGCCGTAGCAGCCGCCGGGCGCCCGCAGGCCGTGGCGGTCGCGGGAACGCCACGCGGCCGTAGCCTCAACCAGCCCGTGCCCGGGGCTGGTTGAGGCCCTCTCCCGACCGACCCCCGCGACGGCCCCGGGGGTCTTCGCGCTACGGCGAGCGGACGGCCGGCCTACCTCGCGGGCTTCGTGATCAGCAGTTCGGTGTTGTGGTCCGCGGCGGTGCCGATGCGGGTGGCGGGGGTGGCGTAGGGGTCGTTGCAGGCGAGTTCCCGGTACAGCGCGGCGAGACCGGGATCGGAGGTGTCGGCGAAGTCGGTCCGGTAGGGGGCGGCGGACTCGATGAGCGTGGTGAACAGCGACAGGGTGCCGTCCTGGTTGTCGGCGATCTCGATGATCCGGGCGTGGTGCGGGTAGTCGACGTGGGAGGCGGTGTTGATCTCCCAGAATGCACGCTCGGGGACGGTGTGGCCGTGCGGGACGATCCGGTTGGTGTGGGTGTGCCCGTTCACCCAGGCCACGACGTTCGGGAAGCGCTGCAGGAGGGTGACGAGTTCGTCGCCGCTGTGGCGGGCCTCGAAGGGGCGGTACGGGTCGGGCAGCAGGTTGCCCATCGTTTTGCTGGTGTGGTGGCTGAAGACGACGATGAGGCGGCTGTCTGATCCGCCCCGGGCCACGCCGCCGCCGGTGTCGTACCAGCGCCCGCTGTGCGCCTTGAGGACCCCCTCCAGCCAGTTCAGCTGCGCGGTGCCGAGCGAACCGTCCGCGAATCCCGCCCGGTTGGTGGTGTCGAGGCTGATGCCGAGGACGCCGTCGGCGAGGTCGAAGGTGTAGTAGAGGTGTCCGCTGCCGACCGAGTCGGCGGTGAACCCGTGGCCGGCGGGGCCGGCCCCGGTGTACGCGGGGTTCAGGTGCGCCTTGGCGAACTCGGCGGGCGTGAACGGGTGGCGCCGCTCGTCGGGGGTGACCGTGCGGATCGCGTCGCCGGCGGCCAGCAGCTTGCTCAGCAGCAGCACAGCCTGAGCCGGGTCGTGCAGTACCGCGTCCGCCAACTGCATCGCGGTGGCGTCGTCGCAGCCCTCCAGCTTGCGGGAGCCGGTGTAGAGATCGTTGAGCAGGCCAAGATCGGGCAGGCTGCCCTCGATGCTGTCGTCGTGGTTGCCGACCGTCGTGTACCACGGGAGGCTCAGGCCCGGGGCGTCGAAGGGGCGGATGGCGCCGCTCAGGAAACCGGGGATCTCCGGCAGGCCCTTGGCCTTGTAGGCGTCGTGGAGGGACGACTCGGGGTTCCAGTACTGCGCGCTGCCGGAGTTCTGCACGCCTTCGTAGCGGGTGGGGTTCCCGCTGTTCGGGGTGATCCGGCCGCCGCTCATGACCGTCAGGTACCAGTCGAGCTCGATCCGCTCGTGGTTGTCGGTGTTGTCACCGGTGGCCATGACCAGGCTGAACGGCATCCCCGTATAAGGGCCTTGGCGCACCGCGTTGACTCGTTCGACGAGTGACGAGGCACCGCGCACGGTCAGCGTCTCCTGCGGCCGGTGGGCGCTGTCGTTCAGCCGCGCCAGGTACTCGAACCGGACCGGCGACTCGGTGTCCGTCAGATGCAGGTCGGTGAACTGCACGAAGGAGGCGAGCCCGGTCCGCCGGTCGTCCCGCCCCGAGGCGGCACGGGCCAGTTCGGCGCGCACCATCAGCGGCCGACCGGGCCCCGCTGTCAGCCGTTTGTACGCCCCGTCACCGGACGGCGTGGCCACCTGTTCCAGCGTGGTCCCCCCGATCCGCACGGCCCTGGCCGCCGTGGCGGCCAGGGCCCGGTCCCGGGCCCGTGCGCTGCCCGGTGTCAGCAGCGGCCACAGGGCGGCTCCCGCGCCCGCCGCGGACGCTCCCGACACGAACCGGCGACGGCTCATCTGACTCATGAATCCCCCTGTCGATGGCGGAGTCGGGCGTCCTGCCCGACACTTGACTTCTTTCTGCGCCACGTCCGCGGTCACGGATGCGGCCGATGCTGCGTGCGGTCACCCGGTGGCCAGTGCGGCCGTGCGGTCACCCGGTGGCCAGGGTCCAGTGCAGGTCGTGGAGGGTCTGGCCGATGGGGACGTAGTAGACGCCGGCCACGCACCAGGGCGTCCTGCGGTGGCCGTCGAGGACGGTGTCGGGGTTGTACGCGGGCGGGCAGGTGATGGTCCGGTCGAGGGCGGTGATGATTCCGCGCGCCTGATCGGCTGTGCGGTTGCGGACGACGGTGAAGACCGGGCCGCCGCTGTCGCCGTTGACGGCGGCGACACCGCCCGGGGTGGCGGAGGTGGCGTAGGCGAGGTCGACGTCGGGGCGGTAGACGTGGTTCGGCCCGGTCACGCCGATGTCGGTCTGGGCTATGCGCACCCCGCAGTGCACCCCGCCGTTCGCGCCGTCGGTGCACACGTAGTCGCCGACGTTGTTGTGCCCCCAGCCGACGAGGGGCTTGGCGTAGCCGTCGGTGCGGGTGGCGGGGCCGTCGTAGAGGCGGCCGCTCACTCGCGGCGAGGCCAGGTCGATGCCGATCACGTCGTCCTTGGCCGAGCGCTGGGTGGCATCGGTGGTACCGACGAGGTCGCCTCCCCACCAGGTGGTCCACCGGCCGCCCGCGGCCGAGCCGCAGTGGTAGGCGGCCGCCAGCATGTACCGGCCCTTGGAGTCGCGCACGCCGAAGGAGCCGGAGCAGATACCGCCGCCGGGATTGCGCAGCGCCGAGGCTCCGGTCCAGGGGGAGCCGTCGTGCTGACGGGAGGCGAGATCCACACTGGGCAGCCGGGGTATCGCGGCGACGCGCACTCCCGCGAACCGGCCGGCGGCCGCGGCGACCCGCTGCCGTGCCTTGCCGTCACCGCCGGCCTGGAGTCCGCTCGCGGCACCGTCCGTGCTGTCGTAGCCGACCTCGAGGCCGCTGCCGTCCACCGCCGGAGCGATGCTGGTGACGCGGACGCCGGCGGCCGTGCCCTCGACGCGCAGCTTCATGGCGGCCAGGTGCCTCAGCAACTTCAGGCGTGCGGTGTGGAGTTCGGCCTTGGAGTAGCGGGCGGGAACGACCTCGGCGGTGACCCCGTGGGGGAGATGGGCCAGGACGTTCTCGACCCGCTGGGGCGGGGTGCCTTTCCAGTACAGCCGCAGGTGGTTGTGGCCGGGGTCGACCTGGATCTCGGCGAAGCCGGGTATGCGCGCCCGGCCGGACTCGGAGAGCCCTTCGGTGATGCGGCCGGCGACGGCGTCGAGGACCTCCTGGCGTTCGGCGGTCCCCCGCTCCGCCGGCGGGGCAGCCGGCCGGGCCGCCCGCGCGGCCGGCCCGGAGGAGGTGTCCGCGAGGGACGGGACGGCGAACGGCACGGCGGCGGCCAGGGCCGCGGCCGGCAGGGCGAAGGCCAACCATCTGCGACGTGCGGTGTGTCTCATGTGCCGCTGCCCTTCTGCTGGAACGAGTGTGACGTGGACATGCTTACGGGATCGGGCCGCCCGGGTCACGTACTTCGCGGAACCGGCGGGGGCAGCGGCGGCAGGCGGGTGTCGTAGAGCCAGGCGTGCAGCAGCGGGGCCACCGCACCCGGCATGGTGCGGTCGGCGTGGGCGACGAAGGCGGCGGTGTCGGCGCTCCTGCCGCGGTGGGTGTCGTGCCAGCCGCGCAGCATCGCGAAGAAGCGGTCGTCGCCCGTCGTCAGGCGCAGTGCGTGCAGCGTGCACGCCCCCCGGTCGTACACCCGGTCGTCGAAGATGCGGTCCGGTCCGGGGTCGGCGATCCGCAGGCCCCCGCCCCGCCGGGCGAGGGTGTTCCAGGCCGCCCGGGCGATGGTGTCCGCGGAGTCCTCGCCGAGGTGCTCGGACCACAGCCATTCCCCGTAGGTGGCGAAGCCCTCGTTGAGCCAGATGTCCCGCCAGTCTCGCAGGCCGACGCTGTTGCCGTACCACTGGTGGACGAGCTCGTGGGCGACCAGCGTCTCCCAGGTGCGCTCGCCGTCGATGTGGTTGCGGCCGAAGACCGACGCCGTCTGGTTCTCCACCGGCTGGTCCAGATCGGCGTCCACGACGATGGCGCCGTAGGTCTCGAAGGGGTAGGGCCCGAACCACCGGGTGAACGCCTCGAACATCTCGGGCTGGCGCCCCAGATCGTGCCGGGCCAGGTCGGACAGGCGGACGGGGCAGGCGTTGCGGCCGGTGACCGTGCGGCCCGTCGCGCTGTCCCTGGCCTGCCAGGTCTCGTGCGCGAAGCGGCCGGTGTAGAGCGCTGCGAGGTAGGGCGCCATGGGGCCCCGATGGTGGTACGTCCAGCACTCGGTGGCCCCCGACTCGCGCCGCTCCAGCAAGGCGCCGTTGGCCAGCACCTGGTGGCCGCGGGGCACGGTCACCCGGAAGGTGAACTCGGCCTTGTCGTCCGGGCGGTCGTTGCACGGGAACCACGACGGGGCGCCCAGCGGCTGGGCGGCCACCATGGTCCCGTCGTGTCCGTCGCCCGTACGGTCCCAGCCGATCTGCCCGAACGGCGTGCGGACCGGGCCGGGCCGGCCGCCGTAGCCGATCTCCAGGGTGAAGGGGGCGCCCGCCGGGATATGGCGCGGCACGGGCAGCAGCAGCTTGTGCCCCTTGCGGCCCGGCCGCACGGCGGTCCCGTCGACGAGCGCCTCGTCGACGGAGAGCCGGGCGAGGTCCAGGCGGACCTGACGCAGCGTGCGCTCGGCGACCGCCCGGATGTGCGCCCGGCCCCGGAGCCTGCCGGCGGCCGGGTCGTAGTCCAGGTGGAGGTCGTAGGCGAGCGTGCGGTACTCGTAGCTGCCGTGACCGGCGAAGTAGCGCCGGGCCGGCCTCGGCAGGCCGTCGGCGGCCACCGCCGCGAGCGGGGCGAGCGCCGCGCCCCGGACCAGGGCGCGCCGGCTGCACCAGGTCACGCCGTCTCCCTCTCGGCCGGCCGTACGGCGGGGACGGCCGCGGGCACGCCGGCGATGGGGTTGCCGGCCCAGCGGGTGCCGTCGGGCACCGTCTCCCCGCGCATCACCAGGGACGCCGCCGCGATGGACGCGCCCGCGCCGATCGCCGTGCCGGGCAGCGCGATGCTGTGCGGGCCCAGGGAGGCGCCGGCGGCCAGGCGCACGGTGTCCATCCGCATGATCCGGTCGTGGAAGAGGTGGGTCTGGAGCACGCAGCCGCGGTTGACGGTGGCGCCGTCGCCGATGCTGACCAGATCGGTCTCCGGTAGCCAGTAGGTGTCGCACCACACGCCGCGTCCGATGCGCGCGCCCAGGGTGCGCAGCCACCAGTTCACCACCGGTGTGCCCAGGTGCGCGGCGATGCCCCACGGCACGGCCAGCACCTCGACGAACGTGTCGAACAACTCGTTGCGCCACACGAACGACGACCACAGGGGCCGCTCCACCGGCCGGAACCGGCCCACGAGCAGCCACTTCGCGGCGGTCGTGACCAGGCAGGCCGCGAGCGAGGCGGCCAGGAGCAGCGGAACGCCCGCCAGCGCCGCCAGGGTCAGGCCGCCCACGTCCAGGGCTTCCTGCTGGGCCAGCAGCAGGCCCTCGGCCAGCAGCGTGCCGAGGATCACCGGCAGCACCCGGCACGCCTCGACGGCCGCGCGCGCCGCCACCAGCCGCCTCGGCGGGGCGAACGTCCGCGCCGAGTCGCCTGTCTGGGCCACGCGGGGCAACGGCATCGCGGGCCGGCCGATCCACGACGAGCGTGGTTCGCTGCGCACCGGCGCGTCCGACAGCACGCCCACCAGGGCATGGTCGGCGACCTCACGGCCGGGGCCGACGATGCCGGAGTTGCCGACGAAGGCCCGCCTGCCGATCCGCACGGCCCCCAACCGCATCCAGCCGCCGCGCAGTTCGTACGGTGCCACGAGCGTGTCGTCGGCGAGGAACGCCCCGTCCTCGACCCGCAGCAGCGACGGCAGCGGCAGTACGGTCGAGATCTCGGCGCCGCGGCCGACCCGGGCGCCGAGGAGGCGCAGCCAGGCCGGGGTGGCCAGGCTCGCGTACAGCGGGAACAGGGAGCCGCGCGCTCCGTCGAGCAGCCGTGTCACCAGCCAGGCCCGCCAGGCCACGCCCCCGTCGGCGCGGTGCAGACCGGGCGTGATCGAGCGGCTCAGCAGGCGCACGGTGAGCGCGGTGAGGAGCATCCCGCACCCGGCGGTCAGCACGGCGAACAGCGGGGCGGCGGCCAGCAGCCGCCAGGCCGCCCCGGACAGCGTGCCGCTCCTCTTCAGCAGCAGCCAGGTGAGGGCCAGCGCCGGGGCGGTGGCCAGCAGCGACACCAGCGGCAGCCCGGCGAGCGACAGCCCGTAGGCGAGGTGCCAGCGGCGCCGGCGGTCCGCCGGCGGGGTGGGCCAGCCCGGCTCCGCGAGGTGTTCGCCGGATGCGGCCGGGCGGGCAGGTGAGCCGTTCCACACCTGGCCGTCCGGGACACGGCCGTCCAGGCAGCCGCCGGGGGCGAGTTCCGCACCGCGCCCGAGCACCGCGCCCGGCAGCAGGGTGCTGCGGTGGCCCACCCTGGCGTCGGCGCCGACGACGATCCGGCCGATGTGCAGCGTGTCGCCGTCGAGCCACCAGCCCGCGATGTCGGCCTCCGGTTCGACGCTGCACCGGTCGCCCAGTTCGGCCAGGCCGGTCACCGGGGGCATGGCGTGCAGCAGTACGTCCCGCCCGGTGCGGCAGCCGAGGATGCGGGCGTACAGCGCGGCCCACGGGGTGCCCAGCAGGGACGGCACTCCGAACGCGGCGACCGCGCGCTCCGCGCTCCACAGGCGCAGGTGGACGGCGCCGCCGCGCGGATGGGCGCCCGGCGTGATCGAGCCGGCCAGCGCGCGGGCGAGGGCCGCCCCGAGCAGGCACCGCACGGGCGCGCTGAACAGCAGCACCCACCCGGCCAGGACCAGCCACCACGAGGTGTGCGGCGCCCACCGCTGCGGCGCGATCCAGCCGAGGACGTCGTCCGCCGCGGCCAGGCCGACCAGGCCGCGCAATCCGGTGACGCCGTAACCGGCCAGGGAGACGAGGAACTGCGCCACGGAGGTCCGCCGGGGCACCGGCCGGGCGGGGCGCACCTCCTCGGCGGCGCCCGCCAGGGAGTCGAGATGGCCGGCCATGCTCCGCAGCACCGGGTGGCGGTACAGGTCGGCGACCGACAGGCCCGGGTAGTCCTCGCGCAGCACCGAGGCCATCCGGGCGGCGGTCAGGCTGGTGCCGCCCAGCTGGACGAAGTCGCTGTCCGGACCGGGCCGCACACCCAGCAACTCCTCCCAGACGTTCGCCAGTCGGGCGGCGGTCCCGTGCAGCCGGCGGGCCGCCTCGCCGCCGTGCCCGGCGCCGGCCGTCGGCACCGGCCAGGGCAGCGCCCTGCGGTCCACCTTCCCGGAAGCCCGCGTGGGCAGGTCCGCGACCTCGGCCAGCACCGGCACCAGCGGGGCGGGCAGCCGTTCGAGCAGCAGCGCCCGCGCCTTGTCCGCGTCGAAGACGCGGCGGCCGTCGGCGGTCTCCTGCGCGACTATGTAGCCGATCAGCACCTGGGCGCCGGCCGTCGTGGCCTGCACGGCCGCCGCCGCGCCCCGCACCCCCGGCAGGGCGAGCAGAGCGGCGTCGATCTCACCGAGTTCCACGCGGCGTCCGCCGAGCTTGACCTGGTCGTCGGCTCGGCCGAGGAACACCAGTCCCTCGGCGTCCGCGCGCACGAGGTCGCCCGAGCGGTAGGCGCGCGGCGAGCCCAGCGCCGGGCACGGCCGGAAGCGCTCCGCGTCCTTGACGGGGTCGAGGTAGCGTGCGGTTCCGGCGCCCGCGATGACCAGTTCGCCCTGTTCGCCGAAGGCGACGGGGTTCCCGGCCTCGTCCACCACCGCCAACTCCCAGCCGGCCAGGGGCAGTCCGATGCGCACCGGCTGCCCGGGCTCCATCCGGGCGGCGCAGGCGACCACGGTGGTCTCCGTGGGGCCGTAGGTGTTCCACATCTCCCGCCCGGGGCGGGCGAACCGTTCGACGAGCCCGGGCGGGGAGGCCTCGCCGCCCAGGATCAGCAGCCGGACCCGGCGCAGCGCCTCCTCGGGCCACATCGCCAGCAGCGTCGGCACGGTGGATACGGCGGTGATCCGGCGGTCGTCCAGCCAGGGGCCGAGTTCCAGCCCGGCACGGACGAGGGAGCGTTCGGCCGGCACCAGGCAGGCGCCGGAGCGCCAGGCCAGCCACATCTCCTCGCAGGAGGCGTCGAAGGCGACCGAGAGGCCCGCGAGGACCCGGTCGCCGGGACCGAGGGGCCGGCCGCGCAGGAAGAGCCCGGCCTCCGCGTCGACGAACGCGGCGGCGGAACGGTGGGTGACGGCCACGCCCTTGGGGGCGCCGGTCGAACCGGAGGTGAAGATGATCCAGGCGTCGTCGCCGGGGCCGGGCGCGGTGCCCGCCGCGGTCCCGGACGCGGGTGCCAGCTCGGCGGGTTGCGGGTGCGGTCCGAGGACGCGGCAGACACCGGCCTCGCGGAAGACGGTCGCGGCGCGGTCCTCGGGGTCGTCGGCGTCGACCGGGACGTAGGCCGCGCCGCAGTGCAGGACCGCGAGGATCGACAGGTACAACTCCGCGGTGCCCGACGGCACTCGTACGCCCACCCGGTCCCCGGGGCCGATGCCCTGCTCGGTGAGCCGCCCCGCGCGGGCGCGGGCCTCGGCGCACAACTCCCGGTAGGACAGCACCTCGGCGCCCGTGTCCAGGGCGGGTGCGTCCGGGTGCAGCGCGGCGGTGGCCTCCAGGACGTCGACGAGGGTACGGGGCGGCGCGGCGGCCGCGGAGCGGAAGACGGCCCGGTTTCCCGGGAGTTCGGGCGAGGGGGGCGGGATGTCGAGCGCGGTCGAGGTCAAGGTGGTGTGCCTCTGGTTCTGATGTCCGGAGGGCCGGTGGGCCCTTTACGGACTGTCAGACCCCTTCGCTGGAAGGCACGTTCACCAACTCGGTGCAATTGATTCACAACCATCCCATGGTGGGGAATTTGTGAACCAAATACCAGAATGTCATCCCCCGGACCGGGCCCGAGAGTCCTGTCGAGGGAGAGTCTAACTTGCAGCGTTGCGCAAGTGTGAATCTTGGGTGATACCCGCCAGATGCTGGCCGCTGCGGACCGCGCGGCCGGGGGGCCAGGAGGCCGGATGCCGGGGGCCGGGGTGGAAGGCGAGCGCCCTCCACCCCGGCCCGTCGCTCAGCCCTGCTGCCGCGCGGCGGACTTCTTCAACTGCTCGGTGACGTCACCGGTCTGCGCCGCGGGCGGCGCCTTGATGGCGGCCGTGGCGCCGAACTTCTCGAAGTCCATCGTCACCACCGCGCTGCCGAACCGCTGCTTCATCCTCACCGGCAGGTCCTTGCCGCCGACCCATATGTCCATGGTGATCGACTCGCTGCCGCCGGTCATCGAGCCGAAGGCGTTGTTCCGGTCGCCGTAGGCATCCTTGAACTTGCCCATGTGCGCCTTGTCGACCACGGCCCGGTAGTGGGTCGTGCTCTGGCCGTCGACGGTCTCCTTGCCCAGGTCGTCGACGTTGCTGGCGTACTTCAGGGCCCTCATGGAGGCGGCGGGGCTGCCCGCGCCGGACGACCCCTGGAACGCCTGCGCGCCCTTGTCCCCGAACACCGCCGACGCGTCGATCCTCATCCAGTGCTTGCCCTTGAGCGGGCCGCTGGGCTGCGGGTCGACCTCGTAGTAGTAGGCGCCGTCCACGAACACCATGCGGGTCTTGGCGGCGGCGTGCACCTGCTGCATCCGGACGGCCTTGGTGTCCATCTCGACGTCGAACGCGAGGCCGTGGCCCCAGGAGTACGTGCCGTTCATGCTGACCGGACCGGTCGCCGGCATCTCGGTCGTCGTCCTGACCTCGGCCGACCCGACGTTCTCCGTGCGGTCGGTCGCCCGCGCCAGCGCCGCCATGATCTTGTCGGCGCTGTCGACCGCCTTCGCGGCCGTCCTCGCGCCGTCCGCGCCGCACGCGGACGTAGCCATCAGCGTCGCCGCGGTGACGCCGACCAGGGCCGCGGTGTGCCGCAGTTTCATCTGTCCCACCCCAATAGCTGTGATTCTGTTGTGAACGCCGACCCTATCGGCCGCCTCTGACACCGCGGGCGGCGGCCGGCGTGGGGCCGGCCGCCGCCCGGTGGGGGTGGGGATGCGGTATCGCGGACGCGGGGAGCGTCGTGGGCGTCAGTGGGTGGCGCTGCCCGCGACCCACTCGCTCCACGGCATGTTCCAGTCGCTGAGGCCGTTGTCCGGCGACAGCTTGGTCTTGTCCACGGAGTTCTTGACGATCACGACGTCACCGACCATCGAGTTGTCGAAATACCACGCGGCGGGCGTCCTGCTGTCGTTGCCGCCCCTGACGTCCTTCAGGCCCACGCAGCCGTGGCTGGTGTTGACCTTGCCGAACACCGAGTCGGCACCCCAGTAGTTGCCGTGGATGAACGTGCCCGAGTCGGTCAGCCGCATGGCGTGCGGCACGGCCTTGATGTCGTACGAGGGCTTGCCGTCCTTCTCCGTGAGGCCGACGGTCGCACCGTTCATGTGGACCTGCCGGAACTTCTCGGAGACGACCATCCGCCCGTTGTACGTCGGGTGCTGGTCGCTGCCGGACGAGATGGGGATGGTCTTGAGCGTCTTGCCGTCCCGCACGACGGTCATCTTCTTGGTCTTGGCGTCGACCGTGCTGATCTGGCTGCGGCCGATCTTGAACGTGACCGTCTTGTGGACGCCCTGGCGGTTCAGCTCGACCGTGACCGTCGAGCCGGCCTTCCAGTAGCTCTGCGGGCGGAAGTCCAGGCGGTGGTCGTTGAGCCAGTGACCGACGACCTGCTGGCCGCTGCTGGAGCTGACCTTGAACTCCGACTCGACGGCGGCCTTGGCGGCCTTGGTGCCGACCGCCTTGCCGAAGTCGACCGTCACCGGCATGCCCACGCCCACGGTCGAGCCGTTCGCGGGGGAGAGGTGGCCGATGAAGTCGTTGGCCGGGGAGACCGTGGTGATCGTCGCGTTCGCGGTGGCGGAGCGGCCCTGGGCGTCGTCGGCCTCCGCGGCGACCTGGTACTTGGTGGCCGGCTTCAGCGGACCGTCCGGCTTCCAGGACGTGCCGTCCGCGGACAGCGTGCCCCGGACCTCTGAGCCAGTCGCGAGGGCCGTCATGGTCACCTTGGTGAGCTTGCCGTTGCTGACGGTGACCGTGACGGGTCCGTTGACCCCGACCCCGTGCGAGCCCTGCTGGGGCGTGATCGTTATTCGGGCGTCGGACGCGTCCTGGGCGGCCGCCTTGTCCGGCTGGGCCGCCTGGGTCGCCTGCGCCTGCGCTGTCGGGTGGGCTCCGGTGCCGGCCCCGGGGTCGGCACCGTTGCCGCCGGTGGCGGCGCTGCTGGTGCCGCCGAGGGCCGTCACCGCGAGTACGCCGCCGAGTACGCCGGCCGCAGCCGTCAGTCCAGTGCGTCGGTTACGTGCCGTGATCAAACGCTTTCTCCAAGCCGCTGGTGTGAGCTTTAGAAGCATTTATAGGCACACAAGGGCACTGAAATGGGCAAAATGTGCTGAAGGCCACGGATGTGTAACGGTGGCGAATCGGTGTCGCGAGGCCGTCGCGGCGGCCTCCGCGAGGTCGTCGCGGCGGCCCCGTGAGGCTGCCGCGACGGCCCCGTCAGCGTGGGGATCAAGGGATCAGGGGATCCGAGGATCATGGGGTGGCGGATGCGGGGGCTGCCGGCGCGGAGGACGCCGATGTGGGAGCGGACGCCGGTGCCGACTGGGATGCGGACGGGTTTGCGGATGTCGAGGCGGGCGTGGAGGCGGGAGGGGAAGCGGGCGCGGTCGCCGTCGGGGTCGCCGGGGTGGAGGCGGTCGCGGATGCCGTCGCCGGGGGTGTCGACGGGGGCGCGGACGCCTGGCCGAGCGGTGTCAGCACCGCGTCGGTCACCATCCCCGCCGCGTCCATGGTGAGAGTGACGGGGTCCGCGGCGCCGAGGAGGTGATCGCAGCCGAGGTTGGTGAACGTCTGGTTGGCCCGTGCGGCGAGGAAGCCGAAGAGGTTCGGCGCGGTGCCCGGGTCCGGCGAGGGCGCCTTCACGAGGAGGGCCTTGTCCCTGAAGACGCGCTGGATGCCGGCGGGATCGCGGAAGAGGGTGCTGCAGAAGGCGGCCCCGTCGCCGTCGGCCCCGGCGCGGACCGCGGGCATGTCGACGCCCGCCCGATAGGCGTTGGTCTTCGCGACGCTCCGGCGCCCGTCGACGAGTGTCATCGGGTCGTTCCCCGGGATCAGCGCGATCGGCGCCTTCTGCCTGGCGGCGGCGGACAACTCGTCGAGGGCGAGGGCGGATCCGGCTCGGCCGTCGCTGGACTGGTCGGGCGCGGTGAAGGGCTTGCAGCCGAGCGCCGGGTCCAGGAACTGGGTGAGCAGGAGGTTGTCGCTGCCGTTGGCGAGGTCCTTGGGGACCTCGGCCGTCCTCGACTTGGTCCTGCCGTTGTGGCGGTGGTGGCGGTCGCCCCGGTTGGTGAGCTTGGCCGCCCTGCGCAGCGCCGCCCTGCCCGCCGCGTTGTTCTGGGCGATGTGGCCGCGGCCGTCGGCCAGGTAGTGGGTCACCACGTTGTCGCTTCCGTCCTGGTCCACGACCGAGAAGTCCCTCGTGGTCGGGCAGGGCATGCCGTCCTTGGCGGTGCCGAGGGCCGGGACCTTCAAGTGACCCTTGGCGATCTGGGCGTTGGCGGCGCGGAAGAACGCGGGCGCGTTGCAGTACGCGAACTGCCCGAAGACGGAATTGCCCAGTCCGTTGACGCACTTGCCCTGCGCGAGGCTGCCGGAGCGGCCGGCGGCGCGCAGGGTGAGATCGGCGCTGTTGAAACCGAACCAGATGCCGACCGTGGAGCCCTTGGGCACCGAGGGCCGCACCGGGCGTGCGGCCGGTCTCGTGCCCTTGTCGATCACCAGCGGGTTGTAGATCGTCAGTTTGCCCTTGGCGTCGATGATCGCGGCCTCCACGAACGCCGACTGATCGGCGTTGGCCTCGTGGCAGGGCCCCTGTGCGGGATCGGTCGCGACGAGTCTGTACGGCGTGGCCAGGCCGGCGGCGGTGAGGGGGTGGTCCGGGACCAGCAGCGCGCAGTTGGGATCGGGCTTGGCGGCCTGCCGGTGCTGCGCGGAGGCGGCTTGGTCCCCGCGCGTGCCGTGGCCGCGGCTCTCCGCGGCGAAGACCGAGCCCGCGACCACGGCGAGGATCACCGGCCCGCCGATCAGGGCGAGCGACAGCTTGGACCGTTTCCGCCGCCGGGCACGCTCTCGCTGCGTGATGCGCGACGACTGTGTCGAGTCCTTGCGGGGCACTGGGCTGCTCCTCACTGTGCTTCCCTCCGTCGGCGGGAGCCCACGGTCGTACGGGGGCACACGATGGTCGTGACGGCACGGACCCCGCCGCCCGGCGGCACAAGGGGCCCACTCGCGGTACGGGCCGCTCCCCGGGGGCGTTCAGCGCCCGTGGGAGCCATTGCGAAGTCTTGGAAGTCTTGACGAAGCGGCAAGACGCTCGGGTGACGCGGGCATGGCTCGGGCTTGACGCGGGCTTGACGCGGGCGCGGGCGCGGGCACGGCGTGGCTTGGCGCGGGCTTGGCGCGGACACGGCTCGGCGCATTCACAGGAACGCAGGCGGAGCGCGTTCGTAGGATTGGCCCATGAGTCGTTGGAGTGAACTGACGGGGGAGACGTCCGGCCAGGACTATGCCGAACGGCTCGCGGCCCTGGCCCGCACCGTCAAGGACATGCACGGCGAGGCGCGTTTCTGCGCGGAGCTCGTGCCCCCGGGCGCGCGGGTGCTGGACGCGGGCTGCGGCACCGGCCGGGCATGATCCGCTTCGCCGAGCTGGGGTACGACTGCGTCGGCGTGGACCTCGACGCCTCGATGCTGGCCGTGGCGCGGGAGCAGGCGCCGGAGCTGCCCTGGTTCCAGGCGGACCTGACGCGGTTCGACGCGGGGGCGCTCGGCATACCCGCGGACTTCGACCTCGTGGTCGCCGCGGGCAACGTCATCCCGCTCCTGGCCGCCGGCACCGAGGCCGCGGCGACAGGACGCCTCGCCGCGGCCCTGCGCCCCGGCGGCCTGCTGGTGGCCGGCTTCGGCCTGGACGAGGCCCACCTGCCCGTACCGCCGGCCATGACCCTGCCCCAGTACGACGCCCACTGCGCGGCGGCCGGCCTCACCCTCGTCGACCACTTCGCCACCTGGGACGCCGACCCCTACACCGGCGGGGGCTACGCGGTGAGCGTCCACCGCCGATGACCCGGTAGCCGCCGTACGACGGCCGACGCGGGCATGGACACGCCCGGCCGGCCGGACCATCCTCACCCCATGCTCCGCATCCGGCACACAGTGGCCCTCGCCCCGGTCCCGCGCCCCTGGCTGATCGACGCGCTCGAGGTGATCCGCACCCAGGTGGAGCAGACCGAGGCGGACGGGAAGCGCTTGCTCCTGCCGGACGGCCGGCCGTTGAAGGACGTACGGCTGGCCGAGGGCCGGCACCTGCGGCCCGGAGCGGTCTACGTCGTCGGGGAGCCGGACGACGCCACGGCGGAAAAGGACGGCACCCGTACCCGTACCGCGGCCGAAGTCGAACCGGCCGCGACGGCCAGGAACGCACCGGTACGCATCACGATCGGCCAATGGGACCGCCGCCGAGCCGTACGCCTGGAAGTGTCCCTGACCGACGCGGACACGCACGTCACGGCGGACATCGCCCTCACCAGCCCCGACCGCCCCCGCCTGGTTGAGGCGCGCGGCAGGGTCCGCACCGCGGGCGGGGCGGCGCGCGGCCGGGCGCGCGTACGACTGGACGACTGGTGGAGCGCCGCGGAAGGCGGCCGCACCTCACCCACCGCCCCCGCCACGGCACGCCTGGACCACCGGCTCCTGCGGGCCGAGCTGCGAGCCGCGCCGCGTCCGGGCCCGGACGGCGAGAGCTGGCAGGCGCACATCACGATCTCGCTGCGCGGCCGCTCGCTGCTACGGCCTCTGGCAGCCGTCGTCCTCGCGGTGACCGGCCGCTGGACGCGCCGGGCGATCCTACGGGAACTGGACAACTCGGCCGAGCGCTGGAACACCACGGTGCCGAGCCTGACGGCGATGGACGCCGAACACCTACGACGGGCGCTGTCATCCGGGGCTCGATGAACTCGGCCCGCGCAGCGCCCCGCCGACAGTCCTCGGGACGGGACCGCCTCACGACAGTCGGCCGAACGCAGGTAACGTTTTCATGAGCGGCATGAACCAGACGGACGTTCCTCCGGTACTCGTCACTGGGGCGACGGGCCGGGTCGGCCGCCTCGTCGTCGGGCAACTCCTCGACGCGGGCGTGCCGGTCCGTGCCCTCACCCGTCGCTCCGGTGCGGCGGTGACGCTGCCGGCGAAGGCCGAAATGTTCACCGGTGACCTCACCGTGCCCGAGTCGCTCGACCCGGCGTTGAGCGGCGCCGGTGCGGTCTTCCTCGTCTGGACCGCCCCACCTCGGACCGCGGAGGCGGTCGTCGAGCGGCTGGCGACCCATGTGCGGCGGGTCGTCTTCCTCTCCTCCCCGCACCGGACGCCGCACCCCTTCTTCCGGCAACCCAATCCCATGGCCGTGCTGCACGCAGGCATCGAGCGGCTCATCGCGGCCACCGGACTCGAGTCGACGACCCTCCGGCCGGGAATGTTCGCGTCGAACTCGCTGGCCTGGTGGGCGCCCGCGATCCGGGCCGGCGAAGTCGTCCGGTGGCCTTACGGCGCTGCCGAGACGGCACCGGTCGACGACCGCGACATCGCGGCCGTCGCGGCGCGGACGATCTGCCACGACGGATACGCCGGAGGCGACTACGTCCTCACCGGCCCCGAATCGCTGACCCAGGCCGCGCAGGTGGACGCCATCGGTGACGCCTTGGGGCGCCGGATCCCGTTCGAGGAGATGACGCCGGACGAGTTCCGAAGCCTGTGGGAGGGTGCGGCGCCCAGCTCGGCCGTCGACATGCTGCTCGCCGCGTGGGGTGCGGCGGTCGGACAGCCCGCGTACGTCTCCACCGCGGTGGCGGACATCCTCGGGACGCCGCCGCGAACGTTGCGCCAGTGGGCCACCGACCACGCCACCGTGTTCACGAAGGACTCGTAACCCCTCGACCGCGTCCCGCGCCCCAGGGCGGTCACGCCGGAGTGCCGCCCGAGAAGTCGCTGCCGAAGGTGGTCTCGACGGTGGTCGCCACGGACTGGGCGACGCCGGTGCCCGTGAGGATGAGGCCCAGTTCGCGGTTGTTGTCGAGGGAGTTGGAGCTGATGTTCATGGAACCGGCTTCGACCTTCTGCGTGGACAGGCCGTAGTCGGCGACCATGGCCTTGGCGTGGATGTAGAAGCCGTTGGGGTCGGAGTAGCCGACGACCTTGCCGCCCGCCGCCTTGATCGCGGAGACCTGGCTGGAGTAATTGGAGGGGTTCTCCAGGACGACGCGCACGGCGACGCCCGCCTTCGCCCGCGCCACGATGGCGTTCACCACCGTGCTGTCGCTGAACTCCAGCTCCTCGACGTCCAGTTTGGCCGTGGCGTTGTTGATGACGGACAGCAGGCGGTTGCGCGAGTCGGTGGGGGACCAGAGCAGGTGGTCGCCGTCGGTGGGGGTGACCGAGGTCCCGGCGTAGTCCGCCGCGAAGACCTTCTCGATCGAGGCGACGTCGCGGCTGTCGTCGTCGAAGACGCCGTAGTCGCGGCTGGTGGTGTAGTACTGCGAGGTGAGGTTGCCCGTCAGGATCAGGGACTTGACGCCGTCAACGGTGATGGTCTTCTGGTGCGTGTAGACGAAGGCCGAAGGCGACCACACCACACCGACGCCCGCGCTTTTCAGGGAGTTGTACGCCGAGCTGTTGGCGCTCTGGTGCTGCCGGTCGAGGACGACCCGGACGGTGACGCCCTTGTTCTCCAGGGCTATGAGGTCGTTGACGGCCGTGCTGTCCTCCAGCTCGTACATGGTCATGTCGAGCGAGGTCGTGGCCGAGTTGATGAAGTCGTAGATCGCGGGCTGGCTGCCGCTCTGGGAGAAGGCGAACGCGGTGTAGCTCGCCGCGTTGGCGGGGACGGCGGTGGCGAACATCGCGGCACCGGCCGCCAGGGCGACACCGGTACGTCCGAGAACCTTCCACAACATGCCTGGCTCCTAGTCACTTCGACGCTCGAGTGGGGTGAGCGTGAGCATGACACCACGCGCGTAGAACGCTGAGGAGGGGGCGTGCGGTGAACTTGACGTGACGCGGGGGGTGCGCGGATGGACGAATCCGCGTCGGCGCAGGTGAGAGGGGCCGGATCCGACTTCTTTGAAACGGCAAAGGCTTGGTATGCCGTCGGTTCCACCCCCTCCCGGCCGGTCCCGCTGGCCGCCGGTGGCCGGCCGGGAGGGGGTGCACGCGTCTACGCCGGCCCCGGGGCGCGCTTCGTCGCGCCGGCCCTTCCGGCGGCCACCGCCGTCACGGATAGGAAACCACCGTGGAAGGCGTGGTCGACGTCCCCGACGTGGCCGCTCCCGTTTCGTTGATCACGTGTTCGTACTGGCCGTTGCCGCCCAGGGAGACGACCAGCAGGTCGTGGAAGCGGACGCCGGCGCGGGTCGGGGACTCGAAGCCGTGGTGCTGGACGATCGTCGGGTCGACGTTGTAGTAGCAGTAGCTGCCCAGGCCCCAGCCCTCGTGGGTGGTGACGTCGGGGCCGACCTTGTACGCGGCGTAGCCCTTGACCGGGCCGTTCTGAACGGCGGCCTGGTCGGGGGCGTCGTAGGCCTTCTCGTTCTGGAAGAAGACGGTGCGGCCGCGCTCGCCGTACCACTGCACGTCGTACTTGTTGAAGTGCTCCACGAACAGGCCGGTGCACAGCACGTCGTCGCCGTTGACGACGAGGCCGTAGTCGGCGCGGTTGGTGTCCCAGCCGATGCCCGTGCCGTGGTCGGCGCGCCAGATCCAGGTGTGGTCGACGATGGTGTGCCGGCTGTTGATGACCATGCTGGTCGTGGCCCGGCCCGCGCCGGCCCCGCCGATGCGGACGAACACGTCCTGCACCGTCGTGGGGTTGGCGGCGTGGCCGCGCCACGCCCCGGGCGGGCCGACCTCCAGCAGGGTCGGGGAGTTCACCGGGCCGGCGTCGATCAGGAAGCCGGCGAGGCGTACGCCGTCGACGTCGGCGACCTTCATCACCGCGGTGCCGCCGTCGGGGACCAGGGTCGCGTAACCCAGGCCCAGGACCACCGTGTTGGGGCGATCCACGCGGATCGGCTCGTCCAGATGGTAGATGCCGGGGGTGAGGAGGAGATGGAGACCCTGGGCCAGCGCCTGGTTGAGGGTGGCCGCGGTGACGCCGGGCTGGGCCACGTAGAAGCGCGACAGGGGCAGGGACGTGCCCCGCGGGGTGCCGTTGCCCCAGGTGACACCCCGGGCGTTCACTCGCTTCTGCGGCAGGAACACGCGGAGTTCGTCACCGCCGTCGACGTACAAGAAGGGCTTCTCGCGGGAGACCGGGGTGGAATCGAGCACGGTGTACGGGGGGTTGGGGAAGCTCTGCGCGGGCGCGCCCTCCACGCCCGAGAACACCATGTTCCAGACGCCGTTGAGCCAGCTGCCGATCGCGCTGTCACGGGTGTACCACTGCTGCTGCGAGTACGGGCCGACCTGGCCCTCGATCCGGCTGTCGGCGATGTAGCCGCCGCTGGCCCAGCCGTAGCCGGTCGGTTCGAGGTCGAGGCCGCCGTGCACGTGCATACGGCGGAAGGGCGCCGCCTGGGCGACCGCCCACCTGTTGGTGCCGTTCGCCGGGAACAGCGCCAGGTTCTCCGCCGAACGCCAGAAGTTCTGCGTGGCGTTGCCGCCGAACCAGCCCGCGTCGACCGTGACGTCACCGTGGATCGCCGTGTCGTCGGGGGAGAGGCCGAGGCCGGCGATGGAGGTGTAGAAGCCGAGCTGGGCGTTCAGGCCCTGGTAGGTGCCGGGCTTGAAGAGCAGCGCGTAGCGGCCGGTGCCGAACTGCGCCGACTCCTGCCGGGCGAAGACCTCGTCCAGCTTGGCCTGGATGCCGGGCGTCGAGGGGTCGAAGACCAGGACGTTCGGGCCGAGGTCGCCGCCGCCGCGCAGACGCCGGGACTTGGCGGGGCCGGTGGCCGGCTCGGTGGTACGGGTGCTCGCGGACGCCTGGGGAGCGGCGAGGCCGGCCAGCAGAGGGACTGCCGCCGCGGCGCCGAGGACGGCTCTGCGGGCCACAGCGGGGGTGACGGGCTCCGGGGAGGAAGAGGGCATGGGGCGGCTCTCCTGGTTCAGGAAGTGAACGGTGCGGGGTTCGAGAGCGCTCTCTCGCCGGTGAATGCTTCATCCGTGTGAACGAAGCGTCAAGGGGTGTGACGCAGTTCGTGCCTCGGCGGCCGAGTCGGCGTCAAGTGTCCGACCTGGCGAGGGACATGGGGTGGCGGACTCGCGGCCGGCGTCGCCCTGTCGTCGAGACCCAACCGTTGCAGAGCCGTACCGTTCCCCTTCCGCCGCAGGTCACCGCCGCCGCGTAGGGGGTACGGGACACCTCGCCGGCCGTCCCCGCCGGACCTCTGCACGACGGTCCTTGCCGTATCCCTTGACGGGCCCCTCCGGGAAGGTTTAACTCACGTCCTAAATTAAGCCATGAGGCGACTTCGGAAGTCGAACGGGGTACGCGGCTCCCACCGACCCGCACCCGTCACCGTCCGGAGGATTCCTCGCGGTTCTCGACTCCCGGAAAGGGACACCAGGAGCCATGCGCAGCATCCGAGCCGCGGCCGTAGGCGCCGTCACCATGTCTCTCGCCCTTGCCGCCTCGGCCTGCGGAGGCGGTTCGTCGACGGGCGGCGGGGACAACGCCTCGCCCAAGACGCTCACCTACTGGGCCTCCAACCAGGGCGCGAGCATCGAGATCGACAAGAAGGTGCTCCAGCCCGAGCTCGACAAGTTCCAGAAGCAGACCGGCATCAAGGTCAAGCTGGAGGTCGTCCCCTGGACCGACCTGCTCAACCGCATCCTCACCGCGACCACTTCGGGACAGGGACCCGACGTGCTCAACATCGGCAACAGCTGGAGCGCCTCCCTCCAGGCCACCGGCGCCCTGCTGCCCTGGGACGCGAAGAACTTCGCGAAGATCGGCGGCAAGGACCGGTTCGTCGAGTCCGCGCTCGGCTCGACCGGCGCCCCGGGCAAGGACCCGGCCGCCGTGCCGCTGTACTCGATGGCGTACGGCCTCTACTACAACAAGCGGATCTTCGCCGACGCCGGCATCGCCAAACCCCCGGCCACCTGGACCGAGTTGGTCGCCGACGGCAAGAAGATCCAGGCGAAGGGCAAGCAGGTCCTCGGCGCCGAGGGCTCCAACGTCTCGGAGAACATCCACCACGTCTTCGTCTTCGCCAAGCAGCACGGCGCCGGCTTCTACACCGCCGACGGCAAGCCCGACTTCACCAACGCCGGGGCCGTCACAGCCGTCAAGCAGTACGTCGACCTCATGGCCAAGGACAAGGTCATCCCGGCGGGCGACGCCGAGTACGCGCAGAACCAGTCGGTGAGCGACTTCGCCAAGGGCCGTACCGCGATGCTGCTGTGGCAGTCCGCCTCCGCCAACCTCGCCTCCCAGGGCATGAGCGCCGACGCCTACGGGGTCGCCCCCGTCCCCGTGCAGTCCGGCGCCCCCGGCAGCGGCACGCAGGTCAACTCCATGGTGGCCGGCATCAACCTCGCCGTCTTCAGGAACACCCACAACCTGGACGGCGCGACCAAGTTCGTGAAGTTCATGACCAGCGACGACGAGCAGAAGATCCTCAACAAGGCCTACAGCTGCATCCCGTCCGTCAAGTCCGCCCAGTCCGACCCGGCGTTCGGCACCCCCGCCAACACCGTCCTGAAGAACACCCTCGCCACCAGCTCCGCCGCGCTGCCGCAGGTGGCCGACGAGTCCCAGTTCGAGACGACGGTCGGCACGGCGGTCAAGGAACTGTTCGCCGACGCCGCCGCCGGACGCGCGGTGACCACCGACTCGGTGAAGGCCAAGCTGCTCAAGGCCCAGCAGCAGATGCCGGCGAAGTGAGCACGGACCCCGTCATGACGACCACCGCTCACGAGCAGGCCGGCACGACGGCGGCGCCCCGCGGCCCGGCCGGCGGCGCGGCCGCGACGCGGAACCCGCGTCGCGGCCCCCGCCCCGGCCGGCTCCGCCGGGCCGGGCTGCCCTACCTGCTGCTCCTGCCCGCCCTGATCCTCGAACTCCTGGTCCATCTGGTGCCGATGGTGATCGGCGCCGTGATGAGCTTCAAGGAGCTCACCCAGTTCTACATCCGCGACTGGGGCAGCGCCCCCTGGTCCGGCCTCGGCAACTACCGCGTGTCGGTGGACTTCCACGCCCCCGTCGGCGAGGCGCTGCTGCACTCCTTCCTCGTCACCGTCGGCTTCACCCTGCTCTCGGTCGGACTGTGCTGGCTCATCGGCACCGCCGCCGCCGTCTTCATGCAGGACACCTTCCGCGGACGCGGGCTGCTCAGGGCGCTCTTCCTGGTGCCGTACGCGCTGCCCGTCTACGCGGCCGTCATCACCTGGGTGTTCATGTTCCAGCACGACAACGGCCTGGTGAACCACGTCCTGCACGACCAGCTGCACCTCACCGACAAGCGGTCCTTCTGGCTCATCGGCGACAACAGCTTCTACGCCCTGCTGACCGTGTCGGTGTGGAAGGGCTGGCCGTTCGCCTTCCTCATCGTCATGGCCGGCCTGCAGAACATCCCACGCGAGCTGTACGAGGCGGCCGCGCTGGACGGCGCCGGCATGTGGCAGCAGATCCGCCGCATCACCCTGCCCTCGCTGCGCCCCGTCAACCAGGTGCTCGTCCTGGTGCTGTTCCTGTGGACCTTCAACGACTTCAACACGCCGTACGTGCTGTTCGGCAGGGCCGCCCCCGAAGCCGCCGACCTCATCTCGGTGCACATCTACCAAGCGTCCTTCGTCACCTGGAACTTCGGCACCGGATCGGCCATGTCCGTACTCCTGCTGCTGTTCCTGCTGCTCGTCACGGGCGTCTACCTGGCCCTCACCTCGCGCGGACGGAGGACCGGCGATGTCTAAGTCCCCCACGGCGCCACCCATGGCGTCACCCATGGCGTCTCCCAGGTCGTTCGTCTGGTCGCGCCGGGTGTTCCTCACCCTGCTCACCGGCTTCGTCCTGGTCCCGGTCTACGTGATGGTCTCGTCCTCGCTGAAGCCCCTCGCGGACGTCACCGGCAGGTTCCGCTGGCTGCCGAGCGGTCTGACCGTCCGCCCCTACATCGACATCTGGTCCACCGTCCCTCTCGCCAAGTACTTCGTGAACTCCCTCGTGGTGGCGGGCGCGGCGACCGTCTGCTCGGTGGTGATCGCCGTCTTCGCGGCGTACGCCGTCAGCCGCTACGCCTTCCACGGCAAACGGGTCTTCACGGTCACCGTGCTGTCCACGCAGATGTTCCCGGGCATCCTGTTCCTCCTGCCCCTCTTCCTCCTCTACGTCAACATCGGCAACGCCACCGGCATCGCCCTGTTCGGCTCCCGCGGCGGGCTGATCCTGACGTACCTGACCTTCTCGCTGCCCTTCTCCATCTGGATGCTGATCGGCTACTTCGACTCGGTGCCGCGCGACCTCGACGAGGCGGCGCTGGTGGACGGCTGCGGCCCGCTCGGCGCGCTGTTCCGCGTGGTCGTGCCGGCCGCGATCCCCGGCATCGTCGCCGTCGCCGTGTACGCCTTCATGACCGCCTGGGGCGAGGTGCTGTTCGCCTCCGTCATGACCAACGACACCACCCGCACGCTCGCCGTGGGCCTCCAGGGCTACTCCACGCAGAACGACGTGTACTGGAACCAGATCATGGCCGCCTCGCTCGTCGTGAGCGTCCCGGTGGTGGCCGGCTTCCTGCTGCTCCAGCGCTACCTCGTCGCGGGCCTCACCGCCGGAGCGGTGAAGTGACCGCCAACCCGCCCACTTCCGAGAGGACTTACGTGTCCGACGCCATCGACCTCGCAGCGCTCCCGCACGACTTCCTGTGGGGCACGGCCACATCGGCGTACCAGATCGAGGGGGCCGTCGCCGAGGACGGCCGGTCGCCGTCCATCTGGGACACCTTCTCCCACACCCCGGGGAGGACCGACAACAACGACCACGGCGACATCGCCTGCGACCACTACCACCGCTGGCGCGAGGACATCGCCCTCATGCGCCGCCTCGGCACCAACGCCTACCGCCTGTCCGTCGCGTGGCCGCGCGTGCTGCCGGGCGGCGACGGGCCGGTCAACCCCAAGGGCCTCGCCTTCTACGACCAGTTGACCGACGCCCTGCTGGAAGCCGGCATCACCCCGTCCGTCACCCTCTACCACTGGGACCTCCCGCAGGTACTCCAGGACCGCGGCGGCTGGCCCGAGCGTGCGACCGCCGAACACTTCGCCGCCTACGCCTCGGTCGTGGCCGAACGCCTCGGCGACCGCGTCACCCACTTCACCACCCTCAACGAGCCCTCCTGCTCGGCCTGGATCGGGCATCTGGAGGGCACGATGGCCCCCGGCCTGACCGACCTCACGGCGGCCGTGCGCGCCTCCTACCACCTGCTCCTGGGCCACGGCCTCGCCGCCCGGGCGATCCGTGCCGCGGCACCCCGCGCCGAGATCGGCATCGTCAACAACCTCTCCACGGTGTTCCCGGCCACCGACCGGCCCGAGGACCAGGCGGCCGCCCGCCGCCACGACGGCCACGTCAACCGCTGGTGGCTGGACCCCGTGCACGGCCGCGGCTTCCCCGCCGACATGCGCGAGGTCTACGGCGTCGAACTCCCCGAGCGCGGAGGCGACCTGGAGACGATCGCCACGCCCCTGGACTGGCTGGGCCTGAACTACTACTTCCCGGCCACCGTCGCCGACGACCCCGCCGGCCCGGCGCCGCGGGCAAAGGCCGTACGCCGCCCGGGCGTTCCGCGCACCGGCATGGACTGGGAGATCGACGCCGGCGGCATCGAGACCCTGCTGCTGCGCCTCACCGAGGAATACGGCGCCCGCAGGATCTACGTCACCGAGAACGGCTCGGCCTTCCCGGACGTGGTCCGCCCCGACGGCACGATCGACGACCCCGAGCGGCAGGACTACCTCGTCAGGCACCTGGCCGCCTGCGCCTCGGCCGCCCGCAAGGGGGCCCCGCTGGCGGGCTACTTCGCCTGGTCGCTGCTCGACAACTTCGAGTGGGCGTACGGCTACGACAAGCGCTTCGGGCTCGTCCACGTCGACTACTGGACCCAGGAACGGACCATCAAGGGCAGCGGGCACCGGTACGCGAAGATCGTGCGCGCGCACCGGGAGCGGGGGCGGAAGGCCGCCTGAGGGCGGGGACGGCCCGGCCACCGGGCCGTTCCTCCCGAGGGTTGCCCCACACTTCACCTCATCCGAAGGAGACCAGCAGCACGACGAGGAGCAGCAGCGACAGCACCGCCTCCGCGATTCCGACCCGCGTCGCCCGCACCCGGCCCAGGGCGGGAACGGCCAGGGCCCGCCCCAGGCACACGGCGAGGAATCCGGTGATCCACGGGCCCATCAGCGCGCCGGCGACCGCCACGGCCACGGCGTGGTAGCCGCCCGAGGCCCACCGGTAGGCGGTGCTTCCCCGCTCGCGGATGAGGGTCTTGACGTAGAGGATGGTGCCCGCGAAGTAGAGCAGGCAGGCGAGCGCCGGACGCCAGGCGTCCTCGAGGCCGCCCCCGCCGAGCAGCAGTGCGACCGGGAGCATGCCGCACGCCGGGACGAGGGCCACGAGCCCGTTGACCAGCGCGCGCTCCCGGTTGCGCCAGGCGTACCAGCAGTTCACGGCGAGGAAGGGCGAGCCGCAGGCAGCGGCGGCGAGCAGCCAGGGCGCGTGCAGGGCGAGGGCGGCGCCCAGCGGCACCAGTGCCGTCGTGAAGACGGCGGCGGGCCTGACGTGGCGGGCCGCGGCCCTGGGGTTGCGGGAGTTGCGGCGCAGCCGGAGCCATTGCTGCACGTGGAAGACGGCGAGGTAGCAGAGCAGCCACGCGAACAGCAGGGGGACGTGCCAAGGCGTCGGTCCGGCCAGGAACGTGCCCGCCAGAAACGGTACGACCAGCATCGCCCAGGCGCCGTGCTGGTTCGGCAGCCAGCGCCGGACGGCGCGCGAAGACATCTGCGCTGTCCAACCTTCCGGGCCGTACGGCGCGGCCCGCCCACAGCGTGTCATCCGGGCGACGGCGCGCGGGCGGCCATTGGTCCCGGATCGACGGGACCTTCGCCGCTCCTGCTTCTCCCGCATGTCGGGGGCGTCGTCCGTACCACCGTTGCCGACTGTCGCCGCGCCGGCCCCGCGCCGGCCCCGCGCCGGGCCCGCGGCGGCCCTGCACCGGCCCCGCGGCGGCCGGTCTCCGGAAGCACGCGATGCCCGCCGTACCGCACGCGAGCCGTTCGGCTCACCTGCCGTGACGGGTCCGCGAGGGGCGGCCGTTCGGTGTCGTCCGGCGGCCGGGGACGGTCTCCCGGCCGCTGCGCGCGTACGTGGCCGCCGCCAGGAGGAACACGGCCATCACGGCCACCGGGGCGGCGGCCGCGAGCCAGCCGGGGCCGCCGCCCGGTCCGGCGAGGACGTGCAGGGCCGTGACGGCCACGGCGACGGCAAGACCGCAGCCGACGACCGCCGCGACGACGTGCCGCGTGCGGCCCGGCCCGGCCGCGGGCGCAGGGCCGCCCAGCCGGGCCCACTGCCGCGCGGTCTCGCGCACCTCGCGCCTGCGCAGTACGGCGGCGTCGAGCCGCAGCGCGGCCGTGGCGGTGGCGCCGACCACGGCCGCGACACCCGGTGCCCACCACCCCTCGGCCACGAGCAGCAGCAGCGCGAGCACGGCCGTGCCGGCCCAGCCGGTCACGCAGGCCGCGGCCGCGAAGCGGCGGGAATCGGGCCGGTCCGCGCCGGCCCGCAGGTCCGCGAGGGCCGGCACGTACCAGACGCAGCCCGCTGCGGTGAGCGCCCCGGCACCCAGGGCGGCGACGGCGTGCGCCATGGCCTACCTCGCCGCTTCCAGGCCGGGCAGCCCCGCCGCACCGCTGACCTCCGCTGCGTGGTCCAGCTGGGCGATCTCCGGGTGGTGCAGGTCGAACGCGGGGGATTCGCTGCGGATCCTGGGCAGGGAGAGGAAGTTGTGCCGGGGCGGCGGGCAGGAGGTCGCCCACTCCAGCGAACGGCCGTAGCCCCAGGGGTCGTCGACGCCGACCGGCTTGCCGTACTTGGCCGTCTTCCAGACGTTGTAGAAGAACGGCAGGATCGACAGGCCCAGCAGGAAGGAGCCGATGGTGGACAGCGTGTTGAGCGCGGTGAAGCCGTCGGCGGCGAGGTAGTCGGCGTACCGGCGGGGCATGCCCTCGACACCCAGCCAGTGCTGGACCAGGAAGGTGAGGTGGAAGCCGGCGGTGAGCGTCCAGAAGGTGATCTTGCCGAGGCGCTCGTCGAGCATCTTGCCGGTGAACTTCGGCCACCAGAAGTGGAATCCGGCGAACATGGCGTACACGACCGTGCCGAACACCGTGTAGTGGAAGTGCGCGACGACGAAGTACGAGTCGGAGACGTGGAAGTCCAGGGGCGGCGCGGCGAGGATGACGCCGGTCAGGCCGCCGAAGAGGAACGTGATGAGGAAGCCCGTCGTCCACAGCATCGGCGTCTCGAAGGAGAGGCTTCCCTTCCACATGGTGCCGATCCAGTTGAAGAACTTCACGCCGGTCGGGACCGCGATCAGCATCGTCATGAAGGAGAAGAACGGCAGCAGCACGCCACCGGTGACGTACATGTGGTGGGCCCACACCGTCACCGACAGGCCCGCGATGGAGATGGTCGCGCCGATCAGGCCCATGTAACCGAACATCGGCTTGCGGGCGAAGACGGGGATCACCTCGGAGACGATCCCGAAGAACGGCAACGCCAGGATGTAGACCTCGGGATGGCCGAAGAACCAGAACAGGTGCTGCCACAGCAGCGCCCCGCCGTTGGCCGCGTCGAAGATGTGGCTGCCGAACTTGCGGTCCAGCTCCAGGGCGAACAGGGCCGCCGCCAGCACCGGGAAGACGATCAGGACGAGCAGCGCGGTCAGCAGCACGTTCCAGGTGAAGATCGGCATGCGGAACATGGTCATGCCGGGGGCGCGCATGCAGATGATCGTGGTGATGAAGTTGACCGCGCCGAGGATGCTGCCGAAGCCGGACAGCGCCACGCCCATGATCCACAGGTCGGCGCCGAGCCCGGGGGAGTGGATGGCGTCCGACAGCGGCGCGTACAGGAACCACCCGAAGTCGGCCGCGCCGCCCGGCGTGAGGAAGCCGAACGCGGCGATGGAGGAGCCGAACAGGAACAGCCAGTAGGCGAGCATGTTCAGCCGGGGGAAGGCCACGTCGGGGGCGCCGATCTGCAGCGGCATCATCCAGTTGGCGAAGCCGGTGAACAGCGGCATCGCGAACATCAGCAGCATGATCGAGCCGTGCATGGTGAACGCCTGGTTGAACTGCTCGTTCGACATGATCTGCAGTCCGGGCCGGGCGAGTTCGGCCCGCATCATCAGCGCCAGCACGCCGCCGACGATGAAGAAGGCGAAGGCGGTGACGAGGTAGAGCGTCCCGATCTTCTTGTGGTCGGTGGTGGTCACCCAGTCCACCCACGCCGGCCGCGCGGCGCGTCCCGCCGGCGCCGGGCCGTCCGCCCCGCCGGCTGCCACCTCGGCCGTCGCGGCCGGGTCTCCAGGCCGCCGGCTCTCCGGCACCTGCTGTATCCGCACCTCGTCCACCGGACGGTGCCCTCCCCATCTGCTCGGTTCATCGACATGACGACGAACCGGAAGTACGCAGGCTGAGGAATACGGACCCGGCCCTCCCGGCCGCCGCCTCATGATCGCCGCAGGGGAGGGGGGTACCCATAGGGCCCAACAGTCCCTGCCGGACCCGGCGGACAGGGCCCAAAGGTCCGGGACCTTTTCCGGCGGGCGGGGTGCCCGAGGTCCCTTCCGCCGGACAGGTGCCCCTTATTGTCGGATATGTTCCCTTTCTTGTCGGGTACGTGCCCCTTCCCGCCGGGTACGTCAGTGACCTTGCGGGTCGTTCCGCAGAGCCGCCCGGGCCGCCCGCAGCCAGGTGTCCTTGGCGAGGGCGAGTGCGCGGAACCCACCGGCCCGCTGGCGAATGAATTCCCGCTGCCAGTCCCGCTCGGCCGAACTCCATTGCCGGACGAGACGCGTTTCCTCCTTGCATCGCACGTCCGCGACGGCGACGGAAGCCTCCAGCCGGCCGGGCCGGTCGGTCTTCTGCCATTTCTCATCGGCGGCGGCATCCAGCGGGGAGGCATAGGAATACCCGGACTTCTTCATGCACGCGCTCCACCGGGACAAGGCCTGCCGCACACCGGAATTCCTCAGCGAGGCGTCGAAGGAGGAAGTGGTGAGCTCGTCGAGGAGGTTGTGCCTGGATCCGGGCACGTCTTTGCGCAGCGATTCGTGGGCCGTCTTCCAGCACCCGCCCACGGATTCCGCGGCCCCCGCCTTTCCGAACGCGGCGTCGGCGTCGGCCTGGGTGAGGCGGGCGTTGCGGGCGCCCTCGGCGGCGGCGCGCGCGGCCACGCCGGGCGGGGAGGGCGGCTGGTGGTACCCGTACCGGGCCGCGACGTCCGCCTCGATCACCCCGTACCGCGTCCGGTTCGGCGGATCGGCGTCGGTGGCGGCGGGCAGCGGCGTCCAGGACCGGCCCCGCGCGCGCATGCAGGACACCATGACCACGTCCTCCGCGGTCTGCACGGTGGCGAGGTCGCCGGGGGTCAGCTCGTACCGGTCGTAGGGGAGCAGCAGGGCGCGGACCCGGGCGGTGGGGGCGGGGCCGCTGGGGGAGGGGGTGACGCTCGGCTGGGTGCGGGGCGCGGGATGCGCGGGCCGCACCACGTCGGCGGAGCACCCGGCGAGACCGCCGGCAAGGATCGCTGCTGCCAGGCACATGCCAAGGTGGCGCACGTACCGGGAGGAATGCATCGTGTTCACCTCGACGTGTCGTGCGGCGTACGTGCGTCGTACGTTCGGCGTACGGCCGGTCCGGCTCCCGGTTCCGGGCACACGGGACGAGGGCCGCGCGCCCGGAACCCGCCGATCAGCGGAACTTGACGCAGCTCAGCCGGTTGTCCTTGATCGCGTCGTTGCTGAGCTTGCCGTCCTTGGTGCCCGGGTAGGACGTGGTGTGGGCCCCGGTGCAGCCGACGTTCTGCCAGAGGTCGACGTACCTGTTGGTGTAGTTCTTCACCGAACTGGTCTGGTTGTCGACCCGCTTGCCGTTGTCGAAGTAGTTGTTCCGCAGATCCTTGTCCGTCCGGGTCAGCCCGGCCCAGCCGCCCTTGAAGTTGTTCTTCTCGTACAGGTGGAACGTGCCGGACTGAATGTGAACCCGCCCCTCGGAAACCCCGGCCGGCGAACCCGCGGCCATCGCGGACGGAACGAGCAGCGTACCCATTCCGAGCACGGCGGCACCGGTGGCGAGAGCGGCCTTCTTCACCAGATTCATTTATTTGCCCCCTGTTTTCTCAGATCGAATCACACGGAACTGAATGCGCTGCAGACTCTGACAGAGAGAACACAAGGCGTGCGTCCCGCACGGGTTGGACCGGAGGGTAAACCTTGGTGGCAGGCGGCGGGGTTGTACCACCGCGGGTGCAGCCATCGCGCGGTGGCCGTCGCCAGGGTGTGTCAGTACCTCCAGGTAGTCTTCATCTCGTAGTCATTGCGGCCCGACGGGCTTCCGCTCCACCGCGGTGGAGTCTCGAAGGACATGCCCCCACCCGCACGAGTCATTTCGTGCTGCCTGGGGGAAGTCCTTGCTGTTCCGCGAGTCCGCGAACACCATCGCCGCGAGGGCGTTCGACAGTTCGCTCTACCTCCATCTCACCGAGCAGTTCGTCCACATGCACGGCTACCGGCCGGGCCCCGCCGAGGTCCGCTCCTGGGAGCGGAGCATCCCGGCGCTGGCCGCCGCCCTCAACGACGCGGGTCTCAGCGAGGTCGAGGTGATGCTGGAGTACGCACTCCCGCTCAACAGCAAGCGGGCGGACGCGGTCCTGGCCGGAGTGCACCCCGTCACCGGCGAGCCGTCGTACGTGGTCGTCGAGCTGAAGCAGTGGAGCCAGGCGGAACCGGACGAGGACGATCCGGCACTGTGCCGGATCGACGCCTACCCGCATCCGGTGCTGAACCCGGTCGAGCAGGTGCGCCGCTACTGCGAGTACCTCGTCAACTTCAACGGCGCGGTGGCCGTGCACCCGGACCGGGTGCACGGCGTGGCCTACCTGCACAACGCCACCGAGTTCGGCGTCGGCGGTCTGCGTGCGATCGAACTCGACGAGCGGGGCCAGTTGTTCACGGGTGAACGGCGCGGCGAGTTCCTCGATCACCTTCGTGCCCTGCTGAGCGACAAGGTGCCCGGCGCCCGCGCGGCCGACGAGCTCCAGGCGGGCAGGACGGTTCCGTCGAAGCAGCTGATGTCGGTGGCGGCCCAGGAGGTTCGGGAGCGGGAGCAGTTCGTGCTCCTGGACGAGCAGCAGGTGGCGTACCGCATGGTGCTCAACGCCGTGCGCAAGGCCAAGCAGTCCGACCACAAGGAGGTCGTGGTCGTCACCGGCGGTCCGGGCACCGGCAAGAGCGTCATCGCCCTGTCCCTCCTCGGCGAGCTGTACCGGCAGGGCGTACCCGCCCTGCACGCCACCGGCTCCCAGTCGTTCACCAAGACGATGCGCAAGGTCGCCGGTACCCGCAAGCGCGAAGTGCAGGACCTCTTCAAGTACTTCAACAGCTTCATGACGACCGAGAGGAACACCCTCGACGTCCTGATCTGCGACGAGGCCCACCGCATCCGCGAAACCTCCGCCAACCGGTACACGCCGGCCGCGCACCGCACCGGCAAGCGGCAGATCGACGAACTCATCGACGTGGCGCGGGTCCCCGTCTTCCTCCTCGACGAACACCAGGTGGTGCGCCCGGGAGAGATGGGCACCGTGGAGGACATCAAGGCGGCCGCGGCGGCCAAGGGCCTGGCATGCCATGTCGTGCCGCTGGAGAGTCAGTTCCGCTGCGGCGGCAGCGACGCCTACCTGCGCTGGGTGGTGCGCCTCCTCGGCTTGCAGCCCGGTGGCCCGGTGGTCTGGGAGCCCGACGACCGCATGCAGTTGCTGGTCGCCGGCAGCCCCGAGGAGATGGAGGCGTTCCTCGACGCCCGCCGCTCCCAGGGCTACGGGGCACGCATGTCCGCGGGCTACTGCTGGCCCTGGTCCCCGGAACCGAAGCCCGGTGCCCCGCTTCCGGCCGACGTGGTCATCGGCGGCTGGGCCCGCCCCTGGAACCTGCGGGGCGACCGCTCCGTCTCAGGCGCCCCGCCGTCCGCCCTCTGGGCCACCGACCCGGCCGGCTTCGGCCAGGTCGGCTGCGTCTACACCGCCCAGGGCTTCGAGTACGACTGGTCCGGCGTGATCATCGGCCCCGACCTGGTCTGGCGCGGCGACCGGTGGATCACCGACCGCACACAGTCCAAGGACCCGGTCTTCAGGAAGTCGACCCCCGACGCCGACGTCGACCGCCTCATCCGCAACACCTACAAGGTGCTGCTGACCCGCGGCATGATCGGCACGATCGTGTACTCGACGGACCCGGAGACGCGGAAGAAGCTGCGGGAACTCGCGGGCGGGGTGGCATTGGAGGCCGCGCCCGTTTGATGACGCGGCCCTCGCCGCTCAGATGTTGTCCGAAGCCCAGGCGGGTCGGCTGTGCGGGGCTTCGGACAGAGAGGAGGCGATGCGCCTGTCGCGGCTTGAACGTCCTATAGTCCCCTCCTTCACGAAGTCTTCCCATGTAGCAGGCAACCATTAGGATCTCTGGCAGGTCCGGATCTGGGGAACGGCGGGCCTCGAGGGAACGAACGAGTGGGGACAGGCATGCGGGAAGGCCGGTGGGTCACGGTCACCGAGTCCGAGTTCGAGCACGAACGCCGCGGCCTGGAGGCGATCCGGGAGAAGCTGCCGGACTCCGACCCCTGGCGTGCCTGGTCCAACTTCACCTTCACGGCGAACACCGGTCACGTCCGCGAGGTCGACCTGCTGGTCGTCGCCCCCGGCGGCCTCTGCATGATCGAGCTCAAGGACTGGCACGGCTCGGTCACCTCCGAGAACGGCACCTGGGTCCAGACCACCCCCGGCGGCTACCGCCGCACCCACGGCAACCCGCTGCACCTGGTCAACCGCAAGGCCAAGGAGCTGGCCGGCCTGCTCGCCCAGACCGGCGCCAAGCGGGTCTGGGTCGCCGAGGCCGTCTGCTTCACCGACAACAGCCTCCGCGTACGGCTGCCCGCCCACGACCAGAACGGCGTGTACACCGTCGACGAGCTGGTCGAGATGCTCAAGCAGCCCCCGCGCGACGAGCGCCGCCGCATCACCGCGATCAGCTCGCGCGAGGTCGCGGCGGCCCTGAAGAACATCGGCATCCGCAAGAGCGACGCCCAGTACAAGGTTGGCCCCTACGAGCTGGAGCGGAAGTCCTTCGACTCCGGGCCCACCTGGGCGGACTACCTCGCCCGCCACAGCGACCTGCCCGAGGCCGCGCGCGTGCGGATCTACCTCAGCGAGCGCGGCTCCGACGCCTCCCTGCGCCAGTCCGTCGAGAACGCCGCCCGGCGCGAGGCCGCGGTGCTGGGCCGGTTCAAGCACCCGGGCGTCGTCGAGCTCAAGCAGTACTTCCCCTCCGGGCACGCCGCAGGCCCCGCGCTGATCTTCGACTACCACCCGGACACCCTGAAGCTGGACGAGTACCTGGTCCAGTACGGCGAGAAGCTGGACATCCTCGGCCGGATGGCACTGGTGCGCCAGCTTGCCGAGACGATGCGCTCCGCGCACGCCAGCCGCATCCACCACCGCGCGCTCGCCGCCCGCTCCGTCCACGTCGTCCCCCGGCCGCGCGGCCGGAAGGGGCAGGCCGTCGGGGAGGAAGCCGCCTGGCTCAGCCCGCACCTGCAGATCTCCGACTGGCAGATCGCCACCCAGCGCAGCGGCGACTCCTCGCAGGGCCAGGGCATGACCCGGTTCGCGCCGACCGCCCTGTCCGCCATGCACCTGTCCGACGACGCCGACGCCTACCTCGCGCCGGAACTCACCGCCCTCCACCCCGACCCGGTCTACCTCGACGTCTACGGGCTGGGCGTCCTCACCTACCTGCTGGTCACCGGCAAGGCCCCGGCCGCCAGCCAGGCCGAACTGCTGGCCCGCCTCGAAGCGGGAGAGGGCCTGCGCCCCAGCTCCCTGGTGGACGGACTGTCCGAGGACGTGGACGAGCTGGTGCAGGCCGCAACCGCCTACCGGCCCGGCCAGCGTCTATCCAGCGTGGACGAGTTTCTGGAGCTGCTGGAGGTCGTCGAGGACTCCCTCACCGCCCCCGCCGCGGCCCTCGACGGGCAGGCCGAGGGGGAGACCGGGGCGGTCGCAGACAAGGATCCGCTGGAGGCCGTCGCCGGCGACGTGCTCGCCGGCCGGTGGGAGGTCCGCCGCCGCCTCGGCACCGGCTCCACCAGCCGCGCCTTCCTCGTCCGCGACCTGGAGGCGGAAGCCCGCAGGACGCGCCCGCTGGCCGTGCTGAAGGTCGCCCTCTCCGACAACCGCGGCGAGATCCTCGTCCGCGAGGCCGAGGCCATGCGCCGCCTGCGCCCCCACTCCGGCATCATCCGCCTCGTCGAGTCCGAGCCGCTGCACATCGGCGGACGCACCGTCCTGGTGCTGGAGTACGTCGGCGACGAGCGTGACGACGGCGGCCAGAACGCCGACGGCACGGCCCGACCGCGCCGCCGTGAGGAGACCGTCGCCCGTCAGCTCCGTGAGCACGGCCGCCTCCAGGTCGACCAGCTCGAGGCGTACGGCGACTACCTCTTCGGCGCGGTCGACTTCCTCGAGGGCGAGGGCGTCTGGCATCGCGACATCAAGCCCGACAACATCGCCGTCCGCATCCGCCCCAACCGCACGCGCGAGCTGGTCCTCATCGACTTCTCGCTGGCCGGCTACCCGGCCAGGAACACCGACGCGGGCACCGAGGGATACCTCGACCCCTTCGTCGACGTCATCACGCGCGGCTCCTACGACTCGCACGCCGAGCGGTACGCCGTCGCCGTCACCCTGCACCAGATGGCCTCCGGCGAGCTGCCCAAGTGGGGTGACGGCAGCGTCCTGCCCCGCATGACCGACCCCAAGGAGTGGCCGTACCCGACCATCGCGGCCGAGGCCTTCGACCCGGCCGTGCGGGACGGGCTCGTCGCCTTCTTCCAGAAGGCCCTGCACCGCGACGCGGGCAAGCGGTTCCCCGAGCTCAAGCCCATGCGGGACGCCTGGCGCAAGGTCTTCCTCGACGCCTCGCAGACCGTCCCCTCCAGCCATCGCACCCGCCCCGCGGCTCCCGCAGCCGGGACCGCACCCGCCGAGGGCGCCGCCGCGGGGATCGCGGACGCCGAGCCCGAGACCGCCGAGCAGCAGCGCGACCGCCTCGCCGCCGAGGTCACCCGCGACACCCCGCTCACCGTCTCCGGCCTCACGCCCGCCGCCCAGTCCTTCCTCTACGGCCTGGGCATCACGACGGTCGGCGAACTCCTCGACTACAGCCGCCGCAAACTCGTCAACGCCCCCGGCCTCGGCGCCAAGACCCGCAACGAGGTCCAGCAGCGCCAGCGGGAATGGGGCGAGCGGCTGCGCGAGATCCCCGTCTCGCCGCTCACGCCGAAGGGCCGGGCGGAGGCGAAGGAGGAGCTGGAGCAGCTCACCGCCGCCGAGTCCGCCCTCGTCGGCAAGCTCGCGACGGGCGAGTCGGCGGGCGCGCTGTCCGCCCGCACGCTGCGCTCGGTCAGCCTCGACACCCTCGCCACCGTCTTCGTGCCGGCCGTGAACAACAACGGCTCCAACCGCAACAAGGCGGAGATGGTGCGGCTGTTGCTGCGCCTGCCCGACGAGCACGGCGTCCTGCCTGGCATCGGCGTCTGGCCGAAGCAGAAGGACGTCGCCGACGCGCTCGGCCTCAGCCACGGCCGGATCCCGCAGATGCTCAAGGACGAGCGCAAGCGCTGGAAGGCGGAGCCCGCCGTCCAAGCCCTGCGGGACGAGATCATCGACCTGCTGGAGAGCATGGGGCGCGTCGCGTCCGCCGTGGAGATCGCCGACGCCCTCGCCGTCCGCCGCGGCACGCACCTCGCCGGGCGCGAGCAGCGGCGCGCGATGGCCCTGGCGGCCGTACGGGCCGTCGTCGAGGTCGAGCAACTGGTGCCGCAGGAGGCCGAGTTCCAGCACCAGCCGAACCGCAAGGCGACCGACGAGTCGCTGGGCGCCGGCCTGCTCGCCCTCGACGTCCGCGAGAACGACGCCCCGGACACCCCCACCGCCCCCGGCCTGCTCGACTACGCGACCCGCCTCGGCAAGACGGCCGACCGGCTCGCCCGGCTGGACACCCTGCCGACGGCCGCGACCGTCCTGGCCGAACTGGGCGCGCTGACGGTCCCGCCCGGCGCCGTCGACTGGGACGAGCGGCGCATGGTGGAACTGGCCGCCGCCGCGTCGGTGAACGCCGCCGCCACTCCGCGCCTGGAGATCTACCCGCGCGACCTGCCGCTCGTCCGGGCGCTGCGCCTCACCCAGGCGGGACTCGTCCGCTGGATTCCGGGCGTTCCGGAGGGCAGACAGCCCGGTCTGACCGGGGAGGACGTGCACGAACGGGTCCGCGCCCGCTTCCCCGAGCTGGTCGTGGTGGACGGGCGAGGTGGCGCCTCCCACGAACTGCCCACCGGCGGCCCGCTCACCAAGGCGCTGCGCGACGCGGGCTTCGAGTTGTCGCTCAGCATGCGCGAGGACACGGGCACGCTGCGCTACCTGCCGACGCGTGTGGAGGACGCCTCCAGTTACCTCACGACGGGTGCGTGGCGGCAGTCGACGCGTACGGGCACGGTGACGCGGTACGCGGACGACCCGCAGCTCGCGGGCGCGGTGCGCGCGGAGGAACGGCTGCTCGCCTCGGCCCGCCGGGACGGGTACCGGGTGCTGACCGTACGGCAGCAGCTCGTGCGGGACGCGGTGCGGGAACTGGGGGCCGAACGGCTGGGCGCCCAGGCCCTGTCGGTGACCGAGCTGTTTCTGGAAGCTTTGCACGGGCAGGTCACTCCGGGCACCAAGCCGACCTGGGAGACCCTGCTCAAGGCGGACGCCGCCGAGCCGGGTTCGAAGGGCGCGGTGCGGTTCGCTGAGTACGCGCGGACGGCGTGGGGCTCGGTCGAGCCCCGGATCGTGGAGCTGCTGGGCAACGGCGGTGGCGGCGGTGCGGGTCCGGTGCTGCTGACGGAGGCCGGGGTGTTCGCCCGGTACGACGCGATGGGCGTCCTGGACCGGCTGGCGTCGGCGGCCCGGCGGGGCGGGCGGGGGCTGTGGCTCCTGGTCCCGCAGAACGACCCCTCGCGCGAGCCGAGGCTCGGGCAGGTGGCCGTGCCGTACCAGGTCGGCCTGGGGGAGTGGATCCAGCTTCCGGACACGTGGGTGGGCAACGCCCACCGAGGGTCCGGCGAGGTTGTGGCAAGCGGTGTCGAGGGAGACGCGAAGTGATCGACCGCAAGGCTCTGTTGGACGACCTGAAGCAGCAGGTCAGGGCGGTCGAGGCCGACCTGGGCAAGCAGGTGAAGGCGCTCGGTGAGGTCGGGGCGCGGTTGCGTGCCGAGTACGACCAGGCGCGCAAGCTGGGGCGCACGGCGGCGACGTGGACCTCGTGGCTGGACGAACGGGTCACGCAGGTCGCGGTGGCGTGGGTGCTGGGCACGGTCTTCGTGCGGTTCTGCGAGGACAACCGGCTGATCCCCGAGCCGTACCTGACGGGACCGGACGGGGACCGGCGCGAGCTGGCGGAGTCGCGGTACGACGCGTACGTGGAGTCGGACGACAACCCGACCTACCGCGGCTGGCTGGAGAAGGCGTTCGACGAGCTGGGCCAGGGCCAGGCCGGCCGCCTGCTCTTCGACAAGCGGCACAACCCGCTGTACCAGATCCCGCTGTCGCACGACGGTGCGCGCGAACTGGTCGAGTTCTGGCGCCAGCGCGACGAGGCGGGCGTCCTCGTCCACGACTTCACCGACCCGCTGAACGAGGACGGCACGGAGGGCTGGGACACGCGGTTCCTGGGTGACCTGTACCAGGACCTGAGCGAGGCCGCGCGGAAGACGTACGCGCTGCTGCAGACGCCGGAGTTCGTGGAGGAGTTCATCCTCGACCGGACGATGAACCCGGCGGTGCGAGAGTTCGGGTACCAGGGCTTGAAGATGATCGACCCGACGTGCGGGTCGGGGCACTTCGTGCTGGGGGCGTTCCGGCGACTGGTCCGGCTATGGGCGGAGGGGCAGCCGGGCAAGGACGTGCATGAGCGGGTGCGGGCTGCGCTGGACTCGGTGCATGGGGTGGACATCAACCCGTTCGCGGTGGCTATTGCACGTTTCCGGCTGCTGGTGGCAGCGATGGCGGCGAGCAGCGTGTGGACACTGACGGAAGCCGCAAATTACGAGTGGCCGATTCACTTGGCGTCAGGCGATTCCCTGATTAAGGCCCGACAGTTGGAGTTGACGCTTGGCGGGGATGAGGTCGAAATGGGTGACCCGCTGGCCTCGTTCGCCTACGCCACGGAAGATTTGCAGGATCATCCGGGAATTCTTCAACAAGGCCGCTATCACGTGGTAGTGGGTAACCCTCCCTACATCACGGTTAGCGACAAGAAGTTGAATGCGCTGTATAGAGAGTTGTACGACGCATGTGCAGGTACATACGCTCTCTCGGTCCCGTTTGCGCAACGTTTCTTCGAGCTGGCCAAGCATGGCGATGCCCATGGGCATGGGTATGGTTTTGTTGGGCAAATCACGGCGAACTCTTTCATGAAGCGCGAGTTCGGCAAGAAGCTTGTCGAAGAATTTTTCCGCGATCGAGTTGAGCTCATGGAGGTTATTGACACGTCAGGCGCTTACATTCCTGGTCATGGTACGCCAACGGTTATTCTAGTCGGCAAGCGACGTAGTGGAGTTGGACGGTCCGAGACGGTACGTACTGTACGCAGCGTACAGGGCGAACCCCAAGCGCCGAAGAGCCCGGAAAATGGCTTGGTTTGGTCTGCGATTGTCAGTCACGTAGACAGGCCAGGCGCTGTGACGCCATGGATCTCGGTCGATGATCTCGATCGTCAGCGTTACTTTGCTCGACAGCCATGGATTTTGGCCGACGGTGGTCTTGAGCTAAACGAGACAATCGGTCAGAATTCATTCTCAAGCCTAGGGGATCACGCGAAGAGGCTTGGGTATGTAGGTATGACGGCTGCGGACGAAGTTATGATTCGCGCGCAACGGGCGTGGCCGACCGAAATGGCGAATTTCTTGAAGCCCGTCATTTCTGGGGAGGAGGTGCGAGACTGGAATGCTAAAAGTCAGAACCGCGCCTTCTACCCGTACTCGGAGAGTAGGGCACTGATCAGCCTGCCTTCCGTGGTGGCGGCATCGTCGGCGCTCTGGCCTTACCGAACCGAACTGGGAGAGCGTGCAACCTTCTCCGGGGTAAGCTACTACACCGCTGGGCGGCCTTGGTGGGAGTGGCATCAGCTTCCAAAAGACGAGGGCACTCACAAGTGGCTCATCTCCTTTGCGCGTGACTCTTCGCATGGTCAGTTCTTTCTTGACCGTGGACAATCTCTCTTTAAGCAGACTGCTCCAGTCATCAAATTGCCTGCGAATGCTACCGAAGTGCAACACCTTGACTATCTGGGGGTGCTTAATAGTTCCACCGCTACTTTCTGGCTCAAGCAAGTGAGTTACCCTAAGGGTGGTGACCCCGTCGGGGGTGAAGGGGCCCGTGTTAGCGCTCATCCCTGGTCTGACCGCTATGAGTTTACGGGCACGAATGTGGCGAAATTGCCGCTTCCAGTGAAATTCCCGCTAGAGCTCGCTACCAGGCTAGATAGCCTTGCTAAGGAGCTTGCTGCTATGAGTCCTGTAGCTGTAAGCTGTAGGGGCGATCTTTCTGCCGGTGTTCTCCGCGAAGCCCGCGAGACCTGGGAGTCGACCCGCGCTCGCATGATTTCCATGCAAGAGGAGCTGGACTGGCAGGTCTACTCCCTCTACGACCTCCACCCCGAAGACCTCCGCGTCTCCGAGGATCCGAACGACCTCAGTGTTCCCGAGCTCGCCCTAGGGGAGCGCGCCTTTGAGATCGTCCTTGCCCGCCGTGTTGCCGCAGGTGAGGCCAGCGACGAGTGGTTCAAGCGGCATAGCTCCACACCTATCACTGAAATCCCTGCCCACTGGCCCGCCGCTTACCGGGAGATTGTCCAGAAGCGGATCGACGCCATCGAGTCGAACAGGGCCATCGGCATGGTCGAGCGACCCGAGTACAAGCGCCGCTGGGCCACTGAAGGCTGGGACGCCCTCCAGGAGAAGGCCTTGCGTTCCTGGCTGCTCGACCGTATGGAAAACCGCGACTGGTGGTTCGACGAAAACGGCCAGCCCACCATTCTTACCCTGGCCCGCCTTACCGACGCGCTCTCGCGTGACGAGGACTTCGTCTCCATGGCCAAGCTCTACGCGCCCCGCAAGGATCTGCTCAAGGTTGTCGCCGAGCTGATCACCGACGAGCACGTGCCGTTCCTCTCCGCCCTGCGCTACAAGCCGTCCGGCATGAAGAAGCGCGCCGACTGGGAAGAGGTGTGGGAGCTCCAGCGCAAGGAGGATGCTGCTCCTGACGAGCCCGCCAAGCGGAAGATCCGGGACTCCATCCCCGTGCCGCCGAAGTACACCTCGGCCGACTTCCTGCGCCCGTCCTACTGGAGGGCGCGCGGCAAGCTGGACGTGCCCAAGGAGCGGTTCATCTCCTACGGGCAGACCAACGCCGCCACCCCCGAGCTGTACGGCTGGGCCGGCTGGGACCACCGCGAGCAGGCGCAGGCGCTGGCGACGTACTTCACCAACACCGCGCTGACCACCGAAGAGATCACGCCGTTCCTCGCCGGCCTGCTGGAATTGCAGCCGTGGCTGTACCAGTGGCACAACGAGTTCGACATGCTCTACAGCGGCTCCCCGGCGGACTTCTTCGCCGGTTACCGCCAGCAGAAGCAGGGCGAGCACGGACTCACCGACGACGACCTCCGCAACTGGCGTCCCCCGGCTGCAACCCGAGGCCGTCGCGCAGCAGTCAAGAAGTAGCCGGAATTGACTTGGCGTTGTGCCCCTGCACCGACGCCGAGTCTGCCGGATCAGAGGCCCCCGGGTGGGCGTGTGCGTGGCCGCCGGTCGGTACGCGCAACTGCGCCCATACGGTCTTGCCGGGGGCGGCCGGGCGAGGGGTGACGCCCCAATCGTCCGCAAGGACGGCGACGAGGTGGAGGCCGCGGCCGGACTCGGACAAGGGGTCCGGGGACGCGGGAGTGGGCGAGGGCTGTTTCTCGGCACGGGTGTCGGTCACCTCGATGCGGAAGGTGCCCTCGGTCAGGGTGAGTTGGACGTGGATGTCCCGTCCGGGGACGTGACCGTGGCGTACGGCGTTGGCGCTGAGTTCGGCCGTGATGAGGGTGAGTGTCTCGTTGATCGGGGTCGTGTAGGGGTGGCCCCAGTCGTTCAGGCGGTGCGAGACGAGTCGGCGGGCGAGGCGGGCGCCGCGCGGCGTCGAGGTGAAGCGCATGGCGAACTCGCGTTCGGGTGCGGGACGCTGCGGCGCATGCCCATTCGGGGGAGTTTCTGACTTCATAGGGTCAACGATCACGGACTCTGCGTAGCGTTGACCAGGAGTGATGTGCTGACGGGGGCGGGCTGTACACGCGGTCGGTGCGCTTGTACCTGGTGTTGGGCGTGACCGGTTCCCGGGCCCCGAGTTGGCTGACTGGGCGGCTGAACGAGAGGAGCTGTGGCGTGGACGACGAGGTTCAGCAGCCGGAGGAGTACGAGGCCGGGACGGGCATGCTGTGCGTGTTCGGGCGGCAGTTGAAGCTGTTCCGGGAGCGGGCGGGCCTGGACCGCGCGAGGCTCGGGTCGCTGACCGGGTACTCGGCCTCGACGATCGCGTCGTTCGAGCAGGCGAGACGTATTCCGCAGCCCAAGTTCATCGACCAGGCGGATGAAGTGCTGGGCGCGGGCGGGGTGTTGAGCGCGAGCAAGGAGGAGGTGGCTCGGGCTCAGTATCCGGCGTTCTTTCGGGACGCGGCCAGGTTGGAGGCCAAGGCGGCGGCCCTGCATGTGTACGCGACGAAGGCAGTACCAGGGCTGTTGCAGACGGAAGATTACGCGCGAGCGGTGTTCTCCATGTGGCGTCCGCTGCTGGACGAGGAGACCATCAACCAGCGGGTCGCGGCCCGCCTGGCACGCCAGGAGGTCTTCTCCCAGTCCTCGATGCCAACCATCAGCTTTGTCATCGAGGAGTTCGTTCTGCGTCGACCGCTCGGTGGGCGGGACGTGATGCAGGGCCAGTTGGAGCAGATCCTGTTGTGCGGGCACCGACGTAACGTGGAGATCCAGGTGATGCCGATCGAGCGGGACGAGCATGCTGGGCTGGAAGGTCCCTTCACCTTGATCGAGACGCATGAAGGGCAGAGGATCGCCTACGTGGAGGCGTACAAGGACAGCCGTCTCTATACGGAGCGGAGGCAGGTACGCGAGATCGAGGAGCAGTACGGCATCCTTCGGGCACAGGCGCTCACTCCGCGCGAGTCGCTGGCCCTCATCGAGAAGTTGCTTGGAGAGAGATGAACGTCCAACAGCTCATAACGTCGGCACCTGAGACGGCCTGGATCAAGAGCAGTTACAGCACAGGCTCGGGCGGCGAATGCGTAGAGGTCGCCGCCACCCCCGCCAGAGTCCACGTCCGCGACTCGAAGGACACCACCCGCGCCCCGTTGGCGGTGGACCCCACGACCTGGACCGAGTTCGTCGCCTTCGCGGCACTCTGAACAGACGCGGGGACCTCGGCAAGCGCACCGCTTGCCGAGGGCCCCGCGCACGTCGGCTCGCGCACCACCTTCAGTAGCCCAGGTGCCCTGCTCGCCGGATGCCCGCGCAGGCCAGTGCGGTGCGGCCGTCAACGTGCGCCTCGGGCACGGTGTCGTGGCTCGGCTGGGACTGAGGTCAGAACGCCTTCAGATAGACCCTGGCCCGATCGTCCTTGAGCGCCTGGACGTAGATGTCGATCCACTGCACCTTCTTGCGGCGATCGTCCTTCACGCACGGGGGGCAGACACCGGCCGAGCGGGCTCCCTTCAGCGTTTGCGGCTCGGCCAGCCCAAGGTGCCGGAACAGCTCGCCATCCGGGGCGAAGTCGGCCTTCTTCACCTTCAGCGGTTCCTCGGGACGAAGGTCCGCCGCCACGCCTTCGGCGTTCTTCTCGCTGGTGATGAACGAGAGGAGGTAGATGTCCTCCTGGGGATTGATCTGCACAGCTCCCTTGACCTCGGTCGCACCCTTGGGCGCCGTCACGTGCATGAACGCCGACGCCTCGGGCGCGCCAGCGTTCTCGTCCCACCGAGAGGTGCGCCCGTCGGTCACATGGCGCTCGTCCGTGTCCGGGCTGGAGCAGGCGGAAAGCAGAAGAATGGCTGCCACTGCCGCGATGAGAAGGGCACTTCGTTTGGTCGTCACCGATTCTCCTCGTCACCGCGTGAGACGTCGCCGCGGGTTCCTTCTCGTCCTTGGTCCGGCGGGTTCACTGCCGGTTTCGCATCGCTGTCCAGGTCGTACGTGTACGTGGAGCTACTGCCTCGCATGTCGAACTCCCGAGCAAGTCCGGTTTTGTGCAACCGTCCCATCTCGGAGTCCGGGATCACCACGCCTCCGGGGAAGGTGGTCGACTTGCCAGCGTCCCAGTTGTACCGGTCCCACACGTTGGCCTGGTATTCGAGCGAAACCTTGGGCTTGCCGTCCGCCCCGGGGGTGACGGTGACCATCCCCGACACGTTCTGCTGGTGGGAGCCGACCGCGTGGAACCACTCTTCGCTTTGGAAGGTGCGACCGACCGCCTTGCTCTCCACCGGCACGACGACCGTCTTGTCACCACCGGCCTTCTCGAAGGCGTCGAGCCCCTGCTGTCGCCACGCGTCCTGGTTCTGGGCGATGTGGACCGAGACGTCGTCGCGAAATCCGGGATCATCCTTGAGGATGCGGTCGATGTCCAGGTCCAGCGGCTCACCCGTTGCACTCAGGTAATGCTCCATGTTGCGCGACGCGGCGTTCTCCCCGCTGAAGTCGCCGCCGGCCGCGATGCCCTGCGCGCGGGCCAGGTACCACAGATCCTCGGCCGTGGGCTTCTCGGTGTCGAAGGCTCCGGACCCCGCGTCGGCAGCATGCCAGTGGTACAGCGGGCTCATGATCCCCGCCTTGCGCAACTCGTCGCCCTTCTCCTGGAGCAGGATGCCGCGCGTGACCGGATCGAGACCGCGCCACCACTCGGCGACCGCCTTCTTGCCCTTGGGGACGTGCTGAGCCTTCGCCCTCTCCGCAAGCGACGGGTACGGGTCGGGCCCCGCTCCCCGGTTGAAACCGCCGATCGTGCCGTCCAAGGGGTCGCTGTCCTGCATCACGGAGGCGAGAGCGAGTTTAAACCCCTCGTCCGCGTCGTTCAGGGCCGCCACCGCCGAGTCCAGTTGCGCGGCCCATCCGGCAGCAGCCTTGCGGGAACTCTCCTGGTAGTCGGGATCGTGCACGTAGGCCATGTGCTCGCTGTGATCCAGCTTGGACGTGTCGAAGGCGACGGCGCCTTGCTCGGACACCTTCATGCCGGCCTTCACCGCGTCCTCTCGGACGTACTCGATCTTCTTGCGAAGACGGCTGAATTCAGCGTGCGCGTCCCGGAGCAGTTCGGCGACGGCTTTCGCCTCGCTCTGCGCTCCCTGGTACTCCTTCCACGTCACGTCGAAGCGCGCGGAGCCGGCGCTGGCACTCAGACCCACCCACGTGTCGCCGATGGAAATTCCATGCACTTCCTGATGGTAGGTCCGCGCGAGCTTGTCGAAGTCCTTGGCCATGGCGGCCCAGTCGTCGGCAGCCGTGGTGAGCTTCGACAGGTCGGTGCCCATGATCTCGTAGTACGTCACCATGACGGAACTCCAGTTACGGCGCCCGCGGTTCGGGCATACCTGTGCGATCAGAACGAGTCGAGCGCGGAGGACTTGCGGATGCCCAGCTCGATGCCGGTGTCCGTGTTCTGCAGCAGCGTGTTCGTGGCGCGCAACGCGGCCTTCTCCGAACCAAGGCGGTTCATCAGCGTCGTGAGCTGTTCGCTCCACGTCTTACGCGCGGTCTTCAGAGCAGGTCCAGTGAGCCACTCCTCAAACTCCCGTGCGGCTGCCCCCGTGCTCTCACGCGCCTGGGTGCCGTTCCTGTGGGTGTCAGGCTCCAGGTGCCTCTCGATCGCCTCGGCTGCCTTCTTCTTCTCCGCGGGACTCGAAGCGAGATCCTTGCCGCCGGACGGCGAGCCTCCACCGCCATCGAGCGGGGCCGCATGGTTCAGGCGCATCCGGGTCGGCGCCGCACCGCCCGGTGATATGTCGTCTTCGGTCATGATCTCTCCCCCGAGTGTGATCAGATGCCCGCAACTTTATGTGAGGCACAGTTAGGGCTGCAAAGTGCTGGTGAGCCGGAAACCGGCCTCGCTGACGCGGTACGGACCGCGTCAGCAAAGGCGTACCTGACCCTGGACGGCACGCGAATCCTGGGGGCTCCTCCGCGATCTGCGGCGCCCAGCCACCCGGATCGCCAGCTTTGTCCAGGCCGTCTCCATCCTTCATCTCCGGCTCAGAGCGAGGACGGGAAACGGTCAGTGCATCCTGGCCCCTGGAGCGCGGAGCTACTGTAAGTTCCTGCCATGAAGCAGGGTAAAGAGGTCGAGAATCCCGAGTCGCGCTTCTTCACGGTGCTGCTGGCGGCGGCCAAGCTCCCCGGTGTGCGTATCCACCGAGAGGCGTACCTCCGGACGGCGTTGGCGCGTCACTGCACCGAGGAGGAGATCCGCAGAGCGATCGAAGAGACCCCCGCGGCGGCGGGTATCGCCATCGACGTCCTGGAGAAAGTGGCCAACGACTCGATCCGCTACGAGACCGCCAAGGTCAGTGCCCTCTCCGCCGCGGCCGGGATACCCGGCATTCTCGCCCTCCCCGCCACGGTGCCCGCCGACCTGGCACAGTACGTCGGCCACATGCTGCGTATCGCGCAGAAGCTCGCCTATCTCTATAGCTGGCCCGAGCTGTTCTCCGACGAGGGCGATGACGTCGATGACGCGACCATGGGCGTGCTCACGCTGTTCTTCGGCGTGATGTTCGGTACCCAGTCGGCGAACGCCGCTGTGGGGAAGGTCGCGGGGATGATGTCGAAGCAGGTCGCCAAGAAGCTGCCCCAGAAGGCGCTCACCAAGGGCGTCGTCTATCCCATAGTGAAGAAGGTCGCGGCCTACATCGGCGTCAAAATGACGAAGGACTCGTTCGCGAAAGCCGTCTCGAAGGCCATCCCTCTCGTAGGGGCTGCCGTCTCCGGCGGGCTGACCTTCGCGACCTACCTTCCGATGGCCAAGAGGCTCAAGAAGCACCTCGCAGGCCTGCCGCTGGCGGACCCGTCGCACCGAGTGATGGAAGAGGAAGTCGTGGACGGTGAAGTCGTGGAAGAGTACGAGTCTTTCGCCACGGCACACGCTGGGTTGCACGGCGCGGACACCGCTGCCGTCAAGCTGGAGGAACCCGGGTCCTGACGCCGCGAGCGCCCTTCTGGCTGCCCAACGTTCCGGCGTACCGTCCTCGACGGAGGTTCGGGCACGGCTTCGCAGCTGTGGGACACCTTCGCCGCCTCCGCGTTCAAGGGGCGGCGCGGAGTCGCGTTTCTACTGGACCCAGTACGCCGGTCACGGGCCCGGCCCGCAGTTGCTGGGTGACCCGCGCTCCGTGCTCTCGCGCCATGACGGACCCGGTACCGGGGCGGTGGACGTCAGGTCGTAGTGCCGTTCCTCCGCTCACCGGGCCCACCCCCGAAGTAGTTCAGTTTTCATGAACATGTAAGTTCACATAGCATCCATGTTCTCCACTCCTTCTTCACGTCCTTCGGGGGGATGATCTCCGTGCTTCATCGGAAGTACATCGGGGCGCTGGGCGCTCTCGCCATGTCCATGGCGCTCGCCGCGTGTGGCACCAGCGCCACGCCCACGGCTGCGAAGCCTGCCAAGTCGAACAGCTCCGCCTCGACCGGCCCGGCATCCTCCTCCCCGACTCCACAAACCGCGCTCCTCACCAAGTCCCAGCTCACGTCGGCTCTGCTGTCGCTGTCGCAGATGCCTGCCGGCTGGTCGACCGAAGGCGACTCCAGCTCGGGTGGCAAGACGTTCTGCGACTACCGTCAGCCGCACAAGGCCCGGATTCAGGTCTCGCGCACCTTCCAGAAGGGCGGAGGGCTGACCGCCACGGTTGCGACCGCGGGCATTCGGCAGTACGCGAGCGCCGGCGATGCCGCCGAGTCGTTCGCTGCGATGGAGAAGGCGCTCGAGACCTGCCACCAGGAGACCTATAAGGGGTCAGTGCTGAAGTACTCGCCGATGAGCGTGGACAAGCTCGGCGACCAGTCCCTGGGCGTACGCATCGACAGCGACGGCTCCACGGTGCTCCAGCAGTTCACCCTCGACGGGCCCGCCCTGATCAACGTCGGCACCGGCGGCCTCACCAACGCGGAAGCCGACACGGCCACCAAACTGCTGCGCGACCAGGTCGACCGGTACGAGGCCGCAGCCCGCAAGTAGTCCGACTGCGAGAGCCGGCTGGCCCGCGAGGCGGGAGCCCGGCCGGCCGGCGTGCGCCAAGGAAGTTCTCCGCTCGATCGGTGGGCGTGAGGGCGATGTCATTCGAAACAAGAGGACATATGGCTAGTTCTGCCAAACGAGACGAAACGACGCAGGGTTGCCTTGTACTGGTCGCCGTCTGTGCCCTTGTGGTGGTCGGCTGGCTGGTGTGGACCGCCGTGATGTGGACCGTGGCCGAGTGGCGGTGGGCGTGGTTCGTCGGATGCGCGGCTGTGACTCCGGCTGCCGCGTTCGCGCTCGTGTTCGCGTGGGGTGAGGAGCGTCCGTTCTTGCCGTCCTGGCGGCGGGAGGCTTGGATGACGGCGGTCGTCACCGCCGTGGCAGCGGAGGCGCCGGCTGTCGTCCTCTTGAAGGGCTGGGGCACCGGGACGGTGGCGCTGCTTTGCGCGCTTGGAGCCGGGTCTGCCGGTGTGTTCGGTCCGTTCGACCTGGGTGGCGTCCGTCCGGCCGGCGAGTCCTCGCCTGCGAGCGCCGACGAGAAGCAGAGGTCCGCCGACGCTTCGGCGGCGGAGTAAGGGAGAGCCGGTAGCGCTTCGTCGCCTGTTGCGCGCCTCATCCCGACGTTTTCTGAGTCAGTGGCCCTGAACCGTCCCGGTATGGGCCGTACTTGTTGGAGTCCCCGTGATCCCCCGTCCTTCTTGTCCGGGCAGCGCGTTCGCCGCCTGGGAACCCTGCTGGCCGTCCTGTGCGTGAGCGCGGGGGTCATCGCCATCGGTGAGGCGTCCAGCGGCGAGGCCGCAGCGACGCAGGCCGGCCACCGCCGCGCTGTTCCCTCCGCGAGCCCGTCCATTGAGCCCGCACCGACGAAGACCGCGCCCAAGACGTCAGCCCGTCCGGTCCCGAAGGTGATGTCCGCGCGTTGTACGGGGAAGGCCAAAAACATGTTCTTCACGGCGGCGGGAGGTTCGGTCACGGAATCGTCCTCGCAGCCGCCGGCGTACCTGCGGATCAAGGCAGCCCGCGTGGTTCGGGACAGCAAGGGCGTGACGGTGAGCTACACGCTCGCCGGTGACGTTCCCGAGCCCGGTTCGGACGCGGACGCCACCTACTGGACGTGGCTGGGCGATGGTCTGGACGACATGGACGAACCTGCGGTGAGCATGCAGTACCTCGACTCGCGTTGGTTCGTGCAGGTATCCGGAACGAACGACGTGGTCGGAGGAGACGCGGAAGCCCGGCCGGAGATCCATGGCCACACTGTCTCCGTACGGCTTCCGCTTCGGGTTCCCACGTCGTCCGGCTACGTGGCGGACCTGTCCAAGTTCACGCATGCCGGCTGGTCCACGGAAGGCAAGGACCCCTCGGGATTCGGTACCTGGATGGATGGTTGCCCGATCAGTGGGAAGGAAGCCGGCAACCCGGGATCGTGGGAAGTCGCACTGCGCTGAGCTCGCGCGGATGACAGCAGCACCGCAGCGCGGCGGCGCACGCGGATGCACGGCGCGAGGGTGGGCGGAGGGCCGATGTATGGTGCTATGCGCAGGCCGTACGGGTGACCGTTCAGTACGAGGGGGACATGCAGCGCAAACGCCGCGACCACGCCTCCCCTGACTCGGCCGGTGCCGTGGGTGTCGTCCGCGCCCGGCGGCACGTGACCGGTCCTTCCTCGCCATCGGCCGGGACCGCCGGCACGCCGCAGCGCTCACAGGCTGCCCGTGCTTCCGGGTCCTCTTCCCCGTCCCGGACCGATCACCGGTTCCCGGGCGGGACGGCGGAACCGCAGCACACCGAGTACGAGCAGTAGCACCGAACACCGTCAGGGAGAGCGAGAACCCGCGATGGCCCAGCCGCCCCTCCTCCGCGATGTCATCGACATCAAGGAGTCCATCTCCACCTCGGACTTCGTGCTGTCCCTCGCCGAGGCGACGACAGACGAGGGCGCCCAGCACGCGCTCAAGGACTACGTCGTCACCGAGCGGCTGCTGGAGAACTTCGACGAGGCCCTGGACCTCATCAAGTCCGCGCTGGACGGGCACCGTTCCAAGGCGGCCTACCTCCACGGTTCCTTCGGTTCCGGTAAGTCGCACTTCATGGCCGTGCTGTACGCGCTGCTCAGCGGCAACCCGGCCGCTCGTGCCCGCACCGAGTTCGACCCGGTGCTGACCAGGCACGAGTGGCTGACCACGGACGGCAAGAAGTTCCTGCTCGTGCCGTACCACATGCTCGGCGCGAAGGCCCTGGAGCAGCGGGTGCTCGGCGGGTACGTGCACCACGTCAAGAAGCTGCACCCGGACGCGCCGACCCCGCAGGTGTACCGGACCGACTCCCTCTTCGCCGACATCCGCGCCATGCGCGCCAACATGGGCGACGAAGCCGTCATCCGCGGCCTGGGCACCACCGGCGCGGACGAGGAGGAGGACGAGTGGGGCGAGGGCTTCGCCTGGACCCCGCAGCTCCTGGACACCGCGCTCTCCGCCGAGGAGAACCACGAGGCGGGCGTCCCGCTCAACCTCACCAACCCCTCCACCCCGGCCGAGCTGCGCGCCAAGCTCGTCAACGACGCCGGCACCAACCTCCTCCCCGGCTTCACCAGGAACGCCGCCGAGGACGAGCACGGCTTCATCTCCCTGGACGCCGGTCTGTCCGTCATCGCCGAGCACGCCAAGTCGCTCGGCTACGACGGCCTGATCCTGTTCATGGACGAGCTGATCCTGTGGCTGGCCACCCTCATCCACGACCAGAAGTTCGTGGCGCGCGAGGCCAGCAAGATCACGAACTTCGTGGAGGGCGGCGACGCCCGCCGCGCCATCCCCGTCGTGTCCTTCATCGCCCGCCAGCGCGACCTGCGCGAGCTGGTCGGCGAGGAGGTGTCCGGCGCGGCGGAGTCGTCCATCCAGGACACCCTGAACCTGGCCTCCGGGCGGTTCGACAAGATCACCCTGGAGGACCGCAACCTCCCGCAGATCGCCCACGCCCGCCTCCTCAAGCCCAAGGACGAGGAAGCGGCCAAGCTGGTCGACGCGGCCTTCGAGCAGACCAAGCGGGTCGGCCCGCAGGTCTGGGACACCCTGCTCGGCTCGGAGAAGGGCACCACCGGCGCGGACGCGGAGTCCTTCCGGCTGACGTACCCGTTCTCGCCGGCGTTCATGGACACCCTCGTCCACATCTCGTCCGCGCTGCAGCGCTCCCGCACCGGTCTGAAGCTGATGGGCCAGCTCCTCGCCGACCACCGTGACGAGCTCCGCCTCGGTCAGCTCGTTCCCGTCGGCGACCTCTACCCGGTGATCGCGGAGGGCGGCGACAAGCCGTTCACCGACAGCCTGAAGGTCGTCTTCGAGGCCGCCGACAAGCTCTACAAGACCAAGCTGCGGCCCTACCTGCTCAGCTCGTACGACATCACCGAGGACGACGTCGAGCAGTACCGCAACCGGCCCGAGTCCCTCACGGACCCGAAGCGGCTGGGCGGTTGCCGGATGTTCACCGGCGACAACCGGCTCGTGTGCACGCTGCTGCTGTCCGCGCTCGCACCCAGTGTGCCAGCGCTGTCCGAGCTGACCATCCGGAGGCTCGGCGCGCTCAACCACGGGTCGGTCCTCGCGCCCATCCCGGGCGCCGAGGTCGGCATCATCAAGAACAAGGTCGCCGAGTGGGCCGCCCGGTTCCCCGAGATCAAGGAGACCGGCACCGACGCCAACCCCGGCGTCCGCCTCGAACTCTCCGGCGTCGACGTGGACTCCGTCATCGCCAACGCCCAGGTCAACGACAACCCCGGCAACCGCGTCGCGCTGGCCCGCCGTTTGCTCTCCGAGGAACTGGGCGTCGAGCACGGCCAGTTGAGCGACCAGCTCCTCTTCACCTGGCGCGGTACCGCCCGCACCGCCGAGATCGTCTTCGGGAACGTCGCCGACGAGGACGAGTTGCCCGACCACGACCTGATGCCGCAGGAGGAGGGCCGCTGGCGCATCGCCATAGACCTCCCCTTCGACGAGGGCGAGTGGGGTCCGGTCGAGGACGTCAACCGCATCCAGCGGCTGCGCGAGCGCCAGCAGGGCGAGCGGTCCCGCACCGTCGCCTGGCTGCCCGCGCACCTGTCCGCGCAGCGCTTCGCCGACTTCCGGCGCCTCGTCGTCATCGACAAGGCCCTCGCCGACGAGCACCGCTTCGACACCCAGTACGCCGGCCACCTCAACGCCGACAACCGCAGCCGCGCCAAGGGCCTGCTCGAAACCCAGCGCGAGGCTTTGCTCAAGCAGGTCAAGGGCGCCTTCAAGCAGGCGTACGGACTCGCCCAGAAGCAGGCCGCCGACGTCGTGCCCGACTTCGACGACCACCTCGTCGCACTGCCCGACGTCGATGGGCTCACCCTGTCCTTCGGGCAGAGCCTGCACGACGGCATCCGGCACGTCGCGGGCAGGCTGCTCGCCCACCAGTACCCGGCGCACCCCGACCTCGACCCCGACGCCGCCGGCACCGCCGTCAAGCCTGCCGACACCAAGAAGGTGTTCACCCACGTCCGGGCCGCCGCCGAGGCGCGCGACGGGCGCGTGGAGGTCCCGGCGGCCGACCGCAAGCTCATGCAGCGGATCGCCGGGCCGCTGCGCCTCGGGCAGCAGAAGGAGGCGTACTTCGAGCTGTCCCGCTTCTGGGCCGACCACTTCCGGCAGCTCGCCCGCTCCCAGGGCGTCACCGGTGACCTGTCCCTGATCACGCTCACCGACTGGACCGACAAGCCCGACCCGCGCGGCCTGCCCGACTTCCTCGCCCGGCTCGTCGTCGCCGCCTTCGCCGAGATGGACGACCGGGTGTGGGTGCGCGGAGGCACCGTCCTCGACCCCGCGCCCGAACTGTCCGCGATCAAGGAGCACGACGCGCTGCGCAGCCAGCCGCTGCCCGCCGAGTCCGACTGGGACACCGCACGGCAGCGCTTCGAGACGATCTTCGGGGCGAAGCCGCCCGCGTTGCGGCGCGGCCGGATGGTCAACCAGTTCGCCCGCCAGATCATCGAGGCCGCCCGCGCCCACCGCGACCACGCGGCCGACCTAGTGCACCAGTTGGAGAGCCACGCCTCCTTCCTCGGCCTCGACCAGACGGCCGACACCGGGCGGCTCGCCCTCGCCCGCCGCTCCCTGGAACTGCTGGACGCCCTCGTGGCGGAGGCCGGTAAGGGTGCGGCCGGGGCGAAGAAGACCGTGGAGGCCCTCGCCTCCTTCGACCTGGGCGAGACCAGCGCCGACCGGTACGGCACCTCCATCAAGAAGGCCCGCGCCGTCGCGGAGGCAGTCGCTTCCGCCCCCTGGAGCACCCTGGAGCTCGCCGCCGGACTCGGCCCCGAGGGCGAGGCGCTGCTCGACTCGCTGCGCAACGTGGCCCGCGACGACCAGCGCACCGCCGACCTGCGCGACGCGCTCACCCGTACCCAACGCGAGGTCGTCGCCCTCATCAAGCGCACCCAGGCCGCCGCCACTCCGCCGCCCGCGCCCGTCACTCCCCAGCGCGCCTCCGCCAGTGACCTGTCCCTGGACACGCCGACCAGCGACCCGCGCATCCCCTACACCCAGCCGAAGGAGACGCCCTCCCCGGCCGGCGCCGGAGGTACGGCGCGGAAGTCCGGACACCGCAGCACGACCGTGTCCCGGGCCGCCGCCGACCTCCAGGCGGAACTGGCCGAACTGGCCGCGCGCCACCCGAACGCGACCATCGAGATCACCTGGCAGGTCATCGAATGACGGACACCGCCACCGCCACCGCCGCACCGGGCGCGGTGCGGCTGAACACCGCGACCGTCACCCAGTACCTGTCCTCCCAGACGCATCTCGCCGCCTCCCTGACGGGGGAGGGGCAGGGGCGGCGCCGGGTCGTGCTGCTGCGGTCCGCGCCGCAGTGGGACGGCCCTGCCGAACCCGCCTGGGGCGAGGGCCTCACGGCGGGTGTCGCGGTGGCGCCGTCCCCGCTCGCCGTCCACCAACTCGTCCTCGACCACCTCGGTGGCCGTCGCCCCGGCCCCGCTGTCCTGGTCGTCCTCACCGACCGCGAGCAGAACGAACTCGACCCGGCGATCCTCGCCCGCGTCCACAAGCTGCGCATCGACACGGTCGACAGCTGGGACGTCGTACGCGAGGCGTTCGGCGCGCGGCAGATCGACCCCCGCCTCAAGGACGTCAACTGGGCCGCCGAGGCACTGCTCGACGCCACCCCGCCCGGCGGCTGGTCGGCCGTGCCCGGCGGCTGGCTGTCCCGGCAGTACGCCCTCACCTCGCTCGCCCAGCGCCGTCTGCGCCTGGGCCGTTACGACACCGAGGGCGGCACGCGCCGCCCCGGCGACGACCGGCTCGACGCCCAGGCCCTGCTGCACTGGTCGACCCGGCCCGGCGCCCCCGAACGGCTCCTCGCCCTGCGCGGCCCGGAACGCGCCGGACTGGCCGCCTTCCTCGGAGAGGAGGACCAGGCGGGCCTCGCCGGACGTGCCCTGCTCGCCCTCGTCGACGCCGAACGCGGCGCGGACGCCGCGGCGTTCGGCCTGGTCTGCGCGGCGCTGTGGCAGCACGGCGAGGCCGCCCCCGAGACCTACCGAGCCCGCGGCCGCGCCGAACGCTACTTCGGCGACCAGCCCCCGGCGACCGGTGACCAACTCGACGCCCTGGTGACCGTCTTCGGCCGGGCCGCCGAGGAGTACATGACCACGCTGCTGGCAACCGGACACCGCACCGGCGGTACCGACGCCGAGCAGGCCCGCGAGGCACGCCGTACCACCGGCATCGTGCTCGACCGGGCGTCCGCGCTGGCCCGCCAGTTCGGCGCGGAGGAGGCCGTGGCGGCGAGCCCCGTCCTGCGCGGCGGACTCGAGGCCCGGTTCACCGCTGTCGGCCGAGCCCTGGCGGCGGGTGACACGGCCGAGGTGACGGATGCCGTCCAGCGACTGGAGGACCACCGGCTGGCCGCCGAGCCGGACGAGTCCGCCCGCATCGAACGCGCCCGCATGGGGCAGCGCCTCGCCCGCTGGCTGACCGCCGATCCGCCCGCCGACGCCCCCACCGTCGCCGACGCCATACAGCGGCACGTCGCCGAGACCGGCTGGGTGGACCTCGCCCTGGAGCACATCGAGGCGGGCGGCGACCCCGACCCCGTTCTCAAGGCCGCCTACGACACTCTCGGCACCCGCGTCAGGGACCGGCGCCGGCAGATCGACGCGTCCTTCGCGCGCTCCCTGGCCGCTTGGACGGAGGCCGGCACCCAGCCCGGCTCCATGCTCACCGTCGAGACCTTCCTCGACCACGTGGTCGGCCCGGTCGTGCGGCGCGGCGAGGAACGCCGGGTGCTGCTGCTCGTCCTCGACGGCATGAGCGCCGCCATCGCCAACGAACTCGGCGAGGAACTGCGCCGTTCCTGGGCCGAGTTCGACCCGCTGCCCGAGGGCGACACCCCGCACCGGCGGGCGATGGCCGCCGCCCTGCCCACCGTGACGGCCGTGTCCCGCACTTCCCTCTTCGCGGGCACTCTGATGAAGGGCACCCAGGCCGACGAGAAGCGGCTCTTCCCCGCACTGAAACTGTGGGGCGGGGCCCCGGCCGCCGTGTTCCACAAGGACGACCTGCGCACCGAGACCGCGGGCGACACCTTCGGCCCGGCGCTCACGGAGGCGCTGGCCGACGGCAGGACCCACGTCGCCGTCGTCCTCAACGCCATCGACGACCGGCTCGCCAAGGAACAGAAACTCGGCGACGGCGCCTGGCGGATCGACGACGTGCCCGGCCTGCGCGACCTGCTGCGGGTGGCGGCCACCCAGGGCATGGCGGTCGTCCTCACCAGCGACCACGGCCACGTCGTCGACCGGCACGGCACGAAGGCCGACACCACCGTCGATCCCGCGTCCGCCCGCCACCGCCCGCCCGGCGACGGCCCGCCGGCCGAACGCGAGATCGCCCTGTCCGGACCGCGGGTGGTCTGGCCCGAGCCCGGCGCGTCCGTCGTCGCCCTCTGGGACGCCGACTCCCGCTACACCGCCCTCAAGGCCGGCTACCACGGCGGGGCCTCCCTCGCCGAGGTCACCATCCCGGTGCTCGCCTTCCTGCCGTTCGGGGCGGAACCCCCCAAGGGGTGGCGGGAACTGGGCGACCAGCGTCCGCACTGGTGGGCCCCGGAGGAGACCGGAAGGACGCCGCAGCCGAGCGAGCCCACGGCCCGGCCCGCGGCCGGAACGGTTCCCGCTCCCAAGAAGCCGACCGGGAAGGCCAAGAAGGATCAGGCGGAAGTCGCCCGGACCCATGACACGCTCTTCGACGTCGCGCTGACCTCCGGGGGAGACGACGCCCTGCTCACCCCGGCCGTCGTCTCCCGGACCGAGACGCTGGTGACGGCGCTGCTCGACTCGGAGACGTACCAGGCCCAGCTCGGCGGCCTGGCCCGCAAGCCGCAGCAGGAACAGGTCCACAAGGCGCTCGCCGCCCTGCTGGACGCGGGCGGCACCCTGCCCGTGACCGCGCTCGCCCAGCGCGCCGGCATGCCCGTCACCCGGGGCGACGGCTTCGCCGCCGTCCTGCGGCAACTCCTCAACTACGACGGCGTACAGGTCCTGGAGACCCTGCCGGACGGCCGCACCATGCGGCTCCACGAGGCACTGCTGCGCGAGCAGTTCGCTCTCGGAGCGAGCTGACGACACGGCTCGGGGTGCCTCGGATGCCGGTTCTGAGGCACCCCAACTGTTCCTGCCTCAGGGCGCGAACTCGCGCAGCACCTTGGCGAAGGTCGTCAGCTCCTCGATCATCTCCGGCGGGAGCGGCTTCTCGTCGAAGTGGGCGATCCGGTTGCGGATGTCCTTCACCCGCTTCAAAAGGACGATGAACTGCTCCCGGGGCATGTTGGGCCACTGCAGGGCCGCCCAGTTACGGTCGGCCCCTTCGGCCAGGGACTGCTTCGTCTGGCTGCCGTCCAGGAGCCTCAGGTAGTCGCCGAACATAAGGTCCGACACCTGGCCGGTGCGGTGCTCCGGTTTCTTGTTCGTCTGGACCGCCTTGATGGCCTCCGTGTCCAGTGCAGCGCCCAAGCAGCGGCGCAGCAGCGACTCGATCTCGCCCACGATGAAGAAGGGGCGTGCCGCGCCTTCGAACCGGTCCGTGACGTCCGCGGCGGTGACGATGCCCGAGAGGCAGCCGTCGTCGCCGCGGACGAGCAGGTAGCCGTGCTCGCGGACGACGGGGAGGGCGGCGAAGAACTCCTGGCGGGCGTCGAAGACGGGCAGTTCGTCCTTCTCCATCGCGTTGTCCAGGGTGGCCGGCTTCCCAGCCCCGTACATCTTGGCCACGGACCCCCAGGTGACCACCCCATGGACCTGCGCCATGCCGGTGGTCACCGGGATCTGGGAGTAGCCCTTGGTGCGCATGAGGAAGGTCGTCTGGGACAGCGGAGTGCCGGGTCCCACGGACACCAGTCCGCGCCGCGCCGAGGGCAAGTCACCGAGCAGCAGACGCTGCGGGAGGGCGTGCGAGGGCAGGGCCTCGTCCGCCTCGTCGGCCTCACCCTCCGGTTCGGGCGGCGTGCGCTGCGCTGGAACGGCCGCCAGCGGCACGACGTCGACGGTGCTGCGCAGACCGCAGACGGCGAAGTCCGGCAGCGTGGTCAGTCCGGCGTCCGTCAGGGCCCGCGAAATGCGGTGAACCGTTCGGTGGTCGCGGACCCTGACCCGGAACAGATCGAGGATCTCCTGCACGGACACGGTCCTGCCCTTGAGCGAGGCGACGTCCTGCTCGTGAGGCATGGTCGTCATCGGGCGTCGTCCTCCGGCAGGTCGCGGAGCATCGTCTTCTTGCCCATGGCGGAATGCACGAGGTCCTGCAACTGCTTGGTTCGGTCGTGGTAGAAGCGCTCGTAGTCGTTCTCCCGCAGGGCGTCCGGATCGATCAGGTGCGTGGTCAGGACGTCGTCGAACCATTCGGGACGCATGTCGGAGGCGGCGATCATCGTGGCCAGGTAGGACGACGGCGCGCCCGTCATGTCCATCGCGGCCCGGTACGACAAGGGTGTCTTGTTCACGATCGAACTCGTGGGCAGCCCGTGGCTGTTGCCCCGCCGGAACCACGTCTTGGGGAAGATCTGCCGGATGTCCACCCCGTACTCGTCCAGCCGGCCGGGACTGAGCGGGGCGTCCGTGTGATGCCAGTCCACCGCGCCCTGCTTGATGAGCAGGGCGTAGATCCCCTTGTAGGCGGCGCTGTTGCGGGTGGTGAGGGTGTCGAGGCGGTCGGCGAAGAAGAACGCCTCCGTGACCGTCTCGGGTGCCCTCTCGTCCTGCGCGATCCAGGGGACAAGCTGTTCGACGTCCTTGGTGAAGCGCGTCTCCGTCGAGCCGCCGTACATCTCACCGAGGACCCCGCACCAGTACCACTGCTCGACCTTCTCCTCCGCCCCCAGTCCGCCCGTCGCCCTGTCGAGGATGGCGCGGACGGCCGCGAGCGGGACGAGCTGCGTCTTGTACGGCAGGTCGGCCGGGCGGACGATGCACTGCCGCTCCAGGAAGTCGCCCACCCAGGCGAAGGCGTCGGCGAGCTTGGGCGCCAGGCGCACGAAGTCGGCCAGCGGGAGGTCCAGCAGGTCGCGGCGCTTGCAGGACACCGTGGCCCCGAGGCCCTGCTGCTTCCGCTCCCAGGTGCGCACCAGCGCGATGGCCTGGAGGAAGTCGATGCTGCTCAGCCCGTTCTCGAGGCCGTTCTCCAGACGGCCGAAGACCGGGTACTTGCCCGCCAGCGCCTGCTTGATCTCCCGCCACACCTCGGGAAGCTGGTAGTAGTCCCCGGTCCGTTCCACGTAGTCGCGGTCCCCGGCGTAGGTGGCGGTGAGCAGTTCGAAGACGTTCAGAGGCACACCGCCGGTGTTGACCCGCTCGAACACCGCGCAGACGGCGTCCATGGATGTAGAGGCGGCCAGCCGGATCATCGGCACCTGGAAGGCGCGGACCTGCTGGAGGACCGCCTCGTCGAACTGGCCCCACCGGTCCCAGTTCCGGTCCTCGTCAGCCTTGATGTACGCCCTCTTCCACTCGTTCACGCGCTGGGCGTCGAAGACGAGGTGGAGGGGGAAGAGGCCGGCCGCGCACTCGGCCTCCGTGGTGCTCAGATCCAGCAGCACGGTGCGGTTGAAGTCCGTCCGCAGCACCTTGTCCGCCGGGACGGACACGATGGCCTCGTCCCGGTCCGCGGACGGCCCGACGGCCTTCTCGATGTCGACGTAGTACCACCGCTGGATGGGCTTGCCCCGCGCGTCCGCCGTCTCCACCGGGGCGTCCAGCCACAGGGCCTGGAACAGGGAGGTGAGGCGCTGCTGCCCGTCCAGCAGCAGGAGGTCGGCCGCCGGATCCCCGTCCGGTTGTGCGCCGGTGAGCGTCCGGGAACGGAACCGGGTGGCGCCGCCGGTCTGCAGCGTCATCACGACACCGAGCGGGTAGTCCAGCGTGACCGTCGCGATGATCGCCCGGATCCGGTCGTCGTCCCACTTCCAGTTCCGCTGGAAGTCGGGCAGTTGTAAGGAACCCGAGGCGACGTCCGCCAGTACGTCCTTGAGCTTCACGTTGTCGAGGGCCGCCATCTGACTCCACTTCCCGCACTGTTTCCTGTACGGAGAGTGATTCCAGCAGCGCTCTGCTGTGGTGGTCAAGCGTGTTCGCCAAAGCAGCTGCCGGGATCAGGAACCACGTCCCGGTCCGGCGCCTGTGAGCGAGTCCGGCCCGGCCCTGCTGGCGCGACCGCCTGCCTTGGTTACCGGGTTTCCGTCGAGACCGGTTCGAGGAAGAAGAGGCACTGCTCCGCGTTGAACTCTCCCACCTTGGCGACGAAGCGGAACCTGTCACCCGCGCCGACGGTGGCGGGGGCATTCTTGCCGGTCAGTCCGAGGTCGGAGATGTTGACGTTCTCGTACTTGAAGGCCGGCCCGACCGTCGTGTTCCGTCCCTTGTCGCCAGGGCCCAGGAGGAGGTCGTAGCGGGTGTCGTAGCCACCGTGGGGCGCCATGTTCACGATGGAGCCGTCGAACGCGATGGTCTGGCCCTTGTGCCTGGTCGCGAAGTCCAGGTTCGCGTCGTCGCACGAGTCCGCCTTCAGAAGCTCTGCGAACTTTGGGTCGTTCTGGGATGTGGTCACCTTGAGAGCGGCTGACTTGGTAGCGGTCGGAGTCGGCGTGGCGGAAGGCTCCTTGCCCGCAGCGGCCGTCGACTTGTCCGCCCCGCCCTTCGCCCCGTCTCCGTCGCTGAGTGCGGAGGCAACGCCGATGACGGCGGCCAGGACCACGAGGACGGCGACGCCAGCGCCGATCAGGAGCCACGGCTGCGGCTTCTTCGGCCGACGGAAGTTGAGGGTGGAGCGGAGCTTGCCCTGCGCCCGCTCCACGAGCTCCCAGCCATCCTTCTGCATCTTCGAGATCACCAAGCCGTCGGTGCCGCGAAGTGTCTGCACGGTCTTGTACTCGTACTTGATCTCGTCGGCCACGCGGCTCCGCCCCCTGAAGCGACTGCTCCTACCAACTGCCTCGCGCAGCATAGGGGACTGCGCATCGTGAACCTCGGCCGAGGCGCTGAGGGCCAAGAAGATGGGACACTGGTCCCCGTGAGCACCACCGGATCCAAGCGTCCCGCCCAGGTCAGCGCCGCCCGACGCCGTACTGTCATCGACGCCCTGCGCCGCGGGGCCGTGCCCGAGAGCGGGCTCGACCTGCTCGCCACCGGGCTCGACCGGTTCGAGGCGGCCCTCGACGCGGAACTGGACGCCGTGGCGTCCGGCGGGTCCGTGTTCAAGGCCGTGCGCGGTGAGTACGGGTCCGGCAAGACGTTCTTCACCCGCTGGCTGGGGGAGCGGGCCAAGCGCCGCAACTTCGCCGTGGCCGAGATCCAGATCTCCGAGAACGAGACGCCGCTGCACAAGCTGGAGACGGTCTACCGGCGGCTCACCGAGCGCCTCACCACCTCCAGCTTCCCGCCCAGCGCCCTGCGCCCTGTGGTCGACGCCTGGTTCTACGCCCTGGAGGAGGACGCTCTCGCCGCCGGGGCGACCGAGGACGAACTGCCAGGCGAGGTCGAGAAGCTGCTCGTCGCGCGGCTCGCCGAGGTATCCCGGCACGCCCCGTCGTTCGCCACCGCACTGCGCGGTTACCGGGCCGCCCTCGCCGAAGGTGACGAGGCGACCGCAGCGGCCGTTCTGGCGTGGCTCGGCGGACAGCCGCACGTCGCGGCCTCCGCACGCAGGAGCGCCGGCGTGCGTGGTGACCTCGACCACTTCGGGGCCCTCGGTTTCCTTCAGGGGCTTCTCACCGTGCTGCGCGACTCCGGGCACACCGGGCTGTTCGTCGTCCTCGACGAGGTGGAGACCCTGCAACGGGTCCGCTCCGACGCCCGTGACAAGGCGCTCAACGCGCTGCGGCAGCTCATCGACGAGGTGCACTCCGGACGGTTCCCCGGCCTGTACCTCGTCATCACCGGCACGCCGGCCTTCTACGACGGCCAGCAGGGCGTGCAGCGCCTCGCCCCGCTCGCCCAGCGGCTCGCCACCGACTTCACCACCGACCCGCGCTTCGACAACCCCCGCGCGGTACAGATCCGACTGCCCGGCTTCACTCAGGAATCCCTCGTCGGTCTCGGCGTCACGATCCGGGACCTGTACGCGGACGCCGCCACCTCGCCCGAGCGCGTGCGGACGGTCGTCGACGACGCCTACGTCGCGGACCTCGCCCGGGCAGTCGGCGGAGCGCTGGGCGGAAAGGTGGGGGTTGCGCCCCGGCTGTTCCTGAAGAAGCTCGTCGGGGACGTCCTCGACCGGGTGGACCAGTTCGACGACTTCGACCCACGTCGGCACTACAAGCTGACCGTCGCGAGCAGCGAGCTCACCGACGTGGAGCGGAACCTGGCTGCCACGGTCACCGGCGGTTCCGCGTCCGCCGATGACATCGACCTGGAGCTGTGATGGCAGACGGCCGCAGCGCTGCCGGGGAGAGGCCGGCCGGCGGAGGGGACGACGTGCTCGACCGGCTCGATCCCGTCGTCCTCCACCACGTCGTCAACACCCTGGGCTGGCCCGACCTGCGCCCTCTCCAGCGGGCGGCGATCAATCCGCTCATGGACGGCGAGGACGCCGTTCTGCTGGCGCCGACGGCCGGGGGCAAGACCGAGGCGGCCTGCTTCCCGCTGCTGTCGGCGATGGCCGAACAGCGGTGGACCGCAACCTCGGTGCTCTACCTGTGTCCGCTCAAGGCGCTCCTCAACAACCTGGCCGGCCGTGTCGACACCTACGCCCAGTGGCTGGGGCGGCGTGCCGCGCTCTGGCACGGCGACACCAAGGAGTCGCAGCGGCAGCGCATCCGCACCGAGGCGCCGGACGTCCTGCTGACCACTCCCGAGTCGCTCGAAGCGATGCTGATCGGCGTGAAGACCGACCATGCGCGGCTGCTGGGGAGCGTGCGGGCCGTCGTCATCGACGAAGTGCACGCCTTCGCGGGCGACGACCGCGGCTGGCACCTCCTCGCCGTACTGGAACGCCTCGAACGGGTCACCCGCCGGCCCATCCAGCGCATCGGCCTGTCCGCGACCGTCGGCAACCCGCAGCAGTTGCTGCACTGGCTCCAGGGCGCGAGCGCGGAAAGCCGAACGGGTCGCGTGGTCGCCCCGGGGGTGACGCTGCCCGCAACGCGTGGGGCCGGCGACGTCAAGGACGCCCCCACTGAGCAGGTGCCCCGGCCGGCGGGCGAGGTGGAGCTGGACTACGTGGGCTCCCTCGACAACGCAGCCAAACTCATCGCCGCCCTGCACCGGGGCGAGAAACGCCTCGTCTTCTGCGACTCACGGGCACAGGTCGAGCAACTGGGCGCCGCGCTGCGGGCCCGCGAGGTGACCGTCTTCCTGTCCCACGCCTCCCTCTCCGTCGATGAACGCACCCGCTCCGAACAGGCCTTCGCCGAAGCACGCGACTGCGTGATCGTCTCCACCTCCACCCTCGAACTCGGCATCGACGTGGGCGACCTGGACCGCGTCGTCCAGATCGACTCACCGGCCTCCGTCGCCTCCTTCCTGCAGCGCATCGGCCGCACCGGCCGACGCTCCGGCACCGTACGCAACTGCCTGTTCCTCACCACCCGCAAGGACACGCTGCTGCAGGCAGCCGGACTCCTGCTGCTGTGGTCGCGCGGCTGGGTGGAACCGGTCGTCCCACCGCCCGAGCCACGCCACCTCGTGGCGCAGCAACTTCTGGCCGTCACCCTGCAACAGCACAAACTCGGCGACCAGTTGTGGGACAGGCAGTGGAACGGCCTCGCCCCCTTCGACCGGTCCGCCGCCCCGATCCTGCGCTTCCTCACCGAGGAGGGCTTCCTCGACAGCGACGGCGGCATGCTGTTCGTCGGCCCGGAGGCCGAACGACGGTTCGGCAAGCGGCACTTCATCGAGCTCACCGCGTCCTTCACCGCCCCGCCGCAGTTCACCGTCCTGTCCGGACGCACCGAGATCGGCCGCACGGACCCGAGCGTGCTCACCGAGGAACGCCCCGGCCCGAGACGCCTGCTGCTCGGCGGCCGCAGCTGGCAGGTCACCTACATCGACTGGCTGCGCAAACGCGTCTTCGTCGAACCCGCCGACAGCGGGGGCATCGCCAAGTGGATGAACGGCGGCGTCGCCGGACTGTCCTTTGCCCTGACCCGTGCGATGCGCGAAGTCCTGCTGGGAACGGACCCGCCCGTGACGCTCACCCGCCGGGCGGAAGGCTGCCTGGCCGCACAACGCCAGAGCGACGCCCCGGCCACCGTGCATCCCGGAAGCACCCTGATCACTCGCGTCGGTGCGGACGTCCGCTGGTGGACCTGGGCCGGATACCGTGCCAACGCCACCCTCGGCGCCACGCTGCAATCGGCCACCGATCCCTTGCAGCGGCCCTCCGACTGCTGGTTGCGGCTGCGTGAAGACCTGACTCCAGCCGCATGGCGAGCGGCCCGCCGGAGTGCCGGAGAGAATCTGGTCCTTCCTGACGTGGACCGCCGAGCGGTTCGCGGTCTGAAGTTCGCGGCCGCCCTTCCCGAGCGTCTCGCCGTCGCCACGGTCGCGGCTCGGCTCGCGGACTTCGACGGCGCCGAGACGGTGCTGTCGGAGCACGTGCGTCTCGTCGACTTGGGCGCAGCCGGCTGAGCCGTCCGCTGCCTGGCGGAGGGCGATCGCGGCGATCCGCGTGAACGGCACGTCGTCGCCATGCGTACCCCCTGTTCATGGGAGGATCCGGCAGCGTGGGTGTGTCGGTGGTGGTGCGGGGGGTGCGGGCCGGGGTGTTTGCCTCGGTGTGTGTGCTGCTGGCTGCCGCCGGGCACGGGCTCGCCGTGGGGGCCATGCCGCCGCTGTGGGCCGACGGGGGTGGGTTCCTCGGGGTGTTCGTAGGTGGGTGGCTGCTCGGGGGGCGGGAGCGGTCGCTGGCCGGGATCAGTGGGGCGATGCTCGTCACGCAGGTCGCGCTGCACTTCGTCTTCGACGCCGCCCGGGGGATGGGGGAGCCCGTTGCGGGTGCCATGCCCTCTGGATCGTCGATCGGTTCGGCCATGGACATGGGTGGCCCCTCGCGCATGACGATGGACGCGGCCGTCGCCTCCGCTTCCTCCGCTCATCCTCCCCACACCCTCACCCCCCACGCCCTTGCCGCTCACCTGCTCGCCGCGCTCGTCGCGGCCTGGTGGTTGCGGTGTGGGGAGGCCGCGCTGTGGTGCCTGTTGCGCCGGGCCGTTGGCTTCGTGCCCGCGCTCCGCGCTTTGTGGCGGGGCGCGCCGGACCCGGCGCACGCCCGTTCCGTGACGCGCGTGCGCACCGGTTCCGTGGCGCGGCGGCTGCGGCGGTTGCTGTTGCGGCACGCGGTGGGGCGGCGCGGGCCGCCGCGACGGATTCCGTACGACGTCCGGGAAAACACCACCTCTCTTGTACGGAGATCCGTTCAGTCATGTCCAGGACATACCGCACGACATCAGCCCCAGCCTCCGCCTCCGCACGTGCCCTGCGCCGTGCCGGCGCCGTGACCGCTCTCGCCGCCGCAGGTGTCCTCGCCGCCGCCGGCGTCGCCTCGGCGCACGTCACCGTGCACCCCGAGAGTTACGCCAAGGGAGCCACCGACGGTGTGCTCACCTTCCGCGTGCCCAACGAGGAGGACTCGGCCAGTACCACCAAGGTCCAGGTCTTCCTGCCCACCGACCACCCGCTCCTCGGTGTGCTCGTCACCCCGCAGAACGGCTGGACCGCCAAGGTCACCGAGACCAAGCTCAAGAAGCCGGTCAAGACGGACGACGGCACCATCACCGACGCCGTTTCCGAGATCACCTGGACCGGCGGGAAGATCGGGCCTGGGCAGTACCAGGACTTCGACGTCGCCTTCGGGCAGTTGCCCGACGACGCAGGGCAGTTGGCCTTCAAGACCCTCCAGACCTACTCGGACGGCAAGGTCGCCCGGTGGATCGAGGAACCGCAGGGCGGCGAGGAGCCGGAGAACCCCGCGCCCGCGCTCAAGCTCACCGCCAAGGAGGGCGAGGGGGCCGCCGCCTCGGCCACTGGCAGCAAGTCCGCCGCGGCGGCCGGCAGCACTGCGACCGCAGGCAGCGACTCGACCGCCCGTGGGCTCGGTGTCGCCGGGCTGGTCGTCGGCGTCCTCGGTCTCGCCGCCGCCGCGTTCGCCCTCGTACGGACACGGGCAGCGCGGGGCAGCCAGGGCCCCCAGGGGTCGTAGGGCCGCCGGGAGACACCCGAAAGGGCCCGGATCACGTCTGTGATCCGGGCCCTTCGTCGTTCCGTCGCCCGCTTCGGCCGGCCCCGCCTCACGCCGCCCGCGTGGCCTCCACCAGGACGTCTCCGACCGACGCCTCCAGCACCTCGTCGACCTCGGCGGCCACCATCGCGCGCATCCGCGAGCGGCGCCACAGCCACAGCACGTCCCGGCCGAAGGACCACACCAGCAGTCCGAGCGCCAGCAGGACCACGCCCAGGTCGCCCGCGTACGGCAGCAGGTCCGCGCCGGCCAGCAGGAGCAGGATGCCCTGGAGGGCGGCCACCGTCTTGCGCGCCGTGCTCGGCGGGAGCGGGGCGTTCAGCCAGGGGGCGAGGCGGGCGGCCGCGACGAAGGCGTAGCGCATGCCGCCGATCAGCAGCACCCACGGGCCGAGCGACATCGACACGTAGACGCTCAGCACCAGGATGAGGAAGGCGTCGACCTCCATGTCGAAGCGGGCCCCCAGCGCGGTGGAGGTGCCGGTGCGGCGGGCCACCTTGCCGTCCACGCCGTCCAGGACCAGGGCCACCGCCGTCAGTCCGACCAGTACCGACACCGGCGGCGCGCTCTCGAAGGAGTCCGCGACCAGTGCCGTCACACCACCCACGAGCGTCGCCCGGCCCAGGGTCACCCGGTTGGCCGCGCCGAAGGTGCTCAGGCGCGACCGGTGCAGCGCCCGCGAGAGCACCGCCCAGGTGGCGATGGCGAAGACCAGGCCGGTCACCCAGCCCGCCGGCCCCATGCCGATCGCCGTGCCGAGCAGGGCCAGCAGCAGGATCTGGACGCCCGCTCCCACAGCGGTCTCCTGCTGAGCCGGCCTCGCGTCGTAAGTGTTGTTCAGGGCCACCGCACACCCTCCGGCCGAGTGACAGAGTCGATCTACGCCGCGTACGTTGTGCGCGGCCTGTGCACACCTCGGTACGTGAACAACTTCCCGATCGTTCAGGAGAACCTCGATGAATGGTCCCGCCCGCGCCTTCTGGCTCAGCTCGCCCGGTCACGGCGAGATACGTGAGGTGAGCCTTCCGGACCCCGGCGAGGGCGAAGTCGTCGTCCGCACGCTGTACTCCGGGGTCAGCCGGGGCACGGAGACCCTGGTGTTCCGCGGCGGAGTGCCCGTCAGCCAGCACGCGGCCATGCGCGCGCCGTTCCAGGAGGGCGACTTCCCGGGGCCGGTGAAGTACGGCTACCTCAACGTGGGAGTGGTGGAGGAAGGGCCCGAGGGGCTACTCGGCCGGACCGTCTTCTGCCTCTACCCCCACCAGAGCCGCTACGTCGTCCCCGCGAGCGCCGTCACCCCGGTGCCGTCCGGCGTGCCCGCCGAACGTGCCGTCCTCGCCGGCACGGTGGAGACCGCCGTCAACGCCCTGTGGGACGCCGCGCCCCTGATCGGCGACCGGATCGCCGTGGTCGGCGGCGGCATGGTCGGCTGCTCGGTGGCCGCGCTGCTCGCCCGCTTCCCGGGCGTACGGGTGCAGTTGGTGGACGCCGACCCGGCGCGGGCACGGGTCGCCGAGGCCCTCGGCGTCGGCTTCGCCCTGCCCGGGGACGCCCTCGGCGGCTGCGACCTCGTCGTGCACGCCAGCGCCACCGAGCAGGGCCTCACCCGCGCCCTCGAACTGCTCACCGCCGAGGGCACGATGGTGGAACTGAGCTGGTACGGCGACCGCCGGGTCGCCCTCCCGCTCGGCGAGGCCTTCCACTCGCGCCGCCTGGTCATCCGCAGCAGCCAGGTGGGCACCGTCTCCCCGCGCCGCGCCGGACGCACCTACGCCGACCGGCTCGCCCTCGCCCTCGACCTCCTCGCCGACCCCGCGCTGGACGCGCTGATCACGGGGGAGAGCCCGTTCGAGGAACTGCCCGAGGTCATGCCCCGCCTCGCCTCCGGGGAGATCCCCGCCCTGTGCCACCGCATCCGGTACGGCGGCGACGGGCAGGCCTGAGTGCGCGCGAGGGGCGACGCGAGGGACGAGGTGTCCGCGGGGCCGCCGTTCACACCGGAACCACCAGAGCGCCTGACCTGAGAAAAGAGTGAGAGCGGGCTGAACAACGGGAAGGGTGCAGCCGTACTACTCGGCATCCCCCGGCAGGGATAGGCCGGGGGGCCAGACGCGCCGCACCTGGAGGGTCGTCCGTTGTTCAGCATCACCGTCCGCGATCACATCATGATCGCCCACAGCTTCCACGGCGAGGTGTTCGGGCCCGCGCAGCGGCTGCACGGAGCCACGTTCCTCGTGGACGCCACCTTCCGGCGCGAGCAGCTGGACGAGGACAACATCGTCGTCGACATCGGCCTGGCCACCCAGGAGCTGGGCGCGGTCGTGAGCGAGCTGAACTACCGCAACCTCGACAACGAGCCCGACTTCGCCGGGATCAACACCTCCACCGAGTTCCTCGCCAAGGTCATCGCCGACCGGCTGGCCGAGCGGATCCACAAGGGCGCCCTGGGCGAGGGCGCCAAGGGCCTCGCGGGCCTGACCGTCACGCTCCACGAGTCGCACGTCGCCTGGGCGAGTTACGAGCGTGCCCTGTGACCGACACGACCATCGACCGGGCGCCCGCAGACGGCGCGCCCTCCCTGGCCTACGTGCCCGCCCAGCGCGCGGGCCTGGACAACGTCGGGATCATCCCCATGTCCCTGCGCACCGTGCACTTCGTCCTGCCGGGCGGTGTCGACGACCCGGCCACGCCGAGCGGCGGCAACGCCTACGACCGCCGGGTCAGCCTCGACCTGCCCGGCTTCGGCTGGCAGGTCAGGGCGCACGCCGTGGACGGCACGTGGCCCCGGCCCGACGCCCGGGCCCGCGCGGAACTCGCCCGCGTACTGCGGGAGTTGCCAGACGGCTCGGTCGTCCTCCTCGACGGGCTCGTCGCCTGCGGCGTCCCCGAGGCCGTCGTACCCGAGACGCAGCGGCTGCGCCTGGCCGTGCTCGTGCACCTGCCGCTCGGCGACGAGACCGGGCTCGAGCCCGCCGTGGCCGCCGAACTCGACGCACGGGAACGGCAGGTGCTGCGCGCGGTGCCCGCCGTCGTCGCCACCAGCGACTGGGCCGTACGCCGGCTCGTCGCCCACCACGGCCTCGCCCCCGAACGGGTGCACGTCGCCGCGCCCGGCGCCGACATCGCGCCGCTCGCCCCCGGCACCGACGGCGTCTCCCGGCTGCTGTGCGTCGCCGCCGTCACCCCGCGCAAGGGGCAGCACCGGCTGGTGGAGGCGCTCGCCACGGTCACCGACCTGCCGTGGACCTGCGTGTGCGTCGGCGGACTCACCCAGGACCCCGGCTACGTCGCCCAACTGCGCGCCCTGATCGGCAAGCACGGCTTGCAGGACCGTTTCCACCTGGCCGGACCGCGCTCCGGCGCCGACCTCGACGCGGCCTACGCCACCGCTGACCTGATGGTCCTCGCCTCCTACGCGGAGACCTACGGCATGGCGGTCACCGAGGCGCTGGCGCGCGGCATCCCCGTGCTGGCCACCGACGTCGGCGGCGTGCCCGAGGCGGTCGGACGCGCCCCGGACGGCGGGGTGCCCGGCATCCTCGTACCGCCGGAGGACCCCGCGGCGCTCGCCGCCGAACTGCGCGGCTGGTTCGGCGAGGCCGACGTGCGGCGCCGGCTGAAGGCCGCGGCACGCGGCCGCCGCGCCGCGCTCGACGGCTGGGCCACGACCGCGCGCAGCCTCGCCGGAGTGCTGGGCCGGCTGCCGGACGAACCCCGGAGGGCGGCATGAGGAAGACGACCTCGCGTACGACTCCGAGTACGACCTCGAGTACGACCCCTTCGACGGGCGCCGGCCGGAGCGGCGGGCGTGTACCGGCCCAGCCCGGCCCGCGCGACGTACCGGACGCGGCACCGGCCGCCCACCACGCCGGGAGGCATTCCATGACCGCCGCGACCGACCCCTCGACCGATCCCGTCAGCGACTCCTCGACCGGTCCGGCGACCGACCCCCTGAGCGACCCCCCGCCCGAGTCCGGCTCCGTGATCCCCGGCGCCGGGCCTGCCGCGCGGCCCGGTGAGCGGGCCACCGTGCGGCTGCGCGAGGACGGGCCGGCGGAGCCGCCCCGCTACGCGCCCGAGTGGCTCCAACTCCGTGAGGCCGCGGACGCGGAGGCGCGGGCCGCCCTGCTGCTGGACCCGCTGCGCATCCATCTCGCCGGCCTGCCGAACCCGCACGGCGGTCTCGTCGTGCACGACCTCGGCTGCGGCACCGGCTCGATGGGCCGCTGGCTCGCGCCCCGGCTGGACGGCGCCCAGCACTGGATCCTGCACGACCGCGACCCCTACCTGCTGCACTTCGCCGCCGTCGCCTCCCCCCACGAGGCCGCGGACGGCAGCCGGGTCAGCGTGGAGACCCGGCGCGGCGACGTGGCCCGGCTGACCCCGGACTCCCTGACCGGCGCCCACCTGGTGACCGCGTCCGCGCTGCTCGACGTCCTCACCCACGAGGAGGTCGCCACCCTCGCCGCCGCCTGCGCCGGGGCCGGCTGCCCGGCGCTGCTGACCCTGTCGGTGGCCGGCCGCGTCGACCTCACCCCGGCCCACCCGATGGACGCCGAGATCACCGAGGCGTTCAACGCCCACCAGCGCCGGGACGGCCTGCTCGGTCCGGACGCGGTCGACGTGGCCTGCGACGCCTTCGGTGAGCGGGGCGCCACCGTGCACGTGCACCCGAGCGCGTGGCGGCTCGGCCCCGAGCACCGTGAGCTGACCGCCCAGTGGCTGCGCGGCTGGGTCGGCGCGGCCGTGGAGCAGCGGCCGGAGCTGAAGGAGCGCGCGGAGGGCTATCTCGGCGAGCGGCTGGCGGCCTGCGCGGCAGGGGAGTTGAAGGCCGTCGTCCACCACAGTGACCTGCTCGCCCTGCCCCGGCCGACGGGCGGTGCCGGATGAGCGTGCAGACGCTGGACGCCCTCCTGGTGCGGGCGGCGGACCCGGCCGAGCCCGCGGGGCGCGGCACCGAGGACGCTTCCGGAGACCGGGGTACGGACGCCGAGCAGGGTGGTTCGCGTCCGCGCGCCCTCCTCGCCCGCCTCAACACCCGTGCTCTGCGCACCCACTTCGGCACGGTCTCGGGCGTAGCCATCCTCGCCGTGCTGCTGTGGCGGCTGGGCACCGGCGTGTTCCTCGAGGGGCTGCGCCGGATCGACGCGCCCACGCTGGTGGCGGCGCTCGCCGTGGGGCTGGTCACCACCGTGCTCAGCGCCTGGCGCTGGCAGTTGGTGGCGCGGGCGCTGCGCATCCGGCTGCCGCTCGGCGCCGCCGTGGCCGACTACTACCGCGCGCTGTTCCTCAACGCGGCGCTGCCCGGCGGGGTCCTCGGCGACGTGCACCGCGCGGTGCGGCACGGGCAGAGCGCCGGTGACATAGGACGCGGCGTGCGGGCCGTGGTCCTCGAGCGGGTCGCCGGGCAGATCACCCTCGCCGTGACCGGGGCCGCAGTGCTGCTGACACTGCCGTCCCCGGTCCGCGCCGAGGCACGGCAGTTCGCGCCGCTCGTCGCCCTCGCCGCCGCGGGGGCGTTCGCCGTGCTGCTCGCGCTGCGCATGAACCGGCCGTCCTCCCGCCGGGGCCGGGCCGTGCGCCGCACCCTCGGCGAGCTGCGCGAGGGGCTGCTGTCCCGCCGCAACGGTCCGGGTGTGGCGCTGTCCTCGGTGGCCGTACTGGCCGGGCACGTGGCGATGTTCGTCGTCGCCGCCCGGGTCGCGGGCGCGCCGGCCCCGGTGACGGTGCTGCTGCCGCTGGCCGTCCTCGCGCTGGTCGCCATGGGACTGCCGCTCAACGTGGGCGGCTTCGGTCCGCGCGAGGGCGCCACCGCCTGGGCCTTCGGGGCGGCCGGGCTCGGCGCGAGCACCGGGCTCGCGGTGGCCGTGGTGTACGGGGTGCTGAGCTTCGTGGCCGCCCTGCCGGGCGCGCTCGTCCTGGTCGCCCGCTGGTACACCGGAATGCGCGCCCGGACCGGGCCCGGAACCCCGTCCGGGGCCTACTCGGGCGAACCGCCGCTCGCCGGTGCCGAGTTCACCGATCCGGCGCCGGCGTCCGCGCCCACCTCCGCGTCCGCGCCCGCCCCTGCGCCTGTGCCCGTATCCCTATCCGTGTCGTTGTCCGCGCCCGAGGTGAGCAGCTCGAAATACGGCGCGAAGGCTCCGGCGAGGCTCGCCAGCAGTTCCTTCCCCTTTTCCGCCGAACCCAGGGAAGGACGGCCGATGACACCCGATTCGGTATAGGCGGACATTCCGACGGTGAGGAGATGGCGCCGGTCGTCCGCGGTGAAATCGGCGGACTCGTGGCCGGCCCGGACCATTTCGGGATGAGAGTGCAGAAGAATGGAGGTCTCGATTTCCCCCGCGTGCATGTCGGTGAGCAGCGAGGTGCGCACCCCGGCCCGGACGCGGGCCTCCTCCCAGTCCTCGGCGGCCGGGAAGAGCGCGATGTGCTCGCCCCGCGCGGAGGACTCCTGAACGACGTTGCCCAGCACGTAGTTGCCGCCGTGGCCGTTGACGACCACCAGGGCCGCGACGCCCGAGCGGCGCAGCGAGTCCGCGATGTCCCGTACCACCGCATGGAGGGTCACAGAGGAGATGCTGACGGTCCCCGGCCAGGCCGCGTGCTCGTGCGAACAGGAGATCGTCACCGGTGGAAGGAGGTGCACGGGATACGCGTCGGCGATCTCCCGGGCGATGGCACAGGCGACCAGTGTGTCGGTCGCCAGCGGCAGGAACGGGCCGTGCTGTTCGAAACTCCCCACCGGCAGGACGGCGACCTGCCGTGAGAGGTCCGCGCCTCGATTCCGTACGTCCTGCGTGGTGTCCGCCGGCAACAGACCATATGCCGTCGGCCGCGTTCCCGAACCACTCATTGTTTTCCGGCCTTTCGTCTCTGCTTAGGATCCAGATCATGACAGAAAACCTCGGCGTACTCGGCACGAAGACCCCACGGCGCACGGGTGTGGAACGCGTCGTGAACGCCCCCCTGCCCACCGTCTACGGGAAATTCCAGGCGGTCGGCTACATGGACCACGACCGCGGCGAGGAGCAAGTGGCGCTCGTCCACGGGGACATCGGCGCCGAGCGGGTCCTGGTCCGGCTGCACTCGGAGTGCCTGACCGGTGACGCCTTCGGCTCGCAGCACTGCGAGTGCGGCGACCAGCTGGCCGCCGCGATGCGCGCGGTCGTCGCCGAAGGCAGCGGAATCGTCGTGTACTTGAGGGGCCACGAGGGCCGAGGCATCGGCTTGCTCGCCAAGCTGCGCGCGATGGCCCTCCAGGCGGAGGGCCTGGACACGGTCGAGGCCAACCTCGCCCTCGGACTGCCCGTGGACGCCCGTGACTACGGCGTCGCCGCCGGGATGCTGCACGACCTCGGGGTGCGCTCGGTGCGGCTGATGTCCAACAACCCGCTCAAGCGCGAGGCGCTGGTACGGCACGGCGTCCAGGTCGACGAGCAGGTGCCGCTGCTGATCCCGCCGTGCGAGAGCAACATCACCTACCTGCGCACCAAGCGGGAGCGGATGGACCACCACCTGCCGCACCTGGACGCGGTGGCCCACCTGTCCTGACCGGCGGGGCGAGCGAGCGCCGGCCGGTCCGCGGCCGGCGCCCCGCGCCCGGGGCGCATCCGGTACCAGGCAGGGCCCGGCTGCCCTCAGTCGAGGACCGCCTCGTGCACCAGCCGCTTGAGCTCGGGGTACAGCCGCAGCGAGGTCTTCGGGCGGAGCTGGGTCATGAACTGGAAGGTCAGATCGCGGGCCGGGTCGACCCAGAACGTCGTCGTCGCGACCCCGCTCCAGCCGTACGTGCCGAGCCCCGACGGGGCCTGGGTGCGGGAGGGGTCGATCACGACCGAGACGTTGAAGCCGAAGCCCACGCCGTCGTTGCCCGGTTCGTCGTGGGCGGGCCGGCTGCCGCAGGAGCGCAGATCGGCGCCGCCGGGAAGGTGGTTGCGGGTCATCAGGTCCACGGATTCCGGGGTGAGGAGACGGACGCCGTCCAACTCGCCGCGGCGGCGCAGCAGTTCCATGAAGCGGTGCATGTCGTGCGCGGTCGACACCAGGCCGCCGCTGCCCGACAGGAAGCGCGGACGGCCCCGCAGCGGCAGCCCCGCGATGGGCTCGATGGCCCCGGTGCCCGGACCGGCGCCGGTGTCCGTCTGCCCGTACAACTCGGCCAGCCTGGCCGCCTGTTCGTCCGTCACCTGGAAGCCGGTGTCGGTCATGCCGAGCGGGCCGAGGATCCGCTCGGCCAAGAACGCGTCGAGCGGCTGCCCGGACACCACCTCGACCACCCGCCCCAGTACGTTGCTCGCCACGGAGTAGTTCCACTGCGTGCCGGGGTCGAACTGCAGCGGCAGGCGCGCGTACACGTCCATCGTCTCGGCGAGGTCCGCGCCCGGCGGCACGGAGGAGGCGAGGCCGGCCGCGCGGTAGAGCGCGTCGACCGGGTGGGCGTGGTAGAAGGCGAAGGTCAGGCCCGCCGTGTGGGTGAGCAGGTGCCGTATGAGCACCGGCCCGGCGGCGGGGCGGGTGACGAGGTGATCGCCCGAGCCGCTCACGTACACGCGGGGGTCGGCGAAGGCCGGCAGGTGGCGTTCGAGCGGGTCGTCGAGCGAGAGCCGGCCCTTCTCGGCCAGCAGCAGTACGGCCACGGCGGTGACCGGTTTGGTCATGGAGTAGATCCGCCACAGGGTGTCGCTCTCGACGGGCAGCCCGGCCGCCACGTCCCGCATGCCGTACGTGGTCAGGTGCGCGACCCGTCCGCCCCGCGCCAGCGACACGAGGTGGCCGGGGATGCGCCCCTCGTCGACGAGACGGGCCAGGTGCCGGTCGAGACGGTCCAGCGCCTTCGCGTCCAGCCCGGCCTCGTCCGGCTCGACGTCCTGCCGCAGCCGTGCCATCGCCCACCTCCGGTCCCTCCCGTACGAGGTTCGTACGAGGTCGTACGGGAACGTCTGCGGACTACCCCTCCCCTCGCGCCCTCCAACCTCGCCACCGGGCGGAGGCGGGCGCACGCTCCCGCCGGGCCCGGCGCGGGCCCACGTTCATCGCCGCGGTGACGGGTATGACTGGGGGCATGACTCACGACACGACGAAGCACGACTCGGCGCCGGACGCCACCGAGGAACCCCTGCTCGCGCTGCTCGGCGAGGGGCACGGCGGGGTGCTGGTCACCCTGAAGCGGGACGGCCGCCCGCAGCTGTCGAACGTCAGCCACGCCTACTACCCGGACGAGCGTGTCATCCGCGTCTCGGTCACCGACGACCGCGCCAAGACCCGCAACGCGCGCCGGGACCCGCGGGTCTCGTACCACGTCACCAGCGCCGACCGCTGGGCCTACACGGTCGCCGAGGGCACCGCCGAGCTCACCCCGGTCGCCGCCGACCCGCACGACGAGACCGTCGACGAACTGGTCCGCCTGTACCGGGACGTCCTCGGTGAGCACCCCGACTGGGACGACTACCGCGCCGCGATGGTCCGTGACCGACGGCTCGTGCTGCGTCTGAGGATCGAGCGGGTGTACGGGATCCCGAAGGGCGCCAACAAGGGTTAGCCCGAGGACGACGGGCTCCGGGTCGGTCCTGAGCCGGTCCGGGGCGGTCGGTCCGGGTCAGCCCTGGGTCGGTCCGGGGCGGTCGCTCCGGATCGGTCCCACGCGCCGGCGGTCCGTGCCTCGACGGCACGCAGGACCGCGACCATGTCCTCGCCCCCGTGCCCGAGGGCGACCGTCTCGCCGAACAGGTCGTGGCACACGTCCAGCAGCGGCGAGGCGATGCCCGAGGCGCGGGCGGCCTCGGCGACGAGCCGGTTGTTCTTCAGCACGTCGACGACGGCCGCCTGCACCGAGAAGTCCCCGGTGAGCAGCTTGGGCGCCTTCATCCGGGAGACGGCGCTGGCCATCGGGCCGGCGCCCAGCACGTCGAGGAACAGCTCGCGGTCCAGGCCCTGGCGGTCGGCGAAGTGGTAGGCCTCGGTGAGCCCGGTGACCAGCGTGATCAGGAACAGGTTCACCGAGAGCTTCATCAGCAGCGCCCCGGGGGCGGCGCCGCACACGAAGGTCTCCCGGCACATCGGCGCGAGCAGCGGCCGTACCGCCGACACCGCCTTCTCCTCCCCGGCCAGCATCGCCACCAGCTCGCCCTTCTCCGCCGGGACGCGCGAGCCGGACACGGGCGCCTCGACGTAGCTCCCGCCCGCCGCGCGGACGTCGGCCTCCAGGGCCCGGGAGTACTCCGGCGAGGTCGTGCCCATGTGGACGACCACCCGTCCCGCCACGCGGGCGGCGAACTCAGGACCGCCCCGGTCCAGCACCGCGTCGATCGCGTGGTCGTCGGCGAGCATCAGCAGCACGGTTCCGGCGCGGTCGAACACCTCGCCGGGACCGGCCGCGACCTCCGCGCCGGCCGCGCGCAGCGCCGCGGTACGCGATGCCGTGCGGTTCCACACGACCAGGCCGGTGCCGGAGCGGGCCAGCCGGAGCGCCATGGGCAGGCCCATGACTCCGAGACCGATGAAACCGACGCGCACGGGACCACCCGGGGGTCTCAAGTCCGCCGCCGGGGGCCGGGAAGGCCGGGACGGGGACGGGTTCCAGCAACTATGACGCCGGTCATAGTAGCTCGGTCCATGACCGTGGTCATAGGGTGGGGAGGGAATCGATCGGTCGCGGTGTGGCGGAGGTGGGGGATGACGGGGTCCGAGAAGGGCCCGCGCGAGCGGATGGTCTTCAGCGCGGCCCAGCTCATCCGCCGCGACGGCGTGGGAGCCACGGGCATGCGGGACGTCGCCGCCCACGCCGGGGCGCCGCGCGGGTCGCTCCAGCACTACTTCCCCGGCGGCAAGGAACAGCTCGTCAACGAGGCGGTCGCATGGGCGGGGCGCTACGCGGGCCGGCGTGTCGCCCGTTTCGTGGCCGGCCTCGCGGAGCCCAGGCCGAGCGCCCTGTTCGCCGCGATGACCGGGCAGTGGACCGAGGAGTACGAGACGACCGGCGCCCTCACCGGCTGCCCGGTGGCCGCCGCGACCGTGGACTGCGCGGCGGCGGCCGCCTCCACGCGCGAGGCGGCCGCCGCCGCCTTCGCGGGCTGGCGCGGACCGGTCGCCGAGGCCCTCACCGGCATGGGAGTGCCGGCGGAGCGCGCCGAACCGCTGGCCACGCTCATGATCAGCTCTCTGGAGGGCGCCATCATCATGGCCCGCGCCGAGGGCGGTGTGGGCCCGCTGACGACCGTGGCCCGCGAACTGGGCCCCCTGCTCGACGCGGCGGTGGCCCCGGGCGACGGCGAGGGCGCGGGCGCCTAACCGGAGGCCGGGTCCGCCGTCAGGTAGGCGATCACCATGTCGCCGAGCATCGTGCGGTAGTGCCCGCGCCGCGCCGGGGCGAGCAGATCGCGCCCGAACAGGGCGCCGAAGGTGTGCCGGTTGGCCACCCGGAAGAAGCAGAACGAACTGATCATCGCGTGCAGGTCGACGGCGTCCACGTCGGCGGTGAACAGCCCCGACTCCCGGCCCGAGGCGAGGATGCGGCGCATGGTCCCGAGGGTCGGGGAGCCGATCCGGCCGAACCTGTCCGAGGCGGCGACGTGCTCCGCCCCGCGGATGTTCTCGATGGACACCAGGCGGATGAAGTCCGGGTGCCGCTCATGGTGGTCGAAGATCAGCTCGGCCAGCCGCCGGATCGCCGCGACCGGGTCCAGGTGGTCCACGTCCAGCCGCTGCTCGGCGTCGCGGATCACCTCGTACGCCCGGTCCAGCACGGCCCCGAACAGCTGCTCCTTGCCGCCGAAGTAGTAGTAGATCATCCGCTTCGTGGTGCGGGTGCGGGCGGCGATCTCGTCCACGCGGGCGCCGTCGTACCCCGCCCGGGCGAACTCCTGGGTGGCCACGTCGAGGATCTCGGCCCGGGTGCGGGCGGCGTCATGGGCGCGTCCGCCGGGGCGGGCCGGTTCGTCGGCGCTGGTCATCACGTTCCTTCGGGCGCGGGCGCACGTGCAGGCTCGTGATTGTAGGAAGAGCGCGCCCCGACGGACACACGAAGGGGGCGGGAAGCGAGAGGGGCCGGGACCGTGTCTCCTCGGTCCCGGCCCCTCTGCGCGGCCCGCGTGTCAGCCCTGCTTCGCCGACTCCACGGCGTGCCCGCCGAACTGGTTGCGCAGCGCGGCGACCATCTTCATCTGCGGGGAGTCCTCCTGGCGGGAGGCGAACCGGGCGAAGAGCGAGGCGGTGATCGCCGGCAGCGGGACGGCGTTGTCGATGGCCGCCTCCACGGTCCAGCGGCCCTCTCCGGAGTCCTCCGCGTAGCCGCGCAGCTTCTCGAGGTGCTCGTCGTCGTCGAGCGCGTCGACGGCGAGGTCCAGCAGCCAGGAGCGGATCACGGTGCCCTCCTGCCAGGAGCGGAAGACCTCGCGGACGTTGTCCACGGAGTCGACCTTCTCCAGCAGCTCCCAGCCCTCGGCGTAGGCCTGCATCATCGCGTACTCGATGCCGTTGTGGACCATCTTCGCGAAGTGGCCCGCGCCCACCCGGCCGGCGTGGACGTAGCCGTAGGGGCCCTCGGGCTTGAGCGCGTCGAAGACCGGCTTCAGCCGGTCGACGCACTCCTTCTCGCCGCCGACCATGAGCGCGTAGCCGTTCTTCAGGCCCCACACACCGCCGGAGACGCCCGCGTCGACGAAGCCGATGCCCCGCGCGCCCAGCTGCTTGGCGTGCTTCTCGTCGTCCGTCCAGCGGGAGTTGCCGCCGTCGACGACGGTGTCGCCGGGCTTCAGGAGCGTCGCCAGCTGCTCGACGACACCGTGGGTGGCGGCGCCGGCCGGGACCATCACCCAGACCGTGCGCGGGGCTTCGAGCCGGTCGACGAGGTCGACCAGGCTCGCCACGTCGGAGACGTCGGGGTTGCGGTCGTAACCGACCACGGTGTGACCGGCGTTGCGGAGCCGTTCCCGCATGTTGCCGCCCATCTTGCCGAGGCCGACGAGACCGAGCTGCATTCCTGCCATGTCAGTTCACTTCCTGAGTGTGCGGTACGCGGCCACGAGGGCGGCGGTGGACGGATCGAGGCCGGGCACGTCCGCGCCCTCGGTCAGGGCGGGCTCGACGCGCTTGGCGAGCACCTTGCCGAGCTCGACGCCCCACTGGTCGAAGGAGTCGATGTTCCAGATCGCGCCCTGCACGAACACCTTGTGTTCGTAGAGGGCGATCAGCTGGCCGAGCACCGACGGGGTCAGCTCGGTGGCCAGGATGGTCGTGGTCGGATGGTTGCCGTGGAAGGTGCGGTGCGGCACCTGCTCCTCGGGTACCCCCTCGGCGCGGACCTCGTCGGCCGTCTTGCCGAACGCCAGCGCCTGGCCCTGCGCGAACAGGTTCGCCATCAACAGGTCGTGCTGCGCCTTGAGTTCGCCGCTCAGCTCGGCCACCGGGTTGGCGAAGCCGATCAGGTCGGCCGGGATCAGCTTCGTGCCCTGGTGGAGCAGCTGGTAATACGCGTGCTGGCCGTTGGTGCCGGGCGTGCCCCACACCACGGGCCCGGTCTGCCACTCCACGGGCTCGCCGTCGCGCTGCACCGACTTGCCGTTGGACTCCATGTCCAGCTGCTGCAAGTACGCGGTGAACTTGGACAGGTAGTGCGAGTACGGCAGTACGGCGTGCGTCTGGGCGTCGAAGAAGTTGCCGTACCAGACGCCCAGCAGGCCCAGCAGCAGCGGGGCGTTGGCCTCGGCGGGCGCGTTGCGGAAGTGGTCGTCGACGATGCGGAACCCGTCGAGCATCTCGCGGAAGCGGTCCGGGCCGATGGCGATCATCAGCGACAGCCCGATCGCGGAGTCGTACGAGTAGCGCCCGCCGACCCAGTCCCAGAACTCGAACATGTTGGCGGTGTCGATGCCGAACGCGGCGACCTTCTCCGCGTTGGTCGACAGCGCCACGAAGTGCCGGGCGACGGCCTTGTCGTCGCCGCCGAGCCCGGCCACCAGCCAGTCACGCGCGGAGGTCGCGTTGGTGATCGTCTCGATCGTGGTGAACGTCTTGGACGCGACGATGAACAGCGTCTCGGCCGGGTCCAGGTCGCGGGTCGCCTCGTGCAGGTCGGCCCCGTCGACGTTGGAGACGAACCGCACCGTCAGCTCGCGGTCGGTGTACGCGCGCAGCGCCTCGTACGCCATCGCCGGCCCGAGGTCGGAGCCGCCGATGCCGATGTTGACGACGTTGCGGATGCGCCGGCCGGTGTGCCCGGTCCACTCCCCCGAGCGGACGCGGTCCGCGAAGCCGGCCATGCGGTCGAGGACTTCGTGCACCTTGGGCACCACGTTCTCGCCGTCGACCTCGATCACCGCGTCCCGCGGAGCGCGCAGCGCGGTGTGCAGCACCGCCCGGTTCTCGGTGACGTTGATCCGCTCCCCGCGGAACATGGCGTCCCGCAGCCCGGACACGTCGGTGGCGGTGGCCAGTTCCTGGAGCAGGGCCAGGGTCTCGTCGGTGATCAGGTGCTTGGAGTAGTCGATGCGCAGGTCGCCGACGCGCACCGTGTAGCGCTCGGCGCGGGAGGGGTCTTCGGCGAACAGTTCCCGCAGGTGCTGCTGGAACTGCGCGCGGTGGTCCTCCAGGGCGGTCCACTCGGGACGCCGGGTCAGCTGAGGGGTGTCGGACATGTCAGACGGTCTCCTTGATGCCCTCGCCCCGCAGGGCGACGGCGTACATCTCGTCGGCGTCGAGTCGGCGCAGCTCCTCGGCGATGAGTTCCGACAGGGGACGGACCTTCAGGGCGAGGGTGCGCGGGGGCTGGCCCGGCAGGGTCAGCGTGGCGAGCGGTCCCTCGGGCCGGTCGATGACGATCTCGCCGCCCGCGGTGCCGAGCCGTACGGCGGTCACGACCGGGCCGCCGCTGACCACCCGGTCGGCCTTCACGTCGAGCCGGGCCTCCAGCCAGCGGGCCAGCAGCTCCGCGCTCGGGTTCTGCGCCTCCGCCTCCACGGCCGCCGACGTCACCTGCACCCGGGCCTGGTCCAGGGCGGCGGCCAGCATCGAGCGCCAGGGGGTCAGCCGGGTCCAGGCGAGGTCGGTGTCGCCGGGGGAGTAGTGCCGTACGCGGGTCTGGAGCACCTCCAGCGGGTGCTCGACCGCGTACAGGTCGGTGATCCTGCGCTGGGCCAGCGCGCCCAGCGGGTCCTCGGCGGGGTTGTCGGGCGCGTCCACCGGCCACCAGACGACCACCGGGGCGTCGGGCAGCAGCAGCGGCAGCACCACCGAGTCGGCGTGGTCGGACACCTCGCCGTAGGTGCGCAGCACCACCGTCTCGCCGGTGCCGGCCTCCGAACCGACCCGCACCTCGGCGTCCAGGCGGGAGTGGGTGCGGTCGCGCAGGGTCCGGGCGTGGCGCTTGATCACCACCAGGGTGCGCGAGGGGTGCTCGCGCGAGGCGTCCTCGGCCGCCTTGATCGAGTCGTAGGCGTTCTCCTCGTCCGTGACGATCACCATCGTCAGGACCATGCCCACGGCCGGCGTGCCGATGGCGCGGCGGCCCTGCACCAGCGCCTTGTTGATCTTGCTTGCCGTGGTGTCGGTCAGGTCGATCTTCATGGCCTGCGCCAGCTCCGTCCGTCTCGTGCGAGCATCTCGTCGGCTTCCCGCGGACCCCATGTCCCCGCCCGGTACTGCGCGGGCGTGCCGTGCTCGTGCCAGTAGGCCTCGATGGGGTCGAGGATCTTCCAGGACTCTTCCACTTCCTGGTGACGGGGGAACAGGTTCGCGTCACCGAGCAGCACGTCCAGGATCAGGCGTTCGTACGCCTCCGGGCTGGACTCGGTGAAGGACTCGCCGTAGGCGAAGTCCATCGACACGTCCCGGATCTCCATCGAGGTGCCCGGCACCTTGGAGCCGAACCTGACCGTCATGCCCTCGTCGGGCTGGACGCGGATCACGATCGCGTTCTGGCCCAGCTCCTCGGTGGCCGTGGTGTCGAAGGGGGAGTGCGGGGCCCGCTGGAAGACCACCGCGACCTCGGTCACCCGGCGGCCCAGGCGCTTGCCGGTGCGCAGGTAGAACGGGATGCCCGCCCAGCGGCGGTTGTCGATCTCCAGCTTCACGGCCGCGTAGGTGTCGGTCTTCGAGTGGGGGTCGATGCCCTCCTCCTGGAGGTAGCCGACCACCTTCTCGCCGCCCTGCCAGCCCTCGGCGTACTGGCCGCGGACGGTGTGGGCGCCGAGGTCCTCCGGCAGCCGCACCGACTTGAGCACCTTCAGCTTCTCGGTGAGCAGCGCCTCGGCGTCGAAGGCGATGGGTTCCTCCATCGCGGTGAGCGCCATCAGCTGGAGCAGGTGGTTCTGGATGACGTCGCGGGCGGCCCCGATGCCGTCGTAGTAGCCCGCCCGGCCGCCGATGCCGATGTCCTCTGCCATGGTGATCTGCACGTGGTCGACGTACGAGCGGTTCCAGATCGGCTCGTACATCTGGTTGGCGAAGCGCAGCGCCAGGATGTTCTGGACGGTCTCCTTGCCCAGGTAGTGGTCGATGCGGAAGACCTGCTCGGGGTCGAACACCTCGTGCACGATCCGGTTCAGCTCGCGGGCGCTGGCCAGGTCGTGGCCGAAGGGCTTCTCGATGACCGCGCGCCGCCAGGCGCCCTTCGGGCCCTCGGCCAGGCCGTGCTTCTTCAGCTGCTGCACGACCTTGGGGAAGAACTTCGGCGGTACGGAGAGGTAGAAGGCGAAGTTGCCGCCCGTGCCCCGGGAGGCGTCCAGCTCGTCGACGGCGTCGCGCAGCTGCTTGAACGCCGTGTCGTCGTCGAAGTCGCCGGGGATGAAGCGCATGCCCTCGGCGAGCTGCTGCCAGACCTCCTCGCGGAACGGGGTCCGCGCGTGTTCCTTGACCGCGTCGTGCACGACCTCGGCGAAGTCCTGGTCCTCCCAGTCGCGCCGGGCGAACCCGACCAGCGAGAAGCCCGGCGGGAGCAGGCCGCGGTTGGCCAGGTCGTACACGGCCGGCATGAGCTTCTTGCGCGACAGGTCGCCGGTGACGCCGAAGATCACCAACCCGGACGGCCCGGCGATCCGCGGCAACCGCCGGTCCCGGCCGTCCCGCAACGGGTTCGCCCACCCCGCGGCAGGCACGACAGGCACCCGCCCACGGCCCCCGGGTGCCTTCTTCCTGGCCGGGGCCTTGCCGGCCTCCGGCGCCGAGCCGCCGGGGGCCTTCGGCGCGGTGCCCGCGTCGTGCGGTGCCGAAGCCCCGGTCCGCGGCACGGCGCCGCCGGTCTTCCGCGACGCGGCCGACCCGGCCGCCGCCCGGCGCCGACCGCCTGCGCTGGGTGCGGAGCCCTCGGTCCCACCGGCTGTCCCGGAGGCGCCGGAGGCGCCGGCTGTCCCGGTGGGCCGGGTGGATGCGGCGGGGGGCCTGGTGGCCTCGGCGGGGCCCGGGGTTCGTGGTCCGGCCGGCGCGGCGGAGCCGGCCGCCTTGGCGGGGGTTTTGGTCATTCCGCGTCAACTCCCTTGTCGTTCAAGGACTTCGTGACCGCGTTCAGCAGGTCCTGCCAGGCCGTCTCGAACTTGGCGACGCCCTCGTCCTCGAGCTGCCGTACGACCTCGTCGTAGGAGATCCCCAGCCGCTCGACTGCCGTGAGGTCCGCGCGGGCCTGCTCGTAGCCGCCGGTCACCGTGTCGCCGGTGACGGCGCCGTGGTCGGCGGTGGCCCGCAGCGTGGCCTCCGGCATGGTGTTCACCGTGCCCGGCGCGACCAGCTCGTCCACATACAGGGTGTCCTTGTACGCCGGATCCTTCACCCCGGTCGACGCCCACAGCGGCCGCTGCGGGTTGGCTCCGGCGTCCGCCAGGGGCGCGAAGCGCTCACCGGGGCGCGTGGAGGCGTCGACGGCGCCGAACACCTCCTCGTACGCCGCGTAGGCCAGCCGCGCGTTCGCCAGCGCCGCCCGCCCCTTGAGGGCCAGGGCCTCCGTGGTGCCCAGCAGGGTCAGCCGCTTGTCGATCTCGCTGTCGACGCGGGAGACGAAGAAGGACGCCACCGAGTGGATCGCCGACAGGTCCAGGCCCGCGGCCCGCGCCTTCTCCAGGCCGGCGAGGTAGGCGTCGGTCACCTCGCGGTAGCGCTCAAGGGAGAAGATCAGCGTCACATTGACACTGATACCCGCTCCGACCGCCTCCGTGATCGCCGGCAGACCCGCCCGGGTCGCCGGAATCTTGATCATCACGTTGGGCCGGTCCACCAGCCACGCCAGCTGCCGCGCCTCGGCGGCGGTGGCCCGCGTGTCGTGGGCGAGCCGCGGGTCGACCTCGATGGAGACCCACCCGTCCCGGCCGCCCGTCGCCTCGTGCACCGGCCGCAGTACGTCGGCGGCGGCGCGCACGTCCGCGGTGGTCATCATGCGCACGGCCTCGTCGACCGTGACCCCGCGCACCGCCAGACCGGCGAGCTGCTCCTCGTAGCCCTCCCCGGACCCGATGGCCGCCTGGAAGATCGACGGGTTGGTGGTCACCCCCACGACGTGCTGGTTCTCGACGAGCCCGGCCAGGTTGCCCGACTCGATCCGCCGCCGCGACAGGTCGTCCAGCCAGATCGACACGCCCAGGCCGGACAGGCGCTCGAGCGCCGAGGTGGTCGCGGTTGCTTCGGTCACAGCGATCATCTTCCTTGTCGCGTTCGGATCATGCGCGCGCGGCGGCCAGCGATGCGCGGGCCGCGTCGGCGACGTTCTCGGGGGTGAAGCCGTACTCGGCGAAGAGGGTCGCGGCGTCGGCGGAGGCGCCGAAGTGCTCGAGCGAGACGACGCGCCCGGCGTCACCGACGTAGCGGTACCACGTCAGGCCGATGCCGGCCTCGACGGCGACCCGCGCCCGCACGGACGGCGGCAGCACGCGCTCGCGGTACTCGCGGGGCTGCTCCTCGAACCACTCCACCGACGGCATCGACACCACACGGGTCCCGGTCCCCTCGGCCTCCAGCAGCTCCCGCGCGGCCACGGCGAGCCGCACCTCGGAACCGGTGGCGATCAGCACCACGTCCGGCGCCGGGGTGGACGACTCCGCGAGGACGTAGCCGCCCCTGGCCGCGTCCGGGTTCGGCGCGTACGTCGGCACGCCCTGGCGGGTGAGGGCGAGGCCGTGCGGAGCCGGGCGGCCGGAGTGCCGGCGCAGGATCTCCGCCCAGGCGATCGCGGTCTCGTTGGCGTCGGCGGGCCGGACGACGTTCAGCCCGGGGATGGCGCGCAACGAGGCCAGGTGCTCCACCGGCTGGTGGGTGGGGCCGTCCTCGCCGAGGCCGATGGAGTCGTGCGTCCACACGTACGTCACCGGCAGCTGCATCAGCGCCGACATGCGCACCGCGTTGCGCATGTAGTCGGAGAACACCAGGAACGTGCCGCCGTAGATCCGGGTGTTGCCGTGCAGGGCGATGCCGTTCATCTCCGCGGCCATGGAGAACTCGCGGATGCCGAAGTGGACCGTACGGCCGTACGGGTCGGCCCCGGGCAGCGGGTTGCCCTCCGGCAGGAACGACGACGTCTTGTCGATGGTCGTGTTGTTCGAGCCGGCGAGGTCGGCGGAGCCGCCCCACAGCTCGGGCAGGACCGCGCCGAGCGACTGGAGCACCTTGCCGGAGGCGGCGCGGGTGGCGACCGCCTTGCCCTCCTCGAACACCGGCAGGGCGTCCTCCCAGCCCTCGGGCAGCTTCCCGGCCACGACCCGGTCGAACAGCTCGGCCCGCTCGACCTGGCCCGCGCGCCAGTCCTGGAGCCGCTTGTCCCAGGCGGCGTGCGCCTCGGCGCCCCGGTCCAGGGCGCGCCGGGTGTGGGCGAGGACGTCCTCGTCCACCTGGAAGGAGCGCTCGGGGTCGAAGCCGAGGACGCGCTTGGTGGCGGCCACCTCGTCCTCGCCGAGCGCCGAGCCGTGCGCGGCCTCGGTGTTCCGCGCGTGCGGCGCCGGCCAGGCGATGATCGTGCGCATGGCGATGATGGAGGGGCGGCCCGTCTCGGCCCTGGCGGCGGTCAGCGCCGCGTACAGGGCGTGTACGTCGATGTCGCCGTTCTCGGCGGGCTCGACGCGCTGGGTGTGCCAGCCGTAGGCCGCGTAGCGCGCCAGCACGTCCTCGGAGAAGGCGGTGGCGGTGTCGCCCTCGATGGAGATGTGGTTGTCGTCGTAGAGGAAGACCAGGTTGCCGAGCTTCTGGTGCCCGGCGAGCGAGGAGGCCTCGGCGGAGACGCCCTCCTCGAGGTCGCCGTCGGAGACGATCGCCCAGACGGTGTGGTCGAAGGGGGAGGCGCCCTCGGGGGCGTGCAGGTCGAACAGGCCGCGCTCGTAGCGGGCCGCCATCGCCATGCCCACGGCCATCGCGGCGCCCTGGCCGAGCGGCCCGGTGGTGGTCTCCACGCCCGCGGTGTGCCCGTACTCCGGGTGGCCCGGGGTCTTCGAGCCGTGGGTGCGGAAGGCCTTCAGGTCGTCCAGCTCCAGCTCGTACCCGGCCAGGTACAGCTGGGTGTAGAGGGTCAGCGACGTGTGGCCGGGGGAGAGGACGAAGCGGTCACGGCCGGTCCACTCGGGGTCGGCGGGGTCGTGACGCATCACCTTCTGAAAGATCGTGTACGCGGCGGGAGCCAGGCTCATCGCCGTGCCCGGATGGCCGTTGCCCACCTTCTGCACGGCGTCGGCCGCCAGAACCCGGGCGGTGTCCACGGCCCGCCGGTCGAGGTCGGTCCACTCCAAGCGGTCAGTTGTCTGCTCGCTCATCTTCAAGAAGTCCTCGGTGGAAGCGGGATGTGAGGCCGGACGCGTTCGAACTTAAAAGTCTGACTTTTTCGCCGGAAGGTCTCCGTGTGTCAGCCTGTGGTGAAACTGGGACACCCGGGTACCCCCGGACGTGATCGAGGCGGCACGAGAAGGACATGGCGGACACACGCACCGAAGACGGTGACCGCGACGGCGGCGCCGGCGGGGACGCCGGTGACGGTGACGGGATCAGAACCTTCCCCTTCCCGGTCGACCTCAGCCTGCGCGGTGTCGGACTGCGGATAGGCCCCATGGACGCCGACCGCGCCTGGCACTCCGAGGCCCCCCTGCACCGCGTCCACCGCATCGACTTCCACGTGGTCATGCTCTTCGGCGCCGGTCCCGTGCGGCACATGGTCGACTTCGCCGAGTACGAGGCCGCGGCCGGCGATGTGTTGTGGATCCGCCCGGGACAGGTCCACCGCTTCTCGAAGAGCAGCGAGTACCGCGGAACCGTGCTGACCATGCAGCCCGGCTTCCTGCCCCGCGCCACCGTCGAGGCCACCGGCCTCTACCGCTACGACCTGCCCCCGCTGCTGCACCCCACCGACGCCCAGCGCGACGCCCTGGCGGCCGGTCTCGCCCAGCTGCGGCGCGAGTACGAGGACACCGCCACCCTCCCGCTGAGCCTGCACACCGCGGTGCTGCGCCACTCGCTCACCGCGTTCCTGCTGCGCCTGGCCCATCTGGCGGCCAGCTCCGCCGAGGCGGCGCACGGGCAGACGGACACCACGTTCACCCTCTTCCGCGACGCGGTCGAGCGTGGCTTCACCACCAACCACAGCGTCAGCGCCTACGCCGACGCGCTCGGCTACTCCCGCCGCACCCTGGTGCGCGCGGTGCGCGCCGCGACCGGCGAGACGCCCAAGGGGTTCATCGACAAGCGGGTCGTCCTGGAGGCCAAGCGCCTCCTCGCCCACACGGGCCTGCCCATCGGCCGGGTGGGCGCCGCCGTGGGCTTCCCGGACGCGGCGAACTTCTCCAAGTTCTTCCAGCTGCGCACCGGCGTGACACCGGTGGCCTTCCGGGCCGAACTGCGGTGAACGCGCAGGGGCCCCGCGCGACCCGCGCGGGACCCCTGGTCTTGCCGGACGGCCTGCGAATGCTCAGTGGCCGAAGTCGAACCAGTTGACGTTCACGAAGTCCGCCGGCTGGCCGCTGGTGAAGGTGAGGTAGACGTCATGGGTGCCGGTGACGGAGGAGATGTTCGCCGGCACCGTACGCCATGACTGCCAGCCGCCGGTATTGGCCAGCGCGAAGCTGCCGATGGGCGCGTTGGAGCGGCTGTCGAGGCGCACCTCCACCAGTCCGCTCACCCCGGAGGCCGCCCCGCTCGCCACCCGGGCGTAGAACTGGGTGGCAGCCGTGGAGCCGAAGTTGACGCCCTTGTAGAGCGCCCAGTCGCCGTTGGCCAGGGAGCCGATGTCCTGGCCGCCGCCGGAGTCCGTGGTGGACTCGGGGATCACGCCGGACTGGCTGTCGTAGGACTCGGCCTGGACGGGGCTGTAGGCGTCGCGGTTGCCGGACGGCGGGGGAGTGGTGCCGCCGCCGCCTCCGCCCGAGGACTGGAGCACCTGCACGTAGTCCACGGCCATCGGGTGACCCGGCTCGGTGCCGCCGTCGGGGCCGCCGCCGAAGGCGCCGGGGAAGCCGCCGCCCATCGCCACGTTCAGGATGACGAAGTAGCCGTGGTTGGTGGCGTTCGCCCAGGTCGCCGCGTCGACCTGGTTGGCCTTCACGGTGTGGAAGTTGACGCCGTCGAGGTAGAAGCGGATCTCCTCGGGGCTGGTCGACCTGTCCCACTCCATCGCGTAGGTGTGGAAGCCGGCCTGGCAGGTGGTGCCGGCGCAGGGCGTCGAGTTGCCGATGCCGGACGTCTCGTTGCACGGGCCGCCCGGGTTGGTGCCGCAGTGCATCGTGGCCCAGTCGGTGTTGAGGCCCTGGACGTTCTCCATGATGTCCAGCTCGCCGACGCCGGGCCAGTTCTGGTAGTTGCCGCGGAAGGGCGAGCCCAGCATCCAGAAGGCGGGCCAGTAGCCCTTGGCGGCCGCGCCGGTGACGTTGGGCATCTGGATGCGGGCCTGCACGCGCAGCTTGCCGCCGGCCGGGGGCTGGAAGTCGGTGCGGGTGGTCTCGATCCGGCCCGAGGTCCAGTGGCCGGAGGCGTCCCGGCGCGGGGTGATGAGCAGGTTGCCGTTGCCGTCGAGGGCGACGTTGCTGGTGCTCGAGGTCATCGACTCGACCTCGCCGGTGCCCCAGTTGCCGGCGCCGCCCGGGTACGAAGTGCCGGTGTCGTACAGCCAGTTGGACGTGTTGACGCCGGATCCCGCGGGGCCGTCGAAGTCGTCGAGGAAGACCTGTGTCCAGCCCGAGGGGGGCGTGGGCGCGGAGGCGTTGGCGGGCAGGGTCGCGGCGGTGGCGGCGGCCGCGGCCAGACCGAGGGTGCCGAGCACGGCGACGAGCGCCCGCCGTACGGACCGCCGTCTGCGGTGGGTGGCCGGCGGGGCGCCGGCGGGTATGCCGGAGGGTTCACTCATGGGGGGTGCCTCTCGGGTACGGGGAGTGGGTGCGCGAGTGGTCCCGTGGCTCGAGAGCGCGGGGGAGGGGTGGTCTTGAGAGCGCTCTCAAGCAACGGGTGCGCCGCCAATGTGCTCTCGGCCGCCAGAACCGTCAAGAGTTAAAACAAAGAAAGTCCTTTGGGGGTACGGGAGTTCACCTGATGAAGGCGGAGATTTCCCGGTTGTCCCCCGCGGCCCGCGGGCGTCCCGCCGGTCCGCCGGCCCCGCGGTTCCCGGGCGCCTTCCCGCGTGTCCCCGCCCCCTCACCCACCGGGGGCGGGGGCACGCGTCATGATCGGGGGAGGGACCGCGGTCCGGGGTTCCGGTGCGGAAGGGGTGCAGGGATGAGGCTGGCGATTGTGGGAGGCGGCGGTTTCCGGGTGCCGCTCGTGTACGGGGCCCTGTTGGGCGACCGCGCCGAGGGGCGGGTCACCGAGGTCGTCCTGCACGACCTGGACGCGGACCGGCTGCACGCCGTGAGCCGGGTGCTCGCCGAGCAGGCACGGGCGGCCGAAGCGCCGGGCGCCGCCCCCGCGGTGCGGGCCACCACCGACCTCGACGAGGCGCTGCGCGGCGCCGACTTCGTCTTCTCCGCCATCCGCGTCGGCGGCCTCCAGGGGCGGGCGGACGACGAACGCGTGGCGCTCGCCCAGGGCGTCCTCGGCCAGGAGACGGTCGGCGCGGGCGGCATCGCCTACGGTCTGCGGACCGTACCCGTCGCCGTCGACATCGCCCGGCGCGTGGCCCGCCTGGCCCCCGGCGCCTGGGTCATCAACTTCACCAACCCCGCCGGACTGGTCACCGAGGCCATGTCCCGGCACCTCGGCGACCGCGTCATCGGCATCTGCGACTCGCCGGTCGGCCTCGGCCGCCGTATCGCCCGGGTGCTGGGCGCGGACCCCGGCCGGGTGTGGATCGACTACGCCGGCCTCAACCACCTCGGCTGGGTGCGCGCCCTGCGCGTCGACGGCCGCGACGAACTCCCGCGCCTGCTGGCCGACCCCGAGCTGCTCGGCTCCTTCGAGGAGGGCCGGCTCTTCGGCGCCGACTGGCTGCGGTCGCTGGGCGCGATCCCCAACGAGTACCTGCACTACTACTACTTCAACCGCGAGACCGTGCGGGCCTACCAGCGCGCCGAGCTCACCCGCGGCGCCTTCCTGCGCGACCAGCAGGCCCGGTTCTACGAGGAGGTGCGCGACCCGGACGCGCCGGCGCTCGCGGCCTGGGAGCGCACCCGCGCCGAGCGCGAGGCCACCTACATGGCCGAGAACCGCGAGGCGGCCGGCGCCGGCGAACGCGAGGCCGACGACCTCTCCGGCGGCTACGAGAAGGTGGCCCTCGCCCTCATGCGGGCCATCGCGCGTGACGAGCGTACGACGCTGATCCTCAACGTCCGCAATCGCGGCACCCTTTCGGCGCTGGACGCCGAGGCGGTCGTGGAGGTGCCCTGCCTGGTCGACGCGAGCGGCGCGCACCCGGTCGCCGCCGACCCGCTGCCCGGGCATGCCACCGGGCTGGTCTGCGCGGTCAAGGCGGTCGAGCGCGAGGTGCTCGCGGCGGCCGAGTCGGGCTCGCGCGCGAGGGCGGTGGCCGCGTTCGCGCTGCACCCGCTCGTCGACTCGGTGAACGTGGCCCGCCGGCTGGTCGAGGAGTACGTCCGGGTCCATCCCGGGCTGTCGTATCTCGGCTGATCCCACCCCTGGCCGGTCCGGTCCCGGTCCGGTCCCGGCAGCGCCCCGGGACGCACGCCGGGGCGGCCGGTCGCTCCCCCGTACGGCGACCGGCCGCCCCAACCCCCCGTGCTTCCCCCGTGCTTCCCCCGTTCTCCCCGTCCCCCGTTCCCCCGTTCCCCCGTGGCTCCCCCGTTCCACTCTTGAGAGCCGGTAGCCCGGGTCCTGATACACCCCCGGGCGAAAAACCTTGGACGAGTGGAAAAGGACGTCCCCCGGCCCAGGGGCCGGGGGACGCCGGGGGGCGCCGGGGTGGCGCGCTCAGCCGGTGAAGCCGGCCGTGATGGAGGTGAACTGCCAGTTGTTCTGGCTGATGCCGGAGCAGTTGCTCACCACGCCGCCGCCCGGGCAGGGCCGGTCGCGGTTGACCGACCAGAAGGCGAGCCGCGCGATGTGGTGGCTGTTGGCCCAGTCGCGGATCTGGGTCCAGATCGCGGGAGTCGTGTTCTCCTGCTGGTCGGACAGGCCGTTCATGCCGGAGATGCCGATGTGGGAGTAGGCGGTGGCGTCGTCCCAGCCGAAGGTCGACTTCAGCTTGGCCTTGAGGCCCTCGGCCGCGTTGACGGTGTTGCCGTACATGTCCGAGCCGCCGCCGAAGTCGAAGGGCATGATGGTGAAGACGTCGATGTTCGCGTTCAGCGACTGCGCCTGCTCGATCAGCCGGTTGCCGTAGTACGTCGGACCGGTCGTCGAGGTGCCGAAGGTGACGATCGTCCGCAGGCCCGGGTTGCCGGCCTTGACGGTCTTCAGCGCGGTGAGGATCTTCGCCTGCACGGCCTCGTTCTCGAACTCGTCCGTGTTCTCGATGTCCATGTCGATCGCCTTGAGGCCATAGGCGTCGATCACCTTCTGCAGGGCGCCCGCGAGCGCGCTCGCGGAGGAGCAGTTGGCGCCGAGCTTGCTGCCCTGCCAGCCGCCGAAGGACGGTACGACGTCACCGCCCGCCGAACGGATCTGGTTGATGGCGCTCTGGTCCGCGCCGCCGGTCAGCGGACGGCTGCCGTCCCACGCCGGGTTGCAGCCGCCGGAGTCCAGCACGAAGGCCATCGTGAACCACTTGACGCCGGTCGCGCTCATCACCGTGGACGGGCTCGGCGGGTCGCCCCAGCCCTCGTAGAGGTACGGCGCCGCCTGCTTGAAGCCGCCGCCGCCTCCGCCGCCCCCGGTGTCCGTCGTGACGCTGACCGAGTTGGAGGCGCCCGACACGTTGCCGGCCGCGTCCCGCGCCTTCACGGTGAAGGTGTAGTTCGTGCCGGCCGACAGCCCGCCGACCGTGGCGCTCGTCCCCGGCACGCTCAGCACCTGGGCGGAGCCGCTGTAGACGTCGTACGCCGTCACACCGACGTTGTCGGTCGAGGCGTTCCACTTCAGCGAGACGCTGGAGGAGGACTTGCCGGTCGAGGTCAGTCCCGTCGGCGCGGTCGGGGCCTGGGTGTCGCCGCCGCCCCCGCCGCCGCCCGGGCCGTCGAGGCTGATGTCGTCGGCGTAGTAGGTGCCCTGGGCGTACCAGCCGTGCACGTAGATCGTCGCGCTGGTCTGGGAGGCGCCGGTGGTGAAGGACACCGACAGCTGGCTGTACGCCGACGGGGAGGTGGTCCAGGTCGAGGCGCCGCCGTCGACGCCGAGGTAGACGTAGGAGCCGCGCACCCAGCCGCTCAGCTTGTACGTGGTGCCGGGCTGGACCGGGACGGTCTGGCTGCACTGGGCGTTGTCGCTCGAAGTCACGGCGCCGGCCAGGGCCTTGGAGCCGCCGTGCACGGGGGAGGAGACGACCGAGCCGAGGTTGCCGGTGCAGGTCCAGGGGGAGAGGCCGCCGGACTCGAAGCCGGCGTTGGTGAGGATGTTGGCCGCCTCGGCGGTGCCGGGCAGGGCGATGGCCCCGGCGAAGGCCAGGGCCGCGGAGCCGAGCAGGGCGAGCAGTCCTCGTCTGGGACGTCTGAGTGTGTCGCGCACGCGATCTCCCAGGGGGAGTGGGGGTGTCGGGGAGGGCACGGCCGGGAAGAACACGACCGTGCGGGGGTGCGCCACCAAGTTGGTATGGACCAATCGCGATGTCAAGGTGTGGCGTCGCAATTGGTCCGGACCGGCGGGGAGTTGGGATGCCGGGGGAAGCCGGAGGTGTCCGGCTCAGGCGTGGGTGGGCGTGACCGGGGCCGCCGGCTGCGCGGGGGCCGGGGCCGGCGCGACCGGAAGGGACGGCTCCGTCGCGTACGCGCGCTGCCGCGGCACCGACACCGGCAGCAGCGGCCGCGGGCCCGCGACCACCGTGTAGTCCTGCCCGAGGAAGGGCGGCAGCACGGGACCGGGGTCCTCGCCGAGCGCCAGTTGCACGGCCGCCCACGGGGCGTTGATCCCGCACAGCGACAGCTGGTGCAGGCCGCCCGCGGGGCGCGTGTTGACGTCGAGCAGGACCGGCCGTTCGCCGAACACGCGGAACTGGATGTTGGAGAGGTAGTGCAGCCCGAAGCCCTCCGCGATGCGGCGGGCCGGCTCCAGCCACTGCTCGTGCAGGGTGAAACCGCGGCGGCGGCCGTTCTTCGTGCGGCCCACGGCGAGCCGGATCCGGTTGTCCGGCCCGGTCAGGCAGTCCACCGACACCTCGGGCTGCTCCAGGCGCGGCATCACGAGCCAGTCGACGGCCTCCTCCGACTGTTCCAGTGCGCGCAGGACCACGTCCAGCGGGACCCGGGGGCCGGGGAAGCCGTCGAGATCCGCGAGGGAGAAGGGCTCGCGCGTGATCACCCGGAAGCCGGTCCCGCCCGCACCGGAGGCCGGCTTGAAGCAGGCCCGGTGCCCGGCCGCCTCCAGTTCCTCGACAGCGGCGAGCAGTTCGGCCGCCGTGCCCACCCGCCACCACGGCGGCACCGGCACCCCGATCGACCGGACCGCCTCGTACGCGGTCGCCTTGTCCGCGAAGACCGCCACCGCCTGCGGGGTCGGCGCGAGCAGCGCGGTGCCCACCGAGGCGAATTCGGCGCGGTGCCCCACGATCGCGTCCTGGTGCAGTCGCGGCACGAACACGTCGATGCCGCGCCGCGCGCACTGGTCCAGCGCGTACTCGGCGTACGCCGCCGGGGACAGGCCCTCGGGTTCGAGTTCGGCGGTGTCGGCGGCGGCCAGCACGGGCGAGTCGGCGTCGCCGTGCGTGGCATGGATCTCGACCGCCCGGTCGGCGGGATTCCGGCGCAGCTGATCCATGAAGAACACGTTCTCCGCGTACGTGCGGTTGAGCCAGACGCGTACGCGAGAGACCATGCAGGCCGCCTTTCACGGTTCGCGGGCAGGGCGATGCGGGCCGTGCCCGGCCAGAGGGAAGGAAGGGACACCGGACCGCCCTGCGCGAGGGGGAGTTGCGGGCGTGGTGTCGGGGCGATCATACGGCTTGGGACAAGTCCCGCGTGCAACGCGCAGGTCACGGATCGGGCGTGGCCGAATTCCCCGGGGCGGCCCGCCCGCGCCATGGTCTACGGTCGTCGGGACCACTGCCCCGACCAAGGACGTGACCCGGTTGATCGAGGAACTGCTCCCGGCTTCGGTGGCGGCCGTGGAGAGTCACGGCGACGACGGTGACGAGGCCCCGCTGTACCCCGAGGAGCAGGCGGCCGTGGCGCGGGCGGTCGCCAAGCGGCGGCGGGAGTTCGCGGCGGTGCGCGCCTGCGCCCGCCGGGCCATGGCCCAACTGGGCGTGCGGCCCAGGGCCGTGCCGACCGGCGAGCGGGGCGCGCCGTGCTGGCCGGAGGGGCTGGTCGGCAGCATGACCCACTGCGAGGGCTACCGCGCGGCCGCCCTGGCCCGCGCCGGCGAGCTGGCCTCCCTCGGCATCGACGCCGAGCCGCACGCCCCGCTGCCCGAGGGCGTCCTGACGGCCGTCGCGCTGGCCGCCGAGGAGCGGCGGATCGGCGCGCTCACCGCCCGCCACCCGGACGTGCACTTCGACCGGCTGCTGTTCAGCGCGAAGGAGTCCGTCTACAAGGCGTGGTTCCCGCTCACCGGCAAGTGGCTGGACTTCTCCGAGGCCGACATCGACTTCCACCCCGCCCCTGGCACGCCCCGGCGCGGCGGCTTCCGGGCGCGGTTGCTCGTCCCCGGTCCCGTGGTCGGCGGACAGCGCCTCGGCCACTTCGAGGGCCGCTGGATCACCACCGGCGGCCTGCTGGCCACCGCGGTCACGGTCCCGCCCGCCTGACGGAACGCGCCTGACGGAACGCGGCGGGCGGGGCGTGGCGGCGGGGGTCTACCGGTCGGGCAGCCACTCGCGCAGGAGCCCGAAGAAGGCCTCCTCGTTGCCCGCCAGGCCCGCGCGGGCGAGGGCCTGTTCGGCCTCCGCGAGGACGGCGGGGGGTACGAGGGGCGGGCGGGCGGAGTCCGGCGGGCCGTCGAAGGCGGCGCGCACCGTGTGCAGCAGGCGCAGGTAGGCCTGGACGGCGGTTCGCTCGCGGTCGGTCAGTACGGCGGTCGGCATGGGTCGGCTCTCCCCGGTTTCGGCGTCACACGGTCACACGCCGCCACCCAGGGCCTCTTCGACGGATCAGGCCGGCGGTGGCTGCCCCTCCAGCTTGCCGCCCACCACTGACAATCCCCCCGCGCCCGGCCCCGCTTCCCCCCACTCGGCCCAGGCGCGCGCCTTCAGAGCCGGCCCCTGGCCGGGCCCTCCCCCTCCACCCGGTGGCCCAGGTACCCCAGGGACGCCTCGATGCGCCCCGCGAGCCGGTCCCGGTGCACCGGGCCGCGTAACGAGGAACCCGCGAGCCACGTACGGCACTTGCTGGCCAGGAGCAGGCCGAAGCTCTCGGCTTCCTCTTCCTCGGCCTGGTCGAACCCGCTGCGCGCGGCGGCCCGGTGGACGGTCGCGCGCAGGTCGGCGCCGTCCTCGAGCAGGCGTGCGGCGACCTGGACGCCGTCCACGTGGTGTCCGCAGTGGCCGGCCTTCATGTGCCACAGCTCGTGCCCGAGGATCACCAACTGGTGGTCGGGCGCGGTGCGTTCCTCGACCAGGACGAGGTCCTGCTCGACCATGTCGAGCCACAGCCCGCTGGCCGTGCCGGGCGGGAAGGCGGCCGTACGGAAGAGGACCGGGCGCCCGCGGCGGCGGCTCATCCCCGCGCACAGCGCGGCGTACAGATCGGTCGGCCGGGCGGGCGCCGGCAGCGTCAGCTCGGCGACCAGCTCGCCGCACAGCCGGCGCATGTCCTTGGCGATGCCCACGGTTCTCCCCTGCATCACGACTCGGGCCGCTTGACGCTCTCCAGAAGCATGTCCAGCCACTCGGCGACCTTGTCCCGGTGCTGGTCGGTGGGCAGTTGTGCGGCCCGCCACGCTATCCCGCGCACGCCGTGGTCCTGGAGCAGCCGCTCCAGCGGGTCGTCGGCGGCCTCGGCGGCCCGGCGCTCGCGGTCGGCCAGGCGCTGGAGCAGCTCCTGCTCGGTGCGCTGGAGGGCGCCCGCGAGTGCCTCGGGGTCCTCGGCGGTCAGGAAGCCGGCGTGGACCCGGAAGAACCGCTGGATGGCGTCGCAGTGCTCCATCGTGGGCCGCCGGTCGCCGTTGATGAGCGCGCCCGCCTGCTGCCGCGACATGCCCGCGCCGTCGGCTATCTCCTGCTGCGTGTAGCGCCGGCCGTTGGGCTTGAGCCGGGTGCGGCGCAGCAGGTCCAGCCGCTGCAGGAACCGCGCCTGCACGTCCGGCTCGCCCGCGGGCCGCCCGCTCAGCAGGGCCCTGACCACGGGCTCGGCACACCGCAGGCCACCGACAGGCGGCCGACGTCGAAGACCTCCGCCTGCGGAACGCCGAGCCGGTCGGCGAGCGCGGTGACGCGTGCGACGACGGCCGGCAGCACGGCCGGCGCCGTGGTGCCCGGATCCTCGATGCCATCGGTCACCGACAGATCTCCTACGTCTCTCACAAGTCTCACAGGCTTTTCACAGAGCGGGGCGCCGTGAACTTCCCGGAGAGTAGCCCGTCGTTCGAACTCACATCCAGGTCTCGCCACAACTGTGGCCAATTTCAGCCGTCAACCGGCATGAAATGCCACGATAGTTGACACCGCTCCTACCTGAGCCGCAGGATCAAGGCGCCGCGTGAAGGCCGCATAGGCAAGAGGGGTGACCTCCCGATGGCATTTCAGGCAGGAGGGCAACGGCCGGTGCCGCGGCCCGTCCCCGACAGTGGCGAGGCGCAGGCCTACCTGCGCGACTACGCCACGCTCCTGCACGCCGTTTCGTTTCCCTCCTTCGTCGTCGACCAGCGCTGGGACGTCGTCCTGGCCAACAGCGCCTTCTCCTCGCTCTTCGGCTCGCTCGCCCCGCACCCGACGGCCATGCCGGACGTCAACTTCCTGCGTTTCGTGCTGTTCCACCCGGAGGCGGGCACGGTCCTCGGAGACCACGAGTCGCGCTGGTGCCTGCCGATGCTGGCGCAGTTCGCCGCCGCCCTGGAGCGCCGCGGCCACGACCCCGCGCTCCAGGCGGTCCGCCGCGACATCGCCCAGGACCCCATCATGGAGGCCGCCTACCGGCACGGCCTGCCGCACTGGATCCGCAGCGTCGGCGAGTCGGCCGCCGAGTCCGACGGCGCGGTCCGCCCGCTGCTGCACCCCGACCCGCGCTGGGGCGCCACCGACTGCCGGATCGTCGAGGAGACCCCGGCCACGCTGCGGGACCTCGGGTACACCCGGCTGACCCTGGTGCTGCGCGAGACGCGGCGCACCGCCCCGGTCCCGCGCGCCGCCCGCCGCGCCCGCCGCGCCTCCGGCCACCTCAGCGTGGTGCCGGCCCCGGAGGCCTGACCCGGCACCGTCGGCGTTCAGGTCGCCGACGGCGCCGGGCCCACCCCGCCCGCGGCCCTCACGCCGTCGCCGCCCGCCACACGAGCACCAGCGGCAGCCCCCGGCACGGCACCAGCCGTACCCCGGAACCGGCCACGTCGGTGGCACGCGCCTCCCGCAGCACCGCCGCGAAGTCGTGGCCCTTGGTCAGTGAGCCGGCCAGGTGCGCGGGGTCGGCGGAGGCGGCGACGCGGCCGCGTGCGTTCACCAGGTGGGCGGGGCCCGGCAGTTCGCGCAGCAGGGGCAGCGCCGCGTCCTCGAAGTGCCGCAGGTAGACGTCCGCGGCGGCGACCCCGGCGAAGCGGCCGGCCAGCTCCACCGGGGCGGACAAGGTCAGGCTGTACTCGTCGGAGCAGAGGTAGTCCACGTAGGGACCGGCCACCGCCCGCAGCCCGGTGTCGCGCGGCAGCGCGAACCAGTCCCAGTGCGTGTAGTCGGTGTACGCCGACTGCCGGGGGTCCAGGTCGAGCAGCAGCGGCCGTACGTCTCCTTCGGCGGTGGACTGCCACCACTCCAGCCAGGCCGGCACGTCGGTCAGCAGTCCGGGGGCCGCGACGAAACCGACGCCCGAGACCAGTTCCTCGCGCTCGAGCCGCAGATGCAGCCCCGGCCGCAGCGCGGCGAGATCGGCGCTCACCGCCCCCCTGCCCGCGTCCGTCACCCGGGCCAGCAGCGCGGCGGTCTCGGCGCGGGTCTCGGCGACCGCCGCGAACACCGCCTCCAGCGCGCGTCCCACCCCGGCGGCGACACGCTCCTCGGCCTCGAGGAGCCCGCCGCGGCCGGGGCGCCGCACGTGTTCCTCGTCCGCGCCGTGCCGCCCACCGGCCGGGGCGCGCGCGGTGTCCGCCGTCCCGACGAGTGCGGGAATCGTGCTCATGGTGCCCTCCAGCGACGGGGCCGCACGGTGCGCTAGAGGGTCAGCCGCAGGGCGATGAGCCGCGCCGCCGACTCCCGGACGCACCGCTCGGCCAGCGTACGGGCCGAATCCGGGGCTTCATCCTGCACGGCGCGGATCACGGCGCGGTGACGATCTGCCACTTCTTCACGATATTCGTCGGTGGCGAGCACGAGGCAGAGCAGCGCCCCCACCTCCGTCTGGAGCGTCACCTGCTCCCGGGTGAGCCGTGCGGACTGCGCGGCCGCCGCGAGCTCCACGTGGAAGCGGCCGTACACCCTGCTGCGCGCCGCCGCGTCGGGGGCCGTGGCCAGCTCCTCCACCGACCGCAGGAGCGGACGCAGGTCGTCCGGCCCGGTGCGCTCGGCGGCGAGCGCGGCCGCGGTGCCGGACAGGGCGGCCCAGTGGTCGCCGAGGTCGCGCAGCTCCTCGCTGCTCCAGCCGCGCAGCCGGGCCCGCAGCCGCTCCTGGCCGGGCCGCTCGGGCAGCGAGACGAAGCTGCCGCCGCCGCGGCCGCGCCGGGTGGTGACCAGGCCCCGCTGCCGCAGCGCCATCAGCGCCTCCCGCAGCGTCACCGTGGACACCCCGAGCAGGCCGGCCAGCTCGCTCTCGCCGGGCAGCTGCTCACCGTCGGCGAGCAGTCCGAGCTCGATGGCGTCGCCGATGCGGCGGACCACCGCCTCCACCCGCGCCCGGCTCTCCACCGGCGCGAAGACGGCCCGCCGGGCGCCCTCCGCGCCGCCCCGGCCGCTCGTGTCCCTGGCGTCGCTCTCGACGTGTCGCTGTTTCACGGCCACCACCTTGCCGGTTGACCCAAGCTTTGCCTTGAGGCGGTCTTGAGCTTTGAACTATGACTTCATATCTTTCCGTTCAACGTTCATGAGCGCCAGAAAGGTTCCCGCATGGAAGGGACTGCGATCCGGCTGCAGGGCCTGCGCAAGTCGTTCGGGCAGACGGCCGCGGTGGCCGGGGTCGACCTGGAGATACGGGACGGGGAGTTCTTCTCGATGCTCGGGCCCTCCGGGTCCGGCAAGACCACGGTGCTGCGCCTGATCGCCGGCTTCGAGACCCCGTCCGGCGGCAGCGTCGAGCTCGCCGGACGGGACGTGACCCGGCTCGCCCCGTTCGAGCGGGACGTCCACACCGTCTTCCAGGACTACGCCCTCTTCCCGCACATGACCGTCGAGCAGAACGTCGCCTACGGGCTGAAGGTCCGCCGGGTGCCCAAGGCCGAGCGGCTGGTGCGGGCCCGCAGGGCGCTCGCCGAGGTGCGCCTGGAGGGATACGGCAGGCGGCGCCCTTCCGAGCTCTCCGGCGGCCAGCGCCAGCGTGTCGCCCTCGCCCGCGCCCTCGTCGGCCGGCCCCGCGTGCTGCTGCTGGACGAGCCGCTGGGCGCCCTCGACCTCAAGCTGCGCGAGCAGATGCAGATCGAGCTCAAGGCGATCCAGCGCGAGGTCGGCATCACCTTCGTCTTCGTCACCCACGACCAGGAGGAGGCCCTGACGATGAGCGACCGCATCGCCGTCTTCCACCAGGGCCGCATCGAACAGGTCGGCGCCCCCGCCGAGATCTACGAGCGCCCCGAGACCGAGTTCGTCGCCTCCTTCGTCGGCACCTCCAACCTGCTGCGCGCGGAGTCGGCGCAGCGGATCCTCGGCTCGCCCGGCACCTACAGCGTGCGGCCGGAGAAGATCCGTGTCCTGAAGGAGTCGGCCCTCGCCGACGAGCCCGACGTCGCCACCGCCACGGGCACCGTCGCCGAGGTCGTCTACCTCGGCGACGCCACCCGCTTCCTGGTCGACCTCGACGCAGGCGGCCGCCTCACCGCGCTCCAGCAGAACCTGGAGACCTCCGCCGAGGACGTCGCCGCCTACCGCGGCACCCGCGTCCGCCTGACGTGGCACCGCCGCCACGCCGTGCGGGTCCCCGACGCCCGCTGAGCACCACGCCCGCCCACACCCCATGGAGAACGTCGTGCGCATCACCCGAACCCTGCGGGCGGCGGCCGCCGCCGCGCTGCTGCTCACCGCCGCCGCCTGCGGCTCCTCCGGCTCCGGCGGCACCGCGTCCCCGGGCGGCCTCAACCCGCCCGACCTCAAGGCCCCGTCCGCGCTCGGCAAGCCCGAGGGCCAGGTCAACCTCGTCGCCTGGGCCGGCTACGTCGAGGACGGCTCCAACGACCCCAAGACCGACTGGGTGCACGACTTCCAGAAGCAGACGGGCTGCCAGGTCCACTCCAAGGTCGCCGCCAGCTCCGACGAGATGGTCAAGCTGATGAAGACCGGCGAGTACGACGCCGTGTCCGCCTCCGGCGACGCCTCCCTGCGCCTGATCGCCTCCGGCGACGCGGCCCCGGTCAACACCGCGCTCGTACCGAACTACAAGGACGTCTTCCCCGACCTGAAGATGCAGGCCTGGAACTCCGTCAAGGGCAAGGCCTACGGCATCCCGCACGGCCGCGGCGCCAACCTGCTGATGTACAACACGCAGAAGGTGAACCCCGCGCCGACGTCCTGGTCCGCCGTCTTCGACGACGCCGCGCGGTACAAGGGCCACGTCACCGCCTACGACTCGCCCATCTACATCGCCGACGCCGCCCTGTACCTGAAGGCCACCAGGCCCGAGCTGAAGATCAAGGACCCCTACGCGCTCGACCAGAAGCAGTTCGACGCGGCCGTCGCCCTGCTGAAGAAGCAGAACGCGGACGTCGGCGAGTACTGGAGCGACTACCTCAAGGAGGTCTCCGCCTTCAAGAGCGGCGACTCCGTGATCGGCACCACCTGGCAGGTCATCGCCAACCTCGCCGCCTCCGAGGGCGCGAAGATCAAGGCCTTCGTCCCGAAGGAGGGCGCGACCGGCTGGTCGGACACCTGGATGGTCTCCGCCAAGGCCAAGCACCCGAACTGCGCCTACAAGTGGCTGGACTGGATCGTCTCCCCGAAGGTGAACGCCCAGGTCGCCGAGTACTTCGGCGAGGCGCCCGCCAACGCCAAGGCCTGCGCGCTGACCAGCGACAAGAACTTCTGCGCCACCTACCACGCGGCCGACACCGCTTACTGGAAGCGCGTCGCCTTCTGGAACACGCCCATCGAGCAGTGCCTGGACGGCCGCACCGACGTCAAGTGCGTGCCGTACGCCAAGTGGGTCCAGGCCTGGACCGAGATCAAGGGCTGAACCGCCGATGACCGTCGCCGCGCAGACCGCCGGGCAGGGCCCCAGGGCCGCCGCCCGGCGGCTCGCCGGGGCGCTGCACCGCCGCCCCCGGCTCCGCCTCGCCCTGCTGCTCGCCGCTCCGCTGCTGTGGCTGGCCGTGCTCTACCTCGGCTCGCTCTCCGTGCTGTTCGTCTCCGCGTTCTGGACGACGGACTCCTTCACCTCCCAGGTGGTGAAGGTCTGGTCGGCCGACAACTTCCACGCCCTGTTCACCACGCCCGTCTACCGCCAGGTGATCGGGCGCAGCATCGGCGTGGCCCTCGCGGTCACCGCCCTGTGCGTGGTGATCGCCTTCCCGGTCGCCTTCTACACCGCCCGCGTGGCCCGGCCGCGGTGGCGGCCACTGCTCGTGGTCGCCATCCTCACCCCGCTGTGGGCCAGTTACCTGGTCAAGGTGTACGCCTGGCGGCTGATCCTCTCCCAGGGCGGCCTCGCCGACTGGATGCTGAAGCCGCTCGGGCTGAGCGGCCCCGGCTTCGGGCTCCCGGCCGCCGTGCTCACCCTGACCTACCTCTGGCTGCCGTACATGATCCTGCCCGTGCACACCGCGCTCGCGCAGTTGCCCGACAACCTGCTCGACGCCTCCGCCGACCTGGGCGCCCGCCCCGGCCGCACCTTCGGCTCGGTGGTGGTGCCGATGGTGCTGCCGTCGGTCGCGGCCGGCTCGATCTTCACCTTCTCGCTCAGCCTCGGCGACTACATCACCGTGCAGATCGTCGGTGGGAAGACCCAGCTCATCGGCAACCTCGTCTACTCCAACATCGAGCTCGACCTGCCCATGGCCGCCGCGCTCGGCACGGTCCCCGTCGTCGTGATCGTGCTCTACCTGCTCGCGATGCGCCGCACGGGCGCGCTCAGCAGCATCTGAACCACCGGCATCTGAAGGGGTGTTCTGGTCATGCAGCTCTCGCGGACCGCGCGCATCGCGCTGCGCGCCGCCGCCGCCCTCGGCTTCGCGGTGATCTACGTGCCGCTGCTGCTGGTCCTCGTCAACTCGCTGAACCCGGACCGCAGCGCGAGCTGGCCGCCGCCGGGCCTGACCACGCACTGGTGGTCGGTCGCCTGGCACAACTCCGGCGCCCGCGCGGCCCTGTGGACCTCGGTCAAGGCCGGCCTCGGAGCGACCGCGATCGCCCTCGTGCTGGGCACACTGATCGCCTTCGCGGTGGCCCGGCACCGCTTCTTCGGCCGCGACGCGGTCTCCTTCGTCGTCGTGCTGCCCATCGCGCTGCCCGGCATCGTCACCGGCATCGCGCTCAACTCCGCGTTCTCCACGGTGCTCGAGCCGCTCGGGGTGGGCCTCGGCCTCTTCACGGTCGTCGTCGGCCACGCCACCTTCTGCATCGTCGTGGTCTTCAACAACGTCGCCGCCCGGCTGCGCCGCACCTCCGGCTCCTACGAGGAGGCGGCGGCGGACCTCGGCGCGCACACCTTCCGCGCCTTCGCCGATGTCACCTTCCCGCTGGTGCGCTCGGCGCTGTTCGCGGGCGGTCTGCTGGCCTTCGCCCTGTCCTTCGACGAGATCGTGGTGACCACCTTCACCGCCGGGCCCGGCATCGAGACCCTCCCCATCTGGATCTTCGACAACATGACCCGGCCGCAGCAGGCCCCGGTCGTCAACGTCGTGGCGGCCGTGCTCGTCCTGCTCTCCGTCGTGCCGATCTACATCGCCCAGCGGCTGTCGGCCGACACCGCCGGCGGCAGCCGGGTCTGACGCCTGCAGCCCGGTCTGACGCCGGCATCCGGCGCCGCCCCTTTACGCAAACGACTTGCGTAACTTGCGCTAGAGTTGCGTGCATGACGCGACGACTTGCGGAAGTGGCGAAGAAGGTCGGGGTCAGCCAGGCCACCGTCAGCCGGGTGCTCAACGGCAAGCCCGGGGTCTCCGAGCCCACCCGGCAGGCGGTGCTCAGCGCGCTGGACGTCCTCGGCTACGAGCGGCCCACCCAGCTGCGCGGCGAGCGCGCCCGGCTGGTCGGCCTGGTCCTGCCCGAGCTGCAGAACCCCATCTTCCCCGCCTTCGCCGAGGTCATCGGCGGGGCGCTCGCCCAGCTCGGCCTGACCCCCGTGCTGTGCACGCAGACCAAGGGCGGGGTCTCCGAGGCCGACTACGTGGAGCTGCTGCTCCAGCAGCAGGTCTCCGGGGTCGTCTTCGCCGGCGGGCTGTACGCGCAGGCCGACGCGCCCCACGACCACTACCGGCTGCTGGCCGAGCGCAACATCCCGGTGGTGCTGGTCAACGCGGGGATAGAGCACCTCGGCTTCCCCGGCGTGTCCTGCGACGACGCGGTCGCCGTCGAGCAGGCCTGGCGGCACCTGGCCTCCCTCGGCCACGAGCGGATCGGCCTCGTACTCGGCCCCGGCGACCACGTGCCCTCGGCGCGCAAGCTGGCCGCGGCGCGCGCGGTGGCGGGGGAGGGGCTGCCGGAGGAGTTCGTGGCGCGGGCCATCTTCTCCATCGAGGGCGGCCACGCCGCCGGGTCCAAGCTGATCGACCGGGGCGTCACCGGCTTCATCTGCGCCAGCGACCCGCTGGCCCTCGGGGTGGTACGGGCCGCGCGCCGCCGCGGACTCGACGTCCCGTCCCGGATATCGGTCGTGGGCTACGACGACTCCGCGCTGATGAACTGCACCGAACCGCCGCTCACCACCGTCCGCCAGCCCATCGAGTCGATGGGCAAGGCCGCCGTGGAGCTGCTGAACGCGCAGATCGGGGGCGGTTCCGTGCCCGCCGACGAGCTGCTGTTCGAGCCGGAGCTGGTGGTGCGCGGCTCCACCGCCCAGGCGCCCCGCGACTGAGCCGTCGGCGAGCAGTCCAGGAGATCCGGTCACCTGTCGAATAATTTCAGATTCTGCGCGGGATATTGCGCACCGTCGTCGTCGGTGCTTGAGTGTGCGGCGCCCACCGCTCCTGCCCGAAGGGGTCCACCGATGAGAAGCACCGGGTTCCGCCATGCCGTCGCCGCGATCGGCGCCTGCTCCCTCGCCCTCGCCGTGACGTCGTGCGGCTCGAACGACGACGACTCGGCGAGCGGCAAGACCCGCATCACGGTCAACTGCCGCCCGCCCGCGAGCGCCAAGGTCGACCGGCAGTTCTTCGACCAGGACGTCGCCGCCTTCGAAAGACAGCACTCGGACATCGACGTCGTCGCGCACGACGCGTTCCCCTGCGAGGACCCCAAGACGTTCGACGCCAAGCTCGCCGGCGGCCAGATGGAGGACGTCTTCTACACCTACTTCACCGACGTCAAACACGTCGTCGCCACCGGCCAGGCCGCCGATCTCACCCCGTACGTCAAGGAGTTGAAGAGCTACGGCACCATCCAGGAGCAGTTGCGCGACATCTACACCGTGGACGGCAAGGTCTACGGAATCCCGCGCACCGGCTACTCGATGGGCCTGGTCTACAACAAGAAGCTCTTCGAGAAGGCCGGCCTCGACCCCGACAAGCCGCCCACCACGTGGGAAGAGGTCCGCACGGACGCCAGGAGGATCGCCGCGCTCGGAGGCGGCACGGTGGGCTACGCCGACTACAGCGCCCAGAACCAGGGCGGCTGGCACTTCACCGCCGAGCTGTACTCCCAGGGCGGCGACGTGGTCTCCGCCGACGGCAAGAAGGCCACCGTCGACACCCCCGAGGGCCACGCCGTCCTGCGGAACCTGCACGACATGCGCTGGACGGACGACTCCATGGGCAGCAAGCAGCTCCTGGTCATCAACGACGTGCAGCAGATGATGGGTTCGGGCAAGCTCGGCATGTACCTCTCCGCGCCCGACAACATCCCCATCCTGGTCAAGGAGAAGGGCGGCAACTACCAGGACCTGGCGCTCGGCCCCATGCCCGGCGGCAAGGGCACGCTCGTCGGCGGCGACGGCTACATGTTCAGCAGGAAGGACACGCCCGCCCAGATCCGCGCCGGCCTGAAGTGGCTCGACCACATGTTCCTCACCCCCGGCAAGGGGTTCCTCGGCGACTACGCCCGCGCCAAGGCCCACAACGCGCCCGTCGGCCTGCCCGAGCCGCGCCTGTTCACCGGCGCCGCCGACGCCGAGGACCAGCAGGCCAAGAAGGCCGACGCCAACGTGCCCGTGGAGAACTACCGTTCCTTCCTCGAGGGCAACCACAAGCTCCAGCTCAAGGTCGAGCCGCCCAGCGCCCAGCAGATCTACTCCGTCCTCGACGGCGTGGTCTCCGCCGTCCTCACCAAGAAGGACGCCGACATCGACGGGCTGCTCAAGGACGCCTCCGGCAAGATCGACGGCATCCTGGCCCGGAGCTGACCGGTGATGACCAGCACGGCCGAGCGGCGGCCCACCCGGACGGCCGCCGTCCACCCCGTACCGGAGCCGCCCCCGGCAGGCAGGAGCAGGCGGCGCCGCCTCGCCGAACAGGCCCGCGCCTACGCCTTCCTCCTCGGCGGCCTGATCTGCTTCGCCCTGTTCTCCTGGTACCCGGCGATCCGCGCGGTCGTGATCGCCTTCCAGAAGTACACCCCCGGCCAGACGCCCGAGTGGGCCGGCACCGCCAACTTCACCCGCGTCCTGCACGACCCCGAGTTCGGCGCCGCCTGGCGCAACACCCTCACCTTCACGGTGCTGGCCCTGCTGATCGGCTTCGCCGTCCCCTTCGTCCTGGCCCTCGTCCTCAACGAACTCCGCCACGCCAAGGCGTTCTTCCGAGTCGTGGTCTACCTGCCGGTGATGATCCCGCCCGTGGTCAGCGCCCTGCTGTGGAAGTGGTTCTACGACCCCGGCGCCGGCCTCGCCAACGAGGCGCTGCGCGCCCTGCACCTGCCCACCTCGAACTGGACCAACGGCGCCGACACCGCGCTGGTCTCCCTGGTCCTCGTCGCCACCTGGGCCAACATGGGCGGCACCGTCCTGATCTACCTCGCCGCCCTGCAGTCCATCCCCGGCGAGCTGTACGAGGCCGCCGAACTCGACGGCGCGAACCTCCTCCAGCGTGTCAGGCACGTCACGATCCCGCAGACCCGGTTCGTGATTCTGATGCTGATGCTCCTTCAGATCATCGCCACCATGCAGGTGTTCACCGAACCCTTCGTGATCACCGGCGGCGGCCCCGAGAACGCCACCGTCACCGTCCTCTACCTCATCTACAAGTACGCCTTCCTCTACAACGACTTCGGCGGCGCCTGCGCCCTCAGCGTCATGCTGCTCGTGCTGCTCGGCGTGTTCTCCGCCGGCTATCTGCGCCTGACCCGCTCCGGCTCCGGCGAGGAGGACGCATGAGCGCCACCCGCACCCTGCTCTCCCCGGCGGCCCTGGCCCGCCCGCGCGGAAAGGCCGCCTACTGGACCGTGTTCACCGGCGTGGTGGTGCTGTTCACCCTCGCCTTCCTCTTCCCCGTCTACTGGATGGTCACCGGTGCGATGAAGTCGCCGGACGAGGTGGCGCGGACGCCGCCCACCCTCGTCCCCGAGCACTGGCACCCCGGCGCCTACACCGACGCCTGGGACCTCATGCAGCTCCCGCAGCACCTGTGGAACACGGCCGTCCAGGCCGCCGGCGCCTGGGCCTGCCAGCTGGTGTTCTGCACGGCCGCCGCATACGCCCTGTCCAAGCTCAGGCCCGCGTTCGGCAAGGTGATCCTCGGCGGCATCCTCGCCACCCTGATGGTCCCGGCCCAGGCACTCGTCGTACCGAAGTACCTGACGGTCGCCGACCTGCCGCTGATCCACACCAGCCTGCTCAACGACCCCCTCGCGATCTGGCTGCCCGCCGCCGCCAACGCCTTCAACCTGTACCTGCTCAAGCGGTTCTTCGACCGGATACCGCGTGACGTGCTGGAGGCCGCCGAGATCGACGGCGCCGGCAAGCTGCGCGTCCTGTGGTCCGTCGTGCTGCCGATGTCACGGCCGGTGCTCGGCGTGGTGTCGATCTTCGCGCTGGTCGCCGTCTGGCAGGACTTCCTGTGGCCGCTGATGGTCTTCTCCGACACGGACCAGCAGCCGATCAGCGTGGCCCTGGTCCAGCTGTCGCAGAACATCCAGCTGACCGTGCTCATCGCCGCGATGGTGATCGCCAGCATCCCGATGGTCGCGCTCTTCCTCGTCTTCCAGCGGCACATCATCGCCGGGATCAGCGCGGGCAGCACCAAGGGCTGACGGCCCCGCCCCTCCGCGCCGGCGACCCGCCCTCGCTCACCGAGACAGAAAGGCCCGCACAGTGGGACAGCCCAGCCCTGCCCGCAACGCCCCCGACGCCCGCCGCGGCGACGCCTGGTGGCGCTCCGCCGTCATCTACCAGGTGTACGTCCGCAGCTTCGCCGACGGCGACGGGGACGGCACCGGCGACCTCGCGGGCGTCCGCTCCCGGCTGCCGTATCTCGCCGAACTCGGCGTGGACGCCCTGTGGTTCAACCCCTGGTACCTCTCCCCGATGAAGGACGGCGGCTACGACGTCGCCGACTACCGTGCCGTCGACCCGGCCTTCGGCACCCTCGCCGAGGCCGAGAAGCTCATCGCGGAGGCCCGCGAGCTGGGCATCCGGACCATCGTCGACATCGTGCCCAACCACGTCTCCGACCAGCACCCCTGGTTCCGCGCCGCCCGCGCCGCCGCCCCGGGCGCACCCGAACGGGAGCTGTTCCACTTCCGGCCCGGACGCGGCGAGCGGGGCGAACTGCCGCCCAACGACTGGACGTCCCAGTTCGGCGGCCCGGCCTGGACCCGGCTGCCGGACGGCGACTGGTACCTCCACCTCTTCGCCCCCGAACAGCCCGACCTCGACTGGGCCCACCCGGCGGTGCGCCAGGAGCACGAGGACATCCTCCGCTTCTGGTTCGAACGCGGCGTGGCGGGCGTCCGCATCGACTCCGCCGCCCTGCTGATCAAGGACCCCCGCCTGCCCGACTTCACCGAGGGCCGCGACCCGCACCCCTACGTCGACCGCGACGAACTGCACGACGTCTACCGCTCCTGGCGCAGGGTCGCCGACGAGTACGGCGGCGTCTTCGTCGGCGAGGTGTGGCTGCCCGACAGCGAGCGCTTCGCCCGCTACCTGCGCCCCGACGAACTGCACAGCGCCTTCAACTTCGCGTTCATGGCCTGCCCCTGGGACGCGGACCGGCTCCGTACGGCGATCGACGACACCCTCGCCGAGCACGCCCCCGTCGGCGCGCCCGCGACCTGGGTGCTGTGCAACCACGACGTCACCCGCACCGTCACCCGCTACGGCCGCGAGGACACCGGCTTCGACTTCGCCACCAAGGCCTTCGGCACCCCCACCGACCTCGCCCTCGGCACCCGCCGGGCCCGCGCCGCGGCCCTGCTCTCCCTCGCCCTGCCCGGCGCCGTCTACCTCTACCAGGGCGAGGAGCTCGGCCTGCCCGAGGCCGGCATCCCGGTCGACCGCATCCAGGACCCCATGCACTTCCGCTCCGGCGGCACCGACCCCGGCCGGGACGGCTGCCGGGTCCCGCTGCCGTGGACGGCCGGGGCGCCGTACGCGGGTTTCGGCTCGCGCGAGGAGCCGTGGCTGCCGCAGCCGGCCGGCTGGACGGAGTACGCCGTCGACCGGCAGGAGGGGGATCCCGGCTCGATGCTCGCCCTCTACCGCCGGGCGATCCGCCTGCGCCCGGTGTTCGGCGACGCCCCGCTCACCTGGCTGCCCGCGCCCGAGGGCGTCCTCGCCTTCGCCCGCGCCGACGGGGCCACCTGCGTGGTCAACCTCTCGGACGCACCCGCGCCACTGCCCGGCCACACCGAACTCCTGCTGGCCAGCGGCCCCCTGGACGACCGGGGCCGGCTCCCGCAGGACACGGCGGTCTGGCTGCGCGCCTGACCCCGCGCACCCCGACCGCCGTCGCGCACCGCGCTATCCCCGCACCCCCACCACGAAGGGATCAGCACATGCACGGCAGCACAAGCACGACCCGCAGCACCACCGGTTCCGCCCGGCGGGCGGCCGCCGCCGGCGCCGCCGTCGCCCTCGCGGCCGGCATGCTCGTCGCCCTCGGCTCGCCGGCCGCGCACGCGGCCGCGGGCGCCTCCCTGCCCTTCACCCCGGTCGAGGCCGAGTCCGCCGCCACCACCGGCACGAAGATCGGCCCGGACTACACCCAGGGCACCCTCGCCTCCGAGGCCTCGGGCCGCCAGGCCGTACGCCTGGCCGCCGGGCAGCGCGTCGAGTTCACCGTGCCCCGCGCCGCCAACGCGGTGAACGTCTCCTACAGCGTCCCCGACGGCCAGTCGGGCACGCTCGACGTGTACGTCAACGGAACCAGGCTCGCGCAGACCCTCCCCGTCACCTCCAAGTACTCCTACGTCGACACCGGCTGGATCACCGGCTCCAGGACGCACCACTTCTACGACAACTCCCGGCTGCTGCTCGGCCGGGACGTCCAGGCCGGCGACAAGGTCGCCCTGGTCGCCACCAACGTGCAGGTCACCGTGGACGTGGCCGACTTCGAGCAGGTCGCCCAGGCCGCGCCGCAGCCCGCCGGGTCGGTGTCCGTCACCGCCAAGGGCGCCGACCCCAGCGGCCAGGGCGACTCCACCCAGGCCTTCCGCGACGCCATCGCCGCCGCGCAGGGGGGAGTGGTGTGGATCCCGCCGGGCGACTACCGGCTGACCTCCTCGCTGAACGGGGTGCAGAACGTCACTCTCCAGGGCGCCGGCGACTGGTACTCGGTGGTGCACACCTCGCGCTTCATCGACCAGTCGAACTCCTCGGGCAACGTCCACATCAAGGACTTCGCCGTCATCGGCGAGGTCACCGAGCGCGTCGACTCCAACCCCGACAACTTCGTCAACGGCTCGCTCGGGCCGAACTCCTCCGTCTCCGGGATGTGGATCCAGCACCTCAAGTGCGGCTTCTGGCTCATGGGGAACAACGACAACCTCGTCGTGGAGAACAACCGGATCCTCGACACCACCGCCGACGGACTCAACCTCAACGGCAACGCCAGGGGCGTGCGGGTCCGCGGCAACTTCCTGCGCAACCAGGGCGACGACTCCCTCGCCATGTGGTCCCTGAACGCCCCGGACACCGGCAGCAGCTTCGAGAACAACACCGTCTCGCAGCCCAACCTCGCCAACGGCATAGCGATCTACGGCGGCACCGACATCACCGTGCGCGGCAACCTGGTCTCCGACACCAACGCCCTCGGCAGCGGCATCGCCATCTCCAACCAGAAGTTCCTCGACCCCTTCAGCCCGCTCGCCGGGACCATCACCGTCGACGGCAACACCCTGGTGCGCGCCGGCGCGATGAACCCCAACTGGAACCACCCGATGGGCGCGCTGCGCGTCGACTCCTACGACAGCGCGATCAACGCCACGGTGAACATCACCGGCACCACGATCACCGACAGCCCTTACAGCGCCTTCGAGTTCGTCTCCGGTGGCGGGCACGGCTACCCAGTCAAGGGCGTCACCGTGGACGGCGCGACCGTGAGGAACACCGGCACGGTCGTCGTGCAGGCCGAGGCGCAGGGCGCGGCGGTCTTCCGCGACGTCACCGCCACCTCCGTGGGCGCGGCCGGCGTCTACGACTGTCCCTACCCGTCCGGCTCGGGCAGCTTCACGCTCACCGACGGCGGCGGCAACTCCGGCTGGCCCGGCACCTGGGAGGACTGCTCGACCTGGCCGCAGCCGGGCCAGGGAAATCCCGACCCCGACCCGAACCGCAACCTCGCCAAGGGCCGCCCGGCCACCGCGACCGGCTCGCAGGACGTCTACACGCCCGGCAAGGCGGTCGACGGCGACGGGAGCAGCTACTGGGAGTCGGCCAACAACGCCTTCCCGCAGTCCTGGACCGTCGACCTCGGTTCCGGCCAGGCCGTGCGCCGCCTGGTGCTTAAACTGCCGCCGTCGGCCGCCTGGGGCGCCCGCACCCAGACCATCACCGTGCTGGGCAGCACCGACGGCTCGAACTACTCGACCGTGGTGGGGGCGCGGGACTACCGCTTCGACCCGGCGACCGGCAACACCGCCACCGTCGCCCTGCCCGACGGTACGAACCTGCGCTGGCTGCGGCTGTCGGTGAGCGCCAACACCGGCTGGCCGGCGGGACAGTTCAGCGAGGTGGAGGCGTACCTGACCCCGTGATCCGGCGGCCGTCCCGCTGCCAGGACGCCCCGCGCCTCACCGTCCGGATGCGCTCGTGCACGCGGGTCCGCGGCTCGGCGAAGCGCGGGGCCGCCCGTCTGCGCACCCGTTCGAGCACCTCGCGTACCGCCGCTTTTCACATTGGCGCCATCGCACCCTTCCCACTCGTCCGGCGGACTTGGAACACTCGCAGCGCGCGTGCAGCGCCCGTACCGCCCGTACCCAGGACGAGAGGTCCTTGCCCATGCCCGAGGTCAACCGGCGCCGATTCCTCCAACTCGCGGGGGCCACCACGGCGTTCACCGCGCTGTCCAACAGCGTCGAGCGCGCCGCCGCGCTGCCCGCGAACCACCGCACGGGGTCGCTCGAGGACGTCGAGCACATCGTCGTCCTGATGCAGGAGAACCGCTCCTTCGACCACTACTTCGGCACCCTGCGCGGCGTACGCGGATTCGGCGACCCGCGCCCGGTCACCCTGCGCGGCGGCCAGTCCGTCTGGCACCAGAAGGACGCCGCGGGCAAGGAGATCCTGCCCTTCCACCCCGACGCCGACGACCTGGGCCTCGCCTTCATCCAGGACCTCCCGCACGGCTGGAACGACGGGCACGCCGCCTTCGACGACGGCAGGTACGACAAGTGGGTCCCGTCCAAGGGCACCACGACGATGGCGTACCTGACCCGCGAGGACATCCCCTTCCACTACGCGCTCGCCGACACCTTCACCATCTGCGACGCCTACCACTGCTCCCTGATCGGCTCCACCGACCCCAACCGCTACTACATGTGGACCGGTTACACCGGCAACGACGGCAAGGGCGGCGGCCCCGTCCTCGGCAACGACGAGGCCGGCTACGGCTGGACGACGTACCCCGAGCGGCTGGAGAAGGCGGGCGTGTCCTGGAGGATCTACCAGGACGTCGGCGACGGCCTCGACGCGGCCGGCGGCTGGGGCTGGATCCAGGACGCCTACCGGGGCAACTACGGCGACAACTCGCTGCTGTACTTCAACCAGTACCGTAACGCGGCGCCCGGCGACCCGCTCTACGACAAGGCCCGTACCGGAACCGACGCCCGCAAGGGCGAGGGCTTCTTCGACCGGCTCAAGGCCGACGTCAAGGGCGGGAAACTCCCGCAGATCTCCTGGATCGTCGCCCCCGAGGCCTTCACCGAGCACCCCAACTGGCCCGCCAACTACGGTGCCTGGTACGTCTCCCAGGTCATCGACGCGCTGACCGCCGACCCCGAGGTGTGGGCGAGGACCGCCCTGTTCATCACCTACGACGAGAACGACGGCTTCTTCGACCACCTGATCCCGCCCTTCCCGCCGGCCTCCGCGAGCCAGGGCCGCTCCACGGCCGACGCGGAACCGGACCTGTTCAAGGGCGGCGGCGGCCACGTCGCCGGCCCCTACGGCCTCGGACAGCGCGTGCCCATGCTCGTCGTCTCACCCTGGAGCAAGGGCGGCTTCGTCTGCTCCGAGACCTTCGACCACACCTCCATCATCCGTTTCATGGAGCGCCGCTTCGGGGTGCGCGAGCCGAACATCTCGCCCTGGCGGCGGGCCGTGTGCGGCGACCTCACCGCCGCCTTCGACTTCTCCCGCAAGGACACCGGGCACGTCCCGCTGCCCGGCACGGCCGGCTACCTCCCCCCGGACCACAACCGCCACCCGGACTACGTCCCCACCCCGCCCGCGAAGGGCACGCTGCCCCGGCAGGAGCGCGGCCGCCGTCCCACCCGGCCGCTCAAGTACGCGCCCCTGGTGGACGCCTCGGCCGACACGGCGACCGGAAAGCTCACCCTGACCTTCGCCTCCGGCGCGCACGCGGGCGCCGCCTTCCTCGTCACCTCCGGCAACCGCGCCGACGGCCCCTGGACCTACACCACCGAGGCCGGCCGGAAGGTCGCCGACACCTGGAACTCCGCCTACTCCGGCGGCTCCCACGACCTCACCGTGCACGGACCCAACGGATTCCTGCGCGTCTTCAAGGGCCCCGGGAAGACGGCCGGCCCGGAGGTCACCGCACGGCACGTGGGCGACGACGTCGAGCTCGCCTTCACCAACAAGGGCGCGAAGACCGCGTCGCTGAAGGTGAGCAGCGGATACGGCGGGAAGCCGAGGACGGTCCGGGTGCGGCCCGGCGCCACCGTGAAGGAGCGCTACTCGCTGGCGGCCAGCGCGCGTTGGTACGACCTCACCGTCACCGACGAAGGAGAGGCGGGGTTTGTGCGGCGTTTCGCCGGACATGTGGAGAACGGCCGTCCCGGGGTGAGCGATCCGGCCATCCTGACCCGCTGATCAGCGGACAGGAAGCGGTTGCCTTCCGGCCGGCTCGCGGTAGTGTGCCCCGGTGACCACGCATTCGAACACACCTGCAGGCTGGTACCCCGATCCGCACGGGGCGGCCGAGACGCTGCGTTACTGGGACGGCTCCCAGTGGACGGAACACACCCACGCCGGCCAACAGCCCCAGAGTGCGCAGCAGATGGCGCCGCAGGTCCCGGCGCAGCCGACGGGCCCCGACGCCCGGGTGCAGCGTCAGGTGCAGCAGCAGGCCGGGGTCGCCCCCAGCGGCCCCGGCGGCGGCACGCTGTTCAGCGAGCCGGTGCTGGTGGTGAACCAGAAGGCCAAGCTGATCGAGCTGACCAACGAGTACAAGGTCTTCGACCAGAACGGCAGCCTGATCGGCGCGGTCACCGAGGTCGGGCAGAGCGCGCTGAAGAAGATCCTGCGCTTCGTCTCCAGCCTCGACCAGTTCATGACGCACAAGCTGGAGATCCGCGACAACCACGGGCAGCCGCTGCTGGTGCTGACCCGGCCCGCGAAGATATTCAAGTCGCGCGTGATCGTGTCCCGCCCGGACGGCTCGCAGGTCGGCGAGATCGTCCAGAACAACGTCTTCGGTAAGATCAACTTCGCGATGAACGCCGACGGCCGGCAGGTCGGCGCCATCAAGGCGGAGAACTGGCGGGCCTGGAACTTCGCCATCGTCGACCACGCCGACAACGAGGTCGCCCGGATCACCAAGACCTGGGAGGGCCTGGCCAAGACGATGTTCACCACGGCCGACAACTACGTCCTGCAGATCCACTACCAGCTGCCCGAGCCGCTGCTGAGCCTGGTGGTCGCGACGGCGCTGACCGTCGACACCGCGCTCAAGCAGGACTCGCGGGGCCTGGGCTGACGGACGGCCCTCACGGTGAGAGCCGCGTGACGGCGGTGGTCACAGGGGAGTGAGACGGCCCGGTCCGGAACGCTCGGGCAGCAACACCGGTTCCTGGGAGGCCGACTCCGGCTCCAGGGCCAGGACGGCGGCCACGGGGTGCGCCCCGTGACCGCCCTCGCCGGCCGGGCGCGGGCCCGAGCGCGACAGCTCCACCACGCCCCAGCCGGCCAGCGCCGCGCCCGCCAGCGCGAGGAGCACACCCCGCGCGCCGCCTTGGAGGCCCTGGCCGAGCAGGGTGATCCCGACGACCGCGGCTGCCACCGGGTTGGCCAGCGTCACCACGGCCAGCGGGGCGCCGAGGCCGCCCCGGTAGGCGGTCTGCGACAGCAGCAGGCCGCCCGTGGCGAACGCGGCCACCAGCAGCGCCACCGTGATCACCCGCGCGCTGAGCAGCGGTCCGGAGTGGTCCGTCGCGGCGACCGTCACCGTCTGGGTGAGCGCGGAGGCGACACCGGAGGCCAGGCCGGACGCGGTCGCGTGCCTGAGACCCGGCCGCGCCCCGGGCCGTGACAGCGCCCCGACGAGGACGGCCGTGCCGCCCGCGACCGCGAGCGCCTCGGCCGGGCTCAGCGCCTGCCGGGGCGCGGGTCCCGACGCGGCGACGAGCAGGGCGGAAAGCCCGAGCAGGGTGCACGCGGTGCCCCGCCACTCGGCGGCCGCCACCCGCCGCCCCGCCATCCGCGCCCCCATCGGCACCGCCGCCACCAGCGTCAGCGCGCCGAGCGGCTGGACCACGGTGAGCGGTCCGTACCGGAGGGCGACCACGTGCAGCAGGGCCGCCGACCCGTTCAGCGAGACGGCCCACCACCAGGCGCCGGAACGCAGCAGCCGCACCAGGCCCGCTCCGGCGTCCCGCGCGGCGAGCCGCTCCTGGGCGACCGCGGCGGCGGCGTAGGCGACGGCCGAGAACAGCGAGAGGACGACGGCGAGGACGGCGGCGCTCATCGGGCCGCCCCCACCAGGGAGTCGTCCTCCGCGGGCACCGGCCGTGCGTGGCCGCCGCCCGCGGTGTGCGGGGCGCGGTGCGGCCGGGGTACGACCGTCAGGGCGAGGCCGAGCAGCGCGGCCGCCACGAGCGCGTCCAGCCAGTAGTGGTTCGCGGTGCCCACGATCACCACCAGGGTCAGCAGCGGGTGCAGCAGCCACAGCCATCGCAGGCGCGAACGGGTCGCGGCGATCAGGCCGACGGCCACCATCAGAGCCCAGCCGAAGTGCAGCGAGGGCATCGCCGCGAACTGGTTGGACAGGTGGTCCGTCTGCGGCGGCCCGTACACCGACGGCCCGTACACGCGGGCGGTGTCGACCAGGCCCGCCTCGGCGAGCATCCGCGGCGGGGCCAGGGGGAACGCCAGATGCACCACCAGGGCGGCGGCGGTCACCGCGGCCAGCACGCGGCGGGCCCAGACGTAGTGCGCCGGGCGCCGCAGGTAGAGCCATATCAGGAAGCCCGCGGTGACCGGGAAGTGCACGGTGGCGTAGTAGGTGTTCGCCAGGTGGACCGCCGTGTCGCCGTGCAGCAGCAAAGACTGCACCCCGCCCTCGCCGGGCAGGCGCACGGCCCTCTCCAGGTCCCAGACGCGGTCCGCGTCGCGGAACGCCTCGCCGGTGTGCCCGGCGACCAGCTGCCGGCCGAACTTGTAGATCAGGAAGAGCCCGGCGACCAGCAGCAGCTCGCGCAGGAGCGGGGGTCGCGCGGGCCGGGCGGGCCGCGCCGGCGCCTCCTGCTCACGGGAATGCATGCCCCGGCCCCCTCGCTGACGGTGGTGCGTGCGCGCGGCGCCGTGCGCGCCGCCCGCTGATCCGACTGACATCGATACGCTAGCGTACCGGTACGACAGTGTATCGATACGCTTGAGTACCGGTACACTGACGTATCGATGGAGATGCGCCACACTGGGCGGCGCAGCCCCCGGACGAGCGAAGGAGAAGAGTGATGACGTCGCAGGCCGCGGACGGACCGGAGCCCGTCGTCGCCTCGCGCCGCTCCAAGCTCACGCCTGAGCGTGAGCGGGAGTTCTTCGACGCCGTCCTCGAACAGATCCGCGAGTGCGGGTACGACGCCGTCACCATGGAGGGCGTCGCCGCCAGCACCCGTTGCAGCAAGTCCACGCTCTACCGGCAGTGGAAGACCAAGCCGCAGTTCGTGGTGGCCGCGCTGCGCTCCAGCAGCCGCTCGCGGTTCGCCGGCATCGACACCGGCACCCTCGCCGGGGACCTGCGCGAGGCGGCGCGTGCCGCGGGCGAGTGGTCCGGCAAGGACACCCGCCTCCTCCAGGCCCTCGGGCACGCGATCATGCAGGACCCCGACCTGAAGCGGGCGCTGCGCGAGACCCTCGTGGAGCCCGAGATCGCCGCGCTGCGCGAGATCCTGCGGCGCGGGGTCGAGCGCGGCGAGGTCCCGCCGGACACGCCCGCGCTGGAGTACGTCCCGGCGCAGATGTTCGGGGTGCTGCGCATCCGGCCCGTGCTGGAGGGGGCGTACGCCGACCCGGACTACATGGTCAGGTTCGTGGAGGCCGCCGTGCTGCCGGCGCTCGGCCTCGAGTGAAGACCCAGGCCGCCGTCCAGGGATGACCGGACGGTGACCTGCCGGCGCCGCACCGTGGGGACGGGGGCGGCGCGCACCACCGGCCGGGTGGGGTTCCTCTGGAGCGGAGGGGCGCCTCACCCGGCCGGAGCGTGTGCGGGGCCGGTCAGACGTTCTGGCCGTCGCCGCCGCCCGAGGACACCTTTATGCCCTTGGTGATGTCGTCGATCACCGACTGCCGCTGCCCCACGTCCACGCCGAAGCGGACGACCACGATCCGCCGGGAGTCGGCCGGCGAGGGGAAGGCGAGCGACTCGACATAGCCGTCGGCGCCCTTGCCGGTCACCGCCTTCCAGCGGACCAGGTAGCCCTCCTGGCCCGCCACGGTCACCGCCTTGGACTGGAGCACCTGGTGCGAGGTGATCCCGCCGTACGTCTTCCCGCCGTAGGACTCCTTGGCGTTGGCGGCGATGTCGGCCTTCGCGACCTCTTCCGCCGTTCCGCCCTGGGTGCCGAGCAGCAGGGCGGGCGCGGAGTAGGCGCCGCCCTTGGTGCACTCCTGGGAGGTGTCCCCGGGGCACTTGTAGGAGTCGTCCGAGGTGACCTGGGCGCCCGCGGTGAGCTGCTGGCCGTACCAGCCGCCGGGTATGGGCAGGCTGATGCCGCTCACCTGGTCGGTCACCGAACCGCTGCGGATCTTCGGCGCGGCGGACTGCCCACCGGAACCACCGGGACCACCGGAACCACCGGAGCCCCCCGAACCACCCGGGCCGCCGTTCCCGCCACTTCCGCCGTTGCCGCCGGGGCCGCCGCCGAACGGCCCGCCGAGGCCGCCGGAACCTTCCTGCCCGCCGGAACCGCCGCGCCCGGCCGGCCCCTGCGACCCGGCGCGGTCCCGGCTTCCCGAGCCGTCCCCGGCCAGCGCGTACACGCCGGCCCCGATGCTCGCCAGCACCGCGGCGGCCACCGCGACCGCGATGCCCGTGCGCAGCCCGCGCCGCGGAGCGGCCGGCGGCGGCGCCGGATACCCCGGCCAGCCGGGGTGCCCGTAGTAACCGGGCTGAGCCGCGATCCCGGGCTGACCCGGAATCTCGGGCTGACCCGGAAACCCGGGCTGAGCCTGGGACCCGGGCTGGCCGGGAACCCCGAACTGCCCCGGGGATCCGAACTGCCCTGCGGACCCGGGCTGATCCTGGAGTCCCGTCTCCCCGGCGGACGGCTGCGCCGGGGGACCCCACGCGGCGGGCGAACCGAGGGGGCGGGTCCGGTCCGTCCATGCCTTGCCGTCCCACCAGCGCTCGGTGGCGGGACCGTCACTTGTCTGCCCGGGGTCGGGGTACCACCCGGGTGGAGTCACCTGCGTCATGCCCCCACCGTATGAGGCGTCGGTGAAAGCCGGATGAGAGACCCCGCCCGGCCGGCGATCCCGGTGCCCTTGACCGGTCACCGGGCCTTCCTTGACCGGGAGTTGACACGTCACTCCCGTCACCGGCGCAGGTCGCGGGCGTCCGGCGTCGCCCGCGCGCGACCGGTTTCACCCGTCGCGGCAACAGGTGACCGGACCCTGCTCCACTTCGCGGGCACGGGGACTACGCTCGGGTTCCGTACGTCGTTCGGGCGACTTGGGGAGGTAGCGGGATGACGGAGGTACGGCCGGGTGCGGCCGCCTCGGCCTCCCTGTGGGAGCGCGACGAGGAGATCACCGCCGTCTCGGACGCGGTGGAGACGCTGTGCGCCGACCGCTCGTCCTCCGGAGGCCTGCTGGTCTTCCAGGGCGACGCGGGACTCGGCAAGACCGCGCTCCTGGCCGAGACCCGGCGCCTGGCCCGGCAGCGCGGCTGCACCGTGTGGTCGGCGCGCGGCGGCGAGACCCTGCGCTCCGTACCGTTCAACGTGGTACGGCAGTTGCTCCAGCCCGCGCTGGTGTCCATGAGGCCCGAGGAGGCCCGCGAGTACCTCGGCGACTGGTACGACATCGCCGGCCCAGCCCTCGGCATCGCCGAGCCCGGCGACCGGCAGGCCGACCCGCAGGGCGTGTGCGACGGGCTGGTCGCCGCGGTGCGCAGGCTCGCCGGGCGCGAGTGGCCGCTGGTGCTGCTCATCGACGACGCCCACTGGGCCGACGAGGAGACCCTGCGCTGGCTCGCCGCCTTCGTCGAACGCCTCGACGACCTCTCCGTGCTGGTCGCCGTCGCCCGCAGGCCCGGCGAGTCCGACGGCGACAGCGCCCGCTGCCTGGACGCGGTCGCCGCCGCGGCCGGCGTCAGCGACCTGAGCGCCCTCACCCCCGACGCCACCGCCGGGCTCACCCGCGCCACGCTCGGCCCGCAGGCCGACGCCGCGTTCTGCCGCGAGGTGTGGGCGGTCACCGGCGGCAACCCGTACGAGACCGTCGAACTCCTCGCCAAGGTTCAGGACAGCGAACTCGAACCGGCCGAGGCCCACGCCGGTGAACTGCGCGCCCTGAACCGCTCGGCCCGCGGCGGCGGACTCGTCGCCCGCCTGGAGGAACTCGGCATCGACGCCACCCGGTTCGCCTGGGCCGCCGCCATCCTGGGCACCGACATCTCCGTAGACCTGGTGGCGCGGTTGGCCACCATGGGCCGCGAGGACGCCGTGAGCTGCGCCGAACTGCTGCGCGGCGCCCGCATCCTGACCGACCCCGACCCGGCCACCGGGCGCGGCGGCGACGGCGACCTGGAGTTCGTGCACCCGCTCATCGCCACCGCCGTCTACGACTCCATACCCGACGCCCTGCGCACCGCCATGCACGGCATCGCCGCCCAGGTCGTCACCGACTCCGGCCTCGGCGCCGCCGCGGCCTCCCGGCACCTGCTCCAGGTCCACCCGGACGACGACGATGAACTCGTCGAACAGCTGCGCGCCGCCGCCCGCGAACACCTCGCCGTCGGCGCCCCGGACGCGGCCCGCCGCTGTCTGGAGCGCGCCCTGCTGGAGCCGCCCGCCCCCGAGGTGCACGCCCGCGTCCTGTAAGAACTGGGCTGCGCCACACTGCTGACCGCGCCCGCCACCACCGTCGAGCACCTGCGAAGCGCCCTGGGCATGCGCGGCCTCGACGGCGCCGCCCGCGTGGACGCCGTGTGCCGGCTCTCCCAGGCCCTGCTGCACAACAACCAGCTCGAGGAGGCCGTCCGCACCGTCGAGGCGGAGGCCGCCCGCCACGAACCCGGTCCCGTACGGCTGCGACTCCAGGCCGTGCAGTACATGTGGGAGGGCCTGTACGCGGGCGAGACCGGCTCCCCGGACCGCTCCGAACGGCTCGCCGCGCTCGCCGCCGGCTGCACCGGCCGCGACAACTCCGAGCGCGCCCTGCTGATCCTGCGCGGCTTCGACGCCATGACCCGGGGCGAGAACGCCGAGGAGGTCGTCGAGGTGTGCGACCGCGCCCTGGTCAACGGCCGCCTCGCCCCGGGCCTCGGCTGGACCGATCCCGAGTGGGGCATCGAACTGCTGCTGATGCTCGCCGGGGCCTACGCCTACAGCGACCGCCTCGACCGCGCCGAGGCCCTCTACGCCGAGGGGCTGCGCGCCTACGAGAGCGCCGGCTGGAGCGGCGGCCACCTCGCCCTCGCGCACGCCTATGTCGGGCTCGGCCAGCGCAGGCGCGGCCGGCTCAGAGAGGCCGAGACCTCCCTGCGCGAGTCCCTGCGCCTGGCCGAACGGGTGGGCCGCGGACTGCCGTTGTACTGGACCGCCTCCTGCAACCTCGTCGACACCCTGCTCGCCCGCGGCCACGTCGGGGAGGCCTGGGAGGTCGCCGAGCGCTACGGCTTCGCACCGCCCTACCCGTCCACCATCGTCATCCCCGACCCGCGCTCCGTGCGCGGCCGGCTGCTGCTCGCCGTGGGCCGCACCAAGGAGGGCGTCAACGAACTGGAGGCCGCCGAGAAGGCCGCCGCCGTCCGCGGCCACCACAACCCCGTGATGGTGCCGTGGGCCGCCGACCTGGCCCACGCCCTGGCCACCGAGGACCCGGCCAGAGCCGCCCGGCTCGCCGCCGACGTGCGCCGCCAGGCCGAGCGGTTCGGCACCGACACGGCCATAGGGGAGGCCCTGCGGTGCGCGGCGGCGCTGGAGACCGGCCAGCGCGCGGTACGCCTGGCCGCCCAGGCCGTCACCTACCTCGAGGCCTCGCCGTGCCAGTACGAGCACGCGGCCGCCCGCGTCGAGTACGGCATCCTGTCCCGCTCGGTCGCCGAACTCGACCGGGGCCTGACCCTGGCCCGCTCCTGCGGCGCCGACGGCCTGGTGGCCCAGGCCCGGCAGGTGCTGGAGTCGGGCCGCGGCCTGCGTTAGCCCGCACTAGTCGCCCGTGAGGACCACCCACACCTGGCCGCGCGCCAGGTTCACGGGCGTGCCGTTCGCGGCGGTGAGCGAGGTGCCGTCCGCCGCCCCGGGGCGCTTCCAGGTGACGTCGTAGACCCGTCCGTCGCGCAGCACCTCCGCCTTCCCCGACCCCACGGTCTCGGTGTACGGCGTGTAGTTGCCGAGCACGTCGTGCAGGCTCGACCTGCGCACCTTCACGTGCTGCACCACCACGGTCGCCGGGGTCACGCGGCCGCCGTCGGTGGTCACCGTGGGCGTGCCGTCCATGGCCACCTGCCAGCCGTGCCGCTGCGCCGACCAGGTGAAGGTGAACCGGGCCGACGGGTAGCGCACCGTGCGCGAGGTCTCGGCGCGGCCGCCCGCCGGGGCCGGACCGTAGCGGAAGCCGGTGGTCAGCGCCTCGGCGCCCGGCGGGGAGGCGAGGAGGCGGGCGGGGCGCAGGAAGAGGTCGTGCGGGGGCACCTTGTCGCCGCCGCGGAAGTACGCGCCGGGGTCGCTGTCGGCCGACTCGGCCTTGACGGGGGCCGCGTCGATCAGCGGCAGCAGCTTGGACTGGGCGCCGGAGAAGGCGAGGACGGGGTGGTCGAACTGGCGCAGCAGTTCGAGGTCGGACTCGCGGGCGCTGCGCACCGGCCCGACGACCGGGGGCAGCTTGGTGGCGTACACGGCCATCAGCCGGCTCAGCCCTCCCTCGACCTGCTCCGCGTACACGATGTCGGCGGCGTTCAGGCCCGTCTGCGGGCGGGCCGGGACCACATTGTCGATCTTGACCGCGAGCACCGGGCCGGTGTGCCGCGGGCTCGCGGTGGGGGACGGGGACCGCCCGGCGGAGTGCCCCGGCACATCGCCGGGGCCGCCGCGCCCCGAGGAGCAGCCCGCCGCCAGGGACAGGGCCGCCACGGCGGCCAGCAGGGCGGCCGCGGTCACCGCCCGCCGTGTCCGCGCTCTTCGTCCCGGGCCCGGTTCCGCGCCCGGCCATATGCCCGCCGTCCCGCCCTCGGTCGTCGCCATGGCCTCAAGCCCCCGTCTTCGCGTATGCCGGGCACGCTCGGGACGCGTGTCCGTCCAAGTCCTGCGATTGTGCGTTTGAATGTTCATTCATGGCGATAGACGCTCACTTCCGATCCGGCCGTTCCGGTTCGGTGACCGGGCCCCGGGTACCCGGCGGCGCAGACGGTGACAAAGGCGACGGAGGGAGCGCGCCGCGATGAAGGCAGTTACCTGGCAGGGCAAGCGGGACGTTCGAGTGGAAGAGGTCCCCGATCCGAAGATCCAGGAACCGACGGACGCGATCATCCGGATCACCTCGAGCGGCCTGTGCGGCTCCGACCTTCACCTGTACGAGGTGCTCACGCCGTTCATGACGCCCGGCGACATCCTGGGCCACGAGCCGATGGGCATCGTCGAGGAGGTCGGCGCGGAGGTCACCAACCTCCGGCCCGGCGACCGCGTGGTCGTCCCCTTCCAGATCTCCTGCGGCCACTGCTTCATGTGCTCCGCGGGCCTGCAGACGCAGTGCGAGACCACCCAGGTCACCAGCGAGGGCATGGGCGCCCCCCTGTTCGGCTACACCCGTCTGTACGGCGCGGTCCCGGGCGCCCAGGCCGAGTACCTGCGGGTCCCGCAGGCGCAGTACGGCCCGATGAAGATTCCCGAGGGCCCCTCCGACGACCGCTTCCTCTACCTCTCCGACGTGCTGCCCACCGCCTGGCAGGCCGTCGCCTACGCCGACGTGCCGCGGGGCGGCACCGTGGCCGTGCTGGGCCTCGGGCCGATCGGCGACATGGCCTGCCGGATCGCGCGGGCGCGCGGCGCCGAGCGGGTGTTCGGCGTGGACCTGGTCACCGAGCGGCTGGCCCGGGCGCGCGGCCGGGGCGTGGAGACGTTCGACCTGCGCAGCTTCGACAGCGAGAAGGAACTCGTCGCCGCGATCCGGGACGAGACCGACGGCCGCGGCCCCGACGCGGTCATCGACGCCGTCGGCACCGAGGCGCACGGCAGCGCCGCCGCCCGCATGGTCCAGCAGGCCGCCGCCGTGATGCCGCGCGTGCTCAGCGGGCCGATCGCCGAACGCTTCAGCGTGGACCGGCTGGCCGCCCTGCACACCGCCATCGAACTCGTGCGCCGCGGCGGCACGATCTCCCTGTCCGGCGTCTACGGCGGCATGGCGGACCCCCTGCCGATGCTCACCCTGTTCGACAAGCAGATCCAGATGCGCATGGGACAGGCCAACGTCCGCCGCTGGAGCGACGCGATCATGCCCTACCTGACCGACGAGGACCCGCTGGGCGTCGACGAGTTCGCCACGCACCACGTGCCGCTGTCCGACGCGCCGCACGCGTACGAGATGTTCCAGCGCAAGCAGGACGGCGCGGTCAAGGTGGTCATGCGGCCATGAGGCACTGAGCAGGCGGCTCTGAGGCCCTGAGCACGCGACACTGAGGCGGGGGCCGGCTCAGGCCCCGGAGCCGAGGATCTCCGACAGGTCGTAGCGGACCGGTTCCTCCAACTGGGCGTAGGTGCAGCTCTCCGGGGTGCGGTCCGGGCGCCAGCGGCGGAAACGCGCGGTGTGCCGGAACCGCGCCCCGTTCTCCATGTGGTCGTACGCCACCTCGGCCACCCGCTCCGGTCTGAGCGGCACCCAGGACAGGTCCTTCTTGCCCGACCAGCGGCTCGGCGCGCCCGGCAGCCGGGCCGACTCGTGGGCCGCCTCCTCGGACCAGGCCGCCCACGGGTGCCCGGTCACGTCGTCCATCCGCAGCGGCTCGAGTTCGTCGATCAGCTCCGCGCGCCGCTTCATCGGGAAGGCGGCCGACACGCCGACGTGCTGGAGGGCGCCCCGGTCGTCGTAGAGCCCCAGCAGCAGGGAGCCCACGACGGGACCGCTCTTGTGGTGCCGGTAGCCGGCCACGACCACGTCCGCGGTGCGCTCGTGCTTGACCTTGAACATGGCCCGCTCGTCCTGGAGGTAGCGAAGCCCGAGCGGCTTGGCGACCACACCGTCGAGACCGGCCCCCTCGTACTGCTCGAACCACTGCCGCGCCACCTCGATGTCGGTGGTCGCGGGCGCCACATGCACCGGCGCCGTCGCCCACTCCAGCGCTCTGACCAGCAGCGGCCGCCGGTCGGACAGCGGCACGTCGAGCAGCGACTCGCCGTCCAGCGCGAGCAGGTCGAACGCCACGAAGGAGGACGGGGTCCGCTCCGCCAGCATCCGCACCCGCGAGTCGGCCGGATGGATCCGCTCGGTGAGCGCGTCGAAGTCCAGCCGCCCCTCACGGGCGATCACGATCTCCCCGTCCAGCACGCACCGCTCGGGCACCCGCTCCTTGAGCGCCTCCACCAGCTCGGGGAAGTACCGGGTCAGGGGCCTGCCGGTACGGCTGCCCAGCTCGACCTCGTCCCCGTCGCGGAACACGATCGCCCGGAAGCCGTCCCACTTCGCCTCGTACTGCATGTCCGGCGGGATCCTGGCCACCGACTTGGCGAGCATCGGCTTCACGGGCGGCATCACCGGCAGGTCCATGGCACCTCCATGGCACCGATTCTGCGCGCACCGGGCCGCCCGCGCCCGGTGTGCGAGGCGTGCGCGGTACGCCTACCGTGGCTCGCATGGGCGATGCGGTGGAACTGGAGGTGGCCGGCCGGACCGTACGGCTGTCCAGCCCGGACAAGGTGTTCTTCCCGGAGCGCGGCTTCACCAAGCTGGACGTGGCCCGCTACTACCAGTCCGTGGCCCCGGGCATCCTGCGCGCCCTGCGCGACCGCCCCACCACCCTGGAGCGCTACCCGGACGGCATCACCGGCGAGTGGTTCTTCCAGAAGCGGGCGCCCAAGGGCATGCCCGACTGGATCCCGACCGCGCACATCACCTTCCCCAGCGGACGCAGCGCCGACGAGATGTGTCCCACCGAGGAGGCCGCCGTGGTGTGGGCCGCGCAGTACGGCACGCTCACCTTCCACCCCTGGCCGGTACGGCGCGGCGACGTCGACCACCCCGACGAACTGCGCGTCGACCTGGACCCCCAGCCCGGCACCGACTACGCCGACGCGGTCCGGGCCGCCCACGAACTGCGCGCCGTGCTGGAGGAGTTCGGCGGGCTGCGCGGCTGGCCCAAGACCTCCGGCGGGCGCGGCCTGCACGTGTTCGTGCCCATCGAACCGCGCTGGACCTTCACCCAGGTGCGGCGCGCGGCCATCGCGGTGGGGCGCGAGATGGAGCGGCGGATGCCCGAGCGGGTCACGATCAAGTGGTGGAAGGAGGAGCGCGGCGCCCGCATCTTCGTCGACTACAACCAGACGGCGCGCGACCGCACCATCGCCTCCGCCTACTCGGTACGGCCCCGCCCGCACGCCCCCGTCTCGGCGCCGCTGCGCTGGGAGGAGGTGGGCGACGCCCAGCCCGAGGACTTCGACCTGGCGACCATGCCGGCGCGGTTCGCCGAACTCGGGGACGTCCACGCGGACATGGACGAGCACGCGTACTCCCTGGAGGCGCTGCTGGAGCTCGCGGCGCGGGACGAGCGCGACCACGGCCTCGCGGACCTGCCCTATCCGCCGGAGTACCCGAAGATGCCGGGTGAGCCGAAGCGGGTGCAGCCGAGCAGGGCCAGGAAGGACGCGTAGCGGGCACGGGGCCGGACCATCCGCCCCCGCCGGGGCGCGGCTTCGCGGTTATCCTGATCCGCAACCGCCGGTGAGGAGTGCCGAAGTGTCCGAGGCAGTGTCGCGTCCCACGCTGGAGGCCGTGGCCGCCCGGGCGGGGGTCTCGCGGGCCACCGTGTCCCGTGTGGTCAACGGTGCCGACGGGGTCAGGGAGGCACTGGCCGAGCGGGTCCGGCGGGCCGTGGAGGAACTCGGGTACGTGCCCAACCAGGCGGCCCGCAGCCTGGTGACCAAACGGCACGACGCCGTCGCCGTCGTCATCGCCGAACCGGAGACCCGGGTCTTCGCCGACCCCTTCTTCGCGCTGCAACTGCGCGGAATCAGCAAGGAGCTGACGGCACATGACGCCCAGCTCGTGCTGCTGCTGACCGAGGGCCGCGACGACCACGCCCGGGTGGGGCGCTACCTGGCGGGCGGCCATGTCGACGGCGCGCTCGTCTTCTCCCTCCACCTCGACGACCCGCTGCCCGGGCTGATCCAGCGCGCCGGAGTGCCGACCGTGTTCGGCGGACGGCCCGGCTGGAGCGACGGTTCGCGGCGGGTGGTGTACGTCGACAGCGACAACCGGGGCGGGGCCCGCGAGGCCGTACGGCACCTGGCCGGGCTCGGCCGCCGCCGGATCGGGCACATCACCGGACCGCTCGACCAGACCTCGGCGGTGGACCGGCTGGACGGTTACCGGGACGTCATGGTGGACGCCGATCCCCGGCTCCTCGTGGAGAGCGACTTCACTCCCGCCGACGGCGAGCGCGCCATGCGCGAACTCCTCGACCGCTGCCCGGACCTCGACGCGGTGTTCGCCGCCAACGATCTCACCGCGTCCGGCGCGCTGCGGGTGCTGCGCGAGCGTGGGCTGCGGGTGCCGGAGGACGTCGCCGTCGTCGGCTTCGACGACATGCTCCCCGTGGCCGAGCAGACCGACCCCCCACTGACAACGGTCCGCCAGGACATAGAGGAGATGGGCCGCCTGATGACCCGCCTGCTCCTGCGCGGCCTCGACCGGGGGGACGGCGGGACGGGCCAGTCCGGCGAGGCCGCGGTGGGAGGCGCACCGCGCAGCGTGGTCCTGCCGACGACACTGATCCGACGCGCCTCCGCGTAAGCAGACCTACGTCTGCGGCGCGGCGCTCCTGATCACTGCGAAGCGGGCGCCGGAGGGGTCCGTGAGGCGGGCGATCCGGCCGACTCCGGGGACGTCGGCGGCGGGCTTGCGGACCGTGCCGCCCAGTTGCTCCGCCTTGGCGGCCGTGGCGTCGGCGTCGGTCACCTCGAAGTACGGCAGCCAGTGCGGGCCGCCCTCCGCCTCGACGGGGTCGTCGGAGAGCGGCACGATGCCGCCGAACATGGCGTCCTCCCCGACCTCGGCGGGGTTCACGCAGGTGTAGGTGCCGCCGGGGAAGGGCACGGCCGAAGTCTCCAGGCCCAGCACCTTGTTGTAGAACGCGGCGGCCGCGGCGATGTCCGGGGTGTAGAGCTCCACCCAGCACAGCGAACCGGGGTCGCCCGCCACGTCGACGCCCTTGGTCTGCCCGGGCTGCCAGATGCCGAAGGGCACGCCGGCCTTGTCGGAGAGGACCGCCATGCGGCCCTGGCCCATCACGTCCATGGGCTGCGCCAGCACACCGCCGTGCGCCTGCTCGGCCGCCTTGGCGGTGGCCTCGGCGTCGGCGCTCTGGAAGTACACGGTCCAGGAGGGCGGCCCCTGCCCGGCCGTGGTCTGCATGCCGCCGGCTACCGTCCGGCCGTCCAGCTGGAAGAAGCCGTAACCGCCGGCCTCGGGGCCCGCCGACCGGAACTCCCAGCCGAAGAGCCCCCGGTAGAAGGAGCGGGCGCCGTCGAGGTCGGAAGTACTTACGTCGATCCAGTTCGGGGCGCCGTTGACGAAACGGGTGGTGAGCATCCTTGCCCTCCTTCGAAGGGAACCAGATGGTCCGCACAGCCGAGTCTGGCACCCCCCACTGACAACCGCGCCCCGACCGCGGCCGCGGCGAGCCGCCGTGCGGTGGCCGCCGTACCCCGGCCATCATGGGGTGGCCGGGGGCCCAGGGCTCGCGTTGATGCGGCGTTGATCGAACGTTTTTCGCCGCGCGGCAGGATCTCGCGCATGCACTCCGAGACGATCACCCCGGCCGACACCGCCTGGCAGGACCGGGCCCTGTGCGCCCAGACCGGGGCCGACTTCTTCTTTCCCGAGCCGGGCAGCTCGGTGCGCGAGGCCAAGCGCATCTGCGGGATGTGCGAGATGCGCCCGGCCTGCCTGGAGTACGCCCTGGCCAACGACGAACGCTTCGGCGTCTGGGGCGGCCTGTCCGAGAAGGAGCGGCTGGCCCTCAGGAAGGTCACCCCCTAGGCGCGGCCCAGCGCCGGTCAGCCGCTCGCGCGGGCCGCCATCCGCGCCTTGCGCGCGGCCAGCTTCTCGTCGAACTTCGCGGCCTCCGCGTCCAGGCCGTGCAGGAACAGCCCCAGTTCCTCCTGCGCCTTCAGCCCCTCCGGGCCCAGCCCGCCGATCTCCATGACCTTCAGGAACCGCAGCACCGGCTGGAGCACGTCGTCGTGGTGGATGCGCAGGTTGTAGACCTCGCCGATGGCCATCTGGGCCGCCGCCCGCTCGAAACCGGGGATGCCGTGCCCGGGCATCCGGAAGTCGACCACCACGTCCCGCACCGCCCGCATGGTGAGGTCGGGCGCGAGCTCGAAGGCCGCCTTGAGCAGGTTGCGGTAGAAGACCATGTGCAGGTTCTCGTCGGTCGCGATCCGCGCCAGCATGCGGTCGCAGACCGGGTCGCCGGACTGGTGCCCGGTGTTGCGGTGCGAGATGCGGGTGGCGAGCTCCTGGAAGGCCACGTAGGCCACGGAGTGCAGCATCGAGTGCCGGTTGTCCGACTCGAAGCCCTCGCTCATGTGCGCCATCCGGAAACGCTCCAGCTTGTCCGGGTCCACCGCGCGCGAGGCGAGCAGGTAGTCGCGCATGACGATGCCGTGCCGGCCCTCCTCGGCCGTCCAGCGGTGCACCCAGGTGCCCCAGGCGCCGTCACGGCCGAAGAGCGTGGCGATCTCGTGGTGGTAGCTCGGAAGGTTGTCCTCGGTCAGCAGGTTGACGACGAGGGCGGTCCGGCCGACCTCGGTGACCTTGGACTGCTCCTTGTCCCAGGCCTCGCCGTCCGCGAACTGCCCGGGGAAGTTGCGGCCGTCGCTCCAGGGCACGTACTCGTGCGGCATCCAGTCCTTGGCGACCTGCAGATGCCGGTTCAGCTCCTTCTCGACCACTTCCTCCAGGGCGTACAGCAGCCGCGCGTCGGTCCAGACTGACGTGCTGCCGAGGTGAGGAGAAGTGATCGTCACGGTGACTCCAGGGGGACGCGCGGACGTGCGGGGCGGGGCAGGACCCGGCGAGCGGTGCCGGGAACTTACGGGATCGTAGGCTACGAATCCGTAGGTTACGAAGCCGTAGGTTAAGAACGCTGTAAAGATCGCTGATCAGCGCGTGTCCGCGGGGGAGTTGAAGCGGACGCCGTACAGCCCCGGGACCCGCAGGTCCAGGGGCTGAGGAGGTGAGCGGATCACCCAATCAGGCATACAGCTCCCGCAGTCGGACGGAGAGGCACGTCACACAGCCCTCGAGCTTCTCGAACTCGCCGATGTCCACCAGGACCGGCTCGAAGCCCAGATCGCCGAGGAGTTCGGCGGTCTTCGGCGCGCTCGCCGCCATCAGCAGCTTGCCGCCGCCGAGCAGCACCACGTGCCCGCCGGACTCCTCGGGCACCGGCAGGAAGCGCGGGTAGAGCGACGGCGTGTCGACCTTCGGGATGTGGCCGATGACGGTGCCGTCCGGCAGCGCGGTCACCGCCGACTTCAGATGCAGCACCTTGCTCACGGGCACGGCCACGACCCGCGCCCCGAGCGGCTCGAACGCGGCGCGCAGCTGCTGGACCCCGGCCGCGTTGGTGCGCCCGCCCCGGCCCACGTAGATCGTGTCGCCGACCTTCAGCACGTCCCCGCCGTCCAGGGTGCCGGGCTCCCAGACCCAGTTGACCGAGCAGCCGAGCCGCGCCACGGCCTCCTCGACGCCCGCGGTCTCCGCGCGCCGGGACTCCGCGCCGGGCCGGGTGATCAGGGCCACGTTCCGGTACATGACGACGGTGTCCTCGACGAACACCGAGTCCGGGCAGTCGCCGGCCTCCTCGACCTCGATCGTCTCCCAGCCGTGGGTGCGCAGCGCCTCGACGTACTCCTCCCACTGCCGCAGCGCCACCTCGACGTCGACCGGCTCCCGCTCGATGTGCGTGACCAGCCCTTCGGCGAGGCGGGGGCCGGGGCGGCGGACGAGGGCCTTCTGGCTGGGCACGAGTGACCTTCCGGATCGGCGGGGCGGTTCTGACCGGTGCGGGCGTGTCCGCACCGGTTGGCCATCATGCGCCAATCGTCCCCGCCCACAAAACCCTCGTTGCCGCCCTGTGCCCCTCCTGAGACCCGTGCGCGGATCTCAGGAGGGGCGGTCGCGGCCTACGCCGGGTCCATGACCGCCTCCCGGGTGGTCTCCCTGAGTTCTCCCTCCTCCACGACCAGCCAGCGGGTGATGCCGACGGACTCCAGGAACGGCAGGTCGTGGCTCGCCACGATCAGTGCGCCCTGGTAGGACTCGAGCGCCGTCGTCAGCTGGCGCACGCTCGCCATGTCCAGGTTGTTGGTCGGCTCGTCGAGCATGAGCAGCTGCGGCGCGGGCTCGGCGAGCAGCAGCGCGGCCAGCGCCGCCCGGAACCGCTCGCCGCCGGACAGCGTGGCCGCCTTGCGGTCGGCCCGTCCGCCCCGGAACAGGAAGCGGGCCAGCCGCGCCCGGATCCGGTTGTTCGTGGCGCCCGGCGCGTGCCGTGCCACGTTCTCCGCGACGGTCAGCTCCCCGTCGAGCACGTCGAGCCGCTGCGGCAGGAACCGCAGCGGCACGTGCGCCGTCACGTGCCCCGACACCGGCTCCAGCTCGCCGGTGATCGTACGCAGCAGCGTCGTCTTGCCCGAGCCGTTGCGGCCGACCAGCGCGACCCGCTCCGGGCCGCGCAGCTCGTGCGTGCCCGGGACGCGCGTGCCGTACGCGAGTTCCAGGTTCTCCAGGGTGAGGACACCGCGCCCGGGCGGTACGGCCGTGTACGGCAGGTCGACGCGGATCTCCTCGTCGTCCCGTACGGCCTCCACCGCCTCGTCGAGCCGTTCCCGCGCCTCGGCGAGCCGCTCCTCGTGCATGACGCGGTGCTTGCCCGCGGACTCCTGGGCCGCGCGCTTGCGGGCGCCCATGACGATCTTCGGCTCGCGCTTGCTGTCCCACATCTTCTGCCCGTACCGCTTGCGGCGGGCCAGCTTCACCTGCGCGTCGGCGAGCTCGCGCTTCTGCCTGCGCAGGTCGGCCTCGGCGACGCGGACCATGCGCTCGGCCGCGTCCTGCTCGGTGGCCAGGGCCTCCTCGTACGCCGAGAAGTTGCCGCCGTACCAGGTGACCTCCCCGGAGCGCAGGTCCGCGATCCGGTCGACCAGTTCGAGCAGTTCCCGGTCGTGGCTGACCACCACCAGCACGCCCGGCCAGGCCGCGACGGCCGCGTACAGCCGCCGGCGCGCGTACAGGTCGAGGTTGTTGGTCGGCTCGTCCAGCAGCAGCACGTCGGGCCGGCGCAGCAGCAGCGCGGCCAGCCGCAGCAGCACCGACTCGCCGCCCGAGACCTCGCCGACCGTGCGGTCCAGGCCGATGTGGCCGAGGCCGAGCTCGCCCAGGGTGGCCAGGGCGCGCTCCTCCACGTCCCAGTCGTCGCCCAGGGTCTCGAAGTGCTCCTCGGACACCTCGCCGGACTCGATGGCGTGCAGCGCGGCCCGGCGCGCGGCGATCCCGAGCGCCTCGTCGACGCGCAGGGAGGTGTCCAGGGTGACGTTCTGCGGCAGCAGGCCGACCCCGCCCGTGACCCGGACGGTGCCGTCGGAGGGGGTCAGCTCCCCGGCGACGAGTTTCAGCAGAGTGGACTTCCCCGATCCGTTGACGCCGACGAGCCCGGTGCGGCCGGGGCCGAAGGCGATGTCGAGGCCGGTGAGGACGGAGGTGCCGTCCGGCCAGGCGAAGGACAGGGAGGTGCAGGTGACGGATGCGGACATGGGCGGCCTCGCGGTTGCTTGGTGCGGTCAGGGCAAACGCGTGTCGAGACACCGCGGGGGGCGACGGTCCGTGTAGGCGGGAGGGCACGGGGCATCAGAAGAGCCCTGGGCCGGACTTCCTTCAGGACGGCTCGGACGCCGAGGTCGCACGCGGCACACACACCCGGACGGGTGTGCGGCGGTGTCTCAGGACCTCAGACGAGCAACGTCCTTCTCCAATCGGCGGCAACAGGACCGCTCCAGACGCTACGAGGCGGCCAAGCGGCTGTCAAAGGAATTAAGAGCAACCCATGGAACGAGACGTGGGCCGAGCGGCCCGCGGCACCAAGGAGGCACCGTGTCCGACGGATCGCTCTCGCTGCCGGCCCGGCTGTACCTGCTCGCCTGGGACACCGAGCGCCCGCGACTCACCGGCACCGCGCACCTGCACCACCTGGTGAGGGCCGGCGCCCTCACCGAACTCGCCCAGCGCGGGCTGCTCGTCGACGACGACGGCATCACCACGCCGGTCGACCTGGACGCCCACACCGGCGACCCGGTCCTGGACGGCCTGCTGGAACTCGTACGGGAGTCACGCCCGCGCCGCTGGCGCGCCTGGGTGACCCTGCGGGCCCGGTACACGCTCGTGGCCGTGCGGGAGCAACTCGCCGCCGAGGGGTATCTGCGGGCGGAGAAGCGGCGCGTCCTTGGGATCTTCCCCTCCGTGGAGCACGCCCTCCAGCGCGTCGCCGCCGTGGACGCGCTGCAGCGGGAGGCGCGCGGGGTGCTGGAGGGCGACCGCCCGGCCGTCGAGGTGTCCGAGCGCGACGCGGCCGTCGTGGCGCTCGCGGCCGCCGCAGAACTGCGGACGCTGGTGCCGGGCAAGGACCGAAGACGCCACCGGCGGCGCATCGAGGAGCTGACCGAGCGCAGCGGAGCGGCCGCGCCCGCCCTGCGCCGGGTCGTCCGCGAGGTCCGCACCGCCGTCGTCGTGGCCGCCACCGCGGCCTCCGCCCCGGCCGGCTGAGCCCGCCGCCCGGCCGGGCCCGGTCACCCTCGGCCACGCCCGGCTGCGCCGCCGCCCGGCTCGGCGCGTGGCTGCCGCGTGTCCCGGGGCCGTCGACCCGGGGCGCGCGGCGGGGGGCGGAAGGCTCAGTAGGCGTCCCGCATCAGCTCGGCCAGGTCGTGGTCCAGGTCGAGTTGCAGGTGCTCCAGCCCCACCGGCACCAGCTCGCTCGTGGCCTGGAGGAACGTGCGGATCTCGCCGCTGCGCACATGCACCACGGCGGTGCCCTCGGGGGCGTGGAACTCCAGGACCGTACGGTCGTAGCCGTACGGCCGCACGCGAACGTCGCCGTGGCCCCGCGGTTCGCTGAGCCCCTCGGTGAGCAGCTCGCGCGCGAAGGTCCAGCAGACCTCGACGCCCTCCAGAGTGGCCGGCGCGGGGAAGGTCATGCGCACGGCGAACGGGTCGCTCCGGTCGTAGCGCAGTGTGGCGGGGATGCTGGGCATCCGGGGGGCCGCGGCGACCAGGCGCGCCTCCACGGGCTGCTCGATGAGGGTGGACAAAACCTTGCTCCCTTGGGACGGCTGGACGAACATCCGGGCGGACGGGCGGGGCACTGGAAGAGACGACGGAATCAGCCAATCCGTGCACACGAGGAACGAGTGACCTCTGTCACCGCGTTCATTCGCACCCGTGACGTATTCCATTTCCCGTTGTTCCTCCGTGTACGCGCGGTTCCATGTGCCGTGCACGGCGGGCGTGTTGGGACCGGAGGCCGTCTGGACGGCGCCGGGGCCGTGGGCTAGCTTCCCCCGCCATGAGGCGCTTGGGGAGTACGCGACGGAAGGTGCCGGCGGGAACGGGCCGGACGGCATCCGAGACTCATACGGCACCGGTGACCCGCACGGCATCGGCGGCTCGTACGGTGCGGGCCGTCCTGACGGCATTGGCCGCCGTGGCGGGTCTGGCCGTGCCGACGGCCGCGCCCGCCCTGGCGGCCGGCCCCGCCGCCGGCGCGGACCGCGCGCACGCGCGGGAGCACCGGACGCCGGCGCCGCACTGGCAGTTGAAGGACACCGGCACGCCGGACGTGCGCTTCCGCGGACTGTCCGCGGTCAGCCGCGCCACCGCCTGGGTGGCCGGAACCGGCGGCACCGTGCTGCGCACCACCGACGGCGGGGCGCACTGGCGCGACGTCTCGCCGCCGGGCGCGTCCGCGCTCCAGTTCCGCGACATCGAGGCGTTCGACGCGCGGCGGGCGGTGGTGCTCGCCATCGGCGAGGGCGAGGACTCCCGCATCTACCGGACCGACGACGGCGGGGCGACCTGGACCGAGTCCTTCCGCAACACCGACGCGCGCGCCTTCTACGACTGCCTGGCCTTCTTCGACCACCGGCACGGGCTGGCGGTGAGCGACCCGGTGGACGGCCGGTTCCGCATCCTGTCCACCGGTGACGGCGGCCGCTCCTGGAAGGTGCTGCCCGACCAGGGCATGCCCCAGGCCCTCGACGGCGAGGCCGGGTTCGCGGCGAGCGGCCAGTGCCTGGTGACCTCGGGGCCGGGGGACGTCTGGCTGGCCACCGGGGGAGGCGCACGCGCGCGCGTGCTGCACTCCGCCGACCGCGGACTGACCTGGACGGCCGCCGACACGCCGGTCCCCGCGGGCGATCCGGCCAGAGGCGTCTTCGCGCTGGCCTTCCGGGACCGCGCCCACGGCATCGCGGTCGGCGGCGACTACCGGCCCGACCAGTCGTCACCCCGCGCGTCCGCCACGACGCCGGACGGCGGCCGCACCTGGCGGCCCTCCGCCGCGCCGCCGCCCGCCTACCGCTCCGGCGTGACCTGGCTCCCGCACACCCGCGCGGCGGCCCTCGCCGTCGGCCCCACCGGAACGGACCTCACCCTCGACGCCGGCCGCACCTGGCGGACCGTCGACACCGGTTCGTACGACACCGTCGACTGCGCGTCGGACCTGGGCTGCTGGGCATCCGGTGAGAAGGGCCGCGTCGCTCGACTGGAGGATTGAATATCGCCTGATGTGACGAACTGTTCCAGGATGCGGGTATCCGTTCCTTGACAGAGAGGAAGTGAACGGCATGCCACGCGGTTCCAGCTCCAAACGGGAGCGCCAGTACGAGCACATCAAGAGCAGCGCGCAGGACCGGGGTGAGAGCACCGACCGCGCCAAGGAGATCGCCGCGCGCACGGTGAACAAGGAGCGCGCCCGCTCCGGCGAGTCGAAGACCGCCAGCCGCACGTCCACGCAGGACATGTCCTCCGGCAAGCGGGGCGGACAGCGCTCCGGCGGCGGCTCCGGCGGGCCGACCTACGACCAGCTCTACGAGGAGGCCAAGAAGCGCAACATCCACGGCCGCTCGGACATGAACAAGCAGCAGTTGCAGCAGGCGCTGGGCAAGGGCTGACCCGGCCCACCGGGAGGGGCGGGCCCGCGTCTCGACGCGGCCGCGAGCCCGCACCCCGAACGGCGCCCGCCGCACCGGGCGTACGCTCGTGGTCACCATGACGACGACCGTGCGCATCCCCGACGACTGGCCCGCCACCGAGGACCGGGCCCGCGCCGTCCAGGACGAGTTGCGCGGTCAGGTGGTGCTCGACGAGACCGGACCGCCGCCCGGCACGGGCCACGTCACCGGCGTCGACGTGGCCTACGACGACGACCGCGATCTCGTGGCCGCGGCGGCCGTCGTCCTCGACGCGGCCACCCTCGAAGTGGTCGCCGAGGCAACCGCCGTGGGACGGATCTCCTTCCCCTACGTCCCCGGGCTGCTGGCCTTCCGCGAGATCCCCGCCGTCCTCGCCGCGCTCGGCGACCTGTCCTGCCCGCCCGGCCTGGTGGTCTGCGACGGCTACGGCCTCGCCCACCCGCGCCGCTTCGGCCTCGCCGCCCACCTCGGCGTCCTCACCGGACTGCCCGCCATCGGCGTCGCCAAGAAGCCTTTCACCTTCACCCACGACGAGCCGGCCGCCCCGCGCGGGAGCACCTCCCCGCTGCTCGCGGGCGCCGAGGAGGTCGGCCGTGCCCTTCGCACCCGCGACGGCGTCAAGCCGGTCTTCGTCTCGGTCGGCCACCGGGTGAGCCTGGACAACGCCTGCGCCCACACCCTCGCCCTCACCCCGGCCCACCGCCTGCCCGAGACCACCCGCAGGGCCGACGCGCTGTGCCGCCGCGCACTCAAGGAGGCCACGGGGGCGGATGAGTACGCCGTCTGAGTATCCGTACGGGTTCTGAGTAGCCGTACGGATGTGACGGGCGCGGCGCCCTCGGCAGGCTGTGCCGCATGACGACGACGCACCGCTCCCCGAAGCCGCTGGCCGACCCGAACCGCCCGGTCGAGCGCGCCGTGAACGCGACCCTGATCCTCGCCCTGCTGACCGGGCTCGGCTGGATAGGCGCGATGATCTACACGGTGACCGGCTGGTCGCGGTAGCCCCGGCGGCAGGCTTCGCGGTCCGGACCGGTCCGGTTCGGTCTGGTCCGGTCTGGTCCGGTTCGGGCGGCTCAGCGGCGGGCGGCCACTCTGAAGGTGATACCGGCCGCGTTCAGGCGGTCGAGGAGCGTGTCGCCCATGGCGACGGCCGTCGTCACCTGGCCGGCCGTGGGCGGCAGGTCGTCCAGGGCCAGGCACAGGGCCGACTCGGCGAACATCTTCGCCGTCTCGCCGTACCCCGGATCGCCGCCGGACACCTCCGTCAGCACCCGCCGGCCGCCGCCCTCGCCCACGAAGCGCACCGAGAACCAGCTCCGGGCCCGCCGCCCCGCGCTCGGCCCCTGACCGGGCTGCAGCCGGCCCGACAACCACCGCCGCGCGGGCGGCACTTGGGCCGCCGCGGCCAGCGCGCCCACGGCCGCCACCCCGCCCACCGCGACGGGCAGGCGCTCCACGGCCGCGTAGTGGCGGTAACGGAAGTCGGGGCCGTAACGCTCCAGGGCGCGCGCGGAGCGCACCACGATCTGCGGGTCGATCGTGGGCAGCGGCAGCGCCCAGGCGCCGACCTCCCCGGCGAACCGGGGGGCGCCCACCGGCGCGGACGCCCGCCGCCCCATCAGCCGCGGCTCGTGCCGGGCGCGCTCCCGCGCGGCCGCCCGCATGCTCAGCGGGCGCGCGAACTGGTTGAGCGCCGAGGCGAACGTGCCGCCGGAGAAGGCCGCGTCCACCCGCACGAACCCGTCCACGCTCAGCGGCACGCCCTCGGGCAGCTGCCGCACGGTGAAGTACGCACCCAGGTCGTGCGGCACGGAGTCGAACCCGCAGGCGTGCAGCAGCCGCGCCCCGGTCTCCCGCGCGCGTGCGTCGTGCCGCACGTAGACCAGGTCGACGAACTCGGGCTCGCCGGTCAGGTCGAGGTAGTCGGTGCCGTTGTCCGCGCAGGCGGCGACGAGCTCCTCCCCGTACGTCACGTAGGGCCCCACGGTGGTGGCCAGCACACGCGTCTGCCGGGCGAGCTCGCGCAGGGAGGCCGGGTCGGCCACGTCGGCCAGCAGCACCCCGGCCGACTCGCCGCCCGGCAGGCGCTCGCGCAGCTCCCGCAGCCGGGCCTCGCCGCGGCCGGCGATCGCCCAGCGCAGCCCCTCGGGAGCGTGCGTGGCGAGGTACTCCGCGGTGAGCGTGCCCACGAACCCGGTGGCTCCGAAGAGCACGACGTCGTAGGGACGGTCCGTCCTTTTCAGCCTGCTCATGACACCCCTCGCCTCGTCAGTCCGCGCCGCTGTCGGTGGCCGAGGCTAGCGTGAGAGGTGCGGCGGCCCGTGCGCAGGGTGCGCACACTTGGCTAAGCGCTTGCTCGTCCAGGGCTTGTGTCCGCTGGAACACGTTCTTAGCATCGTCGGTGTTACATCAGTTGTGTCACAGCGAGGGGTCTGGATGACAGCGGCCAGGGCGACCGGTGGGCACGGCCCGCTGACCGGCGTGCGCGTGGTGGAGCTGGCCGGCATCGGGCCCGGCCCGTTCGCCGCCATGCTGCTGGCCGACCTCGGCGCGGACGTGGTGCGCGTGGACCGTCCCGGCGGCTCCGCGCTCGGCATCGACCCCGGCCGCGACATCACCAACCGCAACAAGCGCTCGGTGGTCGTGGACCTGAAGTCCCCGGACGGCGCGGCCCGCGTCCTCGACCTCGCCGAGCGCGCCGACATCCTGATCGAGGGCTACCGCCCCGGCGTCGCCGAGCGCCTCGGGGTCGGCCCCGGCGACTGCCTGGCCCGCAACCCCCGCCTGGTCTACGGCCGGATGACCGGCTGGGGGCAGGACGGCCCCCTCGCGCCCCGCGCGGGACACGACATCGCCTACATCGCCGTCACCGGCACCCTCGGCCTGATCGGCCGGCCCGACGAGCCCCCGGCCGTCCCCGCCAACCTCCTCGGCGACTACGCGGGCGGCTCGCTCTACCTCGTCGTCGGCGTCCTCGCCGCCCTCCATCACGCGCGCGGGACCGGCACCGGCCAGGTCGTGGACGCCGCCATCGTCGACGGCACCGCCCACCTCTCCGCGATGATCCACGGCATGCTCGCCGCCGGCGCCTGGCAGGACCGCCGCGGCGCCAACCTCCTGGACGGCGGCTGCCCGTACTACGGGACGTACGAGACGGCCGACGGCGGCCACATGGCGGTCGGCGCCCTCGAGCCGCAGTTCTACGACGAGTTCCTGACCCTGCTCGGCCTGGACGGGCAGTACGCGGACGCCCGTACGGACGTCACCCGATGGGGTGAACTGCGCGAGGCGGTCGCCGCCCGCTTCAAGTCCCGCACCCGGGACGAGTGGACGGCCGTCTTCGACGGCTCCGACGCCTGCGTGGCGCCCGTGCTGTCCCTGCGCGAGGCCCCGCACCACCCACACCTAGCGGCCCGCGCCACCTTCGCCGACCACGCCGGACTCACCCAGCCCGCCCCCGCGCCCCGGTTCTCCGCCACCCCCACCGCCGTGCGCACCGCACCGGCCCTGCCCGGCGCGGACACGGCCGACGTCGCCCGCGACTGGGACCTGCCCGCCCTCCGCCCCGAAAACCCTCAGTGAAAGGCTTGTCAGTGAGCACCGAAGCGTACGTCTACGACGCGATCCGCACCCCGCGCGGGCGCGGCAAGGCCAGCGGCGCCCTGCACGGCACCAAGCCCATCGACCTCGTCGTCGGCCTCATCCACGAGATCCGCGACCGCTTCCCGGACCTCGACCCCGCGGCGATCGACGACATCGTGCTCGGGGTCGTCGGCCCGGTCGGCGACCAGGGCTCCGACATCGCCCGCATCGCCGCCGTCGCGGCCGGACTGCCGGACACGGTCGCGGGCGTGCAGGAGAACCGCTTCTGTGCCTCGGGCCTCGAGGCCGTCAACATGGCCGCCGCCAAGGTGCGCTCCGGCTGGGAGGACCTGGTCCTCGCGGGCGGCGTCGAGTCGATGTCCCGCGTGCCGATGGCCTCCGACGGCGGCGCCTGGTTCAACGACCCGATGACCAACCTCGCCGTCAACTTCGTGCCCCAGGGCATCGGTGCCGACCTGATCGCCACCATCGAGGGCTTCACCCGGCGCGACGTCGACGAGTACGCAGCCCTGTCCCAGGAGCGCGCGGCCACCGCCTGGAAGGAGGGCCGCTTCGAGCGCTCCGTCGTCCCGGTCAGGGACCGCAGCGGACTGGTCGTCCTCGACCACGACGAGCACCCGCGCCCCGGCACCACCGCCGACTCCCTCGGCAAGCTCAAGCCGTCCTTCGCGGACATCGGCGAACTCGGCGGCTTCGACGCCGTCGCCCTCCAGAAGTACCACTGGGTGGAGAAGATCGACCACGTCCACCACGCGGGCAACTCCTCCGGCATCGTCGACGGCGCCTCGCTCGTCGCCATCGGCTCCAAGGAGGCCGGCGAGCGCCACGGGATGCGGCCGCGCGCGCGGATCGTCTCCGCCGCCGTCTCCGGCTCCGAGCCCACCATCATGCTCACCGGGCCCGCCCCCGCCACCCGCAAGGCGCTCGCCAAGGCCGGACTGACCATCGACGACATCGACCTCGTCGAGATCAACGAGGCGTTCGCCGCGGTCGTGCTCCGCTTCGTGAAGGACATGGGCCTGTCCCTGGACAAGGTCAACGTCAACGGCGGCGCCATCGCGCTCGGCCACCCGCTCGGCGCCACCGGCGCGATGATCCTCGGCACCCTCGTCGACGAACTGGAGCGCCAGGACAAGCGGTACGGCCTGGCCACGCTGTGCGTGGGCGGCGGCATGGGCATCGCCACCGTCGTCGAGCGCGTCTGAACTCCCCGCGGAACAAAGAGACTCAACGGAGACCCCTGACATGACCGAGAGCACCACCATCCGCTGGGAGAAGGACGGCACCGGCGTCGTCACCCTCGTCCTGGACGACCCCGGCCAGTCCGCGAACACCATGAACCAGGCGTTCCGCGACTCCCTCGCCGCGGTCGCCGACCGCCTCGAGGCGGAGATCGCGGCCGACCCCGACTCCGTGCGCGGCGTCATCCTCACCTCCGCCAAGAAGACCTTCTTCGCCGGCGGCGACCTGCGCGACCTCATCCGCGTCACCCCGGACACCGCCCAGGAACTGTTCGACGGCGGCCTCGCCATCAAGCGGAACCTGCGCCGCATCGAAACCCTCGGCAAGCCGGTCGTCGCCGCGATCAACGGCGCGGCCCTCGGCGGCGGTTACGAGATCGCCCTCGCCTGCCACCACCGCGTCGCCCTGGACACCCCCGGCACCAGGATCGGCTGCCCCGAGGTCACCCTCGGGCTGCTCCCCGGCGGCGGCGGAGTCGTGCGCACCGTGCGGCTGCTGGGCATCACCGACGCCCTGCTGAAGGTCCTCCTCCAGGGGCAGCAGTACAACGCGCGCCGCGCACAGGAGAACGGCCTGGTCCACGAGGTGGCCGCCACCCGGGAGGAACTGCTCGACAGGGCGCGCGCGTTCATCGACGCCAACCCCGTCTCGCAGCAGCCCTGGGACCGCCCCGGCTACCGCATCCCCGGCGGCACCCCGTCGAACCCGAAGTTCGCCGCCAACCTGCCCGCCTTCCCGGCCACCCTGCGCAAGCAGACCAACGGCGCCCCCTACCCGGCCCCGCGCAGCATCCTCGCCGCGGCCGTCGAGGGCGCCCAGGTCGACTTCGAGACGGCCCAGGTCATCGAGGCCCGCTACTTCGTGGAGCTGGCCGCCGGGCAGACCTCGAAGAACATGATCCAGGCGTTCTTCTTCGACCTCCAGGCCGTCAACTCCGGCGCGAACCGCCCCAAGGGCGTCGAGCAGCGCCAGGTCCGCCGGGTCGCCGTCCTCGGCGCGGGGATGATGGGCGCCGGCATCGCCTACTCGTGCGCACGCGCGGGCATCGAGGTCGTCCTCAAGGACGTCTCCCTGGAGGCCGCCGTCAAGGGCAAGGGCTACTCCGAGAAGCTGTGCGCCAAGGCCGTCGCCAAGGGCCGTACCAGCCAGGAGAAGGCGGACGCGCTGCTCGCCCGCATCACGCCCACCGCCGAGGCCGCCGACCTCGCGGGCTGCGACGCGGTCATCGAGGCGGTCTTCGAGGACCCGGCGCTCAAGCACAAGGTGTTCCAGGAGATCGAGCACGTCGTCGCGCCGGACGCGCTGCTGTGCTCCAACACCTCCACCCTGCCGATCACCACGCTCGCCGAGGGCGTGGAGCGCCAGGCGGACTTCATCGGCCTGCACTTCTTCTCGCCGGTCGACAAGATGCCGCTGGTCGAGATCATCAAGGGCGAGCGCACCGGCGAGGAGGCGCTGGCCCGCGCCTTCGACCTGGTCCGCCAGATCAACAAGACCCCGATCGTCGTCAACGACTCGCGCGGGTTCTTCACCTCCCGCGTGATCGGCCACTTCATCAACGAGGGCGTCGCCATGGTCGGCGAGGGCGTCGAGCCCGCGTCGGTGGAGCAGGCCGCCGCCCAGGCCGGCTACCCGGCCAAGGTGCTCTCCCTGATGGACGAGCTGACCCTCACGCTGCCCCGCAAGATCCGCAACGAGTCGAAGCGGGCCGTGCAGGAGGCCGGCGGCACCTGGGATGCGCACCCGGCCGAGGCGGTCATCGACCGCATGGTCGACGAGTTCGGCCGCACGGGCCGCAGCGGCGGCGCCGGCTTCTACGAGTACGGCGAGGACGGCAAGCGGGCCGGACTGTGGCCGGGCCTGCGCGAGCACTTCACCAAGCCCGGGTACGAGATCCCGTTCCGGGACATGCAGGAGCGGATGCTCTTCGCCGAGGCCATCGACACGGTCAGGCTCCTGGAGGAGGGCGTGCTGACCTCGGTCGCCGACGCCAACATCGGCTCCATCCTCGGGATCGGCTTCCCCGGCTGGACGGGCGGCGTGCTCCAGTACGTCAACGGCTACGAGGGCGGCCTGCCCGGTTTCGTGGCCCGCGCCCGTGAACTGGCCGAGCGCTACGGCGACCGCTTCACCCCGCCGGCGCTGCTGGTGGAGAAGGCGGAGAAGGGGGAGCGCTTCACCGACGGCCGCTGAACAGGGGCCGGGGCAGCGGGGCCGGCCGGGCCACTAGGCCCCGGCAGCCCCGTTCCCGCCGGCATCCTTGCTCCCGCCGGCCTCCTTGCTCCCGTCGGCCTCCCCGTCGTCCCCGGCCCCCTCCGACTCCCCGTCCAGCCACTGGTGGAGTTCCTCGCGCAGCGACCGCTGGAACGTGGTCAGGAGGGCCTGGACCACCAGGGGGTGCATGTGGGCCGACAGGGACTTCACGTCGCGCGCGTCGCGCTCGGCGACCGCTTCGCGCAGCAGCCGGGACAGGTCGCGCGCGGCGGCGCGCGAGTGTTCCAGCAGTGCCGTGCGGGCGGCGAGGACCGTCTCCTCCGAGAAGGGCACGTCGAGCAGCTCGACGCCGAGCCGCAGCAGCCCGGCGTCGACGCGGTACACGTCTCCGTCGCGCGTGAGGACGCCCATCGCCGTCAGCCGCTGCACCTCCGCGTCCGTCAGCGGCCGGCCGGCCCGCCGGTCCAGCTCCTCGCGGGTGGCAGGCTCCACCGTCTCCGGCGCCCAGGAGGCCACCACCGCGCGGTGGATCGCGAGATCGCGGACGCTCAGGCCGGGCGGCAGCTGCCGCAGGTGGCGTTCGATCGCGGCCAGCGTCATGCCCTGGTGCTGCATCTCCTCGATCAGCGCCAGCCGGGCCAGGTGCTCACGGCCGTACCGGCCGACCCGGCGCGGGCCGATCACCGGCGGGGGCAGCAGTCCGCGGGTGCTGTAGAAGCGGACCGTGCGCACCGTGACCCCGGCCCGCGCGGCCAGCTCGTCGATCGTCAGGGCCGGCTCCCCGGTGTCCGTCGTCATGCCCAGCAGTATCGCTGCACCACCGCTGTCTCACCAATGGTGTGAAAGCCCTGACCTGCGGTGCGGGCGCGGTGACCGTTGTGCGAAGGACGTGTGAGAAGTCCCGCTCTGTGACGTGGGTCATCGCATGCGAGGTGGCCCATGGGGGAGAGTGCTGCACTGGTCTGTACCACGTCATGGGTGGTGCCGGCCGGATCTGTACGGACGCCCGGACGCATCCCGCCCGGGTCACCAGAGAGTGGAACCACCCGTGAGCAAGGACTCCGTGCGCACGGCGCCGGTCGCCGCCCATCCCCAGGCGACCGGGACGCCCGCCGACGCGGGCGACGCCGGCTACAGCAAGGACCTCAAGCACCGCCACGTGAACATGATCGCGATCGGCGGCGCGATCGGCACCGGCCTCTTCCTCGGCGCGGGCGGCCGCCTGCACACCGCGGGCCCGGCGCTGGCGGTGGCGTACCTGGTGTGCGGGGTGTTCGCGTTCTTCGTGGTCCGGGCGCTCGGCGAGCTGGTCCTCTACCGGCCCTCCTCCGGGTCCTTCGTGTCGTACGCGCGCGAGTTCCTCGGCGAGAAGGGCGCCTACGTCGCAGGCTGGATGTACTTCCTGAACTGGTCGACGACCGGTATCGCCGACATCACGGCGATCGCGCTCTACACGCACTACTGGAGCATGTTCACGTCCATCCCGCAGTGGGTGCTCGCGCTGGTCGCGCTCGCCGTGGTCCTCGCGGTGAACCTGATCTCGGTGAAGATCTTCGGCGAGATGGAGTTCTGGTTCGCGATCGTCAAGGTCGCCACCCTGGTCGGCTTCATGCTGATCGGCGTCTTCCTGCTGGCCACGCGGCACGACGTGGGCGGCCACACGCCCGGCCTGGGCGTGATCAGCCACAACGGCGGCATCCTGCCGCACGGCGCGATGCCGGTCGTCCTCGTCATGCAGGGCGTGATCTTCGCCTACGCTGCCCTCGAGCTGGTCGGCGTCGCCGCGGGCGAGACCGCCGAGCCGGAGAAGGTCGTACCGCGTGCGGTGAACTCGATCATGTGGCGCGTGGGCCTGTTCTACTGCGGCTCGGTCGTCCTGCTCGCCCTGCTGCTGCCCGGCTCGCTGTACTCGGCCGACGAGAGCCCCTTCGTCACCGTGCTGTCCAGGATCGGCGTCCCGGCCGCGGGCGACGTGATGAACCTGGTGGTCCTCACCGCGGCCATGTCCTCGCTGAACTCCGGCCTGTACTCCACCGGCCGCATCCTGCGCTCCATGGCGATGGCCGGCTCCGCGCCCAGGTTCACCCGTGTGATGAGCCGCAGCCAGGTGCCGTACGGCGGCATCCTGCTGACCTGCGCGGTCTGCGTGCTCGGCGTGGGCCTGAACTACCTCGTGCCCAGCCAGGCCTTCGAGATCGTGCTGAACGTCGCCTCCCTCGGCATCGTCAGCACCTGGGTGATCATCATGGTCTGCCACCTGGTCTTCGTGCGCCGCGCAAAGGCCGGTCTGGTGGCCCGCCCGCACTTCCGCCTCCCCGGCAGCCCGGTCACCGAAATCGCCACGATCGCGTTCCTGCTGGCCTGCCTCGGCCTGATGTGGAACGACCCCGAGGTCGGCCGCAAGACCCTGCTGCTGATCCCCTTGATCGCGGCCCTGCTGGTGGCCGGCTGGTTCGCCGTCCGCCACCGCGTCGGCCGAACCGCCGAGCGCGAGCTGACCGGCAACTGACGGGGACCGGCCTGGCCCGGCGGCCGGCTCGGGCAGCCCGCGTCGGCGGCCCGCTCGGGTGAGTGGCACCGGGCGGCCCGGGCGTACCGCCCCGGCCCGCCCGGTGTTCGTTCACCTCGTGTGCACGTCGTTCGTCGCCTCGATCTGCCTCCAGGACTTCGGCCGCGCCACAGCCGCCGACCCCGGTGCGAGGGCCGCCGCGCGGGCCGCGGGGGCGGCCGGCTTCGTCGGCTGGAACAGCCAGGTGTCGAAGAGCGTGGCCAGCGGCTTGCCCGAGACCTGCTCGGCGTACCGCTGGAAGTCGGCCACCGAGGCGTTGCCGTAGGCGTGCCGCTGCGGCCAGCCCTTGAGGATGGCGAAGAAGGCAGGGTCGCCGACGGCGTTGCGCAGCGCCTGGACGGCGAGGGCGCCCCGGTCGTAGACGGCGGCGTCGAACTGGTTGTCCGGGCCCGGGTCGCCCGGCTTGACCGTCCAGAAGGCGTCGTCGGCCGGGTGCGAGGCGTAGACGTAGTCCGCCAGCTCCTGTGTGGTGCCCTCGCCCTCGTGCTCGGACCACAGCCACTGCGCGTAGCGCGCGAAGCCCTCGTTGATCCAGATGTCCTTCCAGCCCTTGAGCGACACGCTGTCGCCGTACCACTGGTGGGTCAGCTCGTGCACCACGACCGAGGTGTTGGAGCCGTTGGCGAACTGCTTGGGGCTGTAGTACACGCGGGTCTGGGTCTCCAGCGCGTACCCGGTGGTGGTGTTCGGCACGTAGCCGCCCGCCGAGCTGAAGGGGTACGGCCCGAAGTAGCCGCTCAGCCAGTCGACGAGCTCACCGGTGCGCTCCACGCTCGCCCGCGCCGCCCCGTCGTTGTCGCCGAGGTCCCGGCTGTAGGCGTTGACGACCGGGACGCCGCCGTCGGAGGTCCCCGTGGTGATGTCGAACTTCCCGAGCGCCAGTGTGGCCAGATACGTCGCCTGCGGCTTGTTCTCGCGCCAGTTGTAGCGCGTCCAGCCCAGCTTGGAGCTGGTCGACTGGAGGGTGCCGTTGGAGATCGCCTGGGTCCCGTCGGGGACGGCCACCGACACGTCGTACGTCGCCTTGTCGAGCGGGTGGTCGTTGCTCGGGAACCACCACCAGGCCGCCTCGGGCTCGTCGGCGGCGACGGCGCCGTCGGGGGTGCGGTGCCAGGTGGTGAAGCCGTACGCGCTCTTGGTGGAGGGCACCCCGCGGTAGCGGACGACCACGGTGACGGGCGTGCCCTTGTCCAGCGGGGTCCTCGGGGTGATCACCAGTTCGTGCTGGCCGGAGGTGGTGAAGGCGGCCTTCGCGCCGTTGACCCGTACCTCGCTCACGTCCAGCAGGAAGTCCAGGTCGAAGCTGGAGAGGTCCTGCGTGGTGCGCGCCTCGATGGTCGCCGTGCCCTCCAGCTCGTCCGTCGCGGGCTGGTACTTCAGCCGCAGGTCGTAGTGGGAGACGTCGTAGCCGCCGTTGCCGTAGTCGGGGTAGTAGGGGTCGCCGATGCCCGGCGCGCCGGGGGTGTGGCTCGCGGCCGATGCCGGGATCGCCAGCAGGACGCAGGCCGCCGCCAGTGCTCCCGGCACGATGATTCTGCGGTGCACGTCAGCTCCAAGTCGTAGGAGAACTCGGTTCGTTCGGAGCCTATTGAGTCCCTGACGTCCCGGGCATGTCCATGGCCACCCCTGTCACACGATCGCCATTCGGCCGTCATGACCCTGCCCCACGCGGGGTCCCTTTCCAGCCACCCAGGGGCACCTTTCACCCGTCAGCCGCCTCTTTCTGTACGGGAGTTGACCCCTGTAGCGTCCGCACATGCCGATAAGCATGCGCATGACCACCTGGAGATCGCTCGCCGTGACGGCCACCGCCGTGCTGGCGGCCGCCCTCCTCACCCCGGCCGCGGCCCTCGGCGCACCGCGCGAGGGCCGGACCCCGCCCGAGAGCCGGCCCGTCTACTCCTACGCGAACGCCGTCCGCGAGTCCGTCTGGGTCGACACCGGGACCGACGCGGACGGCGACGGCCACACCGACCGCGTCGCCGCCGACATCGTCCGCCCGCGCGAGGCCGCCCGGCAGGGCCGCAAAGTCCCCGTGATCATGGACGCCAGCCCGTACTACTCCTGCTGCGGACGCGGCAACGAGAGCCAGAAGAAGACCTACGACAGCAGCGGGCACGTCGTGCAGATGCCGCTGTTCTACGACAACTACTTCGTGCCGCGCGGCTACGCCTTCGTCGGCGTCGACCTGGCCGGCACCAACCGCTCCGACGGCTGCGTCGACGTCGGCGGCCCCTCCGACATCCGCTCCGCCAAGGCCGTCATCGACTGGCTGAACGGCCGCGCCCGCGCCTACACCACCCGCACCGGTTCCACCCCCGTCAAGGCCACCTGGACCAACGGCAGGACCGGCATGATCGGCAAGAGCTGGGACGGCACCGTCGCCAACGGGGTGGCCGCCACAGGCGTCAAGGGCCTGAAGACCATCGTGCCGATCAGCGCCATCTCCTCCTGGTACGACTACTACTTCGCCAAGGGCGCCCCGCTGTACGACTCCGGCCCGGACTGGCTGTCCGACTACGTCGAGAGCCCCGCCGCCCGGTCCAGGTGCGCGGCCGAGCAGAAGCGGCTCGTCGACGGCGCCCCGCGCAGCGGCGACTGGACACCGCTGTGGACCGCGCGCGACTACGTCCGCGAGGCGGCCAAGGTGCGGGCCAGCGTCTTCCTCGTCCACGGCATGCAGGACCTCAACGTCCGTACCAAGAACTTCGGCCAGTGGTGGGACGCCCTCGCCCGGCACCACGTCAAGCGCAAGATCTGGCTCTCCCAGACCGGCCACGTCGACCCGTTCGACTTCCGCCGCGGCGCCTGGGCAGACACCCTGCACCGCTGGTTCGACCACGAACTCCTCGGCTACGACAACGGCGTGGACCGCGAGCCCATGGCCGACATCGAGCGCCACCCCGACCAGTGGGTCACCTCCCGCGTCTGGCCCCCCAGCGGCACGCAGGCCACCACCCTCCGCCCGGCCCCCGGCGCCCGCCCCGGCGTCGGCACCCTCCAACTGCGCGCCGCCCACGGCACCGAGACCTTCACCGACGACCCCCGGCTGAGCGAGACCGACTGGGCCGACCAGGCGGGCCGGCCGACCGCGGAGAAGGCCGGGTTCCTCACCGTGCCGCTCAGCCGTGACCTCAGGCTCGCCGGCTCCTCCCGGGTCACCGTCACCGCGACCCCCACCACCACGACGGCCCACCTGTCCGCCGTCCTGGTCGACCTCGGGCCCGACACCATCCGTGACTACGCCGACGCCGCCGAGGGCATCACCACCCTCACCGGCCGTACCTGCTGGGGCGCGAGCACGGCCGGTGACAGCGCCTGCTTCCTGGAGACGGCGGCGAAGACCAAGGCCGTGGGCTACACCGTCGTCAGCCGCGGCTGGGCCGACCTCGGCAACTACGCCGACACCGGCAAGGGCGTCCCGCTCACCCCGGGCAGGGCGTACACCATCACCCTGGACCTGGCGCCCACCGACCACGTCGTGCCCAGGGGCCACCGGCTGGCGCTGATCGTGGCGGGCACGGACAAGGACCTCATCGACCCTCCCGCCTCCACCCCCACCCTCACGCTGGACCTGTCCCGCACGTCTGCCCGCATCGCGCTGACGGGCGGCGCGGCGGCCTTCGCCCGGGCCACGGCGGGGACGGCGCCCGACGCGTCGGCGTACGGGACCGGAGCGGGCGCCGGGGCCGGAAGCCGGCAGGGCGTGCCGGCGGCCGGCACCGCTCACCGGGTGCCGGCGGCGGGGACCGTTCACCGGGTGCCGGCGGCCTGACGCGGGCGAGCCCGGGCGCCCGGAGCGGGGCGCCCGGGCTCGGCCACGCTCCGGCGGCCGCGTCACCGGCCCGGCCGCCTGCCGCGCACCCCGGACGGGGACCTAGGATCGGCGGTCTGATGACTGCCACCCTCGTCGCCAAGAACCTCGCCGCCGGACACGCCGACCGCACGCTGTTCACCGGGCTCGACCTCGTCGTCGCGCCCGGTGACGTGATCGGGCTGGTCGGCGCCAACGGCGCGGGCAAGTCCACGCTCCTGCGGATGCTCGCCGGACTCGCCGCGCCCGACCAGGGCGAACTCACCCTCTCCCCGCCCACGGCCACCGTGGGCCACCTGCCCCAGGAGCCGGAGCGCAGGCCCGGGGAGAGCGTGCGGGAGTTCCTCGCCCGCCGTACCGGGGTCGCCGCCGCCCAACGGGCCATGGACGAGGCCACGCAGGCGCTCGTCGACGGCGCGCCGGGCGCCGACGACGCCTACGCGGTGAGCCTGGATCGCTGGCTCGGCCTCGGCGGCGCCGACCTCGACGAACGCGCCGAGGAGGTCACCGGCTCCCTGGGCCTGGCCGTAGGCCTCGACCAGCCCATGACGTCCCTGTCCGGCGGCCAGGCCGCCCGCGCGGGCCTCGCCTCGCTGCTCCTGTCCCGCTACGACGTCTTCCTGCTCGACGAGCCCACCAACGACCTCGACCTGGACGGCCTGGAGCGCCTCGAACGGTTCGTGGGCGGCCTGCGCGCCGGCACGGTCGTCGTCAGCCACGACCGCGAGTTCCTCACCCGCACGGTCACCAAGGTCCTCGAACTCGACCTCGCCCAGGGGCAGATCAACCTCTACGGCGGCGGATACGCGGCCTACCTGGAGGAGCGCGAGGTGGCCCGCAGGCACGCCCGCGACTCCTACGAGGAGTACGCCGACAAGCGGACCGCCCTCCAGGAACGCGCCCAGACCCAGCGCGCCTGGATGGACAAGGGCGTGAAGAACGCCCGGCGCAAGGCGGGCAACGACAACGACAAGATCGGCCGCAAGTTCCGCAGCGAGGCCAGTGAGAAACAGGCCGCCAAGGCCCGGCAGACCCAGCGCATGATCGAGCGCCTGCAGGTGGTCGAGGAGCCGCGCAAGGAGTGGGAGCTGCGCATGGAGATCGCGGCAGGCCCCCGCTCGGGCGCGGTCGTCGCCACCCTGCGCGACGCGGAGGTGCGGCGCGGCGGCTTCGTGCTCGGACCGGTCTCCCTGCAGATCGACTGGGCGGACCGGGTCGCGGTGACCGGCGCGAACGGCGCGGGCAAGTCGACCCTGCTGGCCGCCCTGCTGGGCCGGGTGCCGCTGGACGCCGGACACGCGGCCCTGGGCTCCGGCGTCCTGGTCGGCGAGGTGGACCAGGCGCGGGGGCTGTTCCTCGGCGCCGAGTCCCTGCTGGACGCCTTCCGCGCGGCGGTCCCGGACACCGAGCCGGCGGAGGTACGCACCCTGCTGGCCAAGTTCGGCCTCAAGTCCGACCACGTACTGCGCCCCGCCGCCACGCTGTCCCCGGGCGAGCGCACCCGGGCCGCCCTCGCGCTCCTCCAGGGCCGGGGCGTCAACCTGCTGGTCCTGGACGAGCCCACCAACCACCTCGACCTGCCCGCCATCGAGCAGCTGGAGGCGGCCCTGGACGCCTACGAGGGCACCCTGCTGCTGGTCACCCACGACCGCCGCATGCTGGAGGCGGTGCGCGTCACCCGCCAACTGGGGGTGGCGGACGGAAAGGTGACCGAGCGATAGCCGCCCGGATCATGGCCCTACACTCGGCAACCGTTGCCCTGCGGAGCGAAACCGCCGAACGAAAGGCCTGGTTCCCCATGTTCCAAGACGCCCCCATCTACCACCAACTCGTCGCCGAGCGCGGCGACGTACCCGCGCGGGTACGCGACGCGGCCACGACCATACGCCTGGAACTGGAGCAGGTGATGAGCACGGGCCGGCCCCCGGGCCCCTTCGCCCCCGCCCAGCACCAGCCGCCCCAGACCCAGGGCCCACGCCACAACGCGGCCCTACCCCCAGGCCCCCACCCGCGATAGCCCTGAAACGCCCCGGGATCAACTCGCGTACGGGTTAAACGAGTTCGGCCCCCGGACCTGCGCCGGCCCCGGTTCCGCCGTGTGGCGGAACCGGGGCCGGCGGGCTCAGCGGCGGCCGTTCTTCGGGTCGAGCAGGCCCGCGCGGCGCAGCGCGTCGGCCATGGCGCTGTTGGCGGGGGGCGGGGCCTGACGCGAGGACCCGCCGCCACCGCCACTGCCACCGCGGCCCTGGCGCTGCTGGGGCGGACGCCCGCCGCGCCGGCCGCCGCGCTCACCGCCGCCGCCCTGGCCCTGCTGCCGCTCCTGCGGCGCCGTCTCGTCGTCCAGGCGCAGCGTCAGCGAGATCCGCTTGCGCGGGATGTCCACGTCGAGGACCTTCACCTTGACGATGTCCCCGGGCTTGACCACATCGCGCGGGTCCTTCACGAACGTCCTGGACATCGCCGAGACGTGCACCAGACCGTCCTGGTGGACGCCGACGTCCACGAACGCGCCGAAGGCCGCCACATTCGTCACCACACCCTCGAGGATCATCCCGGAGGACAGGTCGGAGATCTTCTCCACGCCCTCCTTGAAGGTCGCCGTCTTGAAGGCGGGCCGCGGGTCGCGCCCCGGCTTCTCCAGCTCCTTGAGGATGTCGGTGACGGTGGGCAGACCGAAGGTGTCGTCCACGAAGTCCGCCGGACGCAGCGAGCGCAGCACGCCGGTGTTCCCGATGAGGGACGCCACCTCCTGGCCCGTGGTCTTCACCATGCGCCGCACCACCGGGTACGCCTCGGGGTGGACGCTGGAGCCGTCCAGCGGGTCGTCGCCGCCGCGGATCCTGAGGAAGCCCGCGCACTGCTCGTACGCCTTGGGGCCGAGCCGCGGGACGTTCTTCAGCTGGCCGCGCGAGGTGAACGGCCCGTTGGCGTCGCGGTGCGCCACGATGTTCTCGGCCAGGGAGGAGGTGATCCCGGAGACCCGCGAGAGCAGCGGAACGGACGCCGTGTTGACGTCCACCCCCACGCCGTTCACACAGTCCTCGACCACCGCGTCCAGCGAGCGGGACAGCTTCACCTCGGACAGGTCGTGCTGGTACTGGCCGACGCCGATCGACTTGGGGTCGATCTTCACCAGCTCCGCGAGCGGGTCCTGGAGCCGGCGCGCGATGGACACCGCGCCGCGCAGCGACACGTCCATGCCGGGCAGCTCCTGCGAGGCGTACTGCGAGGCCGAGTACACCGACGCGCCCGCCTCCGACACCACCACCTTGGTGAGCTTCAGCTCCGGGTGCCGGGAGATCAGCTCACCGGCGAGCCTGTCCGTCTCGCGGGACGCCGTGCCGTTGCCGATCGCGATCAGCTCGACCGCGTGCTCCTTCGCCAGCCGGGCCAGCTTGGCCAGCGCCTCGTCCCACTTGTTGGCGGGCACGTGGGGGTAGATGACGTCGGTCGCCACGACCTTGCCGGTGGCGTCGACCACGGCCACCTTCACGCCCGTACGGAATCCGGGATCCAGGCCCAGCGTCGAGCGGGTGCCCGCCGGGGCGGCGAGGAGCAGGTCGCGCAGGTTGGCCGCGAAGACGTTCACCGCCTCGTCCTCGGCGGCCGTGCGCAGCCTGAGGCGCAGGTCGATGCCGAGGTGGACGAGGATACGGGTGCGCCAGGCCCAGCGGACGGTGTCCTGAAGCCACTTGTCGGCCGGGCGGCCCCGGTCGGCGATGCCGAAGCGGTGCGCCACGATGGCCTCGAACGACGACGGGCCCTCCACTGGCTCCTCGGGCTCCAGGACGAGGTCGAGTACCTCCTCCTTCTCGCCGCGCAGCATCGCCAGGATCCGGTGCGAGGGCAGGTCGGTGAACGGCTCGGCGAAGTCGAAGTAGTCGGCGAACTTCGCGCCCGACTCCTCCTTGCCCTCGCGCACCTTCGCCGCCAGCCGCCCGCGCACCCACATGCGCTCGCGCAGCTCGCCGATCAGGTCCGCGTCCTCGGAGAACCGCTCGGTGAGGATCGCCCGCGCCCCGTCGAGCGCGGCCTGCGGGTCGGCGACGCCCTTGTCCGCGTCCACGAAGGCGGCCGCCGCGGCGAGCGGCTCCACGGAGGGGTCGGCGAGCAGCCCCTCGGCCAGCGGCTCCAGGCCCGCCTCACGGGCGATCTGCGCCTTGGTCCGCCGCTTGGGCTTGAACGGCAGGTACACGTCCTCCAGGCGCGCCTTGGTCTCGGCGCCCCGGATCCGCGCCTCGAGCTCCTCGGTCAGCTTGCCCTGCTCGCGCACCGACTCCAGGATCGCCGTCCGCCGCTCCTCCAGCTCACGCAGATACCGCAGCCGCTCCTCGATCGTGCGCAGCTGCGCGTCGTCGAGCGTCTCGGTCGCCTCCTTGCGGTAGCGGGCGATGAAGGGCACCGTCGAACCGCCGTCCAGCAGCTCCACGGCGGCCTTGACCTGCCGCTCCCGTACGCCGAGTTCCGCGGCGATCCTGCCTTCGATCGACGCTGTGAGGGGTGTCGTCACGATCCCGTACCGCCTTATCCACTTCGGGTTGCGCGGCAATTGTGACAGCCCCCGCCGACAACACCCCCACAGCCCACCCGCGGCGCGCCCGCCCGTGCCTCAGCCCGCGCCGGTGACGCTCCACGTGAACCGCGGGGCCCTGCGCTCCAGGAAGGCGGCGACGCCCTCCTCGGTGTCGCCGGCGACACCCGCCTGCTTCGCCCAGTGGGCGTCCCGGTCCGTGCGGCCGTCCGCGAACTCCTTCGCCGCGGCCTGGGTCAGCTGCGAGCGGGAGACCAGGATCCGGGCGAACTGGGCGACCCGCTCGTCCAGCTCGCCCTCGGGCAGCACCTCGTCGGCCAGGCCCGTGCGCAGCGCGCGCTCGGCGTCGATCAACTCGCCCGAGAACAGCAGGTACTTGGCGGTCGCCGGGCCCACCAGGGACACCAGCCGCCGGGTGGAGGACGCCGGATAGACGATGCCCAGCTTGGCCGGTGTCACCCCGAACAGCGCCCCCGCCTCGGCGAACCGCAGATCGCAGGCCGCGGCGAGCTGCGCCCCGCCGCCCACGCAGTGCCCGCGCACCGCGGCCAGCGTCGGCTTCGGGAACGCGGCCAGCGCCTCCTCGGCGCGCACCGCCAGCCGCTGCGCCTCCTGCGGGGAGCCCCGCAGCGTGGAGATGTCGGCGCCCGCGCAGAACGTCCCGTCCGCACCCGTGAGCACCAGCGCCCGTACGCCGGGATCGGCGGCCAGTCGCTCCAGGAGCGGCGGCAGTGCCCGCCACATCGCGGCCGTCATGGCGTTGCGCTTGGCCGGATTGCGGACGACTACGGTGGCTACGGCGTCCGTGACGTCGTGCGACAACTGCGGCTCCATGCGCCGGATGCTATCCGCCCGGCCCTGCGGCACGGCACGCGGGCGGCGGGCCGGCGGCACACGGACCGACAACCCGAAAAGTTGCCGAATTCGCCACGGACCGGGCAGAAGCGGTCGCCTCTCCGTCCGCAAAAGACAGGATCGGTCGGAATGCGCCCCGATTCAGCCGACTTGTGTTCAGTCCTTGGGGGTGCGGTGATGTGTTACCAACACTCGACGTGTGGTGACAATCGAGCGTGAGGGTGGCGACCCGGCGATGGACGGCCACGGGGGCGGGCAGGGCCCGCGCCCGGAGGGCGGCGCGGGGGCGCCCCTGGCGGCCGGGCCGCCCGGTCCGCTGCCGTACGAGGGAGTATGGCGGTTCACCGCGCCCGCCGTCGACGCCTCGGTCCCGCAGGCCCGCCACGCCGTGCGGGACCTGCTGCTGCGCCAGGGAGTGCCGGCCTCGGACGACCTGGTCCACGGGCTGCTGCTGATCGTCTCCGAGCTGGTCACCAACGCCGTGCGGCACGCGGCGCTGCTGTCGCCGATGCTCGCCGTGGAGGTCGCCGTCGGCGCGGAGTGGGTGCGGGTGTCCGTGGAGGACAACCACCCCTACCGTCCGACCGCGCTCGAGGCCGACCACGGACAGACCGGCGGGCGCGGACTGCTGCTGGTCCGTGAGATCGCCCGGGAGGCGGGCGGGGTCTGCGACGTCGAGCACACCACGAGCGGCGGCAAGGTCATCTGGGCCGCCCTGCCGCTCAAGCCCGCGCGCTGAGGACCTTCGCCGGGTTCCCGGCCTCACCAGCCGGCGGGACCGGTCAGCTCCCTGATCGCCGGCCGGGCCGCGTCCAGCACGGTCGGGAACCACGCCGAGAAGGTGTCCCGCGCGTGCCGCTCGGCGAGCTCGGCCGGGGTCACGAACGCGGTGTCGCCGACCTCCTCCGTGTCCGGCCGCAGCGGGGACTGCACCAGGCCGACGAAGAGGTGGTTGTACTCCTGCTCCACCAGTCCCGAGGCCGGGTCCGGGTGGTTGTAGCGGACCGTGCCCGCCTCGGCGAGCAGCGACGGGGAGACCCCGAGCTCCTCGTACGTCCGCCGGGCCGCCGCCGCGAAGGGCGCCTCGCCGGGGTAGGGATGGCCGCAGCAGGTGTTGGACCACACGCCGGGGGAGTGGTACTTGCCGAGCGCCCGCTGCTGGAGCAGCAGCCGGCCGCGGTCGTCGAAGAGGAACACGGAGAAGGCCCGGTGCAGCTGCCCCGGCGCCTGGTGCGCGGTGAGCTTCTCCGCGGTGCCGACCGTCACGCCGTCCTCGTCGACCAGCTCCAGCAAAATCGCGTCCGCGGTGCCGTTCGACGAACTGTGCGTCGCGGTGGCAGGTGTGATCGGCATACCCATCCTTCGCATCGGTCCTCAAGCCCCAAGTCTGCCGTACGAATCCGGCACTCCCGGCACTTCCCGGCACTCCGCATGTCCCGCGCGGCGTCGTGGACGGCGGCCGTCACGGTCGGGGACCGCGAAAGGGTCCCGGTGGTTGATCGTGCCCGGAGCGGCGCGTCCGAACCGTCCGGCGCCCGGTGGCACTCACGTGCCGTCCGGGGCTCAGTGGCACAGGCGCGCCTCGTGCGCGGCGTGGCCGCCCGGCTCCAGCTGGAAGGTGCAGTGCTCGACGTCGAAGTGGTGACCGATGCAGCCCTGGAGCTCGTGCAGCAGCTTCTCGTGGCCGATGGCGCTGAGCACCTCGGAGCTCACCACCACGTGCGCGGAGAGCACCGGCAGGCCGGAGGTGATGGTCCAGGCGTGCAGGTCGTGCACGTCCTCCACGCCGTCCAGCGCCAGGATGTGCGCCCGCACCTCGGCCATGTCGACGTTCCTGGGGGCCGCCTCCAGCAGTACGTCGAGGGTCTCGCGCAGCAGCTTGACCGTGCGCGGCACGATCATCACACCGATGGCGAGGGAGGCGATCGGGTCGGCGGCCTGCCAGCCGGTGAGCAGGATGACCGCGGCCGAGATCATGACCGCCAGCGAGCCGAGCGCGTCGGCGGCCACCTCCAGGAACGCGCCCCGCACGTTCAGGCTCTCCTTCTGGCCGCGCATCAGCAGCGTCAGCGAGACGGAGTTGGCGACCAGGCCGATCAGGCCGAACCAGATCATCAGGCCGCCGTGCGTGTCGGCGGGGGTGACGAACCGCTGCACGGCCTCGTAGAGGACGTAGCCGCCCACGCCGAGCAGGAGCAGGCAGTTGGCGAGCGCGGCGAGGATCTCGGCGCGGGCGAAGCCGAAGGTGCGGTTGCCGCTCGGCGGCCGGTTGCCGAAGTGGATGGCGAGCAGCGCCATGCCGAGGCCTAGCGCGTCGGTCGCCATGTGGGCCGCGTCCGCGACCAGGGCGAGCGAGTCGGCGAGCATCCCGCCGGCGATCTCGACCACCATGACCGCGAGCGTGATCGACAGCGCGACGCGCAGTGTGCCGCGGTGCGCGGCCGCCGCCGTGCCGTTCGCGGCGCCGCCGTGCGCGTGCCCGTGGTCGTGTCCCGCGCCCATGGTGTCCGTGGTGTCCCTTCGGCGTTCGCTGTTCCGTCCGGGACCACAGTGAACTACGGGCGGGGGGTATCGGGCAACGCGGCACTGAACACCGTTGTCATGTGCCCTGACCTGGGCAAACGATCCGCAGGTCAGGCGCGCGCGGCGGGCGGCCGGGGCTCAGGCGCGGTGGTGGAGCCGCCAGCCCTCCCAGGCCGAGGAGACCATCTCGCGCACCCCGCGCCGGGCCCGCCAGCCCAGCTCGGCGGCGGCCCGCTCCGCCGACGCGACGGCGCGCGGCGCGTCCCCGGGCCTGCGGGCCTCGACCACCGGCTGCCGCCGGTCGCCGGTGACCTCGCCGATGACGGAGATCAGCTCGCGCACCGAGACGCCCTCGCCACGGCCGATGTTCACCGTCAGATCGGTGCCCGCCGCCACGCCGGTGAGGTACCGGGCGGCGGCCAGGTGGGCGTCCGCGAGGTCGGAGACGTGAATGTAGTCGCGGACGCAGGTGCCGTCCGGCGTCGGGTAGTCGTCGCCGAAGACGCGCGGGGCGTCGTCGCGGGTGAGCCGGTCGAAGACCATGGGCACGATGTTGAAGACCCCGGTGTCCGCGAGCTCCGGGGCGGCCGCGCCGGCCACGTTGAAGTAGCGCAGGCAGGCCGTCGCCATGCCGTGCGCCCGGCCCGCCGAGCGGACCAGCCACTCCCCGGCGAGCTTGGTCTCGCCGTAGGGGTTCACCGGGGCGCACGGGGTGTCCTCGGTGATGAGGTCCGCGGCTCCCGGATCGCCGTAGACGGCCGCGGACGAGGAGAACAGCAGGCGCCGGACCCCTGCCTCGGCCGCGGCCTCGAGCAGGGTGGCCAGGCCGCCCACGTTCTCCTGGTAGTAGCGGGTGGGCCGCGCCACCGACTCGGCCACCTGCTTGCGCGCCGCGAGGTGCACGACCCCGGTCACGCCGTGCTCGGCGAGCACCCGCTTCAGCAGTTCCCCGTCCAGCGAGGACCCCCGCACCAGCGGCACGTCCGAAGGAACCCGCGCGGCCCGCCCCGCGGACAGGTCGTCGAGCGCGACCACCCGCTCCCCGGCCCCGGTCATCTCCCGCACCACATGCGCCCCGATGTACCCGGCGCCCCCAGTAACCAGCCATGTCATGCCGCCCCACCCTATGCCGAACCCCGGACGCCCGCGGACGTATGCGAGGAATGCCCGGAAATGCTGCTCGTGGTGGACGTCCGAAGCGGGCCGGAGTTTGTGGGCCGGGCCTCCGATCACCGATGATGATCGCGGCGCAGCTGCTGCCGGACCGGGTTGGTCGGGCCGTTAACGGCCGGTGAACGCGGGTCTACCGTCATCCGATAGCCTCTGCCGACATGCCGCGCGGGTGCCACGGGCAGCGGCGCCTCCATCATGCACATGACCGGCGCGGTCGCGCGCCGGCACTCAAGGAGTGAGTTCGGTTGCCGACCGCCATCCTCACCGGTCAGCCGGTCCCCGGATCGTCGATCGAGGGTGATCTGCGGTCACTCGGCTTCGACGTGCGGACCGCCGCCGACGCCGCCGACGCGGAGACCCTCCTCGCCGAGGTGCCCGGCGACCAGCGGGTCGCGCTCGTCGACGCCCGCTTCGTCGGCCACCTGCACGCGCTGCGCCTCGGCCTGACCGACCCCCGCTTCCCGCTCGCCGCCGTCCCCGGCGCCGTCACCGCCCGGCCCGACGGCCGCCAGGCGCTGACCCGGGCGCTGGCCCGCGAGAACTCCGCCGGCGGCGGCACCGCCCTCGCGGTGGAGAGCCTCGCCGACCACGTCGTGGCCGCACTCGACACCGACGGCGCCACAGTGCACCGCCCCGAGCTCGGCAGCCTCGTCGCCGCCGTCCCCGAGGACCCCCAGACCCGCAACGAGGCCCGGCAGGCCGTCGCCGCCGTCGACGACGAGGCCGTGCGCCTGAAGTCGGCCGTGAAGGCCCGAGACGGCTTCTTCACCACCTTCTGCATCAGCCCGTACTCGCGCTACATCGCCCGCTGGTGCGCCCGCCGGGGCCTGACCCCGAACCAGGTCACCACCGCCTCCCTGCTCACCGCGCTCATAGCGGCCGGCTGCGCCGCCACCGGCACCCGCGGCGGGTTCGTCGCCGCCGGCGTCCTCCTGATCGCCTCGTTCGTCCTCGACTGCACCGACGGACAGCTCGCCCGCTACTCCCTGCAGTACTCCACCCTCGGCGCCTGGCTCGACGCCACCTTCGACCGCGCCAAGGAGTACGCCTACTACGCCGGCCTCGCCCTCGGCGCCGCCCGCGGCGGTGACGACGTCTGGGCCCTGGCCCTGGGCGCCATGGTCCTGCAGACCTGCCGGCACGTGGTCGACTTCTCCTTCACCGAGGCCAACCACGACGCCACCGCCAACACCAGCCCCACCGCCGCCCTCTCCGACCGGCTCGACGGCGTCGGCTGGACGGTCTGGGTGCGCCGCATGATCGTGCTCCCCATCGGCGAGCGCTGGGCGATGATCGCCGTCCTCACCGCGGTCACCACCCCCCGCATCACCTTCTACGCCCTGCTCGCCGGCTGCGCCTTCGCCGCCACGTACACCACCGCCGGCCGCGTGCTGCGCTCGGTGACCCGCAAGGCGCAGCGGACCGACCGCGCGGCGCGGGCGCTGGCCGACCTCGCGGACAACGGCGCGATCGCCGCACTCGTGGGCCGTCTCGCACGCGTGCCCCTCGGCGGCCCGCTCCCCGCGGCCCTGGCCGGCACGGCCGTGCTCGCCGCCTCCCTGTTCTCGGGAGTCTCCTGGGCCCCCGTCTGCGGCGCCGTCGTCTACGCGGTCACCTCCGGCCAGGCCCTCTCCCGCCCCCTCAAGGGCGCCCTCGACTGGCTGGTCCCGCCCCTGTTCCGGGCCGCGGAGTACGGCACGGTCCTGGTCCTCGCCGTCCACGCGGACGTGAACGGAGCCCTGCCCGCGGCTTTCGGGCTGGTGGCGGCCGTCGCCTACCATCACTACGACACGGTGTACCGCATCCGCGGTGACGCCGGAGCGCCACCGGCCACGCTGGTGCGCGCCATCGGGGGGCAGGAGGGGCGGACGCTGCTCGTCACCGTGCTCGCCGCCCTGCTCACCGCAGCTCAGTTCACGGTCGCGCTCACGGTCCTCGCCGTGGTCGTCGCCCTGGTGGTGCTCGCCGAGAGCATCCGCTTCTGGGTCGCCTCGCACCTGAGGGGCGCACCCGCCGTACACGATGAAGGAGAACCCGCATGATCGGCCTCGTGCTGGCGGCCGGCGCCGGACGGCGTCTGCGCCCCTACACCGACACCCTGCCCAAGGCGCTGGTGCCGGTGGGGCCCGAGGGCGCGGAGGACAGCCTCACGGTGCTCGACATCGCGCTCGGCAACTTCGCCGAGGTCGGCCTGACCGAGGTCGGCGTCGTCGTCGGCTACCGCAAGGAGGCCGTGTACGAGCGCAGGGAGGCCCTGGAGGCCAAGTACGGCCTGAAGATCACCCTGATCGACAACGACAAGGCCGAGGAGTGGAACAACGCCTACTCCCTGTGGTGCGGCCGGGACGCGCTGAAGGACGGCGTGATCCTCGCCAACGGCGACACCGTCCACCCGGTCTCCGTCGAGAAGACCCTGCTCGCCGCCCGCGGCGACGGCAAGAGGATCATCCTCGCCCTCGACACGGTGAAGTCGCTGGCCGATGAGGAGATGAAGGTGGTCGTCGACCCCGAGAAGGGCGTCCAGCGGATCACCAAGCTCATGGATCCGGCCGAGGCCACCGGCGAGTACATCGGCGTCACCCTCATCGAGGGCGAGGCCGCCGAGGAGCTCGCCGACGCGCTGAAGGCGACCTTCGAGCGCGACCCGCAGCTGTACTACGAGGACGGCTACCAGGAGCTCGTCAACCGCGGCTTCAAGGTCGACGTGGCCCCCATCGGCGACGTCAAGTGGGTCGAGATCGACAACCACGACGACCTCGCCAAGGGCAGGGAGATCGCGTGCCAGTACTGACCCGGCTCATCCCCTCGCCGGTCGTCGTCGACATCCGGGCCGGCGCCCTGGACGACCTGGCGGGCGTGCTCGCGGACGAGCGCATCTCGCACTCGGGCCGGCTGGCCGTCGCGGTCAGCAACGGCTCCGGGGCGCGGCTGCGCGAGCGGATCGCCCCCACGCTGCCCGGCGCGACCTGGTACGAGGTCGGCGGCGGCACCCTCGACGACGCCATCCGGCTGGCCGGCGAGATGAAGTCGGGCCACTACGACGCGGTGGTGGGCCTGGGCGGCGGCAAGATCATCGACTGCGCCAAGTTCGCCGCGGCGCGCGTCGGCCTGCCCCTGGTCGCCGTGCCGACCAACCTCGCGCACGACGGTCTGTGCTCCCCGGTGGCGACCCTCGACAACGACGCGGGCCGCGGCTCGTACGGCGTGCCGAACCCGATCGCGGTCGTCATCGACCTGGACGTGATCCGCGAGGCGCCCGCGCGGTTCGTGCGCGCGGGCATCGGCGACGCGATCTCCAACATCAACTCGATCGCGGACTGGGAGCTCGCCAACCGCGTCAACGGCGAGAAGATCGACGGCCTGGCCGCGGCCATGGCCCGCCAGGCCGGCGAGGCGGTCCTGCGCCACCCGGGCGGCATCGGCGACAACGGTTTCCTCCAGGTGCTGGCCGAGGCGCTGGTGCTCACCGGCATCGCGATGTCCATCTCCGGGGACTCCCGCCCCGCCTCGGGCTCCTGCCACGAGATCAACCACGCCTTCGACCTGCTGTACCCCAAGCGCGCCGCGAGCCACGGCGAGCAGTGCGGCCTCGGCGCGGCCTTCGCGATGTACCTGCGCGGGGCCCACGAGGACGCCGTGGCCATGGCGCGGGTGCTGCGCCGGCACGGGCTGCCGGTGCTGCCGGAGGAGATCGGCTTCACGGTGGACGAGTTCGTCCGCGCCGTGAAGTTCGCCCCGGAGACCCGGCCCGGCCGCTACACCATCCTCGAACACCTCGACCTCAACGCCGACCAGATCAAGGACATCTACGCCGACTATGTCAAGGCCATCGGTAGCTGAACTGAGACCGGTCGTCCACCCCGCCGGGGTCAAGGACCGGCGCAGCGGCGAGCACTGGGCGGGACGCCTCTACATGCGCGAGGTGTCCCTGCGGATCGACCGCTACCTGGTGGGCACCAGGATCACGCCCAACCAGCTCACCTACCTGATGACCCTGTGCGGCGTCCTGGCCGCCCCGGCCCTGCTGGTGCCGGGTATCTGGGGCGCCGTGCTCGGCGTGGTGATGGTCCAGCTGTACCTGCTGCTGGACTGCGTCGACGGCGAGATCGCGCGCTGGAAGAAGCAGTACTCGCTCGGCGGGGTCTACCTCGACCGGGTCGGCGCCTACCTCACCGACGCCGCCGTCCTGGTCGGGCTCGGCCTGCGCGCCGCCGACCTGTGGGGGAGCGGGCGCATCGACTGGCTGTGGGCCTTCCTCGGCACCCTGGCGGCCCTCGGCGCGATCCTGATCAAGGCCGAGACCGACCTGGTGGGCGTGGCCCGGCACCAGGCGGGGCTGCCGCCGGTGAAGGAGGCCGCCTCCGAGCCGCGCTCCTCCGGCATGGCACTGGCCCGCAGGGCCGCCGCCGCGCTGAAGTTCCACCGGCTGATCCTCGGCATCGAGGCGTCGCTGCTGATCCTGGTCCTCGCCATCGCCGACCAGGCCCGCGGCGACCTGTTCTTCACGCGTCTGGGCACCGCCGTACTCGCCGCGATCGCGCTGCTGCAGACGCTGCTGCACCTGGTCTCCGTCCTCGCCTCGAGCAGGCTGCGATGACCGGGGCCCCGCGGGTGGGCGCGGTGATCATCACCATGGGCAACCGCCCCGACGAACTGCGCGCCCTGCTCGACTCGGTCGCGGGGCAGCAGGGCGAGCCGGTCGAGGTCGTCGTCGTCGGCAACGGCTCGCCCGTCCCGGACGTCCCCGAGGGCGTGCGGACGGTCGAGCTGCCCGAGAACCTCGGCATCCCCGGCGGGCGCAACGCCGGGATCGAGGCCTTCGGCCCCGGCGGCCGGGACGTCGACATCCTGCTCTTCCTCGACGACGACGGCCTGCTCGCCCGCACCGACACCGCCGAGCTGTGCCGGCAGGCCTTCGCGGCCGACGACCGGCTCGGCATCATCAGCTTCCGCATCGCCGACCCGGAGACCGGCGTCACCCAGCGGCGCCACGTGCCGCGGCTGCGCGCCTCCGACCCGATGCGCTCCTCCCGGGTCACCACCTTCCTCGGCGGCGCCAACGCCGTCCGTACGAAGGTCTTCGCCGAAGTCGGCGGGCTCCCGGACGAATTCTTCTACGCACACGAGGAAACCGACCTTGCATGGCGGGCCCTCGACGCGGGCTGGATGATCGACTACCGGTCCGACATGGTGCTGTACCACCCGACGACCGCGCCCTCGCGGCACGCGGTCTACCACCGCATGGTCGCCCGCAACCGGGTCTGGCTGGCCCGCCGCAACCTCCCCGCGCCGCTGGTCCCCGTCTACCTGGGGGTCTGGCTTCTGCTCACCCTCGCCCGGCGCCCCTCGGGCCCGGCTCTGAAGGCCTGGTTCGGCGGCTTCCGGGAGGGCTGGACCACCCCGTGCGGACCCCGTCGGCCGATGCGGTGGCGGACGGTGTGGCGGCTCACCCGGCTGGGCCGGCCGCCGGTCATCTGACAAGCTCGTTCCCTGGGAGCACCGGGCCGCCGCGCCCGGTCCGCGCCCGCGTGACGCCCGCGGAACCGCGCGGGCCGCGCATCTCGAAGACGAAAGTATCCACTTGTGAGTGAGACAACGCATGACGGCGGTGTCGCCCTCGGGGCGGCTCCGTCGCCCGACGAGGGCCTCACCGCGGCCGAGCTCGCCGCGAAGTACGGGCTGTCCGTCAGCGGCGCCCGGCCTCCGCTCATGGAGTACGTCCGGCAGCTCTGGGGCCGGCGCCACTTCATCCTCGCCTTCTCCCAGGCGAAGCTGACCGCGCAGTACAGCCAGGCCAAGCTCGGCCAGCTCTGGCAGGTGGCCACCCCGCTGCTGAACGCGGCCGTGTACTACTTCATCTTCGGCGTCCTGCTCAAGGCCAGCCGCGGCCTGGACCGCTCCACGTACATCCCGTTCCTGGTGACCGGCGTGTTCGTGTTCACCTTCACCCAGAGCTCGGTCATGGCCGGTGTGCGGGCGATCTCCGGCAACCTGGGCCTGGTCCGCGCGCTGCACTTCCCGCGCGCCTCGCTGCCGATCTCCTTCGCGCTCCAGCAGCTCCAGCAGCTGCTGTTCTCGATGATCGTGGTGTTCGTCGTCACGATCGCCTTCGGCAGCTACCCGGGCCTGTCCTGGCTGCTGATCGTCCCGGCGCTGGTGCTCCAGTTCATGTTCAACACCGGCCTGGCGATGATCCTGGCCCGGATGGGCGCCAAGACCCCCGACCTCGCCCAGCTCATGCCGTTCATTCTGCGCACCTGGATGTACGCCTCGGGCGTGATGTTCTCCATCAGCGGCATGCTCGCCGGCAAGCCCGAGTGGTTCATCCGCCTGATGCAGGCCAACCCCGCCGCCGTCTACATGGACCTCATCCGCTTCGCGCTGATCGACGGCTACGGCGCCTCCCACCTGCCGCCACACGTCTGGGCGCTCGCCCTGTTCTGGGCGGTGGCCGTCTTCGCGGGCGGCTTCGTGTACTTCTGGAAGGCGGAGGAGAGGTACGGCCGTGGCTGAGCAGAACACCGCCCAGGGCGCCGCGCGTGCCGGGCAGCGGGTCCCCACCGTCGTCGCGGACGAGCTGCACATCGTCTACCGGGTCAACGGCGCCAAGACCGGCAAGGGCAGTGCCACCGCCGCCCTCAGCCGCATCGTCGGGCGCGGCAAGGACGACGCCAAGCGGGGCGTGCGCAAGGTGCACGCGGTGCGCGGGGTGTCCTTCGTCGCCTACCGGGGCGAGGCGATCGGCCTGATCGGCTCCAACGGCTCGGGCAAGTCCACCCTGCTGCGCGCCATCGCCGGCCTGCTGCCCGCCGAGAAGGGCAGGGTCTACACCGACGGCCAGCCCTCCCTGCTGGGCGTCAACGCGGCCCTGATGAACGACCTGACCGGCGAGCGCAACGTCATCCTCGGCGGCCTGGCGATGGGCATGTCGCGCGAGCAGATCAAGTCGCGCTACCAGGAGATCGTCGACTTCTCCGGCATCAACGAGAAGGGCGACTTCATCACGCTGCCGATGCGCACGTACTCCTCCGGCATGGCGGCCCGGCTGCGGTTCTCCATCGCGGCCGCCAAGGACCACGACGTGCTGATGATCGACGAGGCGCTGGCCACCGGCGACCGCAAGTTCCAGAAGCGCTCCGAGGACCGCATCCGGGAACTGCGCAAGGAGGCCGGCACCGTCTTCCTCGTCAGCCACAACAACAAGTCGATCCGGGACACATGTGACCGGGTGTTGTGGCTGGAACGCGGGGAACTCCGCATGGACGGGCCCACCGAAGAGGTGCTCAAGGAGTACGAGAAGTTCACGGGCAAGTAGCCGTTCCCCGATCCGGGCCCCGCCGCAACTCTTCCGGCGGGGCCCGCGTCTGCAAAGGAAAGGTCAACTCCCGCCGCGCAAAGGAATCTTGACACCAATCGGTGTGTTGTTGTGATGTGCAGGACACCCCCCACCGAGCTCGGTGCGTTGTACAACGTAAGCTGTACCGGTCCCGGAAAGCGGCAAGTGGGGAGATAATGCGCGACACCCTCCGCCAGGGCCGCCCCGCGGACGGCCGGGCGGCGTGTCCGAAATAGTGTGTGTTGGGTCGGCAGTGTAGAACGGGAGATGTGACGGCAATGGCTACGGAAACTCCCCAGCTCAACGCAGCATGTGCCGTCCCCGCCCCAGGCAGCGCGCGATGACGCGGACGGACACGGCGCACAATCCGGAACGCGCCACTCTCGACAAGGCCGCGGGCGAGAACTTCCCCGTGGCACCGTTCTTCCTGCCCCGGGCGTGGCGCACCGACCTCATGGCGGTCTACGGCTTCGCCCGCCTCGTCGACGACATCGGCGACGGCGACCTGGCCCCGGGCGGCGCGGACGCCCGGCTGCTCGGCGTGCCGGCCGGCGAGGCCCAGGACCGCCTGGTCCTGCTCGACGCCTTCGACGCCGACCTGCGCCGGGTCTTCGACGGCACGCCCGGCCACCCCCTGCTGCGCCGGCTCCAGCCCACCGTGCGCCGCCACCGGCTCACCCCCGAGCCCTTCCTCGGCCTGATCGCCGCCAACCGCCAGGACCAGCTCGTCACCCGGTACGAGACCTACGACGACCTCCTGGCCTACTGCGAACTGTCCGCCAACCCCGTCGGCCGCCTCGTCCTCGCCGTCACCGGCACCTCGACCCCCGAGCGGATCCGCCGGTCCGACGCCGTCTGCACCGGCCTGCAGATCGTCGAGCACCTCCAGGACGTCGCCGAGGACCTCGGACGCGACCGTGTCTACCTGCCCGCCGAGGACATGAAACGCTTTCACGTCCAGGAGGCGGATCTCGCCGCACCCACCGCCGGCGCGTCGGTGCGCGCGCTGGTCGCGTACGAAGCGGAACGCGCCCGCGTTCTGCTGAATGAAGGCGCCCCCCTGGTGGGTAGCGTCCACGGCAGGTTGAAGCTGCTGCTCGCGGGGTTCGTGGCGGGGGGGAGGGCGGCGATCGGCGCGATCGCCGCCGCCGACTACGACGTACTTCCCGGCCCGCCCAAGCCCGGCAAGGTCCAGTTGCTGCGTGAGGTGGGCGTGACTCTGCGAGGAGAGGGGTGATCCGGGCCGTGGAGCCGCAAGAGCACGTGTCCGCACCGGTACTCGCCGCCTACAGCTACTGCGAGGCCGTCACCTCGGGCCAGGCCCGCAACTTCGCCTACGGCATCAGGCTGCTGCCCGCCCCCAAGCGGCGCGCGATGTCCGCGCTGTACGCCTTCTCCCGGCGTGTCGACGACATCGGCGACGGCGCGCTGGCGGACGAGGTCAAGGTCGCCCGGCTGGACGACACCCGGGCGCTGCTCGGCCGGATCCGCGACGGCGCGGTCGAGGAGGACGACACCGACCCGGTCGCGGTCGCCCTCGCCCACGCCGCCCGCGCCTTCCCGATCCCGCTCGGCGGACTGGACGAGCTGATCGACGGCGTCCTCGCGGACGTCCGCGGCGAGACCTACGAGACCTGGGACGACCTGAAGGTCTACTGCCGGTGTGTCGCGGGGGCCATCGGGCGGCTCTCGCTCGGCGTGTTCGGCACCGAATCCGGCGCGCGCGGCGCCGAACGCGCCCCCGAGTACGCCGACACGCTGGGCCTCGCGCTCCAGCTCACCAACATCCTCCGGGACGTCCGCGAGGACGCCGAGGGCGGGCGCACCTATCTGCCCGCCGACGACCTGGCCAAGTTCGGCTGCTCGGCCGGGTTCCACGGACCCACCCCGCCGGAGGGCTCCGACTTCGCGGGCCTGGTCCACTTCGAGGTGCGCAGGGCCCGCACCCTGTTCGCCGAGGGCTACCGGCTGCTGCCCATGCTGGACCGCCGCAGCGGCGCCTGCGTGGCCGCCATGGCCGGCATCTACCGCCGCCTGCTCGACCGCATCGAACGCGAACCGGAGGCCGTGCTGCGCGGCCGGGTCTCGCTGCCCGGACGCGAGAAGGCGTACGTCGCCGTGCGCGGGCTGTCGGGCCTGGACACCCGGCACGTGACCCGGCGGACCGTCAGGAGGCGCGCCTGATGGACCGTTCAGTTCCGGGCGAGGCCGCCGAAGGCAAACGGCGGGCAACCCTCCGCCGCCGCACGGCGTCCCTGACGGCGACGGCCGGCCGACGGGTACCCGCCCACCGCGGCGGTCGCACAGGGGAGGGCGCTTCATGACGGACGGCACACGCTCCGAGGAGCCGCTCGCCGAGGCCCCGCGACCGCACCGCGCCACCCGGCCGGGGCGGCACGCCGTCGTGGTCGGCGGCGGACTCGCCGGGCTGACCAGCGCCCTCGCCCTCGCCGACGCCGGGGTGCGGGTCACCCTTCTGGAGGGGCGCCCGCGCCTGGGCGGACTCGCCTTCTCCTTCCGGCGCGGCGACCTGACCGTCGACAACGGCCAGCACGTGTACCTGCGCTGCTGCACCGCCTACCGCTGGTTCCTCGACCGCATCGGCGGGGCCGCGCTCGCGCCCCTGCAGAACCGTCTCGACGTGCCCGTTCTCGACGTGAACCGGCCCGAGGGACGGCGGCTCGGCAGGCTGCGGCGCGACCCACTGCCCGTACCCCTGCACCTGGGGCGCAGCCTGGCCGCCTACCCGCACCTCTCGCTCGCCGAGCGGGCCGCCGTGGGCCGGGCCGCGCTCGCGCTGAAGGGCCTCGACCTCGCCGATCCCGCCCTGGACGCGCAGGACTTCGGCAGCTGGCTGGCCGCGCACGGCCAGTCGGCGCGTGCCGTCGAAGCCCTGTGGGACCTGGTCGGCGTCGCCACCCTGAACGCGGTCGCCTCCGACGCCTCGCTGGGGCTCGCCGCGATGGTGTTCAAGACCGGTCTGCTGTCCGACCCGGGAGCGGCCGACATCGGCTGGGCCCGCGTCCCGCTGGGCGAACTGCACGACCGGCTGGCCCGCAGGGCGCTCGACTCCGCGGGCGTGCGTACCGAGGTCCGTACACGCGTCACCTCCGTCTCCACAAACGAAAACGGCGGCTGGAGCGTTCAGGTTCCCGGCGAGAGCGTCGAAGCCGACGCCGTCGTCCTCGCCGTGCCCCAGCGCGAGGCGCACGACCTGCTCCCGCCGGGCGCCCTGGACGAGCCCGCGCGGCTGCTGGACATCGGCACCGCGCCCATCCTCAACATCCACGTCGTCTACGACCGCGAAGTCCTCACCCGGCCCTTCTTCGCCGCCCTCGGCACCCCCGTGCAGTGGGTCTTCGACCGCACCGCCGCCTCCGGGCTGAGGCACGGTCAGTACCTGGCCCTGTCCCAGTCGGTGGCGCACGACGAGATCGACACGCCCGTCGCCGAACTGCGCGAGCGCTATCTGCCGGAGCTGGCACGGCTGCTGCCCCGCACCCGCGGCGCCGAGGTGACGGACTTCTTCGTGACCCGGGAGCGCACGGCCACGTTCGCCCCCACCCCCGGCGTCGGGCGGTTGCGGCCCGGCGCCCGCACCAAGGCACCCGGCCTGTACCTGGCCGGGGCGTGGACCGCCACCGGGTGGCCCGCGACCATGGAGAGTGCGGTCCGCAGCGGTGTGAGCGCGGCCGACGCCGCCCTCGGCGCCCTCGGCCGGCCCCGCCCCAGCCGCCTGTTCGGTTTCGAGGAGGCGGCGGCATGACGCTCGATCAGCAGCCGGCGGCAGGCCCCCGCACCCCCGGCACCGCTACAAGAGGAGAGACTGTGCCCACTGTGCCCCCGGCTTCGAGCCCCGCTCGAGGGACCGCGGTGGACGTGACCGCGCTGCTGGAGCGCGGCCGGACCCTGGCCACGCCCGTCCTGCGGGCGGCCGTGGACCGCCTGGCCCCTCCCATGGACACCGTCGCCGCCTACCACTTCGGCTGGATCGACGCCGCCGGCAACCCGGCGCACGGCGACGGCGGCAAGGCCGTCCGCCCCGCCCTGGCCGTCCTCTCCGCCGAGGTCACCGGCGCCGCCCCCGAGGCCGGCGTGCCCGGCGCGGTCGCCGTGGAACTGGTCCACAACTTCTCCCTGCTGCACGACGACCTGATGGACGGCGACGAGCAGCGCCGGCACCGCGACACCGTCTGGAAGGTGCACGGCCCCGCCCAGGCCATCCTGGTCGGCGACGCCCTGTTCGCCCTGGCCGGCGAGGTCCTGCTCGAACTCGGCACGGTCGAGGCCGGCCGCGCGGCCCGCCGCCTGACCGCCGCCACCCGCGCCCTGATCGACGGTCAGGCGCAGGACATCTCCTACGAGCACCGCGACCGGGTCACCGTCGAGGAGTGCCTGGAGATGGAGGGCAACAAGACCGGCGCCCTGCTCGCCTGCGCCTGCTCCATCGGCGCCGTCCTCGGCGGCGCCGACGACCGCACCGCCGACACCCTGGAGAAGTACGGCTACCACCTCGGCCTGGCCTTCCAGGCCGTCGACGACCTCCTCGGCATCTGGGGCGACCCGGAGGCCACCGGCAAGCAGACCTGGAGCGACCTGCGCCAGCGCAAGAAGTCCCTGCCGGTCGTGGCCGCGCTCGCCGCGGGCGGAGACGCCTCCGAGCGGCTCGGCGAGATCCTCGCCGCCGACGCCAAGAGCAGTGACTTCGAGAACTTCTCCGAGGAGGAGTTCGCGGCCCGCGCCGCCCTGATCGAGGAGGCGGGGGGCCGCGAGTGGACGGCCCAGGAGGCACGCCGTCAGCACACCACCGCCATCGAAGCCCTCGACGCCGTGGACATGCCCGAGCAGGTGCGGGCCGCGTTCACGGCACTCGCCGACTTCGTCGTCGTACGAAAGAGATGATCGCTATCGCCCGAAACAGCCTCGCGTAGTCGCCGGCCGGCGCCCAGAGGTTTCAGGCACCGGCCGACGGCGGACCCACAGCAGCACGACTCGCACGACTGCACGAAGGGGAAGCCATGACAGCGACGACCGACGGAAGCACCGGGGCCACACTCCCGCCCCGCGCTGCCGCGGCCAGCGAAACCGTACTCACCACCCCCGTGGCGGCCGGGGTACAAGAAGCCGCCGCACACGCCGTCAGGCGGGCCACCGACTTCCTCCTGTCGCAGCAGGACACCGAGGGCTGGTGGAAGGGCGACCTCGAGACCAACGTCACGATGGACGCCGAGGACCTGCTGCTGCGCCAGTTCCTGGGCATCCCCGACGAGGACACCACCCGCGCCGCCGCCCTGTTCATCCGCGGCGAGCAGCGCGAGGACGGCACCTGGGCCACCTTCCACGGCGGCCCCGGCGAGCTGTCCACCACCATCGAGGCCTATGTCGCCCTCCGCCTGGCCGGCGACGCGCCCGACGCCCCCCACATGGCGAAGGCCTCCGCCTGGATCCGCGCCCGGGGCGGCATCGCCGCCGCCCGCGTCTTCACCCGGATCTGGCTCGCGCTGTTCGGCTGGTGGAAGTGGGAGGACCTGCCCGAACTCCCGCCCGAGCTGATCTGGTTCCCCACCTGGCTCCCGCTCAACATCTACGACTTCGGCTGCTGGGCCCGGCAGACCATCGTGCCGCTGACCATCGTCTCCGCCAAGCGCCCGGTGCGCCCCGCGCCCTTCCCCCTGGACGAACTGCACACCGACCCCGCCGACCCCAACCCGGCCAGGCCGCTGGCCCCGGCCGCCACCTGGGACGGCGCCTTCCAGCGCATCGACAGGGCGCTGCACGCCTTCCGCAAGGTCGCCCCCAAGCGGATGCGCCGGGCCGCGATGCACACCGCCACCCGCTGGATCATCGAACGCCAGGAGAACGACGGCTGCTGGGGCGGCATCCAGCCCCCTGCCGTCTACTCCGTCATCGCCCTGCACCTGATGGGCTACGACCTCAACCACCCGGTGATGCGCGCCGGCCTGGAGTCGCTGGACCGTTTCGCCGTGTGGCGCGAGGACGGCGCCCGGATGATCGAGGCGTGCCAGTCGCCGGTCTGGGACACCTGCCTGGCCACCATCGCGCTCGCCGACGCCGGACTGCCCGCCGACCACCCGCAACTGGTGAAGGCCGCCGACTGGATGCTCGGCGAGCAGATCGTGCGCCCCGGCGACTGGTCGGTCCGCCGGCCCGGACTGCCGCCCGGCGGCTGGGCGTTCGAGTTCCACAACGACAACTACCCCGACATCGACGACACCGCCGAGGTCGTCCTCGCCCTGCGCCGGGTCAGGCACCACGACCCCGAGCGGGTGGACAAGGCCATCGCGCGCGGGGTCCGCTGGAACTTCGGCATGCAGTCGAGGAACGGCGCGTGGGGCGCCTTCGACGTCGACAACACCAGCCCCTTCCCCAACCGGCTGCCCTTCTGCGACTTCGGCGAGGTCATCGACCCGCCCTCGGCCGATGTCACCGCGCACGTCGTGGAGATGCTCGCGGTCGAGGGCTACTCCCACGACCCGCGCACCCGGCGCGGCATCGAGTGGCTGCTGGCCGAACAGGAGCAGGACGGCTCGTGGTTCGGCCGCTGGGGCGTCAACTATCTCTACGGCACCGGGTCCGTCGTCCCCGCCCTGACCGCCGCGGGCCTGCCCGGCTCCCACCCGGCGATCCGCCGCGCGGTGGCCTGGCTGGAGAGCGTGCAGAACGACGACGGCGGCTGGGGCGAGGACCTGCGCTCCTACAAGAACGCCAGGGAGTGGAGCGGCAAGGGCGCCTCCACCGCATCGCAGACCGCGTGGGCGCTGATGGCGCTGCTGGCGGCGGGGGAGCGCGGGTCCAGGGCCGTCGAGCGCGGCGTGGAATGGCTGGCCGCCACCCAGCGCGAGGACGGCTCCTGGGACGAGCCCTACTTCACCGGCACCGGCTTCCCCTGGGACTTCTCCATCAACTACCACCTCTACCGGCAGGTCTTCCCGCTCACCGCGCTCGGCCGCTACGTCCACGGCGAGCCGTTCGCCGACAAGGTCCGCCAGGACCGGCCCCGTGCCGAGGCCAAGGGGAGCTGAATGAGCACTCAGCCCGCCCCGGCCCCGCTGCTGATCGCCTGCGCGCTCGGCATCGAGCACCTCGCCCTGCGCCTGGGCGACGGGAGCGGTGCGGGCGGGCCCGTGACCGTCGTCCGCACCGGCATGGGACCCCGGGCGGCCGAGCGGTCCGTCTCCCGGGCCCTGGCCGGGCCGCCGCTCGAGGACGCGGCCGTGCTTGCCACGGGCTTCTGCGCCGGGCTGGCGCCGGGCATGCACCCCGGCGACCTGGTCGTCGCCGAGGAGACCCGGGACCCGCGCGGCACCGTCCCCTGCGTCGGCACCGAACCGCTCGTCAAGGAGCTGGCCCGCACCCTGCCCGGGCGCACCGTCCACACCGGGCCGCTCACCGGCTCCGACCACGTGGTGCGCGGACCCGAGCGGTCCGAGCTGCGCGCCACCGGCGCCATCGCGGTCGACATGGAGTCGGCGGCCACCCTGCTGACCGCCGTGCGCGCGGGCGCGCGCCCGGTTGCGGCCGTCCGGGTGGTCGTGGACGCCCCGGAACACGAACTCGTCCGGATCGGCACAGTGCGCGGTGGAATATCGGCTTTCCGCGTTCTCCGTTCCGTTCTACCGACTTTCTTCGAATGGCACCGTAATGTGCTGCTCCCCAGGAGGTGAGCCAGATGGCCATGCCGCTGCGCCAGTCCATCAAGGTCGCTACATACTTGGCCGAACAGAAGCTGCGCAGGCGGGACAAGTTCCCGCTGATCGTCGAGCTGGAGCCGCTCTTCGCCTGCAACCTCGCGTGCGAGGGCTGCGGCAAGATCCAGCACCCGGCCGGGGTGCTCAAGCAGCGCATGCCGGTCGCGCAGGCCGTGGGAGCCGTACTGGAGTCCGGGGCGCCCATGGTGTCCATCGCGGGCGGCGAACCCCTGATGCATCCTCAGATCGACGAGATCGTGCGCCAGTTGGTGGCCAGGCGGAAGTTCGTCTTCCTGTGCACCAACGCCATGCTGCTGCGCAAGAAGATCGACAAGTTCAAGCCCTCACCGTACTTCGCCTTCGCCGTGCACATCGACGGCCTGCGTGAGCGGCACGACGAGTCGGTGGCCAAGGAGGGCGTGTTCGACGAGGCGGTGGAGGCCATCAAGGAGGCCAAGCGGCGCGGCTTCCGGGTCACCACCAACTCCACCTTCTTCAACACCGACACCCCGCAGACCGTCGTCGAGGTCCTCAACTACCTCAACGACGACCTCAAGGTCGACGAGATGATGATCTCGCCCGCCTACGCCTACGAGAAGGCGCCCGACCAGGAGCACTTCCTGGGCGTGGAGCAGACCCGCGAGCTGTTCAAGAAGGCCTTCGCGGGCGGCAACCGGCGCCGCTGGCGGCTCAACCACTCGCCCCTGTTCCTCGACTTCCTCGAGGGCAAGGTCGACTTCCCGTGCACCGCCTGGGCCATCCCCAACTACTCGCTCTTCGGCTGGCAGCGCCCCTGCTACCTGATGAGCGACGGCTACGTCCCGACGTACCGCGAGCTCATCGAGGACACCGACTGGGACAAGTACGGCCGCGGCAAGGACCCGCGCTGCGCCAACTGCATGGCGCACTGCGGCTACGAGCCCACCGCCGTGCTCGCCACCATGGGTTCCCTCAAGGAGTCCCTGCGCGCGATGCGCGAGACCGTCGCCGGAAGCCAGGGCTGACGTCATGGCCGCCATTCCCCTGGGCGTTCCCGAGGTACCGGCCCGGCCGATCGCCGAGCGCCGCAAGAGCCGGCAGATCCAGGTCGGGTCGGTGGCGGTGGGCGGGGACG
>NZ_BMVF01000012.1 GCF_014650575.1 Streptomyces naganishii JCM 4654
CATCTCCTTGGGCGTGGCCTTCGTGGCCGGCAGGAACCGGGTACCGAGACCGGCCGCGGGGATGACAGCCTTGGTGAGTCGCTTGGCCATGGTGTGCGTGGATCTTCCTACGGGACGTCGTTGGGGACGGAGCGGCAGCGGACCGGCGCACCGGTCCGCTGCCGCTCGGACGAAGGACGGGGTCGGACGGAGGACGAGCCCGGACGGAAGGCCGGCCCAGGCCGGCCCAGGCCCAGTCAGGCCTGATCCAGACCTGGTCAGGCCTGGATCAGGCCGCGCTCATTCTCGCTCTCGCCGGTGCGCTGCCGCACGATGCGGGCCTTGAGCGCGGACGGGGCCGGCGCCGGGGTGCGCTCGTCCAGCGGCACCACCGCGGGGCTCGGCTCCTGTCCGAGGAACAGCCGGCGCACCACGCGCTCGGCGGCGTGGCCGTCGTCGAACTGCACGAACCGCTCCCGGAAGGCGGCCCGCAGCTCGGCCGCGCGGCCGCTGTTCCAGGCGCCGGAACGGAACACCTCGATGAGCTCGTCCTCGCTGGTCGCGGTCGCGCCCGGGGTCTCGCCCGGCTGCCCGGAGAGGATGTCGAAGTACACGCCGCGGGCCCGGCTGTAGACCTCCCAGTCGTCCGCGTAGGTGACGATCGGGCGGTCCAGGCAGGCGTAGTCGAACATGATCGACGAGTAGTCCGTGATCAGCGCGTCGGCGGCGAGGCACAGGTCCTCCACCACCGGGTAGCGCGACACGTCCTTGATCAGGCCGCGCTCCTGGAGCGCCTCCAGCTCGGGGTCGCCGCCGTAGAAGTAGTGGGTGCGGACCAGGACGACGTAGTCCGGGCCGAGTTCACGGCAGAAGCGCTCCAGGTCGATCCGGGGCACGTAGCCCTTCTGGTAGTCGCGCACCGTGGGGCAGTACAGGACGGCGGTCTTGCCCTCCTCGATGCCCAGCTCGCCGCGGATGCGCAGGACGTCCTCGGCGGTGGCCTTGAAGTAGACGTCGTTGCGCGGGTAGCCGTACTCGACCGCCTCGAAGGCGCAGGGGTAGACCCGCTCCCAGATCTCCGTGGAGTGCTGGTTGGAGGTGAGGCTCAGGTCCCACTTGTCGGCGCGCTCCAGCATCTTGCCGAAACTCATGTTTTTCGCGGCCGCGGGGAACCTCTGCTGGTCGATTCCCATCTGCTTGAGTGGAGTGCCGTGGTGGGTCTGGAGGTGCACCTGCTCCGGGCGCTTCACGAAGTCGTTCGGGAAGTTGACGTTGTTGACGAGGTACTTGGCGCGGGCCATGACCTCCCAGTAGCGAGGGGAGTTCGCCACGACGTAGTCCACACCCGCGGGGACGGTGTCCACCGCGTCGCGCTTGACGACCCACACGCCGTGCACGTTCGGCGCGAGTTCCTTCGCCTTGTGGTAGATGGCCGCGGGGTTGCAGGCCACGCCGCGGTTCCAGTAGGCGGCGTAGACCGCGAGGTTCTCGTCGACCGGGCGGCGCAGGTGCAGCCGGTAGAGCCGGTTGTAGGCCGTCTTGCCGAGCTTGGTCTTGGCCTTCCTGGCCCGCTGGATCACATCGCGGCGGGTGCTGGTGGCGTACGTCACCGCCGCGTAGGCGGTGTAGGAGCCGCGGTCGAGGAGCTGGAAGCGGATGCCCTGGGAGCCCTCGGGGACGACGAAGTTGCGCGGCTTGAGCCGCTTGTACTGCGCGGCCGACAGCTTGAAGAACTCGGCCCGGTCCTTGGGGACGATGCGGTCCTCGCGGGCCAGCGTGAACAGGAAGTGGCTGGCCATGCGCTCGAACAGCAGCGCGCGGACCGGCTCGAGGTGGGGACGCTCGTCGAGGAAGTCGAACAGGCGTGCGTACTGCTGGAAGATGCCGAAGTGCTTGCGCCCGGGGGTGCGCATGGAGTTGCCCTGGCGGCGCTGGCGGTACTCGACGCAGACGTGGTCGGTGGCGGCGATGCGCTCGGCGGTCAGCATGGTCTTGTAGACCATGAGGGCATCCTCGTAGATGCCGTCGGTGAAGGTGAAGTTGTGCTCGTCGACGTAGAACGCGCGGCGGTAGGCGCGGTTCCACACCACGGCGAACATGTTGAGGTACTCGGGGCGCTCCAGCGCCGTGAAGACGTCCGTGCCGGCCGCGGCGAGCATCTCGCCGGCCGCGCTCGCCTGGACGCGGTTGTTCCAGTACGTGCGGACGTGGTTGAGGAGCAGGATGTCCGGGTCGCCCGTGGCCTGGAGGCGGTCGGCGATCGCCTGGAGCGCGCCCTCGGCGAGGGTGTCGTCGCTGTCCAGGAAGAGGATGTACTCACCGCGGGACTTCAGCGCGCCGGCGTCGCGCGCCTTGCCTATGCCCTGGTTCTCCTCCAAGTGCAGGGGTATGACGCGGCTGTCCTGGGCGGCGTACTCGTCGAGGATGCGGCCGCAGGCGTCGGGCGAGCAGTCGTCGACGGCCACGATCTCGAAGTCGCCGTACGACTGGGACAGGATGGAATCCAAGCACGCGCGCAGATAACCCTGGACTTTGAATACGGGGACCACAACGCTGATTTTCGGCGAAGCGCTTCCATTCGCGACGGGCATGCTTGGGGCTCCTGGACTGGGTGGCAAGACTCGACCGCGTCCCGCGGCGGCGGGCCGGAGCGGGACGCGAGAGGCACAAGGAGTGCAGGTTAACGTTTGGGTAAGCGTAGCGCACGTGTTCGTGCCGTAACCGGGTCGAGTCGTTGCCCACTGCACCGACTTGCCCGGCTGCTCTCCGTAAACGGTGCTGGGCAGACGCCCCTTCGGGAACTCGGCCGGTGATCCGTGATCCGGCGGCGAGGCTGCTTCGTCCGATTCTGACGTTCTTGCCCGGTTCTTAACCGTGACGCAGGTGTTGCAGTCGGCCGGGCGGTCCGCCGCTCCCCGGACGCCCGTGGCGGCTGCTCCGGCGCGTGGGTCCGCCGGCTGCCGGGCGGCCCCGCGGCGGCGGCCGCCGGGAATGCTCAAGTTCGCGAACGGGTAATCCGCCGGTAAATCGCCGAAACAAATGCGTGGCATGATCACGCTTCATTTCCGCCGCGAATGCATTCCGGAATTCCTCTCGCCCCGCGTCCGGCTCCGGCAGGCCGTCCCGCCGGTCGGACGGGCGGGCGTGCGGTGAACGTCTTCGCGTAGATTCGTCGCCGGGCAGCGAACCTACGCAGAGGGGACGGACAGCAAGGTGGCAGGGGCAAGGCAGGCCGTGCGCGAGGCCCGCAGGATCGTCGTCAAGGTGGGTTCCTCCTCGCTGACCACCGCGGCGGGCGGCCTGGACGCCGACCGCGTGGACGCGCTCGTGGACGTACTGGCCAAGAGCCGGGAGGCGGGGGCGGCCCGCAGTGCCTCCGCCGAGGGCAGTGGCGGGAGACGGGCGGGCGGGGGAGAGCGCGAGGTCGTGCTCGTCTCCTCCGGCGCCATCGCCGCCGGGCTGGCCCCGCTCGGCCTGCGCCGCCGCCCCAAGGACCTGGCCCGCCAGCAGGCCGCCGCGAGCGTCGGCCAGGGACTGCTCGTGGCCCGCTACACCGCCTCCTTCGCCCGCTACGGCGTCCGCGTCGGCCAGATCCTGCTGACCGGGGACGACACCAGCCGCCGCGCCCACCACCGCAACGCCTCCCGCACCCTCGACAAACTGCTCGCGATGGGCGCCCTCCCCATCGTCAACGAGAACGACACCGTCGCCACCGACGAGATCCGCTTCGGCGACAACGACCGCCTCGCCGCCCTCGTCGCCCACCTCGTCCGCGCCGACCTGCTGGTGCTCCTGTCCGACGTGGACGGCGTCTACGACGGCGACCCGAGCCGGCCCGGCACCTCCCGGATAGCTGAGGTCCGCGGCCCCGGGGACCTGGCGCACGTCGACATCGGCAGCGCGGGCAAGGCCGGCGTCGGCACCGGCGGCATGGTCACCAAGGTGGAGGCGGCCCGGATCGCGGCCGCCGCCGGCATCCCCGTCGTCCTCACCAGCGCGGTGCACGCGGCCGACGCGCTGTCCGGCGCCGACACCGGCACCTACTTCCACCCCACCGGCAAGCGCTCCGCCGACCGGCTGCTGTGGCTCCAGCACGCCTCCGCGCCGCAGGGCTCGCTCACCCTCGACGACGGGGCCGTGCGCGCGGTCGTCGACCGCCGCAAGTCGCTGCTGCCGGCCGGGATCGCGGCCGTCGAGGGCGAGTTCACCGCGGGCGACCCGGTCGAACTGCGCGACGTGACCGGCCGCGCCGTGGCGCGCGGGCTCGTCAACTTCGACGCCAAGGAGATCCCCCGGCTGATCGGCCGCTCCACCCGCGAGCTCGCCCGCGAACTGGGACCGGCGTACGAACGCGAGGTCGTACACAGGGACGACCTGGTGATCCTGGAGCCGTAATGGGCCGAAACGTCCGTCCGCCCGTGCCGTGAAGGTGGGGGACGTTCCGCAAAACCGCCCCACGGAGCCGTGCGGCCTGCTCCACTTTGACTCAGGGACATGGGCGCGCGACCACTGGGAGAAGGAGGCCGTCGTGAGACGAGTACGCCCCGGGGCGGCGGCGTCCCGCGGTGGCCTGACGAGTGTCGCGGCCGGAGACGGCTACGAGGAGCCGAAGGACCTGCCCCGGCTCTGGCACATCACGCTGAGCGTCTCCGGGGCGCGGGCCCCGCTGGGCGAGGTGCGGCGCGGCCTCGAACAGCTCGCCCACGACCACCCCTTCCTGCTGACCAGCCGCTACGCCGACGACCACGCGGAGATCCGGTACTGGGAGGAGGCCCGCGACCTGCACGACGCGGCCGCCGTCGCGCTGCGGCTGTGGGGCGAGCACCGGCAGAGCGCCAAGCTGCCGCCGTGGGAGATCGTCGGCCTGGAGGTCATCGACCGCGCGACCTACCACCAGCGCCTCGCCGAGGGCTACGGCCCGCCGCCCGCCACACCGGTCGGTGTCCACCCCTTCTGACCGCGTCCGCCCCTTCTGTGCGACTTCGTCCCGTCTCGCGGTGTGGAACACGCCCCGGACGGGCCCGTACGGCGCACTACCCTTCCCCCATGACCACGCTCTCGCCGTACGACTCGATGTCCCCGGTCGCCCGGGCCGCCTACCGCGCCAAGGCCGCCGCCGCCGACCTCGCGCCGCTGCCGCGCGTCGAGAAGGACGACGCGCTGCTGGCCGTCGCGGACGCCCTCGAGGTGCGCACCGGCGAGATCGTCGAGGCCAACGCCAAGGACGTCGCCAAGGCCCGCGAGGCCGGCACCAGCGAGGCCATCGTCGACCGGCTCACGCTCACCCCGGAGCGGGTCCGCGCGATCGCCTCCGACGTGCGCGACGTGGTGGCGCTGCCCGACCCGGTCGGCGAGGTGGTGCGCGGCAGCACGCTGCCCAACGGCCTCGACCTGCGCCAGGTCCGCGTCCCCCTCGGCGTGGTCGGGATCATCTACGAGGCCCGCCCCAACGTCACCGTGGACGCCGCCGCCCTCTGCCTGAAGTCGGGCAACGCGGTCCTGCTGCGCGGCTCGGCCTCCGCCTACGAGTCCAACACCGCCCTGGTCCGCGTCATCCGCGACGCGGTCGGCGGGGCCGGGCTGCCCGCCGACGCCGTCCAGCTGGTGCCCGGCGAGAGCCGCGACAGCGTGCGCGAGCTGATGCGCGCCCGCGGCCTGGTCGACGTGCTGATCCCGCGCGGCGGCGCCTCCCTCATCCGCACCGTGGTCAACGAGTCGACCGTCCCGGTCATCGAGACCGGCACCGGCAACTGCCACGTCTACGTCGACGCCGAGGCCGACCTCGACATGGCCGTCGCCATCCTGGTCAACTCCAAGGCGCAGCGGCCCAGCGTGTGCAACGCCGCCGAGACGCTCCTGGTCCACCAGGACATCGCCGCCGACTTCCTGCCGCGCGCCCTGGACGCGCTCGCCGAGGCCGGGGTGACCGTGCACGCCGACGAGCGGGTCATGGCCTTCGCCAAGGGCTCCAAGGCCACCGTCGTCGAGGCCACCCCGGAGGACTGGGACACCGAGTACCTCTCCTACGACATCGCCGCGGCCGTCGTCGACTCCCTGGACAAGGCCGTCGCGCACATCCGGCTGTGGAGCTCGGGCCACACCGAGGCGATCGTCACCACCTCGCAGCAGGCCGCCCGCCGTTTCACCCAGCTGGTCGACTCCACCACGGTGGCCGTCAACGCCTCCACCCGCTTCACGGACGGCGGCCAGTTCGGCTTCGGCGCGGAGATCGGCATCTCCACGCAGAAGCTGCACGCCCGCGGACCCATGGGCCTGCCCGAGCTGACCAGCACCAAGTACATCCTCACCGGCGACGGCCACATCCGCCGCTGAGCCGGCCGGGCACGGCGGGCAGGTGGCCGAAACGGCCGTCTCACCAGGCGGATGAATTTCCATACCGTCTGCCCAAATTGACCCCCCAGGTCTACTCTGGACCCGTGCCGGAGGACGTGGGGGGCACGCCGTTCCCTGACGGCTGGGAGCCCGACGACGACCACGACCGCGGGGTGTCGGACGAAGAGTTCGCCTCCGTGGTCTTCGACGAGGCCTTCGTACGGGCGGCCGTGATCCACGAGCCGACCGCCGTCGAGCGCCTCCTGGCCGCCGCGCAGGCCAGAGCCGAGGCCTCCGAGGCCGAGGCCCGCCGCGCCCGCACCAGAGGCGACCGCTACGACGAGGGGTACGGCCCCGACGGCCCGGGCTTCGGTCCCGGCGACGAGTACGACGACCTGGACGACCCCGAGGTCCCCGACGGCCGCCACGGCGTCTTCGGCACCTTCGGCAAGCAGGTGCGCTGGCACCGGCCCGTGGCCTGGGTGCTCGCCCTCGTGATGGGCGTCGGCATGGTCGCGCTGGCCTTCGCGGCGGTCTACCGGGGCGGGTCCTCGGGCAGCCGCGACCAGGTGCCGCCGCCCGCCTCGACCGGACTGGAGCAGGGCAGCGCCGCGGCCCCCTCCGCGTCCGCCGACTACTCCCACCCGCCGGTTCCGGCGGCCCCGCGCACGCCCTGACGGACGGCGGCCGGGCGGGCGCGCGGGGAGCGGCCGGGCGGGCCTCGGAAGGGGTGGCCGAACTGGTGAGAACCTGTCAGAAGTTGGCGTACGGCCGGGCGTTTACCGGCGCTTCGCGAGACCTACCCTGAAGATATGGGAGGGCCTGGAGACCCACCTGAAGGGACCCCCGAGGGCGTTCCCGGAGGTGCGGAGGACGAATACCGATCCGTCGTCTTCGACGAGTCGTTCGTCCGCGCTGCCCGGCTCCAGGAGTACTCCGCGCACGAGCGGATGACCGACCACACCCCCGCCGTGCGGCGCAGACCGCCGCTGCACCGGGGCCTGTCCCGGCAGGCGCTCATCCTCGTGATGCTGATCGCCCTCGCCTTCGGCACCGCCGTCTACATGGGCGTACGCAACCCCTACCGGGCCCCCGAGGCCCAGCCGCCCGTCGAACCGCTCAGGGCGACCGTCGTCCCCCTCGTCCCCACGGGCAAGGTCCCCGGAGCCGCCGGCACCGCGTACCTCTACGCGCACAGCCCCGCCGCCCACTACGACGTCGGCGCCGAGGGGATACCACTGCCCGCCGTCCGGCGCACCGCGCACTTCTCCGAGAGCGAGGTCGTCGCCGCGCTGACCGCCGCCAAGGACTACATCGTCGCCTCCTCGCTCTACCCGGAGGTGCTCACCGGCGGCCAGGTGAACCCCGTGCGCGCGCTGGTGGACGCCGGTCAGCTCGACCAGTTCGACCAGAGCATCGGGCACCCCGCCGCCGACGGCCGGCACACGCCCACCGGGTGGCTGGTGCGCTTCGACGCGGCCCGCGCCCAGTTGGCCGACCGCGCGATCCGGGTGCGGGGCAGCCTCCAGGCCGCCGAGACCGACCCCGCGACCCTCGAGGTCAGCGCGGACCACACCTTCGTCTACGCCCTCAAACCGGCCGGCTCCGCCGCCGGGGCCCGCGCCTCGCTGTTCACCGTCCGCCGCGAACTGCGGTTCCGCTTCAGCCAGGACGACCTGCGGCTGCACCAGGTCCAGCTCGCCGCCTCCTACGCCGAGGCCGGCCCCCTGTCCTGTGCCGACGACTCCGCGAGCCGCTTCCGCCCCCTCCTGGCCGGCCAGACCGCCCGCGCGGGCGGCCCCCCGGCCACCGACCCCTACGCCACCGGCAGCGCGACGGCCCTGTGCGGCACCCTGGCCGCCGGCGCCCAGCCGAGCGTCTGAGCCCGGGTCGGGGCCCCGCTCGCGCTCAGTCGGTCCCGTCGGCCGGAGGGGTGTCCGTCGGGGGCCGGTCCTCGGGGGAGGAGTCCTTCGGCGAGGAGTCCTCGGTGGAGGTGCTCCTCGTGGGGCCGTCCTTCGGCGGGGGCGGGGAAGCGAAGCCGTTGAAGCCCCGGCGGACCCGGCCGCCGAGGTCGCCCGCTCCGCCCGCCAGGTCGCTGACCAGCTTCATCAGCGGGTCCTTCGAGGTCTTGACGTGGTTGGCGTAGTGCGCCGCCGACTCGCGGAAGGAGTCGCCCACCGAGGCGTCCTTGTCCTCCTCCCGGCGCGGGTAGTGCCCGTCCATCAGCCGCTGGTAGTCCCGCGAGGCGGCCCACTTCTTCAGCTCGGCCGCCCGCACGGTGGCGAAGGGGTGGGTGCGCGGCAGCACGTTGAGGATCTTCAGCACGGAGTCGCGCAGGTCGCCCCCCGCCTCGTACTCGTCGGCCTGCTCCAGGAAGGCGTCGACGTTCATCTCGTGCAGGTGGTTGCCGCCCGCCAGCTTCATCAGGCCCCGCATGGACGCCTTGAGGTCCTGGCCCGCCAGCAGACCGGCACGGTCCGCCGACAGCTCCGACTTGCGGAACCACTCCCGCAGCGCCGTGACGATCGCCATGATCGCCAGATTGCCCAGCGGTATCCACGCCACCCGGACGGCGAGCGTGGTCAGGAACAGCAGGATCGTGCGGTACACCGCGTGGCCGGACAGCGCGTGGCCCACCTCGTGGCCGACGACCGCCCGCATCTCCTCCTCGTCGAGCAGCTCGACCAGACCGGTGGTGACGACGATGATCGGCTCGTCCAGGCCGATGCACATCGCGTTGGGCTGCGGGTCCTGGTTCACGTACATCGGCGGGACCTTCTCCAGGTCCAGGATGTAGCAGGCGTCCCGCAGCATGTCGTTGAGGTGCGCGAACTGCTGGTCCGAGACGCGCACCGAGTCGGACAGGAACAGCAGCCTGAGACTGCGCTCGGGCAGCAGCCCGCTGAGGGCCTTGAACACCGTGTCGAACCCGGTCAGCTTGCGCAGGGCCACCAGCGCGGACCGGTCCGCCGGGTGCTCGTAGGCCCGCGAGGAGATCCCCGGGAAGCGCCTGCGCTGCCGGCTCGGCACCCGCTCGTGCCCGTTGTGCTCACGGCCGTCGTCGGACATGTGGTCCCCCATGCACGTGTGTGTCGTACGCCCGCGGCGTACGTCCTGTCTCGCCCAGTGCCCCCGAAGCAGCCCCCACCCTAGGCGGAGTTACCGTGGACGGGCAGTACAGCGAAGGAGTCCACGCCATGGAGCACTATTCCGCAGCCGCCCGGCTGACCGAGGCCGCGAGCGCCGCCGCCCGCCACCAGGGCTCGGGCGACCTGCTGCGCGTCGTCCTGGTCGTCATGATCCTGGGCTGCGTGCTCACCGGCTGGTTCCTGCTGCGCGGCTACAAGCGGAACGACGACTGAGCGTCCCGGAAGGTTCCCGGCGTTCCCTCCCAGCGGCTCCCCGTTGGTTCGCCAGCGGTTCCCCAATGGTGGAGTCGGCGTGAGGGGCGAACAGCCCGCCGCTTACGATGGGCCGACGTCTTATCCCGCCCACATACCGGATAGGTTCTGCCGAAGATGAGCATCCACAGCGCCGCTGCCCAGTTGGTCAACCTCGCCGAGGCGGAGGGCGGCAACCACGAAAGCCTCAACCCCGCGGTCACCGGCGGCTGCGCGCTCGCCATCCTGCTGATCCTGCTGTGGATCACCACCCGCTTCAACCGCGACCGCTGAGCCCCGCCGCGGCCCGCCCCGGCACTGCCCGGGATGCGTCGGCCAAAGCTCATGGGCCGGGCCGGTAGGGTCTGCACGCATGGGAGAGCAGGACATGCCTACCGGTCCGGCGAGCGACACGGTGAACCACTCCGCGGCCGGCCCCGGCCAGGCCCCCTCGGCGCCGGGCAGGCGCCGCCTCGGCGTCATGGGCGGAACGTTCGACCCGATCCACCACGGGCACCTGGTGGCCGCCAGCGAGGTCGCCGCGCAGTTCGACCTGGACGAGGTCGTCTTCGTCCCCACCGGCCAGCCCTGGCAGAAGAGCCACCGGCACGTCTCCCCGGCCGAGGACCGCTACCTGATGACGGTCATCGCGACCGCCGAGAACCCGCAGTTCTCCGTCAGCCGCATCGACATCGACCGCGGCGGCCCCACCTACACCGTGGACACCCTGCGCGACCTGCGCGCGCTCAACCCGGACACCGACCTGTTCTTCATCACCGGCGCCGACGCCCTCGGCCAGATCCTCACCTGGCGGGACTCCGAGGAACTGTTCTCCCTCGCGCACTTCATCGGCGTGACCCGGCCCGGCCACCACCTCAGCGACGCCGGCCTCCCCGAGGGCGGTGTATCCCTTGTGGAGGTCCCCGCCCTCGCCATCTCCTCCACGGACTGCCGTGCGAGAGTCGCCAAGGGGGACCCCATCTGGTACATGGTGCCGGACGGGGTCGTGCGCTACATCGACAAGCGCGAGCTGTACCGCGGCGAGTGAGCCGAGAGGGGCACCGGTGAACGACCGATACGACGCTGGATACGGGAGCGAGGAGTACGAGCTCGTCGGCTACGACGAGTACGGCCGCCCCGTCTACCGGCAGATCCCTGCCCAGCAGACCCCGCAGCAGACGTACGACGCGTACGGGCGGCAGCAGGGCTACGGCTACGACCCGTACGCGACCGGCCCGCAGGGCGCACAGGGCGGGCAGACGCAGTCCTACGGCGGTTACGACACCGGCCAGCAGCCCGCCGCCCCCTCCTACGACCCCTACGGCACCACCGGCGCGTACGACGCCTACGGCAGCGGCGCGCCCGGCACCGGCGCGACGGCGGCGCCGTACGACCCCTACGGCACGGACACGGGCGGTGGCCGGCAGACGCGGGCCGGCGGGCAGCAGCCCCGGCTCGCCGAGCAGACCGCCTACATCCCGCAGCAGGCAGGACCGGAGCAGGCGGACCCGGCCGGCGCCGGCCGGGCCGAGCAGGAGGCGGAAGGGGCGGACGACGGTGAACGGGAGTACCACACCGGCCAGTTCGCCTTCGTGGAGGAGCCGACCGACGACTCCGAGGACGTCATCGACTGGCTGAAGTTCACCGAGAACCGCACCGAGCGCCGCGAGGAGGCCAAGCGCCGCGCCCGCAGCCGGATCATCGCCCTGGCCGTCGTGCTGGCGCTGGTCGCGGCCGGCGGCGTCGGCTACCTCTGGTACGCCGGGAAGCTGCCCGGCCTGTCCTCCCCGGGCAGCCGGACGGACACCGCCGTCCCCGCGAGCGCCCAGAAGCGCGACGTGATCGTCGTCCACCTGCACAACACCGCCAAGGGCGGCACCTCCACGGCGCTGCTCGTGGACAACACCACCACCAAGCAGGGCACCACCGTCCTGCTGCCCAACTCCCTGGCCCTGACGGCCGACGACGGCACCACGACCACGCTGGCCAAGTCGGTCGGCGACGACGGCTCCTCCGGGACCCGCGACCAGCTCGACACCGTCCTGGGCACCAGCATCCAGGGCACCTGGCGGCTGGACACCCCCTACCTCCAGAACCTCGTCGACCTGGTCGGCAACATCGACCTCGACACCAACGCGGACGTCCCCGACCCGGACAAGAAGAAGGGCGCCGCGGTCCTGGTGCACCAGGGCAAGGACCAGACGCTCAGCGGCAAGATGGCCGTCGCCTACGCCACCTACCGCGCCCCGGGCGAGGCCCAGAACGCCCAGCTGGAGCGGTTCGGCCAGGTGATGCAGGGCGTGCTGCGCAAGATCTCCAGCGATCCGCAGGCCGCCACGGTCACCGTGCAGACCCTCGCGCAGATCCTCGACCCCTCGCTCACCGACAGCGACCTCGGCGCCTTCCTGGCCAAGCTCGCCGACCTCGCCAAGGGCGGCGACTACAGGACGGCGCTGCTGCCCGTGCAGAGCGACGGCACGCTGAGCGCGCGGACCAGCGCCAGCGTGGTCAAGGACATCCTGGGCGGCACCGCCAAGAGCCCCGACCAGGGCTCCGCCGTGCGCGTCTCCGTGCAGAACGCCTCGGGTGTCAAGGACGACACCGAGAAGGCCCGCGTGGTCCTGCTCAACGGCGGCTTCAGCTTCCTGGAGGCCGGCACGGCCCCTGCCGCGCGCTCCACGTCCCAGGTGATCTACGCCGACGCCAAGGACAAGCAGAACGCCACCGAGGTCGCCAAGACCCTCGGACTGCCCGCCGGCAGTGTGACCAAGGGCACGGTGACGTCCAACGCCGACGTCTCGGTCGTCCTGGGACGGGACTACAAGGCCACGTCAGGGCAGTGATCCCGTAATCACGTGGGGTGCCGTCGGCGGTCCGTGAGACCCTTGGTGTCAAGTGACCGCCGACGGAAAGCCCTGCAGTGACCGCGACCGACCGATCCCTCGAGCTCATCAACACCGCCGCGCAGGCGGCCGCCGACAAGCTCGCGCACGACATCATCGCCTACGACGTGAGCGACGTCCTGTCGATCACGGACGCCTTCCTGCTGGCGTCCGCCCCCAACGACCGCCAGGTCAAGTCCATCGTCGACGAGATCGAGGAGCGGCTGCTCAAGGAGCTCGGAGTCAAGCCGGTGCGCCGCGAGGGCGACCGCGAGGCCCGCTGGGTCCTGCTGGACTACGTCGACATCGTCGTCCACGTCCAGCACAGCGAGGAGCGCGTCTTCTACGCCCTGGAGCGGCTGTGGAAGGACTGCCCCGAGCTGGAGCTGCCCGAGGACGCCAAGGCCACCCGGGGCAAGGCCGAGGAGCACGCCAAGCTGCAGGCCGCCGAGGAGTCGGCGCAGCCGGGTGGTGAGTGGCGGTGAGCGGCGCCGGCGCGGGGGCCGGCCGGGCCGCGGGCCGGGGCCGCCGCATCATCCTGTGGCGGCACGGCCAGACCTCCTGGAACGTCGAGCGGCGCTTCCAGGGCTCCACGGACGTGGAGCTCACCGAGACCGGCGTCGGCCAGGCCCGCCGCGCCGCCCGGCTGCTGGCCTCCCTCGGGCCGGACGCGATCGTCTCCTCCGACCTCAGGCGGGCCGCCCGCACGGCCGGCGAGCTCGCCGCCCTCACCGGACTCGACGTCACCCAGGACGAGGGCCTGCGCGAGACCTACGCGGGCGTCTGGCAGGGCCTGACGCACGAGGAGATCATCGCCCGGTACGGCGAGGAGTACGCGGCGTGGAAGCGCGGTGAGCCGGTGCGCCGGGGCGGCGGCGAGCTGGAGACCGAGGTCGCCGACCGTGCCGCCCCGGTGGTGCTGCGGCACGTGGAGAAGCTGCCCGAGGACGGCACCCTCGTGGTGGTCAGCCACGGCGGGACCATCCGCACCACCATCGGCCGTCTGCTGGGCCTCGAGGCCCGCCACTGGGAGAGCCTGGGCGGCCTGTCCAACTGCTGCTGGTCGGTCCTCGGCGAGGGCCTGCGCGGCTGGCGCCTGCTGGAGCACAACGCCGGCACCCTGCCGGAGCCGGTGCTCGGCGACGACGACTGACCGCAAGCCGGCCCGGGCGCCGGCCGGCCCCGGGGTCCTCGCCGGGCCCCGGGGACCCGGGGACCGGATTTCACTTTCCGGCAGGTCGCAGGCTAAAGTTCTTCTTGTTCGCCCCGCCGGGCGGGAGAGAACGCAAGGGGCTATAGCTCAGTTGGTAGAGCGCCTGCATGGCATGCAGGAGGTCAGGAGTTCAATTCTCCTTAGCTCCACTGATCGGCACTCGGTCGAGTCGCCAATGATCGGTGATGAGGATCCCGTCCCTTCCGGGGGGCGGGATCTTCTGCGTTTCCCGGTTTCCGTCCCGGGCTTGAGTCAGTTGGGCTCCGCGGGCGTATACCTCTGCGAAGGCGCTCTCGGCGTGCGCGTACGCGCCGGCCGGGGCGGTCGCGGCGGGTGCCGTGGCCGGACTGGTACCGAGGCGTCGCTGACCGTATTGGCCCGGCCGTGGCAGAATCAAACGGCCGGAAGGGGGCGGCGGCCCGACGGGAGGGAGTAGCGATGCCTTCGAGCATCCTCGAGGAGGGCGGTCACCTCCTCGGCGCGGTGTTGGCACGGGACACGGTCACCCGCCTCGTCTGCCCTTCCTGCGGTTCCCTCCACGTGGCCCAAGTCCTCGGCGACAACGGCGGGATCTCTTACGTGTGCACGGCCTGCGGCCACAGCTGGAGCTGATCGATGGGTGCACACAGGCGAAAGTGCGACTGGTGCGGCAGCGGTACGCCGATCGTCCGCGACATGGAGCCGATCAACCCCGACTACCAGTACTGGTGCGAGGAGTGCGCGCGGGCGCTGATCATAAAAGGCGACCCCATCGAGACGTACCGGGAACTGGAGGGCGAGCCGATCTACGGCCGGCTCCTGGAGGAGCACTGCACGCTCAAGCGGTTCTACTCCTTCGTGACCGCCTAGCTCCGAAACCTCGGACCCGCCCTGGATACGCCCGGCATCCCGGACAAACCGGGCACCGGGAAAACCGATTTGGTGCTGCGCCGCCGGGGCCTGTAATGTTGGCGTCGCCGCCGGGGAAACCGGGCGGAACACAACAAGGGGCTATAGCTCAGTTGGTAGAGCGCCTGCATGGCATGCAGGAGGTCAGGAGTTCAATTCTCCTTAGCTCCACAGAAGTCGAGGGCGGTCATCCGGAAGGATGACCGCCCTCGACGTATGCGTACCGGCGAAAGCGCGGGCACGGAACACGCGTGCGGAAAGCGGAACGGCGGGTCACCCGGCCAAGGGGTGCCCGCCGTGCGCGTGCCTCAGCGGCCCAGGGCACGGCGGCCGCGGCCCTGGGAGAGGACCGGCAGGTTGCGCTGCGCGCCCCTGTCCCGCGGCGCCTCCTCCTCGATGCGCAGGGCCAGCGCCGGGCAGCGCCGCACGGCCCGCAGGGCCTTGGCCTCCGCGTAGCGCGGCACCTGCGCCTGGGCGACGGTCGGGAAGCCGTCGGCGCCCAGCTCGAACACCTCGGGGAGGATGTCCGCGCACAGCCCGTGGCCCCGGCACAGCGTCCAGTCGACGTAGATCTTCTGGCGGCTGGAACCGGTCTCCTCGGCCTCGGCGCCGCCCGGGATGCCCGTCGTGGCCCTGCCGCCCTCGAAGAGCGGCAGAACGCCCTCCACGGGCCGTCCGCAGCCGTTGCCGAGGACATGGGCGGCCAGGTCGTCGGTGAACGCCTTGATGGTCGACTCCAGGAACATCGCCGAGCCGTCCGGGTGCGAGCACGCGCCGCGCCGCTTGACGTTCCTGGCGACCTGCTTGAGCGCCTCCAGGGCGGCGGGTCCGCCGCCGCTCAGGATGTCCTCCATGCCGCGCGCGGCGGCCGGCAGGCCGAGGTAGCAGGGGCCGCACTGGCCCGCGCTCTCCTCCGCGAGCCACCTCGCCACCTGGAGCGACTCGCCCAGCGGGCAGGTCTCCTGACTGATCGGCAGGATCGCTCCGGCGCCGAGCGAACCGCCCACCGCGTCCAGGGAGTTGCGGGAGACGATCGCCTCGTTGACGGTGGCCGCGTCGATCCACTTGCCGTGGTAGCCGCCGGTGAGCACGCCCTGCGGCACCGGCGGGGCGCCGGCCAGCTGGAGGACGTAGCGCAGCGGCACGCCCGTGGGGACCTCGATCACCATCGGGCGGGCGACGGCGCCGGAGACCGTCAGCATGACGGTGCCCGGCTCGTCGTACAGACCGGTGTTGCCGTAGCGCTCCGGGCCGATCCGGGCGGCGATCGCCAGCTGGGCGAACGTCTCGGCGTTGGACAGCAGCGTCGGGGCTCCGCCGACGCCGTTCTGCGAGGCGCTGACCTTGCGGCCCGGCGGGATGGCCGGGCCGCCGTCGATGGAGCGGATCAGCGAGGACGCCGCTCCCGTCACCATCCGCACCGGGTTGCGCTGCACGCTCGCGCGCAGCGCCGACCTGCGGCTGTTGCTCAGGCCGCGCTCGGCGAGCGCGGCCTCCATCGAGCGCTGGGTGGACTCCCGGGTGACCCCCACCACGAGCGTGCGGGCACCGAGGGCCTCGGCGCACAGCAGCGCGCCGTCCAGGATCAGGTGCGGGGCACGGTTGATCAGCACCGTGTCCTTGCGGCAGGCCGGTTCGTCCTCGCTTCCGTTGACGACGACCACCGGCCGGACGCCGCGCTTGATCGCCGATTCGGCGACCGAGCGCAGCTTCCTGTGGAAGGGGAAGCCCGCGCCGCCGCGGCCCTTCAGGTTGATGGCCTCGGAGAGCTGCGCGAGCTGCTCCCCGCCCATCGGTTCAAGCGGCCCGTGCACCTTCAGGTGCATGGGCAGATCGAGTCGTTCGACAAGGTCGAAGCCCGACGTGAGCTGGGGAAGCCCGACCACGCGGACTTCCGGGACGTCGGGCAGGGCCTCGTTCACCTATAGCCTCCGGAAGGCGTGTTCCAAGGTTCGCCCGAACCCGGCGCGTCGAAGGGCGCACCGGGGCGTGATTCATTGGCGGGACCGCTCGTGTTGTACGTGTCGTTCGAGTTGTACGTGCCGTAGAGCGTGTTCGTCTCACCGGTGTCGTACACATCACGTCCGCCGTACCCGCTCGTGCCGGAATTGTTATAGGGCGGGATGGTGTACCCCGTGTCGTTCAGGGGGTCGTAGACCGACGGGGGAGCCTCGCCGACCGGCGGCGGGGACGGGATCGGCCAGCTGCCCGAGGGGCCGCCGGAGGCGTCCACGCGCGGCATCGCGGCCGTGGCCTGCGCGTCGAAGGGCGGCAGGTCCATGCGCGCGGTCTGGTCGGCGGCGTAGGGCTGCTGTCCGCGCGGGGGCGTCGACACGGCCCGGTAGGCGGCCGCGAACCCGGCGGCCGGCTCGGCGCCCGCGGCGGCCGCCGAGGTGTCGTAGAACGGCGAGGGCGGGCTCGGGATGCGGGGCAGTGACCCCGTGGTGTCGGCGCGGCCGGCCTGGGACGCGCGCGTGCCCTCGTAGCCCGGCAGCGCGGACTCCGGCGTACGGGCCCGGCTCGCGTCCAGGTCGTCCAGCTCGGGCCGCTCCCCCGAGCCGAGGACCGACACGATCCGGTCGGCGATCCTGCGCTTGACCGGGCGCGGCGCGGCGCGCAGCGCCAGGGCGGCCATGACGCCGACCAGGCACAGCTCGTAGGAGACCATGAAGAACGTCTTCGCCGGTCGGCCGGCGAACAGGCCGTGGATCAGCGCGGCGCACCAGGCGGGGTAGGCCAGCATGTGCATCGCGCGCCAGCGCGCGGCGACCGGCGCCGGGGAGGCGAACTGGTTGCGCAGCGCGCCGGTCACGCCCACGAAGATCATGAGCAGTCCGGCCAGGGACCCGAGGCCGATCAGGCCGGCGCTGCCGCTCACGCCCAGGCTGAAGGGGATGATCGCGGCGATGAGGACCGTGTGGCCCACGGCCAGCTTGATCGTGATGTGCACCAGCAGGAAGGCGATCGAGGCCACGGCGGTCACCCGGTGGATGCCCTGGGCCACGATCCGCTGCCGGATGTTGAGGAAGATCCGGTCCTGGGCGACCAGGCCCCAGATGACCGAGCAGGTCAGGGAGACCAGCGACAGCACTCCTGCACCGAAGTTCAGGAAGGCCTGGAGCCAGTCGCCGCCGAACAGCACGACCACGGGTATGAGGAGCAGGACGACAGCGGACGCCATCCCGTAGGCCGAGCGGCCGGGTTTGGGAAGCGAGCTGTTACTGCGACGAGGGTTCATGGGGGCGACTCCGAGCGGTTCGGGAAAGCGGTCCCGAGAACGAACTCTAAGTCGCTCCCAACCGAGCAGTAGCCCGTTTGAGTTATTGCGTTGTTATCAAAGTGAGGCCCGGGGCGCGCGATGTCCCGCGGCGTCCCGTTACGCCGGGTAAGCATTGAACTTCGTTCAAGTTCTCCGAACCTTCACAAGCGGCTCCCGGGCTCCAGGAACGGAGCCGTACGCTCCGCCGGCGGCCGCGGATGTCCGTCGCGGCGCACTCGACGGCTGCGGTACCCTGACGCCATGCGTGCCGTACGCCTTCTGCTTAGCGAGCCGCGCTGATCAGTCCCGACCTCCGGACGACTCGGACGGTCGGCATCGGCGCGGCGTCCCCTCCTGTGCGAGGGGATTTTTCGTTTCCGGGAAGTCGCAGCGCCGGCAGAGACGATCGATGGAGCTTTGAGGATCATGAGCGAGACGAACCCCGCTGCCGCCGCCACGCAGGCGGAGGCAGCGCCGCACCGCTACACGGCCGCGACGGCGGCCGGTATCGAGGCACGCTGGCAGGACTTCTGGGACGCCGAGGGCACCTACGCGGCGCCGAACCCCACCGGTGACCTGGCCGGCGACCCCGAGCTGGCCGCCCGGCCCAAGAAGTTCATCATGGACATGTTCCCGTACCCCTCCGGTGCGGGCCTGCACGTCGGTCACCCCCTGGGCTACATCGCCACCGACGTCTACGCCCGCTTCCAGCGGATGACCGGCCACAACGTCCTGCACACCCTGGGCTTCGACGCCTTCGGCCTGCCCGCCGAGCAGTACGCCGTGCAGACCGGCACGCACCCGCGCGTGTCCACCGAGGCCAACATCGAGAACATGAAGGCCCAGCTGCGCCGCCTGGGCCTGGGCCACGACAAGCGCCGGTCCTTCGCCACGATCGACCCGGACTACTACAAGTGGACCCAGTGGATCTTCCTGCAGATCTTCAACTCCTGGTACGACGAGGAGGCCGGCAAGGCCCGGCCCATCTCCGAGCTGGTCGCACAGTTCGAGTCCGGTGAGCGTCCCGTACCGGGGCACACGCGCGCGTGGGGCGAGCTGAGCGCCGCCGAGCGCGCCGACGTCCTGGGCGGCTTCCGCCTGGCCTACGCCTCCGACGCGCCCGTCAACTGGTGCCCCGGCCTGGGCACGGTCCTGGCCAACGAGGAGGTCACCTCCGAGGGCCGCTCCGAGCGCGGCAACTTCCCCGTCTTCAAGGCCAAGCTGCGCCAGTGGAACATGCGCATCACGGCCTATGCCGACCGGCTGCTGGAGGACCTGGAGGAGCTGGACTGGCCCGAGGCCATCAAGCTGCAGCAGCGCAACTGGATCGGCCGCAGCGAGGGCGCCCGCGTCGACTTCCCGATCGACGGCGAGCGCATCACCGTGTTCACCACCCGTCCGGACACCCTGTTCGGCGCGACCTACATGGTGCTGGCGCCCGAGCACCCCCTGGTGGAGAAGTTCACCCCGGACGCCTGGCCCGAGGGCACCCACCAGGTGTGGACCGGCGGTCACGCCACCCCGGCCGAGGCCGTCGCCGCCTACCGCGCGCAGGCCGCCTCGAAGTCCGACGTCGAGCGCCAGGCCGAGGCCAAGGACAAGACCGGCGTCTTCATCGGCGCGTACGCCACCAACCCGGTCAACGGCGAGCGCGTCCCCGTCTTCATCGCCGACTACGTCCTGATGGGCTACGGCACCGGCGCGATCATGGCCGTACCGGCGCACGACTCGCGCGACTTCGACTTCGCCCGCGCCTTCGAACTGCCCGTCCACTGCGTGGTCGAGCCGACCGACGGCCGCGGCACCGACACCTCGCAGTGGGACGACGCCTTCGACTCCTACGACGCGAGGATCGTCAACTCCACCGGTGACGGCGTGTCCCTGGACGGCCTGGGTGTCGTGGAGGCCAAGGCGCGCATCACCGAGTGGCTGGAGCGCCGGGGCATCGGCGAGGGCACCGTCAACTTCCGCCTGCGCGACTGGCTGTTCAGCCGCCAGCGCTACTGGGGCGAGCCCTTCCCGATCGTCTACGACGAGGACGGCGTCGCCCACGCGCTGCCCGAGTCGATGCTGCCCCTGGAGCTGCCCGAGGTCGAGGACTACTCGCCGCGCACCTTCGACCCCGACGACGCGGACACCCAGCCCGAGACCCCGCTGTCGCGCAACGAGGAGTGGGTCCACGTCACCCTGGACCTGGGCGACGGGCCGAAGAAGTACCGCCGCGAGACCAACACCATGCCCAACTGGGCGGGCTCCTGCTGGTACGAGTTCCGCTACCTGGACCCGCACAACTCCGAGCGGCTGGTCGACCCGGAGATCGAGCGCTACTGGATGGGCCCGCGCGAGGGCATGCCGCACGGCGGCGTCGACCTGTACGTCGGCGGCGCCGAGCACGCCGTGCTGCACCTGCTGTACGCGCGCTTCTGGTCCAAGGTCCTGTACGACCTGGGGTACGTCTCCTCCGCCGAGCCGTTCCACAAGCTGTTCAACCAGGGCATGATCCAGGCCTACGTCTACCGGGACGCCCGCGGCATCGCGGTGCCCGCCGCCGAGGTCGAGGAGCGCGACGGCGCGTACTACTACCAGGGCGAGCAGGTCTCCCGCCTGCTGGGCAAGATGGGCAAGTCCCTGAAGAACGCCGTCACTCCGGACGAGATCTGCGCCGAGTACGGCGCCGACACCCTGCGCCTGTACGAGATGGCGATGGGCCCCCTGGACGTCTCCCGGCCGTGGGACACGCGCGCGGTGGTGGGCCAGTTCCGGCTGCTGCAGCGGCTGTGGCGCAACATCGTCGACGAGACCACCGGCGAGGTCACCGTCTCCGGCGCCGAGCCCGGCGAGGACACGCTGCGCGCCCTGCACAAGGCGATCGACGGGGTCCGCCAGGACCTGGAGGGCCTGCGGTTCAACACGGCGATCGCCAAGATCACCGAGCTGAACAACCACCTGACCAAGGCGGGCGGGGCGGTGCCGCGCTCGGTCGCCGAGCCGCTGGTGCTGATGGTCGCCCCGCTGGCCCCGCACATCGCCGAGGAGCTGTGGCACAAGCTGGGCCACACCGGCTCGGTCGTCCACCAGGACTTCCCGGTCGCCGACCCGGCGTACGTCGTGGACGAGAGCGTGACCTGCGTCGTGCAGATCAAGGGCAAGGTCAGGGCACGTCTGGAGGTCTCGCCGTCCATCTCCGGGGAGGAGCTGGAGAAGGCCGCGCTGGCCGACGAGAAGGTCGTCGCGGCGCTGGACGGCGCGGGCATCCGCAAGGTGATCGTGCGGGCGCCGAAGCTGGTGAACATCGTCACGGCGTGAGGGCGCGGCACCGGGCGGCACGTGGTCGCGCCCGGTGTCGGGGTAGTCCCCTACGGGCAGGTTCGGGGTTCTTCCGGAACTCCGCACCTGCCCGTTGCGTTTACCGTTGAGGAGCGGCGCGTTCTGTGCCGCTGAGCCGGAGGAGGAGCGCCGTGGAAGCAGTTCTCACCGTTGTCGCCCTGCTCTTCGTGCTCTGCCTGGTCCTCGGGGCGTACGCGACCGTGAAGGTCGTCGGCGCCGCCAAGCGCGGCGTGGACCGCACCATCGACCAGGCCCGCCGCACCGTCGAGGACCACACCCTGCGCGCCAAGTCCTTCGGCCGGCCCGGCCCCGCCGGCGAGCTGGCCCAGCTGCGGCTCACGCTGCGCACCTCGATGCGGGCCACCCAGGACGCCCTGCACGCGGGCGCGCGCGAGGACGAGTCCCTCAAGGAGTCCCTCGCCCTGTTCGAGCGCCTCAGCGCGCACGGACGGGAACTGGACGGCGAGCTCAGGCGCCTGGAGGCCGAGCCCGACCGGGCCACGCTCGCCGAACGGCTGCCCGGCCTGCGCGAGCGCACCCGGCGCATCACGCACTCGGCCGACTCGCTGCGCTGGGCGGCCCGCGACCGGGCCCACCGCTTCGCCGACGACGACCTGGACGCGCTGAGCGCCCAGATCGACGTGGAGGCGGGCGCCCTGCGCCACTGGGCCAGTGCGGAGGACTCCCAGGCCGCCTCCGGCACCGGGCCCGCTGCCGCACCGCCGCCGTGGCCCGAGGCGCCGGCCGGTGAGGCGGAGGGACAGACCTGGCCGGGTGCTCAGGGGGAGGCCCCGGAGGGTGCTCGACGGAAGGGCCCGCGAGAGGAGCCCGTCCGGCCCGCCATCACACCGCCGGCGAGCCGTCCCGTGTATCCCTGGCAGAAGAAGCCCCGCCCGGAGAGCACGACTTGATCCGGCCACCCGGCCGCCCGGTGGGAGGGGCTGGGCTGCCACCCGGGCACTACGGCAGGTAACCTCCAGCTCATGTCCCGCCATGTCGCTATCGTCACCGATTCAACGGCCTACCTGCCGCCGCGGACGATGGCGCGTCACGGCATCACCGCGGTGCCCCTGACCGTCGTCCTCGGCGACCAGGCGCTCGAAGAGGGCACCGAGATCTCGACCCGCTCCCTGGCGCAGGCACTGCAGAAGCGACGGCCCGTCACCACCTCACGCCCCAGCCCCGAGCGGTTCGCCGAGACCTACCGCGAGGTCGCCGAGTCCGGCGCGAGCGGCATCGTCTCCCTGCACCTTTCCGCGGAGCTGTCGGGCACCTACGACGCCGCGGTCCTCGCCGCACGCGAGGCTCCGGTGCCGGTGCGGGTGGTGGACACCGGGATGATCGCGATGGCCCTCGGCTTCTGCGCGCTGTCCGCGGCCGCGGTCGCCGAGGCCGGCGGCACGGTGGACGAGGCCGTCACCGCCGCCGAGAAGCGCGCGGGCGGCACCTCCGCCTACTTCTACGTCGACACGCTCGACTATCTGCGCCGCGGCGGCCGCATCGGCGCCGCGCAGGCCCTGCTCGGCAGCGCGCTCGCCGTCAAGCCGCTGCTCCAGCTGCAGGGCGGCCGCATCGAACCGCTGGAGAAGGTCCGCACGGCCTCCAAGGCCATCGCCCGCCTCGAGGAGATCGCGGCCGAGCGGGCGTCCGGCGCCGACGTCGACATCGCCGTCCACCATCTGTCCGCCCCGGACCGGGCGTCGGCCCTCGCGGACCGGCTCCGTGCGAGGGTGTCCGGCCTCGCCGACCTGCACGTCAGCGAGGTCGGCGCGGTGATCGGGGCGCACACCGGGCCGGGGCTGCTGGGGGTCGTGGTCTCGCCGCGGTGAACTGACCGGCGAGTCGCGCGGCAGCACCGCCCAATCACTCGTGTGGGTGGCGGAGTTATCCACAACGGGGCCGTGATCCACGGAAATCGGCCAAGATCATCCTGATGTGGCGGATTGCCGGATGCTCGGCACATGGCACTTCGATCACGCACACGCAGTACGACGGCGACCAGCGGGCCGGGCCGCGGCCCCGCGTCGGACAGCCGCGTCCGCCACCGGCGTCCGCCCGTCCGGCGGGGACAGCGGCACCGGCATGTGCCGGCGGAGGAGTTGCGCCGGCGAGCGGAGGCGTTGTTCGCCGAACAGCCCGGCGGGGCACGGGAGTCGGGCAGCGGGCCGCCCACGGCCGCGGCCGTGCCGGGGCGGGTGGGACGGCGGTCGCCTTCGTGGGCGCGGGAGGAGGGGGAACGGGAACGAGGGCCGGTGCCGGTGCGTTCCGCGCGGGGTGCGGATCCGGGACCGGACGCCGGTGCCGGACGACCGGCGGAGGCGGTGCGTGCCGGGGTGGCGGGCGTCGCCGGTGCGGCGGGTGTCGCCGGGGCGCGGGCGGCCTGGCGGGAGCGGGCCGGGCTCGTGCTGCGGGAGCGGCTGCCGGTGTGGATGCAGACGCGGTGCGGTCTGGAGCGCCGCAACGTACTCGCCCTGTCGGTGGTGCTGGCCGTCGCCGCGGCCTTCGCCCTCCAGCACTTCTGGTCCGCGCGCAGCCGGCCGGTGCGGGCGCCGGAGGCGGTGCGCGCGGTCGCCCCGTACGACGAGAGCCGGGACAAGGGAGAGGGCGAGCGCGGGGGCAGAGGCGCCGGACCCGTCGGTCCCGCGGCCCCGGTCGCCGGGCCGGGTGCCACCGCCTCGCCCGGCGCGCAGATCGTCGTGGACGTCAGCGGCAAGGTCCGCGATCCCGGGATCCACCGTCTCGCGTCGGGCTCTCGGGTCGCCGACGCCCTGCTGGCGGCGGGCGGGGTCAAACCCGGCACCGACACCGGCGGCCTCAACCAGGCCCGCTTCCTCGTCGACGGCGAGCAGATCGTGGTCGGCGGCCCGGCGACCGCGACGGGCACCGGCCCGGGCGGCGACGGCGCGGCCGGTCCGGGCGGCCCCACCACACCGGTCTCCCTCAACACCGCGACAGCCGAGCAGCTGGAGGCCCTCCCCGGCGTGGGCCCGGTGCTGGCCCGGCACATCGTCGACTACCGCACCCAGCACGGCGGTTTCCGCTCGGTGGACGAACTCCGCCAGGTCAACGGCATCGGCGACCGCCGCTTCGCCGATCTGCGAAGCCTGGTGAGGACATGAACGCCAGTCCCCGCCCGGCGATCCACGCCGCCTCCGCCCATCCCCTCGGCGCCGCGCATCCCCGGCAGGAAGGACCCGCCGATCTACGTCTCGTCCCGCCCGCGCTGGCCGCCTGGGCGACGGCGGCCCTGGCGCTGGACGCCCCGCCGGGGTGGGTGACCGGCTCCTCGCTGGTCTGCCTTGCCGCGGCGGTCGTACTGCTGCTCTCCCGCGGGCGCCGAAGGCACGGACGGGCGGCCGCGCGGGTCGGGCCGGTCACCGCGACCTGGTGTGTCTCCGCCGCCGCGGTGCTGCTCGCCGCCGCCGCGGCGGCGATCTCCGCCGGCCTGCACGGGGCGGACGTGCGACGGGGCCCGGTGCCGGAGTTCGCGCGGCGGTTCGCCACGGTGACCGCCGAGGTGGAGCTGACCTCGGACCCACGGCTCACCCGCCCCCGCGTCAGCGGCGACCACATGGCACCGGCCTCGGTGCTGATCGAGGCCGAGGTCCGGCGCGTCGAGCGAGTGGGTGACTCCGTGGGCGCGCTCACCAGGACTCCGGTGCTGATGCTCGTCAACACCGGTGGCGGCGACGGCAGAAGGAGCGGCGGGTCGCCAACCGGCTCCGGTCCCTCACCCTGGCTCTCCCTGCTGCCCTCGACACGGCTGAGAGTGACCGCGCGGCTGGCGCCCCCGGTGCGCGGTGGCGACCGGGTCGCGGCGGTGCTGCGGGTCAGGGGCAGGGCCGCGCCCGAGGTGGTCGCGGGGCCGTCCGGTCCGCAGCGGCTGGCGGGCCGGCTGCGCGCCGGTCTGCGCGCGGCGACCGACGGCCTGCCGGCGGACGCGCGGGCGCTGCTGCCAGGACTGGTCGTGGGGGACACCTCGCGCATCACGCCCGAGCTGGACGAGGCGTTCAAGGAGACGGACCTCGCGCACGTCCTGGCCGTCTCCGGGAGCAACCTCACCATCCTGCTCGCACTGCTGCTGGGCCCGCCGGGCCTCGCCCAGCGGGCCGAGCGCCGCGGGCCGGCACCCGTACTCGGCCTGAGTCTGCGGGCGACGGCGGTGCTCGCGGGAGTGCTCACCGTGGGGTTCGTCGTCGTGTGCCGCCCGGACCCGAGCGTGCTGCGGGCGGCCGCCTGCGGAGCGGTGGCGCTGCTGGCCCTGGCCACCGGCCGCCGCAGATCCCTGCTCCCGGCCCTGGCCGCGACCGTCCTGCTCCTGGTCCTCTACGACCCCTGGCTGGCCCGCAGTTACGGCTTCCTGCTGTCGGTGCTGGCCACCGGCGCCCTGCTCACCCTCGCGCCCCGCTGGACCGAGTCCCTGCGCCGGCGCCGGGTGCCCGCCCGCCTCGCCGAGGCGCTCGGCGCGGCGGCCGCGGCGCAGGTGCTGTGCGCGCCGGTCGTCGCGGTGCTGTCGGCACGGGTGAGCCTGGTGGCGGTGCCGTGCAACCTGCTCGCGGAGGCGGCGGTGGCGCCCGCCACGGTGCTGGGCTTCGCCGCGCTCGCCGCGGCCCCGGTCGCCATGCCGGTGGCCAAGGCGCTGGCGTGGTGCGCGCGCTGGCCCGCCGGGTGGATCGCGGACGTGGCGCGGACCGGGGCCTCGCTGCCCGGCGGGGGAGTGGACTGGCCGGGCAGCTGGTTCGGGGCGCTGCTGCTGGCCCTGGTCACGCTGGCGGTCCTGACGGCGGGCCGGCTGTTGCTGCGCCGCCCCTGGCTGTGCGGGGTCTGCGGGGGGCTGCTCCTGCTGGCGGTGGTGCGGCCCCCGCCGCTGACCCGGGTGATCACGGGCTGGCCGCCGCCCGGCTGGCGGTACGCGATGTGCGACGTGGGACAGGGCGACGCGACGGTGCTCGCGGCCGGGCCGGGGGCCGGGGTCGTCGTGGACGCCGGGCCGGACCCGAGACGGGTGGACCAGTGCCTGCGCGCACTGGGCGTCACGAGGATCCCGCTGCTCGTGCTGACCCACTTCCACGCCGACCACGTGGCCGGCCTGACGGGCGTACTGCGGGGCCGCTCGGTGGGCGGAATCGAGACGACGGGGTACGAGGAGCCCGCGGACCAGGCGGAGTTCGTGCGCAGGGAGGCGGCGGCACACGGCATCCCGCTCACCCACGCGGTCGCCGGGGAGGAACGGCGCACCGGCGGACTGGCCTGGCAGGTGCTGTGGCCGCCGCCGCGCCCCTTCCCTGACCCGGACGGCCCCAACGACGCCAGCGTGACGCTGTACGTCCGCTCCGGCGGCCTGCGGCTGTTGCTGCTGGGAGACCTCGAACCCCCGGCGCAGGAGGCGCTGTCGCGCTCGCCCGCGGTCGCGCGCCTGGCCCGCGTGGACGTACTGAAGGTCGCCCACCACGGCTCGGCGTACCAGGACCCGGACCTGATACGCGTGGTGGCCCCGAGGCTGGCGCTGATCAGCTGCGGTGCCGGCAACCCCTACGGCCACCCGGCCCCGCACACCCTCGCGGCGCTGCGGGCCGAGGGTGCGATGGTGCTGCGTACCGACCGGGACGGGGCGCTCGCGGTGACCGGGGAGGGCACGAGCCTGGGGGTGGCGCTCGAGTGAGGGCGAGACTGGGGGCATGAACGCCGCACAGGCAGACGCCTACCTCAGCCGCCTCGGCGCCGGGCACCCGGCCGCGCCCACCTCCGGCGCCCTGCGGGAGCTGCAACTGCGGCACCTGGAGCACGTGCCCTTCGAGAACCTGTCGGTCCATCTCGGCGAGAAGATCGCGCTGGAGGAGGAGCGGCTGGTGGAGAAGGTGGTGGGCGCGCGCCGGGGCGGCTTCTGCTACGAGCTCAACGGGGCGTTCGGGGCGCTGCTCACCGCCCTGGGGTTCGACGTGACGCTGCTCGCGGCGCGCGTGTACGGGGAGGGGGGAAAGCTGGGCGTCCCCTACGACCATCTCGCGCTCAGGGTGCGGACGGTGGACGGCGGCGACTGGCTGACCGACGTGGGCTTCGGTGCACTGAGCCACCTCCCGCTGGCTTTCCGGGAGAGGGGGGAACAGGCGGACCCGGGCGGCACCTTGCGGATCACGGAGGCGTCCGCCCCCGCCCCGGAGCCGTACGCCGATCTCGACGTCGTCCGGGATGGGAAGCCGCAGTACCGGCTGGAGCTGAGGCCGCGCGTCCTCGGGGACTTCGCGGCCGGGGCCTGGTGGCACAGCACCTCGCCCGCCTCGCACTTCACACGGTCACTGGTGTGCTCCCGCCTCACCGGGGACGGCGGGCGGATCACCCTCAGCGGCCGCACGCTGACCACCACGGCCCTGGACGGCGCCCGCGAGGTGCGGGAGCTGGACTCGGACGAGGAGGTGCTCGCGGTCTACCGGGACCGGTTCGGCATCGAGCTGGGCTCCGTACCGGCCGTACGGGAACCCGTCGGCGGGGCTGCCGGAGAATGAGCGCGTGAGTGATGTGAGACATGTGCTGGTGCTGCCCGACCGCGAGGCGGCGGAGGAGGCCGCCGAGGCCCTGCCGGAGCGGTTCGCCCTCCAGGAGGAGCCGAGGATCCTCCGCGACGCCCTGGCCGGGGAGGACGACGCGGAAGACGCCCAGTGGCTCGTCCTCCTGCACGACGAGCAGGGCCGCCTGGACCCCGGTCGCCTGAACGACTTCGCCGCCGAATGGGAGGGCTGGCGCGAGGAGCCGTAGCGCCTGGGCGCCCGTGCGGACCCGGCCGGGTTGTCAGTGGGGCGTGGGATGCTTGTCGCGATGGCCAGGAAGAGTGTGAACGATGATCTCCTCGCCCCGGTGACGCTCGCCGTGGGGCAGGAGGAGCTGTTGCTCGACCGCGCCGTGCGGGACGTGGTGGCCGCCGCGCGGGCCGCCGACGCCGACACGGACGTGCGGGATCTGACCCCGGACCAGTTGGGGCCGGGCACGCTCGCCGAGCTGACCAGCCCGTCGCTGTTCGCCGAGCGCAAGGTCGTCGTCGTGCGCAACGCGCAGGACCTGTCGGCGGACACCGTCAAGGACGTGAAGGCGTATCTCGGGGCGCCCGCCGAGGAGATCACGCTCGTGCTGCTGCACGCGGGCGGCGCCAAGGGCAAGGGGCTGCTGGACGCCGCGCGCAAGGCGGGTGCCCGGGAGGTGGCCTGCCCGAAGATGACCAAGCCGGCGGACCGGCTGGCCTTCGTGCGGGGCGAGTTCCGGGGCCTGGGCCGGTCGGCCACGCCCGAGGCGTGCCAGGCGCTGGTCGACGCGATCGGCAGCGACCTGCGGGAGCTGGCGTCGGCGGTGTCGCAACTGGTCGCCGACGTCGAGGGCACGATCGACGAGGCCGTCGTCGGGCGCTACTACACCGGGCGTGCCGAGGCCTCCAGCTTCACCGTCGCCGACCGTGCCGTGGAGGGCAGGGCCGCGGAGGCGCTGGAGGCGCTGCGCTGGTCGCTGGCGACGGGCGTGGCACCGGTGATGATCACCAGCGCGCTGGCGCAGGGCGTGCGGGGCATCGGCAAGCTGATGTCCGCGCGCGGGGGGCGCCCGGCCGACCTGGCGCGGGAGCTGGGCATGCCGCCGTGGAAGATCGACCGGGTCCGGCAGCAGATGCGGGGCTGGACGCCGGACGCGGTGTCCGTGGCGATGCGCGCGGTGGCCGAGGCCGACGCGGGCGTCAAGGGCGGCGGCGACGACCCGGAGTACGCCCTGGAGCGGGCCGTCGTGACGATCGCCCGCGCGGCGCGCTCACGGGGACGGTCCTGAAAGAGCCCACGGGCCCTCGGGCAAGGCGAAGGCCCCGCCCGCGTCCCTGGGGAAGGGAGACGGCCGGGGCCTTCGATCACGCTCGTGGATCCATGCCCGCGTGGCGAACGCAGGCCGCGCATGGATCCGGGGTGCCGGTCGGGAGCGGATGAGAGAGGGCCCGCTCTGGTCCTCCCGGCGTCAAGTCGGGAAACTCAGCCCTTGAGCGACGCGACCTTGGAAGCAAGCGCCGACTTCTTGTTGGCGGCCTGGTTCTTGTGGATGACGCCCTTGGAGACGGCCTTGTCGAGCTGACGCGCGGCGGCGCGCTGGTACTCGGTGGCCTTCTCGGCGTCACCCGCGGCAGCGGCCTCGCGGGCCTTGCGGATCGCGGTCTTGAGGGAGGACTTGACGGCCTTGTTGCGCAGCCGCGCCTTCTCGTTGGTCTTGATCCGCTTGATCTGGGACTTGATGTTCGCCACGAATGAGCCTTCTCTTTCGAAATATTCCGATGTGCCTCGCGCTGAGAGGGCATGAGACACAGCCCCCCACACTACCAGCGGCCCATCCGGTGGCCCAAACCCGTCCCGGGTCCCCGTCCGTGGGACCATGGAAGCTACGTATCGATCCGACCCGAGACCGCAGACGCACAAGCACACGTATGCGGACGCCTCAAGAATCAGGACCCTGCGTGCCCGCGACCCCTCCCCATGTGCCCGAGCCGAGCCGTACCGACCCGGCTCTGATCCGCAATTTCTGCATCATCGCGCACATCGACCACGGCAAGTCCACGCTCGCCGACCGGATGCTCCAGCTGACCGGCGTGGTCGAGCAGCGGCAGATGCGCGCTCAGTACCTCGACCGCATGGACATCGAGCGCGAGCGCGGCATCACGATCAAGTCCCAGGCGGTGCGCCTGCCGTGGGCCCCCACCCACGACCCCGGCAACACGCACATCCTGAACATGATCGACACCCCGGGGCACGTCGACTTCACCTACGAGGTGTCGCGGTCGCTGGCCGCCTGCGAGGGGACCATCCTCCTCGTCGACGCCGCCCAGGGCATCGAGGCGCAGACCCTCGCCAACCTCTACCTGGCGATGGAGAACGACCTCACGATCATCCCGGTCCTCAACAAGATCGACCTGCCGGCCGCGCAGCCGGAGAAGTTCGCCGAGGAGCTCGCCAACCTCATCGGCTGCGACCCCGACGAGGTGCTCAAGGTCTCCGCCAAGACCGGGCTCGGGGTGGAGGCGCTGCTGGACCGGGCGGTCGAGAAGATCCCGGCCCCGGTCGGCGTCGCGGACGCCCCCGCCCGCGCGATGATCTTCGACTCGGTCTACGACTCCTACCGGGGCGTCGTGACGTACGTCCGTGTGATCGACGGCCAGCTCAACAAGCGCGAGCGGATCCGGATGATGTCCACCGGCGCCACCCACGAGCTGCTGGAGATCGGCACCAACTCCCCGGAGATGCTCCCGGCCGACGGCCTCGGCGTCGGCGAGGTGGGCTATCTGATCACCGGTGTGAAGGACGTGCGCCAGTCCAAGGTCGGTGACACCGTCACCAGCCAGGCCAAGGGCGCCCAGGAGGCGCTCGGCGGCTACAAGGACCCCAAGCCCATGGTGTTCTCGGGCCTGTACCCGCTGGACGGCTCGGACTACCCCGAGCTGCGCGAGGCCCTGGACAAGCTCCAGCTCAACGACGCGGCCCTCGTCTACGAGCCGGAGACCTCCGCCGCCCTCGGCTTCGGCTTCCGCGTCGGCTTCCTCGGCCTGCTGCACCTGGACGTGATCCGCGAGCGCCTGGAGCGGGAGTTCGGGCTCGACCTGATCGCCACCGCCCCCAACGTGGTCTACCGCGTGATCATGGAGGACGGCACCGAGTACACGGTCACCAACCCGAGCGAGTTCCCCGAGGGCAAGATCGACGAGGTGTACGAGCCGGTCGTGCGGGCCACGATCCTCGCGCCCACCGAGTTCATCGGCGCGATCATGGAGCTGTGCCAGACCCGCCGCGGCACGCTCCTCGGCATGGACTACCTCTCCGAGGACCGCGTCGAGATCCGCTACACCCTGCCGCTCGCGGAGATCGTCTTCGACTTCTTCGACCAGCTGAAGTCCAAGACCCGCGGCTACGCCTCCCTCGACTACGAGCCCACCGGCGAGCAGTCCTCCAGCCTGGTCAAGGTCGACATCCTGCTGCACGGCGACAAGGTGGACGCCTTCTCCGCGATCACCCACAAGGACCAGGCGTACGCGTACGGCGTCCGGCTCGTCGCCAAGCTCAAGGAGCTGATCCCGCGGCAGAACTTCGAGGTGCCCGTCCAGGCCGCCATCGGCTCCCGCGTGATCGCCCGCGAGACCATCCGCGCCATCCGCAAGGACGTCCTCGCCAAGTGCTACGGCGGTGACATCTCCCGCAAGCGGAAGCTGCTGGAGAAGCAGAAGGAGGGCAAGAAGCGGATGAAGATGGTGGGTTCCGTGGAAGTTCCGCAGGAGGCCTTCATCGCGGTGCTCTCCAGCGATGACAGTGCGGGGTCGGCCAAGGGCAAGAAGTAACGGGCGGTTACCCGCGGTCGCCCCGGCAAACCGGGTGGAAAAGGGGCCCGTCGTGCGAAAGCGCGGCGGGCCCCTGCGCGCGCGGCCCGTCGCTCTCTGTAGGAAGTGACAGGCCACAGCCCCTTACGCGGTGGCCGGTCGCGCTTTACTCTGATCCCCTGCTCGATAGTTACTCGCGAGTTAAACAAGCCCTGATCACCACCGTGAGTCAAACCAGCCGTACCTGAGCCAGCCGCCGCACTGTCGCGGGCCCCGGAGGATGTCGTGAGCGACGCACAGACCCTGATCGAGAACCGTCCGCCGTCCGTGGCGGCCCTCTTCCTGGAGCGCGTGGCGGCCACACCGGACGCCGAGGCCTACCGCTACCCGGTGCCCCCCGCCTCCGGCGAGGGCCCCGACGACTGGAAGTCGCTGAGCTGGGCGCAGGCGGCCCAGCGGGTCTACGCCATCGCCGCCGGGCTGATCGAACTGGGCGTACGTCCCGAGGAGCGCGTCGCGCTCGCCTCCTCCACCCGCGTGGAGTGGCTGCTGGCCGACCTCGGCATCATGTGCGCGGGCGCCGCCACCACCACCGTCTACCCGCAGACCAACGCCGACGAGTCCGCCTTCATCCTCTCCGACTCCGAGAGCAAGGTACTGATCGCGGAGAACGCCGAGCAGCTGGCCAAGGCCGTCGCCAAGCGCTCCGAGCTGCCCGACCTGCACCACGTCGTCGTCATCGACCCGGCCGGCGTCGAGACCGGCGACTGGGTCCTCACCCTGGCCGAGCTGGAGAGCCGCGGCGCCGCCTACCTGGAGAAGCACCCCGAGCTGATCAAGGAGCGGGTCGGCGCGATCACCAGGGAGCAGCTCGCCACCCTCATCTACACCTCCGGCACCACCGGCCGCCCCAAGGGCGTCCGCCTCCCGCACGACAACTGGTCGTACATGGCGAAGGCGATCGCCTCCACCGGCCTGATCGGCGCCGACGACGTGCAGTACCTGTGGCTGCCGCTCGCCCACGTCTTCGGCAAGGTCCTCACCTCCGGCCAGATCGAGGTCGGCCACGTCACCGCCGTCGACGGCCGCGTCGACAAGATCATCGAGAATCTGCCGGTCGTCCGGCCCACCTACATGGCCGCCGTGCCGCGCATCTTCGAGAAGGTCTACAACGGCGTCGCCGCCAAGGCCCGCGCCGGCGGCGGGGCCAAGTACAAGATCTTCCAGTGGGCCGCCGAGGTCGCCCGCGAGTACGCCAAGGTCACCCAGGACAACTTCAAGCGCACCGGCACCCACGCCGCGCCCTTCGCCCTGGCCGCCCGGCACAAGGTCGCCGACACCCTCGTCTACGCCAAGATCCGTGACGCCTTCGGCGGCCGGCTGCGCGCCTGCGTCTCGGGCAGCGCCGCCCTCGCCCCCGAGATCGGCTACTTCTTCGCCGGCGCCGGCATCCACATCCTCGAGGGCTACGGCCTCACCGAGTCCTCCGCGGCCTCCTTCGTCAACCCCGGCGAGGCCTACCGCACCGGCACGGTCGGCAAGCCCCTGCCCGGCACCGAGGTCCGTATCGCCGCGGACGGCGAGATCCTGCTGCGCGGCCCCGGCATCATGCAGGGCTACCACAGGCTGCCCGACAAGACCGCCGAGGTGCTGGAGTCCGACGGCTGGTTCCACACCGGCGACATCGGCGAACTCTCCCCCGACGGCTACCTGCGCATCACCGACCGCAAGAAGGACCTCATCAAGACCTCCGGCGGCAAGTACATCGCGCCCGCCGAGGTCGAGGGCCAGTTCAAGGCCGTGTGCCCCTACGTCTCCAACATCCTGGTCCACGGCGCCGACCGGAACTACTGCACCGCCCTCATCGCCCTCGACGAGCCGGCGATCCTCGACTGGGCCAAGGAGAACGGCCTGGACGGCAGGTCCTACGCCGACGTCGTCGCCGCGCCGCAGACCGTGGAGATGGTCGACGGCTACGTCAAGCAGCTCAACGAGGGCCTTCAGCGCTGGCAGACCATCAAGAAGTTCCGGCTGCTGCCGCGCGACCTCGACGTCGAGCACGGCGAGATCACCCCGAGCCTGAAGCTGAAGCGGCCGGTGGTCGAGCGCGAGTACAAGCACCTGATCGACGAGATGTACGCGGGCACCCGCGAGGCCTGACCACGCGCCTGGCCCGCGATCGGCACCCCCCGCCCGCGAGAGCCCCGCTCCTGACCCGCGCCCCGCGCCGCCTTCCGGCGCGGGGCGCGGGTCATGGTCCTTCGAACACTCCCGTAGCACAGATTTCCCGAACGGCTGCCCACTTCGGTAACTCGGTGCGTCCGCGCACTGCCGGTCTGTCACCCTGTCGGCATCGACCGATCCGATTCGCGCGCACGCCCGGGAGCAGCAGATGGGGGCCATTCCGACGCAGCGGGAGACCGTCTCCCGCGCGGGTGACGGGCCTGCGCGGCAGCAGCAGCCGCGCGCCGGGGCGCGAACCGACGCGCGCACAGAGGCGTGGACCACCCTGCCCGGGAGCCCCCTCGCGCCGGGCTCCGCCCGCGCACTGGTCCGCTCGGCCGTCGCCGAGTGGCGCGGCCTCGGCGCGGCGGTCGAGGACCGGCTGGCCGACGAGGTCCTGGTCGTCGTCAGCGAACTGGTCACCAACGCCGTGGTGCACGCGGGCACCGACGTCGAACTCGTCTGCCGGCTGGAGCCGGAGACCGGCGCGTGCGTCGTGGAGGTGTCCGACCACCACCCCTCACGCGCCCCGCGCGAGGGCGGCGCCGAGCCGCGGCACGAGCCCCCGGAGTACGGCCGCGGACTGCACCTGGTCGCCGCGCTGGCCGAGGCCTGGGGCGTCACCTACCGCACGGGCGTGAAGACCGTATGGGCGCGGCTGCCCGCCGAGCGGGAACGGGACGCCGAGGCGCACGGCACCGAGGAGCAGGGACCGGGCACGAGCGGCCTCGACGTCGCGGGAGTCCTCGCCCCCGAGCCGCTGCGCGCCGAACGCGACCGCGAGTGGCTCGGCCGCGGCGCGCTGTCCTTCCTCGCCGAGGCCTCCGACCTGCTCGCCGGGCAGCTCGACGAGGACCTGGTCGTCGCGCTCACCGGACAGCTCCTCGTGCCGAGGCTCGCCGACTGGTGCGCGGTGTGGCTGGAGGACGAGTCCACCGCCCGCTGGGGCGCCTCCCGCTGGGGGTCCGCCGCCGAGGGCAGAGGAGAGGCCGGTGCGGCCGGGCCGCGGCTCGCCCGGGTCTGGCACGCCAGCGAGAACCGCGCCGAGGAGCTGCGCCGCGCCCTGGAGAAGGACCCGCCCCGCCCGCCGGGGGAGGGCTGGGGGACCGGACCGGTTCCCTTCCCCTGGCCGGGCGAGGCGCTCGGCCCGCGCGGGGCGCACGGCTCGGCGTTCGCCCACCGCCTTCTCGCCGGCGGCCGCCCGCTCGGCACGCTCGTCGTCGGGCGGTGCGGACTGCTCCGCTTCCCCGACGAGATCACCGGGCTGGTGGAGGACCTAGGCCGCCGTGTCGCGCTCGCCATCGGCGCGGCCCGGCAGTACGCGCGCCAGGCCAACATCAGCGCCGTGCTCCAGCGCGGGCTGCTGCCCGGCGCGGTCGCCGAGATCCCGGGCATGCGCAGCGCCCTCGTCTACGAGCCCTGCGACCAGGGCGGCCCGAGCGGCGACTTCTACGACCTCTTCCCGGCCGGCGACGGCCGCTGGTGCTTCGCCGTGGGCGACGTGCAGGGCAAGGGCCCCGAGGCCGCCGTCGTCATCGGGCTGGCCCGGCCCTGGCTGCGGCTGCTGGCCCGCGAGGGCTACGGCGTCGCCGACGTCCTGGACCGCCTCAACCAGCTCCTCCTGGACGACGCCACCGAGGCCGCCGACGCCGCCGCCCGTGTCCTGGTCGCCGCGGGCGGCCGCACCCCGGCCCCCGGCGACGGCCCGCAGACCCGCTTCCTCTCGCTGCTGTACGGGGAGCTCGCCCCCTTCGACGGCGGCGTCCGCTGCACCCTCGCCTGCGCCGGGCACCCGCTGCCGCTGGTCCTCACCCGCGACGGCGACGTCCACACGGTCGCCCGCCCGCAGACCCTGCTCGGCGTGATCGAGGACGAGACGTACACCTGCGACACCTTCGAGCTCAGGTCCGGCGACACCCTGCTGTGCGTCACGGACGGGGTGACCGAGCGGCGCTCCGGCTCCCGCCAGTTCGACGACGGCGACGGCCTCGCCACCGCCCTGGCCGGCTGCGCGGGCCTGCACGCCGAACCGATCGCCGAGCGCATCCAGCGCCTCGTCCACGGCTTCGCCGACCACCCTCCCGAGGACGACCTGGCCCTGCTGGTGCTCCAGACCGAGTGACGGCGGCGGGGCGACCGCGCCGGTGCTGGACAATGGGACACATGCCTTCCGCACTCCCCGACGGCGAGCCCGTCCCCGCCGACGGCGCGCTGCCCGCGCGGGCGCTCGCCGGGGCCGCCGGCCGGCCCCTCGGGTTCTACCTGCACGTGCCCTACTGCGCGACCCGCTGCGGCTACTGCGACTTCAACACCTACACCGCCACCGAGCTGCGCGGCACCGGCGGCGTGCTCGCCTCCCGCGACAACTACGCGGCCACCCTCGCCGACGAGGTGCGCCTCGCCCGCAAGGTCCTCGGCGACGACCCGCGCGAGGTCCGCACCGTCTTCGTCGGCGGTGGCACGCCCACCCTGCTCGCCGCCGGCGACCTGGTGCGGATGCTGGCCGCGATCCGCGAGGAGTTCGGGCTCGCCGCCGACGCGGAGATCACCACCGAGGCCAACCCCGAGTCCGTCGACCCCGCGTACCTGGCGGCCCTCAGGGAGGGCGGCTTCAACCGGGTCTCCTTCGGCATGCAGAGCGCCCGGCAGCACGTCCTGGACGTCCTCGACCGCACCCACACCCCCGGCCGCCCCGAGGCCTGCGTGGCCGAGGCGCGCGCGGCCGGCTTCGAGCACGTCAACCTCGACCTGATCTACGGCACCCCCGGCGAGTCCGACGACGACTGGCGCGCCTCCCTGGACGCCGCCCTCGCCGCCGGACCCGACCACATCAGCGCCTACGCCCTCATCGTCGAGGAGGGCACCGGGCTCGCCCGCCGCATCCGCCGCGGCGAGGTCCCCATGACCGACGACGACGTCCACGCCGACCGCTACCTCATCGCCGAACAGACCCTGTCCGCGGCGGGCTTCGAGTGGTACGAGGTCTCCAACTGGGCCACCTCCGAGCCCGCCCGCTGCCTGCACAACGAGCTGTACTGGCGCGGCGCCGACTGGTGGGGCGCGGGGCCCGGCGCGCACAGCCACGTGGGGGGCGTGCGCTGGTGGAACGTCAAGCACCCGGGCGCGTACGCGGCGGCGCTCGCCCAGGGCCGCTCCCCGGGCGCCGGGCGCGAGATCCTCACGGACGAGGACCGCCGGGTGGAGCGGATCCTGCTGGAGCTGCGGCTGCGCGAGGGCGTACCGCTGGACCTGCTGCGCCCCGACGGCCTGGCGGCCGCCCGGCGCGCGCTGACCGACGGCCTGCTCCAGCCGGAGCCGTACCAGGCGGGCCGCGCGGTGCTCACCCTGCGCGGGCGGCTCCTGGCGGACGCGGTGGTACGGGACCTGGTGGACTGAGCGGACAGGGCGCGGGCCGGCGGACGCCCGGCCCCGCCCCGCGCCCCCCGCCCTACGCCGGTGCCGTCACGAAGTCGATCAGCTCCTCCACACACCTCAGCAGCTCCGGCTCCAGGTCCTTGTACGACCGCACGCGGGAGAGGATCCGCTGCCAGGCCGCGCCCGTGTTGTCCGGCCAGCCCAGGGCACGGCAGACGCCCTTCTTCCAGTCCTGGCCGTGCGGCACCCGGGGCCAGGAGGCGATGCCGAGCGAGGCGGGCTTCACGGCCTCCCACACGTCGACGTACGGGTGGCCCACCACCAGGGCGTGCTCACTGGTGACCGACTGGGCGATGCGCCATTCCTTGGTGCCCGGCACCAGGTGGTCCACCAGGACGCCGAGGCGCGCGTCCGGGCCGGGCGCGAACTCGGCCACGATGGACGGCAGGTCGTCCACTCCCTCCAGGTACTCCACGACCACGCCCTCGACGCGCAGGTCGTCGCCCCAGACCTTCTCCACCAGCTCGGCGTCGTGCCGGCCCTCCACGTAGATGCGCCCGGCGCGGGCCACGCGCGCGCGTGCGCCGGGGACGGCGACCGACCCGGACGCGGTACGGGTGGGGCGGGCCGGGCCCGAGGCGGGCCGCACCAGCGTGACCGTCCTGCCCTCCAGCAGGAAGCCGCCGGCCTGGAGCGGGAACACCCGGTGCTTGCCGAAGCGGTCCTCCAGGGTCACCGTGCCCGCCTCGCAGCGGATCACCGCTCCGCAGAACCCGGTGCCGGGCTCCTCGACGACCAGGCCCGGCTCCGCCGCGACCTCGGGCACGGCTTTCGGCTTCTTCCACGGAGGGGTCAGGTCGGGTGAGTACTGCCGCATTCGAGTGACGATATGGAGAAGGCCGTACGCGATCAGCGCGACACGCCGAAGCGGTCGGCCAGGGCATCGCGCTGGGCGCGCACGAACCCCGCGTCCACCACCGCTCCGTGACCGGGCACGTACAGCGCGTCCTCGCCGCCCAGCTCCAGCAGCCGGTCCAGCGCGGCGGGCCACGCCCCCGGCACGGCGTCGGGGCCGGCCTGGGGCTCGCCGGACTCCTCGACCAGGTCGCCGCAGAAGACCACGGCCGGCCCGCCCGCGAGCCCCGGCACCGCCACGGCCAGGTCGTGCGCGGTGTGGCCGGGCCCCACGTCCGCGAGGAGCGCCTCGCGGCCGCCACCGAGATCCAGGGTGAGCCGGTCGCGTACCTCGTGGCCGGGCCGCACCAGCGCGCGTGCGGCCTCGCCGGCCGCCTCCGCGTCCAGCCCGTTGCGCACGGCATCCGCGCGCAGCTCCTCCCGCGCGTGGGCGTCGCCGAACGCGGCACGCGCTCCCTCGGCGGCGAACACCTCGGCGTCCGGGAACCCGACCGCCCCGAAGACGTGGTCGAAGTGCGGGTGGGTCAGCGCGAGAAGCGTCACACGGTCACCGGCGAGCGCCCGCACCCCAGCGCGCAACCGCGCGCCCTCCGCGAGGCTCGAGCCGGCGTCCACGAGCAGCGCGCGGTCCGCCCCGAGGACCAGCCCCGCGGTGCAGTCCCACACCGGGAGCCGGACCCGGCCCACCCCGTCCGCCAGCGGCTCCCAGCCCAGCTCTTCCCAAGTCACCGTCATGCGAAGACGCTAACGGTGACCGGACCGTGGCGTGACCGGCCTTGCCCGGGGTGTACCCGACGGCCGTACACTGGGCCGGGGAAAGCTGGCACTCGAATGCGCCGAGTGCCAGGCGGAGACCGAGGACGACTCTGGAGGTGCGCGCGATGCTCAGCGAGCGACGGCTTCAGGTGCTGCGCGCCATCGTCCAGGACTACGTCGGCACCGAGGAGCCGGTGGGCTCCAAGGCCCTCACCGAGCGGCACAGCCTCGGCGTCTCACCGGCCACCGTGCGCAACGACATGGCGGCCCTGGAGGACGAGGGCTACATCGCCCAGCCGCACACCAGCGCCGGCCGCATCCCCACCGACAAGGGGTACCGCCTCTTCGTCGACAAGCTGGCCGGGGTCAAGCCGATGACCGCGCCCGAGCGGCGAGCCATCCAGAACTTCCTCGACGGCGCCGTCGACCTCGACGACGTGGTGGCCCGCACGGTGCGGCTGCTGGCGCAGCTGACCCGGCAGGTCGCCGTGGTGCAGTACCCCTCGCTGACCCGTTCCACCGTGCGGCACGTGGAGCTGCTGTCGCTCGCGCCCGCGCGCGTGATGCTGGTGCTGATCACGGACACCGGCCGGGTCGAGCAGCGGATGGTCGACTGTCCGGCGCCCTTCGGGGAGACGTCGCTGGCGGACCTGCGCGCGCGGCTGAACAGCCGGGTCGCCGGCCGCCGCTTCGCGGACGTGCCGCAACTGGTGGAGGACCTGCCCGACGGCTTCGACCCCGAGGACCGCGGTACGGTCGCCACGGTGCTGTCCACGCTCCTGGAGACCCTCGTCGAGGAGAACGAGGAGCGGCTGATGATCGGCGGCACCGCCAACCTCACCCGCTTCGGCCACGACTTCCCCCTCACCATCCGCCCCGTCCTCGAGGCGCTGGAGGAGCAGGTCGTGCTGCTGAAGCTGCTCGGTGAGACGCAGGATCCGGGCATGACCGTGCGTATCGGTCACGAGAACGCCCACGAAGGACTCAACTCCACGTCCATCGTGTCGGTGGGCTACGGTTCGGGCGGCGAGGCAGTCGCCAAGCTCGGCGTGGTCGGACCGACCCGCATGGACTACCCGGGAACGATGGGAGCGGTACGCGCAGTGGCACGGTACGTCGGACAGATCCTGGCGGAGTCGTAAGTGGCCACGGACTACTACGCCGTTCTCGGCGTGCGCCGCGACGCGTCGCAGGATGAGATCAAGAAGGCGTTCCGCCGGCTCGCGCGCGAGCTGCACCCGGACGTCAACCCCGATCCGAAGACCCAGGAGCGGTTCAAGGAGATCAACGCCGCCTACGAGGTGCTGTCGGACCCGCAGAAGAAGCAGGTCTACGACCTCGGCGGCGACCCGCTCTCGCAGTCCGGCGGCGCCGGAGCGGGCGGGTTCGGGGCGGGGTCCTTCGGCAACTTCTCCGACATCATGGACGCGTTCTTCGGCACGGCGTCGCAGCGCGGGCCGCGCTCGCGCACCCGCCGCGGCCAGGACGCGATGATCCGGCTCGAGGTCGAGCTGGACGAGGCGGCCTTCGGCACGACCAAGGACATCCAGGTCGACACGGCCGTCGTCTGCAACACCTGCAACGGCGAGGGCGCCGCGCCCGGCACCAGCGCGCAGACCTGCGACATGTGCCGCGGCCGCGGTGAGGTCTCGCAGGTCACCCGGTCCTTCCTGGGCCAGGTCATGACCTCGCGCCCGTGCCCGCAGTGCCAGGGCTTCGGCACCGTGGTGCCCACCCCGTGCCCGGAGTGCGCGGGCGACGGCCGCATCCGCGCCCGCCGCACCCTGACGGTGAAGATCCCGGCCGGCGTCGACAACGGCACGCGCATCCAGCTCGCCGGCGAGGGCGAGGTCGGACCCGGCGGCGGCCCGGCCGGCGATCTGTACGTGGAGATCCACGAGCTGCCGCACTCGACGTTCCAGCGGCGCGGGGACGACCTGCACTGCACGGTCACGCTCCCGATGACCGCGGCGGCCCTCGGCACCAAGGTGCCGCTGGAGACCCTGGACGGCATGGAGGAGGTCGACATCCGCCCGGGCACGCAGTCCGGCCAGTCGATCCCGCTGCACGGCCGGGGCGTCACCCACCTGCGCGGCGGCGGGCGCGGCGACCTCGTCGTCCACGTCGAGGTGCAGACCCCGACCAAGCTCGACCCCGAGCAGGAGCGGCTGCTGCGCGAGCTGTCCAAGCTGCGCGGCGAGGAGCGGCCGCAGGGCCAGTTCCAGCCGGGCCAGCAGGGTCTGTTCTCGCGGCTCAAGGACGCGTTCAACGGCCGCTGAGGCGGGGCGCCGGTGAGGCGCCCGGGCGCGCGGACCGGTCCGCGGAGGCGGCCGCGGGTTCCGTGGCCGCCTCCGGCGCGCGCCGGAGGCCGGGGCGGTTCGGCGCCGTGCGGGAGACGTGAAACCATGCGGTCATGTCCTCCGCACTGACCGATCTCTTCCCGCACCCGATCGTGCAGGCGCCGATGGCGGGCGGCCCTTCGGGGCCGCAGCTCGCCGCCGCGGTGTCCGACGCCGGCGGGCTCGGTTTCCTCGCCGCCGGCTACAAGACCGCCGACGGGATGTACCAGGAGATCAAGCAGCTGCGCGGACTGACCGGCCGCCCCTTCGGCGTGAACGTGTTCGTGCCCCAGCCCGAGAACGCCGAGTCCGGCGCCGTCGACCTCTACGCCCAGCAGCTCGCCGGTGAGGCCACCTGGTACGACACCGAACTCGGCGACCGTGAGCACGGCCGGGACGACGGCTATGACGCCAAGCTCGCCGTCCTCCTCGACGACCCCGTGCCGGCGGTCTCCTTCCACTTCGGCGTCCCCGCGCGCGAGGTCGTCGACTCCCTGCACCGGGCCGGCACCTTCGTCCTGGTCACCGCGACCACCGTGGAGGAGGCCCTCGCGGTGGAGCGCTCGGGCGCCGACGCGGTGATCGCCCAGGGCGTGGAGGCCGGCGGCCACCAGGGCTCCCACCGCAACGCGGTCGCGCACGACGGCGCCGGCATCGGCGTCCTCTCCCTCGTCGCCCAGGTCCGCGAGGCCACGGGCGTGCCGGTCGTCGCCGCCGGAGGCATCATGCGGGGCGGCCAGATCGCCGCCGTGCTCGCCGCCGGGGCCTCGGCCGCCCAGCTGGGCACGGCGTTCCTCGCCACCCCCGAGTCCGGGGCGCACGCCCTGCACAAACAGGCCCTGACCGACCCGCTGTTCACGCACACGGAGCTGACCCGCGCGTTCTCCGGGCGGCAGGCGCGCGGCCTGGTCAACCGCTTCCTGCGCGAGCACGGGCCCTACGCCCCCGCCGCCTACCCGGAGGTCCACCACCTCACCGCGCCGCTGCGCCGTGCGGCGGCCAAGGCCGGTGACCCGCAGGGCATGGCGCTGTGGGCCGGGCAGGGCCACCGGATGGCCCGCGCGCTGCCCGCCGGGCAGCTGGTGGAGGTGCTCGTCGCCGAACTCGGCGCGGCCGCGACAGCGTTGTCCGCCCGCTCCGCCTTCGGAGGTGACCCGCGATGACCGCACCGGTGTTCGTCGTCGACCGACTCGACCGCGTCGGGCCGGAGTTCGTGCTCGACGGCCCCGAGGGGCGGCACGCCGTCTCGGTGAAGCGGCTTCGGCCCGGCGAGGACGTGGTCCTCACCGACGGGCGCGGCCGCTGGGCCGAGGGCGTGGTCAAGGCCGCCGAGGGCAAGGACCGCCTGATCGTCACCGGTCTGGAGTCCGTCGTGGAGGAGCCGGCCGAGTCGCCCCGCATCACCGTCGTGCAGGCGCTGCCCAAGGGCGACCGCGGGGAGCTGGCCGTCGAGACCATGACCGAGGTCGGCGTCGACGCGATCGTGCCGTGGACCGCGTCCCGCTGCGTCACGCAGTGGAAGGGCGAGCGGGGTCTGAAGTCGCTCGGCAAGTGGCGGGCCGCCGCCCGCGAGGCCGGCAAGCAGTCGCGCCGGGTGCGCTTCCCGGAGGTCGCGGACGCCGCCGGCACCAAGGAGGTCGCCGCGCTTCTCGCCGGGGCCGACTTCGCCGCCGTACTGCACGAGAGCGGCGAGGAGCCCCTGGCCACCGCCCAGCTCCCCGCCGAGGGCGAGATCGTGCTCGTGGTCGGCCCCGAGGGCGGGATCTCCCCGGAGGAGCTGGCGCTGTTCCAGGGGGCGGGGGCGAGGGTGTGCGTTCTCGGGCGTACGGTGCTGCGTACATCGACCGCCGGGACGGCGGCGGCCGCGCTGCTCCTCGGGCGCACCGGCCGCTGGTCCTGACCGGCCGGTCCCGAACCACCGGGGGACGACCATGGAACTCGCCCAAGTCCGGCTGCTCGTCACGGACTTCGCCGCCTGCTACCGCTTCTACGCCGACGTCCTCGGCCTCAAGCCGCAGTCGGGGGCGGCGGGGGGACCGTACGAGAAGTTCAGCCCGGCCACCGGCTCGGCGGGGATCGCCCTCCAGGACCGCGCCATGATGGCCGGGGTGCTGGGCGAACTGGGCGGCACGGTCACCGGGCACCGCTCGCTGGTCGTGCTGCGCGTGGACGACCTCGACGCCTACTGCGCCGAGATAACGTCCCGCGGCGCCACCCTCCTCCACGGCCCGGCCCCCATGACCGACCGCATGAGAGTCGCCCACCTCAAGGACCCGGAGGGCAACGTGGTGGAACTCCAGGAATGGCTCCTCCTCCGCACCTGACCCGCCACCCGGCCCCGGCCACGCGCGCAGAACCGGCGGGCCGCGCGGGGCCGCCGGGCCGCACACAACCCGCCGGGCCGCGCGGGCCCGCCCGGTCGCGCGCGGGCGACGCCGGCCGCGCGCGACGCACGCGTCGGCGGGACCGCACCGGGTCCGCTGAGTCCGTGCGGGGCCGCCGGACTCGCGTGCGGGGCCGCTGGGTTGTGCGTGGGGTGCGGCGGCTGTGTGCGGCGCACGCGCCCGCGCCTGCCCTGCGGGGTCGGGCGGGGCGCGTCCGCGTGTGGGGCGCCGTACCGGGTGCCGAGGGCTGGGCGTTCGGGCGGGATCATCTGCCCCCGCGCGCGCCGGACTTGCGTGCGGGAGGCGGCCGTAGTCGCGGGGCGCGGCGGGCCGGACCCGCTCGCGCCCGCGCGTGTGGCCGTAGGCGGGGTCCGATGAGTCCGCGCCGGGCCACCCGGAGTCGCGTGCGGGGCCGCCGGGTTGTGCGTGGGGTGCGGCGGCTGTGTGCGGCGCACGCGCCCGCGCCGGCCTGCCGGATCGGGCGGGGGCGCGTCTGCGTGTGGGGCGCCGTACCGGGTGCCGAGGGCTGGGCGTTCGGGCGGGATCATCTGCCCCCGCGCGCGCCGGACTTGCGTGCGGGAGGCGGCCGTATGTGCGGCAATCGCGGGCCGCGGCGGGCCGGACCCGCTCGCGCCCGCGCGTGTGGCCGTATGTGCTCTTTCGCTCGGGGCGCGGGGGTGGGAGGCTGCCGGGTATGGGGGTTTTGAGGTGGGTGCCGCGTGGGCGGCGGGTGGTGGCTGTGGCGGGGCTCGTGGCGGTCGCCGCGGGCGGGGCCGTCGCGTGCGATCCCGGCGGGCTGAGCTCCGCCGCGGTGGCGTACACGACCGACAGGACCGCGACCGCCGAGCTGAACCGGCGGCACGCCTCCGTGAGCTGGCTCAGCTGCACGGCCGACTACGGCGGCGGCAAGGCCTACACACCGGGCAAGTCCACGCCCTCGGCGTCCGAGACCACCGTCGCCTCCGTGGACTGCCAGGGCCAGACCAAGGACGGACGGAGGATCACCGTCACCGGCAAGGTCACCCGGGCCGTGGACGGCGCCTGCGTGCGCGGGGACCTGACCGCCAAGGTGGGCGGCAAGGTGTGGTTCCACGTCGACGGCCTCGGCGACTGCAACGCGACCACGGGGCCGACGTACCAGCCGCCCACCCACGGGCAGCCCGGGCCGACCGTCACCGTGACCGTCACGCGGACCATCTGGTGCAAGGGCGACCCGACCTGCTGGCCGGTCGAGGGCAAGTGAGGCCTCCACGGGGCCTGGTGAGATCCCGAGGGTGCTCGGTGCGGCCTCGGCGGGGGCCCGGTGAGATCCCGGCGGTGCCCGGTGCGGCCCCGCCGCGGGCGTGCTCCGGCTCGACGTGATCCCGGCCCCTGTCCGCGGACGGTGCCGCTGCGTAGGGTGATCAGGTGACTCAGTCCGCATCGCCTCAGCCGCCCGTGCCGCCCGCGTATCTCCGCTATCCGCACCCGCACGGCGAGTTCGTCGCCTTCACCGCGGAGGACGACGTGTGGCTCGCCCCGCTGGACGGCGGCAGGGCCTGGCGGGTCAGCGCCGACAACGTGCCCGTCAACCACCCCCGTATCTCGCCCGACGGCACCACCCTCGCCTGGACCTCCACCCGCGACGGCGCTCCCGAGGTGCACATCGCCCCGCTCGCCGGCGGCCCCGCCAAACGGCTGACGTACTGGGGGAGTTGGCGCACCCAGGTGCGCGGCTGGACCCCGGACGGCGAGGTCCTCGCGATCAGCACCGAGGGCCAGGCGAGCCTGCGCCGCACCTGGGCCCGCGCTGTTCCCCTGGACGGCGGACCCGCCGCCGTCCTGCCCCACGGGCCGGTCGCCGACATCGCCCACGGCCCGCACACCGTGCTGCTGTCCGCGCCGATGGGCCGCGAGGCCGCCCACTGGAAGCGCTACCGGGGCGGCACGGCCGGCAAGTTGTGGATCGACCGCGACGGGGACGGCGAGTTCACCAGGCTCCACGAGGACCTGGACGGCAACATCGAGTACCCGCTGTGGGTGGGCGACCGCATCGCCTTCCTCTCCGACCACGAGGGCACCGGCGCCCTCTACTCCTCCCTCGCCGACGGCTCCGACCTGCGCCGCCACACCCCGCTCGACGGCTTCTACGCGCGGCACGCGAGCACCGACGGCACCCGCGTCGTCTACTCCAGCGCCGGTGAACTCCGGCTCCTGGACGACCTCGACGGCGCCGAACCGCGCCTGCTCGACATCCGCCTCGGCGGCCCCCGCGTCGACCTCCAGCCCCACCCGGTCAGCGCCGCCCACTGGTTCGGCTCCGCCGCCCCCGACCACACCGCGCGCGGCAGCGCCGTCGCCGTGCGCGGCGCCGTCCACTGGGTCACCCACCGCTCCGGCCCCGCCCGCGCGCTGGCCGCCGAACCCGGCGTACGCACCCGGCTGCCGCGCACCTTCCGCGCCGAGGGCGAGGAGTGGGTGGTGTGGGTGACGGACGCCGAGGGCGAGGACGCCCTGGAGTTCGCGCCCGCCACCGGCCTCGCCCCCGGCGCCACCCCGCGCCGGCTCGCCGCCGGACAGCTCGGCCGGGTCCTCGAACTGGCCATGGCGCCCGACGGCAGCCGCGCCGCCGTCGCCTCGCACGACGGGCGGCTGCTGCTCGTCGAGCGCGAGACCGGCGAGGTGCGCGAGGTCGACCGCAGCGAGGACGGCGACGTCGGCGACCTCGCCTTCTCGCCCGACTCCGCCTGGCTCGCCTGGTCCCACCCCGGCCCGCGCCCGCTCAGCCAGCTCCGCCTCGCCAGCACCACCGACCTGTCGGTCACCGAGGCCACCCCGCTGCGCTTCCAGGACTACGCCCCCGCCTTCACGCTGGACGGCAAGCACCTCGCCTTCCTCTCCCACCGCTCCTTCGACCCGGTCTACGACGAGCACGTCTTCGACCTGGCCTTCGTCGAGGGATCCCGCCCCTACCTGATCACCCTCGCCGCGACCACGCCCTCGCCGTTCGGGCCGCAGCGGCACGGCCGCCCCTTCGAGGCGTCCGACAAGGAGGAGACCCCCGACAGCGAGGGCACCCCGGCCACCCGCGTCGACCTGGAGGGCCTCGCCGAACGCATCGTCCCCTTCCCGGTGGAGGCCGCCCGCTACTCCAACCTGCGCGCCGCCCGCGACGGCGTGCTCTGGCTCAGACACCCCGTCACCGGCGTCCTCGGCGCGGGCCGCGCCACGCCCGACGACCCGGACCCCAAGACCGAGCTGGAGCGCTACGACCTCGCCCATCAGCGCGTCGAGCACCTCGCCGCCGACGCCGACCACTTCGAGGTCAGCGGGGACGGCAAGCGGGTCCTGCTGTGGACCGACGGCAAGCTCAAGGTCGTACCCAGCGACCGGCGGGCCTCCGGCGACGAGGACAGCGACTCCAACATCACCGTCGACCTCGGCCGCGTCCGCCAGAGGGTCGACCCGGCCGCCGAGTGGCGGCAGATGTACGAGGAGACGGGCCGCATCATGCGGGACCAGTTCTGGCGGGCCGACATGAGCGGCGTCGACTGGGACGGCGTCCTCGACCGCTACCGTCCCGTCCTGCGGCGCCTGGCCACCCACGACGACCTCGTGGACCTGCTGTGGGAGGTGCACGGCGAACTCGGCACCTCGCACGCCTACGTCGTGCCGCCCGGCGGCCACGGCCACGGCCACGGCCCCCGGCAGGGCCTGCTCGGCGCGGACCTCTCCCGCCACGAGGACGGCAGCTGGCGCGTCGACCGCGTCCTGCCCTCGGAGACCTCCGACCCCGACGCGCGCAGCCCGCTCGCCGCGCCCGGCGTCGCGGTGCGCGCCGGGGACGCGATCGTCGCCGTCGGCGGGCGGCCCGTCGACCCGGTCACCGGGCCCGGCCCGCTGCTGGTCGGCACGGCGGGCAGGCCGGTGGAGCTGACCGTCTCCCCGGCGGGCGGCGGCGACCCGCGGCACGCCGTCGTCGTGCCCGTCGCCGACGAGGAGCCGCTGCGCTACCACGCCTGGGTCGCCGGCCGCCGCGCCCACGTCCACGAGCGCTCCGGCGGCCGGCTCGGCTATCTGCACGTGCCCGACATGCAGGCGCCCGGCTGGGCGCAGATCCACCGCGACCTGCGCGTCGAGGTGGCCCGCGAGGGCCTGGTCGTCGACGTGCGCGAGAACCGCGGCGGCCACACCTCCCAGCTCGTCGTGGAGAAGCTGGCCCGCAGGATCGTCGGCTGGGCCGTGCCCCGCGGCATGCGGCCCTACAGCTACCCGCAGGACGCGCCCCGCGGCCCCGTGGTCGCCGTCGCCAACGAGTTCTCCGGCTCCGACGGCGACATCGTCAACGCGGCGATCAGGGCGCTCGGCCTCGGCCCGGTGGTCGGCACCCGCACCTGGGGCGGCGTCATCGGCATCGACAGCCGCTACCACCTGGTCGACGGCACGCTCATCACCCAGCCGAAGTACGCCTTCTGGCTGGAGGGTTACGAGTGGGGCGTGGAGAACCACGGCGTGGACCCGGACGTCGAGGTCGTCCAGCGCCCCCAGGACCACGCGGCCGGCCGCGACCCGCAACTCGACGAGGCGATCCGCATCGCGCTCGCGGCCCTGGAGGCGGCGCCCGCGAAGACTCCGCCCCCGCTGTCCTGACGTCCTCGGGCCGCCGCCCCCACCCCCGATAGCATGCCCACGTACTCGATCGACCCAGGAGGCACCGCATGGCAGGAGAACCCCAGGACGACTGCCTGTTCTGCAAGATCGTCGCAGGACAGGTACCGGCGACGGTCGTCCGGGAGACCGACACCACCGTGGCCTTCCGGGACATCAACCCCCAGGCGCCCACCCACGTCCTGGTGATCCCCAAGGCGCACTACCGGGACGCCGCCGCCCTCGCCGCCGGCGCCCCGGAACTGGCCGCGGACGTACTGCGCGAGACCAAGGCCGTCGCCGACGACGAGAAGCTGGAGAGCTACCGCACCGTCTTCAACACCGGCAGCGGCGCCGGCCAGACCGTCTGGCACGCCCACGCGCACGTCCTCGGCGGCCGCGGCCTGCAGTGGCCCCCCGGCTAGCCCGCCGTGTCCGTACGTGAACTGGTCGTCCTCGGCACGGCCAGCCAGGTTCCGACCCGGCACCGCAACCACAACGGCTACCTGCTGCGCTGGGACGGCGAGGGCATCCTGTTCGACCCCGGCGAGGGCACCCAGCGGCAGATGCTGCGCGCGGGGGTCGCCGCGCACGACCTGAACCGGATCTGCGTCACCCACTTCCACGGCGACCACAGCCTGGGCCTGGCCGGGGTGATCCAGCGCATCAACCTCGACCAGGTGCCGCACGAGGTCACCGCGCACTACCCGCGCTCCGGCAAGCGCTACTTCGACCGTCTGCGCCACGCCACCGCCTACCGCGAGACGGTCGAGCTGACCGAGGCCCCCGTCCACACCGACGGGGTCCTGGCGAAGACGCCCGCGTACACCCTCGAGGCACGCCTGCTCTCCCACCCCGTCGAGTCCTACGGCTACCGGCTCACCGAGCCCGACGGGCGCCGCATGCTGCCCGCCCGGCTCGCCGCCCACGGCATCAAGGGCCCGGACGTGGGCCGCATCCAGCGCGAGGGCCGGCTCGGCGGGGTGAGCCTGGACGACGTGAGCGAGGCGCGGCGCGGGCAGCGGTTCGCGTTCGTGATGGACACCCGGCTGTGCGACGGCGTGCACGCGCTCGCCGAGGGCTGCGACATGCTCGTCATCGAGTCCACCTTCCTCGACGAGGACGAGCGGCTCGCCGTCGAGCACGGCCACCTGACGGCCGGCCAGGCGGCCGCGGCCGCGCGCGAGGCGGGCGTGCGGCACCTGGTCCTCACCCACTTCAGCCAGCGCTACACCGACCCCGCCGAGTTCGAGCGGCAGGCGCGGGCCGCCGGCTTCGAGGGCGAGCTGACCGTGGCGCACGACCTCGTCCGGGTGCCTGTTCCGAAACGCCGGTGACCAGGCCGTACGATGCTCTGATGCCCCTGCCCAAAGCCGAACTGCACCTCCACGTCGAAGGCACGCTCGAGCCCGAGCTCGCCTTCGAACTCGCCGCGCGCAACGGCGTGAAGCTTCCCTACGCGGACACGGACGAACTCCGCGAGGCCTACCGGTTCCAGGACCTGCAGTCCTTCCTGGACCTCTACTACGAGCTCATGGCGGTGCTGCGCACTGAGCGCGACTTCGAGGACCTCGCGAACGCCTACCTCGCCCGGGCCGCCGCGCAGGGCGTGCGGCACGCGGAGATCTTCTTCGACCCGCAGGCCCACACCTCGCGGGGCGTGGAGATGGGCACGGTCGTCGAGGGGCTGTGGCGCTCGCTCGGCCGCAGCGTGGAGAACCACGGCGTCTCCACCCGGCTCATCATGTGCTTCCTGCGCGACCGGTCCGCCGAGTCGGCGATGCGCACCCTTGAGGACGCGCGGCCCCACCTCGGCCGGATCGTCGGCGTCGGCCTGGACTCCGCCGAGGTCGGGCACCCGCCGGTGAAGTTCCGCGAGGTGTACGAGGCGGCCGCCGCGCTCGGGCTGCGGCGCGTCGCGCACGCCGGCGAGGAGGGCCCGCCGGAGTACATCGGGCAGGCCCTGGACGTGCTCGGCGTGGAGCGCGTGGACCACGGCCTGCGCTGCGTGGAGGACCCCGCGCTGGTCGAACGCCTCGTGCGCGAGCGCGTCCCGCTGACCCTGTGCCCGCTGTCCAACGTGCGGCTCCGCACGGTCGACACCCTCGCCGCCCACCCGCTGCCCGCCATGCTCGACGCGGGCCTGATGTGCACGGTCAACTCCGACGACCCCGCCTACTTCGGCGGTTACGCCGGCGACAACTTCGACGCCGTGCGCACCACCCTGGGCCTGTCCGAGGAGCGGCTGCGCGAGCTGGCCCGCAACTCCTTCCTCGCCTCCTTCCTGGAGGACGACGAGGAGCTGCGGCAGCGGTACCTCGCCGAGGTGGAGGCGTACGAGTTCCCCTAGCAGGCCCCGGCCTCGCCTCAGAGGCCCGTGGCGCCCGTCCGGTGGGGGCCCGCCGTGCCGTAGGCCCGCCGGGCCGGTTCGGCGGCGCCGTCCACCGGGATCTCCACGACCGGTGTGCCACCGCGGCGGCGGACCACCCCCGGCAGCAGCCGGCGGCCGCCGGTGTGCAGGGCGACGGCGGTCATCGGCAGCGCGACCACCAGCAGGCCCGGGGCCAGGACGAGGCCCATGACCGGGAAGCCGGTCCGCGCGGCGAGCAGGCTGCCGGCCAGCGGGCCGGCCGCCGTGCCCAGCGAGGAGGCCGAGCCGACGAGCACCGCCCAGCGGCCGCGCGGATCGAGGGCGGCGGCCAGCCCGATGACGTACGACAGGACGACCGGGTAGACCGTGTTCCAGGAGATCTCGCCGGTCGCGAAGGAGGCCAGGCCGTTCGCGGACGCGCTGAGCGCGATGCAGCCGGCGATCAGCGCGGTGCCCGCGCCGATCGGCAGGGCCCGGCCCAGGCGCGGTCCGAGCGCGCTCGCGCCGATCACGCCGAGCAGCGCGGTGCCGAGCGCCACGGCGAACACCGCGCCCACGGTGGCCTCGCCCAGGTGCGCCTGCGCGAGCCCGATCCGGCCGCTGACGCCCCACAGCGAGTTCTGGGCGAGCGACCAGCAGAACATGGCGGCGGCCAGCACCGTCCCAGGACGGCGGTGGGGCAGCCCGGTCGCCCGCCCGCCCGGGGCGCGCACGGCGGTACGGCGGGGGAGGCGCGCGGTGAGCGGCCACACGGCGAGCGCGGTCAGCGCGATCGCGGCCAGGGGCTGCCCGTGGCCGGGACCGAGGTGCGGCACCGTCAGGTAGACGGCGCCGGCGAGTGCCGAGACGCCGAGCAGGCCGAGCGTGGTGGTGCGGTGCGGGTCGGGCCGGGCGGCGATCCCGGTGGCGGCGACCGTGGTGGCCGTACCGGACCCGAAGCCGCCGGCGACCAGCCCGGCGACGACCAGGGGCACCGCCCCGGACAGCGCGGCACCGCCGTAACCGAGGACGGCCAGGGCGAGTCCGGCGCGGGCGAGGGCGCGGGCGCCGATCCGCTCGGCCTTCGAGGCCAGCAGGAACCCGGCGGCCGCCGAACTCAGCAGCAGAGCGCTGCCGACCGCGCCGGCCTGCGTGGCCGACAGCGGCAGCCCGGCATCGAGCCGTCCGACGACGGTCGGCAGCAGATACGGGGCGAGGTACCCGGCCGTGAACAGGGCGACGAGGGGCAGGGAGCGGGGGGCGGACACGGGCGTTCCCGGGGCATGCGGAGGGAGCGGCTCCAAGGAGCGCGGGGGAGGGAGGGGCGCCGGACCGTCGACGGACGGGAGCGCGCGGGCAATTTGTATCAAGCACCGAGTCTGCTCAGGGAACTGAACGGGTGTGATGTGGATCACTTTCTGTTTGGGTCCCGGAAGTCCGGGTAGACGACCGCCTTTTCGCCCGCGGTTCATGCCGTCCGCCGCCCCTCGGGACGGCCCCTCCCGTCGTCCGCCCATTGACGGCTGCGGTTCGCCTATCTAATCTCTGTTCTCATACGTGGATGGCGACGATCCCGACCGCGCTAGGAGCCGCCCTGTGACCCGCGACCTCACCGTCACCGAGGTGCGTCTGACGCCGATCCTGGTCGCCGATCCGCCGCTGCTGAACACCCAGGGCGTCCACCAGCCCTACACCCCCCGCCTGATCGTGGAGGTCGTCACGGCCGACGGGGTCACCGGGCTCGGCGAGACCTACGGCGACACCAAGTACCTGGAACTGGCCCGTCCGCTCGCCGACCGGCTGACCGGCCGTCAGATCACGGATGTGAACGCCCTGTTCGGGCTCGACATCGCCGTGGACCCCGCCCGGGTCGACAGCTCCGTCGACGTCGGCGGGCTGCGCGGCGTCCTGAGCGCCGACAAGCTGCGCCTGTCCGTCCTGTCCGCCTTCGAGGTCGCCTGCCTGGACGCCCTCGGCAAGGCGCTCGGGCTGCCCGTGCACGCCCTGCTCGGCGGCAAGGTGCGCGACAGCGTCGAGTACAGCGCCTACCTCTTCTACAAATGGGCCGGCCACCCCAAGGGCGTGGCCGGCGAGAAGGACGACTGGGGCGCCGCCCTGGACCCCGCCGGGGTCGTCGAGCAGGCCCGGAGGTTCAAGGAGCGGCACGGGTTCACCTCGTTCAAGCTCAAGGGCGGCGTCTTCCCGCCCGAGCAGGAGATCGCCGCCGTACGGGCCCTGGCCGACGCCTTCCCCGGACACCCGCTGCGCCTGGACCCCAACGGCGCCTGGTCGGTGGAGACCTCGCTGCGCGTGGCGGCCGAACTCGGCGGCCTCCTCGAGTACCTGGAGGACCCCGCCCTCGGCACGCCCGCCATGGCCGAGGTGGCCGCCCGCACCGACGTGCCGCTGGCGACCAACATGTGCGTGACGACCTTCGCCGAGATCGAGGAGGCCTTCACCAGGGGCGCCGTCCAGGTCGTCCTCTCCGACCACCACTACTGGGGCGGGCTGCGCAACACCCAGCGACTGGCCGCGATCTGCCACGCCTTCGGCGTCGGGGTGTCCATGCACTCCAACACCCACCTCGGCATCAGCCTGGCCGCGATGACCCACGTGGCGGCGACCGTGGCGGACCTCGACCACGCCTGCGACAGCCACTACCCCTGGCAGTCGGAGGACGTCCTCGCCGAGCGCCTCACCTTCACCGGCGGCCGGATCGCCGTGTCCGACGCGCCCGGACTCGGAGTGGAACTCGACCGGGACGAACTGGCCCGGCTGCACCGCCGCTGGACCGAGGACGACGGCGCGCTGCGGGACCGCGACGACGCCGCCGCGATGCGCGTCGCCGAACCGGACTGGGTGACGCCCACGATGCCCCGCTGGTAGCCGGCCCACGGCACGGGCGTTCTTCCGGCGCGCGCCCGGCGTGACGGCCGACGTCCCGCCGCCGCTCTGGTGCACACTGGCCTGATCCGCACCATGCCAGGGAGCGCACCGTGACCGCGTCCAGCACCCCCGCCGGAGAAGGACCGGAACCCCCGCAGGACCGGGAGTACCCGCAGTACCGCGAGCAGCGGCAGGCCCACGACCGGCCGCAGGCCCACGACCGGCGGCAGTCCCACGAGCGGCGGCGGCCTCCCGCCGACGGCGCGTACCCGCACGACCGCGAGTACATCGTCGGGGCGCCGCACGCCCCGACGCATCCCCAGGTCGACCCGCTGGCCGCGCTGCGCACGGACGGCGACCCGCCCTGGGACGTCTACCTCACGGGCACCGTCTTCCTCGACATCGTCTTCACCGGTCTCGACTCCGCCCCGGTGCGCGGCACCGAGTCCTGGGCGCGCGGCATGGGCTCCAGCCCGGGCGGCGTGGCCAACATGGCGACCGCGCTGGCCCGCCTCGGCCTGCGCACCTCCCTCGCGGCGGCCTTCGGCGACGACCACTACGGCGAGTACTGCTGGGACGCGCTGGAGCAGGGCGAGGGCATCGACCTCACCCCTTCCCGGGTGGTCCCCGGCTGGCACTCCCCGGTCACCGTCTCCATGGCGTACGAGGGCGAGCGCACCATGGTCTCCCACGGGCACGAGCCGCCCCCCGAGGACGCGCTCGTGCAGGAGGTCGGCCCCGGCCGCCCGCCCCGCGCCCGCGCCGCCGTCGCCTCCCTCACCCCCGGCCGGCGCGCGCCCTGGATCGCGGACGCCGCGCGCAAGGGCACGCGCGTCTTCGGCGACGTCGGCTGGGACGAGACCGGCGCCTGGGACCTGGCCGGCCTCGCCGACCTGGAGTACTGCGAGGCGTTCCTGCCCAACGCCGAGGAGGCGATGCGCTACACCGGCACCGACTGCCCGCGCACCGCCGCCCACGCGCTCACCCGGCACGTGCCCTGCGCGGTGGTCACCCTCGGCGCGGAGGGCGCCTACGCGGTCGACCGGCGCACGGGGGAGAGCGCCGAGGTGCCCGCCATCGCGGTGGAGGCCCTGGACCCCACGGGCGCGGGCGACGTCTTCGTGGCCGGCTTCGTCACCGGCACCCTGGCCGGCTGGCCGCTGGCCGACCGGCTCGCCTTCGCCGGGCTCACCGCGGCCCTGTCCGTGCAGGAGTTCGGCGGCTCGCTGTCCGCGCCCGGCTGGTCGGAGGTCGCCGCCTGGTGGCGCCGGGTCCAGTCGGTGCCCGGGCAGGACCCGGCGGCGCTGCGGCGGTACGCGTTCCTCCAGCACCTGGTGCCGAAGGAGTGCGTCGAGCCGTGGCCGCGCCGCAGGGCCGTGCCGACCATCGGCTTCGGCAGGTCGGCGTGAGCGGGCGGTATCCGCGGCCGACGGGCAACGGGGCGCTCCGCATAGGCGGTTGAGCCCGGCCGCCATTGACAGCAGGTGACGTTCGCTGCTCAATTATCGGCGGAACCGAGCACGATTTTGCAAGCCCTCCAGACTCCCTCTGTCGAAGGACATGCGCCGTGCGCAGACCATCACGCAGCCCCAGAGTGCTCCTGGCCGTCCTCGCCGCGGCTCTCGCCCTTCCCGCCGTCGCCCTCGCCCCGCCGCAGAACGCGCAGGCGCAGGACGCCCGGACGCGGCCGAGACCGGCCACCGCCGCACCGCAATTGAGTCACTCCGCCACCGAACTCACCGTCAAGGTCCCGCGAAGCCGCAACGCCCCCGGCTACGAGGTGCACCTGACGAAGGCCCAACTCTCCCTGCGCACCACCCGCTCCGGCGCGACAGTCCTCTCCACCGCCGCCCCGGACACCGGCGCCCTCCGCTTCCGCACGGCCGGCGCCTGGCAGCACGCCACCCAAGTCACCGGCTGGAGCTGGAAGAAGGGCGTGCTGACCGTCACCGCCGCCACCACCGCGCCCGGCGCCACGGTCCGGGCCCGCCTGACCCCCGCCGCCGACCGCTACCAGCTCGACTGGCAGGTCACCGGAGTCACCCCCGAACGCCTCGGCCTGGCCTACGACTTGAAGTCGGCCGGCCACTGGTACGGCCACGGAGAGGCCCAGACGCCGAACGGCGGCCCCGGCACCGACCAGCCCTGGCCCCTGGACAGCGGGCAGGTCGTCCACCCGGCCTTCGGACCGGCGTCGTACTACATGATCGACCCCTTCTGGTACACCTCCACGGCCACCGGACTGCGCGTGGGCACCGGGCACGTCATGGACGTGGCGATCAACCAGGGCAAGGACGGCCTCGGCCGCTTCGACATCGAGTCGGCCGACCCCTACCGGGCCACGGTCTACGTCGAGTCGACGCCCCTGGACGTCTACCGCGACTACGTGGGCACGGTCGGCAGACCGGCCAAGAGCGACGCCACCTACCGCCAGTACGCCGAGCCGGTGTGGAACTCCTGGGCGCAGTTCTACACCCACGTCGACCAGGCCAAACTCCTCGGCTACGCCCAGGACCTGCACGACCACGGCGTCACCGGGCACGCCCTCCAGCTCGACGACAAGTGGGAGTCCGACTACGGGAACATGACCTTCGACCCGAAGGCCTACCCCGACCCCAAGGCGATGTCCCGCAAGATCCACGACCTCGGCTTCGACTTCGGCCTCTGGGTCACCCTGTGGATCAACCTCGACTCCGACCAGTACCGGTACGCAGCCGACCACGGCTACCTGCTCGCCGACGCGGCCGACCCCGCGGTCCCCTGCAAGGTCACCTGGTGGAACGGCACGGCCGGCATCGTCGACCTCGGCAACCCGGACGCGAAGGCCTGGTACGAGGGCCGCCTCAAGTCCCTGATGGACACCTACGGCGTCGACGGGCTCAAGTTCGACACCCGCTTCTTCGACGAGCGGTGCGCGCCGCACGAGGGCTACCAGCCCACCGACTACCAGCGGCTCGGCGCCCAGCTCGCCGACCAGTACGACCTCCAGGGCGTCGGCATCCGCGTCCACTGGAGCGGCGCCGCCCACCGGGCGGGCTTCGTCACCCGGCAGGTGGACAAGGGCACCGGCTTCGACTCCCTGCGGGCGTCGGTCACCCAGAATCTCGCCATCTCCACGATCGGCTACCCCTTCGTCACCACCGACATGATCGGCGGCTCCAGCGGCCGCCCGGCGCCCACCAAGGAGGTACTGGTCCGCTGGGCGCAGTCGGCCGCCCTGATGCCGCTGATGTACTCCTCGACCTCACCGGTGAGCACCGTCGACGTCACCACGGGCCGGAAGGTGGTGTACGACGCCGAGACGACCGCCCTCTACCGCGAGGCCATCGGCCGCCATGCCCGCCTCGCCCCCTACATCTGGGACCAGGTCCAGCACACCCTGAAGACCGGCGACCCGATCATGCGCCCCCTCTTCTTCGACTTCCCGCAGGACAAGGCGGCCTACACGATCACCGACGAGTGGATGCTCGGCCCCACCGTCCTGGCGGCCCCCCAACTGACCAGCGCCCCCACCCGCCCGGTCCACCTCCCCCCGGGCCGCTGGTACGACGTGACCCACCACCGCACGGTCCCGGGCAACCGGACAATCCTCGCCTACCCGACCCCTCTGAACACGACCCCGACCTTCGTGAAACTGGGCACCAAGGAAACGGAAAAGGCCCTGAAGGCCTTCCGCTGAACGGCCCCCCAGGGAGCCATGCAGCGCAGGCGGCGAAGCCCCGCGAGGCCGCAGGGGGTCCGCCGGTCCGCAGGGCCTGCGCCGGGCGGGGCCCCGCGAGGCCGCAAGGGGCTGCCCGGCGAGGCCGCAGGGCCCCCGCCGGGCGGCGGGGCCTGCGCCGGGCGGCGGGGCCTGCGCCGGGCGGCGGGGCCTGCGCCGGGCGGCGGGGCCTGCGCCGGGCGGCGGGCCCCGCCGCCCCCGCCAGAGTCCCCAGCGGGGCAGCCCCCCGCTCCGTCGGCCCATCTGGGGCCCCGCGAAGCCACAGGGGGAGAGGGGGGAGCGCCCCCGTGGGAGCGCGGGAGGCGGAGCCCCCACCGGGCCGCAGGGAAAGTCCCCCATGGGGGCGCAGGGGGCGGAGTCCCCGCCGGGGTGCGGGGCGGAGCCCCGGGACGGGGGCTTCTCAGCCCACCGAGTCAGGTGGGTGGGTGGGAGACGGGGTCTGGGGCGGAGCCCCAGGACGGGGCTTCTCAGCCCACCGAGCCGTGGGAGACGGGGTCCGGGCGGAGCCCCAGGGCGGGGCTTCTTGGTTCACCGAGCCGAGGGTGACGGGGTCCGGGGCGGAGCCCCGGGGCGGGGGCTCTCGGCCCACCGAGACGGGCGGGTGGGTGGGAAAGCCCCCCTCAGAACCCCAGCCGCCGCAACTGCTTGGGATCCCGCTGCCAATCCTTGGCCACCTTCACATGAAGATCCAGGAACACCGGTGTTCCGAGCAACGCCTCGATCTGCCGCCGCGACTTGATCCCGACCTCCTTGAGCCGCTTGCCCTTGGGCCCGATCACGATCCCCTTCTGGCTGGGCCGCTCGATGAACACGTTCGCGTGGATGTCGAGCAGCGGCTTGTCGGCCGGCCGGTCCTCCCGGGGCAGCATCTCCTCCACGACCACGGCGATGGAGTGCGGCAACTCGTCCCGCACCCCCTCCAGCGCGGCCTCCCGGATCAGCTCCGCCACCATCACCTGCTCGGGCTCGTCGGTCAGATCCCCCTCGGGATACAGCGCCGGCCCCTCCGGCAGCAGCGGGATCAGCAGATCCGCCAGCAGATCCACCTGCTTGCCCGCGGTGGCCGACACCGGCACGATCTCCGCCCAGGTGATCCCCAGCTCCTCACCCAGCCGGTCCACCGCGATCAGCTGCTCGGCCAGCGCCTTGGAGTCCACCAGGTCCGTCTTGGTGACGACGGCGACCTTCGGCGTCTTCTTGATCCCCGCCAGCTCCTTGGCGATGAAGCGGTCGCCCGGACCGATCTTCTGGTCGGCCGGCAGGCAGAAGCCGATCACGTCGACCTCGGCCCACGTGGCGCGCACCACGTCGTTCAGCCGCTCGCCCAGCAGCGTGCGCGGCTTGTGCAGCCCCGGCGTGTCCACGAGGATCAGCTGCGCGTCGGGCCGGTGCACGATGCCCCGTACGGTGTGCCGGGTCGTCTGCGGCCGGTTGGACGTGATCGCCACCTTCTGCCCGACCAGAGCGTTCGTGAGGGTGGACTTGCCCGCGTTGGGGCGGCCCACGAAGCAGGCGAAGCCGGCGCGGTGAACGGCCTCGGCCGACTGCTCGGATGTCTGGGTGCGAACGCTCATGGCGTTCATTGTCCCTGATCCACGAACCTCCGCCGCACCCCGAGCCGTCACGAGCCTTCCCGAGCCGCCCCGCACTCCCCGATCCGCCCGATCCGGGCCACCGTGAGCTCCCGGAAACCCCCGCGCAACACGAAACGTCACCGAAACACAGCCGTACGCGACCGGAAACGCGCGGCGGTGACCCTCTGACGAGCCCCCGGACCGTTGGAGAGACCGTGACCCTGGCCGCGTCCACGCCCCAGCCCCACCTCGACACCGGCGACACCGCCTGGTTGCTCGCCGCCACCGCGCTGGTCCTGCTGATGACCCCCGGCCTGGCCCTCTTCTACGGCGGCATGGTCCGCACGAAGAGCGTCCTCAACATGCTGATGATGAGCTTCGTCTCCATCGCCCTGGTCACCGTCGTCTGGCTGGTGTGCGGCTACTCCCTCGCCTTCGGCGGCGACGTCGCCGACGGCCTCATCGGCGGCCTGGACCACGCGGGCATGGCGGGCGTCGGCCCGGGCAGCCTGCACGGCACCGTGCCCACCGCCCTGTTCGCCACCTTCCAGCTCACCTTCGCGATCATCACCGCCGCTCTGATCAGCGGCGCCATCGCGGACCGCGCGAAGTTCGGCGCGTGGCTGGTGTTCGTACCCGTGTGGACGCTGCTCGTATACGTCCCGGTCGCCCACTGGGTGTGGGGCCCGGGCGGCTGGATCGCGCACGGCCTGGGCGCCCTCGACTTCGCCGGCGGCCTCCCCGTGGAGATCACCTCCGGCGCCTCCGGCCTCGCGCTCTGCCTGGTCCTCGGCCCTCGGCTGGGCTTCAAGAAGGACGCCATGCGCCCGCACAACCTGCCCATGGTGATGCTCGGCGCCGGCCTGCTCTGGTTCGGCTGGTTCGGCTTCAACGCCGGCTCCGCGATGGGCGCCGACGGCCTGGCGGCGGCCGCCTTCCTCAACACCCTCGCGGCCGGCTGCACCGGCCTGCTCGGCTGGCTCCTCGTCGAGCACCGGCGCGACGGCCACCCCACCACGCTGGGCGCCGCCTCCGGCGCGGTGGCCGGCCTGGTCGCGATCACCCCGTCCTGCGGCACGGTCTCGCTGATCGGCGCCCTCGTCGTCGGCCTCGCCGCCGGCGCCGTCTGCTCGTACGCCGTGAGCTGGAAGTTCAAGCTGAACTACGACGACTCCCTCGACGTCGTCGGCGTCCACCTCGTGGGCGGGATCATCGGCACCCTGCTCATCGGCCTGTTCGCGGTCCGCGCGATGACCGGCGGCGCGGAGGGCCTCCTCTACGGCGGCGGGCTCGCCCCGCTCGGCAGGCAGCTGCTGGCCGTGGCCGCCGTCGCGGTCTACGCCTTCTCCATGACGTACGGCCTCGGCAGGCTCCTCGACCGGGTGACGGGCCTGCGCGCGAGCGAGGAGCAGGAGCACACCGGGCTGGACCTTACGGTGCACGCCGAGACCGCCTACGATCACGGGGTCCTGGGGCACGGCGCCCCGGCCGGCGCGTCCCCCGTCGTCTCCTCCGCCCAGAAGGTCAGGTCGCAGGCATGAAGCTCATCACCGCGATCGTCAAGCCGTACCGCCTCGACGAGGTCAAGACCGCGCTCCAGGAGATGGGCGTGCACGGTCTGACCGTCACCGAGGCGAGCGGCTACGGCCGTCAGCGCGGCCACACGGAGGTCTACCGGGGCGCGGAGTACCGGGTCGACCTCGTGCCCAAGGTCCGTATCGAGGTCGTCGTCGAGGACTCCGACGCCGAGGCGGTCATCGACGCGGTGGTCAAGGCCGCGCACACCGGCAAGATCGGCGACGGCAAGGTGTGGGCGGTGCCGGTCGAGACGGTCGTACGCGTCCGGACCGGCGAACGCGGCCCGGACGCGCTCTGAGCCAGGGGCTTCCGGGAACTACTGCCCCGCCCCCGCCGGCCCGGTCAGCCTGACCGCGCCGTCCGGGCCGGCCAGGAGCACCGGGGTCCGCGGGCCGCCCAGGTCGGCGACCGCCGCCCGGTCCTCGGGCGCGATGTCCTCCGCCTCGCTCACCACGGCCGCCGCCTCCAGCGAGGTCGCACCGGAGGCCACCGCCATCGCCACCGCCGTCCGCAGGGCGCTCAGCTTCAGCGAGGCGAGGTCCACCGACCCGGCGGCGTACGTCCGTCCCGTCTCGTCGCGTACGGCGGCGCCCTCGGGCACGCTGTTGCGGGCCCGTACCGAGCGGGCCAGGGTGACGATCTTGCGGTCCTCGGGGTCGAGCCCGTTGCTGTCGGTCATGATCCGAGCATACGAAAGCCGCCCCCGCCCCCCCCGCGGCAGGAGCCGCCGCCCCGCTCAGCCCGCCACCGGGTACATCGTCCCGCGCCGTCCCTCCGGCGAGGCCAGCCACTCCAGCTTGGCCGCGGTGCCGGCCTCCTCCAGCGGGGTGTGCAGCACGATCGTCAGGTCGGGCCGGGCCGGCACCTTCATCGCGGTGGCCTCCACGCACAGCAGCCCCACCAGGGGATGGTCCAGCTCCTTGCGGATCTGCCCCGCGTCCTCGATGTCCCGCTCCGCCCACAGCGCCCTGAACTCCTCACTGGCCGCGCTCGCCTGCTCCAGCACGGCCCGGTACCCCTCGTCGTCGGGGCGGGCGAAGGACGCGGCCCGGAACTGCGCCACGACCGAACGGGCGTTGCTCTCCCAGCTCTTGCTGCGGGAGCGGTACAGCGGGTCGGTGAAGAAGTCGATGAGGCAGTTCTGCGTGGTGCCGGGCCGCATGCCGAGCACGACCGCGGCCGCGTCGTTGTACATCACGCAGTTGTAGTACAGGTCCATGATGTGCGCCGGATACGGCATCCAGGTGTCGATCAGCCGCCGCAGCCCCTCGCTCATGTCCTGCCGCTCAGGGGTGAGTCGGGGCGCGGGCGGGTTCAGTCCGGCGAGCACGTACAGATGGCGGCGCTCGGCGTCGCCGAGCCGCAGCACCCGGGCCACCGAGTCGAGGACCTGCGGGGAGACGGAGATGTCCCGGCCCTGCTCCAGCCACTGGTACCAGGACGCCCCGACCCCGGCGAGCACGGCCACCTCCTCGCGCCGCAGCCCGGGAGTGCGGCGCCGGGCCCCGCCGTCGGGCAGCCCCGCCTCGGCCGGTGTCACCCGGGCCCGGCGGCTCATCAGGAACTCGCGCAGTTCGCGCAGCCGTTGGCTCTTGTGCGTGTCCGTGTCAGGCACGTACGGATCCCCCTCGTCGTGTCCGGTGGTGCCACCACCACCATAAGTTCCCACTCCCCACGGTTGTTCCGGTCGCAGGAACCTCTTTGCCATGGCGATCGACACCACCACCTCATCCACCGCCCCGACCCGGGAACCGCTCGGCGCCCCACGGCTGTCGACGCGCGGCAAACTCGTCCTGTTCGTCCTGTGCGCGGCCCAGTTCATGGTCGCCCTCGACTTCTCCGTGCTGAACGTGGCGCTGCCCCGGCTGGGCGCGGACCTCGGCATGAGCCGCTCCGCGCTCCAGTGGGCGGTCACCGCGTTCTCGCTTCCCTCGGGCGGGTTCCTGCTGCTGTTCGGCCGCGCCGGCGACCTGTTCGGCCGCCGCCGGCTCTTCCTGTCGGGCCTCGCCCTGTTCGGCGCCGCCTCGCTGCTGGCCACCCTCGCCTGGGACCCGGCGTCCTTCCTCACCGGCCGGGCGCTCCAGGGCCTCGGCGCGGCGGCGATCGTGCCGACCGGCATGTCCCTGCTGACCACGACCTTCCCCGAAGGCCCGGCCCGCGACCGCGCCCTCGGGATCTCCGGCACCCTGCTGTCGCTGGGCTTCACCGTCGGCATGGTCGCGGGCGGCGTCCTCACCGACGCCCTCGGCTGGCGCTCCACGATGGCCCTGCTCACCGTGTTCGCCCTGGTCGTACTGCCTCTCGCCCCCGGCCTGCTGCCCGAGTCCCTCCCCCATAGCCTGGACGGCACGGGAGGTGCCCCCATCCCCGGCCGGCCCCGCCTCGACGTGCCCGGCGCGGTCACCGTCACCGCGGGTCTGCTGTCGCTGATCTACGCCCTGTCCACCGCCGCCGGACACGGCTTCGGCCGCGCGGACGTCGTCGCCGCGCTGATCGCGGGCCTCGCCCTGCTGGCCGCGTTCGCGGTCGTGGAGTCCCGCTCGGCCGCGCCCCTGGTCTCCCTGCCGATGCTGCGCCGCCGCACGGTCGCATGGGGCAACCTGGGCGGTCTGGTCACCTTCTCGATGATGTCGACGGTGATCTTCGTGCTGACCCTGTACCTCCAGGAGATCCTGCGCCTGTCGGCCTTCGAGACCGGCCTGGTCTTCGGCGTCCTGGGCGTGTTGTCGGCGCTCGCCGGGGCCCGCGCGCCGAAGGTCATCGGCCGGTTCGGCGCCCGCCGCACCCTCGTCGGCTCCCTCGCGGGACAGGGCGCGCTCATCGCCGCGCTGCTCGGCCTGAACGCCCACGTCTGGTCGGTGTGGCTCGCCACGGCCGCCGTCTCGCTGGCCGGCGTGTGCCACCTGGGCGCGATCATCTCCTACGGACTGACGGTCACCTCCGGGGTCCCCGACGAGGAGCAGGGCCTGGCCACCGGCCTGGTCACCACCACCCAGCAGGTCGGCGTCACGGTCGGCATCCCGCTGCTGGGCGTCCTCGCCACCACCTCGGGCGACCTGCTCTCCGGCGTCCGCACGGTCCTCGCGCTCGACGCGGTGATCGTCCTCGCGGCGGCCGCACTGGTCGCGCTCGGACTGCGCGGGCAGGGTGCGGAACCGGCGTCAGGGCCGGTCGAGCCGTAGACGCTCCGCGCGCGGCAGGCCGGCCACCACGAGGTCGTAGGAATCCTCCACCAGCTCCCGGACCAGCCGGTCCGGGAGCGAGCCGTCCGCGGTGACGGTGTTCCAGTGCCGCTTGTTCATGTGCCAGCCGGGGACGATCAGCCCCGGGTGCGCGGTGCGCAGCCGGATCGCGTCCTCGGGGTCGCACTTGAGGTTCACCGTCAGGGGCCGCGCGTCCAGGCCGGTCAGCGCGAACATCTTGCCCAGGACCTTGAAGACGGAGGTCTCCGGGTTGAAGGGGAAGTCCTCCACCGCCGCGTTGAACGACAGGCACAGGGCGCGCAGCTCCTGGGGCGTCACTCGGGCTCCTTCTCGCCGCCGTCCAGGGGGCCGGCGCTCTCCACCGGCTCCACCAGCACCGTCACGATCTTGTTCCGGCGGCCGGCGGCGGCCTCGGCGGTCAGCCGCAGGGCCCGGCCGTCCGGCAGGTCCACCACCGCCGACGCCCCGGCGATCGGGACGCGGCCCAGGGCCTTGGCGAGCAGCCCGCCGACCGTCTCCACGTCCTCGTCGTCGTACTCCTCCAGGCCGTACAGCTCGCCCAGGTCGGTGATGTCCAGGCGGGCGGTGACGCGGTGGCGGCCCTCGCCGAGGTCCTCCACCGGCGGCAGCTCCCGGTCGTACTCGTCGGTGATCTCGCCGACGATCTCCTCGAGGATGTCCTCGATGGTGACCACGCCCGCCGTGCCGCCGTACTCGTCGATGACGACGGCGACGTGGTTGCGGTCCTTCTGCATCTCGCGCAGCAGGTCGCCCGCGTTCTTGGTGTCCGGCACGAACACCGCCGGGCGCATCGCCGTGGACACCAGGTCGCTCTCGGCGTCCCGGCTGATGTGCGTGCGCCGGGCCAGGTCCTTGAGGTAGACGATGCCGACGATGTCGTCCTCGCTCTCGCCGGTGACCGGGATGCGCGAGAAGCCGGAGCGCAGGGCCAGGGTGAGGGCCTGACGGATCGTCTTGTACCGCTCGATGACGACCAGGTCGGTGCGCGGCACCATCACCTCGCGGACCAGGGTGTCCCCGAGCTCGAAGACCGAGTGCACCATGCGGCGCTCCTCGTCCTCGATCAGCGACTCCTGCTCGGCCAGGTCGACCATCGCGCGCAGCTCCGCCTCGGAGGCGAAGGGGCCGCGGCGGAAGCCCTTGCCGGGGGTGAGCGCGTTGCCGATGAGGATCAGCAGGGACGGGATCGGGCCCATGATCCGCGCCAGCGGCAGCAGCACGTACGCCGCCGCCGTCGCCGTGTTCAGCGGGTGCTGCCGGCCGATGGTGCGCGGCGAGACCCCGACGGCGACGTACGACACCAGCACCATGACGGCGATCGCGACGACCAGCGCCTCGGCCGTGGAGGTGAACTCCTCCAGGCAGGCGTAGGTGACCAGCGAGGCCGCCGCCATCTCGCAGGCCACGCGCACCAGCAGCGCCACGTTGAGATAACGCGTCGGGTCGGCGGCCACCTTCGCCAGCCCCGCGCTGCCCCGGCGGCCGGACTTGACCGCCTCCTCGGCGCGGAAGCTGGAGATGCGGGCGAGGCCCGCCTCCGCACAGGCGGCGAGCCACGCGACGACGACCAGGGCGATCGCCCCGACGACGATCTGCGGACTCATCGGCGGCTCACGAGACGGTCGGCGCGGGGGAGGGGCCCTCCAGGCCCCGCTCCGCGCGCCAGCCGTCCACGATCGCCGCCTGCAGACCGAACATCTCGGCCTTCTCGTCCGGCTCCTCGTGGTCGTACCCCAGCAGGTGCAGCACGCCGTGGACGGTGAGCAGTTGCAGCTCCTCGTCCATGGAGTGCCCCGTCTCGGCCTCGGCGCCCTGCTTGGCGGCGACCTCCGGGCACAGCACGATGTCGCCGAGCAGCCCCTGCGGGGGCTCCTCGTCGTCCTTGCCGGGGGGCCGCAGCTCGTCCATGGGGAAGGACATGACATCCGTGGGTCCCGGCAGGTCCATCCACTGGATGTGCAGCTGCTCCATGGCGTCGGCGTCCACGACGATCACCGAGAGCTCGGAGAGCGGGTGGATGCGCATCCGCGCGAGCGCGTAGCGGGCGATGTCGAGGATCGCCTGCTCGTCGACCTCGGTTCCGGACTCGTTGTTGACGTCGATCGACATGGCCGTGCTGGTCTACTTCCCCTTGTGCCCGTGCCCGGCCCTGCCGTGGCCGCCGCTCCGGGGAGCGCCGCCGTTCTCGGTGCCGTGCCTGCTGTCGTACTTCTCGTACGCGTCGACGATACGGCCCACGAGCTTGTGCCGTACGACATCGTGCGATGTCAGCCGGGAGAAGTGGACGTCCTCGACGCCCTCCAGGATCTCCTGCACCTGCCGCAGACCGCTCTTGGTGCCGCCCGGCAGGTCCACCTGTGTCACGTCACCCGTGATCACGATCTTGGAGTCGAAACCGAGCCGGGTCAGGAACATCTTCATCTGCTCGGGTGAGGTGTTCTGCGCCTCGTCCAGGATGATGAAGGCGTCGTTGAGCGTACGGCCGCGCATGTACGCCAGGGGGGCGACCTCGATCGTGCCCGCCGCCATCAGACGGGGGATCGAATCCGGGTCGATCATGTCGTGCAGCGCGTCGTACAGCGGGCGCAGGTAGGGGTCGATCTTCTCGTAGAGCGTGCCGGGCAGGAAGCCGAGGCGCTCGCCGGCCTCGACCGCCGGGCGAGTCAGGATGATGCGGTTGACCTGCTTGGACTGCAGGGCCTGCACCGCCTTGGCCATGGCGAGGTAGGTCTTGCCGGTGCCCGCGGGGCCGATGCCGAAGACGATCGTGTGCTTGTCGATGGCGTCGACGTACCGCTTCTGGTTGAGGGTCTTGGGGCGGATGGTGCGCCCGCGCGAGGACAGGATGTTCTGCGTCAGCACCTCGGCCGGGGTCTCCTGGCCGTCGCTCTCCCCCCTCTCGCTCGCCTTGAGCATGGCGATCGAGCGTTCCACAGCGTCCTCCGTCATCGGCTGCCCGGTGCGGAGCACCAGCATCATCTCGTCGAACACGCGCTGGATCAGGGCGACGTCCGCCGGGTCGCCGACCGCGCTGATCTCATTGCCCCGGACGTGGATGTCGGCCCCCGGGAAGGCCTTCTCGATCACGCGCAGTAGGGAGTCGCCCGAACCCAGGACGGTCACCATGGGGTGCTGGGCGGGGACGGTGAACTCTGCTCTGGCCTGCCCCTGCGCGGGGGTGCTTGCTGCGGGTGTCTGAGTCATGGGCCGGCACTCAAGGCCTGCGGTTCCTCCTCGTCAGGGCCGCACGGCTGAGGGCGGCCTCGCGTCTCCCAGGGTACGACGGGGAAGTGACAACGCCGTAGGGCTTTTCGGGGGCCGGGCGGACGCCCCGTGCGTGGGCCGGACGGCCCCGGGTCTCACTCCACGCCCCGGATGCGGCCCACCAGCAGCGCGCCGGCGAGCCCGATCACCGCCGCCAGCAGGTACAGCACCCGGTAGCCGCCCAGATACGTCACGACCGGCGCGGCCAGCGCCGGGGCCGCGACCTGGGGCAGCGCGTTGGCCACGTTGATCACGCCCAGGTCCTTGCCCCGGTCCAGCGCCCTGGGCAGCACGTCGGTCATCAGCGCGAAGTCGACGGAGGTGAACACCCCGAAGCCCACGCCCAGCACCGCCGCCGCGACGACCGCGCCCGGCCAGGTCTGCCATGCCGCGAGGCCCGCCGTCGCCACCGCCATCAGCACGCCCGACCACACCACGAACGGCTTGCGGCGCCCCACCCGGTCCGACCACACGCCCCCGGCCACCACCGTGGCCAGCAGCGTCGCCCCGTTCACCGCCGTGAGGACCAGCACGCCGCGGTCCGGGTCGGCGTAGTGCACGCGGTCGCGCAGGTAGTAGAGCAGGTAGAGCAGCACGAGCGCGTTGCTGAGGTTGATCAGGAAGCGCGTCAGCCAGGCCCAGCCCAGGTCCGGGTGGCGGCGCGGGCTGAGCCGGAAGCCCGCGAGGAAGCCCCGCCACGACCAGGCCGGCCGGTCCGCCGCCGCCAGCCGCAGGTCCCGGTGGCAGAGCACGTACGGCAGCACGCCCGCCACCGTGAACACCGCGCAGGCCGCGTACCCGGCCGCGATCCCCCCGGCCGCCGTCGCCAGCCCCGTACCGCCGACCACGCCGAGGATCTGCGCCGCGCCCAGCCAGCCGCCCACCGCGCCCCGCTGCCCGCGCGGTACCCGGTCCGGCACCGCCGCCGTCACCGCCGCGAAGGCCGCGTTCAGGGTGAGCTGGACCAGGCACCAGCCCGCCGCCATCGACCACACCCCGCCCGCGCCAGCGAGCAGCAGCAGCGACAGCGCGCCGCCCGCCGTGCCGGCCACGATCCACGGGGTGCGCCGGCCCCAGCGGGCGGTGGTGCGGTCCGACAGCGCCCCGAAGAAGGGGTTCGCGACCAGCGACACGGCCGCGCCCGCGCCCGTCACCCAGGCCAGCAGGGTCTCCTTGGACATGCCGGTGCCGGGCGCGAACTCCCTGGCCTGGGAGGCGAGCAGGATCTGCAGCGGGCCGTACCAGCCCACCCAGATCGCCCCGTTGGCCAGCGACAGCGACGCCGTCCAGCCGCGGCCCACCCGCCGTACCGGCTCGGCGAGCGCCTGCGACGGCAGCCGGGTCTCCGTCATCCCGAGGCCCGCCCCTGCGCCCGCAGCAGGTCGCGGTACCAGCGGTAGGAGGCCTTGGGCGTGCGCTCCAGCGTCTCGTAGTCGACGTGCACGAGACCGAAGCGGCGCGCGTACCCCTCCGCCCACTCCCAGTTGTCCAGCAGCGACCACACGAAGTAGCCGCGCACGTCCACGCCGGCCTCGACCGCCCGGTGCAGGGCGCGGATGTGGCCGTCCAGGTAGGCGATGCGGTCGGTGTCGTCCAGGCCCTCGTAGGAGCAGCCGTTCTCGGTGATCACCACGGGCGGGAGGCGGTCGCCGTAGCGGTCGCGGAAGCCGGTCAGCAGCTCGGTCAGCCCCTCGGGGACCACGGGCCAGCCGAAGTCGGTCACCGGGCGGCCCTCGATCTCCCGCACGGAGAAGGGCAGTTCGGCGGGGAGCGTCACCCCGCCGAACTCGATCTCGGCGCCCTCGGGGGCGCCCACGAGGGTGGGGGCGTAGTAGTTGATCCCGTACCAGTCCAGCGGCTCGGAGATGATTTTCAGGTCCGCCCGCACGTCTCCGGGCATCAGCTCGCCGAGCCCGGCCGGGTACTCGCCCAGCAGCAGCGGCTCCGCGAACAGGCGGTTGAGCAGCACGTCGTAGAAGTCGGCCGCCTCCACGTCCGCCGGTTCGGCGGAGGCGGCCCAGGTCGGGCCGTGGGAGTTGGCGATGCCGATGCCGGCGGCCCCGGCCGCGCGCAGCGCCCGTACCGCCAGACCGTGTGCGAGGAGCTGGTGGTGGGCGACGGGCAGCGCGTCGAACAGGAGCTTCCTGCCGGGGGCGTGCACGCCCAGGGCGTGGCCGAGGAGGGTGTGCTCGGCGGGCTCGTTGAGGGTGATCCACTTGTCCACCCGGTCGCCGAGGCGTCCGGCGACCACAGACACGTACTCGGCGAAGCGGGAGGCGGTGTCCCGCTCGAGCCAGTCCAGCCGGGCCGGCAGGTCCCAGTGGAAGAGGGTGGGGACCGGGCGGACGCCGGCCGCGAGCAGCTCGTCGACCAGGCGGTCGTAGAAGTCGAGGCCGCCGGGTGAGTTCACCCGGGGCCATGAGACGGAGAAGCGGTACGCGCCGACGCCGAGGCCGGCCAGGAGGGCCACGTCCTCGGCGTGGCGGTGGTAGTGGTCGCAGGCCACCTGTGCCGTCGAGCCGTCCTTGATGTGCCCCGGACCGGCCGTGAACGCGTCCCACACGGACGGCTCGCGCTCGTCGGCGGCTCCCTCGATCTGGTGCGCCGAGGTGGACACGCCCCACAGGAAGCCGTCCGGGAACCGGGGAGCCGCCGTGCCTGCAGTGCCTGCGTCAGTCGCCATGCGCGGATCATCCGTACCGGCGGTAACGGAAGTCAACGCCCTTGCGTCAGGCGGAGGTTGCGCGAACGCTCACGCCCCTTCCTTGAGCACTCTGGAGACCAGCTCCCGCTGGTCCTCGGTCAGCCGCGGGTCGGCCGCGTAGACGGTCCGGCCGTCCACGGTGATCTCGTAGCTGAAACCGTCGGGCACCCCGGCCGGCGGGGTGTCCGGCCCGGCGGCCAGCACCCGTTCGGCCAGGGCGCGCCACTCGGGGGCGTCGGGCCGCCCCGAGGTGTCGACCTCGGCGCGGCGCTCGATGCCCGCGAAACCTCCCGTACGCCTCACTCGAATCCGCATGGGTCCGTGTCTAGTACGGATCCGCCCGGAACCCCAGCGTCCGCGGCCGCCGCGGCCCCACGGCGTCCGAAAACCCCGTGGCCTACAGCGTCCGTACCCCGACCTGTTCCCAGCCCTTCTGGACGGCCTGGAGCTCGTCGCCCGCGCCGTAGCGCTCGCGGGCCGCCTTGACGGTGAGGGTCGCGAAGTCCGCGAAGAGGGCGTCCTCCTTGAGCTCGCCGCCGGTCAGCACGTCGTACCAGACCTGCCCGGCCTTCTCCCAGGCGTGGCCGCCGATCGCGGTGGCGACCAGGTAGAAGGCGTGGTTGGGGATGCCGGAGTTGATGTGCACGCCGCCGTTGTCGCTGCCGGTGTGGACGTAGTCGTCCATGGTGGCCGGCTGCGGGTCCTTGCCGAGCACGTCGTCGTCGTAGGCCGTGCCGGGGGCCTTCATGGAGCGCAGCGCGGTGCCGGTGACGCGCGGGGCGAGGAGTCCCGCGCCGATCAGCCAGTCGGCCTCGGCGGCGGTCTGGCCGAGCGTGTACTGCTTGATCAGCGAGCCGAAGACGTCCGAGAGCGACTCGTTGAGGGCGCCGGACTGGCCGAAGTAGGTCAGGTTGGCGGTGTGCTGGGTGACGCCGTGGGTCAGCTCGTGGCCGATGACGTCCACCGGGATGGTGAAGTCGAGGAAGATCTCCCCGTCCCCGTCGCCGAAGACCATCTGCTCGCCGTTCCAGAAGGCGTTGTTGTACTTCACGTCGTAGTGGACGCTGGCGTCGAGCGGGAGGCCGCTGCCGTCGATGGAGTGGCGGCCGTAGGCCTTCAGGTACAGCTCGAAGGTGGCGCCCAGGCCCGCGTAGGCGCGGTTGACGGTGGCGTCCTTGCCGGGCTGCTGCCCCTCGGAGCGGACCTTGTGGCCGGGCAGGTCCTGCTTGTGCCGCGCGTCGTAGACGGTCCGGTCCGGCTGGTCGGCGGACGCGCCCGCGGGGACGGCGACGGCGGGCGCGCCGATCACGGTGGTCAGCCGGCGGTGGGTGCGCTGGTAGGCGTCGTGCTCCAGGGACCGGCGGGCCGGACCGGAGAGCGCGGGGTCCTGGTGCCGCGCGAGGCGGTCGAGGACATGGGGCGGCACGATGGTGCAGAAGACGGGCTCGAAGCCCCCGTTGGTCGTCATGCCCGGCACCTTCGCACTGTGTGACGCACATGTCACTAGCTGCCACCATGATTGGTGAAATACCGGGACAGGAACGGCGACGCTGAGTGACGATGTGGTACAGGGCACTTTTGTCCTGTTTGTGACCGCGATCCCGCATACTGGAACGCGTCCCCGCCTCCCGGGTGGCTCGGCTAGGCTGCGCAGCATCATGCGTTTCGGGCTGCTTCTCCTTAGCTGCCGCGGCGAGGGCCTGTAGTCGAGGCCGACCCCCTCCCCGCGGAGTTCGGCGTTGCGCCGTCGGCCGTCCTTCCGGCACCCGCGGCACCGCGTCCGCGGAACTCTCGAGGAGCCCACGCAACCATGGCGAACCGCCAGCAGCCCAGTTCCATGCCGATCCACAAGTACGGCCGCTACGAGCAGGTCGACATCCCCGACCGCACCTGGCCCGACAAGCGGATCACCGTCGCCCCCCGCTGGCTCTCCACCGACCTGCGCGACGGCAACCAGGCCCTGATCGACCCGATGTCGCCCGAGCGCAAGCGCCGGATGTTCGACCAGCTGGTCAGGATGGGCTACAAGGAGATCGAGGTCGGCTTCCCCGCCTCCGGCCAGACCGACTTCGACTTCGTGCGCTCCATCATCGAGGAGGAGGGCGCGATCCCCGAGGACGTCACGATCTCCGTACTGACCCAGGCCCGCGAGGACCTGATCGAGCGGACCGTGGAGTCCCTGAAGGGCGCCCGCCGCGCCACCGTCCACCTCTACAACGCCACCGCCCCGGTCTTCCGCCGGGTCGTCTTCCGCGGCTCCAAGGACGACATCAAGCAGATCGCCGTCGACGGCACCCGCCTGGTGATGGAGTACGCCGAGAAGCTGCTGGGCCCCGAGACCGACTTCGGCTACCAGTACAGCCCGGAGATCTTCACCGACACCGAGCTGGACTTCGCGCTGGAGGTCTGCGAGGCGGTCATGGACGTCTACCAGCCGGGCCCGGGCCGCGAGATCATCCTCAACCTGCCCGCCACGGTGGAGCGTTCGACCCCGTCCACGCACGCGGACCGCTTCGAGTGGATGCACCGCAACCTGACCCGCCGCGAGTACGTCTGCCTGTCCGTCCACCCGCACAACGACCGCGGCACGGCGGTGGCGGCGGCCGAGCTGGCGCTGATGGCCGGCGCCGACCGCGTCGAGGGCTGCCTGTTCGGGCAGGGCGAGCGGACCGGCAACGTCGACCTGGTCACCCTGGGCATGAACCTGTTCTCGCAGGGCGTCGACCCGCAGATCGACTTCTCCGACATCGACGAGATCCGCCGTACGTGGGAGTACTGCAACCAGATGGAGGTCCACCCGCGCCACCCGTACGTGGGCGACCTGGTCTACACGTCCTTCTCCGGCTCCCACCAGGACGCCATCAAGAAGGGCTTCGACGCGATGGAGGCCGACGCGGCGGCCCGCGGCGTCACGGTCGACGACATCGAGTGGGCGGTGCCGTACCTGCCGATCGACCCCAAGGACGTCGGCCGGTCCTACGAGGCCGTCATCCGCGTCAACTCGCAGTCCGGCAAGGGCGGTGTCTCCTACGTCCTGAAGAACGACCACAAGCTGGACCTGCCGCGCCGGATGCAGATCGAGTTCTCCAAGCTCATCCAGGCGAAGACCGACGCCGAGGGCGGGGAGATCACGCCCAAGGAGATCTGGGCGGTCTTCCAGGACGAGTACCTGCCCAACCCGGACAACCCCTGGGGCCGCCTCCAGGTGCGGACCGGCCAGTCGACCACGGACACCGACGGCGTGGACACGCTGACCGTCGAGGCCACGGTCGACGGCGAGGACACCGTCCTCACCGGTTCCGGCAACGGCCCCATCTCGGCCTTCTTCGACGCCCTGCAGTCCATCGGCGTGGACGTACGCCTGCTCGACTACCAGGAGCACACGATGAGCGAGGGCGCCTCGGCGCAGGCCGCCTCGTACATCGAATGCGCGATCGGGGACAAGGTCCTGTGGGGGATCGGCATCGACGCGAACACGACACGTGCGTCGCTGAAGGCGGTCGTCTCGGCCGTCAACCGGGCGGCCCGCTGACGGCCCTCCGGCCCCTCTGACCGGCGCTTTCCAGGGCCCCGGCCGCCTGATCCGGCGGCCGGGGCCCTGTCGTGCACCCGTCGTATACCGGCCACAAGGGCCGTGGAGGTCACGGAAAGGTCTCCTCGGGGTACTGACGCGGGCTCACCGCTGTGGCTAACATCACGCCAGCGCGGCGATGTTGCCGCGTGGTTACGGAGGTGCGACGTGCTGCCAGTACGGGGACGAGACGGCCGTGCCACCCGGCTTGCCCGCATGCTGGGCACCCGTACGGCGTGGACACCCGTCGGCGACGGCGAGTTCTTCTGTCCGGGCTGCGGCGGGGACCGCAACTACCAGCGGCTCAACGGCCGCCGGCGCTTCACCGTCCTCGGCGTGCCCCTGCTGCCGCGCGGCACCGCCGGCCCGGTCGTCGAGTGCGCCGCCTGCCGGTGCCACTTCGGCACGGACGTCCTGGACCATCCGACCACCACCCGCTTCTCCGCGATGCTCCGCGACGCCGTCCACACCGTCGCCCTCGCGGTGCTCTCCGCGGGCGGCACCTGCTCCCGTACGGCCCTGGAGACCGCGGCCGCCGCCGTCCGCGCGGCCGGCTTCGCCGAGTGCACCGAGGAGCAGCTGGCCGCCCTCGTCGAGGCGCTGGCCGCCGACACCGGCCGCGTCTGCGAGGACGAGGACCGGCCCTGCACGGCGGGGCTGGCCATAGAGCTCCACGAGGCCCTCGACCCGCTGGCCCCGCACCTCGCCCCCGCCGGCCGCGAGTCCATCCTCCTCCAGGCCGCCCGCATCGCCCTGGCCGACGGCCCCTACACCCCCGCCGAACGCGACGCCCTCACCACGGTCGGCAGGGCACTGACCATCTGCACGGACGACGTAACCCGACTGCTGGCAGCGGCCCGGACGCCGTCGTAGACGGCGGGGGCGCGCGCCGTTCACCTTCGCCTAGAGCAGTCCGGCGGCGGTGAGGAAGGACCGTACGCGGGCCGTCTCTTCCAGGGACAGGGGGATCTGCGGGTCGGCCGTGGCGGGGCAGGCGATGATGCCGCGCAGGTGCAGGGCCGTCTTGAAGGCGCCGAGGGCGGAGGAGCCCGGGCCCATGCGGGCGGGGTCGCCGGCGCGGGTCATGCCGAACAGCGCGCACAGGCGGTCCTGCTCGGCGCGGGCGCCCTCCCAGTCGCCCGCGCGGGCGAGGCGGTACAGGCGCACGTACCCGTGCGGGTCCACGTTGGCGAAGCCCGGCACCGCGCCGTCGGCGCCCACGGCGAGCGCGGCGTCCATGATCACCTCGGAGCCGGTGAGCACGCTGAAGGCTGCGGTCGCCGGGTCCTTCCGCGCCCCCGTGACGACCTCCCGGAACCCCGCCAGGTCTCCGCTGGAGTCCTTCAGCCCCGCCAGCACGCCCTCGGCGGCCAGCTCCAGCACGAGGGAGGCGGGCAGTCTCGTGGGCACCGACACGGGGATGTCGTAGGCGACGACGGGGACGGGGCTGTGCTTCGCGATACGGCGGTAGTGGCGGGCGATCTCCGCCGGGTGGGCGGCGCGGGCGTAGAAGGGCGCGGTGACGACGACGGCCTGCGCGCCCGCCCCGGTGACGGCCTCGACGTGGTCGAGCACCCGCGCGGTGGCCATGTCGATCGCCCCGGCGAGCACCGGCAACTGCCCGCCCACGTGCCCCACCACGGCCTCGACGACCTGCCGCCGCTGCCGGTCCGTCAGATAGGCGGCCTCCGACGTCGACCCCAGCACGAACAACCCGTGCACCTCGCCCTCCACCAGATGCTCGACCAGCCGCAACAGCGACGGCACATCCACCTCCCCCTCCGCGGTGAGCGGCGTACACACGGGCGGCACGACACCGGTGAGCGGGGCGGGGAAGGTCATGGGGGCTCCCTGGGGTGGCGGTGACGGTGATGGTTCGCGGGTCGCTACAGATGCCTTGCAGTGCTCTGTATAGTCGCCGCTCCGCCCGGTAATTCGCTGGGCCCCGCACGGCGCGCTGCCTACCATGTACGCATGACCTGGCGACATTGATCCCGCATCCCCGCCGCGCGCGGCACCCGGCGGCTGGCCGCGGTGCTCTACTGCTACGCCTTCCTCGGCGACTTCGTCCTGCTCTACCCCGTGTACGCGCTGCTGTTCAGCGACGCCGGCCTGTCGTCCTGGGAAATCTCCTCCCTCTTCGCCCTCTGGTCGGCCACCGGCGTGGTCCTCGAAGTGCCCTCCGGCGCCTGGGCCGACGCCGTGTCCCGGCGGCTGCTGCTCGCCCTCGGCCCACTGCTCACCGCCGCCGGGTTCGCCCTCTGGGTGCTCCTGCCCTCCTACGGGGCCTTCGCGCTCGGCTTCCTCCTCTGGGGCGCGGGCGGAGCGCTCGGCTCCGGTGCGCTGGAGGCTCTCGTCCACGACGAACTCGGCCGTCTCGGTGCGGCGGAACGGTACGCCCACGTCATGGGGCGTGTCCGCGCGGCCGGGCTCGTAGGGGTGGTGGCCGCCATGGGGCTTGCCGGTCCCGTCTTCGCCCTCGGCGGCTATCCCGCCGTCGGCGCGGGCAGCGTGCTCGCCTGCCTGCTGGCCGCCGTCACCGCGACCCGGCTGCCCGAAGGGCGAACTCCCACCCAGGCCGAGGAGAGTTGGGCCGTCACCCTGCGGGCCGGGCTCGCCCAGGTCCGCGCCGAGCGGTCCGTGCGCGGCGCCCTTCTGCTGGTCCCGGCCGTGGGCGCCGTGTGGGGCGCGCTCGACGAGTACGCCCCGCTCCTCGTGCGCGGCACGGGCGTACCCGACGGCACCGAGCCCTACCTGCTCCTGCTCATCTGGGCCGGGGCCACGGCCGGCGGCCTGCTGTCCGGCCCCTGCGCCCGCCTCGGCCGCACCGGCCTCGCCGCCCTGCTCGCGGCCGCCGCCCTCGCCCTCGCCTTCGGCGCCGCGCTGCGGACACCGGCCGGGCTCGTCCTCGTCGCCCTCGCCTTCGGCGGCTTCCAGCTCGCCACGGTGCTCGCCGACGCACGGCTCCAGGCCCGCATCGACGACGCACGCCGGGCCACCCTCACCTCGGTCGCCAGCCTCGGCACCGACCTGTCGACGGTGGCGGTGTACGGGGCCTACGCCGCCGTCAGCTCCGCGAGTTCGCACGCCACGGCGTTCCTGTGGGCCGCGCTGCCCTACCTCGTGACCGCGCTGTTCCTACGAGTCCGGGGCTAGAACCCCGCCGCCCCCACGGCACCCACGAACCCGGCCCAGGCCGCGCCGCCGATCACCAGCACGTCCCCGTCCGGCACCTTGCTGTCCCGGACGGGGACGACTCCGGGGACGCCGTCCGCGACTTCGAGACAGTCGCCGCCCTCGCCGTTGCTGTGGCTGCTCTTCCGCCAGCGGGCGGCGCCGGGGAAGTCGTGGGCGACCTCTACGCAGCTACCGCCCTCGCCGTTGCTGTAACTGCTCTTGGACCAGTGGGCGTTGGTCAGGTCGTACTCACGCATAGTCTGAAGTCCTCCGCCGCCGACTCGACCATGGCCAGGGACGCCTCCGGCGACAGCGTGGCGACCCTGAGCAGATCGTATGCGCGGTGGGCCCGCTTCACCACGGCCGGTTCGTCCACCAACGTGCCCGAGAATGACGTCTCTGTGTAGGCGACCGGCGGTGCGTCTTGGAACTCCATGAGTTGCAGCATCCCGCCCATGGCCGCGTGCGCCCCAGCCGCGTACGGCAGTACCGTCACCACCGCCGTGCGCTCGCGCATCAGCCGCGCGATCCGCTCCAGTTGCTCCGCCATCGCCCCCGGCCCGCCCACCGGGATGCGCAGCACGTTCTCGTGGAGGGTCACCCAGTACTCGGGCCTGGCGGCGTCGTCGAGGATGCGCGAGCGTTCCAGCCGGGCGGTGACGATCTCGTCGACGTACTCGTCGGTCTTGAACGGGTTGGCCGCGATGGTGAACGCGCGGGCGTATTCCTGCGTCTGGAGCAGACCCGGCACCACCGTCGGCGCGAACTCGCAGATTCTCGTGGCCAGTCGCTCCAGCTCGACCACGTGGGCGAAATAATCCGCGTACCGCGGATCGTCAATCAGCTTCCTGCACAGCCGCTCGAAAATACCGTCGGTTTGCAGTACCTCGTCGATTCGCTGGGCCACGTCCAACTGTGGCTTCCTGATCGCCTGTTCGAACTGGCCGATGTAGCCGCCCGAGACGAAGACCCGCGCACCCAGCTCCACCTGCGTGAGCGCCGCGTCCTCGCGCCGTCGCTTCAGTTCCGCGCCGAAGAACTCCCACGCCGCCTGGCGTGAACCGTTGGCCATTGCCAACCCCCTTTTGCTGCCCCGCCGTTGTAGGGCCGGAAACCCTTCCGACTTTAGACGCGGAAGGTCACCGTGGAGACGCGAAGAGTGAAATGGAAGGAAGCGAACTGTGGCGACACCGAACCCGGTCCACTCGGCGGTATGCGTGACGGAGGCGGAGGAAACCCTCGCCGAATTGCGGGCCGCGCTCCAAAGGGCCGGAATCACCCTGCCCTCGCTGCGCCTCGACCCGGCGGGACTCGCCCGTGAGGCGCCCTGCCCGCTGGTCGAGCTGGGGCGCTGCTCCGTGGAGACGGCGGCCCGGCTCGCCGCGGTGCTGCGGTGAGCGGCGAGCCCCGGCCGCCGGTCGGTTCGTACGCCGTGGACACCGGGACCGCCCGGGTCGGGGTCGTCGTGGGCCACGAGGGGCCGTACGTGCGGTTACGGCCCCTCGGCCAAGGCCGCGAGTGGGACTGCGTACCGGACGCGCTGCGCGCCGCGACCCCGGCCGAGCGGCTGCGCGCCGCGACGGCGTACGCCAACGCCCGCAGCCGCGGCGAGGTGCCGTGAGGCGGCGGGCCGGGCCGGCCGGGGCCGCGGGTGTCAGGTCAGCGCGGTGGCGGCCACCCCGGCGGCCTCGGCGACCAGCGCGTCGTCGTACGGCGTGTCCGGGGTGGGCCCGGTGGTGAGCACCGCCAGGACCAGGGGAGTGCCGTTTTCGGTCCAGGCGACGCCGACGTCGTTGGCGGTGCCGTAGGAACCGGAGCCGGTCTTGTCGGCGATGGTCCAGGACTTGGGCAGGCCGGTGTGGAAGCGCTTGGCGCTGGTGGTGTTGCCCAGCAGCCAGTGGGTGAGCAGGGCGCGGTCGCGGCGGTCGAGCGCGTCGCCGAGGACGAGGCGGCCGTACGTGCGGCCGATGGCGCGCGGGCTGGTGGTGTCCGTGCGCCGCCACGGCTCGGCGGAGTTGAGTTCCGTCTCCCAGCGGTCCAGGCGGGTGACCCGGTCATCGAGCGAGCGGGCGAAGCGGGTGATCGCCGTCGGGCCGCCCAGTTCGCGCAGGAGCAGGTTGCCCGCGGTGTTGTCGCTGTAGCGGATGGCCACGTCGGCGAGTTCGGCGACGGTCATGCCCTCGGCCAGGTGGGCCTTGGTGTGGTCCGAGCCGTCGACCAGGTCGGCCTCGGTGTAGTGGATCCGCCGGGAGAGGACCTCGCCGTGGTGGTCCAGGTCCCGCAGGACGGCAGCGGCCGCCAGGGTCTTGAAGACCGAGCAGATCGGGAAGCGGTCGTCGACGCGGTGCCGGACGGTGCGGCGGGTGACGGGGTTGTGGGCGTAGACGCCGAGGCGGACGCCGTGTTGCTCCTCCAGAGCCCGCAGCCGGGCTTCCGGGCCGCGGTCGGGGGAGGGGGACGCGGCGTACGCGGGTGCCGCGGCGGCCGATGCGCCGAGGAGGCTGAGGCCGGCCGCGGTCATCACGCGGCGGCGGGTCGGGAGGTTCCTGGCCGTGGTCCGGATGGCGTTCTCCTTCGGTCGGCCGGGCCGAGTGCCCGGTCGGTACGGTCGGTCCGGTCGGTACGGTCGGTACGTGAGAAACGATCTCCGCATGATGTGACGCGGGACCGGGCCGCCGGGGTTGCGACACCCGGGGGCCGGGGCCGGGTCCGGCCGTCCGGGGCGTCGGCCGCCCGCGGGCAGTCCAACGGCCGTGCCGTCGACCGTGGTTGTACGTCCGCGGGCCGATGACCGGCCTCGGCCGCCCGGCCTACGATCCCGGCATGCCCGCCCCTGTGCCGCCGCCCCCGCTCAAACGCCTGCCGCCCAGCGCCTGGACGGTGCTCGTGTGGTGCGCGAGCACCCTGTTCACCCTGCTGACGACCGTCCGGCTGCCCGGTGAGACCGAGCCCGGCCGCTGGCCCGCGGCCCAGCTCTACCGCTGGGACGGACTGACCATGACGGTGCTGTCCACCGCCCTGGCGGTGTACGGGGCCCGGCTGCTGGGGCGCCGGCCGCTCGGTGGCCTGGCCGCGCTGATCGTGGCCGCCATCGGCGAGACGAGCACGCTCGGGGTGGGCGAACTGCCCATGGCGCAGTACCTCACGGTCATGGTGGGGCTGTACTTCGTCGCGGCGGCCCGGCCCCGGCGCACGTCGGCCGCCGCCCTGGCCCTGGCGGTCGGCACCCTCGCCGTCTTCATCGCCGTACGGCTGCTGCGCGGCTGGGCGGTCGGCATGTCGGCCGAACTGGCCGTGGCCCTGGTCACGGTGATCGCCTGGCTGCTCGGCCACTCCGCGCACCAGGCGCGCGAGCACGCGCGGCGGATGAACGAGCGGAGTGCCGCCCAGGCGGTGACGGCCGAACGGCTACGCATAGCACGGGAGATGCACGACACGGTCGCCCACAGCATCGGCATCGTCGCCCTCCAGGCGGGCGCGGCGGCCCGGGTGGCGGCGACCCAGCCGGAGGCGGCGCGCGAGGCGATGCGGGCGGTGGAGGCCACCGGCCGGGAGACGCTGGCCGGGCTGCGGCGGATGCTGGTCGCCCTGCGGGCGGCGGACGCGGGGGAGCCGGGCGCGGGAGACCGGGCGGCCGCGGAGGGAGCGGAGGCGGGGGTCGCCGGGCTCGACGACGTGGACCGGCTGGCCGCCGCGACGACCTCGGCGGGCGTGCGCGTGGAGGTGCGGCGCCTGGGCGAGCCGCGCCGGCTGCCGCCCGACGTCGACCTGTCGGCGTTCCGCATCATCCAGGAGTCGGTCACCAACGTCGTACGGCACTCCGGGGCGCCCTCCTGCCTGGTCACCGTCGACTACGGCGAGGACGTGCTCGCCCTGGAGGTCACCGACGACGGCCGGGGCCACGGCACCGCCACGGACACCGGGTTCGGGCTGGCCGGGATGCGTGAGCGGGTGGCGCTGCTGCACGGCGAGTTCTCCGCCGCGCCCCGTCCGGAAGGCGGGTTCCGGGTGGCGGCGCGGCTGCCCGTGCCGGCGGAGGCCTCCTGATGGCGGTCCGGGTGCTCCTCGCCGACGACCAGCAGCTCATCCGCACCGCGCTGCGCATGGTGATGGCCGACCTGCCCGACCTGGAGGTGGTGGGGGAGGCGGCCACGGGCGGCGAGGCGGTGGCGCTGACCGGGGAACTGGACCCGGACGTGGTGGTGATGGACATCAGGATGCCGGGCATGGACGGCATCGAGGCGACCCGCCGGATCACCGGGGGCGCGGGGGACGCGATCACCGGGGGCGCCGGGGACGCGCGGATCGTCGTACTGACGACCTTCGACGACGACGAGTACGTGTACGGGGCGCTGCGCGCGGGCGCGTCCGGCTTCCTCGTCAAGGACATGGCGCTGGACGACATCATCGGGGCGGTGCGGGTGGTCGCCGCCGGGGACGCGCTGATCGCGCCCAGCGTCACCCGGCGGCTGATCCAGGACTTCGCCGGCCGCACCGCACCGGCCGGCGGCCGCGCCCGGCGTGAGCTGACCGGCATCACCGAGCGGGAGCGGGAGGTGCTGACCCTGGTCGGCACCGGGCTGTCCAACGCGGAGATCGCCGACGAGCTGTGCATCAGCGTGGCGACCGCCAAGACGTACATGACCCGGCTGCTGACCAAGCTGGACGCGCGCGACCGCGTCCAGTTGGTGATCACCGCGTACGAGGCGGGGCTGGTGTCGGCCGGGCGGTGAGCGAGGTCTCGGCCACGGGCGCCCCCGCGCGGCCCACGGCACGGGCGCGGTGGGCGAGAATGGGTGCCATGAGTCTGTTCCGCGACGACGGCATCGTGCTGCGCACCCGCGAGCCGGGTGAGGCGGAGCGGATCGTGCCGTGCTCTTCCCGGGGGCGGGCGCTGGGCCTCCGTCCGGGCGGCCGCCGGGGGGCGCGATGAGTCTCTTCCGCGACGACGGCGTCGTCCTGCGTACGCAGAAGCTCGGCGAGGCCGACCGGATCATCACGCTGCTCACGCGCGGGCACGGGCGGGTGCGGGCGGTGGCCCGGGGGGTGCGGCGGACCAAGTCGAAGTTCGGGGCGCGGCTGGAGCCGTTCTCGCACGTGGACGTGCAGTTCTTCGCCCGGGGCAGCGAGCTGGTGGGGCGCGGGCTGCCGCTGTGCACGCAGAGCGAGACCATCGCGCCGTACGGCGGCGGGATCGTCAGCGACTACGCCCGCTACACCGCCGGCACGGCCATGCTGGAGACGGCGGAGCGCTTCACCGACCACGAGGGCGAACCGGCGGTGCAGCAGTACCTGCTGCTGGTGGGCGCGCTGCGCACGCTCGCGCGGGGGGAGCACGCGCCGCACCTGGTGCTGGACGCGTTCCTGCTGCGCTCGCTCGCGGTGAACGGGTACGCGCCGAGTTTCGGCGACTGCGCGCGGTGCGGGCTGCCGGGGCCCAACCGGTTCTTCTCGGTGGCGTCCGGCGGCTCGGTCTGCGCCGACTGCCGGGTGCCCGGCAGTGTCGTACCCTCGCCGCAGACGCTCGCACTGCTCGGCGCGCTGCTCACGGGGGACTGGGAGACCGCGGACGCGTGCGAGCCGCGGCACGTGCGGGAGGGGAGCGGGCTGGTGTCCGCCTACCTGCACTGGCACCTGGAGCGGGGGCTGCGCTCGCTCAGGTACGTGGAGAAGCGGTAGAGACCGCTCCGCAACACTCAGGGAGACGAGGAGCACATGGCCGTACGCGGGATCCTGGGGCGCCGGCGACGCGAGTACCGGGCGCCCGAGCCGCACCCGTCGGGCGCGCGTCCGCCGAAGCTGCCGGGGGAGCTGGTGCCCGAGCACGTGGCGATCGTCATGGACGGCAACGGCCGCTGGGCCAAGGAGCGGGGACTGCCGCGCACCGAGGGGCACAAGGTCGGCGCCGAGCGGGTGCTGGACGTGTTGCAGGGCGCGGTCGAGATCGGTGTGCGCAACATCTCGCTGTACGCCTTCTCCACGGAGAACTGGAAGCGGTCGCCGGACGAGGTGCGCTTCCTGATGAACTTCAACCGTGACTTCATCCGCAAGACGCGGGACCAGCTCGACGAGCTGGGCATCCGGGTGCGGTGGGTGGGGCGGATGCCCCGGCTGTGGAAGTCGGTCGCCAAGGAGTTGCAGGTCGCGCAGGAGCAGACCAAGGACAACGACCGGCTGACGCTGTACTTCTGCATGAACTACGGCGGTCGGGCCGAGCTCGCGGACGCGGCGAAGGCGATGGCGGAGGACGTGCGGGCGGGGCGGCTGGACCCGGCCAAGGTCAGCGAGAAGACGATCCAGAAGTATCTGTACTACCCGGACATGCCGGACGTGGACCTGTTCCTGCGGCCGAGCGGTGAGCAGCGCACGTCCAACTACCTGCTCTGGCAGAGCGCGTACGCGGAAATGGTCTTCCAGGACGTCCTGTGGCCGGACTTCGACCGCCGGGACCTGTGGCGGGCCTGCCTCGAATTCGCCTCCCGGGACCGCCGCTTCGGCGGCGCCGTCCCCAACGAGGAACTCCTGGCCATGGAGGGCCGCCCGGAGGAGGGCTGACACCCGGTCCGGCCGGGGGCCCCGGCCCCCGGCCGAGTCGCTCCGGTCAGGCGGAGGCCTCCGCGCAGTCCTTGCAGGTGCCGAAGATCTCCACGGTGTGGGCCACGCTCACGTAGCCGTGTTCCGCGGCGATCGCCTCCGCCCATTTCTCGACGGCGGGGCCCTCCACCTCCACCGCCTTGCCGCAGACGCGGCAGACCAGGTGGTGGTGGTGTTCGCCGGTGGAACAGCGGCGGTAGACCGACTCGCCCTCGGAGGTGCGCAGGACGTCGACCTCGCCGGCGTCGGCGAGGGACTGCAGGGTGCGGTAGACCGTGGTCAGGCCCACCGAGTCGCCCTTGTGCTTGAGCATGTCGTGCAGTTCCTGCGCGCTGCGGAACTCGTCGACCTCGTCGAGGGCCGCCGCGACAGCGGCGCGCTGCCGGGTGGCGCGGCCCTTCACGGGCGGTCCTGCCGTCGTCACCGGTTGCCTCCTTCGCCGTCCGGCATCTGCCGGGGCCATTGTGCCAGCCCGCGTCGCACGCGGTCAGGCGCCGGCCGCGCCGTCCGCCGCGCGCGTGGCCGGAATCGCGCACTCCGGCGGGTCCCCGTCGGGCCGCGCCGCGGCGAGCGCCCGGGCGCGGCGCCGGGCCAGCGGGGCGGCGAGCGCGGTGAGCGCGATGAACGCGGCGATGGTCAGCAGCACGATCGTCGCCCCGGGCGGCACGTCCTGGTAGTACGACGTGACCGTGCCGCCGAGCGTGACGCCCACCCCGATCGCGACCGAGATCGCGAGGGTCGCCGCGAAGCTGCGGCCGAGCTGCTGGGCGGCGGCCACCGGCACCACCATCAGGGCGGAGACCAGCAGCAGGCCCACCACCCGCATCGCGACCGTCACGGTCACCGCCGCCGTGACGGCGGTCAGCAGGTTCAGCGCGCGCACGGGCAGGCCCGTCACCCGGGCGAACTCCTCGTCCTGCCCGACCGCGAAGAGCTGGCGGTGCAGCCCGAGGGTGACCAGGACGACGAACGCGGCCAGCAGGCAGATCGCGGTGACGTCGGAGGGCGCCACCGTCGAGAGCGAGCCGAAGAGGTACGAGGTCAGGTTGGCGTTGGAGCCGCCGGGCGCGAGGTTGATGAACATGACGCCGCCCGCCATACCGCCGTAGAAGAGCATGGCCAGCGCGATGTCGCCGCGGGTGCGGCCGTACCAGCGGATCAGTTCCATCAGCACGGCGCCCACCACGGACAGCAGCGTCGCCATCCACACGGGCGAGGCGCCCAGCAGGAAGCCGAGGCCGACGCCGGTCATCGCCACGTGGCCGATGCCGTCGCCCATCAGGGCCTGGCGGCGCTGGACGAGGTGGATGCCGACGGCGGGCGCGGTGACGCCGACCAGGACGGCGGCGAGCAGGGCCCGCTGCATGAAGGCGTAGTCGAGGAGTTCCATCAGCTCAGCAGTCCAAGTCCGGTGCGGATCGGGCCGGCGCCGGCGGCGTCGTCGTGCGGGTGTACGTGGTCGTGGCCGGGCTGGGCGTGCTGGCCGACCGCCTTCGGCGGCGGGCCGTCGTGCACCACGCGGCCGTCGCGCAGCACGACCGCCCGGTCGATCAGCGGCTCCAGCGCGCCGAGTTCGTGCAGCACCACCAGCACCGTCGTACCGGCCGCGACCTGTTCCTCCAGGGTCCGCGCCAGCACCCGCTGACTGGCCAGGTCCACGCCCGCCATCGGCTCGTCCATGATCAGCAGTTCGGGTTCGGCGGCCAGCGCGCGGGCGATCAGCACCCGCTGGTGCTGGCCGCCGGACAGGGCGTGCACGGAGTCCTTCGCCCGGTCCGCCATGCCGACCAGGTCGAGGGCGCGGCGTACGGCCGCGTGGTCGGCCTTGCGGAACAGGCCGAAGCGGGTCCGGGAGAGCCGGCCCGAGGCGACGGTCTCGGTGACCGTCGCCGTCACCCCGCCCGCGGCGGTCGTGCGCTGGGGCACGTAGCCGACGCGGGCCCAGTCGCGGAAGGCGCGGCGCGGGGTGCCGAACAGCTCGATCTCGCCGGCCGTCACCGGCACCTGGCCGATGACGGCCCGTACGGTCGTCGACTTGCCGGAGCCGTTCGCGCCGAGCAGCGCGACCACCTCGCCGCGCCGCACGGTGAGGTCGATGCCGCGCAGGACGGGGCGGGGGCCCAGGTCCGCGCGCACGCCCCGCAGGGCGACGACCGGCCCTTCGGCGGCGGTGCCGGGGTTGTCCATGGCGTCCTCCCTGGCTGTCACTTCGCGCCCAGCGCCTTGCGCAGGGCCTGGAGGTTGGAGTCCATGACCTGGAGGTAGTCCGTGCCGCGGGACTTGGCGGTGATGCCCTCGATCGGGTCGAGGACATCCGTCCTCAGCCCGGCGTCCCCGGCCACGGTCCGCGCCGTCCTGTCGCTGACGAGCGTCTCGTAGAAGACGGTCGTGACGCCGTCGGCCTTCGTCATGCGCTCCAGGTCCCGCACCCGGGCCGCGCTGGGCTCGGACTCCGGGTCGAGGCCCTTGATGGCCTCCTCGGTCAGCCCGTAGCGCTCGGCGAGGTAGCCGAAGGCGGCGTGCGTGGTGATGAAGACCTTGCTCCTGGTGTTGCGCAGTCCGGTCTCGTACCGGGTGTTCAGCGCGTCGAGCTCCTTGACCAGGGCGGCGGTGTTCTTCCGGTAGTCCGCCGCGTGCGCCGGGTCGCCCTTCTCGAAGGCCTTGCCGACGCCCTGGGCGACCTGCGCGTAGCGCACCGGGTCGAGCCATACGTGCGGGTCCTTGCCGCCGTTCTCCTCGCCCGGGTGGGTGTCGTGGGCGGCCGCGTGGCCGCCGACCTCGTTGCCGTGCTCCTCCAGGGTGGTCAGGGAGGCCGCGTCGATCTTGGTTTTGATCCCCGACTGGGCGACGGCCCCGTCCACGGAGGGCTGGAGGCCCTTGAGGTAGAGGACGGCGTCGGACTCCTCCAGGCGCGCGGTCTGCCGGGCGCTGATCTCCAGGTCGTGCGGCTCCTGGCCGGGCTGCGTGAGACTGGTGACGTGGACGTGGTCACCGCCGATCCGCTCGGCGAGGAAGGCCATCGGGTAGAACGACGCGACGACGTCGTACGTGCCCTTGCCGCCGCCGGCCGCGGCGCCGGCGGAGGTGCAGGCGGAGAGGGTTCCCAGAGCGAGGGCGGTGGTGGCCGCGGCCGCGGACCCGGATATGAGGTGGCGCCGACGTACGTTCATGACAGTCATTTTCAACAAAAATGGAAACCGTTGTCAACAAGCGGGGGTGCCTTCTTACCGGCACCGATTTGATTGAGGGGGAGCCCCCGCCGGTACCCTGAAGCATTCGCTCTGAAGCGTCTCGCTTCGTCGAAGCGCACCGTCGCTTCGTCGCCCGTCGTCGTAATGAAGAGAGCACCGTGGCCGCCGACAAGATCGACACCATCGTCAGCCTGAGCAAGCGCCGTGGCTTCGTATTCCCCTGCAGTGAGATCTACGGCGGCCAGCGCGCCGCCTGGGACTACGGGCCCCTCGGTGTCGAGCTCAAGGAGAACCTCAAGCGCCAGTGGTGGCGCTACATGGTGACGTCCCGCGAGGACGTGGTCGGCATCGACTCGTCCGTGATCCTGGCCCCCGAGGTCTGGGTCGCCTCCGGACACGTCGCCACCTTCACGGACCCGCTGACCGAGTGCACCTCCTGCCACAAGCGGTTCCGCGCGGACCACCTGGAGGAGGCCTACGAGGCCAAGCACGGCCGCGTCCCGGAGAACGGCCTCGCGGACGTCAACTGCCCCAACTGCGGCAACAAGGGCCAGTTCACCGAGCCCAAGCAGTTCTCGGGCCTGCTCTCCACCCACCTCGGCCCCACCCAGGACTCCGGCTCGATCGCCTACCTGCGCCCCGAGACCGCCCAGGGCATCTTCACCAACTTCGCCCAGGTGCAGACCACTTCGCGCCGCAAGCCGCCGTTCGGCATCGCCCAGACGGGCAAGTCGTTCCGCAACGAGATCACGCCCGGCAACTTCATCTTCCGCACCCGCGAGTTCGAGCAGATGGAGATGGAGTTCTTCGTCAAGCCGGGCGAGGACGAGAAGTGGCACGAGTACTGGATGGAGCAGCGCTGGAACTGGTACACCGGCCTGGGCCTGCGTGAAGAGAACATGCGCTGGTACGAGCACCCCAAGGAGAAGCTCTCCCACTACTCCAAGCGCACCGCCGACATCGAGTACCGCTTCAACTTCGGCGGCAGCGAGTGGGGCGAGCTCGAGGGCGTCGCCAACCGCACCGACTACGACCTCTCCTCCCACGCCAAGGCCTCCGGCCAGGACCTCTCCTACTTCGACCAGGAGGCCGGCGAGCGCTGGACGCCGTACGTCATCGAGCCCGCGGCCGGTGTCGGCCGGGCGATGCTCGCCTTCCTGCTCGACGCCTACGTCGAGGACGAGGCGCCCAACGCCAAGGGCAAGATGGAGAAGCGCACCGTGCTGCGCCTCGACCACCGCCTGGCCCCGGTGAAGGTCGCGGTCCTCCCGCTGTCCCGCAACCCGGAGCTGTCGCCGAAGGCCAAGGGCCTGGCCCAGGCGCTGCGCCAGCACTGGAACATCGAGTTCGACGACGCCGGCGCCATCGGCCGCCGCTACCGCCGCCAGGACGAGATCGGCACGCCGTACTGCGTGACCGTCGACTTCGACACCCTGGACGACAACGCGGTGACCGTGCGCGAGCGTGACTCGATGAAGCAGGAGCGCGTCTCCCTGGACCAGATCGAGGGCTACCTGGCCGGCCGCCTCGTCGGCTGCTGACCCGCCCCACCGCTTGCGACGCCGTACGGCCGCCGGATCACTCCGGCGGCCGTACGGCGTTTCGCGTTTCCCCCGCCCGGGTCACCGGAAGAGTGAATGACGGATGACAGATATTGAAATTTGTCATTCGTCATGCGATGCTCGTGGCATGACGATGCGAACCACCACACTCGGAACCACCGGACCCCGGGTCTCCGCCCTCGGCCTCGGCTGCATGGGCATGTCCGCGCTGTACGGCGAGGCCGACCGCGCCGAGTCCATCGCGACCGTGCACGCCGCCCTGGACGCGGGCGTGACCCTGCTGGACACCGGCGACTTCTACGCCATGGGGCACAACGAGATGCTGGTCGGCGAGGCCCTGCGCACCGCCCCGGCCGCCGCCCGCGACAAGGCGCTGGTCAGCGTGAAGTTCGGCGCGCTGCGCGACCCGGACGGCAACTGGTCGGGGTACGACGGCCGGCCCGCCGCGGTGAAGAACTTCGCCGCCTACTCGCTCCAGCGCCTCGGCGTGGACCACATCGACGTCTACCGGATCGCCCGCCTCGACCCGGACGTCCCCATCGAGGAGACCGTCGGCGCGATCGCCGAGCTCATCGAGAAGGGGCACGTCCGGCACGTCGGCCTGAGCGAGGTCGGCGCCGACACCGTCCGCCGGGCCGCCGCCACCGTGCCCGTCGCCGACCTCCAGATCGAGTACTCGCTGATCTCTCGCGGCATCGAGCGGGAGATCCTGCCCGCCACCCGCGAGCTCGGCATCGCCGTCACCGCCTACGGAGTGCTCTCGCGCGGCCTGATCTCCGGCCACTTCACCCGCGACCGGCAGCTCGCCCCCACCGACTTCCGGGCGCACTCACCCCGCTTCCAGGGCGAGAACCTCCAGCACAACCTGAACCTCGTCGAAGCGCTGCGCGAGGTCGCCGACGGCAAGGGCGTGAGCGTCGCGCAGATCGCCATCGCCTGGGTGCTCTCGCGCGGCGAGGACATCGTGCCGCTGATCGGCGCCCGCACCCGCGAGCGGCTCGACGAGGCTCTCGGCGCGCTGGACGTCACGCTCGACGCCGCCGACCTCGCCGCGATCGAGGAGGCCGTACCGGCGGACGCGGCCGCGGGCGAGCGCTACCCGCGGGCGCAGATGGCACATCTGGACAGCGAACGCTGACCGGCGCGGCAGGTACCTTCTAGGCATGTCACCCACCACCGAGACCCTGACCGCCGAGCGCATCCTCGAGGCGACCGAGGAGGTGCTGCGCCGGCACGGGCCGGCGAAGGCCACCGTGGTGGACGTGGCCCGCGCGCTGGGCGTCAGCCACGGCAGCGTCTACCGCCACTTCCGCACCAAGGCCGCGCTGCGCGAGGCGGTGACCAAGCGGTGGCTGGACCGCACGTCGCAGGCGCTGGCCGGGATAGCCGCCGACGAGGGGCGCGACCCGGAGGCGCGGCTGCGCGACTGGCTGCGGGCGCTGTTCGAGGCCAAGCGCCGCAAGGCGGGTCACGATCCCGAGCTGTTCGCCACGTACTCGGTCCTGGTCGATGAGAGCGGCACGGTGGTCGAGGAGCACCTCGCCGAGCTGACCGCCCAGCTGACCGGGATCGTCGAGGCGGGCGTCGCCGCGGGCAGCCTCGCCTCAGCCGACCCCGCCGCCACGGCCGGCGCCCTCTTCCACGCGACCGGCCGCTTCCACGACCCCTGCTACGCCGGGGAGTGGAAGCGGCCGGAGATCGAGGGGGAGCTCGAGGCCGTCCTCGATCTCATGCTGCGCGGACTGCGGGCGCCCGTCAGGTGATCTTCAGGGTGACCGGCTGGGAGTGCACGGCACCGCCTGAGGTCGCCACCCGGACAACCTCGGTGCCCTTGTTGGTGAACTTGCGGACCACCGTGAAGGTGTTGCCCTTCTTGACCGCGGTGGTCGTGCGCAGCGTGTTCCACTTGCCGTTGACCTTGTGCTGGAGGACCAGCGTGCTGCCCGCCTTCAGGCCGACCGTGCGACCGGTGAACGTCACCGACTGACCGGCCTTGATGGTGGTGTGGTTGACCTTGACGGCGATCGACCGCATCGCCGTCATGCTGGGCTTGGAGGTCGGCTTGGCCGTGTGCGTCATGCTCGGGGTGGGCTTCGGCGCGGTGACGGCGTAGGCGCCGGCCGACCCGGCGGCCAGCAGGGCGGCGGACAGGGTGCCTGCGGCCAGTGTGCGGACGCAGCGGCTGTGGAGGGTGGACTTCATGGCGGACTCCCGCTCCTTTTCGACGAATTGCCCCCCTCTGCGCGATCGGGGCCCGCGGGGCCCGATCGCGCTCCTCCAAGGTCGCCCGAGGGCCGGGCGACGGCCACCCGAAAAGGGTTGCACTCAGGGTAGAAGTACCCCAACACACGGTGAAAAGGGCAGGTCAGAGGTGGTCGTGACGCTTACTTTTTTCTTACCTTTGATTCCGTTGGGCACACTGCCCGTCACGGTCAGCCGATCGTGCGCGGCAGGCGCAGGCTGAGCAGGCCCGTCAGGACCACTCCGGCCAGCTGGACCAGGAGCGTGGTGACCAGCGCGTCCCTCATGCCCAGGCCCTGCGCCAGGGACAGGAACAGCGTGCCCAGGGTGGCCACGCCCAGCGCCAGGGACGACTGCTGGGTGGTGACCATGACCCCGCTGCCCACGCCCGCGCGGGCGGCCGGCACCTCGGAGAGGACGATCCGGAAGATCACGGGCAGTTGGAGCGCCTGACCGGCGCCCGCCACCGCCGCCCCGGGCAGCAGTTCGACCAGGCCGAGGTGCGGCCAGGACCGCCAGGCGGCCAGCGCCAGCAGGCCCACGCCCACCGTCTGGATCAGCGCGCCCGCCGTCACCACACGGGTGCCGTACCGGGCGACCAGCCGGGGACCGGCCAGCGAGACGAAGAAGAAGACCACCGCCATCGGGGCCAGCGCCAGACCCGCCGGGACCGGGCCGAGTCCCGCGCCGCGCTGCAACGCCACCGCGATCACGAACATGAAGCCGCTGAACCCGATCGAGAACGGCATGATCAGCAGCAGCCCGCGCCGCAGGGACACCAGGCGGAACAGGCTCGGCGGCACCAGCGGCGTACGCCCGAGCCGGTCGGCCCTGCGCTCCACCGCCCAGAACACGCCCGCCACCAGCGGAAACGCGGCCATCGACAGCCACGTCCACAGCGGCCAGTGCGCCGCGCGGCCCTCGGTGAGCGGGACCAGCAGCGCCAGCAGGGCCGCCGCCAGCAGCACCGTGCCGGGGCCGTCGACCGGCTCCGGGTGCTGCGAGCGGGTCTCGGGCACCGCGCGGGCGGCCAGCAGCAGACCGGCGATCACCACCGGCACGTTGACCAGGAACACCGAACGCCAGCCCGTGCCCCAGACGTCCGCCGCGACCAGGACACCGCCGAGGATCTGCCCGGCCACCATGGACAGGCCGGCCGTCGCGCCGTACAGGCCCATCGCGCGGGCCCGGCGGGGGCCGGAGGTGGCGGCCTGGATGGTGGCCAGCACCTGCGGAAGCATCGCGGCGGCGGACGCGCCCTGCGCCACGCGCGCCGCGACCAGCGTCCAGGCGCCGGGCGCGAGCCCGCAGGCCAGCGAGGTCAGGCCGAAGGCGGCCATGCCGCCGAGGAAGAACCGGCGCCGGCCGAACAGGTCGCCGAGCCGGCCGCCGAGGACCAGCAGGACGGCGTACGCCACTCCGTAGCCGGCGACGACGAGTTCGAGGACGGCCTCGCTCGCGTGCAGGTCCCGCCCGATCGTGGGCAGGGCGACGTTGACGATGAAGAAGTCGATGAGGGGCAGTGCCGCGGCCAGCAGCACCGTGAACAGTCCGAGGGCGCCGAGCGCGGGTGGCGCCGCGGAGCCGGGGCGGACGAGGCGTGAGGAGATGGTTTCGGTCGTCACGCCTTCGAGCCTGCGGCCGCGCTCAGACGGGTACCAGAGTGTCCTTGTCCTGGTACCAGAAGTACCTGGAAACAGGGTCGGGGCGAGGGCAAGCTGTAAGCATGACGACCATGGCACGCGAGACGACGGTGCGGGAAGCGACCGCGAGCCGAGCGCGGCCCGAGCGGATGCGTGAGGCCGAGATCCGCAGGCACGAACTGGCCGCCTTCCTGCGCCACCGCCGCGAGCACACCGCCCCCGAGCGGGTCGGGCTGCCGCGCGGCCGCCGGCGCCGCACCCCGGGGCTGCGCCGCGAGGAGGTCGCGCAGCTCTCCGCGGTCGGCGTCACCTGGTACACCTGGCTGGAACAGGCCCGGGACATCCAGGTGTCCGGGCAGGTCCTGGACGCCCTCGCGCGCACCCTGCTGCTCGACCCCGGCGAGCGCGCCCACCTCTTCCAGCTGGCCGGCGTCACCGACCCGGCCCCGACGACCGTGTGCCCCTCGGTCACCCCCGCACTGCGGGCGGTCCTGGAGCAGATGGAGCCGTTCCCGGCCTGCCTGCAGAACAGCAGGTACGACATCCTCGCCTACAACCGCACCTACGGCCTGCTCTTCTGCGACCTCGACGCGGTGCCCGTGGAGGACCGCAACTGCATGATCCTCGCCTACACCAACGAGGAGTGGCGCTCCTCGATCGTGCACCTGGAGGACGCGCTGCGGCACATGGCCGCCCGCTTCCGCTCCGCGATGGCCGGCCACCTCGCCGAGCCCGCCTGGAAGACCCTGCTCAAGCGGCTGCGCGACCAGTCCCCCGACTTCCGCGAGGCCTGGGACCGGCACGAGGTGATGACCCCCGCCGGCAAGCGCAAGGAGTTCCGCAACCCGTACGTCGGCCGTCTCACCGTCGACCACACCGACCTGTGGCTCAGCCCTGAGCCCGGCCCGCGCATGGTCACCTACGTCCCGGCGGACGAGGAGTCGCGCGAGCGCCTGGAGAAGCTCCACGCGATCGCCCTGGAGCGCCGCTCCTGACGCGCCCGGCGGAGAGCCGGGGCCCCCGGAGAGCCGGGGCCCCGGTGAGCCGGGTCAGACGCCGGCGCCCGCCGCCTGGCGCACCTCGTTCTCCTGGAGGCGGTCGGCCGTGCGCTCCGCGGTGCGCCGGGCCCAGGTGCCGGAGGTGAGGGCGCCCAGGACCAGGACGGCCGCGCCGCAGGCGACCAGCACCCACCAGCCCGGGCGGGCGGCCGAGACGAAGGCCTGACGGTACGGGGAGGAGCCCACGCCCGAGGCGAGCAGCGCGCCGACGACCGCGACCCCGAGGGTCTGGCCGAGCTGGCGGCTGGTGGAGGCGACCGCGGCGGCGACCCCGGCCTGGGCGCGCGGCATGCCGGAGACGGCCGTGTTGGTGATCGGGGCGTTGACGAAGCCGAAGCCGATGCCGAACAGGACGTATCCGAGGGCGAGCGTCCCGTTCGACGTCTCGGCCTCGAAGGCGGCGAACAGGACCGCGCTCGCGGTCATCGCGGCCCCCGCGATCAGCAGGGGCAGGCGCGGGCCCCGGCTGCCGACCAGCCGTCCGGACAGCGGCGCGCACAGGAAGGCGGGGGTCGCCATGGGCAGCATCCACAGGCCCGCGTGCAGGGCGTTCAGACCGCGTACGTTCTGCAGGTACAGCGTGGACAGGAACAGGAAGCCGCCGAGGGCCGCGAAGGCGCTGACCGCGATGACGGTGGCCCCGCTGAACGGAGCCGAGCGGAAGAAGCGCAGGTCGATGAGGGGCTCGTCGCGGCGCGGCTCGTACCACAGCAGGCCGAGCAGGGCCGCGAGGGCGATGGCGGCGAAGGGCAGCACGGCGGTGAGGCCGGAGTCGGGGGCCTCGATGATGGAGTAGGTCAGCGCGCCGAACAGGGCGATGACCAGCGCCTGGCCGGCCGGGTCGGGGCGGCGGGCCTTCGGGGCGCGGGACTCGGGCACGAAGCGCAGGGTGAGCAGCAGCGCGGCCAGGCCCACGGGAAGGTTGACCCAGAAGATCGAGCGCCAGCCGACCGACTCCACCAGCAGGCCGCCCACCAGCGGCCCCGCGGCCATGGATATGCCGACCACGGCGCCCCAGGCGCCGATCGCCCGGGCCCGCTCGCGCGGGTCGGTGAAGGTGTTGGTGATGATCGACATGGCGACCGGGTTGAGCATCGAGCCGCCGACCGCCTGCACCATGCGGAAGACGACGAGCAGTTCGAGGCTGGGCGCCAGGGAGCACAGCAGTGATCCGAGGCCGAAGACGACCAGCCCCGCCATGAAGACCCGCTTGCGGCCGATGCGGTCGGCCGTGGAGCCGGCCAGCATCAGCAGCGAGGCGAGTACCAGCGTGTAGGCGTCGATGGTCCACTGCAGACCGGAGGTCTGCGCGTGCAGGTCGCGCTGGAGGGAGGGGAGCGCGACGTTGAGAACGGTGTTGTCGAGGCTCACGATCAGCAGGCTCATGCAGCAGATCGCGAGCACCAGCAGACGCCGGCGGTGGCTGAGCTCGGGCATGGGTTCCAGCCTAGCCGATATCGATAGTGCGGTTAACTAATGAGTGGTACAGGATCTTCGTCGATACGTGACAATGGGGGAATGCCCACGCCCGAGTCCCCCCTCCAGATCGGTCCGCACACCGTCGCGCCCCCGGTGGTCCTCGCCCCCATGGCCGGTATCACCAACGCGCCCTTCCGCACCCTGTGCCGGGAGTTCTCCGGTGGCAAGGGCCTGTTCGTCAGCGAGATGATCACCACTCGGGCGCTGGTCGAGCGCAACGACAAGACCATGCAGCTGATCAGGTTCGACGCCAGTGAGCGGCCCCGCTCCATCCAGCTGTACGGCGTCGACCCGGCCACCGTCGGCAAGGCCGTCCGCATGATCGCGGAGGAGGACCTCGCCGACCACATCGACCTCAACTTCGGCTGCCCGGTGCCCAAGGTGACCAGGAAGGGCGGCGGCTCGGCCCTGCCCTACAAGCGCAACCTGCTGCGCTCGATCCTGCGCGAGGCGGTCAGCGGCGCCGGCGACCTGCCGGTCACCATGAAGATGCGCAAGGGCATCGACGACGACCACCTCACCTACCTCGACGCCGGCCGCATCGCCGTCGAGGAGGGCGTCACCTCCATCGCGCTGCACGGCCGCACCGCCGCCCAGCACTACGGCGGCACCGCCGACTGGGACGCCATCGCCCGCCTCAAGGAGCACGTGCCGGAGATCCCCGTCCTCGGCAACGGCGACATCTGGTCCGCCGAGGACGCCCTGCGCATGGTGCGCGAGACCGGCTGCGACGGCGTGGTCGTGGGCCGCGGCTGCCTGGGCCGGCCGTGGCTGTTCGCCGACCTCGTCGCCGCCTTCGAGGGGCGCACGGACGCGTACGTACGCCCCACCCTGCGCGAGGTCGCCGACGTGATGGTCCGGCACGCCACCCTGCTCGGGGAGTGGCTCGGCGACGAGCAGCGCGGAGTCGTCGACTTCCGCAAGCACGTCGCCTGGTACCTCAAGGGCTTCTCGGTCGGCTCCGAGATGCGCAAGCGGCTCGCGATCACCTCGTCCCTGGAGGAGCTGCGCGGCGGGCTCGACGAGCTGGACCTCGACCAGCCCTGGCCCTCCGGCGCCGACGGCCCGCGCGGCCGCACGTCCGGCAACAACCGGGTGGTCCTCCCGGACGGCTGGCTCAAGGACCCGTACGACTGCGCGGGCGTCGGCGAGGACGCGGAGCTGGACACCTCCGGCGGCTGAGCCGCCTTCCGGCGGCCCCGCGTCCCGGGTCAGCCCTTGGAGGGGTGCGGGGTCGAGCCGTAGGCCGTCAGGAAGCGGTCGCGGAAGGCGCTCATCTTCCAGACCGGGGCGTCGTGCGCGGGGCGCAGGCCGTCGGTCCAGCCCCAACTCGCGATCTTGTCGAGGACCTTGGGGTCCTTGGCCACGATCGAGATCGGCACGTCACGGCTGGCGTGGTTGCCGCTGACCCGGGCGATCGGCTGGTGGTCGCCGAGGAAGACGAGCACGGTGTTGGCGTTGCCGTAGCGCTCCAGCCACTGGGTCAGGGCGGTCACCGAGTACTGGACGGACTTGCCGTACTCCTCCCGCGAGCGGGTGGGGTTGGTGATGATGTCCTGCGGCTTGGTGCCCGCCGCCTCGATGCCCTTGAAGACCGAGCCGTCGCCGAGCCGGTCCCAGGGGACCATCTTCGGGATCGGCGCCCAGGGCTGGTGGCTGGAGGTCAGGATGACGAAGCCCATCAGCGGCTTGTCCCGCTTCTTGCTGTGCTCAAGACGCTGGAAGGCCTCCAGGGCGTACTGGTCGGGCATGGTCGACCAGCTGAACTTCGGGCCCCTGTAGCCGACCTGGAAGGCGTTGTAGACCTTGTCCAGGCCGTACCACTTGGCTTCCGGCCAGCCCTTCTGCACGCCCGGCATCACGCCGACGGTGTCCCAGGCGCCGGTCTTCTGGAACGCCTTGGTCAAGGTGAGGTGGTCGCCCGAGGTGACGGTGCGGTAGCGGTTCTGGTTGTCGATCCACAGGCCCGACATGGTGGTGGAGTGGCCGAGCCAGCTGCCTCCGCCGTACGTCGCCGAGGTCAGCCAGCCGCTCTTGGCGTGGAAGCCGGCCTTGGCCAGGGCCTGGGTGCTGTCGGCCAGCGTGCGGTCGACGCCGGGCGCCTCGATCGGGTCCTCGATCGCGCTGCGGCCGTAGGACTCGATGAAGGTGAAGATCATGTCCTTGCCGCGCAGGCCGGGCACCAGCTGGCTGCCCGGGGTGTTGCCGAAGGCGTCGGCCCTCGCGGTCTTGGCGAACTCCCGCTCGTCCCTGATCGTCGAACGCAGCGCCTGTTCGTGGTACTTGAGCATCGTGATCGTGTGCTCGGAGGCCAGCGGGATGCCGGAGACCTGGAGGTTGAGGGTCGAGCACGTCATCCACAGCGCGCTGACCAGCAGCAGGCCGCGGGTGGAACGGGCCTTGTCCCGGCCGAGGAAGTTGCCGACGCGGACCACGGCGAGGGCCATCACCGCGAGCACGGCCAGGACGAGGAGCACCGCGCCCACGGCGGCGAGGAGGGCCACGGTGCCGCCGAGGGTGTCCGCGAGGTAGGAGCGGGCGTCGTCGAGCAGCTGCCAGTCCAGGATCACGTTGAAGCTGCGGCCGAGGTACTGGTTGAACTCGATGTCGGTCAGATTCAGCACGGTCAGCACACCGAGGCACGCCCCACCGAGCACGGCGACCGCGATGCGCGGCCTGCGCGGCAACGCGATCAGCACGGCCGCGCCGAGCAACGCCTCCACGGGTATCCGCGTGAACGCCGCCAGGTGGAGCTGCTCCTGCTTGTTGGGCAGCAGCAGAGCCACGACCACGAGCCCGAGGGCCAGCAGGGTGACGGCGAGCGAGAGCACCCGCGCGGGCACGGGATGCCCGTCCTTCCACCCGGCCCAGGCCCGCCGAAGGGCCCGGGGACGGGCGGCCCGGAGGACCCGGAGGGCGCGGGGGGCGAGAGGGGAGCGGGGGGTGGCGGAGGCGGCCGGTGTGGCGGGCTCGGGGGATGCGGTGGGCTCCGGCGATGTGGTGGGTTCACCGGGCGTGGTGGAGCCGATGGGTTCGCCGGGCGTGCTGGGCGCGGGGGCGTCGGCGTCGGCGTCGGCGGCTTCGCCGTCCTCGCCGCCCGGGCCCCGGCCCGCCTCGGCCTCGGCCTCGTTCGGGCCGGTGCCGGTGCCGGTGCCGGTGCCGGTGCCGGTGCCGGTGGGGGTGCCGGTGGCGGTGACCGCTTCCGTGCGCGGTGACGCGTTCGCGGCGGACGCGGACCCGGGCCGCGGCTCGTCCGGGTCGGCGGCCTCACCGGGCCCGGAGGCCCCGGGCTCCTGGGCCGGCGTACCGGTGCCGGGCTGTTCGGGCCGGGGCGCCGGGATCCGGGCCGCCGAGTCCCCGTCGGCCGAGTCCCCGTCGGCCGGGTGACCCGCGGCCGGGGCTTCAGGGGCCGGGTCCGTCTGGGGCCTGTCGGTCGGGGTGTCGTCCTCGGTCGGGCCAGTCTCGGGAGGTGACTGGTGTGTGCTCGTGTGCTGAGGCACCCCGGGGTCCTTCCGTACGCGGTGTCGCGGAGTGGCGGATCCGCTGGGGAGGCGAGGATCCGCCGTACTCCCGTACGGCCTGCCCGCCTCCCCCGTTCACGGTGCTCGGCAAACACCCGGCAAACCGCTCACCAACCGCGGCTCACGCCCCGCCCACCGCCGTGAGCAGCGCCAACGGCGCCGCCGCCGAGCGGGACTCGCGCACGCAGGCGTGCGGGTAGGGCACCGGCTCGGCGTGGGTGTCCCGGCCGTAGCCGGCGAGGACCTCCGGCAGCCGGTGCCCGGTGACCGCGGCCGCGTCGACCAGGGCGTGCGCGACCGTGCGCGCCTCGTCGTGCAGGCCGTAGCGGGCGAGGCCGAGGGCGATGAGCGCGTTGTCGTGCGGCCACACCGAGCCGCGGTGGTACGACAGCGGGTGGTACGCGCCCTGGCCCGCCGCCAGCGTGCGCACACCCCAGCCGGAGAAGAAGTCCGGCTCCAGCAGCCGGCGGCCCACCACCTCGCCGTACTCCTTGTCGAGCAGTCCCGACCACAGCAGATGGCCCGCGTCCGAGGCCAGCGCGTCGACAGGGCGGCCGTCGCCGTCCAGCGCGAGGGCCGGGAAGGACCGCTCCGGCATCCAGAAGTCCCGCTGGAAGCGGTCGCGCAGGTCGGCGGCGGCCTGCTCCAGCAGCGCCGCGTACACCTCGTCCGCCCACACCGTGCGCGCCAGCCACGCGGTGCGGCGCAGCGCGTCGTAGGCGTACCCCTGCGCCCCCGCCGCCGTCACCGGGCCGGAGGGGCGGGTGCCGTCGGCCGAGCAGATGGCGCCGGGGGAGTCCTTCCAGTTCTGGTTGGCGAGGCCGCCCTCGTCGGCGCGGTAGACGAGGTAGCCGCGCGAGGTCAGGCCGCCGTGGTCCAGCATCCAGCCGATCGCCGCGCGGGCGTGCGGCTGGAGCCTGCGCGCGATCGCGGTGTCGCCGGTCCGCTCGGTGTAGGCGCCGAGCAGGACCAGGAAGAGCGGGGTGGCGTCCACGGAGCCGTAGTAGCGCCGGAAGGGAACCTGCCCGAAGTGGGCCAGCTCGCCGTGGCGCACCTCGTGCACGATCTTGCCGGGCTGGGCGACCGGTCCGGCGGCGGTCCCGGTCGCCTGTGTCGCGGCCAGGGCCAGCAGCGTGCCGGCTGCCGGGCCGGGCCGGTAGGGCAGCGTGAACAGCGAGGTGAGCAGCGCGTCCCGGCCCAGCAGGGTCAGGAACCAGGGGGCGCCGGCCGCCGGCACGCGCAGTTCCTCGCCGTCCGGGCCGGTCGCCGGGACCTGGAGCGCGGCCAGGTCCGCGAGGCCCCGCGCGCAGGCCGCCGCCAGTTCGGGCCAGCCGGTGGGGAAGGCCACGCCCTCGACGAACCGGCCCTCCGCGGCGCGGAGCCGCTCGTTCACCGCGGCCGGGGAGCGCGGTACGCGCACCGCGCGCCGGTCCCCGTGCGGGCGGGCCACCACGCGCAGGGTGAGCTCGGCCGTGGCGTGCGGTTCGAGGTCGAGGGCCCAGACCAGGCGGCGGGCGCCGGTGCCGGTCTCCTCCACGCCGTCCGGCGCGGGCTCGGCCGTCACCGTCGTGCAGGAGACCCATTCACCGCGCCGGTAGCGGAACTCCACGCCGTCGTCCATCACTTGGCGCGAGCGCACGACACCGCTCTTGAAGTACGTGCGGTGGTCGGAGCGCAGCTCGAACTGGTCGGCGAAGTCGGCGTCCACGGTGAGCGCGAGCCGTACCGTGGACGGCACCGGCCGGTTGCCGGTCACCCGCAGGCACTCCACGAACGCGCTGTCGCAGACGGCCTGTTCACGGAAGAGCGTGTACGCGGGCGGCTCGGTGCGCCCGCCGCGCGGGACCAGCACGCAGCGGGCGCCGGCGCCGTCCGCCACCGGCGCCAACGTGTCGGGCACCGCCCCGTCGACGGTGAGCTGCCAGCGGCTCAGATGCCGGGCGTCGCGCACGAACAGCCCGTCGGGCGAGCCGTTCCCGCGTACGCCGGTGATGTCGCCGCCGTCTCCCACGGCCGCGAACGTCGTGCCGTGCACGAGCAGATGATGCCGGTCCGTCATGCCCGGTTCCCTCCCTTGAAACCGCCGGTGCCGCTCATGTCCATGGCGCTCTCGGCGCCCTTCGGGTCGTGCAGCAGGTCGAGGGTGAGCGCGGCGGTCCAGCCGAAGCCGAGCGCGCCGCACGCCTCGCCGGTGTACGGGTCGACGTACTCGGCGAAGCCGCTCGACCCCGCGACGCCCAGGAACGACTCCCTGAGCGCGTCGGCCCGTTCGAGCTCGCCGTGCGCCCGCAGCCCGCGCTCCACCAGCCAGGCGGTGTTGAACCACGCCGGTCCGCGCCAGTAGCGGTGCGGGTCGAATGACTCGCCGAGCAGGTCGTAGCTCGGCACGAGAAGGGTGGTGCCCCCGAGTCCGAAGTGCGGGCCGCCCAGGGTGCGTACGAGCGCGGCGGCGACCTCGCGGGGCAGCTCCGGCAGCAGCAGCGGGACCAGGCCGGAGACGCCGAGCTCGGGGATCAGCTCGCCGGCGCGGACGTCCCGGCACAGGAACGCTCCGGCCGCCGGGTCCCACAGGCGCTCGACGAGCGACGCCGTCAGGCGCCCGGCGCGCGCGTGGCGCGCGGTGCCGGTCGCGCCGAGTTCGCGGGCGATGCGGGCGAGGGCGTGCTCGGAGGCGATGAGCAGGGCGTTGAAGGCGGGGTCCTCCACCGCGAACTCGCCCTCCCCGTCGGCGTATCCGCGGTCGCGGTAGCCGGCGGCCAGGCGGACGTAGCGCCCGTAGTCCAGGTCGGTCGGCCGGTCCTCGGGGGCGCCGTGGTCGAGGTCGGCGCGGCGGAAGGAGCGGGCGGGGGCCGGGCGGACCCGGGAGAGCGGGGCGTCCCAGCAGGGGCTGTTGTCCATGCCCTGCTCCCAGGGGTGGACGACCGACGCCAGCCCGCCGCCGCCCAGGTCACGGCGGTGCAGCAGATAGCGGTGCCAGGCGGCGAGCCGGGGGTAGAGACGGGAGAGGAAGCCGCGCGCCCGGGACAGCTCCGGGTCGGCGCGGTGCACCAGCCAGGCCGCCAGCGCGTGCACCGGCGGCTGCACGATCCCAGAGGTCTGCGCGGTGCGCGGGGCGCCCGCGGCGCGTCCCGCGGTGGCAGAGCGCCAGAAGTCGGGGCTCGGGAAGTAGGCGTCGAGCGGGACGGAGGGGCTGAAGACGATGTGCGGGATCCGCCCGTCGGCCCACTGGGCGGCCAGCAGCGTCTCCAGCTCCGTCTGGGCCCGTAACGGCGAGACGTGCCTCAGTCCGATCGCGATGAACGCCGAGTCCCAGGACCACTGGTGGGGGTACAGCCCGCGCGAGGGCACCGAGGAGGCGCCGGTCCAGTTCTCCTCCAGCACCCGGACGGCGCGGGCGTGCAGGGGGTCGTACGCCTCGTGTGCGAGGGTCGGTGCCGTGCGGTCGGCGGTGAGTTGGGCGGTGCGCTGCACTCGGGGCTCCCCGAAGGACGTCCGGCCCGGCCGGTTCGGCCGCGGCCATCGTAGAGTTACGTCTATTTAACACGCAAAACCCAATATGTAATGCAGGATTGAGGAACACAAGGGGGTGCGCATGACCGGACGGCCCGGCAGACCGGTGAGGACGGGGCGGGGTGGCAGTCAGGCGAGCGCCGGGGAGCTGCTCGAACTGGTGCGCAGCGGACGCGCGACGACACGCGGCGCCCTCCAGCAGGCCACCGGGCTGTCCCGGGCGACGGTCGGACAGCGCCTGGACCGGCTCTTCCGCGCGGGCTGGCTGCGCGAGGGCGCGGGCGGGCCCGTGGACTCCCCGCTCGGCGGACGCCCCTCCATCACCCTGGAGTTCGACGACGCCCACGCCGTCGTGCTGGCCGCCGACCTCGACACCCGGCACGCCCGCGCCGCCGTCCTGACGCTCACCGGCGAACTGCTCGCCGAGCACTCCGGGGTCCTCGCCGTCGAGGACGGACCGGACGCCGTGCTCGGTGAACTCGGACGCTGGTTCGGCGAGTTGCTGCTCAGGACCGGGCGCGACGCGCGCGAGGTGTGCGGGGTCGGGCTGGCCGTGCCCGGACCGGTCGACAGCGAGAGCGGACGGGTGGTGCAGCCGCCGATCATGCCGGGCTGGGACGGCTACGACATACGCGGGCGTCTCGCCCGTGCCGTCACCGAGCACACCGGCGCGCCGCCCGTCCCCGTCCTCGTGGACAACGACGCCAACCTCATGGCCTATGGCGAGCAGCGCACCGGGCACCCCGGCTGCTCGGCCTTCGTGCTCGTCAAGGTCTCCACCGGCATCGGCGCCGGGGTCGTGGTCGGAGGCTCCATCTACCGGGGCATCGACGGGGGCGCCGGCGACATCGGGCACATCCGCGTCGGCGCGGACGCGCTGTGCCGGTGCGGGTCCCGGGGGTGCCTCGCGGCGGTCGCCAGCGGTGGGGCGGTGGCGCGCCGGCTGGCGGAGGCGGGGGTGCCGGCGGCCTCCGGCTCGGACGTACGGGAGCTGCTGGCGGCCGGGCATCCGCAGGCCACGGCGCTCGCCCGGGAGGCGGGGCGGCGGGTGGGGGACGTGCTGGCGACCGTGGTGACGCTGCTGAACCCGGGTGTGCTCATGGTCGCCGGCGATCTCGCCGGGACGCCGTTCCTGACCGGGGTGCGGGAGCTGCTGTACCAGCGGGCGCTGCCCCGGTCCACCGCCCATCTGGACGTGGTGACCTCCCGGCTGGGGGAGCGGGCGGGGCTGGTGGGGGCGGGGGCGCTGGTCGTCGAGTACCTGTACTCGCCGGAGCGGGTGGAGGAGCGGCTGGCCGCGCTGGGGGTGTGAGGGCCGGGGCTGTGACGCGCCCCCACCGTCCCTTCCGCCGGTGGCTCCGTGCGGCTCTCGGTCGTCCGCATGGTGGAATTCGGGGCGCTGTGGCAGCGTGATTCTCACCACCCTTGATAAGGGATGCGCTCAGATGAGCGGATCTTGAGCGGCTGCACTTCCTCAAGGGGTGGCACTGGGTGCCACCCCTTGATCGTTCATCGATCGAAATCAGACGTCTCAGGAGTCGCTCATGTGAGCGCCCGACCGCCCCTGTGGGCGGCAGTGTATTCAAGAAGTGAAAACATCGAGGCCACTTCGCTTGTCAAGCCTTGACTTTCAATCCACTGGCGGACGCCCGGTTACAGGCACATGACGTACAAGTAGACGTACCCAGGTGCCTTCGATCTGGGTATGTTCCTCGCCGTCAGGGCAGCCACCGCGGCCTCAAGGAGTCGAGACCCGTGTCGGAAAACAAAGAACCCCACGTAGCGAAGTTCGTTTACGACTTCACCGAGGGCAACAAGGACCTCAAGGACCTCCTCGGCGGCAAGGGCGCCAACCTCGCCGAGATGACGAACCTCGGCCTCCCCGTCCCGCCCGGGTTCACCATCACCACCGAGGCCTGCAAGGTCTACCTCGACAGCGGCGAGGAGCCGGCGGCACTGCGTGACGAGGTGAGTGCGCACCTCGACGCGCTCGAGCAGAAGATGGGCAAGAAGCTCGGCCAGGCCGACGACCCGCTGCTCGTCTCCGTCCGCTCCGGCGCCAAGTTCTCCATGCCCGGCATGATGGACACCGTCCTGAACATCGGCCTCTCCGACAAGTCGGTGCAGGGCCTGGCCAGGCAGGCCGGCGACGAGCGCTTCGCCTGGGACTCCTACCGCCGCCTCATCCAGATGTTCGGCAAGACGGTCCTCGGCGTCGACGGCGAGCTCTTCGAGGAGGCCCTCGACAAGGCCAAGGACGCCAAGAAGGTCACCGTCGACACCGACCTCGAGGCCGCCGACCTGAAGAAGCTGGTCACCACCTTCAAGAAGATCGTCAAGAAGGAGGCCGGCCGGGACTTCCCGCAGGACCCGCGCGAGCAGATGGACCTCGCCATCAAGGCGGTCTTCGAGTCCTGGAACGGCGAGCGCGCCAAGCTCTACCGCCGCCAGGAGCGCATCCCGCACGACCTCGGCACCGCCGTCAACGTCTGCTCGATGGTCTTCGGCAACCTCGGCCCCGACTCCGGCACCGGCGTCGCCTTCACCCGCGACCCCGCCTCCGGCCACCAGGGCGTCTACGGCGACTACCTCCAGAACGCGCAGGGCGAGGACGTCGTCGCGGGCATCCGCAACACCGTGCCGCTCGCCGAGCTGGAGCGCATCGACAAGAAGTCGTACGACCAGCTCATGCAGATCATGGAGACCCTGGAGAACCACTACAAGGATCTCTGCGACATCGAGTTCACCATCGAGCGCGGCCAGCTGTGGATGCTACAGACCCGCGTCGGCAAGCGGACGGCCGGCGCCGCGTTCCGCATCGCCACGCAGCTCGTGGACCAGGGACTCATCGACGAGGCCGAGGCGCTGCAGCGGGTCACGGGCGCCCAGCTCGCCCAGCTGATGTTCCCGCGCTTCGACGACAGCGCGAAGGTCGAGCAGATCGGCCGGGGCATCGCCGCCTCCCCGGGCGCCGCGGTCGGCAAGGCGGTCTTCGACTCCTACACCGCAGTCAAGTGGTCCCGCTCGGGCGAGAAGGTCATCCTCGTCCGCCGCGAGACCAACCCCGACGACCTGGACGGCATGATCGCCGCCGAGGGCATCCTCACCTCGCGCGGCGGCAAGACCTCCCACGCGGCCGTCGTCGCGCGCGGCATGGGCAAGACCTGTGTCTGCGGCGCCGAGGAGCTCGAGGTCGACACCAAGCGCCGCCGGATGACCGTGCCCGGCGGGCACGTCGTCGAGGAGGGCGACGTCATCTCCATCGACGGCTCCTCCGGCAAGGTCTACCTGGGCGAGGTCCCGGTGGTCCCCTCCCCGGTCGTGGAGTACTTCGAGGGCCGTATGCACGCCGGCGCCGACGACGCCGACGAGCTGGTCGCCGCCGTGCACCGCATCATGGCCTTCGCCGACCGCAAGCGCCGGCTGCGGGTGCGCGCCAACGCCGACAACGCCGAGGACGCGCTGCGCGCCCGCCGCTTCGGCGCCCAGGGCATCGGCCTGTGCCGCACCGAGCACATGTTCCTCGGCGACCGCCGCGAAATGGTCGAGCGGCTGATCCTGGCCGACACCGAGGCCGAGCGCGAGGAGTCCCTCAAGCAGCTCCTGCCGCTGCAGAAGAAGGACTTCGTCGAGCTGTTCGAGGCGATGGACGGCCTGCCGGTCACGGTCCGCCTCCTCGACCCGCCGCTGCACGAGTTCCTGCCCGACATCACCGAGCTGTCGGTGCGCGTGGCCCTGGCCGAGTCCCGCCAGGAGCCGCACGAGAACGAGCTGAGGCTGCTCCAGGCCGTGCACCGCCTGCACGAGCAGAACCCGATGCTCGGCCTGCGCGGCGTACGCCTCGGACTGGTCGTGCCCGGACTGTTCACCATGCAGGTCCGCGCCATCGCGGAGGCTGCCGCCGAGCGCCGCAACGCCAAGGGCGACCCCCGCGCGGAGATCATGATCCCGCTCGTCGGCACGGTCCAGGAGCTGGAGATCGTGCGCGAGGAGGCCGACCAGGTCATCGCCGAGGTCGAGGCCGCCACCGGCACCTCGCTCAAGCTGGCGATCGGCACGATGATCGAGCTGCCGCGCGCCGCGCTGACGGCCGGCCAGATCGCGGAGGCCGCGGAGTTCTTCTCCTTCGGCACCAACGACCTGACCCAGACGGTGTGGGGCTTCAGCCGCGACGACGTGGAGGCGAGCTTCTTCACGGCGTACCTGGAGAAGGGCATCTTCGGCGTCAGCCCGTTCGAGACCATCGACAAGGACGGCGTCGGCTCCCTGGTGAAGGCGGCGGCCAAGGCCGGCCGTGCCACCCGCCCCGACCTCAAGCTCGGCGTCTGCGGCGAGCACGGCGGCGACCCCGAGTCCGTCCACTTCTTCCACGAGGTGGGCCTGGACTACGTCTCCTGCTCCCCCTTCCGCATCCCGGTCGCCCGCCTCGAGGCCGGCCGCGCGGCCTCCCGGTCGGAGGGCAGCGACCACCGGTGATCCGGTGACAGACCCCGGAGTCCTCGGCGTGGTCCCCGACCCTCAATACCGATTACGCCGAGGACTCCGGTCCACGAGAAGAAGGCGGCGCCCTGTGCGGGGGCGCCGCCTTCCCGTGCATCATCAGCGGTGACTGTCAAACCACGTTGCTGACCAGGACACTTGACGTTTGCTGGCGTTGGCTGCCGTTGAGCCCGCGCGAGGGCGTAGCGCCCCCGCTGTGCCCTGTGGGGACGGAGATCGCCGAGCCGTTAATCCCTCCGTTCACGTGCGGGCCAAGAAAGGGGGCGACTCACAGGTCCGAGCTCCGTGGACCGAGGTAAGCCGGGTTCCAAGATGCACGTCCTGTCGGACGCGAACGGACTGCCCCTGGTCGAGGGTCACCAAACGAGACACGACCCCCAACGCGGCTGCCGCTTCAAGCCCCGGCGTCTGCACGCTGACAAGGCGTGTGACATCCCCACCTGCGGAAGTGGTTACGAGGCAAGCGCATCGGCGTGCGCATCGCCCGCAAAGGCATCGAGTCCAGCGAACGGCTGGGCCGCCGCAGGTGGGTGATCGAGCGGACGATCTCGTGGCTGTCCGGCTACCGCAGACTCAGCCCCCACTACGAGCGTCATCCCCGCAACCACCTGGCATTTCTCGGGCTTGCCGCGGCTATCTGCTGCTACAAGCGCCTCGTCCGCCTCACCACGTAGGACACCGTCTTAATAGCCACACTGTGCCGTCACGGCGTGGCGACGGCACAGTGTGGCTCGATCGTCTCGGGTCACACTGTGCCGTCGAGCATCAACAACTCAAGTCGACAGTGACGTCACTCTCACCAAGGAGTCTTCTGTCACAGTGCCGCAGAGTCGTGTTGAATCCGAAAGGATCCGTCTCGAAATTTCTGGACTCAGGAGCAGGGGATCAACAACCCCTGGGATTTCTGCGCCACCATACAGGATTGCAGAATCCCAGTCGTCGGCGTCAGTGATTCCCTGATGATCGCACACGAGAGCGCGCGTCGGCGTCGAAACTCGAGACATGGTCGACATGACGGCAGAATTGAAAGCTCGCGCTTCTTCTGCTGTCAGTCCATCCACCCAGAAAGTCTGAATTTCACAGCCGAGTGGTTCGTGTGTATACGAGCTCACGACGTTGGTGTCTGCCGAGATCCACCAATTGATGCTGACGGATGGAAGCCTGAGGTCGATGATCAGGCTGAGCGCCTCGAAATCGATGGGGATATCGTCGCCATCCACGTTGATTACGGTAGCGACACCGGTTGCAGGATGGGCGAGAGTGATGCCGTGCTGTTCAAAGACATCCACCTGGTCGCGAAAGATGGATTCCGCGCCCGCCTCGCGGTACCAGCGAATGAATCCGTCTGCCATTTCTTCACCCCTTAGGCATGTTGAAAGTGTGGACGTTTTCCATGCCGAACACCTTGCGTGCCTGATTGATTGCCGATTCGGGGGTGTTGGATGCGTCCAGGTAGTAGATGGCCGGCACGCCCGCCTCGTCGGCGGCATACTTGTTTATCTTGAGCGCCTTTCCGAATTTGGCAGGATTGGCTGCTTTCGCTCCTCCGCCCACGTAGACGTATTCTCCGTTTGGCCCTATTACGTCAATTCCGCTGGATCCAACGTTGGGCATGACAATCTTAATGTCTTGCCCGTTTGGACCCTTGGCGACCTTTCCGCCGATCAGGTCTGCCACATATTCTTCCCGCCGGTCCCCCAGAGCACCTGCCTCAGCTCCGCCTCCGCCTGGTGCGCTGTCAGCTTCGCTGGCCTCGCGAAGTGCCTGTCCGAGTCCGTCACTGAAGCGGTCGATTCCGTCTGCGGTGCCGTAGGCGCCGCCGACTATCAGTGTGGTGCTTGCAGCGATGGCCGGCACGCCGACCAGGCAGCCGACTCCCGTGAGGCAAAGCACGCCACCGGCGAAGTCGCCGGACGCTCCGAAGCCGATCGCCCCGAGGCTGATGAAGGTTTCGGCGAGTCCGCCGAAGATCGGGGTGGCGTGGTCGAGTATCGCTGATCCGTAGGTGGCGACGGTGTTGGCTGCGCCCTTCAACCAGCCGGGTACCCAACTGCCGTCGTCATCCCGCTGCTTTTGCTTCTGCTGTTCCTCGTACCACTGTCGCCACTGCTGGTCCTCTTGCTGCTGTTTGGTGACTGCGGTGCGGTAGGCCTCTGTTGCCGCATGGTTGGCTGCGGTGGCGTCCTTGCCGGCGGCTGTGGCGGAGGCGCGTGCCTGCTGGGCTGCTGTCCAGGCGGAGTCGGCGGAGTCGCGGGCTGAGTCGGCCGAGTACTGGGCGGAGGTGGCGGAGGTGATTGCTTCGGTTGCGGCGTTTTCGGCGGTCTGCTGGGCGTTGCGGGCGGTCTTGGCCGAGGCGGCGGCGTCCTTGGCGGACTGTTCGGCCTGGGTGGCGTAGCCGTTGGCCTGGGCGGCGTACTTCTGGGCGTCGTTGGCCGCTGCTTGGGCCTGTTTGCGGTAGCCCTCGGCTTCGGCCGCTGCCTTGGCGGCGGTGGCTGCTGCCCTGCCCGCTTCGGCAGCGTTCTTCTGGGCGGTGGCGGCGATGCCCGCTGCCTGGGCGATCAGCTGCTGGATCTGCCCCTCGTGGGTGGCGGCGAGCTGGTCCTGCCGCTGGGCCTTGTACTGGCCGACCGTGATGAAGCCGTGCAGCAGGTCGGAGGGGCCTTCCAGCGCGATGCGGGCGGCGGCCTTCAACTGGGCGCCGTTGCTCTTGTTGTTGGTGTCGGCGAGTTGGGCGGCGCGGACGCGTTCGTCCTGTGTGCGTGCCTGGGCATCGTCGGAGGTGATGAACTGGCGCAGGGCGTCCGGTGTGTCAGTGTTGAGTGCGGTGCGTCCGGCCTGTTGTTCGATCGGGCCGGCGTTGGCGATGGTCCGGGCGACGACGAGGCGCATGTCCTGCTTCATGGCCTCGTACTGGCCGGTGGTCAGGAACGCGCTCACCGCCGAGTCGTCGCCGGCGAGGGCGTTGGCGGCGGCGGCGCGCACGTCGGCGGAACCGGCGGTAGCCGCGAGGCGCCCGACGTCCTCGCGGTCGTCCTGGGCACTGGCTTCCTGGCGGCCGGTGCGGATGTAGGTGGTGATGTCCGCATCGGAGCCGGCGAGCGCCACCAGGGCTGCGCTCTGGCTCCATGGGCGGCCGGTCTTGGCGGTGGCCAGGGCTACCTTGCGGGCTGCGGGAGCGATCTTTGAGGGGTCGGTGCTGGGCTGGGCGGCCTGGTCGGCGAGCTTGGCCGCTTGGGCTTGCAGGTCCTTGGCCTGCTGTTGGGCTGTTTGCTGTGCCGCGGTGCGCTGCTCCTCCTGCGCCTTGAGGTCCCGCGCGCGGGCGATGCCCTCGTTGGTGCGGGCGGTCAGCTGCTCGGTGTCGATACGGACCGCGAGGTCGTGGACCTTCTGGGCCTTGGCGACGGCCGCGCTGGCGGCGTCGGCGTCCTTCTTGGCCTCCTTGGCGTGCGCGGCGGACTGCTTTGCGGCGGTCGCCGCCTCACCCGCGTGCTTGGCCGCGTCGTCGGCGTCCTTGGCCGCGTTTTCCGCGTGCGTGGCCGCGTCGTTGGCGGCGTCACGGGCCTCACCGGCGGCGGAGGCGGCCTCCTGTGCCAGCGCCTGGGCGGCGTCGGCGGCGCGGGCCGCCTCCCGGGCATGCCGGTGCGCGGCGGCTGCGGCGTTCTGCGCTTCGGCGGAGTGGGCCCCGGCCTGGTCGGCCAAGGAGTTGGCCTGGTCGGCCGCGTCCGCCGCGTCGTTGGCGTCGCTGCCGGCGCCGCTGGCCGCCTTGGCCGCATCTACAGCCGACGCGGCGGCGGTTCGCGCGGAGTCGGCGGCTTGGGCGGCGGCGTGCGCGCCTGCGGCGGCGTCCCGGGCGTTTTGGGCGGCCTTGCGTGCGGCTCCTGCCTGGCCGGCGTCGACGGCCGCGTTCGCGGCTGCGTCACGGGCCTGGGAGGCCGCCTCGGCGGCACCGTCAGCGGCCGCTGCGGCGGCCGAGGCCGCGTTGGCCGCGACGCGGGCGGAATCGGTGGCCGCGTTCGCGGCGCTGATCGCGGTCTGTGCGGCGGTGGCGGCCTGCTGGGCGGCGGACGCCGCGCGGGCGGCGGATGCTGCCGCGTGCTGGGTGTCCTTGTGGGCGGCCTGTGTTTCCGCGGCGGCCTTCTGCGCGGCTTCCTTGGCCAGCTTCGCCGCGGTCACCGCACGGGCGGAGGCGTCCTTGGCGGCCCGGGTCTGCTGCCCGGCGAGCTTGCCCGCCTTCGCCGCCTGATCGGCCAGCTGCGCGATGGTGGCGTGTTCCTGGTCGTGCGCGCGGGCCACATACTGCCCGACCTGGAGGAACTCGTGGATGTCGTCCGGGCTGCCGTTGATGGCGATACGACCGGCTGCCTGGACGTTCGGCCCGCCGGCATCGATGATCTGTGCGGTCTCGACCCGCTCGTCCTGTTCCCGCTCGGTGTACTGGTCGTTGTCGAGGAACTTCTTGATGTCCTCAGGGGTGCCGTTCAGCGCGGCCTCGCCGGCCTTCTTCACCAGAGGGCCGCTGACGTCGATGATCTGTGCGACCCGGATGCGCTGGTCCTGCTCGAGCGGTGCCTTCCAGCCGTCCTTCAAGAAGGCCTGCAGCTGGTCGGGCGAGTTGCTGTCCAGGGCGGCGCGGGCGGCCTGCTGGAGGTAAGTTCCGCCGACACTGGCGACCTGAGCGGTGGCGACACGTTCGTCCTGGAACTGGATGTCGGAGGCCTGAGCCAGGAAGTTCCTGACGTCGTCGTCACTGCCGACCAGGGCGGCCTCGGCGGCGGCTCGCACGCCGGGGCCGCCGGTCTCCCACAACCGCACCACCTTGGCGCGGTCGGTGTCCGGAAGCGGACTACCCGTTGCGGTTGCCGGTGGGGTTGCGTCGGCTCTGGCCGGGGAGGGTGCGGGTCCCAGCAGGCCCAGTACCAGCGCGCTGGGCAGCAGGCCCAAACACAGCAGGTCTGGCGTCGTTCTTCGACTGGTCCTGGCCGCCGGCGCCGATCCCGACGCCGGCGAAGAGGGCCAGCGCGAGCGCGGGGAGCGCGTAGCGCTTGCGGGCCCAGCGCGGAGCGGGACGGGACGGCCGTGGCGTGGGTGGCGTGGCGTACGGGTTGGTCATATGGTCCCCCAAGGTGTGACAGGTGCGGACGACCGTAATGCCCGGCTGCGGTGCGTGAAGGAAGGGTAATGGTTCTGTGATGAGGCGATCCGGCTGGAGCGTGCGTGACATCCCTGATCTCGGTGGCCGGACCGCCGTCGTCACCGGGGCCAACAGCGGTCTCGGGTACGTCACCGCGCGGGAGCTCGCGCGCCGGGGTGCGCGGGTGGTGCTCGGGTGCCGCAGCCGGGCGCGGGGCCGGGCGGCTGTGGAGCGGCTGACCGGCGAAGTGCCGAAGGCGGACGTGGAGTTGGGTGAGCTGGACCTCGGGGACCTGGCGTCCGTGCGGCGGTTCGCCTCGGAGTTTGCCCACTACCGGCTCGATCTCCTCGTGAACAACGCCGGTGTGATGGCGCCGCCGTACGGGACGACGGCGGACGGCTTCGAGACGCAGTTCGGGGTCAACCACCTCGGGCACTTCGCCCTCACCGCGCTGCTGCTGCCCAGGCTGACCGCCGCTCCCGGCGCGCGGGTGGTGACCGTCTCCAGCATGGTGCACGTGCTGGCCAACATCGATCCGCACGACCTCAACAGCGAGCGGCGCTACCGGCGTTGGACCGCCTACGCCCGCTCCAAGACCGCCAACCTGCTCTTCACGCATGAGCTGGCCCGCCGCCTGGCGGCGACCGGCGCCGACGTGGTCGCGGCGGCCGCGCACCCCGGGTACGCGGCCACCAACCTCCAGACCGCCGGGCCACGGGCCGAGGGCCGCAGGACCGCCGAGCGCCTCATGGAGCTCGGCAACCGCGTCTTCGCCCAGTCCGCCGAGGCCGGCGCCCTCCCCACCCTGTACGCGGCCACCGCGCCGGACGTGCGGCCCGACTCCTTCACCGGCCCGTCCCTCGCCATGTGGCGCGGCGCCCCCGCCCCGTCCTGGCGAGCCCCCTGGACCCTGAACGACACCGCGGGCGAGCGCCTGTGGGCGGCCTCTCAGGAGCTGACCGGAGTGGCGTACGACGCCCTGAAGGCGTGAGCCCGCCGACAGGCGAGGGGCGAGCTGCGAGCGCACGATGGTTATGAGGACGGCGCACCCGCCGAGTACCTCCCGATCAGTGCGCCGTCCGCGCACGAGGAGGAGGAACCGAGCATGGCTGAGCAGCACAAGGGGCCGGACTCTCCGTTCACGCTGGAGGAGTTGGCGCTCCGCGACGACCTGCCCGCCGAGCAGAAGGTGCCCGACGACGTCAGAGCCGGGCTCGCCAGTAACCGGGTGACGGTGACCGTGCCGCCCGGACAGCAACTCGCGCCGAGCACCGGTGGAACGCTGACTCTGCCCGAGGGCTCGTTCTACGGATGCGCCGTGAAGGAGGCCCGCCTGCACGAACGCGGTTCACTGCGGGCCCCGGACGGGCCGCAACAGGCCGCGCGGCCGATGTGGCAGCCCTATCTCCACCACCCCCGTCCCGCCCCGGTCCGGCGGCTGGAGATGCGCCGGATCAAGGGAGGCACGGTCACCCCGTTCGCCGGTCCGGTGTACGGCGAATATCCGCCCCGCCAGGTCTTCTACCCCCGCGGGTATCCCTGGGTCTGCATCGGACGGATCTTCGTGTGGCGGGACATCAGCGCGCCGAACTGGGATTACTCGGGCACCGGGGTGCTGGCCGGCGCCCGTACCGTGCTGACGGCCTCGCACGTGGTGCCCTGGGGCTCCACGCACTGGGGCGCGAAGTTCGTCGCGGGCTACTACGACGGCGCGTCGACCGCCGGACCCGGAGGCTGGTCGTGGGTGACCGACGCCCACGGGTACGGTCCGCAGAACGTCTCGGCGCACGACATGGCGGTCTTCCGGCTCGACACACCGCTCGGCAACCAGCTGGGCTGGTTCGGGACGAAGGGCTGGGACTCGAGCTGGGAGGGCCGCAACTACTGGACCCTGGTGGGTTATCCGGGAGCCGTGTCCCCCGAACGCCCCAGCTACCAGGCGGCCATTCACGTCATCGACACGGACACCGACAGCGACGCCCGTGAGCTGGAGCACCACGCGGACGCCGGCCCGGGGGACTCCGGGGGACCGTTCTTCGGACAGTGGAGCGACGGCGCCTACGCCATCGGCACCCTCAGCGGATACGAGGTGATCCACGGCCCCCTCGGCATCGGGAGCGAGGACAACAACATCTCGGCCGGTGGCAACGCTCTCGGAGCCCTCGTCAAGTTCGGACGGGACAACTGGCCGTGAGCGCCGGACGTCCGTGTCAGGCCGCCTTGACCTCGTAGCAGGCGACGCGGACCGAGTCGTCGTCCAGGCAGTGACCGGAGGTGAGGTCGAAGCGCTGCTTGAGGAGGGGGGAGGCGACGAAGGGGCGGCCGTGGTGGGTGCCGGTCAGGCCCCGGGAGAGGACGGCGGCGCCGGTGAAGGGGTCGCGGTTGTCGATGCCGTACAGGTTGCCGCCGCGGTCGCGGAACAGGGCGACCTGGCGGCCGTCCGGCAGCAGCGCGGCCACGCCGCGGCCCGGGGTCAGGGTGCTGAGGTCGCAGACGGTGAGCCAGCCCTCGTCGAGCCGGAGCCGGACCTTCACTTCGGTGGTCTCGGGTGCCAGGGTCATCGCTGGGCGCTTCCTTCCATGACGTCGTCGGCGGGGCGCGTGCCGATGGACAGCAGCGGCAGGTCGGGCTTTATCTGGTCGCGTTCGGGGACGAAGCCCACGACCGGGTCGGGGGTGTCCGGGGCGTTGACGAAGGATACGAACCGGGCGAGTTTCTCGGGGTCGTTGACCGTCTCGGCCCACTCGTCGCGGTAGCCCGCCACGTGCGCGGCCATCAGGGACTCCAGCTCGGCGCAGATGCCGAGCGAGTCGTGCACGACCACGTCCCGTACGTGGTCCAGGCCGCCCGGGACGCGCTCCAGCCAGACGCTGGTGCGCTCCAGGCGGTCGGCGGTGCGGATGTAGAACATCAGGAACCGGTCGATCAGCCGGACCAGTTCGGCGTCGGAGAGGTCCTGGGCGAGCAGGTCGGCGTGGCGCGGGGTGGCGCCGCCGTTGCCGCCGACGTAGAGGTTCCAGCCGCCCGCGGTGGCGATCACGCCGAAGTCCTTCGACCGGGCCTCGGCGCACTCGCGGGCGCACCCGGACACGGCGGACTTGAGCTTGTGCGGGGAGCGCAGACCCCGGTAGCGCAGCTCCAGGTCGATCGCCATGCGGACGGAGTCCTGGACGCCGTAGCGGCACCAGGTGGAGCCCACGCAGGACTTCACCGTGCGCAGCGACTTGCCGTAGGCGTGCCCGGACTCGAAGCCCGCGTCCACCAACCGCGCCCAGATGGACGGCAGTTGTTCGACCCGCGCGCCGAACATGTCGATGCGCTGACCGCCGGTGATCTTCGTGTAGAGGCCGAAGTCGCGGGCGATCTCGCCGATCACGATCAACTTCTCGGGCGCGATCTCGCCGCCGGGGACGCGCGGCACGACGGAGTAGGAGCCGTTCTTCTGGAGGTTGGCCAGGAAGTGGTCGTTGGTGTCCTGGAGGGCCGCCTGCTCGCCGCCCAGGACGTAGCCGTCGGCGCCGATCGCCGGGGCGAGGGAGGCGATGACCGAGGCGATCGCCGGCTTGCAGGTCTCGCAGCCGTCCCCGCCCCGGGCGCCCTCGCGGCCGTAGCGGTCGAGCAGGTCCTGGTAGGAGGTGATGCGCAGGGCGAGGACGATCTCGTACAGCTCCTCGCGGGTCCGCGCGAAGCAGCCGCACAGTCCCTTGTCGGCCTCGACGCCGCTCGCCTCCAGCTCGGCGGTGACCAACTGGCCCAGCACCTTTACGCAACTGCCGCAGCCGGTACCGGCCTTGGTGCACTTCTTCACCTCGGGCACGGTGGTGCACCGGTGCTCGGTGACCGCCCCCCGGATCGCGCCCTTGGTGACGTTGTGGCAGGAGCAGACCACCGCCTCGTCGGGCAGCGCGGACGGGCCGAGCCGGGGTGCCGCGCCGGCGCCCGCGGGCAGGACCAGCGATTCGGGGGCGACCGGCGGCACCGAGCCCGTCAGGGCGCGCAGCGTGCCGTACGCCTCCGCGTCGCCGACCAGGATGCCGCCGAGCAGCGTGCCGTCCCGGCCGATCACCAGCTTCTTGTACAGGCCCGCGCGGGAGTCGGAGTAGACGACGTCCAGGCTGCCCTCGGCGGTGCCGTGCGCGTCGCCGAAGGAGGCCACGTCCACGCCGAGCAGCTTCAGCTTGGTGGACAGGTCCGCGCCGGTGAACTCGGCCTCGTCGGCGGCGATCGTGGCCGCCGCCGTCTCGGCCTGCTCGTAGCCGGGCGCGACCAGCCCGTACACCCGGCCGTCCACCGCCTGCGCGCACTCGCCGATCGCGAACACGCGCGGGTCGGTGACCGTGCGGCACTGCGCGTCGACGGCGACGCCGCCGCGCTCGCCGACCGCGAGGCCGCAGTCGCGGGCCAGTTGATCGCGGGGGCGGACGCCCGCGGAGAACACCACCATGTCGGTGGCGAGTTCGGAGCCGTCCGACAGCCGCACGCCGGTGACCGCGCCGTCCTCGCCGGCCGTGATCTCCTGGGTGCCCGTGCCGGTGTGCACGGTCAGGCCCATCTCCTCGATGGTGCGCAGCAGGGCCGCGCCGCCGCCGTCGTCCACCTGCACGGGCATCAGGCGCGGCGCGAACTCCACGATGTGGGCGGCCAGTCCGAGCCCCTTGAGCGCGCCGGCCGCCTCCAGGCCGAGCAGTCCGCCGCCGACCACCACGCCCGTCGCCGCCCGCCGCCTCGCGTACTCCTCGATGGCGAGCAGGTCCTCGACGGTGCGGTAGACGAAGCAGCCCTCGGCGTCCTTGCCGGGGACCGGCGGCACGAAGGGGTAGGAGCCGGTGGCCAGGACGAGGACGTCGTAGCCGACGGTGAGACCGGAGCGCGCGGTGACGGTGCGGGCCTCGCGGTCGACGGACTCGGCCGGGTCGCCGATGCGCAGTTCGATGCCGTGCGCCGCGATGAACTCCTCGTCCGTCAGGGACAGTTCCTCGGGTGTGGTGCCCGAGAAGTACGAGGTGAGCCGCACGCGGTCGTACGCGGGACGCGGCTCCTCGCACAGCACGACCACGCGGTGCGTGGCGGTCAGGCCGCGCTCGGCGAGCGCCTCGAGGAAGCGCTGGCCGACCATGCCGTGGCCGACGAGCACGATCGTGGGGGTGGCCCCCGGGGTGGCGGTCATTCAGGAGCCTCCGTCGTTGGTGAGCAGGTGGAGCAGGGGGCCGCCGTCCGCGGGGAGCGGCTCGGCTCCCTCCCACGCGCGGGCCAGCGCGCCGACGGTGCCGAGCTCGCCGACCAGGACGCCGCCGACGAGGCGGTCGTCACGGACGACGACCTTGCGGTAGGTGCCGCGGGTCGCGTCGGCGAGCTGCACGACGTCGTCCCCGGGCCGGGCCTCGGTCTCGCCGAAGGCGGCGAGGTCGAAGGGCGTCCGTGCGGTCAGGGCGGGGCCGGTCAGCGTGAGGCGGGTCAGGGCGCGGGTGCCGGTGTAGCGGGCGGCGGGGTCGCCGGCGAGGAGTCCGGCCAGGGCGGTGGCCTGTTCCAGGGCGGGGGCGGCCAGGCCGTAGACCGTGCCGGCGTGCTCGGCGCAGTCGCCGATGGCGTGGATGCGCGGGTCCGAGGTGCGCAGCTCGTCGTCGACCAGCACGCCCCTGCGCACGGCGAGCCCGGCGTCCTCGGCGAGCCCCGTGCGCGGGTGCACCCCGCAGGCCAGGACGACGAGGTCGGCGCCGAGGGCGTACCCGTCGGCCAGCTCGACCGAGCGGACCGCGCCGCCCACGCAGCGCACGTCCCGCACCCGGCACTCGGTGTGCACCTCGACGCCGAGGCCGCGCAGGTGCCGCAGCACGAGCGCCGAGGCGCCCGGGTCGAGCTGGCGCTCCATGAGCCGCTCGGCCTGCTGGGCGAGGACCACCTGGGCGCCCCGCACGGCCAGCGCACGCGCGGCGGACACGCCGAGCAGCCCGCCGCCGACGACCACCGCCCGCACCCCCGGCCGGACGGCCGCCGACAGGCCCAGGCAGTCGTCCAGGGTGCGGAAGGCGTGCACGCCGCCCGGCAGGTCGTGCCCGGGGGTGAACAGTCCGCGCAGCGGCGGCAGCACCGGGTTGGAGCCGGTGGCCAGGACCAGCGTGTCGTACGCGATGGCGGAGCCGTCCGCGCGGCGCACCTCGCGGGCGGCGCGGTCGATGCCGGTGACCCGGCCGCGCAGCAGCCCGGCGGGCGCGGGAAGGGCGATCACCTCGGGGGCGTAGCGGCCGGCCAGCACCTCGGCGAGCAGGACCCGGTTGTACGGGGGGTGCTCCTCCTCGCCCACGAGCAGCGCGGGCGTGCCGAGCTCGCCGAGCCGCCGGGCGAGCGTGACGCCCGCGAGGCCGGCGCCGATCACCACCACACGCGTATTCGAGGTCATGCCCCCGAGCGTGCGGCGCGGAGGTTACCCGGTGGCATCACCCCTGTTTCCCGTACGGAACGCTGCCCTCAGCCGGCGCGGGCCCGGGGTGTGAGATCTCCCCGCCGCCTCAGCGGCTGCCGGTGAGGTGGGCGAAGACGACCACGTTGCCCTGGTAGCCGGTGGCCTTGGAGTAGCCGCCGCCGCAGGTGATCACCCTCAGTTCGGGGCGGCGGGCGGCGCCGTAGACCTTCTCGTCGGGGAAGTCGCGGGCCGCGTACACCTCGACGGCGTCCACGGTGAAGAGCGCGACGCTCCCGTCCCGGCGGTCCACCTCGATGGCCGCGCCCTTCTTCAGCGCGCCGAGGTCGTAGAAGACGGCGGGGCCCTCCGCGTTGTCGACGTGCCCGGCGACGACCGCGGTGCCCCGCTCGCCGGGGGTGGTGCCGGCCTCGTACCAGCCGGCGAGGTTCTTGTCCCCGGCGGGCGGCACGTCCAGGCTGCCGGACCTGGTCAGGCCGAGGCCCGTCAGCGGGGCGTTCACCCGGATGGAGGGGATGCGGATGCGGGTGGGCGGGGACGGCGGCAGCGCGGGCGCGGTGAGCTGTTCCTCGCCGGGGTCGGGCAAACCCTCGGCGGCGGCGGGCTGGGGCGGGGCGTGGGTGCCGGCGCCGCCGTGCAGCAGCCAGGCCCCGGAGCAGAGGGCGACCACGGTCACGGTCGCTATGGCGGTGTTGCCGATCCTTCGCATGCGAACCCCTCTCGGTACCCCGTGCCCCCTCCGGGCCGCGAGGGGCGTCGGGCCCGGAGGGGGAGGGGAAGCGGTACCGGCGGACGGACAGCGGAGGGTGTCCGTCAGATCCCGTCGCCTCTCGCCCGGCGATGCAGGAGCCAGGTACCGCCCGCGGCGGCGACGGCGAGAGCCGCCACGCCGGCCGCGGTCTGCGCGGGGTCGCGGCCGAGCGCGCCGCCGACCCCCGTCTTGACACTTCCGCGGGGCTGCGCCTGCCCCTGCGCCGCGGTCAGCGTGACGACCAGGTCGCCCGTGACCCGTCTGCCGCCCTCGGCGCACTCGGCGACGATCTCGTACGTCCCCGGCTGCGCGCTCTCCGGGACCCGGAACTGGCCGATGGCGTCGCCCTCGTGCGCGCTGGGCGCCAGCGTGAACGGGCCCGCGCCCACCGCGCTGGCGTCGCCGGCCGCGGAGGCCTTGTCGCCGCAGGCCTTGGTGTTCACGCTGACCTGCCCGCCGGGCACCGCCGAGGACGGGTACACCTCCAGGGTGCCGCCGCCGTCCGCGGCGTACGCGGGCGCCGTGTTCACGGCGAGCGCGCCCACGGCGGCGACGGCGAGTGCGGCCCCGGCCATGGCCCCGCTCAGCGGGCGGGCGGTACGTCGCATCGGTGCTCCCTGGAGCTCGGTCCGTGGGGTACGGCCCGCGGCACCCGCTTGTGCCGCCGTCGTCCGTGCCCCTGCCCTTCCGAGGTAAGTGGCACTTGGGCGGGTCCGCTTCCTGAGCGGTCGTCAGGGATTGGGGTGAACGGGTGTCGAAAAGCCCCGCCCGCCCGCCTCGCGCACGGCGTTTGGGCAGGTCAGGGCGCATCTGCTGACGGGCCGTCGAAAACACCCGAAGGGCGCACGGCGCAGGGATGAACGGGTGACGGGCCGGGGGCACCGCATCCGGCGGCCCGGGTGGGGGCCGGGTCGGGACAGGGTCGAGACCGGGACGGGAGCGGGTGAGGGGCCGCCGGCCGGGGCGCCGGGGCAATGGAGAGGCCGGCGCCCCGGGGCGGGGGCGCCGGCCTGTGCACCGTCGCGCGGATCGCTCGGCGGACGCTTCCCGGGCGGGTCAGTTCACGTTGACCGCGCTCCAGGCAGCGGCCACCGCGTTGTACTCCGTGCTGCCCGCGCCGTAGAGGTCCTTGGCGGCGTTCAGGGTCGCCGTGCGGGCGCCCGCGTAGTTCGTCGAGGACGTCATGTAGACGGTCAGCGCCCGGTACCAGATCTGGCCGAGCTTGTCCCGGCCGATGCCGGTGACCGTGGAGCCGTTGTACGTGGGCGAGTTGTAGCTGACGCCGTTGATGGTCTTCGGACCGCTGCCCTCGGCCAGCAGGTAGGCGAAGTGGTTGGCGACGCCGGAGGAGTAGTGGACGTCGAGGTTGCCGACCGAGCTGCTCCAGTAGTCGGCCGAACTGCCGTCCTTGGACGGCTGGTCCATGTAGCGCAGGGCCGTCTTGCCGAAGCCGGAGCGGACGATCTTCTCGCCGATCAGGTAGTCGCCGGGGTCGGAGGAGTTGTTCGCGTACCACTCCACCAGCGTGCCGAGGATGTCGGAGGTGGCCTCGTTCAGGCCGCCGGACTCGCCCGAGTAGGTCAGCGCCGCCGTCTTCGAGGTCACGCCGTGCGTCATCTCGTGCCCGGCCACGTCCAGGGCGACCAGCGGCCCGAACGTCGTCCCGTCACCGTCGCCGTACGTCATGCAGAAGCAACTGTCGTCCCAGAAGGCGTTGTTGTAGTTGCTGCCGTAGTGGACGCGGTTGTACGAGCCCTTGCCGTCGCCGGCGATGCCGTTGCGGCCGTGGACGTATCTGTAGTAGTCCCAGGTCTCGTTGGTGCCGTACTGGGCGTCGACCGCCGCCGAGGAGCGGTCCGCCGTCGTGCCGGTGCCCCAGTGGTTGTCGGCGTCGGTGAAGAGGGTCGCGGGCGCCCGCTGGAAGCAGATGCCGAGGAAGCACAGGTCGGTCTTGTTCGCGGCGTCGCCCGTGTAGGTGTTGCCGCGGGTGGGGTCCTTGAGCTGGTACGTGGACCCGGACTGGGTGGTCTCCAGCCCGACCGTGCCGCTGTAGAGCGACTTGCCGTCCCCGGTGGCGGTCTCGATGCTGTCCCAGGCGTCGATCTGCGCGCCGGTGCGGGCGTCGGTGAGCACCGTGCGGGCGACGGGGTTGCCCAGCGAGTCGAGGCCCACCGCGTTGGTGCGCCAGGCCAGGCGCAGGGCGCCGTGCAGGGCGTCCACGATCAACTGCGGCTTGGCCTTGACCTGTTGCAGACGGTCGCCGAGGTTCGCCGCGCGCAGCGCGTTGACCGCGAGGCCGGCGGCCTTCGGGGCGGAGACCTGGGGTGTGGTGCTCGGCAGCGAGACGGTGCCCCTGGAGGCGCGGTTGGCCCCGCGGTAGGCGCCGGCCGGGGTGAGGTGGACGACGAAGTCGCCGCCCAGTACGGGCAGTCGGTGGTAGGTGCGGTCGTATCGGACGTGCTGGGTGCCGTCCTTGTCGACGATCACGTCCCGGACGGCGGCCTGCTCGGCGGAGGTGAGTCCCAGGGCCGCCGCGTGGTCCACGAGAGCCGTGGCCGCGTGCTGGATCGCGGTGGCTCTGGTGGGTCTGCCCTCCGCGTGCGCGGCGGGGGAGAGCGCGGTGGCCAGCAGGGCGGCGGTGGTGGCGGCTATGCCGGCCGTGGCCAGGCGGGAACCTCGGATGTGCGCTGTCCGACTCATCAGTCTCCTTGAGCGCGGGCGCCCTCGGGCGCGTGGGGTTGCGCTGTTGTTGACTGAGATTTAAAAGGGCATGACATGTCATGTCCATAGCGCCCGCGTGCCGATGTGACGAGGGTGAAGGAGGGTGTGTGAGGGCGACCGGCGTCAGGGCCGAACGGCCTCCAGCCGCACCGCGCACACCTTGAACTCGGGCATGCGGGAGGTGGGGTCAAGGGCCGGGTTGGTGAGGGTGTTGGCGCGGCCCTCGCCGGGCCAGTGGAAGGGCATGAACACCGTGTCGGGGCGGATGGCGGAGGTGATCCGCGCGGGGGCCACCGCACGGCCCCGGCGCGACACCACCGCGACCGGGTCGCCCTCCGCAGCGCCGAGCCGCGCCGCGAGCCGGGGGTGCAGCTCCACGAACGGGCCCGGCGCGGCCGAGTTCAGCTCGTCCACGCGCCGGGTCTGGGCGCCCGACTGGTAGTGCGCCACTACGCGCCCGGTGGTCAGCAGCACCGGGTACTCCTCGTCCGGCTCCTCGGCCGACGCGCGGTACGACACGGGCGCGAAGCGGGCCCGGCCGTCCTCGGTGGCGAACCGGTCGAGGAACAGGCGGGGGGTGCCGGGGTGAGCCTCGGTGCTGGTGCTGGTGCTGGTGCTGGTAGTTGTGCGGGTGCGGGTGCGGGTGCGGGTGCCTGAGTCGGTGTCGGTGCCGGTGCTTGGGGCGGTGCCGGTCTCGGCGTGGGCGGAGGGCTGGTCCTCGGCCGGGCAGGGCCAGAAGACGCCGTTCCGCTCGGCCAGCCGGCGGTAGGTGATGCCGGAGTAGTCGGCCGGGGCGCCCGCCGTGGCACGGCGGAGCTCGTCGAAGACCTCCTCCGGGTCGGTGGGGAAGCCCTTCTCCACGCCGAGTCGCGCGGCGAGTTCGTGCAGGACCTCCAGGTCGGTGCGGACCCCGGGCGGCGGGCTCAGCGCGCGCCGGCGCAGCAGCACCCTGCCCTCGAGGCTGGTCGTGGTGCCCGTCTCCTCCGCCCACTGCGCGACCGGCAGGACCACGTCCGCGAGCGCCGCCGTCTCCGACAGGACCACGTCCGACACGGCCAGGAAGTCCAGGGAGCGCAGCCGCTCCTCGACGTGCGCGGCGCGCGGCGCGGACACCACCGGGTTGGAACCCATGAGCAGCAGGGCGCGGACGTCCGTGCCGAGCGCGTCCAGGAGTTCGTAGGCGCTGCGGCCGGGGCCCGGCAGGCTGTCCGGGGCCACGCCCCACACCTCGGCCACGTGCCGCCGCGCCGCCGGGTCGGTCAGCTTGCGGTAGCCGGGCAACTGGTCGGCCTTCTGCCCGTGTTCGCGCCCGCCCTGCCCGTTGCCCTGTCCGGTCAGGCAGCCGTACCCGGACAGCGGGCGGCCCGGGCGGCCGGTCGCCAGGCACAGGTTGATCCACGCGGCCACCGTGTCGGTGCCCTTGGACTGCTGCTCGGGCCCGCGCGCGGTGAGCACCATCGCCGACTCCGGCTCGCAGAACATCCGCGCCGCCCGGCGCAGTTGCGGGACGGACACCCCCGTGATCCGCTCCACGTACTCCGGCCAGTGCGCCATCGCCGCCGCCCGCGTCTCCCGCCAGCCGGTGGTGCGCCGCCGTATGTACTCCTCGTCCGTACGGCCCTCGGCGACGACCAGGTGCAACAGGCCCAGGGCGAGGGCGAGATCGGTGCCGGGTCGGGGCGCGAGGTGAAGGTCGGCCTGCTCGGCGGTCCTCGTCCGGCGCGGATCGACGACGATCAGCGTGCCGCCGTTCTCCCGCAGTTCGGTGAAGTAGCGCAGCGCCGGCGGCATCGTCTCCGCCGGGTTGGCACCGACCAGGATCACGCAGCCCGTCCGCGGCACGTCCTCCAGCGGGAAGGGCAGTCCCCGGTCCAGGCCGAACGCCGCGTCGCCGGCCGCGGCCGCCGAGGACATGCAGAAGCGGCCGTTGTAGTCGATCTGCGAGGTGCCGAGCACGACCCGCGCGAACTTCCCGAGCGCGTACGCCTTCTCGTTCGTCAGCCCGCCCCCGCCGAACACCCCGCACGCGTCCGGGCCGTGCGCCACCCGCGCGCGTGCCAGGCCCTCGGCGACCCGGTCCAGGGCCTCGGCCCAGCCGGCCGGGCGGAGGGCGCCGTCCCGCGCGCGCACCAGCGGCGAGGTGAGGCGCACCCGCGAGGACAGCACCGCCGGCGCCGTACGGCCCTTGCCGCACAGCGCGCCCCGGTTCACCGGGAAGTCCGCGCGCCCGGTGGCCTCCAGGCCCCCGTCGGGGGCCGGCGTGAGGTTCATGCCGCACTGCAGGGCGCAGTACGGGCAGTGCGTGGGCGTCGCGGCGGTTTCCATGCCGCTCAGCGTGCGTCGGCCGTGTTACGCCGCCGGGCGGCCTCCTGTTACGCCGCCGGGACGGGGACCTCCCCGCCCGCTCCGGAACGGGGTGAGGTCGCGGTCACCCGGCCCCGGCCCCGGTGCCGCTGCCAGTGCCGGCTTCGGCCTCGGCGAGCGCGCGTGCGACACCCGGCTCCTTCGGACCGAGGAACCTCGGGTCCGGCCGGAGCACCGCGTCCAGCGCCGCCTTGCCGGCCGCGAGCACCTCGCGGACGCCGCCGTAGTACCAGGTGGCGTTGTGCGCCTCCTCGACGCCGACGCCGTAGGAGTCGATGCCCGCCGCCTCGCACAGCGCCACCGCGCGCCGGATGTGGAAGCCCTGGCTGACGAGCACCGCTCGGTCCACACCGAAGATCTTCTTCGCGCGCACGCAGGAGTCCCAGGTGTCGAAGCCGGCGTAGTCGGTGACGATCCGGGCGGCGGGGACGCCGTGCCGGGTCAGGTACGCGCGCATGGCGTCCGGCTCGTCGTAGTCCGCGCGGCTGTTGTCGCCGGTCACCAGGAGCACCTTGACGCGTCCGTCGTGGTACAGCCGTGCCGCCGCGTCCAGGCGGTGGGCGAGGTACGGCGACGGCTCGCCGTCCCATAGCCCGGCGCCGAAGACGACGGCGACCTCGGTGCGCGGGGCGTCGGCCGCGGTGCGCAGCCGGTCGCCGGCGGCCACGTAGAGCCAGGTCGTCGGCAGCAGCGCCAGCACGCACACGGCCATCACGGCCTGCGTCAGCCGCCGCCGCCCGGCACGCGTACGCGGCATCCGCGGCCGCCGTATCCGCGGCCGTGCCTCCCGCGCGGGCTGTCGTTTCGGCATCGGACGGTCCCTCCCCACGGCCCGGGCGCACCGCTTGCCCCCTCGGGCCTCGATCAGCAAGGACGCGGCGCGCGGCGGCCCGGTTCACACCGCTCCCGCGCGAGTCGCCCGGGTGCCAGGACGCCTCACCGCGCTTCCGCGCCCGCCGTGAAGGCCCGGAAAACACCCGTCACCGCCGCGCAACGGGCACGCAATCCGGGCCGGGGAGGATCCGTGCATGACGCTCGACAGTACGGCGCACATCATGAGCAGCATCGGTGCCGAGCTCGCCGGCCGGCTCCGGCTCGTCGGGCCCGACGGCAGGCGCAGGCAGCCCCCGGGCGAGCCGCCCGCCCTCGTCCTCGTGGCCCACGGCAGCCGCGACCCGCGCGCGCTGCGCACCGTACGGGCCCTGATGGACCGGGTGAGCCGGACGCGGCCCGGCCTGTCCGTGCACCTCGGGCACATCGAGATCGACGAGCCGCCGCTGTCCGGCACCCTCGCGGCCCTGGGCGCGACCGACGCCGTACTGGTGCCGCTGCTGCTCAGTCCCGGGCACCACGTGAAGCGGGACATCCCCGAGATGGCGGCCGCCTCACCGGCACGCGCGCGCGTGGCCGCGCCGCTCGGGCCGCACCCGCTGCTCGTGGAGACCCTGTACGACCGGCTCACCGAGGCCGGCTGGCCCGCACGGACCGACGCGGCCACGCGCCGCGCGAGCGCGGTGGTGCTGGCCGCCGCCGGGTCGCGCGACCCCGACTCGGCGGCCGGCACCCGCCGCACCGCGCGGCTCCTCGCCGACCGCCTGGGCGTGCCGGTCGTCCCGGCCTACGCCTCCGCCGCCGCGCCCACCGTCCCGGCCGCCCTGCGGGCTCTGGCCGCCCGGGGCCGTCACCGCGTCGCCGTCGCCTCCTGCTTCACCGCGCCGGGCCGCTTCGCCACCCAGTGCGCCGAGGCCGCCCCCTGGATCGCCTCCGCCCCGCTGGGCGACCACCCGGCCATGGCCCGCCTGGTCCTGCACCGCTACGACCGGACCGTCGCCGCCCCCGGCACGCCGACGGAGCCCGCCCTCGCCTCGGCCTGACCCCCGAGGCCGGGGAAACCGAGGGTGACCCCGGCGGTGCGAAACGGACGGTGCCCCCAGCCGCGGGAAACGGACGGTCACCCCCCGATTGTCGGTGCCTGCACCGAGGGCCTGTCCGGCGGATCACGCCGCAGACGCGGGGTCTGGCACGCCCATCTGCGGCGTTGTCGTCGGTTGCCGACTCCCCCAAGCTCTTGACGAGCAAGGGGGGACCCCCATCGCGTCGCCGCCCTCCTCCGCCTTGCATCTGGACGCACCAGACCCCGCTCACCCGGGTCGACCGGTGCCGTGACTTTCCTGCGGTCTGATCCGCCGGACAGGCCCTAATGTCGAGGCATGGAAAGGATCGCGTCCGAGTCGGCCGAGGCCGCAGTGCCGTACGAGAATCACGTCCCGCCCGCGGGGTACGACCCGGCGGCCGTCGAGCGGTGGGCCGCCGAGCCGGACAAGCGGCCGGGGCGCACGGCGTTCCAGCGCGACCGCGCGCGGGTGCTGCACTCGGCCGCCCTGCGAAGGCTGGCCGGCAAGACGCAGGTCGTCACCCCGGGCACCCGCAGCCAGGCCTGGGACGCCAGTCCCCGCACGCGGCTCACCCACTCGCTGGAGTGCGCCCAGGTGGGCCGCGAACTCGGCGCCGCCCTGGGCTGCGACCCCGACCTGGTGGAGGCGGCCTGCCTCTCCCACGACCTGGGCCACCCGCCCTTCGGGCACAACGGCGAGCAGGCGCTGAACGAGTTCGCGGCCGACTGCGGCGGCTTCGAGGGCAACGCCCAGTCGCTGCGGCTGCTCACCCGTATCGAGCCCAAGCGGTTCGTCACCGACCCCGCCTCCGGCGAGCTCGTCAGCGTGGGCCTCAACCTCACCCGCGCCGCCTTGGACGCCGCCACCAAGTACCCCTGGCCGCGTGGTGCCCACCCCACCGACCCGGTCTCGCCGAAGTTCGGGGTCTACGAGGACGACCGGCCGGTGTTCGACTGGGTCCGCAAGGAGGCGCCGGGCACCCGCGCGTGCTTCGAGGCCCAGGTCATGGACTGGTCCGACGACGTGGCGTACTCGGTGCACGACGTGGAGGACGGCCTGCACGCGGGCCACATCGACCCGGCCTGCCTGCAGGCCGAGCCCGAGCGGCAGGCCGTCTTCGAGGTCGCCGTCGGGAGGTACGTCCCGGCCGGCACCGACCCGGCGGAGCTGGCCGAGGCCCTCGACCGCCTCATGGAGCAGGAGTGGTGGCCGCACGGGTACGACGGCTCGGCCGTCGCCCAGGCCCGCCTGAAGGACGCCACCAGCCAGCTCATCGGCCGCTTCTGCCTGGCCGCCGAGGGCGCCACCCGGCAGACGTACGGCTCGGGCCGCCTCACCCGCTACGGCGCCGAGCTCGTCGTCCCCAGAACCACCCGAATGGAGTGCGCCGTCCTCAAGGCCGTCGCCGACCGCTACGTGATGCAGCGCGCCGAGCAGGAGCGGCTGCGCGCCGACCAGCGGATCGTGGTCGCCGAACTCGCCGAGGCGCTCACCGCGCGGGCCCCCGCCGGCCTCGACCCGCAGTTCCGCGCGCTGTTCGCCGAGGCCCCCGACGACCGCGCCCGCAAGCGGGTGATCGTCGACCAGATCGCCTCCCTCACCGACGCCTCCGCCCGCTCGCTTCACGCGCGCCTGACGGGGCAGCCATGACATTCACAGCGCGCTTACCGACACCCGTGATACCGGTGGGACCGGAGTGACTGCCCAGGCCCCGGCCGGGCCGCCGAGGTGACCCCCCGTGGCCTGATCGGGCCACTCCCTCTTCCCGCAGCACGCTTTCGTGCGGGACGCTCGCAGGTGGCGGCACCCTTACGAGGAGGCATCAAGTGGTCGACGCGGATCAGACATTCGTCATCGTCGGAGGAGGTCTCGCCGGCGCGAAGGCGGCCGAGACCCTCCGCGCGGAGGGCTTCAGCGGCCGCGTGCTCCTCATCTGCGACGAGCGCGACCACCCCTACGAACGCCCGCCGCTGTCCAAGGGCTACCTGCTCGGCAAGGAGGAGCGCGACAGCGTCTTCGTGCACGAGCCCGCCTGGTACGCGCGCAACGACATCGAGCTGCACCTCGGCCAGACCGTCGTCGCCATCGACCGCGCCGCCAAGACCGTCCACTACGGCGACGACGGCACCCACGTGCGCTACGACAAGCTGCTCCTGGCCACCGGCGCCGAGCCGCGCCGCCTGGACATCCCCGGCACCGGCCTCGCCGGCGTCCACCACCTGCGCCGCCTCGCCCACGCCGAGCGCCTCAAGGGCGTGCTGACCCACCTCGGCCGGGACAACGGCCACCTGGTGATCGCCGGCGGCGGCTGGATCGGCCTGGAGGTGGCCGCCGCGGCCCGCGAGTACGGCGCCGAGGTCACCCTCGTCGAGCCCTCCGCCACCCCGCTGCACCACGTCCTCGGCCCCGAGCTGGGCCAGCTCTTCGCCGAGCTGCACCGCGAGCACGGCGTCCGCTTCCACTTCGGCGCCCGGCTCACCGAGATCGTCGGGCAGGACGGCATGGTGCTGGCCGCCCGCACCGACGACGGCGAGGAGCACCCCTGCCACGACGTGCTCGCCGCGATCGGCGCCGCCCCGCGCGTCGCCCTCGCCGAGTCCGCGGGCCTCGAGCTGGCCCCCCGCGAGCACGGCGGCGGCATCGCGGTCGACGAGCGGCTGCGCACCTCCGACCCGGACATTTACGCGGCCGGCGACGCCGCGTCCTTCCCGCACGGGCTGTTCGGCACCCGGCTGCGGGTGGAGCACTGGGCCAACGCGCTCAACGGCGGCCCGGCCGCGGCCCGCGCGATGCTCGGCCAGGACGTCGTCTACGACCGCGTGCCCTACTTCTTCTCCGACCAGTACGACCTCGGCATGGAGTACAGCGGCTGGGCGCCGCCCGGGTCGTACGACGAGGTGGTCATCCGAGGGGACGCCGGCAAGCGCGAGTTCATCGCCTTCTGGGTGAAGGAGGGCCGGGTGCTGGCCGGGATGAACGTCAACGTGTGGGACGTCACGGACCCGATCCAGCACCTGATCCGCACGAAGGCGCGCGTGGACACGGAGGCGCTGGCCGACCCGCACGTCCCGCTGGACAGCCTGGCCTCGTAGGAGGGAAGGAGTGTCCGACCGTCCCCGTAGAATTCACGCGTGGCAGGACGGATCAACGACGAGGACGTGAAGGCGGTACGGGACGCGGTCCCGATCGACGCCGTCGTGTCCGAGTACCTCCAGCTGCGGGGCGCGGGCGGCGGCAACCTCAAGGGCCTGTGCCCGTTCCACGACGAGAAGTCCCCGTCCTTCCAGGTCAGCCCGAGCAAGGGACTCTTCCACTGCTTCGGCTGCCAGGAGGGCGGCGACACCATCACCTTCGTGATGAAGGTGGACCACCTCTCCTTCTCCGAGGCGGTCGAGCGCCTGGCCGCCCAGGCCGGCATCACGTTGCGCTACGAGGAGGGCGGGTACAACCCCGCCCACCAGCGCGGCGAGCGCATCCGCCTGGTCGAGGCCCACAAGCTGGCCGCCGAGTGGTACGCGGAACAGCTCGCGGCCTCCCCCGAGGCCGAGACCGGCCGGGTCTTCCTCGCCGAGCGCGGCTTCGACCAGGCCGCCGCCGTCCACTTCGGCGTCGGCTACAGCCCGCAGGGCTGGGACCACCTCACCCGCTTCCTGCGCGGCAAGGGCTTCAGCGACAAGGAGCTGATCCTCTCCGGGCTCTCCCAGGAGGGCCGCCGCGGCCCCATCGACCGCTTCCGCGGCCGGCTGATGTGGCCGATCCGCGACATCGGCGGCGAGGTGGTGGGCTTCGGCGCACGCAAGCTCTACGAGGCGGACAACGGCCCGAAGTACCTCAACACCCCCGAGACCGCGATCTACAAGAAGTCCCAGGTCCTCTACGGCATCGACCTGGCCAAGAAGGAGATCGCCAAGGCCTCCCGCGCGGTCGTCGTCGAGGGCTACACCGACGTCATGGCCTGCCACCTCGCCGGGGTCACCACCGCGATCGCCACCTGCGGCACCGCCTTCGGCGGCGACCACATCAAGATCCTGCGTCGGCTGCTGATGGACAACGGCTCGGCGCGCGTGATCTTCACCTTCGACGGCGACGCGGCCGGGCAGAAGGCCGCCCTGCGCGCCTTCGAGGACGACCAGAAGTTCGCCGCCGAGACCTACATCGCCATCGCCCCCGACGGCATGGACCCCTGCGAGCTGCGGCTGGCCAAGGGCGACGAGGCGGTCGCCGACCTGACCGAACCGCGCACCCCGCTCTTCGAGTTCGCGCTGCGCCAGATCGTCGCCCGCTACGACCTCGACACCCCGGCCGGCCGCGCCGCGGCGCTCGACGAGGCCGCGCCGGTCGTCGCCCGGATCAAGAACAGCGGCGCCCAGCACGAGGTCGCCGTCCAGCTCGCCGGGCTGCTCGGCATCCTCGACACCCAGTTCGTGGTCCGGCGGGTCGCCCAGCTCGCCCGCTGGGCCCGCGAGCGCGGCGGCTCCGGCCGCGGCGGCGGCCCGGACCGCCAGCAGGGCGGCCCCCGGCAGCAGTACGCAGCCGCGCGGCCCGCCGCCACGCAGGCCCGGGGCCCCGCGCTGAACCTGCGCAACCCCGTCTTCGCCACCGAGCGGGAGCTGCTGAAGCTCGCGCTCCAGCGCCCGGAGCTGGTCTCCCCGGCCTTCGACGCGTACGGCGTCGACGAGTTCACTGCCCCGCCCTACGCCGCCGTGCGCCAGACCATCCTCGAAGCGGGTGGCGCGGAGCACGGCGTCGGCGACCCCCAGGAGTACCTGGCCCGCGTCCGCGAGGCGGCCCCGGACGACCAGGTCCGCGCGATGGTCACCGAGCTCGCCGTCGAGGCGATCATGCACCGGGCGGTCGACGAGATGTACGCGGGCGAGGTCCTGGTCCGCGTCCGCCGCCGCGCCGTCGAACGCCGCATCCGCGACCTCAACAGCACCGTCGCCCGCCTCGGCACCGGCGGCGACCCGGCCGAACTCGCCGCGGCGCAGAACGAGTTGTGGATCCTCCAGCAGTACGACCAGGCCCTGCGCCAGCGCGGCGCGGCCGCGCTGTGAGCGTGGCTGCGGCCCGCCGCCAAACGATCTGAGTAACCGCCCGGTCACGGACCGGACGCAAAAAGTCATCGCACGCCCCTCGTGGCAGCGATGTGTCGTACCCCACACTGGGTCCGGTGCCTGAGTCCTCGGAGCGCGGCCGATCCGTCCCCCACGGGTCCCACACCCCCGCCGCTTCGCTCATCGCGTACGGGACGGACAGCGGCGAGGCCGCCGACTCCGCCCCCCGAGTACCGCTGCCGCACAGCTCAGCAGCGAACATCCTGGAGGTCGCCCCCGTGCAGACCCAGACCCTCGCCCAGACCGACGTCGCCCCCGACCGCGTCATCGCGGCCGTACCCCCGCAGGACAGGGCCGGGCGCCACCCCGGGACGGAAGGCCCCGCCGAGGCCCCGTCCGAGCCGGAGGAACCTCCGGCGGGAGCGCTGGAGGGCGACGCCCCCGAGCCCGCCGAACCGGGCGACGCCCCCGAGCCCGTCGAACCGGCCCCCGCCCCCGCCCGCACCGAGTCCGGCGCGCCCTCCTCCGACCTGTTCCGCCAGTACCTGCGCGAGATCGGCCGCATCCCGCTGCTCACCGCCGCCGAGGAGGTCGAGCTCGCCCGGCGCGTGGAGGCCGGGCTGTTCGCCGAGGAGAAACTGGCCGGCACCCCCGACCTGGACTCCCAGCTCGCCCTGGACCTGGACCGCCTCGTCGTCATGGGGCGGATGGCCAAGCGCCGGCTCATCGAGGCGAACCTCCGGCTCGTCGTCTCCGTCGCCAAGCGGTACGTGGGGCGCGGGCTCACCATGCTCGACCTCGTGCAGGAGGGCAACCTCGGGCTGATCAGGGCGGTGGAGAAGTTCGACTACGCCCGCGGCTACAAGTTCTCCACCTACGCCACCTGGTGGATCCGGCAGGCCATGTCCCGGGCGCTGGCCGACCAGGCCCGCACCATCCGGGTCCCTGTCCACGTCGTCGAGCTCATCAACCGGGTCGTGCGCGTGCAGCGCCGGATCCTCCAGGAACGGGGCTACGAGCCGACGCCCGACGAGGTCGCCGCCCATCTCGAACTGCCGCCCGAGCGGGTCAGCGAGGTGCTGCGCCTGGCCCAGGAGCCGGTCTCCCTGCACGCCCCGGTCGGCGAGGAGGACGACGTGGCCCTCGGCGACCTCATCGAGGACGGCGACGCCGCCTCCCCGGTGGAGTCCGCCGCCTTCCTGCTGCTGCGCGAGCACCTGGACGCCGTGCTGTCGACGCTCGGGGAGCGCGAGCGCAAGGTCGTCCAGCTGCGCTACGGGCTGGCCGACGGGCGGCCGCGCACCCTGGAGGAGATAGGGCGCATCTTCGGCGTGACCCGCGAGCGGATCCGGCAGATCGAGTCCAAGACCCTCAACAAGCTGCGCGACCACGCCTTCGCCGACCAGCTGCGCGGCTACCTGGACTGAGAAGGGGCCGCCGCGCGGACGGCGGCCCCCCGTGCCTCAGTCGACCTCCGCGACCGCCTGCGCGAACTGCGCCTTGTAGAGCCGCGCGTAGGCCCCGTCGGCCTCCAGCAGCTCGTCGTGGGCGCCCTGTTCGACGATCGAGCCGTTCTCCATGACGAGGATCGTGTCCGCGTCCCGGATCGTGGAGAGCCGGTGCGCGATGACGAACGACGTCCGGCCGTGCTGGAGTTTGGCCATCGCCTTCTGGATCAGCACCTCGGTGCGGGTGTCCACCGAGCTGGTCGCCTCGTCCAGGACCAGGATCACCGGGTCGGACAGGAACGCCCGCGCGATGGTGATGAGCTGCTTCTCACCGGCGCTCACCCCGGAGCCCTCGTCGTCGATCACCGTGTCGTAGCCCTCGGGCAGGGTGCGGATGAACCGGTCCGCGTGGGCCGCCCGCGCCGCCTCCTCGATCTCCCCGCGCGTGACCTGGCGGGAGGCTCCGTAGGCGATGTTCTCCGCGATGGTGCCGCCGAACAGCCAGGTGTCCTGGAGCACCATGCCGATGCCGGAGCGCAGTTCGTCCCGCGACATGCGCGCGATGTCCACGCCGTCCAGGGTGATCCGCCCGCTGGTGACGTCGTAGAACCGCATCAGCAGGTTGACCAGCGTGGTCTTGCCCGCGCCGGTCGGGCCGACGATCGCGACCGTGTGACCGGGCTCGACCTTCAGGGACAGGTCCTCGATGAGCGGCTTGTCCTCGTCGTAGCGGAAGGACACGTGCTCCAGCGCGACCCGCCCGCGCAGCTGCTCCGGCCGCACGCCCGGCACCGGGTCCGCCTCCTGCTCCTCGGCGTCCAGGAGTTCGAAGATCCGCTCGGCCGAGGCGACGCCCGACTGCACCAGGTTCGCCATCGAGGCGACCTGGGTCAGCGGCATCGAGAACTGCCGCGAGTACTGGATGAACGCCTGCACGTCACCGATCGACAGCGCGCCGGAGGCCACCCTGAGCCCGCCGACGACCGCCACCAGCACGTAGTTGATGTTCGAGACGAACATCATCAGCGGCTGCATGATGCCGCTGTTGAACTGCGCCCTGAACCCGGCCTCGTACAGCGCCTCGTTCTGCTCGGCGAACTGCCGCGCCGACTCCTCCTGCCGGCCGAACACCTTCACCAGGGTGTGCCCGGTGTACATCTCCTCGATGTGCGCGTTCAGCTTGCCGGTGGAGCGCCACTGCTGCACGAAGTGCGGCTGCGACCGCTTGCCCACGCGGGTGGCGACGACGAACGACAGCGGCACGGTCACCAGCGCGACCAGCGCCAGGATCCAGGAGACGTAGAACATCATCACCAGCACGCCGATGATGGTCAGCACCGAGTTGATGAGCTGGCCCATCGACTGCTGGAGCGTCTGCCCGATGTTGTCGATGTCGTTGGTGGCGCGCGAGAGCACCTCGCCGCGCTGGCGCTTGTCGAAGTACGACAGCGGCAGCCGCGACAGCTTCGTCTGCACGTCCTCGCGCATGCGGAACATGGTGCGGTTCACCGACCGGTTCACCAGCCGCGTCGCCACCGCCATCAGCAGGCCTGCCGCCAGGAACGTGCCGAGCGCGAACAGCAGGACCTCGCCCACGGCGCCGAAGTCGATGCCCTTGCCCGGGGTGAAGTCGGTGCCGCCCAGCATGTCGGCGATGCCGCCCTGGCCGCGCCGGCGCATCGAGTCGAGCACCTGCTCCTTGGTCAGCCCCGACGGCATCTGCCGTCCGACGATCCCGGCGAAGACCAGGTCGGTGGCCCTGCCGAGGATCTTCGGCCCGATCACGCTGAGCGTGACGCTGACGACCACGCACAGCACCAGCGCGTACATCGTGTACCGCTCGGGCCGGAAGTGCCCGAGGAGCCGCCGGCCCGACGTCTTGAAGTCCATCGAGCGGTTGTCGGGGCCGCCGCCGGCCATCATCCGCCCCATCGGCCCGGCCATCAGGCAGCCTCCGCTTCCGTCAGCTGGGAGAGCACGATCTCCCGGTAGGTCTCGTTGTCCGCCATCAGCTCGTGGTGGCGGCCGGTGCCGACGACCCGTCCCTCGTCCAGTACGACGATCCGGTCGGCGTCCCGGATGGTCGCCACCCGCTGGGCGACGATCACCACGGTCGCCTCGGCGGTCTCGCGCGCGAGCGCGGCGCGCAGGGCGGCGTCGGTGGCGTAGTCGAGCGCGGAGAAGGAGTCGTCGAAGAGGTAGATCTCCGGGCGCTGCACCAGGGTGCGGGCGATGGCCAGGCGCTGGCGCTGACCGCCGGAGACGTTGGTGCCGCCCTGGGCGATCGGCGCGTCCAGCCCGCCCTCCAGCCGGGAGACGAACTCCTTGGCCTGCGCCACCTCCAGCGCGTGCCACAGCTCCTCGTCGGTGGCGTCCGGGTTGCCGTAGCGCAGGTTGGTCGCCACCGTGCCCGCGAACAGGTACGGCTTCTGCGGGACCAGGCCGACCGTGCGCGCCAGCAGCGCCGGCTCCACCCGCTGCACGTCCACCCCGTCGACGAGGATCTCCCCGTCGGTGGCGTCGAACAGCCGGGGCACCAGGCCCAGCAGGGTGGACTTGCCGCTGCCGGTGGACCCGATGACGGCGGTGACCTCGCCGGGGCGGGCCACCAGGTCGACGGCCTTGAGGACGGGCTCCTCGGCGCCCGGGTAGCGGAAGCCGGCCTGACGGATCTCCAGATGCCCGTGGCGGCGCAGCTCGAGCACCGGGGCGCTCGGCGGCACGACGCTGGACTCGGTGTCCAAAACCTCCTCGATGCGCTCGGCGCACACCTCCGCGCGCGGCACCATCATGAACATGAAGGTGGCCATCATCACGGACATCACGATCTGCATCAGATAGGCGAGGAACGCGGTCAGGTCGCCGATCTGCATGCCGCCGCTGTCGATGCGGTGGGCGCCGAACCACACCACCGCGATGGACGACAGGTTCACCACCGTCATCACCATCGGGAACATCAGCGCGAGCAGCCGGCCGGTGGCCAGCGCCATCTCGGTGAGGTCCCCGTTGGCCCGGCGGAAGCGGTCCTTCTCGTACTCGTCGCGGACGAAGGCGCGGATGACGCGGTTGCCGGTGATCTGCTCGCGCAGCACCCGGTTCACCGTGTCCAGCCGTGTCTGCATGGAACGGAACAGCGGGCGCAGCCGGCGCACGATCAGCGTCACGCAGATGCCGAGCACCGGTACGACGGCGACCAGGACGCCCGACAGCGGCACGTCCAGGCCGAGGGCGAGCACCACACCGCCCACGCACATGATGGGCGCCGACACCATCAGGGTGAACGTCATCAGGGCCAGCATCTGGACCTGCTGGACGTCGTTGGTCGTACGGGTGATGAGGGAGGGCGCCCCGAAGTGCCCGACCTCGCGCGCCGAGAAGGACTGCACGCGGTCGAAGACGGCCGCGCGGACGTCCCGCCCGAGCGAGGAGGCGGTGCGGGCGCCGTAGTACACGGCGCCGATGTTGCACACCACCTGCGCCAGCGAGATGGCGATCATCACGCCGCCGTACGTCAGGATGTAACCGGTGTCACCCTTCACCACACCGTTGTCGATGATGTGGGCGTTCAGCGTGGGCAGGTAGAGGGTGGCGCACGTCTGCAGGAACTGCAGCAGCACCAGGAGGGCTATGGGTTTCTTGTAGGGCCTGAGATAGGTCCGCAGAAGTCTTATGAGCACACTGGTCTCTCGGAGTCGGCGGTGGGGGGCGGTCGGTGTCCCCTGGCCCCTATCGTCGGACACTCCACCCGCGTTACCTCAACTGATTAACCCAATAGCGGTCCACCGGCCGAGCCGCCCTCGGCCGGTGGTCCTACGCCGTCCGGGTCATCCCCGCCCCAAGGGGCCGCCCGGACAGGGGACGTCACAGGGCATCACGGGCGGAACGCCCCGGGGTGGGTCTGCTCGCGCACCGACACGTACTGCTGGCGCACCGCCTGCCCCACCGCCAGTTCCTCGCCCGGCTCCAGCACCTGGGCCACCGCGCCCTGCCAGGCGGGCGGGGTGCGCGGGTCGAGGGCGCCCTGGGAGACGCCGAGCGCCCAGGCCGCCTGCCGGGCCGCGCCGATCGCCGCGTAGTCCGCGGGCTGCGGCACCACCACCTGCGCGCCGAACAGCGAGGGCGCGGCGGCCTGCACGGCCGGCAGCTCCGCCGTCTGCCCCAGCAGGAACACGCGCCGCACCTCCACGCCCCGGCCGCGCAGTACGTCCAGCGCGTCCGCGAGCCCGCACAGCATCCCCTCGAACGCGGCCCGCGCCAGGTGCTCCGGCTTCATCGACTCGCGCCTGAGACCCGCGAGCGTCCCGGCGGTGTGCGGCAGGCTCGGCGTCCGCTCGCCCTCCAGATACGGCAGCAGGACCAGCCCGTGCGCCCCGGGCGTCGACTTCATCGCCAGGTCGGACAGGGCCTCGAGGTCGGCGAGGCCCAGCAGTTCGGCGGTGCCGCGCAGGGCCCGCACCGCGTTGAGTGTGGTGACGACCGGCAGGTGCATGCCGGTGGCGTCCGCGAGCGAGGTGATCATCCCGCTCTGGTCGACCAGCGCCTCGGGGTGCACGGCCATCACCGAGCCGGAGGCGCCCAGGGAGACCACCGCGTCACCGAGGCCGAGGCCCAGACCGAAGGCGGCGGCCATGGTCTCGCCGGTGCCGGCGGAGATCAGCAAACCCTCCGGGGTCGTACCGGCCGCGTCGGCGGGGCCGATCACCTCCGGGAGCACCGCCTGGTGGCCGAGGGCCAGCTCGACCAGGTCGGGGCGGTAGGCGCCGGTGGCCGCGGACCAGTAGCCGGTGCCGGAGGCGCCGCCGCGGTCGGTGGTCCGTCTGACCGGACGGCCGAGCAGCTGCCACACCAGCCAGTCGTGCGCCTGCATCAGCACGGCGGTGCGGCGCGCGGCCTCGGGTTCGTTCTTGGCGAGCCAGCGCAGCTTGGTCACCGGCTGCGCGGCCTGCGGGACGCAGCCCACCGCCTGCGCCCAGGCCTCGCGGCCGCCGAGCGCGTCGATCAGGTCCGCGGCGGCCACCTGGGCCCGCCGGTCGCCGCCGACCAGCGCGGGCCGCACGGTGGCGCCCTGGCCGTCCAGCGGGATCAGCGCGTTCTGCTGCGCGGAGACGCCGATGGCCTGCACACCCTCCAGCAGCCCGCCGCCGGCGGCCTCCCCGAGAGAGAGCAGCCAGGCCTGCGGGTCCACGTCGGAGGGGCGGCCGCCTCCCTCGGGGCTCTCCACCGGATGCGGCGCGTATCCCTGCCGGAGCACGGCTCCCGTGTCCGTGTCGCAGACCACGATGCGAGTGAAATCGGGCGAACTGTCCAACCCGGCGACTATCCCCATGGCGAAAATTCTGCCGTACGGCGAGGGGTGGCCGCGCCGTATGCCGGTGGGAGCGCGGGGGAGCGGGCGGCGGGCGCCCCCGTACACGCGGGTAGCCGCCCCCGTACGGTGCGGGTGGGGCTGCCCCCGTACACGCGAAAGGGTGCCCTCGGACGGCCGTCCGAGGGCACCCACTCGCCGTGGCGGGACCGCTGTACTACGTGTTGCTCGTGCCCCAGTCGTCCGCGCCGCTGCCGTTGCCGTGGGCCCGCAGCGAGCGCACCCGCTCGGCCACCGCCTCGGGAACGTGGTCGCCGACCTTCTCGCTGACCACGTGGTACGCCTTGCCGGCGAACTGGCGGCTCTGCTGTGCCGCCGTCTCGGCGGTGTTGCGCACCGCGGGGTTCTGGGCGACCTGGCGGGCGGAACTCCTCAGCTGCTCGTAGCGTTCGCGCCCGGCCTTCGTGCCCAGCACGTAGCCCAGCGCGAGCCCTGCGATGAACGCGAGCCGGTAACGCATGGTGGCCACCCTTCCTTGCCTCGTGGGTCAGAGCCCGGGGATGCCCGGGGATACCGATTGGCGGAGCACCCCCCTGCTTGCGCTAATGTATGTGTCGCAGCGAGCGCGCGCCCCCTGGCGAATACCCAGGTAGGCACGTTCGATGCAACGAGGCATTCCTCCGTAGCTCAATTGGCAGAGCAGCCGGCTGTTAACCGGCAGGTTACTGGTTCGAGTCCAGTCGGGGGAGCTCGGTCCTCCGTAGCTCAATTGGCAGAGCAGCCGGCTGTTAACCGGCAGGTTACTGGTTCGAGTCCAGTCGGGGGAGCATGCTGAACGAGGACCCCGCCGGGGTCCTTTTTCATGTCGCGGGAAGCCGACCATGGCGAAGCAGGAGATCGTATGAGCGGCTATGCTGCGGCAGACGGCGCACACACATGTACGCGACGCGCCGAACGGGGCGGTAGCTCAGCCGGTTAGAGCAGCGGACTCATAATCCGTCGGCCGTGGGTTCGAGTCCCACCCGCCCCACCAGGCTCTACCCGCGCAGAATCGATATGACCTGCGGCCGCGCGCGGGGTGCCTTGGTCAAAGTCTGCGGCCCCCGGACCGGTTCCGGGGGCCGCAGGCGCGTGTTGGCCGGGTTTTGCACCCGGCCGGAGGAACGCCTCGCGCGGCCTTCGGCGGTCCCGTGCGTCAGGTGCTGTCGTCGGCGGGGTCCGCCGTGTCCGGGAGGTCGTCCCGGTCGCCCTCGGCCTGTGACGGTGTCGGATACGGCGTGTCCGGCGGCTCGGCGTTGCGCCGGGTGCCCGCGTCGTCCCGCTCGCCCTCGGCCTGGGATGGGGTGTGCTCTCTCATCGTGGTGACTCCTGGGGCTCCTGGTGACTCCTCTGGGACGGGGATGGTCACTCGGAGGCCGGGTACCCCGGCGTGCGGTCCGCTACCGGCGTGCGGTCCGCTACCGGCGCGCGGGGCGCCTGCGGGTCCGGGGGTGGGGGCGTCTGCTGGGCCGGGGGCGCCTGCGCGGTGGGAGGCGGCTGCGGTGCCTGCGAGGGCTCCGGTGCCGGTGACGGCTCCGGTGCCGAGGGCTGCGGTGCCGGCGAGAGTCGCGGTGTGTCCGGGGCGGTGGTGCGGGATATCGCCGTGCGCAGGGCCGTGCGGATGCCGTCCGGCGGTACGGGGCCGTCCGGCAGGGCGCCGGCGGTGACGGCGGCGGCCACCTCGCGCAGTTTGGTGTTCGAGCGCTGGGAGGTCTCGCGCAGGATGTCCCAGGCCTGTTCGGGCGTGCAGGAGTGGGCGGCCATCAGGATGCCGCGCGCCTGGTCGATCACCGGGCGGGCCACCATGGCCTCGCGGAGCTGCCCGACCTCCTCGCGCAGCCGAAGCAGCCGCTCCGTGCGCTCCAGGGCCACCGCCGAGCCGGTCAGGGTTTCAGGCGACGGATGCGCACACCCGTCGGGCGGCGGACGCAGCGGGTCGGCGGTGTCCAGGCCCGCCAGCTCCAGCACCCGGCGCGGCTGACCGGTCCAGCCGGTGGCCGTCACCTCGACCAGGTGACCCCGGCCGTGCTCGTCGAGCACCTGGAGGAACTCCAGGCCGGTGGTGTCCATGAAGGTCACCCGCGACACGTCGAGCTCCACCCGGACGACCCCGGGCGGCAGTTCGGCCAGTGCCTTGGCCAGCGTCTGCGTACAGCCGTGGACCAGTTCCCCGCGCGGGGTGAGGAAGGCCCGGCCGTCCTGGTCCGTGCGCACGCCGATGGTCAGCGTGTCGACAAGGGCGTGCAACCGCAGTGCGAGAGGTGGTGGCGCCGTTGAGGTCATGTCCCCGCCTTGTTCGTCCCCGGCAGTCCCCGCGCGACCTGGCGACGTCGCGCTCCCCGTCGCCGCCGGGCCGCGGCCGTGGGGGCCGCGGGTCGAAACGCCATGGTCTGCCTCCCGGCGGTGCTTTCGTGCACCTGCCCACTGCTCTCCGCCGTACACGCAATCGTGGTGATACGGGCTGATTCTTGACGAACCCGTGGGACGCATGGGGCTCGTACGGGGCGGGCAGGGGGCGGAGGCGGGGCGCGTGAGAGGGGCGCGGATCATACTGTTGAGCGAGCAGTGGAGCAACGGGGAGGCGGTGTGGACGTGCCGGGAGCAGAGCGGAACGCGCCGGGCGGATGCGTGGCGCCCGGCGCGGGGCCGCGGCTGAGCGTGTCGCCGCCGTCCGGGCACGGCGGACCGCGGGCGGAGGGTGAAGTGAACCTGGCCACACGGAGGGTCCGCGAGCGCGCGGGGGAACGGGCGGTGCGCGACGCCGGCGACGTCCACGGCCCGGGGCCGTCGGCCGTGACCCTCGCCGGCGTGGCCGGTGCCGGCGTACTCGCCGAGACCGTGGGCGGGCTCGGTCCGGGTCGCCCGACCGTGCCGCACCGGCCGCCGGCCGCGCTGCCCCGGATACTGGAGGTGTTCCGGATACTGGAGGTGTTCCGGCCCGGCCTGCCGGGAAGTGAGGTCCCCGCGTCATGACGACCGTCGTCACAGAACCGTTCGTCCACCCCGCCCTGTTCTACCGGGACGAGGCGGAGTACCTGGCGGGCACCGTCCCCTTCGTACGCGCGGGCCTCGAGTCCGGCGAGCCGGTCGCGGTGGCCGTCCCCGGCGAGAACCTGCGGCTGATCGAGGCGGAACTGGGCGCGGACGCCGCCGCCGTACGGCTGCTGGACATGCGGCAGGCCGGACGCAACCCCGGCCGGATCATCCCCGGCGTGCTGCGCGCCTTCGCCGACGCCCAGGCGGCCGGCCGCCGCGTGCGGATCATCGGCGAGCCGATCTGGGCCGGCCGCACGCCCAGCGAGTACCCGGCCTGCGTGCAGCACGAGGCGCTGATCAACGCCGCGTTCGAGGGCCGCGAGGTCACCATCCTGTGCCCGTACGACGCCGTGCGGCTGGACGAGCGGACCCTCGCCGACGCGCACGCCACCCACCCCGTCGTCATCCCCTCCGGCGCCACCGCCGGACGGGACAGCGTCGCCTACGCCCCCGACCACGTCCTCGGCCGGTACAACGAGCCGCTGGCGCCCGCGCCGGACGCGCTGTGCTTCGCCTTCACCGCGCAGACGCTCTCACGGGCGCGGCACGTGGCCACCGCCGAGGGTGCCCGGCTGGGTCTGGTGGACACCCGCCTGGAGGACCTGGCGCTGGTCACGGCCGAGCTGACCACCAACAGCGTGGTGCACGGCGGCGGTTCGGGCGAGCTGCGGGTGTGGGCGGAGAACGGCGAGGTGCTGTGCGAGGTGCGCGACCGGGGCCGCCTCGCCGACCCGCTGGCCGGACGCCGGCCCGCCGCCCGCGACCAGCGTGGCGGCCGCGGCCTGCTGCTGGTCAACCTCGTCGCCGACCTGGTGCGCGTGCACACCGGGGAGAAGGGCACCACGGTCCGCTGCTGGTTCGCTCCCTGAACGGCCCAAGTGGCCTGACGGCCGCGCGGGTTCGCGTCACGGGTTCGCGTACGGCTCTGCCGGGGCCCCGCGCGGGCTACGCGCCCAGCGGGTCCAGCACCAGCGGCTCGATCCTGCCCTCCAGCATGGCGCCCAGGCCCTGGACCGCGCACACGTCCGGCCGTTCGGCGATGTGCACCGGTACGCCGGTGGCCTGGCGCAGCATCTGGTCCAGGCCCGGGAGCAGCGCGGAGCCGCCCACCATCATGATCCCCCGGTCGGCGACGTCGGCCACCAGGTCCGGCGGGCACTCGCGCAGCACGCGGTAGATGCCGTCGAGCACGGCGGTCAGCGGCGTCTGGATGGCGTCCCGTACGGCGGCGGTGTCGACCCGCACCGAGCGGGCGAGGCCCGTGGCCACGTCGCGGCCGTGGATCTCGGTGGACGACGGGCCCTGCGGGGTGAGCCCGTTGCCGGACAGGGCGAGCTGGAGCGGCCGTACGGACTGGCTGGGCAGCATCAACTCGTGTGCGTGGCGCAGGTGCTGGACGATCGCGTGGTCGACCGCCTCGCCGCCGACCGGGATGCGCTCGGCGGTGACGATCGAGCCCAGCGAGAGCACGGCGACCTGGGTCGCCGCGGCCCCGCACACCATGATCATGGTGGCCTCGGCCCGTTCCACGGGCAGCCCGCAGCCGACCGCCGCCGCGATGAGGGTGTCGACGAGTTCGACCCGGCGGGCGCCGAGCCCGACCAGCGTCTCGATCGTGGCGCGCTGGGCCAGCGGGTCGGCGTCGTGCGGGGTGCAGGCGGCGGCCCGCAGCCGGGGCTTGCGGCGCAGGCTGCGGCGCATCCGGTCGCCGAGCAGATGGCGCAGCATGCGCTGGGCCATCTCGATGTCGACGACGGTGCCGCCGGACACCGGACGGGCCACGCGGATGTAGTCGGGGGTGCGGCCGGTCATCTTCTCGGCGAACTCGCCGACCGCGATCAGCGCTCCGGTACGGGTGTTGACGGCGGCGACCGAGGGCTGGTCGACCACGAGGCCCGCGCCCTTGACGTACACCCGGGTCCGGGCCGCTCCCAGGTCGACGGCGAAATGGCAGCGGCGCAACTGCTCCAGACTTGCGGTCACGGCAGATCCTCCCGGGTGCGCGGTCCGTGGCGGCCACCGGGCGGCGGCCTTCTTCGTCATCGTGCGCGGGCCGGGGAGCGGGCGCCTGTTCAAGGGGGCCGGGCGGGGTGCCGCTGGATGAGTGCATTTTAGGGTTATGTGCTGAATAAGCGCCAGATAAAGGGGAATCGGGGCCGGTGCGACGGCGGGAACCCGCCAGGGCGCCAAACCGCCAGCACCTCCCAACTCCCCAGCCCCACAAGGCTTCTGCCACTCTTCGCAGCACCCGACGAAGAGAGGCACGGATGAGCAGAGGACCAGCCCGACGGAGAGCGGCCCTCCTGTCCGCCGGGCTCGTGATCGCCCTGCTGCCGGCCGCGCCGGCGACCGCGCGGGAGACGACCGCCGGGTCGCCGCCCACGGCCTCCGGACCGCCGCCCACGGCCTCCGGACCGCCGCCCACGGCCTCCGGACCGCCGCCCACGGTCTCCGGGCCGCCGCCCACGGCGTCCGCGTCCGTCACTCTCGTCACCGGCGACAAGGTCACCGTCACCGGCCTCGGCGGCGGCCGCCGTACCGTCACCGTGCGGCGGCCCCCGGGCGCCACGGGAGCCGTGCGCACCCGCACGGTGAACGGCGACATCAGCGTCGTACCGGACGAGGCGCTGCCCTATCTGCGGGCGGGCCGCCTGGACCGGCGGCTGTTCGACGTGAGCGCGCTGATCCGGCAGGGGCTCGGCGACGCGAGCACCGGTGAGCTGCCGTTGATCGTGACCGACGGCAGGGGCGGGGCCCTGTCGGGACTGGCCGGGGCGCGGCGGACCCGGTCCCTGGCCAGTGTGGGCGGGGCCGCCGTCGAGGCCGCCAAGGGCCGTGCCTTCTGGCGGGCGTTCACGGGGGAGCACTCCGCCGCCGGCAAGGTGTGGCTCGACGGGCGGGTGCGGGCCGTCATGGCCGAGAGCAACGCGCAGATCGGCACACCGGCCGCCTGGGACGCCGGGCTCACCGGCAAGGGCGTCACCGTCGCCGTCCTGGACACCGGCGTGGACGCCGCCCACCCGGACCTCACCGGCCGCGTCCGGGTGGCCAAGGACTTCACCGGCGGCGGCGACACCGCCGACCGCGACGGCCACGGCACCCACGTCACCTCCACCGTGGGCGGCAGCGGCGCTGCCTCCGGCGGCAAGGAGAAGGGGGTCGCGCCGGACGCCACGCTCGCCGTCGGCAAGGTGCTCGGCGACCAGGGGTCCGGCAGCGAGTCGCAGATCATCGCCGGGATGGAGTGGGCCGCGCGGGACGTGCGCGCGCGGATCGTCTCCATGAGCCTCGGCTCCACCGAGCCCAGCGACGGCACCGACCCCATGGCGCTGGCCGTCGACACCCTCTCCAGACAGACCGGCGCGCTCTTCGTCGTCGCCGCCGGCAACACCGGCGCTCCCTCCTCCATCGGCTCGCCCGGCGCCGCCGACGCCGCGCTCACCGTGGGCGCCGTCGACTCCGCCGACCGGGCCGCGTACTTCACCAGCGCCGGACCGCGCGCCGGCGACGACGCCCTCAAGCCCGACCTCGCGGCCCCCGGCGTGGACATCCTCGCCGCCCGCTCCCAACTCGCCCAGGGCAGCGGCTACTACACCACCATGAGCGGTACGTCCATGGCGGCGCCCCATGTCGCCGGGGCCGCGGCGCTGCTCGCGCAGGAGCACCCCGACTGGGACGGCGCCCGCCTCAAGGACGCGCTGATGTCGACGTCGAAGCCGCTCGACGCCTCCGCCTACCTGCTGGGCGCGGGCCGGGTGAGCGTGCCCGACGCCGTGCGCGCGGGGATCACCGCCACCGGCAGCGCCGACCTCGGCTTCCTGCGCTGGCCCTACCCGGCGGACAAGCCGGTGACGAGGACCCTGACGTACACCAACTCCTCCGACGCGGCGGTGCGGCTGAGCCTCGCCGTGCGGGGCGCACCGGACGGCGTGGCCACGCTCGCCGACTCCGCGCTCACCGTGCCCGCGCACGGCACCGCCACCACCACGGTCACCGGCGACGGGACGAAGGCCCCGGTCGGCGAGACCAGCGGGCAGATCGTCGCCTCGGCCGACGGGACGCCGGTCGCGCACACCGTGTTCGGGCTGGTCAAGGAGGACGAGCGGTACACGCTCACCGTGCACGTCAAGGACCGCACGGGCGCCGCTGCCGCCGCCGACGTCACCGTGCAGCGGCTCGCCGCCGGCGCCGATCCCGGCACGGAGCACGCCGGTGACTCGGGCACCCTGCGGCTGCGGCTGAAGCCGGGCACGTACAGCCTCACCACCTTCCTCGATGTGCGCGGCAGCCACGGCGCCGACTCCCTCGGCCTCGGCTTCCTCGCCGCACCCGAGGTCGTCCTCGACCGGGACCGCGAGGTCACCCTGGACGGCCGCGGGCTGCGGGAGATCAGGGCCGCCGTCGCCCGCCGCACCGAGACGCGGCAACTGCTCATGGAGTACGACCGCGACGCCGGCGGCTCGGACCTGTCCGAGGCGGTCCAGGTGCCGGTGACGTACGACAGCGTCTTCGCCGCGCCGACGCGGAAGGTCACCCGGGGCGGCTTCGAGTACCGGACGGTGTGGCGGCTCGGCAAGCCGCGGCTGGAGGTCAGGGGGATCGGCGAGGCGGTCGCGCAGTCCGGCGGCACGCTGATCGAGGGACGCAGCCGGCTGCCGCTCGTCGACACCGGCGACGGCGACTTCGCCGGGAAGGACGTGCGGGGCAAGGCGGTGCTGGCCCGGCTCGCCGACGGCGCCGAGCCGGCCGCGCTCGCCCGGGCCGCCCAGGACGCGGGCGCGAAGGCGCTGTTCGTGACCGACGACGCGCCCGGGCGGCTCAGCGCCTGGTGGGGCACCGACGACAACGCCGACCGGCCGCTGCAGATCGCCACCGTGAACCAGGCGGACGCGGCCCGGCTGCGCGCCACCGGCCGGGTCGACATGACGGGGACGCGCGACACCCCGTACGTCTACGACCTGGAGCAGGGCCACCGGGGCGCGATCCCCGACCACGACCTCACGTACGCGCCGGACGGGCGCGAACTCGCCACCGTCCGGGCGAGGTTCCACGCCGTGCGGCCGGTGTCCCAGGCGTCCCCGGCGTCCGGCGGCGAGTTCCGGTACTCGATCACCGGCACCTTCCCGGTCGGCATCGGCTTCCAGGAGCGCATCGACTACCCGGCCGTACGCACCGACTACGTCTCCGCCGGTCCCGGCAGGCTCTGGCAGGAGTCGGTGACGGTCGGCGACGCCACCCTGGAGGAGCGCGGCGGGCTGGTCCGCTACACCGGAGGATCGCACCCGGTGCTCGACTGGTTCGGTCCCGTCTGGCACCCCTGGCTCGGCACCGGCCTCGGCTGGGGACAGCAACGGCAGGGAAACCAGCTGCGGTTCGACGCGCCCGGCTGGGGCGACTCGGGACCCGACCACACCGGTTTCGGGGACGTCTGGAGCCAGGACAGCGGCATGACCCAGACCACGTCCCTCTACACGGACGGCCGACTGACCGACCAGCGGTCCGACTCGACCGCCTACGCGTGGGACGCGCCCGCCGGTGAGCACACGTACCGGCTCGTCACGGACACCGCGCTGGACGCCGGCCGGTGGCGCCTCGCGAGCCGGGGGCACGCGGAGTGGACCTTCCGCTCCTCGGCCGCCCCGCAGGACCGCTGGACGACGCTGCCCCTGATCAACCTCGCCTTCGGCGTCGGCACCGGCCTCGCGGGCGACGTGCGCGCCGGCGGCCGCGTGCGCGTGGGCCTGCACGCGGAGTACGTCGCGGGAGCCACGGGGACCGGGACCGTCGGCGGGGGCCGGCTCGAGGTGTCGTACGACGAGGGCGCGACCTGGCGGCCGGTGGCGCTCACCGGCCGGGACGCCACCTGGCGGGGCACGCTGACCGTGCCGCGCGGCGCCGCCTCGGTGTCGCTGCGCGCTTCGGCGGGCGACGACCGGGGCGGCTTCGTGCGGCAGGAGGTCATCCGGGCGGTGGGGGTGCGGTGACCGCGCCTTCGTCGTGGCCGGCGATGCCCCGCACCACCCCCAGGGCGAGCAGGTCCTGGGGGCGCACGCGGAGCTCGCCGGCCGTGGCCGGCGCCTGCTCCGGCGGGCGCTTGAGGATCGCGGCGGCTAGCTCGGGCGCTATCACCGAGAAGTAACTGTCCGGCGTGGCCCAGGTGTCGCGGGGCGAGGCCAGGGCGAGGGCGCCGCCGGAGCCGCCCTCGCCGATCACCAGCGTGGTGACGGGCGTACGGGCCTCGGCGACCGCGGCGAACAGGTCCGCGATCGCGGCCCCGGCGCCCTGCCGCTCGGCCTCGGCGTCGTTCGCCGCGCCCGGGGTGTCCACCAGGGTCAGCACCGGGATGCCGAGCCGGTCCGCGAGCCGCACCAGCCGGGCGGCGGTGCGGTACCCGGCGGGCCGGGTCGCGGTGCCGGTCTGCGCGGCATAGGCGATCGTACGTCCCTCACGCTCGCCGAAACCGCACAGCATCCCGTCGTCCCGCCCGCCGCACCGGTCTCCGGAGATCGCCGCCCGCTGCTCGAAGTACGCGTCGAGATACCGCTCGGCGCGCGGCCGCTCCGGGGCGCGGGCCCGCCGGACGGCCTCCCAGCCGGTGGCGGGCAGAGCGGTGCGCGTGGCGGTGTCCGGTGTGGGCAGGGCGTGCGGTGGCGGGGCGCCGGTCGCCGACGGGGTGGTCAGGAGGCGGAGCCACAGGGCCAGGGTGGCGCGGAGTTCGCCGGGGGGCACGATCGCGTCCGCCGAGCCTGCCGCCAGCTGGGCCTCGGCGGTGTAGGCAGCCGGGTCGGCGCCGGCGGGCCGGACGCGGGAGCCGGCGAAGCCGATCTGGGCGCCGGGCAGGGCGAGGACCACGTCGGCGCCCGCGCCGAGGGTGGCCCAGCCGCCGCCCGTGGTCGGGTCGCGCACCACCGCGATCTGGGGCAGCCCGGCCGCCCGGGTGAGCGCGGACTGGCGGGCCACGCGCTGGAGCTGGGTGAGCGCGAGCATGCCCTCCTGCATCCTGCTGCCCCCGGTGGCGACCAGCGGGACGACGGGCAGGCGGTGCTCGCGGGCGTGGACGTACGCCGACTCCAGGCGGTCGCCGGTGCGTTCGCCCAGCGAGCCGCCGAGGAAGCCGAACTCGAAGGAGACCAGCACCGCCCGGGTGCCGCCGACGGTCGCGGTGCCGCACACCACCGACTCCCGCTCGCCGGTGCGTTCGGTGGCGCGGGCGCGCGCGGTGTCGTAGCCCCGCCAGCCGAGCGGGCCGTCCGGCTCCGAGTGACCGGCAGGATCCGGGAGTTCGGTGAAGTCGTCGGTGACGAGGGCGAGGGCCTGCCGGGCGGTGAGCCGCTCAGCCATGGGGCAGCGCCCGCTTCATGATCTTCCCCATGTCGTTGCGCGGGAGCGCGTCGAGGAGACGGACGGCGCGGGGCCGTTTGTGCGGGGCGAGCCGCCGGGCCACGTGGTCGGCCAGCTCCTCGGCGCCGGGCGGCGACTGCGGGTCGGCCGGCACGATCCAGGCGACGACGCGCTCCCCGAGGTCGGCGTCCGGCTCCCCGGTGACGGCCGCCTCCCGCACGCCCGGATGCTCCAGGAGCGCGTTCTCGATCTCGCCCGCGCCGATCTTGTAGCCGCCGCTCTTGATCAGGTCGGTGGCCTTGCGGCCGACGATGCGGACGTAGCCGTCCGGGTCGCGCACCGCCATGTCACCGGTGCGGAAGAACCCGTCGGCGGTGAACGCGGCGGCCGTCGCGTCGGGCCGGTTGAGGTACTCGGTGAACAGGTTCGGGCCGCGCACCTGGATCTCGCCGACCGTCTCCCCGTCGTACGCCGTCAGGGCCGTGCCGTCCTCCTCCACCAGCCGCAGTTCGACCCCCGGCAGCGGCACGCCCACCGTCCCGGCCCGCGCCTCGCCGTCGGCGCGGACGCTGGTGTTCATCAGCGTCTCCGTCATGCCGTACCGCTCGATCACCCGCCGCCCGGTCGCCGCCGCGATCCGCTCGTGGTCGTGCACGGGCAGCGCGGCGGACCCGGAGACCAGCAGCCGGGCGCCGGCGAGCGCCTTCGCCAGCGCCGGGTCGCCGGGCAGCGCCTCCGCGATCCGGTGGTACATGGTCGGCACCGCGAACAGCATGGTCGCCCCGGTGCTCAGCTCCCGCGCCACGCCCTCGGTGCCGAACCGCCCCAGGTGCCGCACGGCCCCGCCGCGCCGCAGCGGCCCGAGGACGCCGAGAACCAGCCCGTGCACATGGAACAGCGGCAGGCCCTGCACGAGCACGTCGTCCCCGGTCCACTGCCAGGCGTCGGCGAGCGCGTCCAGCGTGGTGGCGACGGCCCGGCGCGGGATGACGGCGCCCTTGGGCGGACCGGTGGTGCCGGAGGTGTAGACGACCAGGGCCGGGTCCTCCTCGCCCGCGTGGCCGTCGGGCAGCGGCGCGGTGGCGCGCACGTCGACGTCCACCCGCTCCAGTGCGGCGAGCACGGGCGGCAGTTCGGCGCCGGGGGCCGCGAGCACCAGCGAGGGCGCGCTGTCGGCCAGGATGTGCCCGAGCTCCTTCTCGCCCGACCTGGGGTTCAGCGGCACGGCGGCCACCCCGGCCAGGAGCACGCCCACCACCGCCACGGCCGTCTCCAGCTCCGGCGTCGCCCACACGGCGACCCGCTCCCGGCCGGCCACCCGCCGCCCGACGGCCCCGGCCGCCGCCGCGAGCCGCGCGTACGTCAGCGACCGCTCACCGAACCGCAGGGCGACTCGCTCGCCGGGGTCTTCCGTCAGGGCGGGAAAGAGCAAGGACACGCGAGGACTCCCTGTGAACTCGTGCGCGGGCGGTGGAACTCGCGCGCGGGCGGTGGCGACACCACCGTTCCTACCCCACCCGCACCCGCTTCGGTCGCCGCCGGAGGTTGACTCCGGTCACAGCCGTCTGAACTGATGTACGAGCCGAAACTCCCGACGAGAGGAAACCCGCCGTGCTCCGCGTCGCGCTCGCCACCTACGACCCCGGAGCGCAACCGCACCGGGACCGTGACCTGCCCGTGCTGACCGAGGCGCTCGCGGACGCCGGGGCCGAGGCGGTCGCGGTGCCCTGGGACCGGGAGGGCGTCGACTGGGGCCGCTTCGACCTCGTCCTCATCCGGTCCACCTGGGACTACACCTGGCGCATGGCGGAGTTCACCGAGTGGCTGGAGCGGTGCGCGAAGGCCACCCGGGTCGCCAACCCGGCCGACGTGGTGCGCTGGAGCACCGACAAGCGCTACCTCGTCGACCTCGCGGCGGCCGGGGTGCCCGTCGTGCCGACCAGCTGTCTCGCGCCCGGCGACGAGCTACGGCTGCCCGCCGACCGCGAGTTCGTGGTCAAGCCGGTCTTCGGCGCCGGCGCCCGCTTCGCCGCCCGATACGCGCCGGGAGAGCGGGACAGGGCGGCCGCGCAGGTGGCGCGGATGCACGAGGAGGGGCTGACCGCGATGGTGCAGCCGTACCTCACCCGCATCGACGTCAGCGGGGAGCGGGCGCTCCAGTTCTTCGGCGGCCGGCTGCTGCACGCCAGCCGCAAGCGTGCCGTGCTGGCGCCCGGGACCGCCTACGACGCGGCCAAGGTCGCCCACCCCGGCGTGGAGCCGTGGGAGCCGGCGCCCGCCGAACTCGCCGTGGCCGAGCGGGCGCTGGCCGCCGTGCCGGGCGGCGGCTCCGGGCTGCTGTACGCCCGCGTGGACCTGGTGGACGGGGACGACGGCGAACCGAGGGTGATGGAACTGGAACTGGTGGAGCCCAACCTGTTCCTGTGGCTGCACCCCGCGTCCCTGCCCCGGGTGGTCCGGGACGTGCTGGCCGCGGCCGGTGCCGTCAGCTGATCCGCGTCCGCTGGAGCAGACCCCAGGTGAACTCGGCCACGACCTGCCGGGGCGTCCCGTCCGGGTCGGGGGCCGTGAACGCCAGGCCCCAGCGGGTGGGCGCGGTGCCCTCCAGGGGGCGGGCCGGGGCGAAGGCGCGGGCGGCCTCGTCGACCGTGCAGGACCAGGGGACGAGGTCCGCGGTGGTGCGCAGGCGCGGCGGCTCGGCATCCGGGGCGCGCACCAGCCACTCGTTCCAGACCTGCCCGTCCGGTCCTGCCAGCACCTCGAAGCGCAGGCCCGGCCACAAGGGCAGCCGCCACTGACGGGCCTCGCAGTCCAGGTCGCCCACGCGGCGCGCGGTCGCCGACTCCGGTTCGCCGAGCACGGAGCGGTAGCGGGCGGCGGCGCGGCGGCCCTTGGGCGAGTGCAGCATGGCCTGCCAGCGCTTGTTGGCGTCCCGCATCCGCGCGAGGGAGACGCCCAGTTCACGGCGGGCGTCCTCCACCAGGTCCGGGTTGTGGTCGGCCATGCGGCGCAGCAGCACCAGCTGGAGGTCGAGGGCGGTGAAGGGGACGTGGGCCTTGGCGGGGCGCTCAGCTGGTCCCCTGGCGGGGCGCTTTCCGGAGGGCGTCGGCATGGTGCCCATCCTCACCCACCCGTACGTCCGGGCGGCGGCCGTCGGGCAGGAACAGCACCGAGTTGACGTAGCGGACGTGGCGCGGGCCGTGCGAGGACAGCACGCGGCGCAGCAGCCCGTGCGCGGCGACGTGGGACGCGCCCGCCTGGTGCTCGGCCAGCGGGAAGGACGCCAGCGGCAGCCAGTGGGCGCCGGGCAGCACCCAGCCGGTGTAGCCCAGCAGCTCCAGGTACCGCACGACCGGCGCGACCGGCTGGATCCGGGTCTCCAGCTCGACGAAGAGCGCCGGGCGGTCGCGGGCCAGCAGCCCGGTCGCCCCGCGCAGCACCGCGAGTTCGGCGCCGTCCACGTCCACCTTGACGAACCCGACCCCGCGCAGCCCCAGGTCGTCCAGGGCCACGCACTCCACCGGCAGCGCGCGGCCGTGGATGTCCCGCCGCACCAGCGACGACACCCCCCGGTCGCCCGCGTCGTCCGGCGGCAGCCACAGCCGGGCGGTGCCGGGGCGTTCGGCGGCGGCCGCCTGGATCACGCGGACGTTGGCGGGGGCCCGGGTGGCGAGCAGCCGCGCCAGGTGCGGCACCGGCTCCAGGGTCACCACCCGGTGGGCGCGGGCCGCCAGCCGGTGCGTCCAGGGCCCGTACCAGCCGCCGACGTCCACCGCCGTGCCGCATCCCGGCGGGCACAGCTCGTCCAGCCGGGCCAGCTCGGGCTCGAACCGCGGGTACACGGCCCGCGCGGCGGCGGCGACCCACCGGGCGGGCAGCAACGGCGCCAGCCGGGCGGCCACCGTGCGCCCACCCGGCGCCGGGGGCCTCACCGGGCCATCCGTTTCAGCAGTTCCTCGTGCTCCTCCTGCGCCACCTGCTCGCCCGAGGACGGCAGCAGCTGGGGGATGCCGTCCACGATGGGGTAGCGGCGGCGCAGGCGCGGGTTGTAGAGCGCGTCCTCCGGCAGCAGGTGCAGCGGGCCCTTGTCGAGCGGGCAGGCCAGGATCCTCAGCAGCGGGTCGTCGCGGTTCACGGTGGCGTCAGCTCCTCGGCCCCGAGGGCGTCACGGGGCTCCTCGTGGTGTTTGGGCATGGTCAGCAGCACGGCCACAGCCAGGGCCGTGCCCGCGATCCGCAGCGACAGCCGCAGCGGGTCGTGGGGCAGCGCCTCGCCGAACGTCAGCGTGCCGAGCACCGCCGTGAACAGGCAGGTCACCGTCGTGCACACCGGCACGACCAGCGAGGCACGGCAGCGCTGGAGCGCGGCCTGGGACATGACCAGACCGAAGGCGCCGGTGAACAGCAGCAGATACGGGTACGGCGAGCGCAGCACGCCCGTCACCGCGCCGAGCGGCCCGTGCCCGGCGCCCAGGTAACCGGAGACCCCTTTGACGGCGAGCGAGCTGACCCCGTAGAGCAGGCCCACCGCCACCCCGTACTCCACGCCCGTGGCGGGCGGCCGGTGCCGGTGGCGGGCGCGCCGCTCGGCGGCCCGGTACAGCGCCACCCCGGCCCACAGCGACGGCACGCACACCAGCAGCACCAGCGGGTAGGGGGCGTCGCGGCCGACGGTGTCCGAGCCCCGGTCCAGGGAGAGCACGACCATCAGCAGCGCGGGCAGGATCGTGCCGAGCGCGTACCGCTCGCGGCCGGTGGTGCGCTCGCCCAGCAGCCGCGCGGACAGCAGCACGAGCAGCACCAGACCCGATACGAAGATGCCCTGCGCGGCCGCGATCGGCAGTGTCCGGTAGACCACCAGCTGCGCCCCGAACCCGGCCGCGAGGGCGGCGGATCCGGCGATCCACAGCGGGCTGCCCAGCACCATCCGCAGCAGCCGCACCGGCCGCCGCACGGACACCTCCGGCAGCCCGGCCAGCGCCCGTTTCTCCAGCACGAACCCCGTGCTGTACAGGACGTTGGCCAGCAGCGCGGCGGCCACCCCCCACCACACGGCGCTACGTCCTTCGCGCGTGCAGCAGCAGGATGGAGGCGAGCGGCGCTCTCGCGCAGGCCAGCCGGTCCAGCGGCCGCAGCGGGCGCGGGACGCCGTGGAAGGGCGCGCCGCGCACCGCCACGACCTCGAAACCGGCCGCGGTGACGAACTGCCTGAGCGCGCGGGCCGTGCACAGCCGCAGGTGGCCCACCACCTGCGAACCCGGGCGGCCGTGGATCGCGCGCAGGCTCACCTCGGAGAACACCGGCTGCACCCCGGCCGCCAGCAGCACCCGGTTGTACCAGGCGGCCAGGTTGGGTGTGGAGAGCATGAGATGGCCTCCGGGACGCAGGACGCGGCGGATCTCCTCCAGGGCCGCGTCCGGGTCGACGAGGTGCTCGAGCACCTCGCTGAACAGCACCGCGTCGGCGCAGGCGGTCCGCAACGGCAGCCCGCCGCCGCTGAGTTCACCGCGCACCGCGTACGGCAGCCGGGTGCGGGCGCGGCGCAGGGCGTCCTGCGACCAGTCGACGCCGACGAGGCGGTGGCCGGCCAGCAGCGGGGCGGCGACCGCGGCCGCGGAGCCGTCGCCGCAGCCCACGTCGACGACCGTGCGCACCCCGGCGGCGGCCGGGCCGAGCGCGGCGGCGAGCATACGGGCCTGGCGCAGGCTGCGCGGGGCGCCGGAGGCGACGGGGACGGCGGGGTCCTCGTAGAAGTCGCGCAGTCCGTCGCGCGCGGGGGGCCCGGGAGCGGTGGGCGCGGTCATGGAGCGGCCTCCTGCGTCAGGTGCAGGCAGTGCTCGAACAGCTCGCGCAGCCGGGCGCCGTCGGCGGGGCCGAGCAGGGTGCGCGACCAGCGCAGGGCGAGGTGGAGGCGGCCGGCCGTGGACGCGGTGGTGATGGTCAGGCCGCGCGGCATGCGGGCCGGGGCCGAGAACCACACGGCGTGCGCCCGCCCCGCCTCCTCGCCGAAGTCCAGAGGGTAGGGGACCCGGCCGATGTTGCTGAGCAGCGTGGTGGACGTCCACGGCGCCGCCGCCCGGCGCAGACCCCGGGTGAGCGCGGCCCGTACGCCCACCGGCGCCCAGGGGGCGGTGAGCAGGGCCGCGCCGTGCCCGAGCTGGGGGCGGGGACGGGACTTCAGGGCGCGGGTGCGGTGCGCGGTGCGGCGCAGCAGCGCCGGCAGGTCGTCCTCCGTCAACTCGTCGGCGGCAAACGGGACTTCCACCAGCCGGGTGCCGTTGCCGATGGGCATGGTGACGTCGCGCGGGCGGTCGTCCACGGGCATGGTGGCGCGCATCGGGCGCGGACGGGCGCCGTGTTCGCGGTTCCAGCGGGCGACGGTCAGGGCGGTGGCGGCCATCAGCTGGTCGTTGACGGTGTACGGGGCGCCCCGGGGCCGGTGCGGGAGGGGCAGCTCGGCGAGCAGCAGGCGGTTCCCGGGGGCGCGTTCCGGGCTGCCCGGGGCCACGCGGGCGGGCGGGGCCCAGCCGGCGGGGGCGGGCGGCGCGGGCTCCTCGGGGGCGTTCGGGTGCCGGGCGGGCGGCGCGGCGGGGGAGTTGTCCCGGCCGCCGTACAGCGCGGCGGCGGTGGCGAGCACGCGCAGGCAGGCGGGGCCGTCGAGGGCGGTGTGGTTGACGGTGAGGACGAGGACCGTGCCGTCCCCGGCCCCGTGACCGTCCCCGCCGCCGATCGCCTCCAGCCGGACCGGCGGCGAGGACGACAGCGGCGGCGCGTGGTCCAGCGCCCGCTGCCTGGCGTGCTCCAGCGCGTGGGGCCCGGCCGCCGGGAAGGTCACCGTCTCCACGTCGGGACCCTCGGTCAGCTCCCAGACGTAGCCACGGCTGTACCAGTGCGCCGGGGCCTGGCGCACGAGGACACGGGGGTGGCGGAGCAGCGCCTCGCCGAACGCGCGCCGCAGCCGCCCCGCGTCCACCCGCCCCGGCAGATGCACCTCGATGTGCACCGTCTCCGGCTCCGCCTCCTGCGCACAGTGCCGCGCCACCTCGTCCACCACCGGGAACGGAACCCGCGTCGACACGGGATCCGGCTCCCCGGCTCGACGCTCCACCGCGGTCATGCGCCGTCCTCCCTCGTCCCGGGGCCGCGTGGCGGGTCCGGCTCGGTGGCGCCGGGCGCCTCGCCCGCCCCGGTGCCGCGCGGCGGCGGGCTCGTGACGGGCGGGTCCGGCTCGGCCCTTCGGGGGCCGCGTGCGTCGACCGGGGGCTCGGCGTCCGGCGGGTGCGACGCGGTGCCGGGGCCGTCCGGCGGGTGCGACGCGGTACCGGGACCGTCCGGCGGGTGCGACGTGGTGCCGGGACCGGCCGGCGGTCCCGTGGGCCCGGGTGGTCCGCCGGCGGCCGGGGGCGGCAGGGCCGTGGTCACCGGGTCTCCGGCGCGGGCGGGGCCGGGCGGCCGCTCCCGTACCGTCACCAGGGCGGCGAACAGGCCCGTCAGGGCCAGCAGTTGGGCCGCCGGACCGAAGGCGCCCGTCCCCGCGCCCGGGGGGTCGCCCGCGCCCGTGGCCGCCGCGATGCCCGCCCCCGCCAGGGACAGGAAGGCGATCGGCACCAGCAGGCGGTGGCGGCGGTGGGCCACCAGGGCCAGGGCGGGGACCAGCAGGGCGAGCCACCCGGCGATCACGACGGCCACCAGCGTCAGCGCCACCGTGCCGAGCCACGGGCCGGGCGGCGGCGGTGCCGGGCGGGCCGGGTCCGTCGCCGGTTCGCGGCGGCGCCATGCCGCGAGGGCCACCAGGCCGGCCGCCGCCACCGCGGCGCCGATCAGGCCGCCCTGGTACGCCGTCGCCGGCTCGTACGTCAGCTTCACCGTGCCGCCCGCCCCGGCGGGGATCCGCCAGCCCTGCTGCCAGCCGTCCAGCCGCACCGGTGCCAGCCGCTCGCCGTTCAGGGTGGCCCGCCAGCCGTCGTTGTAGTTCTCGTACGTCGTCAGGTACACCGCCGCACCCGAGCCCACGCTCACCTCGCGCCGGTCGCCCAGCCAGTCCCGTATCCGCAGCTCGCGCCCCGGTGCCACGGCGGGTGGAAGGGTTCCGCGGGTCAGCGTGACGTCGGCCGGCGCGAGCGGGCCGGTGTCCCCGGTCTCGAGGGTGTGCGTGCCCGTGGTCAGCTCCAGCGACGGATCGGCGCCGCCCTGCTGGCACAGCGTCACCGTCACCGGCCGCCGCTGCACCAGGTCCCCTACGGTGCCCTTCGCGGCGGTCTCGTACGGCTTCCCGTCGACCGTGACCACCGGGCCCCTGCCGCACGGGAGCGAGAAGGCCCGGGACGCGGGCGGTTGCGGGGTGCGGTACCGCGCCAGCGCCGGTACGTACACCTCGCTGAAGCCGACGGGCAGTTGGAGGTCCTCGTCCGCGACCGGGTTGTGCAGGGTCAGCGGGGCCGTCCCGGTGACCGTGATGTCGAGACGGTCGGTGGTGATCGGGTCGAAGCGGACCACGCCGCCCTCGTCGACGCCCGCCGTGGCCGCGCCGTCCGGGGAGCTGATGTCCACCCGCGTGGCCCGCGTCGACAGGCCGCCCGCCGGGGCCAGCACGATCTCGCCCACCGCCTGCTTGCCCGGCCAGCCCAGGTGGATCGTGGGCCGGCCGCCCGCGATCCACGCGGTGGTCAGGTCCCCGTCGGTGAGGTTGCGCGCCGAGAGGCCCGCGCCGAGGGCGGCCGTGGAGTCGGCGGTGGCGACGATCCGGTCGCCCCGCTCGGGCGCGACCTCGTACAGCAGCCGGTCGAGCGCCTCGCCCGGCACCGGCACCGCGCTCGCGTTCACCTCGTACGTCCCCGCCGCGCCCGCGGTGAACCGGCGGTGCAGCCCGCTCTCCCCGCCCGTCACGGACAGGCCGGTCGGGTCGGGCGTGCGGTGCAGCGAGACGATCTCGGCGGCGGCGCCCTGCGTGTCCGCGTCCACCGGCAGCCGCAGCAGCCGCGTCACCCGGACGTGCGGCAGGGCGATCTCGGAGAAGCCGGCGCCGGTCAGGCCGGCCCTGCGGGCCACCGAACCGGTGATCGTCAGCTTCATCCAGCGCGTCGCGCCCGCCGGCGTGCGCACCGTCTGGGTGGACCCGTCCGGCCGCAGCAGACTGGTCGCCGAGCCCCGCTCCGTGTCCACCCGCACCTCGGTCGCCGCCGACCTGACGCTCTCCTGCGGCAGCGGCGTGACCCGCACCGAGGAGGGCATGTCGTAGCGGCCGGTGAAGCCGATCCGCAGCCACTGCCCGTTCGCCGAGCCGGGCGCGCCCTCCGCCCACGCGGTGCCGGGGTCGCCGTCGAAGGCGTTCACCGGGTCGTACTGGGGCAGGTGGAACAGCCAGTTGCCGTAGGAGGAGGCCGTGACCGAGCGGGCGCCGCGCAGTTCGGCGACCGTCTGGTGGGCGAGGCCGTGGACCGGCAGGATCTGGTGCGGGGACCGGCCCGCGTCCTGCACGGCGTCCGGGGCGTTGCGCTCGTCCGCGGTGTACGTGTACGAGGTGTTGGCGTCGACCAGGCCGAACCGCGTGTCCGCGCGCCGCAGCCCGTCCCCGCTCACCTGGACCGCGGGCGAGGCGAGGCCGGGACGGCCGTCGCGGGTCAGAACGCCCGCCCGGCCGCGCAGTTCGCCCGCGAGCGGCAGCAGCGACTCGGGGCCGCCGGAGACCACGGCGGTGGCCGCGACCGGCAGCAACCGGGCCTGCCCGGGCCTGGGCACGCTCCGGTCCACCGGCTCGTAGACCTCCACCGCCCGCTGCCGCGGGTAGAGGCCCTCGACCTGGAGCGGGGTGCCGTGCGCGATCCGGCCGCCGGTCATGACCGGTCCGAAGCCGGTCACGCGCCGGTAGCCGGACTGCTCCAGGGTGCGCTTGACGGTGGTGGTCGGCAGGGAGCCGATCTGGTCGGGGTCGAGGTCGTTGCGGACCACCACGAAGCGCACGCCGGCGCGGGCGAGGTAGTCGGCGAGGCCGGGCACGTCCGCGCCGCTGGTCAGCGCCTGCTCGACGGCGTCCATGGCGCGCCGGTTGCCGGGGGTGCCGAAGGGCACGAAGTCCCGTTCCGCCCAGCGGGACTCGGCGAGCACGTCCAGTGGCTCGTCGATGGGCGAGCCCCAGGTGTAGAGGCCGTGCGCGGTGGCGGGGACGACCAGGGCGCGCGAGTCGGGGGAGTAGGTGTGCAGCCAGTCGGCCGTGGCGGACCAGTACGCGGGCAGCGCGGTGAACGAACCCGGGTTCAGGATCGACCCGTTGAGGTACGGCCACGCCAGTCCGGGCAGGGCCAGGACGGCGGCGAACAGCGGCGCGAGCCGCCGGCCGCGGACCGGGCGGGCGCCGCGCTCCTCGGCGGCCACGCCCACCAGGTGCGTGAGGCCGAGGGCGAGCGCCGACGCGAGTCCCGTCTGGAACTTGTAGATGTTGCGGAAGGGCGCCAGGGGGCCGTTCAGCCAGTCCTGGACCACCGAGTGGAAGGGCGCGCCGAGCGCGCCGCCGTACCCGGCGAGCACCACCGGCGCGACGGTCAGCACGGTCAGCACCAGCCACCGCCGCTCCGGCATGTCCCGCCGGGCCAGGCCCGCCAGGCCCAGCCCCGCCGCGAGCGCCGAGCAGACGATCACCGTCACCGAGGACGCCACCGTCCACCCGGCCGGCAGCCAGGCCTGCCCGAAGTGCAGGTACGCCACCCAGTTGCCGGCCCCGCGCAGCGCCTCGGCCGCCGATATGGTGGCCGTGGTGGTCTGCGAGGTCTCCACGTAGGCGAGGAAGTTCTCGCCGTGGGCCCCCAGCAGGAGCAGCGGGATCCACCACCAGGCGGTGGCCGCCACCACCGCGGGCGCCCACCAGGCCAGCAGCCGGCGCCGCCGCGGCCCGGGCGGCCGGGAGAGCAGGTACAGGCCCACCGGGAGCAGGGAGGCCAGGGTCGCGGCCGCGTTGACCCCGCCCATGAACGGCACGAGCAGCGCCGAGCGCAGCGCCGCGACCCGGGCGGTGTACCGCCGGTCCGCGAGCGGCAGCAGCACCCACGGCAGCAGGGCGCCGGGCAGCGCGGCCGCCGAGGTGGAGCCGACGACGGTGGTGAACAGCGGCCACAGCGCGTACGCCACCGCCCCGACCAGCCGGGAGGCGCGGCTGCCCACGCCCAGCCGTTCCGCCAGCCGCAGCGCGCCCCAGAAGGCGGCCGACACGATCAGCGACATCCACAGCCGCTCGGCGAGCCACACCGGCAGGCGGACGGCGTGGGCGAGCCAGTAGTACGGCAGCATCGGCCACAGGTAGCCGGCGTACTGGTCCTGGATGCCGCCGAAGGACCCCTGGTCGTGCCACAACTGGCCCAGGCCGGACAGGAACCGGCCGGGGTCGGTGGTCACGCCGAGCTTGGTGTCGAAGGTCTGCCGCCCGGGGTGCACGGCGAGCAGCAGGACGAGCACCACGGCCCAGAAACCCAGCAGCGCGCGCCGCGACCGCGGGCCCCGAGGCGGGTCCTGGCGGACCGCGGTGGTGGGGCCGGCTGCCGGGGGTGAGGCCTGGACCGTGGTTGTCATGGGGGACACCGCCGCAGGATGAGGAGGAGGTTCCAGGTGGCGAACTCCCGCAGCCCGGGCGCGTGGACGATCGCCCGGGGCAGGAACGGCCAGTAGCGGGAGCGGGCGGTCACGACCGTCACGTCGTCGCGGGCCCGCACCCGCCGCAGGGTCGGCCCGACGTGCACGGCGAACAGGTTCTCGCCCAGGGTGTGCTTGGCGGGCCGGCCGGTACGGCGCTCGTAGCGGGCGCGGGCACGCTCGGCGCCGAGGTAGTGCCAGGGGGCCCACTCGTGCCCGCCCCACGGGGAGAGCCAGTTGGTGAACGACACGTAGATCAGTCCGCCGGGCCGGGTCACCCGGATCAGCTCGCTGAGGAAGGTCTGCGGGTCGGCCACGTGCTCCAGGACGTTGGAGGAGAAGGTGACGTCGGCGACCGCGTCGGACAGCGGCAGCAGATAGCCGTCCGCGATCACCGTGCCCGCGGGCGGCCCCGCGCCGAGCTCCCGTACGTCCGGTTCGAACAGGTAGGCGTCGGCGCCGCGGCCGCGGAACTCCTCGGTGAAGTGGCCGCTGCCGCCGCCGACGTCGACCACGGTCAGGCCGGCGAGCGGGCCGGCGCAGGCCTCGAGCTGGTCGGCGGCGTCCCGGGCCAGCAGGGCGTAGCAGGCGTCCGGGTCCTCCCGCTCGTGCCGGAAGGCGCGGAAGAGGGCCACGGACCGGCGTATGGAGGGGTCCTTGGGGAGAGAACGGGTGCCGGTGCCGGTGCCGGTGCCGGTGCGAGCGCGGGCGCGGGGCGCCGGGCGGGCGGGGTTCACGACGCCCAGCCCCTCACCGCCTCGGCGGCCACCGCGCGGAACTGCCGGACCGTGCGGTGCCAGCGGTAGCGGGCGGCACGGTCGCGGGCCGCCTTGCCCATCAGCTCCCGGCGGTGCTCCGACAGGGCGAGGGCGCACCAGGCGGCCGCGAAGGAGGACTCGCCGCGGGCCAGCAGGCCCGTCTCGCCGTCCGCCACCGAGTCCCGCAGTCCGGGCACGTCGAAGGCGACCGCCGGGGTGCCGCGGGCCGCCGCCTCGGTCACCACCAGGCCCCAGCCCTCGACGGCGGAGGGGTGCAGCAGCAGCCAGGCCGCGCACAGCAGCCGGTGCTTCTCGGCCTCGCCGACACGGCCGGTGAACCGCACCGCGGGTCCGGCCAGCTCCTCCAGCCGACCGCGCTCGGGGCCGTCGCCGACGATCAGCAGCCGGCCGCCGGTGACCGGCCGCACCCGCTCCCACAGCCGGAGCAGCAGGTCGATCCGCTTGTACTCCACCAGCCGGCCCACCGCCACGAACAGCGGCTCGGGCGAGCGCCCGGTGTGCGGGCCCGGTTCCGCCACGCCGTTGTGCACGACCCGGATGCGGTCGCGCTCGACGCCGAGGGCGCGCAGCGCGCGGGCGGTGGACGGGGAGACGGCGACCAGCAGGCCGCGGGCCTGCGCGCCGGTCAGCGCCCAGTGCTCGAGTCTTCGGCCGACCCGGGCCGCCGGGGCCAGCGGGCCGCCGCCGAACCGCATCCTCCAGATGTCGGTGTGCACGTGGTTGACCAGGCACAGCGTGGGTCCGCGGTGCCACAGCGGCGCGAGGTACGGCACCCCGTCGCACACCTCGACCAGCAGGTCGGTCTCGCCGACCTGGCGGGCGAAGGCGGAGCGGGCGCGCAGGTAGTGGCCGTAGGCGCCGCCCGCGGAGACGACCCGGTAGTCGCGGCAGGAGGCGGGCCCTCCGCACAGCAGGGTGACCTGGTGGCCGAGCCGGGTCAGCCCGTCGGCGAGCCGGTCGACCAGCAACTCGGAACCGCCGGCGGCCGGATTGCCGAGGTCCCGGTGGGCGAGGAAGACGATCCGGCGCGGCTGTGGGGGGAGCGCCGGGGGGTGCTGCACGCCCCTGGGGAGCGAGGCGGGCAGCGAGAAGGGCACGTGCTGGGGCATGCGAGCTCCAACTCGTCTCGGGGTGCGGAACTCAGCGGGGGGCGTGGGACGTCGGGGAGGGGGAGTGGGGTGGGGTCCTCGGGTGGGGTGGACAGTTTTCGCCCAGCCGTCCGTGACGGCTACTCACCGGGGTGACAATTTCGGCGGTTGTTCGAGCTGACGTATCGTCACATCGTGAGGGTGGACGGGGACTTACCGGACCTTCCCGGGCCTTTACGCCCACGCAGCGCCAGGACGCCCCCCGCGACCGCCAGGACGAATCCGGCCACTGCGGACGTGATGGGCAACGTCAGCCCCACCAGGCGCAGCCGCCCGCTGTCGGTCTTCGCCTCCCGCACCTGCTCGCGCTGGGTGGCGGGCGTGAAGGCGAGGCTGTCCGAGTCCAGCAGCACCACCGCGTCCCGCTCCCCGCCCGGGGCGCGCAGGGTGCGGCGCGGACCCACCTGGGCGTAGATCACCCGGCCGGTGCGCTGGTCGGCGACCAGTTCGATGCCGTGGTTGGAGTACCACTCCTCGGCCTGCACCTGCGGCCGCCCCGGCTCGCCCACGATGCTCCCGGGCACCAGGCGGGTGCCGATCCGGGTCGGGGCGACCGTGCCGGTGAAGAGGTAACCGCTGTAGCCCTGCACCTTCCTGGTGCCGGCGTAGCGCAGGACCACCGTCGAGCGCAGGGAGTCGTCCCACCACTGGTAGGAGCGTTTGCGCAGGCCGAAGGGGAACTTCAGATAGGCGTCGCCCTCGAAGTACGGGTTCTCGTGGCAGCAGTGCACGGGCTTGTTCGTCGTGCGGTCGGTCACCCAGCGGCCGGTGAAGAACTCCAGCGCGTCGTGCGGATCGGCCGCCGGGAGCGTGCCGTCGGAGTCGACCGACGTGGTCACGTCCCACACGGCGTCCCCGCTGCGCTCGCTGTCCTCGACGTCACCGCGCACCCGCTGGGTGACGGTGATGCGCCGGTCGCGCACGGTCCGTACGGCGGTGGTGTCGAAGTAGCTGCCCGTGCCGGTGTAGACGGCGGTCGTGTCGATGGCGATGGGGTTCACCGCGGCCCGCGGGGTCACGTACCAGGCCAGCATCGGGGCCAGGACCAGGAGGAACGATCCGAGGCCCAGGAGGATCAGGGACGAAGGTGAGGCGGTACGGCGCATCCGGCGCTCCAGAAGCCGAGAGGGAAAGTGCGCGTATGGGCCGGGAACCGTAAGCGCCTCTTGACGGAGTGTCAATGTCCTGCCGACACTGAACCGACCGACAGCAGGGGTGGGACACACCGGGGTGGGGCGACCGCCGGACCGGAAAGGCCTGGGACCGGCTCTTCCGGACAGAGAGGCTGACCCTGCGATGTCCAGACTGCTCGCCGCCGTACTCGCCGTCGCGGCCGGCGCCGCGCTCGCCGTGGCCGCCGCCCTCGGCGCCGTCGCGCTGCTCGACGCCCGCCCCGACCAGCCGAACACCCCGCTGATCACCTACGAGCAGGCCGACGGGAGCTGACCGGTGGCCGCTCCCCGCCCGGCCCCCGCACCCGCCCGCCGGTCCGCCTGGCACGACGTGCCCCGCCTCCAGGTGCGGCGGTTCGCGGCGATCGCCATGGCCGAGGCGCCCGCGCTCGCCGAGGAGATCCTGCGCGAGATCCGCCGCGAGCACCCGCACCTGCCGGTGGTCCTGGACGAGAGCGGCGAGCCGATGGCGCTGGTCGGCATCCGCCGCGCCATCGAGGTGTTCGTCCAGCACCTGGAGCACTCCGAGGGACGCCCCACCGTTCCGCCGGGCGTCTTCCACGACTTCGGCCGCGGCGAGGGCCTGCAGGGCCGCAGCCTCGACTCGCTCCAGGCGATCTACCGGCTGGGCGTGCGCCTGGCCTGGCGGCGCTTCGCCGACATCGGCCAGCGGGTGCGCATCCCGCCGCCCGCCATGTACGAACTGGTCGACGCCGGTTACGAGTACCTCGACGGCCTCGTCGACCAGTCCGTGCGCGGATACGCCGAGGCGGCCGCCCGGCAGGCCGGGGAACGGCTGCGGCTCCAGCGCCGGCTGATGGAGCTGCTGTTCGCCGAACGGCAGCGCGGCGACGCCGCCGACGCCCTCGCCGAGCGCGCCGCGCGGATCGGCTGGCCGCTGCCCGGCCGGGTCGCGGTCGGCGTGCTGCTGCGCCCGGCCCGTGAGTCGGTCGCGCCCGCCGTGGGCCAGGGGGTGCTGCTGGACCTGGAGTACGAGCAGCCCCGCATGGTCGTGCCCGACCCGGACGCCGCCGGCCGTTCCGAACTGCTGCACCGGGCCCTGACCGGCTGGTCCGGCGCCATCGGGCCGCCGGTCGCGCTCACCGACGCGGTCAAGTCGCTGCGCTGGGCGCGCACCGCCGTGGGGCTCATGGAGCGGGGGCTGCTGCCCGCCGGGGAGGTGCTGTACTGCACCGAGCACACCCAGGCGCTGGTGCTGCTCCAGCCCGAGGAGCTGATCGACGACCTGGCGCGGCGCTGCCTGGCCCCGCTCTCGCACTGCGGGCCCACCCACGGACGGCGGCTCGCCCAGACGCTGCTCGCCTGGCTGGAGACACGCGGCGGGGCCCCGGAGGTGGCCGCCAGGCTGGGCGTCCATCCGCAGACGGTGCGCTACCGGCTGCGGCAGATACGGCAGCTGTGGGGCGACGAGATCGACGACCCCGACCGCCGCTTCGAACTCGAACTGGTCCTGCGGGCCCAGCGTCTGCGCGGCGCCCTCGGCGACACGGCACCGCACCGGTGACCGCCCACGGGTGCGGCCGGTGCCGCGCCCCGGTGCGGGCGTTGCCTGGGGGAAGGCGGGTGGCTAACCTGTGTTCGCCATGCCGATCGCCTGTTGATATCTCGAACATAGGCCTAGATTCAGGGAGGGGGCCGGTCGTGGGACGCCTCGTACCTGCCGTGACCCGGGCTCTCGACATACTCGAGCTCTTCCTCGACGGGGACGGGACGCTCTCCGCCCCCGACATCGTGCGCAGGCTCCAGCTCCCGCGCACCACCGTGCACGAGCTGGTCACCACGCTCTGCGCGCGCCAGTACATCGTGCCCGTCACCGGGCAGCCCGGACGCTACCGGCTCGGCGTGCGCCCGTACCAGCTCGGCAGCCGCTACGCCGAGCAGCTCGACCTCGCCGCCGAGGGCCAGCAGGTCGCCCGGTCCGTCGCCGAGACCTGCGACGAGACCGTGCACGTGGCGATCCTGGAGGACACCGACGTCATCTACATCGCCAAGGTCGACTCCACCCACGCGGTGCGCATGGTCTCCGCGGCCGGCCGCCGGCTCCCGGCGCACTGCACCTCGGTCGGCAAGATGCTGCTCGCCTCGCTGCCCGAGCAGGAGCTCGCCGCGCGCGTCCCGGACGACGCCGAGCTGGCCGCGATGACGCCCAACAGCATCACCGACCCGGCCGCCCTGCGCGAGGCCCTGAGCGGGATCCGGCAGCGGGGCATCGCCGTGGAGAGCCGCGAGTCCAACCCGGACGTCTCCTGCGTGGCCGCGCCGGTGCGCGACCGCACCGGGCAGGTGGTCGCCGCGCTGTCCATCTCCGTGCCGATGATCCGCTGGAGCGAGGAGCGCCGCGCCGAGCTGGAGCAGCTCGCCGCGAAGGGCGCCGCCGAGCTGTCCGAGCGCCTCGGCCACCGGGGCGCGGCATGAGGACGCCGTACGAGGTGGCCGTGGCCGCCCGGGCCGAGCTGGGCGAGGGACCGGTCTGGGACCCGGCGGCAGGCCGGCTTATCTGGATCGACATCCTCTCCTCGCGCGTGCACACCTACGACCCCTCCTCCGGCCGCCGCACGGTCCGCGCGACCGGACAGCACGTGGGCGCCGCCAGGCCCCGCGCGGGCGGCGGGCTGGTGCTCAACCTCCGTGACGGAGTGGGCCTGCTGGACCCCGGCGGCGCCTTCCGCTGGCTGCACCGCGACCCGGTGCCCGGCCGCCGCGCCAACGACGCCGCGGTCGCCCCCGACGGCTCGCTGTGGGCCGGCACCATGCGCTACGACGAGGCGCCCGGCGGCGGCACCCTCACCCGCCTGACCGGCGACGGCACGGCCGAGGTCGTCCTCGACGACGTGGCGGTCAGCAACGGCACCGGCTGGAGCCCGGACGGCCGCCTGATGTACTACGTCGACTCGCCGACCCGGCGCATCGACGTCTTCGACGTCGAGGGCGGCGGCGAACGGGTCGGCGGGCGCCGGGAGTTCGCGCGCGTGGAGGAGGGCGCCGGCTTCCCGGACGGCCTCACGGTCGACGCGGACGGCTGCGTGTGGGTGGCCCTGTGGGACGGCGGCGCCGTCCGCCGCTACACCCCCGACGGCAGGCTGGACCGCGTGGTCGCGCTCCCCGTCCCGCGCCCCACGGCGTGCGCCTTCGGCGGCCCCGGCCTCACCGACCTGTACGTCACCACGGCCCGCACCGGCCTCACCGCCCCCCACCCGATGGCGGGCTCCCTCCTGGTCCTCCCCGACACGGGCAAGGGCCTCGCCCAGCCCGCCTTCGCGGGCTGACCCCCTAGGAGATGCCCGCCGCCTTGCGCTCCTCGGGCGTCAGCGGCGGGCCCGGCAGGGCCGGTCGCAGGGGGCCGGCCGCCGCGGCCAGGAGCATGCTCGGGGCCAGCAGGACGTGGGCGCCGCGCTCGAGGGAGGTCACGTCGGTGACGCGGCGGGCGACGCGGCCGTTGCCGGTGGCCGTGTGCATGATCCGGTCGACGTACGCGGACAGGAGCCGGTCCCGCAGCGTGGGGCCCTGTTCGGTGGCGCCCGGGTAGAACACGTCCTGCGCTATGGCCAGTTCCCACGCCGCCGCCACCGGCCGGGCCACCGCCCGCTGGACGCGGCGGGACAGCCCCGGCGTGCCCCAGCCGTGACGCCGCACCACCTCGCGCAGGGCGAGCGCGCTCTGGGCGGCGGCGGCGAGCCCGTGGCCGTAGACCGGGTTGAACGCGGCGAGCGCGTCGCCGAGGACCGCGAAGTTCCCGGGCCAGGCGGGCATCCGCTCGTAGAAGTGACGGCGGTTGACGGTGGTGCGGGTGAACGACACCCCGGACAGCGGCTCGGCGCGCTCCAGCAGCTCGCCGATCACCGGGTGGCGCAGCTCCTCGCGCGCGAAGCGCACGAAGTCCTCGTCGGCCGGGGAGGGTTCGCCGCCCCGGGTGCCGGACAGGGTGACGATCCACCGGCCGTCCTCGATGGGCAGCAGGAAGCCCGCCCGGCCGGGTCCGCCGCCGCGCGGGCCGGGCTGCACGTTGACGATCGGGAAGCAGTCCCGGGCCGCCTCGGGCGCGAGGTAGAGCCGGCTGGCGTACGCCAGGCCCGGGTCGACCTCGCGCCGCTCGGGCGCGGGCAGGCCGAGCTCCGTCAGCCAGCGGGACGCCGCCGAGCCCCGGCCGGTCGCGTCGACGACGAGACCGGCCTCGATCACGCGCTCCGCGCCGCCGGTCCGCACCCGGACCCCGGTGACCGCGGACGCGGTGCCGGTCAGGCCCAGGGCCTCGGTGCCGCCGAGCAGTTCGATCCGCTCGTCGGCGAGCACCCGCGCGCGGATCGTCGCGTCCAGCAGGTCCCGGCCGGCCAGGATCACGTGGTGGGACTCCGGCCAGCGCCGGAACCAGCCCTTCGCGGACATGGCGACGATGTCGGTCGTGACCGGCAGCCGGCGCGCCCCGGCCGCGCGCAGCGCCCCGGCCGCCCCGGGCAGCAGCTCCTCGACCGCCCGCATCCCGCCCGACCACAGCATGTGGGCGTGACGCGCCTGCGGCAGCCCCTTGCGCGGCTCGGGCCCGTCCGGCAGCTCGTCGCGGTCCACGACCACGACCCGGCCGGCGAAGGCGGCCAGCGCGCGGGCCGCGAGCATGCCGGTGTGGGATCCCCCCAGCACGACGGCGGTGGTGGCGGGGAAGGAACGTTCACTCATGCGCGGGCACGCTTCCTGCCGGGGCGGCCGCACGGGCGCGTACCGCCTCGATGACTTCGGGGTGACGCAGGGCCTGGGACACGTCCTGGATCTCGCGCAGCAGATAGGCGGTGTCCGGGCCGGAGGGGGCGGAGGCGCTCTCGGCCTCCGGGTGGCGCTGCCGCGCGTCGACGGCGTCCAGGAGGGCCACGGCGCCGGCCAGCGCCCTGGCCCGGCCGGGCTCGTGACCGAGCGCCACGGCCGCGTCGTAGGAGCGGGTGCGCAGGTCCTCGTCCATGTACCGGGACAGTTGGAGCAGCGCGTCGCGGATGAACGTCTCGCGGCGGATCAGGCGCAGGTCGGCGGTGGCGCGCGGCGCGAACGGTTCCCGGCCGCCGGTCACGGACCGCGTCAGCCGGTACAGCGGCCGCAGCCGCCAGTGGCCGACCCTGAGCCGCCAGCGCTCGTGCCCGTACTGGCCGACGTGCGGCACGATGAAGCCCACCGCGACCAGGGTGGCCGAGACGCAGGCCGCCGAGGGGGCCAGGTCGGTGCTCAGCCAGTCCAGGTCGTGCCCGGTCCACCGGGCCACCACGGCGGTGAGCTTGGAGGCGTCGAAGAACAGGTTGGTCGCGTAGCCCACGCCCAGCAGCCGCAGCCCCCAGCGCAGCCAGGCGTCCAGGCCGTCGGTGCGGATCCAGTTCCAGATCAGCCGGGCGGTGATCGAGCAGGCCACGGTGTGCGCGAGCAGGTAGAGCAGGATCTCCTCGCGCATGAACGGGGTGTTCGCGTAGTACGTGTCCAGGTCCCGCGGCCGCTCCACGGGGACGTCCGCGAGGGCGAAGAGCACCCAGAGCACGACGACCACGCCCGCGTACACCGCCACCACCAGCCGGGTGGCGCGGCGGGTCTGGGCCGAGCGGTCGGCGAGGTCGTTGCGCCAGGCGATGATCAGCAGCAGCCAGGACGCGCACAGCGCGGTCAGCAGGGAGTACACCCAGGGCGCCGAGATGTTCGGCACTCCGGTGACCCGGTTGGTCCAGTGGATCGTCCCCGGCGCGGCGAAGACGAACACCGCGCAGCCGAACAGCAGCAGGCCGCCGACCGCGCGCAGCAGCGGGTCCCGCCACATCTTCAGGATGCTGGGCAGTTTGATCGCCAGCGCCGCGGCCAGCACCGCGGTCGGCAGCCAGAAGGACACGTACAGCCCGCTGAACGCGCGCGAGGTGGCCAGCGCGACCCGGGCCGGCGCCGCCGCCGGGCCGAGGAACTCGCCCACCGGCACCAGTGCCTGCGTCACCGCGCCCCGCCTCCGCGCCCGCGGCCGCGACTGCTTGCGCCTCTGCTCCCGGTACCGCCTCCGCCTCTGCTTGCGCCTCTGCCTGCGCCTGCGCCTGTGCTCGCGCTGCCGCGGTAGCCCATGGAGCGCTGGACCGGGTCGGGTGACGAGCCGTGGCCCTGCCCGCCCCCGCTCAGCCACGGGCGGAAGGCGGTGGCCAGGCGGTGGCCGAAGTCGTCGGCCGCGGCCTCCTCCGCCTCGCGGGAGCCGTGGCGCGCGGCGACCGTCAGCGCCTCGCGCCAGCCGGACTCCTCGGCCAGCACCCGGGCGGCGGCCGCACCGGGCAGGTGGCGGTGCCGGTGTCCGGCGTGCATGTGCCACAACTCATGGCCGAGGATGACCAGTTGCTGCATCTCCTCGGCCCGCTCCTCCACGATGACCAGATCGAAGTCCTGGAACTCCACCCACAGGCCGGTCACTTCGATCTCGTCGGGGAAGCGCTCGAAGCGCAGCTGCACCGGCCGCCCGGCGCGCCGCGCGCTCATCTCCTCGCACAGCGCCCGGCACAACTCCCGGACGTCGGCGGGTGGTCGGGGCCGGGTCCGGACGGCGGCGGCGAGGTCGGCGGCGAGCGTGCGCATCGCCGCGCCGGGCCGCGCGTGCCGGATCAGCCCGGCGATCCGGGCCGTGCGTCGCGCGCCGCGCCGGCGCGCGCCCGCGAAGTCCATCGACTCCCCCTTCCGGCCGCCCGTGACGGGGCGGGCCGTCCGAGCCTACGCGGCCCCGCGTGTCCGCGTCATGCGATCCCGGGACCGTTCGTTGAACCGGTGACGACCCTGGCGCGGCAACCGCCTCAGCGGCCCGGGCAGGCCACCGGCGTCACGGGGATCCCACCGGCCGCCGCGCCCAGCAGGGTCAGCCCCACCCGGCCCGGACCCGACGGTGCGCCGGCCTCCGAGAGCACCGCCAGCGCCAGGGTGTTGGCGCCCCGGGTGCGCAGGATGCCGTTCGGCAGCACGAAGGTGTGCTGCGGGCCCACGTCGTTGACGTACTGGCCCATGTTCCAGCCGTTGAGGAAGATCTGCGCCCGGTACCTCCGCTCCGGGTCGTCCTCGAGCGTCAGCCCCACCGAGGCGTCCGCGCGCGGGTCCACGGCCAGGCGGAACGTGGTCCGGTACCAGGTCACCCCCTGCCGCCGCACCGAGCGCGGGAAGGACGCCTTCTCCCAGTCGCCGTCCGGGAAGCCGGGCAGGTGCCAGCCCTCCCGCTCGCCGTACAGGCCGCCGTTGTTCATCGGCCCGCGCACCGGGTCGGGTCCAACCTCGCCCTGGATCCGCCACCGCACGTCCGGGTCGCCCCCGGTGAAGGAGACCGCCGTCAGCCCGCGCGCCGCCTTGTGGGTGTCCCGGGCCCCGCCGTCCTGGTCGTGCTGCATCCGCCGCACCAGCACCGACAGCACGTGCCGGCCGGGTGTGCGCAGCCCGCGGCGCACCGGGAACTCGGCCGTCGCCGTCCAAGTCCCCCTGCGGATCGTGTCGTTGTCCGGCACCGGCATGCGGTGCGTGCCCAGCGGCTCGCCGTCGAGCCACGCCATGAGCAGCCCCTGGGTGCCCGTGGAGTACGCGAGCGAGACCGACTCGACGCCGGCGGCGCCGGTGAGGGAGCCGCGGTACCAGACGTCCCCGTAGTGGAAGCCGTAGTCGTCGGCGAACAGCACGGGCTGCCCCCCGGGGACCGCGGTGGTGCTGTACGAGGAGGTGCGGTCGGCCCTGCGCCAGGCGGAGTCGTCGAAGTCCGGCGCGGACTCGGGGTTCTCCTCGCGCGTGCGCCAGCCGCCGAGCGCGGGCAGCCGCACCTCGGGCGCCCCGGGCAGCGCGGCGACCGCGCGCAGGCCGCCGGAGGCGCCGGGCGAGGTGCGCACCGCCGAGCCGTTCCACACCACGGAGCCGATTCCGGCCGGCCCCCACACCTCCAGGCCGGTGGGCCGCCCGGTGTCGCCGCTCAGGTGGACGACGCCGTCCCGCACCTCGGCGGTGCGCAGCAGTTCGGGGCCGTAGACCAGCAGGGAGCCCGCGGGGGTGTCGTACGGCCACAGGCGCAGGGACGACTCCTCGTCGGCGAAGATCATCAGCAGCGGCCGTTCCACGCCGTCGCCCTGCACCCGCACCTGGATCGTCCGGCCCGCGGCGAAGGGCGAGGTCACCCGCAGCAGGCCCTGGTCGTAGACGTACGCGGCCTCCTGGTCCACGCGCGTGACCAGCGGCTCCTCGGGGGAGTCCAGGACCACCCGGGCCAGGTCGCCGTGCCGCCCGCAGAACACCACCACGTCCTGCTGCCCGGCGGCCAGGAACAGCATGGGCTGAGCCGTCGCCCAGCGCACCGTGCGCTCCCCGAGCCGCAGCCCGGTCACCATCAGCCGCGCGTCGCGCGCCGGGACGGTCACCGGCAGGTCCTCGCCGGCCGCGGGCAGCGTCGAGGAGACGTCCTTGCCGCCGTCGTTGCGCAGGACGTAGGCGTGGGCGCCGGTGTCCGGGTTGGCCAGGTGGTACACGGTGAGGCCGGCCGCCTTCACGTCCGCCGCCCGGTCCAGCTTGGCGAAGTCAGGGAAACGCTGGAGCATGTGCCCGATCTGGTGCATCGGCGCCAGCTTGTCCGTGGGCCTGCGGCCCTCGTCGAGGGCGGCCCCGTAGTCGTACGACGTGTAGACCACCGGCGCGGGCAGCCAGCCCCAGGAGGTGCCGCCGAAGGCCATGTAGACGTTGTGCGCGGTGATGCCGTTGGCGAGGTGGGTCAGGTAGAAGCGCCGCTCGTACGCCGCGTCCCGGGTGCGCCGCGCCTCGGCGTACCCCCGGCCCTTGGACCACACCCCGCCCCACCCGTCGAACCAGCCGCCGCCGGACTCGGGCATGAACCCGGGCGTGTGCGGGCTGGCGCTCGCCCCGCCGGCCGGGCCGCCGGTGCCGAAGTACCCCCAGTCGGGCGGGGGCTGGGACGGCGAGGGGTAGCCGTCGAAGCCGTACAGCCAGCCGTCCTTCTCGCCGCCGGTGTCGAAGGAGCCCGGCGTCCAGTGGCCGTTGCGGCCCTTGTCGTTGTGGAAGAGGGGGACGTCGATGCCGTCGGCGCGCACCTTCTTGTAGAGGTGGCTCATGTAGGCGCGCCCGGCCGGCTCGCCCACGTGGGCGTCGTACTCGTTCTCGATCTGGTACAGCAGAACCGTGCCGCCGCCCTTGGTGAACAGGCGCCGGGAGGCGATCGCGTCGACGCGGGTCAGCCACTCGTCGACGTGGCGCAGGTAGTCCGGGTCGTCGGTGCGCGCGGTGCCCTTGGCGGCGGTCAGCCAGCCGGGGAAGCCGCCGCCGTCGACCTCGGCGTTGATGTAGGGGCCGGGGCGCAGGACGACGTACAGCCCGGTCTCGGCGGCCGTGCGCAGGAACAGGTCGAGGTCGCGCACGCCGGTGAAGTCGTACCGGCCGGGCGCGGGGGAGTGGTAGTTCCAGGCCACGTAGACGCTCACGGCGTTGAAGCCGTGCGCCCGCATCTTCTGGAGCACGTCCCGCCACAGGGAGGGGCTGGGCAGCCGGAAGGGGTGCATCTCGCCGGACCACAGCACCAGGCGCCTGCCGTCGACCAGCAGCGAGTGGCGGTCGAACCCGACCGTGTGGCGCCGTCCGTCCGCGGACGGGGGCGGGGGCGGCGGGCCCGTGGGCACCGAGCGCGCGGCATAGGCCGACGGCGCCCCCGGTCCGCCACTGCCGCCCAGTGCCAGTCCGAGCGCGGCCGTGCCGGCGAGGGCGCTGAATGAACGTCTGCTGAGCGCCAAAGGTGTGCCTCCCGGGCGGATCTTACGGGGCGCGGGTGCGGCCATTCTCCACGGACCCGGGCCTCACAACGGCCCCATGAGCATCTCGGCGCGCGCCGGTTGCGCGGTACGGGCGGTTGTGGAACCGGCGGTTCGCCAGGGCGGCGGCCCGGTGAGGGCCGGGGCCATCGCGGCGGAACGGGACGTCCCGCACGCGCTCCTGGAGGGGATCCTGGGCGGCCTGGGAGGCCCCTGAGGGAATGGCCGGAGAGCTACCTTCTCGCGTACCCCGGCGCTGCGTACGATGCGACCGCTCCCCGGCCTTCACGGCGCGTCCATGATTCCTCCATGGACGGGGAGCATATGCGTATGCCTTTTTGGCATGTGCATGACGTAAATGCCTGGTGTCACCCCCCACTGAACGGATGGAGAACCATGGCCGGCGGAATGCTCATGAGCGGCGCGATCGCCGCTCTCCTGACCACAGCGCTCCCCACGCACCCCTCGTCCCCGGTGGTCACCGACCCGCCCCCGGACAAGATCGTCATCGACGTCGCGACGGTGAACGGCTCCGGCTGTCCCCAGGGCACGGCGGCCGTCGCCGTCTCGCCCGACAACACCGCCTTCACGGTGACCTACAGCAACTACCTCGCCCAGGCCGGCGGCAACTCCGACCCCACCGCGTTCCGCAAGAACTGCCAGCTCAACCTGATCGTCCACGTGCCGCAGGGCTTCACCTACGCCATCGCCAGCGCCGACTACCGGGGCTTCCTCTCGCTCCAGCCCGGCGCCACCGGCACCCAGCGGGCCTCGTACTACTTCCAGGGCTCCTCGAACACCGCCTTCAAGAACCACCCCTTCAACGGCCCGTACAACGACGACTGGCAGGCCACCGACAGCACCGACTGGGCCCAGCTCGTCTGGGCGCCCTGCGGGGTGCTGCGCAACTTCAACATCAACACCGAACTGCGCGTCAACGCGGGCAGCAGCGCGCCCGGCAAGGTCAGTTTCATGACCATGGACTCCACCGACGGCGACATCAGCACCGTCTACCACATGGCCTGGAAGGAGTGCCCGAAGTCCTGACGCAACCGAAGGGACCCCCCGGCGGTCTGACGTGACATGGGCCAATGGCGGGGAAGCGGGAGACGGCGGTCGCTGACGGCCGTGGCGTGCGTCCTGGCACTGGCCGCGGCCGTGGTGTGGGCCGTCTCCCGCCCGGAGGGCGGAGCGGCCGGGCCGGGGCGGGCGCCCGCCTCCGCCCCGGCCGCCCACAGGTGGGCACCGGCGTCCTCGGCGCCCTCCGGCAAGGGCGTGCTCACCCTGCGCGACGCGCCGCACGTCCTCTACCTGCCGCGCTACGACCCGCACGCCGCCGCACCCTACGGCCCGACCTACACGTTCGATCTGGCGGCGGCCCCGGCCTCACCGGGCGGCGGGCAGGGCTCCGTGGGCGGGATCGAGGTGGACCTCGACCTGTCCGCCCTCCAGGGCAGGGCCCACATCCACCCGAGGCTCCCCGGCGACTGCTCCCTCACCGGGTCCCGCATGAAGTGCCGGGTGCCGAACGTGCAGTTCGGCAGGGTCGCCGAGGTCAGCCCCTTCTACGTGCTGCCCGGCCCCGGCGCGGTCCTCGGCCGGACCGGAACCATCCCCCTCACCGTGCGCGCCGCGAACGCCCCCGCCATCCGCCACACCACCCGCCTGGTCGTCGGCTCGCCGCAGCTGACCCTGCGCCCGAGCGGGAAGCGGCTCACCGGTGTGAGACCCGGCGACGCGATCCGGCTCACGCCCGCCTTCGGCAACAAGGGCGACACCGGCATCGACGGCGGCGTCAGCCTCCTGGTGACGGCCCAGGGCGCCACCCTGTCGACGCGCTACTCCAACTGCCGCTACGACAAGCCGACGGGGGCCACCAAGGCGCAGTGCGACTTCCCCGGCCCGCTGCCCGCGGGGACGGCCTTCGAGACCGACGGCCCGGTCACCGCCAAGACCGGCGCGGACGCGAGGAACGGGCTGATCCAGGACAGCGTGTGGCGCACCGCCGACATGCCTTACTTCACGGCGCTGCCCACCTCCGCCCCGCACGGCACCGGCGCTCCGCTCGGGCTGAGGCCCGTCGACGGCGGGGCCTTCGTCCGCAACGACGACGAGTACAGCGAGGTGGCGAGCGGTGACGCGCTGGCCTTCGAGACCTCGCTCCACGACGACGTGGCAGCGGTCGGCTTCACCATCCGGGGCAAGGTGGGCGCCACGGTGGACGTCACCGTGCCGTATCCGCAGGGCGACGGCTGGAGCGGGCCGGATGACCGGGGCACGCTCCACGTGACCCTCCCGGCGGGCGTCAGCCTCGTCGAGGTACCCCCGGAGCAGCACGAGAGCGACATCCTGTACTGCTACCCGAGCCCTCGGAAGGACGGCACGGTCGCCTGTCCCGGCCCCGCGCCGCCGGGCACCGTGATGCGCGTGCACATCGACAGGCGCGTCGACGGGGCCCGCGGCAGCGTCCGCGCCGACTCCGACCCGGCCCTCGACCCGGACCGCACCGACAACACGGCCCCGGTGACGGTCACTTACCTGCCGTGAGACCCAGGCCTTAGGGCCTCTCGTCTGGATCACGCCGGGCTCGCGGGGCCTGGCACCGCGCCTCGCGGCGTTGTCGTCGGTTGCCATGGCTCCGCCATGACGCCCTCCTCCGCCTTGCGATGCACGGCACCAGACCCCGCTCCCTGATCCGGCCTGATCCAGACGAAAGACCCTAACCGGCCTGGCCCATCCCCGCCGCGTCGGGCCAGTTCTGCGGGCTGGGCCAGCCCGTCGCCGGGGCCGGGGTGAGCGCGCCGGGGCCCCCGGGCGGCGGGGCCGTCATGCCGCGCACCTGGGCCGCGGTCAGGCCGCCGCGGGCCGGTACCCCGGGCGGGGTGAGCCCGGTCTGCGCGGCGGGGGCCGGAGCGGGCACAGGAGCCGGGGCCGGCATGGGAGCGGGGGCCGGCACGGGGGCGGGCGTGGGCATCGGCGCCGGGACCGGCACGGGTACGGGCATCGGGGCCGGCACCGGGGTCATCACGGCGGGCTGGGGCGGCAACTGGGCCGCCGGGGCGAGAGGCTGCATCGCCGGCTGGGGCGCGGGAGCCGGGGCGGGCGCCGGTACCGGCGCCGGCATCAGGGGCTGGGCCGGCGGCTGGGCCGGCGCCGGCATCATGGGCTGGGCTGCCGCCGGCATCGGCATCCCGGCGGCGGCCGGACGCGCTGCGGGCGCGGCGGACGCGGCTGCGGGGAGCGGCATGCCGTTGCCGGCGGCGAGCCCGGGAGCGGGACCGGCTGCGGCGGCCTCGGCGGCCAGCCCGCGGGTTCCGGCCCCGTTGGTCTCGCTCATCAGCCGGTCGATCGCCGCCGTACCCGAGCTGTAGCTGGTCCCAGTGCCCTGCTCGGGTACGGCGGCTCCCCTCCTGGTCCCGTAGAGCACCTGCTCCATGGCGGACACCAGGCGACGCACGTCCACCTCGGGGCGCACCACGAGCCGCAGGAAGCGGCTGGATGAACCGATCTTGTTTCCGCACTCGCGGACCAGGATCCGGTGCTCGGCGAGCAGCCGGTCGCGGACCACGGTGCCCTCGGCGCCCACGGGCAGGCGCACGAACAGGAAGTTGCCCTGGGACGGGTAGACCGTCAGACCGGGCAGCGCCGACAGACGGCTCGCCATCTCCAGGCGGTCCTGGCGCACCTGCTGAAGGCTCTGCCGGTACTCCGCGCCGTGCTCCTTCAGCATGAACACCACGTGCTCGACGAGGGAGTTGAGGTTCCACTTCGGCAGCATCGAGCGGATCCGGCCCGCGAGCGCCGGATTGGCGACCAGATAGCCGAAGCGTATGCCGTGCAGGCCGAAGCTCTTGCCGAGGCTGCGCAGCACCACCACGTTCGGCCGCAGCATGGCCTCCCGCACCACGCTCGGATCGGCCTCCGCGTCGGCGAACTCCAGGAACGACTCGTCGATCACGATCAGGTCCAGGTCGGCCATCGCGTCCATGAACTGCACCAGCGCGTGCTTGTGCAGGAAGCCGCCGTCGGGGTTGTTGGGGTTGCAGATCACCACGGCCCGGGTGCCGCGCTTGCGGATGAACTCGGCGTACTGCGCGAGGTCCAGGGCGAAGCCGCCGGCCTCCTGGAGCGGGAACATGTCGACCCGCTTGCCGGTCTCCATCGGCTGGTCGGTCCACCGGCCGAAGGTGGGGACGGGGACGGCCAGGGACTCGCGCACCAGCAGGTGGTCGATCCAGGTGATCAGCTCGGTGGAGCCGTTGCCCATCGCCACGCAGCTCGGCGGCAGTTGGAGCAGTTCGCACAGCTCGGCGGTGATGGTGTCGGCGCTCGAGGGGTAGTACGTGATGATGTCCCGCAGCCGCGCGGCCATGTCCTGGAACATGGCGGGGGTGGGGAAGTAGGGATTGCACGGAACGCAGAAGTCCACCGGTCCGGCCCCGTCGCCGCCCTCCCGCGTCAGCGCCGCCATCGACGGGCTGTGGGCCGCGCTGCCGCGGAACAGCGAGGTGACGTTGTCGGCCATGGAACCTCCGTGTGGGGCGGCCCCGGCCTCACGGACGGCCGGGCCCGTCGTCTTCGGGTGGCCCGCGCGGGGGAGCGCGGGCCACCCATGGATACGGAGGCGGGCGTGACGCCGTTCAACTCCTGTGTGGGGAGCGTGTGCGGCGGGTGGAGCCGCCCGTCAGGCGTCGAACGAGTGGATCGTCGTCGTCCGGTAGGTCTGCCACGGCCGCAGCACGGTCGAGGGGAACTTCGGGTGGTTCGGCGAGTCCGGGAAGTGCTGGGTCTCCAGCGCCACCGCGTCGCCCTGGCGGTAGGTGTGGCCGCCGGTGCCGACGAGGGTGCCGTCGAGGAAGTTGCCGGAGTAGAACTGCAGGCCCGGCTGGTCGGTGGCGATGCGCAGGGTGCGACCGGAGCGCGGGTCGCGCAGGGTCGCGACGTGCTCGGGCCGGGTGGTGATGCCCTTGTCCAGCACCCAGTTGTGGTCGAAGCCCTTGGCGGTGACCTGCTGGGGGTGGCCCGCGCGCAGGTCCCGGCCGATGGCCTTGGCGTGCCGGAAGTCGAAGGGGGTGCCCGCGACCTTCGCCAGCTCGCCGGTGGGGATGAGTCCCGCGTCGGTGGGGGTGTAGCGGGAGGCGGCGATCGTCAGCTCGTGGTCCTCGACCGTGCCGCTGCCCTCGCCGGCCAGGTTCCAGTAGGTGTGGTTGGTGAGGTTGACGACGGTGGCCTTGTCGGTGGTGGCCTCGTAGTCGATGCGCCAGTCGCCGTGCCGGTCCAGGGTGTACGTCACGGTCGAGCGCAGCGTGCCCGGGTAGCCCATCTCTCCGTCGACGCTGGTGTAGCGCATGCGCAGGCCGACGTCGGAGCCCCGGGTGAACGGCTCGATGTCCCACACGTGCTTGTCGAAGCCCTTGGCGCCGCCGTGCAGGCTGTTCTCGCCGTCGTTCACGGAGAGCTGGTAGGTCTTGCCGTCCAGGGTGAAGCGGCCCTTGGCGATGCGGTTGCCGTAGCGGCCGATGGTGGCGCCGAAGTACGGGCTGCTCTTGACGTAGTCCTCCAGGCGGGCGAAGCCCAGGGAGACGTTGGCGTAGCGCCCGCGCCGGTCGGGCAGCTCCAGGGACTGCACGATGCCGCCGTAGGAGAGGACCTTCAGCCGGGTGCCGCCGTTCTCCAGCGACCAGCGGTGGACCTTGGTGCCGTCGGCGAGCGTGCCGAACAGCTCCTTGACCGGCCTTCCGCGGCCGCCGGCCGAGCCCGGCGCGGCCTGGGCGGCGCCGGCCGGCGTGGCCGCCACGATCCCGGCGGCCGCGGCCCCCGCGATGACACTGCGTCTGTTCAGTTCCATTTGCGTCTCCTGTACCTGTACGGGAATACGAGGGATACGAGGAAGTCGAAGGCCCCCACCGGCCGGTGGGGGCCTTCCTTGCTCACGAACCGGACTTGCGCTTGTTCCACACGTCGAACCCGACCGCCACCAGCAGGGCCAGGCCCTTGATGACCTGCTGCCAGTCGGTGCCGACGCTCAGGAGGTTCATGCCGTTGTTCAGCACACCGAGCACGAGACCACCGATGATCGCGCCGAGGACGGTGCCGACACCGCCGCTCATGGACGCGCCGCCGATGAACGAGGAGGCGATCGCCTCGAGTTCGAAGTTCACGCCCGCCTTCGGCGAGGCCGCGTTCAGGCGGGCGGCGACCACCAGACCCGCCAGGGCCGCGAGCACGCCCATGTTCAGGAACACCTGGAAGGTGACGCGCTTGTCCTTCACACCGGACAGCTTCGCGGCCGGCAGGTTGCCGCCGATCGCGTAGATGTGGCGGCCGAAGACGGCGTTGCGCATCACGTAGCCGTAGCCCACCACCAGCGCGGCCAGCACGATCAGGATGACCGGGGCGCCCTTGTAGCTGGCGAGCAGCAGGGTGAGCACCAGGATCGCGGCGACGAGGGCGACCAGCTTCAGCGCGAACAGCCGCGCGGGCAGCACGTCCAGGGAGAACTCCTGCTGCCGGCGCCGGTCGCGCGCCTCCTGCCACACCACCGCGGCGATCAGGACGATGCCGAGGAGCAGGGTGAGGTTGTGGTAGTTGGTGTTCGGGCCGACCTCCGGCAGGAAGCCGTTGCCCATCTTCTGCAGCCCGTCCGGGAACGGGCCGAGGGTCTGCCCCTTGAGCAGGATCTCCGTCAGGCCGCGGAAGAGCAGCATCCCGGCGAGGGTGACGATGAACGACGGTATCCCGAGATACGCGATCAGGAATCCCTGTACGGACCCGGCGACCGCGCCCACCAGCAGGCACAGCACCACCGCCACCGGCCACGCGATGTGGTGACTGACCGTCAGCACCGCCGCGAAGGCGCCGACGAACGCGGTGAGCGAGCCGACCGACAGGTCGATGTGGCCCGCGATGATCACCAGCATCATGCCGATCGCGAGGATCAGGATGTAGCTGTTCTGGAGCACCAGGTTGGAGACGTTGCGCGGCAGCAGCAGGTCCCCGCCGGTCCAGATCTCGAAGAGGATCACGATCAGGCCGAGCGCGATCAGCATGCCGTACTGGCGCATGTTGCGCCGCAGGCCGCTCAGCACCAACCGGAGCAGGCCGTCGCCGGCGGCCGGTCCGCCCCCGCCCGGCGGCGCGGGGGCCGGGGTCTTGGCGGTCACATCCGTGCTCATCGGGTTACCTCTTTGTCCTTGGTCATCTGACGCATCAGCACTTCCTGCGTGGCCTCGGCCCGCGGCACCTCCCCGGTCAGCCGCCCGGCGGCCATGGTGTAGATGCGGTCGCACATGCCGAGCAGTTCGGGCAGCTCGGAGGAGATGAAGACGACCGCCTTGCCCTGGGCGGCCAGCTGGTCGATGACGGTGTAGATCTCGTACTTGGCGCCCACGTCGATGCCCCGCGTGGGCTCGTCCAGGATCAGCACGTCGGGACCCGAGAAGATCCACTTGCTCAGGACGACCTTCTGCTGGTTGCCGCCGGACAGCTTGCCCACCGGCTCGAACACGGTCGGCGCCTTGATGTTCATGGACTTGCGGAAGCCCTCGGCGACCTGCCGCTCCTCGTGCTCGTCCACCACGCCCCGCCTCGCGACCTTCTTCAGCGCGGTCAGCGAGATGTTGCGGTTGATGGTGTCGATGAGGTTGAGCCCGTAGTGCTTGCGGTCCTCGGTGACGTAGGCGATGCCGTGCCCGACCGCCTGTGCGACGGTCCTGGTGCGGATCTCCCGGCCGTCCTTGAGGACCGTGCCCGCCGCGTACCGGCCGTAGGTGCGGCCGAAGACGTTCATGGCGAGCTCGGTGCGGCCGGCGCCCATCAGGCCCGCGATGCCGACGATCTCCCCGCGCCGCACCTCGATCGACACGTCGTCGACGACCTTGCGCTGCTGGTCGATCGGGTGGAACACGGTCCAGCCCCGGATCTCCAGCGCCGGGGCCGCGCCCTCCTCCGCCTGGTGCGGGGTGCGCTCGGGGAAGCGGTGGTCGAGGTCGCGGCCCACCATGCCGGAGATGATCCGCTCCTCGGTCGTCTCCGGCGCCTTCACGTCGAGCGTCTCGATGGTGCGGCCGTCGCGCAGGATCGTCACCGAGTCGGCGACCCTGCGGATCTCGTTGAGCTTGTGGGAGATGATGATCGAGGTGATGCCCTGCTTCTTCAGCTCCAGGATCAGGTCCAGGAGCTTGCCGCTGTCCTCGTCGTTGAGGGCCGCGGTCGGCTCGTCCAGGATCAGCAGCTTCACGGACTTCGACAGCGCCTTGGCGATCTCCACCAACTGCTGCTTGCCGACGCCGATGTCGGCGACCCGGGTCTCGGGGTGCTCGCCGAGACCGACCCGGCGCAGCAGTTCGGTGGCGTGCTTGAGGGTGTCGTTCCAGTTGATGAAGCCGCGCCGGGCGTGCTCGTTGCCGAGGAAGATGTTCTCGGCGATGGACAGGAACGGCACCAGCGCCAGTTCCTGGTGGATGATGACGATGCCGCGCTGCTCGCTGGCCCGGATGTCCTTGAAGCGGCAGATCTCCCCCTCGAAGAGGATCTCGCCCTCGTAGGTGCCGTGCGGATGGACGCCGGAGAGCACCTTCATCAAGGTGGACTTTCCGGCGCCGTTCTCGCCGCAGATGGCGTGGACCTCGCCCTGACGGACCGTCAGGGTGACGTCCGACAGCGCCTTGACACCGGGAAAGGTCTTGACGATCGAGCGCATTTCCAGGACGGGTCCCGCCATGGTCGTGCCTTCCAGTCGTGTGCGGTCGGTGGGAGCGGGCCGTTACTTGAGCTGGGCGTCGGTGTAGTAGCCGCCCTTGACCAGGACGTCCTCGTAGTTGGACTTGTCCACGCTCACCGGCTGGAGCAGGTAGGCCGGCACGACCTTGGAGCCGTTGTCGTACGTCTTGGTGTCGTTGACCTGCGGCTTCTTGCCGTTGAGCACGTCGTCGACCATCGTCGAGGCGACCTCGGCGAGCTTGCGGGTGTCCTTGTAGACGGTCTGCGTCTGCTCGCCGGCGATGATCGACTTCACCGAGGCCAGCTCAGCGTCCTGGCCGGTGATGACCGGCAGCGGCTTGCTCTTGGAGCCGTAGCCGTCCGACTTCAGCGAGGAGAGCACACCGATGGAGATGCCGTCGTACGGGGAGAGGACCGCGTCGACCCGCTGGCTCTTGTAGGAGGAGGTCAGGATGTCGTCCATGCGCTTCTGCGCCGTGGCGCCGTCCCAGCGCAGCGTGGTGACCTGGTTGAGCGCGGTCTGCCCGGAGCGCACGACCAGCTTCTTGCTGTCGATGTACGGCTTGAGGACGCTCATCGCGCCGCCGAAGAAGTACTTGGTGTTGTTGTCGTCGTTGGAGCCGGCGAACAGCTCGATGTTGAAGGGGCCCTTGCCGTTCTTCAGGCCGAGCTTGTCGACGATGTAGTTGGCCTGGAGCTCGCCGACCTTGGTGTTGTCGAAGGAGGCGTAGTAGTCGACGTTCTTCGTGCCGAGGATCAGCCGGTCGTAGGCGATGACCGGGATGTGCGCGTCCGCGGCCTCCTGGAGCACGTTGTTCAGGGACTTGTTGTCGATGGCCGCGACGATGAGGCCCTTGACGCCCTGGGTGATCAGGTTCTCGATCTGCGAGACCTGGGTGTCGGGGTCGTCCTCGCCGTAGACCAGCTTGGTCTTGTAGCCCTTGGCCTTGAGGTTCTTCACGACGTTGTTGCCGTCGGCTATCCAGCGCTCGGAGGACTTGGTCGGCATCGCGATGCCGATGGTGCCGCCCTTGGCGCTGCCCTTGTCCTCCTTGCTGCCGCCCGAGCCGTTCTGGCCGCAGGCGGTCAGGGCGAGGGCGAGGGAGGCGGTGGTCGCCATGGCGGCGAGTGCGGCTCTGCGGTTGTGCATGGTCGTCATCCCTTGGTGAGTGCGGGGTCGGTCCGGGCGGTAGCGGTGGAGCGGGGTGGTGCCGTGGTGTGCCGTGGTGCCGGTGGTGCCGGTCGCGCTGCGCGGTGGGGCCGGTGGAGCCGAGTGGTCGACCGAGAACGGTTGTGTGGGATTGTGCGCGGCTGTGTGGGCTTCTGTGAAGCGCAGTTTCCGTAACGTTATGCCGGTGTTTCGAACCGGCTCAGTGCGCCCGGCAGCCGGGAGCCCAGCGGGGCCATGCCGGCGGCCGCTCCGTGGCGCTCCAGCAGGTCCAGCGCGAGCCGGCCGCGGCGCACCCGCTCACGGGCGGTGGCCAGCGCGACCTCGCGCAACTGGTGCCCGTACGGATAGATTCCGGGCGCCTTGGACAGGCCGAACTTCAGGTAGAGCGGGGCGCCGCGCCGGATCAGCTCGGCCACCTCGTACATCCGCACATAGCCGCCGAGGTCGTCGGGCGCCTCGATGTACATGTCCATCGGCGCCGCCGACACCCGCCGTATCTCGGTGAGGTGAGCGAGCGTCAGGTCGCTGGGGACGTTGATGGAGTCCGCGCCCAGGCGCTCGAAGACGGCGAACGCGGCCGGGTTGACCGGGCCGATCAGCGCGGACACCTTCAGCGTGGTGTCGGCCGGCAGGATGCCCGCCGTGCGCGCCCGGTGCAGCGTCCACAGCACGCCCTCGTCGGCCACCAGCAGGCATTTCACGCCCAGTTCGGTGGCCCGTACGGCGTCCTCGACGCACCCGGCGACCGCGTCGTGGCCGCGGGCCCGCAGCCCCGCACCGCGCGAGTCGGAGCGGACCGAGCCGCCGATGTCCCAGGTGCCGCGCGGGCCGGTGAACAGGCAGAGCTCGATGTCCTGTTCGGCCGTGGCGTCCACCATCTCGGTGATCTCGTCGTCGGTCAGCATCCACACGCCGCTGCCCTGACTGATCCGGTGGATCGGCACGTCGAGCCGTGCGGACTCCTTGAGCACCACGGCCAGCGCCTCGGGCCCCTCGCACGAGGGGAGTTCGGTGCGCCAGCGGCCGCCGCCCGGGAAGGAGTGCGGCGAGGCGTCGGCGGGGTCGGGGGCCGGTGCGCCCAGGCCGAGGGTGGTGAGCGCCTGCTCACCGGGCCTGCGGGCTGCCGTGGCGGAAGCGTCGGTCACGGGGTGTCCTTAGTGTCGCTTGTGGTCGTACGCGTTCGACATCTCGAACGAGGTTCGTGCCTTTGGGTACGGAGAAGGGCGGGCGGTGTGGAGAGGGCCGCGCGTGTGCGGAGAGGGCCGGGCGGTGCGCCGGACGCGGCGCCGTCGGGTCGCACCGCGCCCGGCGCGTGGTCCGGCGCAAGGTCAGGGCCGGAGCAGCACCTTGCCCACCTTCGGGTCGCCGGACCCGGCCAGGTCGATGGCGCGTGGGAAGTCGGTGAGCGGCAGCTCGTGGGTGACCAGCGGCAGCGGATCGAGCAGCCCCGTCGCGAACACCCGCACCGTGTGCGCCCAGGCGTCCGGCGGCGCCCCGAAGACGGTGTGCACCTCAAGCTGCCGTACGACGAGGTCGGTCGGGTCCAGGCCCTCGGCGCCCGGTGCCGGGATGCCGGTGAGGACCAGCCGCCCGCCGCGCCGGAGCAGCCCGGCCGCGGTACGGGCCGCGTCCGCCGAACCGGCGGTCTCGATCACCACGTCGAAGCCGCCGGGGAGGTCCTGGTCCTTGGTGCGGAAGTCCGTGGCGCCGAAGCGCCGGGACAGCTCCTCGCGGTCGTCGCGGGTGCCCACCACCAGCAGCTCGGCCGGGGAGTTCGCCCGCAGGAACTGCACGGCGAACATCCCGAGCGTGCCCGTGCCGACCACGGCGACCCGCTCACCCGGCCGGGCCTGCGCCTTCAGCGCTGCGGCCGCGACGCAGGCGGCGGGCTCCAGCAGGGCGGCGGCGGTGAGGTCGGCGTCGTCCGGCAGTACGTGCAGCAGCCGGGCCGGGAGCGTGAGGGTGCCGGCCATCGCGCCCGGCTGGGTGAAGCCCGTCTCCTCGTAGCCCGCGCTGCACAGGGTTGTCTCGCCCGCGTGGCAGCGGTCGCACACCTGGCAGTTGCGGAAGCCCTCGCCCACCACCTTGCGGCCGGCGAGGCCCCCGGGCACCCCGGGGCCCACCCGCAGCACCGTCCCCGACCACTCGTGGCCGGGCGTGAGCGGGTAACGGACGTACCCCTCGGGCCGGTTGCCCTGGTACACCTCGCGGTCGCTGCCGCAGATGCCGGCCGCGTGCACGGCGACCAGCGCCTCGCCGGGACCGGGCTCGCGCGGGGTGTGCGGCACGAGCCGGTGCGCGCCGGGGGCGTCGACGACGACGGCGGTGCCGGCCCCGGCCGGTTCGCGGCTCACCGGGCGTCCTTGGGGGCGCGCTTCTCCCAGCCCTCGGCCCACAGGTCGAAGTGGGCCCGCTGCTGCGGGAATTCGGCCGCCGCGTCGGTGTCCAGCTCCACGCCGAGGCCGGGCGCGTCGGAGAGGTGGAAGCAGCCGTCCTCCGGGTCCACCGCGGGGGCGCCCTTGACCACCTTCTTGATCTCCGCGTCCGCGAAGTCGTTGAAGTGCTCCAGGATCTTGAAGTTGGGGGAGGTGAAGCCGACCTGGAGGGAGGCGGCGGTGAGCACGGAGCCGCCGACGTTGTGCGGGGCGACGAGCATGTAGTGGGTCTCGGCCGTCGCGGCGAGCTTGCGGGTCTCCCAGATGCCGCCGATGTGGCCGACGTCCGGCTGGATGATGTCGACGGACTGGTCCTCGAACAGCTCGCGGAACTCGATCCGGTCGTGGACGCGCTCGCCGGTGGCGACCGGGATGTCCACCTTGGCGGCGACCTTCCGCAGCGCCTTGAGGTTCTCCGGCGGGCACGGCTCCTCCAGCCAGGCCGGCTTGAACGGCGCCATCTCCCTGGCCAGCCGCACGGCGGTGGCGGGGGAGAAGCGGCCGTGCATCTCCAGCATCAGCTCCGCGTCCGGTCCGATCGCGTCCCGTACGGCCTCGATGAGCGAGACGGCGTACAGGGTCTGCTCGTGGTCGAGTTCGAAGTGCCCGGTGCCGAACGGGTCGATCTTCAGCGCGCGGTAGCCGCGCTCCACGACCCCCTGGGCGGCCTTGTGGTAGGCCTCCGGGGTCCGCTCGGTGGTGTACCAGCCGTTGGCGTACGCCTTGACCTTGTCGGTCACCTTCCCGCCGAGCAGCTGCCAGACCGGGACGCCGAGGGCCTTGCCCTTGATGTCCCAGCAGGCCATCTCCACGACCGCGATGCCGGACATCACGATCTCACCCGCGCGGCCGTAGTCGCCGTACTTCATCCGGCGGACCAGGTCCTCGACGGCGAACGGGTCGGATCCGAGAATGTGGTTGGCCTCGGCCTCCCGGAGGTAGCCGATCAGAGCGTCGGTGTGGCCCAGCATCCGGGTCTCGCCGACTCCCGTGATGCCCTCGTCGGTGTGCACCTGGACGTAGGTCAGGTTGCGCCACGGCGTACCGACCACGTGCGTGCTGATTCCGGTGATGCGCACGGCAGTTGCCCCTCAGCTGTTCGATATTTCGTCACACGTTCGAAATGCTGGCGTGACATTAAGGATGGGGCGCGGGGGGTGTCAATGGGGCGAACAGGTAACGGTTTCGGCAAGGCTTTCGAGAACTCTTCCGGTCCCCCACAGAATCTCCACAGGGGGCCCTAGGAACGCCGTACGCGCGGAACTTACTCTTCCGGCGTCATGAACTACTGCCACCCGTGCCGCCGCCACCTCAACGGCGCCCTGGTCTGCCCAGGCTGCGGAACACCGGCCGAAGCCCGGTCCCTTCCCACCGAGGGGGCACACGCCTCGGCCCAAGCGGGTGCGCCGGGCGGGAACTTCGGCTACGGGGGCGGAGCCGAGGCCGGGGCATGGGGCGGGCCCGAGGCCGGAGTCGAGGCCGGGGCCTGGGGCGGCGACTGGGCCGGAACGGGGGCCGTGGCCCGGGCCGGGGCCGAGTTCTGGGCCGGGGGCGAGGCCACGGAGGCGGAGGCCGGGCGCGGCGGCGCTGACGCGCACCGGACGTCGCCGACCCGCGCGGAACGACGCCGGGGGGCCGGCGCGGAGGGCACTCCCCACGCCGTGCCCCCTTCGCACGCCACCGGCCCTCCCCACACCGCGGGCGCGCACCACGCGGGTTCGGTGGGCCACGCGGATGCCGGGGGCTACGGCGGTCCCGTGGGCCACGCGGGTGCCGGGGGCTACGGCGGTCCCGTGGGTCCGGCGGGCGCCGACGGTTTCACCGGTCCCGCAGGTGCCGGGGGCTACGCCGGTCCCACGGATCCTGCGGGTGCCGGGGACTACGGCGGCTCTGCGGATGCCGGGGGCTACGGCGGTCCCGCGGGCCCCGGGCGTCCCGCGGGCAACGAGGTCGCCGCGGGCCACGCGGGTGCCGCGCATCCTGCGGGTGCCGGGGGCTACGGCGGTCCCGCAGGTCCTGCCGGTGCCGAGGGTTTCACGGGTTCTGCGGACGCCGGGGGCTACGGCGGCCCTGCGGATCCTGAGGGCGCCGAGGGCTACGGCGGTCCCGCGGGCCCCGGGCGTCCCGCGGGCAACGAGGTCGCCGCGGGCCATGCGGACGCCGTGGACCATGCGGACGCCGTGGATCACGCGGGCGCCGCGGGGTCGGGGCGGGGCGCGGCCGGTGCGAGTCGGCGGGATCGGAAGGCGGCGGCTCATCGCAGGCGCAGACGCCGCACGCTGCTGATCACCGCGGGGTTCGCGCTGGCGGCGGGTGGGCTGAGCCTGGCCGAGCTGGGCGTGGACGCCCCGGGCCTGCCCGGCTTCTCCAGCCCGCGGTCGGCCGAGGCCGGCGCGGCCGCGGACGGCGCCGCGACGGCATCCCCGGGGACGGGGGAGGGCGGGACCGCGCGGCCGGTGGGCGGCGCCTCCGGCGGCGGTACGGCGGGCGCCCCGAACGCCTCGAAGTCCGCGTCCCCCTCCGCCTCCGCGAAGGGCAGGAAGCCCGAGCCGGGCAAGAGCGGGTCGAGCTCACCCGGGCCGTCGGCCCCGGCGAGCGGGGGCGCCGTCACGGGCACCGGCGGCGGCTCGTCCCCCACGGCCCCGGCGGGGTCCCGCCCGACACCCACCCCGAGTACAGGGCCCAGCTCACCGAACCAGACCCCGGCCCCGAAGCCCACCCGGACCTGCAAACAGTTCCTGTGGTGGTGCACGTGACCCGCCCCGCGGGCGGCGCGGACCCGCGCACGCGGGCCCCCGGGACTACGTGGTCAGCATGCGCCGCAGCAGGTCCCGCAGCGACAGGCGTTCCTCGTCGGTCAGGCCGGCCAGGGGCTCGCGGGCGAAGCGGAGGCCGTCCCTGAGTTCCCGGGCCACGCGGCTGCCCTCCTCCGTGGCCGCCGCCAGCTTCACGCGCCGGTCGGCCGGGTCGGGGCGCCGCTCCACCAGCCCGCGCGCCTCCAGCCGGTCCACGATTCCCGTCACGTTCGACGGCTCGCACTTCAGCTTCTGCGCCAGCTTCCGCATCGGCAGCGGCTCCAGCGACAGCATGCTCAGCAGCCGCGCCTGCGCGCCGGTCAGCGCGTGCTCCCCGGCGGCCTCCTCGTAGTCCTCGTAGAACCGGGCCACGACGTCCCCGATCAGCTCGACGACCTCGAGGGTCAGTGCGTCCGGACGGCGGATGTTGGGTGCGGTGGCCATGGGTCCAGGGTACCCCTTTACTTGACATCCTGAAATATTCAGGCGCATGTTGTTTCAGGTACTGAAGTATTTGCTCCGTGCGGCGGTACACCCGAAGAGAGGCACCACCATGTCCGACACCCCCACCCTCCCTGCCACGAGCCGCGAATGGCACCTGCTCAGCCGGCCGGTGGGCTGGCCGAAGCCGGAGGACTTCGCCCTGGTCGAGGCCGCGCTCCCGCAGCCGGCCGAGGGCCAGGTCCTCGTACGCAATGAGTACCTCTCCGTCGACCCGTACATGCGCGGAAGGATGAGCGCGGCGAAGTCGTACGCGGCGCCCTACGAGCTGAACAAGCCCATGCAGGGCGGCGCCGTGGGCCAGGTCGTCGCCTCGAACGCCGAGGGCGTCGCGGTCGGCGACCACGTGCTGCACTTCGGCGGCTGGCGCGAGTACGCCGCCGTCGACGCCGCCCAGGCCGTCAAGGTCGATCCCGACGCCGCCCCCCTGTCGGCGTACCTCGGCGTACTCGGCATGACCGGCCTCACCGCCTACGCGGGCCTGCTGCGCACCGCCTCCTTCAAGGAGGGCGACGCCGTCTTCGTCTCCGGCGCCGCCGGCGCGGTGGGCAGCCAGGTCGGCCAGATCGCCAGGCTCAAGGGCGCCTCACGCGTCATCGGCTCGGCCGGCTCCGACGAGAAGGTCAAGCTGCTCGTCGACGAGTACGGCTTCGACGCGGCCTTCAACTACAAGAACGGCCCGGTCTCCGAGCAGCTGCGCGCCGCCGCCCCCGACGGCATCGACGTCTACTTCGACAACGTCGGCGGCGACCACCTCGAGGCCGCCATCGGCTCCCTGAACCAGGGCGGCCGCATCGCGGTCTGCGGCATGATCTCGGTCTACAACAACACCGAGCCCGCCCCCGGCCCGCGCAACCTCGCCCGCCTGATCCAGACCCGCGGCCGCATCGAGGGCTTCCTGGTCGGCGACCACTACGACCTTCAGCCCCAGTTCGTGCGGGAGGTCGGCCCCTGGGTCCGCGAGGGCCGCCTGAAGTACCGCGAGACCGTCGTCGAGGGCGTCGAGAACACCCTGGAGGCGTTCCTCGGAGTGCTGCGCGGCGACAACACCGGCAAGATGATCGTCAAGCTGGGCTGACGCCGGCCCCCGCACCGGGCCGGCGCCCGCACCGGGCCGGCGCCCCCCGCCCCGGCCCCGTCAGCCGCCCAGGGCCGCCTCGTGGACGGCCCGGGCCAGCCGGTCGTTCTCCGTGGCGGCCCCGCCCGGGAAGGCCGGGGCCGCCCCGCCCGGGAAGGCGAAGCGGCGCCTGGTGTAGCCGTAGGCGAGGCCCGTGGCCGGGTCGGCGAAGGCCTGCGACCCGGCCTCGCCGCTGTGGCCGATCGCGCCCGCGCCCAGGAACGGGTGCCAGGTGTCCGCGGTGGCCTGGAAGCCGAGGCCGTACGACCGGTGGCCGCGCGCCACCACGTCGTACCCCACGGAGTGCAACTGCCCGAACTCCGCGACCGTGTCCGGCTTCAGCAGCGGCGCCTTGCCGTCCACCTCGCTGATCGCCGCCGCGTACAGGCCCGCGAGCCCGCGCGCGGAGGCCACCCCGCCCACCGAGGCCGGCCCCCCGGCCCGGACCGCCCGCTCGTTCGGCAGGCTCTCCAGGCCGGTCGGCTCGGCGCCCTGCCGGTTGAAGGCGACCGACGGCAGCGAGTGCGGCCCGCCCGGCGGCTCCTCCAGCAGCGCCCGCTGCGTGGGCGTCGGCGCCATCGGCCGCACGCTGCGGAAACGGGGCTCCAGGGCGGCGGGCAGCCCCAGGAAGAAGTCCAGGCCGTAGGGGACGCGGACGCGCTCCTCGTGCAGCTCCTGGATCGTCCGGCCGGTCGCCCGCCGTACGATCTCGCCGGCGAGCGCGCCGATGACCAGGGCGTGGTAGCCGAAGGCCGTCCCCGGGCGCCAGAACGGCCGCTGGTCGGCCAGGCGCTCGGCGATCACCCGGTCGTCGGCCAGCTCCGCCGCCGTGAACCCGGTGTCCGTGCCGACCACCCCCGCCCGCTGCGCCAGCAGCTCGCGCAGTGTCAGCGAGCCCTTGCCCTCGGCGGCGAACTCCGGCCAGTAGTACGTCACCTTGCGGTCCAGCTCGAGCGTGCCGTCCTGCACGAGCAGCGCGACCACGAGGTACGCGGCCCCCTTGGTGGAGGAGTACGCCGCGTACAACGCGTCCCGGCCGGCCCCCGCCCACAGGTCGACCACCGGCCGCCCGTGCACGTAGGCGCACAACTGGCCCTCGTAGTCGGGCCGCTGGGCCGCCACGAACGCGGCGAACTCCTCCCGCACCGGCTCGTAGCCGTCGGCGACGGTGCCGTGGATCTCCTGGGTCTGGCTCATGCGCTCTCCTCGACCTGACCGCTGACCACTGGTGGGACTTGCGTGGATCGGTACGGCGGGCCCGGCCCGTTCGACTCAACGCCCGGCCCGAACCGTGGCGCGAAACCCTCGGTAAAGTGTGACCATGCGTGATCTCGGGGCGGGTTTCGGTCAGCTGCTGAAGGGCCAGCGCTGGATGGCCCGGCACGGCAGGTCCTACGGCTTCGGCCTGCTCCCCGGCCTCATCGCACTCGTCCTGTACGCGGCGGCCCTCACCTCGCTCGCCCTGTGGGGCGAGGACGCCGTCACCTGGGCCACCCCCTTCGCGGACGGCTGGGACAGTCCCTGGGCCGGCCTCTTCCGCGGCTTCCTCACCGCCGTGCTGTTCGCCCTCGGCCTGCTGCTCGCCGTCATCACCTTCACCGCGGTCACCCTGCTGATCGGCCAGCCGTTCTACGAGAGCCTCTCCGAGCGGGTCGACCGGGACGTCTCCCCGGACGGCACCGCGCCCGTGTCCGGGCTGCCGCCCTGGCGCGAGCTGTGGATCTCCGCCCGCGACAGCCTGCGCGTCCTCGTGCGGGCCGCGGTGTGGGGCGTGCTGCTGTTCGCCCTCGGCTTCCTGCCGTTCGTCGGGCAGACCGCCGTACCGGTGATCGGCCTCTTCGTCACCGGCTTCTTCCTCACCGAGGAGCTGACCGCGGTCGCCCTCCAGCGCCGGGGCGTGGAACTGCGCGAGCGGCTGGCCCTGCTGCGCTCGCGCCGGATGCTGGTCTGGGGCTTCGGCACCCCGCTCGCCCTGGCCTTCCTGGTGCCCTTCGTCGCCGTGTTCCTCATGCCGGGCGCGGTCGCGGGCGCCACCCTGCTCGCCCGCGACCTGCTCGGCGAGGACACCGACGAGGGCGCGCTCACCTCGCCGCCGCAGTCACCGCCACCGTCAGAATCGCCCGCACCTGCGCGATGATGTCCAGCCGGTTGCGCACGAAGCCCGGATCGGTGACCGTGCCCGTCGCCGGATCGGTGTTGCCGGGCCCGAACTCCAGCACCGGAGTGTGCACATGGCCGCCCGGGAGCACGTCGTGCAGGCCCAGGCGGTCGCGCAGCAGGGTCGCCCGGTAGGCGATCTCGTTCGACAGGTAGTCGCCGCCGGAGCCCGCCCGGGCCGTGGAGCCCGGGGTCGGGCCGTCCGGCCGTACGACCGGGGCGGTGCCGCCCGCCGGGATCTCGGTCACCTCCGTGTGGTCGAAGACGGGGAACCGGCCGGTGCCGGCGGTCACGATGTCCCCGTACGGCAGGGTCGTCGTCGTCCACTGCGGCTGGGAGGCCGGGTCGGTCACCGGGACGGTCCCGGTGCTGCTCACCCGGTCGTTGTCCGGGAAGCCGCCGCGCCAGGCGCCGTTGGTGCGCTCCACGTCGAAGCGGCCCACGCGGCCCTGGCTCACGGTGGTGAAGAGGGCGGCGGCGGGCAGGTACGGCCGCAGCGTGCGCTCCACCGTCCCCCGGGCGAAGTCCCCCCAGCGGACCGGGAAGACGACGGTCTCCACGCGCGCGGGACCCCGCGGAGTCCGGATCACCGTGCCGTCGAGCGCCAGGGCCGCGGCCCCGGAGGGGTTGGAGATCCGGATGTCCCGGTCCAGCGTGAACGGGTCGAACCCGGTGAGCAGGACGAGCCTCGGCGCGCGAGGCGCCCGCGGGCGGCCGAGGTCGGTGGCGCCGCGCGAGGTGCGCTCCAACTCATCGAGGAGCGCGGCCCGTTGACCCTCGCTGAGCGCGAACGGCGGCTGCCAGGTGCGCACCTGCCGGGTCATGCCCAGGCGCGCCCAGTACAGCGGCCGGTCGTCGTCGCGGCTGAGGTCGCCGCCCGCCGGACCGCGCCCCTGGGCACGGTCCACCGCCCGCCGCCACAGCGCGGTGCCCTGCCGTACGACGACGCGCCGGGCCTGCGCGTAGGAGCGGGCGTCGCTCAGCGCCCGGCGGAAGCCGGCGGGCACGGCGTCGAACCCGGAGCGGCGGAGTATCTCCTGGGGGACCGGCTGGTCGAGGCGCTGCTCCTCGACGGTGGGCGGGGGAGCGGGGGCGGGGGCCGGGCCGGCCGTCGTCGCGGTCGCCGCCGTGACGGGGGCGGCGCACAGGCCGGCCACCAGGGCCAGCCCCACCGCTGCGATCCGAACACGCAGGGAAGTCAAGGGAGTTCAGGTCCTTCCGTCGCCGTGGGGGGAAGCGTGGTGCCGGGACGCGCGCAGTATCGCGTGACGGAAGTGACGTACGCCATGGGGCAGGGGTCGTTTGTGAAGGGTTCGTACGAGGTTGCCCGCGGTCCGCTCGAACGCCGGGCACCGGATGCCCGCGCCGATTAACGTCTGGGACGGGACGACCCTCCCCACGAGCAGCCCCGGCCCGGGACCTGACCCTGGGCCGGGGCTTGTCGCGTCGCGGGACTTTGCGGTATTCCGTCCTCTTTGTCAAGCCCCGAATTCGTGGGTCATGACCGGGTGGGACCGCCGACGGTTCAGTTGTAGCCAGATCCCGAGAACGGCTCGGGACGAACCGCACCACGGTGCGAGCCACTACCGACCGGAGGCGATTCCCATGACTGCTGCCAACCGTTCTTCCTTCAAGCGCCGCCTGACCATGCTGGCCACCGCCACCACCCTCGCCGGCGGCGCGGTCCTCCTGCCCACCAGCGCCTTCGCCGCCCCCATGGCAGCCCCCCAGACCGCCCACCACATGCCCACCCACCACGGCCACGGCCTGGGCAATGTGCAGGGGGGTAATGGTGCGGGCGCCGGGGCTGGTGCCGGGGCTGGTGCCGGGGCTGGTGCCGGGGCTGGGGCTGGTGCGGGCGCTGGGGCTGGTGCGGGCGCTGGTGCTGGTGCGGGCGCTGGGGCCGGTGCTGGTGCGGGTGCCGGTGCTGGTGCGGGTGCCGGGGCTGGGGCGGGCGCGGGTGCTGGTGCTGGTGCCGGTGCGGGTGCCGGGGCTGGGGCTGGTGCGGGCGCTGGTGCTGGTGCGGGCGCTGGGGCCGGTGCTGGTGCGGGTGCCGGGGCTGGGGCGGGCGCGGGTGCTGGTGCTGGTGCTGGTGCTGGTGCGGGTGCCGGGGCCGGTGCGGGTGCTGGTGCGGGCGCCGGTGCGGGTGCCGGGGCCGGTGCGGGCGCTGGTGCGGGCGCTGGTGCGGGCGCGGGTGCGGGCGCTGGTGCGGGCGCGGGTGCCGGGGCGGGTGCTGGTGCGGGCGCGGGTGCCGGTGCTGGTGCAGGGGCCGGGGCTGGTGCCGGAGCCGGCGCCGGCGCCGGGGCCTGAGTGACAGGTCGGCCGTGAGCGCACCCGCGCTCACGGCCGGCACCCCCGCCGCGGAGGCCTCCGTGCGGCTGAGGACACCGGTCCTCACCCGCACGGAGGCCTTCGCACGTCTCAGCCCCGTACCGAGAAGCCGTACACGGTCTCCGAGCGGAACACCTCGCCCGGCCGCAGCTCGGTGGCCGGGAAGGCGGGGTGGTTGGGGGAGTCCGGGAAGTGCTGGGTCTCCAGCGCGACGGCGTCACCGGGCGAGAAGGGCTCACCGAGGTGATCGGCGGTGTAGAACTGCAGGCCCGGCTCGGTCGTGGCCACCGTGAGGACCCGCCCCGAGACCGGATCGCGCAGCTCGGCGACCTCCTCGGCGGCCTGGGTCACGCCCTTGTCGAGCACGAAGTTGTGGTCGTAGCCCGAGCCCGTCCGGCGGCCCTGCCGGAAGTCGAAGCGCGTCCCGGACACGTCCTCCAGGACCCCGGTCGGGATGAGGTCCGCGTCCACCGGGGTGTAGCGCGAGGCGGCCAGCCGCAGCTCGTGCCCGCGCGCGCTCCCCGACCCGCCCAGGTTCCAGTACGAGTGATTGGTCAGGTTGATCACGGTGGGCGCGTCGGTCGTCGCCTCGTAGGCGATGCGCAGGGCGCCCGACTCCTCCAGGCGGTAGGTCGCCGAGACCTCCAGCCGGCCCGGGAAGCCCTCCTCGCCGTGCGGGCTGACCCGCGTCAGCCGCACCCCGTGCTCGACGGGCACGGCGTCCCACACCCGCTTGTCGAAGCCGCGGTTGCCGCCGTGCAGCGAGTTGCGCCCCTCGTTGCGCTCCAGGGCGTACGTCCGCCCGTCCAGCGGGAAGCGGCCGCCCGCGATCCGGTTGGCGTAGCGCCCGATCAGCGCGCCGAGGAACGGCTCGGGGTGGGCCAGGTAGCCGTCCAGGTCCGGGAAGCCCAGCACCACGTCCGCCGTGCGCCCCTCGCGGTCCGGCACCTCGGCCGACTGCACGATCCCGCCGTACGTCAGCACCCGCACCCGCACCCCACCGCGCTCCAGCGTCCAGCGGTGGACCGGGGTTCCGTCGGAAAGTGTGCCGAAAAGTTCGCTCATGTGGGAAACCCTAGGGGACGGCCCGGCTCACGGGTTCTTCGCGGTCACCGTGCGGTAGGCGATCTCGGCGAGGCGGGCCTGGCCGTTGCGGCTGGGGTGGAACCAGTCCCAGTGACTGAGCTGCTCCGTGCCGAAGCGGTAGTCGAATACCGCGTTGTGGTCGAAGCGGCAGCGGCGGTCCTTGGCGCACACCTGAGCCAGCACCTCGTTGTACGCCTCCACCCGCTTCTGCACCGTGTCGCGCCGCCGGACCGCCGCGGAGTCCAGCGCGTCGGCGTCGCCCAGCATCGAGGGGCAGATGCCCAGCTTCCAGATCTGCCTGCCCAGCGGGTCGCCCCGCCCCTGCGACCACAGCCGCTTCAGGTTCGGCACACTCGCGACGTACACCTGGGTCTTGGGCAGCGCCTGACGCAGTGTTTCCATCGCCTCCTGGAACTGCGCGCGGAAGTCCGCCACCGACGTCATCGCGCCCGCCGTGGCCCGGCAGGCGTCGTTGGCGCCCGCCATCACCGTCACCAACTGCGGCTTGCGCAGCACCGCCTGCGTCACCTGTCCGGTCAGATCGGCCATCCGGGCGCCCGTCACCGCGTAGTTCCAGCTGCGCTGCGCCGCCCCGGTCACCCCGAGCAGCCGTACCGCCAGGGAGTTCACGGCGGCGTCGCTGCCGGTCGCCCACGACACCTCCGGGCAGTCCGACAGCACCGCACACGCGTCGAAGCCGCGGGTGATGGAGTCCCCGACCGCGGCGATCGAGTCCGGGCTGCGGTCCCACACCGGCGCGGCCGACGCGGACGGGCGGCCCGCTCTCTGGCCCGGATCCCGCGCGCCCGACGTGCTGTCGCCGGCGGCGTCGCAGCCGGCGACGGCCAGAACGGCCGCCACCGCCACGGCGCCGGCGGCCCGGTTGCGGTGACTTCGCTTCCGCATCCCCTGGTGTTCCCCTCGGTCGTCGTGCGGTACCCCCCTCCATGAGAACGCGCGGGAGTTCCCGCCCCCACTCGATGGCCCTCCCGGCACCCGTACAAGCGTCCCACCGGGTGAATGGGAGGCGTTTCCTTACACCGGGACGGACGGTACGTCACACTCCTTGCGCCGTCGCACGGTAGCCTCGCCATCAACGTGGCGGCCGCGCCACTTCCGTCCGCCCGCCCGCACCATGTACCGCTCTGCCCGGAGGTCCCGGTGACGACACGTGGAGTTCTGTACGTGCACTCCGCGCCGCGCGCGCTGTGCCCGCACGTCGAGTGGGCCGTCGCCGGGGTGCTCGGCACGCGCGTCGGCCTGGACTGGATCCGCCAGCCCGCCGCGCCCGGCACCTGGCGCTCGGAGTTCTCCTGGCAGGGCGAGGCCGGCACCGCCTCCAAGCTCGCCTCCGCGCTGCGCGGCTGGCACCTGCTGCGCTTCGAGGTCACCGCCGAGCCCAGCGCCGCCGCCGAGGGCGAGCGCTACAGCTGCACCCCCGACCTCGGCATCTTCCACGCCGTCACCGGCATCCACGGCGACATCCTCATCCCCGAGGACCGCCTGCGCGCCGCCCTGACCCGCTCCCAGCGCGACGAGACGGACCTGGAGGCGGAGATCGCCCGCCTCCTCGGCAAGCCCTGGGACGACGAGCTGGAGCCCTTCCGCTACGCCGGCGAGGGCGCCCCCGTCCGCTGGCTGCACCAGGTGGTCTGAGAACCGCCCGGGACACACCGACGGCGCCGGCCCGGACCCCACGAGGGGTCCGGGCCGGCGCCGTGTGCGAGGAACTCAGATCGTGCGGAAGGCCAGCACCACGTTGTGCCCGCCGAACCCGAACGAGTCGTTGAGAGCCGCGATACGGCCCTCCACGGGCAGCTTGCGGGCCTCGCCGCGCACCACGTCCGCGTTCGCCTCGGCCTCGGGGTCGATGTTCTCGACGTTGATGGTCGGCGGGGCCAACCGGTGGTACAGGGCCAGCACGGTCGCCACCGACTCCACACCGCCGGCGCCGCCGAGCAGGTGACCCGTCATCGACTTGGTCGCCGAGACCGCCATGTGGTCGGCGTCGTCGCCGAAGACCTTGCGCAGCGCCTTCAGCTCCGCCACGTCACCGGCCGGCGTGGAGGTGGCGTGCGCGTTGACGTGCACGATCTCGGCCGGGTCCAGGTCGGTGCGCTCCAGCAGGTTCTGCAGCGCGTGCGAGATGCCGCGGCCCTCGGGCTCCGGCTGCACGATGTCGTGGGCGTCGGCGGAGATGCCCTGGCCGACGGCCTCCGCGTAGACGCGGGCGCCGCGCTTGGCGGCGTGCTCGGCGGACTCCAGCACGAGCACGCCCGCGCCCTCGCCGAGGACGAAGCCGTCCCGGTCGACGTCGTAGGGCCGTGAGGCGCCCGCGGGGTTCTCGTTGTTCTTCGACATCGCCATCATGTTGCCGAACGCGGCGATCGGCAGCGGGTGGATCGCCGCCTCCGTGCCGCCGGCGACGACCACGTCGGCGCGGCCGGTGCGGATCATCTCGATGGCGTAGCCGATGGCCTCGGCGCCCGAGGCGCACGCGGAGACCGGCGTGTGCACGCCCGCACGGGCGCCCACGAGCAGGCCCACGTTGGCCGAGGGGCCGTTCGGCATCAGCATGGGGACGGTGTGCGGGGAGACACGGCGTACGCCCTTGTCCTTCAGCACGTCGTACTGGTCCAGCAGGGTCGTCACACCGCCGATGCCGGAGGCGATGACCGCGCCGAGCCGGTCGGGGTCGACGGCGCCGTCCTCACCGGCCTTGGCGGTGAAACCGGCGTCCTTCCAGGCCTCCTGGGCTGCGATCAGCGCGAACTGCGCCGAGCGGTCCAGGCGGCGGGCCTGCGGCCGCGGGATGGTCTCGGTCGGCTCCACGGCGACCGGGGCCGCGATGCGGACGGCCTGCTCGGCCGCCCAGTCCTGCTCCAGGGCCCTGACACCGGACTTGCCGGCGACCAGACCCTCCCAGGTAGAGGCTGCGTCGCCACCCAGCGGTGTGGTTGCGCCGATACCGGTGACGACCACGGTGCGATTGGTCGAGCTCACGGGAATTCTTTCTCCAACGGTTACGAGGAGGACCATCCCCGCCCGAGCGGGGAACGGCGCCACCGCCGGGTGGCGGGGCAGTCAGCCCAAGACGGTGATCGGTGGATCAGCCCTGGTGCTTGAGGATGTAGTCGGTCGCGTCGCCGACCGTCTTGAGGTTCTTGACGTCCTCGTCGGGGATCTTGACGTCGAAGCGCTCTTCGGCGGCGACGACGACCTCGACCATGGACAGCGAGTCGACGTCCAGGTCGTCGGTGAAGGACTTGTCCAGCTGGACGTCCTCGACCGGGATCCCGGCGATCTCGTTCACGATCTCGGCGAGACCGGCGACGATCTCTTCCTGAGTGGCGGCCATGTCGGCGCTCCTTCGTTGGTGTTCCAGAGGGTGTGGCGCCCGCCGCGGCAGCGGCAGGTGTTGCGTTCCCGTACCGGATGCATGATCCGGCACGGAGTGCCTAGGGGAGGGTAACGACCGTCGCGGCGTACACGAGACCCGCCCCGAAGCCGATGACGAGCGCGGTGTCGCCGCTCTTCGCCTCGCCGGTCGCCAGGAGCCGCTCCATCGCGAGCGGGATCGAGGCGGCCGAGGTGTTGCCGGTGGTGCGGATGTCACGGGCGACCGTGACGTGCTCCGGCAGTTTCAGCGTCTTCACCATCGAGTCGATGATCCGCACGTTGGCCTGGTGCGGGATGAAGACGTCCAGGTCGCCCGGGCTGATCCCGGCCGCGTCCAGCGCCTGCTGGGCGACCTTCGCCATCTCGAACACGGCCCAGCGGAAGACCGCCTGGCCCTCCTGCGTGATCGCGGGGAACTTCACGTTGCCCGCGCTGTCCAGGGGCAGCTCCGAAAGGTCGCCGGTCCGGAAGCGGTCCCACGACACGGTCTGCTTGATCGTCTGGGCCTTGTCGCCCTCCGAGCCCCACACCGTGGGGCCGATCGCCGGCTCCTGCGAGGGGCCGACCACGACCGCGCCGGCGCCGTCGCCGAACAGGAAGGCCGTGGCCCGGTCCTCCAGGTCGGTCAGGTCGCTCAGCCGCTCCACGCCGATGACCAGCACGTACTCCGCGGAGCCCTCGACGATCATGCCCTTGGCGAGGGTCAGCCCGTAGCCGAAGCCGGCGCAGCCCGCCGAGATGTCGAAGGCGGCCGCCTTGTTCGTGCCCAGCCTGTCGGCGATCTCGGTCGCCACCGCCGGGGTCTGGCTGAAGTGCGACACGGTCGAGACGACCACCGCGCCGATCTGCCCGGCGTCGATGCCGGCGTCCGCGATCGCCTTGCCGGAGGCCTCCACGGACATCGCCGCCACGGTCTCCTCCGGCGACGCCCAGTGCCGGGTCTCGATGCCGGAGCGCGACCGGATCCACTCGTCGGACGAGTCGATCTTCTCGAGGATCACCTCGTTGGGCACCACCCGCGTGGGGCGGTAGCCGCCCACACCGAGGATGCGCGCGTACGGGGCGCCCTTGCTGGGCTTGATCTTCGACATGATCGTCGGCTCCTTCGGGCGTCAGGCGTTCGCGTGGTCGGCGATGAGCTCGCGGGCCGCGTCGAGGTCGTCGGGGGTCTTCAGCGCCAGCGTCTTCACACCGGGCAGCGCGCGCTTGGCGAGTCCGGTGAGCGTGCCGCCGGGGCACACCTCGAGGAGCGCGGTCACGCCGAGCTCCTTGAAGGTCTCCATGCACAGGTCCCAGCGGACCGGGTTGGCCACCTGGCCCACCAGCCGCTCGACGACCTCGGCGCCGCTGTGCACCGCCCGGCCGTCCTTGTTGGAGACGTAGGTGACCTTCGGGTCGGACGGCTGGAGCGCCTTGGCGGCCTCGGCCAGCTTGTCGACCGCGGGGGCCATGTGGTGGGTGTGGAAGGCGCCCGCCACCTTCAGCGGCACCACCTTGCGCACGCCCTCGGGCTTGTCCTCGTTCAGCGCGGCGAGCTGCGCCATGGTGCCGGCGGCCACGATCTGGCCCGCGCCGTTGACGTTCGCCGGGGTCAGGCCCAGCTTGCGCAGGTGCTCGACGGACACCTCCGGGTCGCCGCCGAGCAGCGCCGACATGCCGGTCTCGGTGATCGCGGCGGCCTCGGCCATCGCCAGGCCCCGCCTGCGGACCAGGGTCAGGGCGGCGGTGTCGTCCAGCACGCCCGCGAAGGCGGCCGCGGTGATCTCACCCACGCTGTGGCCCGCCACGGCACCGGGTGCCACGTCACCGAGCGCCGACGCCGACAGGATCCCGGCGGCGACGAGCAGCGGCTGGGCCACGGCCGTGTCGCGGATCGCGTCCGCGTCGGCCTGCGTCCCGAAGTGGACGAGGTCCAGGCCGATGGCGTCCGACCAGGCCGCCACGCGGTCGGCGGCACCGGGCAGTTCGAGCCAGGGAGTCAGGAAGCCGGGCGTCTGGGCGCCCTGGCCGGGAGCGACGAGTACGAGCACTCTCACACTCTCTCTTGGGGACGGGCACGGCCGCCCGTGGGGACAGGGACGAAGAACACGGAGGGGTTTTGTGGACCCCCGACAAAAGCCTAGGCCTGAGGATCTCCATCGGCCAGACGCCCCAGGATCAGCGCGATCCTCAGTGTGAACGCGGATCGTACATCGGAAGGCGACCATCCGGTGACGTCAGTCACACGTCGGAGCCGGTAGCGCACGGTGTTCGGGTGAACGAAGAGCATTCTGGCCGCGCCTTCCAGACTGCTCGCCTGCTCCAGATAAACACTCAAGGTTTCCAGGAGCGCGGAGCCGGCCTCCTCCAGCGGTCTGTAGATCTCCTCTACCAACTGCTCCCGCGCGCCCGGATCCCCGGCGATCGCGCGCTCCGGCAGCAGATCGTCCGCCAGCACCGGTCGCGGGGCGTCCTGCCAGGCGAAACACGCCTTCAGGCCGGCCGCGGCGGCCTGCGCGGAGCGGGTCGCGGCCAGCAGGTCCGGCACGATGGGCCCGGCCACCACCGGCCCGGCCGCGTACGGCCCGATCAGCGACTTGGCCACCGCCAGCGGGTTGTCGCTGCCGCCCGCGATCACCACCAGCCGGTCCCCGAGCACCCCGGTGAGCACCTGGAGCTTGGCGTGCCGGGCGGCCCGCCGGATCGCCTCCACCGTCAACTCCGAGTCACCGTCGGGCGCGGTCCCGAGCACCACGCACACGTGCTCCGGCGAGTTCCAGCCGAGCGCCGCCGCCCGCGACACCGCGCCCTCGTCGGCCTCCCCGCTGAGCACGGCGTTCACCACCAGCGACTCCAGCCGCGCGTCCCAGGCACCGCGTGCCTCGGCGGCCTGGGCGTAGACCTGCGCCGTGGCGAAGGCGATCTCCCGGGCGTACACCAGCAGCGCCTCGCGCAGCACGCTCTCGTCGCCCGGCGCCGCGACCTCGTCGATCGCGGACTCCATGACCTCGATCGTGGTGCGCACCATCTCCACGGTCTGCCGCAGCGTGATCGCCCGGGTCAGCTCGCGCGGTGCGGTACCGAACACGTCGGTGGAGATCGCCTGCGGGGCGTCCGGGTGCCGGAACCACTCGGTGAACGCGGCGATGCCCGCCTGGGCGACGAGCCCGATCCAGGAACGGTTCTCCGGGGGCATGGCCCGGTACCACGGCAGCGTCTCGTCCATCCGCGCGATGGCCTGGGCGGCCAGCGACCCGGAGGACTTCTCCAGCCGTTTCAGGGTCGCGGCGTGCGGATGGGCGGGCCGAGCGGCGGCTTCGGACGTGTGGGATTCGGGTTCGGGCACGGGACAAGACTGCCTTATCCGGACTCCAGTGCGTGCCGCCGGGTCACAGGTGGGGCCTCAGCGGCCCGCCCGCCGGGGTCTACGGTGTCCTGTGTGACCACGGACGTACGGCGCGCGGCGGAGCGCTACCAGGGCGGCGACCCGGCCGCCGGGATCACCACCCGGCACGCCTTCTCCTTCGGCCCGCACTACGACCCCGGCAACCTCCGCTTCGGCGCCCTGATCGCCTGCAACGAGGAGCGCCTGGCCCCCGGCGCCGGCTTCGGCGAGCACCCGCACAGCCACACCGAGATCGTCACCTGGGTCGTCGAGGGCGAGCTGACCCACCGCGACTCCGCCGGCCACGAGACGGTCGTCCGCCCCGGCGACGTGCAGCACCTGAGCTCGGCGGCCGGCGTCCGCCACGTCGAACGCAACGACACCGACGCCCCCCTGACGTTCGTCCAGATGTGGCTGGCCCCCCTTCAGCCCGGCGGCGACCCCCGCTACGAGATCGTCCACGGCATCGCCGACGCCACCCCGTACGCCGTCCCCGAGGCCGCCGCCATGCTCCACGTCCGCCGCCTGACACCCGGCGAACGCACCGCGATCCCGGACGCGCCCCACGTCTACCTCCACGTGGTACGCGGCGAAGTCACCCTCTCCGAAACCCACTTGACCCCAGGCGACGCGGCCCGCCTCACGAACACCGAGGATGCGGAGGCGGTGGCGGTGACGGCCGCGGAACTCCTGGTGTGGGAGATGACGGCGGCCTGAACGACCCGGCGCGACCCCCGAGTGGCCGGACTGGTTCAGCCCGCGGACGTTCAGCGCCCTTCAGCGTTGAACTCGGCGATCCTCTCCGCCAGTTCCGCGAGCGAGTCGATACGCATCGTCGTGATCGCGTCCGCGTCCGGGTCGCGCCGCTGGATCGTGCCCCAGGGGCCGCGCCGGATCAGGGCGGTCAGAAGCCCGGCCCGCACGGCCGGGCGGATGTCGTTGTCGAGCCGGTCACCGACGTACAGGATCTCTCCCGGCTCGGCGGGCGTCGCCTCGATGACGTGCTCGAAGAACCTCACGTCGGGCCTCGACGCCCCCCAGTCACAGTGCGAATCCCGTTCGAGCAGGCCCGTCGACTACCGCAGGCCGTCGACGAACGCCTGCAAGGCCCCCGCGCCGATCGTGACCACGGGACCGGCCGGGTCCTTGCCGTCGCGCACCGGCACGGCGCCGGAATCAACGTTCCTCAGTGCTGTGCGGGGCCGCATGGCGTTCCTCCTTGCCGCCAGGGGTGTCAGCGGATTTCCGCCAGTACCGCGTCCGTGAAGGCCGGCCACGCCTCGACGGCCCACGGGCCGAAGGCGCGGTCCGTCAGGGCGACGCAGGCCGCGCCCGCGGCCGGGTCGGTCCACAGGAACGTGCCGGACTGGCCGAAGTGGCCGAAGGTGCGGGGGGAGGAGGAAGCGCCCGTCCAGTGGGGGGACTTGGAGTCGCGGATCTCGAAGCCGAGGCCCCAGTCGTTGGGGTTCTGGTGGCCGTAGCCGGGCAGGACGCCCTTCGTGCCCGGGTACTGGACCGTCATCGCCTCGGCGACCGTGCGCGGGTCCAGCAGGCGGGGCGCCTGGATCTCGGCGGCGAAGCGGAGGAGGTCCTCGACCGTGGAGGCGCCGTCCTTGGCGGGGGAGCCGTCCAGGGACGTGCTCGTCATGCCCAGCGGCTCCAGCACCGCCTGGCGCAGGTACTGCGCGAACGGGATGTCCGTGGCCTTGGCCACATGGTCGCCCAGGACCTCGAAACCGGCGTTGGAGTACAGCCGGCGCTCGCCGGGCGGGGCCGTCACCCGGTGCTCGTCGAAGGCCAGGCCCGAGGTGTGGGCCAGCAGGTGGCGGACGGTGGCGCCGGGCGGGCCGGCCGGCTCGTCCAGCTCGACCGCGCCCTCCTCGTAGGCGACGAGCACCGCGTAGGCCGCCAGCGGCTTGGTGACCGAGGCGAGCGGGAAGCGGTGGCCGGCCGGGCCGTGGGTGCCCAGTACCGTGCCGTCCGCGCGGACCACGCCCGCCGCGGCGGTGGGGACGGGCCAGTTCTCGATCGAGGCCAGGCTGTGCAGCGACATGGCACCGAGCCTAAGCGGTCACAGCCACAGCTCCAGCAACGGGTCGGGCTTGGGGCGGAAGCCCAGGGAGGTGTAGAGCGGCCGGCCCTGCGCGGACGTGGTGAGCTGCACGCGGTCGGCGCCGCGCTCGCGGAACCACTCCAGCAGCGCGTCCATGCACGCGCGCGCGTACCCGCGCCGGCGGGTGCCGGGGTCGGTGGCGACGCTGAAGACGTAGCCGACCGTGCCCAGCGGGTTGCCGGCCCGGCCGATGCGGTAGTCGAGCGTGCCCGCCACCAGCGCGGCCAGCGCCCCCGGCCGCTCCGGGTGGTCCACGACGAACGCCGCGAAGGTGCCGTCGGCCTCGGCGAGCCTGGCCCGCAGCGTCGGCAGGGACCGCGCGTGCCAGTCCGTGGAGCCGTCGGCCGTGGCCATCGAGTCGATCATCACCTGGCGAAGCCGCAGCACCTCACCGGCGTCCTCGGGCACGGCACGTCGTACGAGACTCATGGCGCGCAGGCTAGCCAGCGCGCCCCGGCGGCGTCGCGCGTTTTTCTTACCGGCTCACCGGATTCCGCTTGCTTGGAGTGCACTCCAAGGCCATAGCGTTAAGGCCATGACGGTGACGCAGACCACGGCCGTGGCCACCGAGGAGACCGAAGCGACCGGCGCGACCGACATCTGCTCCGCCCCGCCGCGGCGCCACCCGCGCCCCGACGGGCAGGACAGCTACACGATCAGCGAGGTCGTCGCCTTCACCGGGCTCACCGCGCACACGCTGCGCTGGTACGAGCGGATCGGGCTGATGGCCCACGTCGACCGCTCGCACACCGGCCAGCGCCGCTACACCAACCGCGACCTGGACTGGCTCGACCTCGTCGGCAAGCTCCGGCTGACCGGCATGCCGGTGGCCGACATGGTGCGGTACGCGGAGCTGGTGCGCGCGGGCGAGAGCACGTACGGCGAGCGGTACGAGCTGCTGGAGGCGACCCGCCGGGACGTCCTGGCCCGCATCGACGAGCTCCGGGACACCCTCGCCGTCCTGGACTACAAGATCGGCATCTACGCGAACGCCGGCCGCCGGTACGAGACGAGCCGCGCCCGCTGACCCGCGCCCGCCGGCCGGTGCCCGGTCCGCGCCCGCTGGCCCGCGCCCGCTCACAGCTCGGCCAGGAGCTCCGCCTTCTTCACCGAGAACTCCTCGTCCGTGACCAGGCCCGCCTGGTGGAGTTCGCCGAGGTGGCGGATGCGGTCGGCGATGTCGGCCGGGTCGCGGCGCGGCGCCGGGACCGGCGCCGGGGTCGCCGGGCCCGCGGCCCGCACCGCGGCCAGCACGGCGGCCGCGAACGGCAGCGACTCGTGCACCGGTCCGTACCCGAGCCCGAACACCACCGCGGCCGGATCCTGGTCCGGCTGCGGCGGCCGGGACCGGTCGGCGGCGCCCTGCGAGCCGCCCGCCTCGCGGGGCAGCAGCCGCAGGTGGCCCTCGAGGATCTCCGGCGAGCGCCACTCCACCCCGCCGAGCCCGGCCACGGGGAAGCTCTGGTCGCCGGCCTTCCACTTGGCCGAGGACGCGCCGGTCCACGACCAGCGGAACCGCACCGCGCTGCCGTCGAAGGACGCCTTCCCGTCGTACGCCTTGAACTGCAGCGGCGGCTCGGGCGGCGCCACCAGGTGGCGTTCGGCCGGGCCGGCGTCCGTGAGCCGTGCGCGCAGCTCGTCGGCGTAGTACTCGGCCAGGGTCGCGCGCTCGGCGGGCACGACCAGGCGGTAGGGGTCGCAGCCCTCCTTGAGCTGGCCGTCGGCCGCGTCCATCAGCGGGTCGGCGCCCGGTCTGGGCTCGGCCCGCAGGACCACGGTCCCGCGCCGGCCGGGGGTGAGCGTCACGCTCGCGAGGGCGGTCAGCGGGACCCGGCGTTCGCCGAGCGTCTGGAAGAGCTTCGGTGTCCGTATCCCCCGTTCGTAGCGGATGAGCACGGAATCGGACGCGAACTCCCAGGCAGCGTGAAATCCGGTCAGTACGTCACCCATGCGGCTCATCGTAGGCGGCACGAGCTGCTTCGTCCCTCCCCGCGCGGACCGCACTTCCTGCTGTCTCTACGCGCGTCCGGCCTTCATCGTGCGGGCAGATCCGCCCGGCACCCGTCGTCGTCGTGGGCGCAGCGCACCGAGTCGTAGGCGCCGACGCCGATCCGCGCGAAGTTGGCCAGGCTGTCGGTGCCCGGCTCGAAGTAGCCCGCGTGGCCCTTCGCGCCCCGGGCCGACAGCACGCGCGCGCCGAACGCCGAGGAGACCGGGTCGGCGCCGTGGCCGAGCCCGCCGAGCTCGAGGTAGGGCACGTCCTGGATCCAGTCGGTGGCGTCCCGCATCGCCCACACGTTCGCGGAGGTGTGCAGGTGGGAGGCCTCGCGCACGCGCATGCCCGGGCTCGCGGCCACCGCTATGTCGAAGACCCGGCCGGGCAGCGAGCGCGCGGCCACCCCGCACAGCACCGAGCCGTAGCTGTGGCAGAACAGCGAGATGGGGGAGCGGCCGGGCAGCCCGCGCAGCAGCGCGTTCAGCCGGACGGCGCCCTCCTCGGCGCGCATCGCGGTGGCCGCGTCGACGCCGAGCCCGCTGGGCGCGGTGTAGTCGGCCCAGGCGATCACGGCCGTACGGACGCCGGGCTTCGCGGTGCGCTCCGCCGCGTACAGCGACTTCGCCATGCCGTACGGCGCCGAGTAGGGGCGGTAGCTCTTCTCGAAGGTGAGCAGGTCGGTGTCGACGCCGGGGACGACGACGGAGATCCGCCCGGCCCTCGGCAGGTCGCCGAAGACCTCGGCGATCCGGCCCGAGCCCTCGGGGTCGAAGGCGAGGATCTGGCGGTCCCCGGCCATCAGCGTGGTGAAGCGGTGCATGCGGCGGCCCGCGTCCTGCTGCCCGGCCGGGGTGAGCCGGGGGTCGTGCATGCGCTTGAGCTCGGCCTCGCGGGCCTGGCCGAGCGCGACGCGGTTGGCCTCGTAGCGCAGGGGGACGGGGGCGCCGTTCATGTTGCCGACCGCGAGCGGGTAGCGGTGGGCGAGGCGGGCGCGGTCCTGCGCCGTCAGCGAGGCGAAGAAGCGGGTCAGCCGGGCGGGAGCGGCGTCCGCGTCGGGCAGCCGGTGGCCGTGCAGCCGGCCGTGGTCCCAGGCGGACAGGGAGGTCTGGAGGGCGGTGGACCCGCGGTGGCTGCGCACGGCCGTCCAGCCGGTGGTCGCCAGCATCACGAAGACCACGGCCAGCGCGAGCAGCGCGCGCCAGACGTTGAGCTGCGGGGAGGAGGTTTCGAAGGAAGTCACTGGGAGGACACACTAGGAGAACGAGAGGGTCTCGCGTTAACCGAGTGACAGGGATCACGTTTCAATCCCTGTGACGGGGGCCTCAGTCCGCACGCCTGTTCAAGATCGGTCAGCCGTACGCCAGTTCAGCACCCGCCGGCGCGGCCGTCCCGCCGCCCCTGCTCAGGACCCCGCGCTCGTACGCCAGTTCCCGGTCAGCGCCGGACCCACCTGGTCGAGGTGGGCGGCCGTGAGGGCGCGGATCGCCTCCGGGCTGAAGTCCTCGCCCGTGCTCCACTGACGGCCCGTCACCCGCATCACCGCGCCGAAGACGGCGACCGCCAGCCGGGGCCGCGGATCGGTGTCCACGTCCAGGCCCTCGCGCGCGGCGAGCAGGCGGGCGATCTCCTCCTCGGTCTCCGCCGAGCGGCGCAGGTGCGCGGCCAGCAGCACGGGCGTCGACTCGATCAGCCGGAACATCCGCAGGTACAGCTCGACCGGCACCACCGAGGCGACCGCCTCGTTGATCGTGTCCCAGCCGTCCAGCACCGCCCGGCGCAGCGCCTCCAGCGGGGCCTCCCCGGGCGGGCGGCCGCGCAGGGAGCGTACGAAGTGCTCCTCGACCATCTCCTGGACGGCGAGGGCGACGTCCTCCTTGCCGGCGAAGTAGCGGAAGAAGGTGCGCTGCGAGACGTCGACGGCCTCGGCGATCTCGTCGACCGTGGTGCGCTCGTAACCCTGGGTGGTGAACAGCTCGAGCGCGGCCCGCAGCAGGGCGTCCCGGGTGCGCCGCTTCTTGCGCTCACGCAGACCCGGCCGCGGCACCGCCTCGGCGGCTCCCGCCGTCTCCATCAACTTCCCGGACCTCTTTCGTGCGGGGTTCGCCCAGTTCAGACTATAGGGACATGACGCGTCAGTTACCGACTAGTGAATCGGTTTGTCGTTTGTCAGTAGCTGACATTAGCCTCGAAGGTATGACTAGTCAGACCACCATCGACACGACCGGGCCGGGGGACAAGGCCTCAGGAGCCCCGTCGGACCCCGCACCCTCCGGCGGGCTGCGCGGCCATCCGTGGTTCACCCTGATCACCGTCGCCGTGGGCGTCATGATGGTGGCCCTGGACGGCACCATCGTGGCCATCGCCAACCCGGCCATCCAGAAGGACCTCGGCGCGAGCTTCGCCGACGTCCAGTGGATCACCAACGGCTACTTCCTCGCCCTCGCGGTCTCCCTGATCACCGCGGGCAAGCTCGGTGACCGCTTCGGGCACCGGCAGACCTTCCTCATCGGCGTGACCGGCTTCGCCGCCGCCTCCGGCGCCATCGGCCTGTCCCACAGCATCGCCGCGGTCGTCACCTTCCGCGTCTTCCAGGGCGTGTTCGGCGCGCTGCTGATGCCGGCCGCGCTCGGCCTGCTGCGGGCCACCTTCCCGGCCGAGAAGCTCAACATGGCCATCGGCATCTGGGGCATGGTCATCGGCGCCTCCACCGCGGGCGGCCCGATCCTCGGCGGCGTGCTCGTCGAGCACGTCAACTGGCAGTCGGTGTTCTTCATCAACGTGCCGGTCGGTGTCCTCGCCCTCGTCCTCGGCCTGCTGATCCTCACCGACCACCGCGCCGAGAACGCGCCGCGCTCCTTCGACGTCCTCGGCATAGTCCTGCTGTCCGGCGCGATGTTCTGCCTGGTGTGGGCCCTGATCAAGGCGCCGTCCTGGGGCTGGGGCGACGGCAGGACCTGGACGTTCATCGCCGCCTCCCTGCTCGGCTTCGCGCTCTTCGCCTTCTGGGAGACCAAGGTCCGCGAGCCGCTGATCCCGCTCGGCCTGTTCCGCTCCGTCCCGCTGTCCGCGGGCGTGGTGCTGATGGTCCTGATGGCCATCGCCTTCATGGGCGGCCTGTTCTTCGTCACCTTCTACCTGCAGAACGTGCACGGGATGAGCCCGATCGACGCCGGCCTGCACCTGCTGCCGCTCACCGGCATGATGATCGTCGGCTCCCCGCTCGCGGGCGCCATGATCACCAAGTTCGGCCCGCGCATCCCGCTGGCCGGCGGCATGCTCGCCACCGCGATCGCCATGTACGGCATGTCCACCCTCAAGGCGGGCACGGGCAGCCTCACCATGTCCATCTGGTTCGCCCTGCTCGGCCTCGGCCTCGCGCCCGTCATGGTCGGCGCCACCGAGGTCATCGTCGGCAACGCCCCGCTGGAGCTGTCCGGCGTGGCCGGCGGTCTCCAGCAGGCCGCCATGCAGATCGGCGGCAGCCTCGGTACGGCCGTGCTGGGCGCCGTGATGGCCTCCAAGGTCGACCACGACCTGGCCGGCAACTGGAAGGACGCGGGACTCCCGCCGCTCAGCCAGGCCCAGCTGGACCAGGCCTCCGAGGCGGTCCAGGTCGGCGTGGCCCCGGTGCCGAAGGGCACGCCCGAGGCGTTCGCCGCGAAGATCACCTCCGTCGCGCACGACACCTTCATCTCCGGCATGAGCCTGGCCTCGCTGGTCGCCGCCGGGGTGGCCGCCGTGGCCGTCCTGGTCGCGCTGCTCACCAAGCGCGGGCAGAACGCGGACGCCGGCGCGGGCGTCGGCCACATCTGACCGGCGCGGTTTCGCCCATCAGGGTGACGCGGCCGGGGATCTCTCGCCCCGGCGCGCGCCCCGGGGTCACAGTGGGTCACGTCCTCCGCAGGGGACGGAGGACGTGCACGCTGCGGCGCGCTGCCGGAGGGGGGCAGCGCGCAGGCAGCGGACCCGGCCCGGGACATGTCCGGTACGGCTCCTCGGATACGGCCCGAAGGCCCGGCCGATACGGCCCGCAGGTCCGGGAATTGACGTCCGCAACCGGGGTACCCGCGTACACGAACCCCGACAGAACCCCAACTCGACACAGGGTTCAAGGAGTTGATGATGGCGGGCTTCGGACAAGGTACGCGCCGACACCCTGGTTCACGTGGCCGGACGTGGTCATGGAACCGGCCGGACAGCGCGACGCTCGGAATCATCGGAACCATCTGCGCGATCGCCGGATTCTTCGTGCTGGGCATCATCCTCGGCCCGGTGGCGGTCGTCTGCGGCTGGCTCGCGATGGGCCGCAGCTGGGCGGGCGCCAACCGCTCGGTCCCGGCCCTGGTCGCCCTCGTACTGGGCGCCATCGACACGCTCCTGGCCGTCATCTGGCTGGCAGGAGCGGCAACCTGGGGCAACGGCGTGTTCTGACCCCGGGCGGTGCGGGAAAGGGCCTCCGGCGCTCGGCCGGGGGCCCTTCTCGGCACCCACCACGCGGGACGCCGGCGCACCGTCGCCCGGCGCCCCCGCGCCCGGCGCCCCCGCGCCCGGCGCCCCCGCGCCCGGCGCCCTCGCGCCCGGCGCCCTCGCGCTCAGCGCCCTCGCGCCCGGCGCCCTCGCGCTCAGCGCCCTCGCGCCCGGCGCCCTCGCGCCCGGCGCACTCGCGCTCAGCGCACTCGCGCTCAGCGCACTCGCGCTCAGCGCACTCGCGCTCAGCGCACTCGCGCTCAGCGCACTCGCGCTCAGCGCACTCGCGCTCAGCGCACTCGCGCTCAGCGCGCCGACCTCCGCGCGCAGCCGGCGCACCTCCTCGGTCAGCAGCTCGATGGCCTCGGTCTGCCGCCGCTCCTCCACGTCGTCCCGCTCGAACCGGGCGATGAACCACGCGGCGATGTTCGCGGTCACCACACCGAGCAGCGCGATGCCCGACAGCATCAGACCGACGGCGAGCATCCGCCCGAGCCCGGTGGTCGGCGCGTGGTCGCCGTACCCCACGGTGGTTATCGTGGTGAACGACCACCACACCGCGTCACCCAGTGTCCTGATGTTCCCGTGGGGCGAGTCGCGCTCCACCGACAGCACGGCCAGCGAGCCGAACATCAGCAGTCCGACCACCGCGCCGGCGACGTACGTCGTCAGCCGGATCTGCTCGGCCATCCGCGCCCGCCGGCCCACCAGCATCAGCGTGGACACCAGCCGCAGCAGCCGCAGCGGCTGGAGGATGGGCAGCACCACCGCGCACAGGTCCATCCAGTGCGTACGGACGAACTCCCGGCGCCCGTGGGCGAGTCCGAGCCTCATGAGGTAGTCGGCCGCGAACGCGCCCCACACCACCCACTCCACCACCGTGCACCCGAGGGTCAGGGACGGGCCGGCGGAGCTGTTCACGATCGGCACGGCGTACGCGGCGGCGAAGGCGAGCGCGAGCAGCAGCAAGGGCCGCTGCGTCCGCCGTTCCCACCGCGTCTGTGCCGGAAGTTCCTCCATGTCCGCATCGTAGGGAGTGGGCAGGCCGGAGGAGCCCTAGGCGTCGCCGCCCGCGACCCCGGGGTCCGCCGCCGCCACGTCGAGGAGCTGGTAGCGGTCGATGGCCTGCTTGAGCACCGAGCGATCGAGGCGGCCCTCGCGGGCCAGCTCGGTCAGCACGGCCACCACGATCGACTGCGCGTCGATGTGGAAGAACCGCCGCGCCGCGCCCCGGGTGTCGGCGAAGCCGAAGCCGTCCGCGCCCAGCGACTGGTACGTGCCCGGTACCCAGCGCGCGATCTGGTCCGGCACCGAGCGCATCCAGTCGGAGACGGCCACGAACGGCCCCTCCGCCCCGCTCAGCTTGCGCGTCACCCACGGCACCCGCTGCTCCTCCTCCGGGTGCAGCAGGTTGTGCTGCTCGCAGTCCACGGCCTCGCGCCGCAGCTCGTTCCAGGAGGTCGCCGACCAGACGTCCGCCTTGACGTTCCAGTCCGCGGCGAGGATCTTCTGCGCCTCCAGCGCCCACGGCACCGCCACGCCCGAGGCCATGATCTGCGCCGGGATCTCGCCCGCGCCGCCCGCGGAGATCCGGTGCACGCCCTTGAGGATGCCCTCGACGTCCACGTCCGCCGGCTCGGCCGGCTGCTGGATGGGCTCGTTGTAGACGGTGAGGTAGTAGAAGACGTCCTCGCCGTGCGGGTGCTGCTCGTCGCCGCCGTACATCCGGCGCAGGCCGTCCTGCACGATGTGCGCGATCTCGTAGCCGTACGCCGGGTCGTAGGCGACGCACGCCGGGTTGGTCGAGGCCAGCAGCTGCGAGTGGCCGTCCGCGTGCTGCAGACCCTCACCGGTCAGGGTCGTGCGTCCGGCGGTCGCGCCCAGTACGAACCCGCGCGCCAGCTGGTCGGCCATCTGCCAGAACTGGTCGCCGGTGCGCTGGAAGCCGAACATCGAGTAGAAGACGTACACCGGGATCAGCGGCTCGCCGTGCGTGGCGTAGGCCGAGCCGGCGGCGATCGCCGACGCGGTGCAGCCCGCCTCGGAGATGCCGTCGTGCAGCATCTGGCCGGTGGGCGACTCCTTGTAGGCGAGCAGCAGATCGCGGTCGACGGACTCGTACTGCTGGCCCAGCGGGTTGTAGATCTTCGCGCTCGGGAAGAAGGAGTCCATGCCGAAGGTGCGGTACTCGTCGGGCGCGATCAGCACGAAGCGCTTGCCGAGCTCCTTGTCCCGCATGAGGTCCTTCAGGAGCCGTACGAAGGCCATGGTGGTCGCGATGGACTGCTGGCCCGAGCCCTTCTTCACGGACGCGTACGTCTTGTCGTCCGGCAGCGCGAGCGGCTTGGCGCGCACGATCCGGGTCGGCACGTAGCCACCGCAGCCCTTGCGGCGGTCGTGCATGTACTGGATCTCCTCCGAGTCGCGGCCCGGGTGGTAGTACGGCGGGGCGCCGGACTCCAGCTCCTTGTCGCTGATCGGCAGGTGCAGGCGGTCGCGGAAGCGCTTGAGGTCCTCGACCGTCAGCTTCTTCATCTGGTGGGTCGCGTTGCGGCCCTCGAAGTTCGGGCCGAGCGTCCAGCCCTTGACGGTCTTGGCCAGGATCACCGTCGGCTGGCCCTTGTGCTCCACGGCCGCCTTGAACGCCGCGTAGATCTTGCGGTGGTCGTGACCGCCGCGGCCCAGCATCAGGATCTGGTGGTCGGTCATGTTCTCGACCATCGCGCGCAGCCGGTGGTCGTCGCCGAAGAAGTGCTCGCGGATGTACGCGCCCGACTCTGTGGCGTACGTCTGGAACTGGCCGTCCGGCGTGGTGTTCATCTTGTTGACCAGCACGCCGTCGCGGTCCTGGGCGAGCAGCGGGTCCCAGGAGCGGTCCCAGATCAGCTTGATCACGTTCCAGCCGGCGCCGCGGAAGACCGACTCCAGCTCCTGGATGATCTTGCCGTTGCCGCGCACCGGGCCGTCCAGGCGCTGGAGGTTGCAGTTGACCACGAAGGTCAGGTTGTCCAGGCCTTCGCGGGCGGCGATGGACAGCTGGCCCAGCGACTCCGGCTCGTCCATCTCGCCGTCGCCGAGGAAGGCCCACACGTGCGAGTCGGAGGTGTCCGCGAGGCCGCGCGCCTGCATGTACCGGTTCATCCGGGCCTGGTAGATCGCGCCGATCGGGCCGAGGCCCATGGAGACGGTCGGGAACTCCCAGAAGTCCGGCATCGAGCGCGGGTGCGGGTAGCTGGAGAGGGCGTACGGCGCCTTGGACTTCTCCTGGCGGAAGCCGTCCAGGTGGCGCTCGGTGAGCCGGTCCAGCAGGTACGCGCGCGCGTAGATGCCCGGTGAGGCGTGGCCCTGGAAGAAGACCTGGTCGCCGCCGCGGCCGTCGTCCTTGCCGCGGAAGAAGTGGTTGAAGCCCACGTCGTAGAGCGAGGCGGAGGAGGCGAAGGTGGCGATGTGGCCGCCGACCCCGATGCCCGGGCGCTGGGCGCGGGAGACCATCACCGCGGCGTTCCAGCGGGTGGCGTTGAGGATCCGGCGCTCGATCTCCTCGTTGCCGGGGAAGAAGGGCTCGCTCTTGGTCGGGATCGTGTTGACGTAGTCCGTGCTGCGCATCTCCGGGACGGCCACGCGCTTCTCCCGTGCGCGTTCGATCAGCCGGAGCATGAGGTAGCGGGCCCGTTCCCGGCCCCGCTCGTCGACGGCCGCGTCGAGCGAGTCCAGCCACTCCTGGGTCTCTTCGGGATCGAAGTCAGGAACCTGACTCGGAAGGCCGCCAATGATGATCGGGTTTCGATCGGATCCGGAAGCCACGCTGTTCCTTACCTGTCAGAGGACGACATTTTTGAGCTATGCCCGGGATCCTCCCGGGTTTTCGGTCTGTGCCTGCACCGTTCCCCATCGTGTACCTCGGAACAGGCAAAGTCATCTCTACCGAGGGGTAATCGGGGGTACTCGGGACCAATGGCCCTCGTGGCGGCGGTTCCCAAGAGGACAAAGCGGGCAGAAAGGTGTGGTGTGCGTCACCTCTGATCGCGATACCGTGTCAGGAGTTGCGGCGACACAGCCGGGATCGTCACCGTTTCGGCGGTCCGGACCGCCGGGTACTTGCGCGATCGGGCCCGCCCGTGTGGACTACGGCCAATGCTTCGCGCACGCGCGTGGCTGAAGACCCATATCGCAACACCATCAGGAGGCAACCCGTGAGCGCGACCGCGGACCACGCGGAGGAGCGGACTAACCCGGCCGGCAGGCTGGGATTCCAGCCCGGACAGGTGGTCCAGGAGATCGGCTACGACGACGACGTCGACCAGGAGCTCCGCGAGGCCATCGAGGAGGAGATCGGCAGCGAGCTCGTCGACGAGGACTACGACGACGTGGCCGACGCCGCGGTGCTGTGGTTCCGCGACGAGGACGGCGACCTGACGGACGCGCTGGTCGACGCCACCACGTACATCGAGGAGGGCGGCGCCATCCTCCTCCTCACGCCGAAGACCGGCCGTACGGGATACGTGGAGCCGAGCGACATCTCCGAAGCCGCGACGACGGCGGGTCTGTCGGCCAGCAAGAGCGTCAGCGTGGGCAAGGACTGGAGCGGCAGCCGGCTGGCGACGCCCAAGGCGGCCAAGTCCAAGAAGTAGCCGTCCACGCACGACCGGACGGGCCGATTGTCGTCGGCCCGTCCGCGGACCTGCGGTGATCGCTGCGTAGGGTGGTAGCACCCGAACAGCCCCACCGAAGGGAAGCAGAACGATGGCGATCCAGGTCGGAGACAAGGCGCCCGACTTCGAGCTCAAGGACAACCACGGCCGGACCGTGCGGCTGTCCGACTTCCGCGGTGAGAAGAACGTGGTGCTGCTGTTCTACCCGTTCGCCTTCACCGGCGTGTGCACCGGCGAGCTGTGCGCGCTGCGCGACAACCTGCCCCGGTTCGTCAACGACGACACCCAGCTGCTCGCCGTCTCCAACGACTCCGTCCCCACCCTGCGCGTCTTCGCCGAGCAGGAGTGCCTGGAGTACCCCCTGCTGAGCGACTTCTGGCCGCACGGGAACACCTCGCGCGACTACGGCGTCTTCGCCGAGGACAAGGGTTGCGCCGTGCGCGGGACCTTCATCATCGACAAGGAGGGCGTCGTGCGCTGGACCGTGGTCAACGACCTGCCGGACGCCCGTGACCTGAACGAGTACGTGAAGGCGCTCGACACCCTGTGATTCTTCGGCTCCACGCCCTGCGGGGTGCGGGAACCCGTCACTAGGATCGACACGTTGATCCCATATCCGATGCACGACGGGGCTCCCCGCCCCCGGACACCAATGGAGGACTCGTGGGAGTCAGCCTCAGCAAGGGCGGCAACGTATCGCTGACGAAGGAGGCCCCGGGCCTGACCGCGGTCCTCGTCGGCCTGGGCTGGGACGCCCGCACCACCACGGGCACCGACTTCGACCTCGACGCCAGCGCGCTGCTGCTGAACAGTTCCGGCAAGGTCGGCAACGACCAGAACTTCGTCTTCTTCAACAACCTCAAGAGCCCGGACGGCTCCGTGGAGCACACCGGCGACAACCTCACCGGTGAGGGCGAGGGCGACGACGAGGTGATCAAGGTCAACCTCGCGGCGGTCCCCGCGGACGTCGACAAGATCGTCTTCCCGGTCTCGATCTACGAGGCCGAGAACCGCCAGCAGTCCTTCGGCCAGGTCCGCAACGCCTACATCCGCGTGGTGAACCAGGCCGGCGGCGCGGAGATCGCCCGCTACGACCTGAGCGAGGACGCCTCGACCGAGACCGCCATGGTCTTCGGCGAGCTCTACCGCAACGGCGCGGAGTGGAAGTTCCGCGCCATCGGCCAGGGGTACGCCTCGGGCCTGCGCGGCATCGCCCAGGACTTCGGTGTGAACGTCTGAGCCACCCGGCGAAGCCGGCCCGGTCGCACCGTCCGGGCCGAACGCACGACCGTCCGGCGCCGCGCGGGTTTCCGCGCGGCGCCTGGCGGTGCTCCCTCCGGGGGAGCGCAGGACAACCAGAGAAGCACCATCTCGGGGAGGACCAGCATCATGGGCGTCACGCTCGCCAAGGGGGGCAACGTCTCCCTGTCCAAGGCCGCACCCAACCTGACCAACGTCATGGTCGGACTCGGCTGGGACGCGCGCTCCACCACCGGAGCCCCCTTCGACCTGGACGCGAGCGCGCTGCTGTGCGGCGCGGGCAACCGGGTGCTGGGCGACGAGTGGTTCGTCTTCTACAACCAGCTCAAGAGCCCGGACGGCTCGGTGGAGCACACCGGCGACAACCTCACCGGTGAGGGCGAGGGCGACGACGAGTCGATCCTGGTCGACCTCACCAAGGTGCCGCCGCACTGCGAGAAGATCGTCTTCCCGGTCTCCATCCACATGGCCGACGAGCGCGGGCAGACCTTCGGCCAGGTCTCCAACGCCTTCATCCGGGTCGTCAACCAGGCCGACGGCCAGGAGCTCGCCCGCTACGACCTGAGCGAGGACGCCAGCACCGAGACCGCCATGATCTTCGGCGAGCTCTACCGCTACCAGGGCGAATGGAAGTTCCGGGCCGTGGGGCAGGGGTACGCGTCCGGACTGCGGGGTATCGCTCTAGACTTCGGAGTCAACGTTTCGTAAAGCCCAGCGTGGCGCGGGGGACAACCTCCCCCCAGCCCCGCCCGGGGGACCCCCAGCAGACGGATTGGGTAGCCAGTGCTTCTGAAAACCTTCGGCTGGTCGTTCGCGATTACCGCGCTCGGCCTGGCCGCCGCGGTCTTCTACGGGGGGTGGACCGCTTTCGGCATCGTGGCGATCCTGTCCATCCTCGAGATCTCGCTGTCCTTCGACAACGCGGTCGTCAACGCCGGGATCCTGAAGAAGATGACCGCCTTCTGGCAGAAGATCTTCCTCACGGTCGGCGTGCTCATCGCGGTCTTCGGCATGCGGCTGGTCTTCCCCGTCGTGATCGTCGCCATCAGCGCCAAGATGGGGCCGGTCCAGGCCGTCGACCTCGCGCTCAACAACAAGGACCGCTACCAGCAGCTGGTGACCGACGCCCATCCGGCGATCGCCGCCTTCGGTGGCATGTTCCTGCTGATGATCTTCCTCGACTTCATCTTCGAGGACCGGGACATCCAGTGGCTGCACTGGATCGAGCGGCCGCTGGCCAAGCTCGGCAAGGTCGACATGCTGTCGGTCTGCATCTCCCTGGTCGTCCTGCTGATCACCTCCTTCACCTTCGCCACCCACGCCCACCAGCACGGCGGCGCGCACGCCGACAAGGCGCAGACGGTGCTGATCGCCGGCATCGCCGGCCTGATCACCTACATGGTCGTCGGCGGCCTGTCCGGCTACTTCGAGGACAGGCTCGAGGAAGAGGAGGAGCGCGAGCACGAGGAGGAGGAAGAGGCCGCGCGCACCGGGCGTAAACGCTCGGCGGCCGTCCTGGTCGGCAAGGCCGCGTTCTTCATGTTCCTCTACCTCGAGGTCCTGGACGCGTCCTTCTCCTTCGACGGCGTGATCGGCGCCTTCGCCATCACCAACGACATCGTCCTGATGGCCCTCGGCCTCGGCATCGGCGCCATGTACGTCCGTTCGCTCACGGTCTACCTGGTCCGCCAGGGCACCCTCGACGACTACGTCTACCTGGAGCACGGCGCGCACTACGCCATCGGCGCCCTGGCCGTGATCCTCATGGTCACCATCCAATACCAGATCAACGAGGTCATCACGGGCCTGGTCGGCGTCGTCCTGATCGCCTGGTCCTTCTGGTCCTCGGTGCGCCGCAACCGCGCGCTCGCGGCCGCCGAGGAGGCCGCGGGCTCGGAGGCCAAGACGGAAGTGTCCTCCAAGGTGTGACGCCCCCCGGGGCGAGGAACGCTCTGAGCGGGGCGGCCCAGCGGGAGGGACGGCGAGCCGCCGTCCGTGCCCCGGGCCGCCCCGCGGCATGTGTGCGGGGCAGCGGGTGTGGTCGAGCGTAGGGGCGGGAGATGGGCTTTTTCGACGGACTGCTGGGCGGGCGCGCACACGACTTCGACTCGGGCAGCGCCGCGAGCAACGCGATCGAGCTGACCAAGCGGCACCACCAGGTGTCGCTGACCAAGCAGGGCGCGGCCACCGGGCATCTGCGCATCAACCTGACCTGGCGGATGCGCACCTCCGACATCGGCGGCGCCACCCGGGAGAGCCTGCTGCGCCACCCCTTCAGGGCGCTCAAGCCGCCGGAGGTGATGGGCCACAGCCAGTCCATGGTCAACGTCGACCTCGACCTCGGCTGCCTGTACGAGCTGGCCGACGGCACCAAGGGCGTGGTCCAGCCGCTCGGCGGCTTCCTCGGGGACGTCAACGCCCCGCCGTACGTGAAGCTCAGCGGCGACGACCGGTTCGGCTCGGCCTCCGGTGAGACGATCTACGTCAACCTCGACCACCGCGACGACATCAAGCGCCTGCTGGTCTTCGTCTACATCTACGACCAGACCCCGGCCTTCGACCGCACCCACGCGATCGTCACGCTCTACCCGAGCAACGGCCCGCGCATCGAGATCGGCCTCGACGAGCGCCATCCGCAGGCCCGCTCCTGCGCGGTCGTCCTGATCGAGAACGTCAAGGGCGAACTGGTCGTGCGCCGCGAGGTCAAGTTCGTCTACGGCTTCCAGTCGGAACTGGACCGGCTGTACGGCTGGGGACTGCAGTGGGGCCGCGGCTACAAGACCGCCGACCGGTGAGCCGGGCGGCCCGGTGCCGGGTTACCGCCCGATGAACTGCGGACCCTGCGGCGGCAGCCGGAACTCCGGGTCGGGCGCGGGTCCCACGGGCGGCGGGTAGCCGTACCCCGTCTGCGGATAGCCGTACGCCGGCTGGCCGGACGGATACGGGTACCCGTAGGCCGGCTGGGCCGTCACGGCGGCGGGCTGGACCGGCTGCGGCACCGGCTGCACGGGCAGCTCCGGGGGCAGCGGCTGGGCCGTCGTGGGCGCCGCGTCCGGCGCGGTGGACCCGGGTGCCGTCGCCGGCGGCGCGGACGGCTCCCCGGCCCCCTCGGCGCCCTCCGCCTCCTCCGACTCGTCCACCGAGATGCCGAAGTCGGTCGCGAGGCCCTTCAGGCCGTTGGAGTAGCCCTCGCCGAGCGCCCGGAACTTCCAGCCCTCCCCGCGCCGGTACAGCTCCCCGCAGATCAGGGCCGTCTCCTGGCCGGTCTCCGGCTTGATGTCGAAGTGGGCGAGCGGCTCGCCGTCGGCGACGGCCGCGTCGTACAGCGCGATCCGCAGGTCCCGTACGCGGTCGAAGGTCACGCCGTCCGCCGAGGCGACCAGCAGGATCCGGCCGACCCCCGGCTCCAGGCCCGAAAGGTCGGCCTGGACGGTGTCGGTCAGGCCGTCCGCGACCCGCTTCTTGCCCAGCCGCCAGACCTTCCCGGAGGGATGCCGGGGCTGGTTGTAGAAGACGAAGTCCTCGTCGGAGCGCACACGGCCGTCGGGGCCGAGCAGCAGCGCGGAGGCGTCGACGTCGGGGACCTGCTGCCCGGGCGTCCAGCGCAGCACGGCCCGTACCGTGGCGGCCTCCAGCGGGACGTTGGATCCCTTCAGCATCGCGTGCGTCATGCGGTCATCCTGCCTTCTCGGTCCTGGTCACGACAATGCGGGTGGTGGGGGAACGGAGGGAGTCCGACAGGTGCCGACACGGCCGGGTTACCAGAAGTTCATGCCCGGAGGGAACTTCTGACCGGGAATTGTACGTACTATTACCGGCCACCCTTTCCAGAATCCGACCGGCCGCTCGCGTCGCAACGGGGGAGCTATATGCGTCATTTCGGGCACCTCGCTCCTGAGGTGCGGCAGCGACTGTTCCACCGGGAGCCGTGCGAGTTCACCGCGGACTCCCCGGCCCGGCTCCTCTCCGCGGCCCTGGGCGCCACGCTGTACAGCCCGGCCACCCGGCCCCGCCTCGCCGACGACATCGTCAAGCGGGCCCGGAGCGGCGTGGTCTCCATGGTGCTGTGCCTGGAGGACTCCATCGACGACGCGGACGTGGCCGCCGGCGAGGCCAACCTCGTCGACCAGTTCGCCGACCTGGCCGCCCGCCCGGGCGCCGGACTCCCGCTGCTGTTCATCCGGGTCCGCGTCCCCGGGCAGATACCCGACCTGGTGCGCCGCCTCGGACCCGCCGTGCGGCTGCTGTCCGGCTTCGTGCTGCCCAAGTTCACCGCGGAGCGCGGACTGCCGTTCCTGGAGGCCGTCGAGGCCGCGGAGGCGGCCAGCGGGCGGCGGCTGTTCGCCATGCCGGTGCTGGAGTCGCCCGAGCTGCTCTACCGCGAGTCGCGGGTGGAGACGCTGGAGGGCATCTTCCGCGCGGTCGACAAGCACCGGGAGCGGGTGCTCGCCCTGCGCCTGGGCGTCACCGACTTCTGCTCCTCCTACGGGCTGCGCCGTGCCCCCGACATGACCGCCTACGACGTCCAGGTCGTCGCCTCCGTGATCGCCGACGTGGTGAACATGCTGGCCCGCGCGGACGGCACCGGCTTCACCGTGACCGGTCCGGTCTGGGAGTACTTCCGCATGCCGGAGCGGATGTTCAAGCCGCAGCTGCGGCAGAGCCCCTTCCTGCAGGTGCAGGCCGTGGAGCTGCGCGAGAGACTGATCGAGCACGCGATGGACGGGCTGCTGCGGGAGATCTCCCTCGACCACGCCAACGGCCTGCTCGGCAAGACCTGCATCCACCCCTCCCACGTCCTGCCGGTGCACGCGCTGTCGGTCGTCAGCCACGAGGAGTTCAGCGACGCGGCGGACATCCTCAGACCCGAGCGGGGCGGCGGGGGCGTGCTGAGATCGGCGTACACCAACAAGATGAACGAGGTGAAGCCGCACCGCGCCTGGGCCGAGCGGACCCTGCAGCGCGCCGAGGTCTTCGGCGTCGCCCGGGAGGACGTCGGTTTCGTGGAGCTGCTCGCCGCCGCCATCCCCAGCTGAAGGAACGCATGAACAAGGCAGTCAACGACGCGGTCTGGTCCGGCACCTGGGTCGCCGAGCGGCTCGGGGTCGAGCTGCGGGGCGACGAGGAGCTGACGGGCCTGCTGGGCCTCGCGCTGCGCCGCAACCCCAAGCGCGCGCACCTGCTCGTGTCCAACGTGCTCGGCAAGCACGTACCGCAGTCGCCCTCGGTGGTGTACGGGCACGGGTTCGCGCTGGGCCGCCGGGTGCGGGACCTGCTGGGCCCGGCCGAGGCCGCCGAGGCGGTCGTCCTGGGGTACGCGGAGACCGCGACCGGCCTCGGCCACTCGGTGGCCGACGGTCTGGGCACCGCCTGCTGCCTGCACTCCACCCGCCGCCCGGTCGCCGGGGTCGCGCGGGCCGGCGGCTTCGAGGAGTCCCACTCGCACGCCACCTCCCACCTGCTGCTGCCCGAGGACCCGGCGCTGCTCGCCGGGGACGGCCCGCTGGTCCTGGTGGACGACGAGTTCTCCACCGGCAACACCGTCCTGAACACCATCCGCGACCTGCACGCCCGCCATCCGCGCCGGCGGTACGTCGTGGTCGCCCTCGTCGACATGCGCTCCCCGGCCGACGCCGGCCGCCTGCACGGCCTCGCCCGCGAGATCGGTGCCCGCGTCGACCTGGTCGCCGCCGCCTCGGGCACGGTCGAGCTGCCCGAGCACGTCCTGGAGAAGGGCCGCGAACTCGTCGCCCGCTACGAGCGGCCGGCCGTCCCCGCCCAGCGCGCCCGCGGCCGGATCACCCGGGTCGCCCTCCGCTGGCCCCGGGGCCTCCCGGACGGCGGACGGCACGGGTTCACGCCCGCCCACCGCGACCGCCTGGAGCGCGCGCTGCCCGCCATGGCCGCCCGGCTCGCCGAGGCGCTGCCCCAGGGCGCCCGCCGGGTGCTGGTGCTCGGCTTCGAGGAGCTGATGTACGCCCCGCTGCGGCTGGCCCGGGAGCTGGAGCACGTCACCGCCGCCGAGGTGCGCTACTCCACCACCACCCGCTCGCCCGTCCTCGCCGTCGACGACCCCGGCTACGCCATCCGCACCCGCCTGGTCTTCCCCGCCCACGACGACCCGGCCGACGGGCCCGGCGAGCGGTACGCGTACAACGTCGCCGGCGCCGGCTTCGACGCGATCGTCGCCGTGGTCGACTCCGTCGCCGACACGCCCGGGCTGCACGCGCCCGACGGGCTGCTCGCGCAGCTCGCCGCGCACACCCCGCACGTCCTGCTCGCGGTCGTGCCCTCGTACGTCCCCGCCCGCCCGCACGCCCACGAAAGGCCCCCCATGCTGCCCGAGCCCCTGCGCGGCCCCGCCTTCTCCTCGTACGCGCCGCAGGAGGTCGGCTGGCTGCTGCGGGACCTGTCGGAGGTGACGCTGGAGGCGCCGACCGAGGAGCGCGAGGAGGCGATCCAGAGCGGCGGCGCGCACTACGCCGAGTCGCTGCCGGTGGAGTACCAGCCCAGCGAGCAGTACCAGCGGTTGTTCCACGCGGCCCTGGAGGTCTCCGCCGCCCGGATCGCCCACGCCGTCGGCGTGGTCACCGAGACGGTCCTCACCGAGCGGACACCGGCCCCGGTACTGGTCTCGCTGGCCCGCGCGGGCACCCCGGTCGGCGTGCTGATGCGCCGCTGGGCCCGTTTCCGCCACGGCCGCGAACTGCCGCACTACGCCGTGTCGATCGTGCGCGGCCGCGGCATCGACGCCAACGCGCTGCGCTGGCTGGCCGCCCACCACGATCCCGCCGACGTCGTCTTCGTCGACGGCTGGACCGGCAAGGGCGCCATCACCCGCGAACTGGCCGACGCGATCGCCCGGTTCGAGCGGGAGGAGGGCGTCACCGGCTTCGACCCGGAGATCGCGGTGCTCGCCGACCCGGGGTCCTGCGTGCGCACCTACGGCACCCGCGAGGACTTCCTCATCCCCTCGGCCTGCCTCAACTCCACCGTCTCCGGCCTGATCTCGCGCACGGTGCTGCGCGCCGACCTGGTCGGGCCGCACGACTTCCACGGCGCGAAGTTCTACCGCGAGCTGGCCGGCTCCGACCTGTCGAACGTCTTCCTCGACGCGGTCGGCGCGCGCTTCGCCGAGGTCGCCGACTCCGTCGACATGGCGGTCAAGGAGCTGCTGTCCGCCGACCGCACGCCCACCTGGGAGGGCTGGGCGGCCGTGGAGCGCATCAGCGAGGAGTACGGCATCCACGACGTGAACCTGGTCAAGCCGGGCGTCGGCGAGACCACGCGCGTGCTGCTGCGCCGGGTGCCGTGGCGGATCCTCGCCCGTGCGGGGGCGGGTGCCGACCTGGATCACGTGCGCCTGCTGGCCGAGCAGAGAGGGGTCCCGGTCGAGGAGGTGGACGAACTGCCGTACACCTGCGTGGGGCTGATCCATCCGCGCTTCACGCGCGGGGCGACCGGCGCGGACGGCCGGGCGGTGAACCACTGATGCCGGTGCTGGTGGCCAGCGACCTCGACCGTACGCTCATCTACTCCGCCGCCGCGCTGGCGCTGACCATGCCGGACGCGCGGGCGCCCAGGCTGCTGTGCGTGGAGGTGCACGAGAGCCGGCCGCTGTCCTACATGACGGAGACGGCGGCCCAGAAACTCGCCGACCTCGCCGACACGGCGGTGTTCGTGCCCACCACGACCCGCACGCGCAAGCAGTACCTGCGCATCAACCTGCCGGGCCCCACGCCCGCGTACGCGATCTGCGCCAACGGCGGCCATCTGCTCGTGGACGGGGTGTCCGACCCCGACTGGCACCGGCGGGTCACCGCACGGCTGGCCGGCGAGTGCGCGCCGCTGGCGCAGGTGCAGGAGCATCTGCTGCGCACCGCCGACCCGGTGTGGGTGCGCAAGCACCGCAGCGCCGAGGACCTGTTCGCCTACCTGGTGGTGGAGCGCGAACTGCTCCCCGACGACTGGGTGAAGGAGCTCGGCGCGTGGGCGGAGAACCTGGGCTGGACGGTGTCGCTCCAGGGCCGCAAGGTCTACGCGGTGCCCAAGCCGCTCACCAAGAGCGCCGCGGTCCACGAGGTGGCCCGGCGCACCGGCGCGGACCTCGTCCTGGGCGCCGGCGACTCGCTGCTCGACGCCGACCTGCTGCTCGCCGTGGACCGGGGCTGGCGTCCCGCCCACGGCGAACTGGCCGAGACGGGCTGGACGGCCCCCGGCATCACCGCCCTCCCGGAGCGCGGGGTGCTCGCCGGCGAGCGGATCGTCCGCGAATTCCTGCGCACCGCCCGGGGAACGGCCGACGGAGCCCCGTAGCCCGTAGGGAGCGCCGGGCGGGTCAGCCGCAGCAGCCGCCTCCGCAGCAGCCGCCCCCACCGCCCGAGGCGCCCCGGGGCGCGGAGGACGGGGCGCTCGCGGAGCCGCCGACCGCCACCGTGGACAGCAGCTTGACCGTGTCGTCGTGGCCCGCGGGGCAGGTGGCGGGGGCGGAGGACTCCGCCATCGGACGGCTCAGTTCGAACGTGTCACCGCAACTGCGGCACCGGTACTCGTAGCGAGGCATGGCCCCAGGTTAACCGGCGTGACGTGGCACACAGAGCTCTGCGTTTCTCATGTGTTGGTTTCTGTCCCGTTATTGTGCGGAGGAATTGAAAAGACGGCTGATAATTTTATAGCGCCGCGAGGGCCGCGAGGCGGCTGGGAACCAGGGGGCTGGCGGCCGCGACCGCGGCGGCTGTGTCGACCCGCGCAGGCAACACGGAGTGCGGAGGGAGACGCAGTCGTGACCGAGGCAGGGCAGGGGGAGGGCCTCCCGGAGGAGGCCCAAGGGCCCCGCGAGCGCCGCCCGGCGCCCAGGCGCGCACCCGACACCGGTCCGCCACGCGCGGACGAGACCATGCAGCTCAACGTCGACGCCCTGCGGGAGCGCAACCGCGAGCTGACCCGCGACCAGGACCGTGACGGGGACCGGGCCGAGCGGCAGGCCGCCGACGCCCCGCCGCGCGCGGACGAGACGATGCAGCTCAACGTCGACGCGCTGCGCAAGCAGCGCGAGGCCGCCAGGACGGGCGAGCCGGGCGGCGACCCGGAGCCGACCATGCAGTTGCGCGTCTTCCGGCCGAAGTCCGGGCCGAGGCCCGGGGGCACGGGCGCCGGCCGGCCGGCCGGCCGCCGGGGCCGCCGCAAGCCGCGCAGCCGCCCCGCCCTGCCCCCGCGGCTCGCCCGGCTCACCGCCGCCACCGCGAGCCGCCTCTCCCCGCTGCTGAGCCGCCTCGCGCCCCTGGCCACCCTCCTCGCGCCCTACGCCCGCAAGCTGAAACCGGTCTACCCGCGCCCCGGCCGCACCGGCTGGCGCCGCTGGATGCCCTCCTGGCGGCAGTGGACAGGCGCCGTCTTCTCGGCCTTCGGCCTCACCGGCCTGTTCCTGGTCGTCGCCTACGCCGCCACGGACATACCGTCCAACCTCAACACGTACGCCACCCAGCAGGACAACGTGTACTTCTGGTCGGACGGCACCCCGATGGCCCGCACCGGCTGGGTGCAGCGCCAGGCCATGCCGCTGAAGGACATACCCGAGGACGTCCGCTGGGCCGTCCTCGCCGCCGAGAACGAGAGCTTCTACAGCGACCCCGGCATCTCCTTCAAGGGCATCAGCCGCGCCCTGTGGCGCACGGTCGGCAAGGGCGACACCCAGGGCGGCTCCACCATCACCCAGCAGTACGTCAAGAACGTCTACCTGACCCAGAACCAGACGGTGAGCCGCAAGTTCACCGAGGCGATGATCGCCCTCAAGCTCGACAACCGGATGAGCAAGGACAAGATCCTCGAGGGCTACCTCAACACCAGCTGGTTCGGCCGCGGCACCTACGGCATCCAGCGCGCCGCCCAGGCCTACTACGGCAAGGACGTCAGCCAGCTCAACGCGAGCGAGGCCGCCTTCCTCGCCTCCCTGCTCAAGGGCGCCGGCCTGTACGACCCCACGCTCAACCAGGCCAACCACCACCGCGCCGAGGAGCGCTGGAAGTGGATCCTCGACCGCATGGTCAAGATCGGCAAGCTGTCGCCGGCCGAGCGCGCCAAGTTCAGGACCTTCCCCGAGCCGCTCAAGCGCAACCCGCTCTACGACACCGGCCAGCAGAGCGACTACCTGGTCGAACTCGCCTCCCAGTACGCCAAGAAGGCCGGGAACATCTCCGACCGGGACTTCGACATGGGCGGCTACCAGATCTACACGACCTTCGACCGCGAGCGCGAGAGCACCCTCACCGACGCCGTCACCAAGGCCCGCAAGAGGGCCAGGTCCACCGACGCGGCCGCCGCGAAGACCGCGCACTACGGGGCCGCCTCGGTGGCCGCCGACGGCCGCATCCTCGCCGTCTACGGCGGCCCCGACCACCGCACCCAGGGCTACAACGAGTCCAACGCCTCCACCGTGCCCGCCGGTTCGGCGTTCCAGCCCTTCGTGTACGCGGCCGGGCTCGAGTCCGGCGTCACCAAGCGCCGCGGCGCCGCCCGCGAGCCGGTCACCCCCGAGACGCTCTACAACGGCGACGACGCCGTTCCCGTCACCACCCCCGAGGGCCCCTACTGGGACCGCAGCGGCCGCAAGGTCGCCGCCCACAACGACGGCAAGAAGTCCTGGGGGCGGATCAGCCTGCGCAAGGCGCTCGCCGAGTCCGTGAACACCCCGTTCATGCAGCTCGGCATGGACACCGGCCTGGACAAGGTCAAACAGACCGCCATCGCGGCAGGACTGCTGCCCTCCACCATGGGCCCGCAGGTCCCCGCGCTGTCCCTGGGCAGCTCCACCCCCAGCGCCATCCGCATGGCCAACGGCTACGCCACCTTCGCCGCCGGCGGCATGCACACCGAGCCGTACTCGGTGCGCCGCATCACCCGCAACGGCTCCACCGTGCGCCTGGACGACCCGGCCCGCGAACGCGCGGTCACCGCCCAGGTGGCGCAGCAGGTCACCGAGGCCCTCGGCGACGCCTTCCGCGGCGCCCACCCGGCCGCCGTGCCCGCCGCGAACTCCGTACCCACGGCCACCGCCCCCACCGTGGCGGGCAAGGCCGGCACCACCGAGGACGACACGGCCGCCTGGTACGTCGGCACCGCCAGGTCGGTGTCCACGGCCGTCGTGGTCTACCGCATGGATCTCGCCAAGAGCCTCGAACCGCTCCCGCTGAAGGGACTGGCCGGCGCCGGCCCCGACAACGTTCCCTACGGCATCTGGGCCCGCGCCATGGACCCACTCGGCTGACCGAAGGCGGCCCGGGGCCGCACCGCACCCGCACCCGCACCGACCACCACCCAATGTGAGCCGCCCATGAAGCCGACACCCGGCCGCCGACGCAAGGCCCGCGCGCGCCGCCACACCACCCGCCCCGAGTTCGTGACCCTGGCCGCCCTCCTGGTCGTCGCGTCCGTCGTGGCGGGCTTCCTGGCGCTGACCCGCCCCGACTCCACCGCGCCGACCGCCTCCGCCGGGTCCAAGGGCGGCGCCAAGAGCGGCGCCAAGGACCCCGGCGCCGCGGCCACCGCCGAGCCCAAGTGGGACGGCAGGACCCAGGTGCTCGGCGACGGCTCCACCTCGTACACGGGGCCGCAGAAGGGCGAGTTGAAGCCCGTACCCCTCAAACCGGGCGAGAAGCCCCCGCAGTTCGTGGTCTTCTCCTGGGACGGCGCCCTCGAGGGCAGCGACCACCTGTTCTCGCACTACCGGGAGCTGGCCAGGGAGTACAACGCCCACATGACCTTCTTCCTCACGGGCATCTACCTGCTGCCCAAGGACAAGAAGACCCTCTACCACCCGCCCATGCACTCCCCGGGCGCCGCCGCCATCGACTACGCCACCGACGAGCACATACGCGACACCCTGGGGCAGCTCCGCCTCGCCTACGAGCAGGGCAACGAGATAGGCACCCACTTCAACGGCCACTTCTGCGGCGCCAAGGGCGGCGGCGACTGGAGCGTCGAGGAGTGGAAGAGCGAGATCGACCAGTTCTACTCGTTCGTGGAGAAGTGGAAGACCAACACCGGCTTCACCGACATCCCCCCGCTGCCCTTCGACTTCCGCAAGGAGGTCACCGGCGGACGCGCCCCCTGCCTCGAGGGACAGCCCAACCTCCTGAAGGCCATCAAGAGTTACGGCTGGCGCTACGACGCCTCCTCGCCGGGCGACTTCCAGATCTGGCCCGCCAAGAAGAACGGCATCTGGGACTTCCCGCTGCAGATGCTCCCTTACGAGGACGGCAAGTACCAGGGCCTGTCCATGGACTTCAACTTCCTCTACAACCAGTCCGGCGGCGAGACCAAGGGCGACCCCGCCAAGTACCCCCAGTGGGAACAGCAGACCGTCGCCTCCTACATGGCCGGCTTCAACCGCGCCTACTACGGCAGCCGCGCGCCCCTGTTCATCGGCAACCACTTCGAGGACTGGAACGGCGGCATCTACATGAAGTCCATCGACCAGGTCATCAAGAACGTCTGCACCAAAAAGGGCGTCAAGTGCGTGTCGTTCAAGGAGCTCGCCGACTGGATGGACGTGCAGAAGCCCGAGACGCTCCAGGCCCTGCGCGGACTCGACCCGGCGCAGTCACCGGACTGGTCCACGGTGGTCAAGTGACGCCTTTAACCACCTGATTCCACTTCTGCACACCCTCTTCACAACCGGGGCTCCCGTCGTGGGAGGATGCCAACTGCCCGGTAGGTGTACCGGCGTAGAGGGGAACGAAGATTGAAATCAAGAAAACTGAGCCGTAAGCGGCGCCGCGTCACCATAGTGTCGGCGGCCGCCGCCTCCCTGGTGGCCGGCGTGGCCCTCGTGCCCAACTGGAGCGCGGGCGCGGCCGTCACCGATGACCCGACGGTGGACGCGGCGACCAAGGCCACCTTCCAGAAGCTGGCCGACGCGGTCTTCACCGACCGCACCCAGGCCCTGGTCGACGACGGCAGCGGGAAGAAGGACCGGCACCGGCACACCTCCGGCTTCTCCGGCAAGGTGCGGCTGTCCGGCACCCAGACCCGCCAGGAGAGCTCCGCGCTCACCCAGCTGCGCGGCCGCAAGTCCCGTCTCGCCCAGCTCGGCGAGAAGTACAGCGCGGGCAGCACCACCGTCACGCTGGACGCCACCCAGGTCAAGGGCCGCAACGCCAAGGTCGCCGTCACCGAGAGCACGACCCTGACCTACGAGAAGGTCCGCGGCAACGAGCCCAAGACCACCGGGTTCCAGGCCCACCACGAGCTGTCGTTCAGGGCCGACGACCACGGCAACTGGCAGCTCACCGGCATCCGCGACACCGACGACGGCGTGGCCGTCAACCAGGTCGCCGCGCCGAAGCCGGCCGTCGCCGCCACCGGCAACGACGACAACCCGCCGGAGGCACCCCGCGCGTCCACCGCGCGCTACGCCCCCGCGAACGCGAAGAACACCACTTCCGGCACGTACGACTACAAGGCCATGGTCGCGTACGCGCAGAAGTACTGGAACAACTACAACCCGGACTACCCGGACTTCAACGGGCAGGGAGCCGGCGGCGACTGCACCAACTTCGTCAGCCAGACCCTGAAGGCCGGCGGCTGGAAGCACGTGCCCGGCTACACGTACGACTTCCACAAGTGGTTCGGCAACGCCGACATCCAGTCCGACTCGTTCGTCGGCGTGAACGAGTTCTCCTGGTTCGCCCTGTCCTCCAAGCGAGTCACCCCGCTCGCCTACGTCTACCAGGCGGACATCGGCGACGTGATCCAGATGGACTTCAACAGGGACGGGTCCAAGGACCACACCATGATCGTCACGTACCGCAGCCCGCAGGGCGTGCCGTACGTGTCGTACCACTCCACCAACACCTACAACAGGTCGGTGGCGAGCCTCATCGCGTCGTACCCGAACGCCGCGTACTACGCCTACCGCACCTGACGCGGACACCGGCGAGCGGGGAGCGGGCCCTCAGTGACCGGCTCCCCGCTCCTCGCGGATCCGCGTCACCACCCGGGCCGCCGTCTCCCGCACCGCACCGGTCTCCGTCAGGAAACTCCAGTAGTCCGGGTGGCGGCCCTCCAGGGCGGCGACCGCTCGCTCCAGCCGCGCCACCGCCTCGTCCAGCGGACGGGCATGGCGCGGATCCGGCGTCGTACGGCCCGTCATCGCCAGCCGCTGCGCGTCGCGCACCGCGAACCGCGTCCGCTCGATCTCCGCCTGCGGATCCTTCTGCACCGCGTTCAGCCGCGCCAGCCGGTCACCGGCCGCCGACACCGCCTCGTCCGTCGAGTTCAGCAGCGCCCGCACCGTCGACAGCAGCGCCGTCGCGTCCGCCCAGCGCTGCGCGTCCCGGGCGGCCTGCGCGTCCCTCAGCTTCGCCTCCGCCTGCCGCACACTCTGCGCGGCCTGCTCCGGCACCTGCTGCAGATCCTGCCAGCACGCGGCCGTGAACCGCCGCCGCAGCTCACTGAGGACCGGCTCCACCTGCCCCGCCCGCGTGGTCAGCGCCTGCGCCCTGGTCCGCAGCGACACCAGCCGGTGATCGACCTCCGCCGCCCGCTCCGGCAGCCGCGCGGCCTCCGCCCGCACCGCCTCCGCCTCCCGCGCCACCCGCTCGGCGCGCTCCAGCGTCGGCCGCGCGCCGTGCCGCGCCGCGCCCTGGTTCAGCATCGTCAGCTCCGGCGCGAGCGCCGCGAGCCGGGCCGCCAGATCGTCCGCCCGCAGCCCCGAACCCCGCGCCGTGTCCAGCGCGCCGCTCGCCGCGCGCAGCGCCTGACGCGCCCGCTCCACGGCCGGCGCCAGCCGCGCCAGCTCGGTCTCCGCCTTGCCCAGCAACGGGGCCAGACCGCTGCTGAAACGGTCCAGCTCACGCCGGACGTTCTCCAGCTCGTCCTTCGCCCGCGTCAGCTCCGTGCGCGAGCGCGCCGCCGCCGCCGCGTCCAGGTCGTCCCGGTCCAGGTCCCGCGCGTCCACCGCCTGGATGTAGCCCTGGCTCACCTCGTCGATGCGCCGGCCCAGCGCCTCGAAGTCCGCCAGCGCGCGCCGCGCGGCGGGGGAGTCGTCCACCGCCGCGATCGTCTCCATCGAGATCCGCAGATCGCGCTGGGCGGTGTCCAGCTCGTAGAACGCGGCCGCCGCCGCGTCCTTCGCCGCCTGCGCCTGCGCCCGCTCACTCTCCGCCCGGCCGCCGAACCAGCGCCGCGTGCCGCCCCCGGCGAACGCGGCGGGCAGCGCGAGCGCCACCAGCACGGGCAGGCCCATCAGCGCCAGGACGTCACGCGCGGGACGAGCGCCGCGCGTCCGGGGGCGGGGCCGGGGCCGCCGTGCGAACGGCGAGTGCGGCTGCCGAGGTGTCGCCGATGCCGCGCGGATCGCCGAAGTCGCCGGTGTGGCCGTCACATCCCTCTCCCGTACCGTGGTCCGCCTGCGTGGAGTTCATTCTCCCACCCGTACAGGACGAACACACGGGCCGGTCAGTTCACCGTACGCACCGTGACCGCACCGTCGTCCGTGCGCGCCGACACCACATGGGCGCTGGAGTCGTCGCGCGGCACCGAAACGTTCACCGAGCCGTCGCCCGTGCTCGTCGTCACCCTGTACGACGCGTGCGGCAGCGCCAGGCTCACGGAACCGTCGGAGGACCGCGTGTCCACCAGGTCCGGCACCGCACCCAGCTCCAGCCGCACCGACCCGTCCACGGTGGTCGCCCGCACCCGCCGCGAGGACACCTCCGCGCGCACCGAGCCGTCCTGCGAGCGCAGCTCAAGCGGGCCGGTGGAGTCGGTGACGTGCACCGACCCGTCGGCCGTACGCACGCTCAGCGCGTCCCTGAACCCCCGCGCCACCACGCTCCCGTCCTCGTCCTCCACCTTCACCACGACCCCGCGCGGGACCTCGATACGGTGCTTGGCCGAGCAGTCGGCCACGATCCCCGAGCACTTCACCCGCAGCACCAGCCGGTCGTCCTTCATCGCCCAGGTCACCTTGGGATCGCCCCCGACGACCACCGACCCCTGGAACCACCGGGTCACCGCGACGCTCCCCGCCTTGTTCCCGTCGGCCGCGACGATCTCCAGCGCCGAGTCGTCCGAGTCCACGGTCAGCGTGTGCCCCCGCAGGGCGAACGCCCGGTGCTCGGGATGCCTGTCGTCCCCGGCGGAAGCCCCGCACCCGGCAACCGTGGCCACCAGCACCCCGGCCAGTGCCACACCCCCGAAAACCTGTCCCGCGCTACGCCGCCCCACGACAACCTCCCCGTCCACCGGACCGCTCCGGCCCCGCGCACGGGCCACTGCGGCCCGCACACCAACGACCCTAGGAACCAGCCCGCCGGGGGAGAATCCGGCCCACTACCGGGTCGGGGGTGGGGGTAGCCCCCGGGCGGGCGGCACGGCCGGGCCCGTGGCACGACGAAGGCCCAGGCGGCGGTGCGTCCCGCGGCCTGGGCCTGGTGTTCGTCCTTGCTGTCGGTGGGCGCGGACGGTTTCGAACCGCCGACATCCTGCTTGTAAGGCAGGCGCTCTACCCCTGAGCTACGCACCCGGGTCGAGCCGACAGCCTACCTTGCCCGGGGGAGTGTCCCGCAAACCCGTTGCCCGGTTCCGCTCGTCGAAGCAGACCTCCTTGACGCTGGTCACGGCGTCGCGGTCGAGGGGGCCGTGGACGTGGGGGAAGGGGGTGCCCGTGGGGACGCCGGGGGGTGGGGCCGGGGCGGCCCGTTCCCATTTCAGCGGGGCGGTGAGGCGGGACTCGTCCAGGACGAGGGCCAGGAGGGGGCGGGGGGCGGTGCGGTAGAAGGCGTTGACGACCGCGAGGGTGGTCGGCTCGTCCGGGGAGCAGTGCACGAAGCCGTCGTCCGCGAGGGACGCGGGGGCGTAGGGGCGGTCGGGGTCGGCGGTCCACTCGGCGAGCGGTACCACGTGGTAGATCATGCGTCCTCGTCCTTGCTCTCCGGCGCCTCGTGGGCGTGCTTCAGCCGGCTGCGGGCGTCGATGCCGTCCGGGCCGGTGAACTGCGCCCAGTATCGGTGCGTGGTGACGAACACCGCGAGTTCGTGCTCCCGGCGGCGGAGTTTTTCCACCTCGGCCTGCTCGTCGGCGGTCCAGCCCGGTGAGGCCGGGCGCTCCACCTTGCGCCAGCCGCCGTCGTCGCTGAAGCCGTCGAGCGGTACGACCGCCCAGGGCAGCCGCTTGAGCAGGGCCGACAGCTCGGCCCGGACCTGATGCAGCTCCTCCTGACCGGCGAGGAGGTCACTCGGGAAGTCATAGGACGTAGCCACGGCCCAATGGTACGCCTGTTCGATTTTGGGGCGCGACTCGCTTCGACGGGTTCGTGTGTTCGAGGGGGACGCCCCATGGATCGTGCGCGGGCCCCGCCTGCCCCGCGTGCTCCTCGCGTTGTCAGACCCCTGCTCTACGGTGACGGCATGGATGAGGTGGCGGAGCGTGACGTACGGCTGGAGCCCTGGGCGGAGGGCGACTTCTGGCTGCTCGAGCTGCACAACAGCCCGGAGATGACCGCCCACCTGGGCGGTCCGGAGACCGAGGAGCAGCTGGTGGCGCGGCACCGGCGGTATCTGGACCTGAGCGCGGGCCGGATGTACCGGGTGGTGCTCGCGGGCGACGGGCAGACCGCCGGGTCCACCGGGTTCTGGGAGCGCGAGTGGCGCGGCGGGACCGTGTGGGAGACCGGGTGGGCGATATCGCCCGCCTTCCAGGGGCGGGGGCTGGCCGTCCGGGCGGCCCGGGCACTCGTGGCCGAGGCGCGGGCCGCCGGCGGGCACCGGTACCTGCACGCGTATCCGGGCGCCGGGCACGCCGCCTCCAACGCGGTGTGCCGGCGGGCCGGGTTCACCCTGCTCGGGCCGGTCGACTTCGAGTATCCGAAGGGGCACTGGATGACGTCGAACGACTGGCGGATCGACCTCGCGGGCCGCTGAGCCGACGGGCCGGGTTCACAGGGTGACGGACGCACCCGGCGACAGCAGGTGCAGGCGGTCGGTGAGCGACGCCTCGGCGAACGCCTTCGCCAGGCTCGCGCCGTCCTCGGTGAAGTGCGCCCAGTGCTCGAAGTGCAGGGGGACGACCTGGCGGGCGCCGAGGATCCGGGCCGCCTCGGCGGCCTGCTCGCTGGTGAGGGTCAGCGGGGCGTCCGGGACGAGCGGGGTGCGGGCGGCGCCGGCGAACAGCAGGGCGACGTCGAACGGGCCCTCGCGGCCGGCGATCTCGCGGACCAGGCCGAGGGAGGCGTTGTCGCCGCTGACGTAGATCTTCGGCAGCCCGTCGCCGGACAGGACGAAGCCGGTGACCTCGCCGACGAGGGGTTCGGATCCCGGCGGGCCGTGCAGCGCGGGGACGGCGGTGACCCGCAGGGCGCCGCCGGCGGGGAGGGGGAGTTCGGCGCGCTCCCAGGGGGCCAGGGCGCGGACGGGGCCGCCGAGGCGGGACGCGGCGGCGGGCGTGGAGAGGACGAGAGGGGCGTGCTGGAGGTACGTACGGCCGGAGCGGTCGAGGTTGTCGGGGTGCTGGTCGTGGGAGAGGAGTACGGCGTCGACCGCGCCCACGTCGGTGGGCGGCAGGGCCGGGCCGGCCGTCTTGACCAGTTCGCGCGAGCCGATCGGGTAGGCGCCGGGGGCGTCGAAGGTCGGGTCGGTGAGCAGGCGCAGCCCGGCCAGCTCGAGGACGGCGGTGGGGCCGCCGAGGTAGGTGACGTGCACTGGGGTCATGGCCGGTGCAAGAGGAACCGGAGCGGAGCTATTCCCTCCGGGGAGGACGGGAGAGACTGGGGACATGTGCCGGAGCATCAAGACACTGCGTCCGCCCGCGTTGCCCGAGGAGGCGACCGAGGAGGAGATCCGGGCGGCGGCGCTGCAGTTCGTGCGGAAGGTCTCGGGCTTCCGCGCGCCCGCCGCGCACAACCAGGAGGTCTTCGACCACGCCGTGGAGGTGATCGCGGGCGCCACCGCGGAACTGCTGGACGGGCTGGAGGTGCGGGGCCGGGCCGGGCGGACGGCGAACTGACCGGCGGGAGCCGGAAGATCACCACCGGAGGGCGGCCGCGGCGGCACGAGCCGGGCGGGCCGCTTCCCCGTTCGAGGTGTCACACATCCCGCTGAAAAGCCGACGACACAGCGACCGTCGCACGCTTACGGCCCCCTCGTCATCAAGCTGGTGTCTTCTGCGAAGGAGACGCCACCGTGCGAGTTTCTGACATCCAGCGCTGCGAGATCCGGCCCGGACGGCTCGTCGAGTGGAGGTTCAGCCCGGCGACCGTCGCGGCCGCGGCGGCGCTGCCGCCGGACCCGAGGCCACCGGCGTACATCCAGGAGTCGCACATCAGGACGGCCCGCTCGGTGCGGCGGGACGGACTCTTCGTGCCGACCTGGCTCGGCGCGGCCTTCGACCTGCCGGGCAGAGCCGACCTCGACGCACTGGAACGGGCGTTGCGCGGCTGGACGCTGCGGCACGAGACGCTGCGCAGCGGCTTCCGGTGGGCCGGTGACGACATGCACCGGTTCACGCTGGACGAGGACGACGTGGCGCTGCGCCGGGAGGTGGTCGGCGACTTCACCGACCCGGGAGCGCTGGCCCGGTACCTGCAGGACCGGTTCGACGCCGCCGCGGACGCGCTCGAGTGGCCGAACCTCATCTACGCGGCGGTCGTCCGCGACGACTCCACCAGTGTGTACCTGGCCTTCGACCACACCAATGTCGACGCCTATTCCATCCAGCGCATCCCGCGGGAGATCTCCGCGCGGTACACGGCGGACGTCACGGGAGAGCCGGTCAGCAGCCCGCCCGCGGGCAGTTACGTCGACTTCTGCGAGCAGGAGCGGGCGAACGCGGACGGCATCGGCGACACCCACGCGATCGTCGCGCGCTGGCGGGAGTTCATCGCCCGGTGCCACGGGAGGCTCCCGGAGTTCCCCGTCGACCTCGGCCTGCGCCCCGGCGGGAAGCTGCCCACCCAGAAGCTTCTGTGCGAGCCGCTGGTCGACGCGGACGCGGCCGCCGCGTTCGAGGCGCACTGCCGGCCCTACGGCGGCAGCCTGGTGGGCATCCTGGCCGCGACCAGCCTGATCGTCCACGAACTCGGCGGGCAGCCGGTCTACCGCACGGTCGTGCCGTTCCACACCCGGCTGAAGTCCGCCTGGTCGGACTCCGTGGGCTGGTACGTCGGCGGCGCCCCGATCGAGGTGCCCGCGGTGCCGGACCTGGACAGCGCGATGAGTACGGTCCGCGCCGAGCTGCGGGCCAACCGCACGCTGGCGCGCATTCCGCTGGCCCGCGTACTGCGGCTGCTCGGCACGGACTTCCGTCCGACCTCGCCCGACCTGTATTCGATCATCTCGTACGTGGACGCCCGGTCCATTCCCGGCTCCGCCGACTGGGCCGAGCAGAAGGCGTACGGGCTGATGCGGGTGTCGTACGGCGACCAGTTGTGCGCCTGGGTCAACCGGCTGAACGAAGGGCTGTGGTTCGCCTGCCGCTACCCGGACACCGGCATCGCGTACAAGAACGTGCGGCAGTACGTCGAACGACTGCGGGACCTGATCCTCTCCGTGCCCGCCCGCGATCACTCCCGGCTCGTGGAGCCGGCGTTCTCCTGACCCGGCCTCGGCCCGATTGGCAGATGTTGGGTAATTCATCATGCTCCGCTGCCAGTTGGCATCCAACGGGTGATCTGCGCGGCGATGTCCCCCTCAGGAGGGATGCCCGATGCGGGACCACAGCGTGACTACTGTTAGCTTCTGCTCAATCGCGACGAGCGATCAACTCCGCTGTATGGTCGGTGATGCCCCAGGTCATGCCGCAGGTCGCCCCACAGGTGGCCGTGCCACCGGGCTGGCGGGCAACCTGCTCAACGGAGAGGGCGACCCCGGCGCCCAGCAGAGCCACCTCGGTTCGACCATGGGCTGCAACAACGCGGCGTTCTGAGCGCCCGGCCCGTGGGGCGAGGCACAGGACGCCCGGCCACTACGACTGCCAGTACCAGTAGCAGTACCAAGTAAGTACCGGAAGAGATGTGGCGGACCGTCAAATCTCTTCACCTTGTGAGTGTTCGACCTGACGTGGGTGAGTGCCCGCGACGCGTCTGAAGGGCAGGGAACCCATGAAGCGGTCTACCCGAAACAGTGTGATTGCCATGGCCGTCGCCTCCGGTGCGATGGCGGTCGGGGGGACGGCGTACGCCGACTCCGCCGCGGACGGTGCCGCGAGCGGTTCGCCCGGGGTTCTCTCCGGCAACAGCATCCAGGTGCCGGTGGACGTCCCCGTGAACGTGTGCGGGAACACCGTCAACCTGGTCGGGCTGCTCAACCCCGCCATGGGCAACAGCTGCGCCAACCACGGTGCCCCGGTCGCCAGCAGCGCGGGCTCCACGACGTCGGGTGGGGCCACGGCCGCCGGCGTCACGCACGACTCGCCGGGCGTTCTCTCCGGCGACGGCCTCCAGCTTCCGGTCCACCTGCCCGTGAACCTCAGCGGCAACAGCGTGAACGCGGTGGGTGTCGGCAACCCCGTCTTCGGCAACGAGTCCGTCACCGGCCCGCAGACCGGCCCGCAGACCGGCCCGCAGACCGGCCCGCAGACCGGCCCGCAGACCGGCCCGCAGACCGGCCCGCAGACCGGCCCGCAGACCGGCCCGCAGACCGGCCCGCACACCGGCCCGGTCTCCGAGCCACGGGCGCACACCCGGCCCGCCACCCAGGTCCACCGGTCCACGGTGGTCGGGCAGCGGACCGCCCCCACCCTCGCGCACACCGGAGCGGACATGCCCTGGGCGCCGGCGGCCGCGAGCCTGATCTCACTGACGGCAGGGGCGGTGCTGTACCGCCGCTTCCGCCCGAGGGTGTCCGACCACTGGGCCTGACGCCGGCCGTGTCCTGATCGGGTCGTGCCCGCAAGGGGCGAGGAGCCGCGCCGATGCGCGGCTCCGTCGCGCGGGCGCGGCCGGAGGACGGCGCTGCCGCGGACGCTTGACGAGCGGTGATCCCCCTGGGCGGCCCGGCGCCCGCCCGCGCTAGGCCCCCTCCGGGGCGCCAGGAGTGCGGCGCATGAGGTACGCGGCTCCCGCGCCCGCCGCGAACAGGGCCCCCACCGACACGCCCGTCGCCAGCCAGGCCGCGCCCAGCCAGCGGGTGCCGTAGTAGCCGAGGGCCGCGCTGTAGGCGGCCCAGGACAGGCCGGCCAGCGCGGACCAGGGCAGGAACTCGCGTACGCGTCGGTGGGTGGCGCCCGCGCCGAAGGAGACGACCGAGCGTCCGGCGGGGGCGAAGCGGGCCAGTACGACCAGTGCGCCGCCGCCCCGGGACAGGGCCGCGCCGAGTCGTTCCTGCGCCGTGCTCAGCCGGCGGGAGCGGGAGATCGCGCGGTCCAGCCGCTCGCCGCCGCGCCGGGCCACCCGGTAGGCGACGAGGTCTCCGAGCACCGAGGCCGTGGCCGCGCACAGGATCAGCGCGAGGATGTCGGGGACGCCGTGGGGGACCTGGCCGGTGGCCGCGCCGGTGCCGGCGGCCGCGGCCGTGGCCGCGGTGACGACGAGTACGCCGCTCGGCAGCACCGGCAGGAACACGTCGAGCAGGACGGACACCGCCACCACGACGTAGATCCAAGGAGTGGCGGTGAGCGACCCCACCTTCGCCACACTCTCCAGCACCGCGTACTCCCCTGACTCCCCCCCCGTGGGCCGACCGTGCCGCGACGTCGCGGGGGAGCGGCAGGGGCGGCTGGTGAACAGCCATACAGCGTACGCGGCGAGAGTGACAGAAGGTGCACCGGGGGCTCAAGTGTTCGTCACCGCCCCCGGTGCGGCAGTACGGGGTGGATCAGGCGGTCACGGGCGTCCGCTGTTCGGCCGCACCGCCGCGCGCGGCCGTGCGCCGGGCGGAGACTCTGGCCAGCAGCCCGTCGAGGCCGAAGGCGCCGTGGCCGGTGAAGACCAGCAGCAGGAAGGCCCAGCAGAACAGCACCGACAGCTCGCCGCCTGTCCTGTCTCAGCTAAGTCCGGGCACCTTGGGCCCTCCACCTGGGGCGCCCGGAGAAC
>NZ_BMVF01000013.1 GCF_014650575.1 Streptomyces naganishii JCM 4654
GGCAGGTCACCATCAGCTACACCCAGTCCTCCCGGACCGCCACCATTCTTAAGGGGTCACGATGCTTATCGTCACCCGTGAGGGTGACCGCCGTTGCAAGCTCCCGCCGCACCAGCGCGCCCTCGTCGCTCTCGCCTGCCTGCGCAAGCACGACACTCTCGCGCAGATCGCCGCCGGGTCCGGCATATCCGTCGGCACCGCCCACGCCTACACCACCGCCGTCTGCGGCTCCTCGCCGACCGGGCGCCGGGCCTGCTCAGGACCCTGCGCGAGCACGACCCGGACTGCGTGCTCCTGGACGGCACCCTCAGCGAGTGCGACCGCATGGGCGACGCACGCGCCGATTACACCCACAAGCACCGGCGCCACGGCGTGACCGTGCGGGTCGTCACCGATCCCGACGGCCGGCTTCTGTGGATCTCGCCGGCCTTGCCGGGCCGTGCTCACGATCTGACCGCCGCACGCACCCACCACATCATCGGAATCTGCGAACGCCAGGGCGTCCCGGTCGTCGCCGACCGCGCCTACATCGGCGCTCCTGGGCCACCACCGCCATCCGCCGCCCGCCCAACGGCGAACTGTCACCCACCGAACGGACGCTGAACCGGGCACGCGCCCAGGCCCATCGCTCCCCTCGAACGAGGCGTCGCCCGCCTGAAGTCCTGGCGGATCTTCCGCCGGAGCCGCTGCGGCCCGAACCGCATGACGGACATCGCCGCCGCGGTCCTCACCCTGGAGAGGCAACGCTGAAAAGGCTCATTGCTCGGGGTCGGGCGGCCCTCGAAGGCGATCTGGAACGCGTTGAGTGGTGCCTTCCGGCGCATGGTCCACCTCTTGCGGCCCTTCCCCGTCGGGTCCAGGCTCATCAGTGCCGTGTAGATCCACTTGAGGGCGGCGGCCTCGTTGGCAAAGTGTCCGCGGGCGCGGACGGCCCTGCGGATGCGGGCGTTGACGCTCTCGATCGCGTTCGTGCTGAAGATGACCTTGCGGATCTCGACGTCGAAGGAGAGGAAGGGCACGAACTCGGCCCAGGCGTCCGACCACAGCTTCCCGATCGCCGGATACTTCTTCCCTCACACCTCCTGGAATTCCAGGAATCGCTCCGTCGCGGCGTCCTCGTTGGGTGCGGTGTAGACGGGCTTGAATGCTCCTGCGACCTTGTCCCAGTCCTGGCGGGCGGCGTATCGGAACGAGTTCCGCAGCAGGTGAACCACACATGTCTGGACGATCGCGCGAGGCCAGACGGCCTCCACGGCCTCGGGCGGGCCCTTGAGCCCGTCGCAGACCGGCATGAGCACGTCGCCCAGGCCGCGGTTCTTCAGCTCGGTGAACACGTGCAGCCAGTACTTGGCGCCCTCGCCGCCGTCGCCGGCCCAGATGCCCAGGATGTCGCGGGTGTCCTCCACGGTCACCGCCATCACCACGGAGACGGGACGGTTCGCGACTTGCCCGTCCCTGATCTCGACGTTGATGGCATCGACGAACAAAACGGGGGCAGATGGTCTGCTTGGACACCTCCGCCCCGTAGACCTCGGCCAGGTGAGCCGCGATCTCCCCATGAGTGAGGCCCTTCGCCGAGAGCGACAGCACCCTCTCGTCGACGCCGGTCAGCCTCCGCTGCCGCTTCCCGACGATCTGCGGCTCGAACGTGCCCGAGGTGTCACGCGGGACCTCGACCTCGACCGGCCCGACGTCGGTCAGCACGGTCTTGGCCTGGCTCCGTTGCGGGAGTTGCCGCCGCCCCGGCCGCCGGCATCGTGCTTCTCGTAGCCGAGATGATCGGTGATCTCACCTTCCAGGGCAGATTCCAAGACCCGCTTCGTCAGCTGCTGCAGCAGCCCATCCTGTCCGGTCAGCTGCAGCCCCCTCCGACCGGGCCCGTTCCACCAGCATCGCGACCAGCTGCTCGTCGGACACGGGCGCAGGCTGCCCAGGCTGGGCACTCTCTACCGGCTCCACAGTCCTCAACCCCACGGCGATGTCAGTCACTTGACGCCTCTCCCATGATCATCGGATCCGCCGTTAGATTTACACTCCCTCGCCTTGTGCGACGCCATCCGTCGTCAGCAGTTGCACACTTGGCATCGTGGCAGGGCAATCCGGCGGGAGCTGCGTGTGCGGAATGCGAGCACACCTGCCCGAATGATGCGATCAGGCGCTCTACACACTTTGGCCTAGAACCGTTCGAGCACGGTGAACCGACGATCGCGGTCTTCGGCCGCTTCTAGGGAAGGACTGGCGGTCGCGCTGCAAGGCCGATTGTCGCTTCCCCCCCGTCAGGAGTAGTAAAAGTCTCTACTGAAGGGGCGACGCCTGCCCGTCACCGTCAGTTGCCGCCGTATGCATCGGACTCCCTCCCTGAGCCTGCCGGTATGACGATTTGCATCCGCTAACGGGGTGACAGGGTTTCTTCTGCACATAACCCATAGTCATGACCGGGTAAATGTCTGCAGCCCGGGCGATCAGAGTCCCGGCCACCGAACAGAGAGGATCCCACGGAATGAAACGGAGCCGTAGGCTCGCCGCAGCAATGGCCGCCGCAGCCACCGTAACGGCCATCGGGGCCAGCGGAGCAGTCGCTCAGGCCTTGCCGCTGGTCGGAAACGAGTCGCCCCAGCACGTACGAACGGGACCGAAGCCGCCGGACCCCAGGCCCACGATGCCGCCGGAGACGCCGAGGGGTTGTCACGACCTCGACTCGGTCGTTGTTGGGACCAACAGGTACCTGTCGGTGGTGTGCAACGGGCAGGTCTACGTCCTGACGGTCAATGTGAGCACGGAACAGGCCGACCCCAGTGGCTGGCGGCTGGTGGCAGGCCTGAACAACGTAGTCGACGCCGAACTGACGGCGGAGGGGCCCGGCACGGTCCGCATCAGCGCGCTGACTGCGGTAAGAACGGTGGTTGAGGTCGGTTGCATTGCAGGGCTGCCGCTCGGCACGTGCACCGCTCCCACAACGCTGCCCCGGCTTCCGTGACCTGGCCGCTGGGAAACCGGTCGGTATCAGTGGGCTAGCCCGCGCACAGCGGCAATGGCCGCAAGCCACACTGCCCCGAGCGGTGTAGTGGCAGCCGCGCGTACCCCGCAGTTCGGGGTCACTGTTCAGAGGGGCAGCTTTCACCGGTCCTCCCCCGTCGGCTATATCCCCGTGCCGACGGGGGAGGGGCGTGGGGACGCAGCCTGAGGGCGGTGACGCGTGGGTTGGTAACGGGCTTTGTTGAGCTTCTGAAGGGGCTGTTTGATCCACCCAGTGGCTCCCGGGTGTCCACGTCACCGTACTGCCCTGGCGCGAGCCGGCTCGGGCGCTCCTTTCCCCCGCACTCCACCGCGCAGGTCGCCAGGCCGACGCGCTGGCCGTCCTGCGCCGCGACGCGCGACGCTCGTTGATCAACTCGGTATCGACCCTGGTGCCGACCTTCAAGACCGGCCTTGGTGTCCGGCTCTGCCTGCGCACCACCGTCGATCTGACCCCGTCTAGCTAGGGCCCTCCGGATGGTGTCCCGGTCAGCTCGCGCCGCGTCGGGCCGCCGCGCGGATCGCCACCTCGGCCTCTGCCAGACCGTCGATCAGGGCTGGTTCGTCGAGTCCCGGTACGCACACCACCCGGTCGCCGTCCAGCGCCGTGAGTGAGGCGTCCACGACTTGGCCCACCGGCATGCCGCCTTCGACGTGCACGGCCTGGTCACCTCCCGGCACCGGCTCCCGCCCGCGGGAACGATGGAACTCGGTGGCGGTCAGCCCCGGGCACAGCACCTGGATCCTCAGCGGTGTGGCAGCCAGCTCGGCCGCGAGGGTGCGGGTGAAGGTGACGACGTAGCCCTTGGTTCCGCCGTACACCGCGCGCTCAGGCAGCGGGTGCGGCGGCAGCGAGCCCGCGAAGGCCAGCTGCGAGGCGACGTTGACCACGGTGCCGTCACCGCGCGCCAGCATGCCCGGGACCGCGGCGCGGGTGAGAGCGGTGACGGCCAGGACGTTGATGTGCAGGACCTTCGCCAGCAAGTCCGGTTCGAGCTCGGCGAACGGGCCGTACCCGTTGATACCGGCATTGTTGAGGAGGAACCCGATGTCGTCGCCCGCCGCCCGGCTCACCACCCGGGCCAGGTCGTCGGGCACCGACAGGTCGGCCACCAGGGTCTCCGCCGTGGTGCCCGTCTTCTCGCGCAACCGCCGGGCGAGGTCGTCCAGCCGCTGGGCCCTGCGGGCCACGAGGACCGTGTCCCATCCCTGGGCGGCGAGGCGCTCCGCGTAGGCCGCGCCGATGCCGGAGGATGCGCCCGTCACCAGGGCCGTACCGCGTCGTGTGCTCACCTGTGTGCCACCTTTCAGCCCGCTGACCTGCAGCGTGCGCGTACAAACACCGTTGTACCAGCCAACCACCGCGTTCCCGGACACCAGGGCCGCCCGCTCGACGAGGTTCGCCCCACGGGCCGGTCTGTAACGGAGACGCGACCACCAGCGATCCCCGAACGCCCGCATCTGAGGAGAGCGTCATGACCGCCGCCTACACGTTCGACGTCTTCTCAGCCTCGACGGCTTCGGCGCGGCCGGCGGCGACTGGACCGGGTACTGGGGCAAGCAGGGCCCCTAGGTTCTGTCGTCAAACGTCACGTCCACATCAGCAGGGCTGCGAGGGTTGACGGCTGCTTGGTAGGACTCGGTGGTCTTGTCGTACCGGGTGGCGATGCCGCGCCACTGCTTCAACTTGTTGAAGCAGCGTTCCACCACGTTGCGCCGCTTGTAGGTGTCGCGGTCGAAGGCCGGGGGCCGTCCGCCACGGCTGCCGCGGTTCAGCCGGTTGCGGACCTGATCGGCTCGCTCGGGAATGGTGTGGCTGATACCGCGCCGACGCAGCCAGGTGCGTATCGCCCCGGAGCTGTAGCCCTTGTCGCCCAGGACGTGCGAGGGCCGCACCCTGGGGCGTCCCGGGCCTGGGCGGGGCGCCCGGATCGCTTCCATCACGGCGGTGAACTGGGTGCAGTCGTTGGTGTTGCCGCCCGTGACGATGAAGGCGAGCGGGCGGCCGGCACCGTCGCAGGCCAGGTGAATCTTGCTGGTCAGGCCGCCTCGGGAACGTCCGAGAGCTGGACCGCGGAGCCCCCTTTTCGAGCACCGGCGGCATGCTGGTGGGCACGGACGATGGTGGAGTCGACCGACACCAGCCAGTCGGTGTCACCGACGGCGTCGGCCCGGGACTGGGCGGCGCGGAGCATCCGTTCGAGCGTGCCGTCCGCCACCCGCCGGCGGAAACGGGTGTGCAGCGTGGCCCACGGCCCGTACCGCTCAGGCACATCCCGCCAGGCCGTCCCGGTACGGAACTTCCACACGATCCCGTTGAGGACCCTGCGGTCATCCAGCCGCTTGCGCCCACGCGATGACACGGGCAGCAGCGGCCTGACGAACTCCCACTCGGCATCGGACAGTTCATGGCGACGTATCACCCGTCCATGATCCACCACTCAAGATCATTTGAAGACACTGCCTAGGCCAGGAGTCCCTCCAGCTCGCGCTCCTGGCGGAGCCGGAGGGCAGCCGCTGGCCGATAGCGGCCCCTTGGCTCCAGGAGCCCGGGGTTCAGGAGGCGTGGGAGCCGAGGAGCACGCCGGCCAGCGTCCCGGCGAGCAGGAACGGGCCGAACGGGATCCTGCTCGTACGGTCGGCCCGGCCGGCGAGCATCAGGCCGATCCCATACAGCGCGCCGAAGAGGTACCCAGCGAAGGTCCCGGCCAGGACGATCGCCCAGCCGTACCAGCCCAGAACGGCCCCGAGGACGAGGGCGAGTTTCACGTCGCCGAACCCGAAGCCCTTGCTGACGAGGAAGAGCGCGAAGTAGCAGGCGCCCAGGATGAGGGAGCCGAGCAGCGCGGACGTCCAGCTGCCGCCGGCATCGGGCAGCACCGCGGCGATGCCCAGCAGGGTGAGCACGGCTGCGGCGAGCGGCAGGGTGAGCACGTCCGGCAGCCGGTGCGCTGCGAAGTCGACGGTGGCGAGCAGCACGGCGGCCGGGGCGAGCAGCAGCCAGACCACCAGGTCGGGGCGGGCCCCGGCGGCGGCCGCCAGCAGTGCGCAGACCACGGCCGTGGCGGAGGCGACGGAGAGTGTGCTCGGCCCGTAGGTGTCCCCGGCGGCACAGCGAGCACGCCCGAGCCAGTCGCCGCCGGTACCGGTGAGGGGATGGCCGGCTGGGCACGCCGACCTCCACGGTTCCGCGGGCGGCACGGAGAGCCGGTACGCGGGACGGGATATGAGCACGCCCGTGCCGCAGCCCCACAGAACGGCAGCGGTGATGATCAGCAAGGATTCCTGGATGTCTATGCTCAGCTGCGCTCGGTCCACTCCTTGAGGGCCGCGGCCAGGGCGCGCACGTCCAGGTGCCCGGCCGACACCTGGTCGGCGAGGTCGGCGGCCTCCTTGGCGGTGAACCGTACGGGCAGGCCGCTGGCGTGCAGGTAGCCGGCCGCGACCGTCGCGCCGAAGAGTTCGTTGCTGTGCTCCAGGGCCGGGGCCCGGGCCAGTGAGTGGAAGAGAGCGGCGGCCCGGTGATGCGGCCGCGGGTATACGGGTTCGTCCAGGACGCGGAAGGCGTGCCGTGCGCGGGCGGCCTCCAGCGCTCCCCAGTCCGTGACGTCCGGGTCGCCCAGCTGCGTGCGGGCGATCTCCATGAGCCATGGAAGATCTACCGTGAGGTCCACTGTGTCGCTGCCCGCCCTACGCCGCGGATGCGGCGGTACCGGGTTGCGGGCCGAATCGGCTGGCGAACTCCTCACGCACACCGGGCGTGGCGAGGAAGAGGGCGCTGCCCTCGAGGAAACGCGCCCTGTTGAGCTCCTGGGCCAGGACGCGTCCGGCGTACACCGTTGGGTCCTCGTGCCGCTCGTGCGCCTCGCGCTCCAGCTGCGCGTACTGCTCGTCATCGATCTCGATGCGGATTTCCCTGGCCATGGCCCCACGGTAGCGGTGCCAGGCGCCGGATGGGAGTGGGATACCGGAAGCGAGATCCACCGGCCGCCATGGTCAATGACTGAACTATATGCAATCGTATCGTTACTGAACGTCATATTTTTTGCTGGTCGGCTGCACGTTTCGGTCGTCAGGAGCGCTTCATGGGTGGAGGCGGCTGTCGCCTCTGGTGCCTAGGGGGCTGCACCCGGAACGCTCAATTACTGGGGAGGACCCGTGCAGCACGATGCTGCAGCGTGGTTGATCGACATCACGCTTGCCCTCAGGGTGTTCGGCCCGGACGTGATCCGAGGGTGCCGCCGGCTTCTCACAGCCGGGGTCCGCATCGGTATCACGCAGCTCACCAGCGGCCGCACCCCGGCTCGCACTCCCGAGCCCCAGCGGGAGGCCTCGTGAGCAGCGACATGGGCCCGGAGGAGACGGGCGGCGCCGTGGAGGTGCCGCGCGCGGTCCCCATCGACCAGTGGGACATGACCGCGCAGATGGCGTACTGGGGCTTTCACCAGCGTCGCCGCACCGACTACATGCGCTACGCCTACCTCCAGCTCGGCTCGGACGCCGACGCGGAGGAAGCCGTCGACCTGACCTTCGACGCGGTCATGGACTGCTGGCCGCGCATGCTCGAGATGGAAAACCTGGAGGGCTACGCCTGGACGATCCTCAAGCGCCGCATCATCGACATGCACCGCAAGCGCCGGCGCCGCCCGGAGCTGATGGAGACCGCCGCCTTCGAAGCCGCCGTCGCCAATCACGTCGACTACGACGCACTGACCGACGCCATCGCCCTGTACGGCGCTGTCGCCTCGCTCAGCGAGCGGCAGCGTGATGCGATCCTGCTCCACTACGGCATGGGCTTCACCGCCGCCGAGGCCGCCGAAGTGATGGGCAACGAGCAAGCCACCGTCCGCTCGCAGCTCCGCACCGGCCGCGAACGCCTCGCCTACACGCTCAAACTCCGCTGCCCGGAGAACTCCGACGGGAAGAACCGCTCATGACCCCGCTGCCGTCTGATCCCCGCACCATCGACGACCTGCTCGCCAAGGCCCGCACGCACAACCGCTACGCGACCTACAACATGGCCGCAGCCGAGGGCCGGCTGCGCGCCCGGCAGGCGGCTCGCCACCGGCCGCCGCGGCAGCGCCCCACCGAGACCGCCCTCGTGCACACCGAGTGGACCCCGCCCGCGAACAGCACCCCGGACGCCGACCGCGCCTGGTGGGACCTCAACGCCCTCTGCCTGCTGGTCCTCGGGCCTGACGCCGACGCCCACCTCGCCGACTTCATCACCAGCCAGTACGCCGACAAAGCCGGAGCACTCGTCTTCACCTGCCTGCTCCACCTCGCCGACGACAGCAGCGGCGCACGCTTCTGGTGGCGCTTCGCCGCAGGCGCAGGCCACCAGGTCGCCGAGTACTGCCTCTTCCTCGAGCACCCCCACAGCGGCGAGTACCACGACGCCGACTACTGGCGCACCCAGCTCCTGCGCCAGCACTTCGAACCCACCTTCCTGTGCGGCGACCGCTCCACCGCCCCCTTGCTCTCCCCGCCATGCATCGAACAGATCCACCCGCACATCAGCCGCGAGCACCACTCCGAAATCGGCACCATCCCTCTCCCCCACCCCACCCTGGTAGACCAACTACGCAACCTGACCTCCCCCTTGTGAACTCGGGGATAACGGGCCAGCGCCTACCCCCGCTTGCTGGGCGCCAGCTCAGGAAGCCGGCGCGCCACCATCCGCTCTGCCAGGCCCGCGAAGGAGAACGGCGTCGATCCGGGTGAGCCAGCGCGCCAGGCCCTTTCGCCACGTCCAGGTACGGGCTGCTCGCCCACTGTGTCCTCCCAGATACCGGGCTGCGACGACACGATGGTCCAGCCCGGCACTGAGTCGCACCGAGCCGTGCCGAGTCAGCCCGTGGGGAGACGGGCGTCCGCTCCTGACTCACCCCGGCCATCGCCCCGCGCACCTCGGCCCCGGACGCGGCCGTGCCCGCCGACCAGCAGCACCACACGCCCCGGCCCGACCAGGGCCCGGTGAGACGGACGTGGCGGTCACCGTCCAGCGTCTCCCCGAGGGGTTGGGGGTCGTGCTTCATCGGGCTTCGGCGCAGTTGCCCCGCAGCCTTGAGCTTTTCTGGCTTGGGCCAATTAGCTGTCAGACCTGAGTCTGCCCCCCGAGGGGGGTCGGCGTGGGCAGTGTCGGAGGCGATCTACCAGTAGTGTCGTCGGCCTCCGACAGCGTGTCCGACGGAGCCCAGGATCCACAGGATCGCCCCGATGACCAGCAGGATGATTCCAATGGTCCACAGGATGGAAATCTTCAGCAGGAATCCGACGATGAGAAGGATCACGCCGAGAGCGATCACGTCGTCCTCCATTGTCGATGGTTCGCCCCCCATTAATACTTTCGCCCCGGGTGGGATTGCTAGCAAGAGTGTGGCGCGAGGCCGCTTGAGGCCAGCCCGCTCCCCTGCTTCGTCTTCGGGGACCCTGATCAGGGCCTACTGCTGCCAGCTCGAGTCGGTGATGTGCTGGGCGGAGTCGCGAGCCTGGTCGGTGACGGTGCTGACCTGAGCGCGTGCCTCGTTCTGGGTGACGCGAGCGGCCTGGCCGGCGGCGTCCTTCACCTCTTCCCCGCGCGTCCATGCCGAGCTGCGTGCGAGAGGACACAGGATCAACCGCAAGCGCGTCACCCGACTGATGCGGATCAACCACATAGTCGGCCGGCACCTCCGCAAGAAGAAGCGGACGACGATCGCGGACAGGACCGCGCCGCCCGTGCCGGACCTGGTGATGCCCGACTTCACCGCGGACACGCTGAACAGCAGGTGCGGCGACATCACGTATATAGCCGTCGGCTCGACGTGGCTCCATCTCGCCACGGTGATCGACATCTGCTCGAGAAAAGTGGTGGGCTGCTCGATCGCCGACCACATGCGCACCTCGCTGGTCACCGACGCGATCGAAATGGCTGTGGCCGACCGCGGCGGCCGGGTTCGCGGCGTCGTTTTCCACACGGACAGGGGCGCCCAATACAGCGCGGCCGCCTTCGCCGACGTCTGCCGCCGGCACGGCATCCGCCGCAGCATGGGCATCAAGCTACGACGACGCCCTCGCCGAGTCGTTCTTCCAGGGCATCAACCGCGGCGGGACTCGGCGCACCTCCGGGCACTGCCGGCCCGATGCCGCGCTCGGCTACCTGGACGGCTGAGCCCGACCACGGAGAGCGCGTGACAAAATATTCCTGGGGAGCCGTGGGCGGTAGGGGCGCCTGCTGCACCTCACGCGCTGCGCGGCCGGCGGTCGGCCGCCTTCTTCCCCGTGGTCTTCTTCGCGGCCGTCTTCTTGGCGGGCTGCTTCTTCGCCGTCTTCTTCTTCGGTGCGGGCATCGCGTGGACGTCGGCCTCCTGGCCCTCGCCGCGTGCTTGTCTGGCCTGCTGCACCGAGGCGTTCAGCGCGGCCATCAGGTCCAGAACCCGCCCGGGTTCGGTTTCCGGCTCGGGCGCGGCCGGCGGCTCGCGGTGCTCGCGCTTGGCCTCGATCACCTGCTCCAGCGCCTCGGTGTAGTGATCGACGAAGTCGGGGCCCTCGAGCGCGTCGACGGTCATCGTGTCCATGAGCGCCAGGGCACCCTTGATCTCGCCCTCGCTCACCTTCACCGGCGGCGGCAGCAGCTGGGCAGGGTCACGGATTTCGTCCGGCCAGCGCATCACGTGCATGACGAGCACGTCGTCCCGCACGCGCAGCAGTCCCAGCCGCTCACGGCCGTGCCACGCCCACTTGGCCACCGCCACCCGCGAGGACCGGCTCAGGGCCTTGACCAGAAGCTTGTACGGCTTGGCGGCCACCCGCTCGCTCGGGGCCAGGCAGTAGCCCTCGCCGATGCGGATCGGGTCGATGGACTCCACCGGCACGAAGGCCTCGATCTCGATCGCCTTCGCCGTCGGCAGCGGCAACTGACGCAGTTCCTCATCCGTGATCGGAATGACCAGGTCCTTCGCCACCTCGTAGCCCTTGCCGATCTCCGGCTCGCCGACCTCGCGGCCCTCCAGCTCACAGACCTTCCGGTAGCGGATCCGGCCCTGATCAGGCAGGTGATACTGGCGGAACCGCACACTGTGGTCCTCAGTAGCCGACTGAACCTGAATCGGCACGGTCACGAGCCCGAAGCTGATCGCACCACTCCAGATGCCACGGGGCATGACAGACCTCCCGCAGTAGCCCCGAGCACCACCAGCCTACGAACAACGCAAACGGCACGCCACGCACGACGCGGGGTGACCGCGGTCAGCTGTCGCATGCCCGCTCATCCGCAGATGCCCGGTGGCGTTACGGCGGCCTGCGGTGATCACTCCGATGAAGCTCGCTCACGCCCGTGCTGGTGAATGCCGGGCAGTCGGGACAGCGTCGATGATCTTGGCAAAGTCATCAGGGAGTAGCCGCGGTGGTCGGTTTGGAGTGGGCAGGGCGACCTGAAGGGCCATGAGGGATGCGATGCCGTGCTGTCCGGTTCCTCCGACAGTGCGGTGCCGAATATTCGGCTACTCGGTTCCGAATGTCTTTCTTCGGTGTGGGACGGCTCGTTGCGGAGTTCGGAATAGCTGTTCTCGTCCTGCGGGGGTAGTGCGGCGAGGGGACTCCAGCCGGTAACAGGAGTCCCCTCTTCCGCCCGCACGATGGACTACCGCGCCCAGGAAGGGGAGCACAGCGGTTTTTCGGGTGCGGGCGTTCCGCTTGTCCAGCTCACCATCGTCGCCGCTGCGCTGCAAGATCTTCTGGCTTCGGAATCGTTCCGAACGGTGAAGACGCAGGTCACGGTGTGTCAGGGGGCCAGGCAGGCATGGAGGATCCGCCGAGACAGCCCTCGTTCGGCCGGTTTCCGGTGACAGCGCGGAGGTCTTCTGGGCTGGTTGGTACCCCGTCGGGCGCCGGGGAAGGGCTGCGAATCAGACGGAAAGCGAAAATCGCAGGCCCTTGAATGACGGTGAATGTTTCCGTTGCATCGGATTCCGCTCAGAGGCTTGCCCCTGCCTGGACGGCCACGGTGAGATTCATTCAGCGACGACCGCATCACGGCCGGTAACCGGATGTGGCCGTCATCGCTGCGGCGACCATCGCCGCGTCCAGGGAGGGGAGCAATCGTGTCCATTACGCGATCGCGGCGTCGGCCGGCGCCGTCACCGGAGCACGTGTGCGGGGTGGATCTCAGCATCCGTCACCGCATCACCATCCTGTGGGTGATCTTTGTGGTGCTGGTCGTGCTGGTCATCAGCGGGCGCTCCGTCAGCGACGCGCTCGGGCTGATCACGGCCGCTGGAGTTGCGGCCGCGCAGATTGGCCTGTGGCTGAGCGGGCGGTGTCCGGCCGTCGACGCGCCCGGAGGCGTCGTCTGATGACGCAGGGAGAGAATCGGCAGGACGGCCCTGACGAGTGGCCGATCTTCGAGGAGATCCGCTCGCAACAGCAATTCCGCGATGCGCTGGGGAAGCTGCTGAAGCGCCAGGGCAAGACGCAGAAGGCAGTGGCAGAGGCCAGTGACGACGGCTCCGGAAAGCTGACCACCACCACGATCAACGCGACCCTGAGAAGGGACGCGTTACCCAGCAGGAGCTTCGCGATCAAGTATCTGCTGGGTTGTGGTGTGAGCGAGGTGGAACGGCAGCGGTGGTTGAGGTGCTGGGAAAGGCTGCTGGACCAGGCGGCACCCGCAGCGGACCTGCCGCCGGACGACGCAGTTCCCCTTGAGCCGGCAGCGGCTGGTGCACCGGGTGGGCCAGAGCAAGCCGGACCAGCAGAGACGACGCCAGAAGAAGCGGCGTCATCCGGCGGCGACCCGGCTCTGCCGCCCGTCAAGCGTGGCAGGTGGCGGCTTCCAACCGGACGCTCACGCCTTCGCGTCGGTGTGATCGCTTGCACCGTGGCTGCCGCGCTCATTGCCGGGGTCGGGGCATGGCAGCATCAACAGCAGGAAGCGCACGATCAACGGATACACGACCAGCAGGTGCACAAACGGGAACGGTTCAAGAAGGACCACTGCGGGACCTTCAACCCGGATTTGGTCACCCAGGCCGGCGGCGAGTGCACCGGCCTGACCGACGGCAGCGACGGCCCAGCCGTCTTCGGCAACGACCTCAAGCCCGTCATGACGGCCATCGCCGCGGAAAACCGCAACGTCATCAAGGGCGACGACTACGTGACGGTGGCGTTCCTGACCGCGCTGACGTCGAAGAGCGCGAACAATCTCACCGTCGGCCAGTACGTCGCCGAACTCGAGGGCGCTTACACCGCCATCGAGGAGGAGAACCGCAAGAACAGCCGACCCAAGATCCGGCTGCTCGTGGCCAACATGGGCAGTGCGGAGGCGCAATGGGCACAAGCCGTCGGCCAGCTCACCGCCCTGAAGAAGGACAGCCGCCTGGTGGCGGTCACCGGCATGGGACTCAGCCAGCAGGAGTCCGTCGAAGCCGCTCGAGCTCTGAGCAAGGCCGACCTGCCCATGGTGGGCGACTTGATCACCGCCGACGGCTTCGACGCCACCGGAGCCGTCGACGGCAAAGGGGCGATCAACGGCCTGGCCCGCGTCGCGCTGACCAACAGCGACCAGCTCACCGCCGTCAGCAAGGACCTCGGCTCCGCCCATCGCACCGCGGCCCTGGTCAGCACAACGGTGACACCCAACGGGACCAAGGACCTGTACACCGAGTCCCTCAACCACGGCTTCCACACCGTCGAAGGCCTCAAGAAGTACCTCGACAACACCGCCGACTTCACCTTCGACCCCCGCGGTGGGCCCGGAGCCATCCTTCCCACGATCAGCCAGAACCTCTGCAACACCGGCAAGACGGTCGACACCGTCTACTACGCCGCCCGCGTCAAGTACATCCTCGACTTCCTCAACGCGCTGGCCAGCAGGAGCTGCCACGCCCAGCCCATCACCGTGATCACTGGATCCGACGCGACATCCCTCGACCCCACTACGCCGGCGCTCCACAAACACGACGCCCCGATCAGCCTGCTGTACGCGAACTTTCCCAGCGCAGCCCAGTTCCGCAGCCCCGACAACCCCGACCACGATCTCTACGAGGCCTTCGCGAAAGACTTCGCCACACCCCACCACGGACAGCTATTCGCCGCAGACCACCTCACCAGCAGCTACTGGTCCCTCGTCGCCCACGACGCCGTGCTCACCGCAGCAACCGCCCTGCACAACGCCGCCGCAAACAGCGACAGCCCGACCAGCCTGCCCAACCGCTACGCCGTCAGAAACGAACTCTTTGCACTCCGCAACGGCGCCATAGCAGGCGCAACCGGCCACTTCGGCATCGACAGCAACGGAAACCGCACCGACACCAACACCATCACCACTGTCCACCAACTGGGCCACGCCCTCCCCCGCTAACCACCAGGAGCCAAAAAGGGGCGCCGGATGGAAACCCGGCGCTCCTCGAGTGGTCTGGGGAGGTGTGTCAATTCAACGGCTGATCTTGGTTGTTGAGTGGTCAGTGTCCAGGTACGCCTCTGAGTGCAGCACCGAGTACGAGGTTATGTGCACCACTGGTCAGGCGACATCGGTGTCCCGTTCGATCGCTTGTAGGCGGTTCTTGAGCCGGTAGCCGTCGCCGTTGATCGAGACGACTTCGCAGTGGTGCAGGAGGCGGTCGAGGATCGCGGTGGCCAGGACCTCGTCGCCGAAGACCTGGCCCCATTCGCTGAAGGTCTTGTTCGAGGTCAAGATGATCGAGCCCTTCTCGTAACGCTTGGAGATGACCTGGAAGACGAGGTTCGCCTCGGCCCGCTCCAACGGCTGACAGCCCACCTCGTCGACCACGAGGACGCTGGGCCGCAGGTAGCTGGTGAGCTTGCTGATCAGCCGGCCCTGGTCCTCGGCGGCTTTGAGGTGGCGGACCATGTCGTCGAGGCTGGTGAAGTAGATCGAGTAGCCGGCCCGGCAGGCCGCGACGGCCAGGGCGGCGGCGATGTGCGTCTTGCCGACCCCGGGCGGCCCGAGCAGAGCGACGTTGGCCTTGTCCTCGACGAAGGAGGGAGTGGCCAGGTCTTTGACCTTGCGCGGGTCGAGGTCGGGCTGGAAGGAGAAGTCGTAATCCTCCAGCGTCTTGTGGTGCGGCAGCTTGGACAGCCGCAGGCCGTTACGGAAGCGGCGGTCGTCGCGGACAGCGAGTTCCTCGGACAGCACCAGGTCGAGCAGGTGGAACGCAGTCCGCACTTGTCATCGAGCGTGGGTACCCCAGCTACTGCTTTCCCTCGCGCTCGCGAAGCCGCTGCGGACCGGCAAGGCGCCCCGCACCGTGTCCACCCGCCTTCCGCCCAACGACAACGCCGTCTGCGCCGCAACATGACGCGTGCCGCCCTCACGGGCCTCGTCCGCGGCGCCGCCACCGCCTTCGGCACTCTCCTCACCGATGGCTCACCAGCTGGGCCCGTGACCACCTGTAGGGACCACCGTGGTCGCCTGCTGGCAGCGCATGGACCGGTCACGGCGCTGATCCGCGGCTCACGAATCCGGCGAACCGCATCCCACCGCACTCCCGGTAGAGGTTTCTGGCCACGCAGACGCCCAGGCCGCCGAAGCCGCCGATGCCGAGGCGTCCGTTACCGGGGGATGTGCTCACTCCTCCCGGGGGTTGGGCGCCGGGGGCGTGTCCGAGCACCCGCCACCTCGCGACCATTACTGACCGTAAGCACGCGACTGCAAAGTCGAACCGATCTGGCCGGCACTGCCTCGGCCTCCGGCATCGACGCCCCTACGCCCGCACCGCGGCGAGGGCGGCCGCCAATGCCACACTCCAGGATGCCAAGACCCGGGGCACAGGCCCGGGCGTCTGCTGCGTCAAGGCCTCGGCCTTCGCCGTCCCCGACCTGTCCACAGCAGCGGTCCTCGCCACGCTCAGCAACTACCGAGAAGAGATCACCGCCTACACCGCCCCGCACTCCTCGTGCCGCAACGAGGCCAGGTCAGGCCTGGTGGCGGGCTGGTGATGTCCTGGCCCGGAGGATCGGGTCGTTGCGTAGGCGTAGGAAGGTGACGAGCAGAGCGAGCGCCTGCATCACGGCGCACGCCCCGATGAGGCCGTCCAAATACGGCGGCGGGGTGAGGGCGAGCAGCACGCCCGCGACGGGAAAGGGCAGCAGTAGGAGCAGGATGGTCAGGGAGAGGGTCGTGCCGAAGGCCGCGGGCGGGATGACCTGTGAGCGGAGGGTGCGCAGGACGACGGTAAGTCCTCCGTCGGCGGCCATGAAGAGGGCCACGAGGGTCACGTAGCCGATGTAGGAGGGGGCTTGGGGCACGGCGAGGCAGGCGGCGGCCGCGACGGTGGCGCTGATGACGCCGACCCCCCACAGGCCGAGCCGGTCAAGACTGGCCCGAAAGCAGGCGACTGCGGCCAAGGTAGGGACAGCGGCGATGGACCAGAGCACGCCGGCGGCGGCCGGGGAGCGGCCGAAGCGGTCCTCCACGAGGATGGGGCTGGCCGATTGCAGCAGTCCGAGCATGAGGTTGGAGCAGGCAAGTCCGGCCACCAGCCGTCGCAGGGACGGCAGCAAGCGCAAGGTCTGCCATCCTTCCCGCAGGCCGCCGCCCGGCGCCGGCCCGCCGTGTCGTGCGGCACGCAGTGGGGTGGGCGGTGTCTGCAGCGCGAGTGCGGCGGACAGGAAGGACAGCACGCTCAGGCACGCCAGCATGAGGGTCGGGCCGGTGAGCAGCAGAACGCCGCCCAGAGCCGGGCCGATGACGGTGGCCGTCTGGTCGACGCCGATCAGCACCGACTGCACCTTGTGGGCCTGCCTGTCGGTGCGGCGGCTGACGATGGCGCCGACCGTCTCGTTGGCGATGAAGCTGAGCTGCGTCAGCGCCCCGGTCACGGCGGCCAGCGCCATGACGGTGACGGTCTCGACCGTCCCCGGCGGCAGTGCGATCAGCGCGGCAGCAGCGCCCGCCACCAACAAGGCACGGGCGAGCGAGGCGAGGAAGGACACGATCGCCGCGCCGCTGCGGTCCACCAGGGCGCCCGCGAAGCCGAACGCGGCCACCCGGGGTATCCACTCCAGTGCGAAGGCCAGGCCCGTCAGCGACGCGGAGCCGGTGGTGGCCAGCACGACGAGCGGCATGGCATAGGTCGACATGGAGTAGGCGAGGGCATCGCAGACCCGTGGTGCGTAGATCTGCCGGAACAGGCTGCCTGGTGGGATGGCAGCGTGCCGGCCGGCCGGCTGGGCCTCGTGCAAGGAGACGGTCACGACGTGGGGGGCTTTCACTGGGCGGGCACGGACGGACAGCTGGGGCGTTGGCCGCTTCTCACTCCGAGAACGTCACCGTCAGCCAAACCATGGGCGCGGGATAAGGGTGCATGTGAACTCCGCTCGAAACGCTGCAGGGGAACAGGGGGGGCGGGGCCGCCACGGGGGCGCAAACGGGCCCGCCGCTGTCTTGGCGCTACCCGCGTAACTCCCTTGGACTGCAAGCGGCGTGATCCGCCCGGGGTCACTCAGTTCAGCGCGTTCCAAGTCCTGCGCGTCACAGGTAGCGGTGCACCTTCACAAGATCACCCCTGGACCGGGATCGTCTACTTTCACATGTGGTCGCGTACCGGGCGCCCAAGGGGTTACGTCCAAAGAAGTGGTATGGGTTCGACCCGATCCGGGGGTTTGCTCCGGTGTCGAGATGATGCTCGTATAGAGCCCGCCGCGCTACGCCACCGCCTGCCAACGCCTCTTCGGCGCCACCACCGAGCCCGGGCTGGCTCATGCTGCACCGCCGCCTGGCCCGTGACTACGAAACCCTGCCCACTCGCTCCGAAGTCGTGATCCACATTGCCATGACCGACCTCATGGCCCGCCGCCCCACCGACGAGAACACCATCTCCTGGCGCGACCCGACACCACAGACCAAACAGACGACTCTGGGATAAAACATCGGGCGAAAACGGCCTCTAATACTCCAGCCGTAGATCGTGATGTTCATGGTTGGGCGGCCGCTTGCCGCCGATAGTGAGAGTCACGGGCGCGCGCCTGGTGTTGCCGCCGCCAGTGTGACCAGAGGAGTCGGTACGCGAGGTCGTGGACGGGGCTGACGAGCGCGCTGAACAGGTGCTGGACCTCGTTGCTGGTCAACGGGATCAGAGCGTCAGGCGTGGGATGGTTACGGCGTTCAACGGCTGCGGTGACGGCCAGGAAGGCGTGGGCGAGCATCGCGAGGGTGGCCCAGCGGTGCCATGACGCCCAGCGACGGACTTGATGCTCATCCAGTCCAACCAGGCCCTTTGCGGCCTGGAACGTCTCCTCCACCGTCCAGCGCCGCCCGGCCACGCGGACCAGGTCGCACAGCGGCACCGGACGCGGTGAGAAGCAGCGGTAGAAGGCGAGTTCGCCGCTTCTCCGGTTGCGGCGGATCAACGCACGTGGGCGCGCGCAATGACCTTTACTTGCAGACAGCAGCCGAGTATGCCACCTGGACAGAGCACTATTTCCAAAATCGTCAACCGCATATGAAAGAAGGCGCCCGAGAACAGCAATTTCCGGCAAAGTCAATAACAGTCCGCGATTGGTTATCTCGCCTGGTACGTGATATTCAATTGGGCGCCAATCTTCACCACCCTGCGCGGAGGCATCACGCCATGAACGAGCCGGTCGACGCCGCTTGGCGCGTCGATCGTCGCTGCACCAACTGCGACGTCGCCCGGCAACTCGCGCCGGAACTGGTCGCCGAGGTCGCCGGCCGCTCCTCGATCGTCCGCCAGCCGCGCACGGACGCGGAGGAAAAGACGTTGTACGCCGCGGCATTCGCGTGCCACACCCGATCGATCCGGCACGGCACGCGCGGACCGCACCCGGCACTTGATCCCTTTCCCCTACGCCTTGCCGAGCACGTGTACCTGTGCGGGCACAACTCGCCGCACACCGCCGGCGCTAACTCCTACCTGCTGCGCCGGCCTGCTGGAAACCTGATGATGATCGACACGCCGCGCTGGAGTCCTGCCCTGGCCACGAAATACGCGACCCTCGGACCGATCACCGACGTGCTGCTCACCCATCGCGACCACGCCGCGCACGGCCGCAAATACGCCGACCGGTTCGGCGCCCGCCTGTGGATCCACGAAGGAGACCTGGCCGCCGCGCCAGGCGCCGGCGGCATTCTCCGGGGCACCGAGCCGATCGAGATCGCCGACGGCGTGACCGCGCACCCGCTGCCCGGGCACACTGAGGGCAGCGTGCTATACCTCGCCGACGCCACCTACTGCTTCAGCGGTGACAGTCTCTACTGGTCCCGGACTGACGGCGACATCGCCGTCGCCGAGTCGGTCACCTGGTACTCCATCACCGAACTGGCCGCATCGCTGGCCCGTACAACACCGCGGGTGCGCTTCGAATGGCTGCTGCCCGGCCACGGCGACCGCAAGCAGCTGCCTGCCGACGAGTTCGCCCGCCGGATGCACGGCCTGGCCACCCGCACCGCAGACCTCTCACCCCGACCCATCGACTTCACCGCACTGCGCTGGTAACTCACCCCGCTCCGCACCGAGGAGAACCCGTGCCACTCCTTGCTCCTGGCGTGATCCACATCGCCACATCCAAGACCAACAACGCCTACCTGATCGACGGTGATGACGGCTTGACCCTCGTCGATGTCGGCAGCGGCAAAGCCGTCGATCTGCTGCTGCATACGATGACCGAGTTGGGTCGAGACCCTGCCGACCTGAACCGGATCGTGCTCACCCATGCGCACCCCGACCACGTGCAGGGCGCGCCCGCACTGCGCGAGCACACCGGTGCCCGCGTCCTGATCCATGCCGCCGACGCCGCTTGGCTGGCCGACGGGCGGGTGCCGGCGGATGGCCGGTCCAGCCCGGCAGCCCGGCGATTCGACCAGCTTCCGGCCGCGCATTGGACGCCGTTCAAACCTGATGCGACGGTTGAAGACGGCGAACTCATCGCTGCTTCCGGCGGGTTGCGCGTAATTCACACGCCGGGCCATTCCCCCGGCCACATTGCGCTGCTGCACGAACCCACCCGCACGGTGCTGGTCGGCGACGCAGTGTTCCACGCCCGCCGCCTTGGCTACGGGCCGGCCACCTTCGCCGCCGAGCCCGCCGCCCGCGCTTCCGGCGCCGCTCGAATTCCCACTAACGTCACCGCAGTCGGCTTCGGCCACGGCGCTCCGCTGACCGGACCGGCGGTGGAGGCGTTCCAGGCATTCCTGGCCCAGCAACGCTGACCGCGATCCCGCGCAACTCCTGCTTGTGGGCCACTACATCAGGCTCAGCTTGGGCAGATCAGGGGAACCAGGCGCGTCGTATCACGATCTACGGCTGCAGTACTAAGCGGTAGTTACTCGAGGTCTGGGGCTGGTCGAAGGAAGTCGGTAAGCGCGGAGGCCAATGCCTGGGGCGCCTGTTCAGCGACGTGATGCCCGGCGTCGATGCCGTGTCCGCGAACGTCGTCGGCCCACCGGCTCCAGATTGCACGGGGATCTCCGTACAGATCCTCCATGTCGTCTTGCAGGGACCAGAGGATCAGTGTCGGGCAGGCGATGCGCGCACCGGTGCCGCGATCGGCTTCTTCGTGTTGCCGGTCGATGGTGAGGCCAGCGCGATAGTCCTCGAGCATCGCTCGTACCACGTTGGGGTTGCGTGTGGCCTGTCGCCATTCCTGGTAGTTCTCTTCTCCCATGGTCTCGGGGTCGCCGCGGTACCAGTTGTCAGGATCGGCGGTGATGACGCGCTCGGGGATGCCCGGTTGCGCGAAGAAGAACCAGTGCCACCACTGAGTGGCGAACTCGACGGTGATCCTCGACAGATGTTCCGTCAGCGGCAGGCAGTCCGCGAACACCACACGGGAGACGATTTCGGGGTGGTCGAGCGCGAGGCGCAGAGCCACGGCGCCTCCGCGGTCATGTCCGACGAGTGAGAATCGGTGATGTCCGAGGCTGCGCATCACGGCCACGACGTCCCCGGCGACCGCACGCTTGGAATAGCCGGCGTGATTCGCCGTGAAGCGTGGCCCCCTGGAGCGCCCGTATCCCCTCAGGTCCGGACACACCACCGTGTGACCAGCTCGTATGAGCAGCGGAGCGACCCGGTGCCAGGTCGCCGATGTGCGGGGATGCCCGTGTAGCAGCACCACCGGCGGACCGTCCCCACCGAAGCGGACGAAAACGGAAGCCTCACCGACATCGATCTGCGCGGTCTCGAACTCTTCGAACACCCGGCCTCCTCAGGGCGGCTCACGTGCCGCCTCTTACGCCCGCGCGGCACCATCACTCCCGTTCCCCGACCGGTAGCGGCCATGTGTCCGCGCCGGTGACCGGTCATGCCAGTGGGAGGGCCGGTATTCGTGTCGTACCAGCCCCCCCACCTCCTCGTGCGTGTCAGCCGGGCCAAGTTCCGGTCAGGCGGCGGACGGCGGTGGCGCCGGCGCGGTCGACGGCTGCTTTGACTCCGGCGAAGAGCGCGCCCTGGAGCGTGGCGGCGAGCAGGACCTCGCGCCAGGAGCGTTCTTCGTCGGTGGCGTCCGGGGCGTCCTCTTCGTGGCCGAGCATCTTCCACGTCTGCTTGAACAACGCTCCCGCGGCCATGCCGCTGACGGCGCCGAGCGCGAGACCGACCGGCTTGTAAGCGATCTTCGATGCCTTCATCCGGATCAGCCCTTCCGGCTGCGGCAGGCCAACCACACCACGACGGCCACACCCGCCGCCAGGAGCAAGTTGCGGTTGTCCCGCGCCAGCTGCGCCCCCTGAGCGGTCTTCTCCCGCACCGGCCCCGGCGCCTTCTCCTGCCAGAGCTGGCCGACCTGGGCGGCCTTGGCCCGGGCCTGTTCGGCGGCCTGGGCGGCCTTGTCCTTGACCGGATCGGGCAGCCGGTCCTGTGCCTGGTGAGCCAAACCGGCAGCCTTCGCCTTCAGTTCCACGGCCTTGACCGTGGCTTGCTCCTTCAGCTCCCCGGCCTTCGCGGCAGCCTGCTCCTTGACCTCGGCGGCCTTCTCCTGGGCGCGCGCCTTGACATCGGTCTTCGCTGCGAGCGCCTGAACCGTCCCTCCAAGCGCGGTCCGGGTCTGCTCGACCTGCTCGCGCAGTTCCTCGGGGCTGGAGGCGGTGGGTTTGTCGTGAGGCGGCTGGGTCATCGGTGTGCGCTCTCCTTGATCTCGGCCACGTCGGCCTTCACGTTCTCGACCGTCTGCTCGGGAGTGGGCGACCCGGCTTGGTCGACCTGCTTCTTTCCACTCATGGCCATCACCGCGGCGATCACACCCAGCACCGCGGTCACGATCAGTGCCGCCGCCCACACCGGCAACGGCACCGCCAGTGCGGCGATCGCGGTGGCCACCAGCGCCTGCGCCATCAGGAAGCCGACCACGCCGGCGCCGCCGAACAGGCCGCCGCCCTTGCTGTAGCGCTTGCCCTTCTCCCGCATCTCCGCCTGCGCCAGGCGCATTTCGCCCCGCACCAGCTCAGTCAGCTGCTGCGAGGCCCGCTGCACCAGCTCCCCCACCGGCTCCTGACCCAAGCGGTCCGTGTTCTGGCCGGACCCGGCACGGTGCGGCTGCGTGCTCGACATGACGGTCACCTCCCGTCCCTCTTAAGTTCCTACGGGCCGGACTGCGTCATGCGTCCGACCGCAACGATGAGGGCGCGAGTACCCCGAGTAGGCGAGTTCAGGGCGGGCGTACGGCCGGCATGTCTGCCTGTTTTCGCGTGTCCCCGGCCCACCCCGAACCTGCCAGCCAGGGCCAGTGGCGCAGGATCAGGCGCGGAGCCCGGCGGGTGAGCCAGGCGCTGCTCAGGCCAATGGCGGCGCCAGCAGCAACGTCGGTGGCAGACCCGCCGGCTTCGACCGGGACCGCTACCGGCGTCGCAACGAGGTCGAGCGGACCATTAACCGGCTCAAGAACTCCCGGGCGGTCGCAACCCGTTACGACAAGCGGGCCTACGTCTTTCACGGGACCGTCACGGCCGCGGCAATCCGGCTCTGGCTCCGCCAGTAACCCGCCGGACAAGTCCTTCATGCCACCCCCCACACACGCAGGCTCACCAGGCGGCCACACATGGCGGAAGACTGAAGGACTGGCCTCATTCCGGAGACCAGTCGGCAGGTTTCTCCCATACCGAGACGTGCTGACGGCTCTCACTGGTGAAGGGCTCCCGGGTCCACCCGTCCCACCGCTCCCGCAACCGCAGGCCGGCGATCTGGGCCATCAGATCGAGTTCCGACGGCCATACATATCGGAAGGGAATCGATCTGTACTCGCCATGGCCATCGACGACGCTGATGTAGTTCGACGTCGGCGCCTGGGTGGCAACGTCGTAGACGTCGAAGGCCCATCCGGTCGAGCTGACGCGGTAGGGCACCACCTTCTGCCCGGCTGGAAGCCTTCGCAGTTCAGGGATCAGTACCTCGATGACGAAGCAGCCTTCCGGTTCCAGATGCTCCGCCGCGTTACGGAAGCAGGCCACCTGCTCCGCCTGCGTGGTCAGATTCATGATCGTGTTGTAGACCAGATAGGCGACGGAGAACGTTCCGCCCACCTTCGTCGTCGCGAAGTCGCCAACCGTGACGCCGATCGCCTCGGTGCCCGGCTTCGCACGCAACTGGTCGACCATCGCTTGGGACAGGTCGATGCCGTGGACCGGGACTCCCCGCTGCGCCAAGGGCAAAGCGATGCGCCCTGTCCCGATGCCCAGCTCAAGGGCGCGGCCGCCGTCGGCCAGTGATTCCAAGAAGTCGACCGTTTGGGCGATGACACCGGGATCGAACTCTGGAGCGGGCGATGCCCAGGATGGTGCACAGCCGCTTCACGCCGTGACGGCGCTGATGGTCGGCGACGAACTGGAAGCGGTTCACCAGCGCGTCTCCCCGGCGAAATACTTGGCCGCCTTGCGCCGGATCTCGCGCTCTTCCTCCAGCTCACGGACCTTCTTGCGCAGAGCGGCGTTCTCCGCCTCCAACGGCGTGGGCGGCTCGGCGGGCGCCTCCGCCCGGCGTCCCCGAGGCCGGAGTTCTTCATGACCACGAGATGTCCGTTCTCAGATCCTCAAGATCCGGTGTCTCGTGTGTCCAAGATCAAGGGTCAAGGCCCCAAAGTCCATTCGATGACGTTGTGGAAGTGGATGTGCCGGGCGGACATCGATGATGGGACCGAGCCCGGAACAACCAGCCAGGAGAGCGCAAAACTGCGGGAAGCGGGTCGGCGGATCAAGCTGCTGGAGCAGGAGAACGAGGGCCTGCGGCGGGCTGCGGCCTATCTGTCGCAGGGCGCATCTGCCGGGAAGAGGATCTACCCGCTCATAAAGGAGCTGGCCGTGGACGGGGTGCCCGTCACGGTGACGTGCCGGGTGCTGAAGCTCGCCGGACAGCCCTACTACCGCTGGCTGGACCAGCCGGTTGTCGACGCCATGCTGGAGGAGGCGTATCGCGCGAACGCGCTGCGCGACGCGATGAAGGCGCCTTCCATGCTCGGCGGCTCCTTCGTAAGTGCTGGCAAAGGGGTACTCGTCGCACTCCTTGCCTCCGCTGGCGTGGTTCTGCCCCCAGTAGCGCTTGCATTGCTTGACCGCTTCAAACCGGTTCTTGTCGTTGCGGACGCTGCTCACCGTGCGATGCAGTGGATCTTCCACCGTCTGGCCAGGCACCTTCTGCGCCGTGGTGGAGAGGAGCAGAGTGCGGGCAGCCACGGGGAACACCGCCCTCGCCCCGCCGGGCGGGGCACCGGGCGGCCCACGGCGACAGCCTTTCCGCTGGTGCGTCCACGGCAACACACGGCCGGAGCTCCCAGCTCTCCGGCGCCGGGGCCGGCGCCGGGAGGAGACGAGAGAGATAGCAGTCCGGGCCACATTCGCCGCCCTCCTGCCTGCGGATGGCATGACCGGATTGTTGGGGAACCCTTACCGGTGCCTTCCCGGTCGTGAATCTTCGGCCCGTACCGTTACGGTGGTGCGGCGGCCGTCCGCCCAGACCTTCTTGACCAAGTGGGAGTGTGGATGACGACAGGTCGCCGGGCCGTACTGGCAACCCTGGCCGGTGGCGTGCTCGCCGGATGCGCGGGCCCGAGGAGCGCGACGAACGGCGCCACGTCCGGGCCGCCCACGGTGCCCGCACCGGATACAACGCCCACGCCGAACGCCACCGCGGACGCTCCGGCATCCGTCCCCTCGGCGACGGCGCCGGCGATCTCCCGTGCCGAGATCGTGGCCCGTTACCGGCATGCCGTGCCGCACTCCTGGGGCTTCGATGGCCCGGGCGTGGTGCACGCGCTGCCGAGGGGGAAGCGTGAGATCGCCCTGACCTTCGACGCCTGCGGCGGCCGGGGCGGCAGCGGTTACGACCAGGCCCTGATCGACTTCCTGCGCAAGCGCGAGGTACCGGCGACCCTCTTCATCAACTCCCGCTGGATCGAGGCCAACCCGTCCCTCTTCCGCCGACTGGCCGCCGAGCCGCTGTTCGAGATCGCCAACCACGGCACCCGGCACCGTCCGCTGTCGGTCACCGGGCGCTCCGCCTACGGCATCCCCGGCACCCGTGACGCCGGGGAGGTGTACGACGAGATCGCCGGCAACCGCGCCGAGCTCACCCGGCTGTTGGGCACCCCGCCGCGCTTCTTCCGGTCCGGCACGGCGTACTGCGACGACGTCGCGGCACGGATCGTCACTGATCTGGGAGAACGCTTCGCGAGCTTCTCGGTCAACGGCGACGGCGGCGCCACCTTCACCCCCGAGCAGGTCCGCACCACCGTGGCGTCCGCGCCCGGCGGCTCCATCGTCATCTGCCACATGAACCATCCCGAGGGCGGCACCGCCCAGGGCATCGCCGCCGCCGTACCGAAGTTGCTGGCGAGAGGCCACACCTTCGTACGTCTGTCCGATGCGGTGCACTGACCAGGGCCAACAGACGGTTCTTGCCCGCCAACGAGCCTGCCGGGTGTCGCGACGAGGTGAACGCCGCGTGCCGCGGACCGGCCGACCGGCTCCGTCCAACACCACCGAGGCGATCAACTGGTCCGTGACGGCGATGGGGGGCAGTACGACTCGCGCTCCCGGGCGTCACAGCAGCACCTGAACGTACTTGGGCAGCGTCAGGGCGTCGTGTACCTCCTGGGGCGGGAAGGGGGCGCCCGGCCTCTCTATGACCTCACTCTGACAACGCGCCGTGACCGACCGTGCGCCCAGGCCGGTGCGGTGGCCTCCGGGGGCCGCCGGGCGTTGTCCACGCCCGCGTCGGCGACGCGGTCGCCGGTGCGGCGGCGGCCGTCGCGGGGCTCGCGGAGCGCAGGTCGGTGGGCGGGGTGCGGTCGGCGCCCACCACCGCCCGCGCGGTCAGCAGGTCCTCCGTCTCTCGCGGCCACTGCACGTCGATGCCGTGCGCCCGCAGCCGGGACGCGGCGCCGCCGAGCAGGTCGCCGAATTCCTCGTCGTCGAGGTCGAGTGCGCGCGGCACCGGCAACAGGCGTGACAGCGGGTCCCACACATCGGCGGCGCCGCGGACAGCGCGCACCGTCTCGGCCTGGGCGCGCGGGCCCAGCGCGTGCGATGCGCCGTCGAAGAGTTCCGCGGCGGTCAGCGCCACGGTCGGGTCGGCGAGGTCGCGGACGAGCGGCACGATCTGCCCGCCCGGCTCGCCGTCCTCCCCGTGGACGAGCCGCAAGGCCAGGCAGACCCGCACGCCCGCGTCGGTACCGACGGCGATCTCCTCGGCCCATGCCCGCAACTGCGGTACGTGCTGGGGTTGTACGGCGGCGAACGCGGCGCGTCCGGTGGCCGCCTCGGCGGCGGCGGTGCGGGGCAGGGTGTCGGCGACGGCGTCGAGGAAGGCGCGCACCGCGCGGACCGGCTCGGGCAGCAGGGTGTGGCCGGACACGGGTACGGCCAACGCCTCGGGTGGTGCGGCGGCGGCCAGTTCCCGCAGCCGCAGCACGTCCTCGGGGTCGAGTGGGCCGGCCCGCCAGGCGTCGTACCCGCCGGCCGAGACGCCGGGCAACAATCTTTCGCGGGCGACCAGATGCAGGGCGAGGGCGGTGGCGGCGCCCCAGAACGCGGCCGACGGGTGAACGACGCCGTCGGCCTGGCTGCCGTGCGTTCGCCGGGCAAGGGTCAGGACCGGCAGCGCGTCGGCGACCGGCAGCCGGCACACCGTGAAGGTGCGTAAGCCGTCGGCGGTGGCAAGGCGGGCGTCGTGCGTCACGCCGCAGGGGACGTCCGGTGGACCGGCACCGTCGGGGTCCCAGAAGGCCAGCCGTCCGGTACGAGGCGGATCGCCCGGTTCGAAGGCGACCGCACAGCGTGCCAGGAGTTGGGCGTCCTCACGCGCGATCCCGCACCACTGTTCCCGCTTCCTCTTGGGTTGGCACGCCAGTGCCGGCGAACACGTCACGGTGGAGAGGGCGCAGCCGGTCGATGTTCTCGGCGTCGGCCGCTGGTCCTGCCAAATGGTCATGCGGATGCCGTCGGTGATCGCCTGGCGGTGCGGTGGGCGGTGACCGAAGGCAGGCAGCAGCGAGTTGATCCGGCAGCCGAAGGACGGGAGAGACGGGAGAAGGGTCCGGCGACGTTGGTGATGTGCGGTGGGATGCGGACACGCTCCGTCACGGCCGCCGCGTACCGCCTCAACAGCCGTTCGGCGTCGGGGCCGTCACGTGGCCGCACCTCTGATGGGGACAGGGAGTGCAGCCACCCGCTTCCACCACCGAGCCGAGCGCAACCGGGCGCAACAGGGAGTGCGCCACTACTTGCTCAGCGCCCCGAACCGCCGCAGTGCCAGCGGGAAGAACACCGCGAGCAGAGCGAGCGGCCAGATCACGGCGGCCCAGACATGGCCCGCTTCGGCGCCGTGGCCGCTGAACAGCTCACGCACCGCCGCCGCGGTCTGGGACATGGGGTTCCACTCGACGACCGTGCCCAGCCAGTCCGGCATGGACTCGGGGGTCGCGATGGCGTTGGAGAGGAAGCCGACCGGCCAGACCAGGATCTGCACGGCCTGCACCGCCTCGGGCCTACCCGCGACCAGCGCGAGCTGGATGCCGATCCACAGCATCGCGAACCGGAACAGAAGCAGCAGCCCCACGGCGGCCAGGCACTCGCCCGCCGCGCCGTGCGCCCGCCACCCGATCGCGTACCCGACGCCGATCATCACGGCGAGTCCGACCGCCGACTGCAGCGTGTCCGCGACCGAAGGGCCGACCAGGACGGCACCGTTGGCCATCGGCATGGAACGGAACCGGTCGATCACACCCTTGTTGAGGTCCCGGGTGACGGCGATCATCGTGCTCTCCAGACCGAACGCCATGGTGAGCGCGAGCGTGCCGGGCACGAGGTAGTCGATGTACTTGCCCTCGACCTCCCGGCCACCGCCGATCAGATATCCGAACATCAGCAGGATCATCACGGGGAAGACCAGGCTGACGGCCACCTGCACCGGCTGCCGCGCCCAGTGGGCGAACTCCCGGCGCGTCATCGTCCAGGAGTCGCTCAGGGCAAGCGAGACCTTGCCGCCGGGCTCCTCCCGCACCGTCTCCACGGCACCGACCACGCTCATACGGCCTCCCTGGATCGCGCACCATCGATCGCCGCGCCCTGGGAGCACCCCGTCAGATGCAGGAACACCTCGTTGAGCGTCGGCCTGCGCAGCGCGATGTCCTCCGCCTCGATGCCCGCATCCTCCAAGACTCGTACCACCTGGGTGAGCGCGCTCATCCGGTCGGCGACCGGGACACTGAACAGACCGCGGTCGGCGTCCACCGAGACCTCACCGGTATCGATCGGCAGCAGGGCCACCGCCGCGCCCAACTGCCCGGCGTCGTGCAGGACGACGTCGATGCGGTCACCACCGGTGCGGGCCTTGAGCTCATCGGCGGTGCCGTCCGCGATGACCCGGCCCTGGTCCACCACCGAGATGCGGTCGGCCAACTGGTCAGCCTCTTCCAGGTACTGAGTAGTGAGCAGCACGGTCGTGCCACCGCCCACCAGGGAACGCACCGAGGCCCACACCTCGGCCCGGCCGCGCGGGTCGAGTCCGGTGGTCGGCTCGTCGAGGAACAACACCTGCGGCTCGGTGATCAGTGAGGCGGCGAGGTCGAGCCGACGCCGCATGCCACCGCTGTAATGCCTGACCGCCTTGGTGCCGGTGTCGGCGAGGCCGAAGCGCTCCAGCAGTTCCTCCGCCCGGGTCCGGGCACGCCGGGCACCCAGATGGTAGAGGCGCCCGAACATCTCCAGGTTCTGCAGGCCGCCCAGCTCCTCGTCCAGCGCGGCGTGCTGGCCGAGCAGACCGATACAGCGGCGCACCTGGTCGGCCTGCCGGACGACGTCGTACCCGGCCACCGTCGCGCGTCCGGCGTCCGGCCGCAGCAGTGTCGTCAGCACGCGCACGGTGGTGGTCTTGCCCGCACCGTTCGGCCCCAGCAGGCCATGGACGGTGCCGCGTCCGACCGTCAGGTGCAGATCGTCCAGGGCGGCCTTCTCCCCGTATCGCTTACGTACGCCGTCGACGACGATCGCGTCGGTCATGCGTCTCCTCCGGCTCATGTAGTCAAGCTTGACTACTGCTCGCCGCACAAAGTAGTACCCGCTCGCAAATTAATCAAACTTGACTAGCTGAGGAGGGGAAGGCCACTCCGGGCCGATGGGCAGGGAAAGCGGGACGGGAGGGTTACCGGTCGTCCCCCGGATGCCGCGTCCCCGTCGCGTAGGGGTTGGCCTGCCCTTCCGCGAGCACGCCGCGGAAAGGCTCGCCCTCCCCCGCGAAGGTGTAGGCACCGCCCTCGATGCGCTCGATGAGCCCGCGGGTCCATTCCTCTCCGGCGTCGGCCGAGTGGACCCACAGATTCATGATCTCGCCGATGTGCCCCAGCCGGTCGGGGCCACCTTCGGGCGTGTAGTACTCGGTGACCGACTTGCGCCACTCCTGGATGGAGCGCACCCGGTCGCGCAGCAACTTCAGAGCCTCCTCGCGCTCCAGGTCGACGATGAAGCCCAGCGCCGAGGCCAGTACGTCCGGCTTCTGGTCGTACGAGGTCAACGCCTCGCGTACCAGCCCGAGGTACTCCTCGGTGCCCTTGTCGGTGATCTCATACTCCGTGCGCGGCGGCCCGCCGGCGGTGGACGGCGCGGTCTCGTGGGCGAGCAGCAAACCCTGCTTCGCCATCTGCTTCAGCGCGTGGTAGATCGAGCCGGGTTTGGCGTTCGACCACTCGTGCGCGCCCCAATACTCCAGGTCGTTCCGCACCTGGTACCCATGGGCCCGCCCGTGCTGACGCACCGCGCCGAGCACGAGGAGACGGATCGCAGACATGCGCTCCAGCCTACCCAGTGCCGCATCAGGCAACGTTCACGCCGTCTACGCGCCCCGCGTAGGCGTTCGTCGTCGGCAAGCTTGTGGCGTGCCCACACGCTGCTCCCGGCGTTCCGCGGAGACGGCCGTGTCGTGTGCCTGCTGAGCGAGGGCATCGGAGGGCTGGAGGTTCTGGTCCTGCAACCGCCACCGGTGGGGTCGCCGTCGGCGGCCGGTCAGGACAGGTGGACCGGCAGAGAGCGGTGGCCGTTGGAGATGAAGGAGTCGACCGGCTCCAGTTCACCGCTTTTGACGGCGAGCCGGAGCCCCGGGAAGCGGTCGAAGAGAGCGGGCACCGCGATGCGGGCCTCCAGCCGCCCCAGCGGCGCGCCCAGGCAGAAGTGCACGCCGTAGCCGAAGGCGAGATGCTCCTTGTCGCCGCGGGTGACGTCGAAGGCGGCGGCGTTCTCACCGTACTTGTCCGGGTGGCGGCCGACGGCGGCGTAAGCCGCCAGGATCGCCTCCCCCTTGCGGATCACCACGCCGTCCGGGCCGCCGAGTTCACTCATCGTCACGTCCTGCACGGCATACCGCAGCGGCAGACTGGCCACGGGCGCCTCCACCCGCAGCGCCTCCTCGATCGCGTCGTCCCAGGAGGCGCGGCCCGCGCGGACGTGGGCGAGTTGGGCGGGATGGGCGAGCAGGAGGTGGATGGCGTTGTCGATGAGGTTGACGGTGGTCTCATGCCCCGCGCTGATGATCAGCATCAGGGTGTCCAGCAGCTCCTGCTCGCTCAGCCGTGTGCCGTCCTCGTCGTCGCGCGCCGCGATCAGCGCCGATGTCAGGTCGTCCCCGGGTGAGCGTCGTTTGAGGGTGACGAGTTCGCCGAGTGCGGCGTAGAACCGGGCGTAGATGTCGGTGACCTGCTCCGGGGATGCGGAGGTGTGGAATGTGCCGTCCACGACCGCGCGCAACTCCGCCCTCTGTTCCTCGGGCAGCCCGAGCAGCTCGCTGATCACCTGAATGGGCAACGGGTAGCAGAACTGCTCCCGCAGGTCGACGGCTCGGCCACGCCGCCCGGCCTCCTCGACGCTGTCCAGCAGGACTTTGGTGATCTCCTCGACGCGGGGCCGGAGCATGGCGGTGCGGCGAGCCGTGAACGCCTTGGCCACCAGGCCACGCAGCCGCCTGTGCTCGCCGCCGTACGCGGTGAACATGTTCCGCACGGCGACCCAGGTGAACAGAGGCCACTGGGGGGATATCTCGCCGTTGATCCACCGCGTCCAGTGCCGGCGCGGGTCCTTGGAGACCCGGGGATCGCTGAGCAGGCGCTTGAGCAGTTCGGGGGCACTGACGGCCCACGCCTGGACGCCGTCCGGGAGTTCGACGAGGGTCACTGGTCCCCGCTCACGGATCCGGGTCGCCTCGCCCTGGATGTCACGGCCGGTGGGATCGATCACTAACGGGCAGGGGCCTTCCATCGCAACCTCCTGATTCTCGGCACCGTTACGCAAAGCTACTGCCACGTCACGTATCTGACGAGACCGCCTGCCTCACGCCGTACGCGGCCTGCCTCACGCCGTACGCGGCGTGCCTCACGCCGTACGCGGCGTGCCTCACGCCGTACGCGGCCGGGGTGGATCGCTGCGCGTGATCGCCGGTCACGGCCCCGTGGCCCAGGCTGATTCATGGCTGATTCAGGCGCGGGGATGAGCCCCATCCGTACCGGGCAGTCCGACCAGGAGCAGTGTGACGTCGTCATCATGCGCGGCCGTGTCCGGGATGAGGGTCTTGACCAGCCACTCCGCCGCTTGGTCGAGGCTTTCCCGGTCCGTGGGACGTCCGCTCAGCGCGACTTCGAGACTGCGGGCGAGGGTGTCGATCTGCTCCTCGATGTCGGAACCAGGTCTTTCGACGAGACCGTCGGTGTAGAGGGCCAGCGTGCTGCCCGGCGGCAGGGGCAGGCTCGTCTGCCGGAACGGCACGGCGTCCCAGCGCGAGTCGTTGACGCCCAGCGGCACACCGACCGGCGCCCGCAGTCGGCGGGCGGGGCCGTCCGGAGGCAGCGCGATGACCGGCAGATGGCCCGCCGAACACAGGGTGACCTCGTGGCTGTCCTGGTCCACCACCACGTAAGCGCACGTGACGAGCTGGTCCGCCAGGTCGCCGACGAACGCGTCCAGTCCGGCCATGAGCCGGCCGGGCGGTATGTCCGTCCGGGCCAGGGCGTGGGAGGCGGCGCGCATCTGGCCCATGACGGCAGCCGCCTCCAGCCCGCGGCCCATCACATCGCCGATGAAGAGGCCGGTACGGTTCCGGCCCAGAGGGATGATGTCGAACCAGTCGCCGCCGACTCCGGGGTCCCGGATGGATGCCAGATACCGGTGAGCGCTGGGCAGGCCGGGCAGCCGGGGCGGCTCACCCATGAGGCTGTGCTGAAGGGTGTAGGCGATACGGCGGTGCACCTCGTAACGCTCGGCGCGCTCGGCCTCGGCCTGCCTGCGCCCGGTGATGTCCCGAACGGACAGGAACACCAAAGTCGCCTCCTCGGTCTGGAGGCTGCTGACGCTCACCTCGGCGGGGAACTCGTCGCCGTTGCCGTGCAGCCCGTACAGCCCCTGGTCCAGAACGACCGGTTTCGTCCCTGTCTGCCGGAAATAGGCGCGAAGGAGCGCGCTGTGGCGTCGGCGTCGCGGCTCGGGCACCAGATCGATGACCGGGGTGCCGACGAGGCTCTCCGGCGCCCGGCCGAACAGCCGCCGCACCTGTGCGTTGGCCATGACGACGGTGCCGCTGCCGTCCGTGATCAGCATGGCGTCGGGCGCGGACTCCAGCAGTGCGAGGAAGCGCTGATTGGCCCGGCGAAGCTCGCGCTGCGCCGCGACCTGTTCGGTGACGTCGGTGACCACGCCGCATATGGCGTAGGGACTGCCGGAAGCGGTGAAGAGCGGGAAGAGACTGGTGAGGACGTCTCGTGGCCCCCCCGGCAGGGGGAGGCGCTCCTCCCGTTGCACCGGTTGCCCCTGTGCCAGCAGCGCGTCGTCGGCCGTCCGCGCGCGACGTGCGAGGTCCGGCGGCATGACGTCGCGGTCCCGGCGGCCGAGCACCTCTTCACGGGGCAGGCCCAGGCTCTTCTCAAACGTCGTGTTCACGGCAAGGAAACGGCCGTCCAGGTCCTTGATGAACACGACCGCGGGCGTGTGGTCCATGAACGCCTGCACCAGTTCGTTCTGCCGCACCTGCCACTCGGCACGGGCATGCGCCACCTCTATCCGGCGGCCGACGCCCAACGTCGCGAAGATGATGATCGTGAACACGACCACGTGCCCGCACACCAGGAGCGCGGTGCCCAGACGCGGTCCGAAGAGTCCCGCGTCGTCGCCGGCCAGGACGAGCCAGCCCAGCAGCGGCGGCACCACCAGGACGGTGCCGAACAGCCGGCGCCCCAGCGCGCCCGTGGTACCCGCGTTCATCAGCAGTCCGGCAGGACCACGGTCCGGCCGGGCCAGGAAGGCGGCGATGCCCAGCAACACCAGAGCCAGCCCGGTGTACAGGGCCATGCCCCTGTAGGCCCCGAACCGCTCCAGTTCGGGAACGGCGTACGCGAACCCGTACAGCCGCAGCATCCCCAGGGCGAGAACGGCGAGGCCCGGGATCTGACTCCCCCACGCGGGCAGCCTGGGGACGCTCGCGCACAGGGCCGCCACGCCGCCGATCAACAGGGCCGCAGCCGTATTCGGCGCCATCCGCCCGGGCATCTCCAGCGGGACTCGTGCCGTGTCGTCCCGGAACAGCAGCTCGTCGATACCCAGGGCGAGCCCGGTGGTGTACTCCACGACGGTGAGCCCGCCGATCAAGGCGGCCAGAGCCGCGGCCGCACGAGCCGCGGTGTTCACCCACGGAGTGATGCGGGCGCGTGCCAACAGAAAGAGGGACACGCCCAGTGCCAGCAAGCCCCCGGCGGTGTTCGCGACCATGGTCGAGCCGCCCCCGGGCGCACGCCTCAGGACATCGATACCGGAGATCCAGCCTGCCAGGCCCGCCGCGCCCAGCACTGCGGCCACCAGGGCCGCGACCCGGGCCAGAGAACGGGCGGCGTCCAAGGTGGACTGCTCGTAAGGCAGCCCTCCGGTATCCGCTGCGCCGAGCGCATCGGGCACATCGCGCGTCCGCTGCTCTTTCTTCACCGATGCTCGCCGTACTCTTCCAGGGGCGGACAACCGAATCCGCGCCAATACCCCAGATTCTCGCGTGGACGGGCGGCCCCCCACCACCGCTGAGGCCACGTGGCCCCCCCGTCATTGCGACACCAGGATGATCCGGCGAGGCGCGGCAGAGCCACGGATCGCCGCGGTCGGGCTCACTCACTGCCCAAGCGCCGGCGGAAGTCGTCGGCCAGTGTCGCCCCGCGGCTTCGGCCAGGGTTTCGCCGCGGCTCCGGCCAGGGTGTTGCCCCCGGCTTGGGCCAGGATTTCGCCCGCGGCTCCGGTCGGATTCCGGCCGGAGTCCGCGTTGTGGCGGGCAATGGCCGGCTGGTCGCCGGATCAGCCGGTCAGCGCCGCGAGTTCCGCGTTGGCGCGCTCGGTGACCAGGGCGAGTACGCGACCGGCGGCGGTCAGGTCCGCAGCGGGGATTCCGCCCCAGATGCGTGCGCTGACGGGGGCGGTCTCCGCACCGACGGCGGCGATCAGTTCGCGCCCCGCGTCCGTGGGACGAAGGTACGGGCCGTCCGTATCGAGCAGTTGCCTGGCGAGCAGCTCGTCGAGAGTGGCACGGATGCCGGCCGGATCGGCCTTGAGGGAGTCCCGGACCCGGGCGACGAGGTCGTCCGGCGTCTGCGGGGTCTCGGCGGTGAGGGCGCTGCGCAGGGCGACCTGCTGCTGGAACGTGATGCCGTGCCGGGCCAGGACGTGCTCCAGGACGCCGCGGGCGGCGTAGTGGGCCAGGGCGAGGTCGCGGGCGTTGGCGGCGGGTTCGGCGGCGGGTGCGGTGGTGGAGGCGATGCTGGTCATGGTGTTGTCCTCTGGGTGCTCTGGTCGTTCGGTACGGATGGAGCGAGAGGTACGTCGAGCAGGGTCGTCAGCTCGTCGGTGAACGCGCGCGTCCCCGGGGCGTCGAGGCCGCCGAGCGGCTCCAGCAGCCGCTCAAGCAGTTCCTGGACCACCGCGATGGCCTGCCGCACGACGGCCTGGCCCGGCTCGGTGAGGGCGAGCTGTACGGCGCGCGGGTCGCGGGGATCACGGGTGCGCTCGATCAGACCGGCCGCCTCCAGGGCACGAGCCAGCTTCGAGACGTACAGCGCCTCCAGGCCGGTGTGGTCGGCGAGTCGGCGCTGACTGGGCCGCTCGCCGGCGCGCTGCATGCCGTACAGCGACGCGAGCAGCGAGTACTGGGCGTGAGTGAGGCCCAGCGGAGCCACCGCGCGATCGACCGCGACGCGCCACTTGTTGGCGAGCCGCCATACCAGGAAACCGGGCGTGTGGCCCGGCGAACCCATACTCATGCCAGATAGAGTACATGGCTAGTATGTCCATGGCTATCATTTTCTGTGGCCCGACGACGGCTCCGGCGTTGAATCAGGGGACGGTGCCATAGGGTCCGAGGTATGACACCACTCCTTGCCGAAACCGCATTCGACTCGCTGCGCATCGACGCCGTGCGCGACCAGGAGGCCCTGCGCCGAGCCTACGGGCTGCCCAGCGAGGCGGCGGTGCGCAAGGAGATGACCGAACTCACCGAGCAGACGCAGCGGTTGATCGCCTGCTCGTCGCTGGTCCTGGTCGCCAGCGTGGACGCCGAGGGCAGATGCGATGTTTCCCCGCGCGGCGGTCCCGCCGGGTTCGTCGCCGTCCTGGACGCACGGACGGTGGCCATACCGGACGCGACCGGCAACAAGCGTCTGGACACCCTGCAGAACGTCCTCGCCACCGGACGGGCCGGCCTGCTGTTCGTCGTCCCGGGGCGCACGACGACGCTCAGGGTGAACGGCCGGGCCTGCGTCTCCACCCGCCCGGAGTTGCTGTCGCGGCTGACCGCCGTAGGCAAACCGCCGGCCAGTGCCCTGGTCGTGGGCATAGAGGAGGTGTATCCGCACTGCCCCAAGTCGCTCCTGCGCAGCGCGGCCTGGAAGCCGGAGCAGTGGCTGCCGGCGGACGCCCAGCCGACCTCGGCGGAGGTGACGCTGGCCCAACTGCGGATGCCGGAGCTGACGGTCGCCGACGTCGAGCAGGCGGAGGCGGATTCGCTGAAGTACCGCTACGAGTGACGGCTCGATCTGCGCGTCGGCATCCCCATGGCCAGGCGCAGCTGCGGGCTGAACAGGCGGATCAGTTCCTCCCGGTCCATGGAGCTGATCGGCTCCAGCCCGAGAAGATAGCGTGTGAAGATCAGCCCTGCCAGCACGGCCGTGCAGGCCGCGGCGCGCTCGCTTGCGTGACGGCCGCCGAGGACGTCTGCGAGCCGGCTCACGATCTCGCCTTCCAGAGCCTCTTTGACCAAGGCGGCGACGGAGTCGTCCTGGGCCGCGTTCCTGAGCATGGCCGCGAGCGCATCGCCGGATTCGGGTGCGTCCCATGCCGTGATCAGCCGTCTGAGCGCGCGCTCGGGGAACGTGTCGAGATCGCCCTCGCTCAGCAGTTGTGCCGCCAGCTCCGCGGGGTTCGCGGACAGGGCGAGGGCGGCACCGAACAGGCCCTTCTTGGAGCCGAAGTAATAGCTGAGGAGGGCCAGGTCGACTTCGGCCTCGTCGGCGATCGAGCGCATCGTCACCGTGTGATAGCCGTCTTCCAGGAACCGCCGGCGGGCAGCGGCCAGAATCACCCGGCGCGTGTCCGGCTTTCCCGGTCTCCGTCCGCGCTGCGACGTCTTATTCGTCACGATTGAAATAGTAACTGGCTCATCGGTACGGGTGAGGGGTCGTGGATGTTCGGTGCCCCCTCTCGGCAGCCGGCGAGGACGAACCGTCGGACCGCCCCCGCCCCTGTGCTGCAACATCGCCGGCAAAATTCATCAGGCACGCCTCGGCGGTGAAGGGCACCAGCAGCGTAGGCTTCCCCGGCATCGCGGCCACGATCTCCGCGGTGAGCTGGTTCCTGCTCGGGTTCTTCTTCGCCTTCCTCTACGCGGCCGCGGGATCCCTGGTATCCAGACCAGAAGAACTCCAGTCAGTGGTGACACCCATCATGCTGATCACCATGCTGCCCGCAGGAGTAGCCTTCGTAGCCGCCCAGGACCTGTCCGTGACCTGGGTCGGCGTACTGCGCTACATCCCCCCGTTCTCCTGCCTGCTGATGCCGATGCTGGCCGCCGTCCACGAGGTCGGCTCGTGGCAACATGCCGCGGCGGCGGCGCTGATGACGGCGGCAACGGGCGCGGCCGCGTGGCTGACCGCACGCGTATACCAGCGCTCAATCCTGCACCTCGGCGCGGCGCTGAGCTGGCGCCAGGCACTCGCCTCCTGAGCACGCCATTGGGTGACCACCACGGACCTGAAACGCAGCGGGCGCCAGGTATCAACCTGGCGCCCGCTGCCACTTCTAGCCGAGGAACTCAGTCGGAGCGCGGCCGACGGTCACGGACCCACGTCACCACAACCATGGCCGCCGTGAAATACATAAGCCCGCTGGCGTTCGCCACGGATCCGACGTACTGCTCGTAGCCGTCCGCTCGAAGCTGGAGCGCGAAGAAACCGAGCACCACCCCGAGCGCCGCGATCGCGGCAGTAAGGGGGCCGAATGGGGCCTTCTTCATCAGTGTTTCCTCCAAGCTACGAGACGACTGGCCGCTACCGAGTCTACGTACCCTCGACTGCTCTTTGCCTGCTCCGAGGAAGGCAGCTCAGGCATGTGGCAACACGCGACTGCTGACGCCGACGCCGCCGCAGCCGACCAGTTGTCTGCGAATCGGCGAGCAGGCTCAGGTGCTTGCGGCCGCGCGGATCGAGCAACTGGAGGGCCGGTGTCCGGCCGACTCTACGGTCGGCCAGGTCGCCGACGCAGACAACAGCCGCCGCTGGGTCGGGCTGTGTCGCGTCGACTCCGAGGCGATGCTCACCCTCGCGGCCATCACCTTGATGACCCGCCGGCTCACCCGGCAACCCATCCACCCCAATGCCGCGGCACCACGTCCACAGGCCGCACTTCGAGTCGCGTGACCCCCTCGGCAGGACGGCAGCAGAAGGCTGAAACTTCGTCCTGCTCCGCGCTCTCTCGTCAAGTCCAACGGCCTGACAAGGGTGGTTAGTTCCGGATAGGAACGTGATGTTTCGCCCAGGCCAATGACCTGTCGCAGCACACCGACATGGCCCCATACTCCAGGACCTGACGAAACGAGGGGCGGAGGAGCACGGTGAGCGCAGCGGCGGCAGCAGGGACCTGGAAGCTCGGGGACCTGGAGGTGAATCGCATCGGCTACGGCGCGATGCGGCTGACCGGCAACGGCATGATGGGGAACTCCGACGGCGCGCCGATCGACCGTGATGTCGCTGTCGGCCTGCTGCACAGCGCGTTCGAGCAGGGGGTCAACCACGTCGACACGGCCGCCTTCTACTTCTCGCCGCTGCGGTCTGCGAACGAGCTCATCAACCGCGCCCTCTCGTCCTGGTCCGGCGATGTGGTCGTGGTGACCAAGGTCGGCCCGGGGCGTGATCCCTCCGGAGAGTGGCTCGACACGGTCCGCCCCGACCAGTTGCGTGGCCAGGTCGAGGAGAACCTGCGCCAGCTCGGCCGGGATTGCCTGGACGTGGTGAACCTGCGCGCCGGCGGCCCCCGCACGGCCTCGCTCGCCGAGCACTTCGGCGCCCTCGCCGAGCTACGCGAAGCCGGCCTGGTCCGGCACCTCGGACTCTCCGGTGTCCTGCATGAGCACGTGGCCGAGGCCCAGAAGATCGCGCCCGTGGTCTGCGTGCAGAACTCCTACGGCCTGGACTGGCGCCGCGCCGACGAAAGCGGGCTGGTGGACCTGTGCGGGAAACAGGGCATCGCCTTCGTCCCCTTCTTCGCGGTCTCCGGCCTGCGGCGCGAGGCAGCCGCAGGCCAGGAGCACAACGCCCGCGTCCACTCCGTCGCCCGCGCCCACAATGCGACGCCGGCCCAGATACGGCTTGCCTGGACTCTCCACCGCGGTCCGCATGTGCTGGCCATTCCCGGCACCAGGAACCCGGCGCACCTGGCAGAGAACATCGCCGCAGGAGCCCTGCGCCTGGCCGAGGAGGAGTTGGCCCTCCTCGACAAGCCGGACGAGGACACCGCCTGAGCCTTTAGGGATCGCCATCACCCGTCGGCTCAGCCACCACACCTCCAAGCGGTGTCAGCGTCCTCCGACACTGGCGACACGTCTTGCGGAAGGTTCAAAGACGGTTTCTTGAGGAGACGGTTGACCACTCGGGTGCTGATGATCTCCCGACGCCAACCGATCTTGCGCTGGAATAGGTGCGGCAGCATGGGACCGGTCACGCGCTCGTGCGGGTCGTAGCGGGCCGCCGGAGGGACGCGGCCGTCGTCTCCTCTGATCCGGCAGACCACGGTGGCCAGCACGCTGGCCAGTTCCGGGGTGACCAGGAGCAGCCGCTCCTCGTTGCTCTTGGATGGCACGATCTGCAGCAAGGGGACGACCTCGCCGTTGTCTGGAAGGCGGTAGGAGACCAACGCCAGGTGGGTGAGCTCCAGCAGTTTTTCGACGCGGACACCGGTATGCCTCAGGGTTTCGATGATCACCCAAGCCCAGAACGCGTCCTCTTCCTTGCGAAGCAACTCGATGCGTTCGCCGAACTCTTCGTCGGTGGCGAGCACTGCGTCCGGACCGTGCTGGGACTCGCTGCGGCTGTCCCACCGGTATCGGGTCCGGCGGTAGGTCCTCCCGGCGTGGTCGAAGGTCTCGCCGATGGGTGTCTGGCGGGCGGCGGCCAGCAGGGCGGCCTGCTCGTCGCGGTGCTTTTCTGCCGTGTCGACCAGAACGGGCAGGTGGGGCAGGCGCTCGCGGATGCGCTGATGCACTTCCGCCGTCCGCGCGCGGTTGCGCTTGGAGACGCCCTCGAGTTCGCTGCGGCGGATCGGGCATCGGACCGCCCACGGACCTCCAGGCGTCCCTTGCGGGGCCTTCTCGGCCCTCGTTTGCCTGAGGTGAAGGCGAGCCTGGACTTCCAGGCATCGGCGATTTCCGACGGCAGGTCGAGGCTGTCAATGCCGGGGTGGTGCTGTTCGATATCGACCCAGAACGCGCCGGCCAAGGTGCTGGTGAGCTGGCGGAAGCTGCTGAAGTCCATGCCAGGGCGCCGCTCGTTGAGGTAACGAACCAGCATGTCCCGGACCGGCGCGGACTCGATCCCGTGTTGGGCGACCAGTTCCTCGGTCGTGAGCTGGCCCAGCCGGATGGCGGCGCGCAGACTCTTGTCTGTGTCGAGAACGCCGATGTCGCACAGCAGGTCCCAGGCTCCGTGCAGACCGCTCTTGTGCCGGTGATAGCGGCTGATGTTCCAGGCACGGAATTCCATCACCTCGTCCGTGGTGACCTGGTGGAGTTCCTTGCCCGTGTGGAGCACGATCTTGGACAGGGCGGTGAGGACTTCCGCGACCTGGCGTCCGGCCATTGCCCCGGGCGTGGGCGGCTTCTTCTGCGCGGGTGAAGGTCTCGACGGACAGTTCCGTGCGCACGTCGGTGAACAGACGGACGGCGCCGTAGCCGACCAGGAAGTCGTAGCTGGGCAGCACCAGGCGGCACAGCAGCAGGGCGGCCAGGCCGCTGGTGATCTCGTTGCGGAAGTTCTTCTCTGAGCGCCCTTCGGTCGCCGCGGCCTCGGCGACCCAGCTCAGCGGACCCAGGTTGGCTTCGCAGGAATCCCATCGCTCCTGCCACCCGTCGCCCGGGTCGCCGCGTCAGCCACTCCAGCATGCGTTCGGCAGCGCGCAGTCGCGCGCGTACCTCAGCAGCGGGCAGGTTGGCCCAGACTCGCAGCTGGGACAGTGGGGATACATCGCCTGACGAGTGCCGGCTGGGGAAGGCAGTGCAGTACGCCGCCCTCCGCGACGGCGACGGAGTGGCCCGTACCCTGTCGGAGATCGACACCGTCAGCGGCGGCCGGAAGCTGTACAAGGTGTGCCCGGGATTCGCCGCCGTCGCCCGCCACGTGCTGCCCGAGAGGTTCGGCTGGCACGGCGGCGTGTTCGACGCCGTTGTTAGGCAGAACTCGCTGTCTCAACGCCGCACGTATCGCAGGTGGCACATCACCCGCACGTGTATGCCCCTGATTCCGGCTTCGGGATCAACGGAGCTTTGGTTGGCACTGAGATTGGCCGTCGCGGTCGTTCGTGCTCCTAAAGTGACATCGAGATGCTGCGCGCTGGCGGTCTGGTGGCTTTCTCGACCGAGACCGTCCAGGGTCTGGGCGCCAACGCCGAGGACTCCGCCGCCGTCCCGGGCATCTTCCAGTTCAAGGGACGTCCGCCCTCCCACCCGCTGATCGTCCACATCGGCGGCGCGGAGCATCTGGACAACTTGAGGAACGAGCGGCGAACCAGGTGACAAGTAACTCGCCAGTAGCCTTCGACGTTGGACCCGGCACGTGGCAGTGAGTGGCGATGTCGTGATCAGGTTCGGGTGTCGGGTACGGCCTGGGCCAGTGGGCTCAGCTCGCCACACAGCGCCGCGTGCAGTGCGGCGGCGAGTTCGCGTGCCCGGTCCTCGTTCTTCAGGTCGTACAGGACGAAGTAGACCGGTCCGGCGGACGAATCGGGACGGATCTCGCGGGAGCGGATCAGGCGGACGACCGCGTTCCGGACGGCGTCGTACACCGTGGCGTCGATGTCGTGCTCGAAGGCCGTAAGCGCGTCGGCCTTGACCGTCCAGCGTTGGGCCTGGCACTCGACGGCAACATACGGCACGCTGCTGCATGGCTGCCCTGTACGCGGTGTTGAAGGCGTCCTGGCCCGTGGCGTCGGGGACCAGGTCGGCGGGGCAGGGTGTGGGCAGCGGCTGCATAACGAGCATCGTGCCAGGGCGGGCTGCCGGGCCCCGGCGGCTCGCTTCGGGGTGTCGCCTCGGGGCCGCGGCCGTCGGAGTGCCCGATCGCTCGGCCACGGCGGGATCAGAGCGGTCGCTCGTACCGCCGGCGTCCGTGAAGCGACTGTGTCTCTCGGCGTGCGGGAACTCGACTGTGGCCAGGCGCCATGGGACAGGGCGGCGGTGGCCGCTAGTGCTCTGACCGGGAAGGTTCGCCGGGTTCGGCCTTGTTCTGGGATCCTCTGGCTATGGGGGGATCTTTTCGTGACCGGTGGCGCCTGACTCGTGCCGTTGCTGTGGCACTGGCCGCGCTGGTCGTGATCGTGTTACTGGGCGTCGTGCTCCTGGTTCTTCCGGGGCTGATAGTCGACCACGACCTCGCAGGTGGCCACCTCGCTGCGGCGGACCGGTTGAACGCGGTGAACAACGTGCGCACCACGCTTCTGCAGACGGTCGGCGGTGCGGTCGTCCTGTTCGGCGCCTATGCCACATGGCGGCAGCTGCGCGTCAGCCAAGACGGGCTGGACGCAACCCGAGAGGTGAACATCACCGATCGCTTCAGCCGGGCCGTGGATCAGCTCGGCAGTGACAAGCTGGACGTGCGGATCGGAGGCATCTACGCACTGTGGCGGATTGCGGATCACTCCGACCGCGACCGCGAAGCGGTCGTCTCCATCATGGCGGCGTATCTGCGGACACACGTTCCCTGGCCGCCGCAGGAATCCGCAGTTCCGGCGGCGGACGTGTCCATCAACTCGGTACCCCCGTTGGAGACCCGCGCCGCGGACGCTCAGACGGCACTGACGTGCCTCGGCGTCCTGTACCAGGAACGCCGTCCGGAGTGGCTCAACGTCAGTTTGACCGACCTGCGCCGAGCCGACTGTGACGGATTGTGGCTGCACGGAGTCAATTTCGACGGCGCATGCCTGGAAGCGGCGAGCGTCTACCAGGTCAACCTGAGCAAGGCGTCACTCATTGACGCTGACCTGCGGCATGCCGAACTCGGCACCTCCATTCTCCACCAGGTCCGCTGTCTGCAAGCCGATCTGCGCGGTGCACGCCTGGTCAAAGCCGACTTGAGGTCGGCGGACTTCTCCGGTGCGGACCTGCGGGAAGCGAACCTTCGCAAGGCTCGTGCCCAGGGTGCCGTGTTCGCCGGCGCGGACCTGCGGTCGGCCGACCTCCGGGGCTGCGACCTCACCGACACTGACCTGCGAGAGGCGAGGCTGGAAGACGCACTGGCGAGCGACCTTACGATCTGGCCGACCGGCTTCGACGCTCAGGCAGCCGGCGTCATTGTCATGGCGGACCCCGGCATCGAACCGGACAATCTGCTTCCGGCTGCCGCGCTCACGAGGCGAGTCCCGCTGCTGCAATCGGAGCCGACGCATGGTCCGTCAGCGTCGGCGAATTGAGCTCTTCGGCTCATCTCCAGGGTCATTTTCTGGAAGTCCCGGATGATGTCGGGATGTTACTTCCACCCCGTGGTGTGTGAGGTATGCGGATGGTGGGCTGCCCGCTGTGGGGCATGGGGCTGCATGGGGCGATGGAGGCCTCGCTGCCGCTCGTTGCACTGGCCGGCATGGCGCGAAGTGTGGGGTACGTGTCGTTGACGCCTTCGGTGTCGGATCCCAGAGTGGAGGGGTGAAGCAGCGCCGCATCGTCTTCGTCGTCTTCGAGGGTTTCCAGCCGCTGGACCTCTTCGGCCCGTACGAGGTTTTCCAGCACGCCCACCACCTCACCGGCGGATACTCCTGCCAGATCACGGCGCCGCTGCCGGGCCCGGTGTCGTCCGGCAGCGGTGTTCCGGTACACGCTCCCTACGGTGTGGCTGATCTGGACCCTGCCGGGATCGACACGCTGGTGGTGGCCGGCGGCGGCGGAATCGACCGAGCCCGGCACGATCCGACGCTGACACGTTGGATCACCACCGCGGGGGCCACCGCTCGCCGCGTCACCTCCGTATGCAGCGGCGTATTCCTCCTGGCCGCCGCCGGACTGCTTGCCGGGCGCAGGGTGACCACTCACTGGGCGCGCGAGGAGCAGCTCGTCCGAGAGCATCCCGAACTGGTCGTCGACTGCGATCCGATCTTCCTCAGGGATGGGCGGGTGTGGACGTCCGCCGGGGTGACGGCGGGGATGGACCTCGCACTCGCCTTGGTGGAGGACGACTTGGGCCGGGAGGTCGCCCACGCCGTCGCGCAGGAAATGGTCATGTTTCTGCGCCGCCCCGGCAGCCAGTCGCAGTTCAGCGTGGCGCTGTGGTCCGCACAGCCGGCCAGCGACCCCATCCGCGCCGCGGTCACGGCGATCCACTCCGATCCCGGTGCCCGGCACGGCATCAACGATCTCGCCCTGCACGCCGGTCTGAGTCCCCGCCATCTCCAGCGCAGGTTCACAGCCGAGCTCGGCATCCCGCCCGCGACGTATGTCGAGGGCGTACGCATCGAGGCCGCCAAGCGGGCGCTCGCCGAGAGCGCCCACTCCATCGAAACCATCGCGCGCCGGTACGGCTTTGGCACCGCGGAGACGTTGCGCCGCGCCTTTCACCGGCATCTGAGTGTCGCACCGTCCGACTACCGCGACCGATTCCGGTCCACCAAGGAGCGCCTATGACCACCTACGGGATCTTGATCTTCGACGGAGCGGAGGAGTTGGACTTCACCGGGCCGTGGGAGGTGTTCACCGCCTCCTCGATGCTGCGCGAACACGCTGACACCGCGGTGCTCATCGCCGAACACCCCGGCGCAGTCCGCTGCAACAAGGGCATGCAGGTCCTGCCGGACCACACCCTGGACGACCACCCTCCGCTGGACGTGCTGCTGGCCCCGGGCGGCAACGGGACCCGCCGCGAAGTATCCAACCCCGTGCTCATCGACTGGATCCGCAAGACCGCCGCCGACGTCACCTGGACCACCAGCGTGTGCACCGGGGCCCTGCTGCTGCACGAGGCAGGACCGGCCCGCGGCCGAAGGGTCGCAACCCACCGCCTGTTCGAGGACACTCTGCAGGCCCGGGGCGACATCAGCGTGGTCCGCGACGCCCGCTATGTCGTCGACGGGAACCTGGTCACCAGTCAGGGCGTCTCGGCTGGAATCGACATGGCCCTGTGGCTCGTCGGCCGCCTCCACGGCCGCGACCACGCTCGCGCCGTGCGCCAGTACATCCAGTACGAACCTGCCCCGCCCTACCTCGCTGACGAGCCCTTCGTGACAGGAAGGGAAACCGCCCCAGCGGCCCCGTCGAACGACCGTGACTCCGGTAGGTCTTCAAGGACGACAGCGGTCTAGGCGCGTGTACCGGAAGTGGCTGGTGAGGATGACGGAGAGCCCATTCGCGATCCAAAATGACTGGACGGTCAGGCTTGAGACTCCCCGTTTGGTCCTGCGTCGCTGGCGCGAGGAAGACGTTGCGCCCATGGCTGCCGTCAATGCCGACCCCGAGGTCATGCGGTGGATCCGTGACGGCAGCGTCCGTGACGAACAGCAGACTCGCGGCGGGATCCAGACATGGGAGAGCGAGTGGGAGTCACAGGGCTTCGGCCTGTTCGCCGTGGAGCTCCGTTCCACTGGTGAGCTGGCCGGGTTCACCGGCCTTTCGGTGCCCGAATTCTTGCCGGAGGTACTGCCGGCGGTTGAGGTCGGCTGGCGGCTGGGACGTTCCCACTGGGGGCAGGGCTTGGCCACTGAGGCCGCCGCGGCCGCTGTTCGGTTCGGGTTCGAGGAGCGAGGGCTGGAGCGGATCGTCAGCATCACTCAAGTGGGTAACGACGCCTCCGAACGGATCACGACCAAACTAGGGATGCATCTGGTCCGTGAGACCGTCAATCCCACCTGCGGTCGGCGAGTACGGGTGTTCGAGTTGTCGTCGGACCAGTACGTCGCAACGACTCGTTGACATGCACCGTCCGGGCGATTGAACAGGGCAGTCGCATCGTATGGTGCGACGGCATGAACCCACGGACGCTCAATGGACAAAAGCGAGGTGTTGTCGCCTGTCACCAGGTATGCCTGGCGGGCAATGGGCTGATCACAACCTCCTCGCCAACCGAGTGCCGCACACCGGGTGGCACAGGGCCAGCGCACGGCAGACAGGAGACGGTCATGCTGAACGAGGATATGCGCCGTATGGTGGCGGTCCAGGGGCTGGGATTTGTCGCAACTGTACGGCCTGACGGGACTCCGAATCTGTCTCCCAAGGGGACGACGGAAGTATGGGACGACGACCACTTGGTCTTCTTGGACACGCACTCACCTGGGACAGTCGCCAACCTCTCCCGCAACCCTGCCGTCGAAATCAATGTCGTCGACCCGTTGATCCGCAAGGGATACCGCTTCCGGGGTACTGCCGAGGTTCACACACGCGGCGAGCTCTTTGATTGCGTCGTTGCCCGGTACGTCAAGCAGCGCGGGACCAATCCGGCTCACGTGAAGTCAGTTGTGCTGGTGAAGGTCCTCGAAGTCGGACGGCTAGTCTCTCCTGCCTATGAAGACGACGTCACTGAGCAGGATATTGCCGCCCGCTGGCGCCCACGGCTATTGCGTGGGAACTGCTGAGCTTCCTGTTGGTCGGGCGGTGATGTCTTCATGCGGACTTCGGCTCGTCATGGTGCAGTTGGGGTGTCGGCGGTCAGGCCCGTGCCGGCTGTGAGGCCGTCGAGGGTGTCGGGCCAGGTACCGAAGTCGTTCGAGCCGGTTGCGGACGAGGGCCTCGAGCCGGTCGAGGGTGACGTCGACGAGTTGGACATGCTGCGCTTGACGTGCGCCCATGCCGCTTCGATTGTGTCGAGGTCGGGCGAGTAGGCGGTGAGCAGGAACACCGTCAGCCATGCACGCTCGGCGATCAGCTCACACATGACGTGGCCGCCTGCATTCGTACCGACCCCCGGCGCCGCCGTCCCACATCGGTCAGCCGCCCCCCATCCGCATACCTCACACACTGCGGAATACAGCCACCACGCCAAGCCCGTCAGGGACTTAACCTCGCTGTTTCGCTTCGGGTGGCTGAGCTGGTCTGGTGGCGATCGACCGGTGATTTCGGTCGCTGGTCGGCCGGTGAGTATGGCGAAGGCCCGACGCTCGGGCCGGGTTCTCCAAGGTCTTTCGGGTCGTGGGCGGTCTGGGGTTTGCTGGTCAGTCGGCGGGACGGGGCAGTGCGGCGAGGCGGTGGAAAGCCGTGGCGAGTTCGTGTTTCCAAGGCCAGGTCGCCGATATCCGCAGGCGTAGTCGCCGGCCGCCGCGGGTGAGGCGGGCGGCGACGTGCAGGAGTCGGTGGCGGAGCTTCTTCGGCTCGGCGGTGGCCATCTCCCCGTCCAGCAGCAGGAGGCACGTCCAGGCCAGCAGGTCGATCGCGGTGAGACTGAGTTCGAGCCAGACGGCGTTGACACCGAAGTCGCGGGAGGGGAAACGGCCGAACCCGGTGGTCTTGCCGCACCGGATGCTGTCCTCGACGGTGGCATGCCCGCGGTGGCGGACCTCGAGGAACTGGGCCGAACCGCCACCGGGACAGGGGGTGTCGGTGAGGAAGACCTGGTGGCGCAGTCCCTCGTCCAGGTCGAACAGCGACAGCTGTGCTCCTGGGTGTGGCCGCTCGCGGCGCACGATGATGCGGGTGCCGGCCGGGTAGCCGCCCAGATCGACCATGCCGGTCAGCTCGGCGACTTCGGCGCCATCACGCAGTGTCCCGTCCTGGTCCAGGGCGGGATATCACAGGCGGTCGGGCATGGCCCGGATGGCGCGGCGGATCGGCTCGGTGATGGCGTATCCGACCGAGAAGAAGGTACGGATTCCTCGTTTGCGCAAGTCACGGACGTGAGCGAGGAAGACTTTCGCGGATCCGGCGCTATCGGTGCGGACCAGGATAGCGGTGCCGTGTCGGTGGGCATCGGGGATCTGCGCGAGTGCCTGGTCGAGGACCGCAATGTGATCGGAGGCCGTGTTGGCGCCGGCGTTCCCGGGCCGCAGCTGCCCGGACAGCGCCTCGCCGGTGTTGGCCATGAAGCACACCAGCGGGTGGAACCCGAAACCGCCCTTGTAGGTGGGCGCGACCGCCTCCTTTTCCGAGTGGCAGGCCACCAGCGTGGCGTCGAGGTCCAGGACCAGGCCGGGCAGCACACGACCAGCGGCCCGGGCAGCGGGTATGCCCTCACCGGTCTCGGCGGCCTGCAGCCAAGCGACCTCCCGAGCCGAAGCGCGGGCCGAACGCAGTAAAGCAAGTGCCTGCTCGTCGATGTCGGCGAGCAGCCGCCAGGCCGTCGGTGTCGAGGCAACCGAGCCGAACACTTCGGCTTGGTCCCGCAGTACGGCCAGGTCCGCAAACGCCTCGCCGCCGTCGGCGAGCATCACCGCCAGGTCCGTGGTGATCCGTCCTGGATCATGTCCGGTCCCGCGTGGCCGCAACGGCCTGAGTGCGGTGGAGTACACGGCGGTCAACCCCGTGGCATCGGCAAGATCCGCCAACAACCGTGTCCCGGCATGACCGACCACCCCCGAACCATCGGCACTGACATAGATCTTGGGACGCAACCCGATACCCTGCACGTAGAAAGTGCCCTCCGCCTGGACCGACAGAACCCCTCAGCAAGGTTCATCGTCCCAGGTCAGGAAGGCACTTTCGCGTTTTCGCCTCGGCAACCACCAACCCCAAGCGAAACAGTGAGGTTAGATGAGTGCGCCGTACCAGCGGAGGCACCGCCCCGTGCGGATTAGCGCTGTGACGCCCCTGCGATCATTCTGGAATGATGACCGGTCGTGCTGCTACGACTGGCCCGGCCGACAACGACTCGACGTCGAGGACCTGACGCAGATCGGTGTACCTCCGCAGCCGTACGCCAGGCTGGCCGGTATCCCGGACGATGCGCTAGTGCTGTGACCGCATAGGTCCACCGGCTTGGTGAAGCGTCGGCGGGGCGGGCTATGGTCCCGGCATGAACGACGCTGAAGTCGCCTCGCTCTTGGCCGGATGTGCTCGCTGCCCATACCCCGGGGTGTGGCAGGACTGCCCTTTTGTGGAACGCATGGTCGACGGCGCGAGGTATGCCCTGGTCGCGGTCGACCCAGGGCTGAGCGCGCTCGTCCTACGGCGTGATGACGACTCGCTGTGGTGTCTCCCGGAGGGCGGTGTTCCTCAACTGGTGAACTCCAGCGTTGAGGCGTTTGTTGCCTTCAACCGCGCTTATGAGGAGGCCGCTGCTGAGGCTGCTGCATACGAGGGGCCCGGTGACGGTCTGAGTGAAGACGAGACCGTGGACCTGGCCGAGCAGGCCGCCGACGCGCTCACTGAAGCGTTGCTGAAGCGATTCGAGTTGCTTGACGCTGAGGCCGTTGCCGACGAGAACTCGTTCTGGCACATCGGGGCTGAGGAACTGGGCTACGGCATGAGTGTGTGACCACGTAGAACATCGGGGCAGGCTGCTCAAGCTGCGATTACCAGGGGGCGTCCGCCCCAGCGGATGCCCTTTTCGCTGCGGATGCGGGCGCGTTCCTTGCGCTGGGCGGCGAGTACGTCGGGGTGGCGGGCGTTCTTGTTGCGCCAACGGAGGTAGGCATGCAACGACCGGGTCTGCGCGGGGTGGCTGCGGTGGTGGGAGTTGGCCAGGGTGAACTGCCGCAGCGGGCCGAAGTGGGCCTCGATCGGGTTGGCCCAGGAGGCGTAGGTCGGGGTGAAGCACAACTCGACCTTGTTCTTCTTCGCCCAGCGGCGAATGTCCGCGCCTGTGTGGGCGGAGAGGTTGTCCAGGATGATGCAGATCGGGGCGCCGTCTGGGCGGGCGGCGCGGATCGACTTCAGCGCGGCCAGGGTGTTGGCGGTGCCTTTGCGGCGGCGGTTGACGCCCCACAGCCCGTCGTCACCGACGGAGTAGCAGCCGTGGAAGTAGGTCACGCCGTGGGTGCGGCGGAAGGTCGCCGGTAAGCGATTGGGCCTACCCTGCTTTGCCCAGCAGGAGCCGGAGGTGGGCCGGATGCCCAGGGGGCCGAACTCGTCGAAGGCGAAGACCCGGTCCGGGAAGTGCTCCAGCACGTGCTCGATGCGGTCCAGCTTGGCCTCGCGTTCGGGATCGGGCGACTCTTTCCAGGTCTTCGTGCGCTGGAAGGTGATCCCGCGGCGCCCTAGCAGGCACCGTAACGTTTCCCGGCCGATCCGGATCACGCGTCCGTGTACTTTCCGCAGGTAGGCGGCAAGTTTGCGGATCGACCAGCGGGTGAAGGGCTGGCCGAGCTTGGTGGGGCGGGTGGTGGCCGTCTGGATGATGAAGTCCTCGTCGTCATCGCTCAGCAGGCGGGGACGGCCTCCCGCCCACCGAGGGTCCAGGCAGGCCAAACCCATCTCGTTGAACCGGTGGATCACATCGCGCACGGTGTCCTCGTCGGCCTGGACCAACTGGGCGATCACCGGGACGCGGTTCCCGCCGGCCGAGGCCAGCAGTATCATCGCGCGTCGGTAGCGCACCGAGCTGGTACTGCCCCGACGCACGATCTGCTGCAGCTTCTGTCCTTCCTGGTCGGTCAGTCGGCGTACTCGGACAGGCTCGGCCACTCGCACCCCCAGCGATCGAAACGGACGTGACCGCCCATCCAACCGCCCCAGCCACGATCCCGGCGAACCTTCCCGGTCAGAGCACTAGCGCACCGGCGCGTTGTCCACAGCGCTCCTCGGCAGCAGGCGTATGAAGGCGAACACGCTCGACACGGCCAGGCAGGGCAGTCGCAACAGCACGATCCACCAACCTGACACTGCGCGGTCGAGGGGTCCTCACCTGGCCCGGTCGCGGGCCTCGGTCAGCTGCCGCTGACGTCTCCGGTGGCGTTGCCCGTACGCGGCGTCGCGCACCGCCTCGGCGTTCTCGAGACCTGTCCCGAAAGCACCGCCGATCATGGAGATGGACGTGACGAACCAGCTCAGCGTGAGGTAGTCCGAGGCACCGACGGCGTGGTGCACGATCCTGCCGAAGACGGATGGGGTCACGACCAGGAACGAGACCGCCACGAGGGTCACGAACAGCGCAGCGTAGAGGAAGAACACCCCCAGCCCGATGGTGAGGAGCGTGACCAGGTTATACAGCGGCGCATGGGCGCCCGGCAGGTCCCCGGCGCGTTCCCACAGCCGGTGGTCGATGATGATCCACGCGGTGAGGGCGAGGGTGGACAGCACGGCGGTGAGCGTCAGCTGCGGGATGCCCAGAGCGGTGGCGACCTGCCAGGTCGTGGCGTTCATGAAGCCGACGGCTGCGGTGGCGAAGACCCCGGCCATGGCGCGGGAGAGGCTCGTGAACAGTCGCCAGGGACGGTTGGCGCGCACCATGCCCAGGAGCAGACGGGCGTGGCCGCGTAGCCCCGGCACCACGTAGCGTTCACGGTTGGACTCCTGCGCGGGTGCCGGACGGCCGACGGGGGAATCCAGCGGTTTTTCGTCCTGCGCGGTCAGTTGCCTGACGGCGCCGACCACCGCCTGCCGCACCCGGCGTCGCAGACGCCGGGAGCCGAGGGCGGGCAGTGAGATCAGCGCGGTCCTGTGCTCCGGGTCGACTTCGGCGCTGACCGGGTTGCGTTCCGCCCGGCGCGGCAGATCGGTGAGCAAGACGCCGATGTCCCAGTCGCCGTCCTCCACATGGGTGCCGACGATTTCGGCCAGGCCGGACGCGTCGACCTGCTCAGTTGCCAGCAGGGGCGCCGTCACAGTGTCCACCTGCCAGCGGATGCCCCTGCCGATGCGGCGGCGCAGATGCTCCGGCAGACGGGGGGCGAGGTCTCGGGCGATTTCGGAGGGCAGGCCCGGGTCGGCGACCAAGACGAGCCGCAGGTTCCTGCCGGTCGTGTCCGCGTCGGGCTGTCTCATGCACCCTCGTCCTACCGGGTAGGCCTGGTGACGTCGTGCCTCATCCCTTCCCCCAGGTTGCCATCACAGGGAGGGCTGCGCCCGTCCACCCGTTCGGCAGCACGCCGCGCCCGCGGGCGGGGGCACCCCTAGCATGCTGAATGTGCGACCCATTCTCCCGAAGCTCGAGGGCGGCCGGTTACAGGGCCTCCTACGGCTCATCGAGGACGGCATCCACCTCGTCGTCGCGGCGCTCCTCGTACTGCTCGCGGGGATCCTGACCGTCGGGGTCGTCCATGACGTCATCCGGTCGATCGTCCAGGGGCCGTACCGCGAGAAAACGGTCGTTCTCTCCGCCCTGGACAGCAGCCTGGTGCTGTTCATCGTGGCCGAGCTGCTCCACACCGTCCGCCTCACCATCAGGAATCAGACCCTCGACGCGGAGCCGTTCCTCGTCGTCGGCCTGATTGCCGGCATCCGCAGGGTGCTCATCGTGACGGCCGAGGCGGAGAAGTCCTTCCGGTGGAACGTCGAGGGGATCGAACTGCTCATCCTGGCGGGGCTGATCCTCGTGATGGCGACAGCGGTGTACGTGTGGCGGCGCTCGACGCGGCCGGGAGACTACTTCCCGCTCCAGGAGGCGGGGCGCTCCCCGTCGCCGACTTCGTCACCCACTCCGGGTTTGCGCGGCTCCTGATCCGTCGTCCTCCGCCGCCGCGGACGCCCGCACTCGCTGTTCCTCGCGAGCGGAGCCGACGTCCCGTTCCAGGGGCGTGCGGCTCAGGCCGTCGCGAGGTCCTCCAAGGCTGCTTCTGCAGTTCCGCCTCGCGCCGCACGACCGGGCTCCCGCTGCCGGAGACGTCCTCCCACGCCTGGAGCGCCTCCTCCACGCGCCCCCAGTCCGGATTCCTGTGCTCGCGCACGTCGGCTGCCGCCTGCGCGGTGTCCGTCTCCAGGGCCTCGGCGAATCGCTCCGCCTGGGGGACGAAACGGCTGTCGGCCGGCGGGACGTGGCTCTCCATGAGCATCGCCGCGCGGCCGAACCCCTTGAGCGCCTCCTGCGCCTCCTGCGCCTCGCGCGACGTCAGACCCCTGGGGCGGACCGGTTCCTGTCGTGCCCGGTCGTATGCCTCTTGCCAGGCGGCACGTGCCTCCCTGCTCTCCAGCAGTGCCCGGCGCACGTCGGCGTGACGCTCCCGGGTCGGTGCGGCGTAGTTGCGGAGCACCGCGGCCGCGTAGCGGCCGTTGGCGGCGAGCCAGTCCGCGAGCCGGCCCGGCAGCCGGGGTGTCTCCGCTCAGTCCGCGAGGTCGGCCTTGCCGAACAGGATCGCGTAACTGGAGGGGAGTTGACTGATGATCTGATTCAGCTCTCCGCCGGTGACAGCGTCGGCAACGGTGGTCAGGACCGCGCTGGCGTCCCACTGCGCCGTACGCGGCCGGGCATGGGTGCGCTCGGCGACCCGGCGATAGAACTCTTCGATCCCGAAGCTCTGCGCTTGCTGCGGCGCGGCATGATCCAGAACTTGTCCCAGTGGGCCGGGCAGTTGTGATGCGAGGTCCTTGACCTCTCCCGGGCTGATCCGTTGGGCCAGCACTTCCAGCACGGCGTTGGTGACGTCCGCGGCTTCGTCCTGGTCGTTGTATTCGCCTCGCTCGCGCACACGGGCGAGGAATCCGTCGTATTTCATCGCTGACCTCCTTCTGCCCCGGTCACCGCTGGTCATGAGGGTCGCCCGGTGCGCTGTCGCGCCGGGCGGCAACCGCCACGACGATCGTCACTGTGAGCCCGTCCAGAATCCAGACGGCTCCCAAACGAATGACGATCCGCCAATGGAATCGGGACTACGCAGCCGACCGGCCGGGCGGGGACCGTGGTCGTGACGACACCGAACTCGTCAGTGGTGTTCGTGCCACGCCTCCTTGTTCAGGGCCATGGGCTCGTCTGTGCTGCGTTGCCATCTTCTGGGACACCGTTTCCGCTTTCTCCATGAGGGCGACACGATGCTCTGACACTGCGCGCGTAGGTGCGGAGCGGAGGGAAGCAAGCGATATCCGTCGGCCCGGGACGCCGAGCGTTACGCCACGGGCATCGACCGCTAGGACCAAGTGGGCATGGGTCGGCGCGCACCGCTGGGTCTGCTTCCCCTTCGGCTGCTGCGCGCCTGGCGTCTGCGGCGCCGAAAGGAAGCCGGTGGGGAGCCGTGTGTCGAGTCTCCGCCGCCGAGGGGTGGTGACGCGGGACGTCATCCATGAGTCACCTGGGTGTTGAGCGTCGCCGGGCCGGCCGCGGTGCCGGACGTGTGTCCGGAACCGCGGCGTTCGCGTCTCAGCCGCTGCTCTCGATGCTTTCACTCGTCTCGCTGATCTCGACGTGCCGCGGCTTTGCGACCTCGGCCTTGGGGACGGTGATGGTGAGCACCCCGTCCGACATCTGCGCATTGATCTTTTCGGTGTCGACCTCTCCGGGCAGCCGCAGCCGGTACTCGAAGGCTCCGGTGCGGCGGGTGCTCCGGCGCAGGACGCCTTTGCGTTCCTTCTCCTTGATCTCTCCGGTGACCACCAGCTCCTGGCCGTTGGCTTCGACGTCGATGTCCTTGCTCTTGACGCCGGGGAGTTCGATCTCGACGTGGAAGGCGTCGTCGGACTCCGTGACATCCGCCAGGGGTGTCCACGCGACTGCGGGCGCCACGCCTCCCACCGTGGATTCGATCAGTCCGCTCATCTCGCTGAGCAGTTGGTCGAACTCCGTCAGCGGATTGCGTGCCCAGCCAAGGGGCCTGTCCTGCATTGCGCCACCGCGGTGACGCCGGACCGGTGTGGTCATTTCCATCGCCTCCTTTTCCTTCTCGCTCCTTCTCGTGGTCTCGTCGCCCGCTGGGTGTCATGCGAGCCAAGCGGACTCCTTCGGACGGGTGTGCGGGGAGCTGTCGGTGCCGCCGGGCGCGGCCGTGTGGCCCAGGTAGCGGTGCCCGAAGTGGATGCTCATCGCGCCTTCGCCGACCGCGGAGGCCACGCGCTTGACCGAGCCGCTGCGGACGTCGCCGGCGGCGAAGACGCCAGGCATGCTGGTCTCCAACATCAGGCAGTCGCGGCCCTGGCTCTGCCACAGTTCGGGAACGGAGCAGGCCTGCGCCTCCGCGCCGGTCAGCACGTAGCCGCGCGCGTCGAGGGCGAGCGCGCCGGACAGCCAGTCGGTGTGCGGGTCTGCGCCGGTGAAGACGAAAAGGGCCCGCACCGCGAGGTGGCGGTGCTCGCCCGTACGGTGGTCGACCACGGTGACCGCCTCCAGCGCCTTGTCGCCGAGTGCCTCGGTCATCTCGGTGCGCAGCAGCACGCGCACCCGCGGGTGGCGCTCGATCTTTCCGAAGACCAGCCCGTACAGCGCGAGGAGCAGACCGGAGACAACCGGATTCAGCCAGTAGCCCCGTGGAGGGCGGCCGCGCCGTACCCCACTCGACCGATCACCTGTTCGACAGCCACAGGAGCGCTGCCCGGCGTAATCGTCGGCTGGATCTTCGGGCTGCTGGGCGCACGTCCCGACCGATGATCGCCACCTTCTGCACGGGAAAGCCCTGGTCGGCGAGGTGATCGACGGCACGTTCGGCTTCCTGGTACGTCGCGAACGAGGCAACGGCCCTGCGGGCCTGCTCGGTCATGGCCACTCCTTCCGCCAGCGGACCGCCGAGCGGTCCCGACAGGCCCCAGAGTGGCTGTTCGCCCGGTCCCCCCGCCTGCGCCCAGCGGGTCGAAAAGCGGCACCGGCGGTCGGTCTGCGAGGACAGAAGGGCAAGACCGAGGATCTCTCGCTTGTCCGCGCCGTCGAAGGTGCGTGGCACAGTGCCATCAGCCCGTGCGGTGCGCCCCGAGCGGGGCGGCCGTTCGGCAACAGGCCCTGCTTCGACACAAGGTAGTTACTGTCCAGGTATCGGGTACATGATCCGCATGGAAGTCGGGCGTGGTCGCTCTTCCGATACGGACAACGGCAGCGGGAATGACAGCGCGGACACCTCCGCTGCGGGCGCGCCGAGCCCGGATGCCCTGCTGCCGACACTCAGTGAGCGAGAACTGAAGATCCTGCGCTACGTCGGACGCGAGTGGGGGCAGGCGCTGGAGGGTCCCGAAGCGTGGCGGTCCGCGCTGCCGGTGGATCCCAACCTCGGCGGCTACCCGGACGCCGTGCGCCCGAAGCGTTTCGGTCGCTTCGTACCCCTCACCGGCCTGCCCGCCGTCGAGGCAGAAGAGGAAGCTGAGGCCCCGCCGTCGCCGCTCGGACGCGTCGGCCACCACGTCCGGCGGGTGCTGCTGGGCCCTCCGCTCGCGGGCACCGCGATCGCCGCCGAGCGGATGCGCAAACTGGTGGCCCTGCCGGTCCTGTCGGCGGACGCCCTCTCCTCGGTCGCCTACGGCCCCGAGGCAATGCTGGCAGTGCTGGTACTCGGCGGCGCCGCCGGACTGCGCTACTCCCTGCCGATCGCCGCGGTCATCGCCTTCATGATGCTCGCCGTCGGCGTCTCCTACCGCCAGACGATCCGCGCCTACCCGCACGGCGGCGGCTCGTACATCGTGGCCAGCGACAATCTCGGACGGGTGCCAGGTCTGATCGCCGCCGCCGGCCTGATGATCGACTACATCATGACCGTCGCCGTCTCGATCGCCTCGGGGGTCGAGGCGATCACCTCAGCCCTGCCCGCACTCGCCCCGAGCACGGTGGTGATCGGTGTGGCGGTGATCGTCGTCCTGCTGGTGGGGAACCTGCGCGGAGTACGCCAGGCGGGTGCCGCCTTCGCGGCACCCACGTACGCGTTCATCATCGCGGTCTTCACGCTTGTGGCCGTGGGGCTGGAATCCGCGGCCGGCCGCGGATTCCAGCCCATGCCGACGCCCCGGCTTCCGGTCACCGAAGGAGTCACCCTCCTGCTGGTCCTGCGGGCCTTCACCTCCGGATCCACGGCCATGACCGGTATCGAGGCGATCTCCAACGCCGTACCGGCATTCCGCCCCACGGAGTGGCGCAATGCCCGTACGACGCTGACCTGGATGGTCACCGTGCTGATCATCCTGTTCGGCGGCACGGTCGCGCTGGTCCACCTCGACGGGGTGGTGCCGCACGGCAACGAGACTGTCCTCTCCCAACTCGCTCGCCGTACCTTCGGCCCCGGAGTCATGTACGGCTATGTACAGGCGGCGACGGCCGCCATCCTGCTGCTGGCCGCCAACACCGCATTCAACGACTTTCCCCGCGTGCTGTTCCTGCTGGCACGCAGCGGCCACGCACCGCGCCTGTTCCTGCGCGTCGGCGACCGGCTCGCCTTCAGCAACGGAATCCTGGCCCTGGCACTGGCCGCGATCGCAATCTTCGTCGGGTTCGCCGGCAACACGCAGTCCCTGATCCCGCTGTACGCCGTCGGGGTGTTCCTGGCGTTCACCCTGTCGCAGGGCGGCATGGTGGTGCACTGGCTGCGCCACCGCGATCAGGCCCACTGGCGCAAGAGCCTGGTCTTCAACGCCTCCGGCGGCCTGCTGTCCGCCATCGTCTTCGTCACCGCAGGCATCACCAAGTTCACGGAGGGCGCATGGGTCGCCGTCCTCGTGATCGGACTCCTCGTCCTGCTTGCCCTGCGCATCCGCCGCCACTACGACCTCTGCACCCAGGCCCTCGCCCTGCGCCCCCACGTCATCGAACTGCCCCGACAGCCGGCACCGGGTTCCGGACCGCAAGTACGGCCGACTGCCATGCCCCCTATGGCAGCGGACACCGAGACGGAGGAACTAGAGGAAGTCGAGGTCGAGAGTGAGGAACGCCCGGAGGAGGTCAACCACCTGGTCATCGTGCCCATCGCCCGGCTCGACCTCGCCGGCATGCGCGCCCTGGCATACGCGGCCTCCCTCGGACAACCTCTCCTGGCCCTACATCTCAGCCCGACCGAGACCGAGGCGGAACGCTTCCGCGGCTACTGGGCGACTTGGGGCGACCACCTCCCGCTCGAGGTCGTCGTCTCACCCCACCGCGCGATCGTCGCCCCGCTGGTCCACTACATCGAGACCCTGCACCACCAGCGACCCGATCTCACGCTGACCGTGATCCTCCCCGAGATCGTCGTGCGTCACTGGTGGCAACGCGTCCTCCACAACCAGACCGCCCCCCGACTGCGGCGGGCTCTGCGCCCCCTGCCGAAGATCGTCATCACGACCATCCCGTTCCACCTGCCCAGATAGGCGAGCCGCCAAAAGGACGGGATACCGCCGTAATGGCAGCCTGGCTATAGGAAGCAGGCGGGCTGTCCCCCAGCCCTCCAGCACGACTCCGCTACCCGGTGCCGCTGTGCTCGGACGAGGAACAGATATCACGGTGGCCTCTACGTCGTCGGCGGTGTGTCGCGGCCGGCGGCATCTCCGTTCCGCATCGCCCGCCCGGTCGGCGTGCCGGATGGTCAGCCAGCGGTGCTGTAGCGCAGTACGTCCCCGGCGCCGTCCTGGAGGGGCAGTTCCGCTCGCGGTACGGCCACCGGCAAAGCGCCGGGGCGTACGGCAACGCGAAGCAGCAGGGCGTCGGCTGCCTCCTCCTCGGCCGAGTGCACGCCGTAGACGGCGAGTTCATCCGGGGAGAAGGCAATCTGCGTCGGCTCGGGCCCCGCCCACAACCGCGCCGTGGCGAGTCCCGACGCGTCGTCCGTGCGTGCCTCCAGCGCAGCCGCTCGACGAGCCCCTCAAGGGTGGCGGACAGGGGCAGGCGGGGATTTTCGGGATGGAGGAGTTCTGCCAGCGCGTCGCCGAGCGCACCAACGCTCGTCCCCGTACGGCCGAGTGGGACGCCAGCGCGGTGCTGTCCGGCCTGGCCGAGGCGGTCTCCGGCGGCGAGCTGAACCAGATCATCAGCCAGCTGCCGTCCGGCTACGCCACCCTCTTCGGCAAGGCTGACCTCGCTGGCTGATCCGGCCAGATGGTGGGCGCCCGCGGCTCCGCGAAGGGAGGCCCAAGGTGCCGGACCGTGCGGTCAGGGCTGGTTCATGAGGCAGTCCTGGACTCCGAAGGGAAGAAAGTGATCAAGGTTGCGGTGTCCTCCGGGTCCAACACTCGGACCGCTGCTTCAGAGGCGTCCGGCGTAGAGACGTCGACCTCCTTGGGGTGGGGCACCATATGGCGGAGGACGACCGGGTAACGCGCTGACTGACCTCCGACGGCGACGACCACCACGTCGTCCTTGGGATCATAGGCGAGGTAGGAGAACGGCAGCCGCTCCGCTTCGTGCTGGCTTCCGATCGAGGGACCCACCACTTCAATGGTGACCAGATCACCGCTGTGTGCATCGGTGACCTCGTCGAGCATGGACCGCCATCCCGCGCGGTCGGACATCGAGGTGTCGGCCATTGTGTGTTCCTTCCTCCGTGCACCTTGGATAGCTTCTGTCGTCAGTCGTCCCCGATGCTGTCCCGCGGCCACCGTCCGTTCCGAGTGCTCTGCCGGTGCGGCGGCGTCTGCTTCCCTCAGGGCGAAGAGCCGTCCAACGGACAAAGTCCGTCCTGTTTTCCGATCCTTGGTTCGAGGGGACACCGGTACAACTCGGCTCCGGGCCGATCGGCCAGAGGCGTCAGTGGTCCCGGCTTGAGCTCACCACGAAGAGTGCTCCGTCAGGATCGCGCAGCGCCGCCTCGTGTTCGCACTCCGCAAGGACGTCGCCGCCGTGCTCTCGTGCGGCTCGGGCACACCCCGATACGTCGGCCACCACGAAGTGGACCTGCCAGTGAGGCCGGACCGAGCGGTCGGGCGCTGTATCCACCGCGCCAGATTCGATGCGCGCCACGACGGAACCCGTGTACACGACGTTCGTTCCAGTGGAAGAGCGTGTCGTGCCATGTTCCATGGCCATCGCACCCCGGTTTCCATGCAGGCAGCGAGCGATCTCACTCAAGTGTGCGGCCTGAGTTCTGGCCCCGCACATTGTCTGCTCTCAGCCTCGTCCGTCCCGGTCGGCCATGTCCCTTGCTAGCGGCTTCGCAACCCCACCCATCCGGCGGACATCGCGCGCCTGGCGCCTCTCGTTGTTCTCCCGTGGCAGCACAGCAACCTCGCACAGGAGTGCCGTACACGGAACTGCGGGAGCGGCTGCAGAGTGTCCTGGCGCTCAGCGAGCCCGCGTTCATGGGGCGGCTGGGTGTTGCCGGGGATGACGGCCCTGCGGAGGACGATTCTCCGCGCTTGGAGGGGCGCGCGAAGATCGCGACGCCGTCGGAGGCTGACATCTCGGTGTGACCGCCCTTATGGCGGGTCTGAGGAACCCTGTCGGGTCACCGGTATGGGTCGATGCGCTCGATTCGGTGGCTGCTTCCTGCCGTCTGGGAGCCCTCATGAGGGTGGAACTGATGCATCGGGCCGTCAAGGTGCTCCTCGCTGTACCGGACGAAGCGCAGGCGGAGATCATCGCGCTGATCGACGCGGTCACCGCCCAGACTTCGGCGATCGAGGCGCCGGACCTGGCCACAGCGTTCGGTGAGTGGTGCTGGCTGTCTACGCGGTCCACGGCGACATGATCGAAGTCCTGGACGTCGGCTACGCACGGTAAGCCCGTACTCGGCTCAGCCGTAATCCACCCCAGACGAACGTCCCATCCTCAGAGACCTCGCGGCACGGCTGCGGCTGCTGCTGCTCCTGCGGATCGGCAGCAGCAGCGGCTCGCTGCGTGCGCTGCGGTCTGGCCCTGGCACGTCCGGCACGGTCATGACACAGCGCCCGTACTGCCTCGTTCGCATACTGCCGATCCTGCTCGTCGCTGAAGAGGTCTTGCGGACAGATACGAGAGGCATCAAGGGTGTTCGCGGACCGTGCGAAGCCAATGTCTGGACGATCGAGTGGTCTTGACGACAGCCGACAGCTGGTTCTGGATCATTTTTGGGGCTCTGTCGCTGTTTTGGGGATGCGTGACGATCAAGAGCAGGTGGTCATCACCTGTGTGTGGGGGAAGTGGTTCGCCTCGCCGACCTTTTTCTTCCGAGGGTTGGGGTGGCGGTAGAAGGCGTGATTCTTGGGGACGCTGAGGTCCGACTCGCTGTGCGCTCCTCGGCCGGGTCGGCCGCCTGTCCGGCGTCCCATAGCCGGCCAGCAGGTTCGACTCGGTCTGCGGGCACGTCGTCTCGTGTGCGGCAACGACAGTTGCGGGCGCCGGGGGCCGGGTGAAGGTGCACCGGCGCTGTCACCGGTTACCGGCCCGCCTGCCGTCCAGCAGTCCGTGCAGGTGCGCGGCGGCGTTCTCGATGTCCGCGTATTTCTGCTGTCCGGCGCGTACCTCGGCAGAGAGCACACCGCAGCGGTGGACGCGCTCGAAATCACCGTAGGGGAACTTGTACCGGCCCTTGGTCTCCTCTCCCATCTCGTCGTCGATGCCCAGGTACCACCGGGCGTACTCGTTGAATCCGTGCTCCTCGAGGTAGGCATTCTCGTCCGCTGCCGAGGGCTGGTGCTCGCTCCACTCGTCCCGGTCGTCCAGGACGATCAGGCCCTCTTCGGTCAGTTTCTTTGCGTGGTTGTACGCCCTCGCGTTCAGTTTCACCGTCATGCCGTTTACCGTCCTATCGAAAGTCGTGTTCAGATGTCGGCTGCTGCCGCCCGGATATCCTGTCGAGCCTGCCCCATCAGCTCGTTCAAGTCGCCGACGTCAGGATTGAGTTCCCGCGCGCGCGGCGCGATCTGCTGCAGCCATGCCGCAGTGGCCAGGGCCAGTTCGGCGGCCTTCCGGGTCCGCTCCTCGCCGAGCAGTTTCTCGATCTTGAAGGCAATGCTCGCGAGCGTGTCGTCATCGGTGGCGGGCACCAAGTAGGGCTCCAGGCCCGGCGGATACGGTGTCCGCTCCCGGTACTCACGCATCGCGGTCACGACCGCGGGCACCGCGCTGTACCTGTCGAGGAGGCCCATGAAGACGTACAGGCGTGCCACCAGCCGTGGCAGGCCGGGGTGCCGATCCAGCCAGGCCATCAGCTCACGCTGATCACCGAAGTGGTCCGTGATCTGCGACATCGCCTGCGCGACCCGGCTGGGCCAGGTCCAGTGGAAGGGCAGCAGCCGCGCCACCTGATGGGCGAGCGCTGCCTCGCCCTCCGCGTGCAGCGTGCCGGCAACGAATTCGGCGACCTGCCTGTGGTCCAGTCCGTAGTCGGCCGGCGTCGCCCGGTCCTGTGAGCTCTGCGACGAGTCGTGGCGCAGACGCAACAGCTGTGTGCCGATCTTGCTCAGTATCCGGTTCCGCATTGTTCCTCCCAGCTCGCGATGTGTGCTTCATCGTCCGGAGCGGATCCATGCGACCGCCCTACCGCCCCCGAAGCTCGCCGGACCACAGCGAGCCGCTGCTGCAGCCGATCCGCAGGAGCAGCAGCCGTGCCGCGAGGTCCCCTGGTCGCCTCGCGGCAGGCCCCACATAGACGGGCGGGGCCACAACGCCCGCGCGCCTCGGTCCGCTGCCCGCCCACGCCGAGGACGAGCATGTCCGTGACGGCGACCTCCTCCGCCCGGGGCCCGGGAAGTGAGCACAGTACCGGCCAGAGCTCACGAGCTGCGGTTCCGGTGGGCGCCGGATGCTCCGCCCGGCTTGCCGGGCCGGTCCGGCGGCGCGTAACGGTCGTCCGGAAGGTGGCGGGCGCGGGACTCCCTGACGGCCTGCCGCAAGGCCCCTGCGAAGCGCCCGGGTCCCCACGACCGGCCATGGACGGCCTGCTCGAGCCCTTCGCGCGTGGCGGGCCCGCTCTCTTCGAGGGCCCGGACCAGTTCTTCGATCTCCTCGTCGAGGCGCTGCTCGGCCATGGCGGAGGTGCGGCTCGCGGCGCCTGTGGTTCCGGCCATCCCCGGCGAGTAGAAGGAACTGCCCGCGCCGACGCCCGGACGGTAGCGCCGCGCCCCGGTGGCTTCTCGCGCCCGGCGGCCGCCCGTGCGGGCGGCGATCCGCTGGTCCCGCTCGCGCGCGGCCTGCCGTATGTCCGCGGGGCGGAGGCGGCCCCGTTCGTCCTGGGGCGCCCACTCGCCCCGCCAGGCCGCGTCGGCTTCCTCGGCGGTCAGCGGCTTGGCGATGTTCTCCAGGGACTGCTGTTCGGCCTTCACTCCGAAGGCGACCTCGGCCAGCCCGCCGAGGGCCATAGCCGCCGCTCCGATGAAGAAGCCGGTGGCCACGAGGGTGGTGTTGCCGCTGTGAATGAAGTGTCCGAACAGCAGCGGCCCGGTGATGCCGCCCACGGCGGTGCCGACGGCGAAGAACAGGGAGATGGACAGGGCTCGGGTCTCCATGGGGAAGACCTCGCTGACGGTCAGGTAGGCGGAGCTCGCTCCGGCGGACGCGACGAAGAAGGTCAACGAGACCAGGAGGAAGAACGACCACGCCGTCAGCGAGCCGTTGACCAGCAGGACGGCGAGGACCACCGCCACGGCGGCCGAGCCGAAGTAGGTGCCCGCGATCATCGGCTTGCGGCCCACGGTGTCGAAGAGCCGACCGAGCAATAGCGGGCCGAGGAAGTTGGCGATCGCGAAGATGGTGAGGAAGTACGGCACGGAGCTGGAGCCCACGCCGAAGAACCCGCTCAGGAGCGTGCCCAGGTCGAAGACGATCGCGTTGTACAGGAAGGCCTGGCCGACGAAGAGAGAAAGGCCGAGGAGGGCCCGTCGCGGGTACCGCTGCAGGGCCACTCGGGCGATCTCGGTGAACGGGATCACGCCACGTTGCCGGACGGTGACGGCCTCCGCCGGGTCGGGCAGGTCCTGACCGGTCTCCCGGCGTACCTCGTCCTCGATCTGGTCGACAATGCGTTCGGCCTCGTCCTCGTGACCGTGGATGAACAGCCAGCGCGGGCTCTCCGGTACATGGCGGCGGACCATCATGATGCCGAGACCGAGGATGCCGCCGAGGCCGAAGGCCAGTCGCCAGCCGAGGCCGGCCGGGAGCAGGTTCTCGTCGAGGAGCACCAGGGCGGCCAGGCTGCCGAGGGCGGCCCCCACCCAGTAGCTGCCGTTGATGGCCAGATCCACCTGCCCCCGGTTGCGGGCAGGGATCAGCTCGTCGATGGCCGAGTTGATCGCCGCGTACTCCCCGCCAATGCCCATGCCGGTGAAGAACCGGGCGAGATAGAGGTACCAGGCGTCGTGGGCGAAGGCGGTCGCGACCGTGGCGAGGATGTAGATGCCGAGCGTCAGCATGAACAGCTTCTTGCGCCCGTAGCGGTCGGTGAGCCGGCCGAAGAGCAGGGCACCGACGCATGCGCCCGCCACGTAGATCGCGGCGGCCGTGCCGATGTCGGCGCTGGAGAGGTGAATGCCGCTGTTCGGTTCGGTCATGCGTGAGGCGACCGCGCCGACGATGGTCACTTCGAGCCCGTCGAGAATCCAGACGGTGCCGAGGCCGATGACGATCCGCCGGTGGAACCGGGACCACGGCAGCCGGTCGAGGCGGGCGGGGACCTTCGTGGTGATGACACGGAGTTCGGAGGTGGTGGTCATGCCGCCGCCCCTTGCGCCTCGGGACACGGCCGATCCGCTGTACGGGCGAGGGACCGGGCTCGCGCCCCGTGTCCGGCGTACCGTCCCTCCTTGTGCTGCGCTGCCGTCTTGTCGGACACCGGTTCCGCTTCCAGAGCGAGGGCGCCAACATGCGCTGGCGCTGCGAGCGCGATTGCGGGGCGCATGGCAGCAAACGGTATCCGAGCGCCGAGGACGCGGAGCGTTATGCGCGGGCGTTCGACCACGAGGACGCCGAGGACCTCGGGCGACGGGCACCGTTGGTGGGGCTCTTCCCCTTGCGCCTGTTGCGTGCTGTGCGGCTGGCACGGGCCAGGAGAGCCGGTTCGGCACCCGATGACAGACCCCCGGGGCCTTGAGGCGTTGTCCTGTGCAACGGCATTCATGGCGTCACCTCGATCGCTGGTCAAATGGTGCACGGGGTGACGGTGTTTTCCATTTTATGGCATGTTGCGCGGCTCGGTGGACATTCCGCTCCTGGTATCTCCCTTCGTCCGTCCAGGACAAGAGGCGAAGTCGCCATTTGATCCTGCAGGCGGAAGCGCCCGGACGAAATGCTCGGCACTGTGAACACACGACACAACACGCGTCCGCTGCTTACGTCGTCGGCACGGTGACGGCGAGCGGTCCGTGCCCTGACGCACGGACCAACCGCCGACGACCGAAGGAATGCGAGCGCCCCCCTGGCACGGGACCCGAGCCGCGCCACGGCACTCGGCGCCTTTCCGGACAGTGGCGCTGCGCTCGGTCGGTCCGCAGATCTTTGCTGGTCGTCCCGCGCCGCCGTAGCCCGCGACGAGCGCGCCGCGCACCGCGACGAGGTGGCGAAGGCACTCGAACGGTACGGCCGCTCGGCCGGCAGGCGCTTGAACAGGCCGTCAGGGGGCGCGCCTGTGGCCCTGGCCGCTTCCGCACCGCTGAAGGACACGGTCGAGGAGTCCCGGGCGCAGCGGCTGTCCTCCAGTGCCTATACCCGGCCGGCCCGGGCCGGCCGCTGACGGGAGGGATGGGGAAGATGTCCGATGGTACGGCCACCAGGCCTGCGGCGTTCGTCTTCGACCTGGACGGGACACTCGTCGACAGCGTCTACCAGCACGTCATCGCCTGGCAGCAGGCGTTGAGCGAGATGGGCATCGGCCTGGCGATCTGGCGGATCCACCGGAGGATCGGGATGAGCGGTGGCCTGCTCGTGCAGGCCATGATGCGCGAGACCGGCGTACGGCTGACGCCGAAGGAGGCCGATGAACTGCAGAACGCCCATCACCGCCACTTCGAAGGCTGGACGAACGCCATCCGGCCGCTGCCCGGAGCCGCCGAGCTTCTCCGGACGCTGACGGACTGCGGCGTCCCCTGGACGATCGCCACCAGCGCCCGCCGTGACGACGCCGCACCCATGCTCGCCAGACTCGCCGTGCCGCCTGACGTGCCGACGGTCACCCGCGAGGAAGTCAGCCGCGCCAAACCGGACCCCGATCTGTTCCTGGAGTGCGCGGCGCGACTCGGCATCCCGGCCCGCGACTGTGTCGTCGTCGGAGACAGTGTGTGGGATCTGCTGGCTGCGCGGCGGGCGGCGGCACTCGGAGTGGGGCTGCTGTCCGGAGGATACGGGCAGGACGAACTGGAGCGGGCCCAAGCGTTCCGGGTGTACGCCGACCCCCTCGACCTGCTGGGGCACATCGACGAACTCGGCGTGCGGGACACGCACGGCGCCTGACCGCGACGCACCCGTCCCGGGGCGGTCTGGCAAAACCGGCTGCTGGCGATGTCGAAGCATTCCGGGGAATCCTGTGCCCGACGCCCGAGTCGAGGGAGATCACAATGCCCGGCAATATTGAACGTGCCGCCCCGCGCACCGCGGCTCAGGCCGCCGAGCAGATCCTGGCGAATGCCGCCGAGCAGGCCGAGCGGCAGCACCCGCAGGACCCGTACGCCCAGCGCGTCGCCGAGGTCGGGATGCTCACGGGCACGTTGGGGGTCCTGCTGGACGCGGTGCGCCCCTTCACCGAGGAAGGTGAAGAAGGCGGGCAGTGACCGGCGTTTTCGGCACCGGCCGCGAGGTCCGCGTCGGCATTTCGATCGCCGTTTGGGGGCAGTGTATGCGCGGTGCCTGTGTGAGCTCGCCGGCGAGCTGGTGTTCGGGTCACCTAACTCAGCTCTGTCGTGGCCTTGTCCGGAGCCGCGAACTTTGTTGCGCCCCGTGGCACACCCTCTTTCCTGGTCGGCGGTTCGGGTGCCGCCGACCGGCTACGGCAATACGGAGGCCAGCGAGTTCGGCAGACCGGATTTGAGGTGGTCCCACTCGCCTTCGCTGACGTGGCGTTCCAGAACCTCCAGCACGGTGCGAACCGTCGCGATGTGGTGTTCCGTCGAATCTGGCAGTGGTAGCCGCACAAGAGGAAGGAGCGGGGCGTGACGGAGCGTACGACGTGCTGCGTAATCGGTGCCGGGCCGGCGGGGGTGGTGCTGGGGCTGCTGCTCGCGCGGTCCGGAGTCCGGGTGACGGTCCTGGAGAAGCACAGTGACTTCCTGCGCGACTTCCGCGGTGACACCGTGCACCCCTCCACTCTCGCCCTGCTGGACGAACTGGGCCTCGGCGAGCGCTTCGCCCGGCTGCCGCAACGCCGGGTCGACGCCATCCGGCTGCCGGTAGGGCCGGGCGGCACACCAGTCGTCGTCGGCGACCTCGCCGCCCTGCGGCCGCCGTATAACTACGTCGCCATGGTGCCGCAATGGGATCTGCTGGAACTCCTCGCGGACGAGGCGGGCAAGGAGCCGTTGTTCACGCTGCGCATGGACACCGAGGCGACTGGTTTCCTGCGCTCCGGCGGCCGGATCACCGGGGTGCGCTACCGCGGCTCGGACGGCACGACCGGCGAGCTGCATGCCACCTTGACGGTGGCGTGCGACGGCCGTGGATCACTGGCGCGGGCGCTGCCCGAGTTGCGGCTCGAGCGGTTCGCCTGCCCGATGGATGCCTGGTGGTTCCGCTTGCCGCGCCACGAGAACGACCCAAGTGGCCTGCTGGGCAACCTCGGTCACCGCTTCATGACCGTGCTGATCGACCGCGGCACGTACTGGCAGTGCGCGGCGCTGATCCCCAAAGGCACCGACGCCGAGAGGCGCGCTGCCGGACTCGACCATTTCATGTCCCAGGTCGCCGCCGCCACGCCTTGGCTTGCCGACCGGACCGGGACGCTGACGTCCTGGGACGAGGTCAAGCTGCTGGATGTCCGACTGGACCGGCTGCGCCGGTGGCACCGCCCGGGGCTGTTGTGCATCGGTGACGCGGCGCACGCCATGTCACCGGTGTTCGGCATCGGCATCAATCTCGCCGTGCAGGACGCGGTGGCCGCCGCGCGCATCCTCAACGGGCCGCTGCTCTCCGGTCGCGTCGGGCTGCCGCACGTGCGCGCGGTTCAGCGGCGCCGCCGTCCGACCACTGTCGCCACGCAGACCCTGCAACGGCTGGTGCACGCCCGGGTCCTCGCTCCGGTGCTGGCCGGGCGGCCCCCGCTGACAGACGGCGGCACAGGACTGACCCGGGTGCTTGCTGCGGACTCGGGCTCCTGGCTGCGTCGAGCACCCGCGTACTTCTTCGCGTACGGCGCCCTGCGCGAGCGTCCGCCGACAGCCACCGTGCGCTGACCTCCGCCGTGCGCTGACCTCCGCCGTCCCCCGCCAGCCGCCGTGCGCCGACAGCCGCCGTACGCTGACCACGGCGCACGGCGACGCCACTGGAACTATTTCATCAACGCGCACCCACGGCGGGTGATATCAAGGCGCCTGCCACGATGGCTCGCCGGATCGGCAGCCGAAGTACGGGGAGCAGAGACATATTTGCCGAGCTGAGCGGCCGGATCGCGGTGCACGGGAGGCGGTTGCCCCACAGCCGTCCTATTTCATCAAGCTGGTCATGACGGATACGTCCCGGCCAATCTGGCAGCGGTCGCCCGAGCCGCCGGGTTCGGGCCGTCGACGAAAGGGACGCCATGTCCTCACCTACTGCTCCCGGATCACCGCGGGCGATACGTCACCAGTTGGTTCTGCTCGTCACATGCCTCGCTCTGGGCACCGTGGTCGCGGCCATGGCCTCGCTCAACGTAGCTCTGCCCGACCTCGCCCGCGACACCCGCGCCAGCCAGACCGATCTGTCCTGGATCGTCGACGCCTACAGCCTCGTCTTCGCCTCACTGCTGCTGCCGGCGGGTGCCCTCGGCGACCGGTTCGGCCGACGCAAGGCACTGCTTGCCGGACTGGCCGTGTTCGGCGGCGGTTCCGCGGCGGCCGTCTTCACCACCAGCCCGGCGGTGCTGACGGGCCTGCGCGGTGTGCTCGGCGTGGGTGCCGCGCTGGTCATGCCGGCCACCCTTTCGACCATCACCGCCACCTTCCCCTCCGCCCAGCGCGCACGCGCGGTGAGCGTCTGGGCAGCCGTGGCCGGCGCCGGCGCCCTGCTCGGGGTCCTCGCCACCGGGACACTGCTGGAACAGTGGACGTGGCGCTCCGCCTTCTGGCTGAACGTGGCACTGGCCGCCCTCGCACTCGTGGGCACGCTGCTGTTCGTACCGGAGTCGGCCGAGGCGGACCAGCCGCGGCTGGACGCGAAGGGCGCCCTGTTGTCCGTCATCGGGCTCGTCGCCCTGGTGTATTCCATCATCGAGGCACCGGCGCGCGGCTGGGGGAACCCGGCCACTGTGGGCGGCATCGGCGTCGGCTTCCTCGTGCTGGCCGCGTTCGTGCTCTACGAGCTGCGCCGGCGGCACCCGCTGCTGGATCCTCGCCTGTTCCGCGACCGTCACTTCGCCGCCGGCTCGCTGTCGATCACACTGCAGTTCTTCGTGTTCTTCGGTTTCATCTTCGTGATGATGCAGTACCTGCAACTGGTGCGGGGGGACAGCGCGCTCGTGGCCGCCACGTCGATGATCCCCATGGCCCTGGCCATGATGCCCGCATCCCGGCTGACCCCGCGCCTGGTGGCACGGTTCGGCTTCCGCGCCCCCTGGACCTTGGGCCTGGTGGCCGTCTCCGCCGCCATGGGTGTGCTGACCCAGGTCGGCACTTCGAGCTCGTACTGGGTGATCGGCACCGGGCTGCTCCTGCTCGGTGCGGGGATGGGGCTGGCCATGACTCCGGCGACCACAGCGATCACCGACGCACTGCCGCGCTCCCTGCAGAGCGTCGGGTCGGCGGTGAACGACCTCTCCCGCGAGCTCGGGGGCGCCCTGGGCATCGCCGTCCTGGGAAGCGTTCTCACCGCTTCCTACCGCAGCCACCTCCATCTCCCCCACGCCCCCGTGGCCGTGGCCCGGGCCGCCCGGTCCTCGCTGGCCGCCGCCCACGCCATCGGTGGTCCCGCCGCCGAACAGGGGCGCGGCGCCTTCATCGACGGCATGCACACCGCCCTGCTCGGCGCAGCCGTGACCGCGGCCCTGGCCGCCGTCGCCGTCGCCACGCTCATGCGATCCCCCCGCCACCCCTCACGGCACGCCGCTCACACCAAGGTCGAGGGCGGGCCGGCGACACACGCCGAGACCCGGCCCGCCGGCCTCCGCTCCCGGCATTAGAACGAGGTGCGAAGAGCACCGCCGACAAATCTGTCGACACATCCGTCGACAGAGGACTTCACGATTCTCGTGTCGGAGCCCGGACGCCCTGGTCCTCCTACCTTCGCCGGTACGCTGCAACGGTGCGCACGGTCGAACTCCTGTTGGACGAGGCGGCGGAGTTGGCGGTCCGGGACGCCTGGCGGCGACTCGCGAACGCGGGGCTGCCCAGTCAGGCGCGCCACCGCTCACCGACCAACAGCCCGCACCTCACCCTGGCCACCTGCCGGGAGCTGACCGCCCCGATTCGCTGGGAGCTCGCCGAGGTGGCCGCCGCCCTGCCGCTACCGGTGCGGTTCACCGGTGTCGTCCGCTTCGAGCGGCCCACCTCGGTGCTGGCCTGGGGGCTGGACCTCGACTCCGCACTGGACGGCTTGCACCGAAGGGTGTGGGAGGCGGTCGCCTCGGACAGCCCGCCCGAAGCGCTCAACCCCTTCCACGCACCGGGGCGCTGGAGCCCGCACATCACCCTGGGCCGTACCCGGCGGGCTGGTGCCTTCGCCGGCCGGCGGGTCCCCGGACTGCTGCCGGCGCCGCCGCTGTCGGCCTCGCTCACCACTCTGCGCAGCTACGACACGGAGACCGGCGACCTGGAGGTGCTGGAACCCCGTTGAGCGCTTCGCCCACGTCGGCCTTACTTCGTCTTCTGGCGGAGGATTCAGGCGGAGTAGGACGTTGTCGGCTGTTGGACACCGGAAGCGCTGGTCAGAAGGCGTAGCGGACAGTGAGCCAGGGGGCGTGTGCGGCGACCAGTTCCCGCATGCGCTGGACGGCCGGTCCTTTCACGCCGGAGCGTTAGCGGACGTTGTGCCCACCGTTCTGCGACCGTTTGGCCTGCTGCAGATCCGGGCGCCACAGCAGATCCTCGGCGCGCGGGTGCCAGCCCAGGTTGACCTCGTGCAGGTCCTGGTTGTGGGTGAGCAGGATGATCTCGGCGGCGGCCTGCGTCTTCACGGCCGGCGGGAGCGCGTCGTCCATCTGCTGCAGCAACTGTGTCCAGGCCGCCTCCCAGCCCGGGCGCAGCACGACCGGCGAGAGGTTGAAGTGCACCTCGTACCCGGCCTCCACGAAGTCGCCGGCGGCGGCGATCCGCTCGGTGACCGGGCTGGAGCGGATGTCCAGCAGCCGGGCATCCTCCGGCGGCATCACAGAGAAGCGGATCCGGGTACGCCCGCGGGGGTCGAGAGCGAGCAGGCCCCGGTTGACGAACTTGGTGGCGAAGCTGGCCTTGGCGGTCGGCCAGCACCGGAAGGCACGGATCAGATCGGCGGTGTTGTCACAGATCAGCGCGTCGACGGAACAGTCGCCGTTCTCACCGATGTCGTAAACCCAGCAGGCGGGGTCGCACTGGTTGGGCTGGGGCTTGCGGCCCTGACCGGCGACATGACGCTCCAGGGAGGCGACGATGCGGTCGATGTTGGTGAAGATCGTGATCGGGTTGGCGTAGCCCTTGCGGCGCGGTACGTAACAGTAGGCGCAGGCCATGGCGCAGCCGTTGGATGCTCCCGGTGCGATCCAGTCGGCGGAGCGGCCGTTGGGACGGCTGGTCAGCGTCTTACGGACCCCCAGGACCAGGGTCTCGGTCTTCACCCGGACCCAGCGCTCGGCGTTGCCCTGATTGCCGTGCAGGTGCGGGATGCGCCAGTGGGAATCGACTTCGATCAGGCGGGCCTGCGGGAAGCGGGCCAGAATCTGGCGACCGCGTGGAGAGGCGGCCGCTTCGGGTTCGGCGTGGATCTCTCGCACATCGAGCAGTCGTGCGGCGTCCTGGGACAAGGCCGCGGGTTCGGCCTCGGGGATCAGGTCGCCGACGGGAAACAGGCTCTCCTGATGCTGGCCTGCGCCGTCACGGGATGGTGGTGGCATGGTGGTTCCGGTGAGAGAGGGCCGGCGCCGGAGGGTCCTTCCACTGTCCGCTCCCGTGAAGCCGGGTGCGCACAGGCGCCATGGATGTCGCTTTCCGACTGTTCAGGTTACTGCTACTCGGTCGACGACCCGGTCGGGGCGCTCGGTGCCGGCAACGGCGTCTCGAGCTCCGAGGTCTTTTGCATACGCGGTGAGCAGGATCATGAGCTGAACGTGTTCAGAGAGTCGACCGACGGATCCGGGTCGACCGAACGCGAGGGTGCGAACACCGCAATTGGCGGAAGCGGTCGGCGCCCATGCCGCCGGCGGATCGGTGGAACGCGCGGCGGTGCGTATCCGGGCAGGTCTGTCGGTGGACGCCGCGGCTGTCGAGCACGGGGTGGCACTGTCCGCGGGCCGGCACCAACAGCTCGCAGGAGTCAGCGAGATCGTCGGCGTTGGAACGCTTCCCTCGGCTCGCCACCGCGGTCTCGCGCTCGGGGTCACCGCGGCGCTGGTGGCCGACGCCCGGTGGTGGGAGCGGAAACCGTCTTCCTGTCGGCAGGTGACGACGACGTCGCGCGAATCTACGCTCGACTGGGCTTCCGCCGGACCGGAACGGCGCTGATCGCCGAACCCGCCGGATAGGTCCACTTCCCAGCCCCGACACACCCGCCGCAGCAGCGGGCGAGGCAAGCCTGCCGCCCGCGGACGACGACCGTACTGTTGCCGGCCGGCCCTGCCGAGACGATGGACGAGTCGGAGATGCGGATCCTCAGGCGTCCTCCGGATACCACCGCAGTTCCACAGTGTTGCCGTCCGGGTCCTGCACATAGAGAGAGACCGCGGTGCCCCGGGCCCCGGAGCGCTTGCCGGGGCCGTCCACTACCGTGAAGGTGCCGGAGTCGATGACCTGTTGCCAGTCGAGCGGCTCGACCACCAGGCAGATGTGGTCGACGTTGGAACCCCGCGGCCGCCCGGCGGGCGCAGTGACGAGGTCGATGATGGTCGTCGGGCTCACTCGCACTGACGGGAAGGAGACCTTGCCGGCCCGCCACTCCTCCACTCGCACCGGTTGCAGGCCCAGGGGACCGGTGTAGAAGGCGAGCGACCGCTCGATGTCGGCGACGTTCAGGACGAGGTGGTCGAAGCCGATCACGCGCATGGGTGTCTCTCCGGGGGGTGAGGCGCACGGGGCGCCGGTGGCAGTACGGCGGGGCCGGCGGCTTCCGGGACCGGCCTGTCCGCGACGGTCGTTCTCCGGATGCTGTGACCTGCTCCTGATCCGAGCATCGCGCAGAGGTATTCATTGGTCCAACGCAAGCTTGTCATTGGATCCATCGCGTTTCGCGATCAATTATCAGGGTGGAGCATGGCTGTTGTGGCTCACTTGAGACGATCGCCACCGGGAAGGCGGACACAAATACCAGACGGAGTTGTCTCTTTCGTAGTTTCGATGTCACCATGGCAGCCCTCATACGGCCGTGTCGTTGGAGAGGACAGGGCGCAACTGATGCATCCCCGAGCAGAGCAGACCCGTCTCGAACTCCTCCATGCAGCGGCGACGCTGATCAGGTGCACAGGCCTCAGGTCCGCTGGACTGAACGCGATCTCCCGCGATGCCGGTGTGAGCCGAGGGGCCCTCACCTTCCACTTCCCGACCAAGGGCGCCCTGGCCGCCTCCGTGTACAGCGAGGCCCGCGCCGACGTGATCTCGCTGCTCGACGTCGTCTTCTCCGACCTGTCGAGCAACCCCGCAGCCGGCTTCGGCGATGCGTTGTGGCGTGCTGCCCGGGAGGACCCCGTGATCGGGGCGGGTCTGCGCCTGACGGCCGACGGTGAGGAGGAGTCGGCTCCGAGGCTGCGCGAGGAGGTGCTCGAGGCGCTGCACCAGCGCACTGCCGCGTGGTTGCGGGACCATCCGGACGCGCGCGCCCTCGCGGACCTGGTCGTGGTGATGACGGCGGGCCTCGAATCGCTGAGCCGGGCCAAGACGCACTGGTGGGACCCGGACATCTCCTCGCGCGTGTGGGATCTCGTGCGGCCGCTGCTCGCTACGGCGGAGAAAGCCTCAGACGAAGCAGTAGACCCGGTACCGCGAGCCCGGGAAGAATCAGCCGCCACATAGCGGACACCCGTTCGGGCAGGTCCCGGCGCTCCGAGTACACGTGAGAAACCAGCTGCACGCCGGTGAACGCGCCGACGATGAACTGCGTGATCTCATCGATGTCGACGCCGGGCAGCAACTCTCCCTTCTGCCCGGCCAGATGGAGCTGGCGGGACACCGCGTCCTCTGCCGCCTTGTACGGCCGGCTGCCAGGGCTGTGGAACGACGCCTGCTCCACCGTCAGCCGCACGCTGGCTCGCAGCACGGGATCGGTCTGCAGCCTTCGGGCGTACTGGAAGGTCAGGTCGATGAGCGACTGCAGCCGGAGGTTCCGCTCCGGTGCCTCCAGTGCTTCGGACTGAGAGTCCACCAGGGCTACGGCGATGGACTCCTTCGAAGGGAAGTGGTGATACAGCGCGCCGCGTGTCAGGCCGGAGCGCATGATGATGTCCGTGGTGCTGGCGCCCTCGTAGCCGTGCTCGTCGAAGAGCGACGCCGCCGCCTCGAGGATCGCCCGCCGGGTTCTGATAGCTCGTTCTTGACGTACCAATTCGTTAATCCTCTGAAAAAAGACAGGTCTGCCTGTAGCCTACGACGCGGCCGCTAGCCGCGTATATACAGGCGACTGCTTTCGGAGACCATAGACATGCAGAAGAATCTCAAGGCATACGCGCACACCGCTCAGCAGGCGATACCACTTCAAGATGAATCCCGGACAGAGGAGTCACGGTGGACGGCCCGTCGGCTGACGCGAACTGTTCCGCGAGAGTACACACACCGGGCGGCGGTGGCCGAGGTCTTCCTCACCGACTGGGCGCCCGGACAACCTGACGGTTTCGTGGTGAGCGCGCAGTGGCCCCGTGGACACTCGTTCTTCTTACAGCGCTCCGGCTACCAGGACCCGCTGCTCATCGCGGAGTCCGTCCGCCAGGTGGGCTCGCTCATCGCTCACGCCGAGTTCGGCGTGCCCCTGGGCCATCACTTCCTGATGCACAACCTGTCCTACACGGTCACAGAGCAGGGCCTGGCCACCGCCCCGATACCGACCGAGGTGGAGATGCGGGTGACCTGCCACGATCTGTCCAAGCGGGGTGGGCAGCTCACCGGGATGCGCTACCAGGTGACACTCGTGCGCGACGGCCGTTCGGTCGGGTTCGCCGAAGCGGACTTCAACTGCCTGTCGCCCCGGGTCTACCAGAGGCTGCGCGGACGCAGGCCGACGAGTGTGGCTCCGGCACGGGGTCAGGTGGTCCCTCCGGCGTCGGTCGGTCGGGTGCTGCCGTCCGACGTGGTGCTCCTCGCGCCGGAGAAGGCCTCTCACCGCTGGCAGTTGCACCTGGACACCCGGCACCCCATTCTCTTCGACCACCCCGTCGACCATGTTCCAGGCATGGTGCTGATGGAGGCCGCCCGCCAGGCCGCGCAGGCTGTCCATCCCCTGCCGGTACTCGCGCTGGGCATGGACAGCACGTTCTCGCGCTTCGCCGAACTGGACGCTCCTTGCTGGATCGAGGCCGAAGTGGCGGAGGACTCCGGCCTCGTTCACGTCACGGGGACACAGAACGGCAGCACCGTGTTCACCGCACACGTCACGACATGGCACGCGTGACACCTGGTCACCGGGATGGGCAAGAAGCCGCTGGTCTCCTGATCACGGGCGCCGGCGGCTTCATCGGCAGCCGTGTGGCACACCGTGCCGGGCAGCTGCCCGGCAGGCGGACGCTGCGTCTGCTGGCCCACCGGCGCGCCCTTCCCCTGGCGCCCCGTGCGGCGGACGTCGTCGCCGGCGATCTGGGCGATCCCCCTTCACTGTACGGTCTGTGCGAGGGCGTGGAGACGGTCGTGCACTGCGCCTCCCTCATCGACGGCACCGACGAAGAGTGCGAGGCCGTCAACGTCCGAGGCACCGAAGCCCTGGTCAAGGAGGCACAGCGGGCCGGGGTGTCGCGTGTCGTGTACCTGAGCACCGCTTCCGTCTACGGGCGGGGCACGTTCCGTGACGCGCGGGCTGAGGTCCTGGTGCGCAACCCCGGGTCGCCCACCTCTCGCACCCGTGCGGTCGCCGAGGACATCGTCCTGGCTGCCGGCGGCACGGTCCTCCGCCCTCATCTCGTCTACGGAACCGGAGACCGCTGGGTCGGCCCGGGGCTCGTCACCTTGCTCCGCACGATCGACGCCGGCGTTCAGGGCTGGCGAGCCCGGGTGTCCGCCATCGACGTGAACGATCTGGCCAGGGTCGTACTCGAGACCGCTCTGGCGCCCGGCGATCGGCTGAAGACGTGCGTGTACCACGCGAACCATCCGCGGCCGACGACCGCCGGTACCCTCCTGCGAGTTTTCGCCGAACTCGCCGAACTGGTTCCGAATGAACGGATGCTGACGTATGACCAGGCCGCCGAGCGGCTTCGGGTAGTCGGCCGGTCGGCCAACTCGCTGGACATGATGGTCACCGACCACTGGTTCGAGAGCGGCCGACTGTGGTCCGACCTCGGGGTCGAGCCGGGGGCCGGCTTCGAGGAGGGCATGGCCCGGCACGCCGCCTGGTACCGGGCGACGCTCCGCGCGTCCTGAGTCTGCTTGCCACGACCCACCGGTCGCTACCCCTGTTCCGTCTCAGCAGAAACAAACAAATCTGCCTCTGAGTCACGACCAGGAAACCGCCTTCAGGTGGCCTGGTCGTGTACTGCGGGTGTGCTTTCCATCCGAAAGAGCCCACTCGAGGGCGGAATTCGGGGTTCCCCGTGGCGTCCCAATATCTCGAAGATCAACGTTGACAAACAGGCAGAGCTGTCTGTTAGTGTTCCGTCCGATCCGCTGCTGGACGTACGCATCACCCAACTCCAAGGAGTGTGGATGGCTCGTCCTCACGTCGTGACGCCGCAAGCCGGCCTCACGCGGTAATACCGCTCCCGCACGACCCGCAGCTCATCGCACCTCATCACCTGACGCCGGGTTGCCGGACGGATGGTGAGCCTGGGCGGGGTTCCTGTACCGCCGGCTCCGACCGTTCGACGGCATGAGAACAATCTGCGCCTGCCAGGCGCACGTCACTGGTGCAATCACGCCTGCTTCACGACCCAGAAGGGATGATCAGTCATGCCTACGATCACCGTGGGAAGTTCCCGCATCCAGTACCGCGTTGCCGGCACGGGCCCGGCCCTGATGCTGGTCCACGGCGTCGGTAAGGGCGGCGAGGCGGCCTTCGGGCACCTGGTCGATCAGTTCACGCGGCGCAACACCGTCATCCTGCCCGACCTGTCCGGCAGCGAGGCGGCCGAGGACGACGGCAGCGCCCTGACCATGGAGCAGTTGGCCGACGAGGTCGCCGCCGTGATCGAGCACGCCGGGCCCGGACCGGTGGACCTTCTGGGCTTCTCGCTCGGCGGGGCGGTCGTGACGGCCACGGCGGCCCTCCACCCCGACAAGGTCCGGCGCCTGATCCCCGTGGGCGGCCTGGTTCAGGCGGACCGCTACATGGAGAACCTGATCGGCCTGACGCTGAGCCAGAAGCACGATCCGGTGGCGTTCGGCCGGGTGCTGACGACCACCGCGTTCAGCCCGCGGTTCATCAACAGCCTCGACAGCCTGGAAGAGATCGACAGCATGGGCGCGCAGCTGAGCCCGTCCACGGGACGCATCCGGCAGTTGGAGCTGCTGGTGCGAACCGACATCCGGGACCTGGTCGGAAAGGTCCAGGCGGACACCCTGGTCCTCGCCTGCAACCCGGATGCCGCCGTGCCGACCCACCACTCCCGTGAGCTGCACGAGGGGATCTCGAACTCCTCCTACGTCGAGTTCGACAGCGGTCACATGGTGCTCGTCGAACAGCCCGAGGAGTTCGTGCGCGTGGTGAACGAGTTCATCCACAAGCCCTGACCCGCGGTCACGTCCCACCGCCGGTGGCGCTCAGGGGCGCGGCCCGCTCGGGAAGCGCCCCTCGTTCAGCACGCTCGCACACACGACAGACACAGGAGGAGAAGTGGCCAGGATTCTGCTCGCGGTCAGCAGCCACGACGTTCTCGGGGACACCGGGAACCGGACGGGCTACAGCGTCTCGGAGGCGGCGCATCCGTACAACGTCTTCGTCGCCGCCGGACACGAGGTGGACTTCGTCTCGGTTCGCGGCGGCGAGCCGCCGGCCGTGGTGTTCGACGGGGAGGAGGACGACCCGGAGATCATGGGCTTCCTCGCCGACGAGACCGTCAAGGCGAAGCTCGCGGCGACCCGGCCCGCCGCCCGGGTGCGGCCCGAGGGCTACGCGGCGATCTACTACGTCGGCGGCCACGGCGCGATGTGGGACTTCCCCGACTCCCCGGACCTCGCCCGCATCGCGACCGGCATCTACGAGCGCGGCGGTGTCGTCGCCGCCGTCTGCCACGGCCCCGCGGCCCTGGTGAACCTGCGCCTGTCCGACGGCACCTCGCTGATCGAGGGCAAGCGGGTCACCTCCTTCAGCAACGAGGAGGAGCACTCCCTCGGGCTCGTCGACGTCATGCCGTTCCTTCTGGAGGACCGGCTCAAGGAGCGGGGCGCCCGCCACAGCAAGGCACCGGCCTACGAGGCCAACACCGAGAGCGACCAGCGGGTCATGACCGGGCAGAACCCGGCGTCGGCCGCGCCCCTCGCCGAACTCGTCGTGGCCGAGCTGAAGAACACCACCGCGGGCGCCTGACCCCGCGGACCACCACGATCGCCGCACCACACCAACGGACGCCGGCACCGGCTGCAAGGAAAGGGAGAGCAGAATGCAGAACCTGATCCAAGTCGCGGGAATCATCGACCAGGCCGAAGCGGACATGATCGTCGAGGAGGGAGCGGACTGGCTCGGCTTCGCGCTGCGGCTGCCCGCCAGGAACGAGGACATCTCCGAGGCGGACGCCGCCGCCATCATCAAGGCGCTCCAGCCCCGGAACAAGGGCGTCATCATCACGTACCTGACCGACGCCGACGAGATCAGGGCCTTCTGCGCGGACATGGGCGTCGACGCCATCCAGCTGCACGGTGACATCGCCCCCGCCGAGCTGCGCCGGCTGCGGGCCATCGCCCCCGACCTCTTCCTGCTGAAGAGCCTGGTGGTGAAGGCGGACAACTTCGACGAGCTGAGGCGGACGGTCGACGGCGCCGCCGAGTACGTCGACACGTTCATCACCGACACCTTCAACCCGGCCACCGGAGCCAAGGGCGCGACCGGCCTGGTGCACGACTGGGACATCAGCGCCGAGCTGGTGCGGATCTCGCCCCGGCCGCTGATGCTGGCGGGCGGCCTGAACCCGCACAACGTCGCCGAGGCCATCGAGAAAGTCCGTCCGGCGGCCGTCGACGCGCACACCGGCCTGGAGGACGCGTCCGGCCGTAAGGACCGGCTGAAGGTGCGCACCTTCGTCGCGGAGGCGCGCAAGGCGTTCGAGCGGATCGCCGGCGAGAGCAAGTAGGGGTGAGGGGAATGGCCACCGAGGCAACTGCGCTTCAGGATGCTGTTCACCTCCTGCCGCAGACCAACCAGTTGCGTGCACTGCAGAGCATCATACGGGACCGGCATGCCAAGCGGAAGGACTTCGTCCCCAACGCGGGCCGCATCATACGGCAGTTGATCGAGGCGGGCCTGGAGCTGCTGCCGTTCGAGCCGTACGACGTGCAGACCCCGGTGGGCAGGACGTACCACGGGCTGCGGCTGACCGAGCAGATCTGCGGGGTCTCCGTCGTCCGCGCCGGCGACAGCATGGAGACGGAACTGCGCGCGATGATGCCGGAGATCCGGCTCGGCAAGATCCTCATCCAGCGCGACAAGGTGACCAAGCTGCCGCGGCTGTACTACTCCGCGCTGCCCTCGGACATCGCCCAGCGCCATGTGCTGCTGCTCGACCCGATGCTCGCCACCGGCGGCACCGCCCTCGCCGCGATCGATGTGCTGTGCGACCACGGCGTGCCCGAGGAGCACATCGTGTTCGTCAATCTGCTGTGCTCGCCCGAGGGCATCAGGGCCGTCCGTGAACGCCGCCCCGCCGTGCGGATGGTGACGTCGTCCATCGAGGAACGCCTGGACGAGAACGCCTTCATGCAGCCGGGCATCGGCGACTTCGGCGACCGGTACTTCGGCACGGACCTGCCGGCCTGAGCCCCCGCCGGGCGGGCCTGCCCCGGCCCTGTGCGCCTCACTCCCGTTCGCCTCACCCAAGGAGGACACCGAACCATGACCACCGCGGGCGCCGACGGCGTCACCAAAGTCGCCGTCATCTACTACTCCGGAACCGGCAACGTCCACAGGCTCGCCACGGCCGCGGCCGAGGCGGCGGAGAAGGCCGGCGCGCAGACCCGCCTGCGCCGGGTGCCCGAGTACGTCGACGAGTCCCTGTGGCCCGAGTTCGACGAATGGACCCGGGCCTGGGCGGAGAACGCCGAAGCCACCAAGGACATACCGGCCGCCGCCGTCGACGACCTCGACTGGGCGGACGCCATCCTGCTGGGCGGCCCTGGCCGCTTCGGCCTCATCCCCGCCCCGCTCAAGCACTTCATCGACCAGGCGTGGCCGCTGAACGCACGCCGCGGACTGGCCGGCAAGGTCATGTCGTCGTTCACCTCGACCGGCGCGCCGCACGGCGGCCAGGAGAGCGTGATCCTCTCGCTGAACAACGTCTTCTACCACTGGGGCGGGATCATCGTGCCGCCGGGCGTGACCGACGACATCGTGATGGCGCCGAGCAACGGCAACCCCTACGGGGTCAGCTCGGTCTCCGGCCGGCAGGCCGTCCCCGGGCGGCTCGCCGAGAACGTCACCGACGACAACCTCGCCGCCATCGGCTACCAGACCCAGCGGGTCACCGAGATCGCCACAGCACTGCGGCGCGGGTTCGCAGCCGGCATATAGGGATGCCCACGGCTGCGCCGTTCCCGCGCGAACGGCCCGATGCCACTCATCCAATGGGGGACCGAATGATGCCAGACAACGGATCCAGTCCGGAGCCTTCCGACGAGACGACGCTTCCGGATCTGCTCCGCGCGCAAGCGGCGCGCCGGCCCGACGACACGGCCGTCGTGTACGGCGAGGACCACCTCTCCTACCGTCAGCTCCTGCGCCGCAGCGACCAGTTGGCGGGCTGTCTGCACCGGCTGGGAGTGCGTGCCGACGACCGGGTCGGCCTGTTCGTGGAACCGTCGCTGGATCTGATGACCGGCGCCTGGGGAATCCTTTCCGCGGGCGGCGCCTATCTGCCGCTGTCGCCCGAGTACCCCGAGGAGCGCCTGCGCTACATGATCGAGGACTCCGCCACCGGCGTCATCCTGACGCAGGCGGACCTCGTGGACCGGCTTACCGCGCTGGCGCCCGAGGGCACGACGATCATCACGCCGGACGACGCCGAGGGCTTGGGCCCGGCACCCGTCCGGCCGGCCGCGGAGAACCTGGCGTACGTCATCTACACCTCCGGCAGCACCGGCCGGCCCAAGGGCGTGATGATCGAGCACCGCAGCATCGTCAGCCAGATGCGCTGGCTCGCCGCCGCCCACGGGCTCGGCGCGCGCACGCGGGTGCTGCAGAAGACGCCCATGAGTTTCGACGCGGCGCAGTGGGAGATCCTCGCGCCGGCCTGCGGCGCCCTCGTGGTGATCGGCGGCCCCGGCATCCACCGGGACGCCGAGCGGCTGATCCACACCGTCAAGGAGCACGGCGTCACCACGCTCCAGTGCGTGCCGACGCTGCTCCAGGCGCTGCTGGACATCTGCGATCTGCCCGGCTGCGACTCGCTGCGGCAGATCTTCACCGGCGGCGAGGCGCTGACCAGGACGCTCGCCCAGGAGTGTCTGGACGCCCTGCCGGGGTGCGAGCTGGTCAACCTGTACGGGCCGACCGAGTGCACCATCAACTCGTCGGCGTTCACCGTCGACCGGGACGGCGTCGGCGAGGGGCCGAACTCCGTCTCCATCGGCGCCCCCGTGGACGGCACGACGTACCGCATCCTGGACGACAAGCGGTCCGAGGTGGCCGTCGGCGAGGTCGGCGAGCTGTACATCGGCGGTGTCCAGCTGGCGCGCGGCTATCTGCACCGGCCGGAGCTGACCGCGGAGCGGTTCGTGCCGAATCCTTTCGGCCCGGGCCGGCTGTTCCGCACCGGCGACCTGGCCTACTGGAACGCCGACGGCACGGTCCAGTTCGTCGGCCGGGCGGACAACCAGGTGAAGCTGCGCGGCTTCCGCGTCGAGCTGGACGAGATCAAGCTGGCGATCGAGACCCACCACTGGGTCAAGCACGCCGCGGTGATCGTCAAGGAGGACCGGCGGACCGGCTTCCAGAACCTGATCGCCTGCGTGGAGCTGAACCCCAGGGAAGCGGCCCTGATGGACCAGGGCAACCACGGCGCGCACCACCAGTCCAAGGAGAGCAAGCTCCAGGTCAAGGCGCAGCTGTCGAACTCCGGTGTGCGCGACGCGGACGAGACGGCCGGCAAGTGGTCGGTCGACCTGCCGGGCCACACGGCCACGAGGGCGCAGCGGCGGCAGGCGTTCGCCCGCAAGACCTACCGCTTCTACGAGGGCGGGGAGGTGACGAAGGACGACATCCTGCGGCTGCTCGGCCGGCGGATCCCCGGGGGACGGCCGCGTGCCCTGTCCGACCTCGGGTGGGAGCAGTTCGGGGAGATCCTGCGGTACTTCGGCCAGCACCTGAGCGAGGAGCGGCTGCTGCCCAAGTACGGCTACGCCTCCCCCGGTTCGCTCTACGCCACCCAGCTGTACCTGGACCTCGCGGGCATCGCCGACCTGCCTGCGGGCATCTACTATTACCACCCGGTCGAGCACCGGCTGGTGCTGATCACCGAGACGGCGGGCGGACCCGGGCCGCGTGTCGCGCTGCACTTCCTGGGCCGCAGGCGGGCCATCGAGCCGGTCTACCAGAACAACATCCGCGAGGTGCTGGAGATCGAGACCGGCCACATGGTGGGCCTGTTCGAGGAGATCCTCCCGGGGTACGGGCTGGACATCACGGCGCTGGAGTTCGCCCCGGGGACCAAGGACCTCCTGGAGGTCGCAGAGGAGGACTACTACCTCGGCACGTTCGCCCTCGTCCCCTATCCCGGGCCGCGCGAGGAGGACACGGTCGACCTCTACGTCCAGGCCCACCCGGGCAAGGTCGCCGGGCTGCCCGCCGGCCAGTACGCCTACAGGGACGGCCGGTTGGAGCGGATCTCCTCCGAGCTGGTGCTGCGCAAGGAGGTCATCGCCATCAACCAGGCGGTGTACGACCGGGCGAGCCTCGGCATCTCGGTCATCAGCCGCGGCGGGCCCGGCTGGCGCCGGTACATCGACCTCGGCCGCACCCTCCAGCATCTGTCGATGAACGACGCCGGCCTGGGCTTCATGTCGTCCGGGTACAGCTCCCGCACCGGGGACGACCTGCCGTCCGCCCGGAAGATCGACGCCGTGCTGCGCGGTCTCGGCCGGCCGACCGGGCCGTCGTACTTCTTCGTGGGCGGCCGGGTGAGCGAGGAGCAGCGGCGGCACGAGGGCATGCGCGAGGACGTCGTCCACATGCGCGGTCCGGCGGAGATGATCCGGGACGACCTGATCAACTTCCTGCCGGACTACATGATCCCGAACAAGGTCGTCATCCTCGACGAGCTGCCGGTCACCGCGAACGGCAAGATCGACGTGCGGGCGCTCGCCGCCTCCGACAAGACCGATGTGGGCAGCGACGAGCGGCCCTTCGTCGCCCCCCGCACCACCGCGGAACGCCGTATCGCCCAGCTGTGGAAGAAGGCGATGAAGCGGGAGACGGTCTCGGTGCACGAGGACTTCTTCGCCTCCGGCGGCAACTCGCTCATCGCGGTCGGGCTCATCAACAGGATCAACCGGGAGCTGGGGGTGTCGCTTCCGCTCCAGGTGCTGTTCGAGTCCCCGACGATCGAGGCGCTGGCCCGGCGGGTGCAGGGCGGGAGTGGCGCCGAGCACTCCTCCCGGCTGGTCCCGCTGCGGCGCGAGGGCTCGGGCAAGCCGGTGTTCTGCTGGCCTGGCCTGGGCGGCTACACCATGAACCTGCGGCTGCTGGCCGAACGGACGGGCGACGACCGGCCGTTCTACGGGGTGCAGGCGTACGGGATCAACGCGGGCGAGGTGCCGTATCCGACGATCCGGCAGATGGCCGCCGACGACGTCCGGGCGATCCGGGAGGTGCAGCCGGAGGGCCCGTACACGCTGTGGGGGTACTCCTTCGGGGCGCGGGTCGCCTTCGAGACGGCGTACCAGTTGGAGCAGTTGGGAGAGAAGGTCGAGCACGTGGTGCTGATCGCGCCCGGTTCGCCCAAGGTCCGCTCGGCGTGCGCGATGGAACGCAACGCCTCCTACGCCAACAAGGCCTACGTGCGGATCCTGTTCTCCGTGTTCGCCGGCACGGTGGACGGGCCGCTGGCGGACGAGTGCGTCGCCGTCGCCGAGGACGACCGGACGTTCGCCGAGTTCATCAGCGCGCACTTCCCCGGGCTCGACGTCGACCTGGTGCTGCGGATCATCCAGGTGGTCGGGACGACCTTCGAGTTCAGCTACACCTTCCGGGAGCTGACAGAGCGTCATATCAGCGCTCCCGTCACGATCTTCAAGGCCCAGGGCGACGACTACTCGTTCCTGGACGGGGTCAGCGGCTACGCGCACACGCCGCCGGCCATGGTCGAGCTCCGGGCCGACCACTACTCGATCCTGAAAGATCCGGACGTCGAGGAGCTGGCCACGGCCATCCGCCGGCGTCTGGGACTCCAGAAGGAGACCATCATGCCGCACGTCAACATCAAGCACTTCCCGGTGGCGCTCAGCGACGAGCAGCACGTCCGGCTGGTCACGGCCGTGACCGAGGCGGTGAGCGCCGCCTTCAGCTGCGACGAGGGCGTGGTGTCCATCGCCATCGAGCCGGTCGACAAGGAACGCTGGAACGAGCAGGTCTACATACCGGAGATAGTGAACCGGCGGCACATCCTCAGCAAGGTCCCGAACTACGGCCCGGACGCCGGCTGAGACGATGACGAACTCCCTCACACACCAGCCGGTTCCCGTCGTCTTCAGCGAAGAGGTGCGCGAAGCCCTGCACGAGGGCCGTCCCGTGGTGGCCCTGGAATCCAACGTGATCACCCATGGCCTGCCCTACCCGGACAACGCCGCGACGGCCAGGAAGGTCGAGGAGGCGGTCCGCGCGGGCGGCGCCGTCCCGGCCACCGTCGCCGTGGAGGGCGGCCGAATCGTGGTCGGCATGACCGACGCCGACATCGACCGCTTCGCCTCAACACCCGGCATCCCCAAGGTGAGCAGCAGGGACATGCCGGTGGTGCTGGCCCAGGGCGGCATGGGCGCGCTGACCGTCGCCTCCTCGCTGGTGGCGGCCGAGCTCGCGGGCATCCCGTTCTTCTCCTCGGCCGGCATCGGCGGCGTGCACCGGGGCGCGGAGCGGACCATGGACGTGTCCTCCGACCTGATCCAGTTCACCCGCTCCAAGGTCGCCGTGGTGTGCGCCGGCGCGAAGAAGATCCTCGACCTGGGGCTGACACTGGAGTACCTGGAGACCCAGTGCGTGCCGGTCGTGTCGTACCGCTCCGACGACTTCCCGGCCTTCTACTGCACCTCCAGCGGCTTTCGCAGCCCGCTGCGGCTCGACGACGACGAGGTGATCGCCCGGTCGATCGAGCACCACTGGGCGCTGGGCAGCAACAGCTCCTTCCTGATCACCACGCCGGTGCGGCCGGGGGACGCGATCGACGGCGACGAGGTCGACGCGGCCATCGAGGAGGCCATGCGCGCGGCCGAGCGGGACGGGGTGCGCGGGCAGGCCATCACCAAGTACCTGATGCGCGCGGTCGACCGTGCCACGCAGGGCCGCTCCGCCAGGGCCAACATGGCCGTGCTGGTCAGCACGGCCGAGGTCGGCGGCCGGCTCGCCGCGGCGCACGCCGCCTACCGGAAGGGTCTGCGGGGCTGATGGGCGCCGAGAAGGTGATGCTGTTCGCCGGGCGCAGCCACCCCGAGCTGGCGGAGGAGGTGGCCAAGCACGTCGACGTGCCGCTGACCCCTCAGTCGACGTACGACTTCGCCAACGGGGAGATCTTCGTCCGCTTCGAGGAGTCGGTGCGCGGCAGCGACGCGTTCGTCCTGCAGAGCCACTGCGCCCCCATCAACACCTGGATCATGGAGCAGCTGATCACGGTGGACGCGCTCAAGCGCGCGAGCGCCCGGCGGATCACCGCGGTCATGCCGTTCTACGGCTACTCCCGGCAGGACAAGAAGCACCGCGGCCGCGAGCCGATCTCGGCCCGGCTGGTGGCCGACCTGCTCAAGGCCGCGGGCGCGGACCGGATCATGACCGTCGATCTGCACACCGCCCAGATCCAGGGCTTCTTCGACGGCCCGGTCGACCATCTACTCGCCCAGAGCCTGCTGGCGTCCTACGTCGGCGACACCTACGGGGACGCGCCCGTCACCGTGGTGTCGCCGGACGCCGGCCGGACCCGGCTGGCCGAGAAGTGGGCCGACCACCTGGGCGGCCGGCCGATCGCGTTCGTGCACAAGACCCGTGACCCGGACCGGCCCAACGAGGCCGTGGCCAAGCGGGTCGTCGGCTCGGTGCGCGGCCGGCTGTGCGTCCTCATCGACGACATGATCGACACCGGCGGCACGATCGCCAACGCCACCCGGGTGCTGCTGGACGAGGGCGCCGCCGATGTCGTCATCGCCGCCACGCACGGCATCCTGTCCGACCCGGCCGTCGAGCGGCTGTCGGGCTGCGGGGCGCGTGAGGTGATCGTCACCGACACCCTGCCCATCCCGGAGGCGAAGCGCTTCCCGGCCCTGACCGTGCTGTCCATCGCCCCGCTGCTGGCGCGGGCGATCCGCGAGGTCTGCGAGGACGGCTCGGTGACGAGCCTCTTCGACGGACACGCCTGACCGCCGACGTAACTGACGAACCCTCAGAAAATGCCGATCGAAAGGCCCTTCACGTCATGACCTCCACCCAGCACACCGCCACCACCGGCACCGTCGACGGCTACCGCCCGCTGATCCCCGAGGAGCAGGTCGAGACCGTCCTGGAGCTGCGCGAGATCCTTTCCGGCGGCGCCCCGCAGGAGGGCGCGCAGACCGTGCCGTTCCTGGGGCTGAAGCTGACCGTCCCGTCGACGGTCATGACCCCGTGCCCGGTCTCCCCGATCCTCGGCGGAGCGATCTTCGCCGAGGTGGAGGAGGGCGACCGCGTCCTCGACATGGGCACCGGCAGCGGGTCCCTCGCGATCACCGCGGCCGCCAAGGCGTCCTCGGTCCTCGCCGTCGACATCAACCCGGACGCCGTGGAGGCGGTGCTCGCCAACGCCGCCCGCAACGGCGTGGCCGACAAGGTCGAGGCCCGCGTCAGCGATGTCTTCAGCGCGGTCGAGGGCACCTTCGACCTGATCATCTTCAACCCGCCGTTCCAGTGGTTCGCCGCCCGTGACGTGGCCGACTCCGCCACCACGGACGAGGGCTACGGCGCGCTGACGCGGTATTTCCAGCAGGCGCGCCAGTACCTCGCGGAGAACGGCCGCATGATGATCTTCTTCAGCACGATGGGCGACGTGCGGTACCTCCAGAAGCTCATCGAGGAGTCCGGTTTCCGGCACGAGGTCGTCTTCCGTACCACCCGTCCGGTCGCCGACGTGCCGGTGGAGTTCTCCTGCCACCGCCTGTCGTGAGCGCCGGCTGAGCACGGTGGAGGCCTCGCGCGCCCGCGACCGGCGCCGAGGCCTCCACCGGGACCGCAGGACACCGCACACCCCCGCCGTCACCCGCCGATCAGGAGGAAGAAGCCCGTGTCCCGTCGTCTGTTCACCTCGGAGTCCGTGACCGAGGGCCACCCCGACAAGATCGCCGACCAGATCAGCGACACGATCCTCGACGCGCTGCTGCGCGAGGACCCGGCCTCCCGCGTCGCCGTCGAGACACTGATCACCACCGGTCTGGTCCACGTGGCCGGCGAGGTCACCACCAAGGCCTACGCGGACATCGCGGCCCTCGTCCGCGGCACCATCCTCCAGATCGGCTACGACTCCTCGAAGAAGGGCTTCGACGGCGCCTCCTGCGGCGTGTCCGTCTCCATCGGCGCGCAGTCCCCGGACATCGCCCAGGGCGTCGACACCGCCTACGAGACCCGGGTCGAGGGCGACGACGACGAGCTGGACCGGCAGGGCGCGGGCGACCAGGGCCTGATGTTCGGCTACGCCTGCGACGAGACGCCGGAGCTGATGCCGCTGCCGATCCACCTCGCGCACCGGCTCTCCCGCCGCCTGACCGAGGTCCGCAAGGACGGCACCGTGCCCTACCTGCGCCCGGACGGCAAGACACAGGTCACCATCGAGTACGACGGCGACCGGGCCGTACGCCTGGACACGGTGGTGGTCTCCGCGCAGCACGCCGCGGGCGTCGACCTGGAGTCGCTGCTCGTGCCGGACGTGCGGCAGTACGTCGTCGAGCCCGTGCTGCGGCAACTCGCCGCCGACGGCGTGAAGCTGGACACCGAGGGCCACCGGCTGCTGGTCAACCCCACCGGGCGGTTCGAGATCGGCGGCCCGATGGGCGACGCCGGCCTGACCGGCCGCAAGATCATCATCGACACGTACGGCGGCATGGCCCGCCACGGCGGCGGCGCCTTCTCCGGCAAGGACCCCTCCAAGGTGGACCGCTCGGCGGCGTACGCGATGCGCTGGGTCGCCAAGAACGTCGTCGCGGCGGGCCTGGCCTCCCGCTGCGAGGTGCAGGTCGCGTACGCGATCGGCAAGGCCGAGCCGGTCGGCCTGTTCGTGGAGACCTTCGGCACCGCCAAGGTCGACCACGAGAAGATCGAGAAGGCGATCGACGAGGTCTTCGACCTCCGCCCGGCCGCGATCATCCGCGACCTGGACCTGCTCCGCCCGATCTACGCCCGGACCGCCGCCTACGGCCACTTCGGCCGTGAGCTGCCCGACTTCACCTGGGAGCGCACCGACCGCGTGGACGCCCTGCGTGAGGCTGCCGGGCTGCCCGGGTCCGCGTCCGGCGCCGGCCGGGCCTGAAGCCGAGGAGAACGCCGTGCGTATCGCCGTGTCGGGCTCCATCGCGATCGACCACCTCATGGTCTACCCGGGCCGGTTCGCGGAGCAGATCCTCAGCGAGATGGTCGAGCACGTGTCCCTGTCCTTCCTCGCCGACCACCTGGAGGTACGGGAGGGAGGCGTGGGCGCGAACATCTCCTTCGGCATGGGCCGCCTCGGCCTGCGGCCGATCCTCGTCGCCGCCGCGGGCGTCGACTTCGCCGCCTACGGGGAGCGGCTGCGGGAGGCCGGCGTGGACACCGCCTCCGTGCGGGTCAGCGAGACCCTGCACACCGCCCGCTTCGTGTGCACCACGGACACCGACCAGAACCAGATCGCCACGTTCTACGCGGGCGCCATGGCCGAGGCCGGCCGCATCGACCTCGCCGAGGTGCACCGGCGCGCCGGCGGTCTGGGCCTGGTGCTCGTCGGCGCCGACGACCCCGCGGCCATGCTGCGGCACACCGCCACCGCGCACGCGCTGGGCGTGCCGGTCGCGGCCGACCCCTCCCAGCAACTGGCCCGGCTCGACACCGAGCAGACGCGGCGCCTGGTGGACGGGGCGCGGCTGCTGTTCACCAACGAGTACGAGAGCGCCCTGCTGCGCGAGCGCACCGGCTGGAGCGAGCAGGAGGTGCTGCGGCGGGTGGGCACCTGGGTCGTCACCCGCGGCGCACAGGGCGTGTCCCTGCTGGCCAACGGCGGGCGGCGGACGGACGTGCCGGCGGTCGCGGCGCAGGACGTCGTGGACCCGACGGGCGTCGGCGACGCCTTCCGGGCCGGCTTCCTCGCCGGCCTTGCCTGGCGGCTGCCGTACGAGCGGGCCGCCCAACTGGGCTGCGCGCTGGCCACGCTGGTCCTCTCGACCGTCGGCACCCAGGAGTACAAGCTGCTGCCCTCGGAGGTCCTGGCCCGGATCGGTGGCGCCTACGGCCCCGAGGCGGCCCGGGAGATCGGGACTCACCTGGGGAGCGGCACATGAGCGCGCGGACCGGAGGCCGGCGATGACGACCCTGCGTGCCGCGCTCGACCGGGGAACGCCCACGTTCTCCTTCGAGTTCTTCCCGCCGAGGACCGAGGCCGGGGCGCGGACCCTGTGGCAGGCGATACGCCGTGTCGAGCAACTGGCCCCGGACTTCGTGTCGGTGACCTACGGCGCGGGCGGCTCCTCCCGGGACCGCACCGTCGCGCTGACTAAGCGGATCACCGCCGAGACCACCCTGCGTCCCGTCGCGCACCTCACCGCGGTCGGCCACTCGGTGTCCGAACTGCGCCAGATCATCGGCCAGTACGCCGACGCCGGCGTGCGGGACGTCCTCGCGCTGCGCGGTGACCCGCCCGGCGCACCCGGCGGACCGTGGGTCCCGCACCCCGACGGCTTCACCTACGCCCACGAACTGGTCTCCCTGGTGCGGGAGTCGGGGGACTTCAGCATCGGTGTCGCCGCGTTCCCCGAGCGCCACCCGCGCTCACCCGACTGGGACAGCGACATCCGGCACTTCGTCGCCAAGTGCCGGGCCGGCGCCGACTACGCCATCACGCAGATGTTCTTCCACGTGGAGGACTATCTGCGGCTGCGGGACCGGGTGGCGGCGGCCGGCTGCGGCATCCCGATCATCCCGGAGATCATGCCGGCCACCGACGCCCGCCAGATCCGCCGCTTCGCCGAGCTGAGCGGAGCCGCCTTCCCCGAGGACCTGGCCCATCGCCTGGAGGCGGCCGCCCACGACCCGGAGCAGGGCCACCGCATCGGCGTCGAGTACGCCACCGCGATGGCCGAGCGTCTCCTCGCCGAGGGCGCGCCCGGCCTGCACTACATCACCCTCAACCGGTCCACGGCGACGCTGGAGGTCCACCGCGGCGTACGGCCCCGGCGGCCGGCGCTGACCGCCAACTGATATTCACCGAACGGCACTTGTGGCGCGGCCCGCCCCCGCGGGCCGCGCCACTGTCACACGGCGGCTTCGGCGTCGGGCACCCCGAGGACGCGCAGGAACGCCGTGGCCGCGGGGGTGCGGCTGTCCGGGCTCCAGATGATGTACTCGACGCGCGCCGGGGCGTCGACGACCTCGATGGTCGTGACGCCGCTGAGCTGGGCCACGTACGCGGCGGGCAGCATCGCCACGCCGAGGCCCTGCCCGACCAGCCGTGCCAGGAAATCCGCGTTGGTCACCTCGAACGCCACGTCACGGGTCAGGCCGGCGGCGGAGAAGGCCAGGTCGGACTGGGCGCGCCCGGCGGTCTTCGCGGGCAGGTCGACGAACACCTCCGAGGACAGCCGGCGCAGGTCGATCGCCGGCTCGTCGGCCAGCGGGTGGTCGGGCGCGACGACGGCGACGAGCCGGTCACGGGCGAGTTCGCGGCAGCTGACCCCCTCGGGGCGCACCGTGGTGGGCAGCCCCAGGAAGGCCACCTCGATGGCTCTCTGCTTGACCTGCTCGACGAGGTCGTCGCTCGCCCCGACCCGCAGGCTGATGCGCACCTGCGGATACCGCTGCCGGTAGTCGCGCAGCGCGCCCGGGATGTCGACGGCGGCGACAGAGGGGATCAGCCCGACGGAGAGCCGCCCGCGGACCTCCCCGACGGCCGCGGCGACCTCGACGGCCGCGCGCTCGGCGGCCTCCAGACACTGGCGGGCCGCCGGCAGGAACGCCGCACCGGCCGGGGTGAGCCGCACCCGGCGCGTGGTGCGCTCGAACAGCTTCGCCCCCAGCTCCTGCTCCAGACGCGCGATCTGGTGGCTGAGGGCGGACTGGACGACCAGACAGCGCTCCGCGGCGCGGGTGAAGCTGTTCGTCTCGGCGACCGCGACCACGTAGCGCATCTGCTGCAGCTCCATGGTGATCTATCTTGCCAGAAGATAAATGCCATGACAAACATGTGTTGGACTCATTGACGAGGCCGGTCCAGAATTTGAGCGTGCCCACGTCCGGCACCCCAGGACCTTGCCATGACCCGTATTTCTCTGGTTGACGAGTTCCGGCAGGACGGCGGCAATTCCCCATTCACCCGGATACGCATTCGACCGGAAGGACCGGCTCTTTCATGACCAGCACGCCATCCGCCCAGCAGGCGAATACCGTAGTCGACATGTGGGTCGACCCGCGCTGCCCGTGGGCGTGGATCACCTCCCGGTGGCTGCTGGAGGTGGAAAAGGTACGGCCCATCGAGACGCGTTTTCACATCATGAGCCTTTCCGTGCTCAACCAGGGCCGGGAAGTGCCGGAGAAGTACCGGCAGGGCATGATCGACGGCTGGGGCCCGGTGCGCGTGTGCATCGCCGCCGAGGAGCGGTACGGCACGGACGTGCTGCGCCCCCTCTACAACGCCATGGGCGCCCTCATCCACCTCAAGCAGGCGGGCCTGAAGCGGGACATGATGGTCGCCGCGCTCGCCGAGGCCGGGCTGCCGGAGGACCTGGTCGAGGTGGCCGACTCCACCGACCACGACGAGGCGCTGCGCGCGAGCCACCACGCCGGCATGGACCCTGTCGGCACCGAGGTCGGCACCCCCGTCATCCACGTGCCCGGCCCCGACGGCGAGCTCATCGCGTTCTTCGGCCCGGTCATCACGCCCGCGCCGCGCGGTGAGGCGGCCGGCCGGCTGTGGGACGGGGTGCTCGCCCTCGCGGGCACTGACGGATTCTTCGAACTGAAGCGCTCGCGCACACGCGATGCCATTTTCGACTAGGCATCGCCGCGGCCTTCTGCGCTCAGGAAACGGTGACGTGAACACATTTCTTCCGCCTGGCTTCCGCTGTTGTGGCGTCAGGTGTATCGCTGCGGAGGACGGTGCGCCATGAACAGTGGCCGGCAACTCCTCAACTCGGGTGTGACGGCGCTGGCGCCGGCGATCTGGGGAAGCACGTATCTGGTGACGACCGAGTTGCTGCCGCCGGACCGTCCCCTGCTCGCCACGACCATGCGGGCACTTCCCTCGGGTCTCATTCTGCTGCTCATTTCGCGGGTGCTGCCCAAGGGCCGGTGGCTGTGGCGTTCCCTGGTGCTCGGGACGCTCAACATCGGCGCGTTCAACCTGCTGCTCTTCGTCGCCGCCTACCGTCTGCCGGGCGGCATCGCGGCGATGCTCATGTCGGTGCAGCCGATGATCGTGCTGATCCTGGCCGCGCTGCTGATCGGCGACAAGATACGCCCGGTGCACGCGCTGGCCTGTGCGCTCGGCACGGCCGGAGTGGTCCTGCTGGTGTTCAAGGGGTCCACGGCGCTGGACACGGTCGGTGTGGCCGCCGGCCTCGGCGGTGCGGCCTGCATGGCCACCGGCATCACCTTCACCAAACGCTGGGGGCGTCCCGAGGGCGTGGGGCTGCTGCCCTTCACCGGTTGGCAGTTGCTGGCCGGCGGGCTGGTGTCGCTGCCCTTCACCCTCGCCGTCGAGGGGCTGCCCGGCTCGCTGACCGGGACGAACATCTTCGGGTTCGCCTACCTCATCGTCCTCGGCGCGGTCATCAGTTACGCGCTGTGGTTCCGCGGGATCGAGAGACTGCCCGTCCTGGCCGTCTCCTTCCTGGCCCTCGGCAGTCCCGTCGTCGCGACCGTCCTCGGCTTCGTCTTCGAGGACGAGACGTTCTCCGCGCTGCAGATCGTCGGCATCCTCGTGATCCTCGTCGCCGTGATGCTCGCGCAGCCCCGGCCGGCCAAGCCGCAGAGCCCGCCCTCCGGGACCGGGCCCGCCGGTGAGGAACCCGCCGTGCTCGCGCCCAAGCCCGCCGCGGGCCGGGGCGGAACGCGTTCCTGACGTCCCTCTTAAGTCACCGGCACCTCACTTGAGCAGATTGTTGGAGAGTAGTCATGTCCGTAGCAGAGCAGAAAAACCCGACGTCGGCCGCCAGAGGCTGGATCGGCGTCGCTGCCATCACCGCCAGTCTTTTCGTCTTCCTCACCACTGAACTGATGCCCGTGGGTCTGCTCACCCCGCTGAGCAAGAGCCTGCACATCTCCGTCGGCACCGCCGGTCTCATGGTGACCGCGCAGGGTGTCGCGGCCGGCCTCGGTGTGCCGTTCATCGTGGCCTGGACCCGCCGCGTCAACCGGCGTTACCTCCTGTCCACCCTTCTCGCGGTGCTGGCCCTCGGAAATCTCATCACCGCCGTTTCCCCGAATTACCCGCTGATTCTCGCGACGCGTCTGTGCATGGGATTCGCCAGCGGTGTCTTCTGGGCGATCGGCGTCAGCATGGCCATGCGCATCGTGCCCGAGCGGCACGCCAGCCGTGCGGCCGCGGTGGTGATGTCCGGCATCTCCATCGCCACGGTCGTCGGTATTCCGCTCGGCACCATCGTCGAGGCCCACACCAACTGGCGGACCACCTTCGGCATCTGGGCCGGTCTGAGCCTGCTGGTCTTCCTCGCGGTCGCCGCGGTCATCCCGTCGCTGCCGTCGGACAACGCCGTCTCGGTCCGCGAGGTCTTCGGACTGCCGGTGAAGAACGGGCAGCTGCGCACGGTGCTGCTCATCGTCATCTTCTTCGTCCTCGGCCACTTCGGCGCGTACACGTTCGTCCGCCCCTACCTGGAGGACGAGGCCGGAGCCGGCTCCACCTTCATCACGGTGGTGCTGATCATCTTCGGTATCGGCGGCGCCGTCGGGAACTTCATCGCCGGCTACACGGTCAACCGCAGCCTGCGCGGCACCTTCGTCGTCGGGCTCGTCGGGCTGCTGGCCGCCCTGCTGCTGCTGCGCGGCATCGGCGACGCGGAGACCGGCGCGGTGATCGCCCTCATCCTGTGGGGCCTGTCCTTCGGCGCGGTGCAGCTGTCCCAGGTCAACATGACGCTGGCCTCCGCGCCGGAGACGTTCGAGGCCGCGATGTCGCTCAACACCATGGCGTACAACACCTGCATCGCCCTCGGCGCCCTCTTCGGCGGCCTGATCGTCGACCACATGGGCGTCACCAGGGTCATCTGGTTCGGCGTGATCCTCGCCGCCGCCTCGCTGCTCCTCAGGCTCGTCACCGGCTGGAAGAAGGAGACCCCGGCACAGTCCGTCTCCGAGGACGACCAGCTGGCCCCCACCGCCTGACGGGGCCGTCCTCGCGATTTCCGCGAGGCCACGCGCATCCCCTTGGCCGGCAATCCCCCGACGGCCAAGGGGAGCTGCGCGTTGCCATTTCCGCTTTTCCGGCCGACAGAATTCGGCACCACCGACCGTGGCATTTTTCGGCACTCAATGACTGAATTGCGACCTGTCGCCGCAAGGACCCGTGCTCCATGATTGGTTCAGGCCAGCTTCAGGGACGCTGTATTCGCGGTAATGAACAGATCCGTCCCGGCAGTGCCTTTGCCCGCGGTGCGCAGAAATCCGCACCGGGCCTTCGTGCGTGAATCCGGAAAGTTTCGCCGGACTTGATCCGGGCCACCCCCTCAACCAGGAGTAGAAGCAGGATGACGACAAGCACCGCACCCGCGCTGCACGACCAGGTCACCTCCTTCGTGGACGAGCTGGAGCACCACAAGGTCTACACGAACGACTACTTCAAGTACCTCGAGGAAACCCAGTGGAACAGCCGCACCTACGACTTCCACCGGGCCAACTTCTTCCACCGCACCGAGGGCACGGTCAAGGGCATAGCCCACGTGTGCGCCCAGGCCGCCGCCCACGACGACCGTGACACCCTGACCCTGTTCTCCTTCATCCTCAACGAGGAAGCCGGGTACGGCGAGCCCGAGAAGTGCCACGAGGTGCTGATGGAGAACGCCCACAACCTGCTCGGCGAGGTCGAGTTCGGGCTGGCGCCCCTGAGCGTCAAGGAGGCCCGCGACAGCGCCCTGGTCATCCCCGAGACGTTCGCCTACCGCGAGCGCACCCGGGAACTGGTGGGCGGCAGCTACCAGCGCATGCTGGGCGTCGCGATGGCCCTGGAGTCCCACGCCGACACCATGCTCCAGGTCTGCCGCACCGCCTTCCGCAACAACAACACCGGCCTGCCGGCGACCGAGTTCGTCGAGAAGGTCGAGATCTACTTCAACGTCCACGTCGGGGACCAGGGCGTCGAGGAGCGCCACGCCGCCGACGCGCGCAAGTGCGTCCTGAACAACGTCCGCACCGAGGCCGACCTCGCCGAGATCGCCTACGGCGCCACCGAGACCCTCGACATCCAGCTCCAGATGTGGAACGCCATGTACAAGGCGGTCACGAGCTGAGTCCGGGCTGAGTTTCCCCCCACGACAGAGAGGCAGCTCACCGGACGTGCACAAGACACGAGGCATCTCCGACGTCGTCCTGGCCCTTCCCGAATCGGCCACCCACGGAACGGCGGCCAAGCTGGCCGCCCTCAACCGGCAACTCGCCCCCGGCGAACAGATCATCGACCTCAGCATCGGCGCGCTGGACACCCCGGCCGACCCCCGCATCGACCAGGGCGTGATCGAGTTCATCCGCTCCCGCTCCGCGGTGGTCCACGCCTTCGCGCCGGTCAGGGGCTTCCCATTCCTGCGGGAGTCCATCGCGGCGCGGGCGGCCCGCCTGCACGGCATCGACTACGACCCCGACACCGAGATCCTCGTCACGCCCGGCGGCGTGAAGGGCTCCATCTCGGTCGCCTTCCACGCGCTGCTCAACCGGGGCGACGAGGTCGTCGTCCCGGTGCCCAACTGGCCCCACTACGCCGACATGGTGCGCCTGCACGACGCCACGCCCCGCACCGTCCCCGTCCCGGCGGAGGACGGACTGACCGCGCCGGCGCTGCGGACGGCCCTGTCGGACCGTACGAAGATCGTCGTGCTGGGCGACTGCGTCAACCCGACCGGAAAGGTGTACTCCACCGGGGAACTCACCGCGCTGGCCCAGGTCCTCGCCGAGCACAACACCCGGCGCGAGGAACGCGGCGAGCCCCCCGTCCACGTCCTGTTCGACACCCCTTACGAGGCCCACGTCCTCGGCGAGCGCGCCCGCACGTTCGCCGCGATCGACGTCCCGCTCGCCGACGGGAGCCGGTGCTCCATGCGGCCCTGGACGACCTGGGTGACCGGACCCGGCAAGACCTACGGCATGCACGGCGACCGCATCGGCTACCTCTGCGGTCCCGCGGACATCGTCGAGGCGGCGGCGCGCGCGCAGGTCAACCTGACCTCGTTCGCGTCGACCTACGGTCAGATCGCCACGCACATCGCCCTCCAGCCGGAGTTGGACCAGGTGGCCACCGACCGGGCGCGCGCCGCCCGCGCCAACCTGGAGGCGATGCTGCGGGAACTGCAGGCAGTGCCCTCGCTGGGGGTGCGCCGGCCGCAGGGCGGCTACTTCCTGTTCGTGGACCTGTCGGCGTACGCCGACGCCTACCGCGGACACGGTCACGTCACCGCCGAGCGGTTCCTGCTGGCGGAGGCGAGGGTCGCCACCATCTGCGGCAGCCACTTCGCGGGTGGGGAGGCGATGGACCACTGGGTGCGGATCAACTGCGGCCGTGACGGCGCGCTGCTGACCGAGGCGGGCACCCGCATCAGGAACGCCCTCGCCCGGTTGGAGTCCTGATCCGCATGGCCACCACGACGGGACCCGGCACGCCGGGGCGCGGCGTCACCTACTGCGTCATCGGCACGGGATTCTCCGGCACCTGCGCGCTGTGGCACCTGGTGCAGCGCCTGACCGTCCCCGGGTGCCCGTCCCTGCCGCCGCCCTCCGCTCCGACGATCGTCACCGTGGAGCGGGGGCCGGTGAGCGGGCCGGGCTATCCGTACGGCGAGGACAACACCCAGCTCGCCCACCGGTGCAACAACGAGGCCGGCAGCATGGGCCTGCACGGCACCGACTTCGTCGACTGGATGGCCGCGAACAAGGCGCGCCTGCTGCGGGAGTGCCCGCAGTTCGTCCTGGAGACCCACCCCGGGACGGACCCGGCCGCCTGGCAGCCCGACGCCCGTGAGTTCTACCCGCGGGCCCTGTTCGGCCGCTATCTCCGGGAGCGTTTCCAGGAGGCGGTCGAGCGGGCCCGCGCCCACGGCATCACCGTACGGCCCTACGTACGGCACGAGGCGGTGGACGGCTTCACGGCCCCGGACGGGTTCCGGGTGCTGCTGCGCGACCTGGACACCGGCCGCGAGTTCACCGTGGCCGGCCTCGACCGGGTGCTGCTGAGCACCGGGCACTGGCAGCCCCGGGTGACCGGCCGGCTCGCCGGGCGCCCCGGCCATCTCTCGGCGCCCTACCCACCGGACGCCGTGCGGGCCGTCGTCCACGACCGGGTCCGCGCCCGCCACGCCCGGGGCGAGCGGCCCCGGGTGTTCGTGGAGGGCATGGGCCCGAGCGGCATCGACGCGATCCTGACGCTGTGCGAGGGCGAGTTCACCTACACGTCCGACGGGCACGTCACCGCCTTCCGGCCGGCCCCGCACGGCACTCCCCCGGAGGTGGTCGCCGGGTCGCGCTCCGGGTTCTTCCCCCCGGTGCGCGGCCCGCTCCCGCCGTACGAGCCGCACCACCTCACCGAGGAGAACCTCGCCGCGATCCGGCGCGCCCACCACGGGTGGCTCAGGATCGGGCCCGTGCTGGAACTGCTGGACCGGGAACTGCGCCGGGCCTCCGGCGGAGCGGTCGGCTGGGACGCCGTGACCCGCCCGCCGTACCCGACCGCCCGGGACAAGCTCGCGGACGACCTGCGGGCCTCCGCCACCGGGGACCTGGTCCACGCGGTCGTGCTGAAGGCGCGGCGGATGCGCTTCTACCACCAGCTCGTCCCCGCCGACAAAGCCGTGTACGACCGGATGTTCGACACCCACGTCATCCGGACGGCCGTCCCGATGCCCGCCGCCAACGCGGAGAAGCTCCTCGCCCTCATGGACGCCGGCGTCCTGACCACCGTCCGGCTGGGCTACGGCGCCTCGCGCACCGAGGCCACCGACGACGGCGCCTTCCGCATCACGTACGCCCCGGACGGCGGGCCGCCGGTCACTCTGCGCGCGGACTGCGTGGTCCGCGCCCGGTCACAGGATTCCGGCCTGGACCGCCATCCGTCGCCGCTGGTGCAGCACCTGCTGCGACGCGGCGAGATCGTCCCGCACGAGGAGGGCGGCTACGCCACCGGCGGCATCGCGCTGGACCCCGGCGGTGGCTACCGGGTGCTGCGGCGGTCCGGTGCGGGGCCCCGCCCGTCCCCGCACCTGTGGTCCTACGGGCCTCCCGTCAGGTTCTGGCGGAACGAGAAGAACTACGCGGGCGCCTTCGTCGAGGCGGCGCGGTCGGTGGTCGACGACTGGACCGGGGCCGCCGCCGTCGCGGCCGGTCCGCGCCCCGTCGCCGTGGACGGTGCCGGGCTTGTCAGCAGCGAGACAGGGAGATGAGTCATGGAGATGAAAGAGTTCCACTACGAGGACGGCCTGCGGGTCAGCCTGTTCAACCTCGACCACGAGGCGGTGCCCTACCACTACCACAACAAGGTGTCCGACCTGATGTACTGCTCACGCGGCCGCATCACCATCGAACTGCCCGACTCCGGTGAGGTGTTCACCGTCCAGCCGGGCGAGATGTTCCAGGTCCCCAGCCCCAGCAGGCACCGGTTCGTCAACGGCGCGCCGGTGGGCACGCTGTCGCGGTACGTCCTGCTGCAGATCGGCGTGTTCGACATCAACTTCGTGCAGGACTCCAACCCGATCGCGGAGCGGTTCGCGGGACGGGAGAAGACGGTCGGCACCGACCGCGCCGTCTACATCGCGGACCGCCAGGAGGACATCGCCCGGCTCGCCGAGCGGTTCGACCGGGCCAGGCCCGCGGAGCTGACCGAGGAGGAGCAGGCCGACGTCGTCCAGGCGCTGCGCCGCTTCGCCTCACGCGGCATCGCCGGCGCCCACCCGCGAGCCGCCGTTCATTCCTGAGCCCCGCGCGTGCACCCGTCCGACATGACCCTCGTCGCGATCACCGTCCTGACGTTCTTCGTGGGCGGCCTGGTCAAGGGGCTCACCGGCCTCGGCCTGCCGCCCGTAGTCCTCGGGATCCTCACCGCGGCGATAGGCATCCAGCCCGCCAAGGCGCTGATCCTCGTGCCCACCTTCCTCACCAACGTCGTCCAGGCGTCGAGCGGCGGGCACGGCCGCGAGGTCGTCCGGATCACCTGGCCGTTCCTGCTCACCGCCACGGCCTTCACCGTGTCCGGCGCGTTCACGCTGGGCTTCTTCCGGGCGGACGTCATGTCGGCGCTGCTCGGTCTCGGCCTCACGGTGTACGGGGTGCTGGGGCTGTTCCGGTTCCGGGTGGACATCAGCGGCCGCGGCTGGCACCACCCCGTCGGTGTGCTCTTCGGGGCCACCAACGGGTTCCTCACCGGGATGACCGGTTCGTCGGCCGTCCCGGGCGTCTTCTACCTCCAGTCCGTCGGGCTCACGCGCGACCAGCTGGTGCAGGCGATGGGCATTCTCTTCACCTTCTCCACCGTCGGCCTGACCTGGTCCCTGCAGTCGCAGGACCTGATCAGCGGGCGGCTCGCCGTGCTGTCCGCCGCGTCCCTCGTACCGGCGTTCTGCGGGATGTCGGTCGGCAACCGGATCCGCAGGAGGATCTCCGAGGAGAAGTTCCGCAGAGTACTCTTCGTCGCCCTGGTTGTCCTCGGGCTCGGCGTGGCCGTGCAGAGTCTGCGCCCCTGGTGAGGCGCCGGAAGGAAACAACATGGAACGAGAACTGGCCCGGATCCTCGCCGAGTTGGAAGAGTTCGGCGAGGCGAACGACCGCGCCGCCGCCGACCGCGGTCACAAGATGCTGAACATCACGCACGACACCGGCGTCCTGCTGACCCTCCTCCTGCGCAACGGCCGCTGCCGGGAGGTCCTCGAAGTCGGCACCTCCAACGGCTACTCGACCCTGTGGCTCGCCCACGCCGTCGGCCCCGGCGGCCGCGTCACCACCGTGGAACACTCCCCGCACAAGCGGGAGATGGCCGCGGAGAACTTCCGGCGCGCCGGACTCGCCCCCCGTATCCGGCAGGTGGCCGGCGAGGCCGGGGAGTTCCTGGCCTCCTGCGGCGCCGGCGCGTTCGACTTCGTCTTCCTGGACAGCGACCGCGGACAGTACGCCGACTGGTGGCCCGCCCTCCAGCGGATCCTCGCACCCGGCTGCCTACTCGTCGTCGACAACGCCGTCTCGCACGCGCACGAGCTGAAGGACTTCGTCCAGCGGGTGGAGGCCTCCGAGGGGTACCTCAGCTCGCTCCTGCCCGTCGGCAAGGGCGAGTTCGTCGTCCTGAAGGCGACCTGACCGCCCCGGCCCGCACGGCCGGGCAGGCACCCCCGCGCGTGGGGCCCGCGACCGGTCCCCTGTTCCGGTCGCGGGCCCCGCGCGGGGTGCCCATGCCGGTCATGAGCCGCAGCAGCCGCCCGCCGGGGCCTGCTCGGCAGGCGCCGCGACCACCGCGGGGGTGCCGAGCCGGACGAGTTGCGGCGCGGGCGCGCAGCCGCCGCCGTCAGCCCGTGCAGCGTCGGGGGCGTCGAAGAGGCCGGCGCCGCCGCAGACTCCGGTCTCGGGCAGAGTGAGTTCCACACGGTCGGCCGCATCCAGGTCGCCGGCGATCGCCGCGGCGACGGAACGGACCTGCTCGTAGCCGGTCATCGCCAGGAACGTCGGGGCGCGGCCGTAGGACTTCATGCCGACCAGGTAGACGCCCTGTTCGGGGTGGGAGAGCTCGCGGTGGCCGTGCGGGTAGACGGTGCCGCAGGAGTGCTGGTTGGGGTCGATCAGCGGTGCCAGGGCCACGGGCGCCTGGAGGCGCTCGTCGAGACCGAGGCGCAGCTCGCCCAGGAAGGACAGGTCGGGGCGGAAGCCGGTCAGCACGATGACCTCGTCGACCGGATCCAGACGGCGGCCGTCCTCGCCGACCACGATCAGGCGGCCGTCGGGGTCGCGCTCGATCGCCTCGGTGCGGAAACCGGTGACCGCGTCGGCGTGGCCGTCCTCGACAGCGGCCTTCGCCGCCAGGCCCAGGGCGCCGCGGGCCGGGAGCTGGTCGGCCTCGCCGCCGCCGAAGGTGGAGCCCGACATGCCCCGGCGCAGGATCCACACGCCCTTGGTCCCCGCGCCGTCGTCGGACTTCGCGAGGTCGGCGAGGTAAGCGAGTGCGGTGAACGCGGAGGCGCCGGAGCCGATCACTGCGGTGCGCCTGCCCGCGTACCGGGCCCGTGCCGTGGGGTCCTCGAGGTCCGGGACTCGGTAGGTGATCCGGTCCACCGCTCCCTTCTCGCCGAGCGCGGGCAGTCCGCTGCCGCCGGCCGGGGACGGCGTGGCCCAGGTACCGGAGGCGTCGATGACGGCGCGGGCGAGGACGCGCTCCTCGCGGCCGCCGGCGTGGGCGACGTGCACGACGAACGGCTGCTGCTCGCGGTCGGCATCCACGATCCGGTCCCGGCCGGTGCGGGAGACGCCGGTGACGGTGGCGCCGGTGCGGACGCGGTCGCCGAGGACGTCGGCGAGCGGCTGCAGGTAGAAGTCGGCCCAGTCGCCGCCGGAGGGGTAGGTGGCCGGGTCGGGGCGGGTCCAGCCGGTGGGGGCCAGCAGCTTCTCGGCGGCGGGGTCGACGACCTCGCCCCAGGTGGAGAACAGGCGCACGTGCGACCACTCGCGCACCGCGGCGCCGGCGGTGGGCCCGGCTTCGAGGACCAGGGGCTCGATGCCGCGGTCGAGCAGGTGGGCGGCGGCGGCCAGACCGGCGGGGCCGGCCCCGATCACGACGACGGGCAGCTCGGTGGTGGCGGGCGCGTTCACGGCGACTCCTTGCGTGTTTCGACATCTGTCGATGGCTTGCGCGGGCCAGCATGGCATCTGTATCGATGGGCGTCAACATAGACATTCGTCGAATCCAGGCCGATGCGGTGCGCCTGCGCGCTGCGGGCGGCCGCCGCCCGTACTGGAGGCGTCCGACCGCGGAGCCACACTGGTTCGACGTGTGTCAACATAGACGTATGTCGAACGCAAAGGTGCTGCCGCTGCTCGAACCCGACGGCCAGGGCATCGTGCCGTGCTGCCCGCCGCTGACCGAGCGCCCGATGACCGCCAACGAGGCCGAGACCGCCGCGCGGATGTTCAAGGCCCTCGGCGACCCGGTGCGCCTTCGGCTGTTCTCCGCGGTGGCCTCACACGAGGGCGGCGAGGCGTGCGTGTGCGACATCTCCGACGTCGGCGTCTCCCAGCCCACCGTCTCCCACCACCTGAAGAAGCTCAAGGAGGCCGGACTGCTCACCTCCGAGCGGCGCGGCACCTGGGTCTACTACCGCGTCGAGCCGTCCGTGCTCGCCGCCATGGGCCGGCTGCTCACAGGCCCCGCGGCCGCGGCGTGACCCGTACCGGCGCCCGCCGGCGAGGCGTCCGCTCAGGTGCCTACGTGAGCAGGCCGGCGACCTCGCGGACGGCGTCGCGGGCCGTGCGGCCGACGCCTGTGAGGGTGGCCGAGGCCGGGCCGGTCCAGTCGCCGTAGCCGAGCAGGTGCAGCCGCGGTTCGCCGAGGGCACGTGTGCCGTCGGTGGGGATGTGTCCGCGCGGGCCGCGCAGGTTCAGCGGAGCGAGGTGGGCCAGTGCCGGGCGGAAGCCGGTGCACCAGATGATCGCGTTCGCGTCACTCCGGCTGCCGTCGGCCCACCGGGCGCCGGTGGTGGTGAGCTGGGCGAACATCGGCTTGCTGGTCAGGAGCCCGGCGTCGCGGGCGGCGCGGACGGACGGCACGGCCACGATGTCGCCGAGCGAGGCCACCCCGCCGGTGTCGCCCTGGCCGGCGTCGAGGGCGCGGCGACGGGCGGTGGCGACATCGAACAGGGCCCGGCCGTCGATGTCGTCCGGCAGGAACCGCGGGGGACGCCGGGTCACCCACGTCACCTCGACCCGTCCGTCCAAGGTCAGGTCGGCGGCGATCTGGGCGCCGGAGTTTCCACCCCCGACCACGATGACCCGCTGCCCGGCGAAGTCGGCCGGACGGCGGTAGTTCACCGTGTGCAGCTGCCGGCCGGTGAAGACGGATCGGCCGGGCACGGCGGGAAGGAAGGGCCGCGACCAGGTGCCGGTGGCGCTGATGACCGCACAAGCCCGCCAGGTGCCGGAGTCCGCCTCGACCAGGAGCCGGTCCCCGTCACGGCGTACGCCCTCCACGCGGATGCCGTGCTGGACGGGCAGGTCGTAGCGCTTCTCGTAGTCGGCGAGGTACTCCACCACGTGCCCGGCGCCCGGGTAGGCCTCGCCCGCCTGGGCGGGCATGAGGCGGCCGGGCAGCGAGGAGTGCCCGGCCGGGGAGAACAGGCGCAGGGAGTCCCACATGTGCTGCCAGGACCCGCCCGGCGCCGCATCGGCGTCCAGGATCACGGAGTCCAGGCCGTGCCGGCGCAGGTGGTAGCCGGCGGCGAGTCCTGCCTGGCCGCCGCCGACCACCACCACATCCGTGTGCTGCGTCACCCGGCGCTCGTCACCGCGTCGGCGGCGAACTTCCGTCGCCAGGCGAGCGCGACGTGGACCAGGCCGATCAGGGCCGGCACTTCGATGAGCGGGCCGACGACGCCGGACAGGGCCTGGCCGGAGGTGACGCCGAAGGTGGCGATGGCGACCGCGATGGCCAGCTCGAAGTTGTTGCCCGCAGCGGTGAAGGCGAGGGTCGCGGTGCGGTCGTAGGCCAGGCCCAGACCCTTGCCGAGGAGGAAGGTGCCGAAGAACATGAGCGCGAAGTAGACCAGCAGCGGCAGCGCGATCCGGGCGACATCCAGCGGCTGCGAGGTGATGGTCCTCCCTTGCAGGGCGAAGAGGATGACGATCGTGAACAGCAGCCCGTACAGCGCCCACGGCCCGATCCTCGGCAGGAACCTCGCCTCGTAGTCGGCGCGGCCGAGCCTCTTCTCCCCCAGGCGGCGAGTGAGGAAGCCGGCCAGCAGCGGGACGCCCAGGAAGATCACCACGTTCAGCGCGATCTTCCCCATGGAGATGTCGAGCTGCTCGCCGTCGCCGAAGCCGAGCCAGCCGGGCAGCAGGTCGAGGTAGAACCAGCCCAGCAGCCCGAACGCGAGCACCTGGAAGAGTGAGTTCAGGGCGACGAGGACGGCGGCGGCCTCGCGGTCGCCGCAGGCGAGATCGTTCCAGATGATCACCATGGCGATGCAGCGCGCCAGGCCCACGATGATCAGCCCGGTGCGGTACTCGGGCAGGTCCGGCAGGAAGACCCAGGCGAGCGCGAACATGACCGCCGGGCCGGCGATCCAGTTGACGACCAGCGAGGACACCATCAGCTTCCGGTCGCCGGTGACGGCGTCCAGCCGGTCGTAGCGGACCTTCGCCAGCACCGGGTACATCATGATCAGCAGGCCGAGCGCGATCGGCAGGGAGACCCCGCCGATCTCCACCCTCGTCAGGGCGTCGTCCAGGCCGGGGACGAGCCGGCCGAGCCCGAGGCCGACGGCCATGGCGAGCAGGATCCACACCGCGAGGTAGCGGTCGAGGGTGGAGAGCTTCTTGACGATCGAGTCGTCCCCGGCCGCGTCAGCGCTCTGAGCGCGGGCCGTGGTGGGCTCGGCGGAGGTCACGGGCAGGCCCTCTTGTTCTCGGCGGCGGTGCGGGCGGAGGCGGCCAGTTCGGCGAACCGGTCCGAGAGGCCGGCCAGGACCTCGGGCTTGAGCTTGTAGTAGGTGAAGCGGCCGCACGGCTCGGTCTCCACCAGCCCGGCCTCGCGCAGCACCTTCATGTGGTTGGACAGGTTCGTCTGCCTGGCCCCGGTCTCCTCCACCAGGTGCGTGGTGCACAGCGTCTCGCGCGCCAGCAGGGCCACGATCCGCAGCCGGAGCGGATCGCCCAGCGCCCGGATCACATCAGGATCGACTGAAGTCAGCATGCGCTGATATTCTCACATCACCGATCGCCGATACGAGCGGATGCCGATGCCATGGGTGGCGTCCGGCCGCCGCGAGACGAGAGAGCCCCTCATGCCCGAGCGCCACGGCAAGAAGCCGTCCGTCCTGTTCGTCTGCGTCCACAACGCGGGCCGCTCCCAGATGGCCGCCGCCTGGCTGACCCACCTGGCCGGGGACCGCGTCGATGTCCGCTCCGCCGGCTCCGACCCGGGCGAGCGGGTCAACCCGGCGGCCGTCGCCGCGATGGCCGAGGTCGGCGTCGACATCTCCGCCGAGGTTCCGAAGATCCTCACCGTGGACGCGGTGAAGGAGTCGGACGTGTGCATCACCATGGGCTGCGGTGACGCCTGCCCCGTCTTCCCGGGCAAGCGCTACCTGGACTGGAAGCTGGACGACCCGGCCGGCCAGGGCGTCGAGGCCGTCCGCCCGATCCGCGACGAGATCAAGACCCTGGTGGAGGGACTGATCGCCGAGATCGCCCCGGCCACACCGTAGGCGACGGCGTAAGCCGGAGACGCGACGACGTCCGCCGACGGGTCACGCATCAACCACGGCGGAAGGTGTCGCTTTCCAGCATGGCCGCCGTCGGCGCACCGCGCCTCACCGGCCGCCCTGCACCACACCCCTGGTCAGCGAGGTCACAGGGGCGCCCGAGATGGAGTCCCCCGGCGGGATGCCCGGGTGGTGACTGTCGCGCGATGACGGATCTCCGGATCGGGGACCGAGCGTCAGCCGCGAAACGATGCGGTAGCGATCACCTCGGTAGACGGAATGCACATACTCCACCGGGCGGTCATGCGCGTCCGAGGTGAGGCGCTCGAAGAGCAGGGCCGGAGAGAGTTCCGGGACACCGAGAAGCTCCCCCTCGCTCCTGGTCACGACCGTGGGCTCGATCGACTGTTGCGCCTCGCTGACCTGAACTCCGTGACGTTCCCTGAGGTGTTCGTACAGGTCGCCCCTCTCCAGTTCGTCCTCCGTGAGGTCCGGCACCAGATCCACGGGGACGTGCAGGTACTCGATGGCGATGGGAGAACCGTCGACCAGGCGGACGCGTGCGACGTACCGGATCTCGGCAGCCGGCGAGATCCGCAGCCTGCGGCCCACCCGGGCTCCGGCCTGTACGGTTCTGAACGCCAGGAGCCTGCTGGTCCAGGCACCTGCCGCCTGCGGCAGGGCGAAGGCATCCCGGCTCGCGCTCAGCTCCTGCGTGATCTTCTCGCCCGCGACGAACATGCCGCGGCCATGCTCGCGCACCAGCAGTCCGGCGACGACGAGCTGGTCCACGGCCGCGCGCAAGGTGGGCCGGGAGACACCGAGTCGGGCACACAGGGTGCGCTCGGAGGGAATGGCGTCACCCGGGCGCCGGTCCTCGATCAGCTCGAGGATGGCACCGCGGACCTTCTCGCGCTTGAGCAACGAGCGTGAGGCGGAAGAGCCGATCTCCATGCAGAGCTCTCGATCGTCGTCGGGGCACCGTACTCGGGTGGACCATAACTGGTCCGGTGGTAAGGCGTCTTCGGCCTCGCTCAATGTGACGTTCCCTCAACTCGCTTGCGCCTCACGGCCAGAGCAGTTACGGCGGGAAGGGTTGACGAGGACATTGGTCTATGCCACGTTCGTGCGGCACCAACTGGTAAGCCACTGGGGTCAACTGGTCAAGTCCGCAGGAATCAGAAGTCCTTCTGAGAGGAACCCCCCATGAAGAGGAGATCCACCCGGCGCCGCGTCGCCCTGGCGCTCGCCGCCCTGCTGGGCAGCACCGTCTTAGCAGGAGTTCAGGTGAACTCCGCCGCGGCGGCGGGCAGCACCGTCGCCGTCCAGTACCGCACCAGCGCGAGCGGTTCCACCGCCGATCAGAGCGAGCCCTGGCTGAAGGTGCGCAACACCGGCTCGTCGGCCATCCAGTTGAGCCAGGTCAAGGTCCGCTACTACTTCAAGGCCGACTCGGCGAGCGCCACGTACAAGTTCGCCTGTTCCTGGGCGGTCAGAGGCTGTGCCGGGATCACCGGCACCTTCGGCACTCTGAGCCACCCGACCGCCGACGCGGACCGGTACCTGGAGATCGGCTTCACGTCCGGCGCCGGATCACTCGAGCCGGGGACCGACACCGGGGACATGCAGTTGCGCTTCTACCAGTCGAACTGGCAGATCCTGAACCAGGCGGACGACTACTCCTTCAACGCCTCCCAGACCTCGTACGCGGACTGGGCCAAAGTGACCGCGCAGCTTTCGGGAAATACCGTGTGGGGAACAGCCCCGGAAGGCAACGACCCGGGCGATCCGACCGGCCCCACCGACCCACCCGGCGGTGGGCAGACCCTGTTCGACGACTTCGACTACACGTCCTCCAGCGATCCGTCACTGTCCGCCCACGGCTGGAACGTCCGCTCCAACTCGGGCGGTCCGGGTGTCCCCGGCGCGACGTGGGACCCGTCCGAGGTGACCTTCGCCGGCACCTCGGGCAACTCGGTGATGAACCTCCGGTCCTCCACCGCGGGGACCGCTCAGACCACCAGGCAGACCGAGGTCCTGACGAAGGCGATGAAGTTCAAGAGCGGCACCTACGCGGCCCGCGTGAAGTTCTCGGACGCGCCGGAGTCGGGGCCTGACGGCGACCACCTGGTGCAGACGTTCTTCACCATCAACGACCTCAAGGCGCCGATGGCGGACGACTACTCGGAGTACGACTTCGAGTACCTGCCCAACGGCGGCTGGGGCGAGTCCGGCAGCATCCTCTACACGACGTCCTGGGAGACGTACAACCCCGACCCCTGGAACGCCGTCAACCAGCACACCGAGGCGCGCCAGAGCTACGCGGGCTGGCACGACCTGGTCTTCACGATCGACGACAGCAACATCAAGTACTACATCGACGGCCGGCTGTTCGGCACGCACGACGCCCAGTACCTGCCGGAGCGCCCCATGTCGATCAACTTCAACCAGTGGCTGATCGACCTGGCAGGACAGAGCTCGGCCACCCCGCGGTCCTACGACGAGCAGATCGACTATGTCCTGCACGTCAAGGACCAGGTCCTGACGCCCGCCCAGGTGGCGGCGAAGGTGTCCGCGTACCGCGCCGCCGGCACCACGTTCGTGGACGACGTCCCGGCTCAGTAGGGCCTGCACGGCCGGCCGCTTCGGTGGGCGCCTGGCGGCCGGCCGGCGAGGCCGTTACTTGATGCCGGTGGTGGCGATGCCCTGGACCATCTGGCGCTGGAAGAGCAGGAAGACCGCGATGAGCGGGATGAAGCCGAGGACCGAGGAGGCCATGATCTCGGCGTACTGGGGGCTGGTGGGGTCCACCAGTGAGGCCAGGCCCACCGGGATGGTCTGGGACTTGGTCTGGCTGAGCGCCAGCAGCGGCCACAGGAACGAGTTCCAGGAGCTGATGAAGGTGAGGATCGCGACCGTGGAGACGGCCGGCCGGCAGATCGGCATGCACACGGTGGCGTACACCCGCCACCAGCTCGCGCCGTCGATGCGGGCCGCCTCGATCAGCGCCGTGGGGATGCCGCGGAAGAAGGAGTGGAAGACGAACACCGAGATCGGTGCGGCGACCGACGGCAGGATGAGTGCCCAGAACGTGCCGAGCAGGTGGAAGGAGCGGTACTCGATGAACTGGGGCAGTACCAGCGCCTCGGTCGGCAGCATCAGGCCGGCCGTGACGACGGCCATGACCAGGGCGCGGCCGCGGAAGCGCAGGAACGCCAGCGCGAACCCGGCCATCGAGCAGAAGGCCACCGTGAAGATCACGGCGAGTACCGAGATCACCAGGCTGTTGAGGTACCAGGTGCCGATCGGGTGGTTGTCCCAGGCGGTCGAGTAGGCGTGCAGCGACCAGCCGCCGGCGAAGATCGACGTGGGGCTCTGGGTGATGGCCGCGTCGTCGCGCAGCGATGTGATCAGCGCCCAGACGAAAGGCACCAGCCAGATCAGGGCGAACAGGGTGAGACACACCGCGCAGAGCCGGTCGAAGAGTCTGGCGCCGTCGACCGCGCCCTTCGGCTCGGCGAGTCGCGGCTGGGTGATGGTGGTCATGGGTCCTCCGCTCAGGCCGCGCTGCCGGCCGCGCGCCTGCGCCGCAGCCCGTACCAGGCCGCCGAGATCGCGACAATGATGACGAAATACACCATGGTGGCGGCAGCGCCGTAGCCACCCCGGTAGGCGGTGAAGCCGGTGTCGTAGATGTACTCGATGACCGGTCGGGTGGACTGGTCGGGTCCGCCGCCGAGCAGCTGGTAGATCTGGTCGAACACCTTCAGCGAGGCCAGGATCTGGAGGATCAGCACCAGGCTGGTGGTCCGGCCGAGCAGCGGCACCGTGATGTGGCGGATCTGCTGCCAGGGGCCGGCCCCGTCGATCGCCGCCGCCTCGTAGACGTCGGCGGGGACCTCCTGGATGGCCGCGGTGTAGAGGACGAAGTTGAAGCCGAACGTCCACCAGACGGTCATGAGCACGACGGCGGTCCAGCCGCCGGAGGTGCTGCCGATGAAGTCGGGCACCGGCAGTCCGACGGCGTCGAACACCTTCGGTATGAGGCCGATCTGCGGGGTGTACATCCACAGGAAGACCAGGGTGACCACGGAGGACGGGACGACGTAGGGCACGAAGAAGGCAAGGCGGTGGAAGAGCCGGCCGCGGCGGATGCGCGAGGCAAGGATGGCGACGCCCAGCGCGAGGATCACCAGCGGGGGCGTGGTCAGCAGGGTGAAGAGCACCGAGTGCCACATGCTCTGCCAGAAGAGGGAGTCGGTGAGCACCTCCCGGTAGTTCGACAGGCCGACGAAGTCCCCGAGGCCGCTCTTGACGGTGGTGGTGTTGAAGAAGCTCAGCACGATGCCGACGAGCAGCGGTCCGACCAGGAACAGCAGGTAGATCACGAGGAAGGGGGCGGTGAGCAGTCTGCCCGCCCGGCGTTCGGAAGGGGTGGGCCGGTCGGCCGTGCGGGCCGTGGGGGATGCGACGGGTGCCGGTCGCGTCGAGACGACGGTCGTCATGGTGACTGCCTCCTACTTCATCGTGACCGGCGGTCGGGACGTGGTGTACCTCTTCAGGGCGGAACGCATCGCGCCCGCCATGCCCTTGGGCGTGATCCGTCCGGCGAGAGCTTCGATGACCGTGCCGCCGATCACGCCCTGGAAGTCCGAGCCGGCGCCGGTGTACCAGGCCACCGGGTCGTAGTGGGCGTCGAAGGCGGCCTGGACGTAGTTGCGTTGCGGCGACAGGTCGAGGAACGCCTTGCTCCGCTGCGTCGGCAGCCAGGCCGGGATGTGGCCGCCCTCGGCCCACACCGCGCTGCTGTCGAGGAGGCTCTTGACGAACTTCGAGGCGTTGCGCGTACGGGTCCCGTCTCCGCGCTGGTTGCGCGGCAGGATCAGCGCGTGGGAGTCGGCGTACGCGACGGGCTTCGGGCCGAGCAGGGCCGGGAACGGCACCACGTCGAACTTCAGGTTCTTCACCCCCCGGTACGAGGGAATCTGCCACTCGCCGTCGAAGAGAAAGCCGGCCTTGCCGGTGCTGAAGAGGGCGTTGGCGCCGGCGCCGGTGAGGCTCTTGGGCATCAGGTTCGGACCGGTGAGGCTCTGCATGAAGGCGACCGTCTCCCGCATCGCCTCGTCGTCGACGGCGGCCTTCGTCCCGGAGTCGGTGACGATCGGTCCCGCGAGGCCGGAGTAGACCATGCTGAAGAAGCGCCAGGCGGTGGACGGGTCGGCGGTGATCGACATGACCGCGCCGTACTGGGCGCCGCCCGCCTCCTTCATCGCCTTCACCGCGCCGACGAAGTCCTCCTTGCCCTTGAGGGGCACGAGTCCGTCCCCGGCCGGGTTCAGCAGGCCCGCCTTGCGGGCGATGTCCACGTTGTAGTACAGAACGAAGGGGTGTGTGTCCAGCGGGACCGCGTACACCGTGCCGTCCACGGTGGCCTTCTTCCAGGCCGCCGGGGTGAACTTGTCCTCGGTGACGCCCAGTTCCTCAAGGGGGGTGTCCTTCACCGGCTGCAGCAGGCCGGAGGCGGCCAGCAGCGGAAGCCGGGAGAGGTGGGTGATGCCGACGTCCGGCGGTGTGCCGCTCGCGGTGGCCAGTGCCAGCTTCGTGTAGTACGGATTGCCCCAGCCGAGGACGGTCGCCTCGACCGTCGTTCCCGGGTTGTCCTTCTGGAACGCCTTCTCCATCAGCACCATGTTGGCGCCGTCACCGCCGGTGAAGAGGTTCCAGAAGATGACGTCCGCCGTGTCCGGCTGTGAGCCCGTCAGACCGGTCGCGAGCGGGGAGGAGCACGCCGCGAGCCCTCCGGTCAGGGCAAGGCCACCGCTGAGGGCGAGGAACCGCCGGCGCGCCAACGCTCCGCTCATGGGGTTGCACCTCGTCAGTTCGATGTGGATGCGATGGCGCAGACCTTGGCACACGTTTTGCAACGATGCAATAGACCGTTCCGAAGAAGTTCGCGGGCCGCTGCCGCACCCCGTGTCACGTCGCGCGCGCCGGGCTCCTTCTCACTCGTGCACGGGCCCGCGGCGCGAGGACTCCCGGACGATCAGCCGGTACGGCGTGGCCTCCTGGGGCGCGGCCGCGACCGCTCCCGCCTGCACGTCCTCGCCCGGCGCGGCCCTGCCGGACTCCCCCAGTGCCTGCATCTGCTCCTCCAGCAGGGCCAGCGCACGCTCGGCGATGGCGTCGAGATCGGGAGCGACCGAGGTGAGCGGCGGGTGGGTGTAGGCGGACTCCTGGATGGCGTCGATGCCGACGACGGCCACGTCCTCGGGCACCCGCACCCCCGAGGCGTCCAGGGCCCTGAGCGCGCCGACCGCGAGCGCGTCGTTGAAGGCGAAGACGGCGTCGGGCAGCGGACCGTCGCCGTCCAGGAGCTCCCGGACGGCCGCGTAACCCTGGTCCCTGGTCCAGTCCTCGACCGGTACGACCAGCCAGTTCACCCGGCGCACGCGCGCCGCCGACATGGCCTGCTCGTATCCCTCGGTGCGCTGGCGGCCGTTCTCGCTGCCGTTGCGGCCGAGCGCGACGATCCGGCGGCAGCCCTGCGCCAGCAGGTGCTCGACCGCGGTGCGGGCGGCCGCCACGTTGTCGATGCCGACCCGCGGGAACTGGTCGCCGACACTGTGCTCACCGAGCATGACCAGCGGAAAGTCCGGCTTCTTCGCGGCCATGTCGCTCGCCGGCAGAGTCAGGGCACTCAGCAGCACGCCGTCGGCGACGTTGGTCAGACCGCCGTCGACGATCCGCCGCTCCACCTCGCTGTCGCCCGCCGTCGACTCGACGAGCACCGTGATGCCGCGCCGGCCGGCGGCCCGGATCACGGCCTGGGCCAGCTCGGCGAAGTAGGGCTCGGCGACGAACGGCACCGCGAGGGCGATGAAGCCGGTGCGGCCCGAACGCAGGCCGCGGGCCAGATAGTCCATGCGGTAGCCCAGCTCGTCGAGCGAACGCTGCACCCTGGCGCGGGTGTCGGGGCTGACGTGCGGGTAGCCGCTGACCACGTTCGACACCGTCCGCACCGACACCCCGGCGTGCTCGGCCACGTCCCGCATCCGCACTCTGGCCACTGGGGGCCTCCTTCCCGTCCTGACGGCGCCCGGCGCCCGCCGGGTGACCTCGAGCGGGCACCCCGACGGACCTCAGAGTCTGCCGTACCGGTGAGCCGCGACTCACCTTCGCGCTCCACTTGAGTCTTGCATCGATGCAAAAGATCACTCATGATGACAGGACTTCATCGTGAACACGCCCATGCCGGTCATTCCGGAAAGGGCAGGAGGAGGATCCGTGACGGCGAGCGAGCAGGACGGGACGTACCCGAGGCCGATCCTGCGGCGGGAACGGTGGCACAGCCTCGACGGCGTCTGGGAGTTCGGGTACGACGACGCCCGCGTGGGCGAGCGCGACGCGCGGTTCTCCGAGGAGACCGAGGGCACGTTCGACCGGGAGATCACCGTGCCCTTCCCGCCCGAGTCCCCCGCCTCCGGCATCGGCGAGACCGCCGCGCACGCGGTGGTCTGGTACCGCCGCCGCATACCCCACGAGGTCCTCGCCGTCGCCGGCGGCGAGCGGGCGCTCGTGCACTTCGGAGCCGTCGACCATCGGGCCAAAGTCTGGCTGGACGGCCGGCTGGTCGCCGACCACGTGGGCGGCCAGAGCCCGTTCACCGCCGACGTGACCGACGCGCTGCGCCCCGGCGCCGGCGAGCACGTACTCGTCGTACGCGCCGAGGACGATCCGGCCGACCTGGCACAGCCGCGCGGCAAGCAGGACTGGCAGGACCGGCCGCACGCGGTCTGGTACGAGCGGACCACCGGCATCTGGCAGACCGTGTGGGCCGAGATCGTCACCGAACTGCACGTCACCGACCTGGCCTGGATCCCCGACCCGGCGCGCGGCGTCGCGGCCGAGATCACCCTGGCCTCGGCGCCGTCCGCCCCGGTGCGCGTGGAGATCGTGCTGAGCCACGACGGCGAGGTGCTCGCCGAGTCCGCCTCCACGGTGCGCACCCCGCGCAGCCGCGTCGACCTCGTCATCCCCGCCCTGCGCAACGGCATCGACCGCGAGGACCTGCTGTGGAGCCCCGAGCGGCCCACCCTCATCGACGCACGGGTGACCGTCCGCGACGCGGCCACCTCCGAGGTGCTCGACGCCGTCGCCAGCTACGTCGGTCTGCGCAGCGCCGGGGTGGGCCGCGGGGCCTTCCTCCTCAACGGCCGCCCCTACTACGTGCGTTCGGTGCTCAACCAGGGTTACCGTCCCGACACCCTGATCGCCAACTCCGGCACCGCCCAACTGCGCCGGGAGGTCGAGCTGATCAAGGCGATGGGCTTCAACGCGGTCCGTGTCCACCAGAAGGCCGAGGACCCCCGCTTCCTGTACTGGGCCGACCGGCTCGGCCTGCTGGTGTGGGGCGAGACCGGGGCCGCGTACGAGTACGGCACCGAGGCCGTGGAACTGCTCACCCGCGAATGGCTGGACCTGGTGCGGCGCGACCGCAGCCATCCCTCGGTCGTCACCTGGGTGCCGGTCAACGAGAGCTGGGGCTGCTCCGACATCGCGAACGACCCCGCGCAGCAGGCCTACACGGTCGCGCTCGCGAACCTCACCCGGGCCCTGGACCCGACCCGGCCGGTCATGTCCAACGAGGGCTGGGAGCACACCGACAGCGACATCATGGGTGTGCACGACTACTCGTCCGACCCCGAACTGCTCACCCGCCGCTACGGAGACGCCGGCGGTTTCGAGGCGCTGCTCGTCTCACCGGGCCCTGCCGGACGCGCGCTCTCCCTCACCGCACGGCAGACGGAGCGTTACCGCGCCGGTGAAGTCCCGCTCATGGTCACCGAGTTCGGAGGCCTGTCGCTGGGGGCGGAGGAGGACGAGTTCTCCTACACCCGCACCAGCTCCGACACCCAGTACGCCGCCCTGCTCGGCGACATCTTCCGGGTCCTGCACACGAGCCCGATCGTCGCGGGATTCTGCTACACACAGTTCATGGACACCGCGCAGGAGACCAACGGCCTCCTGCGCACGGACGGTTCGCCGAAGCTGCCGCTGGAAACGATCCGCCGCATCGTCACCGGCGCCGGGGCCGCCCCCGAGAAGAGGCGCGAACCCTCCCCCTCCCCGTCCCCGGCCGGCCTGCCGCACTGATCCACGGTCGCCGCCGGCACGGCCGGCGGCGACCTCGATCACCAGCCGGGGAGCAGCGGCGAAGACCGGGGCCCGCGGCCTCCCGCCGAGCGGGTGCTCATCGCGCCGCCCTCCGGTACCGCGTGAGGACGCCGGCGCCCATCCGCTCGACCGACAGGCACTCCAGGGGGGTGCACGGGCCGCCGTCGGGGAAGAGCCGCCGGCCGTTGCCGAGGATCGTGGGGATGGTCAGCAGCCGGTATTCGTCGACCAGGTCCTCGGCCATCAGCTGCTGCACGACGCTCAGGCCGGTGGCGATCACATCGCGCTCCTCGTGCTTGACGACGTCGGCGAGGCTGCCCTCGGCGACCCGCGAGTTCTCCCAGGCCGAGGCGTCGGTCAGCGTGCTGGAGACGACCAGCTTCGCCGCGGCGTTCATCCGCGCGGCGAACGGGTCGTCCCGCTCCGGCCAGATCCGCGAGAACAACTGCCAGGTCGTACGTCCCAGCAGCAGGACTCCGGTGTCGAGTGTGCTCCCCAGCCGGAACTTGTCCCCCGCACTCGTCTCGGGACCGTGCCGGAACGCCCAGCCGCCGAGTGGCGTTCCCCCGGAGCCGTCCGGGTCCGACACGATGCCGTCCAGGGTGATGAACTTGATGACGATCACGCTCATGGTGGGTGTCCCTTCGATCGATGCTCACCGGTACGTACCGGCGGCACCGGGCACACTCATCGCGCCTGACGGAACTCGTCGGAGGAAATCCGCTGCGGCAGGTCGAACGCCTCGAGCACGCGCGGATCGGCGAACACGACGTTGTGCGCGACCCGGCCGCCGGTGACCGTGAGGACCTGCAGTGTGTGCAGCCGGTGGCTGCCGCCGGGCTCCGGCGCGTAGGCGGCGAGCGCGGGCTGCCCGTTGGCGGTGAGGGACGTGACGGCCCAGCCCGGCCCGCGCAGCGTGAACACACGGTCCATGAAAAGACCGTAGTCGCGGCTGCCGCGGTACCACAGCGGCACCGGAGGCATCTCCAGGACCGCCTCGTCCGTGAGCAGCCGCACCAGCGCGGGGATGTCCGCCGCTTCGAATGCCCGCACGTAACTCTGGATCACCGCGCGTGTCCCGGGATCGTCCGGCTCCGCGACCTCCTCCGCGCCTCCCGCGTCCGCGACGGCGGCACGGGCCCGCTGCAGCGAGCTGTTGACGGCTGCGGCCGTGGTGCCCAGCTGCTCGGCGACCTCGGCGGCGGAGAACTGAAGCACCTCGCGCAGCACCAGTACGGCGCGCTGCCGGGGCGGCAGGAGCTGCATCGCCGCGATCAGCGCGAGCCGCATGTCGGTCCGGACCTCCGCGTCGAACCGCGCGTCGGGGAACGGTTGCAGCCAGGGGATGTCGGGCACCTCGGTGAGCGGCGCCCCGGGAGCCTCGCCGGGCGCGCCCAGCCCGGACGGCAACGGCCGCCTGGCCCGCCCTTCCAGCGCGGTCAGGCAGGCGTTGGTCGCGATCCGGTACAGCCACGTCCGCACGGACGCGCGCGTGGCGTCGTAGCGGTCGCGGGCCTTCCACGCGCGCAGCATGGTCTCCTGCACCAGGTCCTCGGCCTCGTGGAACGAGCCCAGCATCCGGTAGCAGTACGCCACCAGTTCACCCCTGTACGGCTCGAAGTCCACCGGCACATCATGGCGCATCCGGGCAGCCGGTGTTCCGGCGACGCCGAATCCGGCACGGCGCGCGTCCTGAACGGGGAGGCCCTCACCCGCCGGTGGCGCGCTGGTGGTCCTGCCGACGGGTGCGTTCGGCCCCGTCGGGCCACACCACGTCGACGGGGACGCCCGCCGCCCGGGCTTCGAGCACGGTGTCGGCGGTGCCGCCGCCGCGGCCGGTGGGCGGGGTGCCGTCCCAGACGGCGACGAGCCGGTCGGCACGTTCCACGAGGATGCTGTTCGCCGCCTCGTACGCCTGCCGGCCGGCGCTCTCGATGGGCAGGACGACGACGTCGTGGGCGGCCTCGACCAAGCGGTCGAAGACAGGTGCGTGGTCGGACCGCACCCGGGCGCGCCGGTAGTCCCGGGAGGGCACGACGACGGCCAGCCGGCCGCCGGCGGCGAGGACGGCCTCCGCGAAGAGGGAGTCGGCGCCCCTGGCGAGACAGGAGATCCCGACCAGTTCACCGTCGGCGGCGTAGCGCCGCAGCAGTTCGTCCAGGGCGGTGCGCACCAGGGCGGAGGTCTTCGCCGTCAGGTCGATGTGCCCGGTCACCGCGATGGTCGTCATGGGGCGTCCCTTTCAACGGCCGGCGGGCTCCTGGAGGGTGTAGCCGTGGCGGAGGATCACCTTCACCGACCCCATGGCGACCACCCGGTCCGCCTCCTGCTGCGCATGGGTGAGCGCGGAGTACGGGACCAGCAGGGGGTGCGTCCTGCGCCGCCGGCTCAGCCGGCGCCCGTACCGCCAGCCCTCGGACAGGCGCTGCCGGGCCCAGTTGTTGTGGGCCTCCTCGGCGAGGATCTCGATCAGGGCGTGCAGGCTGTCGGGGACCTTCACGTCCACGGTGCCGGGGGGTGGGGGCGTCCACGGCTGCCGCCCGTCGCGTCGCTTCATCCGTCTCTCCTGGGCGGACTGGGCCATGCCGACCGGATGGCTTCCAGGACCAGGGTGGCGGCCACGTCGGCTGCGTACTGCTTCCAGGCCTTCTCCTGCTCCGGCCGCGCCGAGTCGACGCGGATGCCGTCGGTGGCGGTGCCGGCCACCGCGCACGCCATGGAGAACGACACATGTGTCCGGCCGCCCCTGCGGGTCTGGGTGACGGCGCCCGCCGCGTCCCCACCCCCGAGTTCGACGGCGGCCAGCCCCGGCCAGGCGCCGATCACCGGCCGCAGGGCCGGGTCCCCGCTGCCGCCGACGGACGCGTCCCCGGAGGCGATCGGGCCGACCAGGACACGCGGTGTGGTGCCCCGGGGGCCTCCGGGCGGCCGCTCGTACACCTTCTCGGTCCAGTAGGCGTAATTGAGGCGCATGCTCTCACCGAGCGCGGCCACCCCTTCGTGTGCCAGGTGGCTGCGGTCGGGGCGGGGCAGGCAGCTCTGTTCCAGTTCGTCGTACGTATAGCCGTGCAGCCGGCTGGAGATCACCACGTCGCCGGGTACGAGGTCGGGGGCGACGGCGCAGCAGGCTCCGACGAAGACCACCGTCTCGGGCTGGTACTCCTCGATCGTGGCGGCGACGGCGTTGCCGATCCCGTCACGGCCGCCGCAGGGGTGGGCCACCACCACCTCGTAGGCGCTGCTCCGGCCCACGGCCGGGATGCTGGTGCGCAGCCATGCACAGCCGGTGCCGTGCAGTGCGGTCTCGGTGTGCGCTCCGGAGGCCTCCAGATGCCGGCGCAGCGCCTCGTGGGCCTCGGGCAGGAGCGTGACGAGCGCGATGTCGCACCGGCGCCCCGGGGCGGGCGCGGGGGCCGCGGCACCCCGCTGCCCGGCCGTGATGCCGCGGCCCTCCAGCCGGCGGCGCTCGACGAACTCGTTGTCGACGTCGCGGCTGATGACCGCCACCTGTTCGTCCTCCGGGAGGTGGCCGATGGCCCGGCCCTGGAAGCTGACCTGCCGTGCCGCTCCGGGGCCGAGGAAGTACGGCAGGATCACCAGCCGGCCGTCGGCGCGCAGGCGTTCGGCGATGTCGTACTCCTCCCGGCAGTACTCGCTCTCCCAGTAGTGCCGGCTGATGAGCGGCAGGAACACCCGGCATGCGGCCACGTTCGCGTACAACTGGCTGCGCCAGTCGGCACCGAGCTCGATGGTGTTGCGGCGCAGGTAATGGAAGTACGACAGGTTGTGCAGTTCGAGGCTGCGGCCCACGCGCTGGGCCAGCGCGTCGTCCCCGCGGGCGTTGCTGAGGAAGATGCTGCCCTCCGCCCGGCCGAGGCTGCGGAAGTATCCGACGCCCTCCTCGTAGGTCTCGAACTCCAGCCGTGGCTGGTAGAACCGGGCCACCATGTCCTGGACGCGGTCGGCGAGTTCCTCCGGGTGGCTCCAGCGCACCGTGATGCGGTCCGCCGGCTCGGCGGCCCGGAGGGCGGCTCCGCTCACCAGCTTCGACGGCTGGGGCACGTAGCGGCAGTCGGGTGGATCGTGGACGAGTTTGAGGGTCGGCCGGAAGCGGCCGCTCAGCTCGGGGAAGACCCAGGGCACCGCGTGGGGGGAGGCGACGTCGACGACCACGAAGTCGCACCCGTCGACGGCGAGCAGGAACTCGAAGAGATCCTCGAACTCGAGGCTGATCGTGCGGGGGCGGTATCCGACGTCCTCGACCGCCCGCCGGATGAGCGGCTCGGCGGCCCGGTACGCGGGGTCGTCGGGCAGGATCAGTCCGACCGTGCCGAGCAGTCCCCTGGCGGCGCCGCCGGCCGGGCCGCTCCTGCCGGCGAGGCGTGCGAGCGCGGGCTTCACCTCGTCCGCGTCCGGGAGCTGGCGGCGGTTGAACACGATGCGCTGCTCGTCGGCCGCCGGGAAGAACCCCGCCGACACACCCGTCTCCATGAACACGAGCCTGGGTTTCCTCGCCTGGAGCGCGAGGTCGTGCTCGTGCACCATGAACGGCGAGGCGCGGTACCGCCGTTCCTCGTGGCGATGAGTCACCACGCCCACGAAACAGGCGCTCTGATCCATCATCAGTTCGAGGTGCGTGGGTGAGAGAGGATTGGTCTTCGGGTCGACCGCGAAGGTGAAGCCCTCGTTCCAGAAGAGCTTCCAGAAGTGCTCGTTCAGCTCCCGGTCCTCTGCCCAGTAGCTGTGACTGAAATAGGCCGGTATCCGACTGACGCCTGCCATCACTTCTCCCCACCGTCGGCTCACCCATCCCCCCGCACGCCCCTAGGTACACCCCGAACTCCAGGAAATACGGCGAAAGCCATCGGAACCAGTCGAGACGCATGACAGTCAACTGCCTAGACTGGTGCATGACTTCGCCGCACTCCGCGCGTCCCCTCATAGCCGTCATCGGCAGCACCGACCCCGATCGCACCTTCACTCACCCTCTCAAGGCCACCGATCTCGCTCCCGAGGCCTGCCGGCAACTGGGCAGAGAACTCGCGCGGGCCGGCTGCGATCTGGCCGTCTTCTCCAGCAGCCCGGAGTACGTCGAGACCGATGTAGTGGCCGGGTACGCGGACGCCTGCACCGAGGCGGACCCCGGCCGGGTGGCGGCCTTCCCGCCGCGCCACAGCGACGTCGACTTCGGCCTGGCGCCGGACACCCACGCCAGCCTGGAGATCCTCCGCGACAGCAGCGGCGAGTGGGAGGTGGCCTTCTACCACACCCTGCTGAGCTGTGACGGCGTGCTGCTGATGGGAGGCGGCCAGTCCACCAGGGTGGCCGGGATCATCGCCCTGGCGCAGCGTCTGCCACTGGTGACGGTGGCCGCGTTCGGCGGCGGGGCCGGCCAGGTGTGGATCAACTTCGACAAGGTCCGCAACGACGCGGACGACTCCGACATCCGCCTGATGGGCGACAACTGGTCCTCGGCGTCCCCGTCCCGGCTGATCGCCTGTCTGCTCCGACAGCGGGAACGCAGGCTGCGTGCCCTCGCGGAGCGCGCGCGGGGCGAACGCACGGCGGTCCGGCGGTCGGCAAGGGGGCTCACGGTGGCGGCCGTGTGCATGCTGGTCTCTCTCGCGGCCCTGGTGACGGCCCGGCAGACGCAGCAGGCGGGTGCCCGGGATCTGCTGGTGCTGGTGGGCGCCCCGCTGGTGGCTTCGGCCGCGGGCGCGATCCTGCGCAACTCCTTCGAGAGCGATGTGCGCTGGGGACGCGCGGCGGTACGGGGGCTGGGTGCCGGGCTGGTCTGCGTCCTGCTCTACTTCGCTTCCCAGCTGCTGACCACTCCCACCCTCCTGGACCATCTGGACGTGCGCCGGCTGTTGTTCTTCACCATTCCGCTCGGCTTCACCGCGGGGTTCACCTTCGACCTCGTCTTCGAGCGGCTGCGCACCGGCGCGGCGGGCCCGCCGTCCGTTCCGCTGCCCGACCCGCTGGCGCCCGGCGCGTCCCGGCCCTCGGGCAATGACGGTCCGCACGCCTGAGCGGTACGGCCGTCGCGACCGCACCACCGCGCGGGCGTTGGCCGAGCCCACCCGGTGCACCGGAGTGCCGAGGACGACCTGGCCACCGCAGAACCGCCTCACCCGATGGGGCCGCCCCGCCGTCTTCCTCCCCTGCTCCCCCGGCCGCCGCCGGTACGACTCCGGAGCAGCACCCTCGGCGGCGGACAGGCGAACAGAAGAGACAGACGCCGGCACACCACACGCACGACGCGTGACGTGCCGTCACCGACACGTGGGGACGTTCAGCGTGGTTCAGCCGACACCGGTGACCTGAAGAGCGGTCGTCCAGTTGGTCCTGATGGCGTTGCGGGCCGACGCGAGGGTGATCGTCCCGTTGCAGACGGCGTTCTTCAGCTTGGTCTCGACACCGTCCTTGCTGTGAGCGGTCTGGCTGCCGGAGTACGGCTCCGGCCACAGGTTGGCCGGGTCCCGCGGGGCGCCGCCGAGTTCCAGCGGGACCAGGTGGTCCTCCTCGTAGCTGGTCATGCTGGTGTCCGCGTAACCGTAGTCGACTATCCCCTGCGCCTTCAGCTTGTTGGTGTACGTGGTGGACGGACGCACCGTCGCGGTCCAGCCGGACACGCATATCGTCGAGGCGATGGTGGACTGGGTGACGTCAGGGTTGTAGGAACCGGGCGTGCACGCGGAGTCGGGCAGCGGCAGGTAGGACTGCGAGCAGGTGGCCGCCGAAGCGGTGCCCGCGCCGGCCCCGACGACGAGACCGCCGGCAGCCAGCCCTAGAGCGGATCCAGCAGTGGCGAGACGCACGAGCATGCGCATGAGGACCTCCGGGGAGTGGGTCCCGGCGGACCGCCGGGAGCTATGTCCATGACAACGCTCGACCGAGCTACGCGAGTAGATGCCGAAAGTGAAATCCCTGTGGAGAAGCCGTAGCCGACGGCCCAAAGCATGGAAATCGGGACGAGGGAACGGGTGACCGCGGGCGCCCGTGAGCTGGGCGCTGACGGGATGGGAAGGCGCGGCGACGGGGCATAGGGAGAGAGCAGGTGTGCGGGACCGTGTTACGCGGAGTACCGGAGTGGCGGACGGGATGCCGTTCCGGCCAAGGAGGAGGCGAGGGCGTGGCGAAGGCCGAGAAGAGGGACGACGGCGCGACACGGGCGCCTGCCGCCCGGACGGGCGTCCTCGCGGAGGTGCTGGGCTACATCGGCGCGGCCGCCTACGCCGTCGACGAAGGAGGACGCATCCTCGCGGTGAACCGCAGCGCCGAACGCCTGCTGGGCCGGTCCGCCGCTGATCTGGTGGGCCAGGACGCCCACGATCTGCTGCACCGCTCGGCGCAGGGAGCGCCGCTGCCCCGGACGCAGTGCGACATGCGGCAGGCGTTCCACGCCGGGCGCCCGGCGCAGGGCTCGCAGGCCTACTTCCTGCGCGGGGACGGCACCCTGCTCGCCGTCTCCTGGCTGATCACTCCCCATGCCATCGGTGAGGCGGCAGGCACGCTGGTCCTGTTCCATATGGCCGAGCCAACCCCGTACTCCGACAGACCGGCGGAGCCCGTGGCGCCCGCCGGTTCGCTGACCGAACTCGAACGGCTGGCACTGCTGGCCGAAACGACCACGCGCCTGTCCTCCACGCTCGACGTGGACGAGGCGCTGCGCCGGCTGACAGCCCTGGTCGTGCCCCGCCTGGCGGACTGGGTCGTCATCGACCTGATCACCGAACGCGACGAGGTCTGGCGCACCGCCGTGGTCCACGCGGAGGGGGACGCGCTGGTGCACCGTGAGGATCTGCAGGGACCGATGCCCCCCGTGCCCGAAGCGTCCCAGATGCCGCTGTCCCGGGCGCTGCGCGGGGTCTCCTCGACCCTGGCCGGTCCCAGCACCTACCAGCGGCCACCGGATTCAGGGATCGCGGTGGAACAGCGCCGCCTGTTCGAGGCCACCGGCATCCACTCCGCGGTCATCGCACCCATCCGCAGCACCCGGGCCGTCCTGGGAGCGCTGACTCTCGGCCGCGCGGAGACACCCGCGGACTTCACCCCCGCCGACCTCCCGCTGCTGGAGGACATCGCCCGCCGGGCCGGGCTGGCCCTCGACAACGCCCGTCTCTACCAGCGTCAGCGCAAGGTCGCTGAGACCATGCAGAACCACCTGCTGCCCCAGATGCCGGTCGTGCCGGGCCTGGAGATGACCGTGCGCTATCTGGCGGCGCCCGACGCCTCGCAGGTGGGCGGGGACTGGTACGACGCCTTCACCCTGCCCGACGGCACCACGGCCCTGGCCGTCGGAGACGTGGTCGGCCACGACCTGGAGGCGGCCGCCGGGATGGCGCAGCTGCGCAACATGCTGCGGGCCTACGCCTGGTCCCAGCAGGATCCCCCCAGCCGGATCGTCACCCGGCTCGACGAGGCGATCATGCCCATCACCGACGTCACCATGGCCACGCTGATCTTCGCCCGCCTGTCCGGCACGGACGACGGCCGGTGGGAGCTGCACTGGACGAACGCGGGGCACCTTCCGCCCCTGCTCATCACCCGGGACGGTCTGGCCCACTTCCTGACCGACGGCCACGGCATCCTTCTGGGCACCGGCGCGCACCTGCCGCGACCCGACGCCACGACCGTGCTGCCGCCCGGTTCGACGCTGCTGTTCTACACCGACGGCCTCGTCGAGGCCCCCGGCCGCACCCTCGACGAGGGCCTGAACCGGCTCCGTCAGCACGCCGCCGCGCTCGCCCACCGGTCCCTGGGCTCGTTCCTGGACGAGTTGCTGCACCGTGTCGAGCCGCCCGGCCACGACGACGTCGCCCTTCTCGCGCTGCGCACCCCCCGGTGAGCCGGAGGACAGGCTCAGGCCCGGGTGGCGGCGTCGCTGTCGGCGTAGAGGGTGAAGATCTGGTCGAGTCCGACGATACGCAGTATGCGCAGCGTGTTGCCCGGAACCGCGGCGAGCGCGACCTCGGCCTGGGCGGCGAGTGCCTGGGTGCGCGCCGCGAGCAGGGCGGTGATGCCGCTGGAGTCGCAGAACTCCATGCCTGCCAGGTCCAGGACCAGACGCCGGCCCGGCTGCAGGCTGAGCGCGGCGAGCTGTTCGCGGAGCCGGGAGGCGCTGGCGTAGTCGAGTTCGCCGATGATTTCCACAACGGGACCGGTCGTGGCGTCGCGGGCGGTGATCTTCAGCGGGCTCATCAGTGGTTTCTTGTCGCGGAGGAGATGGTGGAGCGGGCGGGGACGCCGAGGGCGAGCAGAGCGGTGTCGTCGTCGAGTCCGTCGCCGAAGCCGTCGAGCAAGCCGGTCAGGGCCTGGATGACGGCGCGCGGGTGCCGGTCGGCGCGGCCGGTGGCGAAGGCCAGCAGGCCGTCGTCCCCGTAAAGGCTGGTGCGGTCCTCGCCGATGCGGGCTTCGGTGAGACCGTCGGTGTAGAGCAGGAGTGTGTCGCCGTGGGCGAGGGTGGTCGCGGCGGTGGCGAACCGGGCGTCGGGCAGGACGCCGACCAGGAGCCCGCCGGGGGTCGGCAGATAGCCGGCGGTGCCGTCGGCCCGCAGGACGAGCGCCGGCGGGTGGCCGCCCGAGGCGAGGTGGACGGCGACGTGTCCCGTGGCGGGGTCGGGTTCGAGGGTGCCGAAGACGGCCGTGCAGTAGCGCGGATCGCCGCTGTCGGTGTAGCGCTCGTGGAGCACCTTGTTCAGGGTGGTCAGTGCCGCGACCGGATCCGGGTCGTGCAGGGCGGCGGCGCGCAGGGTGTAGCGGGTCAGTGAAGTCAGCGCGGCGGCCTCGGGACCCTTGCCGCACACGTCGCCGAGGAAGAAGACGAAGCGTTTGCCGTCCACGGGGAAGACATCGTAGAAGTCGCCGCCCAACCGGTCGGGGGAGGCGGTGTGGTAATGCGCCGCCGCTTCCATTCCCGGCACCGTGGGCAGGCTGTCGGGCAGCAGCGACTGCTGGAGCACGGCGAGCGCCTCCTGCAGCCGGGTCCGGTCCGCATCCGCCCGCTTGCGTGCCTCCTCGGCCACCTTCCGGCCGCGCAGGAGCTCCTCCTCGTAGGCCCTGCGGTCCCGGGCGTCGAAGAGGGTGGTACGGATCAGCAGCGGCTCCCCGGTGCTGCCGTGCTTGACCACCGAGGAGACCAGCACGGGTATTCGCCCGCCGTCGGCCTGCTTGACCTCCAGGGCTATGCCGTTGATCTCACCCCGCATCCGCAGCAGCGGGGCGAAGTGGGTCTCGTGGTAGAGCTTGCCGCCCACGGTCAGCAGATCCGTGAACCGCAGCCGGCCCACGACCGCGTCCCGTTCCAGGCCGAGCCAGTCCAGCAGGGTGTGGTTGATCTTCGCGATGGTGCCGTCCATGAGCGTGGACAGATACCCGCACGGCGCGAACTCGTAGAGTTCCTCGGCGCTGTCCTCCAGCAGTGCGGCGAACACCGCGTCCGACGTCGTCCCGCCGGCGTCCTGCGGTTCGTGCTGCCGCCCGATGCCGCACATCATCGCAGCGCCGCCAGGAATTCGGTGATCGCCGCGTTCGTGGCCGCGGGCGCGGACAGGTGCGGACAGTGCCCGGTCGCCTCCAGGGTCACCAGGGTGGAGCCGGCGATCGCGTCGTGGACGAAGGCGCCGACCTCCCGCGGGGCGATGACGTCGTCGTTGCACTCCAGGACGAGGGTCGGCACCCTGACCTTCTTCAGGTCGTCCCTCGAGTCGGACAGGAACGTGGTCCGGGCGAAGACACGCGCCATCTCCGGGTCGGTGGCGCAGAAGCTGTTCTCGAGTTCCTCGCCGAGCTCGGGCCGGTCCGCGTTGCCCATGATCACCGGAGCCATCGCCGCGGACCAGCCCAGGTAGTTCGACTCCAGCGACTCGAGCAGTTCGTCGATGTCGCTGGCCGTGAACCCGCCGCGGTAGGCGTCGTCGTCGATGTACCGCGGCGAAGGTGCGACCATCACCAGTGCGCCGATCCGCTCCGGAGCCGCGTCGGCGGCCAGCACCCCGATCATCGCGCTGACCGAGTGCCCGACGAACACCGCGTCGCGCAGGTCGAGCGCCTGGCACACCTCCACCACGTCCTGGGCGTACCCGTCGAGGCTGGCGTACCGCTCCTCGCTGAACGCGGACGGCTCCGCGCGGCCCGAGCCCACGTAGTCGAACAGCACGACCCGGTGGTCCGGCGCCAGGGCGGGCACCGTCAGCCGCCACATGTTCTGGTCACAGCCGAAGCCGTGCGCCAGCACCACCACCGGCCCATCGGGGTTGCCGGTGACGGTGACGTTGTTCCTGCGCACGACATCCATGACGGCCAGTCTCTCAGACGCGCACCGCTGCTCACGTACGCCGCCGGATCACCCCCACGTTCCATCCGCCACCGCCGCGACCCTGCGTAAACCGCCTCGACACGCTCGGTACGACGGGGTTGCGGGTTTCCCGGGTTTCCGGGTTTCCCTCCGCCCGTGCCGGTGACTGTGAGGCGCGGGCCGGCCGGTGAGGAGCACGTACGGCGGCTGTGCCCGCGCCGCGCCCCGGTCGCCGGCCCGCGGAGGCGGCGACGCCCGGGACGGGCGGAGGCGGCGACGCCCGCCCCCGCCTGCGCGCACCGGCCTCCGGCCCTGACGGCCCCGGGGCGCCGCCGGAGGACACGCGTGTGTCGGTACCGGCCGCCGCTGCCGTGGGAGGGAAGCTGACTGTCATGCGCGTCTCGGTCACCGTGTTCACCTGCGACCTGCGGCTGCACGACCATCCGCCGTTGTGTGCCGCGCTGGAGGGCGCCGATGCGGTGGTTCCCCTGTTCGTGCGCGACCGCGCCGTCGAAGCGGCCGGGTTCGCCACCCCCAACCGTTCCGCCTTCCTCGCCGACTGCCTGACCGACCTGGACGGCTCGCTGCGCGATCGCGGCGGGCGGCTCGTGGTGCGCTCCGGGGACCTGGTGGCCCAGGTGTGCCGTGTGGCGGCGGAAGCGGACGCCGGCGAGGTGCACATGGCCGCCTCGCACAGCGCCTTCGCCGCCCGCCGGGAGGAACGGCTGCGGCGGGCGCTGGAGCGCGACGGGCGCGGGCTGGTCGTGCACGACGCGGTGACCGTGGCGGTAGCGCCCGGCGAGGTGGTCCCGTCGGGCTCGGATCACTACGCCGTCTTCACGCCGTACCACCGGCGCTGGTCCCAGGCCGGGCTGCGCCCGGCCCTCGCCGCCCCGCGCCGCGTGCCCGTACCGGAGGCGGTGAACGGCGAGCGGCTGCCCGCGCGCGGCGAGGTCACCGGCGTCTCGCCCGCGCTGCCGGCCGGCGGTGAGAGTGCCGGACGCGAGCGGATGACCGCCTACTGGCGCACCGGCCTGGACGCCTACGACGACACCCGCGACGACCTGGCCGGCGACGCCACCTCCCGGTTCTCCGCGCATCTGCACTTCGGCACGTTGTCCCCGGTGGAACTGATCCACCGGGCCCGGCGCCACGGCGGGCCGGGCGCGCAGGCGCTGGTACGGCAGCTCGCCTGGCGCGACTTCCACCGGCAGGTCCTCGCCGCCCGCCCCGACGCCGCCCACGCCGACTACCGCACCAAGGGCGACACCTGGCACACCGAGCGCACGGCGTCCGCCGACATCGAGGCATGGCGCCAGGGCCGGACCGGCTACCCGGTGATCGACGCGGCGATGCGGCAACTGCGTGAGGAGGGCTGGATGCACAACCGGGCCCGGCTGCTCACCGCCAGTTTCCTGACCAAGACCCTCTACGCCGACTGGCGGGTCGGCGCGGCCCACTTCCTGCACTGGCTCGTCGACGGGGACATCGCCAGCAACCAGCTCAACTGGCAGTGGGTGGCCGGCACCGGCACGGACACCCGCCCCAACCGGGTCCTCAACCCCGTCGTCCAGGCCAGGCGCTACGACCCCGACGGCGCCTACGTCCGCCGCTGGGTGCCCGAACTCGAAGGCGTCGGCGCCCCGGCCGTGCACGAGCCGTGGAAGCTGACCGGGCGGGCCAGGTCCGCGCTGCACTACCCCGACCCGATCGTCGACCTGGCCGAGGGCCTGGACCGCTTCCGCCGCGCCCGCGGCCTTCAGGAGAGGTGATCACGGCCTGCGGTCGGCGGTCGGCAGTCCGGCGGTCCGGCGGTCCGGCGGTGACCGGAAGGTCCCCGGTCAGCGGTTGCGGCGGACGATCGACGCGTTCAGGGCGGTCGCGAAGCAGCACCAGGCGGCGTACGGCGCGAGCGCCAGTGCCGCCGTGCGGTCCACCCGTGCGGTACGCCGCAGCAGGTCGGCGTTGCTCACGTCGAGCAGGAGGGTGCCGGCCAGTGCGGCCGCGGGGCTGCGGCGGGCGAAGAAGAGCCAGTTCCAGCCCGCGTTGAGCGCGAGGTTCACGGCCAGACCGGCCACGAGTGCCCTGCGCCGGCGCCGGTCCCCGGTCCGGCCCAGTGCGTGGCCGCAGGCGTAGGCGATCGTCGCGTACAGCGGTGTCCATACGGCGCCGAACGCCCACGGCGGCGGCTGCCAGTCCGGGGTGCGCAGCGCCCGGTACCAGGCGCTGTCGGGGTCGGTCGCCCTGGCCCCGGCGACGGCCGTGGCGACGACCGCCGCCGCGCCGTACCGGAGCGGGGCCGAGGGCGGCGGAGTGTCGCTGCTCGTGCTCAGGAACGTCATGCCTGCCGCGTGCCCCCGCGAGTGCAGTCGCTCACCCGCCCGGAGCCGGGTTCTTCCTCCCGCCCGGCCCCGGGTCCTCACGACGGCCCGGGCTCGGAATCGGGGTCGACTCCGGGTCGGGCGGTGTGGTCGGGAACTCCGTTCGTGCGGCGGACCTCCTTGAGCTCCGCCTCGTAGAGATGGTCCTTGCCGTCGACCAGGTCCACGCGCGCTGCTTGCTCGAGACGCTTGAACGGTTCGTAGTACGTCGAGTTGTACGCCTCGACGATCTGGAAGGTCCAGTGTCCGGGGATGACGTTGCGTCCCAGGATCTCGAGCTGTACCCGGTCGGCCCAGGCGTCGTGGCCGGCGTCGCGCAGCAGCTTCACCGCCCGGTCGAGTTCGAAATCGGCGGTGCCGGTGAGCTGGTGGAAGCCGTAGAGGTGTCCACGGGCCCGTTCGGTGGTCTCCAACGCCTTCGACAGCGCGCCGAGGGCCTCTACGGTGAGGTCTGACGCGCCCGGCGGTCTCTGGTGCCGCGCATCCGGCCCGTCGTGGTGATCGCTCATGACCTAAAGCATTGCCCCGCGCGGACGCGCCGCACTCGTCCCTTCGGGCGGTGCTGCCGGAGGGAGCCGGCGGCTGGCACCACGGTCCGTCATTGGCCGGCGGCCCGCTCTCCCCCGGTGCGCCGCCGTGGGGCTGAAGGGTCCTCGCCTCCACCCCCCGGCGCCGTACCCGCTGGCTCCCCACGGCGGTCCCCGCGCAGGCGTGCCCGTCGGAGGCCTGCTTCGGCTGCGGAGCTCGACCGCGCGTGAGGTGCGCGGCTTACTGGTAGCGGTTCCAGTAGTGCTCGGTGCCCGGGCAGAAGTGGTAGGTGTTGTTGGCCCAGACCGCCCGGCCGTTGGACCAGATCACCAGGTTCCCGTCGGCCTGGAGGAGCGCCCAGGCGTTCGGGCTCCAGCTGGCGGACTGCCAGTCGTTGCCCTCCACGACCGAGCCGCGTTGAGCTGCTGCCAGTCGCCGTAGTGGGCCAGGTTGCCGTCGTGCCAGAACACCAGCTTGGTGGTGTACGCGTGGTCGATCCCGAGTGTGGTCTGGTGCGGGCAGGCGTCGCCGCGAAGATGCGGTGCTCTGTGATCGATGGCACACCAGAACGCCAGGACGGCTGCGGGTGGTGGAAGGGCCTGTTCGCACTGTGAATCGGCCCCTGTGTCGGTCTGCACAGCGAGCCTTGTTGTGCCCCTGCCAGCACCCTGCCTACTCTGCGGCTGAGCCGGACTTGCGAGTCTGCCGGGGGGCGGTATGGACGATGATCTGCGTGCGGGCACGGCGGCTGCCGGGCGGATTCGACGGGCCGACGACGTGCTGGGTATGCAGCGTGCCGCCCGCAAGGGCGGCACTGGGCCGGTGCTTCACTGGATCGCGGGCCGCACCGGCGCCACCGTCTTCTTGACGAACTCCGCGGGTGCTCCGGCCCACCCGCCCCAGGCTCCCCTCCGCGACGCCGAGCGTGGTCTCGCGCTGCGCGGTGCGCGAGAGTTGGCTGAGCGGCGGCTGGGGTCCGTTGCCATCGACCAGGACGGACTCACCTGCATCGTCCTTCCCCTCGACGGATCGCAGGGGGCCGCCGCGCCCCTGCTCGCTGCCGTCGTGCCCCATCCGGTACCACCTGAACTGCCGCTCCTGCTCGCGGATGCCACATCCGTGCTGAGTCTGACCTGGCTGGCGGAACACACCCGGCGCAAGCAGCGACGGCTGAGGATCGCCGAAGCCGGGACGCGCGAAGCGGTCATGCATTTGCTGCTGAACGGCCACACGTCCGTCGCGCGCCAGATCGCGGCGGCGCTGCGCCCGGCTCTGCCCGCGATGGTGCGGGTGTACGTCATCGAGGGTCCGCCGCGGATTCGCGGCCAGTTGGTCGGGGAACTGACCGATGCGACCGAAGACGCGTGGATCGTGCCGTGCCCGGTGTACGCCGACCACCTCTTTATGCTCGCGCCCGGTGACCGCACCCCGGCCCGCGTCTGGCCCCCCGAGCTCGCGGCCGCCTGCTGGATCGGAGAGAGCACTGCCGTCCCCCTGCGGGAAACCGCCACCGGCTATGCGCAGGCCTTCCATGCTCTCGCCGCCGCACGCGGCCGCCCCGAACGTCAGGCCTCGTTCGCGGCCAACCCCGACCTGGCACTGACCATCGGTCCTGCCGCCGCGGCCTGGGCCGAGGCCTTCATCTCACCGATCCGCAACCACCGCGCCAGGCGGGCCCAGGACCCCGACAGTGCCGAACTGCTGGCCACCGCCGCGTCATGGCTCAGTTTCCACTCCCGTGCGACGGCCCACCTGAACATTCACCGCAACACCCTGAGCGCGCGCCTGACATGCATCCAGGAACTGCTCGGCTCAGACCTGCACCGGCTCGCCAACCAAGCCGCACTGGCACTCGCTCTGCGCGCCATCGCCGCCGAGGTCCCGCCCCCGCCGGAGGGCGATGCCGCACGGGCGAGGGAGACGTTGCCCACCTTGGACGAACTCCTGTCGCTGCCCCGCGTCGGGCAGTGGGCCCAGCAACAGGTGCGTCCTGTCACCGCTCCCGGCGTCCCAGCGTGCATCGCGGAAACCCTCACCACCTGGCTGCGCCTCGACGCACACATCGGCCCCACCGCGACCGCGCTGTCCATCTCGGCATCCGCCGTGCGCAAGCGTCTGGCCCGTAGCGAAGCACTGCTCGAACGCTCGCTTCTGCGGTCCCCCAGCGCCATCCACGACCAATGGCTCGCACTGCGCGCCCTCGAACTGGCCGAGCCGACCGGCGCGCCGCGCCACTTCGCCGGCCTCTCCGGAAGCGCGTGATGACGCTGGCTGCGGCGGGGCGGAACGGCCGTTGGGCAGGCCCCGGGCAGTTCCCCGTGCCGGCGGGGGCGCCGGGCGGTCGGAGGCGGCCGGGTCGGCCGCGCGCCGGCGGGTGCTCGCGGCCCGGCGGTGCGGAGGCTGCCCGGCGGTGCGGAGGCGGCCCGGTTCCTCCACCCGAGGAGAGATCCGCCGAATGGGGGTAGCTTTGATTCGTAGTGATGGGCGATCCTGCGCGCCTTGCAGACGGCCGGTCCGCCGGAAGGGGACTCCGCATGAGACCGCAACACTCACCGTGCCGCAAGTCGAGGGTGTACGCCGCCTGGTCCGTACCGCTCGTGGCCGTGTCCCTGACCGCGGCGAGTCTGGCAGGTGCGTATTCTCCCGCGGCATCGGCCGAACCGGCGGCAGCGGCCCCGGCAGAACCGGCGGCAGCCGGCACCGCGGCCGGGAACAGCGCGGCGACCTGCGTCAACAGCGTCTACGGGGCGATGACGAGTGCGCAGCGGGTCGGCCAGTTGTTCATGGGCGGGATCAACGCGGCGACGCCGGACCAGAAACGCATCGCCGTTCTGCACCAGTACCACGTGGGTTCGGTCTTCCTCGCCGGGCGCAGTACCAAGGGCACGCAGGCCACGAAGACCGTCGTCAACGGCCTCCAGGCGAAGTCCGACACCGTGGCGGGGCACCGCGTGGGACTTCTGATCTCGACCGACCAGGAGGGCGGCCGGGTGCAAGTGCTGTCCGGCCCCGGATTCTCGACGATGCCGAGCGCGCTGGTGCAGGGCACCTGGACGACCACGAAGCTGCGCGACAGTGCCGCCGTATGGGCCAAGCAGCTCAAAGCGGCCGGTGTGAACCTCAACCTCGCGCCCGTCGCCGACGTCGTCCCGGCCAGTCTCGGCAAGAACAACGCACCGATCGGGGCGTACGACCGCGAGTTCGGTCACACGGCCGCGACGGTCACCCCGCACAGCGACGCGTTCGCCGCGGGTTTCGCGCAGTCCGGCGTACTGGCCACGGTCAAGCACTTCCCGGGCCTCGGCAACGTCCGCGGCAACACCGACACCACCGCCGGCGTCGTGGACTCGGTGACCACGCCCAAGAGCTCGAGCCTCACCCCCTTCAGTTCGGCGATCAAGGCCGGCATCCCCTTCGTGATGATCTCCTCCGCCACCTACACCAAGATCGACGCCAAGCATCAGGCGGTGTTCTCGTCCACCGTGATCCAGGGTTTGCTGCGCAAGACGTTCAATTTCCAGGGCGTGGTCGTCTCGGACGACATCGGCAACGCGGTCGCGGTGAAGAAGGTGCCGCCGGGTGACCGTGCCGTGCGGTTCCTGTCGGCAGGCGGGAACCAGGTCCTGACCGTCGAACCCAACCTGATCCCCGCCATGGTCAAGGCCGTCCAGGCCCGGATGGCGCAGAGTTCGGCCTTCAGCAAGCAGGTGGACACGAGCGTGCACCGCGTCCTCGCCGCCAAGCAGAAGGCCGGCCTGCTGCACTGCGGCTGACGCACGGCGTCGGCGGAGCGCCAGCCCGGCGGCGCCCAGCAGCGTGCGGCCGCGCACCCGCAGCAGGTTGAGCAGCGACAGAGCGGGGGCCTGACGGCCTCCATGGGCTCCGGCCCGGTGGCGCGCCAAGCGGGTATCAAAAGCGCGGGGTTGACATGCCGTCAACCCCTGCGGCGGGGGTAGGCGCTCCCTGTGACAGTCGAGGAAACGTCCCACGGGGTGGAGCGCGGCACGCGTTCACCAAGAAGGATCTTGCTCGGGAGAGCTCGCGCCCGGCCCGGTGGGGCGTGCGGAGCGGAAGAGTGACCTGCTGACCACGGTCACCGCCGCACACCCACTTCGACGTTCTCGGCCGGTTACGGCAACAGCGATCCCAGGGGGAACAATGCCTGATGGGCAATATGGCACGCATGCGACAACAGCACAGGACGTGCGGACCGCGCTGGTGGACGAACGCCCCAGGCGACCCGCCCGGTCCCGGGGCAACGCGATAGGCGGCTGGGTTCTCACGATCGTGCTGAACGTCGTGGCGCCGATCCTGACGTACAAGGCCCTGCGCGATCAGGGGTGGAGCGAGTTCACCGCCCTGCTCGCGTCCGGTGCCTGGCCGATGCTCGACAGCGTCGTCCACGTCGCGTGGCGGCGCCGTCTGGACGAATTCGCCGTCGTGACCCTGGTGTTCCTGGTCATCACGGCCGTGGTCTCACTCGTCGGCCCGCACTCGGCGCGGGCCCTGCTGTTCAAGGACTCGGCCGTCACCGGGCTGTTCGGCCTGCTGTGCCTGGCGACGTTGCAGGCCCGTCGGCCGCTCATGTTCTACTTCGGCCGCAAGTTCACCACCGACGGCACCGCCGCGAGCACCGCCTGGTGGAACGGCCTGTGGCGACTGGCAGGCTTTCGCACGACCATACGGACGATGACCGCGGTGTGGGGCGTGGCCTACTGCGTCGAGGCGGTCGTCCGCATCGCGCTGACCTACGCGCTGAGCACCGACACCATGGTGGTCCTCAGCCCCGTTCTGATCTACGGCACGCTCGGCGCTCTCGCCGTGTGGACGGCCGTCTACGGCAAACGGGCACGGCGCAAGGGCGAGGCACGCGCCGCGGCGGCCGCCGCCGCCGACCGGAGCTGATCATTGGTCACAGGCTCGTCCGTGGCAGGAAGGCGCCCGACAACTCGGCGGAGCACGGTGGTTCTCCGCGGTGCGGTGGCCGCTTCCAGGGGCTCGACGAGCCGGCGCCCGCTGCCGTCGCCCCGCGCCCAGGCGTCGATGGGAGGTCCAGTCGGCCTGGCTCAGTGGTCGCAACGAGGCCTGGCCGGCGTCCCGATACGCCGCCGGCCAGCCCAACCACCCCGGGTTCAGGGCAAGTGCGGGCGCACGGACACCCAGCTTGCGAGACGATCTCTGTTCGGGCCAGGGGGAAGGCTGGGCATGAGTCGGCCGATGTGCGCGGTGAGATTCTTGTGCCGGCGCAGTTCGCCGATCTGCTCGATCGGGAGGTCTCGCCAGCCGGCTGCGAGCCGCTTCGCGCGGCACGGCTCGAGCACGAGCGCCGTGAGAGTGTCGTTGGCCAGGGCTTCAGGGTTCCAGTCGGGGTCAGCGTCGGCGCCGAGGTGTTCAATGACCCAGGTCCGCAGCGCGAATTCCTGACAGCGCATACGGGCTCGCTCCCACAGACCGTCGCCGTGGAACCGCCTGTTCGCCGCCAGGCACAGCTTGGCCCAGCGAAGGCGGCTCTCGCGCGACTGCGCGGACCGATACACGTGAGCCTGCGCAACCGTGCGTATGCGCTCCAACTCCGGCCCGCGCTGAAGCCCGGCCAGGCGGGCCTCCAGGCTCTCCATACTCCAGGAACTCTGGTCCAGATGTGGCTGATCCACGGTGCGCCCCTTCCGCGCGCGACTAACGCGACCACCTGCGAACGAGCCCCTGGACCAGGCCCCTCCCGCCCCGCCGGGACGCTCTCGTGCCGCTCACGTCAGTCTGGTCCTGCCGCTGTCCCGGGCTCACGCCTGCCGGATGACCCGCTCCATTGTGCCGCTCCCCCGTTCGTCCGCAGCCGGAAGCATGCCGCTGCCGCAGCGCACCACCATGAACTCGCCGCTCGATCACGAAGCGGGTCCGCCGTCACTGGGGAAGGCCCAAGTCCGTTTCCGGCTAAGCGATCCAGCGGTGGATCGTGCCCCGGTGCATGACGAAGTCGACGTCGCCGGTGGAGTCGATGTCGTCGAAGGGGTCTCCGGGCAGAGCGACGAGATCTGCCGTGGCGCCGGGTCGGATCCGGCCCAGGTCGGGGCGTCGCAGCAGGTCGGCGGCGGTGCTGGTGGCGGCGCGCAGTGCCCGTAGCGGAGAGATGCCGCTTCCCACCATGGCGGGGAACTCTCTCCCGTTCAGGTGATGGGGGAACATGCCCGCGTCCGTACCGAAGGCGACGCGCACATCGCTGGCGGCCACATTGCGTGCGCTGTCCCGGAGTTGGTCGGCGTAGCGGTGGAATTTCGTCCGCTCGGCCGGGTCTTTGCCCTGCCAGTAGCTCTCGTCGTCGAGGTGGTCCAGCGCGTCGAGGACCATGAACTGGGTGGGGACGAGGAACACCCCGCGCTGCTGCATGAGCGACAGGGTCTCGGACGAGGCGAGGTTGCCGTGCTCGATGCTGCGCACTCCGGCCCGCACGGCCCGTGCGACGCCAAGGTCGCCGTAGGCGTGCGGGGTGCACGGGACGTCCAGGTCGGCGGCGGTGGCCACCAGCGTGTCCATCTCGCTCTGCGTGTAGGTGGCCTGCCCGGGATCGTCGCTGGGGCTGCCGAAGCCGCCGGTGGCGCCGAACTTGATCCAGTCGGCGCCGGCGCGGATCTCCGCGCGCACGGCGCGGGTGATCTCGGCGGGGCCGTCGGCGAGTACGCCGATCTCACGGCCGTACTCGGGCGCGAGCAGGGTGGAGAGATCCCCGTGCGCGCCACGGGCCGAGATCAGGTGCGGGGCCACCAGCATCCGCGGCCCGGTGATCAGGCCCCGGGCGAGCGCGTCGCGCAGGTGCACCGTGATCGGCTCGCCGGTGAAGGTGGCCAGGTCGCGCACCGTGGTGAACCCGCGGTCGAGCAGGTCACGCAGGACCGGCAGGGCACGCAGCGCGATGACCGTGGCCGCGTCGGCCGCGAACGCGGTGAGCACGGCCGACGGGTCCATCGTCGTGTGGATGTGGCAGTCGATGAAACCAGGCAGCAGCATGCGCCCGCCGAGGTCGACCACCCGCCCCGCACCGCGCTCGACCTTTTCGCCGACCTCGGCGATACACCCGTCGCGGACCGCGACCTCGGTGTGACCGGACGGCTTGTCCGCCAGCCCGTCCCAGCACCGCTCGGCCACGATCACGACGGTCTCGGTCGAGATGTTCGCGGTCATGGCCGCTCCCTGGCTCGCGGCTGGTGCGTCGCTGTCCCTGTCCCTGTCCCTGTCCGATTTTCCCACCTGGCGTGGGCATGTGCAGCCGGGGTCCCCCACGGTTCGGGAGGCCGTTCTCCTGTGCGAGCTCGTGTGTGGCCGGCGGCACGAGGCCGGCCGGACCCGCTCGCGCCGGTCCCGCTGTCTTGAGGGGATGCGTCACGGGCCGCGATGATGCGAGGGTTGGCGAAACCTGGGGGAGGCGCGGTGGGGCTGGGCACGGTGGCGGTAACAGGCGCGGCGGGGAAGATCGGTTCCGTGGTGCGTGAGGCGCTGCGGCGTGAGGCGGAACGCCTGGTCCTGCTCGACCGCGTGCCGTTACGGCCCGAGGCCGAGAACGAGGACGTCCGCACTGTCGACCTCCGGGACGCGGCCGCCGTGGAGGCGGCGCTCGCGGGGGCCGATCGCGTGCTTCACCTGGGCGGTGTGGCGGACGAGGCGCCGCTTCCGGAGCTGCTCGAAGCCAACGTGCTCGGCACCCACCACGTCCTGGAGGCGGCGCGGCGCACGGGAATCGAGCGGGTGGTGCTGGCCGGCAGCAACCGCGTGACGGGCTTCTACCCCACGGCGCATGTCACCGGTCCGCACGATCCGGTGCGCCCCGACGGCCTGTACGGGGTGAGCAAGGCGGCCGTCGAGGCCCTCGGGCGGCTGTACGCCGACAAGTTCGGCCTGTCCGTGATCTGCCTGCGCATCGGCAGCTTCGAGCAAGTGCCCACCGAGCCCCGGCATCTGGCGACCTGGCTGAGCCCGCGCGACGCCGTCGGCTACATCCGGGCGGCGCTGACCGCTCCGCCGTCCACGCGGTTCGCCACGGTGTACGCCGTCTCCGCCAACTCCCGCCGCTTCTGGGAGCTTCCCGACCCAGCGGTACTGGCCTACGTCCCCGTCGACGACGCCCGACTCCACGCCGCCGAGATCCGGGGAGCGGACCTCCCCACCGACCCCGCCGCACCCCAGGCCGGCCCCTACGCCCTGCCCGAGTTCACGCTCAAGCACCTCAGGACCTGACCCGTAGGCGCAACTCTTCGTGGAAGACCTGCCCGGTCCTCAGGCGGACGGGCAGGGCTGTTCTTGTGCAGATGCAGGGGCGCGGGCCCAACTCCGTTCATCCGAAGGAGCCGTGATGCAGGTCGACGATGCCGGGGCGATCCGTCCCAACTCGGTTCTCATGGACAACACGACACTCTTCACCTGCCTTCCCATGGCCTCGGAGCCGGTGAGGCGGGAGTGCTACTGGGCGACCAAGGAGTGGGCCGACGATCTCATCGACCGCGGCATGTCCAACCTGGTCGAGTCCCTGATCCTCCACGAAGCGGTCTACGTCGACGGGGAACGGGGATATCACGCACCCGTGGTGGAGGAGATCTCCGAGCTCTTCCCCGGACTCCTCAGAGGAGTCGGCATCGGCGCGGACCGCGAGCAGGTCTTGCGGCGACTGTCCGAGGCGATGAGCGGCGGTGAGGAGCTCGACCGCGGTCTGTACAGCATCGCGTTCCACGCGTCCCGCAGCCGCCGCACCGGCGAGCCCCTGCACCTGTCGCACATCTACGGCTTCCTCCACGAGGAGATGCAACGCGCCGGACTTCCCGGCTACGCCCCCGAGCCCGGCCGCACCGACCCGATGGTGTTCCGCACCTTCTTCTACCTCGCACTCGCTGCCCGCACAGGACTGCCGTACACGCCTTACTCGTTGAGGAACCCCATCCTGCTGGCCCTGTCCGAACGCGGCCTCACCCACCTCGTCGGCGGGCGCCCTCGGCACGCGAGCTGGGAATACTACGCGGAGATCGCGAAGAAGATCCTGTGGTCCTTCGACGATCAAGTGCGCCGCGCCTTCTCCGACCGGCTCCAGGAAGGGCCCGTCAGCCTGCCCGCCCTGCCGATGCCCGGCTTCTGGGAGATCATCAGGGAGCGGGCGCAGCATCCGGCGGCCGTCGCTGAACAAGTCCTCGAGTTGCGAGAGCGAGCCGCGCCGTATCGCGAGTACGTCGGTCAGCTGTCAGCCGCCTACGAGTCGGGTGATCTGTTGCTGCTGCGCCGGCAGCAGGAACTCCTCGCCGACCTCATGGCGCGGCTGGGTTCGGCCATGCGCGTACCGCGGGTGGAATGGAAGCGTGTCGTCGTGCCCGTGAGGGTCAAGTCCCCCTTTCTCGAGCTCGATCAAGTCTCGTTCCGGGTCCCGGCTCCCAGCCGCTTCCGCGGACCCCAGTTCGCCTTCTTGCACGACTGGACGACTCGTCGCCTCTGAACGCGGGGCGTCGGGCGGGCCCCGGCGGCCCGCTCGTCCGTCGCGGTGGCGCGGAAACGTACCGGAGGGGAAGTGGGCCGAGCGTGGCTCAGGTGGCGTCTTCGGATGACGGTTCACGTTCGCTGGTTTCCGGGGGCTCGGGGGCGTTCAGGTCGAAGTGGAGGCCGATCATCCGGATCAGGAAGCAGGCCGACGCGGCTCCCAGTGCGGCCGGCAGACCGTAGAGGCCCCATTCGATCGTGCCGACGGTCACCGCGGCCCCCACCAGGGCGGGGATGGCGTACAGGCCGCTGCGCAGTACCGACGGGATCTGCCGGACGAGGGTGTCGCGGATCGTTCCCCCGCCCACCGCGGTGATCACCCCGAGCAGGATCGAGGGCGCGACTCCCAGACCCGAGGACAGCGCTTTGCTGGAGCCGATCACCGCGAAGGTGCTCAACCCGACCGCGTCGAGGACGTTGATCGTCTGCTCCAGCCGGCGCAGGTGCTTGCTGAGGGCGAAGGCGATCAGGCCGCCGGCGGCGGCGAGCGTGTAGTAGCGCCAGTCCACGAGGGTCGCGGGAGGGAGCGCGTCGATCAGGATGTCCCGGATGATGCCACCGCCCAGTGCGGTGATCATGCCGAGGACGACCACGCCCACCACGTCCAGCCTCGCGGCGCGCACCGCCGTCAGCGCCCCGTTCAGCCCGAAGGCGAAGGTGCCGGTCAGATCCAGGGCGAGCAACGTGACGGGTTCGGAGCGCATACCAGGTTCCATACCCTCATCGATCATGCCGCCTACGCGCACGCGTCAGGCTCACCCGCCTCCCACCTGGAAAGGGCACGGCACGTGCGCGCGGAAGGTCTGACGGCGACCGGATGTTCTCGTACCTCGCCGGAGTGTCACGCCCCGGAACCCGGCGTGATACGCCGTCCCCGCAGGCGGGGCGGCGTATCACACAGTGGTCAAGCCGGCCGGTCCGTGTCCGCTCCAGGGTGCGGGCTCTTACGGACGATCGGTCAGGCAGCGGTGCCGGAGTCCGCGTTCCTGCGGCGGCGTACGACGAACACCGCGCCCGCGCCGAGTGCGACCGCGGCGCCGCCCGCCAGGGCGATGGCCGGCAGGGCGGAGCTGGAACCGGTCTGCGCGAGGTGGCCCTGCGGCTCGATCTTGGTGTTGCCCGCGGGCTGGTGCTGGGGCAGCGGCTTCTTGCCGCCCTGCGGCTTGGCGTTGCCGGGGTCGCCGGGGGCCGTGCCGGCCTTGAGGATGTCGAACTCGTAGTAGCTGCCGTCGCCGGAGAAGACGCAGTTGCCCTCGTCGTCGGCGTACATGCCGATGCTGATGGCGTAGCCGAGACCGGCCGGGGCGCTCTTGTCGACGGCCAGGCGCAGATCGATGGAGAAGGACTCGTGGGCCTTGACGTCGGTGTAGCCCAGGTAGCCCGCACCCTCGTCGGTCTCGTCCAGGGAGATGGCCTTCCACGTGCCCGAGGCCGGGTCCTTGTACTGGAGGGTGAGGTGGCTGGTGTCGATGAAGTAGTCCTCCTCGTCCACCTGGGCGGCGAAGACACCGAAGTCGACGCGCTGGTAGGCGCGGTCCCCGGTGTTCTTCACGTTCAGCTTGAAGCCGTGGAAGCCGCTGCCCGCGACGATCTTCGAGGGCAGGCCGGACAGGCTGGTGCGGAGGTTCTTGTCGGTCTTGAACTCGTCGCCGCCGCACTCGACGGGACCCTCCGACGCGGACGCCGACACCGAGGGGGACGCGGAGGCGGTGGCGGAGGCCGAGGCCGCGGCGCTGGGTGACGAGGACGCGGAGGGAGCGGAGGAGGCCGAGCTGCTCTCGCCTCCCGCGGGCGTGGACTCCTCGCCCGCGGGGGTCGAGTTCTCGCCTGCGGGGGTCGAGTCCTCGGCACCCGGTGAGGACTCCCCCGCAGCGGGAGCGGGACCGCCCTCGTCCGGGGTCGACTCGGAGACCGCGGGCGTGGGGGTGACGTCATCGGTGGCGTACGCGACGGGGGCCGCGAGCAGCACTGCCGGGGTGACGGCGGCTGTCGCGGCGGCAAGGGCCAGGGAACGGCGAAGCTTCATAGGAACCTCAGGACAGGAGTGACGAGTGCGTTGCGTTCGTAGAGGTGACCTATAGGGAACGCAAAGAGTTGCCCAAGTCCGCATCACGGTTCGATCTCGCGCGGTTGGCGCTCAAATCGGTGCGCCCGGCGTACGCCGCCCCCGCCGAGCCGCCTGTCGTTGCGTCAGCCGCCCCGGTCCACCGGGGATTCGAAGCCGGGCGGAGGGGGACGGCTGTCGCGGAACCGGGATCCTAGTAACTGCCGTAGCCGGGTTTGCCGTTGGGCCGGTAGACGCCGACGACAGTGCCGCCTTTCGTGGTCGAGACGCTGACCGGCTCCAGCGCCGTGGGAATCGCTCCGCCCGCGAACAGCCGCTTGCCGGTGCCGATGATCACCGGGTGGATGGTCAGCCGGTACTCGTCGACCAGGTCGTGCCGCATGAGTGTCTGGGCCAGGTCGCCGCTGCCGACGACGTTGATGTTGCCACCGTCGGACGCCTTCAACTCCCGTACCGCACGGACGGCATCGCCCTCCAGCAGGGTCGAGTTCCGCCACTCCAGGTCCGTCAGGGTCCGGGACGCCACGTACTTGCGCATGCCGTTCATGCGATCGGTGAACGGGTTGCCGGGATCGGCGGTCGGCCAGTACGCGGCGAAGATCTCGTACGTCTTGCGGCCCAGCAGCATCGCGTCGGAAGGCTCGTACCAGCCGGCGACGGCCGCGCCAACCTCGTCGTCGGTCACCGGCTTCTGCCAGCCGCCGTGCTCGAAGCCGCTCTGGGCGTCCTCGTCCGGACCGCCCGGCGCCTGCATCACGCCGTCCAGCGTCAGGAACGTGCAAACGATGATCTCGCGCATGGTGCGCTCCCTTCGTCCACGGGTAGACCGCGCGACCGCCGAAAAATCACCGGCGACCGCGCGGAAGGCGTCGGGCGTCAGCGGACCGGTTCGGGGCGGTCGGCGGCCGGGTGCTCGGTGCCCAGGTGGGCGGTGAGGAATCGGGCGGCGCGGTCGAGTGCGGCGTCCGCCTCGCCGAGGAGGCCGTAGTGGTGCTGGAAGACGTGGGGCAGGCCGGACCCGACTTCGAGCGTGACCTCGACGTCGTCCGCGCCCGCGCGGGCGGCCAGCCGGACCGCGTCGTCGAGCAGCAGCTCGTTCGCCCCGGCCTGGACGAGCAGTGGGGGCAGGCCGGCGAGGTCGGCGAACACCGGGCTGACCAGCGGGTGCGCCCGGTCGCCCGCGCCGACGTAGAGATCGGCGTACGCACGCAGGTCGGCCTCGGTGAAAATGGGGTCGGCGCCCTCCTTGGAACGGATGGTTGCTCCGGCCAGGGTGAGGTCGGCCCAGGGGGAGAAGACGACCACGGCGGCGGGTTGCGGCAGCCCGGCCTCCCGGGCCGCGAGCAGCGTGGCGATGACCAGGCCGCCGCCGGCGGAGTCGCCGGCCATGACGAGGTCCTGCGGCGCGGTACCCGCCGCGAGCAGTTCGCGATAGGCCGCGAGCCCGTCGTCGACGGCCGCGGGGAACGGGTGCTCGGGCGCCAGCCGGTAGTCCACCGACACCGCCCGCAGCCCGGCGCGGCGGGCGAGTTCGCCGACCAGCCCTGCATGGGTCCGCGGTGAGCCGATGACGTAGCCGCCACCGTGCAGGTAGAGCAGCCGGCCGCGGTCGCGGGCCTTGGCCGGTTCCAGTTCCAGGGTCGGCCGTCCGCCCAGGAGTGTCTGGCGGGTGACCACGCCCTCCGGGGCGGGGCGGGTGACAGCCGCGGCGAAGCCGCTGCGCTGCTGCTCTACGCCGGGCCGCGTCTCGCTGCGAGGGACGGAACGAAGCATGGCGTCCAGGGCGTCGCGCTGCTCTCGGGACATGTCGGGCCTCCGGTGGGTTCGGGGTGCGAGGATGGATTCCTCGGAATCCATCTGTTCGAGCCCAACCGGATTCCACGGAAGATGATTCCTGGGAAGCTACTGGAGTTAGTGTGAGACACGTCACTCAGACCTTCACCGACCTCGTCCGCGTCGAGACCCGGCTCTACAACGCGGTGAACGCTCGGTTGCGCGCCGAACGAGGGCTGGGCCTGGGGCAGTTCGAGCTCCTGGAAGTCATCGACCGCGTACCGGGATGCCGCGTGCTCGACATCGCCGGCGAACTGGCCATCACCGTGGGGGCCGTCAGCAAGGCCGTCGACCGGCTGGTGACGGCCGGTTGGTGCCGGCGGGTCGCACACCCACAGGACCGCCGCTCGTCCGTCCTCCGCCTCACACCCGAGGGCGAGACGCAACTGGCCGCATCCCGCCCGGCCGTCGAGAGCGAACTCGCCTCACTGACCGCGGCGGTGGCCCCCGACGACCTCGCCCGCATCGCCTCGGTCCTGGCCACTCTCCGCGCCACCCTGGAAGCGGCCTCCCACGGCCAGCCGGGCTGAGGTGGCGCAGCCCCAAGCCCTTTCCGGGTACCCCAAGTCCTTTCCCGTCCCCGGCGCCACGTCCCGCAGGCGGGCCAGGCCGTGTCCGGCGATGCCAAGGGCCGTGTCGGCGGCGTCACTGCGGGCGGTGTGGGACGCCGGTCTAGGACGCGCCGTCGCCGGCGGCCTCACTGCGGTGCGGCTCCAGGCGAGCGACCGCTTGCTCGCTCCACGCCCGGATGACTGACGCCTGCTCGGGGGTCAGCGAGTCGAGGAAGTGGCGGCGGATGTTGCCGCCGTGCACGAGGACGGCACTCTGGGCGGCGCGGCGTCCCTCGGCGGTCAGCCCGACCCCCGCGCGGCGGCCATCGGCCCCGTACTGGGTGCGCTTGACGAAGCCGCGTTTCTCCATGCGCGTCAGCTGATGTGAGACGCGGCTCTTGTCCCAGTCGAGCGACTCGGAGAGCTCGCCGACACGCATCTCGCGGCCGGCGGCCTGCCACAGCGTCACCAGCAAGCTGAACTCTGCCTTCGAGATGTCGCAGTCACGCTGCAGACCACGCTCCAGCTCTCTGGTGAGCAGGCGCTGCGCGCGCATCCAGGTATCCCAGAACTCCCACTCCTCGGGTTCCAGCGATCGAGTCTCCGTCATATCGCCGAGGATACCGCGACCAGCGGAGTTGTCACTTCAACTCACCTCGATCTAGAGTTGACGCGACAACTCTCCCGGAGGGAAGCCATGCCGCTTCGCATCGCAGTCATCCTCGGAAGCACCCGCCCCGGACGCCGCGGCGAGCAGATCGCCGCCTGGGCACTGGAGGCCGCCCGTGCCCACGGCGGCGCCGACTACGAACTCGTCGACCTCGCCGACCACGACCTCGGCAACCTCGACGAGCCCGGCAACCCGAACTTCCAGCAGTACCAGCACGACCACACCCGCGCCTGGGGCGCACTCATCGACAGCTTCGACGGCTACGTCTTCCTCGTCCCCGAGTACAACCACTCCTACCCCGGAGCCCTGAAGAACGCCCTGGACTACGTCTACCGGGAGTGGAACGACAAGGCCGCCGGGATCATCAGCTACGGCGGCTGGGTCGCCGGGGCAAGGGCCGCCGAGGCGCTGCGACTCGTCCTCGCCGAACTCCAGGTGGCCACGGTCCGTGCCCAGCCCACCATCTCGACACACCCCTCGTTCCGCACCGGCACCTTCGTCCCGCAGGAGGGCCTCGACACCGCCGTGGACAACATGCTCGACCAGGTGATCGCCTGGTCCGCCGCCCTGCGCGGGGTGCGCCAGGCCAGGACACAGACGCCCACGGCTGCGTGAGGTCCCGACCAGAACCGGCTCGGGTCCGCGCCGCCGATCTGCTGGGCAGGCCTCCGGGCCCGGCACGCACCGCCGGCGTGCTCGTCCCGTGGCGAGGACGGCCCACGTGACGCACACGCCTGCTGCTCGAAAGTCGCTGTTATGGTGCGCCCATGTCGTCGATCAAGCAGGTCCAAGTCACCTTCGACTGCGCGGAACCCGAGCGCGTCGCCCGATTCTGGTGCGAGGTGCTGGGCTACGTCGTATCGCCGCCGAAGGGTTACGCCACGTGGGACGACTTCGACCGCACCCGGCCCCCTGAGGACAAGGGCTCATGGTTCGCCTGCGGTGACCCCTCGGGTGTGGGGCCGCGCCTGTTCTTCCAGCGCGTTCCGGAAGGCAAGGTCGTCAAGAACCGGGTGCATCTCGATGTGAGAGTCGGCACCGGGCTCGTAGGTGAGGAACGCCTCGCCGCGCTCGAGGCCGAGTGTGCACGGCTGCTGGAACTCGGCGCGAACCGCGTGCGGTTGCTGCACGACGACAACGATTCCTGCATCGTGATGCAGGACGTCGAGGGCAACGAGTTCTGCCTCGACTGAACTTGTGCTAATCGGCCTGGAGTCGATGTTTGCCGGCACCGGCCGCACGGGGGCACGACTCCTCCGTCCCCGGCGCGTGCCGCCGCTGCCATGGTGTGGTTGTCACCCTGGCAGCGGGCACGGGCGACCTGCGCCGCGGCCTCGACGAGTTCCTGGTCGACGGGGTGGGTCCGCTTGGTCATCTTCAGTCCGTTCCGTGCGTGACGTCCACCAGAACCTTGCCGACCGTGCCGCCCTCGACCGCGCGGTGCGCGTCGGCGGTGCGGTCGAGCGGGAAGCGGGTCAGCGGCAGGCCGTGCTCCTCGCCGACGGGCAGCGCCCCGTCGCGCAGCGCGGCGGCGACGTCCTCGGCGGCCGCGGTACGTGCCTCGGGGCCGGCCGTATAGAGGATCAGGAACTGCAGGCGGGCGTTCAGCACCATGTTCTGCAGGACGTTCAACTCGACCGGTCTGCCACCGTCGTTGGCGTACGTCGCGATCGTGCCGCGGGTCCGCAGTACGGCCAGGTCCAGGGCGAGGTTCGCGCCGAGTGCCACCTCGGCGACGATGTCGACGCCGTCGGGGGCGATCCCCCGGATCTCCGCGGCCGGGTCGCCCTCGCGGTAATTGACCACGTGGTGGGCTCCGGCGGCGGTGGCCAGCCGGGCCTTCTCCGGGCCGCTGACCGTGCTGATCACGGTGGCGCCGGCCCAGCGGGCGAGCTGGATCACCGCGTGCCCGACCGCTCCGGCCCCGCCCGCGGCGAGCACCACGTGTCCCTTGAGCGCCCCAGGGCCCAGCCGGCGCGGGCCGTCCTCGGCAACGGTGAGTGCGCGGTGAGCGGTGAGCGCGGGGACACCGAGTGACGCGCCGACGTCGAAGCCGGCCTCGTCGGGCAGCGGTACGGCCTGTTCGGCGGGCACGACGGTGAACTCGGCGGCGGTGCCGGTGGGCCGCCCCGCAGCGGCCAGGAAAACCCAGACGCGCTGTCCGACCCGCCCGCGGTCTACGCCCTCCCCGACAGTGTCGATCGTGCCGGCGCCGTCGAGGTGCGGGGTGACCTCGGGGAACTGCTTGGGGTGGCCGGCGCCGGAACGCGCCTGCCAGTCGGTCGGGTTGACCCCGGACACCGCGATCCGCACACGAACCTCGCCCGGGCCGGGCGCGGGCAGGTCCCGGTCGACGAACTCGAGCACCTCGGGAGCGCCGGTGTCGCGGTAGATGATGGCCTTCATGATCCGTCCTTGGCCTGGTCGAGCCTGCTGGGGCATGGCGGAGTCGGGGTCGCTGGAGCGCGGGGTGCGAGGCGTGGGGCGCGGGGCCTACGGCCGTGGGGGCGCGGGACATGACTGTGCCCCGGTCGCGGTGGTTGCGGCGGTCGCGGTCAGCCGATGGGTACTTCGCTGGAGCGGGACTCGACGGCATCGAGCGTGGCCAGGGTCGCGGCGTCAAGGACGATCTCGCTGACGGCGATGTTGGCCTCGAGGTGGGCGGTGTCGGCCGTGCCGGGGATGAGCAGCACGTTCGGGGCGTGGTGCAGCAGCCAGGCGAGGCCGACCTGGGAGGGAGTGACGCCCAGGGACTCGGCCACGGCGTGCACCGCCGGCTCGTCGGTCGCCTTGGGCAGGCCGGGGAAGGCACCGCCGAGCGGGAAGAACGGCACCCAGGCGATGCCCTCGGCCGTACACAACCGCAGCGTGTCCTCGTCGTCGCGCGACACGAGGCTGTAGGCGTTCTGCACGCAGGCGACGCCGGCGGGCAGGGCGCGGCGCAGTCCGTCGAGGGTGACGCTGCTCAGGCCGATCGCGCCGATCTTGCCCTCGTCGCGCAAGGCGGTCATCACGGCGAGCTGGTCGTCGAGATCGACGATCTGGTCCCCCTCGGGACGCAGCCCGGGGCCGGTGTCCAGGCGGCGCAGGTTGACGACCGCGAGCCGGTCGACGCCGAGGCTGCGCAGGTTGTCCTCCACGCTGGCGCGCAACTGCTCGGGCCGCTGCGCCAGACGCAGCGGCATGCGCCCGCCCGGGTCGGGGTCGGCCCCCACCTTCGTGACGACCAGGACGTCGTCCTCGGGGCGCAGCGCCTCGCGGATCACGTCGTTGGCGAAACCGAAGCCGTAGAACTCCGCGGTGTCCACGTGGTCGACGCCCAGCTCGACCGCGCGGCGCAGCAGTGCGACGGCCTCCTCGCGCCGGTCGTGCAGGCGCTCGAGCTGCAGTGCGCCGTAGCCGATGCGGAAGACGGTGCGGGCGGCGAACGGAGCGGTACTGGTGGTCATGACGCTGTTCCCTCGGTAGGGGTTTGCATGGCGGTGTAGAGCAGTTCGGCCTGGTACAGCGCCATGACCCGGTGGGCGATCGGGGTGGCGCGCTCCCCGGCCCGGGCCGGCTCGTCGTGCTCGACCTTCACGAGCCAGGCCGTGACGCACTCGTGCACCATCGCGCGCATCCGGTCGGTCATGTCTACGACGATGTCGCGGACGGCCGGATCGGTGGTCGCCTCGCTCCAGGTCTGCACGCCGACGCGGGCCTCGGCGGGGTCGATCGCGGCGATCAGCCGGGAGAGCAGCTCGTCGGGGTCGGGCGGGACGTCGGCCGCGGCGTACTGGCCGATGGCCTCGGCCCGCTTGTCGAGCACCTCGCGGGCGGCGGCCTGGACCAGGTCGGCCTTGTTGCGGTAGTGCGCGTAGATCGAGCCGGTCGAAAGGCCCGACTCGGCGGTGATGTCGGCGATGGACGTCCGCTCCAGGCCGTTGCGGCTGAAGCAGCGGACAGCGGCCTCGGCGATCTGAGTACGCCGGAGCTCCTTGCGCGCGTCGGTGAGCCGGGGCAACAGCATCCCTCCGTAAAGAGAATCAATGTTCTGCTTACTAGGTCCCACGCTAACAGAATCAGCGTTCTGTTTGTGGCCCAGCGCCCCTGCGGGCAGTCCCCCGACTGCCGGCAATGTCGATGTCAACGAATGACCAAGCCGGCCCGGAACTGATCGATCAGTTCCGGGCCGGCTTGGTCGTTCGTCGGAGACGGCCTAGCGGACGACGTGGACGGTCACCGGCGAGGAGACGCGGTCCAGCTTGGGGTGATGGTGGTGCTCGTCGGTCGCGTACAGCACCGAACGGAACTGCAGCTGACCCGGGTGCGTGACCTTGACCTTCGCGCGCGCGTTGCCGTCGTAGCTCCGCGCGACGGCGCGCCAGTGCCCCCAGTGACCGGGTTTGCCGGACCGTTCCTGTACGACGAGGATGGTGAACCACTCGGCGTCGTCGTCACCCGAGCCGTGCACCTTCACCACGTGGCCGACGTGCGCGGTGTGGGGGGTCGCCTCGATCGAGATGTCGCCCTTCGCGAACGCCGGGGTTACTGCCATTGCCGCTGAGGCCACACCCAGCGCGCCGACTACCGCGAGCCGCTTAATACCACGCTTCATGCGCGGATCTCCTTGGATCGGTGTCATCGTTCACTTTGCACCAACTTGGGCTCTCAACTCCCCAATTGGTGCTCTTTCACCGAAGAAGAGCAGTCGTCGCATCAAGAAGTTGGCCCCCGATTGTCACTACCTCGTAACTGTGCCGGACGACGGCCACACGTACCGACGTGCGCTGCGGCCGGCCGGCCGGCGACTTATCCTCATGTTCGGCCGTGTACGCGACGTCATGAAGGCCGCGTACGACAGTGCGGAGGACCGCTTGTGGGCACGGACGGGAACGGCGACGGCGAGCGCCTGCACTGCTTGGTCACCGGCGCGTCCGGGTACGTCGGGGGCCGGCTGGTGCCCGAATTGCTCCGGGCGGGCCACCGGGTCCGGTGCCTGGCCCGCTCCCCCGGCAAACTCCGCGACCACCCCTGGGCGGCGGACGTCGAGACCGCCCGGGGCGATGTCACGGACGCCGCCTCCGTCGCCTCCGCCATGCGGGGTATCGACGTCGCCTACTACCTGGTGCACGCCCTCGGCACCGGCTCGGGATTCGAGGACACCGACCGCCGCGCGGCCCGTATCTTCGCCGAGCAGGCACACGCATCCGGTGTACGGCGGATCGTCTACCTCGGCGGGCTCACCCCGCGGGGCATTCCGGAGCGGGAGCTGTCCGCCCATCTGAGGTCGCGCGCCGAGGTGGGACGGATCTTCCTGGACGGTCCCGTACCGGCCACGGTGCTGAGGGCGGCCGTCGTCATCGGCTCAGGATCGGCGTCGTTCGAGATGCTCCGCTACCTCACCGAACGGCTGCCGGTCATGGTGACCCCGAGCTGGGTGCACACCCGCACGCAGCCCATCAGCATCCGGGACGTGCTGCGCTACCTCGTCGGCTCGGCCACCATGCCAAAGGATGTCGACCGGGCGTTCGACATCGGCGGCCCCGACGTCCTCACGTACCGGGAGATGATGTGCCGCTACGCCGAGGTCGCCGGGTTGCGGCGCCGGCTCATCCTGCCGGTGCCCGTCCTCACTCCCCGGCTGTCCAGTCACTGGGTCGGGCTCGTGACGCCGGTGCCCGCTTCGCTCGCCCGGCCCCTGACCGAGTCGCTGCGCCACGAAGTCGTCTGCCACGAACACGACATCGCGCGATACGTGCCGGACCTGCCGGACCGGCCGCTTCCCTTCGACCAGGCGCTGCGCCTCGCCCTGCAAAAGGTGCGGGACGCCCAGGTCACCACCCGCTGGTCGTCGGCCTCCGTGCCCGGCGCGCCCAGCGACCCGCTGCCCACCGACCCGGACTGGGCCGGCGGCAGTCTCTACCGGGACGAGCGGCAGTCGCCGGTCCACGCGTCCCGGGACGCACTGTGGAAGGTGATCGAAGGGATCGGCGGCGACAACGGCTGGTACTCCTTCCCGCTGGCCTGGGCCGTCCGGGGCTGGCTGGACCGGTTCGCCGGGGGTGTCGGCCTGCGCCGCGGCCGGCGCGACGCCGAGCACCTGCGCGCAGGCGACTCACTGGACTTCTGGCGGGTGGAGGAGATCGAGCCCGGTCGTCTGCTGCGCCTGCGCGCGGAAATGCGGCTGCCCGGCCTCGCCTGGCTGGAGATGCGCGTCGAGACCGACGAGGCGGGCCGCACGCTCTACCGGCAGCGCGCTCTGTTCCACCCGCGCGGACTGCTGGGCCACGCCTACTGGTGGAGCGTGTGGCCGTTCCACGCCCTCGTCTTCGGCGGCATGGCCCGCAACATCACCCGGGCCGCCGCGAAGGCCGTGAACGACGATGTCACGGCCTTGAAGTCGGCGAAGGCACGCTGACGCGACCGGCGTGCGGGCTCCCGGGCCCCGGCCGTACCGATCGGGCCGCTCGGGCCGCCCGGTCTCCCCTTCGCTCGCTCCACGCCGGGTCACCGATGCCTGCCCGGGGCGCGGCGCGCCGAGGAAGCGCGGCGGACGGTGCCGCCGTACACCAAGCTCGGGTCCGACGTCTTCGAGGCCGCCGAGGGACGGTGGGTGAGCCGCCGTAGCCGTACGCAAGGGGCCGCAGCCGGAGCGGTTCGCCGGCGCGGAGGGGGCACTCGCACACCGCACGCCGTACACATCAAGGAGCCATCATGCGGTACCGGAAACTGGGCAGCTCGGACCTGGAGGTCTCGGAGATCTCGCTGGGGTCCTGGCTGACCTACTCCGGCGGCGTCGAGGCGGACGCCACCCGCGCCTGCACCGAAGCGGCCTTCGAGGCCGGCATCAACTTCTTCGACACCGCCAACGTCTACGGGCAGGGCGCCGCCGAGACCGCGTGGGGCGAGATCCTCTCCACCCGTCCCCGCGACTCCTACGTCCTGGCCACCAAGGTCTACTTCCCGATGTCGGACGACCCCGCCGACCAGGGCCTGTCCCCGGCGCAGATCGCCAAGCAGATCGACGCCTCCCTGACCCGCCTCAAAACCGACCACGTCGACCTCTACCAGGCCCACCGCTTCGACGCGTCCGTGCCGGTCGAGGACACGATCGACGCGTTCCGGAAGGTCGTCGAACAGGGCAAGGCCCGCTATCTGGGGTTCAGCGAGTGGACCCCGGAGCAGATCCGGACCGCGATCGACATCGCCGGCCCCGACCTGTTCGTCTCCTCCCAGCCGCAGTACTCCATGCTGTGGCGGGCCCCCGAGGCCGAGGTCTTCCCGCTCGCGGCCGCCAACGGCATCTCACAGATCGTGTGGTCGCCGCTGGCCCAGGGCGTCCTCACGGGCAAGTACAAGCCCGGACAGCCCGCACCGCAGGGCAGCCGGTTCGCCAGCGACACCATGGCCGTCGCCAAGGACCTCGTCTACAGCGACGCCATCCTCGAAGCGGTCCAGCGTCTCGTCCCGATCGCCGAGGAGGCCGGGATGAGCATGCCCACCCTGGCCCTGGCCTGGGTGCTGCGCCGCAGCGAGGTCGCCTCCGCGATCGTCGGCGCCTCCCGCCCCGAACAGGTCCACGCGAACGCCGCCGCCTCGGGTGTCGAGTTGCCCGACGACCTGCTGGCCGCCGTCGACCAGGCCCTCGGCGACACCCCCGTCACCGAGCCCACCCTCGCCCCGGGCGCCGACGCGGGGATCAAGCGCCGGTGACTCGGGCCGGTCAGGAATCACCGCAGGTTTCGCGGACGTAGCCCTCGCTGCCCGCCGGCACGACGTCGCGGTCGCGGCGGACGATGCTGATCTTGTCGCCCCAGCCCTCGCAGGCCTTCTTCAGGCCCTGCTCGCTGTACTCGATCACGATCACGTCGTCGCCGAACGCGTCGGTGTAGTCGCCGCATTCGCCGTACTGGCCGCACTCCTCCACGACGGCGAAGTCGACGCCGACCGCCTTGCGGGCCGGGGCGAGTTCGGAGGTGTTCTTCTGGCCGACGGCCAGGCCCTCGCGGTGGGCGTGGGCGGAGAGCAGGGAGAGGAACGCCTTCGCGTCGCCGGCGGTCAGCAGCCCGCGGGGAACGCGGGTGTAGCTGTCGTAATTGTCGGGCTCGACGGCCTCGTAGCCCTTGGCCGCGCATTCGTCGATCCAGGCGTTCACCTTCCGCGCGATGCGTGCGCGCTTGGCGTCCGTGTGGATGTCCAGGACGGCCTCGCCCCAGTCCTTGTCCATGACGACCTTGCCGCCCTTGTCGCGCAGCAGCAGGTCGGCGTCCCACTTCTTCTGCGCGTCCGGCTGGGCCTGGAAGGCGTTGACGTAGCAGATGTTGTAGACGCCCTTCGCGGGCGGTGCCGTGTGGTCACGGGTGACGACGGCAACGCCCTTCGGCGGGGAGTACGGACCACCGAGTTGGTAGTCGAAGTCCGCGTGCGCCGGGGGAAGTCGCACCGCGGTGTCCTTCCCGCTCGAACAAGCGGCAAGGAGAAGCGAGGCAACGGCGGCCGACACGGCGAGCGTTGCGGCGGACTGGCGGGAACGGGCCCGGACGATGCGCATACTGACGAGTTCCAGGTGGGGGGCACGTCCCCGCCTCGGACGCTGAAAGCGGTCCTGGCGACTCGGTCCGGGCTTGCGGCGCTGGGGCCGACCTACCGGCTGGGCATGCCTCTTGACCGGTGTTCTCACATCCAGTCAGCCCGGAAACTAACTGATCATGAATCATCCTGTCAATCGTGACGGCGGCATTCGTTCGCGGTCGACCGCGGTCAACCGCGGTCACCCGCGGTCAACCGCTGGGCGTCGTGGGGCCAAGGAGTTTCCAGCCGGACTGCCAGGGCCAGCCGTTGGCCGCGTTGAGGCTGATGTTGAGGAAGGCGAGGTGCTCCAGTGCGCGGGCCGCCGCGAGCGGTCCGGCGTCGACGGGGCGGTAGCCGATGGCTTCGAGAAGGGCCGCGACGGTGTTCTTGGCCTGCTCGTCGTCTCCGGCGTAGAACCCGTCCAGCTGCGTGCCGTCGATCACCGGGTCGGCCTGGTGGGAGGCGAACACCGTGTTGAACGCCTTGACGACGTGCGCCCCCGGAAGCCGCTCGGCGGTCTCCTCCGCGCCGGAGCGGTCGGTGACCGCGAGCTGAGAGCCGTCCGCGGTGAGGGGGTTGGTCGCGTCGATGACGAGCTTGCCGGTGACCGCGTCCGCGATCTCCCGGGCGACGTCGGGGATCGCGCCGTAGGGGACGGCGAGGACGGTGGCGTCCGCCTCACGCGCTGCCTCGGCCGTGCCGGCCGCCGCCGTGCCTCCGACTTCGTCGGCGAGGGCGCGCGCGTGCGCCGTGTCGGTGGCACTGACGGTGACGGTGTGGCCGGCCCGGACGACGCCACGGGCCACGGCGCCGCCGACGTTGCCGGCTCCGATGATCGCGATGTGCACGGCGGGACTCCTTGCTTGCGGTGGTGTCAGTCGGCCGCCGCCGGGTCGCCGGCGGCGCGGTGGTGGTCCTCCAGCGCCGGATACGAGCGCTGTACGTCCGATGAGTGCTTCGAGTGCTTTGAGTGCTTCGAGTCCTTGAATCTTGCGAGTCCTTCGTCCTGCGTCTGCGAGTCCTTTGAGTCCATGCAGCCACATACGTGGCCGAAGCGCCCCGCGGGAGGGCCCGACCGGTGGACACACGGTCACCGGGGCGCCCGTGGCACTCGGCCGACCCGCCTCTCAGGTCCGCGCCGCGGCGACGGCTCGTTCGGCGGCTTCGCGCAGGATCCTGACGCCGGCGTCCAGCGCCTGGTGCTCCTCGGCTGTCATGGCCGGCTCGTGCATCTGCTGGACGCCGCCCGCGCCGAGAACGCTGGACAGGGAGAGCGTGACCTCGTGGGCGGCGGAGTAGGCCGCGACGGGCAGCACCGCGCGTTCGTCGCGCAGGACCGCCTCGACGAGCCGGGCGGAGACCGCGCCGATGCCGTACTGGCTGGCGCCGGTGCCCTCGATGATGGTGATGTTGGCGTAGCGGATGCCGTCGTCCACCTCACCGCGTACCTCCTCGACCGATTGGCCGTCCCGGCTCAGCAGGTCGGTGACGGGGATGCCGCCCACGCTCGCGGAGGACCACAGCAGCACCTCGGAGGTGCCGTGTTCGCCCACCACCAGAGCCTGCACGTCCCGCGCCCGGACCCGGAGGTGGTCCGCGAGCAGGCCGCGAAAGCGCAGAGTGTCGATGAACGTGCCGGTCGAGAAGACCCGCTCGTGCCCGGCCAGGTGACGGGTGAGGTCGGCCAGCGGATCCGGTGGGTCGGTGACCACCATGAGCACCGCCTCCGGAGCGACCGCGACCACCCTCGGAACGATGTCCGCGAAGACCTTGGCGTTGGTCTCCAGCAGCCGCAGGCGCCCCTTGGGGTCGGAGCGGTCGGTGGCGCCGCCGGCCTTCTCGTTCACCCCGGCGGTGATCACGACGACCGCTGCGCCGACGAGGTCGTCGTAACCGCCCGAGCGCAGGTCGACCCTCGGTGACAGGGGCGCCGCGTAGCGCAGGTCGGCGGCCACGCCGTCGGCGCGGGCGGTGTCGCGGTCGATCAGCACGATCTCCCTGCGACTGCCGCCGCGTTCGACGAGGGACAGGGCGGTGGCCGATCCCACCGCGCCGACCCCCACGATGCCGACCTTCATCGGGAACCCCTTCCTTTTCCCACCGTATGGCCCGGTCCCCACGCTCGCCACCGACAAGGTGTTGCCCGTCCGGGCGGACCGTGCTGGTCCGGGGTGGTTTCCCCCGGGCGGGCGCGTCGGGCGACGGGAAACCCGTCGACCGCGGGGCGGCCCGGCGGGGAGGGTGTTGCCGTCAGGACCGAGTACGACCTGCGGTGACGCAGGGGAAACGCAAGGGGGAAACCGATGCGCAAGATGATCCGCGGGGCCGCCGCGCTCGCGACCGCGGCCGCCGCCGTCGTGGGCCTGAGCGGGGTGGCCGACGCCAGGCCCGCCGACCCCTGGGCGGGCTGCCCGGACGGGGCGGTCTGCGTCTACCCGCAGGACCAGAACCCGGCGGTGAGGCCGAGCCTGGTCTTCTACAGCTACGGGCCGCACAACCTCACCAACCAGTACGGCCGCCACTGGGTCCTCAACAACCAGTACGGCGGTGCGACCGCCGCCCTGTGCACCGGCTCGGGCGGCGTGGGCTGCGGCAGCCGGATCGCGCAGGGCACGGGCGTCTACGCCGACCTGACGCCGGTCAACTCCATCACCCTCTACCGTCCGTAGCCGTCTCCACTGCCACCCCGCGAACGTCTGACCGAGCGGGGTTCGGCGAAGGGGCGTCCGGGACCGGCCCGCCGGTTCTGGACGCCCGTCGTCTTCCCGCCGCCGCGCACGCATCGTGACGCGGCGTCCCCACCACGGCAGTAGCCTGGGCCCGCGCCGTCTCACGGCCTGGGCACGCTTGCCATGGGGGACCTCTTGGGAGAGCCGCAGCAGGAAGCCGGCACCGGACACGGACACGAAGCGGAAGCGGCGGCGCCGGCCACACCGCCCTTTCCGCGGCAGTTGCGCCGATTACGTCAGCAGCGCGGTCTGTCGCTGGCCGAACTGGCCCGGCGGACGCACTACAGCAAGGGATATCTGAGCAAGATCGAGACGGGCGCGAAGCGCGCGACCGCCGACGTGGCCCGGCGCTGCGACGAAGTCCTCGACGCAGGGGGTGAGTTGCTGCGGCTGGCCGGAGAGGCGCACCAGGCGCGCGGCGGCGACGACGTCCCGGGCGCCGCCTGTCCCTACCGGGGGCTGTCGGCGTTCACCACGCGGGACGCCGACCGGTTCTTCGGCCGGGAGCAGGCTCTCGCCGCACTCGTCGAGCACCTCTTCAGCAGGGTCGGCGAAGGCCCGTTGATGGTCGTCGCACCCTCCGGTGCCGGCAAGTCCTCGCTGATCAACGCGGGTCTCGTGCCGGCGCTGCGGCGGCCGGGCGGCTTCCCCATGGCCGGCGCCGACCGCTGGCCGGTCGTCGGCCTCACCCCCACGGCACGTCCGCTGGACGAACTGGCCGAGCACACGGCCAAGGCCCTGGGAACAGACCCGCGCCTGACCGGCCAGGAGGTGGCGGACCGGCCCGACGCCCTGCTCAGGGCCGTACGGGCGCACTCGGGCGGCGACCGGGGCGACCGCGGTACGCCACCGCCCGCCCGACTGGTGCTGCTCGTCGACCAGTTCGAGGAGCTGTTCACACTGTGCTCCGACGAGACCGAGCGGCGCGTCTACGCCCGCGTGCTGTGCGCGCTGGCCGCCCCGCCCGCATCGACGGCGTACGACTCCGCGGTCGTACTCCTGGGCGTACGCGCCGACTTCTCCGGCCGGTTCCTCGAACTGCCCGAGCTCGCACCGGTGTTCGCCGACGGCCTGCACGTCCTGCCGGCGATGACCACGGCGGAGCTGTGCGCCTGTGTCACCCGCCCCGCCGAACTGGCCGGTCTCGCCCTGGAACCGGGGCTCCTCCCCCTGCTCCTGCGCGACGCCGGGGTCACGGGTGAGCCCGGTGCGGAACGTGTCCGGGCCGGCGTCCTGCCCCTGGTGTCCCACGCGCTGATGGCCACCTGGCGGGAGCGCGAGAAGAGCGTGCTGACCGTCGCCGGCTACGAGCGCACCGGCGGCATCCAGGGCGCCGTCGCGCGTACCGCCGAGGACGCCTTCGCCCGGCTGCATCCGGCCGAGCAGAAGACCGTCCGGCGCATCCTGTCCCGGCTGGTGCACCTCGCCGACAGCGCCGACGGGACCGGCGTCACCCGCAGGCGGGTCGGGCGTGACGCCCTCGCGGCGCGGCCTGCCGACGCGGACGGCGCCGCGAGGGCGCTCGACGCCTTCGTGCGGGCCCGCCTGATCACCGTGGACAGCGACACCGTGGAGATCACGCACGAGGCCCTGCTGCACAGCTGGCCCCGGCTGCGCGAGTGGATCCGCTCCGACCGGGCCGCCCTGCTGAACCGCCAGCAGCTCGCCCATGCGGCCGCCGAGTGGGAACGGGAAGGCCGCGACCCCAGCGCGCTGTACCGGGGGGCCCGCCTGGAGGCCGTGGGGTCCCTGACCGGGGACGAGGACAGCCGCATCGGGCCCCTCGATCCCACCGAGGAGGCCTTCCTGCACGCGAGCCGCCGGGAGGAGCTGGCCCGGCGGCGGCAGGCGCGGCGCCAGGTGCGGTCGCGGCAGGCGCTGGTGGCGTTGCTCGTCGTCCTGCTCGGCTGCGCCCTGGCGGCGGGGGCGCTGGCCTTCCGGCAGCGCGGCCGGGCACTGGCCCAGGAGCACACGGCGCGGGCGCAGGCCCTCGCCCTGCAGTCCACCCTGCTGGCGGCCGGCCGCCCGGAGGCGTCGATGCTGCTCGCCGGGGCCGCCTACCGCGCCGCCCCGACCGCGACGGCCCGCGGGGCCCTGCTCAGCATCCAGGCCCAGCCGTTCGTCGCCCGGCTCGGCGGGCACAGCGGCGCGGTCAACGCGGTCGCCTTCGCGCCCGGCAAGCGGCTGCTGGCGACCGGCAGTTCGGACGGGACGGTCCGCGTACGGCGCCTGTCCGACCGCCGTACGATCGCCACCCTGGCCGTGACCGGCCGCGTCCGCTCGATCGCCTTCGGCCCGCAGGGTGACACGGTGGCCGCGACCGACTCCGAAGGGGTGGTACGGCTGTGGAGCTGGGGCGCGGCCAGGCGGGCCGTCACCGTCCTGCCCGCGGACACCCGGGGCGCCCGCGCGGTCGCCTTCGCCCCGCGGGGGCGCACCCTGGCCGTGGCCGCCGGCGCCGTGATCGACCTGTGGGACACGGCCGGGCAACCCCGGCTCCTCGCCCGGCTGACCGGCCACACCGGCCGCGTCGACGCCCTGGCCTACGCCCCGGACGGCCGCACCCTCGCCTCGGGCGGCACGGATCGCACCGTACGCCTATGGGACACCGGCCGGACGCGCCCCCTGGCGGTGCTGCGCGGCCACACCGGCGAAGTGCTCGGCCTGGCCTTCGCGCCCGACGGCCGCGGCCTGGCCAGCGGCTCGGTGGACCGGACCGTACGGCTGTGGGACGTCGGTGAGCGCCGCACCACGGCGACGCTCACCGGGCACAGCGACGACGTCAACGCGGTGACCTACACACCCGACGGCACGACGGTGATCAGCGCGAGCGGGGACGGCACGACGAGACTGTGGGACGTCCGGAAGGGACGGCTCCTCGCCACGCTGGCCGGACACACCGACTACGTGATGTCCGCCGCGGTCGATCCCACTGGAGCGCTGCTGGCCACCGGCGGATTCGACCACTCCGTCGTCCTGTGGGACCTGCGCGGCCGCCTGCTGGCCGCACGCCCCTTCACGGAGGTGTCCAGGATCGCCTACCGCCCCGACGGCCGGGTCCTGGCCGCCGCCGACGCCGATCACGCCGTAGGACTGTGGGACCTGGCGCGGCGCACCAGAGGGGCGGTCCTGACCGGGCATCCCGAGAGCGTCACCGCCGTGGCGTGGGCGCCGGACGGCGCGACCCTGGCCTCGGCCGGCTCGGACGGCGCCGTACGGCTCTGGGACGTCGCGGCGCGCCGCACGCTCGCCACCCTCACCGGGCACCGCGGGGCCGCGTTCGCGGTGGCCTTCGCGCCCGACGGCCGCACCCTGGCCTCGGCGGGCGCCGACGGCACCGTCCGCCTGTGGGACGCCGCCGCGGGCCGTCCACTGGCCGTCCTCACCGGTCACACGGACTTCGTCAACGACGTGGCCTTCAGCCCGGACGGTCGCACACTCGCCGGCGCCGGCGACGATCTGACGGTACGGCTGTGGGACGTGCGCACGCACCGCCGGCCGGCCACTCTGAGCGGTCACACCGGCGCGGTCCGGGGCGTGGCCTTCAGCCCCGACGGCCGCACGCTGGCCAGTTGCGGCAACGACGGGACGGTACGGCTGTGGGACGTGGCCCGGCGCCGGCTGGACGCCTCCCTGACGGGACACACCGGGTCGGTGCGCGCCCTGGCCTTCTCACCGGACGGGCGGCTCCTGGCCAGCGGCGGCAGCGACCGCACCGTACGCCTGTGGGACGTACCGGGCAGGCGGCCCTGGGCCACGCTCACCGGGCACACCAACGCGGTGTCGGGCGTGGCCTTCGCCCCGGACGGGCGGACCGTGGCGAGCGCCGGCAACGACGGGACCGTACGCCTGTGGGACCTGGACACGGGGGCACGGCTGGCGGAGATCGGCTGGCTGTGCCGGGGCATCGACCCGGGCACGCGCCGGGAACTGCTGCTCGGTACGTCCCTGTCCGGGGCCGCCGCGTGCGCGGGGCCGTGAGCGACGGCCCCGCACGGCGGGGTTTCCCGGCCGTTTCCCGTTGCCTGTCGGGAGAGGTCCGTGCCGGTGCCTGGGCCGGCGGGGCGGTGGGCGAAGTCCGTGTCGGCGGCGACGGGTTCGGAGCCGTACGGGTCAGCCTGTACGGCGTCCCCGTCCGCGCCGCCGCGCGCGACGGCTCGAGGGTCATCTGACGTGCTCGGCGGGGCGGGTGGCGGTGTGCAGCAGGTGCTCCAGGGGGCCCCGGCGGAACCGGTGGGTCCACAGGGTGGCCAGGACCATGGCGGTCGCGACGAAGGCGAAGAGGACCGTCAGGGCGGAGATGCCGTCTTCCCCGACCGCGGGCACATACCAGACGTCGCCGAAGAACCACAGGGCGATGATGTGCAGCACGTACACACTCAGCGCGGTGCTGCCGACCGCGGCGACGGGCCGGGCCAGCCGGGTCAGGCGCGGCATCCGGTCGGCGACGGCCAGGCACACGACGACCGCGCACAGGGCCACGCCCGTGTTGCCGACGATGGAGAACGTCGTCTCGCTGTGCGGCGCGGCCACCAGGAGCCACGCGGGCGGAACGCGGCCCTGCGGCTCGCCGGCCGTGTCGGACCACCAGGCCGACGAGGCCGAGCCCGCGCCCGTGGCGGACGCGACGGCGGGCAGGGCGTGCGGGACGAGGTGCAGGGCGAGCCAGGAGCTGCCATAGCCGAGCGCGGCGAGCGCACCGCCGGTGAGCACGAGACGAGGCCTGGTGCCCGGACGGGTGAGGTCAAGCCTGGCCACCGCCATGCCCGCGACCAGGAAGGGGAACCAGGTGAGCGCCGGGTAGTTACCGGTGAACAGCAGGTCGGCCAGGCCGCCGGTGCCGCCGCCCTCGAGGGACGCCCTGACCAGGTACAGGATCTGGGGCAGGACCAGGGCGCCGCCGGCGGCGACGAGCGCGAGTGCGGGGGCTCTGAGGCGGTGGAGCGGCAGCGCGGTGAGGAACAGCAGCCCGTAGCAGCTGAGGATCACGTTGACTTCGGTGTCCAGGGCGGTCAGCGCGTAGCCGAGGATCAGGAGCACGAGGGCGCGGATGGCGACCCGGGCCACCGCCTGGCGGCCCGCGCGTCCGGTACGGGGACGCGGGCGGCCGGTGATGATCATGAGGGAGAAGCCGGCGAGGAACGCGAAGAGCGCGGAGGAGCGGCCGCTGGCCGTCTCCAGCGCGAACCCCACCGGGCCGCCGACCGTGACGTCGGGACCGACGTGGACCGCGTACATGCCGAAGACGGCGATCCCCCGGGCCAGGTCGATGCCGACCAGCCGCCCCGGCGAGGGGCGGCGGCCGCCGGGGGCGGGGGCTCGGGCGTCCACGAGCGACGGTGCCCGGTCCCTCACCTGGGTCTCCACTGTGCGGGTCATACTTCATGTGTTCACACGCGGGGCGCCCGAGCCAGCCCGGCGGCTGTCCGGAATGACCCCGCCGACCGGCCGCAATCACCCCGGCCGAGCGGCGCCGGTGGACCGGCCGCCTGGCACGGGCACGCCGCGCCGGCCGGCACGAGTGGAGCCGGCCGACTGACGGGGGTGCGACCGGCCGAGCGGCGGGGGTGCATCTGGCCGACTGACGGGGTGCGACCGGCCGACCGGCGGGGGTGCGCTTGGCCGGCCGGCGGGGGTGCGCCCCGCCGACCGGATGGGTGCGCGCCGCCAACCGGCGGGAATTCCGCTCGTACGGCCTGTGCGGTCTCCCCCGCGGGTACCCATCGGGCGGCGGGAGTGGCGGCCGGCCGCCGACGACGAGCGGAGCGCAGGTGATCCGGGTACTGGTGGTCGACGACGAAGCCCTGATCCGTACGGGCTTCACCCACATCCTCAGCGCGGCGGACGACGTGCGGGTCGTCGCGGCGGTGCCCGGCGGCGAGGCCGTGGCCACGGTACGGCAGTTGCGGCCCGACGTCGTGCTGCTCGACATCCGCATGCCGGACGTGGACGGGCTCACCATCCTGGCCGAGCTGCGCCGGCTGCCGCAGGCGCCCGTGGTGGCCATGCTCACCACGTTCGACGCGGACGAGTACGTGACGACCGCGCTGCGTTCGGGCGCCGCCGGGTTCCTGCTCAAGGACACCGACCCCGAGCAGCTGCCCCATCTGGTGAGAACGCTGGCCCAGGGCGGGACCGTGCTCTCGTCCGAGGTCACCCGCCGGGTCGTGGACGGTTACCTCGACCACGGCGTCCGCGACTCGGCCTCCGCCCGTCTCACCGCACGGCTGAGCGAGCGCGAGCGTGCCGTCCTCGTCCTCCTGGCCGACGGACTCGCCAACACCGACATCGGTGAGCGCCTGCACCTGAGCACCGGCACCGTCAAGGGCCACGTCACCAACGTGCTGGCGAAGCTCGAGGTCGGCAGCCGGGTCCAGGCGGCGCTGATCGCCGAGCGCGCGGGTCTGCTCACCCCGCCGCCGGACGAGGACGCGCGGTGAAGCTCCGCCCGCCCTCGGGCCTGCTGCTCGACACCGCCCTCGTGGCCTTCGCGCTGGCGGACGCGTGGGCGCACGTCGACCTGGCGGACCGGCCGGCGGCGGCGTGCGGGCTCCTGGGCGCCCTCGCGCTGACGCTGCGCCGCCGCCTGCCGCTGACGACGTTCCTGCTCACCCTGCCCACGGCGCTGGTCACGGACTCGGTGGTCGCGCCCATGGCCGCGCTCTACACGCTCTCCTCGCTGAGCCGGCACCGCCTGCTGCTGGGCGCCTGCGCACTGACGTACGCCGTCACCGACTTCATGCCCTGGCCGTGGTCGTCCCTGAACGCCACCGAGCTGTCCCAGACGAACAACCTCTTCCACCTCAGCTACACCCTGGCCACCGCCGCCGCGCCCGTCTTCCTGGGCCAGCTCGTCCAGGCGCGGCGCGAACTGTCCCTGCGGCTCGCCGAGATCTCCGAGGCCCGCGAGCACGAGCGGCTGCTGACCGCGCAGAGCGTGCTGGCGAAGGAACGGGCCCAGCTCGCCCGGGAGATGCACGACGTCGTGTCCCACCAGGTCGGCCTCATCGCCGTGCAGGCCGGAGCGCTGCAGGTGAGCAGCCGCGACGCCGAGACGAGGAAGGGGGCCGCCACGATCCGCAGGCTCAGTGTGCAGACCCTGGAGGAACTGCGGCACATGGTCAGCGTGCTGCGGGCTTCCGGCAGCCGGCCCACGGAACTGACCCCGCAGCCGTCCCTGGCGGACTTGGAGCGCCTGGTGGACGCCAGCGGCATCGAGGCGAAGCTGGAGACCGACCTGCCGGCCGAACTTCCGCCTCCGGTGCAGCGCGCCGTGTACCGCACCGTGCAGGAGGCGTTGACCAACGTGCGCAAGCACGCTCCGGGCGCCGCGGCGACCGTCCGGGTACGGCACCGGGACGGCGTCGTCCGCACCACGGTCACCAACACCGCGCCCACCCGGCCCGCGTTCGTCCTGCCGAGCGCCCACCACGGCCTGGCCGGCCTGTCCCAGCGAGCCGAACTCCTCGGCGGCACGGTCACCTCGGGCCCGACCCCCGAGGGCGGCTACGAACTGAGCCTGGTCCTGCCCATCGACCGAAGCCGCTGAGCGGAACGGGCGCCAACCGCGCGGTCATCCGGGCGAACGGACCGACTCCAGCGCCTCGTTCAGGTTGTGTTCGGCGATGCCCGCCATGAGCTCCCGGTCGGGGAAGTCTCCGTCGAGCAGTCTCAGTGGGCCCGCCGTCAGCGAGAGCCGTTGTGCCAGCGTGTAGAAGCGGAGCCTGTGCTGGTCAAGTCCGTCGGCTTCCAGGCGCTCGTACCGCTCGTCGAAGCGGATCCGCAGGAAGACGTGCTCCCACTCGACGTCGAAGTACATCGCACCCTCGATGTCGATCAGGACGGGCCGCCCCTCCGGGTCCACCAGCACATGGTCGGGGCCCAACTCGCCGTGCACCAGCGAGTACCGCGACCGTGGCCGCACGGTCCCCGCCAGATGTCGCAGCCGTTCCTCCAGCCGGTCGTGTGCGCCCCCGATCCGCGGGTCGCGTGCGGCCGCCTCGGCAAGGTCGCGCAGCGCACGGTCCAGGACGACCTCCTCGCACGACGTCCCGCGTGAGGCCGCGCCCGCGTCCACCACGGCCACCTTGCCGAAGGCGGGAGCCCGGTGGCCTCGCATCGCCTCCAGGGAGTCGCGGAGCCGTTCCATGACCGGGGCCGCCGCCGCGGGGTCCTGGGCGAGGAGCGCCTGCAGGCTCTCGCCCCGGAGGTCCTCGACGATCGCGAGGTCGGCCGGGCAGTGGGCGCCCTCGCGGTCGACGAGGCGGAGCGCCGGGACGCGGACTCCGAGTGCGTCGAGCCGTGCGTGCGCGGCCTCGAACAGGTCGAGCCCGAGACCCGGCGAGAACGGGTCGGCCGGATCGTGGTCGCCTTCCGCCGCCGGCCAGTAGTTCTCGTCCTCCGCCCACAAGTACGCGACCGCTGTCGTCCCGTCGTCCATCACCAGGCGGTAGACACCCTTCTTGCTGCCGCCCGCCAGAGGCTCCACCCCTTCCAGCCGCCGCCCCGGGCCCAGCGCCGCCCGCGCCGCACCTGCCAACTGCTCCCGCCTCACCGCGTCGAGCACCACGCCCCCAGCCACCGCCTCTCCAAGAGGACAACTCACGCACCCTAGTTGGGCACCGGCGCGCCTGACGCTTTCGGACCAGCGCCCCCACGATCACGACCTGGTCGAAGAAAACAGGTGGCCGGTGCGGGCCGGGACTGTCAGGATGCCCGGCGATGGCCTCCCACTCGTACCCCTTCCAAAGCCCTGCGTTCGATCCCCTCGGCACCGCCGCCCGTGACGCCTTGAACGGCCTGGCCGTCGGCGACGCCTTCGGAGCCCAGTTCTTCGTCCCCGGCAACCTCGCCGCTCTGCGTGACCGGCACCTGCCTGACGCACCCTGGCCGTGGACCGACGACACCGAGATGGCCTGCTCCATCCACCAACTGCTCGAGCAGCGGGGCGAGGTGGACCAGGACGCACTGGCCCGTTCCTTCGCTGGGCGGCACGACTTCGACCGCGGTTACGGTCCCGCGATGAACCGCCTGCTGCGCCTGGTCCGCCAGGGCGCCGACTGGCGTGAACTGGCGGCCGGGCTGTTCGACGGGCAGGGCTCCTGGGGCAACGGGGCCGCGATGCGCGTCGCCCCTCTGGGCGCCCGTTTCCCGGGTGATCCGGAGCGCGGGGCCCGGCAGGCCGCCATGTCCGCCGAGGTGACCCACACGCATCCCGAGGCCGTCGCCGGGGCGGTCGCCGTCGCCGCCGGCCGCGCCGCGCACCGCCGCGAAGAACCCGTGGCGGGCGCGGACCTGCTCGCCACCGTTTTGGACTTCGTCCCGCCCAGCCGGGTACGCGACGGCATCGCCGAGGCCCGTACGCTCCTGGACCAGCCCCACGTCGAACTCGCCGCTCACGTTCTCGGCAACGGACGCCAGGTCAGCGCCATGGACACGGTCCCCTTCACCCTCTGGTGCGCCGCCCGCCATCTGACCGACTACGCGTCCGCCCTGTGGGCCACGGCCTCGGCCGGCGGCGACGTCGACACCACCTGCGCCATCGTCGGCGGCATCGTCGCCTCCCGCGTCGGCACCGAGAACATCCCCACCACCTGGCGCCACCACACCGAACCCCTGCCGACCTGGCTACGCTGACACCGGCCCCACGCACGTCCAGGTTCGGTTCCGCCCCCTGTTCAGCAAGGTGGGGCCGTGGGCGTCGGCCCCGGACCGGGCCGTCCGGGCCGCTACGGCACTGGTCCCGACAGGGTCGGTCAGGAGAGGATCTCGACGTACCCGTCGGTGCCGTGTACGCGGATTCGCTGCCCGTCGCGGATGCGCCGGGTGGCCTGCTCCACGCCCACCACGGCGGGCAGGCCGTACTCGCGGGCGATCACCGCGCCGTGCGTCATCAGGCCGCCCACCTCCGTCACCAGGCCCGCGATGCCGACGAACAGGGGCGACCAGCTGGGGTCCGTGCACACCGTGACCAGGATGTCGCCCGTCTCCAGTTGTGCCCTCGCGATGTCGAGGACGACCCGGGCCCTGCCCTCCACGGTCCCGGCGGACACCGACAGGCCGGTCAGGGCATCCGCCGGAACGTCGTCGCGCCGGTAGGCCCCGTTGAGGCACTCGCCGTCCGAGGTCAGCACCCGGGGAGGGGTGAGCGCCCGGTGCGACCGGAAGGCGTCCTTGCGCTGCTGGATGAGCCGGCCGTCCACCTTCTTCGAGCGCACCGCGTCGGCGAGTTCCTGGAGGGTGAGGTAGCAGACGTCCTCCTTCTCGCCGAGCACACCGGCCCGCACCAACCGCTCGGCCTCCGCGAACAGGGCCTGTTTGTAGAGGAAGTAGCGGCTGACGATGTCGTACTTGGGGTACTCCCGGTACCCGATGAAGGTCCGTACCCGGTCGATCATCCGCTTGGTCTCGTCGGCCTTGCGTTCCCCGTCCGGCAGGGCGCGGAGGCGTGACAGTACGTCCTGTTCCTTCTTCAGCGCCGCCTGGCGCCCTTGCTCGAAGCGCCGTTGGGCGGCGCCCGGCCCGAAGTTCCTGACGTTGTCGAGGATCGCCGGTACGAGCGTGGTGGGGCGCTCACGCCAGCGCGGCCGCGTGATGTCGATCTCGCCGGCGCAGCGCATCCCGTACCGGTCGAGGTAGCCCTCGATGGCCTCGCGCGCCTCGGCCCCGCCCGCGCGCTTCGCCAACTCGTCCAGGAAGCCCTCGGACGGCGAGCCCTCGTAGCGCGAGCCCCCGTCCTCGACGCCCCGCAGGAAGGCGACGACCTCGGGGTGCGGGCGGATCGCGTCCGCGACCTCGAGCAGATCCAGGCCCATCTGGGAAGTGATGTTTCCAGGGGCGGACAGGGTGAGTGCGTCGGCCGCGTTCTTCTCACCGAGCCATTCGTGCAGCTTGTCGTTGAGCCACCAGGTGGCCTCCATCCCCGCCATGATCGCCTGGATGTTCAGCGGATCGCTGAGCACCCGTTTGTGCTCCTCGAAGGCCGTCGGCAGGAAGTCGAACAGTTCCGGTCCGCTCTTCGTCCGGATGTCGCGTCCAAGGGCGGCGACGGACGCCTGGCTGCGCTCGATCAGCGCGGTGACGATGGCGGGATCGGTCTCGATCGGGGCGGGGGCGCCGCCGGCCGGCGGCCCGGCGGGGCCCGCGTCCGGGAGCGAGGGGACGAAGTCGCCGCGGTCGAGGACGGTCTCCAGCGCGTCCCTGACCAGCGGTTCGGATCTGCCCAGGAGGTCCAGCAGGGCCGCGCGGCCCGCGGGCGAGGCCAGGCGCCGCGTGACGTCGACGAACAACCTTCCCCCGGCGGCGTGCATCGGCACCATGGCGGTCCGCTGCCACATGGACAGCCCGAGGGGCTTCATGGCGTCGGTCATCATCTGCTGGTGGCCCACGGACACGTAGACGTGGTTGTCCGTATCGTCCCTCTCCGGGACGGGGAACAGCGTGGTGATGGGCCGGCTCTGGACGATGTGGAAGCCGTCGTCGGCCAGGCACCATTCGATGTCCTGCGGGCGGCCGAAGTGCGCCTCGATCCGCCGCCCGAGCCCTACGAGGCGTACGGCCTGCTCGTGCGTCAGCGCCGGCTGCTCCTGCCGCCGCGAGTCGAGGGCCACCTCCCGCGTGCCGCCGCCCGGCAGGGCGTGGACCGCGCGCCGCTTGGCGGCGATCGTCTCGGCGACGACTTCGCCGTCCCGCACCCTGAAGACGTCCGGGTTCACCAGGCCGGAGACCAGGGCCTCACCGAGGCCGAACCCGGCGTCCACGGTGGCGGTCCTGCGGTCGCCCGTCACGGGGTCGGCGGTGAACAGGATGCCGGCGGCACGTGGGAGGACCATCCGCTGCACGACCACGGCCATGGACACCGTGCGGTGGCCGATGCCGTTGCGCCGGCGGTAGACGACGGCCCGCTCGGTGAACAGGGAGGCCCAGCACCGGCTGATGTGCCGCAGGACCGACTCCGGCCCCACGACGTTCAGGTAGGTGTCCTGCTGGCCCGCGAAGGAGGCGGTGGGCAGGTCCTCCGCCGTCGCGCTGGACCGGACGGCGTAGGCGGCCCGGTCACCGTGGCGGGCGAGCGCGCTGGTGATCTGCGCCGCGAGGTCGTCCGGGACGGCGGTGTCCTCGATGGTGCGGCGGATCTCCGCGCTGAGCGTGCGGATCGCGTCCCGCTCGTCCACGTCCAGGCGCGACAGCCGGTCGAGCCGGTCGTCGATCGACGGCGTCCGCGCGATGATCCGGTGGAAGGCGTCCGTCGTCACGCAGAAGCCGGACGGCACGCTCACGTCCGCGATCCCCGAGAGCCGGGCCAGGTTCGCGCCCTTGCCGCCGACGGCGGCGGCCCGCCTGTCGTCGATCTCTTCGAGGTCCCACACATACTGCTCGATCACTGCGCACACCTTCCGGGCTGCCGTGCCGCACACTCGACGGCGTCACACGCCGTCCCCGCCGTTTTTGCAGGTCGCGGGCTCGGCCGACGATTGTGCGCCCGGACCGGGGCCTTGCCGCAAGCCCCCCGGTGCGCTATACGTTGAGAGTGGCAGGGAGATGGACTCTCCTTGCCTTCGCCATTTCCGGGCCGTGCCGGACGATCCACGCGCTGCCCAGGCCGATGACGGCGCCCGCGGCGACGTCACTGGGATAGTGGGCCCCGCTCTGCACCCGCTCCACGGCCACCAGGGCCGCCGGAATCGCGCACAGGACGCCGGCCAGGGGCCACACGGGAAGGACCGCGGCGGTGAACGCCGCCGCGGCCGCGGTGTGCCCGGAGGGGAAGGACGGCGAGTCGGGGCGGTCCTCGACCTCGTCGTGCGGCACCCAGTCCTTCGGCGGGCGCGGCCTGCGGACCAGGTGCTTGCACAGACCGTTGGAGACGGTCTGCGCCACCGTCAGCGCGGCCAGGGCCGACGCGGCGGCCCGTCGCCCGCGCCGGCCCCCGGCCAGCGCCATGACGACGGACACGCCGCACCACAGTTTGGTGCCCTCCGCGCACTCCTCCACCGCCGACAGGAGCCGGTGGGCACCCGGCGTCGTGCCTGAGGCCAACCGCTGGATGAGACGCCGGTCAGTCGCGCGCAGCTTCGTACAGAACTCCATGAACTGCGGTTGTCCCCGAGATCACCGGGCCATGCATCCGGGATCGCTCAGCCGTCCGACTCCGAGGACGGGATGTAGGCGCCGGGTACCTCGTCGGGGGCGTAGATCTGCTTCTCGCCGGGGTAGGGCTTGGTCCAGTTGTGCGTCTCGTACCAGGTGAAGTGGTTCATCTGGGCGGGGTTGGCGTAGTCGGGGACGGCGTTCGGGCCGGTCAGGCGCTGCTTGGCCTTCCACGCGTCCCACGTCGCCGCGAGGGCCCGCTTGCCGGCCGGTACCGTGGCCGACGGGGCGGCTGCCGCGCGGGGGTTCTGGGGCGCCGGGGTGTCGACGCCGCAGGGGGGCGGGGTCTTGAGGCCGCCGGTCAGCGGAGTGCGGTTGGGCAGCGCGTCGAAGGGCGTGTAGTCCGGGTGCCCGGTGAAGGCCCCGAGCATCGGGGTGGCGGCGCTGTCCTTCTGGTTCATGGGGCGGATGCCGAGGATCTGCTCGATGGTCCGGATCATCGTGATCTGGGTGTAGTAGTGGCTGTCGACCACCCCGTGGCGGGCCCAGGGGCTGATGATCTGGATCGGGGCGCGGTGACCGTCCACGTGGTCGAGGCCCGCCTGGGAGTCGTCCTCGACGACGAAGACCGCCGAGTCCTTCCAGTACTTGCTGTGGGAGATCTTGTCGATGATCCTGCCGGTGGCGAGGTCGTTGTCGGCGACCTGGGCGGCCGCGTTCGCCGGGCCGCCGGTGTGGTCGCTGGAGAGCCAGAACATGTTGAGGTTCGCGGGCCCGTTCTTCTCGAAGTCCCGCTTCCAGATCTCGTACCGGTAGATGTCCGGGACGCTGGTGTCGAACTTCGGGAAGCCGTGCACGGAGACGTCGTTGAGCGACGGGATCGGCGAGGAGGAGGACAGGGGGTAGGCGGTGTCCTGTCCGGTCGCCTCCATGTTCTTGCTGTCGCAGTAGAGGTTCTGCCAGCTCGCTCCGGCCGGTTTGGTCAGGAACTGCTGGAACTCCCCGAAGTCCCGCACGGACTTGCCCGCCGCCTGCGCTCCGGTCCACAGGAATCCGGTCCGCTGGTGCCCGAGCGCGTCGTCCTCGGTGTCGTAACTGCGCTCGTACTGACCGGCGGACGACTCGGTGTACTCCGGATTGTCCGCCTGCATCAGCCAGTTGTGACCCTCGGCGGAGTTGGTGCCGATGTCGTAGGTGTTGTCGTACAGTCCGAACTGCCGCGCCAGGGCGTGCTGGTTGGGAGTGACGTTCTCGCCGAACTGCGTCAGCGTGGGGTCGCCGTCGCCCTGGGGCATGTCGCCGAGGACCTGGTCGTAGGTGCGGTTCTCCTTGACGATCAGGAAGACGTGCTTGATCGTCGAGGGGTCGCCGAGCCGGCGCGGCACGGCGACCGGCCTCGCGTGGCTCCTGCCCTTGCTGAGCAGGACCGATCCGCTGTACCAGCCGTTCTGCCGGAAGACCTTGGCGGTCTGGGACCGGATGACCCGGTCGCTCGGCAGCCTGAACCGCTGCACGCTGGAGGTCGTGTCGTGGGTGCTGTGCCCGGCGCTGCCGGAGGGCCTGCGGGCGTCGATGCCACGGGTGTTGGAGACGACGATGTCGTCGCCGGCACTGGAGATCTCCGCGGGGAAGTAGTCCGTGGGGAGCAGGCCGACGTATCCGACCGGCTCCTGCGGTCCGCTGTACCGGTAGACGGCGACCGCGTTGGCGCGGCCGAGCGTCACCAGCAGGCGCCCGTCGTCGGTGAGCGTCACCGCGTCGGGCTCGTAGCCGACGGAGGCCTCCGGCCACGGCTGGGTGGAGATGGTCTGCACGACCTTGTCGCGCCTGGTGTCGATGACGGAGACGTCGTTGGTGGCGGTGTTGGTGACGAACACCGCGCCGCGCTTGGCGTACACGGCGGTCGGGTGCAGTCCGACGTCGATGCTGCGGACGGCCGCGCCGGGGTCCGTCACGTCGATGACGCTGACGGTGCCGGTGGTGGTGGCCGCGGTCACGGGGCTGGCGGGCACCTGGGTGCCGTAGGAGTTGATGGTGGTGTCACCGGGCCTCGCCGGGCGGCCGCCCTCGTTGCTCACGTACAGCCTGCCACCGGCCATGGCCATGCCCCGGGGGGCGTTGCCCACGGCCCAGCTGTGCTGGACGGTTCCGGTCGCCGCGTCGATGGCGACCACCCGGTTCTGCCCGTTGACCGCCGCGTACACGGTGGATCCGTCCGCCGAGAAGACCGCCGCGGCCGCCAGCGCGTGCCGGGAGCCGTCGGCCGGGATGGGAACGGGCACCGGGTCGGAGACGGTGCCGTCCGCGTTCACCGTGTACTTGGTGTAGCCGTCGGTCCGGCCCAGCCACAGCTGCTTGCCGTCGGGCGAGTAGGCCGGGCCTTCCTGGCCCACGTCGCTGCTCTGGCCGGAGACGCTGCTCTTGACGCGCTGGACGACCTCACCGGTTCGCAGGTCGACGACGACCAGCGCCGTCCCGCCGTCGGTGAGGGTGGCGGCGAGGTGGCGGCCGTCCGGGCTGACCGCCGACGACATGATCTTGCCGTCGTCGATGACGGTACGGCTGCCGTACGGGGCGATGTACTGGTCGCTGGAGACGACCTGGCCGTTCGCCGTCTCCTGGCCGACCTGCTGGGTGCCGAACTGGTGGGTCTCGGCGACGGCGGTGCCCGTGACGGCGAGGGCGACGGCGATGCCCGTGGTCACCAGCGTGGTCCGGCGGCCGGCGCGTCTGCCGAACGGACCGGTCCGCCCCTTGTCGTGAGCCATCTTGTCGTCGGTCGTCCGGCGCCGGCGTGTGACCTGCATGGAGTCATCCCTTCGAGGTGGTGGCGAGCAGTTCGACGTTGCCGTCGAACTGCCAGAGCGGGTTGGGCGCGTCCCCGGCAGGGGTGCGCACCAGGAAGTAGCCGTTCACTTCCTTCGGCCCGTCGCCGTCGGCGACGTACCGCCCGTCCGCGGTGATGTCGAGCTGGTAGACCGCCCTGCCGGGGGCCGTGACCCCGGGCAGGTACCAGGTGACGACGCAGCGCCAGTCGTTGCCCGCGCCCTCGGGGTCGGCCCGGCCGTCGCTCTTGTCGCACGCCGCCGTCGCCCTCAACTGGGCCTCGGTGACGGCGGGCCGGTGCAGTTGGCTGGTCTGCATGCGGTAGAGGTGGGCGAACGCCGTGGCGAGTGAGCGCTGCACCTTGTTCCGCTCGATGCCGGAGCCGGTGGCCGGGGCTCCGGCCGCCTGGGTGAGGATCAGGGTGGTCGCGGCCAGGAGCGCGGTCAGCGGCAGGAGTCCGGCGGTGAGGGCCCGGCGTCCGGAGCCGTCGTCGGCCGGGCCGGTGAAGTCCCGGCGCAGGAACAGCAGATAGGCGAGCGCGGTCGCGAGCAGGCCCCAGGCCAGGCCGACCACGACGCCGATGAGGAGCGGGCCGGTCTGGGCGGGGCTGGTGAACAGGCCGTTCCAGGCGGTGAAGGCGTAGCCGGGCAGGGCCAGGCGCACGGCGACGGGCAGCGGAAGCATCTGGGCGACCTGCGTGCCGAGCGCCACCAGCGCGGGCAGCAGCAGGCCCATCGGGGACCGCCCCAGCGCGACGGACCCGAGCAGTCCGATGCCGGCCAGGGCCAGCGTCGGGGCGAGGACGCAGCTCCAGGCGAGCAGGACCCGGCCGGCGGCGGTGCCCGGCGCCAGCAGATGGCCGTCGAGGCCGACCAGCGGGTGGTCGCCCACCGCCAGGAGCCCGCCGGCCGTGCCGGAGCAGGCCAGCCCGGCCACGAGCAGCATGATCACGGTCAGGCCGGCCAGCGCCTTCGCCACGAAGATCCGCCGGGGCGACCGTACGGCGACGAGCAGGTGGCGCCAGGTGCCGAGCCGGTCCTCCGAGGCGAACACGTCACCGGCGACCACCGAGGTCAGCAGCGGCAGCGCCCAGGTACCGGCGAAACCGAGGACCACCAGCGGTCCGGCCCACCCGGTGGCGTGCATCCAGCGGCCGAAGAGGGTGTCGGAGGGGAGCGTGCTCTGCCGGCTCACCCCAGCGACGAAGAGGGCGGGGGCGGTCCAGCAGGCCAGCACCAGCAGGCGTACGCGCCACTGCGCGAGGAGTTTGACGAGCTCGAAACGGTACGTGCGGGAGAGGGGGGCGCGGTGGGCGGGGGCGGCGGCGACTCCGGCGGCGGTGGTGGTGGTCGTACCGGTGCGGGTCGTGCCGACGGTGCCGCTCATCGGGCGGCCTCCTGCTGCTCGGTGAGGGCGAGGAAGGCCGCTTCCAACGGCGAGACCACGGGGGCCAGTTCGCGTACTGCGACACCGGCGTTCACCAGCCCGGCCACCAGTTCGTCGAGGGCGGGCACCAGCGCCCGTACGACCAGGACCCCGGCGTCGGTGCGTGGGGTGCCGGTGTCGTCGACGACGTGGATTCCGGCCGTGCTCGAGGCGATGCGGCGGGCGGCCGCCGGATCGGGGGTGCGCAGCCGGTAGTCGAGGGCGCGGTTCTCGGCGGCCAGTTTGCCCAGCGGGCCGGAGAAGACGACGCGTCCGGTGGCGAGGATGGTGACCTCCGAGCACAGTGCTTCGAGGTCGTCCATGCGGTGGCTCGACAGCACGACGGCGACACCGTCCGCGGCGAGGCGGGTCAGGACGCCGTGGACGTGCTTCTTGCCGGCCGGGTCGAGGCCGTTGGACGGCTCGTCGAGCAGGAGGAGCCGGGGCTCGGTCACCAGGGCCGCGGCGAGCCCGAGCCGCTGGCGCATGCCGAGGGAGAAGCCGCGGACGCGGTCGTCGGCCACATCCGTGAGCCCGACCTCCGCGAGCGCCTCGTCGACCGCCGCGGTACGGGACCGGCGCCCGCTCAGGGCGGCCACGGCGGCGAGGTTCTGCCGGGCGGTGAGCGCGGGGTAGAGACCGGGGCCGTCCACGAAGCCGCCGACTCCGCCGGGGGCGGCGAGGCCCCGTCCGACGGGTGTGTTCAGAATCTCGAGCGTCCCGCTGTCGGCGACGGCCAGGCCCAGCAGCAGACCGAGCGCCGTCGTCTTGCCGGCGCCGTTCGGCCCCACCAAGCCATGGATCTGACCGTGTGCCACGTCCAGATCGACACCGTCGAGGGCGATGACGTCACCGAAGGACTTCGTGACGCCACGAGCCCGGACCGCGAGGTGTGTGTCCATGAGCCCTTCCTTCGAAAACCCCATGGACCCTAGGGATTGCACATGATGCTTGGCATGTACAGGTGGTTGACGTTGGTGGAAGAACTCGTCAAGGGACGGCAAGCCGCGCGCCACCGGCAGGCGTTGCCCCGGAAGGCGTGGCCCGGCGCGCGGGATCGGGGCGACGGTGCGAGCGTGGAGGCGTACAGGAGGAGCAGGCCCAGCCCTCGCGCTGGACGAACGGGACGGAGCACGGTCATGGCCCGGGCGATCTGGTCAGGAGTGATCACCTTCGGGCTCGTAGCCGTCCCCGTGGGCCTCTACACGGCGACCGAGGACCACACGGTCCACTTCCACCAGTTGCAGCGCGGCACCTCCGACCGGATCCGCAACCGGCGGGTGAACGAACGCACCGGCGAGGAGGTCGCCGCCCGCGACATCGTCAAGGGCTACGAGATCGACCAGGGTCAGTACGTCGTGGTGGAGCCGGACGAGCTGGACGAGATCGCGCCGGGCCGCTCGCGCACCATCGACATCAGCGACTTCGTCGACCTGGAGGCGATCGAGCCGGTCTACTTCGACCGCACCTACTACGTCGCCCCGCGCGGCGAGGAGTACGGCAAGGTGTACGAGCTGCTGCGCGCGGCGCTGGCGGAGGCGAACAAGGCCGGGATCGCCACGTTCGTCATGCGCAGCAAGCAGTACCTGACCGCGCTGCGCGCCGAGGACGAGGTGCTGGTGCTGCAGACCCTGCACTGGGCGGACGAGGTCCGCGACCCGGGCACGGAGCTGCCCGAACTGCCCTCCGGGCGGGTGGGGCGCGGCAAGCAGCTGGACATGGCGCTGGAGCTGGTCGACGCGCTCAGCTCCGACTGGGACCCGTCCCGCTACCGCGACACCTACCAGGAGAAGGTGCGCGAGCTCGTCAAGGCCAAGGCGGAGGGCCAGGAGATCGCGGTGTCGGAGGAGCCCCCGGAGGCGACCAACGTCATCGACCTGATGAAGGTCCTCGAGGGCAGCCTCCAGGCCGCGCGCTCCGGCCGCGGGGAGCCGGCCTCCCGGACGACGGGGAAGACGGAGACGACGGGGAAGGCGGGGAAGGCGGGGAAGGCGGCGGAGGCAGGGAAGGCGGAAAGAGCGGGCAGGTCGGCGAAGGAGCCGACGCGCAAGGCCCCGCCCAGGAAGGCCGGGGCCTCGTCGGAGCGGGGCCGCCGCAGCGCGAGCACCTCCAAGCGCGAGCTGCAGGAGCTGAGCAAGGCGGAGCTGTACGAGCGGGCGAGCGAACAGGACATCCCGGGCCGCTCGAAGATGAGCCGCAAGGACCTCATCGACGCCCTCGCGGGCGGAAGCGGGGCCCGCGGCCGCAAGAAGAGCGCCGCCTGATTCAGACCATCACGGACCGCTCCATGCCCAGCCAACCAGTCGGCGGTTGTGCGGGGAGCCGATCCGCGGCGGCGCGGCCTAACCGCACTTGCGCTTCCAGCTGTGCCACTTGCCGTCCTTGAAGGTGTTGCAGTACGAGGTGCTGCCGGCCCAGACCGTCACGGCACGCCAACTGGCGATCCTGGCCCAGCCCCCCGTGTTGTCGGCGCGTCCGTGGCCCGGCATCTCCTTCCAGCCGTCGGCGGCGCGCCAGGTGTGCCAGATCGTGCGGTTGGCGGCGACGACGAACGTCTCGTCCGTCGTCCCGTTCCCGTCCCAGTCCACGTCCAGCACCCTGGTGCCGCACTTGTAGTAGCCCTTGTTGGCCCAGCGGGTGATGGCGCAGCTGCCGGCGGCCACGGCGTTCTCGCCCGCCGCGGCGGGCCGGACGACGGTCCGGTCGGCGCGGGCCGGGGCCGCCGTGGCCGCGACGGGGAGCAGGCCGACGGTCAGCCCGGCCAGGGCCACCGACATCCCCAGTCCGGCCATGTGTCGTGAAGGCATTTCGATCCCCCAATGTGTTGGTGCCTCCGGTCGGGTCAGAAGGCTACGAGGAAGAGGGCTGTCGCACGTGCGCCGTGGGGTGGAGTTCGCGGTCAACCTTCGGCGTAGGCGCGGGTAAACCCCGGCGGTAGGGCCGGGGGCCGATTCCGGGCGGGGGGTCGTTTCCGGGCGCGGGTTCGTTTCCGGGCGCGGGTTCGTTTCCGGGCGCGGGTTCGTTTCCCGGGGCGCGCGTGCGACGGCGCCATTTAGCGATTTGCCTAAATCCATTAGGTAACCGCATGATGGGTTTCGCCATGAATGCTGACCCTCACCTCATCACGACTCCCGTCACCGCCGCCCTCCTGCGCGGCGCCCTCGACGTCGAACGCACCGCGTACGGCCTGCTGCCGCACCGGCTGCCCGCGTGGGCGCGCCGACAGATTCCCGACGACCAGCTGGCCATGGCCGAGGCCCAGCCGTCCGGGGTGCGCGTGGTCTTCCGCAGCCGCGCCACCACCGTCGAGCTGGACACGCTGCCCACCAAGAGGGCCTACCGAGGTCTGCCGGCCCCGGCGGACGGCGTCCACGACCTGCTGATCGACGGCCGTCTCGCGGCACAGGCGACGGTGACCGGAGGCAACCTTCGCGTCATGGACGTGACCACCGGGTCCGTCGAGGTACGCGAAGGACCGCCCGGCACCGCCCGGTTCGCCGGGCTGCCCGCCCATGACAAGGACGTCGAGATCTGGCTCCCGCACACCGAGACCACCGAGCTGATCGCCCTGCGCACCGACGCTCCCGTCGAGCCGTTGCCGGACCGTGGGCGCAAGGTGTGGCTCCACCACGGCAGTTCCATCAGCCACGGCTCCAACGCCACCCATCCGACCGCCACTTGGCCTGCCCTGGCAGCGGCCCGCGGTGGAGTGGAACTGGTCAACATGGGGTTCGGCGGGGGCGCGCTGCTGGACCCGTTCACCGCTCGCGCGATGCGGGACACCCCCGCCGACCTGATCAGCGTCAAGCTCGGCATCAACGTCGTGAACGCCGACGTGATGCGTCTGCGCGCCTTCGTTCCCGCGGTCCACGGCTTCCTGGACACCATCCGCGAGGGGCATCCGACCGTGCCGCTCCTGGTGGTCTCCCCCATCCTCTGCCCGGTGCAGGAGGACACCCCCGGCCCCCTGATGCCCGACTTCGACGGCGGCACCCCGCGCTTCAAGGCCACCGGCGACCCGGCGGAACGCGCCGCCGGGCGCCTGACGCTCACCGTCGTCCGCGAGGCCCTGGCCCGGATCACCGCCGAGCGGTCGGCCGACGACCCGCACCTGCACTACCTCGACGGCCGCGAGCTGTACGGCGAGCAGCACTACGCCGAGCTGCCCCTGCCGGACGGGATCCACCCCGGCCCGGAGGGCCACCGACGCATCGCCGGGAACTTCACCCGGCTCGTCTTCGGCGCCGACGGCCCGTTCCGCTACGAGGCCTGAGACGAACCGGCGCCGCGTCACGGCCTCAGGGAGCCGCGGCGTCTCCTGACCGACCGGGCCGAGCGGCACCGGACGCCTCGACGCGGGACGCCGGCTCCGGCTCGTCGACGCCCGGGCGGGCGGTGCCGACGCGCGGCCGCGCGAGGACGCTGCGGCCATCGGCGTCACGCCCGTCCACGACACGGGTGCGGCCGTGCAGCCGCAGCGAGACGGCGGCCAGCGCGATCGCGGCCGTGGTCATCGCCGCCCCCGCCCAGGCCGTGGACGCGAAGCCGAAGCCGGCGTCGATCACCGCGCCGCCGAGCCAGGGGCCGCCGGTGTTGCCGAGGTTGAAGGCCGCGGTGGTCGTGGCCCCCGCCAGCGTGGGCGCGGCGACGGCGACGTTGAACATGCGCGCGTTGAGTGCCGGGGCGGTGTAGAACGCGGAGACGCCCAGCAGGAACGACAGGCCGACCACGGCCACCGGGCTCGTGGCGAACAGCGCCAGGGCGGCCAGCAGGACGGTCGACGCGGTGATGCCGGAGAGCAGCACGCCGAACAGGTGCGCGTCGGCCACCCGGCCGCCGATCGTCGTGCCGGTCAGCGCGCCGACGCCGAACAGCGCCAGAACGGTCGGCACCCAGCCGTCCGCCAGCCCGGCCACGTCGGTCAGCAGCGGGGCGAGGTAGGAGAAGGCGCAGAAGACGCCGCCCGCCGCGAGCGCGGTGATGGCGACGGACAGCCAGACCTGCCGGTCGCGGTAGATGGCCAGCTCGCTCTTCAGCCCGCTTCGCCGCTCAGACACCGGGATGTGAGGGATACGGGTCACCACGCCGACGAGCGCGACCGCGGAGGCGGCCCCCACGGCCCAGAAGGCGGCCCGCCAGCCGAGGTGTTCGCCGAGGAAGGCGCCGGCCGGGACGCCCAGGACGTTTGCGATGGACAGTCCGCCGATCATCACCGCCATCGCGCGGGCCCGGGCGGTGGCCGGCACCATCGCGATGGCGACGGCGGCGCCGACCGCCCAGAAGCCCGCGCACGCCAGCGCGCTCAGCACACGCGATACGAACAGCACCTCGTACGTCGGCGCCAGCGCGCCCATGGTCTGGCCAAGGCCGAACACCGCGAGGAGCGCGACCAGAGTGGTCTTGCGCGGCAGCCGCAGGGTCGCGGCGGCGAGCAGGGGTGCGCCGACCACCATGCCGATCGCGAAGGCCGATATCAGCAGGCCCGCCCGCGGGATGGACACCCCCATGTCGTCCGCGATGGGCGGCAGCAGCCCCGAGAGCATGAACTCGCTGGTGCCGAGCGCGAACACGGACACGGCCAGGACGTAGACGGCGAGCGGCATGCGGGGGGCAGCCGGGCGTGCGGGGGATGCGGGCATAACTGGTGCCAACCACACGTGACCTCGGCTCATTCCCGCCGCGCCCGGCGTCTCGGCCCTCGGACACCGCGTCCTCAGTGCCGCGCCAGACGCATTCTCAGTAGTCGCGTCCCGCCACGAACTGGCACGTGACTCCCCCACTCACGCCCACCGCGACCACCCCGCCAGACGGAGATCACGTCCGTGCGTCCGCTCCGCACCGGCGACTTGGTACGGTGCGGGTGGAAGGCACGGACAGTCGTGGCAGCGCTCGATGGAGACAGGGCAGGGGGGCCAGGCGACGGTGCAGGCGCCTGAGGCGCGACGGGCGGTGGCCGCGGCCATGTCGATCGCCTCGTCACTCGGCCTGACGGCCGGCGAAGCGGTCGTTCTTCACGACTCCAACAAGCTCACTCTGCGTCTGCTGCCCTGCGACGTCCTGGCCCGAGTCGCGCCCGCGGGGCAGCATCAGGTCGCACGGTTCGAAGTCGGGCTCGCTCAGCGGCTCGCCGCACGCGGGTGCCCTGTGGGCACTCCCGAGCCTCGAGTGGAGCCACGCGTCCATCCGCGTGATGGTTTCGCCGTCACGCTGTGGACCTATTACGCCCCCGTACCGCCCCGCGAGGTCCCGGCAGCCGGCTACGCCCACGCGCTGGAGCGGCTCCACGCGGGCATGCGCGGGCTCGACGTCCCCGCGCCGCACTTCACGGACCGGGTCGAGCAGGCCCAACGGCTCGTCGCGGACCGCCGACGCACCCCGGCCCTCGCCGACGCGGACCGGAAGCTGCTCGGCGGCACGCTGCGCGACCTGAGGCGGGCGATCGGCGAGCGTGCGGGCGCCGGGCAACTTCTGCACGGCGAGCCGCACCCGGGCAACCTGCTCAGCACGGAGAACGGGCCGCTGTTCGTGGACTTGGAGACGTGTTGCCGTGGCCCTGTCGAATTCGACCTCGCTCATGCGCCCGAAGAAGTCGCCGAGCACTACCCGGGTGCCGATCCGCGCCTGCTGCGCGAGTGCCGGGTGCTCGTACTGGCGATGATCACAGCGTGGCGCTGGGACCGGGACGACCAGCTCCCCGACGGGCGCCGGCTGGGCGTGGAGTGGCTCGGCCGGCTCCGGGCGGCACTCGGCCGCGACAGCCCGGACGTTTAGAGCTGATCGCGACGTCCAGAGCTGATCGCGGTCGGGCCTACGGCGTGCGGGCCGGTCACACAGTGGGCCGGGGCCCCGCGGCGCGGCGGAGCCGGTTGGCGATGGCCAGCCCCAGGCCCTCCTCCGCGGGCAGGGAGGCGATGATGAGGTCGCACCCCTGCTGGTCGAGTTCGCGCAGGAAGCCGTACAGCCCGCGCGCGTAGGCGGCCATCGAGGCGGGGACGGCCACCACGGCGTGCGCCTTCACCGGGGTGCCGACGAGGGAGGCGGGGAGGAAGACGCCCACCTGGTGACCGAGTTCCTGCGCGAGCCGCGCCTCGTCGACGACCTTCTCGGGCTCGACGAGCACGACCCGCGCGCTCGGCGCGTAGTGGGACGGGTGCTGGCCCGGCACCCGGACACGGCTCGTCGCGGGTACCGCGAGCGGGTGCCCCAGTACGGCTTCGAGGTCCTCGCGCGTCACACCGCCGGGCCGGAGGATGCTCAGGGTGTCCCCCGTGGCGTCGACGATGGTCGACTCGACGCCGACCTGGCAGTCACCGCCGTCCAGGACGAAGTCGACCGCGTCACCGAGCTCGGTGCGGACGTGATCCGCCGTGGTGGGGCTGACCGAGCCGAAGCGGTTGGCGGACGGGGCGGTGACGCCGCCGCCGAAGGCGGAGAGCAGGGCGAGGGCGACGGGGTGGTCGGGCACACGCACGGCCACCGTCTCCAGACCGCCGGTCGCTTCGAGGGGCACCCGGCGGCCGCGCCGCAGGACCAGGGTGAGGGGTCCCGGCCAGAAGTGCTCCGCCAGCAGGCGCGCGGCCTCCGGCACGTCCTCGACCCACTCGTCCAGCTGCTCCGCGCCGCCGATGTGGACGATCAGCGGGTGGTTGGGCGGGCGGCCCTTGGCCTGGAAGATGCGGGAGACGGCGACAGGGTCCTCGGCGTTGGCGCCCAGACCGTAGACCGTCTCGGTCGGGAGAGCCACCAGGCCTCCCGCGCGCAGCACACCCGCCGCCTTCTCGATGTCACTGGCTTGTGCCGTCACCCTCGCAGTCCTCTCACCGTTCGGCTCCCCCACGTTCCTACCATGTCGGCCCACTCCGGTCGAAAGCCGTCCGGGAGGTGGCGGAGGACCACGGGGCGCGGGAGCCGCCTCGCCCCGGCCTACCTCCGGGTGCCGCAGCCCGGGCAGAAGGCCGAGCCGGCGGGCAGCACCGAGGAGCAGGACCCGCAGTGTTCGGGCTGGGCCAGCCGGTGACCGCAGCCGGGACAGAAGGCGGAGCCGTGGGTCTCGGTGCGGCACTGGGGGCAGACCAGCTGCCGGGGCGTGGTGACGTCGTAGCTCTGACCGGCCTGCTGGCCGGCCGCGTACGCTCGCTGGGCGGCCATGTCGGTGAGTCCCTGCTGCTGGGCCGCCGTGGCCTCGGCCGCGGTGTCCGGCGCGCAGGCCAGGCACAGGCCCTGGGCGGCGTTCCAGCAGCGGGCGCACACGTAGTGGGTGCAGCGGGCGCAGCGGTTGAAGTGCCCCTGCGCGTTGCCGATCGCCCGCTCGAAAGCGTGGTCGCGGGCGCGGCCCCATCCGGCGCCGGCGAGCCCTTCGGCGGCGGAGGTCAGCCCGCTGCCGGTGCGGCCGAGGAGCCCCCAGGCCACGTTGACCCCTTTTTCCAGCCAGCTGGCGGCGCGTTCCCCGCTGTAGGGCTCGAAGGGCGAGCGCCATGTGTCGTAGCACCGCGAGCAGGAGAACTCGAACTGGAAGCCCGCCCCGGTGCCGTCGCGCACGCACAGGTCACGGTAGTTGTCGCTGAAGTAGATCTCGCTGCTCACGCAGTCCCCCCACATGTGTGCCGAACGTGAAGTCCTCGCGGAGGAGGACGCGGGGAGAACCGTACTGGTTTTCGCCATCGGCGGGTAACCAGGGTCATGAAACGTGACGTGACTTGGGGGAATCTTGCCCGGCCGGCGGGAACACCTGCGAAAAGGGCGAGTTGAGCCTCCCCGGCTGAGCACGCGTCGGCCCCGGCCGGCCCTCACCGCGGACCGGCCCTCACCGCGGCGCCGGCAGCCACCTGCTGAGCCATCCGAAAGCCGCCGGATATTCGGCGGACCAGGTGTTGAAGTTGTGGCCGCCGTCGGCGAGCAGCAGTGTGCGCACCTGGACGCGCGAGTGCGCGGCGGCGGCCAGGAACCCCTCGATGGCGGAGGGCGGGCTGAGCCGGTCCTGGCGGGAGGTGGCCAGGAAGAGGCTGACGCGCGCGTGGGTGCCGGCGACGATGTGGGTCGGGCTGTTGGCCCGGCGCAGCGCCGGATCCTGGAGGACGGAGGGGTCCCCGGTCAGCGGGTCGGGGTCGAGGGCGGCGCCCGCGGCGAAGACCTTCGGGTACTGCAGCGGCAGCTTCGCGGCGCAGAAGCCGCCCGTGGAGTAGCCCATCAGTCCCCAGCCCGAGGGCGCCGGCAGCGTACGGAACTTGTGCCGCACCAGGTCGGGTACGTCTTCGGCCAGCCAGGTCGCCACCTTGCGCTGCGGCAGGTCGCTGCAGTCGGTGTCCACACTGCCCGGGTCGACCACCGGCATCACCAGGATGAACGGATGTGCCTTGCCCTGTTTCACCAGGTCCGCGAAGGCCCCCGGCATCCCGCCGTGCTCCAGCCAGGACTGCGGTGAGCCGGGGACCCCGTGCAGCAGCATCAGCACCGGGAACCGTTGCTTCCGGTAGGCGGCCTGGTCGTACTCGGGCGGCGTCCACACCAGAACCTGGCCCGACAGCGTGGAGCGCCGGCCGCGGAAGTAGGTGTCCAGGACGCCGCCGCGCGTGCCGTGGCTGAACTTCGCCCGGCTCACCGGGGGCCCGGGCATCGCCACCGCGTTGGCCCCGTTCGTGCCCAGCAGGTCGTCCCACGACGCGTACAGGCCGTAGCTGTTGTTGATGTAGGTCACCACCACGCCGATGGCGGTCAGCTGGCAGACCACGATCATCGCCGCGTGCACCAGCCAGCGCACGGCCCGCGGCCCGCCCACCCGCGACCACACGGCGACGGTGCCCACCATCGCGAGGACCATCGCGGCGATCAGTACGAAGAAGAACGGCGCACCGGTCAGAGCCACCGACCCACCTCCCCACACCGGCGGGGCGGGCGGACCCCCCGGCCCGCCGGCCACCGCCCGTCGATCACGGCCAAGACCTTCCGCGGACGACGCCCAGCGACCCCGTCCGCCCTGCTAGACGAACAAGAACGCCTTCACGCTCCCGGACAAGGAAAGTCTCACGACGTGATCCGAGGCACGTCACCCCAGCCGGCCGCCGGCCACCGCCCGGTCCGACGCACCGCCCTGGGCGGGGCCGCCCGGACAGCAACCGCCCGGCACGTGCCGCCGCCGTACCGCGACCCGCCACACGGCACACGGCACACGCCACACGGCACGCGGCACGCCGCGCGGTCCGGGGACACCGGGACGATACGGGAGCATTTCCCGTTTGCCCCGTCGGCGCGACACCCGTACCCGGTCCCGGCCCGCCGTACAGGCGGAGTCAGGTCAAGGCACCAGACGCGGGTCGGCGTTGTGTACCAGTTCCAGGGCCTGTTGGGGGAACCACTTGCCGGCCGGGGGGTCCTGGTAGCCGCGTTCGGGGTCGTTCGGGCCCGGGGTGCCCCGGGTGCACTGGCCGTCCGACTCGCCGGGGATCTTGACCCACAGCTCGGCGTCGGCGAGAGGGTCACCGGTGTCGAGGGTGGGCCGGGCGCCGGTGCCGCGGCCGGGCGGGTTGCACCAGTCCTGCGGGTCGGAGTAGACGCCGGACGGCGGGGTCCACGGGCCCTGGCCGTTACGGCTGGTGTCGGTGACGAAGTGCTTCATGGCGGACGGCGCCGCGTGCACATGCGCGTCGAGCCATGCCTGCGCGTCGTTCACCGCCCACCACTGGTTGGGGCAGTCGGCCGCCGCGCCGCCGGCCGACACGTAGCTCAGGCAGGACGAGATCAGCTTGCCGTACCAGGCCAGTTCGCTGTCGGAGCGGTAGTTGGAGACGTTGAGGAAGAAGCCCGTGGCGTCGCCGACGCCGCCGGCGAGCAGGCGGGGCACGATGTCGTTCACGCTGTGCCAGCCACTGTGCCCGGCGTCCAGGTAGACCTTGGTCCCGGCGAGCGGTTCCAGGGCGTCCACCGCGTAATGGATCTCCGTGTAGCGCTCGGCGGTCCTGCTCCCCCGCGCGTCGTCCTGGCCGCAGTCCGAGGGCAGCAGCGCGAGTGAGTCCGGCTCCAGGACCACGGTGGCGGGCAGGCTTCCGATGCCCGCGCGTACCGCGTCGATCCACGCCTCGTACTGGGGAGTGTCCGCGGCGCCGCCGGCCGAGTACTGGGAGCAGTCCCGGCCGGGGATGTCGTAGAGCGCCAGCACCGGCAACGCGTGGTGCCGGGCCGCGTCGACGACCGTCTGGCGCACCGACGCCCGTACCTCGTCGGGCGTGCCGCCGCCGTACCACACGGCCTGCGGCGTCGCCGTCATCGCCAGCACGCCGGCCGCGTCCGCGAGCTTCCGGTGCCGTACCAGATCCAGGATCTGCCGACCGGCGTCCGGGTTGGCGGGCGGGGTGTAGAGGGCGGTGGGCGGCGACGCGTGCGCGGGCCGCGCCTGTGCGGGGGTGGCGGTCAGCGCGGTGGCGGCCAGCGCGGCCGCCGCCGCGACGATCGCGAGCGGCCGGCGGCCCGTCAGGGGTCTGCCGGGTGTTCCGGCGCTACTCGTGCTACCGGTCCTGTCCGTGCTACCGGTGCTTTTGGTGCGGTCGTTTGCGGTCATGCGGGCGGCTCCTCGGATACGTGGGGTGGCCGTGCGCGGTTCGCGGCGGCCCCGAGAACGCTCTGGGAGCGCTCCCATGCGCCGCACAAAGGAATTAACCCCTGCGCGGGAGCGACGTCAATCCCCTGAAGGGTGTCGCGTGACCGATGCGACGGGCGACGGCGAGTTGCCCGGTCCCCGATCAGTGGAACCCTGACCCTATGAGCAAGCCCGCGCTGATCGTCATCGACATGATCAACACCTACGACCACAAGGACGCCGAACTGCTGATCCCCTCGGTGGAGCCGGTCGTACCGGTGATCACCGACCTGCTGCGGCGCGCACGGGAGCAGGACGTCCCGGTGATCTACGTCAATGACAACTTCGGCGAATGGCGCTCCCACCACGGCGAGCTGCTGGACCACGCGCTGGCGGGGCCGCACGCCCGCCTGGTCGAGCCCATCAAGCCCGACTCGGACTCCCTGTTCGTGCTCAAGACCCGCCATTCGATCTTCTTCGAGACACCGCTGGAGTACCTGCTGCGCCAGCAGGGCCTCACCCGGCTCGTGCTGGTGGGGCAGGTGACCGAGCAGTGCGTGCTCTACTCGGCCCTCGACGCCCACATCCGCCACTTCGACGTGGTCGTACCCGAGGACGCGGTCGCGCACATCCACGAGGACCTCGCCCGCGCGGCGCTGCGGATGATGGAGCGCAACATGGGTGCCCGCGTGTGCGAAAGCCGTGAACTCTGGGCGTGACGCGTCGCCGCCGCTCACCGGGGGTGCGGGATGTGCGGCGTCGCGACCCCGCCCCTCCTCCACAGACGCAGGTCCACGCCAGGTCGCCCCTCGCCGCCCGCAATCGTAGATTTGTACGGTACTCATGGACCTCGCAGGCGAGGGCAGCATGATCGATTCGAGTGCGCCGATCGTGACCACGTTTCTCGTGTACGTGGCCGCCATGATCGGAACGGGTGTCTGGGCGTACACCCGCACTCACACCTTCGCCGACTTCGCCCTCGGCAGCCGCAGGCTCAGCCCCTTCGTCGCCGCGCTGTCCGCGGGGGCCAGCGACATGTCCGGCTGGCTGTTCCTCGCCCTGCCCGGAGCGGTGTACTCGGCCGGCGTAGGCGCCAGCTGGATCGCGGTCGGCCTGATCGCCGGCACATACCTCAACTGGCTGTTCGTCGCCCCCAGGCTGCGCACCTACACCGAGCGGGCCGGGAACGCCGTGAGCCTGTCGGCGTACCTGGAGGAGCGGTTCGAGGACCGCACCCGCACGCTCAGGATGGTCTCGGCGGTGGTCATCCTGGTGTTCTTCACCGTCTACGTGGCCAGCGGCCTGGTGGCCGGCGGACTGCTGTTCGAACACGTATTCAGCATTCCCTTCGGCCTCGGGGTGACCCTGACCGCCGCGGTGATCGTCATCTACTCCGCCCTCGGCGGCTTCCTCGCGGTGAGCACGACACACGTGATGCAGGCGATCCTGATGTTCGCCGCCCTGATCGTGCTCCCCGCGGTGGGCATCGGCGCGCTCGGCGGCTTCGGGACCATGACCGGCGCCGTCGACGCCAGGTCGCCGGACCTGCTGAACATGGGGGCCAGGGTCCACTACCTCAACGGCCAGTGGACCACGGGCGGATCACTCGGCGCCGTGGCCGTCATCTCGCTGCTGGCGTGGGGGCTCGGCTACTTCGGGCAGCCGCACATCCTGGCCCGCTTCATGGGCATCCGCAGCCCCGAGGCGGTCCCGGCGGCCCGCCGCATCGAGACCGGCTGGGTCGTCGTCGTACTCGCCGGCGCCACGCTCGTCGGCCTGGTCGGCATCGCGCGGTCCCGTACGCCGCTGACCGACCCGGAGACCGTCTACATCGTGCTGAGCCGGGCCCTGCTCAACCCGTGGCTCGCCGGGGTGCTGCTGATCGCCGTACTGGCCGCCATCATGTCGACCGCCGACAGCCAGCTCTGCGTGTCCTCCGTCGCCCTCACGGAGGACTTCTACCGCGCCTTCCTCAACCGGCGCGCCCCGGACCGGTCGCTCGTGTGGATCGGCCGCGTCGCCGTCGTCGTGGTGATCCTGGTGGCCTACGCGATCGCCCTCAAGGGCGGCGGACTGCTCGGCATCGTCGCCTACGCGTGGGCGGGCTTCGGGGCCGCCTTCGGGCCGGTCGTACTGCTCTCGCTGTACTGGCCGCGCATGACCTGGGCGGGCGCCATCGCCGGCATCCTCTCCGGCGCGGCCACGGTGCTGCTGTGGAAGGAGATCAACCCCTACCTCGGCCCGCTCCGGTCGGACGTCTACGAGATGGTGCCGGGCGTGCTGGTCGCCACGGCCGCCGCGCTGCTCTTCGGCAGGTTCGTCGGCCGGCCGCCCAGACGCGCCTTCTGGCGGATGCCGGGAGGCGGGGTGAGCCAGCTGAAACTGACGCCGTTCTTCACCCACGCGCCGGTCGGGATGGCGGTCCTGGACGCGGACCTGCGCTACGTCTGGGTCAACGAGCGGCTGGACCGCCTGATCCCCCTCGAACAACGGCTGGGGCGGCCGGTGCGGGAGGTGCTGCCCGAGCTGGAGGCGGAGGCCTTCGAGACCAACATGCGCAGCGTGCTGGCGACCGGCAGACCCGTGATGGACTACGAGTTCCGCGGCCCGAGCTACACCGACCCCGACCGCAGGCGCGCGTTCTCGGCCTCCTTCTTCGGCATGAAGGACCGCCAGGGGCGGGACGTGGGCGTCTGGTACATGATCATCGACGTGACCGAGCGCTGGTGGGCCCAGGAGCGGCTGGCCCTGCTCAACAACGCGGGCGCCCGCATCGGCAGCACGCTGGATGTGTCGCGGACCGCGCAGGAACTGGCCGACGAGTGCGTGCCGGCCCTCGCCGACTTCGTCGCCGTCGACCTGCTGGACACGGTCATCGAGGGCGAGGAGCCGGCCCCGGGCCCGGTCGGCATGTTGCCCGTCCTCCGCCGCGCGGGGCAGCAGTCCGTGCGCGAGGGCTGCCCGGAGGCGAGCCTGGCCGTGGGGGACACCGTCCGGCGGGCCGCCGCCTCCCCCGTGACCCGCTGCCTGCTGGAGAGCCGGACCCTGGTGGAGGCGGTGCTGGACCGCTCGGCCAGCGCGTGGGTCACCGAGGACGAGACGCTGGGCGCCTCCATCCTGGAGTTCGGCTTCCGCTCGCTGATGGTCATTCCGCTGCGGGCGCGCGGGGTCACCCTCGGCGTGGCCACGTTCGCCCGGTCCCAGCGTCCGGGCTTCGCCGAGGACGACGTGCGTCTGGCCGAGGAGCTCGTCTCCCGCGCGGCGGTGTCCGTCGACAACGCGCGCCGCTTCACGCGCGAGCGATCGGCGGCCCGCTCCATGCAGCGCTATCTGCTGCCGCAGGAGCTGACCGGGGGCTCCGCGCTGGAGGTGGCGTCGTGGTATCTGCCGGCGGACGCGCCGAGCGGTGTGGGCGGCGACTGGTTCGACGTGATTCCCCTGTCCGGCGCCCGGGTCGCCCTGGTCGTCGGCGACGTGGTCGGGCACGGCATGCCCGCGGCGGCGACGATGGGGCGCCTGCGCACCGCGGTACGCACCCTCGCCGACCTGGACCTGCCCCCGGAGGAACTGCTCGCCCACCTGGACGACATGGTCATCGGGCTCATGGGGGCGCAGGACGGCGGGGGGCCGGCGGCGCCCGAGGACGGGACCGCGCCCGACACCCTGCTGGGCGCGACCTGCCTGTACGCCGTGTACGACCCGGTCAGCAGGCGGTGCACGCTCGCCCGGGCCGGCCACCTCCCGCCCGTGGTCGTCAGCCCGGACGGCAATGCCAAGGTCCTGGACCTGCCCGCCGGTCCACCGCTCGGCCTGGGATACCTCCCCTTCGAGTCCGCCGAACTCGAACTGGCCGAGGGCAGCCTCATCGCCCTCTACACCGACGGCCTCGTGGAGACCCGGGACCGGGACATCGACCTCGGGCTGTCCCGGCTGTGCGAGGCGCTGGTGGCGCGCAGGCCGGCGCTGGAGGAGACCGGGCTCCATGTGGTCGACGCCCTGCTGGCCGGTCCGCCGTCCGACGACGCGGCCCTGCTGCTGGCCCGGACCAACGTCCTGGCCCCCGACCAGGTCGCCTCCTGGGACCTGCCCAGGGACCCCGCCGCCGTCGCGCGCGCCCGCACCCTCGCCGGGCGGCAGCTGACCGACTGGGGCATGGACGCCCTGACGTTCACCACGGAGCTGATCGTCAGCGAGCTGGTCACCAACGCCATCCGCCATGCGACCGGCCCGGTCTCCCTGCGCCTGATCCGGGACCGCAACCTGATCTGCGAGGTCGTCGACGGCAGCAGCACCCTGCCGCGGCTTCGTCATGCCCGTACGACGGACGAGGGCGGGCGAGGGCTGCTGATCGTCGCGCAGCTCGCCCAGCGGTGGGGCACCCGCTTCACGGCGACCGGCAAGATCATCTGGACGGAACAGGCCGTGCCGTCCGGCCCGGTCCCCTAGCGGTACGGCGGGGCCCGCGTCCAGCACGGGCGCCGCCGCGGTGCCCTGTTGCCGCCCGGATTACTGGCGCGGGCGCTCGAAGGTGAGCAGCAGCCCCTCGACGGCTCCGGGACCGATGCGGCCCTTGACGTCCGCCGAGGTGATGGCCTTGAGGCCCCAGCCGTCCTCGGCGTGCTTGTTCAGGACCTTCTCCAGCTTGTCGCTGTCCAGCGCGTCGCCGATGAGCGACTCCCGGAAGCTGACCACCTTGTACTCGTAGGCGTACGGACCGCTCATGACTGCGCTTCTCCTAGGAACTCGAACCGACCCCGCCGGACGGTGATGCCGACCTGGGCAGTCAATCACCTCCGGGCCGTACCCGTGACGGCTTTCAGCGGCAGCCGCTCGGCCAAGTGCCGGGCGGCTCGCGGGAGATGGCGTGGTCCGGGTGGGGCGAATTCGGCGCAGAGGGACAGGAAGGCCTCGAAGTCTCCCGATGCGTGAGCGCGGATCGCCTCGGTGAAGCACCGGGCCCGGGCGGCCAGCGGGTGAGGTTCGTGTCCGGGTGGATGCGACGGCAGGGCGGCGGTCACGCGTCCGAGCACCTCGGGGGCGAGCCTGCTCACGATGGCGAGGACCTGGTCCGTCAGCTCCCATCTGGCGTCGTCCCCGAGGGGGTCGGGTGCGCTGAGGTACTCGAGGTCCGGGTAGGGCCAGAAGCGGCGGTCGGAGGTGGCGATGAGGTTCAGCAACTGCGCCAGGACGACCGGGCTCTCCTCGTGCCGCCCCGCTCCGGCCCGTACGCGCGTGGCGTTGCAGGCGAGGTGGATGCGCCGGCCCTCCACCGGGTATCCCCAGGCGTCCCGCAAGTCCCGGCACCGGTCGATGGCCTCGAACATGGAGGAGACGGCCGCGTCGGGCCTGTCCGACTTGAAGTGGACGAATCCCTCGCCCGCGCACAGGAACGAGTCCGACAGCACGAACGCTTCTTCACCGATGTCCGCCCGTGTCAGCGTCGCCCTGGCCCGGGCGATCAGGGTCGCGCCGGCGTGGATCCGACCTGCCCGGCACAGCGCGAGACCCCGCTCACGTGTCTCGGTGATCGACTCCAGCAGGCGGGCCTCCCCCACGGTGAGGTCGCGGGTGATCCTCTCGCTGTAGACCGCCGCGATCCCGGCTTCGGCGCCCGTTCCCGCCACGGCCGGGTACGCGAGTGCGCGGGCCAGCGCCTCGATGGCCGCCTGGAGCGGGCCGGACCGCGGCGGGGCCGCGGACATGAGCCGAACGGGTGAGCCGTGGGCGCGGGGGCCGCGGGTCACGTCCGCGTCTCCGGGGACGGCCCGAGCTGCGGCGCGGCTGAGCGAGTCATGGACAAAAGGTAGCGAATGTATCGATCATGTGGTTCCGTTTGTCCCGTTCCATCCAGATATGCCAGAGGAGGTTTTGACTGTGCGTTTCCTCTTCAAGGATCTGATGATCACAGTGTCGGACGTGTCGCGTACGCGCTGCGGGGTCATCTCGTGCGCGCTGCCGACCGTCAACTGCGGAGCGGTCACCTGCGGCATCACGTCCGTCATCCACGTCGACGAGTTCGACGCCATGAAGCTCGAGCTGGACCAGGCGCTCGAGGTCGTCCGCGCCACGGCCGAGGAGGAGACGGACACGCGGCTCGGTCCCCGGACCGCCGAGGAGGCCGCCGAACTCGAGGAGAAGCTCACCGCCGCGCTGCGAGAAGTGCGGGAGGCAAGGGCTGAGCTCGAGCGTGAGCAGTCCTGAGACCCCTGCCGTGCGTCCCGGAGGGCCCGGTCCCGCCACCAGGCCGCCGGCTGATCGGTACCTCTACCGGTCCAATCCGCGCTACGTCCTGCGGGGGCTGGACACCATCGATCCCTCCGAACGCCGGGCCCTGATCGGCTCCTCGTCCGGCTCGGCGGTCGGCGGACTGCTCTTCCCGGCCGACGGCACCGTCCCGGGCACGGTCAAGGCCGTGAGTCCTTCGACGGCCCGCCTGTTCCAGCAGGCCGCGGTTCCGACCCGGCTGCCCTCACCCCGCTGGCCCGGTGTCAGCGGCGAAGACCTCGGCGACCTCGTGGGCGCGGAAGTGCTCGAAGTCCTGGTCGCGGGCCGGTTCCTGACCGGCGTCGAAGCGATCGCCGAACTGGCGCGACAGCCCGTCGAACCACCCGAAGGCCGCCTCGCCGCCCTCTCACTCGATGCGATCGCCTACGCCGAGTCGCTGCGCCTGCGCGATCAGGCCGCCATCGCGGAACGGCTGTACGCCTTCCACCGGGTGCCGATTCGCACGGCGTGGCGCACCGTCGGGTACGAGGACGCCTTCCGCGCGGGATTGCGCCACGCGCTCCCGCACGGGTTGGGTGGCGACCCGCGATGGACCGAGTACCGGCACCACCCTTGGCGCGCCTTTCGACGGCGCCGCACACCGGCACGGGCCGGCCGCCCGACGGTGAAGCTCTACATCAGTCCCACGACGGACGACCTGGCCGGCACCGTGGCCGCCTCGGTCGCGCTGATCGTGAGCGCGCCTGAGGTCCTCGGCTGGAAGGTGGCCGACACCGTCGACACGATGGTCCGCCCCGACAAGTTCGTCGTCTACCTCGAGTCGTGGCGGGCGCTGCGCGACCTCGCCGGCGAGCTCACCCCGGCCCTGGCCGGAGCCCAGGCGCACGGCGTCCCGTTCACCTGCGAAACCGGCCTCGACGGGCTCCTGTCATGGGGGCTCGACCCGGCCCCGTCGCCGGACGGGCCCGGCTCGCTCGTCGACAGCTGGCGGACCTGGGTCACCGCGCGACTCGCCGGCGGACTGGTGCAGGCACGTCAGGCCGGTCTGACCGGCTCGCAGGCGCACGCCGCGGCGCTGCGGCGCGCCCGGGCCGCGGGGGTCGACACATCCACCTGGCAGCCGGTGCGGGGACGCGCCGGCGTACTCGAACGGAGCGCGCCGTGCGGGCGACCGAAGACAGGCTGATCCTGCCGTCCGACGTCGAGTTGACGCCTGTCAGCGCTCTCGACCCCGCCGGTCTCGCCGGTCTGCGGTTCGGCGCGGACGACTGGATCGTGACGCGGGTCGCCTCACGCGCGCGGTCGATGATCGTGTCGGCGCAGCTGGCGGAGCTGTTCCAGAGCTTCCGTACGCCACGCACCATCCTCGACGCCGTCACGCGCTACGCCGGGGCGCACGCGCTCGACCCGCGAGCGGTCCTCGACGAGTGCTGGCCGGTCATGACCCGCTTCCTGCAAGCCAATTGGCTCGCCCCCGAACACTCCTACTTGAGCCGTGAGCTCACACCCTGGTACGAGCCCGGCCACTCGCTTGGGGTGTACTCGGTCGAGGCCTGCGTGCACATCACCGACGACACTCAGGTGTACCGCGCGCGTCTGCCCACGGGCGGGCTCTGCGCCGTCAAGGTGGTCGACGCGGCCGGCCGCCGCAGCGTGGCCGCGTTGCTCCGGGAAGGGAGCATCCTCGAACGCCTGAATGGATCCCCGAGCCCGCGCTTCCTCGGGCTCGGCGGCGACGAGCAGCGCCGGTTCCTCGCCATGGAATGGTGCGAGGGCGCCGACGTCACGCGAGCGGTCGCCCGCGTCGGCGGGGCCGGCGATTCACGCGCCGCGACACGGGACCTGCTCGTCGCCATCGCGTCCGCGTACGCGACGCTGCACGACCGGCAGGTGGTCCACGGTGACGTGCATCCCGGCAACCTGCTGGTGGACTCCGAGGGCCGGGTCAGAGTCCTGGACTTCGGGCTCGCCCGCCTGCTCGACGACCCGGCGGCCGGGACGCGTCGCGGCGGGGCGCCCGAGTACTTCGACCCCGGCTACGCCGAAGCGGCACTCGCGGGCACGCCACCGCCTCCCGCCACCACCGAGTCGGAGCAGTACGCCCTGAGCGCGCTCTGTTACCGAGTGGCGACCGGTCGCGACTACCTCCGCTTCCCGCCGGAGGCGGAGCGGTTCTACGAGCGGATCGCGCGGAGCCGGCCCCTGTCGTTCGCCGACAACGGCGTCGAGCCGTGGCCCGAGCTGGAGAGCGTGCTGCGCCGGTCGCTCTCGAAGCCGGCGAGCGCCCGGTTCGGTTCGGTGGCCGCCATGGCGACGGCGCTGTCGCGGGTGCGGGTCGACGACCGGCCCGCGGCGCCTCCCGTGGTCATGGGCACCACGCCCGCGGACGCTCTGGTCGACCGCGTCAGCGAGATGGTCGACCCGGACAACGACCTGTTCGAGGACGGACCGGGCGCCGGCCCGCGGGCGACCTTCATGCACGGTGCCGCGGGGATCGCCTACTTCCTGCTGCGCAAGGCCCTGCTCAGAGGCGAACCCGGGGCACTTGCCGCAGCGGACCAATGGGCGGAGCGCGCCGCGGTGTTGGCACGGGAGCCGCGGGGCGTCTACGACGAGAGCGTGGGCGTCGAACCGGGCGTCGTCGGCGCCGTGTCGCCGTACCACACAGGGTCCGGAGTCGAGCTGGTGCGTGGTCTGGTCGCCCACGCGAGGGGCGACACCCGGACGCTCCTCACGGCGGCGCGCGCCTATCTGGATGCGGTGGACCGGCCGCACCAAGGCGTGGACCCCACATCGGGAACCACGAGCACGCTCGCCGGCTGCTCGCACCTCGTGAGGAGCCTGCGGGAGGTGGGGGACCCGGACCAGGACACAAGGGCCCTGCTCGAGCGGCTGACGGGCCGCGCGAACGCGTTGGCCGATCATGTGGCCGCACAGGCCCTCGGCCACCGGTGCGACGCCCCGGACAGCCGGGCTCCGCGCCACACCGGCGCCGCCCATGGGTGGGCCGGCCTGCTGTACACCCTCATCACCTGGTGGGAACTCGCGGGCCGGGACATGGACGACCGTGTCGTCGGACGCCTCGCCGAGTTGGCCGACCGGGGCGTACGTGAAGGGCGCGGTCTGCGCTGGCCCGTTCGCGTCGACGAGACGCCCGCGTCCTTCATGAGCGGCTGGTGCCACGGGTCGCCGGGGCACGTGTCCCTGTGGAACGCGGCCCAAAGCGCCATCGGCGGCACCGCCTACCGGGACATCGCGGTCGCCGCCGCGTACGCGACCTTCCACGACCGGGAACCCGGCACGACCCTGTGCTGCGGCCAGGCAGGACATGTCTTCGCCCTGCTGAACATGTACCGCCACACACGGGAGGAGGCATGGCTCGAGCGTGCCTCCCGACGGTTGCGGAGCGCCCTGGAGGGCCACGACTCCGTGCCGGCGGGGCCGTGGAGGCACAGCCTGTACCGCGGTGACGTCGGGCTGGCCCTGGCCGCCGTCGAGTTCGAGCATCCGGACGAGGCGAGACACCCGCTCTTCGAGTGACGGGCGGCCCCGGCCGGAGCAGTGGGCAACCGCCCGTGGGCGGTCGCCTACTGCGGCTTCGTCGCGATCTGGATCAGGTTGCCGCAGGTGTCGTCGAAGACCGCCGTGGTGACCGGGCCCATCTGCAAGGGGTCCTGGGTGAAGTGGACGCCGAGGCCGCGCAGGCGTTCGTACTCCGCCCGCACGTCGTCCACGGCGAACTGGGCGAGCGGGATGCCGTCCTCCATGAGGGCGTCACGGTAGGGCTTGACGGCCGGGTGGCCGGCGGGTTCCAGGAGGAGCTCAGGGCCGTCGGGGTCCTCGGGTGAGACGACGGTCAGCCAGCGGGCCCCCTCCCCCACCGGGACGTCGTGCTTCTTCACGAAGCCGAGGACTTCGGTGTAGAAGTGCTCGGCCTTGGCCTGGTCGTCGACGAAGACGCTGGTCAGGTGGATCCTCATGAGGTGCTCTTCTCCGGTTTGGGTGTGTCGGGCACGGGCCATCGCTCGGTGATCTGCCGGAGCGGGGCCGTGTTCAGGTCGTGGAACTTGTAGCGGCCCTCCCGCCTGGTCTCGACGAGCCCCGCGGCCTCCAGGACGGCGAGGTGCTGGGAGACGCCCTGGCGCGAGATGCCGAGCCGGTGCCTCATGCTCAGCCGGGAGCAGATCTCGAACAGTGTCTGCCCGGACTTCTCCGTGAGCTCGTCGAGGATGGTGCGGCGGGTGGGATCGGCCAGGGCTTTGAAGAGTTCGTCGGCCACACCGCCAGCATAGGCAACTCCCCACTTGCCTGTCCACGCGGTCACCCGTACCCGCCCGCGCTACGTCATTGGGTGGCTCTTCGCGTCCGCCAGGTGTCGCCGGTGAGGGGCGCGGCTAGTACGGAGCCATGAGCGAAACGCCGCGGCTCGGCTCACCGGTCCCCTCCCGCCCTCGCGGCGGGGGACCGGAGCACCGCTGCCGTGCTACGGCCGGGGCGAACCGTACAGATCCGCGAGGCGTACGAGGAAGCCGATGACGGCGACGAAGACGATGACCGCTCCCACGGCGTACATGTCCTCGTCGACGAGTCCGAGCGCGCCGAGCCCGAGACCCAGCAGGAAGACCGCCGCGGCGTTCAGCATGACCTCACCTCACCGGCTCGTGGGTTGCGGCGGGGGCGCCCCGCCCGGCTCCCGTCGCGCTCTCCAGCCGCTCGCGGGGGGCCGCGGATGATCGTGCACCAACTGTATGCGGCCGGCGCCGTGCCCGCGCGCACCCAGATGGGCGCCTCCCTCGGCTTCCACATCATCTACGCCTGTTTCGGCATCGCGTTCCCGACCGCGGTGCTCTACGCGCACTGGCGTGGCCTGCGGCGTGCCGACGCGGCGGCCCTGCTGCTGGCGCGGCGCTGGTCCAAGGTGATGGCGGTGATCTTCGCCGTGGGCGCGGTCTCGGGCACCGTGCTCTCCTACGAGCTGGGCCTGCTGTGGCCGGGGCTCATGGGCCGTTTCGGCGCGGCGTACGGCGTTCCGTTCAGCGTCGAGGGGATCTGGTTCTTCGTCGAGGCCATCTTCACCTCGATCTACCTCTACGGGTGGCGCCGCATGTCACCGTGGTGGCACTGGTGGGCCGGCACGCCGATGGTGCTCTCCGGGGTGCTGGGCGCGTGGTCGGTGGTGGCCGCGAACTCCTGGATGAACCAGCCGTCCGGGTTCACCCTGCGCGACGGCCGGGTGGCCTCCGTGGACCCCTGGGCGGTGATCTTCAACAGGGCCAGCGCCTACGAGGTGCCGCACATGGTCCTGGCCGCGTACATGGTCACCGGGTTCACCGTGGCCGGTGTGTACGCGGTGGGGCTGCTGCGCGGCCGCTGGGACCGCTACCACCGGCTGGGCTTTCTGATCCCGTTCGTCATGGGCGCCGTGTGCGCGCCCGCGCAGGTCGTGGTCGGGGACGTGGCCGCGCGCGCGATCGCCGAGCAGCAGCCCGTGAAGTTCGCCGCGATGGAACTCGTCCCGCAGACCGGCACCCATGTCACCGAGTGGCTGGGCGGGATCTGGGTCAACGGCGAGGTGGCCTTCGGGATCGGGGTGCCCTACCTGGATTCCATCCTGGTCGGGTTCTCACCGGACACCGAGGTCGTCGGCTGGAACAGCGTGCCGCCCGACCTGCGGCCACCGCTGCCCAGCATGCTCCACGTCGCCTTCGACGTCATGGTCGCCGTCGGCATGGCCCTGCTCGCCCTCGGGGCCTGGCTGGGCTGGCACTGGCGCTTCCGCCGGGCGCTCCCCCGCACCCGCTGGTTCCTCGTGCCCGCCGCCGTGGCGGGGATCGCGGCGGTGCTGGCCATGGAGTGCGGCTGGATCGTCACCGAGGTCGGCCGGCAGCCGTGGACCGTCTACGGCGTCCTGCTCACCCGTGACGCGGTGACGCCGGCCGCCGGAGTGCCGGTCACGCTGGCGGTGGTGCTCGTCGTCTACTTCGTGCTGACCGGAGTCACGATCGGCCTGCCGTGGCTGATGAGCCTGCGCTGGCGCAAGGAGAGACCCGGCGGGCCGGGCGAGTCCCGTGGGCCCGGCGGGCCCGGTGGGCCGGACGGCCGGCAGCGGCCGGCCCCCGGCGGGCACGAGCCGTCCGCGCCGGAGGCCCCGTGGTGAGCCCTTCCCCCGAGGCGGTCGCCACGGCCGTCGTGCTGTTCGCCGCCATGGCCGCCTACGCCGTCTTCGCCGGCGCGGACTTCGGCGGAGGCATCTGGGACCTGCTGGCCGGAGGCGCCGAACGCGGCGCGGAGCCCCGGGCCGCCGTCGACGCCTCCGTGACCCCGGTGTGGGAGGGCAACCAGGTCTGGATCGTCTACGGGTTCGTCATCGTCTGGACCGGCTTTCCCGCCGCCTTCGCCGCCGTCATGACGGCCCTGTTCGCGCCGCTGTGCCTGTCGCTGCTCGGACTGTTCTTCCGCGGTATCGGCTTCTCCTTCCGGCACGAGGCCGAACGCCCGGCGATGAAGCGGCTGTCCGGCGCCCTGTTCGCGGCCTCGTCGCTCGTCACACCGTTCTTCCTGGGCACCGTCATCGGCGCCGTGGCCGACGGGGGCGTGCCCGTGCGGCCCACCGGCAACGTCCTGGCCGCCTGGACCTCCCCGGTCGCCCTCGTCACCGGGTTCCTGTTCGTCGCCGCCTGCGCCTACATCGGCGCGGTCTATCTCGTCGGCGACTGCGACCGTCGCGGCGAGCCGGACATGGTCCGCTACTTCTCCCGCCGCGCGGTCGTCTCGGGCCTCGTCACCGGGGTGATCGCGGCGGTCAACCTCGCCCTGATGCGCACCAGCACCCCGTACGTCTTCCACCGGCTCTTCGGGCCGGCGCTGCCGCTGGTCGTGCTGTCCGTGGCCGCGGGCGCCGCCGCGCTCGTGCTGGTCCTCGCGCGCAGGACCGTTCTGCTGCGGGTCACGGCCGCGCTCGCGGTCGTGAGCGTCATCGGCGCCTGGGGCTGGGCCCAGTACCCCTGGCTGCTCCCGGGCGTCCTCGACCTGCGGACCGGCAGCGCGCCCCGGGCCGCCCTGCTGGCCGAACTGGTGGTCGCCGCCCTGGCCGTACTGCTGGTGGTGCCGTCCTTCTCCTACCTCTACTGGCTGCAACAGCACAGCAGGCTCCAGGAGAGCCCGCCCTCCGAGGGGCTGCGGCAGGCCGTCGAGGCCCAGCAGCGCGCCGAGACGCCCGCGCCCGCGGCGCCGCGGCCGGCCGGCCGCGGCGAACGGTTCGCGGCCGGCGCCGTCCTCGCCGCGGCCGCCGTCCGGCTCGCGGTGGAGACTCTCACCCGGCGCCGGGCACGCGCCGGCGGACCGCGGGCCCGCCGCACGTCCGCGCCGCCCCGCACCCGGCCGCCGGGCAACGGGGAGTGAGACCGCCCCGGCGCCCCGGTATTCGATTGACGGCGCCCTGCCGCAATGGGCTCAATACCGGACGTGACTGATATTCACGGCACGTACGACGACCTCTTCTCCGCGGTGCCGGGCGCGCTGGCCGCGCTGCTCGACGCCGGTGACGCGGGCGGCTCCGTGGCCGTCTTCGTGGACGGCGAGCCCGTGGTCGACGTCTGGGGCGGATTCGCCGACGGCGGGCGGACGGTGCCGTGGCGGCGCGACACGATCACGAACGTCTGGTCCGTCACCAAGACGATGACGGCGCTGTGCGCGCTGATCCTGGCCGACCGCGGCGCACTCGACCTCGACGCGCCGGTCGCCCGGCACTGGCCCGAGTTCGCCGCCGCGGGCAAGGAGAAGGTGCTGGTACGTCACCTGCTCTCGCACACCGCGGGCCTGCCCGAGTGGGACGCCCCGGTGACGTTGGAGGACCTCTGCGACTGGCAGGCCGCCACCTCGGCGCTGGCCGCGCAGGCCCCGCGCTGGGAGCCGGGGACCGACGGTGGATACCACTCGCTCACCCAGGGCTTCCTCGTCGGCGAGGTCGTGCGCCGGATCACCGGCCGAAGCGTCGGGCGCTTCCTCGCCGAGGAGGTGACCGGGCCACTGGGCGCGGACTTCCACATGGGCCTGTCCCCCGAGCACGACGACCGGGTCGCCCGCCTGGTCCCGCCGCCGGGGAAGGACGACGGCTACGCCGCGAGCGCTCGCGGGGCGGACGCGGCCCCCGCGTCCGGCACCGGGATCCGCGTGCGGGACGGCAACGGCATGGCGTGGCGCCGCGCGCAGATCCCCGCGGCGAGCGGGTTCGGCAACGCCCGCTCGGTCGCCCTCGTCCAGTCGGTCATGGCGTGCGGGGGGACCCTGAACGGCGTGCGCCTGCTGTCCGGGGCGGGCACCGAGCGCGCCCGGCAGGTCCAGTTCGAGGGCCAGGACCGCGTTCTGGGCATGCCGATGCGCTGGGGCCTGGGCTACGGCCTGTTCGGCACCACCTACGGCTGGGGTGGCTGGGGCGGCTCCCTGCTCATGATCGACCCCGACTCCCGCATGGCGGTGGCGTACGTGACCAACCAGATGCGCGAGCCCGCGGAGGAGACCCGGGGTCTCGACCTCGTGTTGTCCGCCTACGACGGTCTCCAGGGCCTGCGCCGCTGACGGCGACAGCGACGGCGGCGCCCGGCCCGGCGGGCAACTCCCCGGCCTCCCCTACGGCCCCGGCGGGGTCAGTGGAAGCAGAGGCAGAACGGGTGGCCCGCCGGGTCGGCGTAGACCCGCCAGTTGGCCCCCGGGCGGACCTGGTCCGTGCGCTCCAGCACGGTCGCGCCGAGGGCGAGCGCCCGCTTCTCCTCCCCGTCGAGGTCGTCCACGTCGAAGTCCAGGTGGAGTTGCTGGGGACGCTCCTGACCCGGCCACTCGGGCGGCCGGTAGCCGTCCACCCGCTGGCAGGCCAGCGGCGTTCCCTCGAAGCCGTGCACCTCGACCCAGCCGGAATCCTCCTCGTCCCTGACGACCCGGCCGCCGAGGAGTTCGGCGTAGAACTCGGCGAGCCCCACCGGATCGGCACAGTCCAGCGCGATCGCCTGCAGCTTTCGGATCACTTGCGGCACCCTTCGCTCTGCGGCCACTTCCGTGGCTCCCCGTACGGGAGGGGTCGTACCCATGACCGCCGCGGACATGCGCGGCGGTGCCTCGTCCCCGCGCCGGCGACGGCCCCGGCGACGGCAGGATCCGGTACGCCCGGCGGACGACGGCGGCCCGCCCAGCCGACTGTGCCGGACGTCACACACATGGTCGTACCTACCAGTCGGTACGCTGCGGCGAGCCGTACTCGACAGGAGGCGTGATGTCCGCGACCAACCGCCAAGTCCGTCTGGCCGCCCGCCCGGTGGGCGAAGTGAAGCCGGAGGACTGGGAACTCCTCGACGGGCCCGTCGAGGAGCCCGGTCCCGGCCGCTTCGCCGGTCGCACCCGCGTCATCTCCCTCGACCCCGCGATGCGGGGCTGGCTGGACGACCGTCCCTCCTACCTCCCGCCCGTGGCCATCGGCGAGGTGATGCGCGCCGGGTCGGTCATCGAGGTCACCGCCTCCCACCACCCCGGTTTCCAGCCGGGCGACCATGTGGTCGGCACCTTCGGCGTGCAGGAGTACGTGGTCTCCGACGGCAGGGGCGCCATGAAGATCGACACCGCGCTCGCCCCGCCCTCCACGTACCTCGGCGCGCTGGGCATGCCCGGCATGACCGCCTACTTCGGCCTGCTGGAGGTGGGGGCGCTCAAGGAGGGCGAGACGGTCGTGGTGTCGGGGGCGGCCGGGGCGGTGGGCACCATCGTGGGCCAGATCGCGAAGGTCAAGGGCTGCAGGGTGGTGGGCATCGCCGGCGGACCGGCGAAGTGCGCGATGCTGACGGAGGAGCTGGGATTCGACGCGGCGGTCGACTACCGCGCCGAGGACGTCCGCAGGGCCCTGCGCCGGCACGCCCCCGACGGCATCGACGTCTACTTCGACAACGTGGGAGGAGACATCCTCGACGCGGCCCTGACCCGGCTGGCGATGCACGCGCGTGTCGTGGTCTGCGGCGCCATCAGCCAGTACAACAACGCCACGCCGGTCAAGGGCCCGTCCAACTACCTCTCGCTGCTGGTGCGCCGGGCCCGTATGGAGGGTTTCGTCGTGTTCGACTACGCCGAGCGTTACGCGCGGGCCGCGCGGGACATCTCCGCCTGGATCGGCGCCGGCCGCGTCAAGGTCAGGGAACATGTGGTCAGGGGCAGTGTGGACGACTTCCCCGGGACGTTGCAGATGCTGTTCCGCGGGGAGAACACCGGCAAGCTCGTCCTCGAACTGGCGTGACCGCCATGACCGTTGGGCCCCGGGACGGCCCGATCCGCAAGCTCCTGGTGGCGAACCGGGGCGAGGTCGCCTGCCGTGTCCTCAGGGCGGCCCGGGCCCTCGGGATCGCGACGGTGGGCGTGCGGTCGGCCGACGACGCGGCCTGCCTCCACGTCCGGCGCTGCGACGAGGTCCAGGTGCTGGCCGGCACCGGTCCCGCCGCCTACCTGGACGTGGCGGCGGTGGTGAAAGCCGCCGTCGACGCGGGCGCGGACGCGCTGCACCCGGGGTACGGGTTCCTGTCCGAGAGCCCCGAACTCGCCCGAGCCTGCCGGGACGCCGGCGTCCTGCTGGTCGGCCCCGCCGCCGAGACGCTGGAGCTCTTCGGGGACAAGGCCCGCGCACGCCGGCTGGCCGCGGACACCGGAGTTCCGGTGCTGCCGGGCACCCACCGTCCCACCACCGTCGGCGAGATGCTGTCCTTCTGGGACCGCGAGGCGGCCGAACTGGGCCCCGGGGCGGCCGTCGTCGTCAAGGCGGTGTCCGGCGGCGGTGGCCGGGGTGTGCGCGTGGCCCGCGACCGGGCCGAGGTCGAGCGGGCCTTCACCGAGTGCACCGCCGAGGCACGGCAGGCCTTCGGCAACGGCGACCTCTACATCGAGCGCTACCTGCCCCGCGCCCACCACGTGGAGGTGCAGCTCGTCGGTGACCGGCACGGACGGGTCACCCATCTGTGGGACCGGGACTGCAGCATCCAGCGCCGCCACCAGAAGCTGATCGAGTCGGCCCCGAGCAGGGTCCTGTCCGGTGCGGCACGCGCGCGGATGCTCGAGGCGGCCGTGCGCCTCGGCGCGACGGCGCGCGTGACCGGGCCGGCCACCGTCGAGTTCCTAGCGCGGCCGGACGGCGGCTTCTGCTTCATCGAGACCAACCCCCGCCTCCAGGTCGAGCACACCGTGACCGAGGAGGTGCTCGGCATCGACCTCGTCGTCCTGCAACTGCGGCTCGCCGGCGGCGCATCGCTGGCGGACCTGGGTCTTGAGCAGGACGGCGTGCCCGCCCCGCGGGGTCACGCCGTCCAGGTGCGCGTCAACGCGGAGGAACCGCGCCCCGGCGGCGAGGTCGTCGCCTCCACCGGCACCCTCACCGAGTTCGAGACCCCGACGGGCGCCGGGGTGCGCGTCGAGGCGGCGGGCTACCGCGGTCTCACCCTCAACCCCCGCTACGACTCCCTGCTGGCGAAGGTGATCACCCACGGCCCCGACGCCGAGGCGGCCGTGCGGCTCGCCTCCCACGCCCTCGCCGAGTGCCGTATCGAAGGGGTGCGGACCAACCTGGCGTTCCAGCGGGCCGTCCTCGCGCACCCCGACTTCGCCGCGGGCGCCTGCGACACCGCGTGGGTCGAGCGCAACACCGAGGCGCTGCTGCGACGGGCCGCCGACTTCGAACCCGTCCCCTCTCCCCCACCGGCCGAAGACCTTTCCGGCGGCGGGGACCGAAGCGCCCTGCCCGGCGGCCATGCGGTCCGGGCGCCCCTGGGCGGTGTCCTTTGCGCGGTCGACGTGGTGCCGGGGCAGGCGGTGGCGCGCGGCGACGCGCTGTTCACCGTGGAGGCCATGAAGATGCAGTACCCGGTCCGGGCGCCGGCGGCCGGGGTGGTCGTCGCCGTCACGGTCCCGCCCGGCGAGACGGTGAGTGAGGGTGACGCCCTCGTCGTCCTGCGACTGACCGGGGACGCCGCCGAGGACGCGGACGGCGACGGCTCGCGCGCCGATCCCGCCCGCATACGGCCGGACCTGGAAGCGCTGCTGGAGGGACGGCGGCGAAGGCTGGACGAGGCCCGGCCCGACGCGGTCGCCCGACGGCACCGGCGCGGGCAGCGCACCGCGCGGGAGAACATCGCCGCCGTCACCGACGACGGCCTGCTCGTGGAGTACGGCGGTTTCGCGGTCGCCGCCCAGCGCGGCCGGCGTGAACTGGCCGACCTGGAGGCCAAGTCCCCGGCGGACGGCATCGTCACCGGCCTGGGCCGCGTCAACGGCGACGTCTTCCCGGAGGACCGCTCGACCTGCGCCGTGCTGGCGTACGACTACACGGTGATGGCCGGGACCCAGGGGTACCACAACCACCGGAAGACCGATCGTCTGCTGGAGATCGCCCACCGGCGGCGGCATCCGGTGATCCTCTTCGCGGAGGGCGGAGGCGGCAGGCCCAACGACACCGACGTGCCGGTCGTGGCGGGGCTGCATCTGACGACCTTCGTCTCCATGGGCCGGCTCAGCGGTACGGTCCCCACCATCGGCATCGCGGCCGGACGGTGCTTCGCCGGAAACGCCGCCCTGCTGGGCACCTGCGACGTCGTCATCGCCACACGGGACTCCACGATCGGCATGGGCGGGCCGGCGATGATCGAGGGCGGCGGCCTGGGTTCCTTCACGCCCGAGGAGGTCGGCCCGGTCGCGGTGCACAGCCGCAACGGCGTGGTGGACGTGGTCGTCGCGGACGAGGCCGAGGCGGCGGCGGTCGCCCGCCGGTACCTGAGCTACTTCCAGGGCGGCCTGCCGGAGTTCGAGGCGCCCGATCAGCGGGCGCTGCGCCACGTCGTGCCCGAGAACCGCAAGCACGTGTACGACGTGCGCGAGGTCCTCACGGGGCTCTTCGACCTCGGCTCGGTCCTGGAACTGCGGGCCGGGTTCGGCACCGCGGCCGTCACCGCGCTGGCCCGTCTAGACGGCAGGCCGGTCGGGGTCGTCGCCAACCAGCCGTCGGCGGGCGGCGGCGCCCTCGACGCGTGGGCCGCGGACAAGATCGCCCGGTTCCTCCAGCTCTGCGACGCCTACGCGCTGCCCGTCGTGTCCCTGTGCGACACCCCGGGGTTCATGGTCGGACCGGAGTCCGAGAAGCAGGCGGCCGTGCGGCACTTCTCGCGCCTGTTCGTCCTCGGCGCGAACATGACCGTGCCCGTGGTCACGGTCGTCCTGCGCAAGGCGTACGGGCTGGGTGCCATGGCCATGGCGGCCGGCGGCTTCCACAACACCGCGATGACCGTCAGCTGGCCGACCGGGGAGTTCGGCGGCATGGGCATCGAGGGGGCCGTGCGGCTCGGCGCGCGGGACTACCTCGCGGCGATCGGCGATCCGGCGGAGCGGCAGCGCGAGTTCGACAGGCTCGTCGCCCTCGGCTACGAGCAGGGCGGCGCGGTCAACGCCGCCCGCCACCTGGAGATCGACGAGGTGATCGACCCGGCGGAGACCCGGGCGGTCGTCGCGGCCGCCCTCCTCGCCAGGCCCGCGCCGGCGCGGGACCACTGGGTCAACAGCGAGCGCCGGCCCTGCGTCGACACCTGGTGAGGTGCGAGCCGGGGCTTCCGGCCGCGGTTCACGCGGCCGGGAGCCCTGGGCGCGGTCGACGCCGTGTGCGGGAGGAAGTCGCGGGCTCCCGGCTTCCCGGAGCCGCTGTTCCAGGCCTCGCGCGGCCGCAGTTCGGATTCCGCTGGACCGGAGCGGGTCGCGGCCGGCGGGCCGGGGCGCGGGTCATGTACGGACCAGTTGAGTCTGCGCGGCACTCGGGTCCGTGGCCGTGGCCGGGGCCGGGCGGCGGGCGGTGTCGCTCACCTTGATGAGGAGGGCGACCAGGAGCCAGTTGGCCACCATGGAGGAACCGCCCTGGGCGAGGAACGGCAGGGCCTTGCCCGTGAGGGGGATCAGACCGGTGACCCCGCCGGCGACGACGAAGACCTGGAGCACGAGGGAGGTGGCCAGTCCGGCGGCGAGGAGCTTGCCGAAGGGGTCGGTCACCGTGACGGCGGTGCGCAGGCCGCGTTCGGCGAGCAGCGCGTAGAGGAGCAGGACGACGGTCACGCCGGTCAGGCCGAGCTCCTCCCCCACGGTGGTGAGGATGAAGTCGCTGCGCCCGGCGAAGCCGATGAGCTCCGGGTGGCCCTGTCCGAGCCCGGAGCCGAGCATGCCTCCGGAGCCGAAGCTGAACAGGGCCTGGGCGGCCTGGTCGGAGACGAGTCCGGCGGGGCGCTGCGCGGGAGGCAGGTAGATGTCCATCGGGTGCAGCCAGGCGACGACGCGGCCGTGGACGTGGGGTTCGAAGGAGCCGACGACGAAGGCGCCGACGGCGAACAGCAGGACGCCGCACAGCACCCAGCTCGTGCGCTCGGTGGCCGCGTACAGCATGATCACGAACAGGCCGAAGAAGATGAGCGACGTGCCGAGGTCCCGTTCGAAGACCAGGACGAGCAGGCTGAGCATCCACACGGCGGCGACCGGTCCGAGCTGGCGGCCGCGCGGCAGGTACAGGCCCATGACACGGCGGCCGGACAGGGCCAGCGCGTCCCGGCGCAGGGTCAGGTATCCGGCGAAGAACACCACGATGACGATCTTGACGAACTCGCCCGGCTGGAAGGACAACGGCCCGATGAACACCCACCGTTTGGCGCCGTAGACGTCGCCGGGCGAGAAGGCCGGGGCCATCAGCAGGACCAGCCCGACGGTGATGGTGAGGTACGGGTACCGCTGGAGCCGGCGGTGGTCCCGGAACACCGCGACCGCCGCGGCGAACACCGCCATCGCGATGGCGCACCACGTCATCTGGCCGGGAGCGGCGGCCGCCGAGCGGTAGTGGGCCGCGTAGGCGATGTCCAGGCGGTGGACGAGGACCAGCCCGAGGCCGCTCAGCAGGGTGGCCAGGGGCAGGATCAGCGGGTCGGCGTACGGCGCGAAGCGGCGGACGGCGAGGTGGCCAGCCAGCGGCAGCGCGGCGGCAGCCGCCCATCGCGGCGCGAAGCCGGGGGGCAGGGCGCCTCTGACGGCCAGTTCCGTCTCCGCGTAGCCGTATCCGCAGATGAGTACGGCGGCGAGTACGAGCACCAGCTCCTGGGCGCGTGGACGCGTCATCGGCTGCCGGGCGCGTGGATTCGGTGCCCGCCAGGCCGGCACGCGCTCGCCGGCGCGTGACGCACGTCGAGTGCTCATGCCGTCCCCTCGGTGGACCGCGGTCCGTCGTCCGGGGTCCGCCACGATCAATATACACTTGCGCAATAACGCAACTGTAGGTCGTGGGGACGGAGAAGCCGGCGTGGCAGTACGGAGGCGGCCGGGCAGGTGGCTGGTGGCCGTGGGGATGGGTCTGGCACTGGCCCTGGCGGGATATCTGGTCGTCCGGTACAACTGGCCGTCGCCGGCCGAGGGGTGCACGGCACGCGGAGCGGACGGCACGACCGTCACGCTCGACGTCGGCCAGGCGGCCAACGCGGCGACCATCGCGGCGGTGGCCCGCTCCCGCGGACTGCCGGAACGGGCGGTGACCATCGCCCTGGCGACCGCGATCCAGGAGTCCAAGCTCCGCGACATCGACTACGGCGACCGAGACTCCCTCGGCCTCTTCCAGCAGCGCCCGTCGCAGGGCTGGGGAACCCCCGCCCAGGTACTGGATCCGGTCCACGCGACGGGGAAGTTCTACGACGCCCTCGTCAACGTGCCCGGCTACCTGGGCCTGTCCGTGACGGCCGCCGCGCAGCAGGTCCAGCACAGCGGTTACCCGCAGGCGTACGCCCAGCACGAGGACACGGCGGCACTCCTGGCCGCCGCGCTGACCGGGCGCGAGGGCGCCGCCATGACCTGCACGCTGACCGGGTCCGACGCTCATCCCTCCACGCAGCAGGGAGGCATGACGGTCACTCAGGCCGCACGGCGGGAGTTCGGACCCGGCCTGCCACCGCCCTCGTCCGCCGGCTCCGGCACCGTCACCTACGCGGTCCCTGACGCGCGGACGGGCTGGACCGTCGCCGTGTGGATGGTGTGTCACGCCGCCGAGTTCCACCTCACCTCCGTGGCCTTCGGCGACCGCGAGTGGAGCAGCACCAAGTCGGACCGGGGCTGGGTGCGCCGCGACGCCGGGGCGGGGCAGGCGGGCACGGTGGTCGCCGTCGCCGCTCCCACCGCCGCCTGAACCCGCAGGGAACGCCCGCCGACGGCCAACGCGCCAGCCACGGGCCTGCACAATCAAATAACTGCGCAACTATTAAAGTGTCCCCGTGAACAGGTCGGCATCCAGCGCCCGGGCGGGCGCGACCGTGCACCCAGCCGTGCGGGCGGGCGGGAGCGGAACACCACAGGGGCGACCGGGACGGGGGCCGTTGGCCGCGCGGTTGCGGCGGGCCTGGAACCGGCCGCTGACGCCGTACTACGTGGTGGCCGGAAGCACCGTCCTCCTCGCGGCACTGGGCCTGGGGGTGGTCTACTCCGCCTCCCAGATCCTGGCCCTGCGCTACGGCCTGCCGCCCACGTTCTACCTGCGCAAGCAGGCCATGGCCGCCGCCGTGGGCGCGGTCCTGCTCGTGTGCGCCGCCCGGCTGCCGGTGCGAGGGCACCGGCTCCTCGCCTTCCCCCTCCTCGCGGGCACGATGGCCCTGCTGGCCCTGGTCCAGGTTCCGGGGCTGGGCCGTACCGTCAACGGCAGCACCAACTGGCTTGCGCTGGGCGGGCCGTTCGCGGTGCAGCCCAGCGAGTTCGCCAAGGCGGCCTTCGTCGTGTGGGGCGCGGACCTGCTCGCCCGCGTGCAGCACCGGCGGCGGCTCCAGCAGTGGAAGCACCTGCTCGTGCCCCTGGTGCCCGGCGCCCTCCTCCTGGTCGCACTGGTGCTGCTCGGCGGGGACATGGGGACCGCGGTCATCCTGTGCGCGCTGCTCTTCGGCCTGCTCTGGGTCGCCGGCGCGCCGGTGCGGCTGTTCGTGTGGGCGCTCCTGGGCGCGGGTGCGCTGTCCGGCCTGCTGATCACGACGAGCGCCCACCGCGTGTCCCGGTTCGCCTGCCTCGGCGCGACGGACCCCGGACCCGCCGACCAGTGCTGGCAGGTGGTGCACGGCACGTACGCGCTGTCGACCGGCGGCCTGTTCGGAGCGGGCCTCGGCGCGTCCGTCGAGAAGTGGGGCGAACTCCCCGAGCCGCACACCGACTTCATCCTCGCCGTCAGCGGTGAGGAACTGGGACTGGTCGGCATCCTGTCCATGCTCGGGCTGTTCGCCGCCCTGTGCGCGGCCGGACTGAAGATCGCCGCACGCGCCACCGAGCCGTTCGTCCGGCTCGTCGCGGCCGCGGTCGTCACCTGGATCGCGGCCCAGGCGACGATCAACATCGGCGGTGTCCTCGGCCTGCTGCCCGTGGCCGGTGTGCCCCTGCCCCTGGTCTCGTACGGCGGCAGCGCGCTGATCGCGGTCATGTACGCCGTGGGCATCCTGCTGGCCGCGGCCCGCAGCGAGCGTTCGGTCCGGGCGGCGCTGACGTCCCGCGGGCGCCCGCAGCCCGTCCGCGCCTTCGCGGCGCGGCGTCACCGCCCCGGCCGCACCCCCGCGGCGGCGGTCAGGCGGACAGCGGGCGCCGCAGCCGGATGCCTTCGAGGACGCCTACGGCGATCCAGCCGGCGAACATCGACGAGCCGCCGTAACTGACGAACGGCAGGGGCAGCCCGGTGACCGGCATGATGCCCAGGTTCATGCCGATGTTCTCGAACGCCTGGAAGGCCAGCCAGGCGACGATTCCCGCCGCCACCAGCGTGCCGTACAGGTCGGGACACGCGCGGGCGATCCGCAGCGCCCGCCACAGCACGACGCCCAGCAGGACGATCAGCGCCCCCGCGCCCACGAAGCCCAGCTCTTCGCCCGCGACGCTGAAGACGAAGTCGGTCTGCTGCTCGGGCACGAACTGCCCGGTGGTCTGCGCCCCGTGGAACAGGCCCTGCCCCAGCAGTCCCCCGGCGCCGATCGCGATCCGGGCCTGGCCGGTGTTGTAGCCGACCCCCGAGGGATCCAGGGCCGGGTCGGCGAACGCGGCGAACCGGTTCACCTGGTACTGGTCGAGCAGGTGCAGCTGCCACACCGCCAGCGCGCCCAGCGCCCCGGCGGCCAGCAGGGCGGCGACCCACCGGGCGGACGCCCCCGAGGCGAGCAGGACTCCCAGCACGATGACGCCGATGCCCATGAACTGCCCGAGGTCCGGGGTGAGCAGTACCAGCAGGGCCGGCACACCCGCCACGGCCAGCGCCTCGACGACGCCGCGCGCGTCGGGTCGCTGACGGTCGCCCGCGTCCACCTTGGTGGCCAGCAGCACCGCCATGGCCAGCACGATGGTGACCTTGACGAACTCGGCCGGCTGGATCGACATGCCGGCGACGATGATCCAGCGCCGCGACCCGTTGATGGTGGCGCCGACCGGGGTGAGCACCAGCAGCACCATCAGCAGCGTGAGGCCGTAGAGCGCCGGGGTCAGATCGCGCAGCCGGCGCGGGCCGAGCCGGGCCGCGACGGCCGCCAGGGCGACGCCGATGACGGTGTTGATGACGTGGCGCTGCAAGAAGGCGTACGGGTTGCCGCCGGTCAGCTGGGTGCGCCCGCGCGTGGCGGAGTACACCAGCACCGCCCCCAGCACGGACAGCGCGAGCGCCGCCGCGGGCAGCGGCCAGTCCAGCCGCCGCAGCGTCGAGCCCGGCGCCAGACGGGACCGCCACCCCGCGGGCCGGGTGGACCAGTACGCCGAGGGGCCGCCCCCGGTCAGCACCGCACACCGCTCAGCAGGTGTGTCACGGCCGGTACGAGACACATGGCCGCCGTCGCCTCCCCTTCTTTCGTCTCACGGCACGACGGCCGTGCGGGAACCGGGACGGAGCCAGACACTACCATCTGTCACTTGCGTAAGTGTGTAACCATCGCCGGGCGCTCAGGCGTCCGAGTCCGGCACGCCCTTCGCCGCCGTGTACGCCTGGGACGGGGTCATCGGGATGCCGTCGAGTTTGACCGTCCGGTAGGGGCTCACCGGGGCGCAGGTCTTGGCCTGGTCGGCGGTCTGGGCATGGGCGTTGGGGACCGCCGTGCCCGAATCGGCGGACGCGGACGGGGAGTTGTCCGGGTAGGTGGTGCCGCTGGGCCAGTCGCCCCCGACGACGAGGATCAGGCCGCGGGCGGTCCCCTGCCTCAGGTGCGAGGTGGGCAGGCCCAGGGCTTCGGCGGCCGTCCGTGCCTCGCCCTGCTGCCCGGGGCCGTAGGTGAGCGACGTACTGTCGGCGGAGGCCGGTGCGTTCCTCGTGGTCGTGGCGGGGCTGAAGCCCTGGTCGGTGAGGGCGCGGGCGACGGCGGAGGCCCGGCCGGTGAGGGCGGTGCCGTTCTCGACGGTCACGGCGATCCGGGAGGCGGGCACGGCGGGCGCGTCGGCGGTGGCCTTCGCGCTCGGGCCGGTCGCCCCGGACTTGCCGCTCGCGCCCGCGGTCAGCGAGCGGTCGCCCGCGACGGCCGCGAAGAGCTCCTTGGCGCCCGCGCCCACGACCACCCTGTCCCGGTTGGCCGGATCGGGTGCGGTCGGCATCGTCGTGAACGTCATCCGGTGGGCGGGCACCTTGTTCACGTCCAAGGCCAGCCCGACCAGCTTCTTGACGCTGCCGAGGGCGTCGTCCACGGTCAGCGCCTTGGTGGCGGCGTCCGCGAGGCCGTAGACCGCCGTGGGGTCGGTGAGCGTGCCGGCGCTCTTGAACTTGCGGATCACCGCGCTCAGGAAGAGGTGCTGCGTGCCGGTGCGGCCCAGGTCGCTGCCGTCGCCGAAACCGTGCCGGGAGCGGACGAACTCCAGGGCCGCGACCCCCTTGAGCGTGTGGGCGCCCTTGGCGAGCTTCAGGTGCGAGTAGGTGTCGTAGACGTCGTCGCTGACACACACGGACACACCGCCGACCGCGTCGGACATCTTCACCACACCCGCGAAGTCCAGCTTCACGAAGTGGTCGATGGGGATGCCGGTGAGCTGGTGGACGGTGGCCACCTGGCAGGCGGGGCCGTACTGGAGCGCGCTGTTGATCTGGCCGTAGTAGCCGCCCGTGGCGCGGCCCGACTTCGCGTCCGAACAGGCCGGGATCCGCGTCATGGTGTCGCGGGGAATGCTCATCACGGTGGCGTTGGAGCGGTCGGCCGATATGTGCACCACCATCTCCACGTCCGCGTTGCTGCCGGACTCCGACTGCACACCTGTCTGCGCGCACCCGCCGCCGAGCCGGCAGTCCTCCGAGCTGGTCCGGCCGTCGGAGCCGATCACCAGGATGTTTATCGGGGTGCGGCCGAACGCGTCCGCCTTCTCCGTGCCGCCCTTGCCGTCGAGGGAGACACTGTTGATGTTGCCGTTCAGGTGCTGGTAGACCCACCAGCCGGCGCCGGTCGCGCCCAGCGCCAGCACCGCCAGGCCGATCCCGCTGATCCGCAGCACCCGCCTGGCCCGGCTCCTGGGGCGTGACCGCGCTCCGCGCCCGCCCTGGGAACGGGACGACTTCCTCGACGCGGCCCGCCCGTCCGCGGTGCGGCCCGCGCCGGGCTCGGCGTCCCGCTGCCCGGGCACGCGCGAGGTGCGGCTGCGTGTGGCCTGACCCCCAGGGCCGTCCCACGGGTCGCTCATTGTCACACTCCCAAGGAACGGTCGGGCCCGGCGAAACGGGCATCAGCGGCGTCGCACGACGGGCGGCGCGGGCAGCACAGGCGTTGCCTGGTTGCGCAATCTAGCAAATGAATCCGGCCGCGCGACACCGGTCGCCGCCCTCTCCCCGGCCCGGACCTGCGGCGGCGCGCCGAACCGGGGAGAAGGAGAACGCCGGCCGCCCGTGCGCGCCCCGTCCCGGCCGGCGCGGCGGTGCCGCCTCGTGCCCGAAGGCTACTGGCGTCGCCGGCCGAGGACGCAGAACTCGTTGCCCTCGGGGTCGGCCAGGACCACCCAGGACTGGTCGCCCTGGCCGATGTCGACGCGGCGGGCGCCGTGGGCCAGCAGGCGGGCGACCTCGGCGGCCTGGTCGTCGGGCCTGAAGTCCAGGTGGAGCCGGCTCTTGGACTTCTTCGCCTCGTCGAGCCGGACGAAGTCCAGGCCCGGCATGCGGTCCGGCGCCGGGCGGATCTCGAACTCGTCGTCGGAGGCGTGGACCACGACCCAGCCGAGAGCGTCGGCCCACCACTGCCCCAGGGCCACGGGGTCCGCCGAGTGAACGATTACCTGTTCCCATTCCAAGGTCATCGGCAGAGCCTAGCCCGCCGGGGCCGTCTCGAAGCCGGCAGCGGGCGAAGGACCGTCCGGGCCGCGCCGCCCTCGGGTGCCGTCCCGCCGCGCCCTCAACCGCCGCCTCGCCGCGGGCCGTCACCGTCCGGTGGCCGTGGCCGTCGTCGTCCCCGGAGCCGGACCGTGAAACTCCGCACCGGGGTGCCGACGTGCCCCTCCACGCTCTGCTCGCCCTCCCAGCCGGCCCGCTGCGCCGCGGCGACCTCGTCCCGGTCGACCCCGGCGAACAGCATGGTGTCGAGCGCCACCATCCGCAGGGCCTCACGGACGGCGGGCAGACCGTGCTCGCCGGTCTGAGCCGTCCGGCGCAGCACCTCCTGCGCGGCACTCGCCGCGGCGCGCCGCGCCCGCAGTTCCCCGAGTTCGCGGCCGAGCCCGCCGATGGCCAGGGAGAGCGCCAGCACGTCCTCCGCCTCGTCGGGGGCGGGCCCGGCCCGGGAGCCGTACGAGCGGGCGAACATGACCACGCGCACCAGTGCGAGGCAACTGCCGCCGAGCACAACGAGTTGTCCCGCGCCCTTGGCCTCCCGCAGCGCGGATCTGCCGCGAGCGCGCCAGAGCAGCGAACGGCTCGCCACCCGGGTGCTTCTGCTGCGGGCGCTGTCGAGCTCGACGAGCGCCTCCCGCGCGGCGCGCAGCCGGTCGAGGACCTCCTGGTCGGTGAGCACGTGCTCCGGGTGCCGCAGAGCGAGCGCGGCCGGCTCCAGGGCGTGCGCGAGCGCGCCGGCCGTGGCCGTCTCGGCCCTGCGCAGCAGCGCGACCGGCTCGGGCGGGAAGAGGATCTGGCTCGCCAGCAGCGCCACGCCGGAGCCGATCAGCGCGTCGGTGAACCGCTGGGGCCCGGCCTCGGCGTTGGAGGTGACGACGGCGAGGATGGCGCTGACCGCCGCCTGGGCGATCACGATCCGTTCCCCGCCCAGCAGTACGGCGACGAGCATGGCCGCGAAGGTGGCGCACGCCAGCGTCCCGTACCCGTGGGAGCCGAGGACGGCCAGCGCGAGTTCCGCCGTCAGGATGCCCACGCCGACGCCGAGCAGCAGTCGTACGGTGTTGGTGCCCCGCTCGCCGCGCGCGGCGTTGAGCGCGACGACGGCCGCCACCGGCGCGAAGAACGGCTCGTGGTGGTGCACCAGGTGCCGGGCGATCAGCCACGCCCCGGTGGCCGCGAGGGTCTGCTGGACGATCGGCCAGAACTCCGCCCTGACACGGGCCCCGGCCCGGGAGACCTCCCGCTTCACCGCGCCGAGCCGGCCGCGGCCCGCCGCCGCGGCACGCGAGGACGCACGGGTCGTCACACCGGCGCCGTGCCCTCGCCGTTCCGGCGGGCCACGAGGTCCTCCCACCCCCGGGGGCCCGCGCTGCCGGCCCGGTACTCGTCGAGCGGGACGCGGGCCTCGCGCCACGCGTCGAGGACCGGCTCGACGATGCGCCACGACTCGACCGACATGTCGTCGCGCACCGACAGCGGCTGCTCGTCCTCGAGGACGCCCCGCAGCACCTCGCCGTACTCCAGCAGATCACCGGTCCCGAAGCTGGTGTCGAGCGTGACCGGGGAGACGGTGGACGGGTCGCCCGGACCGTTGATGTTGATCTCCAACTGGAGGCGGCGAGGACCGAGTCCGATGCGCAGCCGGTTTCCCACGGCCTCGCCGAGGAGCCCGCGCGGGACGTGCTGGGGAGCCTTGAACCAGTACGTGACCTCCTGCCGGGGTGCGCCGATCGCCTTGCCCGACCGCACCCGGAAGGGCACTCCCGCCCACCGCCAGGTGTCGACCGCGAACACGACCTCCGCCAGGGTCTCCGTGCCGCGGGCCGGATCGATCCCCGCCTCGTCGGCGTACGACGGCAGGGCACGGCCGTCGACCGTGCCCGCCGTGTAGCGGGCGCGACGGCTGAATCGCCCGGGGCGGTCGTCCCACACCCGGGTCGCCCGCAGGACCTGCGCCTTGGCGTCCCGTACGTCGAGCTGGTCCAGCGTGCTCGGCGGGAGCATCGCCACGAGCGCCAGCACCTGGAGGAGATGGCTCTGGATCATGTCCCGCAGGGCGCCCGTCACGTCGTAGAAGCCGGCGCGGCCCTCGAGGCCGAGGGTCTCGTCGAAGACGATGTCGACCGCCTCGACGTGCTCGGCGGTGAGCAGCGGCTCGAACACCCGGTTGGCGAACCGGACGCCCAGGAGGTTGAGGACGGTCGACATGCCGAGGAAGTGGTCGACGCGGTGCACGTGGTCCTCGGGCACGAGGCGGTGCAGCAACTCGTTCAGCGCGGTGGCGCCGGCCGCGTCGGTGCCGAAGGGCTTCTCCAGCACCAGGCGCGTGCCCGGCGGCAGCCCGGTCCGGGCCAGCGCCCGGCACGCCTCGACGGTGACCGCCGGCGGCAGCGGGAAGTACAGGGTGAGGCGGCCTTTGCGGCAGGCCAGCAGGCGGTGCAGGCCGTCGTCGTCGGTGGCGTCGGCGGCGACGTAGCGGGCGTTGCGGACGACGGTGTCGACGGCCGGGCCGCTCGCGTCGCCGTCCGCGAACGCCCGCGCCACGAGCGCCCGCCACTCCTCGTCGCTCCACTGGCCCCGGTCGCTGCCGACGAGGAGGAGATCGGTCAGCCCGGACGCGGCGACCAGGCCTCCGAGGCCGGGAAGGAGCAGTCTCGCCGTCAGATCGCCGCGTGCGCCGATGACGACCAGCGTCTGCCCCTGCTCGCCGGGCTCCCGGGGCGCGGGGCGGCCGGCGGTCATCCGGCGAACTCCCGGGCCGGCATTCCCGTGACACCCGGCGTGCAGGCGAACACCGCGCCCGCCCGCGGCTCCTCTGAGGGGCCGAGGTGCTCGCGCGAGGTCGTGATGAAGAGACGGCCGAGTCCGGGGCCGCCGAAGGCGCACGCCGTCGCCTTGGTGACCGGAAGCCCGATCACCTCGTCCAGCGTGCCGTCCGGGGTGTACCGGCGCACCGAGCCCCCGCCGTACTGAGCGACCCACACCCCGCCCTCCGCGTCGACCGTCAGCCCGTCCGGGCCGTCCGGGACGGCGGCGAAGGCGCGGCGTCCGCTGAGGCCGCCCTCGCGGTCGTAGTCGAACGCGTCGATGCGGCCGGTCGCGGTGTCCACGTAGTACGCGCGGCTCTCGTCGGGGCTCCATTCCAGGCCGTTGGAGATCGTCACGGAGCCGAGGACGGTCGTCGTGGAGCCGTCGGGGTCCAGCCGGTACAGGGAGCCGGCTCCGTGCCGGACGTCGTAGGCCATGGAGCCGCAGTAGAAGCGTCCGTCCGGATCGCATCCGCCCTCGTTCATGCGGAGGCGCTCCTCGGCGCCCCACAGGGGATCCAGGGCGGTGAGCTTCCCGTCCGTGTCCTCCAGGGCGAAGCCGCGTTCGATGCCCATCACGGCGCCGCCCCCGCGCCGGGGCCGGATCGCGGCGGCCACCGTGCCGACGTGGCGTCGCGCGACGGTGCCGTCCGGGGCGAGCGAGAGTACGTCCCCGGCCAGCATGTCCAGCCATCGCAGGCCACCCCACACGCCGGACCAGACCGGCCCCTCACCGTGGTAGGCCACCGGTTCGGTGACCTGCTCGACCCGCACTGCCGCCACCTTCCTGGTGCCCACGGTCCCATGGTCGCGAACGCCTCGGCCCCCCGCATCCCGGGGCGTCCCCGGCCGGCTGTGTTAGGCTGTTCGGGTTGCAGTTTTGGTACCCATGAACCTATGTGCGCCTGACGGGAATGTTTCTCCTGCAGGCGCATTATTTGTTTTTCCGGCTTCTCCGGATGGGGCCTCTGCCTACAGAAGGAGAAAATCATGGCTCAGGGAACCGTGAAGTGGTTCAACGCCGAAAAGGGTTTCGGCTTCATCGAGCAGGACGGCGGCGGCCCTGACGTCTTCGCCCACTACTCGAACATCGCGACGCAGGGCTTCCGCGAGCTGCAGGAAGGCCAGCGGGTCACCTTCGACGTCACGCAGGGCCAGAAGGGCCCGCAGGCGGAGAACATCGTCCCCGCCTGATCGCCGGACGCGTATCCACGGACCGGGGCCCGCACCGCATGGTGCGGGCCCCGGTTCGCGCTGTCCGCGGGAAATCCCTCGCGCCGGCGGCCCCCGACGGCCGAGACTCGCCTCATGGCGGAGACAACGGGCACGACGGACATGGCGGCGTTCCGGGACGCGGTCGGCACATGGGCCGCGGGCGGCCCCGGTGCGCCCGCGCAGGACATCGCGGCGCGACTGGCCCTGCGGACGGCGGTGCTGCTCGAAGGGCTCAGCGACGTGGCGGCGGTCGAGGCGCTGGCCCGGCGCCGCGGCCGGGACCTGGCGGCCGAAGGGGTGTGCGTCCTGTCGATCGGCGGTGCGATGAGCGTCGGGCGCTACGCCCGGCTCCTCGGTGCGCCCGGCCTGGGACTGCGCCTGACGGGCATGTGCGACGAGGCGGAACGCCCCTACTACGCCCGCGCCTTCGAACAGGCCGGCGCGGCGCGGCAAGGCTTCCACGTCTGCGCGGCGGACCTGGAGGACGAACTCATCCGCGCTCTGGGCACGGCACGGGTGGAGGAACTCGTCCGGGAGGAGGGTGACTCGCGCGCCCTGCGGACCTTCCTGCACCAGCCCGCGCAGCGAGACCGCGTACCGCAGCAGCAGTTCAGGCGTTTCCTCGGGACGACGAGCGGCCGCAAGATCCATTACGGCCGGGTCCTCGTCGACGCCCTCGACGCCGGCCGCGTGCCCGCCCCGCTCGACGGGCTGCTCCGCGCCCTGTGACCCTCGTCGGGCCGTCGGTGGCCGAGGCCCAGGCCCTGTGCCCCGGGACGGCCGGGGCACAGGGGGACCTTGACGGAGCGTCAGGTACCAGGTGTCAGGCGGGCGGCAGTGTCCACTTCTGCGCCGCTGTGCCGTTGCACGTGTAGATCTGCAGCCGGGTGCCTTCCGTCGTCGAGGAGTTGGGATCGTCCAGGCACAGGCCGGAGTTGGTGTTCCTCAGGCTTCCGTCCGTGCCCGCCTGCCACTTCTGCGCGCCGGTGCCGTTGCAGGTGTAGAGCTGCACGAGGGTGCCGTTGGTGGTTCCGCTGTTGGACACGTCGAGGCACTTGCCGAGGGTGCGCAGGCTGCCGTCGGAGGCGATCGACCAGTCCTGGGCGTAGGTGCCGTTGCAGGTCCACAGCCGGATCGCCGTGTGGTCGGCTGTGCCGGAGTTGTCGTCGTCCACGCACAGGGCCGGGTTCACACCCGCCTTCACCGGACCCACGCGCGGCTTCGGCGGGGCGCCCGCGCCGCCGTCGTACGAGGGCGGCGCGGCGGCCGCGCCCGACGCCCAGCCGGTGTTCGGGCTGGTGCCGAGGGTGTAGGTGAGGGTGCCGCCGGAGGTGATGGCGGTCGTCGGCGCGTAGGCGTTGTTCCATGCCGAGCCGTCGAAGGTGGCGGACTGCACGTAGGGCGCGTTGCCGGCGGCGCCGTTGCCGTTGACCGTGAGGGTGTTGCCCGAGGGCAGCGTGATCACGGCCTGGGTGAACAGGGGCGAGCCGAGGGCCAGGTCGGAGGTGCCGGGGGTCATGGGGTACATGCCGAGCGCCGACCACACGTACCAGGCGCTCATCGCGCCGAGGTCGTCGTTGCCGTCGGCCAGGCCGGCGGGGCTGTTGGACCAGATCTGGTCCTGTATCGACCGCACGGTGCGCTGGGTCTTGTAGGGCTCGCCGATGTAGTCGTACTCCCAGGGCAGTTCGATGCTGGGCTCGTTGCCGACCCAGGCGTAGCCGTTCGCGCCGGTGTAGCTGCGCAGGACGGTGTCCAGGTAGTCGTTCATGGCCTTGTCGCCGCCCTTGGCGGTGGCGAGTCCGGCCACGTCGAAGGGGACCATGCCGGAGTAGATCCACGAGTCGGCCTCGACCATGTCGGTGCCGCTGGTGGGGTCGAAGCCGCCGGTCCACGAGCCGTCGGCGTTGCGGGGCTGGACGAAGCCGGAGGCGGGGTGCACCGTGTTGCGCCAGTCCTGGGCGCGACGGGCGTACGTCTGCCGGCTCCCGCTGTCGCCGAGGGCGCCGGCGAAGGCCGAGAGGGCGAAGTCCGCCGTGGCGTACTCGAGTGTGGTGGCGACCGGGCCGTAGAAGTTGCAGCAGCCGTAGGTGCCGTCGTGGGGTTCGTAGCCGGGGCTGTCCAGGTAGTTGAGGCCTGGCCGGTCGTTGTTGGGGGTGCTCGCCTGCTTCAGCAGGCCGGACAGGGCCTTGGCGGTGTCGAAGTCGTGGGCGCCGAAGGCGTGGTAGTCGGCGATGATCGCCGCCGCCGGGTCGCCGACCATGACGTAGGACTCCCCGTTGTACTCCGACCACTTGGGGAAGAGGCCGGTCTGCGCGTAGTCGTCCGTCATCGACTGGGCGGTGTCGGAGGCGGTCTGCGGGCTGACCAGCGCCTCGAGCTGGGCCTGGGAGCGGTAGATGTCCCAGCCGGAGTAGTTGGCGTAGGCGGCGTGGTGGCCGGCGTCGACGGTGTGCGTCCTGCCGTCGAACCCGGAGTACTGGCCGTTGGTGTCGCTGACGACGTTCGGGTGCAGCAGCGAGTGGTAGAGCGCGGTGTAGAAGACGGTCTGCTGGTCCGGGGTGCCGCCGGCGACGCGGATCTTCCCGAGTGCGGCGTCCCAGGCCTGGTGGGCGGCGGTGCGGATGCCGTCGAAGTCCCAGCCGGGGTTCTCCGCGGCGCGGTTGGCGGTCGCGTTCGCCACCGAGACGTAGGAGATGCCGACCTTGGCCTGGACGACGGGGTTCGCGGTCGTGTCGAAGGTGACGTGCGCGTTCGACGCGGCGGCCGCCGAGGCCGTGGTGTGCGGTGTCGCGGGGCGGGGCGGGGCGGACTTGGGCATGGTGCCGTGCAGTCGGGGTCTGTTCGGCTGCTCGGGGGCGTTCTTGTCGGCGCGTCCGGTGGAGGGCGCGGGTGAGGTCGCCGCGGGGGCGAGTGAGCTGCCGCTGGAGGCGAAGGGATGGTCGAAGACCATGTCGAAGTAGACGGTGTAGGTGTTCCCGGCGCCGCAGAACCGCCCGCTGGTGACCTGGCCGCTGACCTCGGTGCTGGAGACCACGCTGAACTGGGCGTTGCTCGCGCCGTTCTGACTGCTCGCCAGCTTGAAGAGCAGGTTGGACCGCGTGGAGGCGGGGAAGGTGAAGCGCGCCATGCCGCTGCGCGTGGTGGTGGTGAGTTCGGTGGTCACCTTGTTGTCGAGGGCGACCTTGTACGACCCCGGTGCGGCCGACTCGCCGGCGTGCGCGAAGGAGTCCGTGGCGCCGTTGTCGACGGCTCCCACCGTGGGCAGCACCGGGATGTCACCGGCGGCTCCGCACCCCGGTCCCGCGATGTGCGTGAGGCTGAACCCGGAGATGGAGGAGTCCTTGTACTCGTAACCGCCTCCCGGCGGCCGGGACGAAGTGTCCGGACTCCACTGCACCATGCCGAACGGAACGTCCGCGCCGGGGAAGTCGTTGGCGTCGTTGGACGTGCCGATGAAGGGGTTGACCAGGTCGGCGGGGGACGACACCAGGCGCGTGGACACTTCGGGCGCCGGGGACGCCCAGGCGGCGGGGGCCGGTAAGCCGTAGGCGCCGAGAAGGGCGGCGCCGGCCCCGGTGACCAGGGCCGAGCGCAGCCGGTGACCGCTCGGCACGCGTCTGCGCGGGCCGCGCCGGCCACCGGCGGACGGAATCGGGAACATCGGTCTGCCTCCTGCGGGGGGTGAGGGATGCCATGGGAAGCACGCCGAGCCGCACGGGCAGCGGCGACGACTCGACGGCCGGATGTCTTCGAGCCGGTGGCGGCGACGCCGTCAGGGGTCTGACAACGTTGTCTTCAATCGGCGGAAGTGCGGGAAACGCCGCCTGCCGTGGGATCTTCGGACACTCCGATACGGAGCACAGGCGCAAAGTAGCGAGCGGGCGTGCTCACGTCAATAACCCCGGCGGCGGTCTCCGGCCCGGCCCGGCGACCGCCGCGACGCGCTCGCGCCGCGCCCGAGCCGGCCCCCGGGCGCCGCACCGCGTGTCACGCCGTCATGAAGGCGCCCGTGCGTGTCGCGTACTGGGTCAGGCCCTCCGCCGTGTCGCCGGCCCAGCCGATGTAGCCGTCGGGGCGGATCAGGTAGACGCCCGGGGCGTAGGAGGCGGGGGTGGCCGGGAGGGTGCGCAGGGTGGGGGCGGCGGGGGGTGCCGTGGCGCCCAGGAGGGTCCAGTGGGGGCCCCGGAAGGTGTCGAAGAGGCGTACGCCGCCGACCGTGCCGTCGGGCGCGCGGTCACCTGCTCGCAGGGCGGGCGGGGCGGTCCGGGTCTCGTCGGTCAGGGACGACTCGCGGTAACCGAGACCGAGTTGCATGGTCGCCCTTCCGCGCCTCACCTCGCCCCGGTGCACTGCGGTGGACAGATCCAGCATGGCCGCGGCGTTCGCGCGCCGTTCCTCCTCGTAGGTGTCGAGCAGCGTCCCGGGTGCGCCGCCGCGCAGTACCGCGCCCAGCTTCCAGCCCAGGTTGTAGGCGTCCTGGACGCCGGTGTTCAGTCCCTGGCCGCCGGCCGGTGAGTGGACGTGCGCCGCGTCGCCCGCGAGGAGGACGCGGTCCACCCGGAAGCGGTCCGCCAGGCCCGTGCGGGGGCGGAAGTCCGAGGCCCAGCGGACCTCCGTGACGTCCTTCGCCGTCAAGTGCGTGTACGTGGCGATCAGTTCGCGGATGCCGTCCAGGGTCAGGTGGGGCTCCGCGTCTTGGGCGAGGCGCGCCTGGAGCTGGAAGTCGCCGGTGCCGGCCAGCGGGCACAAGGCGACGCCACTGCCGTCGTCCTTGGGGAAGGTGTGCCAGTGATCCCGGTCCAGGCCCCGCAGGCGGACGTCCGCCACCAGGAAGGGCGCCGGGTCGACCGTCCGCCCGCTCATGCCGACGCCCACCGCGCGCCGCACGGCCGAGCGTCCCCCATCGGCCGCGACCAGGTACCGCGCACGCAGCGCCGTACCGTCGGCGCAGCGCGCGGTCACACCGGCCGCGTCCTGTTCGACGGCCGTCACCTCGCGCCCGAGGACGACCTGCCCGCCGAGCTCGACGAGGCGGGCGTACAGCACCTCCTGGGTGCGCCACTGGGCGACCATCAGCGGATCGGTGTACGGCGTGCCCGCGTCCGCCTCGACCGGGTCGAACATCGGCTGCCCGCCGAGCCGTTCGCCGTCCTTCCAGATCATCCGCTCCGGGTACGGACCCCCCGCCGCGCGGATCGCGTCCCGTACGCCGAGGTCGTCGAAGACCTCCTGGGTGCGGGGCTGGATCCCCTTGCCGCGCGAGCCGGGGAAGAGCCCGTCCGCCCGTTCGACCACCAGCGCCTCCACCCCGCGCCGTGCGAGGTCGATCCCGAGGGTCAGACCGGTCGGGCCCGCGCCCACGATCAGTACATCCATCACAATTCTCCTTAACAACGTTAAGCGATGTCGGTCCCGAGCGTGCCCTTATCGCCGTTAAGCTGTCAAGCGTGAGCACGGAACGACGCGCGCCGCTGGACCGGCACCGGGTCGCGGACACGGCACTGCGACTGCTGAACGAGGTGGGCCTCGACGGCCTGACCCTGCGCGCCATCGCCAAGGAGCTGGACGTCAAGGCGCCCGCCCTGTACTGGCACTTCAAGGACAAGCAGGCGCTGCTGGACGAGATGGCGAGCGAGATGTACCGGCGGATGGCCGCCGGCGCCGAACCCGACCCCGCCGACACCTGGCAGGAGCGGCTGCTGAAGACCAACCGCGGGCTGCGGGCCGCCCTGCTCGGCTACCGCGACGGCGCCAAGGTGTTCAGCGGCACCCGTTTCACCGGCATCGACCACGCCCCCGCCCTCGAGGCGAACCTGCGGCTGCTGACGGACTCCGGCTTCACCCTCGCCCAGGCGGTGGACGCGGGCCGGACGGCGAACTCCTTCACCATCGGCTTCGTCGTCGAGGAGCAGGGCATGCGGCCCTTCCGAGGGGAGGGGGAGGTCCAGGAGCGGATGCGGCGGGTCGACGTCGGTGAACGCGCCCGCCGCATGGCCGGATTCCCGCTCGCGGCGGCGGCCGGGGAACTCCTCTTCGACGACTACGACCGCCAGTTCGAGGAGGGGCTGGCGGTCGTCATCGCGGGCATCGGCGCCCGGTACGGGACCGGCGGCCCGGCCGACCGGCACACCGGCTGACCCACAGCCCGGCCGACCGGTTGACCGGCACACCGGCTGACTGGCCGACCGCGCCTACGTCGTCGGACGGCTCATGACGATGCGGGTGATCTCCACCCGCGACTTGGCGCCGAGTTTGCGGTACGCGCGGGTGAGGGCCGCTTCCACGGTCTTGACGCTCAGTACGAGTCCCGCAGCGATCTCCCGGTTGGTGGCGCCCTGGGCGACGCGGGCGACGACGCTGCGCTCGGTGGCGGTGAGGTGCTCCGACCAGGCGACCGCCGCCTCCGCCAGAGGGAGCGGGCCGGCCTGGGCGCGGTCGCGTTCGGCCCGAGCCATGGCCACCCAGGACGTGGCGCCCGCCTTGGTGAAGATCCGCAGCGCGTCCGCGAAGGCGGCACGGCAGGACGCCTCCTCCCCGGCCAGCCGCCGCACCCTGCCCAGCGCCAGCCGGGTCCGCGCCTCCTCCAGCGGGTGGCCGGCGGCACGCAGCCGTACCGCCGCGCTCTCGAACCCCTCGGCCGCCCGGGCCAGTTCACCGCGCGCCTCGCTGACGGCGGCCTCCGCTCTGACGAGCGTGGCCAGGACGGCCCGCCGTCCGAGCCGTTCGGCCTGACGGCGGGCCACGGTGACGACCGCCTGCGCCTCGTCCGGCGCACCCGCGCGGGCCAGGGCTTCCGCGAGGTCGGCGTGCCAGCGCCGGGTCGCCGGGTCCTGCTGCCCCTGCGCGCTCTCGAGTTCTCCCGTACGTCCGAGCAGCCGGGCGGCCTGATCGTACTGGCCGGTGAACAGCCTGATCCGGCCCTCGGCGTGCAGTGCGCGGGGCAGGAAGAGGCGGTCGTCCTCGTCCTCGCTGCGCTGCCGGGACGTCTCGGCGGCGGCGAGTGCCCGGCTCAGGCTGCCGCCCGCCGTCTCCGCGAGGGCGACCGTGTACCAGGCGGGCCCCGAACTCAGCCCGGCCTCCTCGGTGATGCGCAGGCTCTGCCGGGCGATGGTCAGCGCCGGCCGGCAGCGACCGCGCAGGATCTCGACCTGTGCGAGGCCGATCAGGCACTGGCTCAGGCTGTCCGCCGAGCCCCGCTGCCGCAGCGCGTAGACGAGGGTGCGCAACTCCGCTCGCGCCTCGTCCAGTTCGTCGCGCGCCAGGTGGAACCGGTGCTTGAGGTAGACGGGACCGTTGTGGTGGACCATGGCGCGTGTGTCGTGCGGTGCGGCGAGAGCGGCGGCCAGCGTCGCCTCCGCCGCCGGCAGCCCCAGGAAGAGTTCCAGGGCGGCCTGCTGGCTCAGCGCCATGACCTCGGTCCACCGGTCGCCCGTGCGGGCCGCGAGCTCGGCGGCGCGTACGGCATGGGGGTGCGCCCGTGCCGCCGAGCCGCCCACCATCCACTCGCGCCAGCTCATCCGGTAGTGCAGCTGGGCCAGCAGACCCGGATCGCCGTCGGCGTCGCGCAGGGCCTCGGGGAAGAGACCGGCGATCTCGGCCATCGCCTGACCGCAGGAGTCGATGAGCACGTTCCACGCGCGCACCCGGTCGGCGGCCCGGCGGCCGGCGCCGCGCAGCACCTCGTGGGCGAGTTCCCTGGCGAAGTCCAGGTCACCGGCCGCGAGGCCGTCCTCGGCCGCGGTGAGCCTGCGCTCGGCGCTCACGTCCGCCTGGCCGGCCGGTGTGTGCTCGGCGGCCATGCGGCCCAGCCTCGCCGCCGTCGCGGGCGCGCCGCGCCTGCGGGCGGCCCGGGCGGCGTCGGCGAGCCGGTCCGCCACGGCCGGGTCGGGACCCGCCGCGAGCCGGGCGACGTGGTGAGCGCGCTCCACCTCGTCGCCGGACGCGTCGGCCAGTGCGCGATGGGCGTGCACGAGACGGTCGTAGGGAGTCTCGGCCTGGAGCACCACCGGTGTCAGCGGATCGACGAACCTGATCGTGCCGTGCTCGGAGGCCTGCACGATGCCGTGCCGTACACACGTGCCGATGTCGGCCTCGGCGTGCGGGTGCCCCGCGCGCCGCAGCAGCTCGACCGTGGGGCGGACGGCGGCGACCACGGTGACCAGCGTGCCGCGGGCGCGTGCGGGCAGCGCGTCGATCCGGTCGAGGACGGGCCGGCGCAGGGAGTCGGGGACGGGAAGCGGTTCGGCGGAGCCCGGCAGGTCCTCCCCCACTGTCCGCACGCGTTCGTCGAGGGCCGCGCTGAGCTCCAGTGCCGTGCGGGGATTGCCCCCGCTCGCCCGGTGCAGGCGTGCGACGACCGGCCGCGGCCAGCAGGGCTGGTCGTGCGCCTCCAGCAACTCCCCGGTCTCATGGACGGTCAGGGGCGGTACGGCCGTCTTGCGGAACGGACGCGGGCACAGTTCCTGACCCGCGGGACCGCCGGTGGCCCCGGTGGGACCGGCGTGCCCGTCGGGGCCGGTGGCGCCGGCGACGTCCGTACCGTCCGTGCGCACCGCGACGAGCACCGCCGGGCCGGGCCCGGGCCGCCGGACGAGGAACGCGAGGACCTCCGCGGTCGGCGCGTCGAGCCACTGGGCGTCGTCGACGGCCAGCAGCAGCGGCCCGGCGCTGCTGAGCTGAGCGACGACCTTGCGCACGGCGATCCGCAGGACGAGCGCGTCCCGTCCGCCGCCCGGGCCGGACTCGGCGGGCTGCTGCGGACCGCGCAGCAACGCCCCTTCGAGTACGGCCCTTTCGTGCGTCGCGAGGGCCCCGAAGGCGTCGTCGCCGACACCGGCGAGCAGATCGATGAGGCCGAGGAAGGGGCTGTCCCGCTCGGAAGGCGCGGGTGAGCAGCGCAGGACCCGGTGGCCGCGGGCGCTCATGTCCGCGACCAGCCGGGACACCACCGTGGTCCGGCCGATCCCCGCCGGTCCGGTGAGGAGGACTCCGCCGCCGCCCATGAGCTGCGTGCGGACGGTGTCGCACAGGGCCTCGCGTCCGACGAAGGGCGGCGGACAACCGACCGGGTCGTCGGCCGTCGGCAACGTGTGTGGAGAGGTGGTCGGTTCGGTCATCGGTGCCCCTTCCGGGCGGGGTCTCCCCCCGGCCGCCGGACGCGGTGGTCCGGGCCGCCGGCCGGAAGGCCGACGACCCGGACCCCCACGGGTGTTGTCGTCTATCAGCAGGCGCCCAGGTCCTTCCAGACGGCCCAGGAGCCGGGCGCGCCCGGCTCGGCGCCGGTCGAGTACCACTGCGAGGACCACTTGTGGCCGTTGTACGAGACCTGGTCACCGGGCTGGTAGGCGGTGGTCGCGCTCCATGCCGGGAGGTTGCCGCAGCCCTGCGGCGGCGGGTTGCCTCCGCCGGTGATGGTCCAGGTGAAGGTGGCCGTGCCGGCGGCGTTGTCGGTGTTGGTCGCCCTGACGGTCACGGAGAAGGTTCCGGCGGTGGTCGGCGTGCCGGTGACACGGCCGGTGGAGGAGTTGATCGACAGGCCTGCGGGCAGGCCGGTCGCACTGTAGGTGAGTGTCTTGCCGCCGGGGTCGCCGGCCTGGATCTGCAGCGAGACCGCGGTGCCGACGACGCCCGTCTGGTTGCCCGGGTTGGTCACCGAGGGCGAGCCGGGCTGGCCGCCGCAGTTGCCGGTCCCGGGCACGGGGTCGGCGCCGGTGACGCTGACGGCGGCCCAGGCCGCGTTGACGGTGTTGTACTCGGTGCAGTGGGCGCCGTACAGGTCGGCGGCGGCCTTCAGCGAGTCGGTGCGGGCCTGGTGGTAGTTCTCCGCGCTGTTGGCGTAGGAGGCCAGCGCCTTGTACCAGATCTTGGCGGCCTTGTCGTTGCCGATGCCGGTCACCGTGGAGTTGTCACAGGTCGGGCTGTTGCCGTAGCCGTGGTCGCCGCTGCCGACCGCCAGCAGGAAGAACCAGTGGTTGAGCGGGCCCATGGAGAAGTGCGGGTCGAGGCTGCCGTTGTTGCTGTCCCAGCAGTTGGGCGACTGGCCGTCCAGGGACGGGTTGTACATGTAGCGCAGCGGCCGGCCGTCGCCGTTGATGTTGATGAGCTCGCCCATGGTGTAGTCGGGCGTGTCCACGGGGTTGTTGGCGTAGAACTCGACCATGGTGCCGAAGATGTCGCTGGTGCCCTCGTTCATGCCGCCGGTCTCGCCGGTCTCGTCCCAGCCGGTGAGGGCGCCGCTCACGCCATGGCTCATCTCGTGCCCGGCCACGTCGAGTTCGACCAGCGGGCGGGCGTTGCCCTGGCCGTCTCCGTACGTCATCTGGGAGCCGTCCCAGAAGGCGTTGACGTAGGCGTTGCCGTAGTGCGTGCGGGACGGCACGCCCCGGCCGTCGCCGAAGATGCCGTTGCGGCCCTGGACGTTCTTGTAGTAGTCGAACGTCTCGGCCGCGCCGTAGTGCGCGTCGACGCCGGCGGAGGCGGGGTCGCTGTTGGTGCCGTTGCCGAAGGTGCCGCTGGAGCTGGTGAAGACCGAACCGGTGCCGCTGGTGGCGTGGTTGAGGTTGGTCGTGTAGCCGTTGCCGTGCACCGGGTCCTGCATGGCGTAGCCGCTGCCGGTCTGGGTGACGTCGAGGGAGACCGTGCCGCTGTAGATCGACCGCCCGGTGCCGGCGACGGCGGCGGAGGATCCCGCCCCGGGCGCGGCGGCGAGCCGGCGGCCCGCGTGCGTGGTCCCCTCGGCCGCGAAGGTGTCCACCTCGTCACTGGTCGTCACGACCTTGCCGGTACGGGCGTCCACCAGCACGTGCAGGCGGCTCGGCGTCTGGTCCGGGCGCACGCCGCTGACCACGGTCTCCCAGACCAGCGCGGCTTCCTTGCCCTTCATCCGCACCGCGAGACGCGAGGCGGACACCGACTGGACCCGGCCGTGGAACGCGGCCCTGGACAGCTGCGCGGCGCGGGCGGCGGCGAGGCGGGGCCGGGTGGAGACGGCCCCGGTGGTCTGCGAGCCGGTGGCCAGCGACAGGTACGCGCCGTCCTTCTTCAGGTGCACGATGACGTCGCCGCCGTAGGCGGGCAGTCCCTTGTAGCTGCGGTCGAAGCGGACGGCGGCGGAGCCGTCCCGGTCGACCACGACGTTGCGTACCGAGAAGGCGTCGCCCTCGGTCTTGTGGGCGGCGCCCGCGTGGGCGGCCAGTGCCTTGCGCGCGGCGTTCACGACGCGGTCGCGGACGGCGGGTGCCGGGTTCGCCGTGAACGGTGCCGCGGTGAAGGCCGCGGGACCGGCCGGTGCGGGGTGCGGTCGGGGGTGGGACTGCGGATGCGGCCCGGGAGCCGCGGTGGCGGCGGGAAGTGCGAGGGCGGACGCGGACACGCAGGCCACGGTGACCGTCAAGAGTCGCCCGACTCTTCGTATGTCCATGGGGAGGGGGGTTTCCTTTCACCTCGTGCATGTGGGCGCGCGCCGCCGGGTCACAGTGCGGTGAGGGAAGCGGCGGGCGCCTGCCGGTGTGCGGACGGCGCGGTTCATGGGTGGAACGGCGCCGACGCACGAGTGTCGGAAAGCCGCGGTGACGGCTGCCAGGCACTGCGCCGAGGGTGAGGGGTTTCCCTCTCCTCGCGGCCCCTGGCGGCCTCGGGCGGCCCGCGGCGGCCGCATGCGGGACCCGGCGCGCGCCCCTGGCTCACGTTGTCGTGGCCGGGGCGGTGCCGGGCCTCCGCGTCAGCAGGCTCCGAGGTCCTCCCAGGCGCCCCACTGACCGGTGCTGCCGGGCTGTTCGCCCTGCACCCACCACTTGGCGCGCCAGGTGTGACCGCCGTAGGTGACGGTGCTGCCGCCGGTGTACACCTTGTCGGCGGCCCAGGCCGGCGCGGTGCAGGTGCCGGGCGTGCCACCACCGCCGCCGTTGCCGCCGCCCCCGCCTCCGCTGCCGCCTATGTTGACGTCGATGCAGGAGTAGAAGGCGTTGGCGGTGTCCGCGATGTTCCAGACGGCCAGCACTTTCTGACGGCCCGTGAAGCCGCCGAAGTCGACCTGCTGGCTGAGGTCCGCGGGGGGCTGCGCACCATGGCCGTCGAACTCGGCGATCTTCTGACCGCCGATGAAGTACTGCCAGTTGGCGGTGGCGTGCCGGGCCGTGAAGTGCCAGGTGAACGTGTACGACGTGCCGACCGGCGTGACCTGCCAGGGCTTGCTGTCGTCGTCGAGTTCGGCGAACTGGGCGTTGCCGCCGCTGCAACTGTGCAGGCCCTTGGGGCCTTCGACGCTCTGCGGCTCGTACTTGATCTCGCCGCAGTCGACGATGCCCTTGGCGCACTGGTCCTGCCGGCTGCCGGGCGAGGTCACCCAGCCATGGGCACTGGCCGAGCTCGCCGGAAGGCTGATGGCGAGCAGGGGAGCGGCCAGCACGCCGATGGCAACGGCGGCCCGTCTCTTCGACTTCATACCAAGCCACTTCCTTCGATGTCTGTGGGAACCGGCCCCGGCGGCCCGGTGGGGTACGGGGCTGTACGCGGGGCATGTGGGGTTGTGGGGCGCGCACGCTGGTGACCCGGTGCGCTGAGGTGCGTGTGCCGGGGCGCGGTGCGCCCTGTGAGCGGGGGGCCGCCACCGGCCTCGGCGGCCGTCGGCCGTATGGGTCCAGACCTTGCGGGCACTAGGTCTAGACCATAGCCCCGTTTCGGGTGCGGTCAAGGGGCCAGGGGAAGGCAACTGCCCAGTAGGGCAGCGGAATTGGCACCGTCATCGCTTCGACCCTTGCCCACCCCTCGTCTTCGAAGTACTGGCCACGATTGGTCTAGACAAAGTCGGCCGACGTGGCTACAACAACGAACGCACCAGAGAGCCACCTCGTCCTCGCGACGCCCCCACCGCGGCGCAGCCTCGCCCGAGGCCGCCGCGCGAGAGAGACATCTCACGTGCCTAAGGAGTCAAGCCGCGACCGCGAGATCGGCTGAGGAGG
>NZ_BMVF01000014.1 GCF_014650575.1 Streptomyces naganishii JCM 4654
GACAGTCCGGACAGTCCCCGCCGGGACGAACCGGAACCGCTTACTCAAGGATTAGGAACCGATCGATGGAAGCACTGGAGAGAAGCAGAGAGCACGTGCTCGGACTCTTCCGGATCGTCGTAGGGCTGCTGTTCGCCTGCCATGGGGCGGCGACGCTGTTCGGCGTGCTCGGCGGCCCGCACGGAAGCGCTCCCCGTCCGGCCGAATGGCCCGGCTGGTGGGCGGCCGCCTTCCAACTGGTGGGCGGCGCACTGGTCCTGTGCGGCCTCGGGACCCGCGCCGCGGCCGCGCTGTGCTCGGGGTCCATGGCGTACGCCTACTTCGACGCGCACCAGCGGCACGCGGTCCTGCCCATACAGAACGGCGGCGAACCGGCCGCGATGTTCTGCTGGTCCTTCCTGCTCATCGCCGCCCTGGGTCCGGGTCGCTGGGCCGTGGCGTCCCTGGTGCGCCACCGGCGGCGGGACGGCGGACGGCCCGTCCCGGCGGCGCCCATGCCCACGGACACGCCGTCGTCGGCCTGAGCAGGCGCCGGCACCGGCTCAGTGGGCTGCCGGCCCGGTGAGGTCCTGGGTCCCCACGACCGCGAGCAGGTCCAGCAGGCCGGCGCTGTCGGTGCCGACCGCCGGCGTGAACCAGAGCAGCCGCTGACGGCCGTCCTCGCTGAACAGGTTGAGGCAGTTGACCTCGACCAGGCCGAGCGCGGGGTGGTTGAGGCGCTTGCGGTCGTCCCGCCGGAAGGCCACGTCGTGCTCGGCCCACAGCGCGGCGAACTCCTCCGAGAGCTCGAGCAGCGAGCCGATCAGCGCTCTCGCCTCCGGGTCCTTGGCGTCCCGGCGGGCCGCGGCCGCGCGCAGGTCGGCGACGAAGGCGCGGGACTGGGCCGGGTGATCGGCCTCCGGGTACAGCTCCCGGGCCCCGGGTTCGGTGAACCACCGGTACACGAAGCTCGCCCGGGCCCCGCGGAAGGCGGACTGATCTCCCAGCAGGGCCCGCGCCAAGGGGTTCTGCACGAGGGTGACGTGCAGGTCCGTGATGACCTGCGCGGGTGTCGACGTCAGCCGGTGCAGCAGGTCGAGCATGCCCGGGTGCACGTGGGAGGCGGCGTTGCCCTGCACGGGCACCGGCCGGCCGGCCAGGTGGTACAGGTGGTCGCGCTCGTCACCGGTGAGGCGAAGCGCCCTGGCAAGGGCGGCGATCATCTGCTCGGAGGGCTGGGAGCCGGCGCCGCGCTCGAGCTCGTTGTAGTAGTCCACCGACGCCCCGGCGAGCTGGGCGACCTCGTCGCGCCGGAGCCCCGGCACCCTGCGGCGGGGCCCGGTGGGCAGCCCGACGTCGGCCGGCCGGATGCGCTCGCGCCGCGACCTCAGGAAGGCGCCCAGCTCCGTGTACTTCGCAGAACCCATGACCACCATTGTGGGCTCGGCGGGCAGGCGGACACAGGGGACGCCATCCCATGTGTCCGCCGGCCGGATGCCCCGTGCGCCCGCCCCGCTAGGCTGGCGCGATGCCTGACCTGCGAACCGACCGGCTTCTGCTCCGCGAGTGGCGAGAGTCCGACCTCGGCCCCTGGGCGGCCATGAACGCCGATCCCCAGGTCCGGGAGTACTTCCCGGACGTGCTCACGCGGGAGCAGAGCGAGGCGTCCGCGGCCCGTTTCCAGGCCGGGCTCGAGCGGCGGGGCTGGGGATGGTGGGCGGTCGAGGTGAAGAAGACCGGCGCGTTCGTCGGGTTCACCGGACTTGATCCAGTGGAGGAGGACATGCCCTTCACGGGAGTGGAGGCCGGCTGGCGCCTGGCCCGGCCGGCGTGGGGGCACGGTTACGCCACCGAGGCCGCCCGCGCCGTGCTCGCCTTCGGCTTCGAGCGGCTCGGGCTGCCCGAGATCCTCGCGATCACGGTGGCCGGCAACCTCCGCTCCCAGGCGGTGATGCGCCGCCTGGGCATGACCCGCGACCCGTCCGTCGACTTCCACGACCCCACCGCCCCGGACGGCCCGCTGCGCCACAACGTGGTGTACCGCCTCCGGGCCGAAGATCACCGCCTCGCGGGGGCGTAGGGGGCGCCCTTCAGGCGGTCGTGCTTCAGGCGGGAGCCACCGGCGGCAGCCACCCGCATCGTGCGCCGGTGGCAGGCCAGGGCCTCTCTGGCCCGCCACCGCGATCTCAGCGCTTGGGGGTGCTGTCGAAGCGGGCGCGGGACCAGAGGTAGCCGGTCAGGGTGATGACGGTGCACCAGGCGAGGGAGACCCAGGCGTTGCCGCCGATCGCGGAGCCGGTGAGCAGGCCTCGCAGGGTCTCGGTCATCGGTGTGAAGGGCTGGTACTCGGCGAACCAGCGAAGGCCGGGTGACATCGAGTCGGCCGGCACGAAGGCGGAGCCGAGGAAGGGCAGGAACTGGACCAGCAGTGGCTTGTTGCTCGCCGACTCGACGGTTTTGGAGATCAGGCCGAGCGCCGCCGACAGCCATGTCACCGCGAACGCGATGGCCGTGAGCAGGCCGGCCGCCGCGAGCCACTCCAGCGGGCTCGCGTCCGAGCGGAAACCGACCGCGAGGGCCACCCCCACGACCAGGACGACGCTCGCCATGGTCTGGATGAGGCTGCCGACGACATGGCCCGTCATGAACGACGAGCGGGTGATGTCCATCGTGCGGAAGCGGTTGACGATGCCCTCGGTCATGTCGGTGCAGACCGCGATCGAGGTCGACATCGCCCCGGACGCCACCCCCATGATGATGATGCCGGGTGTCAGGTACTCCAGGTAGGCGTCCCGGCCGCCGCCCATTCCGGCGCCGATCGAGCCGCCGAAGGCGTACACGAACAGCAGCAGCATCAGGATCGGGTTCAGCGCGGCGCCGAGGGACACGGACGGGTAGCGGATCGCGTGCTTGAGGTTGCGCCGCAGCATGGTCGCCGAGTCGTGCACGGCGTGGGCGAGGGTGCTCATCGCCGGGTCTCCTTCGCGTCGAGTGGGGCTTCGCCGGCGTCGCGTCCGGTCAGGGCGAGGAACACGTCGTCGAGGTCCGGGGTGTGCACGGAGAGGCCGGCGGCCCTGATGCCGGCCGCGTCGAGCCGGTCGAGCAGGGTGCGCAGCGCGTCGAGGCCGCCGTCGCCCGCCACGCGCAGTGCGAGGCCGTCGTCGTCCCGGGCCGCGCCGGGGAAGGCGCCGACCGCACGCTCGTACTCGGCCGCGTCCGTGAACCGCACCCGTACGTGGCTGCCGGGGATCTGCGCCTTCAGTTCGTCCGCGGTGCCCTCGGCGACGATGCGGCCGCCGTCGAGGACGGCGATCCGGTCGGCCAGCTGGTCGGCCTCCTCCAGGTACTGAGTGGTGAGGAAGACGGTCGTCCCGCCCGCGACCAGTGAGCGCACCGTGTCCCACATGGTGCGGCGGCTGCGCGGGTCGAGTCCGGTCGTCGGCTCGTCCAGGAAGATCACCCGCGGGTCGCCGACCAGGGTCATGGCGATGTCGAGGCGGCGCCGCATGCCGCCGGAGAAGGTCGCGGCCCGCTGGTGCGCGGCGTCCGCGATGCCGAACCGCTCCAGCAACTCCGCCGTTCGCGAACGCCCTTGGCGCTTGCCGAGGCTCAGCAGATCTGCCATGAGGAGCAGGTTCTCCTCGGCGGTGAGGAGGTCGTCGAGCGCGGCGAACTGCCCGGTGACGCCGATCGCCGCGCGCACCCCGGCCGCGGCCGTGTGGATGTCGTGCCCGGCGACCTGGGCGTGACCGCCGTCGGCCGCGATGAGCGTGGACAGGATCTGCACGGTGGTGGTCTTGCCGGCGCCGTTGGGGCCGAGCAGCGCGAAGACGGAACCGGCCGGAATGCGCAGATCGATGCCGTCGAGCACGGTCTTGCCGCCGTAGGACTTGCGCAGGCCGATGGCGGAGACGGCGGCGGGCGGGTGTGGGGCGCCGTCCCGCCCGTGCCCCGGCCCGGATGCCGGATCCGGGGCGGACATGGGCATGACAGACGAAGGCATGGGTGCCTCCCGTTCGGATGAAGGGTGAGGTCGAAGTGGTGTGGGCGGTAAGGCGATTGAGGTGCCGGTGCTCAGACGCGGGCGCGGCGCACGTCGATGTTGCCGTAGCGGGTGCGCGCGCGGATCTTGACCGTGTCCTCGCTCTCCCCCGGCGCCTCGGACGCGGCGAGCGTGTTGCGCACCTGCCCGTGGTCGGAGCCGGCGTCGAGCCAGGCGGCGGTTCCCTCGCGGATGCCGATGTCGATGGCGCCGTAGGAGGTCTCCAACTGGACGGTCCCCTGGGCGACTTCGCCGACGCGCAGGGTGCCGTTCGCGGTGGTGGCGGTGACCGAGCTCTCGGCGCGCGCGATGTCGATGTCGCCGTGGGCGCCGCTCACCCGCAGCTCGCCGAGCGCGGCGGCGACGGCCGTGGTGCCGTGGGAGTTCTTCAGCACGGCGGAGCCCTCGACGGTGCCCACGCGCACGCTGCCGAAGCTGGCGGTGATCTCGGCGGTGCCCTCGACCCGGTCCACGGTGATCGAGCCGTGGGAGACGGCCAGTTGCAGGGGACCGGTCACGTCGAGGCGGACGTCGCCGCCGGAGGTCTTCACCCGGACCTCGCCGAGCCGGCCCTCGCCCAGTACCTGGGTCCAGGAGCCGGTGGTGTCGACGCGGGAGCCCGTGGGCAGTTCGACCGTCACGTCGACGACGCCGGACGGGCCGATCATGCGCCGCTCCTTCGTCCTGACGGTCAGCACCCCGTTCGCGTAGGTGACTTCGGTCTGCTCGGCGGCCCGTACGTCCTTGTCCCGCTCGGGGTCGCGGGGCCGCACCTCGACGACCGTCTCGGGGCGGTCGGCGGCCGTGTACCGGATGGAACCGGCGCCTACATGGGCGGTGACCGAGATCGGCGCGGGTGTGTCGAAAGAAGGCATGGCTGTACCGTCCTCTTGGCTCGTGGGGGCGTCCCCGCTGGTGGGACGCGGTGTGAGTGGAAGTGGCGTGAGCGAAGTGGTGCGGATGATGCTGGGCGGGTGAGGTGGCGCGCGCGTGGGCGCGGCTAGCGCACCCAGCCCGTGAAGCTCTGTCCGATGGTGCGGGCCCTCTCCGCCGTACGCGGCCGGGTGCCGCCGTCGACCGCCGCCGACACGGCCCGCACCAGCCACGCGTTGACCGACAGGCCTTCGCGGTTCGCGGCATCCTCGGCACGCGTCTTGAGGTGGGCCGGCAGACGCAGGTTGACGCGGGCGGTGCCACCCTCGTCGGCGTCGGCGGGCGCCGGCGCCTTGAGCGGCTCGGCGACCGGCGCGACGGCCGTTTCGGCGAAAGCGTCGCCGGCGGGCGGCGGAGTCACCACGAAGTCGGGGTCCAGGCCGCGCAGCCGTACGTCGACCGAGCCGGGGGCGAGTTCGCGGGTGATCTCGTCCATCGCGGCGGAGAGCACGTTGAGCATGGTCAGGCGGGCCGCCGACTCCAGAGGAGCGGTGAGCCGCTCGGCCAGCTCGCGGGCGTCCTTCCCGCCGGCTTCGGCGGCCACCGCGAGTTCGCGACGCAGGGTGTCGACATACGGAGTGAGGTCCATGACGCCATCATGGCACCATCATGGCGCCACGCGCAAGGCTCATAGGACCCCACGGGACAGATTCAGGAGAGCAGGCACCCTGACCTGCGACGATATCCGAGGCACGGCGTGTGCCACGCGGGGCACCACATGGCACCGGGCGGTGTCATGTGGTGCCCTGTGGCACCGGGTGGCGCCATGTGGTGCCAGCACGCACCCTCCGGTGCCACGGCGGCGGCCCCCGCCGGCCGGACACGAGGCGGCCACCCGGCGGGGGTGTTCGCCGGGTGGCCATGGACTGCGGGTGTGGTGTACGGAACTGCGGGACTACGGAGTCACGGGTCTACGGAGTCACGGGTCTACGGAGTTGCCGGTCTACGGCGCCGGAGGGTCAGCAGGCGCCGAGGTCCTGCCAGACGCCCCACTGCCCGGTGGTGCCGGGCTCCTCGCCCAGGGTCCACCACTTGGCCTTCCAGTTGTGGCCGTTGTGGGAGACCTGCTGGCCGCCGGTGTAGACCTTGTCCTTGGCCCAGGGTGCGGCGGTGCACTGGTTGCCGTTGCCGCCGGTGATGGTCAGGGCGTATGTCGCCGAGTGGCTTCCGGAGGTGCCGGCGCCGGTGACGGTGACGGTGTAGGTGCCCGAGACCGCCGCGGAGGTGGTGCTCAAGGTGAGCGTCGAGGTCCCGCCCGCCGTGACCGACGCGGGGCTGAGGGACGCGGTGGCGCCGGCCGGGGCGCCGCTGACGCTGAGGTCGACCTTCTGCGCCTGGCCCGTCGTAACCGCCGTCTTCACCGTGGCGGTGGCCGACTGGCCGGCGGTCACGGTCGCCGCGGCCGGGCTGAGCGCGACGGAGAAGTCGTTGTCAGGGGTGGTGGTGCCGCCCGTGAAGGGCGCGAAGACGTGGCTGAAGTCCCAGGTGTTCTGCTGGATGCCCGAGCAGTTGTCGGCCGCCGCGCCGCCGGGGCAGCCGCCGTTGTCGCGTTGCAGCGCCCAGAAGGAGAGGGTGTTGATGCCCTTGGCGACCGCCCAGTCGTAGACCGTACGGGCGTTTGCGAGGCTGAGGGTCTCGGCGGGGCCGAAGTCGTCGACGCCGATCATCTCGGTCACGCCGACCATGTTCCACAGCTGCGCGGAGGACTTGTCCGGGTAGAGACCGGCGAGGGTGTCGTACAGGCCCTGGGCGGCGGTCTTGGTGTCGGCCGCCATGTCGTGCGGCTGGTTGTCGTAGTAGTCGAACGTCATGAGGTTCACGACGTCGACCCGGGCGCCGTTGCTGACGGCGTTGCGCAGCAGTGCCACGCCGTTGTCCGCCAGGCCGTGGGTGGTGGTGGGCAGCGTGTAGGAGACCTCCACCTTGCGCCCGCCGGCGGCCGCCCAGTCCTGCACGAGCTTGATGGCCTTGTTGCGCCGGTCGATCCCGGCGGTGTTGTCCAGCGAGTCGACCTCGACGTCCATGTCGAGGCGCGAGATGTCGTAGGTGGTGATGACCTTCTCGTAGGCCGCGGCGATCTGCTGGACGTCGGTGCAGCTGTCGGCGATCTCGGTGCCGGTGGTGTCGGCGGTGTAGCCGCCGAAGGAGGGGATGACGTCTCCGCCGCGCTGCTGGATGGTCCTGATGTCGCTGCCGAAGGTCGCCGACGAGATCGGCATGCCGGTGTCGCCGTTCCAGTACGGCGTGCAGGATCCCTTGGACGCGGTCTGGAGGAACGCCATCGTGAGGTGCTTGGTGCCCGACTGGGCGGCCAGGTTGGCGGGGCTGTCGCCGGTCCAGGCCTCGAAGTAGGGGGCGAAGACGTGGGACGGCAGCGGTGTCGCCGCCTGGGCCGCGCCGGCGCCCGACAGGGCGAGGCCCACCGAGGCCGCGGCCGTGGTGGCCGCGACGAGGGCCGCGCGGAAGGAGCGCATGAGTCTCATGTCAGTCCCGGTGTGAGAGGGGGGTGGTTTCGCCGATTGCCGTACGGTGCTGCTTGGTTGACGCCTGTATGGGATAGCGGTCGCCGACCCGGCGGGTCAATGGTCTGGACCAAAATGGGACTAGACCAATTTCCGGGAACCTGGCGCTCATCCGCTGGACAGGCCCGCGTACGCCCCCTCGACCACGCCCGGGGAGAGCTGAGGAGCCGGTGCTGCGGACGCCCCCCGACGCCTCCCTCGCAGCACCGGCCGCATCATTCCTCAGGCGGCTCGCCACAGGGCGGGGACCGAGGGGGGTTCCCAGCCGGGCTGGGCGGTGTGGGCCTGGAGGCACACATAGGCGCTGCCCCCGTACGTCACCCGGTCCCCGGCCCGGTAGGCGGTGCCCGCGGCCCAGGTGCCCCCCGTGGGCGGCGGGGTGGTCGGGGGCGGAGTGGGGTTCTGCGGGACGTCGAGCACGAAGTCGAAGGACGCCTCGCGGCCGCCGTTGCCGTCGCGCACGTTCATCAGCAGGCGGGCGTCGAAGATCGCGTCGGTGTTGTTGCGGGGTTCGCCGGGGAAGTACAGCTGCGTCGTCAGCAGGGGGCGGCCGGGGGCCTGCACCTTGACGTGGATGTGCCGCGTGCGGCCGGGGTACAGGCCGGGGACGATCGTGGTGAGCGCGAACGCGCCGCCGGAGTCGGTGTACTGGTGTCCGCGCAGCCGGAAGCCGGTGTTGTCGTAGTCGCCGTTGTCGTCCGCCTGCCAGAAGTCCAGCAGGGCGCGGCTGACGGGCATGCAGGCGCGGCCGAAGACGTAGCCGCTCACGGTGAGTCGGGTGCCCTGCATGCCGGGTTCCAGCAGGGTGGCCCGCTCGGGCGAGTTCGGTTTGAAGTACGGGCCCTCGATCTGCTCGGGCGTGGGGTCGTCGCCGTCGTCGCAGGGCGGGGTGAGCGGGACGGGGGTGTCGGCGGAGGTGAAGGTGCGTGCGAGGGCGGGGCCGCCGATGAACGCCGCCGGGATCGCCGCTCCCACGGCGAGCGCCGCCCGCAGGACGGTCTTGCGGGGCACGAGCGTCGGCGAGTCCGGGGAAGAGGACCGGGGTGAAGACGGGGAAGAGGACTGGGCTTCGCTGTCCATGCCTGCTCCTTGTGGGGGGGTCGTCGGACCGGCAATGAACCTAGGCGCGCGTTCCCGTCGCCGCGATGGACTGGTGGTGGTGCCTGTGGTGTTTTCGGAAGTCCCCCGGGCTGGTGCCGGTCTCCCGGCGGAAGAAGCGGCAGAAGTAGGCGGGGTCGGTGAATCCGGTGCGGGCGGCGACCTGCCGTACCGGCAGGTCGGTGTGGGCGAGCAGCCGCTGGGCCTGGTACACGCGGGCCTCGATCAGCAGCCGGCCCGGGCTGCGGCCGGTGGCCGCGCGCACGGCCTGGCCGAGGTGGCCGGGCGACACCCCGAGCCGCCCGGCGCACTCCCGCACCGACCAGGCCACCGCTTCCCCGTGGGCCGTGAGGCGGGCGAACGCCTCGGCGAGCGCCGGCGGTCGGGCGGGGGCCGGGGCCGGATTCGGGGCGGATCCCTGCCCCGCCCCGGGCACTCGCCTCTTCGCGGTGTCGCGCTTCGGTTCGGGGTCCCGGCTCTGCCCCGGCCCCCGCCCCGGTCCTGACTTCCGCCTCCGCTCCGGCTCCCGCCCCGGTCCTGACTCCCGCTTCCGCCCCGGCTCTTGCCCCGGCCCCGACTCCGGCTTCCGCTCGGGCTCCTGCCCCGGTCCCGGCTTCCGGCCGGGCCCGGACTCGCCCTGCGCTGCGGACTCCCGATCCTCCCCCTCCCCCGCCCCCATCCGCGCCCCGCGCCGCCAGCCGGCTGCCCGCGTCGGACCGCCGACCGGCGCCGGCCCGCCGGCACCGCCCTGCCCCAGCATCCGTGCGGCACGCACGACGAGGACGTGCAGCAGGGCCCGTAGGACGCTCTCGTGGCCGGCCGCCCGCTGCCGGTGCTCCGCGGCCAGGTCGGTCATCAGCCGGCCGATGGCCTCGTGCTCCTCCGGGTCCAGGGCGAACCAGCACGTTCTCCCGAGCCGGCGCAGCAGTGCGCGGTCGCCGGGATGGTCCAGCAGGAAGTCCTCGGTGAACAGCGCGAGCGTGCCGTCCACTTGGCGGCCGCCCTGCCAGTGGTGGATCTGTCCGGGCAGGATCACGGCCAGGTGCGGCGGCCGCACCGGCCAGCGGGCGAAATCGACGACATGTGCGCCCGAGCCGGCGGTGACGTGCACGATCTCGTAGAAGGTGTGGCGGTGCGGGTCGCCGGTCCTGGACAGCGGGCCCATCTCCTCGAACGACCCCGCGGCGAACGGTGCCGCGCCCGGCCCGGGTAACTCCAGCCGGTGCAGGGGCGGTTCCCCGGCGGACGGGGCGGCGCAGGGGGTGCCCGGCAGGACAGTGGTGCCGCGCATGGGATCCTCCTCCAGGATTGGTCCAGACCGATCGCGTTCGGTGGGTCACCATGCCACAGCACTCCGGTGGCGAACACCGGTTCGCCCCCGCCGGGTCTGCGGACGGCCGGATCGCCCATCAGGTCCGTACCAACCCCTTGCCCCGTACTCCCCCGCGTCGCAAGCTCCCCTCATGGAGCTGGAGTTGCGTCATCTACGGACCATCAGGACGATCGCGGAGGCGGGCAGTCTCACCAAGGCCGCCTCGCTGCTGGGGCTCGCGCAGCCCGCACTGAGCGCGCAGCTCAGGCGGATCGAAGGGGCCCTGGGCGGCGCGCTGTTCGAGCGGGGGCGGCACGGTGTGCGGGCGACCGCCCTGGGCGAACTGGTGCTGGAGCGCACCCGGATCGTGCTGCCGGTGGTGAGCGAACTCCAGGAGGACGCCGTCCGGTTCGCCGGCCGGTTCGCCCGGAGCGGCCCCGCTCCGGAGCGGCTCCGGCTCGGCGGCACGCACGGGCCGCTCCTCGGCGCGCTGCTGGACCGGCTGGCGGGGGCCGTGCCCGGCTCGACGGTGACGACGTACGTGTCGTGGTCCGAACGGGAGTTGGGCGAGCTGCTGACCGAGGGGCGGCTGGACTTCGCCCTGGCGGGCACGTGCGGTTCGGCCGCGCCGCCCGGCGCCACGCGTCTGGTCTGGCGCGAGATCGCGGTGGACCCCGTGTTCGTCATGCTGCCCGAGAGCCATCCGCTCGCCGCGTGCCCGGAGGTGGAACTGTCGGCGCTGGCCGCCGAGGAGTGGGCCTGCGTGCCCGGTGACGGCTGCTTCGCGGACTGTTTCACCGCGGCCTGCGCACGGGCCGGGTTCGGCCCCCGGCGCATGTACGAGACGGACACCGCCTCCTGTGTGCACCTGGTGCAGGTCGGCCGGGCGGTGGGGCTGTGCCGGGCGACGTTCCCCACGACGCCCGGCCTCACGACCAGGCCGCTCGCCGGCACCCCGCTCGTCTGGCGGCACGTCCTCGGCTGGCATCCGACGCTTCAGCAGCCGGACACCGCGGCCACCGTGCTCGCCGAGGCACGCGGCGCGCACGCCGGCGCGGCGGCCCGCAGCGACAGTTTCACCCACTGGCTCGCGGAACGCGGTGAGCACTAGGACACGACCGGGTATGCCGCCGCGGCAAGCGCGTTCCATAACACCGGGGCAGGGGGTCGACTGGCTTCTTACGCGGGCCGATCGGTGTTCCCTACGGTTTCGGGCACCCCCACCGGAACCCGAGGAGATCCCCATGCTCCACAGACAAGCCGCCGCGTGCTGCGCCGCGTTGGCGGCCACCGGCTCGCTGCTCGTGGCCGGGCTCAGCGGCTCAGCGAGCGCGAGCGGTGGTGCCGAGGTGGCGCGGCCCCTTACCGCCGTACAGACCCTGCGTACCGCCGACGCCCCGCCCGCCCTGCTGCACGCGATGGAGCGGGATCTCGGCCTGAATCAGCGGCAGGCGCGGCACCGGCTTGCGAACGAGGCGGAAGCGGGCGCCACGGCGGGCCGGCTGCGCGCGGACCTGGGCGCGGACTTCGCGGGCGCCTGGGTCGGGGGCGCCGAGTCGGGGACGCTGACCGTGGCGACGACCGACTCCGGTGATGCGGCGGCGATACGGGCCCGCGGGGCGCGGCCCCTCGTCGTGTCCCACTCGCTGGCCTCGCTGGACGCGGCCAAGGCCGGGCTGGACCGCGCCGCGGCCCGGCACGCGACCACCGACACCCCGGTCTGGTACGTCGACGTCCGTTCCAACTCCGTGGTGGTGCAGGCGGTGCGCCCCGCCGCCGTGGGCCGCCTGCTGGCGGCGGCCGGGGTCGACCGGTCCCTCGTACGCACCGTGCGGTCGGCCGAGCGGCCGCGGCCGCTGTACGACCTGCGCGGCGGTGACGCCTACTACATCGACGGGCGCACCCGGTGCTCGATCGGCTTCCCCGTGACGCGGGGCACCCAGCAGGGATTCGCCTCGGCGGGCCACTGCGGCCAGGCCGGCAGCACCACCACCGGCTCCAACCAGGTGGCGCAGGGCACCTTCCAGGCGTCGATCTTCCCGGGCAACGACATGTCCTGGGTGGCCACCGACTCCAACTGGACGGCGACCCCGTACGTCAACGGTTCCAGCGTGCAGGTCGCCGGGTCCACGCAGGCGACGGTGGGCGCCTCGGTGTGCCGTTCCGGCTCGACCACCGGCTGGCACTGCGGCACCGTCCAGCAGCTGAACACGAGCGTGACCTACCAGGAGGGCACCGTCAGTGGTGTCACCCGCACCTCGGTGTGCGCCGAGCCCGGCGACTCCGGCGGTTCGTTCATCTCCGGCAGCCAGGCGCAGGGCGTCACCTCGGGCGGGTCGGGCGACTGCACCAGCGGCGGCACCACGTTCTTCCAGCCGGTCAACCCGATCCTGCAGACCTACGGGCTCACCCTGGCCACCGCCGGCGGCCCCGGCCCCGGCCCCGGCAACCCGGGCGGCACCTGGTCCGCCGGCACGGTGTACCAGGTGGGCGACACGGTGACGTACGGCGGCGCGACGTACCGCTGCCTCCAGGGCCACCAGGCCCAGCCCGGCTGGGAGCCGCCGACCGTACCGGCCCTGTGGCAACGCGCCTGACGTCCCTGCCCGGCACCTGAACCGCGGACACGGCCGGAATCCGTGCCCGTGCCCCTCCACCGCGGGCCGCTCCCCGAACCACGAGGGAGCGGCCCTTGGGCATGCCGTCTTACAGGAAGGCGAAATCGCGAACAGCTCTCGGATAACATACTCGAACTGACGATCACCCGTATCGCCGTCCCTTTACTGGAAAACATGTCATCCAGCACGACGAGCAGCAAATTCGACCAAAACTAACAAATCGGCCAGACAATTGACATCCACAATATCGCGGGAACATCCGCGAAAAGAAGGCGGAACAGAGCCCTCCATATGGAGGCAGCCACGGACGATCCTGTGGACCGCGGTGGGAGTGGTGGCCGTCGGGTTCCTGATCGCACTGGAGATCGCGGCGCGTCATTACGGGCAACCCGGGCCTATCACCAATCAGGCGAAAGAGGTGGTGTTCCGCCCCAAGTCGGGGCCGCTGCTGTACGGCAGCATGGCGTTGATGATGGTGGTGCTGCCCTGGCGGCAACGGCTGATCGCGGCCGGAGTCGCCGTCGGCATCGACCTGGTGTTCTGGCTCGTGCGGTGGGCGGCCGGCGTCCACTCGGCCGAGGGCCACGCCTTCGGGAACGGCGCGCTGTGGGTCATCGTCGGATGCACGGTCGTCGCGATCACGCGCCGCGCCGGTGAGGAACGCGTCCTGCTGCTCAAGGGTGTCGGGCTGGCCCTGCTGCTGGTGGCGGGACGCAAGACGGGCGACGCCTGGCTGCTGATCACGTCCAAGACGCGTCCGTCGGTGCTCGACCAGTACGCGGCGAGCGCCGATCACGCGCTGGGCGACCCCTCCTGGCTCGCGGGCCGGATCGTCGGGGCCACCGGGACCGTCGGCGCCCACGTCCTCGACTACGTCTACATCCAGCTCGCGGTCGCCGCGGTCGTCGTCACGCTGTACCAGCTGCGCAACGTGGCGGCCGAGGGGCGCTTCCCCCGCCACCACCTGGTGCGCACCTTCCTGATGATCGGCCTGCTCGGGCCGGGCATCTACATGCTCTTCCCGGTCGTCGGGCCGATCTTCGCCTACGGCGCCGACGGCGGGCACTGGGCGGTGGCCGACCTGTGGCCGAACACGCCGCCGCCCACCGGGACACCGCACCCGATGCCGTTCGACGCGATCACCCCGCGCAACTGCATGCCGAGCCTGCACACGGCGTGGGCCACGGCCATCTTCATCCACTCCCGCAAGGGCCCGAGAATCCTGCGATACGCGGGAACCTTCTGGCTGATCGCCACCCTCGGCGCGACGCTCGGCTTCGGCTACCACTACGGCACCGACATCGTGGCGGGTGTGGTGTTCACGCTCACGATCGAGGCGGCCATGCTCTCGCTCGCGCGCGGCTGGGACCGGTCGGGGGTGAACCTGGTCGCCTACGGCACGGTGGTCTTCACCGCGCTGCTGGTGTCGTACCGCTTTCTGCCGGTGCCGATGGCCAGGCATCCGTGGGTGTTCGGGCCGGTGATCCTGCTGGCGATGGCCTCGGTGATCCAGGGCTACGTGCGCACCACCAGGCAGTGGGAACCCGACGCCGCGCCCGCGCCCCAACTGGAGCCGCAGCCCGAACCGGTGTGACCGCCGCCGCCCCGAAGGCCGTCCACGGTGATGTCACCCGCGCACGCGGCGTGGCCCCGGTGCTCAGGCGCTGCCGCACCGCCTGAGCACCGGGAGCGACCGCTGACACTCGCCGATTCAGGCGGGTTCGGCCCGGGCCCGGACTCCTTGCTCGGGCAACGGAGTGCCCCTCACCGTCAAAGCAGGGTGTAGACGCTGTCGCTCACCCGGCTCCGGCGCGGTGGCCGGGTGCCCTTGAACCACGTCACCCAGGACTGCGGGAGGGCCTCGCGGTCCAGTACGAAGTCGTCGAGCACCAGGCAGTCGATGTCCGACCTCAGGAAGCAGAGGAGGGCGTCGACGGGGGTGTGGACGATCGGCTCTCCCCGGAGGTTGAACGACGTGTTCAGCAGCAGCGGGCAGCCCGTGCGGTCGGCGAACGTCCGGATGAGGCGGTAGAAACGCCCGTTCGTCGCCTCGGTGACGGTCTGCACGCGGGCCGACTTGTCGACGTGGGTGATGGCCGGCAGCGACAGCGGCGACACGACCTCGCAGGTCTCCAGCATGAACGGCGACTCGTGGTCGAGCCGGAAGTGCTCGTGCGCGTGCTCGGCCAGCACGGCGGGCGCGAACGGCCGGAAAGCCTCGCGCATCTTGACCGAGGCGTTGATCCGGTCCCGCGTGTCGTCGCCCCGCGGGTCGGCCAGGATGGACCGCCCGCCGAGCGAGCGGGGCCCGAACTCCTCCCGGCCGTGGTACCAGCCGATCACCTTGCCCTCTGCCAGTCGCCCCGCGACGGCGTCGAGCAGACCCGCCTCGTCCCCGCGGAAGTCCGCGAAGGACCGTCCGGCGTATGCGCCGAGCAGCCGGGCGATGCCGTCGGAGTCCGTGCCGGAGCCGAGGAGCACCGAGGTCAGCCGGTCCTGCCGGGGCCGCTCCCCGGTCAGGCGCTGGTGGGCCACCGCCGCGCACCCGAGGCTGCCGCCCGCGTCACCGGCGGCCGGCTGCACGAACACCCTGGCGAAGGGGCCCTCCTCGACGATGCGGCGCACGGCGACGACGTTGAGGGCCACGCCTCCGGCCATGCACAGGTTCTCGCTGCCCGACATGCGGTGGGCCTTGTCGACCATGCGGAGCAGGGTTTCCTCGGTCACCACCTGGAGGCTGCGCGCGAGGTCGTGGTGGACCTTGCCGATCTCCGACTCCGGCACCCGCGGTGGCACGCCGATCAGGGACGTGAAGCGCTCACCGAGCATGCCGTCCGGGTCGGTGAAGTCGAAGTAGTCCAGGTCGAGCCGGAACGACCCGTCCTCGGTGACGTGGATCAGCCGGCCGATCTCGTCCCGGAACCGCGGTTCCCCGTAGGGGGCGAGCCCCATCACCTTGTACTCGCCCTCGTTCACCTCGAAGCCGAGGTAGCCGGTGACCGCGCTGTAGAGCAGCCCCAGGGAGTGGGGGAACTCGACCTGCTCGACCAGTTCGAGCGACGCGCCCCGGCCGATCCCCCAGCTGGTGGTGGCCCACTCGCCGACGGCGTCGACCGTCAGCACGGCGCTGTCGTCGAAACCGGAGAAGTAGTAGGCGCTCGCCGCGTGGGAGAGGTGGTGGTCGACGAACTCGACCCGGCCCTCCCAGCCCAGCAGGTCCCGGATCTCCCGCAGCGGCCGGTCGGCGTCCAGGCGGTACAGGGCGCTCGCGCTGCTGTCGGGGAAGGCCGGCAGCCCGGTCCACAGCTGGCGGTGGAGCTTCTTCGCCGGGTCCTCGTAGTAGGCCACGCAGTCCACGTCGGTGATGCGCAGACCGGCTTGGTCCAGGCAGTCGCGCACGGCGTCGATGGGAAGGTCGGGATCCTGCTTGCGCCGGGTGTAGCGCTCCTCGTGGGAGGCGGCCACGAGCCGGCCGTCGACCAGCAGCGCCGCGGCCGAGTCGTGGAAGTGGGCCGAGATCCCGAGGACCACGGGTCCGGCGGCCGCCGGGGTACGCGTGTTCTGCGCGCTCATCGCGGGTCTCCCTGTCCGGCGGTGTGCGGTTCCGCCATCGCCACCGCGATCTTCCGGTCGCCGGTGAAGGGCTCCCGGCCGTGGCTGGACAGCATGTTGTCCACCACGAGGATGTCGTCGCGCTGCCAGTCGAAGCGGACCCGGCACTTCTCGTAGCAGCTGCGCAGGTGGGCCATCACGTCGTCGGGGATGCGTCCGCCGTCGCCGTAGTACGTGTTCGTGGGGAGGCCGTCCTCGCCGAACAGGGCGAGCAGGCCCTCCTGGACGTCCTCCGGGAGCGTGGTCACGTGGAAGAAGGTGATGTGGTTGAACCACACGTCCTCGCCGGTGCGCGGGTGGCGGTGCAGCGCCTCCCGCACCACGCGGGTGCGCAGCCCGTCCTCGCCGGTCCACTCGGGGATCAGCCCGTGCTCCTTGCAGTAGGCCTCCACCTCGGCCCGGCTGTCGGTCCCGAACACCTTGGGCCACGGGACGCCGAAGTTCGGGTGGTAGTTGCGCACCAGACTCCAGCGCCGACGCGTGAACTCCTCCCGGACGGCCACGTCGATCGCCTCGTACAGCCGCCGGGTGTCGGCCAGCGGCGTCGATCCCAGCGTCCGAGGCGCGCGCAGGCAGTAGAAGTACAGCGTCATCGGCCAGGTGTCCTGATAGGAGCACTCGTTGTGGAGGAAGATCTCCTCCTCGGCCGGGTGGTCGGTGGACGTGTACACATTGCCCTGGATCGAGGTGCGCGGTGAGGAGGCCTCGGTGTAGGTGAGCGTCTCCCCGGACAGCGCGTCGACGGTCGACTGCAGTCCGTCGACGCCGTCGATGTCGAATCCCCGGAAAAGGAGCGCTCCATGGGTGTGGAGCGCCGCGCGGAGTTCGTCCCGATCGTGCTCGATGAGGTCTACGAGGTCGGTGGTGGAACCTGCTTCCACCACCAGCGGCAGCGCTGCCGGCGCGGACATACGGTCTCCTGACATAGCGGTGTTGCGAGCGGGCACAGTGGTCGGACGGGCCGGTGCGGGACGTTCGGGGCGGCCGCCGCCACCCCGGTGGGGTTCAGGGCCCGTCCGTGATCCGGTCCGCCGGACGGGCTCCGGCCGTCTGGTCCAGGAAGGGCGCGTCCGACGGCGACAGCGGCCGCAGGTCCGTCACCCAGGTCGCCCGCGGGTCGAACCGTGCGAAGAACGGCCGCCCGACCACTTCCGGGTCCCTGGCCTGCAGATAGCGCAGTGCCAACGCGGACTGTCCGGCGACCTCCGTCACCCCGTCGACGACCACCTTGCCGCGGGTGGCGGACATGGACGGGCCGCGCACCGTGCGCGCCAGCCCGGTCACGGACGACAGGGCCTCCCGGTAGATCTGCCAGGCGCGGACGAGCGGAACCTCGAAGTACTGACGCGGGCCGGTGTCCCGCTCCACGAACATGTAGTAGGGCACGGCGTCGAGGGCGACGGCGCGCGTCCACATCTCCCGCCACACGCCGGCGTCGTCGTTGATCGACCTGATGAGGGGCGCCTGGGTGCGGATGACGGCGCCCGTCGACCGGATCCGCTCGATCGCGCGTCCCACGGGCTCCGGGTGGAGCTCGCGGGGATGCGTCACGTGGGCCATGACCGCGAGGTGCCGGCCGCCGTCGCGGACCTCCTCGAACAGGCGCATGAGGTCGTCGGCGTCCTCGTCGTCGGTGAACCGGTAGGGCCAGTAGGTCAGTGCCTTGGTGCCGATCCGGATGTTCCTGATGTGCTCCATTCCCGGGGCGAGGAAGGGCTCGAGCGCGCGCCGCAGGTTGTCGGTGCGCATGATGAGCGGGTCGCCGCCGGTCAGCAGGATGTCGGTGATGTCGGTGTGGTGGCGCAGGTAGGCGGCGAGGGCGTCGGCGTCGTCCTTCTCCGCGGCCATCTTCAGCTCGGGCACCCCGACGAACTGTGCCCAGCGGAAGCAGTAGGTGCAGTACGCGTGGCAGGTCTGGCCCTGACGCGGGAAGTAGAGCAGCGTCTCCCGGTACTTGTGCTGTACGCCCGAGAGCCGCTGCCCCTGCCAGAGGGGGACGTTCTGGTCCGTCTGGCCCGCAGGGTGCGCGTTCATCCCCGCGCGGATCTCCCGCACGGCGGGCGCGAGACGGGCGGGGCCCGCCTCCTCGCGCAGCAGGTCCGTCATGGTCTTCAGCTCGTCCGCGGCCAGCATGTCGGGCTGCGGAAACACCAGCCGGAAGACGGGGTCGTCGTGCACGTGGTCCCAGTCGATGAGCTCGTCGACCACATACTGGTTGGTCCTGAACGGCAGGATGGCGGCCACGGCCCGTATCTGGAGCTTCGTTTCGGCGTCCGCCCCGCACCGGTCCAGCAGCGCGTCAAGATCGCGTGCCGAGTACGCCCGGAAGCGCGGCGGGGTCACGGCGTTCATCCGCGCCCCTCGTCCTGGCCGACGGTGCCCGGCGCGACCGCGCGGGCGATCTCCTCGGCCGTGACCGCGGCATGGGACCGCTGGACCAGGGTGAAGTGGTCGGCGCCGGGCACGGTCCGGGTCTCCACCGGCGTGCCCAGTGCCTCCTCCCAGCCGAGGGCCGGGGGCGTCCCCTCCGGCCGCGCCTGGTCACCGGCGAGCAGCAGGGTGAGCCGGGTGTCCCTGAGGCGGGCGCGCCGCATCCGGTAGTTGACGAGCGCGGTGGCGTTGGCGTCGAAGACCGTGTACCTGCGGCGCAGCGACTGCTGTTCCTCGCCGTCCGCCGGCCGGTCGCCGCTGAGCAGCGCGGTGTCGACCCCCTCGCCGGTCATGCGCTCCAGGTCGCGAGCGAAGGACGCCACCCGGTCGGCGTCGGGTCCCGCGAAGTGCTCGAAGGCCTTCGAGCCCGGCGCGTAGCTGTCCAGCAGCACCAGGGAGGCGGTGCGCACCCCCTCGAAGGAGAGCTGGCGTGCCATCTCGTAGGCGACGGCGCCTCCCATGGACCAGCCGGCGAAGTGGTACGGCCCCTCGGGCTGCACCTTGAGCACCTCGTGGAGGTAGGCGGCCGCCATCTCCTGGACCGAGGTGAACACGGTGCCGCCGTCCAGGCCGGGAGAGCGGACCCCGATCACGGTGAACTCGGCGGGCAGCGCGGAGGCCACCTCCCGGAAGCACATCACGTCGCCGCCGACCGGGTGCACGAGGAACAACCGCGGTCCTCCCGCCGTGCCCTGACGCAATGTCAGCAGCAGTTCGCTCGCCTGGTCGTCGGACTCCTTGCGCAACTCGCGTACGGACGCGGCAAGACGGTCGATGCGCGGACCCTCCAGGAGCTTGCGCAGCGAGAGCGACAGGCCGGTCTTCTTGCGGATCCGGGTGAGCAGGATGGTGGCGAGCAGCGAGTGCCCGCCGACGGCGAAGAAGTCGTCGGTGACGCCGATGTCGTCGTGGCCGAGAAGCTCGGACCAGATGGACCAGATCAGGGTCTCGGTGTCGTCCCGGGGCGCGACGCGCTCCTGTGCGGCCGGGGACGAGGCGCCCCGCAGGGAGGAGCGGTCCAGCTTGCCGTTGGGCAGCAGCGCGAACCGGTCGACGAAGAGGAACAGCGAGGGGACGACGGCCAGCGGCAGCCGCTCGCGCGCGTGGCGGCGGAGTTCTTCCGTGGTCAGGGCGGAGCCGGGCGAGCGCAGGACGTACGCGACGAGCGAGCCGTCCGCCTCCTTGTCCTGCTCCACGTGGACCTGGCGCACCTGCGGATGGGTGGTCAGCTCGGCCGCGACCTCCGCGGGGTGCACCCGGACGCCGCGCACCTTGAGCAGATCGTCGCTGCGCCCCTCGACGTGGATCTCGCCGAAGGCGCCGACCACTGCGAGGTCTCCCGTGTGGTAGACGAGGTCGTCCGGGTCGTCGGACAGCGGGTTGGGGCGGAAGTTGGAGGCTGCGCGGGCGTCGTCGAGGTAGCCCAGGGTCCGGTACGGCGTCCGGATGACGATCTCGCCGCGTTCGCCGGGGCCGCGGACGGAGCCGTCCGCGCCCAGGACGACCGCCTGGGCGCCGGGCAGCGGGCGTCCGACGGGCACCGGTCCCGGGTCCTGCTCGGCCGTCACCCGGTGAAAGGTCTTGATCATGGTCGTCTCGGTGGGCCCGTAGAAGTTGACGACCTCGGTGTCCGGGCCCAGCAGCCGCTCACGCAGTTCCTGGACGAGCCGGCCGGTGAGGGGCTCGCCCGCGAGGCAGAGCAGCCGCAGGCCGGTGAGGGGCGCGGTGGCCCGGTCGGTGTCCCGCAGCCATGACGCCACCACGCTGGGTGTGGTGTGGACGATGGTGACGCGCTCGCGTGCCAGCCAGTCCACCATCCGTGCCGTGTCGTCCAGGGCGCTCGTCGGCGGCAGGCACACGGTGGCCCCCTGGGTGAGCGGCACGAGGACGTCGCGCAGGACCGCGTCGAAGGAGAGCGTGGTGAGCTGCGCCACGCGGTCCCCGGCGTGCACGCCGAACTCCGCGGTCTCCCAGTCGATGAAGTGGTCGAGGCCGCGGTGCGATCCGACGACCGCCTTGGCCTCGCCGGTCGTGCCGGAGGTGAAGAAGACGTACGCCGGTTCCAGGGGCCGGGCGGGGACGGGGTGGAGCGGCTCGTCCGTGCGCTTGGCGAGCTCCTCGAAGGTCAGGCGCCGCACGGTGGCGTCGCCCGGCGCCTGCGTGGCGGTCGACGGCTCGGTGAGCAGTACCTGCTGGACGCCGGCCTTGGCCACCATGGCGGCGCGCCGCGGTTGTGGCAGACCGTCGTCCAGGAGCACCGCGGTGGCGCCGGCGCCGAGCGCGGCGACGAGGGCGGCCACGGTGGCGGGCGACTTGCCGCCCAGAACACCGACGCGCTGCCCCGCCCGGAGCTCCTGCGTGGCGCCCGCCACCGCTGCGGCCAGCTGACGATAGGTCACCTCGCCTTCCGCCCAGGAGACGGCGACGGCGTCCGGGGTGGCCGCGGCCCGGCGCCGGAAGCGCTCGGCGACGGGGACGAGGTCCCGCGCGGGAAGCGGCTCGGCGAAGGGGTGGCCGGCGCGGTCGGCGTCGGCCAGCGGACTCGTCGGCTGCTCGGCGGCGAAGCGGAGCAGGCGCGTGAACCGCTCGCCGAGCGCGGCCGCGAACTCCCCCTGAACCGTGTCGGCGTCGTACTCGAAGTCCAGGACGGTGCCCGCCTCTGCGGGGCGCACCACCACGGTGAGGTCGAATTTGGCCGTCGGCGCCGAGCCGGAGCCGTCTCCGGCGGCGGCGACCACGTCGACGGGACGCAGGAGGGCGGCCTCACGCGGCAGTTCCTCGCGCGGCGGCATCCGCAGCATCACGGAGAACAGCGGACCGCGGTCCCCGTCCCGGGCGGCGGCGACGGCCTCCACGACCTGCGCGTAGGACACGTCCCGGTGCCCCGACGCCTCGACGAGCGTCGACCTGACCCGGCCGAGCGCCTCCTCGAAGGTCGGGTCGCCCGCCATGTCGAAGCTGTAGGCGTGCGTCCGGACGAAGAACCCGATGACGTCCTCGAACTCCTCGCGGTCCCGGCCCACGCTGTCGCTGCCGATGACGACCCGGTCCTGCGCCGCCGCCCGGGACAGGGCGTGGGCGAGGACGGTCATCATCGCCATGTACTCGGTGGCCCCGGACTTGGCGCACTGCTCGGCGAGGCGGTCGGTCACCTCGCGGTCGACCGGGACGCGCAGCACCCGCGCCTGGTGCGGCCGTTCGCCGGGCACGGGACGTCCCCACGGCACGTCCGGGACGGGGGTACCGGCGAGCAGGTCGCGCCAGTAGGCCAGGTCGGTCTCGGCGCGCTCGTCGGTCGTCCGGCGTGCGCGCCAGGCCGCGTAGTCACCGAACTGGAGCCGGGGCGTGTCACCGTCCAGGTGCGTGTGCCGGTCGGTGCCGGCGAGCAGCTCGTCGGCCTGCTGGGCGACGAGGCTCCACGACACCCCGTCGCAGCACAGGTGATGGATGGTCAGGCCGACGAGGAGCTCGTCGTCCGCGACCCGGACCGTCCGGACTCGCACCAGCGGGCCGGTGACCAGGTCGAAGGCGTCGGCTGCCGCCTTCGACAGGGCGGCCAGGCCTGACGGCCGGTCGGTCACGGACGGCAGGGCGGTGAAGTCGACGGCGGCCTCGCCCACGGACTGCACGGGGCGCCCGTCGACCTCGCGGAAGCGCAGCCGCAACGCCTCGTGGCGGCGGCACACTGTGAGGAAGGCCGTGCGTACGGCCTCCTCGTCGACGTCGGTGGGCAGCCGGAACACGCCGGCCATGTTGTAGGCGGAGCTGTGGGGGTCAAGCTGCTGGAGGAACCACAGGCCCTCCTGCTCGGGGGAGAGCGGCTGGTCGGCCTCGCGCGGGACGGGCGCGGGCGCCGGTTCCTCCTCGGCCCTGGCGCCCTCCCGCAGCGCGCCGTCCACGGCCTGAGCGAGCGTGGCGATCGTCGGCGACCGGTACAGGGTCGGCAGATTCAGGTCGGCCTCGAACGTCCGGCGGATCCGGGCGAGGAGCCGGGCCAGCATCAGCGAGTGGCCGCCGAGATCGAAGAAGTTGGCGTGCCGGGAGGTGATCTCCTTCTTGAACGCCTCGGACCACAGCTCGGCCACGCGCCGCTCCGTCGCGGTCCACTCGCCCTCGTCCGCCGCCTCCCGCTGCGTCTGTTCGGCGATGTCGTCGGGGTCGGGGAGCGCGGACCGGTCCAGCTTGCCGTGGCCGGTCAGCGGCAGCCGCTCCAGGAGGACCACCTGGGCCGGGACCATCGCGTTGGAGCCGGCCGCGGCCACGTGCCGCCGTACGGCGGAGGCGTCCACGCCCGCGCCCTGGACGGGCACGACGTAGGCGACGAGGGCGGGACCGTCGTCCCCGGCGCGGACTACGACGGCCGCGTCCTCGACCTCCGGCATGCGGGTGATCACCGCGCCGACCTCGGCCGGGTGGACCCGGACGCCGAAGATCTTGACCTGGTCGTCCACCCGGCCGTGGATCTCCAGGTCGCCCTGGGGGCCGATGCGGCCCAGGTCGCCGGTCCGCTGCACGAGGTCGGTGGGGTCGTCGGGGTTGAGCGGGTTCACCTCGAAGAGCGGGGCCTCTCCCGCGGCCGGGCGCCAGGTGCCCCGGGTGAGGTGCGGGGTGCGGATCAGCACGTGGCCGGGTTCGCCGACGCCGCACCGCCGGCCGCGGTTGTTGACCACGAGCAGTTCGGCGCCGTCGATGGCCTTGCCCACGGGCAGGATGCCCGCCGGGACCTCGCCGTCCGGGACGGGATACCAGGACTTGAGGATGGTGGCCTCGGTCGTCCCGTAGAGGTTGACGAACCGCGTGCCCGCGTCGCCGGTCGCCTTCCGCCAGCGGTTGACGAGGCTGCCCGCGAGCGGCTCACCGGAGAGACAGATCAGGCGCAGCGCCGGGAAGCCCGCACCGGCGGGCTGTTCGGCCAGCAGCGTGGACAGCACGCTCGGCACCGTCTGCAGGACCGTCACCTCGTCCTCGCGCAGCCAGGCGAGCACCCGCGCCACGTCGACGAAGGGCCGGTCGGTGGGCGGCAGGCACACGGTGGCGCCTCCGATGAGCGCCGGGAACAGGTCCTTGAAGACCGCGTCGAAGGTCAGCGCGGCCATCTGGGCGACGCGGTCGCCCGGGCCGATGGCGAGGGCCCGCCGTTCCCACGCGCAGAAGTGGGCGAGCGCCCCGTGCCAGCCCAGGACACCGCGGGGCTCGCCGGTGGTGCCGGACGTGAAGCACACGTACGCGTCCGCCGCGGCGTCCACCGCGGGCAGCTCCACGTCGCCCGCCGTCGACCGCTCCAGCTCGGCGAGCCGGACCACCGGCGTCGAGCCGGCGTCCGGCTGCCACGCCTGGTCGGTCGTGTCGACGAGCAGCGACGGGCTCGCCCGTTCCAGCACGTCCCGCACCCGGCCCTCCGGCTGGGTGACGTCGATCATCACCAGGACCGCACCGGCCCGCAGGACACCGAGCATGGCCACGACGGTCTCCGGCGACCGGCCGCCACGGACCGCCACCACGTCCCCAGGGGCCACCTGCCGTGTCCGCAACGCCCGGGCCGTCGCGGAGAACCGCTCCACGAGCTCCTGGTACGTGTGGGACCGCGGGCCCCGGATCAGTGCGACGGCGTGCGGGAGCCGGGAGGCCGTGGCCTCGATCAGGGCGGGGACGGTGGTGCTCTCGACCAGGTGCCGTGACGGCGTCGTCGACGCGGTGGGGTGGTCGTCGGCGTACGTCATCTCAGTGTGAGTCCAATCGTGTGGTCCGGATTGCCCCGGGGGCCGGTCAGAGGGCTATCTCGTCGACGTACGCGTCGGGCTTGTCCACCGCGGCCTCGACGAAGGAGGCGAGCTGGCCGGCCATGAGCGCGGCGCGTTCGGTCGAGATGCGGCCCCGGGCGTACACGAGACGTGCCTCGTAGCCCTCGGTGAGCGGGAAGACCTCGAACTTGAGGTCGTAGTGCGTGTGCCGGGGCGGGAACTGGTGGACGCGCACGGTGACGCCGTCGGCCCGCCGTTGCCACGCCGGCATGTTCTGGAAGGCGAACAGGTTCTGGAACAGGGGCAGCCGGTCGGCGCCCCGGGCCGCTCCGACCTCGGCGACGATGCGCTCGATGGGCACCACCGAGTGCCGCTGGCCCGTCACGACGGAGGTCCGGGCGCGGTCCAGGACCTGTGCGACCGTCGCGTCCTCGTCGATGTCCAGGCGCTGCGGGACGGTCGTGACGAAGTAGCCGGCCAACCCGGCGACCCAGGGCGGCGTCCGGTTCGCCATGGGAGTGCCGACGACCACGGTCTCCTGGCCGGAGAGCCGGGCCAGCCATGCCGTGTAACCGGCGAGCAGGGCCATGAACTCGGTGATGCCGTGCTCGCGGCACAGGCTCTTCAGCCGGGCCGGGAAGTCGGGCGACCAGCGCAGCGCGACACTGTCGGCGGGCACGCTGAGGGAGGGGCCGCGCGGTTCGTCCAGCGGCAGGTCGAGCCCGTCCGGCGCGTTCGCCAGCACGGTGCGCCAGTGCCGCAGCGACTCCTCGACGGCCGCCCGGTGCTCCCGGCGGGTCTCCCGCGTACGCTGCCAGACCGCGTGGTCGACGATCTGCGGGCGTGCGTCCTCGGGACCGGGGTCCGGTCCGGTCAGCAGCCGGCTCAGCTCGTCGGTCAGCAGCGACCAGGTCCAGCCGTCCGTGATGATCTGGTGGGTGACCATCACGAGCAGGTGGTCGGCCGGCCCGAAGCTGACTCCGTGGGCCCGCAGCGGTGGTCCGGCGGCGAGGTCGAACGGCTCGTACGCCGTCTGCGTCACCCATCGGCGCACGGCCGCGGGATCCGCCGGCACCTCGACCGTCCAGTCCAGGGGCGGGGGCTGTGCGCCGACGACGGCCCGCGGCTCACCGTCCACGGAACGGAACGTCGTCCGGAGCACCTCGTGCCGCCGCACCAGAGCGGCGAACGCCTCCGACACCCGCTCGGCGCTCACCCCGGTGATCCGGAACGCGGTGGGGGCGCTCATCGCGGTGCTTTCGGGCTCCAGCTCCTGGAGGAACCAAAGGCGTTCCTGGTAGCGGTTGAGCGGCAGCTCACCATCGCGCGGCACCCGCGACGGCATCGTGTCCGTGTCCGCGGCGGCGAGCAGGGCGCGCAGCCGGTCGAGGGTCGGTTCCGCGAAGAAGTCGGCCAGGGTGACGGTGCGGCCGAACTCCTCGGCGACGTCGGCGAGCAGCCGCACGGCGTGCAGCGACGTGCCGCCCGCGCGCAGGAAGTGCGGCTCGGTGGTGCCGAGCACGCCTGCCCACAGGCGTTCCAGTGGGTCGGCGGCGGCGGCCTGGCCGCTCCGCTCGGACCGCCGAGCCAGGATCGCGTGCAGTGCCGCCACGTCGGTCTTGCCGTGCGCGGTCTTCGGCAGGGAGTCCACGGGTGTGAGGCCGGCCGGTATCGAGCCGGCCGGCAGGATGCCCAGCAGGTCGTCGCGCCATCCGGACCACGGCACACCGGGGACCAGGACGGCGAAGGCCTCCAGGCGTGCGACGCCGGCCGCGTCCTGACGCGTGACCACGACGCACTCCTCCACACAGGGCAGCGACTGCAGGGCGGCTTCCACCTCGCCCAGTTCGATACGGACGCCGCCGATCTTCACCTGGCGGTCGTTGCGGCCGTGGTAGAGGTACGCCCCGTCCGGACGCCGGCTGGCCAGGTCGCCTGTGCGGTACATGCGCCGGGCCGGGTCGGCCGGGTGGGGGACGAAGCGCTCGGCCGTGACCTCGGGCAGATTGAGGTAGCCACGGGCGACGCCCGCGCCGGCGATGCACAGCTCACCGACCTCGCCCGCCGGCACCGGGGTGCCGTCCTCGCCGACGACGAGCAGCTCGATGCCGGTGATGGGGTGGCCGATGGGGACCGGTGCGGTGGGCGAGGCGTCCGCGGCGCACTGCCAGTGGGTGACGTCGACGGCGGCCTCGGTGGGGCCGTAGAGGTTGTGGAGTTCGGCGTGGGGCAGCCGCTCGAAGAACCGCCGGGCCAGCGACGGGCCGAGCGCCTCGCCGCTGACCATGACCGAGCGCAGGCGCGGGCAGTCCCCCGGCCGCACCTGGCGCAGGAACTCCGTGAGCATGCTCGGCACGAAGTGCGTGACGGTCACCTGGCGGTCCGTCAGGAACCGTGCCAGATAGGCGGGATCCCGGTGCCCGTCGGGAGCGGCGAAGGCCAGTTCCGCCCCGGTCATCAGGGGCCACATGAACTCCCACACCGAGACGTCGAAGGTGTACGGCGTCTTCTGTGCGACCACGTCACCGGGTCCGATCCCGAAACGATCCTGCATCCACCGCAGGCGGTTGGCGATGGCGGCGTGCTCGATCAGTACGCCCTTGGGACGGCCCGTGGAGCCGGAGGTGTAGATGACGTAGGCCAGGTGGTGCGGCTCGGCCGAGTCGATCGGCGGCGCCTGGCCGGACGCGCGGTGTCCGCGAGGAGTCAGCCGCGGCATGCCGTCGGCGAGGGACCACAGCCGGGACGAGTCCTCGGTCACGACGGCCGCGGGCGCGGCGTCCCGCAGCAGAGCGAGGATCCGCCGGTCCGGGTCGGTGGTGGACAGCGGCAGCCATGCCCCGCCCGCCCGCACTATCCCGACGATCGCCACGGCCAGGTCCACGGAGCGCTCCAGTTGCAGCGCCACGATGCGATCGGGCCCCACCCCCGCCGCCACGAGCGCCTCGGCCAGCGCGGCCGAGCGGGCGTCGAGTTCGCGGTACGTCAGGACCTGCCGGTCGTCGCGGACCGCTCGGGCGTCGGGTGTCCGGCGGAACTGCTCGACGAGCGCCGCAGCCAGCGACCCCGGACCGGTACGACACACGGTGTTGCCCCCCTCGTGAATACCCTGCCGGCGGGCCGAACAAGATCGCCCCAGCGACACACGAGACGGGACTGTGGCACATCGGAGGCGCTTTAGGAAGATTCATATTTGGTCAAGGAATCTTTCCTTGCGTTGATCAACTGGTGATGTAATCTGCCTCAGTCCCGGCCGCGGCAACCTGCCGTACCAGGGCGGGCGTTGACCTGTTGACGGAAGCCGTACCGACTCTGGAAAGGGTGTTGACGGTGTGTGGACTCGCGGGCTTCGTCGGGCCACGACACGATCCCCGGGCGGCGCGCGCAACACTCGACGCCATGAGCGCGGCCATCCAGCACCGGGGGCCGGACTCCGCCGGATTCCATGTCGACGACAGGGTGGCGTTCGCGTTCACCCGGCTGGCGATCAACGACCTCGGGGCCGGCGACCAGCCGATGTACGACGAGAGCCGGCAGATCGTCGCCATGACGACCGGCGAGATCTACAACTACCGCGAACTGCGTGACCTCCTCGTCAGCCGGGGCCACACCCTGCGCACGCGCTGCGACACCGAGGTGGTCCCGCACCTGTACGAGGAGTTCGGCCGCGACTTCGTCAGCCGACTCGACGGGCAGTTCGCGGTGGTGCTCTACGACCACCGCGAGCAGCTCTTCATCGGCGCCCGCGACCACTTCGGCGTCACGCCGCTGTTCTACGCCCACCAGGGCGGCGAGCTGGTCTTCGGCTCCGAGATCAAGGCCATGCTGGAGCACCCCGCGGTGCCGCGCCGCGTCGACCTCGTCGGCCTGGACCAGGTGTTCACCCTGCCCGGTCTGGTGAGCCCGCGGACCATGTTCGAGGGCGTCCACAGCGTGCCGCCCGGCACCGCCGTCGAGTTCCGCCCCGGCGACCGGCCCAAGGTCTGGACGTACTGGGACCTCGCGTACCCGCGCACCGACGAGGACGTCGAACGCCACGACGAGTCGTACTACGTCCGTCGGGTCGAGGACCTGCTGGTCCGTTCCGTCGAGAAGCGTCTGCAGTCGGACGTCGAGGTCGGCCTGTACCTGAGCGGTGGACTGGACTCCTCCCTGGTCGGCGCGATCATGCGGCATCTGATGCCGGACGCCGAGATCCAGTCGTTCGCGGCGGCGTTCCCCGAGCGGGAGCTCTCCGAGAGCGACTACCAGCGGCTGATGAGCGGTGTCCTCGACACCCGCCACACCGAGCGCTTCGTGCACGGCGAGGAGATAACCTCCCGGCTGCGCGCGGTCGTTCGGCACACCGAGTGCCCGCTGAAGGAGTCGTTCAACTCGGCCGCCCACGCGCTGTCCGAAGCCGTGCACCGCGCCGGGGTCAAGGTGGTGCTCACCGGGCAGGGCGCGGACGAACTGTTCGGCGGCTACATCGGCTACCGCTTCGACCAGGTCCGGCGAACCCGGGCCGCGGGCGGCGTCACCGACCTGCGGGAAGCCAGGATGCGCGAGAGCCTGTGGGGTGACGAGAACTTCTTCTACGAACGCAACGACGCCGGATTCGGGGCCACGAAGGCCGGGCTCTACTCGGCGCCGGTGCGTGAGCGGCAGGGCGAGATCGACTGCCTCGGCCATCCGCTGGTCGACCGCGAGCGCCTGACCGGCCTGCACGATCTGCACCGCCGTTCCTACCTCGACCTCAAACTCCGGCTGGCGGACCATCTGCTCGGCGACCACGGCGACCGCATGGTGTTCGCCAATTCGGTGGAGTCCCGCCATCCGTTCCTCGACCGGGAACTCGTCGAGTTCCTCGCGACCGTGCCGCCCGAGCTGAAGCTGAAGGGCCTGGAGGAGAAGTACCTCCTCAAGCAGGTCGCCCGGGAGTGGATTCCGCGCCGGATCGTGGACCGCGAGAAGTTCGGCTTCACCGCGCCGGGCAGCCCGCACCTGATCCGGCAGGACGACCCTGCCATCGAGGCCCTGCTGTCCCGCGAACGCATCGAGGCGGACGGCTACTTCGATCCGGACCGGGTGGAGCGGCTCGTCCGTGAGTACGCCACGCCCGGGTTCCGCATCAACGTTCCTTTCGAGACCGACCTGTTGATGACCGTACTCACCTTCAACCTGCTCCTCGACCTCTACGACCTGCCCGCATACGCCGCCTGACGGCAACTCAGGCGGGCGCCGGGCAGCCCTGCCCGGACCCACATCGCCAGGGGGACAACGGATGCCGACCGATCCGACTCACAGCATCACCGAGCGACTCAGCCGCTCCCTGTCCGGGCCGGAGGGAACCCTCGCCCTGGCCCGGATGCAGGTGCTGGGCCGGCCCGCCGAGCGCTCGACGGAGCTGACCGCGCCCACCCCGTCGGGAACCGGGGTGGGCGTGTGGCGCCTGACGGACGGGCAGTTGCGCCGGGACACCGGGCGCCGGGACGAATGGCGCTACTGGGCCGACCTGCCGGAGATGCCCCTGCGCCCCGGACACCGCCGTATCGCCGTGCTCGGGGAGTCCGCGACCCGGGGGTACTTCTTCGACCCGGCGTACTCGCTGGCCGGCCTCGTCGGCACCGCCCTCGACGGCACCGGCGTGGACGTCCTCGACCTCGCCCGCACCAACTGCTCCCTGGCGGAACTCCTCAAGACGGCAGCCGAAGCCCTCGCCCTCGGCGCCGACGCGCTCGTGGTGCACGCCGGGAACAACTGGAACAACGTCGACCCGACGCCCGTGGAGCGCCACGAACTGGCCCTGCTGCTCGAAGAGGGCGGCTTCCCGGCGGCCGCGGCGTCCTTCCGGGATCTCGTCACCGAGGTCGCCGCGAGCGCGCTGGACCTGCTGCGCGAACTGGCGGGAGAGGTCCCCGTCGTCCTCGTCGTACCGGAGTTCAACCTGGGCGACTGGACGGACGAGCCGATCCTCGACTGCCCCGCCCTGCCCGCCGGGCGGATGCGGCGCTGGCTGAGCGCCCGGGACGAGGCCGAGCGGGCCCTGCGGGACGGCGACCTCGCCGGCGCCCGCACGCTCGTCGCGGAGATGACCGCCCTCGACGGCGGCTCCAGCCCTGTCTCCCACCGCCTGGCGGCACGCTGCGCGGCCTCGCCCGACGAGGCGCTCACCGCGCTGCGGGCGGCCAAGGACGCGGTGGTCAGCCCCTTCGCCATCCACTCCCCGCGCACCCTGGCCTCCGTGCAGGAGGTGATGCGCCGCAAGGCCGACGAAGCCGGGTTCCGCCTGGTCGACCAGGCGGCCCTGTTCCAGATGGACGACGCCGGCGCACCCGGCCGCCGGTACTTCCTCGACTACTGCCACCTCACCTACGACGGACTGCGCACCACGGCCCTGGCCGTGGCGGAGGCCCTCGGTACCGCGCTGGAGCTGCCCCAACGGCCGGACACCGGCGGCGTACCGGTCCGGGCCGCCGCCGACCGGCTCGCCCTGGCCCATTTCCTCGCCGCCGTCCACAACGCCCACTACGGCCAGCCCGAGGACGTGCTGCGCCACCACCTGAACCGGGCGCTCGACGCCGACGCCTCGGTCGCCGACCGCTTCGAGGACTACCTCGACTACCAGACGAGGACCGCCCCGAACTGGATGTGCTCCTCCTACGAGCGCTCCACCCAGGACCCGGCGTTCCGGCGCTACATGGTGGTCGGCGACGGCCGGCTCAACGGCAAGCTGGCGGACCACGGCCTGCGCGAGGTCATGCTCGACGCCCTCGAAAGCAGGGGCGTCCCGGCGCGCCGGCGCTACGAGGACCTGCTGGTCGCCGAACACTCCGGCGGCACCGACCTGCTGGCCGACGCGAACCTCGCCACCACCTTCAACGAGCGCCGTGAGGCCGGCGTCGGCCCGCGGGTGGCATACCTGCGGGCGAGCTCTCCCCGCACCCGCTCCACCCTGGTCGTCGACGAACCGGCCCCGCTCGTCCTCGAAGTGACGTGGCGCCTGCCGGCCGGAGTGCCGGTCGCGTCGGTGCCGGTCGTCGTGAACGGACACACGGTGGGCACGGCCGAGGTGGGCACGGCGTGGACGACCCGGGAGTTCACCGTGGTCCCGGACATCCTGCGCCGCGGCCGCAACACCGTCGAGATCCGCTGGCCGGAGGGGGGCGACGGCACCGACGCGCTCGTCGCCGGGGCCCCGGCCCGCCTGGAGTGCGGCGAGAACGTCCCGAGCCATCCGGTCCACGGCCACATCCACGGCTGGTCCGCGACCCGGCTCGTGCCCGCAGCGGTCTGACCAACCCCACCGAAAGACAGGAGAGTCCCCTTGCGCTTCAGCGTCATGTTCTTCGCCTCCGGCGAGGCGGCCCCGCAGGAGACCTGCCGGACGGTGCTGGAGACCAGCCGCTTGGCCGACGTACACGGCCTGGACGCGGTGTGGACTCCCGAGCGGCACTTCGACCAGTTCGGCAGCGTGTTCCCCAACCCGGCGCTCACCAGCGCCGCGCTGGCCACCGCGACCGAGCGCATCCAACTGCGGGCCGGCAGCCTCATCTCGCCGCTGCACCACACGGTGCGCATCGCCGAGGACTGGTCCGTCGTCGACAACTGGTCGTCCGGCCGTGCGGCGGTCTCCTTCGGCTCCGGCTGGAACGCCAACGACTTCGTGCTGGCCCCCGACGCCTACGCGTCGCGGCACCAGGTCATGCTGGAGCAGATCGACACGGTGCGCGCCCTGTGGCGGGGGGAGGACGTCGAGCTCCCCAACGGCACCGGGCAGCCCTTCGCGGCACGCCTGCACCCCCGGCCCGTCCAGCCGGAGCTGCCGATCTGGATCACCTCGTCGGGGAACCCGCGGACCTTCCAGGACGCCGGGGCCCGCGGCCTCAATGTGCTGACCCACCTGATCGGCCAGAACCTGGACCAGCTCGCCGAGAAGGTGGCCCTCTACCGCAAGGCCCGCGCGGACGCCGGCTTCGACCCGGCCACGGGGACGGTCTCCCTGATGCTGCACACCCACCTGGACGTCGACGCGGCGGCCGCCGAGGCCCGCAGCCGCGCACCGTTCCGCGACTATCTGCGCTCCGCGGTGAAGCTGGAACTCCGGGCGGCCCAGGGCGGCGGCACGATCAGCGGCGGGCACGTCCTGCCCGACGACGAGATCCCCGAGGACCTCCTCGAGGAGTTGCTGGACGCCACCTACGAGCGCTACCTGGAGGGCGGCTCCCTGATCGGGTCCCCTGACACCTGCCGGGGCACGGCCGGCCGGGTGGCGGCGGCGGGTGTCGACGACATCGCCTGTCTTGTCGACTTCGGCGTGCCCAGCGAGCGGATCCCCGCGGTGATCCCGCTGATCGCCGAGCTCGCCGGCGACCGCGGCCCCGGACGCGAGGTCGTCGAGAGTGAGCACTGACCTCGCCCGGTGGGCACGTCTGCGCGACGTGCTGATGCTGCAACGGCGTGAGACCAGACTGCTGCTGGCGAGTGTGACCGCCGACTCCTTCGGCACCGGCATCTTCACGGCGACCTCGGTCCTGTTCTTCACCACCGTCCGCGGGTTCAGCGTCTCCGGCGTCGGCCTGGCGATCTCCCTGGGCAGCCTCTGCGCGTTCTTCCTCGGCCCCCGCATCGGCGCCCTCGCGGACCGGGTCGGGCCGCAGAAGGGCCTCATCGTCCTGTTCGGCGTACGGGCCGTGGGCTACGGCCTGTACCTGCTCGCCCATCAGTACTGGCTGTTCGTGGTGCTCGCCTGCGTCGTGACCACGGCCGACCGGGCCAGTCCCGCCATCAACCAGGCCCTGATGGGCCGGCTGTTCGAGGCCAAGGACCGGGCGACGATCCTGGGCACCGTGTTCTCGGCGCGCAACGGGGCGATCGTGCTCGGGTCGCTGGCCGCCACCCTGCCCGTCGTCACCGGCTCCAGCGCCCTGTACCTGGTGGGGATCGGGATCAACGCGGCGTCCTTCATCGTCGCCGCGCTCCTCGTGGCCCGGCTGCACGTCCCGGAGGCGGAGCCCGCGGCCACCGGACGGGACAAGGAACGCGGCGGCGGGGCCTCCCCCTTGCGCGACCGCCGGTACCTGGCCATCACGGTCGTCAACGGCGTGGCCCAGACGCACAACACGATCCTGTCCCTGGTTCTCCCCCTGTGGATCGTCCACGCCACCAACTCCCCCAAGTGGAGCCTCACCGCGCTGCTCGCCCTCAACGGCGCCCTGGCCATGGGGGCTCAGGTACCGGTGAACCGGATGTTCGCCGACTTCTCCGCCGCCCTGCGCGCGTCGGCGCTCGGCGGTGTCGCCGTCTGCGCCGCGTGTCTCGCCTACGCCGGGGCCGGGGCGGTGGGCGACGCCTGGGTGGCGCTCGCGGTCCTCGTGGTCGCCATGCTCGCCCACACCGCCGGCGAGAGCCTGTTCATCGCGAGTACGCCGCTGTCCTTCGAGCTCGCCCCGAAGGAGTCGCTCGGACGGTACCTGTCCTTCTACAACCTGGGCCGGGTGGGCCAGGACCTCGTCGGGCCGCTGCTGATCGTGGGGCCGCTCGTGGACCGGGGCACGCCCGTGTGGCTGCTGGTCGGCGTGGTCGTGCTGCTCGGCGGCCTCGTGCCCTGGGCCCTCCTCAAGAACGACGCGCTTGCCGTCGACGGGCGGTCGGCACGGTGAGCGCGGTCACCTCCGGGTACCGGATCGCGGCGCCGGCACCCGATCCGGCGGCCTCCGGCATCGTCGGTGTGCTCGGTGGCATGGGGCCGGCCGCCACGGCCGACTTCTTCGCCAAGCTGGTCCGGGAGACACCCGCCGTCACTGACCAGGAGCACCTGCGGACACTGGTGTGGTCCGACGCCACCGTGCCGGACCGCACCGACGCCATCCTGTCGGCCGGCCCCAGCCCGCTCCCCCGCCTCCTCGAAGGCGTGCGCCTGCTCCAGTCGGCGGGGGCCGCGATCATCGCCATGCCCTGCAGCACCGCCCACGCCTTCCTCCCGGACCTGCGGCGGGCCTCGGCGGTCCCCATCCTCAGCATGATCGACGCCAGTGTGCGCCGGCTGCGCGCGGCCGCGCCGTCGGTCTCCCGGGTGGGGCTCCTCGCCACCACCGGCACGCTGGTGACGGGCCTGTACCAGGAGGCTCTGCGCGAGCAGGGCATCGACGCGGTCGTCCCCCCGCCGCTGCTGCAGCAGCGGTCCGTGATGCGGGCCGTGCGGCTGATCAAGGCCGGCGAGCCGGAGGTCGCCGCGCAGGCACTGGCCCCAGCGGTCAGGAGCGTCGCCGGGGCCGGAGCAGGCATGATCGTCGCAGCGTGCACCGAACTGCCCCTGGTGCTCGGTCACCACGCCGAGAACCTCCCCGTCTTCGACACCACCACGGCACTGGCCCAGGACGCCGTGGCCCTCGCCCGGCGTCTGTCACGCCCCGATCACACGAAGGAACGACCATGAACACGCGTGTCTGTCTCGTCTCGCCCAAACCGCCGATGCTCCAGCGGGCCAGGCGGCTGAAGCTGGACGTGGTCTGCGTGTACACCCCCGAGGAGTTCCGCAAGCTCCCCGTCGACGCCGTGCACGACGAGATCTGCCTGGTGCTCCGGCACCAGTCCGACCCGCGGGAGCTGGTGGACTCCGTTCGCGCGCTGCACGACCGTACGCCGTTCACGGCCGTGCTGACCGTCCAGGAGGAGGGCGTCATCACCGCCGCCCTGCTCAACGACGCGCTCGGCCTGAACGGTGTCTCCTCCGAGACCGTGGCGCTGCTCACCGACAAGTGGCGCATGCGCCGGCACACCGCGGAGCGCGGCGTCAGCGCCGTGCGGGCGGCCGTCGCGTCGAGCCTGGCCGATATCAAGGAGTTCGGTGCGGCCCATGGCTACCCGTTGATCGCCAAGCCGCTGGGCGGCTCTGCGAGCGTCGGCATCCACAAGATCGAGAGCGCCGAGGCGGCCGAGTCCGTGTACGCCGCGCTGAGTGAGCTCGACCTGAGGCAGTTCCTGCTGGAGGAGTACCTCGAAGGCCCGGAGATCAGCGTGGACGCTCTCTCCTTCCACGGCCGTCATGTGCCGATCGCCATCGCGGACAAGATCACCGGGACGGGATTCGTCGAGTTCGGACACGCCATTCCCGCCCAGCTGGACCCCTCCCTGGAGGAGGAGGTGTGCCGCACGGTGTCCGAGTTCCTGGACGCGGTCGGTCTGCGCGACGGTCTGTCGCACACCGAGCTGAAACTCACGCCGGCCGGGCCCCGGGTGGTCGAGGGCCACAACCGGCGTGGGGGCGACCGGATCAACACCATGACGCACGCCGTGCACGGCATCGACCTGGAGGAGGCCGGCCTCGCCTGGGCCGCGGGTCTGCTCGAGCCGCTCACCGGGCGTCCCGCGGCGAACGGCGGTGCGGCCGTCGTCTTCTTCGAGGCCGAGCCCGGCCGCCTGGTCGCCATCGAGGGCGCCGATGAGGCGCGCGCCCATGCCGGTGTCGTCGAGTTCCACCTCAACTTCGAGGTGGGGCAGCTCATTCCGCGGGTCCGCTGGTCGCTGGACCGGGCCGGGTACGTGGTGGTGACGGCCGAGACGGCACAGGCCGCACGGGACCTGGCCCAGTCGCTGGCCTCCCAGGTGCGGTTCGTGACCGAGCCCGACCCGGCGGCCGAGGAGGACGGTGCGCGGGCACTTCGCCGTTACCGCGACCTCGTGGCGGAACTGAATCAGGTCCCCGACGTCGATGCCCTGACGTAACGAGAGTGACTCGCGAACCGGGCGGGGCACCACCCTTCCGAGGGGTCGCCCTGCCCGGTCCGCCGCCGCCGGCGCGCGTGTCGCGCTGCCGCTCGGCGAGGGCCTCGCCGAGCCGGCCGGACGTGTCGAGAATCCGTGGGCTGCTCCGTCCCAGGGGTGAAGGCGGCCACAATGGGTCGCACCGGGACCGAGGAGAACGACGATGGCCAAGTACCTGCTGCTGAAGCACTACCGGGGCGCCCCGGCGGCGGTCAACGACGTGCCGATGGACCAGTGGACGCCCGAGGAGATCACGGCGCACATCCGGTTCATGCACGACTTCGCCGCGCGGCTGGAGAAGACCGGTGAGTTCGTCGACGGCCAGGCGCTCGCCCCCGAGGGCGCCTGGGTCCGCTACGACGGCGAGGGTCGCCCTCCGGTCACGGACGGTCCGTTCGCCGAGACCAAGGACCTCATCGCGGGGTGGATGGTGATCGACGTCGACACCTACGAGCGGGCCGTCGAGCTGGCCGGGGAGCTCTCGGCCGCCCCGGGCGCCGGCGGAAAGCCGATCCACGAGTGGCTCGAGGTGCGCCCGTTCCTGGCCGCGACGCCCGCCGCCACGGAGTGCCCGCACTCGTGACCTCGCAGCCCGCCCCGCACACGGCCTCGTCCATGTCCACGTCCATGGACGAGGCCCTGCTCAGGAGCCTCACGCCGAGCGTGCTCGCCGTCCTCGTCCGCCGCGGAGCCGACTTCGCGGCGGCCGAGGACGCCGTCCAGGACGCGCTGCTGGAAGCGGTCCGCGTCTGGCCGGCCGACCCCCCGCGCGACGCGAAGGGCTGGCTGGTCACGGTGGCCTGGCGCCGGTTCCTCGACGCGGCCCGGTCGGACTCCGCCCGCCGCCGCCGTGAGGACCGTACGGAGGAGGAACCGCCGCCCGGACCCGCGCCCTCGGTGGACGACACGCTCCAGCTGTACTTCCTGTGCGCCCACCCCTCGCTGACACCGTCGTCCGCGGTCGCGCTCACGCTGCGCGCGGTCGGCGGCCTCACCACCCGCCAGATCGCCCAGGCCTACCTGGTGCCCGAGGCGACGATGGCCCAGCGCATCAGCCGCGCCAAGCGCACCGTGTCCAAGGTGCGCCTCGACCAGCCCGGTGACGTGGCCACCGTGCTGCGCGTCCTGTACCTGGTCTTCAACGAGGGCTACTCCGGCGACGTCGACCTCGCCGCCGAGGCCATCCGGCTCACCCGGCAGCTCGCGGCACAGGTCGACCACCCCGAGGTGGCGGGGCTGCTCGCCCTGATGCTGCTCCACCACGCCCGGCGCGCCGCCCGTACCGCGCCGGACGGCAGCCTCGTGCCGCTCGCCGAACAGGACCGCGGCCGGTGGGACACCCGCGCGATCGCGGAGGGCGTGGGCATCCTCCAGGCGGCCCTCGCCCGCGACCGGCTGGGCGAGTACCAGGCCCAGGCCGCCATCGCGGCACTCCACGCGGACGCGCCCACCGCCGACGAGACCGACTGGGTGCAGATCGTCGAGTGGTACGACGAGCTCGCGGCCCTGACCGACAGTCCTGTCGTCCGGCTCAACCGCGCGGTCGCCATCGGCGAGGCGGACGGACCGCGCGCCGGGCTCGCGGCGCTCGCCGCGCTGGACGACTCGCTGCCGCGCCACACCGCGGTCGCCGCCTACCTGCACGAACGCGACGGGGACCTCACGACGGCGGCCCGGCTGTACGCCGAGGCGGCCCACAAGGCGCCCACTCTCGCCGAACGCGACCACCTGACCCACAGGGCCGCCCGGCTCAACACCCACCGGGACCGCTGAGAGACCCCCTCCCGGGCCCTTTGGCAGCCTGCGCGTGTGATGCCACCCATAGGAGCCAGATCACCTCCTAAGGCGGGCCGTAGGTCCAGACCGCCCCGAGCAGCGTCAATTCCCATCAAACTGCACCTTTCGGACAATAACTCCTAAGTGGGGTAGTACGTCACATCATTGCGCCGCCCCGCGGCCGCCGCTAACCATGGCTGTCGTCGCCGAGCGCCGCGATCCACCGCGGCCGGCATGTGACCACCACCCCACAGGAGATTCCTTCCGTATGACCGCGATCACCAGCACCAGCCGCCTCGCCCGCCTGCGCACCCTCACCCTCACCGGCATCGCCACCACGGGCGCCGCTGCCGTCGCCCTGACCCTGATGCCGGCCCCCGCACAGGCCGCCGAGGCAACGCAGGTGAAGACCGCCGTGGTCACGGCTTCGGCCCACGACACCCAGGCCGGCCAGAGCGGCACGGCCGGCAAGGGCAGCGCCTCCGGCACGGCGGGCAACCTCGACGGCTGGATCAAGCAGTCACTGGCCATCATGAAGGCCAAGGGCATCCCGGGCAGCTACGACGGTCTGCGCCGCAACATCATGCGCGAGTCCGGCGGCAACCCCAACGCCCAGAACAACTGGGACGTCAACGCCCAGAAGGGCACCCCGTCCAAGGGGCTGCTCCAGGTCATCGACCCCACCTTCAACGCCTACCACGTCGCCGGCACGGCGAGCAGCGTCACCGACCCGGTCGCCAACATCACCGCGGCCGCCAACTACGCCGCCCACCGCTACGGCTCGATCGACAACGTCAACTCCGCCTACTGAGCCGTCGGATGACCGCGCCGGGTGCCAAGGTGGTCAGTGACACCGCTTCCTCCTACGCAGAAGGAACCACGGCATGGCCACCCCGCGCCCCTTTCCCCTGGAGCCGACCCCGATCCATGTGCCGGACGAGGTCCTCGACGACCTGCGCGCCCGTCTGGCACTGACCCGTTCCCCACTGGACGAGGGGAACGAGGACTGGTCCTACGGCGTCCCGGCCGGCTACCTGCGTGAACTGGTCGCCCACTGGCGCGACGGCTACGACTGGCGCAAGGCCGAGGCCGCCATCAACGCCCACGAGCACTACCGGGTGAGCGTCGCCGGTGTCCCGGTGCACTTCCTGCGCGAACCCGGCCGCGGCCCGCGCCCGGTTCCGCTGATCCTCACCCACGGCTGGCCGTGGACCTTCTGGCACTGGTCGAAGGTGATCCGCCCGCTCGCCGACCCCGCCGCGTACGGCGGTGACCCGGCCGACGCGTTCGACGTCATCGTGCCGTCGCTGCCCGGCTTCGGTTTCCCCGGCCCGCTCACCGGCTTTCCGGACGTCAACTTCTGGAAGGTCGCCGACCTCTGGCACACCCTGATGACCGAAACCCTAGGCTACGAGAAGTACGCCGCCGGGGGCTGCGACATCGGCGGGATCGTCTCCAGCCAGCTCGGCCACAAGTACGCCGACGAGCTGTACGGCATCCACATCGGCTCCGGGCTGCCGCTCGACTTCTTCACCGGGCCCCGCGCCTGGGACTTCGCCAGGAACCGGCCCCTCACCGACGACCAGCCCGCCGACGTCCGCGCCCGCGTCGTCGAACTGGACCACCGCTCGGCGTCCCACCTCGCCGTGCACACGCTCGACGGCGCCACCCTGGCCCACGGGCTGAGCGACTCCCCCGCCGGACTGCTCGCCTGGCTGCTGGAGCGCTGGAACGCCTGGAGCGACAACGGCGGCGACCTCGAATCCGTCTTCACCAAGGACGATCTGCTCACCCACGCCACCATCTACTGGGTGAACAACTCCATCGCCACGTCGATGCGTTACTACGCCAACGCCAACCGCTACCCCTGGACCCCCGCCCACGACCGCACCCCCGTCGTGCAGGCCCCGGTCGGCCTCACCTTCATGACGTACGAGAACCCGCCCGGCATCCACACCACCGACGAACGCGTCCGGGCCTTCAAGTCCGGTCCGCAGGCGGGGTGGTTCAACCACGTCAACGTCAACGCCCACGACCACGGCGGCCACTTCATCCCCTGGGAGAACCCCGACGCCTGGGTGAACGACCTGCGCCGCACCTTCCACGGCCGCAGGCCCTGACCGGACCCGCCGGCCCGGCGAACCGCCTATGGCGGGCGGCGATGACGGGGTGAGGCGTCCGCCCCCGTCATCGCCGCCCGAGGGTACGCGGTCCTAGCGCTCCCGGCGGTGGTCGCGGATCCCCTCGCGGTCGCGGTCGCGGTCACGCTCGTGACGGCGGTCGTCGGCGTGGCGGCGGTCATCGCCGTGGCGGCGGCCCAGGTACCGGTCCTCGTGACCGAAGCGCCTGCCGTCACCGTCGTGATCACGGTCCCGGTCCCGGTCCCAGTCCCGGTACCGGTCATGCCGGTCCCCGTCCCGGTCACGGTCCCAGGCGTGTTGCCGGCCCAGGTGACGGCCGGCGTCACGGCGGTCGTCGTGGTCCCCGCCGAAGTGGCGGCCCTCGTGGCTGTGCGAGTAGCGCCTGCCGTCATGGTCGTGGCCGCCCCCGTCGGCGAGGGCCGGCATGGCGGCCGCCGCGACGAGGGCGCCCGACGCCACGCAGACGGCCATCAGGCGGGCCGCGGTGCGCGAAACAGACATGCATCCGTCCTCTCACGTTCGGGCACGCCGGCCCCGTCCGGAGCCGGTGTGCCGTCCCATCTCTCGGCCCGGTGCCGAGGCCCGCAACTCTGGCCGCCCTCGGGGCCGTCACGGTGGTGAAATCGCCCACTTTACGAAATATGGAGAGATCGGTGACCCGGTCGACGGACCCGCCGGGTCGGATGGCAGCCAGCAGGAAGTCCTCGCCGGTCGACGGGCGCAGGCCGTCCGGCCGGTGGGCGAAGTAGCGGTCGGCGAGCGACCTGCCCGCCACGTGCCGGGCGTCCGCGAGACCGGCCTCGCGGGCCAGGGACAGCATGTCGCCGGGGGGCGTAGAAGCTGATGAACGGCGTGCCGGACGACCGGGCGCCCTCCTGGCTCGCGCGCTGGCCGGGGCGGTCGGAGGCGTCGAGGTGCTCGGCCGGCAGCAGGAAGGTCATGGCGAGCGTCGAGCCGGGGGCGAGCGTGACGATCTCGCGCAGTGTGGCCGCGGTGGCGTCCCGGGTGAGGTACATGGTGACGCCGGTGGAGACGACGACCGCGGGGCGGCGGGCGTCGAAGCCGGCCCCGGCCAGCCGCCCCAGCCACGACTCGCCCGCCTCGAAGTCGACCGGCACGAAGTGGAGGCGGCCGGGGGTGTCGTAGCCGAGTTCGGCCAGGCGGCGGCGCTTCCAGGCCTGGGTGCCCGGCTGGTCGATCGCTAAGACGCGCAGCCGGGAGGCGATCTCGGGCCTGCGCTGGGCGAAGGTGTCCAGGCCGGCTCCCCGGACGACGTACTGGGTGACGCCGAGGGCGGCCTGCTCGGCCACCAGGTCCTCGATGAAGCGGGCGCGGGCCACGACGGCCGCGCGGAAGCCGCTGGCCGCCCGCGGCTCCATGTCCGGGCGGCTGCGCCGGCCCTCGCCGGGGGCCACCAGCCGCAGGCCGATCTCGTCCTCGAACACGTGCGGCGGTGCGTCGGCCTGGACGTGCGGCGCCCGCCACAGGGCAGTGCGCACCGCGGTGCCGTCGGGTTCGCTGGTCCGGTCGCCGGTCATGGGCCCCCTCTCGCCGCCGCGCCTCAGCATCCCGGCCGAGCAGTGGCATAGGCACGCGGGCGCCTTCGGGCACGTACGGCGAGCCCTGCCGCCTTCCGCTGCCGCGCGCCCGCTTCGGCGGCCGGCGCCGCAGGGACCGCGACGGCCGGCGGCGAGCCGGAACGGCTCACCGCCGGGTGAAGGCGCGAGCAGGCGACCGGTCAGCCGACCGCCGTGCGGATGAGCGCGCTGATCCGTTCCTCGTCGGCGGTGGTCAGCTCCCTGAGCGCGAAGGCCGTCGGCCACATGGCGCCGTCGTCGAGACGCGCCTGGTCGCTGAAGCCGAGCGTGGCGTACCTCGACTTGAACTTCTGCGCGCTCTGGAAGAAGCAGACGACCTTGCCCTTGTTCGCGTAGGCGGGCATGCCGTACCAGAGCCTCGGGGTGAGGTCGGGCGCGGCGGCCCGGACGAGGGCGTGGATCCGCTCGGCGAGGACGCGGTCGGCCTCCGGCATCTCCGCGATCTTGGCGAGCACTTCGCCCTCGGGGTCGGCCTGCGTGCCGCTCCCCCGGCGCGCGGCCGCCTTGACCTCCCGCGCGCGTTCCTTCATCGCGTCGCGTTCCTCGTCGGTGAACGTGCCGTTCTGCTCCTGGCCGATGCCGGTGTTCCTGGCGGACGTCCGCGTGCCCATGCCGGTCTCCTTCTCGTTGCCGCGCCTGACGGGGTGCTCCCATGCTAGGAATCCCCGGCGCCCCGGCGCTTCTCGAAAAGTGACCGGCTTGCGGGACCTTCGGGAGAGGAGCCCTCGGGGGCTACTCCTTGGGGGGCTTGACGGCGATGTCGAGGTAGAAGGCGTCGATGCTGCGGACCGCGGCCTCGAACTCCTCGAGGTTCACCGGCTTGGTGACGTAGGCGTTGGCGTGGTGGCGGTAGGCGCCGGTGACGTCGTCGGGTGCGGAGGACGTGGTGAGGACGACGACCGGGATGGTCCGCAGGTCGGGGTCCTCCTTGACCACAGCCAGGAACTCACGCCCGTTCATGCGCGGCATGTTGAGGTCGAGCACGATGAGGTCGGGACGCTCGTTGTCCGCGTCGCGCAGGTAGTCCAGGGCCGCGATGCCGTCGGAGACCTGGGTGAGGTTGCGTGTTCCGCGCTCGGCCAGGGCGTCCTGGATGAGCATGGCGTCGGCGATGTCGTCCTCGACCAGCAGCACGTCGTGGGGGCGGGTGGTGGCGGCGGACATGAGTCACGGGCTCCGGGGGGTGGGTCGGTGCGGGGCAGGATGGTGTGTGCTGCTGGTGACGAGTCCGGGCCAGCGGCGCCGGGCTCCTTGACGGCTCATGCTGACGGCCCGGCCGATCTCGGGGTACCCGGCGCCGCTGGCGGCCGCGGCGTACGCCGCCTGGTCCTCCAGGTTCCGTACGGCCTGCTTGACGCCGGCCAGCACGCGCAGGCGCACCAGCGCGTAGTGCCGGGCGTCGTCGGCGGTGTCGGGGGGGCCTTCGGGCGCCGTGACGCTCTGTCCGGCCAGCCGCCGGGCGAGTTCGTCGACCACCTGGGTCACCAGCGCGGCGGTCTCGCCGCCGGGCGGACGCGAGGGGAACGGCGGACCGGGCATGCCGCCACCCTACGGCGTTGATCGCACAGGGGACAACATACGTTGTCAGGGCGCGGGTACAGTGTGCTTGCCACGCGGCCGGCCGTGACCGGAACGGCCAGGAGCCGAGTTGGAGAGGGAGGGATCGCGACCGCGATGAGCAGTGAGCCGTCCGGCACCGCGAGTGCCTTCTCCGGCTGGTCCACCCGGCGCTGGCTGCGCACCGGAGTCGCCACCACCCTGGCCGTCCTGGCCGTGCTGGGGTCCGTGGGCGGCTGGGCGATGTGGCGCACCTCGCAGATCACCACCGAGCTGGTCGACCGGCGCTCCCCCGCCCTGATCGCGTCGATGCGGCTGGAGCAGTCCCTGGTCAACCAGGAGACCGGCGTGCGCGGCTACGGGCTGTCGGGCCGCGCGGACTTCCTCGAGCCGTACGCGCAGGGCGTGAGCGCCGAGCGGACCGCGCTGCGGCGACTGCGGCCGCTGGTCGCCGGCGACGCCCAGGCCTCCGCCGACCTCACGGCCGTGGAGAAGCTCGCCGGCACCTGGCAGGAGCGGATCGCCCGCCCCGTCTCGTCCGCCCCCGCCGCGGAGGCCGTGCGACTGGCCACGCAGCGGGCGACGGAGGGCAAGGCCACCTTCGACTCGCTGCGCCGCGCCATGGCGCGGCAGCAGGCCCACCTGGAGGGCGAGCGCGCCGCGGCCAGTCGTGACCTGCGGCACGCCGTCACCCTGCGGAACTGGGTGTTCTCCGGCATCGCCGTGGTCATCGTGGCGGTGGCGTGCCTGGTCTTCGAGGGGCTGCGCCGCGGCATCACCGCCCCGCTCGGCCGGCTCGGCGTGGCCGCCCGTGAGGTGGCGCAGGGCCGCTTCGACCGCTCCCTGGAGGGCGCCGGGCCCGCGGATCTGCGGCGGCTGGCCGGGGACGTGGACTCGATGCGCCGACGCCTGGTGGAGGAGCTCCAGTTCAGTGAGGCGTCCCGCACGCTGCTGGACGAGCAGGCCGCCGACCTGAAGCGGTCCAACACGGAGCTGGAGCAGTTCGCCTACGTCGCCTCGCACGATCTGCAGGAGCCGCTGCGCAAGGTGTCCAGCTTCACCCAGCTCCTCCAGCGGCGCTACGGCGGCCAGTTGGACGAGCGGGCCGACCAGTACATCGCCTTCGCCGTCGACGGCGCCAACCGCATGCAGGTCCTCATCAACGACCTCCTGGCCTTCTCCCGGGTCGGCCGCGTCCACAACGAGCACCGCACCGTGGACCTGGAGGAGGTGCTGGACAAGACGCTCGACGCCCTCAGCGTGGCCCTGGAGGAGAGCGGGGCGGAGGTCACCCACGACCCGCTGCCCACCGTCGTCGGGGACAGCACCCAGCTGGGCATGCTGTGGCAGAACCTGCTGTCCAACGCCGTCAAGTTCCGCAGCCCCGACCGGCCGCCGCGCGTCCGGATCAGCGCCGAACTGCTCGGTGACACCTGGGAGTTCGCGGTGACGGACAACGGCATCGGCATCGCCCCGGAGTACCGGGAGAAGGTCTTCGTCCTCTTCCAGCGGCTGCACACCAAGGACGCCTACCCCGGCACCGGCATCGGCCTGGCGATGTGCAAGAAGGTCGTGGAGTTCCACGGCGGCACGATCGGAATCGACCCCGGCCACACGGCGGGGACCCGCGTGGTCTTCACCCTCCCCGCCGCCGCGCAGGAGCCCGCGGCCCCGGACAGGAAGACGCAGCCGTGAGCGAGCACCCCGCGGGGCAGGCGGAGCGGTACCGCATCCTGCTGGTCGAGGACGACGACGGGGACGCCCTCCTGGTGGAGGAACTCCTCTACGACACCGACCTCCCGCACACTCTCGCGCGCTGCCGCACGGCCGCCGACGCGCGCGACGCCCTGGCCTCGCGGCCGGCCGACTGCGTCCTGCTCGACCTGCACCTGCCCGACGTGTCCGGAGTGGAGACGGTCCAGGCGGTCCAGACCGGCACCGACGCCGCGATCATCGTGCTGACCGGGCTGGAGGAGCCGCGCGCGGGAGTGGAGGCGCTGGCGGCCGGCGCCCAGGACTACCTCGTCAAGGGCAAGGTCGAACCGGACCTGATGCAGCGCGCCGTGCGCTACGCCGTACAGCGCAAGCAGGCCGAGCGGACCAACGCCGCGCTCCAGATCGGCCGGCTGCGGGCGGAGGAGAACGCACGCCTCGAACGCGGCCTGCTGCCCCAGCCCCTGCTCGGCCCGGCCGCCGTCACCGCCTCCAGCCGCTACTACCCCGGACGCGCGCAGGCCCTGCTGGGCGGTGACTTCCTGGACGTCGTGCAGACCGACGACGGGCACGTCCACGCCGTCATCGGGGACGTCAGCGGCCACGGCCCGGACGCGGCGGCGCTCGGCGTGTGCCTGCGCATCGCCTGGCGCGCGCTGACCCTCGGCGGCCACCGCGACGAGCAGCTGCTCCATCTGCTGGAGCGCATACACATCGCCGAACGGGCCGGCAACGACCTGTTCACCACCTGCACCCTGATCACCCTCAACCCGGACGCGGCCACCCTCACCCTGCACCTGGCCGGTCACCACGAGCCCCTGCTCATCACCGCCGAGGGTGCCCGTGAGGTCACCGCCGCCCACGGGGTGGCCCTCGGCATCGTCCCCGGCCTCGGCAAGTGGCAGCCCACCACGCTCGCCCTGCCCGCCCGAGGCGCGCTCATCGCCTACACCGACGGACTCGTCGAGGGCTACGCGGGCCGGGCCGACGACCGGCTCGGCGTGGACGGGCTGCTGCGCGTCATCGACACGATCCGCACCGACGATCCGGGCGCCCACCTCGACCAGCTCATCGCCCGCACCCGCACCCTCAACGCCGACCGGCACACGGACGATCTGGCCGTCCTGCGTCTCGACTGGGACTTCGGTGCGCCCGGGAGCGCGCCCGGGAGCGGCGGGGCCCTCAGCGCACGGCCTTGAGGCCGACGACGCCGGCGACGATCAGGGTCAGGAACAGCACTTTCAGCACGGACACCGGTTCGCGGCCGGTGAGCATGGCGTACAGGACGGTGAGCACCGCGCCGATGCCCACCCACACCGCGTAGGCGGTGCCGGGGGGCAGCTCGCGCATCGCGTACGCCAGCCCGCCCATGCTTCCGGTCAGGGCCACGGCGAAGATCAGGGCGGGGGTGAGCCGGCTGAGGCCCGCGGAAGCGCCGAGGGCCGAGGCCCACACGGATTCCAGGACGCCCGAGACGACGAGAACCAGCCAGGACACGGCAGCCTCCAGCGGGCCGTCTTGTCGCACACCGGGTACGGCACCCCTCGTCCGGAAGCCCCCTGTCCGGGCTCCCGGCCAACGTTTCACACCCCGTGCGGGATGGCAAACCCCGCTACCGGGTGCGCGCGGAGGGCCGGTGCCGAGGGCCGCGCGCGAACCCTTGCCACCGGTCGGCCGCGCCGCGTATAACGATGGAAATCCTGGGCCCCGGGGCCCCTGCCCGGATCCGGAAGGAGCCTCGTGCGGGTGAGCCTCAAGGACGTCGCGCTGCACGCGGGCGTCTCCGTCAAGACCGTCTCCAACGTCGTCAACGACTTCCCGCACGTCACCGAGGCGATGCGGGCGCGCGTGCAGAGGTCGATCGACGAGCTGGGCTACCGACCGAACCTGACGGCCCGTCATCTGCGCAAGGGCCGTACCGGGATCGTCGCACTGGCCCTCCCGGAGCTCGGCAACCCCTACTTCGCCGAACTGGCCGCCGAGATCGTCGACGCGGCGGCGGCGCACGACTACACGGTCCTGCTCGACCACACCGGCGGCCGCCGGGAGCGGGAGATCCTGGTCAGCCAGGGATTCCGCACCCGCGTCATCGACGGTCTCATCCTCAGCCCCATCGAACTGGAGGCGGAGGACCTCGAGGAGCGGGCGGAGCAGGTGCCGGTGGTCCTGCTCGGCGAGCGGGAGTACGACCTCCCCTACGACCACATCGCCATCGACAACGTCGCCGCCGCGCGCGAGGCGGTGCGCCATCTGCTGTCCCTGGGACGGCGCGACGTCGCCTTCCTCGGCGCCCGCCGCGGCAGCAGCCAGCCCGCCCGGCTGCGGCTGCTCGGCTGGCGCCAGGCCCTGGACGAGGCCGGACTCGTCGCCGACGACCGGCTGATCGCCGCGACCGACGGCTGGGGACACGCCGACGGCGCCGCCGCCATGGCCGCGCTGCTGGACGCCGGCCACCGCCCCGACGCCGTCTTCGCCTACAACGACCTCATCGCCATCGGAGCCATGCGCGTCCTGCACGAGCGCGGACTGCGCGTACCCGAGGACGTCGCAGTCGTGGGTTTCGACGACGTGGTGGAGGGGCGGTTCGGAGCCGTCACCCTCACCTCCGTCTCCCCGGACAAGGCCTTCATCGCCCGGCAGGCGGTGGAGTCGGTACTGTCCCGGCTGGGCGGCGCCCGGCACGAGCCGCGCCGCATCCACGCCGGCCACTGCCTCGTACGCCGCGAGAGCACCCTCGGCCGCGTCTAACCGGCCTCCCTCCTGAGCTGCGCACTCGTCCCACCCGGCGTCGCGGATACCGCCGGTATACCGCCGCTCGGCCCCGGCCGTGAAGGGTGGGCCCGGACGCCGCGGTGGAGCCGCCGCCTCGGTGCACGGCCGTCGGGAGGGCACCCATGCCTGCAATCGCGCGGAACGAGCGTTCCTCGCTGGACGCACAGGGCCCGGGACCGGGCACCGGTCCGGCCGTCGCGGGCACGGTACGGCGGAGGGGAACAACGTGACGTACCTGCATGAACCGCATCGCCGGGCGGCGCACGAGGACGCGGTGCCGCCCGCCGTCACTGGTCACGGCGACGGGGGCCACGGGGGCGGGAGTCACGGGTACGGGGGCCACGGCGGGGGCGGCGGCCGGGCCGGCGGCCCGCCGGGGCTGGAGTGCGAGGACTGCGACCTCGCCTTCGGCCGCCACGTGCACCTGCATCTGCGGCCCATGGCGGCCGAGGTGGGCAGGGTGCGCGCGGTGGTGGGCACGGCCCTGACCGCGTGGGGCTGCCCGCCCGGGACGGTCGACGACGGCCGGCTGCTGGTCAGCGAGTTGGTCGGCAACGCGGTCAAGTACGCGCCCTGCACACCGATCACGCTGGACCTGATGCAGATCGGCGACCGGCTGCTGATCGAGGTCACCGACGGCTCCGGGGCGCAGCCGGTGGTCCACCGGGCGGATCCCCACCAGGAGCAGGGCCGCGGCATGTTCCTCGTGCAGGCGATCGCCTCGGCCTGGGGCGCGCGGCGCGACCGCCGCGGCCGCAAGACGACCTGGTGCACCCTCGCGGTCGGGCAGCGGTGAGGGGAACGGTGGACGGCGTGAGCCAGGGCCAGGGCCGGGGCGCGCCCGTGGCCCCGGACGACGGCAGCCTGTACGGGTGGGAGGTGCACCAGGTCTGCGACAGCAGGCATCAGCAGGGGCCGTGCGGCACGTGTACGACGGAGCAGAGCGCGCGGTCCTGCATCGAGGCGGCCCTGTCCGCCGGAGCCCGTCCGGGCGTGCACTCCTGGGGGTTGCTCAGCCGTGTGCCGGCGGGCCCGGACCGGCCGGGTCCGGCGGCGCCGGCGGTGCCGATCGCGCGGGCCGCGCTGGGGCCGGACGGGACGGTGGCCTGGCAGGCGCCGGGCGGCCGGGGGCCGGCTCTCGCGGCGGAGGCGCAGGAGGCGGTGGCCGTGGGGGCGCGCGGGGGGAGCCTCGTGTCCGTACTGGACCGGTTCGGCGGTGAGTTGCGGCGGCACCGGCTGGCCGCCGGGCTCACGCGGCGGGAGGTGGCCGAGCGGCTGCGGTGCGCGGAGGCGGTGGTCGAGCGTACGGAGGGCGCCGGGCGGATGCCGTCCCGTGGCTTCGCCGTGGAGGCCGACCGGGTGCTCGGCGCGGGCGGCGCGCTCGCGGCGCTGTGGCCCTCGCTGGTCAAGTCGGCCTACCCGGACTGGTTCTGGCAGGTCGTCGAGCTGGAGCAGCAGGCGAGTTTCGTGCAGGAATTCGAGACCGTCGCCGTTCCCGGCCTGCTCCAGACGGAGGACTACGCGCGGGCCGTCTTCACCACCGCCCATCCGGTGGCACCGGCGCTGCGGATCGAGCAGTTCGTGGCCGCGCGGATGGACCGGCAGCGCATCCTGGAGCGGCGGGATCCGCCGCAGATCATGATCGCGCTCGACGAGGGGGTGCTCCGGCGCCGTGTCGGTGGCGGCCGGACCATGCGCGAACAGCTCGGTCACCTGCTGGCCGTGGCCGAGCTGCCGAAGGTGTGCCTTCAGGTGATCCCGTTCAGTGTGCGGGAGCACCCCGGGGGCATGACGCCGTTCCGGATCATGGGGTTCCGGGAGGGCCCGGACGTCCTGTACGGCGAGTCGTTCATCGGGGGTCAGGTGACCAGCGATCCCCGTCAACTCAGGCAGCACCAGCTGGCGTTCAACCTGATCCAGGCCAACGCGCTGTCGCCGCACGGCTCACGCGTGCTGATACGCCGGCTGAGAAGGGAAATCGATGACGGACCGGAGTGAGCCGCGCTGGCGCAGGAGCAGCCGCAGCATGGGCAACGGGGGGAACTGCGTGGAGGTCGCCGACGACGGGCACGTCGTCCACGTCCGGGACAGCAAGGACCCCGAGGGTCCCCGGTTCCGCTGCGGGGCGGGGGCCTGGCGGTCGTTCCTCGCGTCCCTCGCGGACGGCTGAGGACGGTTGACGACGGCTGAGGGCGGTTGAGAACGAGTGACACAGGCCACACCGCCCTTCTAAACTCCGCCCCGGCGCCGTGAACGATCGCGGCGCCGGCGCGGTGCTGTGCGGTGGGGAGGGCCCATGGGTTCGGTCGGTGCGCATGCGGTGGTCATCGGCGGGTCGATGGCGGGGCTTGTCGCGGCGCGCGCCCTGGCCGGCCGGTTCGACCGGGTGACGGTCCTGGACCGCGACACGCTGCCGGACGACGCCCGGGACCGGCGCGGTGTGCCGCAGGGCGGCCACGCGCACGCGCTCCTCGTCAGCGGCCAGAACACCTGCGAGGAGCTGTTCCCCGGTCTCACCGACGAGTTGCTGGCCGGCGGGGCCGTGCCCTTCGACCCCGGCGCGGACGTCCTCTTCCACCAGATGGGCGGCCACCGGCTGCGCCTCGACACCGGTCTGCGCGGGATCAGCCTCAGCCGCGCCTTCCTGGAGTACGCGATCAGGTCCCGCGTCGCCGCCCTGCCCGGCGTGCGGATCCGCGACCGTATCGCGGTGAGCGGGCTGACCGGGAACGCGGAGCGGGTGAGCGGGGTCGAACTGGACGGGGGTGAACGGCTCGCCGCCGAACTGGTCGTGGACGCCACCGGACACGGCGGCGCCCGTACCGACAAGTGGCTCCAGGCCCTGGGCGCTCCGGTGCCCGAGGTCGCCACCGTCAAGGTCGACGTGGGGTACACCACCCGGCTGCTGCGGCGCGGCCCCGGCGAACGGCTGCGGGACGGCGCGCTGTTGTACCTCATAGCCGGGGTGCCACCGCACGACAAGCGGGCGGCCGCCGTCCTGCCCGTCGAGGGCGGCCGGTGGATGGTCACCCTCGCCGGCTGGCACGGCGCCCACGCGCCCGTCGACCCGCAGGGGTTCGCCAAGTTCGCCGCGGAGCTGCCGACCGGGCACATCGGCGAACTGGTCGCCCACGCCGAACCGCTGGAGGAGGGCGACGCCCGCAGGTTCACCCATCCGCGGTCCCGCAGGCGCCACTTCGAGCGGCTGCGGCGGCCCCCGGCCGGCCATGTCGCCATCGGGGACGCCCTGTGCAGCCTCAACCCCGTGTACGGGCAGGGGATGAGCGTCGCCGCCCTGGAGGCGGTGCGACTCGGCCGCTGCCTGGACCGCTTCGGTACCGCCTCCTCCGCGATGGCCCGCGCCTACTACCGTGCGGCCGCCAAGGTGATCGCCGGGCCCTGGCAGGTGGCCACGGGCGGCGACTTCATGTACCCGGAGACGGTCGGCCACCGGCCGCCAGGCACCGACCTGGTCAACCGCTACGTCCGCCAGGTCGTGCTGGCCAGCCATGTCTCGGCCGGCGCCCATCGCGTCGTACTGGACATGCAGCATCTGCTGGCCCCGCCCGGCTCGGCCCTGCGGCCCGCCACCGTCGTGCGCAGCCTGCTCGCCGCCCGCCGCTCGCCCGCCCGCCCTTAGACCCTGGAGCGGGCACGACGGCAACTTCCTTGCGCCGTACAGGGATTGCCCCCAGGATGTTCGAACCCCACGCCAGGCGTTCACGTACCACTTGGTGGGCGCCGGGCCGGCGGCCCCCGGCCGGTTCACCGGCCGGCGCACGAGTACGGTCCCACGACACACCCCTTCCGGGCCGCACGGGAAGGAGACGAGTGACGGAGCACGACATGCGGTACCGGGTCCTCGGTCCGCTCGGGCTGTGGCGCGGCGGCGAGGAGATACCCCTCGCCCCGGCGAAGTGGCGGATGCTGCTCGCGGTACTGCTGTGCGACGCCAACCAGGTGGTCTCCACCGACCGGCTGGTCGCGGAGCTGTGGGGCGCCCGTCCCCCGCGGAGCGCGGGCAAGATCCTCCAGCAATACGTCTCCCGGGTGCGGCGGGCGCTGGGGGACGAGTCGGGCCGGCTGCTGGTGACGCACGCGCAGGGGTACCGGGCGCACGGCTACCGGCTCATCGTGCGGCCCGGCGAGGTCGACGCGCACCGCTTCACGGAACTGGTCGACGAGGGCGGCCGCGAGCTGGCGCGCGGGGCTGCCGGGGCCGCCGCCGAACTGCTCGGCGAGGCGCTGCGGTTGTGGCGCGACGCACCCTTCACGGACGTACCGCCGACACCGGCCGTGGAGGCGGAGACGATGCGCCTGGCGGCGTACCGCACGCAGGCGCGGGAGTCGCACATCGAGGCGCGGCTGCGGCTCGGCGGCCACGAGGCGGTGCTCGACGAGCTGGACGCGCTGGTCAGCGAGCATCCGCTGCGCGAGGGGCTGCGGGGCCGGCTCATGCTGGCGCTGTACCGGGCGGGCCGGCAGGCCGACGCGCTGGCCGCCTACCGCGAGCTGCGGCACCTGCTGGCGGAGGAGCTGGGCATCGAGCCGGGGCCGCCCCTGCAACAGCTCCACCAGCGGATCCTGCGGGCCGACGCGTCGCTGCTGCTCGGGCCCGGACCACGGGCCGGGGCGGCGGAACCCGGTGAGCCGGGAGCCGGGACGCCCGCGCCGGGAGACCCGGTGAACGGCAAGCAGGAGACGGCGGAGGGCAGACCCGCCCTGGTGCCCAGGGAACTCCCGCATCTGAGCGCCACGTTCGTCGGCCGGGCCGGCGAGAGCTCGGTGCTGCACCGGCTGCTGACCGGCGGCGGCCAGGGGCAGGTGGCGATGGCCGTGATCGACGGGGCCGGCGGGGTGGGCAAGTCGGCGCTGGCCATCCACACCGCCCACCAGCTCGCCGACCGCTTCCCCGACGGCCAGTTCTACGTCGACCTGCACGGCGCCACCGCCGGACTGACGCCCCTGGAACCCGGCGAGGTGCTCGGCCGGTTCCTCGCCACGCTCGGCATACCGGACGTGGCCGTACCCGCCAACACCGAGGAGGCGGCGGCCACTTTCCGCTCGCTGGTGGCCGACCGCCGGATGCTGATCGTGCTCGACAACGCGGCCGGCGTCGACCAGGTCAGGCCGCTGCTGCCCGCCGGTCCCGGCTGCGCCGTGCTGATCACCAGCCGGGAGATGCTCACCTCCCTGGAGGGCGCCACCCACCTCCACCTCGGCGTCATGTTCCACGACCAGGCGACCGCCCTGCTGGAGCGGCTGGTCGGCGCGGAGCGCGTCGCCGCCGAGCCCGAGGCGACCGACGCGATCGTGCAGATGTGCGGCCGGCTTCCGCTGGCCCTGCGCATCGTCGGCGCCCGGATGGCGGGGCGCCCCGGCTGGCCCCTGAGCGCCTTCGCGGAGCGGCTGGCCGACGCGCAGAACCGGCTGGACGAGATCCGGGTGGGCGACCTGTCCGTACGGGCCAGCTTCCACGCCGGCTACGACGGGCTCTGTCAGAGCGAGCACCCCACGGACGCGGCCGCCGCGCGCGCGTTCCGCTTCTGCGGGGTGCTGCCCGGGTCGAACGTGAGCCTCCAGGCGGCGGCCGCGCTGCTCGGCATGGAGACCTGGCGGGCCGAGGACGCGCTGGAACGGCTGGTCGACGCGCATCTGCTGCACAGTCTCGCCCCCGGGCGCTACCAGATGCACGACCTCATCCGCCTGTTCGCCCGCGAGCAGGTCGACGCCCAGGAGCCGGCCGCCGAACGCGAGCAGGCCCTGCTCCGCGTGCTGCGCTTCTACCTCGCCACGGCCGAGCGGGCGGTGTCGTTCCTCGACGTGCCGCCGCAGTCGGCGTGGCGCCCCGGTGAGCCGTCGCCCGCGGGCGGCACCCCGCCGGCGGCTCCGCTCGCCGACCGGGAGCAGGCCGAGGCGTGGCTGGAGGCCGAGCGCGCCAACCTGATGGCCGCCGTCACGCACGCCGCCGCCCGGTCCGACGCCGCGGCCCGGCTCGCGGTGCGGCTCGCGCGGCCGCTGCACTGGTACCTCTACCCGCACGCCCGCGCCCGGGAGTTGCGCACCCTGGCCGACGTGGTGATCGCCACCGCCCGGCGCCTGGGCGACCGGGACAGCGAGGCCTGGGGCCTGGACCACCTGTCCGCGGTGCACTGGCTGCACCGGGACTACGACAGGATGCGGCAGTCCCTGGAGGCGGCGCTCGCGATCCGGCGGGAGACCGGCGACCGCGACGGCGAGCGCCGCGCCCTCGGCAACCTCGCGGACGCCCTCGCCGAACTGGAGCTGTACGAGGAGTCCGTCGCCGTGCAGCGGCGGCACCTCGCCCTCGCCGCCGAGGCCGGCGACCGCATGGCCCAGGTGACCGGCCTGGGCAACCTCGGCCGCGCCCACCTCGGCCTGGGCCGGACTGCGGAGGCGCTGTCCTGCCTGGAGGAGAGCATGACGCGGGCGCGGGACATCGGCGAGCGCGCCCTGGAGGGCCTCGCCCTGAACGAGATCAGCTTCATCCTGTTCGACGAGGGCAGGGTCCGCGAGGCGCAGGAGCACATGACACGCGCCACCCTCCTGCCGGACGCGAACGTCGGGGCGTACGTGCGCTGGCGCGGTTACGCCTGGAGCGCGTTCTTCCCCGCCTGCCTGACCCTGCGGGTCGGGCCGCCTCCGTCGCCGTCGGAGCGGCCGGTGGGCTGACGGACGTACGGGGTGCGTATACCGCCGCTATACCGGCCGCCCGCACACTGAAGCGGGCGAGTCCCTCCAAGAGTTCACCGACCCAGGACCTGGCAGGCCTCATGGAAGTCATTGCACACTCCGAGGAGCGCATGCTCCGGATCACGCCGATGGCCGATCCCCCCGGCCTCCGTCTGGAGGGCGAACTCGACGCCACACGGCACCAGGAACTCGTGGAGACGCTGTCCCCGCTGGCCGCCCGGGGCGGCGAGGTGCGCCTCGACCTCGCCGGGCTGCGCTTCATCGACCTCGGCGCGCTGCGCCTGCTGACCTGCCTGGTCGAGAGTTGCGGCAACGGCGTCCGGCTCGTCCTGGACAACCTGTCGCCGCAGCTGGAGAACCTTGTGCTGACCGTGAGTTGGGAACGTCTGCCCGGGCTCGTCCAGGGGCGGAAGGGGATGTCATGACCGCCGAGGCACCTGCTGACCAGCCGATGGAGGCCGGCCGGACGAGCGCGCGGCAGGGAGTCCAGCACTGCGCGCTCCTCTACGGGGACGACCAGGAGTTTCTCGCGGGCGCCCTGCCCCACCTGCGCAAGGGCATCGAGGCAGGCGACCCGGCGTTCGCGGTGACACCGCGCGAGGAGGCGGAGGTGCTGCGCGACTCGCTCGGCTCCGACGCCCCGGCGGTGCAGTTCATCGACCCGTCGGACTTCTACAGCACGCCCGTGCGCGCCATGGCCGGCATGATGGCCGTCGCCCGGTCGCTGGGCACCCGTCCGGCGTGGGTGGTGGCGTCGGCCGACTGGTCGAAGTACCCGGACGCGATGGAGTGGGTGCGCTACGACTCCATCTTCAACCTGGGCTTCGCCGACGCCGACTTCCGCGGCTACTGCTGCTACAACACCTCGGTGCTCTCCCCCGAGGTCATCTCCCTGGTGCGGCAGACCCACCCGAGGATCCACGAGGGCGCCCGCCTGCGGGAGAACCCCGACTACCGGGACCCGTACGACTTCGTCGCCGGCGTCGACAGCACGCCCCTGCCGCCCTCGCCGAGCTCCGCGGCCTCGATGGAGGTCCGGCCCACCGACCTGCACGCGCTGCGGGTCTTCGTCACCGAGCAGGCCCGGCGGTGCGCGATAGCGGGGGACGCGCTCTACAACCTCCTGGTCGCCGTGACGGAGGTCGCCACCAACGCCGTACGCCACGGCCACCCGCCCGTGACCCTGAGGGCGTGGCCCGACAACGGGCTGGTCTGCGAGATCACCGACTCCGGCCACTGGCAGCCCGAGGAGTTCCTGAGCTGGGTCCCCCCGCAGTCGGCCCTGAAGTCCGGGTTCGGCATCTGGGGCGTCGGCATGCTGTGCGACACCGTCCAGGTGCGCACCGGGCCGAAGGGTACGGCGGTACGGCTGCGGACCTGCGGCAACTGACGGGCGCCGCGCGCGTGATGCCCGGTGCCGCGGGCCCACAGGGACGGCCGGGGCGCCAACGACGCGCTCCGGCCGTTCCGCTTCGGTGGTCGGTCGTCGGCTAGTAGTTGGCCACGCACCAGTTGGCGAACGTGGCGAATGCCGCCTGGGTCCCGGACCCGGCGATTCCGTCGATGGGGCCGCTGTAGCCCCAGCCGTTGTTCTTCAGGAAGCGCTGGAGGGCGGACACCGTGCCGCTGCCGACGATGCCGTCGATGGCGCCTGTGTAGTTCCAGTACGCCTTGAGGTGGCGCTGCTCCGCCTTCCAGCTGTTGGGGCCCAACTGGCCGTCGATGGAGTCGTTGTATCCCCAGTTCGCCGCCAGCCAGCGCTGGAAGCCCTTGGCCTGGGTGGTGTTCAGGCCGAGGTTGACCACCGCGCTGGGCGCGGCGGCCCGGGCGGTCACGGCGTGCTGCTGGGCCGGTCCGGATGCCGCGAAGCCGGCACTCGCGTCCGCCAGGCTCCCGGCGGCCAGTGCCACGACCGCGCCGAGGGTGACGAGGGACCTTGCCGGCATTCTGCTTCGCATGCGTCTCTCCGTGAGGTGCGAGGTCCGAAGCCCCACGGCGTGGGGCTCTTCAGCTCTTCGGCTCTTCTCCCCTGTGCACGAACGGCATGGGCAAAGGTCCGTGCCAAAGGCCGATCCTGGCAGCGGAGTTCGAGCCTCGGCAGACGTCTTTCGGCCTTCCGCGAACCCCGTTCGGAATGGGCCGGCGAGGGTAGGGAATGGAAAGCTGCTCACCGGCACCGCCTCGTGCGGGCGCCAGCCGGGGCAGGTTTCGGTGGGCGGGAAAGGGGCTGGTGGGTCGTGGGGTCGGGAGATACCGTACGCGGCACGGTCGAGGCGGTCGTCGTCGACGACGGGCGTCTGCTGCTCGTGGAGCTCTCCGGCGGCTGGGGGCTCCCCTCAGGCAGCCCGGAGCCCGCGGAGAGAACGCCGGCCACCGCGGCGCGCGTGGTGTACGAGCTCACCGGTTACCTCGTCGACGGCTCCACGACGCTGCACTCCGAGGGGGCGGGCGCTCAGCCGTCGTCCGCGGTGGTGTGCCACCTGCTGAGCTCCGATCCGTCCTCGGAGGCACGCCTCGGCCCGGAGCAGGTCCGCTGGACGCCCTTCGAGGAGACCGCCGGGGCCGGGCTGCCCGAGGCCGTCCGGGACTATCTGGAGGGCCACACACCGGTGTGAGCGCGGTGCGCGCCGGCCGGTGTCCAGCCCGGCGGGCGGGTGTGGGTCAGGCTCAGGAGGGTCAGCAGGGCGCGGCGCAGTTCGTCGTCGCCGGCGTCGGCGTTGAGGCCGACGCGGACACCGAAGGCGGCCTGGCTGCGGCTGCTGGTGTACTCGTCGCCCGGTGAGACCAGTACGCCCGCGTCCCGCGCCGCTGTCCGCGGCCGTGGTAGGCACCGTGCTGGCGGTGGCCGGAGTGGGCTGTCTGGCCGGGTCGATGCCGACCCCGAGGCTCAACGCCCGGATCGGGGTCGGTCCGGCCATCGTGGTCGGCGCCGCCCTCAACGCCGGGTTCGTCGTGGCCGCCTGGGCCCCACGCACGGGAACCGTTCCCTGGCTCCTGCTCGGCTTCACCGTGACCGCCGTCGGGGTCAGCATCTGGAACGAACGCGGTCAGTCTGCGCCAGGCGACCACTCCGGACGGAATGCTCGCCCGGATGAACGCGGCGAACCGCTTCCTGATCTGGGGCACCATGCCGCTCGGCGCCGCGGCCGGTGGCCTGCCGGCGGGCCAGTTCGGGCTGCGTGCCACGGTGGCCGTGTGCGCGCTTGCCGCGCCCGCCTGCGCGCTGCCGGTGCTGCTCTCCCCCGTACGGAAGGTCCGGGCCATGCCCCAGCCGCCGGCGCCGGTCCGCTCGGGGGCGGCCACGGAGGCGGGGGCCGACGCCGGACCGCACCGACCGGCGGTGAGCACTGAGCGGTGAGCGCTGAGCGGGCACTGAGCGCTCAGAGCGCAACCACTGGGGCGAATCCCCATCAGGCCCTCGGCCCGTGCCGCGTACAACGCCGCACGGGCCGCGGCACATTGCTGCCGTGGGCACTGTGTGCCACCGGGTTCTCCTTCCGCCGGGCGGGGGCGGGTCGGCAGTCTCGATGTCTCGACCACCGTGGATCGATTCCGTCCGCATTTCTCCGGGAGAGACCGATGGACATCCGGCAACTGAGGACCTTTCACCGTGTGGCCGCGCTGGGGAGTTTCACCCGGGCGGCCGCCGAACTCAACTACGCGCAGTCCAGCGTGACCGCGCAGATCAAGAGCCTCGAAGTGTCCCTGGGCAGCGAGCTGTTCGAGCGGGTCGCGGGCAAGGTCAAGCTCACTCCCGCGGGTACGCGGCTGCTGCCGTACGCCGGGCAGATGCTGTCGCTCGCGGACGAGGCGCGGGGGGTGGCGTCGCCGCACGCGCACCCCGAGGGCGTGCTGACGGTCGGCACGATGGAGAGCATCACCTCCTACCGCATGCCGGCCGTCCTGGAGTACTTCCACCACCGCTACCCGCGGCTTCAGATCGCGCTGCGGCCCAGCCTGTGCGCCGAGACCCTGCACTCGCTGCGGCAGGGCGTGTTCGACGCGGGCTTCCTGATGGAGGCCGAGACGCAGCACTCCGGTGTGCACAGCGAGGTGCTGGGCGTCGAGCCACTGGTCCTCGTCGCGCCGCCCGGCCACCGGCTCGCGGACGAGACCAAGGTGCCCACCGACGAGCTGCGCCAGGAGTCGGTGCTCGCGCCGGAGGCGGGGTGCGCCTACCGGGAGCTGCTGGAGGCGGAGCTGAACGACGGCTCGGGCGAGCCGGTGCCGTTCCTGGAGTTCGGCAACATCGAGGCGATCAAGCGCGGGGTCGGCGCCGGACTCGGGATCAGCCTGTTGCCGCGGATGACGGTCGCCGACGAACTGGGCGCCGGTTCGCTGGCGCCGCTGGCGTGGGAGCCGCCGTTCGAGCTGTTCACCCAGCTGGCGTGGCGCAAGGGGTCGCAGCTGTCGCGTGAGCGGCAGGTGTTCGTGGAGCAGGTCATCGAATTCCTCGGGCAGGAATACCGTAACGCCTGAATATCGACCTGATCGATAAGCCCCATCTGCAATGCCGAACAATTCTCCTGGACTCCGCGATGATCCGGCACGGACAATTCAGGAGTCACAGTAACAGCGGCAAGGAGAACTCCTCATGTCTCAGGTCATGCTCCCGGCGAAAAGGTTTGTCGTGTCGAGCGTGTCTTCCGATGCCCATATGTGGAACCTCGTCTTTCTTCAGCTGCTGCTCGAGGAGCAGGGCGCCGAGGTCACCAATCTGGGCGCCTGCGTGCCGGACGAGCTCATCGTCGAAGAGTGCCGCCGCACCCGCCCCGACGTGCTCGTCATCAGCACGGTGAACGGGCACGGGCACCTCGACGGGCTGCGGCTCATCCGCCGTATACGCAGCGAGCCGGATCTCGCCGACCTGCGGGTGGTCATCGGCGGAAAACTCGGTGTGCGCGGCGCGGAGAACATCGTGTACGCCGAGGAACTGGCGCTCAGCGGATTCGACGCGGTATTCGAGGCGGACGGCGGGATCGACGGTTTCCAGGAATTCCTGGCGACACTCGAGAACGCGGACCGGCCGGCGCTCGCCTCGGGGGCCGCCGCGTGAACACGGCCGTACGGACATCCGCCTTTCCCGTGGCCGGGGTCGCGCCGCGTGGACGCTTTTCCCGCCGGGTGCGCGAAGCGAGCCGGCAGGGCAGTCTCGTCGTGCAGCCGCGGATGGGCTTCGGGGATCTGGTGACGATGCGGGAGGGGCTGCTCGGCGTACGGGCCGCCGACGCCGCGGCGGTCGGCACGATCACCCTGGACAGCTACACCCGCGTCAACGACCACGACTCCGCGCGCCAGGCCCTGCGCACCGGCGCCGAGCTCAACGGCTTCCCGCTCGTCGCGCACGGGCCGGCGGCGACCCGGCGGCTGCTCGGCGAGGTGTCGGGGGACGGCTTCCCCGTCCAGGTCAGACACGGCTCGGCGCTGCCGTACCCGCTGTTCGAGGCGATGGTGGCGGCCGGTGTCGACGCCACCGAGGGCGGCCCGGTCTCGTACTGCCTGCCCTACAGCCGGGCGCCGATCAGCGAGGCGGTCAAGGCGTGGGCGCGCTGCTGCGAACTGATCGCGGCGCAGCCCGAGCCGATGCACCTGGAGAGCTTCGGCGGCTGCATGCTGGGGCAGTTGTGCCCGCCCTCGCTGCTCGTCGCGCTCAGCGTGCTGGAGGCGCTGTTCTTCCGTGAGCACGGCCTGAGCGACATCTCCCTGAGCTACGCGCAGCAGACGCACCCCGGGCAGGATCTGGAGGCGATCGCGGCGCTGCGCCGGCTCGCGGGAGAGCGCCTGGCGGGGGCCGACTGGCACGTCGTCCTCTACACGTTCATGGGGGTGTTCCCGCGCACCCTGGTGGGGTCGTTCCGGATCCTGGAGGAGAGCGTCCGCCTCGCGGTGCGCAGCGGCAGCGAGCGGCTGATCGTGAAGACCCCGGCGGAGGCGCACCGCATCCCGACGATCGCCGAGAACGTGGACGCGCTGGAGTTCGCCGACGCCATCGCGCGCGACGAGGCCGCTCGAGCGGCGCTGCCTTCCACGCCTCCGGTCGAGCCGGGAAACCGGACCGAGTCCGGGGCCCAGGTCCGCGCGACCGACTCGGGTGTCTACGAGGAGGCCAGGATGCTGGTCGACAGCACCCTGGAGCTCGCGCCGACCGTCGGCGAGGCGCTGATCCGCGCCTTCTCGCGGGGCCACCTGGACGTGCCGTACTGCCTGCACCAGGACAACGCCAACAGGTCGCGGGCGTACGTCGATCCGGGCGGCATGCTGCGCTGGGCGGAGGCCGGCCGGATGCCCCTGCGGGTGGACCGGGGCGGCACCGGGCGCCGGCCGGTCAGCGCCAAGGGGCTGCTCGGCATGCTCGGCTTCAACGAGCGCCGCTTCGACCGCGAGCAGCTGACCCACGGCCACTTCACGAGCCGTCCCTCCATCTCGGCGAGGAGCGCGTCATGAGCACACCCACCCTGGACGCCGTGCGCGGGCGCGGGGCGCTGCGGGCCGCGGTCAGCCGCGGCATCCGCGGGCTGTCCCTGCGCGGCGAGGACGGCCGGTGGAGCGGCCTCGACACCGATGTCGCGCGGGCCGTGGCCGCGGCCGCCCTCGGCAGCCCGGACGCGGTCGAGTGGGTGCCCACCGACCCGGCCGACCGGCTCGGCCGGCTGGCCTGGGGCGAGGCCGAACTGACCGTCTGCAACGTCAGCTGGACCCTGGGCCGCGAGGCCGGCTGGCCGGTGCTGTTCGCGGGGGTCACCTGCTACGACGGCGAGGGCTTCCTGGTGCGGGCCGACAGCGGCGTCACCCGCCCCGAGGAGCTGGCCGGGCGGCGCGTGGCCGTGCAGGCGGGCACGACGAGCGCGGCCAACCTGGCGTCCTGGTACGGCGGCCGGGGCCTCGCGGTCGAACCGGTCGCCTTCGCCACCCCGGGCGAGACGCTCGCCGCCTACGCCGCCGGCGAGTGCGCCGCCTACGTACTGGACCGGGTCGCGCTCGCCGGTGAGCGGGCCGCGCTGGCGGACCCGTCGGCGCACCGCATCCTCGATGCGGCCATCTCGCGCGAGCCGATGGCGGCCGCGGTGCGCGACGACGACGCGTCCTGGTTCCGGCTGTGCCGGTGGGTGCTGCAACTGCTGCTGTCCGCCGAGTACGAGGCGGTCGAGGCAGGCGACGCGGCCGAGCGGGACAAGGCTCTCGCCCGGGCCGCCGAGGCGGCAGGCGCGCACGGGCCCGCCGTGGGCCTCGACACGGACTGGGCCGCACGGGTCCTGGACGCGGTCGGCACCTACGCGGACGTCTACGAGCGCAACCTGGGCCCCGCCGCCGGCTTGGCCGTGCCGCGCGGACTCAACGAGTTGTGGACCAGGGGCGGGCTGCACTACGCAGTGCCACTGCACTGACCCACCGACACCACACCACCTATCCCTGACTTTCCGTCATTCTTTCGTCAAGAAAGGGCACTTCACATGAGTACCGACACTCGAGCGCCGAACCAGGAGACGAGGGGAGCGATCGAGCTGACGCTCGCCATGGTGCTCTCCGGCACCCTGGGCGTCTTCGTCATCGAATCCGGTGCGTCGCCCTTCAACGTGGTGTTCTTCCGCTGCCTGTTCGGCACCGTCACCCTGGGCCTCTACTGCCTGGTGCGCGGCTTCTTCAAGAACCACGGGTTCACCGCCAGGAAGCTCGGCCTGGCCGCGCTGGGCGGCGTGTTCATCGTCTTCAACTGGGCTTTCCTCTTCGAGTCGTACGAGCGCACGTCGATCTCGGTGGCGACGGTCGTGTACCACACGCAGCCGTTCTACGTGATGCTGCTGGGCGCCCTGATCTTCCGCGACCGGCTCACGGCCGCCAAGTTCGGCTGGCTCGGCGTGGCCTTCGTCGGGTTGGTCCTGGTCGCCGGCGTGTCCGCGTCCGACCTGACCGGCGGCGGGGACGGCGCCTACCTCGCGGGCCTCGGATACGCGCTGCTGGCCGCGGTGTTCTACGCCGTGTCCACGCTGATCACCAAGCGGGTCACCGGTGTGCGGCCGCACCTGGTGGCGCTGGTCCAGCTGGTCCTCGGCATCTTCCTGCTGCTGCCGTTCACCACGCTGAGCCAGACGCGGCACCTGGGCGCCGACTGGGGCTGGCTGATCGGCCTCGGGGTGATCCACACCTGCGTGATGTACGTGCTGATGTACTCCTCGTACCAGAAGCTGCCCACCCCGAAGATCGCGGTGCTGGCGTTCGTGTACCCGGCCGTGGCGATGCTCATGGACTGGGCCGTGTACGGGCACCGCGTGAGCCTGCTGCAGGCCCTCGGCATCCCGCTGATCGTGGCCGCCAGCCTCGGCATCAACCTGGGCTGGACCTTCCGCGGCCGGGCCGCCAAGCAGGCGGCGGCCTCCTCCGCGGCCACCACCTCGACCGCCACCGCCACCGCCGGTGCCACCACCGCGGCCGCGGCCGCCGGGGAGACGGCCGAGCCCAAGATCGAGATCAAGTCCGGAGGCACCCGATGACCCGCGTGAGCGACCCCAGCGCACCCCGCATCGCCATAGTCGGCGCCACCGGCGCCGTCGGCAACACGCTCATCGACCTGATCGAGAAGCGGGGCTTTCGCTACCGCGACATCCACCTGGTCGCCTCGGCCCGCTCGGCCGGCACCGAGCTGAACGTCGACGGCGAGTCCCATCCGGTGCGCGCCGTCGACGAGTTCGACTTCTCCACCGTCGATCTCGCCTTCTTCTCCGCGGGCACCGAGGCCAGCCGGCAGTGGGTGCCGAGGGCCACCGCGGCGGGCGCCGTCGTCATCGACAACACCATCGCCTACCGCATGGACCCCGACACCCCGCTGGTCGTGCCGCAGGTCAACGCCCACGAGCTGGACCGGCGTCCCAGGTCCGGGGTGATCGCCAACCCCAACTGCTCGACCATTCCGCTGGTGCGGCTGCTCAAGGGCGTCGAGCAGCGGTGGGGCGTACGGCAGGCCGTGGTCAGCACCTACCAGGCCGCCTCGGGCCTCGGCCACCCCGGCATCGACGAGCTGAAGGACGCCAGCCGCGCGGCCCTCGACCACCCGGACGAGACCTACCCCGCCAAGGAGTTCACCCCGTCCCTCGCCTTCAACGTCATCCCGAAGATCGACCGCTTCCTGGACTCCGGCTTCACGCTGGAGGAGCAGAAGATGCTCCAGGAGTCCCGCAAGATACTCGGCCTGCCCCACCTGGACGTCACCACCACGTGTGTGCGGGTGCCGGTCGTCAACGGCCACTCGGAGGCCGTGTGGATCGAGACCCACGGCGTGGTCGACCGCACGGAACTCGTCGAGGTGCTGGCGGGGCTGCCCGAAGTGACCGTGCACGACCGGGAGTCCCGGCACGCCTTCCCCACCCCGGCCACCGTCGACGACCCCGACCGGGTGCACGTCGGCCGGGTCCGCGTGAACCCGAACAACCCGCGCGCCTTCTGGCTCTGGCTCGTCGCCGACAACCTCACCATCGGCGCCGCGCTCAACGCCATCCAGATCGCCGAGGAGCTCGTGGAACGGAGGACCCTGTGACGGCCACGCCACCGGCCGGGGAGCGCCTGCCGCCGGCGGTCCTGAAGTTCGGCGGCTCCAGCTTCCGCACGCTGACGGCGTACCAGCAGCTGGCCGAGGCGCTCTCGCGGAGGATCGAGGAGGAGGGCACCCGTCTGGTCGTCGTGGTGAGCGGCCAGCCGGGCGAGACCGAGCAGTTCCGTGAGCGGCTCAGCCAGGTCAACCCGCACCCGGAGGACGAGACCGTCGCCGGTCTGCTGACCCTCGCCGACACGGTGGGCGCGCAGCTGCTGGCCACGGCCCTGCACCGGACCGGCCGCACGGCCACCGTGCTCGCCGGGCACCAGCTGGGCCTGACCACGGACTCCTCGTTCATGTGGGCCCGGCTGGAGCACACCGACCCCGAGCCGCTGCGCACGGCGGTCGACGAGCACGAGGTCGTGGTGGTGCCCGGCGGCCAGGCCGCCGACAGGGAAGGCCGGCCGACGTGGCTGGGCAAGAACAGCTCGGACCTGTCGGCGGTGGCGGTCGCGGCGGCGGTCGGCGCCCCCAGCTGCGAGATCCACTCGGACGTCGACGGCATCTACAGCTCCGACCCGCATCTGATCACCGGCGCCCGGCTGCTGAGCGAAGTGTCGTACAACACGGCGGCGTTGATGTCGCTGTACGGCGCGAAGGTGCTGCACCGAAGGGCGGTCCGGCTCGCCCAGCGCAACCGCATCGAGATCGTCTGCCGCTACAACCGGGCACCCTTCCCGGTGGGTTCGGTGATCGGAACCGCGGGCTCGTCGGTCGCGGCCGTGGTGCTGAACCAGCGTTCGGCCGCCCTGCGCTACGCGACCGAGGAACTCGCCGACCGCGCCTACACCGTGTTCCACGCCGCCAACATCGACGTCGTCCGCCTCACCTCGGGTCCGCTGGTCGCCGTCACCGGCGGATTCGTCGACCTGCCGGAGTTCCAGCGGCGGAACGGGCTGACTCCCGGAGAGTACGCGGGCGTTCCGGTGACCGCGGTACGCGGCAGCCAGGTGGTCACGCAACTGGCCGCCGACGAGGAGGACGCGCTGCACCTGACGCAGCGCCTGCACGACCACGTCAACCGTCCCGGCGCGGATCCGGCTCCCGACGCGCCGCTGCTCGAGATGCAAGGAGTGTGAACGTCATGACCGTGACCACCGAACGCACCGTCCCCACCGCCGGACCCGTCACCACGCGGACCCTCGGCGAGATCACCCTGCCCGACGAGATACGGGACGCGCTGGGCGCGCAGCTGAACCGCCTGGCGGACCCGAACGACGACATCGACCACTCGATGGCGCGGCTGCTGCAGATCTTCTCCACGCTGCCCACCGATCTGCTCCAGCAGATCCTGGACTTCGGCCGGCACATCGACACGCCCGGCGTGTGCCTGGTGAGCAACCTGCCGGTGGACGCCGAGCTGCCCGACACGCCGTCCGACGGCGGGCCGAGCCGCGGCAAGAAGTCCTTCGTCGCCGAGGGCGTGCTGCTCGGCCTGAGCGGTCTGCTCGGTGAGCCGATGGGCGTACTGACCGAGAAGGCGGGACAGTTGGTGCACGACGTCATCCCCGTCGAGGGAGGTGCGAGGACCCAGACCAACCAGGGGTCGGAAACCTTCCTCAACTTCCACAGCGACATCATGCACGACGTGATCGGCCGCTACGACGTGGCCAACCCCGACTTCCTGGTCCTCAGCTGCCTGCGCGCCGACCACGAGGGCGTGGCCGGGACCTTCTACGCCGACGCCCGCGACATCTCCGCCGCGCTGGCGCCCGAGGTGCTGGACACCCTGCGCAGCCCGCTGTTCCGGCTCAACGCGCCGGGCAGCTACGTGCGGGACGTCGCCGGCGGCCAGGACGTGCTGTCGGAGCCGGTGCCGATGATCAGCGGGCACCACGACTTCCCGGAGATCGCCATCTCCGCCAACGGCGTGCACGCGCTGACCAGCGGCGCCCGCCAGGCCCTGGACACTCTGCAGGAGGTCTGCCGGCAGGTCGCGCACAGCGTGCACCTGCGGCCCGGCCAGGCCCTGCTGATCAACAACCGGAAGGGCGTGCACGCCAGGTCCACCTTCACCGCCCGCTACGACGGCCGCGACCGCTGGCTCCAGCGCACCTACGTGCGGCGCAGCCTGTGGAACGTGCGCTACCGGGTGACCGAGGAGAACCGCCGCGTGCACTACTGAACCCACCGTACGGCACAAGGCCCCGCGGGCCGACCGGGCGCTGCCCGGCCCCGCGGGGCCTTCCGCCGTACGACGCAGTACGACACGTAGGACACGTAGGAGCCGAACGACGCCGTACGACGGCCTGTTCGGCTCCGGCGTCCGCCGGGTCAGCCCCACATGGCCGGGGCGGGGGCGGGCGGCGCGGCGACGGAGTGCGGGTGCCGGGGGTGCTGTGCGGGGCCGCCCTCGACGCTCAGGGCCGGCGGGACGCACAGCAGGTCCGCGTACGCGGCGGCGTGCAGCGTCGCCGTCCAGGAGCGTGCGGTCGCCGGCGGTGAGTCGAGCAGTACCAGCAGCCCGCGCTGCCCGGCCTCCTCCATCACCGCGAGGGCCGTGGTCAAACCGCCCACGGCGTCCAGGCCGAGGGCGACGCCGTCATAGCGGGCGGCCAGCCGGTCCAGGCCGGCGGCCCCGCCGTGGGCGAGGCCGGCGATGATCGGGAAGGGGCGGCGCAGGGTGACGAGGGCGCCCGACTCGGCCTCGGGAAGCGGCTGCCGCAGTACGCGCACTCCGTGCTCGGCGAGCCGGGGCAGCATCGTGTGCAGCCGGTCCGGGTCCCACGCCCCGTCCGCGTCGGCCATCAGCCAGGCGTCGGGCCGGTGGCGGCGCACCGCGTCGAGCAGGGCCAGGTCGTCCTCGACGGACCCGGCGCCGAGCCTCAGCCTCAGCCCCGGTGAGCCCGGGCCGGCACCGGGGCCACGACCGCCGCCGTCCCGGAGCTCCGCTTCCAGCTCGGCGGTCGGCAGCAGGGGCAGCGTGCGGATGCCCGGCAACGGACGCGGCCGCCGCAGACCGAGCAGTGCCCGGACGGGCAGCCCGCTCCGCTCGGCGAACAGGTCCCACAGGGCGGAGTCGACGGCGCTGCGCGCGGGCCCGGGCGGCAGCAGGCCGGGCAGCTCCAACGGGCTGACGCCGGGCGTCAAACCGGGTTCGGCGGCCGCGAGTTGCGCGCGAACGGCGTCGTGGCCGTGGGCCGCCGCGTACGGCAGCAGTGTGGCCTCCCCTGCTCCGGTGGCGCCGGCGCCGTGCAGGGTCACCCGCAGTACGGCCCACCCCCGCCCGGCCCCGGCGGGCGCGCCCTCGGGCCCGGGCACCCGCGCGGACACCGGAGCGGGCACGGGCAGTACTGCGTACTGGACCCGCAGCGGTGTCGCTGCCAGGGATCGGAGGAGTACCGGGTCGAACACGAGGGCTCCTGACTCACTGCCGCAGTTCCGGAGCACCATCCTGTCCGCCGGACCCGGCGGCGAACAGCCCGGCGCCCCGGCCGATGGCGGCGTGGCCGCAACCGGACACGGGTGTCCAGGCACCCCGCGGACGACCGGCAGACGCTAGTCGAGCAGGCCCATCTTCACCGCGGCCACGCCCGCCTGGAAGCGGCTGTCGACGCCGAGCCGCGTCATCAGGTCCGCCATCACCCGCCGCAAGGTACGCACGGACAGGCCGAGTTCGCGGGCGATCGCCTCGTCCTTGCGGCCGGTGGACATCAGCCGCAGCACCCACTGCTGCTGGGCGCTCAGTCCGGTCTCCCGGCCTGACGGGGTCGTCTCCAGCGGGGCGGCGGACGCCCAGCACATCTCGAACACCTTCACCAGCAGGGCGGTGACGGCCTCGCCCCGCAGCAGCATCATCGCCTCGCCGCAGTCCGTGTGCGGCGCGGGCACCAGGGCCTGCACCCGGTCGACCAGGACGAAGCGGAAGGGAAGGATGCTGGCGATCCGCAACTGCGCACCCGCGTCCCGCAGTTGCTGGAGGTGGGTCATCGCATGGGTGATGCGGGTCATCGGCCGCAGGTGGATGCTGCGCACCGCCACGCCCCGGCCGAGGACGCGCAGGTCCCGCTCCAGGCCCTCGGCGAGGGCCGTGGGCGGCAGGACGGCGCCGGGGTGGGTGCTCAGGATCTCGGAGGTCGCCACGTCGGCGAGGTCGCCGAGCACGCGGGCGATGTTGGCCCGGCCGGTCACCACCTCGCCGCCGGGGCCCGTGCTGCGGGCGGTGTGCAGGGGCAGGAAGACCTCCCGCACCGCGCCGATGCGCTCACGGGTGCGGCGTATCCGCTCGGTGAGTTCGGCGGCGGCCTCCTCCTCGGCGCTGAGCAGCCTGAGCAGGGCGGCCTCGGGCGCGGTCGCCCGGGCGGCGGTGTGCTCGCCGGCGGTCTCAGCCCCTTCGGCGGTCTCCGTCCCGTCGGCGGCACCGGTGCCAGGGGGCGTCTCGACCAGCAGGCCGAGTCCGAGGAGCTGGCGGCGGGCCTGCTCCACCTCCTCGACGCTGGTGGCGAGTTGCTCGCAGGCGCTGCGCACCGTCCAGTCGCCGCGCGCCGACGCGTACTCGAAGAGCCTGAGGGCCTGCGGCCCGATGGTCGGTGCACTCATGCCGTCTGCTGCCTTTCGCACAGCCTCGGTGGGGCGAGGCGGTGAGCGGGTCGCCCGTCAGGCGCCCGGACCGTTCGTACGGTGTCCGGCTCGTGGCAGGTGTCCTGTGACCGCATCCGCTCTGTCTCCCCTGGTTTCCGGAGCACGCGAATAACATACCCGCTCGAAGGTATTTTTTCCAGGAACGGTCGCGCCACCCGGATGCGGACCTCTGTGCGCGGGCAGCGAGCGCCAGCCGGACGCGGCCGCGCGCGCGGCCAGGACCGGGTCGTCGCCCACGACCACGGCGTGCCCCACCAGGGACAGCATCGGCAGGTCGCTGGCGTGGTCGCCGTAGGCGAAGCAGTCCTCGGCCCGCGCTCCCGCGCGTTCGGTCAGCTCGGCCACGGCCTCCTGCTTGGCCGCCCCGAGCATGGAGCGGCGCACCTCACCGGTGAGCGTCCCCTCGGCGTCGGTCAGTTGCTCGGTGGCCAGGACACGATGCACCCCGAGATCCTCGGCCACCGGTTCGACCAGGGCCGCGCCGGAGCCGGTGACGAGCACGACCTCGTGGCCCAGGGCGCGGTGCCGGGCGAGGGCGTCCAGCGGGCGGGCCACGTAGGCGTCAGGCCGGCGGCGGTAGTGCGCGTACCACTGCCGTGCGGCCGTACGGAAGCGTTCGAGCGGGACGCCCGCGAAGTGGGCGAAGTACGCCCGGTTCAGGGTCTCGCGGTCCGCGCCCGTAGTGCGCAGCGCGGGAGGCGTGCGGCCCTCGCGGGCGACGAGTGCCGACCAGTGCTGCCAGAAGCCGAGCATGCTCTTCTCGGCGAGCAGGGTTCCGTCGAGGTCGAAGAAGGCGTACCGCCCGGTCATGCGGCGGCTCCTCGCGGGCGGGCGGAGGTGAGGCGCACCGGGGCGGGCGCGTGTTCGCGCTGCATGCCGATCCCTTCTGGGGACGAGGTGGGGGCGCGGCAGGCCGCCGGGGCCGGGGTGGTGTCCGTCGGCCCCGGCGGCCTGGATGGGGGTGAGCGCGTGGAAGGCCTTGAGGGTTTGGGGAGTTCTACGCTCCGAGCAGGGCCTGCGCGTAGGAGCGCGCCGAGGGTTCGAAGCGGAGCATCGCGTGCGTCGACGCGGTGCGGATGTCCCGCAGGCGGCGCCGGACCGGGCCCTCGGTGGACCCGGAGGGGCACGGGCAGCCGTCCGCGTGCGCGAGCCGGTCCACGGCGGTCCCGCACAACTCCACGGCGGCCACCACGTCCCGCACCGTCTCGGCCACCGTCAGCGGTTCCACGGGTGCCGTGTCGGCGCGTCCCGCGGCACCGCGCAGCAGCAGTTCGGCGGCGCGCAGTTCGGCCGACGACCGGGCAAGCACGGCGTCCAGGGCGGGCGTTGACGCCCTCGACGTACGGACCCAGTCAGCCAGTGCGCCCCGGGCCGCGCCGAGCACCGGTGCCGCGAACATGAGCGCCGCCACGAAGGGATAGGGAACGCTGTGGCAGCGCGCCGCGCCCGGTTCGCGCGGCAGCAACAGCCGGTCGCGCGGCACCGCGCGGTGCCCGGGTACGAAGACGTCCTCGACGCGGACGGTGCTGCTGCCGGTGCCGCGCATGCCGGCCGGGTGCCAGGTGTCGAGCACCGCGCAGTCCGCGATCGGGACGAGGAAGAGGGTGGGCACGGCCTCGCCGCCACCGCCACCGCCGGCCCGGGCCGCCAGCAGCACCCAGTCGGCGAAGTCGGCGCCGCTGACGTTCGGCCACTCGCCGGTGAGCCGCCGGCCGCCGGGCACCTCGGTGGCGTCGAGCCGGGGCGGTGCGATGCCGGCCGCGATCCTGGTGTCGGGGGTGGCGTCCCACAGCTCGCGCCGGGCGCGGCCGGGCAGGTAGGAGGCGATGCGGCCGTGGGCGGCGAAGAGCGTGCCGACCCAGGCGGCCGACGCGCAGCCCTCCCCCACGTGCGCGGCCGCGTCGACCAGGGAGGTGAACGTCCCCTCCGTGCCGCCGTGTTCGGCCGGCACGAAGTGCCTGCTGAATCCGGCCCGGGTCAGCTCGCCGACCACGTCCGGGTCCAGGTGCCGTACGCGGTCGGCCTCTGCGGCGTGCCGGGCCGCGGTCCGGGCCGCGCGGCGCGGCGAGAGGCCGGGGGCGGTGCGGGCGGCATGGGCGGCTTCCTGTTCCGCGTCGCGGTCGCCGGACACCGCGACGGCGGGCGCGCTCACGCGGCGGTCTCTTCGGCGCCGGCGACACCGTTGACACCGGACGCGCCGCTCACACCCGCGACTCCGCCGACACCGGACGCACCGCTCACACCCGCGGCACCGCTGTCACTGGACGCGCCGCGCGCCGGGGCCGCGCTCCAGCGGGCCGTGCCCGACGCCACGCTCCTGCCGTTCTGCACCGCGTCCACGCGGAGCGTGACCTCGTCCGCCGCCTCACCTCCGGGCGAGGTGCGCACGAGGAGCCAGGTGGGCGCGGTCAGTTCGCAGTACGCGTCGAACTCGACGCCGCCCCCGGACATCGTCCACTCGTACAGCGGGGCCGGGGCCGGCCCCAGCGCGGCCCGGGACGCCTGCCGGACGGCCTCCAGGAGCAGCATGCCGGGAACGTGGTCGCTGGGGTGGTCGAAGAAGACGGGGTGCGACTGGTCGACGTGCAGCGCCCACACCTCCCCCGGCTCCAGGCCAGCCACGGCGTCCTGCCCCGGCTCCTCCCCCGCCGTCGCGCCGTCCGGTGACGTCAGTTCGGCGACGACCACGTCCAACTCGTCTTCCCGGCCCACCAGTTCGGGCCGCATCACCCTCGCGCCGGGCGGTGCCACGGTCACCGCGGTGCCGGCGGCGGGCGGCGGGGTGCCGCCGGCGCCGCGGGTGCGCAGAGCCGAGTAGCGCGCGGAATCGACGGCCTGCCAGGTGACGCTTCCGGTGGCGCGTACGCCTCCGGAGGACAGAAGTCGCGCCCGCAGACTCATCGCCGCCCGCTTCGGTGTGCGTTCCTTGGTCTCCCGGCAGTGGACCTCGAGGACCACGGCGTCGTCGTGGATGTCGTCCGGGGCGGGTGGCGGCACGTCGAAGTCGAGGCCGCAGAAGACGAAGGGGTGGTCCAGGGGCACCCCGTAGAAGCGGTGCGAGAGGTAGATGGCCGCTTGCCGCAGCATCTCCACGAAGAGGGTGGGGTCGGTGCGCCCGGCCGCGTCGGGGCCGTACAGCCCGTGCCCGCCGGGCGTGCGCACCGCGAGGTAGAAGTGGCCGGGGCGCACGCGCACCGCGTCGGTCAGCAGCACCTCCCCCGCCGCCGTCTTGTGAACCAGTTCCTGCGGCACGGTGCGCTCGAAGCCCGCGCCGCGCGACTCGTCCCGCGCCCCTGCCCGCGTGTCTGCCGGTATGTCCGCCGGTACGTCCGCCGCCAACACGTCACCACTCATTACTTGCCCCCCAGAGCAGATGGATGATTCAGACGCAGTGCACACACGTAGCCCGCCGAGGCGTTCCGCTCCCTCGCCGACGCCGAAAAAATATACCTCCGCGAAGGTATATTGCAACGGGATTCCACGAGCCCCGCACGGCCCGGTCGGGCACCGCGGCCAAGAATCAAGCGCCCGGGCGGGCAAAACATACCTGTGCGATGGTATTTTCTTGACGATGCGGCGCACCGGACGAAGGAGGTGGCACGGACATGGTCAAGCAGGAACGCGCACGACGGACGTACGAGGCGATCCTGGACGCCGCCGCCGAGGAGTTCGTCTCCCTCGGCTACGCACGCACGACACTCGGCGGCGTCATCGCCCACACCGACCTCACCAAGGGCGCGCTCTACGGGCACTTCTCCTCCAAGGAGGACCTGGCCCGCACCCTCGTACGGCACGGGGCCGCCGTATGGGCCCGGCTGCTGGCCGACATCGAGTCCTCGCGGCCGGCGCCGCTGACGGCACTGCGCACCCTCACGGTGTCGCTGGCGCTGGAGGTCTGGGCCGACGTACGGGTGCGGGCGGCCTTCCGCCTGGCCTCGGAGATGCCCGGCGACAGCCCGGCGGGCGGCCCGTTGCTGAGCGAGGTCTGGTGCTTCCTGGTCCACCACACCCGCCGCGCCCAGGAAGCCGGCGAGATACGGATGCGATGCTCGGCCGAGGCCGTGGCGCAGATCCTGCTGTCGCTGGTCCTCGGGTTCCAGCACGTGCCCCGCGCGCAGCGCGAGGTGCCGGTCAAGGACCGCATCGAGGAGCTCTGGGTGGTCGTGGCCACCGCGTTGCGCTCGCCCGGTCCGTCCACGGGCCCCTCCCCCGGCGCTCGAGCCACGCTCGAGCGATAAAATATACCGTCGCGAAGGTATATCGCCATGCGGATCTTTGAGACCCTTGGTCAAGGAACCAGAAGCACGGCGTCCGCTTCACCCGCCGTGCCGCCCGCCGGAAAGGCCGAATACTCATGACCCCCTCGCCCACCGCCGCCCGTGCCACGGCGGGTCGCGAACCCAAGCAGGAACGCGCCGTCCGCACCCGCGCCCAAGTGCTGGAGACCGCGGCCGAGTTGTTCGCCGAACGCGGCTACGACGCCACGTCCATCGTCGACATCGCCGAGCGCGTGGGCATGACCAAGGGCGCGGTCTACTTCCACTTCAAGAACAAGGAGGCCATGGCCATCGCGGTCGTGGAGAGCAACTACGACCGCTGGCCGGCGCTGCTGCGAGAGGTCCGCACCGAGAACCTGGACCCGCGCTCGACCGTCCTCGCCCTGCTGGACCGCACCGCGCGGGCCTTCCACACCGACCGCACCATCCAGGCCGGCGCGCGCCTGCAGTCCGAGCGGTCGCTGATCGGCACGCCGCTGCCCGAGCCCTACGTCGGCTGGATCGACCTCCTCGCCGGCCTCTTCGAGGAGGCCGAGCGCGCGGGCCAGCTGAAGAAGGGCCTCAACCCGCGCACCGCCGCCCGGGTCGTCGTCTCCTCCTTCTACGGCATGCAGCACATCTCGGACGTCCTGCACCACCGTGCCGACCTGATGGAGCGCTGGCGCGAACTGCGCGACATCACCCTGGAGGCCGTGCTCCCGTCGGACCAGGCACCGGCCTGACGCCTGTCCGGCGCACCCCCTGTCCGGCGCGTCCCCTGTTTCGGCGCGTCCCCGGCGCACGCCTCGCCGGCGCTCCGGGGCGTGCGCCGGGCGCGTTCGGCTCCTGCTGCGAGAGGTGCGGTTCGGACACTTCCGAAGGGCGGGTCCGAGGCGTGGGAGCGCCATGTCCGGAAGCCGGCACGACTGGCTGGACGACCGGCTGAACGACCGGCCGGCCGACCGCGCCGGACGGCGATCGGCGGCCTGCGCGCGAGGAAGGTCAGGCCGCGCGGACCACCGGTGCCAGGCGGCGCGGGGCGGCCAGGGTGCGGGGAGCCTTGCGGACGGCGCGGACCCGGTACGTCGTCCGCGCGGGATCCACGAGGGGTTCGCCGAGGGTGATGCGCCCGGCGGAGTGCAGCGCGTCGCAGGCGGCGGTGGGCAGGGCGACGTAGCAGCCGGTGCGGCCGGTGCCCGGCTCGGGCGGCTGCCAGTAGCAGTATCTGCGGCGGCCGTCCGGGCGCACGGTGAGGAAGACGGCGGTGCCGGGGTCACCGATGACGCGCAGCAGGTCGGCGCTCGCACGCGTGTCGCCGGCGCGTGCCGGGTCGGGAACGGGCTGCATCAGCGGGGGCCTTCCTCGATGGAGCGGCTGGGGGCAAAGATCGCTTACCCCGCACGGAGGATGTCGATCTCGCTTTCGGCGGCATTGTGCAGCACGGCACCGACAACGGCGGTGCGCCGCGGGCTCTCAGCCGCTCCCGCCGCCCTGCCAGCCGTCGCGGTGCAGGACGTCCTCCAGGGGCAGGCGCGGGCCGGGGCGGAAAGTGGCGCGCAGCGGGTAGGCGGTCGGCAGGAGCGCGCCCTGGCGGACGGTGGGCGGCAGGCCGAGCAGGTCGGCGGCCTCCTGCTCGCGGTCGAGGTGGACGGCGGTCCAGGCGGTGACCAGGCCGCGGCTGCGGGCGGCCAGGGCGTAGCTCCAGGCGGCCGGCAGCAGGGACGCCCACAGGCCGGCCTGGTTGCCCTCGGGCAGCCGCTCGGCGGCGAGTTGGAGGCAGGGGATCACGAAGACCGGTACCCGGTGCAGGCGTTCGGCCAGCGAACGCGCGGAGGCGAGCATCGAGCGGGCCCCTGGGGGCAGTTGGTCGAGCCGCGCCAGGCCGGCGGCGTTGCGGTCGTGGAAAGCCGCCCGGTAGACGTCGGCGAGCGCGGCGCGCAGGTCCGGGTCGGTGACCAGGATCCAGCGCCAGTTCTGGCGGTTGTTGCCGTTGGGCGCCTGGAGGGCGATGCGCAGACAGTCCTCCACGAGGGCCGGGTCCACCCTCCGCTCCAGGTCCAATCCGTTGCGCACGGTCCGCGTGGTGGTGAGCAACTCCTCGCACGACAAGGGGCGTTCGAGGGTCATGGCAGCACCGCCGCGCGGACGGTCAGGGCGAGATGGGTGCCCGCCACGAAGCCCGCCGCGGCCGGCATCGGCCAGCAGCCGCGCCGGGCCGCGCTGAACCGCCGCAGACCCCAGGCCGGCAGCGCGGCGATCAGGCAGGGCAGCAGCCCGGCCGGCCCGTACGGCAGGAACAGCACGATCTGGCAGACGACCGCGCCCGCCGCGAACGCCGCGGTGACCGCCGCGCTGCGCCGGGGGCCGAGGACCACCGAGTACAGGCGCTCTCCGGGCGGCGCCTGCCAGGCGGTCTTGCGGGCGAACTCGAAGTGCAGGAACACGCACGCGGACAGGGCGAGCAGCACCGCACCGCGCCAGTCGGCGGTGACGGTCCCGGCGGCGGCCAGGGAGCCGTACACATAGCAGCCGAGCAGCACCTGCACCGGGCAGGCGGCCGCAAGGCCGAGCAGTTGCCGGTCGCGCACGGGCGCGGACAGGCGTTCCACGGCGGCCAGGAGCAGCCCGTAGCCGAGCGCGGCGAGGACCAGCAGGACGGCGGCCGGGGACAGCGCGGCGTTCAGGCAGATGACCACGGCGGTCGACACGGCCATTCCCGCGCGCAGTTCGCCCGCGGTGATGGCGCCGGTGACCAGGGGCCGGTCCGGGTGGTGGACGCGGTCGTACTCGAGGTCCTTCTGCTCGTCCAGCATGCGCAGGAACAGCAGCGCGAGGACGACGCTCGTCACCCGCGCCCAGGTGGCTCCGGACGGCCGCCAGGGCGTGCCGGTCAGGCTCACGGCCGAGGACTCCAGGGACAGGGTCCACAGCAGCCCGTAGGTGACGTAGACGTGGGGGCGGAACATGCGCAGCACGAAGCGGGCGAGCCTCGCGGGCACACGGGAGACGGGGACGGTACTCGCGGACGTCACAGCAGCGGCCGTCCTCCGGTGCCGGCCCGCGGGCCCGCGCCCTCACCGGCACCGGCCACCGCGCCCGCCCCCGCACCCGCCGCGCCGACCAGGCCGGCCTCGGCCGTGTCGCGTCCGGCGAAGCCGATACGGGCCTCGGCCACCGGGGTGCCCAGCTGGAGCAGGGAGCACTCGGCGTCCTCGCCGGGCACGGGCACGGCGGCGAGGCAGAGCAGGGGCAGGTCCATCTCGGCGAAGCGGCGAAAGCGCGCGGACAGGCTCACCGGCAGGGCGGTGGACGTGGGCGTGTCCGTGGCGTCCTCGGTCGCGGCGGCGAGGGCCAGTTGCCGGCAGGCCTCCAACTCCAGCATGCCGGGCACGTGGTCGACCCAGTGGTCGTACATCGTCGGGTGGCTGGTCCCGGCGACCAGGCGGGCCGCGCGGCCGCCGTCGCCGGTGGTGCGCGGCGGCGAGACGACCACGTTGGCGGGGTCGCGGCGGCCCACGAGAGCGGGTTCGGCGCGCGGTCCGCGCAGCGCGGCCGGCGGCTTGAACAGGCCGTACGCGCCGCGCTGCTTGGCGCGCAACCGGGTCCAGTCCGGCGGTGCCATCCAGGAGTAGTCGATGCGCGCGGTCATGGCCCGGCGCGCGCCGACGACGGCGGTGAACGCCAGCCGCAGTCCCGTAGTGCCCGACCGGCACCGGAACCGGCGCTGGACACGCGCGCTGATCACGGCCTCCGTCGGGGTGTCCCCCGGTGTCAGCGCGGCCGGGTCGAGCACCTCGAAGCCGGCCGTGCGGAGCAGGAACCGGTGCCCGAGCGGTACGGCGAAGCAGCGGTGCGCCACCACGAAGATGCCCTGGCGGCAGGCCTCCAGCAGCATGAAGGGGTCGTGGTGGGTGCGCGGGGCGAGGGTGTCGTCGTAGAAGGGGTGGCGGCGGGGAAGCTGTGCGGCGAGCAGGACCTCGTCCTCGCTCCGGCGCTCCGCGTCGGTCAGGAAGACCTCGGCGATCGCGGCCCGGTGCACCAGCTCCCTGGGGAGTGTCCGGGCGAACTGCATGGGGGTGCGCCTCCTTTCAGGGGGTCGAGGAGTTGTGCGGGAGCGCGGCCAGGTGGCGGCGCCATGTCCCGGGGCCGGCGCCGTCGAGCACGGGGACCCGGCCGGGCTGGCGCATGGGGAGCACCGCTGAGCCGACGACGACGGTGTCCCAGCGGTCGATGTCCGCCCCGCCGAAGTCGGCGCCATCAACCTTGAGCCGGTGCCGCAGGGCCGCTTCCGCCACGCCGTACGGGTCGGTGGGCGTGCCGGGGCCGAGGGCGCGGGCCAGGTCCCGGCGCAGCCGGTCGAGGGCGGGTTCGAAGTCCAGGTCGCGCGGCTTGGTGGCGGCGTGGAGCCGGTCGGCGAGCTCCAGGGCGTGCGTGGTGCGGTCCTCGCCGGCCAGCGCGTGGGTGAGGAGGCGGTGGCGTTCGGTCTCGTCGAAGTGCACGGCCAACTCCCGCAGCAGGTCGGCGGGTTCGTCCGGGGTGTGCACGAGGTTGAGCAGGTAGCTGTAGCGGCCGAGGCGGTGGCGCAGTTGGCCGGGCACGCGTGCGTCGGGGTCGGTGGGCCCTTTGAGCCGGGTGAGTTCCACGGTGGCGGGGACGTCGGGGGCGCGTTCGGGCCGGACGATCAGGACCAGGGCGTCGGCGTCCTCCAGGAAGAGCGCGGCGAGCCGCCTGCGGTGGGGCGTGGCGAGGTTCCACTGGAAGTACCACAGGGCGCGGATCATCGTCCGGGTCAGGTGGGTGACGGCGGCGCCGACGATCCGGAAGCGCCGCTCGCCGAGCCACTGGACGGCCGCCTCCAGCCTGCGCGCCACCACGGCGTCCGGCTTCAGCAGCAGCGCCGCGTGACGGTGGGCGAAGCCGGTGATGTCGCCGGTGAGTCCGGCGAGTTGGCCGTGTGCCTCCTGGTAGTAGGTGTCCGCTCCGTAGAGGCACTGCTTGGCGGGGTGGCAGGTGAGCTCGGGCGGGACGGCGATGCCGTGCGTCGCTCCGCGGTGCGCGCGGTCGGGGTCGTACGTCACTGGGGGCTCCCGTGGGCAGGGCGGGCGGCCGGTGTCTTCGGCGGGGGCGTGCCGAGGTAGCCGGTCGCGAGACAGTGGTCGAGGAGGCGGCGCAGGTAGGCGCGTCCGCGTCCGGGCCGCCAGGGGGAGAAGGCGGCGGCGTGGGTGTCGTCGAAGTGGACGCGGCGCCGGAAGTAGGTGTCGTAGTGGGCGATGACACGCTCGTAGTACGAGCGTTCGCGTCCGGGCAGGGCGGCCGCGGAGAACGCGGACGGCGGGACGAACCTCGGCACGCGGAACGACGGGTACTCGGCGAGGACGTCGGAGAAGTCCCGCAGGGTGAGTTCGTGGCCGGCCGCGTGGAGGGTGCGGCCCTCGGCGGCGTCGAAGCGGACGCAGGCCGCGGTCACCAGGCCGGCGACGCGGTCGACGGGGACCAGGTCCAGTACGGCGTCGTAGTGGCCGGGTGCGGTGCTCACCAGGCCCCTGGTGAAGACCTTGAGCACGGGATAGACGGTCTTGAAGTCGCGGACGCGGCCGGTGCGGGCGGCGCCGGTGACGATGCTCGGGCGCACGACCGTCACGGGCAGTCCCTCGGCGGCGGCCTTGCGGACCATGGTCTCCGCGGTGAGCTTGCTGCGCTCGTAGCCGTTGCCGGGGGTCTGGCCGACGTCGAGTTCGTCCTCGTACGCGGTGCCGTCGCGTTCCCCGCACACGTAGGCGGTGCTGAGGTGGACGAGCGGGGTGCGGCCGGCGAGGGCCACGCCGAGGACGTGCCGGGTGCCGCGCACGTTGACGTCGTCGTAGCGCTCGTCGGGCAGTCCGAAGTCGGTGACGGCGGCGCAGTGCACGATGCGGTCGGCCGTCCGGGCCAGGCGCCGGTCGTCGCGGCCCAGTCCGAGGCCGGGGCGGGTGATGTCGCCGGTGAGCGGGGTGAGGGCGCCGGGGGCCGGGCGCAGTCGCCGGCCGTCGTTGCGGACGATGCCGGTGCGGTGGTGCAGCAGGGCGAGCACGGTGTGTCCGGCGGCGGTGAGCCGTGCGGTCACTTCGGCGCCCACGAATCCGCCGGCGCCGGTGACCAGCACCGTCAACGCGTCGGCCATGAGTCGGCCCTCCAGGGGGTGGGGAAGCCTGCGGGTGGTTTCGACACGGGGTCAGCCGCCGTGGTGGGGCTGGGTGGCGCCGTGGGGTTGGGAGTCGCCAGGTGGCTGGGCGGCGGTGTCGTACGGCTGGGGGCGGCCGTCGTACGGCCGGGCACCGCCGTCGTACGGCTGGGCGCCGCGGCCGGCGAGCAGGTCGCGGGCCTCGTCGATGGGCAGTTCCACGTCGAGGTGGGTGCCGATGCGCAGCCAGTCGTAGCCGAGCTCCAGGGTGGCCCGCCAGGCGTCGGCGGAGTCGAAGCAGGAGGGGAAGCCGGCGCTGCCGGTGGCGTCCCGCACCAGGGCGACGAAGGCGCACAGGTCCGCGTGGAGGCTCTCGCCCCGCGCGGCCGATCCGGCGGTGCGGCGCAGGAGTTGGCGGGCGCGGGTGCGGATCGGCCCGGTGGCGCGGGGCAGCAGGTCCATGCGGTGGACGAGGTCGCAGTCGGCGGGCAGCGGGTGGACTCCGTACGCGCTGAACAGGCCGCGCAGCGCCGCGTGCACGGCCCGCCGGGCGGTGAGTTCGGCGACCCGCCACTGGCCGCGCGCCAGGGCGCCGGTGAGGTCCTCGATCGCGTTCTCGACGACCACGTTGGACCACACCAGGTTCATGGCGGCCGCGGCGAAGCGCTCGGCGGGCAGCGGGACCAGTTCCACGGCGTCGGGTCCGCCGACGGCGGCGCCGTGTATGGACAGCAGGGGCCGGGCACGGGAGGGCGGCGGGGTGACCGGGCCGGGCGGCGCGGCCAGCGGCAGGGAGGCGCTGATCGTACCTCCGCCCTTCCACGCCAGCCGGACCAGCCCGTAGCGCCAGAACGCGGCCAGCAACGGGCCGGGGGCGGGGGCGCCGGGGTCCTCGGCCACGGCGATCGCCCGGGGCAGGGACCGGCCGGGGACGAGCGAGCGCCAGACGGCTCCGCTGCGGTCGCCGAGCGCGAACACCTCGCGGCGCCGCCGGACGACATGCGTGGTCCCGCCGGTCTGCCAGGTCGTCACTCCCGGCGCCCGCCGTACGGTGATCCGGCCCGGGCCGCCGCGCACACCGGTCAGGCCGAGGCCGGTGGCGAAGCCGACGCAGTCGCTCAGGTGGTCGCGGGCGGCGTCCAGGTCGCCGGGCGCGGGATGGGCGGACTGGAGCTCCCAGTACCGGTCGCGCACGTCGGCGCGGCCGATGCGATCCAACTGGAGGGAGAGCCACTTGGGTTCGAGGTAGGTCTCGCCCCGGCCGGCCGCCCACGCCTTGACCGTCTGGACGAGTGCGGCGCGGCTCCAGTCGACCGCCTCCTCGCCCGCGCCGAGGCAGAGCAGCGCCTCCGCGTGCCGCAGCGACTGACGGGCGCGGTGGGCCCACCAGTCGGCGGCGATACGGCGGAACCGCTCGGCCGGCATGAGGGCCTTGACCTCGTCGGCCAGGGCGCGGCCGCGCAGCGGATGGCTGTGCAGGAACCGCTGGCAGCGGTTGAGGAGGTCCTCGTCGAGGGTGCCGGGGCGCCTGGCACGGTCCTCCAGCCTGGCGAACTGGTCGGCGAGCTGGCCCGCGGAGCGGGTGCGGACCTCGACGCGGCGGCCGTCGACGAAGAGCAGCGAGGGCATGGTCGGCAGGTCTTCGCCGCCCCGGCCGACGAGCAGGAAGTCGATGTCGGAGGAGGGGTTGCCGAAACCTTCGGCGACGGAGCCTTCGAGCACCACGGCGAAGCGGTCGGTCCCGGGCAGTTCGGCGAGGGACTTGTCGAGCAGGTCACGCAGTTGGTCCTCGGTGAGGATCACGGAAGGTTCTCCGTCCTTCGGCTGTCCTGGGAGGGCGCTCCGGCGTGGGCGGACGGGCCGGCCTCGGCAGGCGGGCCGGCCTCGGCAGGCGGGCCGGCCCCGGCGGACGATCCGGCATCGGCGGACGGGCCGGCGGCGGCTGTCGGACCGTCGTGGGCGGGCGGACCGTCGTGGGCGGGCGGGTCGTCGAGTACGGTGACCGTCCCCGCGGCGCCGTCCACGCGCAGCCGGGCGCCGGTACGGATCTCGGTGGTGGCGTCGCGGACCTGGACGACCGTGGGCACGCCCAGCTCGCGGGCGACGACGGCCACATGGGTGAGCGGGCTGCCGCGCTCGACGACCACGGCGGCGGCCGAGGCCAGCGCGGGCACCCAGCCGGGATCGGTGCGGTAGGCGACGAGGACGGCCCCCCGGGTCTCGCGCGGGCTGTCGGTGACGACGGCCGGCCCCTCGGCGACGCCCGGGCAGCAGGGCGTTCCGCGCAGTTCACGGATCCCGCTGCGGGCGGCGGGGCCCTCGGTCCAGCCGGCGCGTTCCAGATTGCCCGACCAGTAGGGGGCGCCGTGGGTGGTGAAACGGGACGGCGCGTGCAGGGCGGCGTCGGCGGCGAGCCGGCGGCGGCGCAGTGCGACGAGCTCCTTCAGCTCGTTGTGGGCGAGGGAACCCTCGTAGGCCCCGGCCACCTCGGCCAGATTTAACATGAACACGTCAACCCAGCATTCGATCGCGCCGGCCCGGGCCAGGTCGCGGCCCATGGCCCGCAGCATGCGCTTGGCCGCCCCGAAGGCCCGGGTACGGCAGAACCTCAGCCGCTCCCGGTCGGTGAGCGCGGCCCGCGCCTTGCGCCGCACCCGCTCGTACACCCAGCGGCGGGGGCCGCGCAGGTGCGCGTCCAGATGAGCGTCGACCTCGGCGTGGCGACCGCCGGTGCCGCCCCGACCGTCCGCACCGCCGGCACCGCCCGCACCGCCCGCACCGCCGGCACCGGCCGCCGGATCCTCCCCCAGCGCCTCGCGCAGCAGCGCGAACAGTCCCGCGGGGTTCTCCCGCAGATCGGGCACCTCAAGCTTGAGTTCGTCGGGACTGCGGTAGCCGTAGGCGGCGACGTACGCGTCGACGGCGGTCAGGAGCCGGGTGTGGCCGCCCTCGCGCAGCGCGTCGCGGGCTTCGGCGTCGCCGGTGCGCTCCAGCAGGCGCCGCGCCTCGTCGTCGGCGCGGACCAGTTCCGCCAACTCGGCCAGCGCGCGTGCCGGCTCGGCGGACTCCACCGGTCCGGCGGGCGCGGCCGCCGCCCAGGTGAACCAGTCCGGGGCGTCCGGCAGCCACCTGCGGGTCAGCAGCGCCAGTACGCCCACGGAAAGGAGGATCGTCGCGTCCAGCACCTGCATCGGGCCCCATTTTTCGATGAGTTCCCGTTGGAGACGGCGAAAGCGCCGGTATGTCTCATCGCCGGGCAGTGCGTCGTAGTCGACGTCGTTGAATTTCTCATACACCCGATAGAAATCCCGGTGGAAGGCGTCGACGGATTTTCCTGCGGCCAGAAACCTGCGGGCGAAGACGGCCGTACGGATCAGCTGTGAAAACCGGGCGCGCGGCCCGGTCCGGGGCGTGAAGGGATGCAGCGCGTCGGCGCACTCGTCGGAAATGCTCTCCTCGACTCCCAGGGATTTCTCCAGCACACGGCGGCCGAGCGGGTACAGCGGCGCGAGGCGCACCATGCGGTACCAGTGGTACAGGTTGTAGTAGACCCGGCCGTGGAAGTGGCCGAGCAGGTGCGGGGTCCACTCCTGGACCTCGCGCAGTCGTTCGCCGCGCACTCCGAGGGCGCGGGCGTAGCTCTCGTAGACCTTGGCATAGGTGTCGGCGGCGAAGCTGTAGGTCAGGGGGGACACCACGCCGCCGAAGCTCTCGATGATGTTGGAGTTGTCCCACAGCCGGATCTCGCCCGGGGGCTCGGGCCGGGAGCCCGCTGCCGCGGGGCCGAGGGCGGTGACGGGCCTGGTCTGGAGGATCCACAGGGTGCCGTCCGCGATCGCCCACTCGATGTCCTGCGGGGCGCCTTGGAGCCGCGCGATCCGCACTCCGGTCCGGTGCAGCAGGGCCAGGTCGCCTGCGGTCAGCACCTGTTCGCCGTCGCCGGGTTCGCTGCTCGCCGGCTCGCGGATCAGGGGTTCGCCGGTGGTGGCGTCCATGACCACGGTCTCGGCGTCGACCGCGCCGGAGACCAGCCCCTCCCCCGGTCCGTGGACCGCGCCGGCCACATGGCGGTCGGTGCGGCCGGTCGCCGGGTCGGCCGTGAAGAGCACGCCACTGCGCTCGGCGGGCACCATCCGCTGCACGACGACGGCCACGCCGCCGGCGTTCAGCGGCAGTCCGCGGCTCGCGCGGTAGCGCAGGGACCGTTCGGAGAACCCCGAGGCCCAGCAGCGGCGGACATGGGCGGCGACCTCATCAGGGCCGCAGATGTCGAGGAAGGTGTCGAACTGGCCGGCGAAGGAGTGCAGGGTGCTGTCCTCCTGCGCTCCCGAGGAGCGGACGGCGACCGCTCCTCCGCCCGCCTCCTGGTAGGCCAGGGCGATGGCGGCGGCGACCGGCTCGCCCAGGGGCGCCTTCTCGATCAGCGCGGCGATCTCGCCGGCGACCTCCCGCGCCCTGCCATCCCCGGCGTGCCGGTCCTCACTGGCGTGCCGGTCCTCCACGGCCTCCCGGGCGTCCCAGCCGTCGGCGGTCAGTCGCTCCAGATGAGCGTCCAGTCCGCTGCCGCGCGCGAATTCCGCGAACACGTCCAGCCCGAGCACAGACCAGCGCGGTACTTGAAATCCGGACACTGTGAGGGTGTAAAGGTTTCTTCCCTTTCCACCGGCCCATTCGCTGATGTCGGACTCATCGCTCGCGGGGGTGAGGACGCGAAGACGCTGTGGAGCGGATCCGGCGGTGAGCGGCAACTCGATTCCCTCCGAAGGACGCTTCTCGGCTTCCCAGAGAGGTATCACGGCCGCGTCGGTGAAAACCCGCGCATGGACCGTTCCAGGTGTTCCCCTGAACATTTCCGGCCATGGTTCGGATTCGTACCACCTGCGCCGGCAGGTCAGTCGCCGGCTCGGTTCTCCGCCCGGTCCCGCAGCACCGCGATGACGTGTTCGCACCACTCGCGGTTGCCCTCTTCGAAGGCCAGCCCGCGCCGGCACGTCAGATACGGGCCGACATGGGCGCCGTGGCGCAGGAACTCCTCCTCCGTGCACTCGCCCCGCATGGTGCGCAGCAGTTTGGCGAAGAGCCCCGCCTTCTCGCGGGCGATGGCGGCCCGCTCGGTGAGCCGCTCGATCAGGGCCCCGGTGTCCACGTGGCCGGCGGCCTGGACCTGGACGAGCAGGTCGTCGCGGATGAAGGAGGGTTTCGCCGCGACGGCGGTGAAGCTCTGCAACTGCGCGAGACCGGCGTCGGTGACGCGGAACAGCCGCTTGTTGGGCCGGTTCTCCTGGACGACCTCGCGGCCCGCGACGAACCCGTCCTCCTCGAGCCGGGTCAGCTCGGCGTAGACCTGCTGGGGCCGGGCGTGCCAGAAGTTGGCCACACCGAGGTCGAACGCCTTCGCCAGTTCGTAACCGCTGAGCTCCCCGTCGAGCAGTGCCGCGAGCACGGCGTGCCGCAGCGCCATGGGATCTCCGCCTCTCCTGTGCCTACCGCCGGTGACGCGCCCCATGATAGTCATGAAAATGACTAGTCAGGATTCTGACTGCTCCCGCCGCCCCCCGCACACCCTTGGAGAGTGCGCATGACCGCCGCAGACCGCTTCCGCGCCGCCGTCGACAGCCGCGACCTCGCCGCACTGGACGACCTGTTCACCGACGACATCCGCCTCTACAGCCCGGTGAAGTTCACGCCCTTCGAGGGCAAGCCGATGGTGCTGGGCCTCTTCCAGGTCCTGCTGCGCACCTTCGAGGACTTCCGCTACCTCGGCCAGTACGCCGGCACCGCGCAGACCAGCGCGGACGGCACCGTGGCGCCCTCGGCGATCCTGGTCTTCCGCGCGAAGGCGGGCGGCAAGGAGATCCACGGGATCGACCTGCTGCACTTCGCCGACGACGGCCGGATCAAGGAGTTCACGGTCATGGTCCGGCCGCGGTCGGCGGTGCACGCGCTCGGCGAGGCCGTGCTGGCCGGCCTGGTCGAGGACGGACTCGTACCGGCACCGGCCGAACGTTGAGGCGGGCAGGACGCGTCCGCCCCTCCCCGCCCCCGGCCGTGCCGCCGCGCGCGGGCCGTGCCGTGCCGCCGCGCGCGGGCCGTGCCATGCCGCCGCGCGCGGAGGGCCTCCAGTAGCCGCGGCCAGACCTCGCTGACCGTGGGGCGGCTCGGCATGCCGCGCACGCACTGGTGGCCGTCCATGGGGAGGTTGCCGCCGGGGTCAGGCCCACGGTGCCTGGCCGGGTGTCCCGCGTGCCGGGCACGCCCCCCAGTGGCGGCGACCGGCTCGTTCGTCCTCGTTCAGCGACCCGGACGGCGACGGCTGGGCGCTCCGGGGGATCGCGGCACGGCTGCCGGGCCGGTGGGGCCGGCCGCACGCTCGTGACCGGCCAGGTGACCGCGTGGGAGCGGACTCACCGCGCGGTCGGCGGGAACAGCGCGAGCTGGTCCTTGACCCAGGGGTCGAACACCGCCGCCCGCTTGGCCAGGGCCGGCTCGAACTCCTCCAGCTGTCCGGCCACCCAGGGGTCGATGTGCTCGTGCGCGGGGTGCCGTGGGGAGGAATGGTGGCTGGTGGCTGCCGGGACGGTCGTGGCTGGGGCGGTCGTGGCAGGGGTGGTCGCCGCCGTGGCGGAGCCGCCCGAGGCGAGCAGCAATCCGCCCGCGGCCACCGCCGGCAGGCCCACGGTCACCAGGCGTCGCATCAGCATCCTCATCGGTCTCTCCTTCCTTCGCATCCCTCACAGCCACCGCAGTGCGACTGAACGGAATGTCCGGTCCGGGCGCCTACCCCACCCCCATGCGCCTCACTCACCTCACTTGCGGTCCGTGTCCGGTTGCGGATCACCGGGCCGCGCCGTGTACTGGGGGCACGGGCCCCGCCCGGGTCACGTCCCGCCGGCCACCGCGCGGAGGAGCGCACGTGTTCCCACTCGGCCCCGCGCCGGAACCCGACGACCGCCCCTTCCGGTCCTCGCGGTTCGTCCTCGTGCCGTGCTGAGCGTTCTGCTCGCCCTGCTCGCGGCGGTCGCGAACGCGCTGGCCTCGGTGCTTCAGCGCAAGGCGGCGCGGGAGCGCCCGGAGAGCGAGAGCCTGAGCCTGACGCTGATCTGGCACCTGCTGCACCGTCCCGTGTGGCTCGCCGGCATCCTCTCGATCATCGCCGGGTTCCTCCTGCAGGCCACGGCGCTCAGCCACGGAGAGCTCTCGGTGGTGCAGCCGGTGCTGGTCATGGAACTGCCGGCGACACTGCTGCTCGCGTCGCTGGTGTTCAAGAGCAGGCTCGGCCTCCGGGAGTGGGGCGCGTCGGCGCTGATGGCCGCCGGGCTGGCCGGGCTGCTGTTCTTCCTCTCCCCCTCCAGCGGCTCCACCACGGACGTGGGCGGTCTGCTCTGGGCGTTCGCGTGCGGGCTCAACGTGGCGGTGGTCGCCGCCCTGGTGGTGTGGGCGATCTTCGTCGGACCCGGCGCGCGGAAAGCGGCGCTGCTGGGGGTGGCGACCGGGTGCACCTTCGGCTTCACGGCCGCCCTGATCAAGGGCCTGACGGTGCAGTTCACGCACGGGTTCGCGGCGCTGTTCACCAGCTGGCAGCTCTACGCCATGATCGTGGCCGGCGCCGGGGCGATGTTCCTGCTCCAGTCCGCGATGCAGGCCGGGCGGCTGCTGGCCACCCAGCCCGGCCTGACGATGGCCGACCCGGTCGTCGCGATCATGTGGGGTGTCTTCGTCTTCGGTGAGGTGGTGCGCGGCGGCGTCTACATCGTCCTGTCGGTCGTGGCGGCGGCCGTCGTGGCCACCGGCGTCATACTCCTGACCCGCTCCCCGCTCCTGACGGACGACAGCGGACAGACGGAGCACGGGGAGCGGCAGCGGGAACAGACCGGGGACGGGGAACAGACCGGGGACGGGGAACCGCAGCGGGAACAGACCGGGGACAGGGAGCGGCTGCGGGGACGGACCGAGCGCGGGCAGAGCGATCAGTGAGGCGGCCCGGAGCGACAAGGACCCGGACGCCGGCGGGAGCATGCTCGGCGGTACGAGGGCGGCTCGACCGGCGCCTGCCTCACCTGGAGGCGTGAGCCCGGCGAGCGCGGTTCACCGGGGCCGGCGGGAGCGGGTCGCTCCGAAGTGGGTCTCGTGCGTCCAGACGTGCGTGCACGCCGGGCACTGCAGGTGCAGCAGGCTGCCGGTGTTCGACAGCAGGTAGCGCCAGTGCCGCGTGCAGCCGCGTCCCTGCTCGCACCGCGCGCAGCCGCTGCGGGCGGCGCAGTTCGGGCAGGCCACCCAGGCGCGGCGGCCGGCGTCGGCCTGCGGGTCAAGCGGCAGCATCGCCGCCGCCTCTGCGCGGGAGCACACCGGCGGCCACCAGCTCGTCGTGGATCCGCTGCTGCTCCGCGCTCAGACCGGAGTACAGCAGGTCGTACGCCTCTTCCTCACCGCGCATCGCCGCCACGGGGTCCCAGTCGGAGCCCAGGGCGGCGAGGACGTGCGTGCGCCGCAGCATCTCGTGCGCGTCCATGTCGATGCTGAAGTCGGCCGGCTGGACCGGTTCACCGGGAGGGACGGGGCCGTGGGAGGACATGCCGTCGAACGTAGGCAGCCCCTGTCCGCCCGGGCAAGGGCAGGTGGGAGAAGTCACAGGTCACGAGGGTGCGGCGCCCGGGGCGCGTGTCAGTGCGCGGTGGAGCAGTCGCGCCAGGCCGCGCTCAGGGCGCGGGGTATCTGCGGGATGCCGGCGCAGCCGTGCGGGCCGGGCGGGAAGCCGTCGCCGGTGACGTAGACCCAGGTGCCGTCCGCGGCGGTACGGAAGTACTTCCTCGTGCTGCCCTCGTCCTGCATGGCCACGAGTTCGTCATAGCCCGCGTCGGCGGTGGGCCGGAACGGGGTGGCCGCGTAGCGCACGGCGCCGCACTGGCCGTAGAAGAACTCTCCCGGCACCGGAACGATGTGGACGAAACGGGGGAAAGCACGCCGGTATGCCGAAGTGACGGCGGCCTTCACCGCGCTGCCGGCGGCCAGGTTGCGGCATCCGGCGGGGACGGCGGGCGGGGGGCTTGACGGTATCCGCGTCGCGGCCCTGTCCGGCTCGGAGGCGGAGGCTGAGGGCGGGCGGACGGAGGGGCTCGCGGAGGACGTCACGGGTGCGGAAGGGGCGGCCGTCGGGGTGGCGGCGGGCGAGGCTGCGGGTGAGGACGCCGAGGAGGCCGTGGCGGAGGGAGCGGAACCGGAGGCGGCCCTATGCTCGTCCTGGCACCCGGCCAACAGCAGTACGCCACCCATGAGCGCCGCGACCGGCACGCCTCTGACACCGGGCATGCGACCTCTCCTCTTCCGCCGCCAAGGACCCGGCCGGCTTCGGCGCGGCCGGGGCGCACGGCGTCCGTGCACTCCGGCCGCCGCGTCACTGCTATGACACCGGGACCCCCTCGGGGGTTGCGCGCCGGCCGGCAAGGACCGGTAACGGTTTCGCATCCCGCACCAGACGCCCCGCCGCCGGCTGCCCCGCCGCCGGCCGCCACTCACCGGCGGGCATCAGCGATCACCGGCGATCGCCTCCCACCCCGACCGCGGCGAGCCACGCCTCCACGGCGCTGCCTATGTCCGTCACCGCCTCGGATCCGTCCGCGGCGTCCGCCCGACCGGGACCGGCCGCCCGACCGGGACCGGGCGCCCGATCGGGACCGGGCGCCCGGCCGTTTCCGCCCGGCGCCCCGGACCTCGTACCGAACACCTCGAACGCGTTCAGCCCCAGCGGGTGGGGGCTCGACAGCCGCCGCGCCGTCATGCGCACCCAGCGCGCCGGCACCGGCCCGGGCAGCTGAATGTCGACCACGCCACCCGTTCCGGCGGCGGTGCGGTACACGCTCCTCCACCCGGAGAGGTCCAGGGAGGTCTCCACGACGAACTCCGCCGCGTAACTCACCTGCTCCGCGCCCCTGTTGGCCTCGCGCTCCCCGGTCCCCCCAGCCGACGCGAGCACCGGGACGCTGCCGTCGGCCCCGAAGACCAACCGGATCCAGTCGACCCGGCAGGGTGCCCGCAGGTCGAGGCAGAAGCTCCGCGGCCGGTGGCCGTCACTCTCCCCCGCGCCGAAGGCGAAGGCGGCCAGCAGCGCGGAGTCGGTGGCGACGGCGAAGCGCCGGGAGGGGCGATACGCGGGACTCGCCTGGTCGGCCATGAGGGAGTCGTCCAATCACGGATCGGCTGTGACAACGTTGTCACATGCTGGTTCGGTCCGCCGCCCCGTGTCAAGCCTCCCGGCGTCAGGAGGGGTTGGTTTCGCGCAGGGCCTCGTGGATGCCCTGGAGCGAGGCGGTCAGAGGCCGTCAGGCGGGCGTGGCCGCCGGGGTCGAGCGGGGCGAATACAAGGCGGGCGCCCAAGTGATCGCCATGTCCGCACAGATCGCCACCGGCCGTGTCACCTGGGCGGAACTGGTCACCCACCGGCGCCGGACACGCCGCAGTCCTGGCCTTCCCGGCCGCCCAGGGGAGGCGGTGACGGCCGTCACCCGGCCGGGCGGCGCCGGATGGCCGGGTCGTGGGAGTGGACGAAGAGTGGGTGCGAGTCCACAGCCGTGCCCCGACCGCGCGCAGCCGCCCGCCCCGAGGGAAGAGATGAGCACCGAGACCGGCACGACCTCCGTGACCGACGGCCTCTCGTCAAAGACCGGCCGGCCCGTGCCGCGGATCCGCCAGGCCGTCCGGTCCGCGCCGGCCGCGTTCATCCTCCCAAGTGGCCTCCGCCGGTTGGCGGAAGTCGTCGAAGCCCTGCGGCGGGCCGGGCCGGCGGTCACGAACGAGCAGCCGGTCCTCGGCACGCTCTACGGACCGTCACGCAGGAGCGGATACCGCCTCGGGAAGCGGTCGACGGCGTCGCATCTGCCGCCGCGGAGCGCACGATCCGGCTCCCACCGCCCGCCCCCGGTCCGGTGACTGCGAGGCGCGCGACAGCCCCTACCCCCGTTCTCGTGGAGGGACAGCATGGAGAAAGCCGGCACAGACATGGAAACAGACATAGAAAAGGGAGGGTCCGGCGCGGGCCGGCGTGGCGGACAGCGGTCGGTGACGCGCCGCCGTGGCCGGCGGGCCCTGCGCCTAGTGAGCACGCTCGTTCTCGTCTTCGCCGCCTGCGGGGTCGCGCCCCACCCGCGGACCACGGCCGTCGCAGGAGCGCCCGCGACGGCGCACATCGTCCTCGACGGTAACTCTCTGACCCTTGAGCAGATGTTCGCCGTACTCGACGCTCCCACGGTCTCCGTGCACCTGGCGCCGCAGGCCCGGGAGCGGATGCGGCGGAACCGCGCGCAGGCGCTCGGCGCCCTGCGGTCCGGTCAACGCGTCTACGGGTGGAACCAGGCACTGGGCCCCTTGAAGGACCGTGCGCTCACCCCGGACGAGCAACTCCGGTTCCAGCGCAACATCCTGCTGTCCAACGCGGCGGGGGTCGGACCCGTCTTCCCGCCGCAGGTGGCCCGGCTCGCGCTGGTCATCCGCGCGAACCAGATGGCCCGGGCCCGGATGGGCGTGCGTCCTCAACTCGCCGAGAGAATGCTCGACCTGGTGAACGCCGGCGTCACTCCCGAGATGCCGCAGATCGGGTCACTGGGCATCGGCGACCTCCAGCCGATGGCGGAGGCCGGCCTGGTCGCCTTGGGCGAGGCCGCTCCGGCCCGGTTCAAGGGCGAGGTGGCCCCGGCGTCGCGGCTGCTGCCGCGGGCGGGTCTGGCGCCCTCCTTCACGCTCGAACAGGGAGAGGCCCTTCCGGTCATCAGCGGGAGCGCGGTCGTCGCCGCCTCCTTCGCCTACGCGGTCGAGCGCGCGGAGCGGCTGGCGGACCTCTCCGAGGGCGGCGTCGCCCTGTTCATGGACGCCACCCGCGCCGAGAAGCAGGCCCTGGACGCCCGTACCCACGAGGAGCGCCGGATTCCCGGTGAGATCGACGTGGCGGCCCGGCTGCGTGCGCTCGTCGCGGGCAGCGGATGGATGACCGACGCGGGGCGCCGCCGGCTCGGGGAGACCCACGACCGTGTGCAGGACGCCGTCTCCGTGCGCGCCGCGCCGCACATCCTCGGCGCGCTGCGCGAGACGCTCGGCGACGAGCGCCGGATCCTCGAACGCGAGGTGAACTCCTCCACGAGCAATCCCCTGGTGTTCCCGCGGCCCGGTGGCGGCGACGAGTTCGTCACGGGCGGGAACTACGACGCCGACCTGATGGCGCACGAGATCGACAGGGTGAACGGCAACATCGCCGACGTGGGCGTGCTGTTCGAGCAGTTGTCGGCCCGGCTCATGTCGCCGGCGTGGAGCTACGGCCTGCCCGCGAACCTCGCCGGGGGCCGCGTGGGCCTGAACTCCGGCATGGTGCAGGTGCAGACGGTCGCCACCGCGCTCGTACCGGAGATGCAGGTGCGGGCCTACCCGGCGAGTGTGCTGTCGAGGCCGGCGAAGGCCGGTCAGGAGGACCACAACACCATGGCCATGGCCTCCGTCCGCGACCTCCACGACAACCTCGACCGCATGGACACCGTCCTCGCGGTGCAGATGCTGATGTCGGCGCAGGGCATCGACCTGATCCGCGCCCGCATGAACGGACTCCCCCTGGGATCGGGCACGACGGTCATCCGGCGGGAGATCCGCCGTCACATCCCTCCCCTCGGGGACGACCGCTGGATGTCCCCCGACCTGGAGGAAATGATCCGGTTGGTGAAGGGACACGCGCTTCTCGACACCGTCCACGGGGCGGAACCGGCGGCACTGCGTTCGGCGGCGTGAGCATCCGCGGGTCACGGAAGCCGACAGCACCGGACGCCCGTGCACCCGCGGCCCGCCGTCCGCGAAACCGAGGTCAGCCCGCCTTACGACCGGACAGGCCCTCGCCGACATCCTCATGAGTCTGGGCGAGGAAGGGCAGCAGCCGGGCGGTGAGTTCGGCCGGCGCGTCCAGCGCGATGAGGTGCGCGGCGTCGGCGAACTCGACGAGTTCGGCGTCCGGTATGGCGGCGGCGTAACGCCGGGCGATGTCCCGGAAGTCGGGGACGTCGAGCGCGCCCGTGCCGACCAGGGTGGGGACGCGGACGGCGGCGGGGTCGCCGCTCGCCGTGCCCCGGGAGTGCCGGGCCACGACGTCCTGGTTCACCAGCGAGGTGCGCATCGGTTCGCGCACGAGGGCGGCCGACTCGGCGCCGACGTCCTCCCAGTCGCGGGCCGGGCCGCGCAGCCACATGTCCAGGTTCACGCGGACGGCGGCGTCCAGGTCGCCCGCGGCCAGGGCCGCCGTCTCCGCCTCGTCGTAGGCGACCATGTCGGCGGACCAGTCGTAGCCGGGCCACGGCGGGGCGAGCAGTGCCAGGCAGCGCACCCGTTCCGGATGGGCGAGGGTGAAGTCCAGGGCCACGCGGCCGCCCCAGGAGGCGCCGACGAGCCCGACCCGGGGGTGGCCGAGGTGGTCCAGGAGGCGGCGCAGGTCGTCGGTATCGCTGAACGGGCCGGACGGCGGGGCGGAGCGGCCGAAGCCGCGCAGGTCGTAGCGGATGACGGTGTGCCGTTCCGCGAGGGCGGGCGCGACGGCGTCCCACATGCGGTGGTCGGCGACTCCCGCGTGCACGAGTACCACGGGTGGGCCGTCGCCGGAGACGACGTAGGAGAGGTGGCCGAGATCGTCGGCGAGTGAGAGCATCCGCGGATCCTCTCAGACCCGCGGCTCACGCGCCTGCCAATAAGCAGCTCAGGCGCCGTGCATCAAGCAGTGCGGCCGGTCAGCCAGCCCCGGCGGGCGCGGTTCCCGCCAGGCGGGAGCCCGCGGGGGTGCGCCGGTAGAGGACCGCTCGTCCGGAGCGGGCGCGGGTGACCAGGCCGGCCCGGTGCAGGACGCCCAGGTGGTAGGAGACCGTGGCCGGGCTGAGGAAGTGGCGCTCGGCGAGCTGGGCGGTGGAGGCGGGGCTGCCGAGCGCGGTGAGCAGCCCGGCGCGCGTGGGGCCGAGCAGCCGGGCCAGTTCGGCGGACGCGGACGCCGGGGCGGTCGCCGGGTGGCGTACGGGATAGGCGACCATGGGCGGCCGCCGTCCGCCGCGCACCGGGTCCACGGCCACGCCGGGCCGGGCCGCCACCAGGGAGGGCACCACGATCACCAGGGGCACGGAACGCTCCATGGTGAACCGGCTGTCGATGCGCAGGGTGCCGTCGGACCACGCGATGCCCGGATGCAGGGTGTTGAAGAGACCGGCCGCGCCGCGCCTGGCCAGCACGCCCGCGCAGCGGTCCACCTCCGACTCCAGCGCGGCCCGGGCCGCCTCCCAGTGCGGCGCGAAGGCCAGGTCCCAGTAGCGCCGTAACTCCTCGGCGGCCTGCCGGGCGACGTACCCACCGCCCCTGTCCATCGACTGCCGTACGTCCGCAGGGAGTTCCGCGCCCGACAGCCCCACGCAGGGATGCCCGGCGCGCAGTGCCTCGAGTTCGCCCAGGACGCGCTCGGGCGGGGTGTCGCGGACCCGCTCCAGTTCCTCCTCGACGGTGGGCGAGGGACCGGACGGGTGCGGGCTGAGGAAGTCGGGGACGTAGCCGCCGTGGTCCAGGGCCAGCGCGGACAGCAGCGGAAGCCGTGCCCGGCGCAGCACCCGACGGGCGCGCGCGACCCACGGATCGGCGTGCGTGGCGGGACGCAGTCCCCAGGGCAGGAGGGTCGCGGCCACCTCGTGCAGGGGCGAGACCGCGAAGCGGGAGCGGGCCAACCCCGTGGCGTCCACGGTGAGTTCGATCATTGCCCTCCCTTTGCCGCCACCCCCGCGTTCCTTCGAACGTGCTCGAATCGTCGCACGGATGCTCGCCCCGGCACGCCTCCTCGGCGCAGCCTGGTGCCGACCAGGAGACGGACGCGGACACAGGGGAAACAGGGGTGCGGGGTATGCCTGAGGTGTGGGGGCTGCGGGGGGTACCGGGGATCCGGCGGCTGCGGGGGGCTCCGGGCACGCCTGGTGCGCCGGCGCGCCGGTGGGGGCGCGGGCGGCGGACACCCGCGGTGCTGGGCGCGGTCGCGGTGACCGCCGCCGGCGCGCTGGCGGTGGCGGGGACGACCCCGTCCGTGGCGCAGGGCCGGGCGGCCGCCGCGCCGGCGGTGGCGAGCGGGGGGCTTGCCGGCGCCGCGGCCTGCCCCGGCCTGGACGGCTTCACCTGCGCGACCCTGAACGTCCCGCTGGACCACTCCGGCCGCACTCCGGGCCGGCTGGGCCTGAAGGTCGCCATGGCGGACAACGTGCGCGCGCCCAAGGGTGTGCTGCTCTTCCTCACGGGCGGACCCGGGCAGCCGGGGGTGCCGTTCGTGGCGCGGCTGAGCCAGAAGCTGGCTCCGGTGCTGAAGGACTACCGCCTGGTCATGGTCGACCAGCGCGGCACCGGCGGCACCGCCCTGCAATGCCCGCGGTTGCAGCAGGAGATGGGCTCCTCCGACCTCACCCCGCCCACCGCGCGGGCGGTCACGGACTGCGCGGCGGCCATCGGCGGCGACCGCCGTTTCTACGGCACCACGGATACGGTCGCCGACCTGGACCTGCTGCGCCGGGCGCTGGGCGTGCGCAGGATGACGCTGGACGGCGTGTCGTACGGCACGTACACCGCCGAGCGGTACGCGCTGGCGCACCCGGGGCACGTGGCGCGGCTCGTGCTGGACTCGGTGGTGCCGCAGACCGGGTACGACCCGATGGACCGGGCCGCGATGCGGGCGGCGCCGCGCGTGCTGACGGCGGCCTGCCGGGCGACCGGCTGCACCACCGACCCGGCGGCGGACCTGGCCGAGGTGGTCGACCGGTACCGCAACGGCGCGGACGTGCTGGACGCGCTGACGACCTGGGAGTTCGTGGACCCGGACTACGCCGCGGTGATCGACGCGCTGCACAAGGCGGCGAACGGCGACCCCGGTCCGCTGCGCGGCCTGATCGCGGGCGTACGGCAGGGCGGCGCGGCCACGGCGGAGGAGCTGAGCCAGGGGCTGCACGCCTCCACGCTGTGCCTGGACGGGCGCTACCCGTGGGGCCGGGCCGACGCCCCGGTGGCCGGGCGGCGTACCGCGCTGGAGAAGGCGGGCGCGCGGCTGACGCCGGCCGACTACGGCCCCTTCGACGCGGCCACGGCGACGGGCCTCGGCTCGATGCTCAGCTGCCTGTACTGGCCGCGCACCCCGGTACAGCCGCTGCCGTCGACGCACCGCGGGCTGCCGGGCGTACCGGTGCTGCTGCTCGGCGGGGACCGGGACCTGTCGACACCGCTGGAATGGCTCTACGACCAGAAGAGGCTGACCCCCCGGGCCAAGGTCGTCATCGTGCCGGGGGCCGCGCACTCGGTGCAGAACAGGGCGGCCGACGACAAGGGCCGCCGGGCGGTGTTCGACTTCCTGCTCGGGCGCTGAGAAGGTGCACGACTTCCTGCTCGGACGTTGAGAACCGGACACTCCTGCCGAGGCGGCTCAGAAACCGCTCAAGTCCCTTGTTCCGTAAGCTCGCCGAGTCCGAACATGGCCGTATGTTCGGACTCGGCAAGCGCACGGAACTCAACGTCCTGGTCCTGCGGGACGCGGACGTCATCGCCGCCGGGGTGCGGTCGGCACTCGCCGAGGCCGTCCCCGGGGAGCGGCCCGGCCTCGAGCGGGCGGCCGCACTCATCGAGCGGGCGTTCACCGTCCCCGACGCGGACCTGCGCGCCCGGTGGGTCCACGAGCGTCTCGCCCGGGCCGGTCACGAGGGCCCCGCCGACTCCGTGGAGGCGATCAGGACGCTGCGCCAGGCCGAGCCCGGTCTGAGCCTGCGCGCGGCCGTCCAGCTGTCGAAGGACGCGGCGGCCTACCGGCCCTGAGCCCGTGGATCCCCCGGAGCCCTCACGCCCTCGGCCCCGGTTCGGTTCCGTGACATGCCTCACACGCTCTGTGCGATCTAGGGGTGCCGGATAGTAGACACGGTCCGGGCGGCATATGAGACATGTCCGGCTTGATATGTGCTCGTCCCTCCCCGCGCGCGCCCGCCCCACGGAGGTCCGGCCGTCTCCCCCACTCGGCCAACCTGCGGCGGCCCTGACGAACCGACAGGCGCGCACCCGAGACCCCGGAAGCCGGCCAGCACGCCCATGGACGGCTGACAAGGGCCTGCCCCGTCTACGAAGCAAGGTAGTGGCAGAGCCCTTTGCGCTCCGTGCGGGAGGGTTTCAACAATGGCGGCCCACAGGACATCGCCACGAGCCACAGGCGCGGCCGGCGCCGGCGCGCGGCGGTCACCGAGTGAGGTCACGCATGGGCAAGCACCGTAAGAACCAGCACTACCGGCGGATGGTCGTCGCCGCGTTCTCCGTGAGCGCGGTGGCGATACCCTCCGTCGCCCTGGCCTGCACCGACTGGCAGGACAGCGGCGGCGACCGCACCCGGAGCGCCGCCACGGCGGCCGAGGTGACGACGGCGGGGTGGAAGAACGCCGGCCCCGGCGTGCGGCAGCAGCACACCTGGCGCAAGGGCCACCGGCACCATCCCCGGCACCACGACGGCACCGGGCACGCCGGGGCGGCCGCGTCCGCCGCGCCCACCACACCCGCCGCGCCCGCCGCCACGGCGACCGCGTCCCAGCCGGCCGGCGCCGCCTCGAGCGCCCCCCAGCCGGGCACGCACAAGCCCGGCGCGCCGAGGACGAGCACCGGCGCCACGGCGCCCGCCACGCACAAGCCGGCCACGCCCGGGCCCGTCACCACCCGACCTGGCACTCCGGCCACCGGTACGCCGGCGCCCACCGTCACCGCGTCCGCCCCGGCGAGCACCCCGCCCGCCGCCACCACCGCGTCGGGTGTCGTGGCCCGCATCGTCCAGCTCGTCAACGCCGAGCGCGCCAAGGTGGGTTGCTCGCCCCTGACCCTGAACGCGGACCTGGGCAAGACCGCCCAGGCGCACAGCGACGACATGGCCGCCCACCAGAACATGTCGCACACCGGCTCCGACGGCTCCTCGCCGGGCGACCGCATCACGAGCGCCGGCTACTCCTGGAGCAGCTACGGCGAGAACGTCGCCTACGGCTACTCGACCCCCGAGCAGGTCATGGCGGCCTGGATGGCGAGCCCGGGCCACAAGGCCAACATCCTCAATTGCGGTTTCCAGGAGATCGGCGTCGGACTCGCGGAGCCCGGCGACTACTGGACGCAGGATTTCGGGACGGCCCGCTGAAACGGAATAATTGATTGTTCTTTGGCAGCGCGTGAAGTGCGCTGTCGGCCAATACGCGGTGGGCTCGCAGCCCTGTCATGACGACAGGGCTGCGAGCCCGTTCCGCCTCGCCGTCCGGGACACCGCCGGTCAGGACGTCACGCACGCGTCACAGGCCTCCGTACGTCTGCACAGTTCCTCATCCGTCACCAGTCGGCTGTCGGCCATATGCCCTTGTGTCGACCGGCAATCGAGCGCTGTCCGGCTCTTGTCGCCGCCAATTCCCGCTGGCTAGGCTCCGGCTCACTTTCACGCTTCACACACAGTTTCGGCACATTCGTTCGTTCGCCGTGATCCTTTGCCTGTGATCCGTTGCTTGTGGTCCGTTGCTTGTGGTCCGTTGCTTGTGATCGACGACCTGTGATCCATGACCTGTGATCCGTGATCCGTCGCCCGGGGGGGGTGGGGAAGATCGACACGTCTGCGATGCGACAGCGCGCCGAGGATCCGGAAATCCCCTCCCCGGCCGTCGCCGGCCCCTCCCGTGGGCGGACCGATCTGGCGATCCTCTGGGGGGTCAACGCGGTCGACGGGCTCGGCAGCCAGGCCTCCGGGGTGGTGTTCCCGCTGCTCCTCCTCGGGCTCGGCCACTCCCCCGGCACGGCCGGCACGCTCGCCGCGTCGGTCGCGCTCGCCGGGGTGGTCCTCGGGCCGCTCGTCGCCGTGCCGGCCGACCGGGGGCGGCGGCGCCGCATCATGACGGGCTCGGCGGCGCTGGCGGCCCTGGGCACGGGGCTGCTCGCGCTGGCCTGCCTCGGCCGCCCCGCGTTGTGGGTAGTGGTGTCCCTGGCCCTGCTGGAGCGGCTGTGCTCCGTCGCGTACGAGGCGGCTTCGCGCGGGGCCCTGGTCCACCTGGCCGACGTGGACGAACTGCCCCGCGCCGCAGCCGGACTCCAGGCCGGGGACCAGGCGGCGCTCGTCCTGGGCCCCGCGCTGGGCGGCGCGCTCTTCCAACTCGCCCGGCCGCTGCCCTTCCTGGCCGACGCGATCTCGTACACTGCGGCGGCCGTGGGCGTACGGGCCATCCGTACGCCTCTCGACACGCCCCGCGAGGACGGGCCGGGGGCGGGGCACGGCGCCACCCGGCGCTCGCGGGCCGGCGCCGCGCTGCATGCCCAGCCCGCCGCCGTCCGGGCCGGGCTGGGCGTGGTCGCCGGCTCGCCGGTGCTGCGCCTGGTCCTGGTGTGGACGTCGGCCGCCGGTGGCACGCTGACTCTGCTGTTCTACACCGCCCTGTTCGAACTGGGCGGGGGCGGGCGAACAGCCGCGACGGGCCTCGTGCTCGCGGCCTCGGGGGCGGCCGGGCTGGTGGGCGCGCTGGGGGCGCCCACCGTGGTCCGGCGGCTGGGCGCCGCGCGTGTGCTGACGTCGGCCGCCTGGGCGCTGCCGGTGCCGTGCGGTGCGCTGTGGTGGGCGGGCGGCGCCTGGGGCTGGGGGGCGGCTTTCGCCGGGCTGTCACTGGTCCTGCCGCTGGTCACCGTCGTCCTGTCGAGCGTCGCCGTCGCCTGCACACCCCCCTCCCTGCAGTCGCGCGTCGGCTCCGTGCTCGGCTCGGTCGCCGCGCTCACCGCGGCCGGCGCCCCGGCGGCGGCCGGGCTGCTCGTCACGGTGTGGAGCGCCCGGGCGCCCGTGCTGCTGTGCACCGCGCTCTTCGCCGTACTGGCCCTCTACACGCAGGTCCGGGCCCGCCGAGTGGTGCGTGCCGCCGGGGGCGCTCCGGGGACGGGAGACGGCGATGAGTAGTGAGTCCTTCCGGGTCTTCCTCGGTGTGCTGCCGGACGTGTGCCCGGGCGACGAGCGGCGGATGGTGTTCACCGCGGACGCCGGGGGCCGGTGCGAGGTCTTCGCGTGGGACGCGCGGGCGCGCACGGCCCGGCAGGTCACCGACCGGCCCGGCGGCACGGCGCACTGCGCGATCGACGCGGACGCGTACGTGTGGTGGTTCGAGGAGGACGCGCGGGGGCGGGGGCTGTGGTGGTACCAGCCCTTCGACGGCGGGCCGGGCGGGCCGGGCCTGCCGGGTGCGCCGGAGGGGCTGCCGCGCGGGCTGGCGGTCACGGCCGGCGGCACGGTAGCCGCGGCCGTCGCGCCCGCGCCGGGGACGACGCGCGTCCTCGTGGGGCGACGCGGCCACGCCCCGCGTACGGTGCTCACCGCCTCGAGGGACCTCCACCTGGCCGGAGTCACCCCGGAGGGCGACCTGCTGGCGCTGGCCGCCTCACCCGCCGACGACGCGGCCGTCACCGTGCTCACCGCCGCCGGGGCCGTCGCCGCGACCCTGCGGCCACCGGCCGGGGCGCCGGGCCGAGGGGGCGGGGGCGCCGGCGGGATGTGGTGCCGTGGCTTCTCCCCGCTGCCCGGGCGGCGCGAACTGCTGCTGGTCCAGGAACTGGAGGACGGCTACGCCCTCGCCACCTGGACCCCGGGCGGCGGACTGGTCACCCACCGCTGGTGCCCGTTCGACACCGAGATCACCGCGCGCTGGTACCCCGGCTCACGCGAGGTGCTGGTGCGCCAGGACCGGCACGGGCGCTCGCTGCTCCACCGGGTCGCCCCGGACACCCGTACCCGCCGGATCGTCCCCACGCCCCCGGGCACCCTGCTCGACGCCGCGCCCCGTCCCGGCGGCGGCCTGCACTATCTCTGGACGGACACCGTCCACCCACCCGTCCCGCGCTCCACGGACGGCACCGACTTGCCCTCGCCCGGCCCATTGCCCCAAGTGCCCGGACGAAAGGCCGAGTTGTGGACACCGACGCCCGAGGGTCCCGTGCACACCCTCCTCACCCTGCCGCGCACCGGCACGCCCGCGTCCGGCTCCGCACACGCACGCGGCTCCGCCCCGCCACCGGCCGTCTTCCTGGTGCACGGCGGCCCCGCCGATCAGGACCGGGACGCCTACGACGCCACCGTGCACTCGCTCGTGGCCTCGGGCTACGCGGTGGCGCGCGTCAACTACCGCGGTTCCACGGGCTACGGCCCCCGCTGGCGGCGCGCCCTGGGCAGCGGCGTCGGGCACACCCAGGTGGACGACCTCGCCGCCGTGCGCGCCGACCTCGTACGCCGGCGCCTCATCGACGGGCGGGCCGTCGCGCTGTGGGGGGTGTCCTGGGGCGGATACCTGGTGCTGCTCGCCCTCGGTACGCGGCCCGGGCTGTGGCGGGCGGGCGTCGCGGTCAAGCCGGTCGCCGACTGGGTCACCGCGCACCGGACGACCACCCCGGCACTGCGCGCCCTGGACGTCAGGTGGTTCGGCGGCACGCCCGAACAGGTGCCGGAACGTTACGCCTCGAGCTCGCCGCTGACCTACGCGGCCCACGTGAGCGCACCCCTGCTGGTGGTCGGCGCCGACCAGGACGTCAAATGCCCGCCGGAGCAGATCCGCCGCTATGCCGACGCTCTGCGCCGGGCGGGCGTGCCGCACGAGGAGATGTGGCTCGACACCGGGCACGACGGATACGACGGCGCCGCGCACGTGGCCGTGCTGCGCCGCGCCCTGGCCTTCCTCGGCGGGCACCTGCCCGCGCCGGCACCGGCCGGCCCCACGCGTCCCCCGGCACGACCGGGTGGACCCCGGCCCCGCTGAAGCGGTGCGAGCGCGCAGCGGGACCGGGACACGCACAGCACCACCCCGCTCGACCTACACAGGGAAACGAGAAGGAGGACACCGTGCAGAAGGACATCATCCACAACGACCCGCTCGCGGGCGACGAGGAGAACCGCAAGCCGGGCATCGGCATCACCATCACCATCCCGTTCCGCAACGCCGACGAGGGCGCCGACGAGGAGGAGTGAGCCACGGCCCGGCCGGCCCGCCGAGTGCGGGCCGGCCGGGCCCCGTTCACACGTCCTCTCCCACCCGTCCCCCACCGCCCGCCCGTGCGCAAGGAGACCACCGTGCGCGTTCTTCTGGTCAACATGCCCTGGTCGCCGATCGATCTGCCCTCCCTCGCCCTCGGCATCCTCAAACGCAGCGTCGACGAACGCGTGCCGGACGCGACGTGCGACGTGCTGCACGCCAACCTGGAGTTCACCGACTGGATCACCGGCCGCACCGGGTTCACCGCCGAGGACTACGACTACTACGCCCTGTCGTCCTACTTCCTCGGCTGCGGCGACTGGGTGTTCTCCTCCGCCCTCTACGACGATCCCGCGTGGAAGGACGCCGAGTTCACCGAGGCGATGAGCGGCAGGCTGCGCCGCTCGCGGATGCGCATGACCCGTGAACTGCACGGTGTCGTGCCGGACTTCGTGGCCGAGGTGGCCCGCCGGGTGGTGGAACTCGGGCCCGACGTCGTCGGGTTCACCTCGACCTTCCAGCAGAACACGGCCGCGCTCGCCGCCGCGCGGCACGTCAAGCGGCTCGCCCCGCACATCGTGACCGTCATGGGCGGGGCCAACTGCGACGCCGAGCAGGGCGCCGCCGTCCACCGCAACTTCGGCTTCGTCGACTACGTGGTGCGCGGCGAGGGCGAGGCCGCCTTCCCCCAGCTGCTCAACGCGCTGCGGGAGGGCGATCGGACCGCGGTGGCCTCGGTGCCGGGCCTGTGCCACCGGGCGGCGGACGGCACGCACACCGCCAACCCGATGCCCAGCGGTCCGCTGCCGCCGGCCGCGATCCTGCCCCCGGACTACAGCGGCTACTTCGAGCGGCTGGCCGCCTCGGTGGCCCGCAACTGGGTGGAGCCGAAACTGGTCGTCGAGGGGGCGCGCGGCTGCTGGTGGGGCGAGAAGCACCACTGCACCTTCTGCGGGCTGAACGGCTCGTTCATGGAGTTCCGCAGCAAGAGCCCGGACACCTTCTACCGGGAGATCATGGACCTGGCCGAGCGGCACCGGGTGCTGGACATGTACGTCGTGGACAACATCCTCGACATGCGCTACCTGTCCACGGTGCTGCCCCGCATCATCGACAGCGGCCACGACCTGCGCATGCACATCGAGATCAAGGCCAACATGCGCCGCCCGCAGCTGAAGGTCCTCGCGGACGCGGGACTCATCTACGTCCAGCCCGGTATCGAGAGCCTCAACAGCCGTGTCCTGGACCTGATGGACAAGGGGGTGAGCGGCTGCCAGAACGTCCGCATGCTCCGCGACGCGGCGGAGACGGGCCTGTCGGTGTCCTGGAACTACCTGCACGGCTTCCCCGGCGAGAGCGCGGAGGACTACGAGCCCGTGATCCGCCAGCTCCCGGCCCTGGAGCACCTCAACCCGCCCGTCGACCTGTCGGCCCGCATCGCCATCGAGCGGTTCAGCCCCTACTTCAACCGCCCCGAACTGGGCTTCACCGGGCTGCGGCCCGAGGAGCACTACCTGTTCACCTACGACCTGCCCGAGGCCGAACTCCACGACCTGGCCTACGTGTTCCAGGCCCCCGAGCGCGGCATCACCGAAGAGACGGTGACCCGGCTCAACGACGGCATCGCGGCCTGGAAGAAGCACCACACCGACGCCCGTCTCACCCACACCGACCTCGGCGACCGGATCGTACTGGTCAGCAGGCGGCGCTCCTTCGAGTGGCGGACGCTGGAACTGACCGGGCCGCTGCGGACGGCGCTCTTCCGGCTGCTGGACCAGCCGCACACCGCCGCCGCGCTGCACCGCAAGATCGCCGGGGGCACGCCGCCCGCGGAGCCGGCACCCGAACTGCGCGACGTCGAGGACCTGTTGGAGCGGTGGGTCGCCCTGGGCGTGGTGTTCACGGACGCGGGCCAGTACGTGCACATCGCGCCGGCCGCCGTGAACCAGGACCTGCTGCGCCTGGACCACATGCGCCACGCGCACGCCCGCCCCGAGTCCGGCCGGGCGAGCGCCGGTTCCGTCCCCGGCGCCCCGGCCGAGCCGGCGCCCGCCCTGTCCTGAACCACCGCCACCCCGGAAAGGACCGCGCATGACAGCCACCGCACCGGACCTCGCACCGCGCCCGGCACCACGCCTCGTCCTGCGCGCCTGGCGCGACCACGACCCCGAGGCCCGCCGGCTGCCGGGCATGTCCCTGGGCACCCTCCCCGTGACTGCCGAGAACGGCGGCGTCGCCGGCCTGTGGGCGATGGGGATGCGCCACGCCGAACTGGACGCGCCCGTCGACCTGGGCGCCGCCGGGAGCGCCGCGCAGCGGGCCGCGCTCGACCGGCTGCGCCTGGTGCGCGACCTGACCGCGCACGCCGTCTGGGCCGACTGGGACCTCCGGCTGCCGCCCGAGCGGGCCGAACACCAGTGGAAGGTGCTCTCCCACCTGCATCCGCCGCGCACGCTCACCGGCCCCGAGGACGCCGAGGAGGCCCTGCACGCCTGGCGGACCCGCCACTACCTGTGCAAGCTCGTGTGGCGCCAGGGGCCGGGCTTCGTGCAGATCCGCGACCGCCGCTGGGGCGACCTGCGCCGCTTCACCGCGGACGAGCCCCGCTTCCTCGACGCCATCGCCCGCCTGGACACCGGCGCCCACCACGCCGACGTACCCGAAGAGGTGCTGCGGGAGTTCACCGACGAGCACCTCGTGCTGCGTCTGGGCGACCTGGCCTGGTGGCTGCCCTACCGGGTCTCCCGCTGGCTCCAGGAGGCCATGGCCGTGTGACCGCGGGCACCCCCGCACCACAGCGGCGTCGCGGACACCCGTGCCCCGCCCGGGCAGCCACCGGATGACGCAGGTGCGCGCCGTCTCGCGTCCTTCGAGCGGGTCTCCTCGTTCTAGGCCATGCGTTGCGAGGCCGCCGCGTCGGGGTGGAGGTCGTCCAGAGTCAGCGGGCGGGTGGGGGCGTCGGGGAGCACGACCCGGTGGGTGGTGTGCAACTCGGCGTCGACGTGCAGGAGTTCGCCGGGTTCCATGAGGCGCCAGTCCGGGTTGTCGTCCATCCGCTCGCTGGCGACCACCACCGAGGGCAGGTTCGCGAGGTGGGCGGAGTGGACGCGCAGGTGCCCGTGGCTGCCGCTGTGGTCGAGGTGCCGGTCGCCGTGGCGGCCGCCCGCCGGCCGCGACAGGACGTACAGCTCGTGGGTGGCGGGGTAGCGCAGGGCCCACAGTTCGCCGGGCGTGGTGAGGACGACGTTGAGGGCGTAGAGGGGCAGGTTCCGCGCGGTCCAGCGGGCCGCGCTCTCGAGGCCGGCCGCCACGTCGCCGCCGTTTCGCCGGATCTCCCGGGTGACGAGGGCGAAGAACCGCTCGGAGTCGGTGTCGCCCTTCACCAGGGAGAGGTCGGCGCCGAGGTGGGCCTCGAGCCGGGCGAGGTCCTCGATGACGCCGTTGTGGGCGAGGAGACGGCCGTCCTGCTCGAAGGGGTGGGTGTTGCGGCTGGACAGCCCGCCGGTGGAGGCGAAGCGGATGTGCGCGAGGAAGGTCTCCGACTCGACCTCCCGGGCCGTCTCGGCGAACGCCCGGTCCTCGTACGCGGCGATCGGTGCCTTGTGCACCCGCGCCGTGCCGTCCTCGTCGAAGTAGCCGAGGCCGGTGCCGTCGGGGTTGCGGTGGCTCTGCCGGCTGAGGCTGTCGGGGGCGTCCAGCAGCCAGACGGTGGCGTGGGTGCGCCGGGGGGCGCTGCTCAGGCCGAACAGGCGGCACATGGTTTCCTCCGGGAGCTTCGCGGGGTGGGACGCTGTCTCCGGGCCGGGACACCGGTCAGGGTACGAGGTGCGGGCCCGGCTCGGGGTCGCGGCGGGCGCCGCGCCTACGGGGCCGCGTGCGCCGTGCCGGCCGCGGGTGGCGTGGGTGGGCGGCCGTACCGTCGCGCGGCGGCCCGCAGCAGGAAGGACCTCCCCTCGTCGGGCACGGTCCACAGTCGCCGGCCGCGCACACCCCACCGCTCCAGCAGGGCGTTGGCCGCGAGGAGGCCGGAGGTGGCGGCGCGTTCCATGAGGGCCACGGGCAGGCCGGTGCGGACCAGGTCGCCGGCGACGACGATCCGGGGGTCGGGGGTGCGGACGGTGGGGCGGTGGGCGTATCCGCCGACCGCGAAGAGCGGGCAGTCGGCCCGCCACTCGTGGTGCGCGGACACGGTCCGGGCGGTGCGGGTCTCCGGGTAGACCTGGTGGAGGTGGTCCAGCAGGCGCTTCTCCTCGACGTCGTGGGCCGCGTCGCCGGTCAGGGCGTAGGCGTGGAGTTCGACGACCTCGCCGCCGGTGCGGGCGGCCCAGCGGGCCGCCTCGCCCTCCCAGCGGGAGACCACGCTGACGTTGTCGAGGGAGCCGTAGCCGCTGGTGCCGAGGAAGCCGGGGCGGTGGGCGGCGACCGGGCGGTCCAGCCACAGCCGGGACACCAGGAACGGCGGCGCGGTCTCCAGCCGGGCGACCTGCGCGCGCCACGCGCTGTCGCACAGGCGCGGGGAGGCCTGCGCCAGGGCGCGCAGTCCGCCGGTGTCCAGGGCGAGCACGGCCGCGTCGTGGCGCCGCGCGCCCTCGCCCGTCACGACGCGGCAGCCGCCGGACGGATCGGGGTGCACCGCCTCGACGGGGGTCGACGTGCACAGTTCCGCCCGAAGGCCCGTCAGGTACCGGGCGAGGGGGTCCCACAGCGCCTGCGGGTACGGCTCGTCCGGGACGTCGAAGAGCAGGCCCTCGCTGGAGCCGAGGAAGTAGATGTGGAACATCAGCGCCATCTCGGCCGCCGACAGCCGGCGCGGGTCGGCGAAGAAGCTGCGGGAGAACACCTCGAAGGCGAGGTGGCGGGCGGCGGCCGGGAATCCGATGGCAGCGAGGAAGTCGTGGGCGCTGACGTGGTCCAGGCGCGCGTGGACCTCCCGCGTGGAGACGTCGAGCAGGGGCAGGGCCGCCACGGGGTCCATCGCCCACAGGTCGCGCAGGCGGAAGGTGGGGCTCAGGGCGGCGAAGGCCAGGGCGCTCCAGGGCGGCGTGCGCGGCACGTGCCGGAAGCTGTCGCACAGGCCGCTGCTGTGCCGCAGGGGGTAGTCGGGCAGCGGGGTGAGCCGTTCCAGGCCGGGGTCGGTGCGGCGCAGCAGGCCGCGCAGGTTGTAGTACTGGCGGAAGAAGGCGTGGAAGCCCCGGCTCATGGTGGCGGGCGTGCCGTCGGCCAGCGTGACGGGCCGGCCGGCGACCCGGCCGCCGAGGTGCGGCTCACGCTCGTACAGCGTCACGCCCACTCCCCGTTCGGCCAGTGCGGTGGCGGCCGAGAGTCCGGCGATGCCGCCGCCGATCACCGCGACGGTGGGCGGCTCGCCCTCGATCCGGGGGCGGCCGGGCAGGGGGTGGATGACGCGGGCGCGCCGGTCGCGCCCGTGCCGCCGTGCGGCGCGTGTGCGGGCGTCGCCTGTCCGGGGCCGGTTCATCGCGTGCCTCCGGGCTCGTACGGGGGGCGGCGGGCGAGGAAGGTGTGGGTGACACCGGTCTGCCAGCCGGGCAGGGGCAGGACGCGGACCCGGTCGAACCCGGCGCGGCGCAGCCGCCCGGCGAAGGCCCGCGCGGTGTCGAACTCCGTGACGCTGCGCCGCAGATGGCGGTAGAGGTCCCGGTCGCCGGTGAGGGTGCCCAGCGGCAGGACGACGCCCGCGCACACGGCGTTCCACACCGCGCGGTCGCGGCGGCGGCCGCCGAGGCAGTAGTCGTGCACCGCGAGCCGCCCGCCCGGTACGAGCAGCGGGCGCACCGCGCGCAGGACGGCGTCGGGGTCGGTGACGTTGCGGACCAGGTAGGCGGCGAACACGGCGTCGTAGGGGCCGGCGGCCTCTTCGGGGACGTCCCGTGCGGTGGTGAGGTCCTCGGCGGTGGCGTGGACGAACGAAACGCCGGGCGGCCAGCGTTTGGCGCGGGCCCGCTCCAGCATGCCCGGCGAGGCGTCGACGCCGACGACACGCGCCTTGGGCAGTACGGAGACGAGCGCGGCCGTGGAGGCGCCCGTGCCGCAGCCGAGGTCGAGCACGCGCAGGCCCGCACCCCCGTCCGGAAGGCCGAGGCGGCGGGCGGAGCGGCGCAGGTGGGCGTGGTATCCGGGGTTGAGGGCGACCAGGCGGTCGTAGGCGCGGGCGCCGTGGTCGAAGGCGGCGGCGAGTTCCGCGTCGCGCAGCAGGGTCGTCATCGGCGGGCTCCTGGGATGGTTCCGGTGTGCGGGAGGGGCAGGTCCGGGCGGCGCGGGCGGTGTTCAGGCCCGGGTGTGCGGGCGGCGGGGCAGCCAGGGGAGTTCGGCCGCCGTCCGCAGCATGGGCAGCACGGGGGTGCGCAGGCCGACGGCGACGTCCTCGTGCAGTCGGGTGCGGCCGTCGAGGAAGCGCAGCAGACGCGGCGGCGGTACGCGCGTGAACAGACGGTGGAAGAAGTCGGCGCCGTCGATCCGCCCGGTGGCCAGGGCGCGCAGCAGCACCGCGTCCATCGCGCGGGCCCGGGCGGGGTGCGCGGGCGGTGGCAGCGGGCGGCGGCCCGTGCGCACGAGGCGGGTGATCGCGTCGGCCTGGCGCTGGATGGCGGCGAAGGTGTAGCCGGTGGCGGGCCGGGTCGCCCCGCCGGCGGCGCCGATGCGGAACACCGCCGGGGAGCTCAGCCGGGCGAAGCGGCCGTCGGTCATGGGGATCACCCCGCACTCCGACGCCAGCACCCGCACCGGGCCGAGGCCGAGAACGCGCCGCGTGTAGTGGTCGAGGGCCGCGTCGTAGGCGTCCTGGGTCAAGGGCGCGGGACCGAACTCGGTGTACTCGACCAGGGCGGTGTGCCGGCTGGTCGGCAGGACGTACCCGAAGGAGAGTCCGCGGGCGGGCCGCGGGGTGCGGAAGTCCATGAGGTCGACGACGGCGGGGTCGAACGCGGGCCGCTCCGTGCGCAGGAACCAGCCCTTGAAGTGCTGCGACAGGTGGGTGCGGGCGCGGGGCAGCGCGCGCGGCGGGCGGGAGTCGAAGACCCAGCGGGCCCGCACCTGGAGCGGTGCCCCGTGCACGTCGGCCGCGCGGACCCGCGCGGTGCCGTCCGGGAGGGTGACGATGTCGTCGACGGTGGCCTCCGCCCGGCGCACGTTCGGACGGTCGGTCAGATCGCGGCCGACCAGCGCCTCGAAGTCGTCCGAGCGGATCATCTTGTAGCGCATCGGGGCGATGTGCCGCCGGGCGCTCGCGCCGTGCCGGTCCGTGGTCCGCAGCCACGTCCAGGAGGCGCTCACGGCGGCGTCGTAGGGGCCGGTGCCCGCCTCCCAGTAGCACCAGGTGCGGCGGGGCGGGCGCAGGGGGCCGGGCGGCGGCTCGATCAGCAGGACGGAGGGGGCGGGGCGCGCCGGGGAGCCGGCGGCCGACAGGCGGTGCGCCAGCGACAGCCCGGCCGCCCCGGCGCCGACGATCACGACGTCCGCTGCGCTCATGGCCCTCCTGTCCGGCTCGTCGGGAGTGTCGGCGCGTCGCCCGCCCGGCGCCGGTGCGCGGCCCGCGCCGGGCGGTTTCCGGGAAGCATTCCGCACCCTCGCCCCACGCGGACGCACGCCGCGCTGGGGACGGGTGCCGCGCCGGGGCGGGTGCCCTGCGGTGGGGTGGCCGACACGTCCCTTCGGGTGAGGGGGCCGGTGCGCGGGGGGCGGCGGTGGAAGGGTGTCAGGGAGCCGGACCGCGGTGGCCCGGCTCGGCGGGCGTATCCGCGTCCCGCGGGGCGGCGGGCATTCCCGCCGTGCTGCGGGGCACTCAGTCCGCCGGGACCGGCGGGGAAGGGGTGGCGGTATGAGGACGGTGACCGGCCGGACCGATCACGTCGTGGTCGTGGGCGCGGGACTCTCCGGCCTGTCGGCCGCGCTGCACCTGCTGGGGGCCGGCCGCCGCGTCACGCTGGTCGAACGCGAGGACCGGCCCGGCGGCCGCGCCGGCCTGCTGGAGCGCGGCGGCTACCGGATGGACACCGGGCCCACGGTCCTGACCATGCCTCACCTGGCCGACGAGGCGTTCGCGGCGGTCGGCGAGCGCCTCGCCGACCACGTCGAGCTGCTGCCCGTGCACCCGGCCTACCGCGCGCGCTTCGCCGACGGCAGCGTGCTGGACGTGCACTCGGACGCCGCCGCGATGGAGGCCGAGGTGGAGCGCTTCGCCGGGGCGGGCCAGGCGGCGGGCTACCGGCGGCTGCGGGCCTGGCTGACCGAGTTGTACGCGGTGCAGCACCGCCGGTTCATCGACGCCAACTTCGACTCGCCGCTCGGTCTGCTGACCCCCGACCTCGCCCGCCTGGCCGCCCTCGGCGGGTTCGGGCGGCTCGACGCGCGCATCGGGCGGTTCCTGGGCGACGAGCGGCTGCGGCGGGTCTTCACCTTCCAGGCACTGTACGCGGGCGTGGCGCCGGCCCGGGCGCTGGCGGCGTACGCGGTCATCGCGTACATGGACACCGTGGCGGGCGTGTACTTCCCGCGCGGCGGCATGCACGCCCTGCCCCGGGCCATGGCGGCCGCGGCCACCGGCGCGGGCGCCGAACTGCTCCTGGGCCGCGAGGTCACGCGTCTCGAACGGTCCGGAAGCCGGGTCACGGCGGTGGTGACCGACCACGAACGCGTCCCGTGCGACGCGGTGGTCCTGACCACCGAACTCCCCACCGCCCACCGGCTGCTGGGCCGCCGCCCGCGCCGCCCGCTCGCGCTGCGGCACGCGCCCTCGGCCGTCGTCCTGCACCTCGGCACCGACCGGACCTGGCCCGGCCTCGCGCACCACACGCTCTCCTTCGGCGCCGCCTGGGACCGGACCTTCGACGAGCTGACGCGCACGGGCACCCTCATGACCGACCCGTCCCTGCTCATCACCCGTCCCACGGCGGGCGATCCCTCGCTCGCGCCGCCGGGCAGGCACCTGCACTACGTCCTCGCGCCCTGCCCCAACACCGGCATCGGGCCGTCGGCCGCCGACTGGCACGACCTGGCGCCCCGTTACCGCGACGGACTCCTCGCCGTTCTGGAGGCGCGCGGGCTGCGCGGCCTCGCCGCGCACATCGAGCAGGAGTGCCTGGTGACGCCCGCCGACTGGACCGCGCTGGGCCATGCGGCGGGCACCCCGTTCTCCGTGGCCCACACCTTCGCCCAGACCGGCCCGTTCCGGACGCGCAACCTCGTGCGGGGCACGGACAACGCGGTCCTCGCCGGCTGCGGGACCACGCCCGGCGTCGGGGTGCCGCCCGTGCTGATCTCGGGCAGGCTGGCCGCCGCCCGGATCACGGGGACCCCGAAGGCACGCGGCAGGGCGTACGGTGGCGCCCGCGCCCGGCAGGCCGAGGGCGCGGCCCGGTGACCGCGCGCGAACTGGACGCCGCCGGCATCACCGACCCGGTGCTGCGCGCCGCGTACACGCACTGTCGGCGGCTCAACGCCCGGCACGGGCGCACCTACTTCCTGGCGACCCGCCTGCTGCCCGCCGACCGCAGGCCGGCCGTGCACGCCCTGTACGGGTTCGCGCGGTGGGCCGACGACATCGTCGACAGCCTGCACAGCGGCGCCGGCCCGGACGAGCGCGCGGCCGCCCTGACCCGCCTCGAGGAGCGGCTGCGCCGGGCACTGGCCGGACATCGCCACGGCGCCGGCGTACGGCGGGGGCGAGCGGACGAGTGGCGTGCGCGGGCCGGACGGGGCGCACCCGCCGCGGGTGACGAGCCGGTGGTGCTCGCCGTGGCCGACACCGCCGCCCGTTACGCCATCGCGCCCGCGCACTTCGGCGACTTCATGGCCTCGATGCGCAGCGACCTGACGGTGACCGGCTACGCCACCTACGACGACCTGCGCGCGTACATGCACGGCTCGGCCGCCGTCATCGGGCTGCAGATGCTGCCGGTCCTCGGCACGGTGACCCCCCGCGCGCAGGCAGCCCCGCACGCGGCGGCCCTCGGGGTGGCGTTCCAGCTGACCAACTTCCTGCGGGACGTGGGCGAGGACCTGGACCGGGGGCGGGTGTACCTGCCCGCCGACCTGCTGGCCGCGCACGGCGTCGACCGGGACCTGCTGCGCTGGAGCCGCGCCACCGGGCGGACCGACGCGCGGATCACGGCGGCGCTGCGGGCCGCCGAGGCGCTCACCCGCGCGGTCTACCGGGAAGCCCGCCCCGGACTCGCGATGCTCGACCCGGTGGCCCGGCCCTGCATCCGTACCGCCTACGTCCTCTACCGGGGCATCCTCGACGCCATCGCCGACGACGGGTACGCGGTCGTGCACCGGCGTGCCGTGGTGCCCCGGCGGCGCCGCGCGGCCGTGGCCGCGGGAGGGCTGGCGCGGATCGCCGCCGCGCGCCTCGGTGCCCGGTACGGCGCCTGGCCGCTTCCCGCCGGGTACGGCTCGCGACGGGCCCCTGCCCGGGACGCGGAGATGACGGCCGCGCCGGCCGGACGGCCGCCGGGAAGGACGTGGCCCGACGTGAAGGAACCCGGATGAACCACGACACCGGTGCCGGGCCCGCCAGGGGCCGCCTGCCGCTGCGGGTGCGGCGGCGTCCGCTCCCGTGGGAGCGGCAGCGGCCCACGTGGCGCGAGGCGCGGCCCTCCGTCGTCGCGGCCGCCCTGAAACGGGCCACCGCCCGCCCGTCCGGCAACTGGTTCGCCGTGGGCGCCGTCGCGGACCTGACTCCGGCACGCCCGCTGTCCCGAACCGTCGCGGGCACGGAGGTGGTCCTCTGGCGGGACGCCGAAGGCCGGCTGGTGGGCGGGCCCGGAGCCTGCCCGCATCTCGGGGCGCCGCTGGCCGGCAGTCCGGTGCGCTGCGGCACCCTGGTCTGCCACTGGCACGGACTGGCCCTCGACGGCTCGCCGTTCGCCGGGTGGGAGCCGTTCCCGGTGTACGACGACGGGGTGCTGGCGTGGGTGCGGCTGGACGCGGCCGGCGGCGAACGGCCGACGCCGGCGCCGGTGGTGACGGCGCGGCCGCCGCTGGTGACGTCGGTGGCGGCCGTGTGGCGGGGTGTCGGGGTCTGCGAGCCGCGGGACGTGATCGCCAACCGCCTCGACCCCTGGCACGGGGCCTGGTTCCACCCGCACTCCTTCACCGACCTCACGATCGTCGAGACCCCCGGGGACACCGGGGACGCGGGCGACCGGTTCGTCGTGGACGTCTCCTTCCGCCTCACCCGCCGGCTCGTCGTCCCCGTGCGCGCCGAGTTCACCGCGCCCGGGCCCCGCACCGTCGTCATGCGCATCACCGGCGGCGAGGGCAGGGGATCCGTGGTCGAGACCCACGCCACTCCCCTGACGCCGGACGGCCGCGGCAGGGCGCGCACGATGGTCCTCGAAGCCGTGCTGGCCACCTCCGGCCGCCCCGGTTTCGCCGTCGCCCGCCGCTGCGCACCCCTCCTGCGGCCCCTGATGCGCGCCGCGGCGGGCCGCCTGTGGCGCGACGACCTGGCCTACGCCGAACGCCTCCGGCACCTGCGCGAGACCGGCCGGTCATCCAACTGAGCCTATCCACCGGGGCGTTGACGGGCCATCGCGCCCGCTGACTCAGCGGCTCGTCCTCGACGCGGGCCTGAACCGCCGGCGGCTCGCGCCCGCGTCATGGCCGCCGCCTCCGCCGTGGCGCACGCTCGTCCGGCGCGGTGGCCGGGGCGGTTCGGGCCGCTGCGCGCTGTGAGGTGCCTCACCCGCCCCTCGTGGCCCGTGCGTTCGAATCCCCTGGCCGGAGGCCCGGCGGGGGGTGAGGCGGCGGTGGGCTGGCCGGATCCGTCAGTAATCTGTCATTGCAGCCAGTGCGACGCCCGATACAGGCTGTGACCGTGTTGGAGCGACGTGTTGTTGTGGTGGTGTACGCCGGGGCGCTGGCCCTGGACATCACCGGTCCCATCGAGGTGTTCGACACCGCCAACCGGCTGCTCGCCCCCTCGGGCGTCCGGTACCGGGTCGACTTCGTGTCGGCCGACGCGCCGTTGGTGCGGACGAGTTCGGGCGTGATCGTGGAGGCCTCGCCGCTGGCGGCGGGGCAGGGTCCCATCGACACGCTCCTGGTGCCCGGCGGCTGGAGTCTGCGCAGCGCGCTGGAGGACCGGGAGCTGGTCGCGTGGATCGGCCGGGCCGCCGCCCGTTCCCGCCGGGTGGCCTCGGTGTGCGGCGGGTCCTTCCTGCTGGCCGAGGCCGGCCTGCTCGACGGCAGACGCGCGACCACGCACTGGGCGTACTGCGAGGCGATGGCGGGCCGTTATCCGGGAGTCACGGTGGACGCCGACCCGATCTTCGTGTGGGACGGCCCCTACGTGACGTCGGCGGGCGTCTCGACCGGTATCGACATGGCGCTGGCCCTGGTGGAGGCCGACCACGGGTCCGAACTCGCGCTCAGCACCGCCCGGTTCCTGGTGCTGTTCCTCAAACGGCACGGCGGGCAGGCCCAGTTCAGCGCCGTCCTCGACGCGCAGCTCGCCGACCATCCGCCGGTCAGGGCCGCCCAGGAGTGGGTGCTCGGCAATCTGCACCGCCCGCTGCCCGTGGCCGAACTCGCCGAGCGGGCCAGCATGAGCGTGCGCAACTTCGCCCGGGTGTTCCGCCGCGAGGTGGGCACGACGCCGGGCCAGTACGTGGAGCGCAGCCGTATCGCGCGGGCCCGCGAGCTGCTGGAGACCACCGACCTGCCGATCGGCCAGATAGCGCGCCGCTGCGGTTTCGCCGCCCCGGAGACCTTCTTCCGCTCCTTCGGGCGGTCCCTGGGCCTGACGCCCAAGGAGTACCGGCACCGCTTCCAGATGCTCTCGCCGGCCGGTCTCGTCGACCGGCACCACGAGACGGAAAGGACCCTCTTATGACGAGCCCCTCGGACGGATCCGCGGCGGGCGCCGTGCGCCTCGTCGACCACCTGGCCGCCGAACTGGCCGGGGCCGGCGTCACCCATGTGTTCGGGGTGGGCGGCGCGAACATCGAGGACCTCTACGACGCCCTGCACCGCGGTGGCGCGGTGCGCGCGGTGGTCGCCAAGCACGAGTTCTCCGCGGTCACCATGGCCGACGGCTACGCCCGCACCACCCGCCGCACGGGCGTCGTCGCCGCCACCTCGGGCGGCGGTGCGATGAACCTCGTACCGGGACTGGCCGAGGCGTACGCCTCACAGGTGCCGCTGCTGGCCCTGGTGGGCCAGCCGCCGACCGGTCAGGAGGGGCGGGGCGCGTTCCAGGACTCCAGCGGCAGGGCGGGCTCGCTGGACGCGCGGGAGGTGTTCGCGCCCGTCTCGCGGTTCTGCGCCCGGGTGGACGACGCGGAGGCGCTGCCCGGCCTGCTGCACCGGGCGCTGACGGCGGCCCGTACGCATCCGCGGGGGCCGGCGGTGCTGCTGCTGCCCAAGGACGTGCAGCAGACGCGATTACGGGTCCCCCGCCGCCCGCCCGGCCGGCCCGCGCCGCCCGTGGCCGGTCCGCCGCTCGACGGCGCGGTACCGCCCGCGGCGGACCCCCCGTTCGACGGCGCCGCGCTCGACGGTGCCGCGCTCCGCGCCGTGCTGGACGTGCTGCGCCGGAGCTCCGGGCGCGTGCTGGTGATCGCCGGCGCGGAGGTCGCCGCCGCGGACGCCCGCGCCGAACTGGCCGAGCTGGCAGGGCGGCTGGGCGCCTGGGTGGCCGTGACCCCGGACGCCAAGGACGTGTTCGACAACCACGATCCCAGGTTCGCGGGCGTGGCCGGGGTGATGGGCCACGCCAACGTCGAGGACTGCCTGCGGCGGGCCGAGGTGTGCCTGCTCGCCGGCACCCGGCTGCCGACGCTGGCGAGTGGCGGTCTCGACGAGGCGCTGGCCGGCACGGACGTCGTCTGCCTCGGACCCGAACCGCCGTTCGTCGCGGCCACCACGCTGCTGGGCGGCCTGAAGCAGGCACTGCGGGCGGTCACCGGCCTCCTCCCGGCCGGCCCGCGCCCCTGCCCGCCGCACACCGGCCCGCTCCCCACTCCCCCGGCGGACCCCGCGCCGCGGGTCCGGGGACGTACGATCCCGTACGCCGAGGCGGTCGCCGCCGTCGAGGCGGCGCTGCCCGACGACGCGCACGTCTTCGTGGACGCCGGCAACGCGGGCGCCAGCGCGATCCACCTCCTGCCGGCCCCCCGCCGCGGCCGTTTCGTCGTGGCGGTCGGCATGGGCGGCATGGGCTACACCTTCGGCGCCGGCATCGGCGCCGCCCTCGCCACCGGACGGCGCACCTACGTCCTCGCCGGCGACGGCTCCTTCTTCATGCACGGGATGGAAGTGCACACCGCCGTGGAGCACTGCGCTCCCGTGACGTTCGTCGTCTTCAACAACAACGCCCACGCCATGTGCTCCCTGCGCGAGGAGCTCTTCCAGGGCGCCGGGCGCGGCGACGACCTGTTCGCCCGCACCGACCTCGCCGCCGGGGTGGCCGCCGCGTTCCCCTCCCTGCGCGCCACGGGCGCCGCGGACGCGGGCGAGCTGCGCGAGGCGCTGCTGCGCGGCGACGCGGGCGGCGGTCCGGCGTTCGTCGCGCTGGACTGCGACCCGTACGAGACACCCCCGTTCCTTCCCTTCCGCCCCTTGGCGACCCGTCCGTCCGAGAGCAAGGAGAGTTCGTATGAGCGAGCAGCCGTCGTCCGCACTGGCTGACATCCCCGGTCTGCTGAGGATCGAGGACCCCGGCAGGGAGGCGCTGACCGCCCACTGCGTGGAGCTGACCCACGCCGTCTACCCGCACGACCAGGTCTACGGGCGGTACTGCACGATCCACGAGCACATCGACTGCCCGCCGGAACAGGTCTACGACTACCTGCGCCAGGGCCACCACCTGGAGGAGTGGACGTGCAGCCTGCGGGACTTCGCGCCGTCCGGCACCCCGGGGCTGTGGGTGGGACGCGACCGGCTCGAGGACGACACCGAGATCTACTGCCGGGTGAGCGCCAACCCCGAGGCCATGACCGTGGACTACCACTGCTCCTGGGACCAGGGCGAGAAGCTGTGGATGATCTACCTGATGCGGGTCGTGCCCGCGTCCCTCGTCCTCGACCGGCCCGGCTCCGTCGTCACCTGGACCAACTGCCGTCACCCGTACTACGACGACAACCCGCACCCCGGCCTCGCGCCGCGCCCCGACCGGCCCTGGGTCGGCGACTACTGGGACCTGTTCTACGCCGGCCACACGGTGGAGATGAACAACCTCAAGGCGATCCTGGAACACCGGCACCGCAACGGCCTGCCCATCGGCGTCCCGCCGGCTCGGGCGGTGACGCGGTGACCACGGTCAGCCTCACCGACGTCGCGAGCTACCTCCCCGGCGAGCCCGTCCCCGCCGAGTTCTACACCGGCTACCCGGGCGCCGAGGACAAACTGCGCGACAGCCCCATGTTCAAGGTGCCGCCCGCGCGCCATCACGTGGCGCCCGACGAGAGCAACGCGGACATGATCGAACGGGCGGTGCAGCCGCTCGTCGAGCGGCACGGCCGGGACGCCGTCCGGGGCGTGGACGTGCTGCTGGTGCACAGTCAGCTGCCGGACCTGCCGTTCGTCGGCGCCGGCACCGAGGTGGCCCGCCGGCTCGGCGCGAACCCGGAGTGGCTGGTCGACGTGGCCAACGCCGGCTGCGCCTCCTTCGTGTACATGCTGAAGCTGGCCCGGCAGATCCTCACCACCACCGACGCGCGGACGGCGCTGATCTGCAACGCGCAGAGCGCCGCCGGCCAGTGGTTCACCCAGTCCGAGGTGCGCCGGCTCGCGCAGGCGGCGATCCCCGGCGACGGCTGCGGTGTGGGGTACGTGACCACCTCGGCAAAGTCACCGGTCCTGGACCTGGAGACCCGGCACCTCGGCCAGTACGCCGGTGACATGACCGTGGCGGTCGACGACGGCCGCAAGTACTGGGAGCCGGGCACCTCCCAGCTGCGCATCGGGTTCACCGACGCCAGCGTGGCCAAGGTGCTGGCCCGCGGGAACCGGCTGGTCCCCGAGGTGGTCTCGGCGGTGTGCGAACGGCTCGGCGTGCCACCCGGCGACATCGGCGCGCTCGTCACCAACCAGCCCAACCGCACGTTCCTGCGCAACTGGCGCGAGGCTCTGCAACTGCCCGCCGAGCGCCACCCGGACACCTTCGACCGGTGCGGGAACCTGTTCGGCGCGGCCATCCCCGTCACCCTGGACCACGCTGTCCGCTCGGGGCAGGTGGCGGACGGGGACCTGGTGGTGCTGGCGGGGTTCGCGCACGCGGGCGACTTCGCCGGCGCGGCCGCCGTCCGCTGGCACGGCGGGCGGGGATGAGCGATGGAGACACCCGCACGGCCCGTGGACACGCCCGTACCGCCGGTGGAGACACCCGTGCTGCACCGGCTGGCGCTGAACGAGAGTCCGTACCCGCCGCTGCGGTCGGTGCGCGGGGCGATGCGCCGCGCCGCCGCCCGGGCCCACCGCTACCCGCAGTTCTACCCGGACGACCTCACCGAGGCGGTCGCCGCCTGGTGCGGGGTGGGCCCGGAGCAGGTCGCAGTGGGCAGCGGTTCGGTGGGCGTGGCCCTGCAGTTGCTGCGGGCGGCCGCCGGGCCCGGCGACACGGTGGTCCACGCCTGGCGCACCTTCGACGCCTATCCCCTGCTGGCCCGCATGACCGGCGCCCGCTCCGTGCCCGTACCCCTGACGGCGGACGGGCACCAGGACCTCGACGGCCTGCTCGCGGCGATCGACCAGCGCACGCGCGTGGTGGTGCTGTGCAGCCCGCACAACCCCACCGGGAGCCTGGTCCCGCCCGGCGCGCTGCGGGAGTTCCTGCACCGGGTCCCCCGGCACGTCATCGTGGTGCTCGACGAGGCCTACGTCGAGTTCGCGCGCGGCGTGCGACTGCCCGACGTGATCGCCCTGTCGGCCGCCCATCCCAACCTGCTGGTGCTGCGGACCTTCTCCAAGGCGTACGGCCTGGCCGCCCTGCGCGTGGGCTACGGGCTCGGCGGCGCGGAACTGGTGGCGCGGATCCGCGAGCAGCAACTGCCCTTCGGGGTCAACGCGGTGGCGACGGCGGCGGTCCGGGCCTCGCTGCGGGCCGGTGACGAACTGCGGGCGCGCGTGGAAAGGATCGTCGCCGAGCGCGACCGGCTGCGGGACGAACTCGCCGGGCTGGGCTGGCGGGTGGGCGCGGGACACGCCAACTCCGTATGGCTGGCGGCGCCCGATCCCGTCGACCGGGCCGCCGCCGCGCTGGCCGCGGCCGGAGTGCAGGCACGGCACTACCCCGGTGAGGGCGTACGGCTGACGGTGGGCGGCCGGGCGGCGAACGACGCCGTGCTCGCCGCCCTGTCACACGGCGCCGCCCTGTCACACGCCGGTGACCGTGGGCACGCCGGTGACCGTGGGCACGCCGGTGACCGTCAGCTCGTGTGACCGAGGTCCAGGTCCGCCCGGTGCGCCGCTCCGTCGCCGAGGGTCACGTCGGTGGTCACCGGCGGGTGGCCCGCGGCCACGACCGTGTAGGCGCCCGGCGCCAGGTCCCGGACGGTGTAGACGCCGTCCGGGCCGGTCCGGGCGCGGGCGACCACGTCACCGCGGTCGTCCAGCAGCGTGACGTGGACGCCGGGGAGGGGGCGGCCGGTGCGCTCGTGACGTACGGTGCCGCGCACCGCCCCGTTCGCGGCCGGGCCCGTACCGTTCCCACCCGCCAGGGTGATGTCCGGGAGGACCGGTCCGGGGCCCGTGGTGAAGCGCACGGCCTGGGGCGCGTGTCCCTGCGCCGACACGACCAGGGTGTACGTGCCGGGTCCCGGCCCGGGCCCGGTGAGCGCGTAGCCGCCGTCCTCGTCCGACCGGGCGAGGGCGCGCTGGTGGCCGTGACCGTCGACGAGGGTGAGGACGGCGTGCGCGACCGGCCGCCCGGCCCCGTCGACCACGCGGCCGCGCACCCCGTCGGGCGGCGCCGCGGAAGGCTCTGCCGGAGGCGGTGCGGGAGTGGTGCCGGGCGGTGCGCCGGGTGACGCCGTCGCGGCCGGCACACCGGTGCGTCCGCGGATCAGTGAGGCCGCGGCAGCGGCGAGGGACATCGCGATGGCCAGGGAGAACACCACGACGAGCCCGTGGTGGAACGGCTGCGAGATCAGGTGCGGGAAGAACTCGCGGCCGGTCAGATGGGCGGCGGCGCCCGGCGAGAGGTGGTGGAGGATGGCCGGGCCGAGCAGGTGCTGGATCGGGTTGTACCCGAGGAAGGCGGCGAACAGGACGCCGACCGGCGGCAGCCCGGCGACGGTGCGGGCGGCGTCCGCGGGCACGCCCTGGGCGGTCAGTCCGGAGCTGAGCGTGTGCGGGAGGCTGCCGGAGAGCCCGGCCACCATGAGCGAGAAGAAGACGCCCATGGACAGCACCATGCCGGCGTTCTGGAACGTGGCCCGCATGCCGGAGGCCGCGCCCCGGGCGTCGGCGGGCACGCTGGACATGATGATCGAGGTGTTCGGCGCCGCGAACAGGCCGCCGCCGAGGCCGTTGAGGAAGATCAGGGCGGCGAACGTCCAGTAGTCGAAGTCGCTGGACAGCACGAGCAGTCCGGCGAAGGACGCGGCCATCACGACGAAGCCGGAGGCGGCGAACAGCCGCGCCCCGAACTTGTCGGACAGCGCCCCGGATATGGGTCCGGCGAGCAGGAACCCGGTGGTCAGCGGGAGCATGTAGATACCGGCCCACAGCGGGGTGTCCGCGTAGTCGTAGCCGTGCAGCGGGAGCCAGATGCCCTGGAGCCAGATGATGAGCATGAACTGCAGCCCGCCGCGCGCCACCGCGCCCAGGAGCGTGGCCGCGTTGCCGCCGGCGAAGGCGGCGTTGCGGAACAGGCGCAGCGGGAACATCGGCTCGGGGACCTTCATCTCCACCACGCAGAAGGCGGCCAGCAGCGCCACACCGCCGGCGAGCCCCGCGATCACCCACGGGTTGGTCCAGCCCATGGTGTGGCCGCCGTAGGGCTGGATGCCGTAGGTGATGGCGGCGAGCAGCGCGGTCAGTCCGGCGGCGAAGGTGACGTTGCCCCACCAGTCCATCCGCCCGGGCCTGCGCACCCCCGTCTCGTGCAGCGACTTGTACGCCCACAGGGTGCCGACGAGGCCGATGGGCACGTTGACCCAGAACACGGAGCGCCAGTTCCAGGTGACGAGCACTCCGCCCAGCACCAGGCCGAGGAAGGAACCGGCGATGCCCGCCACCATGTTGACGCCGAGTGCCATGCCGCGCTGCCGGGCGGGGAAGGCGTCGGTGAGGATGGCGGCCGAGTTGGCCATGAGCATCGATCCGCCGACGGCCTGCACGATGCGCCAGCCGATCAGCCACAGGGCCCCGCTCGCGCCGTGGAAGGGGTCGAGGGACAGCACGACCGAGGTGAGCGTGAAGATGAGGAAGCCGGCGTTGTAGATCCGGACCCGGCCCTTCATGTCGCCGAGCCGGCCGAGCGCCACCACCAGAACCGCGGTGACGAGCATGTAGCCCATCAGCATCCACAGCAGGTAGCTGACGTTGGCGGGCCGGAGCGGGTCGAGGCGGATGCCGGTGAAGATGCCCGGCAGCGAGATCAGGACGATGGAGCTGTTGATGGTGGCGAGCAGCATGCCCACCGTGGTGTTGGTCAGCGCCACCCACTTGTAGCGGGGGTGGTCGACGCCCATCCACGACCGGTGCCCGGAGGCGTCCGGTCCGTTGCCGGCGGTCGCGGCGGGGCCCGTGCGGCCGGTCTGCCCGGTGGTCATCGCCTGCTCCCGGTGTGGTGCTGTGCGGGCAGCGGGCGCGGCCGTACGCCGTCGTCCTCGAGCATGCGCCGTACGAGCGGCAGCGCGGTGCGCGCCGCCGCGCCGAGGGTCCGCTGCTCCTCGTCGGACAGGGTGGCCAGCAGGCCGGCGAGGCGGACGTCGCGTGCCCTGCGGCGCTCGGCGAGCACGTCCCGGCCGGCGTCGGTGATGGCGACCAGGGTGACCCGGCCGTCGGCGGGGTCCCCGATCCTCTCGGCCAGGCCCTGGGCCTCCAGTCGCTGCACCAGCTGGGTCATCGACGGCTGGGCGACGCCCTCGGCGGTGGCGAGCGCGGTGAGGCGGGCGGGGCCCTCGCGTTCGAGACGGGCCAGGGTGGCGGCGGTCGTGAAGCTCATCCCGCGCCGGTCCGTCAGGGCCCTGACCACGGCGGAGGCCACTTCGGCCAGTGCGTGGGCGGTGCCCTGCGCGCCGTCGGCGCTGTTCGACTGATCCACCTTTCCTTCGTATCACGCGCCTATATAGGTCGCCTATCAAATCCGGGTAAGGACGCTCGCGGACCGCGAACGCCTTGACTATGACAGTGGTCATGACGGAGGCTCGGCCTATGACAGCTGTCATGAAGGGGCCACGGGTGATGCCCGTCACCGGCACGGACACCGGACAGGCCCCGGCCACGGTGCGGCCGGCCGGACCAGGCGATCTGGGCGAGCTGGGCCGCATGGTCGGGCGCTGCTCCGCCGCCGCCGTCCGGGACCGTACGCACGGCGGCACCCGGCACGCCGACCTGCTGGACGGGATCCGCTCCACCCTGCTCGGCGGCTCGGGCACGGTCCTCCTCGCCGCCGAGGGCCGCCGGGCGGTGGGCTGCCTGGAACTGCTGCGCCCCTCCCCGGGCGCACCCGTGGCCGAGATGGCGCTGCTCGTGGAGGACGCCCGGCAGGGCACGGGCATCGGCACGCGGCTGGTCGCGGCCGTGCCCGCCTGGGCCCGTGCCGCGGGGGTCCGGGACGTCCACTTCTCCGTGGAGGCCGGCAACGGCCGGGCCCGGCGGCTCCTGCGGCGCCTGGACGCCGGACGGCTACGGGCCCGATGGGAGCAGGGCGTCGTGGAGGGCACCTGGCACGTCGGCGGCCTGTGAGACGGCGGGGCCTTACCGTCCCACCGCCGGGTCGCATCGGGCGCGCCCCCTCACCGCGAGGCGCCCCTCACCGAGGCGCCCCCTCAACGCTGGGCGCCTCCCGGCCCGTGGACCAGGCGCCCGGTGTGCAGCCCGCGCCGGTGCCGGTGCTGATGGGGCTCCGGCGCACGGGAGAGGGCGATGAGCGCGGCGTCGTCGTTGAGTCGCCCTCCGACATGGGCGAGCAGGTCGCGGCGGATGTGGTGCAGGAGTTCCTCGGGGCTCGACCCGGCCCACTGGGCGGCGCGCTCCGCGAAGGGGAAGAACCCCCCGCCCGCGTCGCGCGCCTCGATGACGCCGTCGGTGTAGAGCAGCAGGGTGTCTCCGGGCTCGAAGGAGAACACGTCGAGGGTGTAGTCGGCGGGCTGCGGCCCCTGGATGCCGAGCGGGGCGGCCGGGTGCACGGGGATGGTGACCGCGCTGGAGGGGCGCAGCAGCAGGGGCGGGGGGTGGCCGCAGCTGAGGATCCGCGTGATGTTGTCGTCGTCCGGGATCTCCACGAGGAGCACGGTGGCGAACCGCTCCCCGGGGTCGTCGGGCGACTCCAGGTGCGGGAGGTTGCGGGCGACGCTCTCTTCGAGGGAGACGGCCAGTTCCGGCAGGGTGGCGTGCCGGTGGGCGGCCTCTCGGAAGGCCCCGATGATCAGCGCGGCCTCGCCGATGGCCGCGAGTCCCTTGCCGCGCACGTCCCCGATCATGACGCGTACGCCGGTGCCGGTGGCGGTCGCGGCGTACAGGTCGCCGCCGATCTGCGCCTCGTCCTCCGCCGCCAGGTACAGGCAGGCGATGGTCAGGGGGCCGATCTGCTCCGGCAGCGGCCACAGCAGCACGTGCTGCGCGGCCTCGGCGACGGCGCGCACCTGGTCCAGCTGGCGCCGGCGCCGCTCACGCACCACGCAGTAGAAGACAGCCAGCGCCGACAGCACCGCCAGGGCGAGCACCTGCACCACCACGTTGCGGGAGAGCAGCACGCCGAAGTGCCATCCGATGTACGCCTGCGCGCCCACGGCCAGCAGGCCGACCAGCCCGGTCAGCCAGGGCCCGGCGAACGAGACGGTGATCGCGGGCGCCACGACCAGCAGCGGACCGAGGTGGATGTCGGCCGGGACCAGCTGGTCCACCACCGTGATCACCACGATCAAGGCCACCGGGATGGCCAGCAGCGCGTGACTCGACTGCCACGGCTGGCGCATCCCGGCCAGGCTGCTTCTGACCTCCACGCCTTCCACTCTGCCCCCTGCCCACGCGACGTGCCAGAAACAGGGCCGGGTGGCGTACGCCCCCGCCTCGGCGCCGCGCCGTCCCGCCTGGTCGGGGTGGGCCGGTGGTGCGACGCTTGAGTGGTCAGGTGTGCCGAGGAGGGGAACCGGGAGGGCCGATGGGACGGGACGTCCCGGCGCTGGTCTTCACCCGTGAGGACCGCCGCCGGTACCGCATCAAGATGCAGGAGTGCCTGGACGCGTTGGCGCAGATGCTGCGCGAGTCGCGGTTCGAGTCGGAGCGGCCCCAGGTGGGGCTGGAGATCGAGCTGAACCTGGTCGACGACGACGCCGAGCCGGTCATGCGCAACGTCGACGTACTGGATGCGATCGCGGACCCGGCCTGGTCGACCGAACTGGGCCGGTTCAACCTGGAGATCAACATTCCGCCCCGGCGGCTGACCGCGGGCGGCCCCGACGCCTGGGAGTCGGAGATCCGCGATGCGCTGAACCACGCCGAGCAGCGCGCCGGCTCGGTCGGCGCGCACATGGTCGTCGTCGGCATCCTGCCCACGCTGCGGCAGGAGGACGTGCACGGGGGCACCCTGTCGGAGAACCCTCGCTACCGCCTGCTCAACGACCAGGTGTTCGCGGCCCGCGGCGAGGACCTGCACATCGAGGTGGACGGCGTGGACCGGCTGCGGACCTACGCGGACACCATCACGCCGGAGGCGGCGTGCACCAGCACCCAGTTCCACCTCCAGGTCTCGCCCGAGGAGTTCGCCGGGTACTGGAACGCGGCGCGAGCGATCGCCGGGATCCAGGTCGCCCTGGCGGCCAACTCGCCGTTCCTGTTCGGCAAGGAGCTGTGGCACGAGACGCGCATCCCGCTGTTCGAGCAGGCCACCGACACCCGCCCGCAGGAGATCAAGGTGCAGGGGGTGCGGCCCCGGGTGTGGTTCGGGGAGCGGTGGATCAACAGCGTCTTCGACCTCTTCGAGGAGAACCTGCGCTACTTCCCTGCCCTGCTCCCGCTGTGCGACGAGCAGGACCCGGGCGAGACGCTGGACCGCGGGGACGTGCCCGAGCTGGGCGAGCTGACCCTGCACAACGGCACCATCTACCGCTGGAACCGCCCGGTCTACGCCATCGCGCACGACAAGCCGCACCTGCGGGTGGAGAACCGCGTGCTGCCCGCCGGTCCCACCGTCGCCGACACGCTCGCCAACGGCGCCTTCTACTACGGGCTCACCCGGGCGCTGGTGGAGGAGGACCGGCCGGTGTGGTCGCGGATGTCCTTCTCGGCCGCCGAGGAGAACCTGCACACGGCGGCACGGCAGGGCATCGAGGCACGCCTGTACTGGCCCGGCATGGGCGAGGTCCCGGTGACCGAACTGGTGCTGCGGCGGCTGCTGCCGCTGGCGCACCGGGGCCTGGAGCACTCCGGCATGGACGACGCCTGGCGGGAGCCGCTGCTCGGCGTCATCGAGCAGCGGTGCGTCACCGCGCGCAACGGAGCCGTGTGGCAGAAGGAGATGTTCCACCACATCGACTCGGCCACCCACAGCGGGCGGCACGAGGCGCTGCGGCGCATGACGCGGCAGTACATGGACTACATGCACCTCAACGCGCCGGTGCACACCTGGCCCGTCGACTGAGCGGCCTCACGCCGGGCCGGCGCACCGGGCCGCGGCGCGGTGCACGGCGCTGTGGACCGCGCGGGCGAGCCGGGCGCCCCACAGGGACCTGGGCCCGGCGAAGGCGTGCACCTCCTCGCCCGCGCGCGGGGTGCGGGCGGCGACGCACACGGCGTCGGTGGGGGTGCCGGAGCAGTCGTAGCCGGCGTCCAGCAGCGCCTGCACCTTGGCCTCGGTGGCGGTGGTCACGGCGTTCACCAGGGCCGCGTCCGTCAGCGCCACGGGCAGCGCGGCGACGATGTTGATCGTGCCGGGCGCGGGCGGCCGGTCGCCGCCCTCCCCGGGCACGGCGGCCCAGCCGCGGACCCCGAGGCCGGCCGTGGCCACGGCCTCCGCGCCGCCGTCGCCGGCGTGCGCGTACCCGTCCACGTCGGCCGCGGTCATCAGCCCCACGCCGGCTCCCCGTACGCCCGCCTCGCGGGCCAGTGCGGCCAGGTGCGCGTCGGGGTCGGTGCGCCGGTAGCCGTGCGAGACCTGGGCGTTGAGGACCCAGGACCGCTCGCCGACGCCGCCGCCGAGGACGGCGCTGCTGATCATCCGCCACCCTGGTCCGGCCGGCCACAGCAGGGCGTGCAGCCGCTCGCCGTCCTCGGTGCGGGTCAGGCGCCGCACCGTCAGGACACGGGTGGCGGTGCGGGGCGGCGGGACGACGGAGGTCACCGGTGGGGCTCCTTGCGTGGCGGGCGTACCGGCCGATCGTAGAACCAGCCGTACGCCCGCCCGCCGCCCGGGACCCGCCGCCCCGTTCACCCACCGCCCGGAAAACCGCCACCCGGGACCGCCGTCCCGCTCGCCCGCCGTCCAGGTCCGCGCCCGCCGTCCGGACCGCCCCGGCCGCCGGGGCGCGCTCGTCGCCCCCGCTCAGCGGCAGTGGTCCGTCGTGCGGCGCACCGCCCGGTAGCCGAGCGCGGTCAGGGACGCGGCCACGGCGGCGGCCGCCGAGGCCCGCAGGGCGCGTTCGCGCAGGGGCGGGCGCGGCCGGGGCGTCGCGGCGCGCTCGGGGAGGTCGGCGGTGCTGCGCACGCCCTGTTCCCGGGCGAGTTTCATCAGTTCGGCCGCGTGCAGGGCCCTGCGTCCGGTGCCGGCGTGCTCGATCTGCGTCTTGCAGGAGAACCCGTCGGCGACCACCGCGCGGTCCGGGCCGGCCTCGCGGACGGCGGGCAGCAGGGCCTGTTCGCCGCAGTCCATGGAGATGCCGTACTTGCCCGACTCGAAGCCCCAGGATCCGGCGAGGCCGCAGCAGCCGCCCTTGAGGTTGTCCACTTCCAGGCCCATGTTCTCCAGCAGTCGCTGATCGGGGTCCATGCCGCCGGTGGCGCGCTGGTGGCAGTGGCCCCACAGCAGGGCCTTGCCCTCGAGCCGGGGCGGCTGGATGCCGAAGGTCTGGAAGAACTCCGCGAAGTGGTAGGCGTTGCGGGTCAGCCGCCTGGCGTCGTCGTCGTGGGGCAGCAGCTTCGGCAGTTCGTCCTTGAAGACGGCCAGGCAGCTGGGTTCCATGCCGACGATCGGGGTGCCCGAGCGGATGTGGGGGCGCAGGGTGTCCAGCACGTGGTGCAGATAGCGTTCGGCGGTGTCCAGGAAGCCGTAGTCGTACAGGGGGCGGCCGCAGCAGATGTGCCCCCCGGGCATGACGACCTGCCAGCCGGCCGCCTCGATCGCCTCGACGCAGGCGACGCCGACGCCGGTGTGGAAGTGGTTGTTGAAGGTGTCGGGGAACAGTACGACGGGCCGGCCGCCGGGGTTGGCGGTGCCGCCGCGCCGGGCGAACCACTCCTGGAGCGTCATCGGCGCGAACCGGGGCAGCGGGCGGCGGCGGTCGATGCCGGCCGCCCACTTGGCCAGGTGGGACAGGCCCGGCGTCTGGGTGGCGAGGTTGACCAGGCCGGGCATGCGTGAGGCGATGCGGGCGGCCTGGTCGATGAAGCCGAAGGCGTAGGCGTGGCGAGGGCGCCTGCGGCTGGGCGACTTGTAGTGGTGGTAGAGGAACTCCGCCTTGTAGGTGGGCATGTCGACGCTGACCGGGCAGTCGCTGGTGCAGCCCTTGCAGGCCAGGCAGAGGTCGAGGGCGTCCTTGACCTCCTCGGACTGCCAGCCGTCGGTGATGACGTCGCCCTTGAGCATCTCGTACAGCAGCCGCGCCCGGCCCCGGGTGGAGTGCTTCTCCTCCCGGGTCACCTGGTAGCTGGGGCACATGGTGTTGTCGGCGCGCGGGACACGGCACTTGCCGACGCCCACGCAGCGCACGGTGGCGTGCGCGAAGTCGCCGCCGTCCTCCTGGTAGGCGAACTTCACCGGGGGGCGGGGCGGGTTGTAGTCGGTGCCGAGCTTGAGGTTCTCGTCCATCCGGTAGGCGTCGACGACCTTGCCCGGGTTCATCTTCCACTGGGGGTCCCAGATGGCCTTGAACTCGCGCATGGCCTGGAGCAGTTCGGGCCCGTACTGCTTCACCAGGAGCTCCGCGCGCTGCTGCCCGTCGCCGTGCTCGCCGGAGATCGAGCCGCCCATCGAGGCGACCAGGTCGCCGGCGTCCTCCATGAACGCCCGATAGGTGGCGATGCCTTCGGCGGTGCGCAGGTCGAAGCTGAGCCGGCAGTGGATGCAGCCCTGGCCGAAGTGGCCGTACATGGCGCCGGTGATGCCGTGCCGTGCCATGACGTCGCGCAGCTTGCGCACGTACTCGCCGATCCGGTCGGGCGGGACGGCGGAGTCCTCCCAGCCGGGCCAGTGGTCCTGGCCGTCGGGCGGGAACGCGGTCGAGCCGAGGCCGCTCTCGCGGATGGCCCACAGGTGCTCGCTGGTGCCGCCCTCCTGCTCGCTCTTGGCCATCCGGATGCGGTCGGGGGCGTAGCCCTTCTCGCCGGTCAGCCACGCGCGGAAGCGGTCGGCCTGGGCGACGGACTCCTCGGCGCTGTCGGCTCCGAACTGGACGACGAGCCAGCCGCCGCCCTGGGGGTGCGGCAGCTCCTTGATGTCCTCGACGTTCATGTTCTTGAGCTGCTGGTCCTGGATGAGCTGGTGGTCCAGGCCCTCCAGGCCGATGGGCCGGAACTTCTCGATGATCTCCGTGCAGTGCTCGGCGGCCGCGGCCAGGTCCTCGTACTCCACGACCACGGTGGTGCGCTCGAGCAGGGCCGGGGTGAGCATGAGGACGGCCCGCAGGGCGGTGGCGCAGGTGCTCTCGGTGCCGACCAGGGCGCGGGCGACGTTGAAGCCGCGCTCGGGCAGGAGTTCGTCGAGGTTGTAGCCGGAGACCCGGCGTGGCACCTCCTCCACCGAGTGGAAGCCGGCCCGGATGGCGTCGGCGTACTTGTCGCGCAGGTCGCGCAGTGCGGCGTAGATCTCGCCCTTGCGGCCGCCCGCGGCGATGATGTCGTCGAGCCGCTCCTCCTCGTTCACGCCGACCCAGAAGCGGGCGCCGTCGTAGGTGACGACCTCCAGGGCGTGCACGTTGTCGCTGGTGCGCGGGCCGGGGCCGTACAGCTGGGACTGCACGGAGTGGATGCCGCAGGAGTTGTTGCCGATGTTGCCGCCGATGACGCACCGGGAGTGGGAGGACGGGTCCGGCCCGAACACCAGGCCGTATGGGCCGGTGTGGCGGTTGAGTTCCTCGTTGATGACGCCCGGCTCGCAGGTGACCAGGCGGCGTTCGGTGTCGATCTCCCCGATGGCGGTGAGGTACTTGGAGTGGTCGATGACCACCGCCTCGTTGACCGTCTCGCCGGACAGGCTGGTGCCGCCGCCGCGGTTGAGCACGGGCGCGCCGAAGTCGTGGCAGACGCGGTGGACGGCGACGACGTCGTCGAGGGTGCGCGGTACGACGACGCCGATCGGGACCTGCCGGAAGTTGGAGGCGTCCTGGGCGTACAGGCCGAGCGAGCCGGCGTCGAAGCGGACCTCGCCGTCGACCGCCTTGCGCAGGGCCCGCTCCAGCCTGCCCACGTCGACGGTCTGCCGGGCGCGCGGCGCACCGGGGATCTCCAGGTGCGTCTTGGCCGGTACCTCGCGCGTCGCCGTCCGGTGTGTTGCCTTCGCCATCGGTTATCAGGTCTCCTTCGCGGCGGGTCAGTCCGGTCGCGTGCCGTGGACGCGGTGGGGTTCGGCGTCGGCCCACTTGACCTCCAGGCCGAGCCCGGGCCGGGAGGTGTCCGGCCGCAGGGCGCCGCCGTCGGGCGGGAGGGTGCCGTCGAACACCAGGTGCTCCACCCGTACGTGGTCGTGGAAGTACTCCAGGTGCCGCAGCCGCCGCACCGCGCAGAAGGCGTGGGCGGAGACGGCGGGGGCGCAGTGCGCGGAGAGGTCCAGGTGCTGGGCGGCGGCGAGGCCGGCGACCTCCAGGACGCCGGTGATGCCGCCGCAGCGGGTGACGTCCGCCTGGAGGCAGTCGACCGCGAAGCCGTCGACGAGGTTGACGAAGTCGCGTGTGGTGTAGGCGTATTCACCGGCGGCGATCTCGAGGCGGGGCGGTCCGCTCTGCCGCAGCATGCGCAGGCCCTCGATGTCGGCGGAGCTGACGGGTTCCTCGAACCAGCGCACGTCCCACTCGTCGTGGAAGCGGTGCGCCCAGTACAGGGCCTGCTTGCGGCCGAGCGCGCCGTTGGCGTCGGCGAAGAGTTCCACGTCGTCGCCGACCGCCTTGCGGACCGCGGTCAGCCGGCGGGGGTCGTGCTCCGGCTCGCGCGAGGTCTTCAGTTTCACGCGGGGGATGCCCTGTTCGCTCCAGCCGGCGAGCTGGTCGGCGAGGCGGTCCAGGGGGTAGTTGGTGAAGCCTCCGCTGCCGTAGACCGGTACGCGGTCGTGGTGGGCGGGCAGCAGGTGCACCAGGGGCAGGTCCAGCAGCCGGGCCTTGAGGTCCCACAGGGCGATGTCCACGGCGGACACCGCCATGGCGCCCACGCCGGGCCGGCCCGCGTTGCGGATCTGACGGCCCATCAACTCCCAGAGCGCGGGCGGCGAGGAGGGGTCCTTGCCGGTCAGCAGCGGGGCGAGTTTGCCGGACACGAACGCGGCGGCGGAGACGTCGCCGTAGGTGTACCCGATGCCGGTGCGCCCGCCCGCGTGCACCCGGACGAGGATCATGGTGGTGGAGTCCCAGGCGAGGGTGCCGTCCTGCTCCTGGCCGTCGGGCCCGTCGGTGGGCACCTCGAAGGCGTGCACGTCGACGGCGTCGATGCGCAGAGCGGCGAGACCTCGCCCGCCGCTCGTGGCCGTGTCCGTCATCAGTGGCGTCCCGGGAGGTGCTCGGCGAACTCGGTGAGCTTCTGCCGCATGCCCTTGGCGGCGATGCCCAGGCCCTCGGGGTCGCGCACGGCGGCCTTGGCGGCCTTCTCGCCCTGCTCCTTCATGATGTGCGGCGGGATGGGCGCGATCTCGTCGTCGACCTTGAACTCCAGCACCACCGGCCGGCCGGCGGACAGCGCCTCGTCCCAGGCCGAGCCGACCTTCTTGGGCTTGTCGCAGTAGATGCCCTTCAGGCCGAGGAGTTCGGCGTACTGGGCGTAGGGCACGTCGGGGATGTACTGCGAGCCGGGGAACTTGGGGTCGCCGGCCATGGCGCGCTGCTCCCAGGTGACCTGGTTGAGGTCCTGGTTGTTGAAGACGCAGAAGATGAACGGGGCGGGGCCGGAGAGCCGGTCCATGTACCGCTTGATGGTGATCATCTCGTTCATGCCGTTCATCTGGAACGCGCCGTCACCGACGAAGGCGATCACCGGCCGGTCGGGGTGGGCGAACCGCGCGGCGATCGCGTACGGCGTGCCCGGGCCCATCGTGGCGAGCGTGCCCGACAGCGAGGCCTGCATGCCCTTGCGCAGTTTGAGGTGGCGTGCCCACCAGTTGGTGCCCGAGCCGGAGTCGGCGGTCAGGATGCAGTTGTCCGGCAGCCGGGGCGACAGCTCGCTCGCCACCGACTCGGGGTTGATGCGGCCGCCGAAGCTCTGGCTCGCCCGGTCGTCGCACAGGGCGTTCCACTCCCGTACGTCCTTCTCGATCTGCTTGCGCCACTTGCGGTCCTTCTTGCGCTCCAGCAGCGGCAGCAGGGCCTTGAGCGTCTCCTTGGAGTCGCCCACGAGGTGGGCGTCCATGGGGTAGCGGATGCCGATCATGCGGCCGTCGATGTCGATCTCGACGCCCCGGGCCTGGCCCTCGTCGGGCAGCCATTCGGAGTACGGGAAGCTGCTGCCGACCATGAACAGGGTGTCGCAGTTCTTGATCATGTTGTCGCTGGCCTTGGTGCCCAGCAGGCCGATGGGGCCGGTGACGAAGGGCAGGTCGTCCGGGAGCACCTCACGGCCGAGCAGGGCCTTGGCGACGCCGGCCCCGAGCAGCTCGGCGACCTCCACGACCTCGCTCTCCGCCTCCGCCGCGCCCTGGCCGATGAGCATGGCGACCTTGCTGCCCTCGTTGAGGATGTCCGCGGCCTTGCGCAGCTCGCCCGGGTCGGGCAGGACACGGGGCCTGCTCCAGCCGACGCTGGAGAACACCGAGCCGTGCATCTTCGGCGGCGACGGCATCGCGTCCGACTCCTGCACGTCCTCGGGGATGATGACGGTGGCGACGCCCCGCGTGGTCAGGGCTGTCTTGAAGGCCCGGTCGATGACGTGCCGGGCCTGGCCGGGGTGCATGACGACCTGGCAGTACTCCGAGACGTCCGCGAACAGCCGGTCCAGGTGGATCTCCTGCTGGTAGTGGGCGCCCAGGCTCAGCCGCTTCTGCTGGCCGATCACCGCCACGACGGGCTGGTGGTCGAGCTTGGCGTCGTAGAGCCCGTTGAGCAGGTGGACCGCGCCGGGACCTGAGGTCGCGGTGCAGCAGCCCACCTCGCCGGTGAACTTGGCGTGCGCGCAGGCCATGAACGCGGCCATCTCCTCGTGCCGGACCTGGATGAACTCCGGGTCCCCCTTAGCCCGGTCGAAGGCGCCGAGCAGGCCGTTGATCCCGTCCCCTGGATATCCGTAGACGCGTCCCACGCCCCACTCGCTCAGGCGTTGCAGTACGAAATCGGCCACCAAGGTCATGACGCTCTCCTTCGAGGACACCTCTGCCGTCACCTGTGGGTGACCCATGAGGGGGCGGGTAAACGACCGACCCGCTTCCGTCACCCTCACCCCGCCGCGACGCCTCCGCACGCGGACCGCACCCGGTCCGGTGCCCAGGCGGCCGCGGGCGCGACACGCCGCACGGTCGTCCAGGAGGGGGAAGCCGCACGGCAGGCGGCGCAACCCCCGCATGACACGGAGGCGGAGCGGGGACCGGTCGCATGCCCTGTGCGCACGGCACGGCCGTCGTGGAGCCGGGGCGCAGCCGTCCACCGATCGGGAAGCCTCCCTTGCAGACCTCGTCCAGCGACCCCGGCCGCCGCGCCCGCCGCGACCCGCCGGCCTGCCTCGCGTGCACGGGCGCCAGGGGGTACCGGTCACGCGCGTGGACAGGGCGGCCCCCGTCCCGCGTCCCGGCTCCAGCCGCCACGGCCCGGAAGGCGCCCCGCCGGCCGCGGGCGGCCGCGCTCGCCTCCCGGCCCCTCACCGCCGCCCGCGCCCCACGCGACGCGCACAGCTCCCGGGGTACGGCCCCCGGCCGGACGGCGGTGGTCGCGCGCGGCCGTGCACGGGGGCCCGTGTGCGCGGCGGGGCCGTGAGGCGGCCGCCGGCGTCGTCGCGGCGGGCCGGTGGCCGCGCGGGGCGCCGGACCGGCAGCCCGGCGCACGTTCTCGGCGCCGGCCGCCGGTTGCTCCCCCGCGTCCCGCCGCGCACTTCGAGGTGATCCATGCGTGTACTGCTCGTCCATCCCAGCCCGCTGATGTATTCGGAGATCTTCCTCAGGCTGGAGCCGCTCGGTCTGGAGCGGGTGGCCGCCGCGACCCGCGAGGCGGGGCACGAGGTCCGGGTCGTCGACCTCCAGGTGCTCCGGCGCAAGGACCTGCGCGCGGCCGTCCACTCCTTCCGCCCCGAGGTCGTCGGCTTCTCGCTGAACTACCTGGCCAACATCCCCGAGGCGATCGACCTCTCGCGCGCGATCAAGCGGGCCCTGCCGGACTGCTTCGTCTTCTTCGGCGGGCACAGCGTCTCCTTCGTCGCCGGTGACGTGCTGCGCCAGGCCGAGGGCTGCGTCGACGCGGTCGTACGGGGCGAGGGCGAGCCGGCCATGGCCCCGCTGCTCGAGGCGGTGCGCGACGGCGGCCTGAAGGAGGTGCCGGGGATCGTCACCACCGACGGGTGGGGTCCCGCGCCGAAGATGCTGCACAGCATCGACAGCCCGATGCCCGCGCGGGACCTCATGCGCCATCGCCGCCGCTACTTCATCGGCGAGCTCGACCCGTGCGCCTCCATCGAGTTCACCCGCGGCTGCCCCTGGGACTGCTCCTTCTGCTCCGCGTGGACCTTCTACGGCCGCAGCTACCGCAAGGCGAGCCCGCGGGCCGCCGCCGAGGAGCTCGCCTCCATCCGGGAGCCCAACGTCTTCATCGTCGACGACGTGGCCTTCATCCGACCCGAGCACGGCGACGCCATCGCCGCCGAACTGGAGCAGCGGCGCATCCGCAAGCAGTACTACCTGGAGACCCGCGCGGACGTGCTGCTGCGCAACACCGAGGTGTTCGAGCGCTGGACGCGGCTGGGCCTGCGGTACATGTTCCTGGGCATGGAGGCCCTCGACGCCGAGGGCCTGGACCTGTTCCGCAAGCGGGTCAACCCCGACGACAACTTCCGCGCGCTGGAGACCGCGCGGCGCCTCGGCATCAACGTGGCCATCAACCTGATCGTGGACCCGGCCTGGGACGAGGAACGCTTCCGCCTGGTGCGGGAGTTCGCGCTGTCCGTGCCGGAGATCGTCCACCTGACCGTGATGACGCCGTACCCCGGCACCGAGATCTGGCACACCGAGTCCCGGCGGCTGACCACGCGCGACTACCGGCTGTTCGACATCCAGCACGCCGTCGTGCCCACCACCCTGCCGCTCGACCGCTTCTACGCCGAGCTGGTGCGCACCCAGTCCGTCATCAACCGCAAGCACCTGGGACTGCGCACCGCGTTCGGCGCCGCCCGCATCCTCGGCGACCGGCTCGCCCACGGCCAGACCAACTTCGCCCGCATGCTCTGGAAGTTCAACCGCGTCTACAACCCGAACCGCCAGCTGGCCGACCACCGCAGGCCCGTGCGCTACGAACTCCCGCTGCCCCCGGGCGCCCCCGTCGGCAACCGCCGGGAGCTCTACATCCACACCAAGCAGTCCCCCCGTACCGGTCCGTCCCCGCGCCCGCTCGGCGGCCCCGCCGCGGACCAGGCGCAGTGAACTCCCGAGGGCGCTCATGTCACAGACACATCCCCGGCTCGACCAGCCGCGGGCGACCACGCATCCGCCGCGCGGCCGCACCGGGGAGCGGATCCGGGACTACCTGACCACCACCGACCACAAGAAGATCGGCCACCTCTACCTGGCCACCGCGTTCGGCTTCTTCCTGGTGGCCGGGCTGATGGCGATGACGATGCGGGCCGAACTGGCCCGCCCGGGGCTCCAGATCGTCACCAAGGACGCCTACAACCAGCTGTTCACCATCCACGGCACGATCATGATGCTGCTGTTCGCCACGCCGACCTTCGCCGGGTTCGCGAACGCCGTCATGCCGCTGCAGATCGGCGCGCCCGACGTCGCCTTCCCCCGCCTGAACGCCCTCACCTACTGGCTGTTCCTGTTCGGCGGGCTGACCGTGCTGTCCGGCTTCGCGACCCAGTCGGGGGCGGCGCCGTTCGGCTGGTTCGCCTACGCGCCGCTCAACGACCAGGTGCACACGCCCGGCCACGGGGGCGACCTGTGGACCATGGGGCTGGTGGTGGCGGGCCTGAGCACGACGCTGGGCTCGGTCAACTTCATCGCGACCATCATCAGTCTGCGCGCACCGGGCATGACCATGTTCCGGATGCCGATCTTCACCTGGAACATCCTGTTCACCTCGATCCTGGCACTGCTGGCCTTCCCGGTGCTGACCGCGGCGCTGCTGGCGCTGGAGGCGGACCGGAAGTTCGGCGCGCACGTCTACGACTCCGCCAACGGCGGCGCCCTGCTGTGGCAGCACCTGTTCTGGTTCTTCGGCCATCCGGAGGTCTACATCGTGGCGCTGCCGTTCTTCGGCGTGGTCACGGAGATCATCCCGGTCTTCAGCCGCAAGCCGGTCTTCGGCTACGCCGGCATGGTGGGCGCGACGATCGCCATCACCATGCTGTCGGCCACCGTGTGGGCCCACCACATGTTCGCCACCGGCGGGGTGCTGCTGCCGTTCTTCTCGCTGATGTCCTTCCTGATCGCGGTGCCGACCGGGGTGAAGTTCTTCAACTGGATCGGCACGATGTGGCGGGGCAGCCTGTCCTTCGAGACGCCGATGCTGTGGTCGGCCGGATTCCTGGTGACGTTCCTGCTGGGCGGGCTCAGCGGTGTCCTGGTCGCCTCCCCGGCGCTGGACTTCCACCTGACGGACAGCTACTTCGTCGTCGCGCACCTGCACTACGTGCTGTTCGGCACGATCGTGTTCGCCATGTTCGGCGGGTTCTACTTCTGGTGGCCGAAGATGACGGGCAAGCTGCTCGACGAACGGCTGGGCAAGATCCACTTCTGGACGCTGTTCGTGGGCTTCCAGACCACCTTCCTCGTCCAGCACTGGCTCGGCGAGCAGGGGATGCCCCGCCGCTACGCCGACTACCTGGCGGCCGACGGCTTCACCGCGCTCAACACGGTCTCCTCCATCGGCGCCTTCCTGCTCGGCCTGTCCACGCTGCCCTTCCTCTACAACGTGTGGAGGACCGGCCGCCACGGGCCGAAGGTGGAGGTGGACGACCCCTGGGGCTTCGGCAGGTCCCTGGAGTGGGCGACCTCCTGTCCCCCGCCCCGGCACAACTTCACCGAACTGCCGCGCGTGCGGTCCGACTCCCCCGCCTTCGACCTGCACCATCCCCAGGTGATGCAGGAGGAGCCGCCGGGCGCCCACGGAACCGTGGAGCCGACCCCCGACACCCTAGGGACGCAGAGCGAATGAAGTCCGAGGCGTATCTCTTCGGCGGAGTGGCCGTCTTCTTCCTCCTCACGGACGCGGCCTACATCTACTACGCCCGCGAGCCCGCGGGCATCGCCGCGCTGACCGTCTCCTGCTTCATGGCGTCGGTGATCTCCTTCTTCTGCACGATCAACTACCGCCGCAAGGGGCTGCGCCCCGAGGACCGCCCCACCGCGGAGATCCACGAGCGGGCCGGCCGGATCGACTTCTTCCCTCCCGAGAGCGGCTACCCGGCCGTCACCGCGGGCGGTGTCACCGTCATCGCCGTCGGCCTCGTCTACGGCGCCTGGCTGTTCGCGATCGGCTTCGGGATCTTCGCGATCGGGCTGGTGGGCATGGTGTTCGAGTTCGCGGGACGCGACAGCGACTGACGCCGCCACCCGGTCTCGAAAATGCCGGAACAAATCCGAATAAAAAGTGCATAAGTCACCCGCATGGGGGAACCTTGCACAAGGCAAAGGAAACCTCTGTGGAGAGGAGACGACAGCAATGTCGTATCCACATCGCTCCAGTGACGTGGGGACCCATCCGGAGATGATGGGCACGCATCCGGAAATGGCCGAGATGCGTGAGCGGCTCGAACGCACCGCGTCGACCGGACCGGCGATGGCGATCGAAGGGCTGATCGTCCTGGCCGGCCTCTACACCGCCATCTCGCCCTGGGTCGTGCACTTCGCGATCCTGCCCGCGATCACGGTCAACAACCTGCTCGTCGGCATCACCATCGGCCTGATCGGACTCGGTCTGGCACTGGCCCCGGAACGCATGTTCCGCCTGTCCTGGACCCTGGTGCCGCTCGGTATCTGGCTGTTCATCTCGCCGTGGGTGGTCACGCTCACGCACAGCGCGCGAGCGGGCATCATCTGGAACAACTGCTGGACAGGCGCGCTGGTCACCGTCCTCGGACTGGCCGCGATGGGCCTGACCATCGGCCGCGCACACCGGGGCCGCCGGTGACGCACAGGAGCGTGCCGCGCCCGTGGGGGCGGGCACGACACGCTTGCCGGATCCCAGCGGGCCCGGCTCCGGCCGGGCCCCCGCCCTGCCCGCTCAAGACCTGCCCGTTCAGGACGTGCCCGCTCAAGACGTGCCCGCTCAGGACGTGCCCGCCCGGGCCGCGCTCCCGGCGGGTTCCGGACGGCGGTCACGACTGTGAGCCCGAACGGCACTCACTCCTGAAGGACATTCACTCCTGTGAGCCCGAACCGACTCCGCCCGCCACCGGGTCGGCCGTGCGGCCGGTGATCTGGAGCTGCTCCTCCGTGGTCGCGGGAGCGTCGACGCGCTCGCCGTAGTACCACCTGCTCAGCGAGGCCCGCAGACGGGCGCGCGCGGGCGCGCCGGGCCCCGGCCGCTCCAGCGGCCGCGGCAGGTCGCGGACCAGCAGCTTGTAGCGGCGCTCGCGGTCCAGGGGCTCGTGGCTCTCCGACATGCCGCCGGGCAGGTCCTGGTACACCTCGCCCGTCTCCTCGCCCTCCTCCATCATCTGCCGCTCGTGCATCTGCAGCGCCAGGCACACCCTCCTGGTGACCAGGAACGCCAGCACCGGCCCCACGAAGAACAGCACCCGGAAGGTCCAGGTCAGGCCGTTGACGGAGGTGTGGAACGTGGCGGCGATGACGTCGTTCCCGCCGGCCAGGAGCAGGACGGCGTACCAGACGACGGCGCCGACGCCGAGCCCTGTGCGCACCGGGCGGTCGCGCGGCCGGTCGCACAGATGGTGCTCGACCAGGTCCCCGGTCACCCACCGCTCGAAGAACGGGTAGGCGTACAGCACGAGGAACAGCAGCGCCGGCAGCACCACCGCGGGAAGCAGCACGTTCCACATGAAGGTGTGCCCGGCGACGTTCCACTCCACCCCGGGCATCAGCCGCAGGGCGCCCTCCAGGAAACCGACGTACCAGTCCGGCTGTGCGTCGGTGGAGACCTGGTCGGGGACGTAGGGGCCGAAGTCCCAGATGGGGTTGATCTGGGCGACGGCCCCCATCGCGGCGAGGACGCCGAACACCGTGAGCGACAGACCGGTCGACTTGCCGACGAACGAGGGGAACATCGGCTGGCCCACCACGTTGCGATTGGTCTTGCCCGGCTCGGACCACTGCGTGTGCTTCAGGTACACCACCATGAACAGGTGCACCGCGATCAGCGCGATCAGCAGGCCGGGCACGAACAGCACGTGCACGATGTAGAGCCGCCGGATGATCGCCGTGCCCGGGAACGGGCCGTCCCACACGAAGAAGGCCAGGTACGTCCCGACCACGGGGATCGACTGAAGGATGGTGTTGGCGGTGCGCAGCCCGGTGCCGGACAGCAGGTCGTCGGGCAGGGAGTAGCCGCAGAAGCCCTCCAGCAGCGACAGCAGGAACAGCGTCACCCCGATGAGCCAGTTCACCTCCCGCGGCCTGCGAAACGCGCCCGTGAAGAAGATCCTGAGCATGTGCACACCGATCGCGGCCACGAAGACCAGCGCCGCCCAGTGGTGCATCTGGCGCATCAGCAGACCGCCGCGCACGTCGAAGCTGAGGTGGAGCGCCGTCTCGTAGGCCTTGGAGACCAGCAGGCCGCGCAGCGGGGCGTAGGAGCCGGTGTACGGCGCCTCGGCCAGGCTCGGGTCGAAGAACAGCGTGAGGAAGGTGCCCGTGAGCACCAGCACGGCGAAGCTGTAGAGGGCGATCTCGCCGAGCAGGAAGGACCAGTGGTCCGGGAACGCCTTGCGCAGCAGCTGGCCTGCGAGCTCGGACAGGGGTGCGCGCCGGTCCGCGCCGACGTACGCCTGGAACGCCGCCTGCCGGACCCTCGCCTCGGCTCTCGCCTTGCGCCGCCGCATCAGCACGCCCGCACCACGCTCCTTCGTGTCGTCTCCGGCGTACGTCCCGCCCCGACGGCGCGGCGGGGCCGGGGTTGCCCGCCTGCCGGGTGTTTCAATCTTGGGTGGGAGGGCCTCACGCGTGGCGCAGGCGTGCCCGAGGGCACCCCCATTGCCGCAGTGACGGCCCCACGGTCCGCACGGCTCGCCGACGTCCCGGGCGGCCGCATGATCCGTCCGCCCGTCCGGGCGGCGCCTCACCAGGGAGCACGAGTGGACAGTCAGAGCGGCATCGTCCAGGAGCTGACGGCGGACCACGCCCGGGTGCGGGGGCTCTTCGACCGCATCCGGTCCTCGGCGCCGGGCAGCACCCAGCGCGCGGACCTCGTGGAGCAGGCCGGCATCGAGCTGGTGCGGCACTCGGTGGCGGAGAAGGAGTACCTGTATCCGGCCGTGCGCCGGCATCTGCCGGACGGCGACGGCTGGGCCGACCGGGAGCTGGCGCAGCACCAGGAGGTCGAGGAGCTGATCGCCGCGCTGGAGGACGCCGAGCCGCACGGCGAGGAGTACGGGCGGCTGCTGCTGGCGCTGGTCACCCGGGTGACCGAACACCTCGTCGAGGAGGAGCAGTTGCTGTTCCCCCGGCTCCAGGCGCTGTGCCCGGCGGACGAGCTGCGCGAACTCGGCGGGAAGGTGCGGGCCGCCGAGGTGTCCGCGCCCACCCGGCCACGCCCGCTCGCCCCGGACTCGGCCGCGCTGGTCAAGGTCGGCGCCCAGGTGTGGGGGCCGCTGGACCGGCTCCGGGACTTCGCGGGGCGGCGCGGGCGGCGGTGAGGGCGCCGTCGCCGGGGGCCTCTTCCCGGGCAGCGTCCGCCAGGTGCGTTCCGGGCCAGGGCGGGAACCCGGTGCCCGTGGCCGCGGCGGGAGCCGCGCGGCGCGTCCCCCGTGCCCCGGCCGCGCGGAGGCCGGGCCCCGTCCGCGTCCCCTCAGGAGGCAGAACCGTGGAACACATCGGTCAGCGTGTGTGGGCGATCCCCGAGGGATGCATCCCCGGGGCCGGCACCGGCCCGGAGTCGATGGCGAGCCACGAGACGGCGTGCCTGCTGAACACCGGTGACCAGGACGCCCACGTGGAGATCCCGCTCTTCTTCCCGGACCGGGAACCGGCCGGCCCCTACCGGGTCACCGTCCCCGCGCGCCGCACCCTGCACCAGCGGTTCAACGAGCTGGAGGGGGACGGCTCCGTGCCGGTCGGTTCCGACTACGCCTCGGTGCTGGTCAGCCACGTGGCGATCGTCGTGCAGCACACCCGTCTGGACAGCCGGCAGCCGGCGAAACGCGCTGCTGTCGACCGTCGCCTACGCCGCCCGCTGACACCGGCGGCACCGGGGAGGCCAGGGTGCTGGACCGCGCAGAGCCCCCGGCGTTCGGCCACCCGGGTCCCACCGTGGGGCCCGAGTCCGTGTCCCTGGTGTGTCAGGTGTCCCCGGAAGCCGCCCGAGCACGGACCCTGGTGGCCGTGCGCACCTACCCACCGACCACCCGCCCACGGACCCGGGACGCGGCGGGATGAGCGGCACCGGCCCGCAGTGGAGGTCCCGCCTGGCGCACGCCGTACGGCCGGTGCGGGAGCCGCTGCTGCGCACCTGGCACTGGCTGGGCGCGTACGCGCTGATCCGGCGCGGCCGCGACCTGGAGCTGATGCACAGGTCGATGGGGTTCGCCACGCTGTCCCTGGTCACCCTGGCTCCCCTGCTGATCGTGGTGGCCGCGGCCGACCCGCTGGGCAGGGGCGGCTTCGCGGCGTGGCTGGTGGACGGCATGGGTCTGTCCGGGCGGTCCGCGCGGGTCCTCACGGACATCATCACCCCGCCAGTGAAGGTCATCGGCACCACCAGCGTCTGGGGCGGGATCCTGCTGGCCGTGTTCGGCGTGTCCTTCGCGGGCAGCGTCCAGAACGGCTACGAGCGGATCTGGGGCCTGCCGCCCGGCCCCTGGCACCGGGTGTGGCGGCAGGCCACCTGGCTGGCCGTGATGACCGCGTACCTCTACCAGGAGGTGCAGAACCGGTACCAGTTCCAGGGCATCGAGCGCATCGTGGTGTCCGCGGCCAGCGGGGCGCTGTTCTTCTGGTGGGGGCAGCACTTCCTGCTGGGCGGCCAGATCCACTGGCGCAGCCTGCTGCCGGGCGCGCTCGCCACCATGGTGGGCCTGGGGGGCCTGCGGGTCTTCTCGTACCTGGCCTTCACCCCGCTCATCGTCGACAACGCGGTCAGTTACGGCACGGTCGGCATCGTGCTCGTCGTGGAGTCGTGGCTCACCGGGGTGGGCTTCGTCGTCTACGGCGGCGCCATGTTCGGCCGCTGGTTCTGCGAGCACCACTGGTGGCCCCGTGCGCGGTCGTAAGGCCCCGGTTTCGGACACTGCGCGCCGGCGCACTGGAAGGCGTGGAGTACGTGGCGGAGCCGCACGGCTCCGGGAAGGCGAGGCAGGTCCATGGCCCGTTCACTGCCGAGAGGCGTCCGGCCGTACCGCCGGTGGGCGCCGGCCGTGCCGGTGCTCGCCGTCGTGGGCGCGCTGCTCACGGCGTGCAGCGGTCCGCCCCCGGCCCGCGCGCCGGAGGTGCTCCCCCGCGTCGAGGCCCCGTACGACCGGGCCGTGCGCAAGGCCCTCGACGAGGTGCCCGGCAGCCGGCTGGTGTCGGTCGGCCTGACCGGCGTCTCGGCGCCGAGGCCGGTGTGGAAGACCGACGTGGCCACCGCGGACGGCACCGTGCACGAGGTCAGGCTCGACGCGGTGCGCGCGCAGCTGATCAACACCAGTGTCCCGGCCGGTCAGTCGGCCGCCGGGAAGGCCCGCACGGCCGCGCTGGTCGGCTCCGCGCCGCTGCTGCCCGAGGAGGCGGTGAAGAAGGTGAAGGCGCCCGACTTCGGCAAGGTCAACGACGTACGGCTGGAGAAGGGGCCGGACGGCAGGACGGTGTGGTCCGTGACCGTCACGACCATCGAGCGGGGGCACACGCGCACCTACGAGATCGACGCGGCCGGCGGCAAGGTGGTCGAGAGCAGCACGGCCGCGCCGAGCGCATCGGCGGCTTCGGCCGCCTCGGGTCCTTCGGGTGTCCCGGGTGTCCCGGGTACTTCGGGTGTCCCGGGGGCTGCCGTCCGGGTGGCCGTGTGACGGCGAGGCGGGCGGTTGCCCGGTGTGCCGGGGCGTGTTTCGCGGCGCGGTGGCCCGGACACCCCGTCACGGCCCAGTCCGTCCGGACCCGGGCCGGCCGCGGCCGCGCGGCCACCCGGAGTTCGCCGTCGCAGCCGAGGTGCCCGTGAGCGCCCTCACCGTCGTACTCGCGCTGCTCGCGGCGCTCTCCAACGCCTCGGCCTCCGTGCTCCAGCGGCGGGCCGCCACGGACGAGTCCGGGGGCGGCTCGGGAGCGCGCCAGGCCCTGCGCTGGCTCGCGCGGGTGCTGCGGCGCCCGCACTGGCTGGCCGGGGCCGGGCTGCTCGGCCTGTCGACCGGGCTCCAGGCGGCGGCGCTCGCCGTGGGCAGCCTGTCCCTCGTGCAGCCACTGATGGCCAGCGAGTTGCTGTTCACGCTCGCCGTCGGCAGCGTCGTGTTCCACAGCCGTCCCGACCGGCGCACTTGGCTGGCGTTCGCCGCCCTCGCCTTCGGCCTGGCCCTCTTCCTGGGCGCGGCGGCGCCCTCCGCCGGCAACGAGACCGCCACGCCGGGGCTGTGGCTCCCGGTGGGAGGGACGCTGGCGGGCGTGGTGGTCGTCGTCGTCATCGTGGCCCGCACGGCGCGCGGGGCGCCGCGGGCGGCACTGCTGGGACTCGCGTCCGCGGTGTCCTTCGCCGCCACGGCCGCGCTGATGAAGGAGGTCATGGGACGGCTGGGCCAGGGACTGGGCGCCGTAGCGACGCAATGGCCCCTCTACGTCACCCTGGCGGTCGGCGTGGTGAGCTTCCTGCTGCTGCAGAGCGCCTTCAGGGCCGGCAGCCTGACCGCCTCGCAGCCCGCGCTCACCCTCGGTGACGCGGTGACCAGCGTGGTCCTCGGGTGGGTGCTGTTCCAGGAGGAGATCGGCCTCGGCGTACGGGTGCTGCCGGAGGTGCTCGGCGTCGCGCTGATCGGGGCGGGCAGCATCGGCCTCGCGAGCGCGCCGACCGTCAGCGGGGCGTGGGACACCGCCCCCGACGAGCGCGACGGGCCCGGCCCCGACGAGAGGGAGCCGGCCCCGCAGCGGCCGTGACCCGGGAGGCCTTCCGGGACGGCCGCGGTGCGGCTCAGCCGCCGTCGCCGTCGAGGAGTTCCGCGACCGCCGCGTCCAGTTCGTCGGGGGTCGTTCCGCCCACCACCCGCACAATGCCGTGTTCGTCGACGAGCACGTTGGTCGGCACCCCGCGGATGCCCAGCAGGGCGGCGTACTCGCCGGTGCCGTCGAGGAGCACGGTGGCGCCGATGTCCCACACGGCGACGAAGTTGGCGGCCTCGTCCCGCGGGTCGGTGTTCTCCCACACGTTGATCATGATCACGTCCAGCCCGGACCGGGCCGTACGGCGGCGCAGTTCCTCCAGGACCGGCGCCTCCGCGTTGCAGGGGCCTCACCAGCTGGCGAAGAAGTTGATCACGTACTTCTTCTCCGCCCACTCGCGGGAGGTGCGGATCCTGCCGTCGCTGAGGTCGGGCAGCGCGAAGCCGGGCAGCCTGCGGCCCACCAGGGGGTGGCTCGTGGGCGGCGGCGGCCCGGGCAGCCAGGGGCGGTGCACGAAGGTGACGGTGCCGCTGCCCGCGTTGGACACCAGCAGGGTGTCCGAGACGGGGTCCAGGGCGCAGTCGCCGGGCGCGTTGCCCACCATGATGCGGTGGGTCTCGCGGCCGGTCGCGGTGTCCAGGACGCTGACGGTGCCGGCGCCCCGGTTGCACACGTAGAGCAGCCCGCGCACGTCGTCCACGCACATGCCGACCGGCGCCCGCTCCACCGGCAGTTCCCCGAGCAGGGCGCCGGTGTCCAGGCGGATGCGGCTGACCGTGCCGTGCAGCGAGCTGGCCACGTACAGGTCTCCGCGCGCGGGGTCCACGACCGCCTTGCAGGGGCCCTCGCGTACGGCCGTGCGCCCGAGGGGCCGCAGCGAGGCGGCGTCGAAGGAGGTCACCGAGCCGGTCATGAAGTTGGCGCACCAGCCGCGGTCGCGCCGGGTGTCCACGGCGATGCTGCCCGCGCCGAGCTCGGCGGGCACCGTGCCGACCACCTCCAGCCGGTCGGCGTCCACGGCGGTGATCGTGCCGTCGGCGGTGTTGCCGGAGAACACCCGGCGCAGCCCCGGATGGTGGCCGAGCCCCGCGGGATAGCAGCCGACCGGGATCTGGGCGAGCCGGGTGCCGGTGGCGGAGTCGAGCACGGTCACCGTGTCGGAGCGGGCGTCGGCCGAGAAGAGGCGGCCGGTCGGCCGGTCCAGGACCAGGGGGATCGGTTCGCGTCCCACGTCCGCCCGCCACACCGGGCGGGCCGTGTCCAGGTCCAGCGCCACCACGGCGTCGCTGCGGGAGCAGGCCACGAAGGCCCGCCGCCGCGGCGCGTCGACGACGACGGCCTCGGGTCCCTTGCCCACGGGGCAGTGGGCCCGCACACGGTGGGCGAGGCCGGCCGAGCAGGCCGGCCCCTGCGCCGCGGGATCACGGTGGTCCATGCCATAGGAGGTGCGCGGTTGGCGGTGGTCCTAAACGGCAGGTTCGCTCCACATGCCGCCTTTCGCCTCAATGGCACATCTTCGTTCAGGCCTGGCGCAGGACGACGAGCACCACCAGCAGCACGGTGGCGCCGGCGCTCGTGCCGTGGGCGACCACGGCGGTCAGCGGGAAGTGCCGCTCGGCGGTACCCCCCGCCTGGGAGTGCCGTCCCGAGCTGGGCAGCCAGCGCAGCAGCATCATGAACCCGAACGCGGCGACCACCAGCACGACCGCGCACGCCGCCCAGGCCGAGCTCCTGAGTCCGCCCAGGAGGTACGCCGTCCAGGACAGCAGTCCGGCCACCGCGAGGGCGACATGCCCGAGCACCAGCCACAGCGGTAGCCGCGTGACACCGGGTGTGTGCTGCCGCAGCCCGCCGTGGCGGATCCACACGGTGCCGAGGTAGCCGCCCAGCGCCGCCGTCAGCAGCCACGCGCACAGAACGAAGACACGCATGGGCCCCGCTCCCCCCTCCGTCGGTGTCCGTCACGTCCGGTCCGTCAGGGCGTTCGGGTCCCAGAACACCGCATGGGCCGGCAAGCGGCTGGACATCCATTCCCGGATTCACCCATAGGCGTGAACCCTGGGCGAAGTCCGGGCGCTGTGGCCCATTCCCCACCCCGGGGCACGCGGGCCGGGCACGGGATGATTTCCTGCACCCGATCCCTGACCGACCCGGCCCGGCCCGATCCGACTCGGCACGCCCCGAATCGGTATGCCCCGGGCCGGCCCGCCCGACGACGGAGGACCCGGTGGAACTGCGCTGGCTGGAGTCGTACGTCACGGTGGCGGAGGAACTGCACTTCGCGCGGGCGGCGGACCGTCTGCACCTCGCGCCCTCCGCGCTCAGCGCCCAGATCAGGGCGCTGGAGTCGCATCTGGGCGTACGCCTGATCGACCGCGGACGGCGCACCCGCCCGGCGCTGACGAACGCCGGGCGGCTGTTCCTGGAGGAGGCCCGGCTCACCCTGGCGCAGGCCGCCCGCGCCCAGGCCGTGGGCCGGCGGGCGGGCCGCGGGGAGCTGGGGCACGCCGAGATCGCGTACGTGGCCTCGGCGGCCTTCTCGGGCGTGCTGACCGACGTGCTCAGCCGGTGCACCGCCGATCCGGACAGCGGCCTCACGGTCCAGGTGCGCGAGCTGGAGACCCCGGCCCAGCTGGAGGCGCTGGCCTGCGGGGACATCGACGTGGGCTTCCTGCGCTCACGGCCGCGCTACCCGGCGGGCGTCACGGCCACCACGTTGCTCACGGAGGACGTGGTGCTGGCGGTGCCGGACCGCTCGCCGCTGGCGGCCCTGGAGGCGGTGCCCGCGGCCGAGCTGCGGCACGAGCGGTTCGCCGCGCCGCACTTCGACGAGGAGTACGGCTGCCGCGAGCACATCGAGGAGGTGGCCGCGCGGGGCGGCTTCAGCCCGCGGTGCGCTCCGCCCGTGCGGGACTTCATCGCGGCGCTCACGCTGGTGGGCGGGGGTCTCGCGGTGGCCCTGGTGCCGAAGTCGCTGCGGCGCGCGGGGATACCGGGAGTGACCTTCCGTACGCTCGCCGACGTACGGCCCACCACCCGGCTGGTGGGCGCCTACCGGCGGGACGAGACCTCCCCGGCCGTGCGCGGGGTGATCCGCCGCCTGCGCCGGGCGGCGGAACCGGCCGGCTCCGGCTGAACCGGCCGGTCGCGTCCGAAGGCGCCGTGCGGCCGGGGGCCTTCACCTCGGCGGCGGGGCCGGCGTCAGCCGAAGGCGCGGTGGCCGGTCAGGGCCTGCCCTATCACCAGCGTGTGCACCTCGTCGGTGCCCTCGTAGGTGCGCACGGACTCCAGGTTGGCCATGTGCCGCATCACCGGGAAGTCGCTGGTGACGCCGTCGCCGCCGAGCACGGTCCGTACGGTCCTGGCGATCTCCAGCGACTCGCGCACGTTGTTGAGCTTGCCCACGCTATCTGCGCGGGCGTGAGACCGCCGGCGTCCTTCAGGCGCCCGATGTGCAGGGCCAGCAGCAGGCCCTTCTGGTACTCCACCGCCATGTCCGCGATCTTCTGCTGGGTGAGCTGGAAGGCGGCCAGCGGCCTGCCGAAGACACGCCGCGTTGTGGAGCGTTCGACGGCTGCGCGCAGGCACTCGCGGGCGGGCCCGAGAACGCCCCAGACGATGCCGTACCGCGCCTCGTTCAGGCAGCTGAGGGGCCCGCGCACTCCGGTGACCAGGGGCAGGACGGCGTCGGCGGGCACGCGGCAGTCGTCGAGGAGGACATCGCACTGGACGGAGGCGCGCAGGGACAGCTTGTTGGTGATGTCGCGGGCCGTGAAGCCGGGCGTGCCGGTGGGGACCAGGAAGCCGCGTACGCCCTCCTCGGTGGCGGCCCACACCACGGCCACGTCGGCCACGCTGCCCAGCCCGATCCAGCGCTTGGCGCCGTTGATGACCCAGTCGCCGCCGTCGCGCCGCGCGAAGGTCCGCATGGCCGCCGGGTCGCTGCCGCCGTCGGGTTCGGTCAGGGCGAAGCAGCCCACCGTCCGCCCGGCCGCCATGCCGGGCAGCCACCGCTCCTTCTGCTCCCGCGAGCCCCACTTGGCGATCGCCGACATGGCCAGCGATCCCTGGACGGAGACGAACGTGCGCCAGGCGGTGTCCCCCGCCTCCAGTTCCATGCAGGCCAGGCCGTAGCTCACCGCGCCGGCGCCGGCACAGCCGTACCCCTCGATGTGCATGCCGAGGACGCCCAACTCACCCAGTTCCCGGACCAGTTCGCGGCGGAAGTGCCGGTCCTCGAAGTCGGCGTCGGCGACGGGGGTGATGTGCTGTGCGGTGAACTCCCGTACGCGGTCGCGCCAGTTCAGTTCCTCGGCGGTGAACAGGTGCCCGGCGTCCAGGTCTAGGGCGGGAGCCTTCGTGGGAGCGGAGGCGGAGGGTGGTGCGGACATGGGGTCCCTTTCTGTGCGTACGGCCGGAACCGCGTTGTTGTTCAGGGGGCTTGGCTGCCCTGGGCGCCGGGGTCCGGGCGGCCGAGGATCTCCTCCGTGTGCTCGCCGAGGGCGGGCGGCGGCAGCCGGTAGGTCGGGGGTGACGCGCTCAGCGCGATGGGGTTCGCGACCTGGCGCGAGGACTCGGCCCCGGCTCCGGGGACGGTGACGATGCCCGGGAGCCCGAGCCGGTGCGCGAAGGCGAAAGCCTCGTCGAGCGTGTTGACCGGTCCCGCCGGCACACCGGCCGCGAGCAGTACGGCACTCCAGTGGTCGGCGCCCGCGGTGCGCAGCCGCTCGCCGAGCAGCCCCGCCAGCTCCGCGCGGTGGGCGACCCGGCCCGGGTTGGTGCAAAAGCGGTCGTCGGCGGCGAGGTGCGGCACTCCGAGCGCCTCGGCGAGGGCCGCGAACTGCGTGTCGTTGCCCACCGCGAGGGCGAGCGGCCGGTCGGCGGTGGGGAAGGTCTCGTACGGGGCGATGCTCGGGTGGGCGTTGCCCATCCGTCCGGGCACGACGCCCGCGACCGCGTATCCGGAGGCCTGGTTGACCATGGCCGAGAGCAGCGAGCCGAGCAGGCTCACCTCGACGCGCTGCCCCTCGCCGGTGGCGTCCCGGTGGCGCAGGGCCGCCATGATGCCCAGCGCGGCGTGCAGGCCGGTGATCACGTCGACGAGGGCCACCCCGGTCTTGGTCGGCTCACCGCCCGGCTCCCCGGTCACGCTCATCAGCCCGCCGACGGCCTGTACCAGCAGGTCGTACCCGGGCAGCGCGGCTCCGCCGCCGGTGCCGAAACCGCTGATCGAGCAGTAGACGAGACGCGGGTGGCGGCCCCGCAGTTCGGCGTGGCCCAGGCCGAGGCGTTCCATGGTGCCGGGCCGGAAGTTCTCCACCAGCACGTCGGACCCGGCGATCAGGGCCCGCGCCCGCTCCCGGCCCGCCTCGGTCGCGAGGTCGACGGCCACCGAGCGCTTGTTGCGGTTGACCCCCAGGAAGTAGGTGGAGGTTCCCCGCTCGTCGGCCGGTGGCCGCCACTGCCGGGTCTCGTCGCCGGTCCCGGGCCGCTCGACCTTGATCACTTCGGCGCCGAGGTCGGCGAGCAGCATGGTGGCGTACGGGCCCGCCAGGACGCGGGAGAAGTCCGCGATCCGCAGGCCGCTCAGCGCGCCGCCGCCGGCCGGCCCGGCGCCGGTGCGTTCCTCCGGTCCGCCGCCGTCACTGCCCACGTCCGCCTCCCGGTGCTCACGCCGGCTGCCGGGACCGCCCCGGAGCGTGATCAGCGTGGCCCGGCGCGAGGAGGCCGGTCAACGACGTACCGGCGCACGTTTGTGCGCGGAAAACGTTCCGCCTCTCAGGACTCGCCGGGCTCCGGGCGGTCCGGCTCGGTGGCCTCCGGGCGGTCGGGCTCGGTGGCCTGCGGCCCGGGCGGCTCCGTGCCCTGCGGGCGGTCCGGCTCCGTGCCGTCCGGGGTGAAGCGGACGCAGCACTCGCCGGGACTGGGGGCGAGGACCGCCTGGATGCCGGTGACGCGGAGGCCTTCGAGGACCCCGGCCAGGTAGGCGCGGTTCATGCCGCAGACCAGTCCGGGGGCCCTGGCGGCCAGCGGGTGGAAGGGGCAGTTGCGCAGCCGGAGCCGGGTGGGTGACTCCCGTACGGGTTCGTAGCCCTGCTCGTCGAGCACGCGCTCGCACACGGTCAGCCCGCGTTCGGGGCCCAGGCGCCCCGGACGCGACCGGGCCCGCTCCGCCTCGCCCGTCTCGCGGCCGTGCCGCCCCGCGACACGCACCGCCGCCTGCGCGGCGTTCTCGTCGGCCTCTTCGGTGAGGACCGCGTCCAGGAGCAGACCGGCCAGGAGTTCGTGGCGCCGGTCGGGGATGGAGAGGGTGATCTGGGCGTCGGTGGGCTCGTAGACCTTCGGGCGGCGCCCGACCCTGCGGGTGCCGCCGGGGGCCTCGTAGTGGCTGCGCAGCAGGCCGGCGTCGACGAGCTTGTCGAGGTGGAAGGCGGCGAGCTTGCGCGAGATGCCGACGCTGGCGGCCACCTCGTCCCGGGTGACGGGCCGGCCGGCCCGGCGGACGTAGGCGAACATCCGCCGCCGGGACTCCTCGCCCAGCACGCTGACCGAGTCGATCACGGCGTCGCCGACGGGCGGGGACTGGTTCATGTCAGGGGCCACTCCTCCACGATAACGCGCATACAAGTGGGTTATCTCAGCGCAGGTGTCGCGGGTACCGGCATGCATCAGGCGACTTGACCCGCGAGCAGAATAAAGCCAGGCCTTGTTGGTGAAAACGTCGATGCCGGGTGGGTGCTCCCGCCGACCGCCCCGGCGCGGCCGCCCCGGGCCACCAGCCCGCGAGAACCCCCAGCCCCGGTGTTGCCCGCGCCCGCGCTGGGGGTCGTGGGCCCGCCGCGCCGAGGGCGGCCGGGCGCGCGGCACTGGGGACGGGCGGGCGAACAGCGCGTCTTCAGGTGGTCAAGGGCTGGTCATGGAATGGGAGAGCCGTCCGGCGGCAACGTATTCTGTGAGCGTTTGAGCGCACAGACAGTCGCGGTACGGCGGTGTTCGCCGGCAGCGGCCGGAACCGGGAGGAGGCGGGAATGGACAGTAGTCCGGGCCACAGTCGCCCCTCCTCCAAGTTGTCCGCGCCGTCCTTCCGCGGCCCGGGGCAGCAGCTCCTTCCCTCCTGACCCACCCGGCCCGGGGCCTTGAGCCATCCTGCCGGGAGCGTCCCCGTGTGCGCGTCCGCGCACCGGTGCCGTTCGCGTGCGCCACCCCGCGTTGCCGCGCGGGCCGCGCGACGCGCTGTCCGGCGTCAGGGAGGCGGAGCGCCGCCGTGGGCCGCCCGGTGCCCCGTCACCTCGGGGCAAGGGGGTGTTCACCGTGGCTGCCCACACTCTGCTCATGTCCACCACGGCCCGTCTGCGCGACCGCCGGGTCCATCTGGAGCGCCGCGCCACCGCTTCCAGGGCGGTGCGTGCCTCGCTCGTCTCGCTGGCCGGACTGGTCGGCGGACCGGTCACCAACCAGGCCGGCGAGGAGGTCGGCCGCGTCGCCGACGTCGTCGCCCGGCTGTACGGGCAGGATCCGTACCCCCCTGTCACCGGGCTGATCCTGCGGATCGGCCGGCGGCGGACCTTCCTCGCCGCCGACGCGATCGGCAAGGTGCGGGCCGGGCACGTGCGGCTGCGCACCGCCCGCGTCGACCTGCGCGACTTCGCCCGCCGGCCCGGCGAGGTGCTGCTGGCCAAGGACGTCCTCGACCACCAACTCGTCGACGTGGACGGGGTCCAGGTCACCCGGGCCGCGGACCTGTACCTGGCGCCGCTGGTCGACCGGGTGGTGCTGGTCGGCGTGGACGTGTCGCTGCCCACGCTGCTGCGCCGGCTCGGCCCGCGCCGCTGGCAGGCCCGGCCCACCCCCGAGCGCGTGCTGGACTGGCAGGCGATCGCCCCCTTCGCCGAGCAGGCCACCGAGGGGCCGCCCGAGGTACGGCTGCGCGCCTCCCGGGCGGCGCTGCACCGGCTGCGCCCGGCCGACCTGGCCGACATCCTCGAGGACCTCGGCCGCGCCGAGCGCCAGCAGCTGCTGGGCTGGCTCGAGCCGGAGCAGGCCGCCGACGCCCTGGAGGAGATGGAGCCGGCCGAGCTGGAGAACCTGCTGCGCGAGGCACAGCCGGAGCACGCGGCCCGCCTGGTCGACGCGATGGAGCCGGACGAGGCCACCGACGCGCTGCGCGACCTCACCGCGGAGGAGCGCGAGGCCCTGCTGACCCGTATGCCAGCCGGTGAGGCCGCGGAGCTGCGGCGGCTGCTCGCGCACCCGGAGGGCACCGCGGGCGGCGCCATGACCACCCTGCTGGTCACCGCCCGCCAGGACGAGACGGTCGCCGAGGTACGCGGCCGGCTCGCCGAACAGCCCGGCCACCGCACGGAGATCGACGCGGTCGCCGTGGTGGACGAGGACGGCAGGCTGCTGTGCGACATGGCCCTGTTCGACCTGGCGGTGGCCGAGGACTCGTCGACGGTGGCCGATCTCGTGGGCTGGCTGGCCCAGTTCGGGCCGCCCGTCACCGTGCACGCCGGCACCGCGCTGGCCGAGGCCGCCGACCGGCTCGTCGCCGCCCGCGCCTCCTCGGTGCTCGTGGTCGACGACTCCGACCGCCCCATCGGCCGCATCCTGGCCGACGACCTGCTCGACGCCCTGCTGCCCGAGCGCGGGCGCCTGCACTTCCGGAGGTTCCTGCAGTGACCCACGACCTCGACTCCGCCGGGGCCGGCACGGCACAAAACTCCGGAAGCCCGGGGCCCGCACTCGCGCCCGGGGCCAACCCGCCCGCCCAGCGCCGGGGTTGGCGGCGCATCACCATGGTCGCCGCGATCGCCGGCCCCGGCCTCGTCGCCGCGAACGCCGGCAACGACGCGGCCGGCATCGCCACCTACGCCTCGGCCGGCTCGCAATTCACCTACGGCACCCTGTTCTTCATGGTGCTGGTCACCGTCGCCCTGGTGATGGTGCAGGAGATGGCGGTACGGCTCGGCGCCCACACCGGCAAAGGGCTCGGCGCGCTGATCCGCGAGCAGTTCAGCCTGCGCCTGACCGCGCTCGCCGTCTTCTGCCTGCTGCTCGCCAACACCGGCCTGGTGGTCAGCGAGTTCGCCGGCATCGGCGCGGCCTTCGAGCTCCTCGGCGTGCCCAAGTGGGCGGTCATCCCGCCGGCGGCGGCGCTGCTGTGGGCGCTGGTGCTGTTCGGCTCGTACCACTGGGCCGAGCGCATCTTCCTGATCATGTCGCTGGCGTTCTTCGCCTACCCGGTCGCGATGATCCTCGGCCACCCCGACTGGGCTTCCGTCGGCCACCACCTGGTCGTGCCGCACATGGAGCCCGGCAAGGACTTCATACTGCTGGCGGTCGCGCTGATCGGCACCACGGTAAGCCCGTACATGCAGTTCTACGCCGCGGCGGGCGTCGTCGACCGCGGCGCGCGGCCCGCCGACTACCCGCTCATCCGCGCGGACGCCGTCCTCGGCGCCGTGTTCGCCTGCGTCATCAGCCTGACCATCATCATCGCCACCGCCTCCGCCATCGGCGGCACCGGCCCGCTCGACTCGGCCGCGCAGGCCGCGCAGGCCCTCGAACCGGTCGCGGGCAAGGAGGCCGAGCTGCTGTTCGCCCTCGGTCTGCTCGGCGCCTCCGCCCTGGCCGGCGCCGTCGTACCGCTGTCGGCGAGCTACGCGGTGGGCGAGGCCGCCGGCGTGGAGCGCTCCGTCTCCCGCAGGTTCCGCGACGCGCCGCTCTTCCTGGGCCTGTTCACCGCGCAGATCGTGCTGGGGGCGGCGGTGGCGATGACGCCGGTCGACGTCATCCAGCTGCTGATCGGCACCCAGGTGCTGCAGGGGCTGATCAGCCCGGTGGTGCTGGTCTACCTGCTGGTCCTCACCAACCGCCGTTCCCTGCTCGGCGACGCGGCCAACGGGCCGCGCCAGCGGGTGGCGGCCACGGTCGTGGTCGTCGGCGTGGCCGCCATGTCCACCATCCTGCTCGTGCAGACCCTTCTGGGCTGGTTCGGCCTCGGCTGACCCGCTCAAGTCTCTTGCTCGACCGATCGCATGACGGCTCGTCAGGTCCAAGAGAGGGCGAGAGGGCGGCCCCGCCCGGGACCGCCCTCTCGCCGGAGTGCTCCGTACCGCCGCTAGCGCACCACGGTGATGCGGTCCGCCGCCGTCGGCGCGTACGGCGCGGAGGCGGAGGAGTGGGCCGTGAGGTAGGCGACCAGGGCCGCCAGGTCGTCGCCGCCGACGAGCTGGTCCGTGCCGTTGGCCAGTTCGCCGAAGCCGTCACCGCCGCCCGCCAGGAAGGAGTTCATGGCGACGCGGTAGGTGGCCGCCGGGTCGACCGGCTTGCCGTCGATCCTGATGGAGTCGGCGACCACGCGGTCGGCGCCCGTCTTCGTCAGGTCGAGGGTGTAGGTGAGGCCCGAGGAGATCTGGAGGATCTTCGGCACGGCGGCGTTCGCCCCGCTCACCTGCTGCTTCAGCACGGTGATCAGCTGTGCCCCGGTGAGGGTCTTGAGGTTGACCGTGTTGCTGAAGGGCTGCACCGCGAAGCCCTCCCCGTAGGTGACCACGCCGTCGCCCTCGCTGCCGGAGGCGGCGTGGACGAGGTCGGCTCGGATGCCGCCGGGGTTCATGAGGGCGAGGTCGGTGCCGCTGTCGAGCGTCTTGCCGTAGGCCAGCTGCGCGTCGGCCACGAGGTCGCCGAGCGGTGATTCGGGGGTGTCCCCGGTGCCGCGCGTGATGTCCCGCGCGATGTAGCCGATCGGCTTGTCGGCGACCGGGGCCGCGAGGGCCTTCCAGTGGTCGATGAGCCGCGTCAGGTCCGGCGCCTGCGGCTGGGTGCGGTCCACGACGTGGTTGGAGCCCTTGACCGAGGCCCGGACGATGTCGTGGGTGCGCCAGTCGTACCGCATGTCCAGCTCGGTGAACAGCCGCCCGTAGGAGGCGGCGCTGGTCACCAGGCGCGGACGCCCCGCGGGGTCGGGGATGGTGCAGACGTAGGCGTTGTGGGTGTGCGCGGTGACGAGGGTGTCGACCTCCGGCGAGACCTTCTTGGCGATGTCCACGATCGGGCCGCTCAGGCCCGAGCCGCTGCCGCCGGCGTCGCAGTCGTAGTTGTAGGCGGAGGAGGCCGGGTAGCCGCCCTCGTGGATCAGCGCCACGATCGCGTGCACGCCCTGGCGCTGGAGCACCTTGGTGTACGTGTTGATCGTGTCGGCCTCGTCGAGGAACTTCAGCCCCTTCACGCCGTCCGCGGAGACGATGTCGGGGGTGCCCTTGAGGGTGACGCCGATGAAGCCGACCCGGACGCCCTTGACGTTCTTGACCACGTACGGCTTCAGCAGCGGCCGGCCCGTGGACTCGTCGACGACGTTGGCCGAGAGGATCGGGTAGCGCGCTCCCTCGAAGGTGCGCCCGGGCTCGTAGCAGCCGTCGACCGGGTGGCAGCCGCCGTTCTGGAGGCGCAGCAGCTCCTTCTTGCCCTCGTCGAACTCGTGGTTGCCGACGCCGGTGACGTCCAGGCCGAGCTTGTTCATCGCCTCGACGGTCGGCTCGTCGTGGAAGAGGCCGGAGAGCAGCGGGCTGGCGCCGACGATGTCGCCGGCCGCGACGGTCAGGGAGCGGGCGTGGCCCTCGCGGGCGGTGCGCAGGCTGTTCGCCAGGTAGGCGGCCCCGCCCGCGTCCACGTTCTTCGTGGTGCCGTCCGGCTGGAGCTCGGTGACGCGCCCGGAGGAGCCGGCGGGCGGTTCGAGGTTGCCGTGGAAGTCGTTGAGGGCGAGGAGCTGGAGGTCGGTGGTGCGGCCGTGGCTGTGGCTCGAGTGGCCGGGGCGGCTCGAGTCACCGCCGCCGGGACCGGCCGCCTGGGCCGGCGCGGCGGCGGTGAGCGCCCCCAGGGTGGCGAGAGCGGCGGCCGTGGCGAGAGCGGTGGACAGGGCTCTTCGCGGAGCCGGGCGACGTGGGCGTGTCGGTGACATGGGCCCCCCTCTGACGTGATCGGTTCAAGAACGGGCGAACGGCCGCAGCCTAGGGTCAACGCGCGTAGTTGTCAGGAGCTTTGCGATGACGGCCCGGTTTCCGTTGGCTGTTCGTCCGGGCGTTCGACGTCCGGGGGCGCGCCCGTTGTCGGCCCGCCCGGGCCCGGTCTCGACTTCGCTCCCGGGCCCGTTGCCGACTCGTTCCCGGCCGCCCTCCCCCGGCCCTTTCTCGACTCGCTCCAGGCCCGTTCCCGGCTCGTTCCAGGCCCATTCCGACTCGGCGTGGCGGCTCAGAACCGCGGTTCGCACTCGGCGTGATCCGGCGCGGCGAGGGCCGCGAGGGCGAGGGCGGCCCAGCTCAGGGCGGTGACGACCGTGCCGGCGCGGCGCACCCGGCTGGGCAGGGTGGTGCCGAGCAGCACGGCGTCGCCCACGTCGGAGGCGATGCGCACGGCGGTGGCGGTGACCAGGGCAGGACCGGCCGGGGCGAGCAGCATGGCGAGGCCGCTCGCGGCGTCCCGCCAGGCCAGCGGCCGCAGCACCATGGCGGTGTGCGGGCCGGTGTTCCCCTCGGGGCCCACCAGGCCCGTGGGCCGCGCCAGCCAGTCGGGGCGGCAGGCGACCGCGATCCCGTAGGCGGCCGTCGCCGCGCCGATCGTCCGCAGCAGTTCTGTCCGCACCCTACGCACCTCCACCTTCACGGGCCGACGGACCGGCGGCCCGACGGGCGGAGCGGACGCACCGGCGGCCCCGCCCGGCCATGCCTACCCGCCGTGCCCCGCGTGTCACGGGCCGACCGGCCGACCGGACCAGTGACGTGCCCCTCGCCCCGTGACATCCGGGGCACGGCGGGTAAGTGATTGTGCAGACCAGTGGAACGCAGGGATGGCGCGGCACAGTGGAGGAACGCCATGTTCGAGGCCCAGGACGTCCGCCAGTGGCGTGGACACGCGGTGCACGGCACGGACGGCAGCAAGATCGGTGAGCTGGAGGCGATCTACGTCGACACGATCACCGACCAGCCGTACTTCGCGACGGTGAAGACCGGCATGCTGGGGCGTCAGCGACTGGTGTTCGTGCCCCTCACCGGGGCCACCGTCAGCCCCGGCCACCTCAACGTCGCCTACGACAAGAAGCTCGTGAAGGACGCTCCCGCCATCGACACCGACGGCGAGCTGCCGGTGGAGGAGGAGCCCGCGATCTTCCGGCACTACGAGCTGAACTACCAGCCCGGATCCGCCGGGGAACGGCGCCTGGCCCGCCGGTAGACCGGCCACGCGCCGGCCGCGCCGGTCCGCCGGCCGCGCCGGCCGCGCCGGACCGGCGGACGGTCGCGTGGACGGCTGAGTGGTGCGGCCGCGTGACCGGCCGCGTGGACCGCTCCCGTTCCTGGCCGGGCGTCATGGACGGGAGCGGTCGTGGTGCGGGCGGCAACCGCCTGGTCACTCCTTGGCCGACTGCTCGGGGATGGACTTCTCGGGCGGAGGCGGAGGCGGAGGCGGGGGCGGCGGGCGCGGGGGGCGGAAGATGATGTCCTCGTACGCCTCCATGACGAGGATGAGCAGCAGCATGCCCACGGGGACGAGCAGGGGCAGCAGAATCACGAGGCCTCCCGGAACGCGGTGATCAGGCCTGTGAGCCGCACCTGACCGGCGGACGGGTGCGGTGGGCGGGGCGGGTCCCTGGCTGACCTGCGGGCGGGTGCGGTGGGCGGGGCGGTCCCTGCCAGCGTGCGCTCCGGGGCGCCGTCCCGCAGTCGCGGTTGCTCTGTTCGGGTGCTTGCCGCGGGCCCGTGCCCTGCGCGGGCGGCCGGGCCCGGGCCGTGTCCTGCCTCTCCTTGCCTTGCCTGTGCCTCTTCTCACATTCGCGGTCGAAAAGGGCATTCCGTGACGACGGCCACTTCGTCTCGCGCCCGCTTTGTTTACGTTCGCTCTTCAGTGCCCCCTGTCCGCATCCCCGCCGAGGCCTGCCTGATCATGCCCCACGCCTTCTCCCCGTCGTGTCCCAAGTCCGCGCCGGCCGCCCGCCGCCGGCGGCGTGCCCTCGCCTGCGCCGGCGCCCTGCTGGCCTCGGTGACCACGCTCGTCTCCGTCGGCACCGCGCACGCGGCACCGGCGGCCGCGGCACCGGGCACCGCCTCCCCGGCCAAGCCCTGGGTGACCGCCGCGGTGCTCGGCCTCGACGACGGGAGCCGTGAGCCCACGCTGTACGGCGAGGACGCGCCCTACGACACGGCCAGCATCATCAAGGTCGACATACTCGCCGCGCTGCTGCTCCAGGCGCAGGACGCCGGACGGCACCTCACCGCGCAGGAGCGCGCGCACGCCGAGCCGATGATCAGGAGCAGCGACAACGCGGCCGCCAACGCCCTGTGGCGGCAGATCGGTCGGGCGACCGGCCTGGAGTCGGCCAACAAGCGCCTGGGCCTGACCGACACGAAGGGCGGCCCCGGCCCCCGCTGGGGACTGACCCGCACCACGGCGAGCGACCAGATCCGCCTGCTCCGCGCGGTGTTCGACGCCCCGGCGAAGGCCCCGGCATCCAAGACGGCTTCCAAGGCGGCGTCCAGCGCGCTGACCGAGGAGTCCAAGGCCTACATCCGTACGCTGATGACCCGGATCCAGAACGATCAGGCCTGGGGCGTGTCCGCGGCCTCGGGTGCCCAATGGGCGCTGAAGAACGGGTGGTTGCAGCGCGACCCGTCCGGCCTGTGGGACGTCAACAGCGTCGGCCGGATCACGGTGGGCGGACACCACTACCTGGTCGCCGTACTCTCGGACGGCAACCGGTCGATGAACGAGGGCGTCACCCTGGTGGAGCGGGCGGCACGCCAGGCGATCACCTCGGCCACCGCCGGCACCTGACACCTGCCCACGAGGCGGTTCGCCGTCCTCCCCCAGCGGCCGGCACGGGTCAGGCCAGGCAGTACGGCCGCGCGGGCCGGTACCGGTCCGGGCCGTGGTGATCTTGGCTGATATAGGGTGCCGCTCGGTTGGAGCACCGTACAGCCGCTGACCGCCTACGCCGAGCCCGGCTCGGTGGCCACCGCGCAGGTCCCGGGCGGTTCCGTCGTGGTGACGTACACGCAGAAGCGGTTCGTCTCCAGCCGTACGGTGCGCCGCGACTTCGTCGCGCAGACCCTCGCCGTCGGCAGCGTGTCGAAGCCGCGCACCCTCAACTCGCAACGCGACGGCACGACCAGCGCGGGCCGGGTCGCCACCGACGGCAAGGGCCGCCCGGTCGCGGTGTGGACGCAGTCGGCGGACGACGGCTCGTCGCGGTCCTCGTACACCGCGACCACCGCCACCCGCTCCCGCCCGAAGTGGCACGACTACGCCGACGACACCCGCGCGGACCTCGTGGGCGCCGCGCGCAGCGACGCGATGAACCTCTACACGGGCGACGCCGCCAACCCGCTGACCACCTTCCAGGTGCGCCCCTGGCCGGCCGGGACGCGGGTCGTGCCGTTCGGCGACTTCGACGGCGACCGCTGCAACGACCTGATCGTCCGCATGCCCGGCGGGGAGGGCCGCCTCTACACGCCGGTCTGCGGCGGACTGCCCACGCCGGACTCCCCCTGCACCCGGCTGTCCAAGGACTGGAGCGGCTACGACACCCTGCTCGCCGCCGGCGACCAGACCGGCGACGGCCGCCCCGACCTGCTGGCCCGCGACGCGGCCACCGGCAACCTCTACCTCTACGCCCACGACGGCACGGGCGGCTTTCGCCCCCGGGTCAGGATCCGCTCGGCGTGGACCGGTTACCGGCGCGTCATCGGCGCGGGAGACCTCGACGGGGACGGCACCGGCGACGTCCTCGCCCTGGACAAGTCCGGCGAACTGTGACGCTACAACGGCACGTCCGCCGGCAGGCTCAAGGACCGCGTCCTCGTCCTCAAGGACTGGGGCGGCAGTTACAAGGACGTCGTCGGGGCGGGCGACGTCGACGGCGACGGACGCGCCGACCTCGTCTCGCGCGACACCTCGAACGTGCTGTGGCTCAACGCCGGCACGGGCAAGGGCACCTTCAAGAACCGCGTCCGGCTCGGCGAGGCGAACTACTGGAAGAGCTGGGCGTCGCTGGCCTGACGGCCGCCGCGCCCGCGCGCACGTGGTACCGGTCCTCCCCGGCCGCCTGCGGCTCGGGCCGCGCCCGGTCGGGCCGGCCCGCGCGGGTGGGGGGTGACGGCCGGGGAGGACCGGAGATCAGCGGTGCGTCCGGTGCGGGCCGCCGGCTCGGCACGGCCCGCACCGGTGCGAACGGCGCGGTCAGCGTGCCGTGTTGAGCTGGGCGAGCGCCTTGGCCAGGCCGTTGGCCCACAACTGGTCGACCCGGGCGCGCTCGTTGGCGTTCGGGTAGCGGTTGGTGCAGGACGGGCCGGGGCCGCCGCCCGACATCAACTCGCTGCAGGGGCCGCTGTAGTGGTCGGGCAGGCCGAGCACGTGACCGGTCTCGTGGGCCGTGACGCGGACCGAGTCGTACTGCTGGTTCTGGGAGTAGTCGAGGAAGATGTAGCCGCCGCCGTGGCCGTCGGTGGAGGCGTAGGACCCCTGCGGGTCGCTGCCCTCGTAGTAGGTGAAGTCGGCGTTGCCCGTCGTCGCGCGGAGCTTGACGTTGGAGACCGAGCTGTTCCAGATCGAGGCGGCGCTCGATATCTGGGAGCGGAAGCTCGGCGCCTGGGAGGCGTCGTAGTAGACGGTGACCGACTGCAGGTCCGGGTGCGCGGCCTGCTTCCTGGCCACCGACTTCACCACGGCGTCGAAGAACGCGTGGTTGCCGGCCGCGTTCTCGGCCGTGCCGGAGTACCGGGCGTACGCGGCGCCGGTGGTGTGGGACGGGGCGGCCGTGCCGGCGCTCGCCGGGGCGGCGGTGCCGAGCGCGGCCGAGGCCAGGCCCAGGCCGAGCGCGAGGGCCAGGAGTCTCCTGGAGGCGCGGGCGGGCTTCTGGGCCGTCTGTGACGACTTCATGTGGGGGGCTCCTACTCGTTCCTGTGGGGGGTGAACGATGGGTTGCACAGGAGTGTCGGGCAGCGCGGCGGCCGCGCGGATGATGGCAACTGGGGATAGCCCCGGGGCTATCGGGGCCGACTCGTGCGGATCCGTTGGGATTTGAACATCTGGTGCGGCGCCCGGCCCCCGCCCTACGCTCCCCCCATGGAGCTCGAGGTGAGGCACTTACGCGTGCTCTGCGCCATCGCCGACGCCGGCAGCCTGCACCAGGCCGCCCGCCGGCTCGGCATGGCGCAGCCCTCGTTGAGCACCCAGTTGCGTCGCATCGAACACGCCCTCGGCGGGCCGCTGTTCACCCGCGACCGGACCGGCTGCCGCCCCACCCCGCTCGGTCACGCGGTGCTGAGCCGGGCCAGGCCCCTGGTCGCCGAGCTCGCCGCGCTCGTCACCGAGACGCGGGCCGCGGCCGCCCGCGCCTCCGGCGGCGTCCACTTACGCATCGGCGCCACCGCGAGCCGGGCCATACCGGGCTGGCTGCGCCGGCTGCGCGCCCGCGGGCCGGGCACCGAACCCACGCTCCAGATGGACGTGTCCGCGAACGCGCTGCTGCGCATGGTCGCCGCCGGCCGGCTCGACATGGCGTTCGTGCACGAGGTGGAGGGCAGCCCGCTGCGCGTCCCGCCGGGGCTGCGCCTGCGCGTCCTGGTCGAGCGCGAACCGCAGTTCGTCACCCTCGCCGTGGATCACCCGGCGGCCGCGCGGCACGAGATACCGCTCGCCGACCTCGCCGGGGAGCGCTGGATGGTCGACTCCACGGTCGACGGCGAGTGGGACGCCCTGTGCCGGGTGCTGCGCGAGGCGGGGCTCGAGCCGGAGCTGCTGCACGGCGACTACCTCACCGCGTACTCCCTGGCGGCCACCGGTGAGGTCGTCACGGTCAGCCAGCCCACCGCGCACCCCCGCTCCGACCTCGCCATGCGGCCCCTGCGCGGCGACCCGATCGGCGTACGGCTGCTGCTCGCGGCCCGCACCGAGGACGAACTGGACTTCGGTTACGACGAGTTGGAAGAGGCGTACTGGGACGCGGCCCGCCAGGCGCCGGCCTACCGCGACTGGCTGGAACGCCGGGGCATCCCCTGCGCGCCGCACCCCTTGGCGACGACGGCCGACGCGAGGGCGTGAGCCTGGAGCGCCGCGTGAAGCCGGGGCCCCGCGTGAGCCGGCGCGCCGGATTTGCCTTGGAGTGAACTCCAGCGTTCACACTGTCCGCGGCCGAAAACCTTCCCGCGGACAGAGAGGCGGCAGCGGATGGACTCCGAGACCACGCGCCGTGCCCGGCACCCCTTGCCCTACGACAGCTACCGGCAGGCCGTCGAGCGGGAGACCCTGCGCTTCGCCGAGGTGGCCGGGGGCGCGGCGCCCTCCACCGCCGTGCCGTCCTGCCCCGGCTGGACTCTGGCCGACCTCACCCGGCACGTCGGCTCCCTCCAGCGCTGGTTCTGCGCGCTGCTGACCCGGCGGGTGCAGGAACCGCCGCGCGACCGCGACGTGGACCTCGGGCTGCCGGAGCGGGCGGACGAGTGGCCCGCGTGGGTGGCGGCGGGCGTACCGGCGGTGGCGAAGGTGCTGCGGGACACGGACCCCGACGCGCCGATGTGGGCCTGGGGCGAGGACCGGCACGCGCGGTTCTGGGCGCGGCGGATGCTGTGCGAGACCCTGGTGCACCGGGTGGACGCCGAGCGGGCCCTCGGTCTGGAGCCGGACATCGACCCGGTGACGGCGGCGGACGCGGTGGACGAGTTCCTCGTCAACCTGCCGTACGCCCATCTCTTCGCGCCCGCCGTGGCCGAGCTGCGCGGCGCGGGCGAGATCCTCGCCTTCCGGTGCGCCGAGCCGGACGGCGGCCCGGGCGAGGAGTGGCGCGTACGGCTCGACGCCGGCGGATTGCACCCGCTGCCGTCCACCGGGGCGGGCGCGGCGCCCTCGGACACGCCGACGGCGACGGTGCGCGGGCGGGCCGCCGACCTGCTGCTCCTGCTCTACGGGCGGAGCTCGTACCGGGACCCCGCCTTCGAGGTGTCCGGAGGGACCGAGGTCCTCGACCGCTGGTTCGCCCACACCGCGTTCTAGACCCGTTCACGGGGCAACCCGGTCGGTGCGGTCCCGGCCGCGCCGGCCCGCACCGCACTCCGTGATCGTGATTCGTGATCGAGGAGAAGAAGATGGCCATCGACACCGTCGAACGATTCCTCACCGCTCTCGACCCGCACCACAGGGAGCAGGTCCAGCGGTTGTCGCACGAGGAGCAGGTGAAGCTCGCCGACGCCTGGGAGGCGGAGCTGCGGCAGGACACCGACCTCGACACGCTCAGCGAGCTGTCCCCGCCCGCGGCGGAGAGCGAGGCGGCGGCCCGGGTGGCGGGCAAGCTCCTCGAATAGGGGCACCGCAGGATTCGCGGTCCCCAAGGTGCGGGGACGCACCTTTTGCGGTACCGCACGGGCCCGTACAGGACAAAAACGTGCGATTTGGCGTCACATCGGACCATGCCCGACCATGGGTCCCGCCCGGCGATCCCGGGCACCAGTTCGAAGAGAGGCGCACCACCCCATGCACGTCACCGGAACCGTCCCCCCACCGGCTCCGGCCCCGCAGGAGACCCCCGCGGCCCCCGTCCCCACCGAGAACCCCACCGCGAGCTCCACCGAAAGCCCCGCCGGTGACACCGGCAGGCACGCCCGCCGCTTCGGGCTGCCGGTGGCGACCGCGCTGGTCATGGGCAACATCATCGGCGGCGGCATCTTCCTGCTCCCGGCCTCCGTCGCGCCGTACGGCACGGTCAGCCTGATCGCCTTCGGCGTCCTGACCGTGGGCGCCATCGCCCTGGCGCTGGTCTTCGGCAGGCTCGCCGAGCGCGACCCGCGCACCGGCGGCCCCTACGTCTACGCCCGTGAGGCCTTCGGCGACTTCGCCGGGTTCCTCGCCGCCTGGGCGTACTGGATCACCACCTGGGTGTCGAACGCGGCGCTCGCCGTGGCCGCCGTGGGCTACCTCGACGTGCTGATCCCGGTCAACGGCCACCGCTGGACCGCGTGTCTGGCCGCCCTCGCCCTGCAGTGGCTGCCCGCGCTCGCCAACTTCGCCGGCACCCGCTACGTGGGCGCCGTCCAGCTCGTCTCCACCGTGCTGAAGTTCGTGCCCCTGCTGCTGGTCGCGGTCGGCGGGCTGTTCTTCTTCGACCCGCGCAACCTCGGCCCCTTCCACGCGGGCGGCGGCAGCACCCTCGGCGCGGTGTCCGCCTCCGCCGCCATGCTGCTCTTCTCCTACCTCGGCGTGGAGTCCGCGGCGGTCAGCGCGGGCGAGGTCAGGAACGCCCGGCGCAACGTGGGCCGCGCGACCGTGATCGGCACCGCCGGGGCCGCGCTCGTCTACCTGCTCGGCACGCTGTCCGTCTTCGGCACGGTCGCCCACGACCGCCTGGTGACCTCCACCGCGCCGTTCACCGACGCCGTGAACGCCATGTTCGGCGGAGCCTGGGGCGGCTGGGCCGTGGCGCTGGCGGCCCTGGTGTCGATGACCGGCTGTCTCAACGGCTGGACGCTGCTGAGCGCCCAGACCCCGTACGCCGCCGCCCGCGACGGCCTCTTCCCGGCCGCCTTCGCCCGCCGGCGGCGCGGCGTGCCCACCGTGGGCGTCGGCGTCACCGTCGTCCTCGCCTCGCTGCTCACCGTCTACAACTACGCCTCCGGCTCGGGCAAGGTCTTCCAGACGCTGGTCCTGGTCACCACGTTCACCGCGACCGTGCCCTACCTGCTGGCCACCGCCGCCCAGCTGTTCCACCTGGTCTCCGGCCGGGGCGAGCGGGTCGACCGGGCGCGGCTCGTGCGGGACGGCGTGATCGCGGCGGTGGCGACCGCCTTCTCGCTGTGGCTGGTCGCGGGCGCCGGGTACGCGGCGGTGTACCAGGGCGTGCTGTTCCTCTTCGCGGGCGTCGTCGTGTACGCGGTGCTGGCGGCCCGGCGGCAGCGCACCGCCTGACCCTGTGGAATTCCTGTCCGCGCGCTGTCCGCACCCCGGTTAAAGAAAAGTACTGAGTCTGATCAGAATTCACTACAACCGGCCTGATTCGGCACTCGGGGGCCCGTGCGGCGGTGAAACTGCTGCGCATGGCTACGACAGTCCTCGAACCGAACGCCCCCGCCGGCACGGGCCGCCGCGCACCGTGGAAATCACCGGCGGACCAGCCGGCGTACGCACGTCCGGCGCTGCTCGCCGTCACCGTGCTCGCCGCCGTGCTCTACGCGTGGGGAATCGGTCACAGCCAGTACCACCCCTTCTACGCCGACGCCGTGCGCAGCATGACGGAGAACTGGAAGGCGTTTTTCTACGGCTCTTTCGACCCCGGGAATTCCATCACGCTGGACAAACTCCCGGGATTCCTCTGGCCGCAGGCGATCTCCGCCCGGCTCCTCGGTTTCCACCCCTGGGCGCTGACCCTGCCCCAGGTGCTCGAAGGGGTGGCGAGCCTGCTCGTGCTGCACCGCCTGGTGCGGCGCTGGGCCGGTGTCCCGGCGGCGCTGATCGCCTGCACGGCGTTCGCGCTGACCCCGGTGGCCGTGGGGCTGTTCCGTACGACGGTCGAGGACCCCGCCTTCACGCTGTGCCTGCTGCTGGCGGCCGAGGCCACCCAGCGCGCCGCGCGGGACGGCCGGCTCCGCCCGCTGCTGCTCGCCGGCGTGTGGGTGGGGCTCGGCTTCCAGGCCAAGATGCTGGAGGCGTGGGCGGTGCTCCCGGCGCTCGCGCTGGTGTACCTGGTGTCCGCCCCGCTCACGGCGCGCAGGCGGCTGGCGCACCTCGCGCTCGCGGCCCTCGTCACGACCGCCGTGTCGGCGTCCTGGATCCTGGCCGTCACCCTCACCCCGGCGCGTGAGCGGCCGTATGTGGACGGCACCACCAACAACTCCGCGTTCAGCATGGTGGTCGGCTACAACTTCCTGAACCGCTTCTCCTCGCTCGGCGTCAGCGCGGCCTCCACCGGCAGTGTGAGCGCGACACAGGGCGGCGGGGGCAAGAACGGCGGCGGTTCGCGGGCATCGCGGGAATCGCTGACCGAGAGGCCCGCGGGTGCGCAGGCGCGCCGTGCCGGGGCGGCGGCCGGGGCCGGCGGCGTGACAGCCGGGGGGGCCGGCGGCCGGGGCGGGGACGGGCAGGAGGGATGGGGGAAGATGTTCGGCACCTCGCTGGCCCCGCAGACCGGCTGGCTGTACCCGTTCGCCGCGGTCGCCGTCGTGTGCGGCCTGCTGTGGCGGCGCGGGCGGCCGCGCACCGACCGGCTCCGCTCCGGTCTCCTCCTGTGGGGCACCTGGCTGGTGACGTACTTCCTGGTCTTCAGCGCGGGCAGCGTCGGCCCCCACATCTACTACATGGGCGTGATCGCGGTGCCGCTGGCCGCGCTCACCGGGGGCGGCACCGTGCTGATGTGGCGGGCCTGCCGGGCGGGTGGCCCCCGCGCCTGGGCGCTGCCGGTCGCGGTGGCCGCGACGGCGGCGTGGAGCGCGTACCTCGTGAGCCTGTTCCCGGAGTTCCTGCCCTGGCTCGCGCCCGCCGTGGGCCTGCTCGGGCTCGGCGCGGCCGTACTGCTGCTCCTGGCCCGGCCCGGGTCCGCCGCGTCCCGCGGCCGGCTCGCGCTCGCGGCTCCGGCGGCGGCCCTCGCGGCGGTGCTGATCGCGCCGAGCGCGTGGGCGGCGCAGGTCTTCAATCCGGCGTACGGCAATTCCGGCATGGGCTCGGTCGGCCCGACGGGCATGAGCCGTTCCCACGGCCGCGTCGTGCCGGCGGCCGCGCGCACGGGATGGCCCGCCTGGGGCCGCACCGCCGGGCGCGGCGGGAGCCGCGGCCTCGGCCGCCCGGGCGCCCCCGCCGGCTCCGGCGGTCCCGGCCGCACCGGCGGCTTCCGCATGGGCGGCAGCGGCACGGGCGGCGGACTCACGGCCGGCCAGCGGGAGTTGCTCGCCTACACCACCGCACACCAGGGCTCGGCCCGGTATGTGTTCGCCACCCCCGGCTGGAGCAGCGCGTCCCCCTACATCCTCGCCGCCGGCGCCCATGTGCTGCCGCTCGGCGGCTTCACCGGCAAGGTGCCGTTCCCGACCCCGGCCGGCTTCCGGCACCTGGTGGACTCCGGCGAGCTGCGGTACGTACTGCTCGGCGGCGGGCGCGGGACGGGCGGTCCGTCCGCCGGCTTCGGTGGTTCCGGTGGTTCCGGTGGTACGACCTCGGCCGCGCGGATCACGGACTGGGTCCGCTCCTCCTGCGCCCCCGTCCCGGCCTCGGCGTACGGAGCCACCGACGGGCCGGTGACGGGCGAGACCCTGTACCGGTGCGGCCCGGGGCGCTGAACCGGACCCGCGCGGGCCAGTTGCCGACCACTTGTTTCCAGCCTCTGGCCAGAGGGACATACCGAGCGGTATACAAGCCCGGTCGAACGTGCGGCGGCGCCGCGAGCCGGTGTCCGCCGCACGTCAAATCCGGTGCAGGGGGAGGGCGTTCATGGCGCAGGACACACACCCGGGTGGCGCGGGGCGACGGCGCGGCCGGCCGGTGGCGGTGGGGGCGGCGCTCGGGGCCTGTGCCCTCTTCGCCGTCTCGGCGACACCCGCGGCGGCGCACGGCACGGGCGGGGACGGGGACGGGGGCCGCGGCACGGACTACGTGGCGCTGGGCGACTCCTACACCTCGGGCCCGGGCATCCCCCGGCAGGTCGACGCGGGCTGCGCCCGCTCGGACCACGACTACCCCTCACTGGTGGCCGCGGCGCGCGGGGTGAGCACCTTCAAGGACGTCAGCTGCGCCGGGGCGACCACCGACGACATGTGGAAGCCGCAGGGCGCGAACGACGCCCAGCTCAACGCGGTGGGACGGGACACGGACCTGGTGACGGTCCAGATAGGCGGCAACGACGTCGGCTTCGGCTCCATCATCGCCACCTGCGCCCGGCTCGGCTCGCAGCAGCCGGCCGGGGACCCGTGCCGGCGGTACTACGCCTCCTCGGGCGTCGACGAGCTGGCGCTGAACGTGCTGCGCACCGCGCCGAAGGTGGACCGGGTGCTGCGGGCCGTGCACGTCAGGGCGCCGCACGCCCGGGTGGTCGTCGTCGGCTACCCGGACCTGCTGCCCGACGACGGCAGCGGCTGCTTCCCGTCGGTGCCGTTCGCCTCGGGGGACTTCCCCTATCTGCGGGACACCGAGAAGCGGCTGAACCTGATGCTGCGTCTGGTGGCCGCGTGGAACCACGCGGAGTACGCCGACACCTACCGGCCCACGCGCGGCCACGACATGTGCGAGGCCCCCGCGGACCGCTGGATCGAACCCCTTCAGCCCGCCTCGCCGGCCGCCCCCGCGCACCCCAACGCCAAGGGCGAGCAGGCCATGGCGGACACCGTGCTGGGCCTCCTGGCCAGGGGCCACGGACACCGCTGAAAACCGTCGGCACACCGTCAACGGTCCGGCCGGAGCGCACCGGCCGGACCGCCGGGCCACACCGGCCGGCCCGCTCAGCCCGCGTTGGGGCGGGCGAGCCCGACGTCGTAGGCGAAGATCACCGCCTGGACCCGGTCGCGCGCCCCCAGCTTGGCCAGCACGCGGCCGACGTGGGTCTTCACCGTCGACTCCGACAGCACGAAGCGGGCGGCGATCTCGCCGTTGGTCCAGCCCTTGCCGATGGCCACGAGGATCTCGCGCTCCCGCTCGGTGAGGGAGTCCAGGCGCCGGTCGGCGGCGGCGCCGGCCGGGTGGGGCGGGACGTACTGGGCGAACTCGTCCAGCAGGCGACGGGTGAGCGCGGGCGCGATGACCGCGTCCCCGACCGCCACGGCCCGGATCCCGGCGAGGAGTTCCTCGGGCCGCGCGTCCTTCAGGAGGAACCCGCTGGCGCCCGCCCGCAGGGCCGCGTGGACGTACTCGTCGAGGTCGAAGGTGGTCAGCACCAGGACGCGCGAGCGCTCCCCGGCGGCGACGATGCGCCGGGTGGCCTCGATGCCGTCCATCCCCGGCATCCGTACGTCCATGAGGACGACGTCGGGCCGCATTTCGGCGGCCATGCGCACCGCCTGGGCGCCGTGCGCGGCCTCGCCGACCACCTCCGTCTCCGGTACGGAGTCGAGCAGCAGCCGGAACCCGAAGCGCTGGAGCGGCTGGTCGTCCACGACCAGCACGGTGGTCACCGGGCACCGCCCGTGGGCGAGAGGTCGAGGGTGGCGTCCACGCTCCATCCCCCGCCCGTCACCGGTCCCGCCTGGACGCTGCCGCCGTAGAGCGCGGCTCGCTCGCGCATGCCCACCAGCCCCTGTCCTTCCTCGTTCACGGGTCCGATCCGGGCCCGTCCGGCCGCGCCGGTGTCCTGGACGCGGATGCGCAGCCGGGTGTCCTCCACCATGATCGCCAGTCCGACCCGGCTGTCGGACCCGGCGTGCTTCAGCGTGTTGGTGAGCGCCTCCTGCACGATGCGGTAGACGGTCAGCTGCACCCCGCCGTCCAGGGCGTCGACGTCCCCCGCGGTGCGGTACACGACGTCCAGTCCGGCGGCCCGCACCCCGGCGCACAGCGCGTCGATGTCGCCGATGCCGGGCTGGGGGCGCAGTTCCGGGCCGTCCGGCGGGCGCCCGTCCCCTGCCTCGCGCAGCACGCCGAGTACGCGCCGCAGCTCGTCCAGGGCCTGGCGGCCGGTGTCGCCGATGAGCGTCAGGGCCTGCTTGCCGCGTTCGGGCGCGGTGTCGGTGGCGTACGCGCCGGCGTCGGCGAGGGTGATGATGACGGAGAGGTTGTGGCCGACGATGTCGTGCATCTCCCGGGCCACGCGGGCGCGTTCGGTGGCGGCGGCGAGCCTGCTGCGCTGGTCGCGTTCGATCTCCAGGCGGGCCGCCCGCTCCCGCAGCCCGGCGAGCTGGGCGCGGCGGATGCGTACCACCAGGCCGAGGGCTAGGGCCGCGGTGGCGGTGCTGAGCAGGAAGAACAGCGCGTCCCAGACGGACACCACCCGCGCCGCGCGCAGCGCCACCAGCAGCAGTCCGGCCGCCATGACGGCGCAGGCCCAGGGCAGCTGCCGCAGCCGCCCGTGCAGGGCCAGGCTGTAGAGGGCGATGAACAGGGCCACGTCCGCGCGCAGCGCGGCGCCCAGCGACCACTGGAGCACGAACACGGCGGCGATCGCGCCGAAGGCGACCACCGGCCGGCGCCGCCGCCACAGCAGCGGCAGCACGAGGCCGGCCTGGAGGGCGAGCAGGGCCGGCGTCGGCAGCCGGGCGAACGCCAGCCGGAACCGGCGCGGGCCGTCGCCGTCCGCGCCGCCCGCGTGCAGCAGGTCCGGCAGGCAGAACAGCAGGAAGGCGGCCAGCACGACCGCGGTGTCCAGCACCCAGGGCCGGGCCCGGTCGGCGAGCCGCAGCCGCCGGCCGGCCCGGCCGAGCCGGGCCGCCAGCGGCGCCAGCCCGCCGATGTCCTCACCAGTGCTCACGTACGTCACCCGGTCATGGTGCAGTGCTCACACGTCACTGCGCACCAGCCGGTACGCCGCGCCCGCGAGCGCCAGCACCGTCCAGCCGAGGAAGACCAGCAGTCCGGAGGTGGGCGACAGGGTGCCCGAGTCCTGGGTGAGGGCGAACATCGCCTTGCCAGCATTGCTCGGCAGGTAGGGGCTGAAGTCGCTCTGCCAGGAGCTGGGCAGCAGGGTGACCAGGCCCGGGATCAGCATGAGGGTGGCGACCAGGACGGAGATGCCGCCCGCGACCGACCTCAGCAGGGCGCCCAGGGCGATCCCGATCACCGCGACCAGCCCGAGGTAGAGGCCGGCGCCCAGCAGGCTGCGTACGACACCGGAGTGGGACAGGCCGAGGGCGGCGGGCGTGCCGGAGACGATGCGGCTGCCGAACACGAAGGCGACGAACGCGCCGGACGTGCCCAGCACCAGCGCGACCACCCCGAACACCGCCGCCTTGGACCACAGCACGGGCAGCCGGCGCGGCACCGCCGCCATGGTGGAGCGGATGACGCCGGTCGAGTACTCCCCCGCCGTCACCAGCACGCCGAGGACGCCGAGGGCCAGCTGGGCGAAGTTCGTACCGAAGAGGGAGAGACTGACGGCCGTCGACCGGGCGAAGTCGCGGTCCATGCGGCCGGAGCCGATGCCCGACCGGTAGCGGGTGGCGGCGATCAGCCCGAAGGCCACCAGGAACAGCAGGCCGAGGCCCAGGGTGATCCAGGTGGAGCGCAGCGACCAGAGCTTGGCCCACTCGGCGCGCAGGACGCGCCGTCCGGTGACGCGGTAGGCGGGGCGTGCGGGGACGGCCTCGCGCTGCCCGGCGGTCGTGGTGAGGGTGGTGCTCATGCCGGCCTCCCGAGGGACTCGACGCCCGTGGTGCCGTGGTACTCCACGGCGTCCCGGGTCAGCTCCATGAAGGCGTCCTCCAGGGACACCGTGCGCGCGCTCAGTTCGAACAGGGCGATGCCGTGTTCGGCGGCCTTGAGTCCGATCTCGCGCGCGGTCAGCCCGGTGACCTGGAGCTCCTCGGAGCCGACCCGGCCGGTGACGACGACGTCGGGGCCGGCGAGGACGTCCCGCAGCCGCGCCGGGTCCGCGGTGGCGACCTTCACGGTGTCGCCGCCGGTCTCCCGGATCAGGTCGCGCACGGTGGTGTCGGCCAGCAGCCGGCCGCGGCCCACGACGATCAGGTGGTCGGCGACCAGCGCCATCTCGCTCATCAGGTGGGAGGAGACGAACACCGTCCGGCCCTCCGAGGCGAGCTGGGTCAGCAGGTTGCGGATCCACAGCACGCCCTCCGGGTCGAGCCCGTTGACCGGCTCGTCCAGCATCACCGTCTGCGGGTCGCCGAGCAGCGCGGCGGCGATGCCGAGGCGCTGGCCCATGCCGAGCGAGAAGGCGCCGGCGCGTTTCCTGGCCACGCTGCCGAGACCGGCGAGCTCGATCACCTCGTCCACGCGGCGGCCGGGGATGCCGTGGGTCAGGGCCAGCGCCTTGAGGTGGTTGTGGGCCGAGCGGCCCGGGTGGACCGACTTCGCCTCAAGCAGCGCGCCGACCTCCTGGAGCGGGGCCCGGTGCTGGGCGTAGCGGCGGCCGTTGACGGTCACCGAGCCGCTCGTCGGGGCGTCCAGGCCGACGATCATGCGCATGGTGGTGGACTTGCCCGCGCCGTTGGGTCCGAGGAACCCGGTCACGGTTCCCGGCCGCACGGTGAAGTCCAGACCGTCCACGGCCGTCTTCTCCCCGTATCTCTTGGTCAGCTGCTGTGCCTCGATCATCGGCGCTCCTTTCCTCGGCGTACGGCGCGCCCGGCTCCTTCGCGCCTCACCCGCAACGCTAAGAGCCGCGCGGGCCGGGGCCGTGGTACCAGGGGGCCGAACGGCGGCAGGGAGTGGTACCGGGGTACCACTCGTGCGAACGGGCCCGCGGGACCGATCCGCCGGGCGCGCGGCCACGGATTCGGCGCGGGGGGTTTCGCCGGGGGACGTCCGAGGAGAATGGCGTGATGCCGATGTCGCGGAGTGACGAGGAGCAGCGGGCCGCTTCCGCGCTGGTGGTGCGGCACCTGCCCGAGCGGCCGCGGGCGGCCGTGCTGACCCTGCACGGGGGCCGGCCGGAGAGTCTGGAGGCGGCGCGGCCCTGGCATCTGGCCGCGCTCAGGATGCGCCCGGTGCTGCGGGCGGCCGCGCTGGCCCTGTCCCTGGACGAGGTGGTCCTCGGGCAGGTGCGCTACCGGCACCGCGGCTGGAACGGCGGCGATCCGGCGCAGGACGCCTTCCGCGCGCTCAGCGAACTGGGCCGCCTCGTGGGAGAGGTGCCCGTGGTGCTCGTCGGCCACTCCATGGGCGGCCGTGCGGCGCTGCGCGCGGCGGCCCGTCCCGGCGTGCGCGGGGTGCTGGCCCTGGCGCCGTGGCTGCCGGAGGGCGAACCCACCTCGCATCTGGGCCGTGCGCGGGTGGTCGTGCTGCACGGCGACCGGGACCGGGTCACCAGCGCCGCGTCGTCGGCCGACTTCGTGCGCCGGGCGCGGAGTTCGGGGGCGCGGGCGGGCGCCGTGCTGATCGGCGGCGGGGACCACGCGATGGTGCGCCGCTCGGGCCTGTGGCACCGCTCGACGGCCGGCGTCGTCGCGGAACTGCTGGAGCCCGGACAGCGCCCCGGGGGACTCGCCGCCGAGAGCTTCACGGCCGCCGGAGCACTCGTCCTGTAGGCGGACGCGGCGTCCGGCGACGCCTTCTCGACCGTGGCCGCCTGGTCCCCGGGCGCTTCGCCCGCGGGCCGGGGTCGCGGCTGCGGTGGGTGCTGGAGCAGTACGCACGCCGAACGGGCGACAGGGCGGGGCCGGGCTTGGCGCCCGGCCCCGCCGGGTCAGTCGCCGAGGGCGCTCAGCACCACCTGCTTGGCCTCGTCCTGCACCTGGCTGAGGTGGCCGGGGCCGTGGAAGGACTCGGCGTAGATCTTGTACACGTCCTCGGTGCCCGAGGGGCGGGCGGCGAACCAGGCGTTCTCGGTGGTCACCTTGATGCCGCCGATGGACGCGCCGTTGCCCGGGGCCTCGGTGAGCACCGCGGTGACCGGCTCGCCCGCGAGGGTGTCGGCGCCGACCTGGGCCGGGGACAGCTTGCCCAGGCGTGCCTTCTGCTCGCGGGTGGCGGGCGCGTCGATGCGGGCGTAGGCGGGCTCGCCGAAGCGGGCGGTGAGGGCGGCGTAGTGCTCGGAGGGCGTCTTGCCGGTGACCGCGGTGATCTCGGAGGCGAGCAGCGCCAGGATGATGCCGTCCTTGTCGGTGGTCCACACCGAGCCGTCGCGCCGCAGGAAGGACGCCCCGGCGGACTCCTCCCCGCCGAAGCCGAGCGAGCCGTCGACCAGCCCGTCCACGAACCACTTGAATCCCACGGGCACCTCGACGAGCCGGCGGCCGAGGTCGGCGGCGACCCGGTCGATCATGCCGGACGACACCAGCGTCTTGCCGACGCCCGCATCCGCCGGCCACCGGGTGCGGTGGGCGTAGAGGTAGGAGATGGCGGCGGCGAGGTAGTGGTTGGGGTTCATCAGGCCGGCGTCGGGGGTGACGATGCCGTGCCGGTCGGCGTCGGCGTCGTTGCCCGTGGCGATCCGGAACCGGTCGCGCTGCTCGATGAGCGAGGCCATCGCGTACGGCGAGGAGCAGTCCATGCGGATCTTGCCGTCCCAGTCCAGCGTCATGAACCGCCAGGTGGGGTCGGTGAGCGGGTTGACCACGGTCAGGTCGAGGCGGTGCTGCTCGGCGATGCGGCCCCAGTAGTCGACGGAGGCGCCGCCGAGCGGGTCGGCGCCGATGCGCACCCCGGCGGAGCGGATCGCGTCCAGGTCCAGCACGCTCGGCAGGTCGGAGACGTAGGCGCCGAGGAAGTCGTGGCGTCCGGTGCCGGGCGCGGCGAGCGCCTGGGTGTACGGGACGCGCCGTACGTCCTTCAGGCCGGCCGCGATGATCTCGTTGGCCCGGTCCTGGATCCACGAGGTGGCGTCCGAGCCGGCCGGGCCGCCGCTCGGCGGGTTGTACTTGAAGCCGCCGTCGGCGGGCGGGTTGTGCGAGGGCGTGACGACGACGCCGTCGGCGAGGCCCGAGGTGCGGCCGCGGTTGTGGGTGAGGATGGCGTGCGAGACGGCCGGGGTCGGGGTGTAGCCGTCCGCGGAGTCGATGAGGACGCTCACGTCGTTGGCGGCGAACACCTCCAGCGCGGTGACGCGCGCGGGCTCGGACAGGGCGTGCGTGTCCGCGCCGAGGAAGAGCGGGCCGTCGGTGCCCTGCCGCGCGCGGTACTCGCAGATGGCCTGGCTGGTGGCGGCGATGTGGTCCTCGTTGAACGCGGTGGCGAGCGAGGACCCCCGGTGGCCCGAGGTGCCGAAGGCCACCCGCTGGTCCGGCTCCCCGGGATCGGGGTGCAGCGCGTAGTACGCCGTCACCAGCCGGGCGACGTCGATCAGGTCCTCGGCACGGGCCGGCTCGCCCGCTCGCTCGTGCTGCATGGCACCCACTCCTCCACATTCCGGTGCTGCGTCCGCTCGCGTTCTCATCTTCCCCCCGCCTGCGGCGCGATCCGCAATCCGGCCCGCGCCGGCCGCTCCCCCGGCGGGTGTCAGCCGCGGAAGATGTTGACCGAGCGGGCGACCACCAGCGCGATGGTGAGGAAGGAGACGGAGGCCTGCGCCGCCATCAGCAGCTTGGCCCAGCGGGACAGGGGCATGGTGTCGGTGGGGCTGAAGGCGGTGGCGTTGGTGAAGGACACGTACAGGTAGTCGGCGAAGGCCGGCTCCCAGTCCGGATGGGTCATGTCCCCGCTCTGCATCTGCGGGAAGAGGAAGTCGGTGTACTCGGCGCGGCCGGCCGCGCGGGCCGCCGGGCCGCCGCGGTCCCACTCCCAGTACCACAGGGCGAAGACGATGACGTTGGTCAGCCAGATGCCCGCCGCGGCCATCAGCAGCGCCCCGGCGTCGTTGCCCTCGGTGCCGCGGACCAGGCCGCGGATCAGCAGGACCGCCGACCAGCCGTTGGCGAGGCTGACGAGGGCGGCCAGCGCCAGCCCGCCGCCGCGCAGCAGCGTGGTCGTCCGGCCGGTGCGGGGGTGGAAGGTCGGGAAGAGCGCCACGAGGAGCAGCAGTTCGAGGGCCGGAAGCAGCCAGTCCGGGTGGAAGGCCAGCCGTCTGGGCAGGAGCAGTTGCAGCGCGACCGCGCAGAGCACGGCGGCCGTCACGGCCCAGCGCGACTCCCCGCCGGTGGGCCGCCGCCAGGCCGGCTCGGCCCGCCGGTCCTGGGCCGTCAGCAGTTCCTCCAGCCGTGCCAGCCGTTCGTGCAGCCCCTTGACCTCTTCGTTCACGAGCCCAGTGTGACCTATGCCGGGAACACGGCAGAACCGGTCGGGAAGCCGTCCTTCCACGCCGGCTTCCGATCATCGTCCGTCACTCCTGGAGATCCGGCCCGGGCGCGCCGACCGGGTGCCTACGGTGCGACGACGGGTGGGACGGCAGACGCCGGACCGCCGCAGCCGACAACCAAGGGAGGGCGCTGTGGCGAGCGTGGAAGTATCGCTGAAGGAAATGATGACCTCGGTCGAGGGGGCGCTGGGCGCGGCCGTCGTCGACTACACCAGCGGCATGGCGCTGGGCACACTCGGCGGGGGCAAGGACCTGGACCTGACGATCGCCGCGGCGGGGAACACGGACGTGATCCGCGCCAAGGTGCGCACGATGGAGCAGCTCGGCCTCAAGGGACAGATTGAGGACATCCTGATCACCCTGGAGAGCCAGTACCACCTCATCCGCCTGGTCACCGGCCGCAACGGCAACGGCCTGTTCCTGTACCTGGTGCTGGACAAGAGCCGCTCGAACCTGGCGATGGCCCGCCACCAGCTCAAGCGCGTCGAGGAACAGATCGAGATCTAGCGCGGTCCCCGGTCCGGGCCGACGCGTGCCCGTGATGTGAAGACTTCTTCAACTCACCAAGTCACCACATCAGCAAGATCCCAAATCGTGGATGCGAAGGGCCCCGGGCGACAAGGATCGGAAGGGAAGAGAGCACGACCGTGCGCCACCGCGGCGGCACCCTCGAAGGTGCCGCCGCACCCCGCACCACATCCCCGACGCGGCAGGGAGCGAGCACCCATGCAGGTCCCCCTCTATCAGGTCAAGGCGGAGTTCTTCCGCATGCTCGGTCATCCGGTCCGCATCAGGGTCCTCGAGCTGCTCCAGCACGGGCCCGTGCCGGTGCGGGACCTGCTCGCCGACATCGAGATCGAGCCGTCGAGCCTGTCGCAGCAGCTGGCCGTCCTGCGGCGCTCGGGCATCGTGGTGTCCATCCGTGAGGGCTCCACGGTCCGCTACGCCCTCGCCGGCGGCGATGTCGCCGAACTGCTGCGCGCGGCCCGCCGGATCCTCACCGAACTGCTGGCCGGACGCAACGAGCTGCTGGCCGAACTCCGGGAGACGGACACGCCCGCCCCTCCGGTGCCGACCAGCAGCCGCTGAGGCCGGTGCTACGCGCAGCCCGCCACGGTGTCCCGGGACGCGTCGTCGATCAGCGCCTTCTGGGCCGCCCGCAGACGGCCGACATCGGGCTTGACCACCTTGCGGTCGTAGGTCATCAGGCCGTTGAGCTCGCCCTCCACGTCGGAGATCTGCGTGTAGACCGCGCCGTTGCCACCGCGGCAGGCCAGCGCGTGCACCTCCGCCAGCTTGCGCAGATAGTCGTCCGTGTACGTGGACGGGTCGACGTCGACGTACGACTGCTGCACCGACCAGGCGTGTCCGGGGACGGCGAGGCCGAGGCCGCCGTACTCGCCGCTGACCAGGGCGCGCCGGCCGTCGGGATGCGGCGGCAGGGCCGGGCTCGGATAGCCGTGCTCGTCCATGATGTCGCCGGCGCCGCCGTCCGCGCCGAGGTTGAGGCCGGACATGTTGTTCACCAGCCGGGTCGGGTCCCAGGACTTGGCCTGGGAGGCGACGCGGCCGACGTCGTACTGGCCCCAGCCCTCGTTGAAGACGACCCACATGACGACCGACGGGCTGCTGATGTGCTCGTCGATCATCTGCTTCATCTCGCGCTCGTACTCGGCCCGCGCGGCGGTGGACGGATCGACGCCCGCCGTCATGGCCGGCATGTCCTGCCACACCATCAGGCCGAGCCGGTCGGCCCAGTAGAACCAGCGGTCGGGTTCGACCTTGATGTGCTTGCGGACCGCGTTGAAGCCCATCTTCTTGTGCATCTTCAGGTCGTAGGCGAGGGCCTCGTCGCTCGGCGCGGTGTAGAGGCCGTCCGGCCAGAAGCCCTGGTCGAGGGTGGCCATCATGAACACCGGCTTGCCGTTGAGCATCGTGCGCGGCACGCCGTTCACCTTCTGCACCGCGACGGAGCGCATGCCGAAGTAGCTGCCGACCCGGTCCCCGCCGACGCTCACCTTCAGGTCGTAGAGGAAGGGGTCGTCGGGGGACCACAGGCGGGCGTGCGGGATCCTGAGCGTCAGCGGTGCGCCGGTGCGGCCGGTGGCCGTGGCCACCTCGCGCCGTCCGTCGTACGCCGTCGCGGTGATCCGTACGCCGTCGCGCACGCCCCGCGGTTCCACGGTGAGCGTGCCCGCCCCCACGTCGGGGGTCAGCTTGAGCTGGTCGACGTGGTCGCGGGCGACGGGCTCCAGCCAGACCGTCTGCCAGATGCCGGAGGTCGGGGTGTACCAGATGCCGCTCGGGTCGAGGCGCTGCTTGCCGAGCGGGGGGTTCGCTCCGCCCTGCGCGTCGGTGGGGTCCTGGACGCCGACGATCAGCTCCTGGGTGCGGCCCGGCTTGAGGGCGTCGGTGATGTCGGCGCTGAACTTGTCGTAGCCGCCCTGGTGTTCGGCGACCTTGGTGCCGTTGACGTAGACCTCGGCCTGCCAGTCGACGGCGCCGAAGTTGAGCTGGAGCCGCTTGCCGGAGCCGATCCGCCAGGTGGGCGGGACGGTGAACGTGCGCCGGTACCACATGCGGTCCTCGTGCCGTTCGATCCCCGACAGCTGGGATTCGACGGGGTACGGGACGAGGATCCGCTCGGCGAGGCTTTGGCCCACGGGCGGCTGCTCGCCGGCCTTGGCCGCGGCGAACTGCCAGGTGCCGTTGAGGCTCTTCCAGGCCGACCGGGTCAACTGCGGCCTGGGGTACTCGCGGTGGGCGTTCGCCGGGGTCACGTCGTCGGCCCACTTGGTGCGCAGCTCGTAGGTGGAGTGGTTGGCGCCGCTGCTCCAGAAGGACTTGACAACGTTGCCATCGACGCCGGTCAGACCGCCCGCTCCGTCGTAGCGCACATCGGCGAGGCCGGGGGCGGTGCCGGTCCTGTTGCCGACGACGGGCTCCTTCAGGGAGACCAGCAGGCTCCGGGCGTCGTCCGGGTTGCCCCTGACCCCGCCGAGCGGCCAAGTGGCGCCGCCGATCACGGCGTTCAGGTGGGCGGTCAGGCCGGCCGGAGGCGCGGCGAGCCGCTGCGCGAAGTCGAGCCGGAGGGTGCGGCCGTCGCCGAGGACGGTGGTGGCGATGGCGCCGTCGTAGTCGTAGCCCTCGGGGAGCAGGAAGGCCGACTGCGGTACGGCGGTCTTGGCGCCGCCGGGCGGGGTCCAGCGCAGGTGGAGGTTGGAGCCGCCGTAGTGCTCGAAGTACTCGACCTTGATGTCGTACGCCTTGCCCGCGGTCAGCTCCACGGGGGCGCCGGTCTGCTCGCGGTCCCAGTCGTCGACCCAGTGGTCGATGACGAGCCGGCCGTCGACCCAGAGGCGGAAGCCGTTGTCGCCGATGATGGAGAAGGTGGTGGGGCCGGTCTTCTCCGGCACGATACGGCCGGTCCAGCGGACGCTCACGTCGTCGGACTGCCCGGTGGCCGAACTCAGCCTGGACTCCAGGGAGTCGAAGTCGAGCTGCGGGTCGAAGCCGGTGGCCTTCAGCTTGTCGAAGTCGAAGGCGCCGGGTGCGGACTGGGTGTAGTACTCGCCCTTGAGGCCGTGTACCTCTACGGGATCGCCGGCGGCGCTCGCCGCCCGCGCGTCCACCGCGGCGCTCGCGACGGGGGCCGCGGTCAGGCCGCCGAGGCCGAGGGCGGCCGCGAGCAGCAGGGACAGGCGCCGGCGGCGCGGCCTGGAACGGGGGCGGGGGGATCTGGCGAACCTGGTGGTCCGGATGCGCACGAATCCTCCTTGAGTGAGGAAGGGTGGCGGTTCGGTGGTGCCCGGGCTGTCCATCGTTGGAAACATCGTTGGAAACGCGGGCCCTTGGCATGAGACCACGCCCTCCGGCCGCTGTCCAGGGACATGACAACACCGGGCCGCACCGCTCCCTTGGCGACCCGTGCGCATCCGCTCGTGACCGTCGACCTGTGCATCGCCGCGACCGCCGCCGTCGCGATCGTCGCCGTCGCGAGCGTCGCCGTCGCGAGCGTCGCCGCAGCCGGATGCGGGGGCGCGGGCGCCGGCGGGTGCGGGGGCGGGTGCGCTGGGGCTAGCGGTCGCGGGAGCGGGATCGCTGGGGCTGGGGGCTGGCGCTGGCAGCGGGTTCTCCGGGGCTCGACGCCCGTCGCGCCCCCACCGCGTCGCTCACCGGCACGCCGAGGCGTCGGCGTGCCGGCGGAGGCCCGCCGTGCGTGTGGGCGCGGAGAAGCCGGAGCCCGGCCACGGCGACCAGCCGATCGTGTTGTTCAGCCGTTCGCCGGCCGAGCCCCGGCTGACCGCCGTACCGGCGAAGGCTCGGCGCTGCCGAGGCCGCCGCCGAGCGTTGCCCGCTGCCGAAGCCGCCGCCGAGGTTTCAGCCCAGCACCCGCCGCTTCTGGGCCGCGAACTCCTCTTCCGTGAGGATCCCTTGGGCCTTCAGCTCGCCCAGCTCCTTGAGCTGGTCGATCTTGCTCGTCATCTCGTCGTCCGTGGAGGGCGCCGCCGGCGCGGCGGCAGGAGCGGCCGCGGCCGGCTGCTGCGGGGCGTACTCCTGCTGGGCCTGCTGCTGGGCGTAGTCCTGCTGTGCCCAGCGGCCCGCCTGGCGGCGCGAGACGCGGTTGGAGACGGCGGTGGCCGTGCCGGCGACGACGGCGGTGCGCGCGACGCCTCGAAGAAGTCCGGGCATGTTCTCTCATCTCCCCTGCCGGGTGCGGAAGGTTCTCCTGCCGGGTGCGAAGGTCAGGCCGCCGCCGACCCTCCGGGCGGCGTCGTCGCTCCCTCCGTGGCGTCCAGCGAGGCCAGCAGCGCCTGCACCGGGATCCGGCCGCCCGCGACGAGCTGGGCCCCGCCGCGCCGCAGCTCGCGGGCGAGGGGCGCGGCCCACAGGTTCTCGTACACCAGGACGGCGGCGGAGTTGCCGGGCTCCAGCGCGGCCCCGGCCTCGTCGAGGTCGCCCTGGTCCAGCACACCGCAGGACGCGCCCTCGAAGACGGTCAGGTCGATCTCGTCGCCGACGTCCGTCAGCTCCAGCGCGACGACCGAGCCGTCCGTCTCCTTGCGTACGAACGTCAGGTCGATGATCCGGATGATCCCCCGCTCGACCAGGTCGACCAGGAGCGGGAAGCCCTCACCGGTCATGCGATTGCCGGGGAACTCGATGACCAGGTAGTCGACGGGACCCATCTCTTCGACGTCGTTCATGGCCGTTCCTCCGGTGTGGACGGGATGTGGGCGCACCTGTCTCCCCGCTCGGGCGCCGCGCCCGAGGCGCGGCCGGCGGTGACCGGGCCCTTCCCGCCCATTGCAACACGCGGCCGGAGGCCTCGCACGTCCGGCGGCCGGCGGCCCGGCGCCGGCCGCGGGGCCGTTCTTGACTTCGAGCGCGCTTGAACTCCTAACGTCGTAATCGACGCCGGAATCGAAGACCACCTTTTGACGAAGGGCTGGAACCCACATGAAAAAGCGCAGGCTGCGGGAGCTCGAGGTGTCGGCCATCGGGCTCGGCGCCATGGGAATGTCCGCCTTCTACGGCTCCTCCGACGAGGACGAGGCCGTCAGGACCATCCGGCGGGCTCTGGAGCTCGGCGTCGACTTCATCGACACCGCGCAGCTCTACGGGCCGCTGACGAACGAGATGCTGATCGGCCGGGCGGTGAAGGGCCACCGCGAGGAGTACGTGATCGCCACCAAGTTCAACTACCGCATGGACGACGCGGTCCCGGGCGACATGAGCACGATCGGCCGCCAGGACGGCTCCGCCGAGCATGTGCGCAGCTCCGTCCACGGCTCGCTGCGGCGGCTCGGGACCGACTACATCGACCTGTACTACCAGCACCGCGTCGACCCGGAGGTGCCCATCGAGGAGACGGTGGGCGCGCTGGCGGAGCTGGTCGCCGAGGGCAAGATCCGGCACATCGGGCTGAGCGAGGCGGCGCCGGAGACCATCCGCCGCGCCGACGCCGTGCACCCCGTCACGGCGGTGCAGACCGAGTACTCGCTGTGGACCCGCGACCCCGAGGCGGAGGTGCTGCCCGTCTGCCGGGAGCTCGGCATCGGGTTCGTGCCGTACTCGCCGCTCGGCCGCGGTTTCCTGGCCGGCCGGTTCTCCTCCCCCGACGAGCTGGACGAGAACGACTGGCGCCGCAGCGGCCCCCGCTTCACCGGCGGCAACCTCGAGGCGAACCTGCGGCTGGCCGGGAAGGTCAAGGAGATCGCCGCGGAGAAGGGCGTCACGCCGGCTCAGCTGGCGATCGCCTGGGTGCTGGCGCAGGGCGAGGACCTGGTCCCGATCCCGGGCACCAAGCGCCGCGCCTACCTGGAGCAGAACGCCGGCGCGGTCGACGTCGAGCTCACCGCGGACGACCTGGCCCGCATCGACGCCGAACTCCCCCGGGCCGCCGGCGAGCGCTACGACGAGGCGGGCATGCGGTCCGTCAACCGCTGACGCCGGAAGCGGCCCGGGGCCCGGGGCACGGGGCCTCTAGCTCTGGGAGAGCATGCCCTCGCGCAGCCGGGACAGGGTGCGCGAGAGCAGCCGGGAGACGTGCATCTGGGACACGCCGAGGCGCTCGCCGATCTGGGCCTGGGTGAGTTCCTCCACGAACCGCATGTGGATGATCAGCCGGTCCCGTTCGCCGAGTTCGGCGATCATGGGGGCCAGGGCGTGGAAGTCCTCCACGAGCTCCAGGGCCGTGTCGTCGGCGCCGATGAAGTCGGCGAGCACGGTCTCGCCGTCCTCGCCGGTGCCCAGGGCGGCGTCCAGGGAGGAGGAGTTGTAGGCGTTGGCGGCCAGCCTGGCCTCGATGACGTCCTCCTCGGACAGGCTCATCAGCTCCGACAGCTCCTTGACGGTGGGCGTACGGCCGAGCCGGCTGCGCAGTTCCTCCGTCGCCCGGGCCAGTTCCACCCGGGCCTCCTGGAGCCTGCGCGGCACGTGCACGGCCCAGGAGGTGTCGCGGAAGAAGCGCTTGATCTCGCCGACGATGTAGGGGATCGCGAAGGAGGTGAACTCGACCTCGCGGGTCAGCTCGAACCGGTCGATCGCCTTGATCAGTCCGATCATGCCGACCTGGACGACGTCCTCCATCTCCTCCGGCCCGCGGCTGCGGAACCGCGCCGCCGCGTACCGGACGAGGGACATGTTCATCTCGATCAGCGTGTTGCGCGCGTACTGGTACTCGTGCGTGCCCTCCTCCAGCGTCGCGAGCTGGTCGAAGAACAGCTTGGACAGCGCACGCGCGTCCTTGGGGGCGACCCGTGCGGGGTCGGCGACCTCCGGAAGCCGGGTGGTGGGCGTGCCCGTGTCCGTGCACGTGTCCGCGTTCGCCCTCGCGTTCGCCACGGTCGCTTCCATCATCGTCCGTTTCCCTCCCAAGTCGACCGGCTCGAGGCCTGTTCGCTACGAGCCGACGCAAGAGCGCCTACCCCGGCTCTCTCTTCGTATGCGCCGGGAATGCGGGTCCTTCGGGCAGACGGCACGCCGACGGGCAGACTGTGAGCACGAGCGCGCCGAAGACGAGCGGTCCCGGCAGGGCGACCAATCCGCGGGCCGTACGGCCCCGGATTACGCGGGGATGTTCTGGCCTGTCACTTTCCTGGAGGGACCGTTGTGAAGGAAGCCGTGTACATCGGCAGAAACCCATCAGCCGAGCCGGATCTGCAGCAGCTGCTGCACGAGGTGGCACTGGGTGATCAGGAGGCTTTCGCCGCGGTCTACGACGCGGTGGCCGGCTCCGTTCTCGGAGTCGTCCGCGCGGTGCTGCGCGACCAGGCGCAGTCGGAGGAAGTGGCGCAGGAGGTGCTGGTGGAGGTGTGGCGCACGGCGCCGCGCTACCGGCCCGAGCGCGGCAGCGTCGTCAACTGGATCCTCACCCTGGCGCACCGGCGGGCGGTGGACCGGGTCAGGTCGGTGGAGGCGGCCGCGGCCCGTGACCACAAGGCCGCCCTGCTGGAGCGGACCCCCGAGTACGACGAGGTGACCGAGCAGGTCGAGACCCGGCTGGAGCAGGAGCAGGTACGGCGCTGTCTGCGCACCCTCACCGAGCTCCAGCGGCAGTCGGTCACCCTGGCGTACTACCGCGGCCTGACCTACCGGCAGGTCGCCGAGGCGCTCGCGCTGCCGCTGGGCACGGTCAAGACCCGCCTGCGCGACGGACTCATCCGGCTCCGCGACTGCCTGGGGGTGACCGCATGACCACGACGGACCCGCACACGCTGACGGGCGCCTACGCTCTGCACGCGCTGCCGGACGACGAGCGCGCCGCCTTCGAACGCCATCTGGCGGAGTGCGGCTCGTGCGAGCAGGAGATCGCCGAGTTCGCCGCCACGGCGGCCCGGCTGGCCCTGGCCTCTTCCGCGCCGGTCCGCCCCGCGATGCGGGAGCAGGTGCTGCACCGCGTCACCACGGTGCGCCAGGTCCCGCCGGGCGCCCCGCCCCGGGAGCGGGTCCGCGGGGCGGTGCCGCGCGGCCGGGGCCTGGCCCGGTGGGCGCTCGCCGCGTGTCTGGCCGCCGCCGCTGCCCTCGGCGGCACCACAGCCTGGCAGTACGAGCGTGCCCAGGACGCCCGGGACCGGGCGGCGCGGGCGGAGCGGCACGTCGAGGAGGTGGCCGGTGTGCTGGCGGCCCCCGATGCCCGGAGCCGCTCGGCGCGGGTGGCCGGCGGTTCGGGAACGCTGGTGGTCTCGGCGGGCCGCGACCGGGCCGTGTTCGTGGCCTCCCGGATGGCCGAGCCGCCCCGGGGGAAGGTGTACGAGCTCTGGTTCGACGACGGCGGGACGATGCGTCCGGCCGGACTCATGGACCCGGGCCGCCCCAGCCAGGCCGTACTCATGGACGGGGCCGTGGACGGCGCCTCCGGGGTCGGCATCACCGTCGAGCCGGCGGGAGGCTCACGGCAGCCGACCACCACACCGGTCGCCCTGCTGAGCGTGCCCTCCTGAGGGCACCCGTGGGGGAGCCCGCCGCGGCGGCGGGCTCCCCCACGGGCCGGTCCGTGTCTCATCCGCCGCGTGGCCGCCACGGGAAGAACCCGCTGGTACGGGCCGCGTACGCCGCCCAGCCGGGCCGTTCGGCCATGTGCCGCTCCAGCAGCCGCTTCCCGCTGCCCTTGGTCAGCAGCGCGCTCATGACGAGCGGCGAGAGGACCGAGACGGCGGCGGCCCCCGTGCCCGCGTCGCAGGCGACCAGGTACAGCCCCCACCAGACGCAGAAGTCGCCGAAGTAGTTCGGGTGGCGGGTGTAGCGCCACAGCCCCCGGTCCATGATCCGGCCGCGGTGGGCCGGATCGGCCTTGAAGCGGGCCAGCTGGGCGTCCCCTACCGCCTCGAAGACCAGCCCGGCCGCCCACACCGCCGCCCCGGCGAAGGCCGGCGCGGACAGCGGGGCCGGTCCGTACTGTGCGGCCTGCACGGGCAGGGACACCAGCCACACCAGCGCGCCCTGGAGCAGGTACACCGCGCGCAGCGCGTACAGGCGGCGGTCGCCGGGCGCGCGGGCCAGCAGTGCCTCGTACCGGGGGTCCTCTCCGTGGCCGCGCCCGCGGCGGGCGATGTGCGCGGCGAGCCGCAGCCCCCATACGGCGGTGAGGACCGTCACCAGCAGCCGCCTGCCCGGGTCGCCGTGGCCGGCCGAGGCCGCGAAGGTCACCACGGCGACGGCGGTGAAGGCGACGCCCCACGCGACGTCCACGATCCGGTGCGCTCCGCGGGCCAGGGCGATCACGAAGGTGCCGAGCATGACGGCCAGGGCGGTGGCCGCCGACCACGCCAGGCTGACGGCGAAGGCGCCCCAGGAGAACGTGCTCACCGGACGTCCAGGTCCCGGTGCCAGGCCGCCGTCTCCGCCGCCGTCAGCCCGCTGTCGCCGCCCGCCGCCGTGCGGGTGGCGAGGAACTGGTCGACGCCCATGCGGCCCTCCTGGAACGCGAGCCCGCCTCCGACCAGGTACAGCCGCCACACGCGCGCCGTCTCCTCGCCCACCGTCCGCACGAACTCCGCCCAGCGCTCCTCCAGCGTGCGGTGCCAGGCGGCGACGGTGCGCACGTAGTGCTCGCGCATCGACTCCACCGAGAGGATCTCCAGGCCCGCCGCCTCCAGCAGCCCGGCGGTCTCCCCCATCGGCCGCATGTGCATGTCCGGGGCGACGTACGCCTCGATGAACGCGCCGCCGCCCGGAGCGACGGCCCCGCGCGACATCTGCTGGACCAGTACGCGCCCCCGGGGCCGCACCAGCCGGTGCAGGGCCGCGGCGAAGGCCGGGTACTCGGCGTCCCCGACGTGCTCGCCCATCTCGACGCCGGCCACGGCGTCGTAGCCGGCGCCCGCGACGTCCCGGTAGTCCTGGCGGAGCACCTCGACCCGGTCCGCAAGCCCCCGCTCGCGCACCTGTTCGCGTACGTACGCGGCCTGTTCGCGGGACAGGGTCACGGCGGTGACGTGGGCCTTGTGCCGTTCGGCCGCGTACAGGCTCAGCGATCCCCAGCCGCAGCCGATGTCGAGCAGCCGGGCGCCGGGCACGAGGGCGAGTTTGCGGCAGATCAGCTCCAGCTTGGCGCGCTGGGCCGCGGCGGGGGCGGCCGCGGGGTCCTCGTCCGTCCAGTAGCCGCAGGAGTAGGCCATCGTGTCGTCGAGGAGCAGACGGTAGAAGTCGTTGGACAGGTCGTAGTGGTGGCTGATCGCGGCGCGGTCGCGGGCCCTGGTGTGCGGGCCGCCGCGCAGCCGGGCCTGCGAGGCGGGGGCGGGCGGGCGCGGTCCGAGGGCGCCGAGCCGTACGGCCTCGCGAAGGGCGCGGGCCCGGTCGGTGAACGCGGTGCGCGGCGCGCGCGGCCCGCGCTCGCGGACGACGGCCCACAGCAGGCGCAGCCCCTGCCCGAGGTCGCCCTCCACGTCGAGCTCCCCCGTCACGTAGGCCTGGGCCAGGCCGAGTTCGCCGGGTTCCCACAGCAGGCGCCTGAGGGCGCGGCGGGAGCGGACGACGACCACGGGCGTGCCGGACGGGCCGGTCTCGCTGCCGTCCCAGGTGCGCAGCCTGACCGGCAGGGGTCCGCCGAGCGCGTCCTCGGCGAGTGCGGCGAGCCGGTGGGCGGCACCGGGCCGGGCGAGGGTGCGGGCGGTGGTCATCGGGCGGGGTCCTCCTTGGTGAGCAGGTACTGCTGGACGTCGAGGTAGCCGGAGCGGAAACCGGCCTCGGAGTAGGCCAGGTAGAAGGTCCACAGCCGGCGGAAGGTCTCGTCGAAGCCGAGGGCCGCGGCCTCGCCGGCGCGCTCGGTGAAGCGCTCGCGCCACAGCCGCAGTGTCTCGGCGTAGTGCGCGCCGAAGCCGTCGCGGCGGGCGACTCGCAGCCCGGTGTGGTCGCGCACGGCCTGCTCGACGGCCTCGGTGGAGGGGATCAGGCCGCCGGGGAAGACGTACTTCTGGATCCAGGTGTGGGTGTCGCGGGTGGCCAGCATCCGGTCGTGGGGCATGGTGATGGCCTGGAGTGCCACCCGGCCGCCCGGGGCGAGGCGCTGGTCGAGGGTGCGGAAGTACACCGGCCAGAACTCGGCGCCCACGGCCTCGATCATCTCCACGCTCACCACCGCGTCGTAGGTGCCGCGGGCCTCGCGGTAGTCGCGCAGGTCGATGCGGACGCGGTCGGCGAGTCCCGCCTCGCGCACGCGGGTGAGGGCCAGTTCGCGCTGTTCGCGGGAGAGGGTGAGCGAGGTGACGTGCGCGCCGCGGGCGGCGGCCCGCAGCGCCAGTTCGCCCCAGCCGGTGCCGATCTCCAGCAGCCGGGTGCCGTCCCGGACGCCGGCCAGGTCGAGGAGCCGGTCGATCTTGCGGTGCTGTGCGGCGGCCAGCAGGGACCGGTCGGCGGGGAAGCCCCGGAAGACGGCGCAGGAGTAGGTGAGCGTCTCGTCCAGGAAGAGGGCGAAGAGGTCGTTGGAGAGGTCGTAGTGGCGGCTGATGTTGGTGCGCGCGCCGTCGGGCGTGTTGCGCTGGGCGGCGGGCTGGCGCTGGGCCCACAGTCCGCGCAGCCGTTGCAGCGGGGCGGGGATCAGGCTCGCCGCGTGCGCGGCGAGTACGGTGAGCGCGCCGGGCAGGTCGGGGGCGTCCCACTCACCCGCCATGTACGACTCGCCGAAGCCGATCAGGCCGTGCCGGCCGATGCGGGCGTGGAAGGCGCGGGGGTCGCGCACCTCTATCAGCGGGCCGCCCAGTCCGACGGTGGCGCCCTCGGCGAACCGTACGCGCAGGGGCAGTCGGCGCAGCGCGCGCCGGACGACGGACGCGGCGACGGCGCGGACGGGCCACGACGCGTCGGGCACGGCGGCCACGTCGGGCCGGCGCTCGCGGCCGGCGGGCTCGGTCCGCGGGCCCGCCGTCGTGCGGTGGGTGGCGGGGCGGGGATGGGCCGTGGTCATGTCGCACTCTCCGGGGTGCGGCGGCCCGGGCGCGGTTGCACCTCAAGGCCCCGCAGATACAGGCGGATTCCGTGGAAGCGGATGGCGGCCGACACCGCGAGGGTCGACCAGGGGCGGCGCAGCGCCAGGCGCAGCAGCGCGGGAACGGTGGCCGCGCGCCGGGTGCCGTGGACGGTCGCCGTGAAGGGCGGGCTGCCGGGCCGCTCCAGCCGTACGGTCAGGTTCAGCCGCTCGCCGGGCGGCGGGAGCCGCATGTGGTACTGGCCGTCGACGGGGAGGAAGGGCGAGACGTAGAACTCCTTGCCGGTGCGGGCGGTCCCCGAGGCGTCGGTGTGCAGGAGGTAGGCGTGGCGCTGTCCGTAGGTGTTGTGCACCTCGGCGACCACGCAGCGCGGGGCGCCGTCGGGGCCGTGACACCAGTACAGGGTGAGCGGGTTGAAGACGTGCCCGAGGACACGGGCGTGCGCGAGCATCAGGACCGGGCCGCCGCGCAGGTCGACGCCGTGTTCGGCGAGGAAGCCGTCCAGCGCGGCCCGGATCGACGGGGCGCGGCCCGTGAAGTGGTCGCGGGCACGGAACCGGGCCAGCGGCCGCAGCGGCCGGGGCAGCCGCGGCGGGCGGTCGGGGTCGATGAGCCACATGTAGGTGCGGTGGCGCAGGGCGTAGCGTTTCGGTGCCCGGCGTACGTGGGTGATGGTGCACGGGTAGAGGGCGGGCGGCCCCGGGCGGGCGGTGGGCGCGGTCACCACCGCACCCCCAGCGCGGCCGCGGCGTGGACGCCGCTGCGGCAGCCGTCCTCGTGGAAGCCCCAGCCGTGGTAGGCGCCCGCGAACGCGGTGACGTTCGTGTTCAGTCCGGGCAGCCGGCGCTGGGCGGCGACGGACTCCGGTTCGTAGACCGGGTGTTCGTAGGTCATACGGGCCAGCACCCGGCCGGGGTCGACGCGGTCCTGTCCGCCGAGGCTGACCACGAACGTGGCTGCCGCGTCGAGGCGTTGGAGCCGGTTCATGTCGTAGCTGACGCGGACCCGGTCGGCGCCCGCGTGGCAGGACGGCATCAGGAGGTTCCAGGAGGCGCGGGCGCCCCGGGCGCGCGGGAGGAGGCTGGTGTCGGTGTGGAGGAGGGTGGTGTTGCGCGAGTAGCGGAAGGCGCCGAGCACCTCCTTCTCCCGCGGTGTGGCGTCGGCGAGCAGCCGCAGCGCCTGGTCGGGGTGGACGGCGACGACCACGTGGTCGTAGGAGGCGGTGGTGCCGTCGTGCGCGGTCACCTCGGCGCCGTCGGAGTGCCGCAGCACGGAGCGGACCGGGCTCGCGGTGCGCACCTCGGGCAGGCCGGCCGCGACGCGGTCGACGTAGGTGCGGGAGCCGCCGGTGACCGTCCGCCACACCGGTGAGCCGGTCACCGAGAGCATGCCGTGGTGGGCGAGGAAGCGGAACAGGTACGCGGCCGGGTAGCGCTGGGCGGTGCCGGCGTCGCAGGACCAGACGGCGGACACCAGCGGGGTCATGAAGTGGGCCCGGAAATAGGGCGAGAAGCCCGCCCGGTCGAGGAACTCGCCGAGCGTCAGGGCGTCTTCGGCGCCCCGCTCGAGCAGGCGGCGGGCGGCCCGGTGGAAGACCGGGACCTCGGCCAGCATCCGCAGGTAACGGCCGCGCAGGGCGTGGCGTGGCCGGGCGAGCAGTCCGCGGGGGCCGCGGGCGCCGGCGTACTCCAGGCCGCAGCCCTCGCACCGCACCGACATGCTCATCTCCGACTCCTGCGTGGCGACGCCGAGTTCGGTGAACAGCCGCAGCAGGTGCGGGTAGGTGCGGCGGTTGTGCACGATGAATCCGGAGTCGACGCGGTGCGTGCGGCCGTCGGGCGCCGTCACCTCGTGGGTGTGGGCGTGGCCGCCGAGCCGGTCGTCGGCCTCGTACAGGGTCACGTGGTGGGCACGGCCCAGGATGTGCGCGGCGGTCAGTCCCGCGACTCCGCTGCCCACGACGGCGGTGCGGCGCATGGCTCTTTCCCTCCCGGCGAGTTGTGGTGGAACGTGGCGGGGCGCCGGCGCGACGGGCCGGCGCCGGGGCGGGCGCCCGCCGGCTGCGTGCGTGGGCCGGCGGGCGCGGTGCGGGTCAGCTCCTGGGCATGAGCACGGTGTCGACGATGTAGACGTTGGCGTTCGCGGTCCTGACGTTGCCGCAGACCACCTTCGCCGAGCCGTCGACCGTGTAGGACTCGCCCGAGCCGGACGTGGTCACCTTGGACTTCTCCAGGGTGGTGAAGGAGCCGCTCTGCAGGTCCTTGGGGGTGAGCCGCTTGCCGACCACGTGGTAGGTGAGGATCTTGGTGAGCTGCTCCTTGTCGTTCAGGACCTTGTCGAGGGTGGCCTTCGGGATCTTGGCGAAGGCGTCGTTGGTGGGTGCGAACACGGTGATGTCCTGGGCGTTGTTGAGGGTGTCGACCAGGCCGGCCTTCTTGACCGCCGTCACCAGCGTGGAGAGCACGGGGTTGTTGGAGGCGGCGGTGGCGACCGGGTCCTTGGCCATGCCGTCGAAGGATCCGGCGCCGTTCTTGGGCACGGCCGAACAGGCCGCGCCGAAGGGCTGGTCCATGGCGCTCGCGGATGCGGTCGAGCCGCCCATGTCGCCGCTGCCGGTGGTGGCCGGGGCCGACGCCTTGCCGGAGGAGTCGGACTTGCCGGAGTCGCCGCCGCTGCCGGAGCAGGCGGTCAGCGCCAGCGGCAGCACGGCCGCGGCGGCGAGGAGACCGGCGGTGCGGCGGATGCGGGGGCGGCGGACAGGGGTGTTCATCATCTTCTCCTGTTGGATCGCGCGGCACGGTGCGGCCGCGCCCGGGGGTGGTGGGGTGTGGTGGTTCGGGGGCCGGCGCCTCGTCGGGGCGCGGCCGGTCACTCGACGGTCACGACCACGGAGTGCCATCCGGTGGCGCCGTCGGGGATGGTGCGGGCGCGCTGGTCCGTCTGCACGGCGCCGGTTCGGTCGGTGGCGCGCACGGTGAGGGTGTGGCCGCCCTTGGCGGCCCGCCAGGGGATGGACCACTGGCGCCAGGTGTCCCGGGTGTCCTCGGCGGCCAGGCGGGCTTCCTGCCAGGGTCCGTCGTCGACGCGGACCTCGACCTTGTCGATGCCCCGGTGCTGGGCCCAGGCGACTCCGGCGATCATCACCGTGCCGGCCGCGGGCCGGGCGAACGGCTTCGGGGTGTCGATGCGGGACTCGGTCTTGACCGGCGCCTCGCGGGCCCAGCCGCGGCGCACCCAGTACGGGTCGTAGGCGCCGAACGTGGTGAGTTCGATGTCCTCGATCCACTTGCAGGCCGAGACGTAGCCGTACAGGCCGGGGACCACCATCCGTACCGGGAAGCCGTGTTCGAAGGGCAGCGGCTCGCCGTTCATGCCGAGGGCGAGCATCGCGTCGCGGCCGTCCAGCACGTCCTCGACGGGGGTGCCCAGCGTCATGCCGTCCACCGAGCGCGCCACCAGCTGGTCGGCGGGACCGCCGCGGGAGGGGGGCCTCACCCCGCACTCGGCGAGCAGGGCGGCCAGCGGTACTCCGATCCAGCGGGCGTTGCCGACGTAGGGCCCGCCGACCTCGTTGGACACGCAGGTCAGGGTGATGTCCCGCTCGATCAGCCCGCGCCGCAGCAGGTCGTCGAAGGTGTACGTGGCCGGTCGGCGCACGCCCTGGCCGTGCACGCGCAACCGCCAGGCGGTGGCGTCCACCCTGGGCACCACCAGGGCGGTGTCCACGCGGTAGAAGTCCTTGTTCGGGGTCGTGAAGGGGCTGATGCCGGCGATGCGCGGTTCGGCCCGTGGGGGCACCGGACGGGCCGGTGACCCCGGCCGGGGCAGCGTGACCAGCGCGCGGGAGGCGGCCGCGTCACGGCCGCGCGAGCCGTTCAGGGACCGGCCGGCCGCGCCGGCGGCGACCGACGCGGCCGCGGCGGCGGAGGCCGCGAGCACGAATCCCCGGCGGTTCCACCCCTCGCGCCCGGCCGGGGCGGCCCCGGGCTCGTGCGGCGGGGCCGCCGGCCGGAGCCGACCGGCCAGGGCGTACAGCAGCAGGGCTCCGGCGACGGCGCCCGCCACCGAGGGCAGCGCGTCGGCGGGACCGGCCGAGTCGGGGCGGCCGGTGGCCGCCAGCGCGCCCACGGCCCCGAAGAGAAGGACCCCGGCGGCTCCGACCCGCCGGTGGCGCACCGCGACCGTGCCCAGCGCCAGGGCGAGCACGGTGAGCACGGCGAGGATGCCGAGTTGCAGCACCAGTTTGTCGTCGGTGCCGAAGTGGCGGATCGCCCAGTCCTTCACCGGCGCGGGCGTCGCGTCGATCGCCGCGCCCGCGACCGCGACCACCGGCCCGGCCTGCGGCCGGACCGCCGCCGCCACGAGTTCGGCCACCGCCAGCGCGGCGAACCCGGCCAGCGCCCCGCTCAGCGCGCCGAGCGCGAGGCGCGGCAGGCCGTGCGGTGTCCGCTGGTCCTTCTCTTCGTCCCTCACGGTGGGAATCCGGTCCTGCGGCCGGGCCGGATTGGTGGCTCCCCCGATCAGGTGAAGAAACATTTCCTGGCAGTCCGCCGCGCCTTCGGCGACGTATTACACGATCGGTCCCCGCACCTGCGCGATCGGTCCGCCACGCGAAGGGCCCGCCCGGCCGCGCGGCGGCGGGGCCGCTGTGCGTGCCGAACGGGCCCTGGTGGCCGCGTGGTGGACGGGCTCACATGGCGTCGCGCGTCCCGGTGTTGACGCAGGCGTTGCCGAACGCCGGGTTCAGCGCGCCGATCACGTTCACCGTGTTGTCTTCCTCGGTGTTCGTGCGGACACCGGTGATCCGGGCCGGGCGGGCGAGGGGATTGCCAGGACCGGCCGGGTTCACCCGGACGCCGCACCGCCCGGGGGCCGGCGGGGAGGCTCGCGCGGAGGCGGCTACCGGTCCGCTTCCTCGAGCCGTACGAAGGGGATCGACTCCCCCACCCTGCGGTAGCCGGCCTCGCTGCCGTCGACGGTGAAGCCCATCAACGCGCAGAGCCGGCGGGCCAGTCGCGGATGCCTCGGGGCGTAACGGGCCATGATGTCGCCGCCCTCGGCGGGCGTGAGGAAGCGCGCGGTCACGCGGTGGCGGCGGTTGCCCACCTGGATCACGGTGTCGGGCCGCCGGCGCAGGTTGAGGTACCAGTCGGCGCGGGGACCGAAACCGGAGACGACGGTCCAACTGCCGCGCGCCGCGTCGCGGGTGACCACCTCCAGCATCACCGACCGGTCAAGCCCGGAGGTGCGCCCGGTGTGGTGCAGCAGCAACAGGCGGTTGCCGAAGAGCGGTCCGAGGCCGACGCGGTAGAGCTTGAGCGGCAGCCGCGCGACGGTGCGCCGCCACCCACTGGGCCGGGGTCGGTGCTTGCTCCGGACGGGGCCTTGCGCCATGGCCGACTGCCGCCTTCCGCGCTTGGGGGTGGAAGCGCCGGGGCACTTCTTTCGGGTAACGAGGTTCCGGGCCCCGCCACTTGACGGCACGACCTTTGCATAGTCTAAAGGATGCCGGACGCCCGCGAGGAGCGGTCGTCCCGAACCGGAGCACCGCAGGAGTACGTCGATGACCGCAGAGCGACCACAGCCACGGCACGCGGTCCTGTCCTGGCTGCCGCTGATCACCATGGCCGCCGTCGCTCTGGTGGACCTGGTGGCCGGCCCGAGTGTGGGCCTCCTTCCGCTGGTGTCGCTGGGTCCCGCCTTCTCCGGACTGGTCGGCGGCTGGCGGCGTACGGCCCTCGTCGGCGTGCTGGCGCTGCTGCTGTGCCTCGCGCTCGGCATGTACGACGGGCTGTTCGCGGAGCGGCGCGGGTTCACGGCCATGGTCTCGGTCGCCGGGGTGACGGGCGCGGGGATCGCGGCCGCGGTGATGCGCGGCAGACGGGAGGCGGAGCTCGCCGGGGTGCGCTCGATCGCGGAGGTCGCCCAGCGGGTGCTGCTGCGGCCCGTCCCGCTGAACGTGGGCTCCCTGCGGATGGCGGTGTCGTACACCTCGGCGGTCGCCGAGGCGCACATCGGCGGCGATCTGTACGAGGTGGTCGCCACCCCGCGTGGCGTGCGGCTGATCGTGGGGGACGTGCAGGGCAAGGGGCTCGCCGCGGTCGAGACGGCGGCGGTGGTGCTGGGCGCCTTCCGGGAGGCTGCGCACGACGAGCCGGACCTCGGCGGTGTGGGCGCGCGGCTGGAGCGCAGCGTGGCCAGGGAGGGCGACGGCGAGAAGTTCGTGACCGCGATCCTGGCCGAGGTCCGCTCCGACCACCAGGTCGTCTTCCTCAACTACGGCCATCCGCCGCCGCTGGTGATGCGGCGCGACGGCAGACTCGACTTCCCCGAGCCCGCGGAGTACGCGCTGCCGCTCGGGCTGGCGGCCCACCAGGGGCCGGAGGCCAAGCCGTTCACGGTCCGGTTCGCGCCCGGGGACCAGATGCTGCTCTACACCGACGGCGTCACCGAGACCCGCGACGGCCGGGGCGCCTTCTACCCGCTGCCCGACCGTGCGGTGCTGCTGAAGGAGCCCGACGCGCGCCAGGCGCTGGAGGGGCTGCGCGACGACCTGGTCCGCTACGCCGAGGGCCCCCTCCACGACGACGCGGCGATGCTCCTGGTCCGCTACCGGGAGCACTCCGAGGGGCCCGCCTGACGCGGCACCGGCCAGCCGAGGGGGTGGAGTTCGAGGTCGCCGGAGGCCAGGACCGGGGACTCGGCGCCCGCCGCGTTGAAGGCGCCGAGCGCCTCGACGAGTGCGGCGCGCCGGTCGGGGGCGAGCCGCTCGACGATCGCCGCGATCTCGGCACGGCGACGTGCGGTGACCTCCTCGACCGCGCGCCGGCCCGCGGCCGTGAGGCGGAGGATGGTCTCGCGGCGGTTGTCCGGGTTGACCTGGCGGTCGGCGAGTTCGGCGGCGATGAGGCGGTCCACCATGCGCATCGCCGTGGACGGCGCCACCTGGAGCAGCTCGGCGAGGGTGACCAGCTTGGTCGCTCCGCGCGTCGACAGCACGACGAGCATCCTGAACTGCGGAAGCGTAACGCGGTCCTCCAGGACGGTGAGCGACCGCGCCGACACGGCGACCAGCAGCCGTGAGGCGGTCAGCACCGCACGGGTCACCGCGTCGACGTCGTCCGCGCCCACGCCGTCGACGCCCATGCCGTCCACGCCGATGTCGTCGGCGCCGACGGTGTCCACACCGACGGCGGAGGGGCTCGTCGCGGAAGAGCCCATGACGGAGGGCCTCACGGTCGAAGGCCCCACGGTGGAAGAATCGCGCTCCAGCATGCGTCCTTTCTACCGCGTCGCGGTTCGAGCCCGCCCGGCGGACCGGTCAGCGCGGCGGCCGGGAGCCGGGGCCGAGGCCCACCATCCGCCAGATCCTGATCTCGCGCACGATCCCCGGCATCTCCCGGACCAGCAGGACGAGCGCCAGCCCTCCGACCACGGCGGCCTGCGCCGCCAGCACCTGTTTGGCCGTGATCCTCATCCCCGTTCCTTCCCGGTTCGTGTGTCCATGCCTGTACTGACCTGTCGTGCGGTCCGGCCCGCGGTGCGGCCGGCTCAGCCCGGCGGGAGGTTCGGCATGATCTTCATCATGGCGTTGTGCTTGCGCCAGTGGATGCCCGTGGAGCGGCGCGCGTCGGCGGTGCCGTCCTTGTGGTGGCCGGGCTGCCGCTCGTAGGGGCCGGAGTTGCCCTCGTGCAGTCCCGGGACGTGCTTGGGGGTGTCCGGCTTCACGTCGGGCTTGCCGACTCTGATCCTGCCCATGGTCTGCTCCTCACTCTCGGTGCGCTCACTGCCGTTCGGTGAGCTCGGCGAAGAATTCCTCGATCGCCGGCCAGACCCGGCCGCCGCCGGACAGACCGCGCCAGTGCGTCCGTACGACGGCGACCATGCGGAAGCAGTCGTCGACCGGGGCGATCCAGTGGTGCTCCTGCCCGCGGGCCGTGTTGACCAGCAGCGCCTCGACATCCGGCTCCAGCGTCGCCAACGGGGGGCAGCCCGCCGCCAGTTCGCGCCAGGCCTCGGCGTCGGCCTCCCACCGGGTGGCGCCCGCCGGGCTCGGATAGTGGGCCGTGACGGTGCCGTCCCGGTGGGTCACGAAGAACGCCAGGCCGACCGGCACTCCCAGGGCGGTGGTGTCCAGCTTGGGCAGCCTGACCCGCCGTTCGGGCACCAGCCGGTAACGCCCCTCGCTCGCGGCCTCCTCGACGAACAGGACCGAGCAGGCCCGGCACGCGCACATCAGCTCCGTGCTGCCGGTGTCCAGCAAGTGGCGGTGGTCCGGCGGCACTTCCTCACCGCACAGATCGCAGCGTTCACCGGCCCGCGTCCGCAGCTCGGCCACGCCGCGCACGACCCGCGCCAGGGCTCCCGTGGTGGTGTCAGGCATGGGTTTGGGGGCCGTAGGTGGGGGTGTGGAGGGTGGTGAGG
>NZ_BMVF01000015.1 GCF_014650575.1 Streptomyces naganishii JCM 4654
CATCGATGAAGCCGCTGCACAAGCACCACTTCATCTACCGGCGCGACGGCGGCTCGGACGAGCGGACGAACCTTCGCCTCGTACACGCCGACTGCCATCGCCAGCACCATGCCGGCGACCACAGAAGGGCCAAGCAAGATGACCGACCCGCGTGACTCCAGGGGCCCGCTTGAGCCGGATGCGGTGAACAGCCGCACGTCCGGTTCTGAGGGGGCCGGGGGGCGGCAACGCCCTCCGGCTACCCGACTGAGCGCACTCACCGTGAGCCAGGACCCCGAGCAGAGCTGGGACGACCTCGTCCGGTTCTGGGAGGAGATGGAGTGGCCGGAGGGCAGCAAGGTGGAGATCATCGAGGGGATCGTCACCGTGTCACCACCGCCTTCCGAGAAGCACAACGACACCGCGGAGCTGCTTCACGAGCGCCTGTACGGCGCGCTCCCGGCCGGCCGCGACTGGGGCGTCTACCAGACGCTGGGGCTGACCTGCCCGGAGTCGGGCAGCCTGTACGTCCCCGACCTGTGTGTGGTGCCGAGAGCCGCCCTGCGCCTCGGCAGGCGCGTGCACGCCGGCGAGGCGGAACTGGTCGTCGAGATCACCTCGCAGAGCAACGCGAACCACGATCGCATCAAGAAGGCTCACGGCTATGCCGTCGCGGGTGTGCCGTACTACCTTCTCCTGGATCCCTGGCACTCGGGCCGCCCCACGGCAACGCTCTACGGCGAACCACGGGGCGGCACGTACCGCGTGCTCGCCTCGGTCGAGTACGGCGATCAGCTCAAACTGCCGGAACCGTTCGAACTGGTCCTCGACACCGGGATCTTCCCCTGCAACTGAGGGCGTGATCATCGTCGGGCCGCGATGAGTCGGGGCCTCTTCGGGGGTCTACCGTTCGTGGACGCCATGACACCCGCTGTGCTCGTGCTCGCCGGACCCGTCGGCCGGGGGGAGGTGGCCGGGCTGTGTGAGGACGTGCGGGGGCTGGTGGGACCGGAGCGGGTCGTGGTGTGCGATGTGGGCGCCCTGGGGCCGGCGGGGCTGGGAGCCGTGGAACTGCTGGCGCGGCTCCAGCTCGCCGCGCGGCGGGCCGGAGGGCGCGTACGGCTGCGTGATCCCGACCCGGGGCTACGCGCCCTGCTCGACCTGGTCGGCCTCGCCTTCGAGGTGGAGGGGGAGCCCGAACAGCGGGAACCAGCGCTGGACGTCGAGGAAGCAGTGGAACCCGGTGATCCTGCCCTCTGAGGTCTCCAGCACCTGCACCGCCCACGGCGCGAAGCCGCCCTGGTCCGGGTCCGGCTTGTAGTGCGCGAACCCCGGCAGCCCGTTGGCCTCGACGGGCAGCAGCCGGGAGCCCGCGCAGGACGCGCCCAGCGTGCTCATGAAGCCGGTGATGTCCGCGGGGCCGGTCAGCCACAGGTCGAACGGCGGCATCGTCATCACCGCGTCCTCGTGCAGCAGGGCGGTGAGCGCCGTCATGTCGTACCCCTCGAAGGCCTTCACATAGCGCTCCAGGAGCTTTTGCTGCTCCTCGTCCAGCGGGTCCGACACCGCCGCCCCGGCACCCCGGTCCTCGCGCTCGGCGAGGGTCGCGCGGGCCCGCTGGAGCGCGCTGTTGACCGAGGCGACCGTCGTGCCGAGCAGGTCGGCCACCTCACTCGCCCGCCAGGCCAGCACCTCACGCAGGATCAGCACCGCCCGCTGCTTGGGCGGCAGTTGCTGGAGGGCGGCCATGAACGCGAGCCGCACCGACTCCTTGGCGACGGCCGCCTCCGCCGGGTCCTCGACCGCCGGCAGGACGCGGCCGTCGGGCATCGGTTCCAGCCAGGTGTTGTCCGGCCGGGGCGCCAGCGCGGCCTGCGCGAGCGGCGTCGACTCGGTCAGGTCCATGGGCCTGGCCCGCTTGTTGCCCGCCGTCAGCATGTCCAGGCAGACGTTCGTGGCGATCCGGTACAGCCACGATCTGAGGCTGGAGCGGCCCTCGAACTTGTCGTGGCTCCGCCAGGCGCGGACCAGGGTGTCCTGGACCGCGTCCTCCGCCTCGAAGGAGGAACCGAGCATGCGGTAGCAGTACCCGGTCAGCTCGACGCGGTACTTCTCCAGCTGTGCGTCGAGGTCCGTCGTCGTCGCCGTGCCGTCGCCCATCGTCGTCCACCCGCCCCTGTGGCCGTTCCTTCGCGGGACGCATCGTCACGTCCAGCACTTCGGAAGCTACCGCAGCCCACTGACAACGGCCCCCGGAGTGGGGAAAACCCCTGGTGGGACGGGTGGGACGGCTCGCCCGGGGCTACGCCGGCACCGGCTGGCGCCGCGCGGCGACCCGCGCCGCCCGGGAGCCGAGCAGCGTGATCGTCACCACGCCCAGCACCGCCAGCAGCCCGACCCCCACCGTCCCGGCCCAGCCCTGGGCGTGGAAGGCGACCGCGCCGGCCGTGCTGCCCGCGCTGGAGCCGACGTAGTACGCGGACTGGTACAGGGCCGAGGCCTGCGCGCGGCCGTGGACGGCCGTCCTGCTGACCGCCGAGGACGCCACGGCGTGCCCGGCGAAGAAGCCCGCCGTGATCAGGACCAGGCCCAGCAGGACCGGCACGACCGAGTCCAGCAGGGACACCAGCAGGCCCGCGGCCGTCGTCGCGCCCGCCAGGTACAGGGCGCCCCTGCGGCCCACCCTGCCCACCAGCCGGCCCGCCGTCGACGCCGACACCGTGCCCACCAGGTACACCAGGAAGACCGAGCCGATGATGCCCTGCGGGAGCGAGAAGGGCGCCTCGGTGAGCCGGTAGCCGATCACCGTGTAGACCCCGCCGAACACCGTCATGAACAGCGCGCCGATCGCGTACAGCCGGCGCAGCAGCGGATCGGCGAGGTGGTCGCGGACCGTACGGGCCAGCACGCGCGGCCGCAGCGAGCCCGCGCTGAAGTGCCGCGGCGCGGGCAGCAGCAGACGGAAGGCCACCGCGCACACCACCGCGATCACGCCGACCACGCCCACGGCGACCCGCCAGCCCCACTCCTGGGCCACCCAGCCGGTGATCACCCGGCCGCTCATGCCGCCCACGCTGTTGCCCGCCACGAACAGACCGATCGCCGTCACCAGCGCCCTCGGCCGGACCTCCTCCGCCAGGTACGCCTGCGCCGAGGCCGGCAGCCCGGCCAGCGCGGCGCCCTGGAGCGCCCGCAGCACGACCAGCGCGCCGAGCGAGGGCGCGAACGGCACGAGCAGTCCGACCGTCACCGCGACCGCCAGGGACGCCGTCATCACGGTGCGCCGCCCGAACCGCTCCGACAGGGCGCTCATCGGCAGCACGAACAGGGCGAGACCGCCGGTCGCCGCCGCCACCGTCCAGCTCGCGTCGCTCGCCGTCACCCCGAAGTCCCCGGAGATCAGCGGCAGCAGCGCCTGCGTGGAGTACAGCAGCGCGAAGGTCGCCACCCCGGCGAGGAAGAGGGCGAGGCTCATCCGGCGGTAGCCGGGGCCGCCCGGGGCCATCCGGGAGTCGGCGGAAGGGATCTCGGGGGCGGGAACGGGCGCTGCGGCGTCCACGGTGGCGGACGCCCCGGTACTGGCGGGAGACATGCCACGACCGTAGGGACGGACCGTCTGATCCGTCCAATGCACACGACCGCCATAATCGTTCCCATGGTGCATCAGCAGAGCTCACCGGCGCGCGTGTCACCGAACAGTGACACGGAAGACATGTTCGAGATGGCGAAGGTGCTCGCGCCCCGCCTCGCCCACTTCGCGGGCGTCGCCCGCACCGAGCACGTCACCCGGGCCGCGCAGGAGATGCGGGTGCCGCAGTCGACGCTGTCCCGGGCCATGGTCCGTCTCGAACAGGACCTCGGCGTCGACCTCTTCGCCCGCCGCGGCCGCACCCTCTCCCTGACCCCGGCCGGCCGGACCTTCCTCGGCTCCGTCGAGCGCGCGCTCGCCGAGATCGGGCGCGCCGCCGACGAGGTGCGCGCCGACGCCGACCCGGCCACCGGCAAGGTCGCCTTCGGCTTCCTGCACACCATGGGCGCCGAGACCGTGCCCGGCCTCCTCCACGCCTTCCGCGCCGACCACCCCCGCGTCCGCTTCAGCCTGGTGCAGAACTACGGCGAGGCGATGCTGGAGCGGCTGCGGGCCGGCGAACTCGACCTGTGCCTGACCTCGCCGGTGCCCAGCGCGCCCGACCTCGTCGCCCGCCGCCTCGACGAGCAGAAGCTGCGCCTGGTGGTCCCGGCCGACCACCGCCTCGCCGGCCGCCGCCGGATCCGGCTCGCGGAGGCCGCCGAGGAGACCTTCGTGACCCTGGAGCCCGGCTACGGACTGCGCCGCATCACCGACGACCTGTGCCGCGAGGCCGGCTTCTCACCGCGGATCGCCTTCGAGGGGGAGGAGGCCGAGACGCTGCGGGGCCTGGTCGCGGCCGGGCTCGGGGTGGCCCTGCTGCCGCCCCCGGCCGTGCCCCGCCCGGGGGTCGCCGAACTGACGGTGACGGCTCCGCGCGCCGCCCGCGAGATCGGGGTGGCCTGGCTCGACGGCCACCCGGACACACCCCCGGTGGCCGCCTTCAAGAAGTTCCTGCTGTCCAAGCGCGGCAATCTGCTGCCCGGTTGATCCGGCACGGCCCCCGGTGATCCGGCGCGGCCCCTCGGCAGAAACGGCGCCGACCCCTGGCAGGCACGCCACCGTCCCTACCACCGCAGCGACTTGCCGAACCCCGCCGCGAGCGGCATCCGCAGTCCCAGCGGCGGCGGCGCGGCCAGCGCGTCCTGCACCGGCCGCGAGAACGGCCGCCCGAACAACGTCCCCATGACGAAGTCGCAGGCCAGCGCGTGGACTTCGGAGCGGTACTGGTGCAACCCGTGCCCGTCGGCGTGCACTTCGAAGCGGCACACGTCCCGGTTGGCCTTCTTCGCCCGCTCCGCGAACCGGAAGGACAGCTCGGGGTCGGTGCGCCCGTCGTTCGTGCCGTGCACGACCAGCACCCGGCGCCCGGCGAGCTGCTTCACCGGTTCGGGGGAGGCCGCCACGTCGTCCTCCGGCAGCCAGGGCGCGATCGCCACCACCGAGTCGACGGCCTCGTGACCGCCCGCGTGCAGGGCCGCCCGGCCTCCCATGTCCAGCCCGGCCAGGCACACCGGGACGTCGCCGTAGCGCCGTACGGCCTCCTCCACGGCCCAGGTGGCGTCGCGCGCCAGATGCGCCTCGCTGCCGTTCCAGCCGCGGTAGCGGTAGCGCACCACGTGGACGGCCAGGCCCTCGCCGCGTCCCGCGCGGGCCAGCCGGCGCCCGAGCGCGCGCACCGAGGAGGCCGCCAGCACCGGCGCCGGTCTGCGGGCCGAGACCTCCTCGCCGCCCGGGAGCAGCAGCACCACTCCGCTCACCGTGGCCGGCTCCGGGCCGAGCGTCCTTGCCAGCCGGGCCGTGCGAACCGGCGTCGCTTGCTGTGCCATGACAGAACAGTGTCAGAAGCAGTGGTGTACGCCACCCGTCCGTGCGGTCACCGTTACGTATCGACGGATGTGTACACCGGCGCCGTCTACGCGCGTAGGGAGTACAGTGCGGAAATGACGAGCCAGACTGCCCACCTGGGGAACACCCCGAGCTCGGACCAGATCCGCCGGGCGCCCAAGGTTCTGCTGCACGACCACCTCGACGGCGGCCTCCGTCCGGCCACGGTCGTCGAACTCGCCCGTGACTGCGGGTACACCCAACTCCCCGACACCGACCCGGAGAAGCTCGGCCTGTGGTTCCGCGAGGCCGCCGACTCCGGTTCCCTCGAACGGTACCTGGAGACCTTCTCCCACACCGTCGCGGTGATGCAGACACGGGACGCGCTGGTCCGCGTCGCCCGCGAGTGCGCCGAGGACCTCGCCGCCGACGGCGTCGTCTACGCCGAGGTGCGCTACGCCCCCGAGCAGCACCTGGCGGGCGGGCTCACCCTGGAGGAGGTCGTCGAGGCCGTCAACGAGGGCTTCCGGCAGGGCGAGCGGGCCGCGCGGGAGGCCGGCCGGCGCATCCGGATCGGCGCCCTGCTCACCGCGATGCGGCACGCCGCCCGGGCCCTGGAGATCGCCGAACTCGCCAACCGCTACCGGGACCTGGGCGTCGTCGGCTTCGACATCGCGGGCGCCGAGGCCGGCTACCCGCCCACCCGGCACCTGGACGCCTTCGAGTTCCTGAAGCGGGAGAACAACCACTTCACCATCCACGCCGGCGAGGCGTTCGGGCTGCCGTCCATCTGGCAGGCGCTGCAGTGGTGCGGGGCCGACCGGCTCGGGCACGGGGTGCGGATCATCGACGACATCGAGGTCCGCGAGGACGGCACCGTCGAACTCGGGCGGCTGGCCGCGTACGTGCGCGACAAGCGCATCCCGCTCGAGCTGTGCCCGAGCTCCAACCTCCAGACCGGTGCGGCCGCCTCCTACGCCGAGCACCCGATCGGGCTGCTGCGCAGGCTCCACTTCCGTGTCACCGTCAACACCGACAACCGGCTCATGTCCCACACCAGCATGAGCCGGGAATTCGAGCACCTTGTCGAGGCATTCGGCTACACGCTCGGGGACATGGAATGGATCTCCGTCAATGCGATGAAATCAGCGTTCATCCCTTTCGATGAACGCCTGGCAATGATCAATGACGTCATCAAGCCCGGATACGCGGCGCTGAAATCCGAATGGCTGTTTCAGCAGACCGCCACCACCAGCGGTTTCTCGGGCGATCAGCGCTGATAGGGGGACTCGGGATGCGGACGGGCTTCACAACCCGTCCGCATTTCGATGTTTGCGGCCGGCGGGTCGGCATGTTTACGGTCGTGGACCGCTCGGTTCCCCGTCTTCCATTTCAAGGACGCGTTTTCATGAAGCAGTCTGCCGCAAAGACCCTCGGCGTCGCCGCCCTCGGTGCCGCCTTCGCCGCCGCCGGTGCGGGCGCCGCCAACGCGGCTCCGTCCCTCCCGGACACCGGCCAGGCGCTGGGCACCGTCAGCAAGGCGCTCCCGGAGAACCTCACCGGTTCGCTGCCGGCCGGGCAGGCGCTGAAGCACGCCAAGCCCGCCGTCGCGACGGGTCTGGCCGCAGCCCAGCCGGTGGCCCAGAGCATGGTCGAGCACGGCCCGACCAAGCCGGTCGCCGGCCTGCTCGGCGGACTGCCCGTGCAGGGCCTGCCCACCCACGGCCTGCCGGTCAACGGCATCCCGCTGGGCTGACCCGCACCGCCCCCCCCCGTGACGCCGCCGGGGCGCCCTGGAAGTCCCAGGGCGCCCCGGCGGCGTTCGTCCGTCCCCGGCCCCGACGGGCCCCGGCCGTCACCAAGCCGTACGGGGGTTGTCCTCGGAGGGCAGCAGGATCCACAGCGCGATGTAGACCAGGAACTGCGGACCCGGCAGCAGGCAGGAGAGCAGGAAGATCACGCGCATCGTCGTCGCGGAGGTACCGAAGCGCCGAGCCAGCGCAGCGCACACTCCGCCGATCACACGGCCGTGGGTCGGGCGGGCAAGGGCGGTCATCTCGACTCCTCGTGAGCGGTCGGTCCGGGGCCTCCCCGTCGGCGGCTCCTTGTGACCACAACGCTACGGAGCCGACGGCGGCAGCGCGTCGCTCCACGGAGCGAGACCGACCCTGGAATAGGTCGGGGTCCGACCCTGAGCCGGATCGTCCTGGCGGACGGCCGGGGACCGCCGCCGCTCCGCCCTGCGGCGCAGCCGGACCCGGACCGCGGGGACGACGGCGAGGTGGGCGAGGGCCACGCCCACGGTGTTCAGCAGCAGCGTGTCCACGTCCACCACGCGGCCGGGCACGCCGGTCTGCAGCAACGCGATGCCCAGGGAGGTCAGGGCGCCCGCGGCGACCGTACGGGCCAGGGAGGCGAGCGGGGAGACGTCCAGCCGGCCGTGCGTCATGGGCAGCAGCGCGCCCAGCGGGGCGAGCAGCGCGAGGCCCTCACCGAGCCGTTCGGCCGCCTCCGGCCAGCCGAGCGCCAGGTCGGCGCGGACGGTGGCGAGCGGGCGCAGGTTGGCCGGCATCACCCAGGGCACGTCCAGCGGCCGCAGCGTGAGCCAGGCGACGAGCGCGAGATGGGCGACGAGGAGGACACCTCCTGTCACGCGGACGCGGATCGCGGGGCTGCCGCCGATGGAGCCTTGACGCTGCACGCCCCCCAAGACGCGACGACCACCACGATCGGTTCCGAGCCCCCCACACCCCACACCGCGGGGGAGCCCGGCCTCACACACCGCGGCCACGCCCTCAGCCGGCCGGCACCTCCGTCGACGGGGGCTCGGTCGTGCCGGGGTGGCCGCGCAGGGCCTCCGTGCACTCGTAGTGGCGGGGCCGGGTGCCGCCGGGGCCGCCCAGGACCACCGAACCGTCGCCCTCGGCGGCCGCCGAGTCGGACAGGGTGCACACGATCTGGGCGAGGGCGTAGGAGTTGAGGCCGGACGGGGCGGTGCTCAGGCGGAGGGTGTCCTCCGGGTCGTGGGGGCGCGGCCCGGTGACGGTCAGGCCGCCCGGCACGTGCGTGGTGTACCCGGCCGCCTTCTCGCTGGCCGAGGGCGGCGCGGCGAGCTGGTCCAGCAGGCCCTGCGCCACGATCACGCGCCGCCGGGCGTCCGCCGTGCCCTCCGGCACCCGTACCGTACGGTCGACGGTCACCAGGGACTGTCCGCACAGCAGGAACGCCTGCACGGGCACCCCGTGCGCGCCCTGCGTGGACAGCTCGGGCTGGGACAGCGAGCAGGGCACCCGCGACGGCGCGCCGCCGAAGTCGGTGGGCACCTCGGTGGGGCGGATCCCGCAGCCGGCGAGCAGCAGCAGCCCGAGGGCGGGAGCGGCCCGCAGCGCACGGCGTACGTTCATCGCGCGCCCCCCTTCGTGTCCTTGCCCCGGCGTGTGCCCTTGCCTCGGCCCGTGTCCTTGTCCCGGCCCGTGCCCTCGTCCCTGCCGCCGGTCCCGTCCCCGTCCCCGTCCCCGCCGGTGCTGCCGCCGGCGCCTTCGTCCTGCTCGGTCAGCGCGGAGGCGTCCCGGGGCAGCCGGAGCGTGAACACCGCACCGCCGCCAGGGGAGTTGGCGGCCGTGATGTCGCCGCCGTGGATGTGGGCGTTGTTCAGGGCGATGGACAGGCCCAGGCCGCTGCCCTCGGAGCGCGGGCGGGAGGCGCTCGCCTTGTAGAACCGGTCGAACACGTGCGGCAGGACGTCCTCCGGGATGCCCGGCCCGTGGTCGCGGACCTCGATGACGATCTCGTCGTCGGCCTCGCGCACCGACACCCGCACCGGCGAGCCGCCGTGCTTGAGCGCGTTGCCGATCAGGTTGGCGAGGATCACGTCCAGGCGCCGCGGGTCGAGGCGGGCGTGCAGGCCGCGCTCGGCGTCCAGCTCCACCGCGTCCAGCCAGGCGCGCGCGTCGATGCAGGCGGTGATCTGGTCGGCGAGGTCGACGTCGTCCAGGACCAGCCGGGCCGTGCCCGCGTCGAAGCGGGTGACCTCCATCAGGTTCTCGACCAGGTCGTTCAGCCGCCGGGTCTCGCTGACCACCAGCCGCACCGCCGGTTCGATCATCGGGTCGATGCCGCCGCTCTCGGAGTCCAGCTCCTCCTCCAGCACCTCCGTCACGGCGGTGATGGCGGTCAGCGGCGTACGCAGCTCGTGGCTCATGTCCGCCACGAAGCGGCGCGAGGCGTCGTCCCGGGCGGCCATGTCCGCGACCCGCTTCTCCAGCGCCTCGGCCGCGTTGTTGAACGTCCGTGACAGATCGGCCAGTTCGTCGGTGCCGGAGACCCTGAGCCTGGTGTCCAGCCTGCCCTCGCCCAGCCGGCGCGCGGCGACGCCGAGCCGGTGCACGGGCTTGAGCACCGTCGTGGCGGCGGCCTGCGCGAGCAGCGCGGCGCCGATCAGGGCGAGCCCGGTGGCGATCCCCAGCGACCAGGCCAGCGAGTTGAGGTCCTTGGCCTCCGGCTCCAGCGACTTGAGCATGTAGCCGGTCGGCCCGCCCCCGACCAGCCTGGTCCCGGCCACCAGGTACGGCGTGCCGTGCTCGGTGACCCGCTGCCAGTACAGGTGGTACGGCGACTTGTTGGCCGCCGACAGCGGCTGCCGCTTGTCCACCGCGGCGCGCAGGGACCCCGGCACGTCCTCCAGCGCGAAACCGCTCAGCCCGCCGGAGTTGCCGTACACCGTCCGGCCGGTGGGGTCCTGGCCGACCAGCAGCACGCTGAAGCGCTGGCTGCTGCCCGCCATCTGACCGGCCGTGTGCTGCAACTGGTCCTGCGACGGATGCACCGGCAGCGCGCCCGCCCGGTTCTGCATCTCCTGCTGGAAGTCCCGCAGCACCGCGTCCTGCGTACGGGTGAGCACCGCCTCGCGGTTGAGCCAGTACGCGATTCCCGAGGCCGACACGGCGGCCGTCAGGGCCACCAGCGCGAAGACGACGACCAGCCGCAGCCGCAGGCTGGTGAAACGCAGCCGGGACATCGCCCTTCCGCGCCCCGCGGCCCAGCCGCGGAGCCCCCCTTGCCGTTCGGTCACTGAGGCGCGTCCAGGCGGTAACCGACTCCGCGGACGGTACGGATCAGCGTCGGGGACGAGGGCACGTCCTCGACCTTGGCGCGCAGCCGCTGCACACAGGCGTCCACCAGCCGCGAGTCGCCGAGGTAGTCGTGCTCCCACACCAGCCGCAGCAACTGCTGCCGGGACAGCGCCTGCCCGGGCCGCCGGCTCAGCTCCAGCAGCAGCCGCAGCTCGGTCGGCGTGAGCTGGAGGTCCTCGCCGTTCTTCGTCACGGTCATCGCCGCACGGTCGATCACCAGGCTGCCGAAGGTCGCCGAGTCGTTCGCCTCCCGCTCGCCGCGGCGCAGCACGGCCCGGATCCGGGCGTCCAGCACCCGGCCCTGCACGGGCTTGACCACGTAGTCGTCGGCGCCGGACTCCAGCCCGACCACGACGTCGATGTCGTCGTTCCGCGCGGTCAGCAGGATGATCGGCAGCTGGTCGGTGCGCCGGATGCGCCGGCACACCTCGAACCCGTCGATGCCGGGCAGCATCACGTCCAGCACGATCAGGTCCGGCCGCTGCTCGCGCAACAGCTTCAGACCGTCCTCACCGCTGGCAGCGGTGGCCACCCGGTGTCCCTGGCGCGTCAGTGAGAGCTCCAGGGCCGTCCGGATGGCGTCGTCGTCCTCAATCAGCAACAGGGAAGGCACGGGCCTCATTCTGGCCCATGCCGGGCCGGGGTTTCGACACCTGGAGCGCTCCCACCCCGACTCGCGGGAACGATCCGCGGCGCGTGTGCGTCCTGGGGTTCGTTCGCGTAGCCGTGCCGCTCTGTGCTGTGACCACGCCGTGCACCGGCCGCGCGGGACCCCTGTGACAGGTCTGTGACAGTCGGCGGACACGGCGATGAAGTGGCGGCGGCAAGCTTTTCGGCACGGCGGGAAAGCAGGCCACCAGGCAGGCCGGACCGCCCGAACCGCAAGAACACCGGAAGTCCACGACGGGGGGCGCGAGATGAACACGCTGCACGGCAACAGCACCAGCGCAGTGATCACGCGTCTGCACGACGTGAACGGGGGCCGGGGGCACGAGAAGACCGGCGCCGATGGGGGTGCCTCCCGCTCGAGCGCGTTCGAGCGTGGGGGAGCGCGGGGGTGCGCTCGGGGCGCCGGGCGTCAGCACACCGGCTTCATGACGGTGGTTGACGCGAACACGGGGGAACCGCACGGGGGAAGCGCGTACAGGGAGGACTCGGGGGAGTGCCGGCGCTCGCTGTCGGAGGCGGAGTTCACCGCCTACGTCCAGGAGCGCCGCGCCTCCCTGTACGCGACCGCGTACCACCTCACCGGCGACCGCTTCGAGGCCGAGGACCTGCTCCAGAGCGCGCTGTTCTCGACGTACCGGGCGTGGGACCGGATCAGCGACAAGGCCGCGGTCGGCGGATACCTGCGCCGCACCATGACGAACCTGCACATCAGCGCCTGGCGGCGCCGCAAGCTCAACGAGTACCCGACCGAGGAACTGCCGGAGACGCCCGGCGACACGGACGCCATGCGCGGCACCGAGCTGCGCGCGGTGCTGTGGCAGGCGCTGGCCCGGCTGCCCGAACTCCAGCGCACCATGCTGGTCCTGCGCTACTACGAGGGCCGCACGGACCCGGAGATCGCGGAGATCCTCGGCATCAGCGTCGGCACGGTGAAGTCCAGCATCTGGCGGTCCCTGCGCCGGCTGCGCGAGGACGAGGTCCTCAGCTTCGGCCGTGACCAGGAGGAGTCCTTCGGCGAGCTCGTCGCCTGAGCGGGCGGCCCGGAGGCGGGGGGAACGGGGAACACGGGGGAACAACCGGGGGGCGGGGGAGCACCACCCACGGGGGAGTGTGGGGGAGCACCACAGGGAGCGGGACCGGAGGGCCGGGGGGTCCGTCCGGTCCCGCTTCCGCGTGTGCGCCGGTCCCGGATCCGTACGGCCGGGGCCTGCGCCTCGCCTACGCCTCCTGCGCCGCCGCCGGGGCCTGCCGCCGGCGTCCCGCCGCCGCGGCGGCCAGCCGGCCCAGGGCCTCGTCGCGGTCGCAGGGGTGGGCGCCCTGCGCCACCTGGCGGGCCACGATCGACCGCTCCGTCCGCATCAGCCGCCAGCCGCGCCGCAGCAGGAACGGCACCGACTTGCGGCCTTCGCGCAGGTCCCGCACGAAGCGGCGGCGGAAGGTGGTGACCGGCCCGCGCGACAGGCACAGCGCGTCGGCCAGCACGCCCAGTTCCCGGCAGCGGGTGACGATCTCGGCGGCGAAGACGCCCTCCGCCACGAACAGCGGGGTGCGCCCGATGTGCAGCGTGTCCTCACCGGTGCGGGCGCTCAGCGAGATGTCGTACACCGGCACGTTCGCCGTGCCGGTCGCGCACAGGCCGGTGATCGCCGCGACCGCCGCGTCCGCGTCCCACGAGTCCGGGTGGTCCCAGTCGATGTCCGAACTCCCCGCCACCTGCGGCAGCGTGGGGTCGTCACCCTCCTTGTAGAAGTCGTCCAGGCGCAGCACGGGCAGCCCGGAACGGGCGGCGACGAGTGACTTTCCGGAGCCGGAGGGGCCGCAGAGCAGCACCACACGGGCGGGTGACGGGGGATGAAGGCTCACGGAACACCAGTTTGACGCATGCCGGCCCGGCTGCCGACCCCGCGGGTCGGCTTTGGAGCGTGGGTTACGTCTCAACTACCCTGTGCACCGACTCGGTTACCCAGCGCACCAGAAGGCGGCACCATCCATGGCTCGACACGCGTCCCTCCCCCAGCCCACCGCCCGGCGCGTCCTGGTGGCCCTCGCGACCGCCTCGGCCGCCCTGGGCGCGGGCGCTTCGACGGCCGCGGCGGACTCGGTCCCCGTCGTGGGCGGGGCTCACGAGGCCGGCTCCCTCGGCAAGGTCGACCCGCGCGCCGGCCTCCAGGGGCTGACCGGCACGGTCGGCCACGTCACCGGCACGGTCGCGGGCCTCAAGCCCAACCCGCTCGCGGGCACCGGCGTCGACCCGCTCGACAACGGAGTGGCCACCCGGATCGCCGACTTCCAGCCCCTGGCCTCCCGGGGCCTGACCGCCCCTGTCGCCGAGGCGCCCTCGGTCGGAAGCATCCCGGTGCTGGGGCAGGTGCTGGGCTCGGCCCACTGACCGGCGGTTACAGGGAACCGTCCCTGACACCCTGGACGAACGGCCGCCAGGCCGCGCTGCTCAGCATCAGCACCGGCCCGGCCACGTCCTTGCTGTCACGGACGGGGACCGCACCGGGGAGGTCGTCGCGGACCTCGACGCATTCGGCCCCTTGCTGGCCTCCGCTGTAAGAGGACTTGCGCCAGCGGGCGGTACTCAGGTCCGAGGTGACTCGCATGGCTCGAAGGTCTCCATCACTGCTTCGATCAACGCTGCGGATTCCTGCGGCGAGAGGGCGCAGGCCTTCATACGATCGTACTCTCGCACGCAGCGCTGGACGGTTTCCCGGTCGTCGTAGATCTCTCCGTTCCAGGGACCTTCGTGGTACACGGTGGTGGAGTTGTCGGGGAGCGTGAGCAGGATGAGCGTGCCGTTCATCAAGGCGCACGCGCCCGCCGTGAAGGGAACCACCTGGACCGTGGTGTGGCCCGTGTACACCAGGGGCAGCAGCGACGCGAGTTGCCCGCGCATCACCGTCGGGTCGCCTACGGTCTGCCGCAGGGCCGCTTCACCAAGGATCCACCAGAAGTCCGGTGGGCAGTCGCGACGCAGGATCTCCTGGCGGCCCAGCCGAGTCGCCACGAGCCTGTTGATCTCGTGAGGGGTCCGCCCCGGCTCGGCCTTGAGGAACAACTCCCGCATGTACGCCCGCGTCTGCAGCAGTCCTGGAATGATGCTCGCGCCGAACGCCTGAATCCGCGCCGCCCTCGCCTCCAGCTCCAGGCAATGATCGAACCGCCTCGGCGTGTACTCCCGCTTGACGGCCCCCCACAACCCCTGGAACAACTCCCCCGTCCCGAAAGCCGCGTCCAGCTTCTCCGAGATCGGGGGCAGGGGGAGCCGTTCCCCTGCCTCCACCCCGTGCAGATGCGTCTTGCTGTAGTTGACGATGTCCGACAGCCGGTCCAACGACAGCCCGGCGAGCTGGCGTTGGCGGCGCAGTTCGACGCCGTACAGGTCGCGGGCGGAGCGGGAGGGTTCGAGGTCCCGGGCGGGCTGGGTCATGGTGATCGGCTCCCTTGCCGTGTGCTGTGCCGGTCGCGGTTCCCCCGCCCCTGAGGGAACGAGCGCCAAACGTCAGTCGCGGATGGTGACAGTGTGACCCCGAAAAGTGAGGGGTGGCAGGTGACGGCTGTTCCGTAACCCGGTTGGGAACGCCGTCACCCTGGTCCGGGCCGTCGCGCGCCGAGACGCTGAGGACGTGAGCAGCGAGAAGCGGCAGGAGGCACCCCTGGCCTCCCGCGAGAACAGGACCACCGGCCCGACGCCCCGCCCCGGCGGCGCCGAGCCGGAGACGACCCGGCTTCCGGTCGGCCGGCCCGCGTACGACACGCGGCGGGAGAGGCGCGGGGTCGTCATGGACCACCAGGACGGATTCGTATGGCTGCGCCCCGAGGGCGGCGGCACCGAGTGGACGGCACGGCCCGGTGACGTGCGGCCGCTGAACGTCCGCGAGGCGGCGGAAGCACTGATGTGGGCCAGGGTGGCCCGGGCCAACGCCCGCAGCAGAGGGGAGGTCCTCTGACGTCTCGGACGTTGCGCCATCGAATGACCTGACCTGACCTGACCTGACCGACCGGCGGGCCGGGCCGCGGAACTCGTACGGAAAGAGCCGCGCCTCCCCCGGACGGAGGGGAAGCGCGGCTCTCGGCTGCGGGGGGTGGCTGTGGGTCAGTAGGAGGAACCGGAGGCGCCCAGGGAACCCGTCGGGTGCCAGACCGTCTTGGTTTCCAGGAAGGCCGTCATGCGGTCGGTGCCGGGCGTCGCCGTCCAGTCGTCCACAGGCTGTGGACGCAGGACGCGCTTGAGGTTGTCCGCCGCCGCGATCTCCAGCTCCTTGGCCAGCGCCTCGTCGGCGCCCGCGAGGTCGATCGCGTTGACGTCCTGGTGGGCGGCGAGCGGCGCCGCGATCTCCGCCGTACGGCCGGAGAGGACGTTGACGACTCCGCCGGGCACGTCGGAGGTGGCCAGCACCTCGCCGAGCGAGAGCGCCGGCAGCGGGGCCCGCTCGCTGGCGATCACCACGGCGGTGTTGCCGGTCGCGATCACCGGGGCGAGGACCGAGACCAGGCCCAGGAACGACGACTTCTGCGGGGCGAGGACCGCGACCACACCGGTCGGCTCCGGGGAGGAGAGGTTGAAGAAGGGGCCCGCGACCGGGTTGCCGCCGCCCACCACCTGGGCGATCTTGTCGGTCCAGCCCGCGTACCAGACCCAGCGGTCGACCGCCGCGTCCACCTGCGCGGCGGCCTTGGCCTTCGACAGCCCCTCGGCCTCGGCGACCTCGCGCACGAACTGCTCGCGGCGGCCCTCCAGCATCTCCGCGACGCGGTAGAGGACCTGGCCGCGGTTGTACGCGGTCGCGCCCGACCAGCCGCCGAACGCCTTGCGCGCGGCGACCACCGCGTCACGGGCGTCCTTGCGGGAGGACAGGGGCGCGTTGGCCAGCCAGTTGCCCTTGGAGTCGGTCACCTCGTACACCCGGCCGCTCTCGGAACGCGGGAACTTCCCGCCGACGTACAGCTTGTAGGTCTTGAAGACCGTCAGACGCTCAGGGGTGCGGTCAGACATCGAGGTACGCCTCCAGGCCGTGGCGGCCGCCCTCGCGGCCGAAGCCCGACTCCTTGTAGCCGCCGAACGGCGAGGTCGGGTCGAACTTGTTGAACGTGTTGGACCAGATCACGCCCGCGCGCAGCTTGTTCGCGACCGCCAGGATCCGCGAGCCCTTCTCCGTCCAGATGCCCGCCGACAGGCCGTACTGCGTGTTGTTGGCCTTGGCGACCGCCTCGTCGGGCGTGCGGAAGGTCAGCACCGACAGCACCGGGCCGAAGATCTCGTCGCGTGCGATGGTGTGGGCCTGGGTGACGCCGGTGAACAGCGTCGGGGCGAACCAGTAGCCGGACGAGGGCAGTTCGCAGGCGGGCGACCAGCGCTCGGCGCCCTCCGCCTCGCCCCGCTCGGCCAGCGCGGTGATACGGGCCAGCTGCTCGGCGGAGTTGATCGCGCCGATGTCGGTGTTCTTGTCCAGCGGGTCGCCGAGGCGGAGGGTGGAGAGCCTGCTCTTGAGGGACTCCAGCAGCTCCTCCTGGACCGACTCCTGCACCAGCAGCCGGCTGCCGGCGCAGCAGACCTGGCCCTGGTTGAAGAAGATGCCGGTCACGATCCCCTCGACGGCCTGGTCGATGGGCGCGTCGTCGAAGACGATGTTGGCGCCCTTGCCGCCCAGTTCGAGGGTGAGCTTCTTGCGGGTGCCCGCGACGGTCCGCGCGATCTCCTTGCCGACGGCCGTGGAACCGGTGAAGGCGACCTTGTTCACGTCCGGGTGCGCGACGAGCGCGGCGCCCGCGTCGCCGTAGCCGGGAAGGATGTTGACCACACCGTTCGGCAGGCCGGCCTGGCGGCAGATGTCCGCGAAGAACAGCGCGGACAGCGGGGTGGTCTCGGCGGGCTTGAGGACCACCGTGTTGCCGGTGGCCAGCGCCGGGGCGATCTTCCACGCCAGCATCAGCAGCGGGAAGTTCCACGGGATGACCTGGCCGGCGACGCCCAGCGGCCGGGGGTTCGCGCCGAAGCCCGCGTGGTCGAGCTTGTCGGCCCAGCCCGCGTAGTAGAAGAAGTGGGCGGCGACCAGGGGGAGGTCGGCGTCCCTCGTCTCCTTGATCGGCTTGCCGTTGTCCAGCGTCTCCAGGACCGCCAGCTCACGGCTGCGCTCCTGGATGATGCGGGCGATGCGGAACAGGTACTTGGCGCGCTCCGAGCCGGGCAGCGCCGACCACTTGGCGAAGGCCCTGCGGGCGGCCTTCACGGCACGGTCGACGTCCTCGGCGCCGGCCCGGGCGACCTCCGAGAGCACCTCCTCGGTGCTGGGGGAGAGGGTCTTGAAGACCTTGCCGTCGGCCGCGTCCGTGAACTCGCCGTCGATGAACAGGCCGTAGGAGGGCGCGATGTCGGCGATCGCGCGGGACTCGGGCGCGGGTGCGTATTCGAATGCCGATGCCATGGTGATCAGTCCACCGTCACGTAGTCGGGGCCGGAGTAGCGGCCGGTGGCCAGCTTCTGACGCTGCATCAGCAGGTCGTTCAGGAGCGAGGAGGCGCCGAAGCGGAACCAGTGGTTGTCGAGCCAGTCCTCGCCCGCGGTCTCGTTGACCAGGACCAGGAACTTGATCGCGTCCTTGCTGGTGCGGATGCCGCCGGCCGGCTTCACCCCGACCTGGATCCCGGTCTGCGCGCGGAAGTCGCGCACCGCCTGGAGCATCAGGAGGGTGTTGGCGGGGGTCGCGTTGACGGCGACCTTGCCGGTGGAGGTCTTGATGAAGTCCGCGCCCGCCAGCATGCCGAGCCAGCTCGCCCGCCGGATGTTGTCGTACGTCGACAGCTCGCCCGTCTCGAAGATGACCTTCAGGCGGGCCGACGTGCCGCAGGCCTCCTTCACGGCCACGATCTCGTCGTACACCTTCATGAAGTGGCCGGCGAGGAACGCCCCGCGGTCGATGACCATGTCGATCTCGTCGGCGCCCGCGGCGACCGCCTCGCGCACGTCGGCCAGCTTCACGCCGAGCGTCGCACGGCCGGCCGGGAACGCCGTGGCGACCGAGGCCACCTTCACGCCGGAGCCCGCGACGGCCTCCTTGGCGACGGCCACCATGTCGGGGTACACGCAGACGGCGGCGGTCGTGGGCGTCGTACGGTCCGTCGGGTCGGGGTGGACCGCCTTGGCGCCGAGCGCCCGGACCTTGCCCGGGGTGTCCGCGCCTTCCAGCGTCGTCAGGTCGACCATCGAGATGGCGAGGTCGATCGCGTAGGCCTTCGAAGTGGTCTTGATGGAACGGGTGCCGAGCGAGGCGGCGCGCGCCTCGAGGCCGACCGCGTCGACGCCGGGCAGCCCGTGCAGGAAGCGGCGCAGCGCGGCGTCCGACGCGGTCACGTCGGAGAGGGCGTGCGCGGCGGCGGATGCGGTGGGTGCGGAGGGTCCGTTGGGTGCGGTGGTGGGCATGGTCACCAGCCGAGCATATCTACGCGCGTAGCGGCTGTACAGCCCCGGGCCCGGATCCGGTGCCCGCCCGCCGGGGGACACCCCGGGTGAGCAGCCCCGGGGCGTCGGGCACAATCGGGGCCATGACGACGCCCGAGCCCCAGTCCCCCGCGCCGCGGCCGCCGGCCCCCGAGTCCCCGGACCGGATCCACCGGTCGGCCGGTGGCATCGCGGCCGGTGTCCTGCTGCTCGCCATCGTCCTGTGGCTGGGCTGCGACGCGCTGGTCACCGGCCACGGCCGCGTGCCCTGGCTGGCGCTCGCCGCGATGATCCTCGCCGTGCCGCTCGTGACCGCCTTCACCCTGCGGCCCGCCGTGTACGCCAACGAGGAACGCCTGCGCGTCCGCAACCCGTTCCGCGTGATCGTGCTGCCCTGGGGGCAGGTCGCCGCGCTGCGCTCCGGCTACTCCAACGAGGCCATCGGCAAGTCCGGCGCCAAGTACCAGCTGTGGGCGGTGCCCGTGTCGATGCGGGCGCGCAAGCGGGCGGCCCGGCAGAAGGCGCGGGAGAACGCCGTGGGGGAGCGGGAAGGGCGTCCTGGGCGGTTCGGGCTCGGGAGCCGCGGCGGGCCCTTCGCGGGCACCGGCTTCGGTGGCGGGGGCGCCGGGACCGGTGCCGGTGCGGGCGGTGCCGGCGGCGCGTCCGGGCGGGCGCCCGCCGACCAGTTCATGAGCGACCTGATCGATCTGCACGAGGCCCGCGAGAACGCCGACTCGGCCCAGGGCGAGGTGTCCGTGCGGTGGGCGTACGAGATCCTCGGGCCCGCTGTCGCCGGGGCGGTCGTGCTGGCGATCCTGCTCGCCGTGGGGTGAGCCGGCGCGGGCCGCGCCGTGAGGCGCCGGACACGCCGTGAGGCGCCGGACACGCCGTGACGCGCTGGACACGCCGTGACGCGCTGGACACGCCGTGACGCGCTGGACACGCCGCACGCGAAGAGGGTGCCTCCCACGGGAGGCACCCTCTTCACGTGGTACCCGTCGGGTCAGATGCCCGCGGCCGCGGACAGGTCCCGCTTGATCGCCGCCAGCGTCTCGGCGGCCTTCGCGCGCGCCGCCGGGAGGTCCGCGTGCTCCGCCACCGGGACCACCACCTCCAGGTAGCACTTGAGCTTCGGCTCCGTGCCGCTCGGGCGGACGATCACCCGGGCGCCGTCGAGCGTGTAGCGCAGGCCGTCCGTCGGCGGCAGGCTCCCGGCACCTTGCGTCAGGTCCTCGGAGCGGGTGACGGGCAGGCCCGCCAGCTCCGTCGGCGGCTGCTCGCGCAGGCGGCGCATCGCGTCCGCGATCACCGAGAGGTCCTGGACCCGCACCGCGAGCTGGTCGGTCGCGTGCAGGCCGTGCTCGACGGCCAGGTCGTCGAGGAGGCCGAGGAGCGTGCGGCCCTCCTCCTTGAGCTGCGAGGCCAGTTCCGTGATGAGCAGGGCGGCCGTGATGCCGTCCTTGTCGCGTACGCCGTCCGGGTCGACGCAGTAGCCGAGGGCCTCCTCGTAGCCGTAGCGCAGGCCCTCCACGCGGGCGATCCACTTGAAGCCGGTGAGGGTCTCCTCGTACGGCAGTCCCGCCTTCCGGGCGATGCTGCCGAGGAGGGAGGAGGAGACGATCGACTCCGCGAAGGTGCCCCTCGCGCCGCGGGCCACCAGGTGGGCGGCGAGCAGGGCGCCGACCTCGTCGCCGCGCAGCATCCGCCACCGGCCGCCGTCCTCGACCGCGACCGCGCAGCGGTCGGCGTCCGGGTCGTTGGCCACGATCAGGTCGGGGCGGACCTCGCGGGCCCTGGCGAACGCCAGGTCCATCGCGCCCGGCTCCTCCGGGTTGGGGAAGGCGACCGTGGGGAAGTCCGGGTCGGGCTCGGCCTGCTCCGCGACCAGGGCGGGGGCCGGGAAGCCGGCGCGGGCGAAGGCGGCGAGCAGGACGTCCTTGCCGACGCCGTGCATCGCCGTGTAGACGGTGCGGGCCGTGCGGGGGGAGCCCTCGGCGAGGACCGCGTCCGTACGGGCCAGGTAGGCCTCGAGGACCTCCTCGCCGAGGGTGTCCCAGCCGGAGTCCGGGCGGGGGACGTCGTGCAGGCTCCCGATCGCGTCGATCTCCGCCGCGATGTCCGCGTCGGCGGGCGGGACGATCTGGGAGCCGTCGCCCAGGTACACCTTGTAGCCGTTGTCGCGGGGCGGGTTGTGGCTGGCGGTGACCTCCACGCCGGCCACCGCGCCGAGGTGCCTGATGGCGAAGGCGAGGACCGGGGTGGGCAGGGGGCGGGGCAGTACGGCGGCGCGCAGGCCCGCGCCCGTCATCACCGCGGCGGTGTCGCGGGCGAAGTCGGCGGACTTGTGGCGGGCGTCGTAGCCGATGACGACCAGGCCGTCGGGGCTGCCGTTCTTCCTGAGGTACGCGGCCAGGCCCGCGGCGGCGCGGATCACCACGGCGCGGTTCATGCGCATGGGTCCGGCACCGAGTTCGCCGCGCAGGCCGGCGGTGCCGAACTGGAGCGTGCCGGCGAAGCGGGCCGTGAGCTCGGCCGTGTCCCCGGCGTCGATGAGTGCGGCCAGTTCGTCACGGGTCTGCGCGTCGGGGTCCTCGGCCAGCCATGCCTTGGCCCGTGCGATGAGGTCTTCCTGCACGGTTGCGTCAGCCTCTCGTTTGGTTGCGCTTGTGTTGTCGGCTCGCGGCGCGTTGTCCGCTCGCGGTGCCTTGTCTGCTCGCGGTGCGTCGTCCTCGCCTGCGGTGCGTCGTCCTCGCCCTGGTCCGTTTTCGGGGGCGGGCGGGGCCGCGGGGGTGCGGCCGGCCCGCCGCACACGGACATACTGCTCCGGGTCTCGCCGGCCCGGCTCGGCGGGGACCGCTGTACGCGGTGGGCCGCCGGCGCACTCCCCCGTCCCCTTCCGCCGTCGTGCGGCTGTCCCGGCGTGTCCCGCAGGGGCCTTACAGCCGGCCGAGGACCTGCGCGAGCAGGGAACCCATGCGGGTGGCGCTGTCGCGGCCCGCCTGGAGGACCTCCTCGTGGTTGAGGGGTTCGCCCGTCATGCCGGCGGCGAGGTTGGTGACCAGGGAGATGCCGAGGACCTCCGCACCGGCCTCGCGGGCCGCGATCGCCTCCAGGACCGTGGACATGCCCACCAGGTCCGCGCCGATCACGCGGGCCATGCGGATCTCGGCCGGGGTCTCGTAGTGCGGGCCGGGGAACTGCGCGTAGACGCCCTCCTCGAGGGTGGGGTCGATCTCCTTGCACAGGGCGCGCAGGCGCGGCGAGTAGAGGTCGGTGAGGTCGACGAAGTTGGCGCCCACGATCGGCGAGGTGGCCGTGAGGTTGATGTGGTCGCTGATCAGGACCGGCTGGCCGGGGCGCATGCCCTGGCGCAGGCCGCCGCAGCCGTTGGTGAGGACGATCGTCTTCGCGCCGGCGGCGACCGCGGTGCGCACCCCGTGGGCCACGGCGGCCACGCCGCGACCCTCGTAGTAGTGGGTGCGGCCGAGGAAGACCAGGGCGCGCTTGTTCCCGGTGCTGTACGAGCGGATCTTGCCACCGTGGCCCTCGACGGCCGGCGGCGGGAATCCGGGCAGCTCGGTGACCTGGAGCTCGGCGTCGGGGGCACCCAGGGCGTCGACGGCCGGAGCCCAGCCGGAGCCCATCACGAGGGCGACGTCGTGGGTCTCGGCGCCCGTCAGTTCCCGCAGGCGCGCGGCGGCGGCGTCGGCGGCCGCGTAGGGGTCGCCCTGGATGTCGTCCGGAAGGAGAGATGCGTTCACGCGCATGAGAGTAGCCGGTATCGGCCTACGCGCGTAGATGACAGAGGTCACGGGAATGCGATCGTTGTCTTGTCGTTTCCGGCGAAGCCGCCTGCTCGTCGGTTCCGGCCGGCCCTCGTCCGGGACGAGGGCGTTCCGGGTGAGCCGGATAGTGCGGGACCGATTCTGAGGCCGCCACCGCTCAGCAGGGCCGCTTGCGCAGTTCCATCACGTAATCGTGTGGTGCGCCGGCGGATTCCGCGGCGTCGGCGATCTCGCCCAGGTAGCGGGCGGAGGGGAGGCCGCCCTCGTAGGCGTCGAGGACGTAGGTCCAGGCCTGTTCCTCGCCGTCCAGGGTGTGCGCGCGCACGCGGGTGCGCCGGTAGACGTCCAGGCCCACGCCCTCCCAGCGGTCCAGGGAGTCCTCGTCCATGGGGGCGATGTCGTAGAGGGCCACGAAGACCTGGGAGATCGGGTCCTCGACCAGGGTGGCCAGCGCGCCCTCCCAGCCGATGTGCTCGCCACCGAAGGTGAGCCGCCAGCCGTTCAGCCAGCCCGTCGCGCGCAGCGGGGAGTGCGGGGCGCGGCGGGACATCAGCCGCGCGTCGAGATTGCCGGCGTACGCGGCGTAGAGCGACATGGGTCGAAGGGTACGGCAGCGCGGAGCGTGCCCCCCGCCTCTCCCGGGCCCGGAGGTAACAGAACGGGGCTGCCCGCGGGGGCCGGGCGGTAGCACCTTGAACGGTGCGGGACAATGGAGTACGTGACTCGGATCGTGATCATCGGTGGCGGACCCGGCGGATATGAAGCGGCGCTGGTCGCCGCGCAGCTCGGCGCGGAGGTGACCGTCGTCGACTGCGACGGCCTGGGCGGCGCCTCGGTGCTGACCGACTGCGTGCCGTCGAAGACTCTCATCGCCACGGCCGAGGTGATGACGACCTTCGACTCCTCCTACGAGGAGCTGGGCATCATCGTCGCCGACGACACCCCGCCGCTGGAGCGGGCCGCCCGCGTGGTGGGCGTCGACCTGGGCAAGGTCAACCGGCGTGTGAAGCGCCTCGCGCTCGCCCAGTCGCACGACATCACGGCGTCGGTCACGCGTGCCGGCGCCCGGGTCATGCGCGGCCGCGGCCGGCTGGAGGGCATGCAGGCCCTCGACGGGTCGCGCAAGGTCGTGGTGACGGCCGCCGACGGCAGCGAGGAGACGCTGAGGGCGGACGCCGTGCTCATCGCCACCGGCGGCCACCCGCGCGAGCTGCCCGACGCCCAGCCCGACGGCGAGCGCATCCTCAACTGGACCCAGGTGTACGACCTCGACGAGCTGCCCGAGGAGCTCATCGTGGTCGGTTCCGGCGTCACCGGCGCCGAGTTCGCCGGCGCCTACCAGGCGCTCGGCTCCAAGGTCACGCTGGTGTCGTCCCGCGACCGGGTGCTGCCCGGCGAGGACCCCGACGCCGCGGCCGTGCTGGAGGACGTCTTCCGGCGCCGCGGGATGAACGTCATGGCGCGCTCCCGGGCCGCCGCCGCCAAGCGGGTCGGCGACCGGGTCGAGGTGACGCTGGCCGACGGCCGGGTCATCTCCGGTTCGCACTGCCTGATGGCCGTCGGCGCCATCCCGAACAGCGCCGGACTCGGTCTGGAGGAGGCCGGCGTCAAGCTGCGCGAGTCGGGCCACATCTGGACCGACAAGGTCTCGCGCACGACGGCCCCCGGCGTCTACGCGGCCGGTGACGTGACCGGCGTCTTCGCGCTCGCCTCGGTCGCGGCGATGCAGGGACGCATCGCCATGTACCACTTCCTGGGCGACGCGGTGGCCCCGCTCAACCTCAAGACGGTCTCCTCCAACGTCTTCACCGACCCCGAGATCGCCACCGTCGGCTACAGCCAGGCCGACGTCGACGCCGGCAAGATCGACGCCCGCTGTGTGAAGCTGCCGCTGCTGCGCAACCCGCGCGCCAAGATGCAGGGCATCAGGGACGGCTTCGTCAAGATCTTCTGCCGGCCGGGCACCGGGATCGTGGTCGGCGGTGTGGTCGTGGCGCCGCGCGCCTCGGAACTCATCCACCCCATCTCGATCGCCGTCGACAACAATCTGACGGTCGAGCAGATCGCGAACGCCTTCACCGTGTACCCCTCCCTGTCGGGCTCGATCGCCGAGGTGGCACGTCAGCTGCACGGCCGCAAGGCGACCGGCGAGGCGTAGCGGCCCGGGCGGCGCAGCGGCCGGGGCGGCCGGTTCCGACTCCCCGCCGGTCACGGGGAGTTGCCCGACCATCCGCTCGGCATAGGCGGGGGGCCTAACCCCCATACCACTTCGTGTCATGCCGTGCGAACAACTTCTGTTAATCGGCGCAAACTGCTGAAAGCAGACGGTCGCTGGGGTTACTGTCAGTTTCGTGTTCGCTGCTGAACGTCGTCAATTGATCCTCGAAATGGTGCGCGCGAACGGAGCCGTGTCGCTCCGTGAGCTCGCCCGCGTCGTCCAGACCTCCGAAGTGACCGTACGGCGGGACGTGCGCGCACTGGAGGCCGAAGGACTCCTCGACCGCCGCCACGGCGGCGCGGTGTTGCCGGGCGGGTTCACCCGCGAGTCCGGCTTCCCGCAGAAGTCGCATCTCGCGACCGCGGAGAAGACGGCCATCGCCGACCTCGCCGCGGGCCTCGTCGAAGAGGGCGAGGCGATCGTCGTCGGGGCCGGGACGACCACGCAGGAGCTGGCGCGCCGGCTCGCGCGCGTGCCCGGCCTGACCGTCGTCACCAACTCCCTCCTGGTCGCCCAGGCGCTCGCCCACGCCAACCGGGTGGAGGTGGTGATGACCGGCGGCACCCTGCGCGGGTCGAACTACGCCCTCGTCGGCTCCGGGGCCGAGCAGTCCCTCCAGGGCCTCAGGGTGTCCAAGGCGTTCCTGTCGGGCAGCGGTCTGACCGCCGAGCGCGGACTGTCCACGTCCAACATGCTCTCGGCGTCCGTCGACCGCGCCCTCGTCCAGGCCGCCGCGGAGGTCGTCGTCCTCGCCGACCACACCAAGCTCGGTACGGACACGATGTTCCAGACCGTCCCCACCGACCTCATCACCCGCCTGGTCACCGACGAGCCCCCGGTCCACGACGACCGCGCCGCCACCGAACTCCAGGCCCTCGCCGACCAGGGCGTGCAGATCAACGTGGCCGGCCCGGCGGGAAACCCGGTGGGTGATCAGCCCCCGGCGCGCGGCGACCGCCGCCGGGACCTGCCCCTGCCCGGCCCGCGCCGCGGACAGGTCGGCGGACCGGCCACCGCGCTGCGCCCGGCGGGCGGCCTGGGCGGCGAGCAGTCACAGGGCGCCGAGCGCGCCGCCCGGGTGGCGGATCTGCGCAGGCGCTGAGGGACCGCGACGACGAGGCGCCCGGTGGCCGCTGGTGCGGCCGCCGGGCGCCTCGAAAAGGGTCGTACAGGGTCGTACGAGGGTCGTACGGGTCCTACACGGACCGGGTCAGTCCTTGATCTCGCAGATGGCCGCGCCGGACGTCACCGAGGCGCCGACCGCCGCGCTCAGGCCCTTGATGGTGCCGCTCTTGTGGGCGTTGAGGGGCTGTTCCATCTTCATGGCCTCCAGGACGACGACCAGGTCGCCCTCCTTGACCTCCTGGCCCTCCTCCACCGCGATCTTGACGATGGTGCCCTGCATCGGGGAGGCGAGGGTGTCGCCGGAGGCGACGGGGCCGGACTTCTTGGCCGCCCGCCGCTTGGGCTTGGCGCCGGCGGCGAGGCCGGTGCGGGCCAGGCTCATGCCCAGCGAGGAGGGCAGGGAGACCTCCAGGCGCTTGCCGCCGACCTCGACGACGACCGTCTCGCGGCCCGGCTCCTCGTCCGACTCGGCGTCGGCGGGGGCGGTGAAGGGCTTGATGTCGTTGACGAACTCGGTCTCGATCCAGCGGGTGTGGACCGTGAACGGGTCGGTGGAGCCGGTCAGTTCGGGGGCGAACGCCGGGTCGGTGACGACCTTGCGGTGGAAGGGGATGGCGGTGGCCATGCCCTCGACCTGGAACTCCTCCAGGGCGCGCGAGGCGCGCTCCAGGGCCTCCTTGCGGGTGCGGCCGGTGACGATCAGCTTGGCCAGCAGGGAGTCCCAGGCCGGGCCGATGACCGAGCCGGCCTCCACGCCCGCGTCCAGGCGCACACCGGGGCCGGAGGGCGCCTCGAAGCGGGTGAGCGTGCCGGGGGCGGGCAGGAAGTTGCGGCCCGGGTCCTCGCCGTTGATGCGGAACTCGAAGGAGTGGCCGCGCAGCACCGGGTCGCCGTAGCCGAGTTCCTCGCCGTCGGCGATGCGGAACATCTCGCGCACCAGGTCGATGCCGGCGACCTCCTCGGTGACCGGGTGCTCGACCTGGAGGCGGGTGTTCACCTCCAGGAAGGAGATCGTGCCGTCCTGGCCGACCAGGAACTCGCAGGTGCCGGCGCCCTCGTAGTGGGCCTCCTTGAGGATGGCCTTGGAGGCGCGGTACAGCTCGGCGACCTGCGCCTCGGACAGGAACGGCGCCGGGGCCTCCTCGACCAGCTTCTGGTGACGGCGCTGCAGGGAGCAGTCGCGGGTGGAGACCACGACGACGTTGCCGTGCTTGTCCGCCAGGCACTGGGTCTCGACGTGGCGGGGGCGGTCCAGGTAGCGCTCGACGAAGCACTCGCCGCGGCCGAAGGCGGCGACCGCCTCGCGTACGGCGGAGTCGTAGAGCTCGGGGACCTCTTCCAGGGTGCGGGCGACCTTCAGGCCGCGGCCGCCGCCGCCGAAGGCGGCCTTGATGGCGATGGGCAGGCCGTGCTCCTCGGCGAAGGCCACGACCTCCTCGGCGCCGCTGACCGGGTCAGGGGTGCCCGCCACCAGCGGGGCGCCGGCGCGCTGGGCGATGTGCCGGGCGGCGACCTTGTCGCCGAGGTCGCGGATGGCCTGCGGCGGCGGGCCGATCCAGATCAGGTCGGCGTCCAGGACCGCCTGGGCGAATTCGGCGTTCTCCGAGAGGAAGCCGTATCCGGGATGGATGGCGTCCGCGCCGGACTCCTTGGCGGCCTTCAGGACCTTGTCGATGTCCAGGTAACTGGTGGCCGGGGTGTCACCGCCCAGGGCGAACGCCTCATCCGCGGCGCGGACATGCAGAGCGTCCCGGTCCGGGTCGGCGTAGACGGCCACGCTCGCGATACCGGCGTCCCGGCAGGCCCGGGCCACGCGGACAGCGATTTCGCCACGGTTGGCGATGAGCACCTTGCGCACGATTGAGGCTCCCTCCTTGAAACAAGCCGAGTTTAGGGACTGCCGACACGGCACTTCGACCCGTCCCCAATGGTGAGCTTGCCCACACGGAGCGTGATTCGAGGCTTGCTCGACCTGCGAAATCCCTTGTCGCATCGCTGTACGCAGGACCTCTCCGGCAAACCCTAGCCCTCCGGTGTGGTCAAGGTCTCTGTGAGAGCGTGCTGCGGCCCACTTCGTTTCTTTGTGGAGTCCCTACGAATGGCCCAATGATTCTTTGCCGTTCGCAGGACCCTTGTCCCCACGTTTACCCGTTAGTAGCGTTCGCGATGTCACGACGGTACTGGCGGTAACAGGGCTCCTGATGGAGTCGCAGTCGAAAGTGGGTGGGACCGGTGGTGCGCAGACCGGTGGCGTGGGTGGTGGCGGTCGTGCTCTTCGGCGAGGCGTTCTTCCTCGCGGCGCTCAACTGGTTCCTCGGGGAGGTCGTCCACCGTCAGAAGATGTCCCTGGCCGGCCTGGACCCGGACGTGATGTCCACGTCCTCGAAGGCCGGCGGCGTCGTCTTCGGCCTCTACTTCGCCCTGTGCGGCCTGGTCGCCCTGCTCGTCGCCCTGCGGGGCCGCCGCCCGGCCGGGTTCGGCCGCATCCTGCTGATCAGCGCCGCCGTGGTGCACGGGCTGCTGGGCGCCTTCGCCTGGGGCCTGGTGGGCTGGACGGCGTTCGTGTTCATGGTGGTGGTGCTGGGGCTGATCGTGCTGCTGCTGATGACGTACGACCGCGAGGAGGGCCGCCCGGCGGGCGCGGCGAAGGACGGCGCCGCACCGGACGGCGAGGGACCGGGAGGCGGCGTGGGCCCGCGGGGCGGGGAAGGCCCGCTGGGTGGCGAGGGCCCGAGGGCCGGTGAGGGTCCGAGGGGTGGCGAAGGGCCCGTGGACGCCGACGGGCCCCGGGACGGGGACGGGGCACGGGAGACGGGCGGTCCACTCACTCCTCCGGCGGAGCCCAGCACCGCCTGAGCCGCAGTCGGTGGCCGGTCGGTGCCGGTCCGGGGCCGCGGTCCGGGTCAGTCCGCGGCCGGCCGCCACAACTGCGTGATGCCCACGCCCAGTTCGGCCAGCAGCCGCCGTACCAGCGGCAGGCTGATGCCGATGACGTTGCCGTGGTCGCCGTCGATGCCGTCGATGAAGGGGGCCGAGCGGCCGTCCAGGGTGAAGGCGCCGGCCACGTGGAGCGGCTCGCCCGAGGCGACGTACGCGGCGACCTCCTCGTCCGTGGGGTCGCCGAAGCGGACGACGGTGGAGGCGATGGCGGAGGCGTGCCGGCCGCTCGCCGTGTCCCAGACGCAGTGGCCGGTCTGGAGGGTGCCCGCGCGGCCGCGCATCGACTTCCAGCGGGCGGTGGCCTCCTGAGCGTCGGCGGGCTTGCCGAGCGCCCGGCCGTCGAGGTCGAGCACCGAGTCGCAGCCGATCACCAGGGCGCCGTGCACGTCCGGCCGGGCCGCCACCACGGAGGCCTTGGCCTCGGCGAGGGCGAGGGCGAGTTCGGCGGGGGTGGGCGCGGTGATCGCGTCCTCGTCGACACCGCTGACGATCACGTCGGGGTCCAGTCCGGCCTGCCGGAGCAGTCCGAGCCGGGCGGGGGACTGGGAGGCGAGCACGAGCCGGCGGCGGGGCTGATCGTTCATGCGGTCAGCGTATCGGCGGGACGCGTCCGGGCTCACCTGGCTCTTGCGAGGAGGCTGCGGCGTGCACGCCGGTGAGGAATCCTCAATGGCGTGGAGGGCCGCGGTGCCCGGCTGCCCAGGGCGCGGAGCGCCCTGACGGCCTGCCCGGCAGAGCCGGGTCAACGTCAACACTTATGCCTGCATTCGCTGATCAGGGTGATCTCGGCGGGAGGGGGTGCGGTTGTTCGGGTCCCGCGCGTACGGTCGGGTGGCCGGAGTCGGTGGAGCGGATCAAGGGGTGGGGGTGTGCGGGTGGGGGAGATCGAGGTGGCCGGGCACGCCCGGTACACGTTCAGGTTGCGGGTGTCGGCCGCAGCGAGGGCGGGACTGGCGGCGGAGTGGGGCCGGTGCCGGTGGGTGTGGAACGAGTGTGTGGCCCGCTCGCAGAAGGCGTACCGGGAGGGGGAGGCATGCGGTGGGGCCCGGCTGGACAGGATGCTCACGCAGGCCCGCGCGGTGACACCGTGGCTGGCGGCGGGCTCCTGCGTGCCGCAGCAGCAGACCGTCCGCGACTTCGCCGCCTCGCGCACCAAAGCTCTCAAGGACATCAGGGACCGGCTGCCCCCGAAGCGGCGGGCGGGCATGCCCCGGCGCAAGAAGAAGCGTGAGGCGCAGCCGACGCTGAACTACACCCGGCGCGGCTTCCGGCTGACGGGCGGACGGCTGCACCTGGCGGGCGGGATCGTGCTGAGGGTGGTGTGGTCGCGTGAGCTGCCGGCCGAACCGTCCAGCGTGCGGGTCTACCGTGACGCTCTGGGCGCCTGGTACTGCTCGTTCGTCGTCCCCGCCATCGTCGAACCGCTCCCGGCGACCGGGGCGGTGATCGGTATCGACTGGGGCGTCAAGGAGACGGCCACCACCACCTCCGACGCCCACGACCTGGCCCACGCCCGGCACGGCCACAAGGCCCGGCAGAAGCTGTCCCGCTACGACCGGATGATGGCCCGCCGCGAACCGAAGAAGGGCCGACCCGCGTCGAAGGGCTACCGGGAGGCGAAGAAGTGGCGGGCCCAGACGTACGCGAAGATCGCCCGGCAGCGTCATGATGCCGCCCGCAAGTGGGCGAAGAAGGTCGTGCGCGACCATGACGTGATCGCGGTGGAGGACTTCCGGCCGAAGTTTCTGGCCAGGACCACTATGGCGCATAAGGCGGCGGACGCCGCGATCGGCGCGACCAAGCAGGCCTTGGTCGAGATGGGCCGCAAACACGCACGGGACGTCCGCCTGGTCGATCCCGCGCACACCACCATGGATTGCGCACGGTGCGGAGCGAGAACCAAGCACGCCCTGCCGCTGTCGGAACGCACCTACACCTGCACCACCTGTGGAGCCGTGTCCCCCCGGGACAAGAACTCCGCGCGCGTGATGCTCGTCCGGGCAGGTCTGGACCCGGCTGGTGTCGAGGGCACAAGACCTCCCGGAGCGCCGCTCCGGGAGGCAGCCTGAGCCAGGAATCCCCTCCTTTCAGGGAGGGGAGCATTCAACTCAGCCCGATCACCAGCATCGCGAGCACCATGGCCAGCGCCATGAGAACACCCAGCCGCCGCAGCATGTCCTGCGTCTCCCGCATCTCCTCGGGCGGCTCGTTCTCGGGGTCGGACCACAGCATCCTCCGATACTCCGCCGCCGGCCCGGCCGGGCGCCTGAGTACGCGTACTCAAGTTGCCGGGTGGGGGCACGGGCCGGCCGCTGCCCCCACGGGCGGGGCAGCGGCCGGTGGCCGCGCGGGTCAGCTGGGCCAGTAGGTGCGGGTCCAGGCCGCGGGACCGGGGTGGGGGACCCGGCTGCCCGCGATGCGGGCGGGGTCGGCCCAGGAGTCCTTCGCGGCGGCCGCGCCGGACGGCAGGGCCGCTGCCGCCGCGGCGCGGGCCCGGACCACCGCCAGGGCGGCGGCGAGCTCCTCGGGCGTCGGGTTGCCTCGTACGACCTTGATCACAGCGGCTCCTTACAGGGGGATGTTGCCGTGCTTCTTGGGAGGCAGGGATTCCCGCTTGGTGCGCAGCTGACGCAGGCCGCGGACGACGTGGGCGCGGGTGTCGGACGGCATGATCACCGCGTCGACGTAGCCGCGCTCGGCCGCGACGTAGGGGTTGAGGAGGGTGTCCTCGTACTCCTGGATCAGCCGGGCCCGGGTGGCCTCGGCGTCGTCGCCCGCGTCGGCGATGGTGCGGCGGTGCAGGATGTTGACCGCGCCCTGGGCGCCCATGACGGCGATCTGGGCGGTGGGCCAGGCCAGGTTGAGGTCGGCGCCCAGGTGCTTGGAGCCCATGACGTCGTAGGCGCCGCCGAAGGCCTTGCGGGTGATGACGGTGATCAGCGGCACGGTGGCCTCGGCGTAGGCGAAGATCAGCTTGGCGCCGCGGCGGATGATGCCGTCGTGCTCCTGGTCCACGCCGGGCAGGAAGCCGGGCACGTCGACGAAGGTCAGCACCGGCACGTTGAACGCGTCGCAGGTGCGCACGAAGCGGGCGGCCTTCTCGGAGGCGTCGATGTCCAGGCAGCCGGCGAACTGCATGGGCTGGTTGGCGACGATGCCGACCGGGTGGCCCTCGACCCGCCCGAACCCGGTGAGGATGTTGGGCGCGAACAGCGGCTGGGTCTCGAAGAACTCGGCGTCGTCCACGATGTGTTCGATCACCGTGTGCATGTCGTAGGGCTGGTTGGCGCTGTCCGGGACCAGCGTGTCCAGCTCCAGGTCCTCCGCGGTGACGGACAGGTCCGCCTCCTCGGGGAAGACGGGGGCCTCGGAGAGGTTGTTGGAGGGCAGGTACGACAGCAGCTGCTTGACGTACTCGATGGCGTCCTTCTCGTCCCCGGCCATGTGGTGGGCCACGCCGGAGGCGGAGTTGTGGGTGCGGGCGCCGCCCAGCTCCTCGAAGCCGACGTCCTCGCCGGTGACGGTCTTGATGACGTCCGGGCCGGTGATGAACATGTGGCTGGTCTGGTCGACCATGACCGTGAAGTCGGTGATGGCGGGCGAGTAGACCGCGCCGCCCGCACAGGGGCCCACGACCAGGCTGATCTGCGGGATCACGCCGGAGGCGTGGGTGTTGCGGCGGAAGATCTCGCCGTACGCGCCCAGGGAGGCCACGCCCTCCTGGATGCGGGCGCCGCCGGAGTCGTTGATGCCGATGACCGGGCAGCCGGTCTTCAGGGCGAAGTCCATCACCTTGACGATCTTCTGGCCGTAGACCTCGCCCAGGGCACCGCCGAAGACGGTGAAGTCCTGGGAGAACACGGCGACCGGGCGGCCGTCGACCGTGCCGTAGCCGGTCACGACGCCGTCGCCGTAGGGGCGGTTCTTCTCCAGGCCGAAGTTGGTGGAACGGTGCCGGGCGAACTCGTCCAGCTCGACGAACGAGCCCTCGTCGAGGAGCAGCTCGATCCGCTCACGGGCCGTCAGCTTGCCCTTGGCGTGCTGCTTCTCGACGGCACGTGCGGAGCCGGCGTGCGTCGCTTCCTCGATGCGGCGCTGAAGATCCGCGAGCTTGCCCGCGGTCGTGTGGATGTCGGTCTCTCGGACCTCGGGACGCTCTTCCGGCTCGGACATCGGGATGCGGCTCCCTGCCTGCTCAAAAGGGGGGACGGTTACTCATCCGTAGAGTAGTGGTGGCCCTACGGTTCGGCAGTGCGGCGTTTGCCACACCTAGGGTTGCTTGCATGACGCCGCGAGATGCAGCAGACGACAACCACGCCAACACGCCCCGGCGCAGCCGCTGGTCCGACCTCGACCGGCCGCCCCTCAACACCACGGCGCTGCGGCGCGGGCTGGTGCACGAGGGGAGCCTGTGGACCGGGGTGGAGGTGGTGCAGCGCACCGGCTCCACCAACTCCGACCTGGTCGCGCGGGCCGCCGCCGGTTCGGCCGCCGAGGGCGCGGTCCTGGTCGCCGAGGAGCAGACCGCCGGGCGGGGGCGCCTGGACCGGCAGTGGACGGCCCCGCCGCGGTCCGGCCTCTTCTTCTCGGTACTGCTGCGGCCGCGCGAGGTGCCGGTGGCCCGCTGGGGCTGGCTGCCGCTGCTCACCGGGGTCGCGGTGGCCACCGGCCTGTCCCGGGCCGCCGGCGTCGACACGGCGCTGAAGTGGCCGAACGACCTCCTGGTGACCGTGGGCGGCGAGGAGCGCAAGGCCGGCGGCATCCTCGCGGAGCGCGCCGGTGACGACGGCGTCGTGATCGGCGTCGGCGTCAACGTCAGCCTGCGCGAGGACGAGCTGCCGGTCCCGCGGGCCGGGTCCCTGGCTCTCGCCGGGGCGGTGAGCACGGACCGCGACCCGCTGCTGAGGGCGATGCTGCGCTCGCTGGAGGACTGGTACGGCCGCTGGCGCCGCGCGGGCGGCGACCCGGCCGCCTCCGGCCTCCAGGAGACCTACGCGGCGGGCTGCGCCACCCTCGGCCGCACGGTCCGCGCGGAACTCCCGGGCGACCGGTCTGTCGTCGGCGAGGCGGTCGCCGTCGACGGTGACGGCCGCCTGATCCTCGCCACGGAATCCGGCCTCCAGGAACCGGTGGGCGCGGGGGACATCATCCATTTGCGGCCGGCCTGAGGGAGCGGTGTCCGCTGTGGCGCGGGGCGGCGGCGGTGGGCCCGGCAGGGGGCCGTGAGGGGGTCGGCAGGGGGTCCGGAAGGGGGCTCACCTCGCGTTCTGGGGGGCCGGGGTGGAGCCTGACGGAGTGAGCTGGCGCACACCTGCCGTAGAGTTGAGGCCGGTCGATACCTGACCGTGGCAGATCGGAAGGGCAGCAGGCGTGACCGTCGACGACACGGGCTCCGGCGCGGATGCGGACGGCCGGGTGGACCCGCAGGACGCCGACTCCGGCGGGGACCCGCTGGCCCTGCGCCTGGAACAGCTCATCCTCGGCGCCGAGCGGCGCTACACCCCCTTCCAGGCGGCCCGCAGCGCCGGTGTCTCGCTGGAGCTGGCCACCCGCTTCTGGCGGGCCATGGGCTTCGCCGACATAGGCCAGGCCAAGGCGCTGACCGAGGCCGACGTACTGGCCCTGCGCCGCCTCGCCGGTCTGGTCGAGGCGGGCCTGCTCAGCGAGGCCATGGCCGTGCAGGTGGCCCGCTCCACCGGTCAGACCACCGCCCGGCTGGCCGAATGGCAGATCGACTCCTTCCTGGAGGGGCTGACCGAGCCGCCCGAGCCGGGCATGACCCGCACCGAGGTGACGTACCCGATCGTCGAGCTGCTCCTGCCCGAGCTGGAGGAGTTCCTGGTCTACGTCTGGCGCCGCCAGCTCGCCGCCTCGGCGGGCCGGGTGGTGCAGGCCGCCGACGACGAGGAGATGGTCGACCGGCGGCTCGCGGTCGCCTTCGCGGACCTCGTCGGCTTCACCCGGCTGACCCGCCGGATGGAGGAGGAGGAGCTCGGCGAGCTGGTCGAGGCCTTCGAGACGACCAGCGCCGACCTCGTCGCCGCGCGCGGCGGACGCCTGATCAAGACCCTCGGCGACGAGGTGCTGTACGCCGCCGACGACGCCGGCACGGCGGCCGACATCGCGCTGCGCCTGGTGGAGACGCTGGGCAACGACGAGACGATGCCCGAGCTGCGGGTCGGCATGGCGTTCGGCACGGTGACCACCCGTATGGGCGATGTCTTCGGCACGACGGTCAACCTCGCCTCCCGGCTGACCTCCATAGCCCCGCGCGACGCCGTACTGGTCGACAGCGCCTTCGCCGAGGAGCTGATCCGTACCGGCGAGGCGCCCGCCTCCGAGGCCGAGGCCGCCGAGGCAGCGGCCGCCGCCGAGAAGGAGGGCGAGGAACCGCCGGTGTACCGGTTCGCCCTCCAGCCCATGTGGCAGCGCCCGGTGCGCGGACTGGGCGTGGTCGAGCCCTGGCTGCTCACCCGCCGCCCTGACGGCGGCGCCGGCCCGTCCTGACCCCGGCCGGCGTCAGCGGACCGAGGCGCCCACGCACAGCCCGACGACCGGCAGGCACAGCCCGTCCCCGCCGCCCGAGGAGGGCGGCGGGGCGCTGGTGCCCCGGCTCGGCGGCGGCGTGGACCGCGGGGCGGGAGTCGCCGGGGCGGGCCCGCGGGGGGTGGTGCTGCGGGCCGGGGCCGGCGCCTGCGCCGTGGCCGGCGGCCCGGGCGGGTTCGTGGCCTGCGGGATCGTCGACGGTACGGCCGTGGGGGCGCCCGTGGTGCCGGGCAGCGCGGAGGCCGGGACCGCGCCGGCGGCGGAGGAGGAGGCGGCGGACGCGGTGCCCGTGACCGGGCCGCCGACGCCGCCCAGGGGAGCGGTGGCCGTGGGGCCGGCGGACGCGCCGTCCGAGGCGGTGCCGGACACCCCGGCCGGCCGGTCCGCTCCACCGTCCCCGGCCTGGGCACCCACCCGGGGCACGGCCTCGGGGCCACCGCCGGGCCCGGTCGCCGCCCGCAGCAGGCTCAGCGCCCCGGCCGCGAGCGCAAGGCCCCCTGCGGCGAGCAGCACCTTGCGCGGCCGCGGCCGGCGGTGCCGCCCCCGCCCCCGGACCGGCACGAAACCCACCCGCCCGGTCCCGGCCGCGGCTTCCGCTTCGGTGTCCGCCGTCCCGGCGGGCGCGCTGTTCCCCGTGGCGGGTATGCCGTCCCGTGCCGGCCTGGTGTCCGTGCCCATCGCAGTCCTCCCCGGTGCGCGCCCCCTGTGTGCCGTGGCCGAGCACGCTAGGTGGTGCGGGGCCGGGCCGGGCGGTACTCGGGGGCGGTGTCACTCGAACGGGTGGCCGGGTGTCGACAGGCGGGGCGTGCGGTGGGACCGGGGCTCTTTCGCCGGGCGGGCGGGGCTGCGATGATCGGGGCGTACGTTGTTAACCCGCGTTAACCGGAGGGTGTCATGAGCGAGGAGCGGTTCGGGGAGTTCGTGCTGGTGCGACGGCACGACCACGTCGCGGAGCTCGTCCTGGACCGGCCCAAGGCCATGAACGCGGTGTCGACCGACATGGCCCGGTCGATCGCCGGGGCCTGCGCCGCCCTGGCCGCCGACCGGGACGCGCGCGTGGTCGTGCTGACCTCGTCGCACGAGCGGGCGTTCTGCGTCGGCGCCGACCTGAAGGAGCGCAACTCCTTCACCGACGCGGAGCTCGTCCGGCAGCGCCCGGTCGCACGCGGCGCCTACACCGGCGTACTGGAACTGCCGATGCCCACCGTCGCCGCGGTGCACGGCTTCGCGCTCGGCGGGGGCTTCGAGCTGGCGCTGTCCTGCGACGTCATCGTGGCCGACCGCACCGCCGTGGTGGGGCTGCCCGAGGTGTCCGTGGGAGTGATCCCCGGCGGCGGCGGTACGCAGCTGCTGCCCCGGCGCGTCGGAGCGGCCCGCGCCGCCGAGCTGATCTTCACCGCGCGCCGCCTGGAGGCCGCCGAGGCGCACGAACTCGGCCTGGTCGACGAGCTGGTGGACGAGGGGCAGGACAGGGACGCGGCGCTGGGCCTGGCCGCGCGCATGGCGGCGAACTCCCCGGTCGGGCTGCGCGCGGCCAAGCGGGCGCTGCGGCTCGGGCACGGGCTGGACCTGCGGGCCGGCCTGGAGGTCGAGGACGCGGCCTGGCGCTCGGTTGCGTTCTCCGGGGACCGCGCCGAGGGCGTGGCGGCGTTCAACGACAAGCGCGCGCCCCGCTGGCCGGGCGAGTGAGGGGGCGGCGCAACCGCGGTGGGCGGGCCGTTCACCGACGGTCGTACCAATATCCCCGATTCGCCCAGAAAATCCCTAACCTGGGGTAATGGGCGAGAACAGGCGGCTGGCCGCCGTCGTGGCGTTGGCGCAGGGCATGGCCGCGGCGCACACCCCGCGCGAGTCGTGGCGGGCGGCCGCGCTCGGCGCGTGCCGCGCTCTGGAGGGGAACTTCGCCGCGCTGTCCGTGTGGGAGCGCGAGCGCGGCCGGCTGCGGGTCCTGGTGAACGTGGGCGAGCGCGCGCCCGGGGAGGAGGAGTTCCCCGAGGACGAGACCTACCCGGTGCACCAGTTCCCGGAGATCGCCGAGTTCCTGCACGAGCGCTGGGCCTCGGGCGGCGAGCCGGACGCCTGGGTGGAGACCGCCGGGGGCCCGGCCGCCGGCGACCCGGGCTACTGCCACCAGCGGGTCGCGGCCCTGCGCCGGCGCGGCCGCGGCTGCTGTGTGGTCGCGCCGGTCGTGCAGCACGGCCGGGCCTGGGGCGAGCTCTACGTCGCCCGCGCGGCCGGCGCCCCGCTCTTCGCCCGTGCCGACGCCGACTTCGCCACCGTGCTGGCCGCGGTCGTCGCCGCCGGGCTCGCGCAGACCGAGCGGCTGGAGGAGGCCCGCAGGCTGGCGTTCACCGACTCGCTCACCGGGCTCGCCAACCGCCGCGCGGTGGACGTACGGCTCGACAAGGCGATCGAGCGGCACCGCGAGGAGGGCATCGCCGTCAGTCTCGTCGTCTGCGACCTCAACGGGCTCAAGAAGGTCAACGACACCCTCGGCCACGCCGTGGGCGACCGTCTGCTGGAACGGTTCGGCTCGGTGCTGTCGCTGTGCGGGGCGATGGTGCCGGGCGCGCTGGTGGCCCGGCTCGGCGGTGACGAGTTCTGCTTGCTCGCGGTCGGGCCGTCCGCCGACGAGGTGGTCAAGGCGGCCGACGAGCTGTGCCGGCGCGCGGCCGAGCTGGAGCTGGGCGAGGGCGTCGCCTGCGGGGTCGCCTCCACCGACGACGCCGTCGGGCCCGTACGCTCGGCCCGGCGGCTGTTCCGGCTCGCGGACGCCGCGCAGTACCGGGCGAAGGCGCTGCGCGCCGACCGGCCGGTGGTCGCCGGCCGCGAGGGCCCCGAGGACCCGGTGGTCCGCCTCGCCGACGAGCCCTCCCCGGACCCGGGCGCCCCGGCGGAGCGGCGGCGGTTCCGGGGCCGCAGGCCGTGACGGGGGAGACCGGCCGGGACCGGCCCGCGGCGGTAAGGGGCAGTGGGCCGCACCACTAGTGACATCTTCGCATTCACTGCGTACGCTCCTGAATATGGATATGCACACTGTGGTGGTGGGGACGTCGGGTGTCACCGCGTCCGACGTTCTCGCCGTGGCGCGCGGCGGCGCCCGGGTCGAGCTCTCCGGGGAGGCGGTGGCGGCCCTCGCGGCGGCCCGGGAGATCGTGGACGCGCTGGCGGCCAAGCCCGAGCCCGTCTACGGCGTCAGCACCGGCTTCGGCGCCCTGGCGACCCGGCACATCAGCCAGGAGCTGCGCACCCAGCTTCAGCGCAACATCGTCCGCTCGCACGCCGCCGGCATGGGACCGCGGGTCGAGCGCGAGGTCGTGCGCGCCCTGATGTTCCTGCGGCTGAAGACCGTCTGCTCCGGGCACACCGGGGTGCGCCCCGAGGTCGCGCAGACCATGGCCGACGTGCTGAACGCGGGCATCACCCCGGTCGTGCACGAGTACGGCTCCCTCGGCTGCTCCGGCGACCTGGCCCCGCTCTCCCACTGCGCCCTCGCGCTCATGGGCGAGGGCGACGCCGAGGGCCCCGACGGGGTCGTACGGCCCGCCGGCGAACTCCTCGCCGAGCACGGCATCGAGCCCGTCGAGCTGCGCGAGAAGGAGGGCCTGGCCCTGCTCAACGGCACCGACGGCATGCTCGGCATGCTGATCATGGCCCTCGCCGACCTGGAGACCCTCTACACGTCCGCCGACATCACCGCCGCCCTCAGCCTCGAGGCGCTGCTCGGCACCGACAAGGTCCTCGCCCCCGAGCTGCACGACATCCGCCCGCACCCGGGCCAGGGCGCCTCCGCCGCCAACATGCTGGCGGTGCTGAAGGGTTCGCAGCTCACCGGCCACCACCAGGACGACGCGCCCCGCGTCCAGGACGCGTACTCCGTGCGCTGCGCCCCGCAGGTCGCCGGCGCCGGCCGGGACACCCTGGCGCACGCCCGCCTGGTCGCCGAGCGCGAGCTCGCCTCCGCGGTCGACAACCCCGTCGTGCTGCCTGGGGGCACCTCCCAGGCGTTCAGCGCTGGGGGAGGCAGGGTCGAGTCCAACGGCAACTTCCACGGCGCCCCGGTCGCCTACGTGCTGGACTTCCTCGCCATCGCCGCGGCCGACCTCGGCTCCATCGCCGAGCGCCGCACCGACCGACTGCTGGACAAGAACCGCAGCCACGGCCTGCCGCCCTTCCTCGCCGACGACGCCGGTGTCGACTCGGGCCTGATGATCGCCCAGTACACGCAGGCCGCGTTGGTCAGCGAGATGAAGCGGCTCGCCGTGCCCGCCTCCGCGGACTCCATCCCGTCCTCCGCGATGCAGGAGGACCACGTCTCGATGGGCTGGTCCGCCGCCCGCAAGCTGCGCACGGCCGTGGGGAACCTGACCCGGATCCTCGCGATCGAGCTCTACGCCGCCACGCGCGCCGTGGAGTTGCGCGAGGGCCTCGCCCCGGCCCCGGCGACCCGCGCGGTCATCGACGCCGTGCGCGAGGCGGGCGTCCAGGGCCCCGGCCCCGACCGGTTCCTCGCCCCCGACCTGGCCGCCGCCGACGCCTTCGTGCGCGCCGGGAAGCTCGTCGCCGCCGCGGAGACGGTCACCGGCCCGCTGCGGTGAACCGCTGAAGAAGGGGCTGCCGGCGCGCGCGGCGCGGTGGCAGCCCCTTCGGGACGTCCGTGAGCCCTCAGAAGCCGAGCCGTTCCCGCCGTACCGAATACACCACGAAACCGGCGCCCAGTCCCAGGAACAGCGTGCCGCCGACGACATAGGGAGTGGTGTCCACGCTTCCCGTGTCGGCGAGTTCGGTCCCGCCGCGCGTGAAGGCGCCGGAGCCCGGCTCGTCGGCCGTGGTCGCGGCCCGCGCCTGCTCGGTGACCTGCGTCGTCGTCGACGCCGCACGCTCCGCCGCTCTCGCCGGGGTGTCCACCGTCGCGTTGGCGGAGGGGACGAACCACAGGGCGCCCAGCAGGGTGCCCGCGGCGGTGGCGGTCAGCAACGTACGGCGAGCGGGTGACACGGAATATCGATCCCCTTGTGACGCTGGCGAATTGGCCGTGTGGGCTGATGGTAGTGAAAATCCAGGGTCACGGGAAAGTCACGGGAGGTTTGAACCTGGAAGTCACGGAAGCTGTGAAGGGGGGCTCACGGGGCTTTGGTCCGAAGGCTCCCGCCGTGACGTGACGGAAGACACCGTGAAAGCACCGGAGTTCAGGGCCCGTTCGTCCGTACTGGTCGGCACCGGGCCCGACCCCGGTTTCCCCGGCCGCACTCCGGGCGGGGATGATGGAGGGCGGTGGGGACGGCGAGGGCCGGGCCGTCGGCGCCCTGGGACGGCAACCGCCGGCCGGGGTTTCGTCGTCTCTCCCGGCGCGGGGACCGGCACCCGCACCGCCCGCCTCGGCGGACGTGGTGAGCCCCACACCCGTACGGCGAGGGGAACGGGAACAAACGGTCGTAGCGTTGATGGTTCGGTGACGGGGGACTCGAGGGGCTTTGGGGTTCGGCGACGATGGAGAAGCGTGTGATGACGGACAGTAAGCGGCGCAGGAGCCTGGTGGCCGCGTCGACACTGCTCGGCGGGGTTCTGGTGCTCACTGCCTGTTCCGGGAGCGGCAGCGGCTCCGGCGGCAGCGGCGGCGACACCTCGCAGGCCAAGGCCGACAAGGCCGCGGCCCAGGAGTCGTCCGAGGCCCAGATCAAGATCACACCGGGTGACGGCTCCGACAACGCCTCCATCAACAACTCCGGCGTCACCGTCACCAAGGGAACGCTCACCGGCGTCACCATGACCACGTCCGACGGAAAGGCCGTCAGCGGCCAGATATCCGCCGACAAGAAGAGCTGGAAGCCCAGCGTCCAGCTGGAGCGCGCCACCACCTACAAGGTCGCCGCGACCGCCACGGACGCCAAGGGCCGCGCCGCCCACGAGAACGCCTCCTTCACCACGGTCGCCCCGGCGCACAGCTTCATCGGCTCCTTCACGCCGGACAACGGCGCCACGGTCGGCGTGGGCATGCCCGTCTCGATCAACTTCGACAAGGGCATCACCAACAAGGCGGCCGTCCAGAAGGGCATCACCGTCACCTCCTCCAGCGGCCAGGAGGTCGTCGGCCACTGGTTCGGCGCCAACCGCCTGGACTTCCGGCCCGAGCAGTACTGGAAGGAGGGCTCCACCGTCACGCTGAAGCTCGACCTCGACGGCGTCCAGGGCACGAACGGCGTGTACGGCGTGCAGCAGAAGACGGTCACCTTCCGCATCGGCCGCAACCAGGTCTCCTACGTCGACGCCAAGACCAAGCAGATGAAGGTCACGCAGGACGGCAAGACGGTCAAGACCATCCCGATCTCCGCCGGCGCCCCGGACCACACCACGTACCAGGGCCAGATGGTGATCTCCGAGAAGTTCACCCAGACCCGGATGAACGGCGCGACGGTCGGCTTCAAGGACTCCGACGGCAAGGGCGAGTACGACATCAAGGACGTGCCGCACGCCATGCGCCTGACCACCTCCGGCACCTTCATCCACGGCAACTACTGGGGCGCGCCGTCCGTCTTCGGCAACGTCAACACCAGCCACGGCTGTGTCGGCCTCCAGGACAAGAAGGGCGCGGGCGACCCGAGCACGCCCGCCGCGTGGTTCTTCAGCCACTCCCTGATCGGTGACGTCGTGGTCGTCTCCAACACCGGCGACAAGACCGTCTCCCCGGACAACGGCCTCAACGGCTGGAACATGAGCTGGGCCCAGTGGAAGGCCGGCTCCGCCGTCTGACGCCCCGTCAACACCCCTGCCGGTGCCGCCCTTCGGGGCGGCATCGGTGTTCTCCGGCGACCCCTCGACGGGCCCGGCACGTAACGGAGTCCGGGAGGGCACGTAACAGTTCCCCGACGGAGTTCTTACCCTTCTCTCATCTATTGAGCGGCTGATCACCCCCCGGCATACTGCGTGATCCGGGGGGCGTACGCGCACCAGTACGAGTCTTCCCCCGGCCGGGTGAACGGGGAATTCGCCCGGCAGACCGGCTCCAGGGGGAGTTTTGCGCACACAAGTGAAGAGAGCCTGTGCGGCCACGGTCGCCACGGCGGCCTCCGTCGCACTCGCCGCGGGCATGACCAGCCCGGCCGCCGCGGACACGGCCCCGGCACACGGCGGGCAGCGCCCGGCCGGCGCCGCCCGGCTCACGTCCCACCACAGCATCGCCCTGATCACGGGCGACCGCGTCACCGTGGACGCCAAGGGACGCGTGACCGGCCTGGAACGGGCCAGGGGGCGCGAGCACATACCCGTCCAGGTCCGCACCGTGAACGGGCACACGCTCGTGGTGCCCGCCGACGCCGCCCGTCTGGTCGCCTCCGGCAAGCTCGACCAACGGCTGTTCGACATCACGGAGTTGAACACCTCCGCCGCCCGCAGGTCCTTCCGCCACGGGCTCAAGGTCATCGTCGGCTACCAGGGCGCCGCCGCCCCCGCACGGGCCGGCGTCCGCTCCTCCGGCACCCTGCGCCGCACCCTGACCGCGCTGAACGCCGACGCGGTGCAGACCCCGGACACGGACACCCACGCGCTGTGGAAGGCGGTCACCGACGGCCAGAAGACCGCCGCCGGCATCGCCCACATCTGGCTCGACGGGGTCCGCAAGGCCAGCCTCGACAAGTCCGTGCCGCAGATCGGCGCCCCGGCGGCCTGGAAGGCCGGCTACACCGGCAAGGGCGTGAAGATCGCCGTCCTGGACACCGGCGTCGACGCCACCCACCCCGACCTGAAGACCCAGGTGATCGCGGCCAGGAACTTCTCCGCCGCCACCGACGCCAAGGACCACTACGGCCACGGCACGCACGTCGCCTCCATCGCGGCGGGCACCGGCGCCAAGTCCAAGGGCAAGTACAAGGGCGTGGCGCCCGGCGCCCGGATCCTCAACGGCAAGGTCCTCGACGACAGCGGATCCGGCGACGACTCCGGCATCCTCGCCGGCATGGAGTGGGCCGCCCAGCAGGGCGCCGACATCGTCAACCTCAGCCTCGGCGGCCCGGACGCGCCCGGCGTCGACCCGCTCGAGGCGGAGGTCGACAAGCTCTCCGCCCAGAAGGGCATCCTCTTCGCCATCGCCGCCGGCAACGCGGGCCCGGAGTCCATCGGTTCGCCCGGCAGCGCGGACGCCGCCCTCACCGTGGGCGCCGTCGACAAGAAGGACAAGCTGGCCGACTTCTCCTCCACCGGCCCGCGCGTCGGCGACGGCGCCATCAAGCCCGACGTGACCGCGCCCGGCGTCGACATCACCGCCGCCGCGGCCAAGGGCAGCGTCATCGACCAGGAGGTCGGCGAGAACCCGCCCGGCTACCTCACCATCTCCGGTACGTCGATGGCGACCCCGCACGTCGCCGGCGCGGCCGCGCTGCTCAAGCAGGAGCACCCCAAGTGGGGCTACGCCGAGCTGAAGGGCGCGCTGACCGGATCCGCCAAGGGCGGCCCGTACACGCCGTTCCAGCAGGGCGCCGGGCGGATCGCCGTGGACAAGGCCATCAAGCAGACCGTCGTCGCCGACCCGGTCTCGCTGAGCTTCGGCGTCCAGGCCTGGCCGCACACCGACGACAAGCCCGTCACCAAGAAGCTCACCTACCGCAACCTCGGCGCCAAGCCCGTCAGCCTCGCCCTCACCGACACGGCCACCGGCCCCAAGGGCAAGGCGGCCCCGGCCGGCTTCTTCAAGCTCGGCGCCACCAAGGTGACGGTCCCGGCCGGCGGCACCGCCTCCGTGAACCTGACCGTGGACACCCGCCTCGGCGGCACCCTCGACGGCGCCTACTCGGCGTACGTCACCGCGACCGGCGGCGGGCAGAGCGTCCGCACGGCCGCCGCGGTGATCCGCGAGATCCAGTCGTACGACGTCACGCTGAAGTTCCGCGGCCGCGACGGCAGGCCGTCGAAGAACTACAACGCCGCCCTGTCCGGCATCGCCGGCCTCGGCGCCGGCCGGAACTACGCGCCCTACGACCCCTCCGGCACCGTCAAGGTGCGCGTCCCCAAGGGCACGTACATCCTCGACTCCTCCGTCCTCGTCGACCCGGACGACCCCGCCAAGGGCGTCGACTGGCTCGCCCAGCCGAAGCTGGACGTCACCGCGAACACCACGGTCACGCTGGACGCCCGCAAGGCCAGGCCCGTCGACATCACCGTCCCGGCCAAGGGGGCCAAGTCCGAGTTCGCCGCCGCCTCCTACACCGTCGGGCAGGGCGACCGCGCCTACGGCTTCGGCTGGTTCCTTCAGACGTACGCCAACTTCCGCACCGCGCACCTCGGTCCGGCGGTCACCGACGGCTCGCTCTCCCAGCAGTGGGACGGCCACTGGAGCGCGGGCGGCAAGGAGCAGTACGACACGACCGTGGTGAACCGGGTCAAGCGGCTCGCCACCGGCTACTCCAGGCACTACAAGGCCGGTGAACTGGCCACCGTCAAGGTCGGCATGGGCGCCTCGGCACGCGGCAAGAAGGGCGTGGTCAGCGCCGCCGGCTGGCTGCCCGACAGCTTCGGCACCAGCTCCGTCGGCCTCCCGCAGCCCATCCCCGGCACCCGCACCCTGCACCTGTCCACGCAGGGCGGCGTCAAGTGGGGCCTCGACTTCGAACAGGACGGCGGAGTCGACCAGGACGGCTTCCCGCTCGCCGACGCCTACTACACACTGGGCGCCCCGCAGACCTTCAAGGCCGGCACGAGCTACGAGAAGGTCTTCAACACGGCCGTCTTCGGCCCCCACCTCAACGCCGACTACGGCATCTTCCGCGACGGCGACGACCTCTACGGGTTCGTGCCGCTGTTCGCCGACGGCGACCAGCACGCCGGCTCGTCCACCTTCACCAAGGTGACCACGACGCTCTACCGCAACGGCGCCAAGGTCGGCTCGAACGACGACCCGCTCTTCGGCGGCAAGGCGTTCAGGGTCCCGGCCGGCGACGCCGCCTACCGGCTCACCACCTCGGTCAGCCGCAGCACCAAGGTCGCGGACGCGTCCACCCGCATCGACGCGAGCTGGACCTTCCGCTCCAGGAAGCCGTCCGGTGCGGGCGTGGCCCAGCTGCCCGCCTCCACCGTCCGCTTCGACGCCGCCACCGGCCTGGACAGCCGCGTCCCCGCCGGCAAGCAGGTCAGCCTGCCGGTCTCGGTGGAGGGCGCGGCACGCGGCGCCAACCTCAAGTCCCTGACCGTCTGGATCTCCTACGACCAGGGCAGGACCTGGAAGAAGGTCAAGGTCACCGGCGGCCGGATCACGCTGAGGAACCCGGCGAAGGGCAAGAGCGTCTCCTTCCGCGCCGAGGTCGTCGACAAGAAGGGCAACCAGTCGACGCTGTCGATCTACAACGCGTACTACGGCAAGTGATCCGCCGCCGCGGACGGTGACGGAACGGGGCGGCCCGCCGGGAGGACTCCTCCCGGCGGGCCGCGCCCGTCGCCGGCACTCTCAGCCTCCGGGGTGCGGGCTCGCCGTCCCCGCCCGGGTGGCGTCCGCGCCCCAGCTCGCCAGCAGGCGCAGCGCCTGCGCCGAGGGGGAACCGGGCTCGGCGTGGTACAGCGTCAGGGACTGATCGGCGTCGTCGGCGAGCTTGAACGACTGGTACTGCAGGGCCAGTTCCCCCACCAGCGGGTGGCGCAGCCGCTTGACGCCGTGACTCTTCTCCTTGACGTCGTGAGTGGCCCACAGCCGCCGGAAGTCCTCGCTCTTGACCGACAGCTCGCCCACCAGCGCGGAGAGCCGGGGGTCGTCGGGATAGCAGCCGGCCTCCATGCGCAGCCCGCACACCACGTCGATCGCCTTCTGCTCCCAGTCGATGTACAGGTCCCGGTACTCGGGGTTGAGGAAGACCATCCGCGCCCAGGTCCGCTCCTGCGCCGGCACCAGCGACCAGTCGCCGAACACGGCGGCCGCCATCCGGTTCCACGCCAGCAGCTCCGAGCGCCGCCCCACGATGTACGCCGGCACCTCGTCCATGGTGTCCAGCAGCTGCCGCAGCCCGGACCGCACCTGCGGGGTGCGCGCGGCCTGCTTCTTCTTGTGCTTGGGCTTGGCCAGGTGCGTGAGATGGGCGTGCTCGGCGTCGGAGAGCCGCAGCGCGCGGGCGATGGAGTCCAGGATCTCCGCCGAGACGTTGCGCCCGTTGCCCTGTTCCAGCCGGGTGTAGTACGCCACCGACACCCCGGCCAGCTGGGCCAGCTCCTCGCGGCGCAGCCCGGGCACCCTGCGCTGCCGCCCGTAGTGCGCGAGGCCGACGTCCTCCGGCCGCAGCCGGGCCCGGCGGGTGCGCAGGAACTCGCTCAGCTCGGCACGGCGGTCCAGCCCGCCGGCGTCCTGGGGAAGATCGGGCCGCTCGTCCATATGTCAAGTATCCCCGGTCCTACGCACGGCGGCCTGACCCCGCCAGTGGTAGGCACGGCGGGCGTACGCAGAGGCGGGACCTGGGTGAACACCGGACGCTGGGGCACGCTGGAAGAGCGCCCGGCCGGAACACCGGCCAGGCGCCGACAACCGCTGAACCACTGAACGGAAGAACCGGAGAATCCCGGCATGACCACCGTTGCCGCATACGCCGCACCCGCCGCCAAGGCTCCGCTGGAGCGCACCACCATCGAGCGCCGCGCCGTGGGCGAGTTCGATGTGCTGATCGACATCAAGTTCGCCGGTATCTGTCACTCCGACATCCACCAGGCACGCGAGGGCTGGGGCAAGGCGACCTTCCCCATGGTCCCCGGCCACGAGATCGCCGGCGTCGTCTCCGAGGTCGGCCCGGGCGTCACCAAGTACGCCGTGGGCGACCGCGTGGGCGTCGGCTGCATGGTCGACTCCTGCCGCGAGTGCGACAACTGCAGGGCCGGCCTCCAGCAGTACTGCGCCGAGGGCCCGGTGTGGACGTACAACGCCGTCGGCAAGGACGGCGAGCCGACCTACGGCGGCTACAGCGAGAAGATCGTCGTCGACGAGAACTACGTCGTCCGCATCCCCGACGGCCTCTCCCTCGACGTGGCCGCCCCGCTGCTGTGCGCCGGCATCACCACGTACTCCCCGCTGAAGCACTTCGGCGTCGGCCCCGGCAAGAAGGTCGCCGTGGTCGGGCTCGGCGGCCTCGGCCACATGGGCGTCAAGATCGCGCACGCGATGGGCGCCGAGGTGACCGTGCTGTCCCAGTCCCTGCGCAAGAAGGACGACGGCCTCCGGCTCGGCGCCGACCACTACCGCGCCACCAGCGACCCGCAGACCTTCGAGGACCTGCGCGGCACCTTCGACGTCGTCCTCAACACCGTCTCCGCCCCGCTGGACTTCGCCGCCTACCTCTCGCTGCTGCGCACCGAGGGCGCCATGGTCAACGTGGGCCTGCCCGAGGAGCCGGTCCGCATCGAACTCTCCGCGATCTTCGGCAACCGCCGCGTCCTGACCAGCTCCAACATCGGTGGCATCCCCGAGACCCAGGAGATGCTCGACTTCTGCGCGGAGCACGGCCTCGGCGCCGAGATCGAGCTCATCGGCGCGGACCGGATCAACGAGGCGTACGAGCGCGTCCTGAACAGCGACGTCCGCTACCGCTTCGTGATCGACACGGCGACGATCTGACGCACGGCGCCCGGTCCTTGCGCGCACCGGGGCGCACCGGGCCGGGCCGCGCGGTCGGGTGACTGTGCGGCCCGGCGGGCGGGGCTGCGCCGGTCGGTGGCTCGGTGGCGGGGCGGCTCGGCGGCCGGGCTGTTGAGGGCGTGACCGCCGGGCGGCCGGTGACCGGTGGCCGGTAGCGGCGGTTGACCGGTCGCCGGATGCCGGGCGGGCAGGCAGGGCCGGTGGCCGGGCCGTAGCGGGCCGGCAGGTCGCCGGATGCCGGCGGACGGGCAGGCAGGCGAGCGGGTGCAGGCGAGCGGGGCGGGTGGCCTGGTGGGAGGGGCCCGGTGGGCGGTGGCCGGGCTGCCGGTGGCCGGTGGCCGGTGGCCGGTTGCTGCGGTTGACCGGTCGCCGGATGCCGGCGGACGGGCAGGCAGGCGAGCGGGTGCAGGCGAGCGGGGCGGGTGGCCTGGTGGGCGGGGCCCGGTGGGCGGTGGCCGGGCTGCCGGTGGCCGGTGGCCGGTTGCTGCGGTTGACCGGTCGCCGGATGCCGGCGGACGGGCAGGCAGGCGAGCGGGTGCAGGCGAGCGGGGCGGGTGACCTGGTGGGTGGGGCCCGGTGGGCGGTGGCCGGGCTGTGGCGGGGCGGCCGGTCGCCGGATGCCGGGCTGTGGCGGGCGGCCCGGCGGGCCGATACCGTGGCCGGGGGCCCGGCCCGTGACGGGTGGGCGCGACCACCGGCCCATGGCCGTGGCCTGTCGGCGGCGCCGGACCCGTTGGATCTGCCGGGGGTGGGGCGGGGAGCCATGGATCCATTGACGGCGGTCACCGCCGGGAAGGCCGCGGCGGGGCGGCGGTTCGCCTTCTACGTCTCCGTACAGCTGACCTCCGTCCTCGTGCCCGGCCTGGTCGCCGTGACCTGCCTGGCCGCGCTCATGCTGCACGCCCGCCACCCCGGGGACGCGGGCGCGGCCCTGGGCGAGGCCGTGCGCGCGCTCCGGGGTCCGGCCATGGTCCTGGTCGACGTCTCCTGGCTGGCCTTCGCCTACATCCTGGGCTACGTCGGCCGGGAGCTCGCCTTCCGCCTCCTCGGCCTCGCGGAGCGGCTCAGCCCGAAGCACCGGTCGTCGCTCGGCTCGCTGCACGGTGAACTGGAGGCCGTCTACGGGCGTACGGCCCTGCGCCGCTGCCTGCGGACGCACCCCTTGCTGCGGCACCTGCTCGACCCCGCGCACAGTGCCTCCACCCCGGCGCAATTACTGCGCCGGCCGGGCGGCGCCCTGCGCGGCGGCAACGCCTACGAGGCCTTCACCTACGCCAAGTTGTGGCTGCGGGAGCACAATCCCGGACTCGCGCCGGACGCCACCGAGGCGGAGATCAACATCCTCCTCTCCACGCCGGCGCCGCTGATCCTCGGCACCTGGGCCCTGATTACCCTGGCCCCTCTGAGCGTGGTGGCCGCCGCGACGAGCGCGCTGGTCGCGGCGGCCACGGCGGCCCTCACCTTCGCCCAGGTGCTGCGCCTGCGCCGCACGGAGTGCTGGGAGGCGCTGCGGAACCTCGTGGAGGACCACGAGATGCGGCTCGCCGCGGCCAGGCTCCCCGGGCCCGCGTTCCCGGCGGAGCCGGACGACGAGGAGGGGGACACCGGCTCCGACCCCGACGCCGCCCCCGGCTCCGACCCCGACGCCGGTTCCGGCCCCGATGCGGGTGCGGCTGCGGGTGCGGGTGCGGGCGCCGGTGCCGGCGCTCGGGCGGGTGGTGCGGGTGTCGGCCGTCAGGCGAGCGGGGCCGCGTAGTGGCGCAGGTCGGGCAGTATGCCCTCGCACACGGGCCCGGTCAGCGCCCACAGTGTCAGCTCGACGTCCCCGCCCGCCCGGTGGGCCGCCACGGCACGGTGGTTGCCGTCGAGGAGGACATGGCAGTCCTCACCGACCCGGTACGTGGGCAGGGTGAGCGGCACCGGCCCCGGCCCCCCGGCGTACTCCCGCGCCAGCGCGTCGACGGCGCGCCTGCGGCCCTCGGGCCAGCTGGGCAGCGTACGCCCGGCCGAACCCACCCGCAGCGGATGGCTCCCCGGAGAGTTCCACCTGCTGTCCGCGCCCCGGGCGTCGGCGTACCAGACGGTGAACAGCCCCGCCAGGCACCGCCTGGCCGCGCCCCCGGTCACCGTCTCCACCCGGACCCCGGCCCCCACGTCCGCCAGCCGCCCCCAGTCCAGCTTGGCCCGGATCACCGGCCGGAACCGGACCGTGAAGTCCCCGAACTCCACCGACATCCTCCTCTTCCCGCCCCGCGTCCGTAGCCCTTCCCCTCTGGACCACGCCCCACGCGGCGCGGATCCCGGCGCACGGCGCGTGCGGGAGCGCTGTCGCTGGACGGAGTCGTCCCGCGGGGTATGGCGCCGGAGGCGGAGACCGGACGGCACCGGCAGGTCCCGAGCGGACCTGAGTGGTTCGCGGTGGGCCGGAGGTCAGCCCGCGAGTGTCGCCGGGCTGCCGCCGTTGGCTTCGTACCCGGCCACCGCCAGGGCGCGGTGGACGGCGAACTCGGCCGCCGGGTCCGGGGACAGGGTCCAGGGGAGGGCGCCGACGTGGCCGTCGACGTGTATGAGCTGGTTCATGGCCTCCGCCCAGCGCTCGGAGCGGACCAGGAAGAAGACCAGCAGGTGACGGACGTGCGCGAGCATCGGGTCGCCGGGGCGGGCCGCGTGCACCGCGAACAGCGCGCCGTGGATCGCCTTGGTGACGACCTCGCTCTGGTAGAAGCCGCTGACGAGGTTCACCTCGGGCAAGTGCTCGAAGACCGCGAACAGGGGCATGGCCGCGAGCAGTGACCCGCGCGGCGCGCGGGCGGCGGCCGCCTCGGCGAACTCCATCGCGAGCTTGCGCGAGCCGTGCCACTTCTCGCACCAGTAGTGCAGGGCGGCCAGGTGCGCCCCCATGTGCGCCGGGGCGCGGTCGAGGATCTTCAGCCAGAGCTGCTCGAACTCGGGCTGCGAGTAGCCCAGTCCGCGCGCCACCGACAGCTCGACGATGTACGGCACGGGGTCGCCCGGGGCGAGCAGCGCGGCCTGGCCGCAGACGTCCCTGGCCTCCTCCATGATGATCCGGAACTCGTCCGTCCCCGGCGTCGACGTACGCCACGCCTGCTGCACCAGGAACTCGGCCTGCACCGCCGCGCCGCCCGCGTCCTTGGGGGCCTCGGCCCGCCACACCCTCAGCCACTGCCCGCCGGGCGTCTCGTGTATCCCGCCCGGCCGCTGCCGCAGCTCCAGCGAGGCGGCCCCGGCGAAGGCCTGCACGCGCTGCCAGCGCAGCTCGCCCGCCGCCTCGGTGCCCGCGAGCAGCTGGGAGGCCGCGCGGTAGTCCTGCGTGCGCTGCACCAACTCCAGCACGTCCAGCAGGTCCTGGTCGGGGCCGGGCATGCGGACGTCCAGCTCCTCCGTGGGCACGAATCCGTAGTTCGCCGGGTCCGCGGCGTCCGGGTGCCCGGGCGGCACCTGCTCGATGACACCCCGCCCGCGCCGCAGGAAGGGGACCAGCACGAAGCCCAGCATGACCAGTGCCATCAGGACCCAGAGAATCTCCATGCCTCAAGCGAACCAGACAGCGCCGACAATTGGCCAACCCGTCCCGCGAGCCTGTGGAAAACCCGCCACCGGCGCGGTGCGGCCGCCGTCCGGCACCCGGCCCGCGGGCGCACTACCCTCGGGCCCATGAGCGACAGGCACATCAGTCAGCACTTCGAGACCCTCGCGATCCACGCGGGCAACACCGCGGATCCCCTCACCGGCGCGGTCGTCCCGCCGATCTACCAGGTCTCCACCTACAAGCAGGACGGCGTGGGCGGTCTGCGCGGCGGCTACGAGTACAGCCGCAGCGCCAACCCGACCAGGACCGCGCTGGAGGAGAACCTCGCGGCCCTCGAGGGCGGCCGCCGTGGCCTCGCCTTCGCGTCCGGACTGGCGGCCGAGGACTGCCTGTTGCGTACGCTGCTCACCCCCGGCGACCACGTCGTCATCCCCAACGACGCCTACGGCGGAACCTTCCGCCTCTTCGCCAAGGTGGTCTCCCGGTGGGGCGTGGAGTGGTCGGTGGCCGACACCAGCGACCCGGCCGCCGTACGGGCCGCCCTCACCCCGAAGACCAAGGTCGTCTGGGTGGAGACCCCCTCCAACCCGCTGCTCGGCATCACCGACATCGCCGCCGTGGCCCAGGTCGCCCGGGACGCGGGCGCCCGGCTCGTCGTCGACAACACCTTCGCCACGCCCTACCTCCAGCAGCCCCTCGCGCTCGGCGCGGACGTGGTCGTGCACTCGCTCACCAAGTACATGGGCGGCCACTCGGACGTCGTGGGCGGCGCGCTGATCGTCGGCGACACCGCGCTGGGCGACGAGCTGGCGTACCACCAGAACGCCATGGGCGCCGTCGCCGGCCCCTTCGACTCCTGGCTGGTGCTGCGCGGTACCAAGACCCTCGCGGTCCGCATGGAGCGGCACAGCGAGAACGCCACGAAGATCGCCGACATGCTCACCCGGCACGCGCGCGTGACGAGCGTGCTGTACCCGGGCCTGCCCGACCACCCCGGTCACGAGGTCGCCGCCAAGCAGATGCGGGCGTTCGGCGGGATGGTCTCCTTCCGGGTCGAGGGCGGCGAGGAGGCGGCCGTGGAGGTCTGCAACCGCGCCAAGGTGTTCACGCTCGGCGAGTCCCTGGGCGGCGTCGAGTCCCTGATCGAGCACCCCGGACGCATGACCCACGCCTCCGCGGCCGGCTCCGCCCTGGAGGTCCCGGGCGACCTGGTCCGTCTCTCGGTGGGCATCGAGAACGCCGACGACCTGCTCGAGGACCTTCAGCAGGCCCTCGGCTGACGGTCGCCTCTCACCAGCCCGTCAGCGGTGGGGTCGTCTGCGAGGGCGGCTCCACCCAGGGGCGTACCGTCAGCGCCCACACGGTGAAGGCCACGGCCGCGGCGACGAGCAGCAGCCACAGCATCCGGCGGGCGGCCGTCCGGCGGCGCAGCATCCGGCCGCCGCGGCGCACCACGTCCTCGTACAGATCCGCCGGCACCTGCGGCGGGGTCTGGTCCAGGATCCGCCGTACGGCCGCCTCACGCTCGGTCCGGTTCACGTCCCTCCCCTGCCCTTCCCTCCCTCTGGCTTCCTCCCCCGGCGCTCCCCGCTCACGACGGAGCGACCTTCGGGCCGCGCACCGTGGGGGCGCGGCCGCGGGGCGGGTGGGTGAGCGTGGTGATCGCCCGGTCGCAGATGGCGCGGACGCGTTCCGTGGGCAGCCCCAGCAGGGCCGCCGCCTGCTCCTCGGCGACGCCCTCGTACAGCCTGAGGACGACGATCAGCCGCTCCTGCGGCGTGAGGACGGCCAGGGTGCCGGGCGGCCGCGGGCGGTCCCGGCCGATCGCGGCGTGCTGATGCCACGCCTCGCGCGCGTACCGGGTGGCCAGGTACTGGCGGGCGCGGTCGTACGGGTCCTCGCCGCGCAGCCGGTGCCAGCACGCGTACGTGTGCGCGAGGGCGAGGGTCAGCAGGCGCCGCGCGCGCGGGTTGGCGTCCGGGGCCTCCGCGGTGAGGAGCGTGGCGGCATGCAGCAGCCGCCCGGCCGCGCCCGCGACGAACGCCTCGAACTCCCGGGCCGGGCGAGCGTCGTGGGACGCCTGCCGTTCTCGCACCGCGCCTCCCCCCGAGGGCGATCGTGAGGGACCGGGCCCGTCCGCGTACGGCATGCGCGACCGCGTGCGACTGGGGGCCCGGTCTCATCTGAGGCCAGGCGGGGGCCGCCGGTCAAGAGTCGCGCGCCGGGCGCCCGCGCACCGCGGGGTTCCTACGACGCCGGGGTCGTCGCCTCCGCCGGCGGCACCGACGGGGATGCCTGCCGGGCGGACAGGGCGTGGTTGAAGCGGGTCAGCAGGGAGCAGAACGTCTCGCGTTCCTCCGGCGACCACTCCCCGGTCAGCTCGGCCATCAGCTGCCGCCTGGAGGTGCGCACCTCGTCCAGCCGCGACAGCCCGCGCGGGGACAGCTGAAGCACCACCGCCCGGCCGTCCTCGGGGTGCGAGGTGCGCTTGACCAGCCCGGTGTCGACGAGCGGCGCCACCTGGCGGGTGACCGTGGAGGAGTCGATGCCCATGCTCGCGGCGAGCGCCTTGACGCCCATCGGGCCCTCCTTGTCCAGGCGGTTGAGCAGGAGGTACGCGGCGCGGTCCATGGAGTTGCGCACCTGCCCGACCCCGCCGAGCCGGGTCTGTTCGGCACGCCGGGCGAACACCGCCACCTCGTGCTGGAGGATGTCGAGAAGACCGGTGTCACCGACGGTCGTCATGTCCATCGACATTTCAGGTGTTGTGGGCATGGCCGGGGGCTCACTTCTGAAGGGCGGCTGCTTGGGTTGGGGGACAGGGTACGCGGCCGGGGCACGGGCCGTACCGGCGCTGCGCAATCCGGTCTCGGAGGTTGGTCACACCGCCGTCCGCGGCCCGTGAACTGCGAGACTTGGGGCATGAGCTACAGCACGGCCGGCTCCCTGCGTTCGGTCACCCTCGACGACGTGCTCGGTGCCCAGAAGATGCTCTCCGGGATCGCGCGCGTGACCGCGATGGAAGGCAGCAGGCACCTGTCCCAGCTGGTGGGCGCGCCGGTGCTGCTGAAGTGCGAGAACCTCCAGCGGACGGGTTCGTTCAAGCTGCGCGGCGCCTACGTCCGCATCGCCGGGCTGCTGCCCGAGGAGCGCGCCGCGGGCGTGGTGGCCGCGAGCGCGGGGAACCACGCGCAGGGCGTCGCGCTCGCGTCCTCGCTGCTCGGCGTGCACTCCACGGTGTTCATGCCCAAGGGCGCCCCGCTGCCCAAGATCAGCGCGACCCGGGACTACGGCGCGGAGGTGCGCCTGCACGGCCAGGTGGTCGACGAGACGCTGGCCGCCGCCCAGGAGCACGCGGAGCGGACCGGCGCCGTCTTCATCCACCCCTTCGACCACCCGGACGTCATCGCGGGCCAGGGCACGGTGGGGCTGGAGATCCTCGAGCAGTGCCCGCAGGTGCGCACGATCGTCGTCGGCATCGGCGGCGGCGGGCTCGCGGCCGGGATCGCGGTGGCGGTGAAGTCGCTCAAGCCGGACGTGCGGATCATCGGCGTGCAGGCCGAGGGCTCGGCGGCGTATCCGCCCTCGCTGGCGGCCGGGCGGCCGGTGGCGATCGAGAACCCGGCGACGATGGCCGACGGGATCAAGGTCGGCCGGCCGGGCGAGGTGCCCTTCGCGATCGTCGAGGAGCTGGTCGACGAGGTCCGCACGGTCGGCGAGGACCAGCTCTCCGCGGCGCTGCTGCTGTGCCTGGAGCGGGCCAAGCTGGTCGTCGAGCCGGCCGGCGCCAGCCCGGTCGCGGCGCTGCTCGGCGGCGGCGAGGGGATCGAGGGCCCGGTCGTGGCGGTGCTGTCGGGCGGCAACGTCGATCCGGTGCTGCTCCAGCGCGTCCTGCGGCACGGCATGGCCGCGCAGGGCCGCTACCTGGCGGTACGGCTGCGGCTGACGGACCGTCCCGGCGCCCTCGCCACGCTTCTGGGGGTGTTGTCAGTGGCCGACGCTAACGTCCTCGATGTGAGCCACGTACGGACCGACCCGCGGCTCGGGCTCACGGAGGCGGAGGTGGAGCTGCACCTGGAGACGAAGGGACCGGCGCACTGCGCCGAGGTCGGCCAGGCACTGCGCGACGCCGGCTACACGGTCATCGACTGAGGCGCCGCGGCGCGAGCCGCCGGCGACTCCGGCGGCCCGAGTCGCGGGCCGGAAAGCCCTTCGTCACCCGTTCGGGCAAATCCATTGAGAGACGCGATACATCGCGTTATGGTGTGTCGCGTGGCCGCACCGCTCGCGGTGCACTGCGCGAGCGCTGCCGCAGGCGAAATTCGCAGGCGGAACAGCGCCTGCATACCTAGGCTTTTCCGACAATCCCCGACGACGTGGAGACTCACATGCCAGGCGCCATCTATGCCGAAGGCCTGGTGAAGACCTTCGGTGACGTAAGGGCTCTGGACGGCGTCGACCTCGATGTCCCCGAGGGCACCGTGCTGGGCCTGCTCGGGCCGAACGGCGCGGGCAAGACCACCGCCGTCCGCTGTCTGACCACCCTGCTGCGACCCGACTCCGGCAAGGCCGTGGTCGCCGGCGTCGACGTGCTCAGGCAGCCCGACCAGGTCCGGCGCTCGATCGGCCTGTCCGGCCAGTTCGCCGCGGTCGACGAGTACCTGACCGGACGCGAGAACCTCCAGATGGTCGGCCGGCTGTACCAGATGCCGGGCAGGGCCGCGAAGGCCAGGGCCGCGGAGCTGCTGGAGCAGTTCCACCTCGCGGACGCCGCCGACCGCCCCGCCAAGACCTACTCCGGAGGCATGCGCCGCCGGCTCGACCTGGCGGCGGCGCTCGTCGTCTCGCCGCCGGTGATGTTCATGGACGAGCCGACGACCGGGCTCGACCCCCGCAACCGCCAGCAGCTGTGGGAGGTCATCAAGCAGCTCGTCTCCGGTGGTACGACGCTGCTGCTGACCACGCAGTATCTGGAGGAGGCCGACCATCTCGCGCACGAGATAGCGGTGGTCGACCACGGCCGTGTCATCGCCCGCGGCACCTCCGACCAGCTCAAGGCCCGCACCGGCGGCGAGCGCGTCGAGGTCGTCGTGCACGAGCGCGGCCACATCGCCACCGCCTCCCAGGTGCTGCGCGGCTTCGGCAAGGGCGAGACCACGGTCGAGGACCACACCCGCAAGCTCACCGTGCCCGTCACCGGCGGCGCCAAGCTGCTGGCCGAGGTCATCCGTGAGCTGGACTCCCGCGGCATCGAGATCGACGACATCGGACTGCGCCGCCCGACCCTCGACGACGTGTTCCTGTCCCTGACGGGTCACGCGGCCGAGACCGAGGAGCAGACCGGAGCGGACGGCGAGGGCGACGCCGGCCCCAAGGACCGCAGGCCCAAGAAGGAGACCGTCAAGTGAGTGCCGTGAGCGATTCCCTGGTCATCGCCCAGCGGAACCTGATCCGCATGGGCCGCATCCCCGAGATGATCATCTTCGGGCTGATCCAGCCCATCATGTTCGTGGTGCTGTTCACCTACGTGTTCGGCGGCTCGATCCAGGTCGGCTCGTCCAGCTCCACCCAGGACTACCGCGAGTTCCTGATGGCCGGCATCTTCGCCCAGACGGTCACGTTCGCCACGGCGGGCGCGGGCGCGGGCATAGCCGACGACATGCACAAGGGCCTCATCGACCGGTTCCGCTCGCTGCCCATGGCGCGCGGTGCGGTGCTGACCGGCCGCACCATGGCCGACCTGGTGCAGACGACGCTCACCCTCGTCGTCCTCGCGGTCGTCGCCCTGATCGTCGGCTGGCGCACGCACGAGAACTTCGCCAAGGTCCTCGCCGGGTTCGCCGTGCTCCTGCTGCTCGGGTACGCGTTCTCGTGGATCGGCGCGCTGATCGGCCTCTCCGTGCGCACGCCGGAAGCGGCGACCTCGGGCGGTCTGATCTGGCTCTTCCCGCTGACCTTCATCTCGAACGCGTTCGTGGACGCCAACCAGATGCCCGCCTTCCTCCGTCACATAGCGGAGTGGAACCCGTTCAGCGCCACCGTCCAGGCCTGTCGCGAGCTGTTCGGCAACCTCCCCCCGGGCTTCAAGACCCCCGACGCCTGGCCCATGCAGCACCCGGTGTGGGCGTCGCTGATCTGGTCGGTCCTGATCATCGCGGTCTTCCGCACCCTGGCGGTCCGCAAGTACCGCTCGGCCACCGCGTGAGCGTGAGGGCGGGCGGAACGGCATGAAGAAGCCCCCGGTGCTCGAGGGCGCCGGGGGCTCGTTCGTCGAACGGGGCCGGGTCAGCCCGAGTAGGGCTCGGCCTTGAGGATCTTGACCGAGGCCTTCTTGCCGTTCGGGAGTTCGTACTCCGCGTCCTCGCCGACCTTGTGGCCCATCACGCCGGAGCCCAGGGGGGACTGCGGCGAGTAGGTCTCGATGTCGGCGCTCGCGTACTCACGCGAAGCCAGAAGGAAGCTCAGCGTGTCGTCCTCGTCACCGTCGAAGGCGATCGTCACGACCATGCCGGGGGCCACGGTGCCGTCCGCGGAGGTCGGAGCCTCGCCCACCTGGGCGTTCTCCAGGAGCTGGGTCAGCTGGCGCACACGGAGCTCCTGCTTGCCCTGCTCCTCCTTGGCCGCGTGGTACCCGCCGTTCTCCCGCAGGTCGCCCTCCTCGCGCGCGGCCGCGATCTTGGCGGCGATCTCCGTGCGCGCAGGACCAGTAAGGTACTCAAGCTCGTCCTTGAGCTTGTTGTACGCCTCCTGGGTCAGCCAGGTGACGTTCTCGCTGGTCTGGGTCACAGGTGCTCCTCGTCGGTACTGGGAATACAAAGCATCGCCCTACCCAGAAGAATGGTCCCTCTTGGAAGGGCGAAACCACGAGCCTAACAATTCAGGGCCCAAAGGGGGAGGACATAAGCCGTCACTTTGGCGTCAACGCAGGTCAGGGCCTACGTATTCCGGGCGAAGTGGGCCCTCACCCGGCGTGGCAGCCGAGCAGCTCGGCCGTCGTGCCCCGGGACGTCGTACGCAGCGTGACCACCTTGTCGATACGCGTGGCGTGCTGGTCGAAGCGGAAGTCGGCCCGGCCCACCTCGTCGCCGTTGGCCGCCTGCGAGCGCAGGGTGCAGTAGCCGCGGACCCCGGCGTCCTTGCGGACCTCCAGATGGACCTGCACGGAGTCGTCGGCGGCCTGGAATGCGATGACCTGCCCGCTGATCTCGTTCTGGCCGACGTAGTGGTAGGCGAAGTAGCCGACCAGGGCGAGGAGCACGGCGCCCAGGACACCGCCCGCGACCCTGAGCTTGCGGTCGGCGCGCTCGTCCGCGGAGCGGCCGTAGCGGCCCTCGGGGAGCCGGGTGCTCGCCGTACTCATGATCGTCCTCTCGGCAGGAGCGGGACGGCGGTCCCGCGGGGGGCTCCCAGGGCGGGCCCCGGAATTATTCGTCCCCCGATTCGGTCACTATAGAAGGCCCCGCCCGCAGACCGGCCGCCACCCCGCAGCGACGTCCCCGCGGTACGGCACACGGTGACTGCCCGGGACGCCGGGCACCGACTTGACCAATGAGGATTGAGCCTTGACTGACCAGTTGCGACTGATGGCCGTGCACGCGCATCCCGACGACGAGTCGAGCAAGGGTGCGGCCACCATGGCGAAGTACGTGTCCGAGGGGGTGGACGTGCTGGTGGTGACCTGCACGGGCGGAGAGCGCGGCTCCATCCTCAACCCCAAGCTCCAGGGCGACAAGTACGTCGAGGAGCACATTCACGAGGTCCGCAAGAAGGAGATGGACGAGGCCCGGGAGATCCTCGGCGTCAAGCAGGAGTGGCTCGGCTTCGTCGACTCCGGCCTGCCCGAGGGCGATCCGCTGCCGCCGCTGCCCGAGGGCTGCTTCGCCCTGGAGGACGTGGACAAGGCGGCCGGTGAACTGGTGCGCAAGATCCGCTCCTTCCGTCCCCAGGTGATCACCACCTACGACGAGAACGGCGGCTATCCGCACCCCGACCACATCATGACCCACAAGATCTCGATGGTGGCCTTCGAGGGCGCGGCCGACGCCGAGAAGTACCCGGAGGGCGAGTACGGCCCGGTCCACCAGCCGCTCAAGCTGTACTACAACCAGGGCTTCAACCGGCTGCGCACCGAGGCGCTGCACAAGGCCCTGCTCGACCGCGGCCTCGAGTCGCCCTACGGGGAGTGGCTCAAGCGCTGGGAGAACTCCGGCCGCGAGGAACGCACCCTCACCACGCACGTGCCGTGCGCGGACTTCTTCGAGGTCCGTGACAAGGCGCTGATCGCCCACGCCACGCAGATCGACCCCGACGGCGGCTGGTTCCGGGTGCCGATGGAGATCCAGAAGGAGGTCTGGCCGACCGAGGAGTACGAGCTCGCGAAGTCCCTCGTCGGCACCTCGCTGCCGGAGGACGACCTCTTTGCGGGCGTCCGGCAGGTCTGAGGGACAATGCTGGCATGAGCGCAAGCGCGAGCCTCGCAGTGACGCATCTGGTCCCCCTCGCCGAGGTCGACCAGAACAAGGTCACCCCCGGCGTCCTCGGCTTCATCGTCTTCGCGGTGATGGCCGTGGCGGTGTGGGGTCTGATGAAGTCCATGAGCCGGCACATGGGCAAGGTCGACTTCAAGGAGGCCCCGGACTCCAAGGCGGAGTCCGGCGCCCCCGCAGCCGACCCCAAGCCCCACCACGGCTGACCTCGGGCCCACCCCGGCCGGCCCGGCCGTTCACGGCCGGGCCGGCACCGGCACACCCATGACCTCCCGCGCGTGGCGGTCGGGGACCATGCCCAGGCGCCAGGCCTGCCAGCCCGCCTCCAACTGGACACCGCGTTCGAGCAGCAGCTGGTAGGCCTCGACGTAGTCGTCGAGCTTGCCGTCGCGCAGCGGGTGGCCCGCGCGGGAGAGCGCGGCGAGTTCCTCCTGCGCCACCGCCGTGCCGACCTCCACGCCCCCGGGGGCCGCGTACGGCAGGAGGGTGCAGCGCAGGAAGCGCGCCCAGTCCTCGCCGCGGAGGTCGCCGTAGGAGGCGAACAGGGTCAGCGCCTCGTCGCACAGGGCGAGCGCCTGCTGGGTGCGGGCGTTGCCCGCGTCCACCACGGCCAGCTCCAGGCACGTCCAGGCCTCGCCGTGGGCGACCCCGATGCGCTGGAAGTCCGCGCGGGCGTCCACCAGGAGTTGGCGGGCGAAACCGGAGTTCCTCAGCGAGCCGGTCTGCGCCGCCCGCTGGTCGCGGGTCGCGCGGGCCGAGTGGTGGCGGGCGCAGGCCAGGCCGTAGACGTCCCGCATCCGGGAGAACAGCGTGCGCGCGCGCTCCAGCTCGCGCACCGCCTGGTCGAGGCCGCCGGTCTCCTCCAGCGCCTGCCCGAGGTAGTACAGCGTCCACGCCTCGCCGCGTGCGTCCTCGTTGTCCCGGTGCCGCGCGAACGCCCCGCGCAGCGCCTCCACCGCCTCCGCCGCCTCGCCCGCCACCAGCCGGGCCCGGGCCAGCTGGGTCAGCGCCCACGCCTCGCCGCGGGCGTCGCGGGTACGGCCGTAGCGCTCCAGGGCCTGGCGCAGGTCCGCCTCCGCGCCCTCCACGTCCCCGAGCCGCAGCGCGAGCTGGCCCAGCTGGAAGTGGGCCCACGCCTCGCCGTGCACCGAGTCGCCCCGCCGGTGCAGCACCAGGGAGCCCGTCAGCAGTTCCAGCGCCTCCGCCAGCCGCCCCCGGTCCCGCTCGACGGCCGCGAGCGCGTGCATCGTCCAGGCGCGGTCGGTCTCCAGCTCGGGCACCGACTGGAGCTGGAGCGCCTCCCTCAGCCGGGCCGCCGCCTCGGCGAGGTTGCCCTGGTGGTGGAGGGTGATGCCGAGCGAGTTCAGGGCGCGCGCCGCGCCCGCGTCGTGGTGGGCCTCGCGGTAGAGGTCGACCACCGACGTCAGGGTGGCGCGCGCCTTGTCCAGCTCGCCCAGCTGCCGGGCCGCGATGCCGGTGCGCCACTGCACCGACCGCACCAGCAGGCCCTGGTCCACGGCCTGGGTGAGCTCGCTGATCTCGCCGAGCCGGTACAGGTCGCCGCGCAGCAGGCAGTAGTCGCACAGCGCGCCCAGCAGGTTCAGCACGGCCGCCTGGTCGACGCCCTCCGAGTGCCGCAGGGCGGCGGTGATGAAGCTGGACTCGTCGTCCAGCCAGCGCAGCGCCTCGTCCAGGGAGGTGAAGCCGTGCGGGCTGAAGCGGTCGGAGCGGGTGGAGTTGTTGCCGTCGACGAGCCGCAGCACGGAGTCGGCCAGCTCGGCGTAGTTGACGATCAGCCGCTCCTGGGCGGCCGTCCGCTCGGCCGGGTCCTCCTCGTCGAGCAGGCGGGCGGCCGCGAAGGCGCGCACCAGGTCGTGCATCCGGTAGCGGCTGCCGCGCACGTGGTCGATCAGGCCGGCCCGGGCGAGCGCGTCCAGGTGGCGGCCGGCCTCCGCCTCGTCGGTGGCCAGCAGCGCGGCCGCGGCGGCGGTGCCCAGCGAGGCGCGTCCGGCCAGCGCCAGCCGCCGCAGCAGCCGCCGGGCCGGCTCGGACTGGTCGGTGTAGCGCAGCCACAGCACGCGTTCGACCGGCTCCACCGGGCCGTACGCCCCCAGGTCGGCGGCCAGGGCGCGCGGTGAGCGCGGGCCGAGCGCGGAGCCCGCGATGCGCAGCGCCAGCGGCAGGCCCCCGCACAGTTCGCCGATCCGCTCGGCGGAGTCGGCGTCGTACGGACCGGAGGCGTCCTGGGCGGCCGCGCCCAGCAGCTCCTCGGCGCCCGCCGTGTCCAGCGCCTCCACGGGCAGCTGGTACACCCAGGCCGGCAGGTCGGCGGGCAGTTCGAGCGGCTTGCGGGAGGTGACCAGCACGAGGCTGTCGGACCGCTCGGGCACCAGGGCCCGTACCTGCTCGGGGTCCGAGGCGTCGTCGAGCACGATCGTCACCGGCAGCCCGGTCAGGTGCTGGTGGTACAGCTCGCCGAGCCGTTTGAGCTGCTGGTCGGGGGAGGAGCGCTCACGGAACAGCAGCTGCTCGCGGGGGGCGCCGAGCCGGTTCAGCAGGTGCAGCAGGGCGTCCCGGGTGGGCAGCGGCGGCTCCTCGGGGCTGTCGCCGCGCAGGTCGACCACGACCGCGCCCCGGAACTGGTCCTTCAGATCGTGGGCCGCCCGCACCGCGAGGGTGCTGCGGCCGGAGCCGGGCGGCCCGTGCAGCACGACCACGGTGGGCCGGGTCTGGGTGCTGGCGCGGGCCGCCTGCACCCACTGCCGGATCCGCGCCATCTCCTGCCGTCGCCCCGCGAACACCCCGACGGCCTCGGGCAGTTGCCCGAACGACTGCTCCAGCACGCTGCGTCTGCGGGCCGCCGCGCTCTTGTCCGTGCCGCGCAGCCGGGGGGCCGCCTTCTTCGGCCCGGTGGACGCGCTGAGCACCCGCTGCTGGTCCAGGAAGGGGCGGATGCCCCGCACCTCCAGCGCGGTGAGCCACTGCAGCCGCAGCTGTTCCGTACCGCCCGGCTGGCCGGCCGCGCCCGCGCGGTGGTGGGCCGCGGGCAGATGCGCCGCCGTCACCTTCGCCACGGTCGTGGCGGCGCCCACCGCGCCCACGGTGACGCCTGCCCCGACGGCCGTTCCCGTGCCCGTGCCGAGAGCGATGTCGGCCACCACCGCGGTCAGTGCCGCAACGGCCGCGACCAGCAGGGGAGTTCCGGCGCCCTCACGGGCGTAGCGCTGGGCGAAGGTGAGCTGTCCGGCGGACGCCTCGTCCAGGGCGCGCGTGTACGCCTCGTACTCCTCCGCCGCCGGTGCGGCCAGGGTGTCCAGCGCGCCACGCGCCCGGGACAGCAGCACGGCGCCGTCCACCCGTCCGCCGGAGCGCCGCACCTCCTCCTCCACGGCCCGGGCCAGCAACCGCTCGGCTTCCGCCCGATGCGCGTCCCGCATGTTCCGTCCCCCTCTGACGCCAACTCCGTTGCCTACGAGTGTCCTTCGCCGGGGCCCCGAGCGCGAGGGGGCGACGATCAACGTCCGCGCGCGCCGGGGGCGCGCGGGCCTCCCGGCGAGCCGGCGAGGCGGGCCTGTGGTGACGTTCCGTGCCCGGCCGGAGCGGGTGAGGCAGGATGGGGGTATGCCGAACCGACTGGCTCACGAGACGTCCCCGTACCTGCTCCAGCACGCCGACAACCCGGTCGACTGGTGGCCCTGGTCGGACGAGGCCTTCGCCGAGGCGCGGCGGCGGGACGTGCCGGTGCTGCTGAGCGTCGGGTACAGCAGCTGCCACTGGTGCCACGTCATGGCGCACGAGTCCTTCGAGGACGAGGCGACGGCCCGGTACCTCAACGAGCACTTCGTGAGCGTCAAGGTGGACCGCGAGGAGCGTCCCGACGTGGACGCGGTCTACATGGAGGCCGTGCAGGCGGCCACCGGTCAGGGCGGCTGGCCGATGACCGTGTTCCTGACGGCGGACGCCGAGCCGTTCTACTTCGGTACGTACTTCCCGCCCGCGCCCCGCCACGGCATGCCGTCCTTCCGGCAGGTCCTGGAGGGGGTGCGGCAGGCGTGGGACACGCGGCGCGAGGAGGTCACCGACGTCGCCGGGAAGATCGTGCGCGACCTCGCCCACCGGGAGATCGGCTACGGCGGCACCGAGGTCCCCGGCGAGGAGGAGCTGGCGCAGGCGCTGCTCGGGCTGACCCGGGAGTACGACGCGCAGCGCGGCGGGTTCGGCACGGCGCCCAAGTTCCCCCCGGCCATGGCGATCGAGTTCCTGCTGCGGCACCACGCGCGCACCGGCTCCGAGGGCGCCCTCCAGATGGCGCGGGACACCTGCGAGCGGATGGCCCGCGGCGGCATCTACGACCAGCTCGGCGGCGGCTTCGCCCGCTACTCCGTCGACCGCGACTGGGTGGTGCCGCACTTCGAGAAGATGCTCTACGACAACGCGCTGCTGTGCCGGGTCTACGCCCATCTGTGGCGGGCCACCGGCTCCGAACTGGCCCGGCGGGTCGCGCTGGAGACGGCCGACTTCATGGTGCGCGAACTGCGCACAAAAGAGGGCGGTTTCGCCTCGGCGCTGGACGCCGACAGTGACGACGGCACCGGCCGGCACGTCGAGGGCGCGTACTACGTGTGGACGCCGGAGCAGCTGACGGAGGTCCTCGGCGAGCGGGACGCCGAACTCGCCGCCCGCTGCTTCAAGGTGACCGAGGAGGGCACCTTCGAGCAGGGCGCTTCGGTGCTGCAACTGCCTCAGCAGGACAGTGTGTTCGACGCGGAGCAGGTGGCGTCGGTCAGGTCCCGGCTGCTGCGCGCCCGGTCCGCCCGCCCCGCACCCGGCCGGGACGACAAGGTGGTCGCGGCCTGGAACGGGCTGGCGATCGCCGCACTGGCCGAGACCGGCGCCTACTTCGGCCGCCCGGACCTGGTGGACGCCGCGGCCGGCGCCGCCGACCTGCTCGTACGGCTGCACATGGACGAGCACGCCGGGCTGTCCCGCACCAGCAGGGACGGCCGCGCCGGGGCGAACGCCGGGGTTCTGGAGGACTACGCCGACGTCGCCGAGGGCTTCCTCGCGCTGGCGTCCGTCACCGGCGAGGGCGTCTGGCTCGACTTCGCGGGACTGCTCCTCGGCCACGTCCTGACCCGGTTCACCGACCCGGCCTCCGGCACGCTCTACGACACCGCGGTGGACGCCGAGAAGCTGATCCGCCGCCCCCAGGACCCCACCGACAACGCCACCCCCTCCGGCTGGTCGGCCGCCGCGGGCGCGCTGCTCTCCTACGCCGCCCACACGGGCTCCGCGGAGCACCGCACCGCCGCCGAGAAGGCGCTGGGCGTGGTCCGGGCGCTCGGTCCGCGCGTGCCGCGCTTCATCGGCTGGGGACTCGCCGTCGCCGAGGCCGCACTCGACGGGCCGCGCGAGGTCGCCGTGGTGGGCGCCTCCCCGGACGACGAGGCCGCGAAGGCCCTGCACCACACGGCACTTCTGGGCACCGCGCCGGGAGCCGTGGTCGCCTTCGGGGCGGCGGGCGGCGAGGAGTTCCCGCTGCTCGAGGGCCGTCCGCTCGTCGGCGGCGAACCCACCGCCTACGTCTGCCGCAACTTCGCCTGCGACGCCCCGACCACCGACCCGGACCGGCTGCGCGCCGCCCTCGGCGGCTGAAGGGGCCCCGTCCGCAGGTCAGCCGCGGTCGGCGTATCCGGCCAGGGCGCGCTCCACGATCGCCTCCAGTTGGTCGTGGTGGGCGCCCTTCCAGTAGGCGCGGCCGCAGTCGGCGCACCGGGCGAAGACGTCGTAGGTGCGGTGCGTGCCGTGTTCGAGCTGGTCGGCCACCTCGTCCTTGGTGGCCTCCCGCAGCAGGCCGTTGCAGGCGGTGCAGCGGGTCCAGGGGTCGAGCGCGGGCCGGAACCGGTCGAGGACGTCGTGCAGTTGCTCGTCGGGGCGGGTGCTGTAGACGTAGGCGCCGGCCCACAGTTCGCGGCGGCGCAGCAGGCCCCGGTCGCGGCTGAGCATGACCCGCTTCTCGGCGGCGGAGCGCGCGGCCAGCGCCGGGTCGCCGATGTCCGTGGACTCGTAGGCCGCGTCGACGCCCAGCAGGCGCAGGCGGCGGGCGAGGGTGCCCAGGTGCACGTCGAGCAGGAAGCGCAGCGGAGCGCCGGGCACCCGCTGGGGGCGCTCCACCGCCCGCACCTCGACCCGCTCCCCGGCGCTCGGGACGTGGGAGACGGGCACCTCGTGGCCGTCGACGAGCAGGGCGCCGGCCTCGGTGAGCGGCACGCCGAGGGACTCCACGACGTGGCCGAGGGTCGAGACGCCGTCGGTGGCGACCGCGGTGGCGCCCGAGCGCCGGGAGTGCGGGACGAAAAGGCGCAGGCCGGGGGCGAACTCGACGTGGATCTCGGGACCGTTCACCCGGTCAGGATGTCACGGAAGGGACGGGGACGGCTCAGGGTTTCGCGGCGGGAAGGCCGTGCTCCAGGACGTCCAGGGCGCGGTCCACGAGGCCGCGCAGGTCGTCCTGGAAGCCGTTCTCCGCCCAGTGCAGGTAGGCCTCCAGCAGACCGCCGGTGAGGGACATCGCGTGGACGCGCGCCTCCAGGCTGTCCGGGGCGAGGCCCGAGCGCTCGGCGATGGCCTCGCGCAGCATCCGCCCGTTCTCCGACATGCTCTCCGCCATGCGGGAGCGGACGGCCGGCACCTGGACCGCGAGCTGCGCCCGCGTCCGGACCGTCTCGGGGTCCTCCTCCGTCAGCAGGTCCAGGGCCATGTGGATCACGTGCCGCACCGAGTCGATCCACGGCTCGCCCGCGGGCCGCGCGCGCAGCTCCTCCAGCATCAGCGGGTCGTACTCGTCCGTGAGGACGATGTCCTCCTTGGTCGGGAAGTACCGGAAGACGGTCGACGGCGACACCTCGGCCCGGTCGGCGATCTGCTCGATCGTCGTGGCGTCGTACCCCTGCTCCTTGATCAGCGCGTAGGTCGCCTCGCGGATCGCCTCGCGGGTCTTGATCTTCTTGCGCTCACGAAGTCCCAGCTGGGGGCGGTCGGCGGGGGAGAAATGGGAACGTGCGGCCGTCATGGCGTTCATTGTCGGGCATCGGCGGCCGGGGCAGCCATGCCGGGGACGGGCACCTCCCCGGCGGGCGCGGGCTCTCCCTTCGGCAGGAAGGCCGCCGCCAGCAGCGCGGAGACCAGCGCGGCGGCACCGCAGACGACGAGGACCACGCCCATGCCGTGGACGTAGGCGCTGTCCGCGGAGGCCACCAGACGGGCCGAGCCCAGCCGCTCGCCGACCAGATGGGCGGCGACCACGGAGTCCCCGGCGGTGCCGGCGGCCCGCGGGGGCAGCCCCGTGACGTCGAGCCGGTCGCGGAAGACGCCCGCGAGCAGGCTGCCGAGCAGGGCGATGCCGATGGCCGCGCCGACCTGGCGCAGCGTCATGAGCAGCCCCGAGCCGCTGCCGGCCCGGTCGCGGGGCAGGGTGCCGCGAGCGGCGTCCATGGCGGGCACCACGGCGAACCCGAAGCCGACGCCGGCGACGGAGAGCCACAGCGCGGTGAAGCCGTAGCCGGAGTGGACCGTCGTACGGCTGCCGAGCAGCGCGGCGAAGGCCGGCACCACCAGGCCCGCGCTCACCACCGCGCGGGAGCCGAACCGCGCGACGACCGGCTGGGCGCCCCGCGTGGCGAGCATCAGGCCGCCCGTCATCGGCAGCAGCCGCAGACCGGTGCCGAAGGCGTCCTGGCCGAGGACGGCCTGGAGGTACGGGGGCAGCACGAACAGCAGCCCGGACAGGACGAACATCACCAGGGTCGCGGCGAGCGTGTTGAACAGGAAGCCGCGCCGGGCCAGCAGCGTCATGTCGAGCATCGGGCGCACGGCCCGCCGCTCGCGCAGCACCAGCACGGTGAGCAGCACCGCGGCCGCGCCGCACATGGCCACCACCAGGCCGTCGCCCCAGCCGCGGCCGGGCGCCTCGATGATCGCGTAGACGAGGGCGCCGAGGCCGGTCGCGGTGAGCGCCGTGGACAGGGCGTCGACCCTGGGGGAGGCGGGGTCCCTGGTCTCCGGGAGCAGGAAGGCGCAGGCGGCGATGCCGAGCGCGGCCATCGGCACGTTGACGAGGAAGACCGAGCCCCACCAGAAGTGGTCCAGCAGCCAGCCGCCGATGATCGGGCCGAGCGGCAGGCCGAGCGCGGAGGCGGCCGAGATGACGCCGACGGCCTTGGTGCGCTCCTCGGGTCCGAAGAGCGAGGCCAGCACGGACAGCGCGAGCGGGGTGACCAGGGCCCCGCCGACGCCCATGAACGCGCGGGCCGCGATCACCCAGTTCACGTCCCCGGCCAGCGCGCCGGCAAGCGAACCGGCGAGGAAGACCGCGAGTCCGGCCATCAGCACCCGCCGCCGTCCGAACCGGTCGCCGAGCAGTCCGGCGGGCAGCATCAGCGCGGCGAAGACGACCACGTACGCGTCCGCCATCCTCCCCCCGTGCTAAACGCCTGGGGGGACCCCCAGCTGCTGGCCGGTGGTGGCGCCCAGTTCGCCGGCCATGGTCGGCAGCGCCACGTTGAGGATCGTCATGTCGAAGCCGAGCGTGAGCATGCTCGCGACCAGGGCGCCGAGGGCCCACCAGCGGCGGGGGTCGCGCCGGGTGTCCTGGAGCTCAGTGAGAGTAACCATGAAATGAAAGTAGCTCTCAAAATCTAGAGACTGTCAATCACTATGGACTACCGGCACATGAAAAATGGCCACGGCTCGTGCGAGCCGTGGCCACCGGGAGGCGGTCGGGGGGCGTTACGCGTGCTGGTATGCCACCAGGGAGATGCCGACGTAGTGCACGACGAAGGCCGCCAGCGTCAAGGAGTGGAAGACCTCGTGGAAGCCGAACCAGCGCGGGGAGGGGTTGGGTCGCTTGATGCCGTAGACGACGCCGCCCGCGCTGTAGAGCAGGCCGCCGACGACCACCAGGACCAGCACCGCGATGCCGCCGGCGTGCATGAAGTCCGGCAGGAAGAAGACGGCCGCCCAGCCCATCGCGATGTAGCAGGGGGTGTAGAGCCAGCGGGGCGCGCCGACCCAGAAGACCCGGAAGACGATGCCCGCGGCCGCGGCGGCCCAGATGCCCCACAGGAGCCACTGGCCCTTCGCGCCGGGCAGGAGCAGCAGGGTGAGCGGGGTGTAGGTGCCCGCGATGATCAGGAAGATGTTCGCGTGGTCGAGCCTGCGCAGCAGTCCGCCGGCCCGCGGGCCCCAGTTCCCGCGGTGGTACAGCGCGCTGACGCCGAACAGCAGGCAGGCGGTGAGGACGTAGATCCCGCAGGCGACCCGCCCGCGGGTGGAGTCGGCGAGCGCGGTGAGCACCAGACCCGCGACGAGCACGGCCGGGAACATTCCGAGGTGCAGCCAGCCGCGCAGCTTCGGCTTGATGGGGTGCGGCAGGGAGAGCGCCTCCGGACCGCGGCCGGCGGCCGGCGTGTCCAAGGGCGCGTCGGAGGCGGACGCAGTCATGGCCGCATGGTACCTACGCGTCCGTAAGTCGGCTGTGAGTACCTCCCGATGATCGTTGCCGACGCGGCCGAACGCAAAAAGTCCTTCAGTCGAACTCAACGTGGACGCAAAGAATCACGGAAACCGTGGGATTCCTCACGCTGCTCACCTGTGCGGCCCTCTGGACAGATGCGCACAGGAGTCGGATGATCAAATGAGTGCGGTCGGCACCGGATGAGCGGCTACGAAGCATCCGGGTCGCAGCCCCCACGGGGCGACAAGACAAGAAACCCCTCATTTAGGAGCAATCGTGGCGCGCGACATCGCGGCTCCCCCCGTCATCCCCACCAACCATCAGGACCTGATCTCGTGGGTGAACGAGATCGCCGAACTGACGCAGCCGGACAACGTGGTCTGGTGTGACGGATCCGAGGCCGAGTACGAGCGACTGTGCGAGGAGCTCGTCGCGAAGGGCACCTTCAAGAAGCTCGACCCGATCAAGCGCCCCAACTCCTACTACGCGGCCTCCGACCCCTCGGACGTGGCCCGCGTGGAGGACCGGACGTTCATCTGCTCCGAGAAGGAGGAGGACGCCGGCCCCACCAACAACTGGAAGGCGCCCGCCGAGATGCGGGAGATCTTCTCCGGTGACAAAGGCCTGTTCCGCGGCTCCATGAAGGGCCGCACGATGTACGTCGTCCCGTTCTGCATGGGCCCCCTCGGCTCCCCGCTGTCCGCGATCGGCGTGGAGATCACCGACTCCGCCTACGTCGCCGTCTCCATGCGCACCATGACCCGCATGGGACAGCCGGTCCTGGACGAGCTCGGCGACAGCGGCTTCTTCGTCAAGGCCGTCCACACCCTCGGCGCCCCGCTGGAGCCGGGCCAGGAGGACGTGCCCTGGCCGTGCAACTCCACCAAGTACATCTCGCACTTCCCCGAGGACCGCGAGATCTGGTCCTACGGCTCCGGCTACGGCGGCAACGCCCTGCTCGGCAAGAAGTGCTACGCCCTGCGCATCGCCTCCGTCATGGCCCGCGACGAGGGCTGGCTGGCCGAGCACATGCTGATCCTCAAGCTCACCCCGCCCACCGGCGAGTCCAAGTACGTCGCCGCCGCCTTCCCGAGCGCCTGCGGCAAGACCAACCTCGCCATGCTGGAGCCGACGATCTCCGGCTGGACGGTGGAGACCATCGGCGACGACATCGCGTGGATGCGGTTCGGCGAGGACGGCCGCCTGTACGCGATCAACCCCGAGGCCGGCTTCTTCGGCGTCGCCCCCGGCACCGGCGAGCACACCAACGCCAACGCCATGAAGACCCTGTGGGGCAACTCGGTCTTCACCAACGTCGCGCTCACCGACGACAACGACGTCTGGTGGGAGGGCATGACGCAGGAGACCCCGGCCCACCTGACCGACTGGAAGGGCAACTCCTGGACCCCCGAGTCCGGTACGCCCGCCGCGCACCCCAACGCCCGCTTCACCACGCCCGCTTCGCAGTGCCCGATCATCGCGCCGGAGTGGGAGAGCCCGAAGGGCGTGCCGATCTCGGCGATCCTCTTCGGCGGCCGCCGGGCCAGCGCGGTGCCCCTGGTGACCGAGTCCTTCGACTGGAACCACGGCGTCTTCCTGGGCGCCAACGTCGCCTCCGAGAAGACCGCGGCCGCCGAGGGCAAGGTCGGCGAGCTGCGCCGCGACCCCTTCGCCATGCTGCCGTTCTGCGGCTACAACATGGGCGACTACATGGGTCACTGGATCGAGGTCGGCAAGGACAAGGACCAGTCCAAGCTGCCGAAGATCTACTACGTCAACTGGTTCCGCAAGAACGACGAGGGCAAGTTCGTCTGGCCCGGGTTCGGCGAGAACAGCCGCGTGCTGAAGTGGATCGTCGAGCGCCTGGACGGCAAGGCGGAGGGCGTGGAGACCCCGATCGGCGTGCTGCCGACCCGGGAGGCCCTGGACACCGACGGACTGGACCTGTCCGAGTCCGACCTGGACTTCCTGCTCACCGTCGACAAGGACGTGTGGCGCGAGGAGGCCGCCCTGGTCCCCGAGCACCTCAACACCTTCGGCGACCACACGCCCAAGGAGCTGTGGGACCAGTACCACGCGCTCGTCGAGCGCCTGGGCTGACCCTCAGGGCCCCGTCCCGCCCCGGGCCCCGTCCCGCCCAGGGCCCCGTCCTGACCCGCCCCGGGCCCGGACGGGCCCGCTCCAGCTCCGCGGCCGGCCGCGACTTGCCCTGACCTGCGACGTCGCTCCGGCCGGCCGCGGCGTCAACCCAGGAGGCCGGGTGCGCACAACGGCGTGCGCACCCGGCCTCTTCGGTGTGGCCGGCCCGGCTCCGGGTACCCGGGGGTCCTCCAGGTGAAGGAGTGATGAGGGCATGGCTGGAGACGGTGACTTCTACACCCGGGACCGCCCGGACCGGACGGACCTGACCGAGGACCGCCCACGCGGCGGCGGCCCGGATGAGCCGCACAGCCGGGGCACATGGCCCGTATGGCTGATCGTCCTGCTGGTCGTGGTGGTGTTCGTGGTCGTGGTGGTGCTGCTCGGCTGACGGCCGCCGGTCAGCGGGCGCAGGTCCCGTTGCCGGCCAGCGCCCGTTCCAGCAGCAGCGTGTCGAGCCAGCGGCCGTGCTTGTATCCGACGGCGGTCAGCCGTCCCGCGTCCGCGAAGCCGAAGCGGCGGTGCAGGGCGAGCGAGGCCGCACCTGAGGCTCCCGGGGCCGAAGCGCCGGGGCGCTCCTCGGAGGGCCCGGAGCCGGAGTCGTCCTCGGCGGGCAGCGCGACGACCGCGATCATCCGCCGCGCCCCCGCCCGCTCGCACCCCTCGATCAGCCCGCCCAGCAGCGCGCCGCCGAGCCCGCGCCCGGTGGCCCCCGGGGCGAGGTACACGGTGTCCTCCACGGTGTGCCGGTACGCCGGCTTGGGCCGCCATGGCCCGGCGTACGCGAACCCGAGCACCTGCCCGGCCTCCTCGGCGACGAGGAACGGCAGCCCGCGCGCGGTGAGTTCGCCGTGACGCAGCTCCCAGTCCTCCAGGGAGCGCGGCACCTCGTCGAACGTGGCGACGCTGTGCAGGACGTAGTGCCGGTATATGGCGGCGACGGCGGTGAGGTCGGCGCGGGCCGCGGGGCGCACCGTGGCGGTGGAGTCGGTCACGGCTCCATCCTCGCCGGGACGGCCGGGCCGCGGGCGGCGGGGTCCATGGCGCCCGGTCCGCGCGTCGCTGCGGGTGCACGCGGACCGGGGCCGTTTTAGGGGTCGCTCCCTGATCGGGGGTGGATCAGGGGCTAATGGGCGGCGCCACTCAGCTCCTGCCGCTCCTCGGGCGCGGCGGCCGCGTGCGCGTCCATCCGCTCGGCCGCGAGGATCGCCGCCGCCGTGTCCGCCCGGGAGGCGGCGACGACGAGAGCGCGCCCGGCGAGCGCGTGCGCCCGCCGGTGCAGCTCCGGCGTCCCGGTGACGGCGGGCGCCGACGAGCGGGCGGGAGCCCGTCCTCCCCGCAGCCGGGCCACCTGCCCGGCGAGCCGTTCGGCCGCCGCGTCCAGGTCGGCGGAGGGGGCCAGCGCGCGCAGCTCGTCGGTGACGGCGAGCAGCGCCGCGAGGTGGCCCGCGAGCTGGATGTCCAGCTCCTCCTCGCGGGAGCGGTGGGGGAAGTCGGGGGTGGTGGTGCCGGCCATCGTGGTGTGGACCGACTTGGTGCGGATCGGTTCGTACATGGGATGGCCTCCTGTGCGCTGACAGAAGGCATCCTAGCTTAGAACTCGTCTAAAGTTGAGCCGGTTCGCGGAACCGGTCCGTAGGCGCACTCTCGGTGAGCCGTACGGGTCCGGACGGGCCGCGGTTCAGGCCTGGCTGTAACCGTCCAGGAAGTTGCCGATGCGGCCCACCGCGTCGCGCAGGTCCCCGACGGTGGGCAGGGTGACGACACGGAAGTGGTCCGGCTCGGGCCAGTTGAAGCCGGTGCCCTGCACCACCATGATCTTCTCGCGGCGCAGCAGGTCGAGCACCATCCGGCGATCGTCCTTGATCTTGAAGACCTTGGGGTCGAGCCGCGGGAAGAGGTACAACGCCCCCCGGGGGCGTACGCAGGTCACGCCCGGGATCTGCGTCAGCAGCTCGTAGGCGACGTCCAGCTGCTCCTTCAGCCGCCCGCCGGGCAGCACCAGGTCGTTGATGGTCTGCCGCCCGCTGAGCGCGGCGACCACGCCGTGCTGGCCCGGCATGTTGGCGCACAGGCGCATGTTGGCCAGGATCGTCAGGCCCTCGATGTAGGAGTCGGCGTGCGCGCGGGGGCCGGAGATCGACATCCAGCCGACGCGGTAGCCGGCCACCCGGTACGCCTTGGACATCCCGTTGAAGGTCAGGGTCAGCAGATCGGGGGCGACGGCCGCGGTCGGGGTGTGCGTGGCGTCGTCGTAGAGGATCTTGTCGTAGATCTCGTCGGAGCAGACCAGCAGGTTGTGCCGGCGGGCGATGTCGGTCATCCCCTTGATGACGGCCGGGTCGTAGACCGCGCCCGTGGGGTTGTTGGGGTTGATGATGACGATCGCCTTGGTGCGGTCGGTGACCTTGCGTTCCACGTCGGCGAGGTCGGGCATCCAGTCGGACTGCTCGTCGCAGCGGTAGTGCACGGCGGTGCCGCCGGACAGGGAGACGGCGGCGGTCCACAGCGGGTAGTCCGGCGCGGGCACGAGGACCTCGTCGCCGTCGTCGAGCAGGCCCTGCATGGCCATCACGATGAGTTCGGAGACGCCGTTGCCGATGAAGACGTGCTCCACGTCGGTCTCGATGCCGAGGGTCTGGTTGTGCATCACCACCGCGCGGCGCGCGGCCAGCAGGCCCTTGGCGTCACCGTAGCCGTGGGCCGACGAGACGTTGCGGAGGATGTCCTCCAGGATCTCGGGCGGGCACTCGAAGCCGAACGCGGCGGGGTTGCCGGTGTTCAGCTTGAGGATGCGGTGACCGGCCGCCTCGAGCCGCATCGCCTCCTCGAGCACCGGGCCCCGGATCTCGTAACAGACGTTGGCGAGCTTCGTCGACTGGATCACCTGCATGCCTGGGAGCTTACGGCCCGGTAACGCCAGGTGCCGCGTGTTTCCCGCCACGTGAGACACGGCGGGTCGCGCGGTCGGGCAGGCGGCTGTCCGGGCGGTGGCGGCAGTCCCTATGCTTTTCGGCCATGTCCATGCCTCCCGACTTCCACGGCCTGCCGCGCCCGGACGGCGAGTCCTCCATGCCGCCGAACGTGTACCAGCCGCGGCCCGCCCCCGTGGAGTACGCCGAGTACGCCGACCCGGCGACGGCGCACGGCTGGCAGAACGCCTACGACGAGACCCGTGAGTTGCCTCGCGTCCCGCTCGAGGCCGCCGGTCCGGCGGGTGCCGCGGGCGCCGCGGGTCCGGCGGGCGTGGGGTACGGAAACGGCGCCGCCGAGTACGGCCCGGCCGGCGCGGGAGACGGGCCGGGTGCGGTCGGCGACGGAACGGTCCCCGCCGGGACGGACCCGGAGGCCGCCGAGGACCGCTTCCCTCCCGCCGTGTACGGGACGGACGCCCCCGCGTACGACCTCGGCCCGCGGCCCGGGGCGCGGGCGCGGCGCGGCAAGGAGCGGGCGTCCGCGCGGCGTTCCCGGCGGGCGGTGGCCGCCGCCGGGGCCGCGGGGGTGGTCTCCCTGGCCGCGGTGGTCGCCGGGGTGATGGCGCTGGGGTCCTCGTCGGGCGGGTCGCCGGGGCGGGCGGAGTCCGGCCGGCCGGCGGCCGGCGCCGATGACGCCGTCTCGCCGGCGGACGACGGCACCACCGCGGGGGTGAGGTCCTCCGGGCCGGCGGCGACGAGCGCGGTGCCCGGCACCGCCCGTGCCTCCGGCGGCCCCGCTTCCTCCACCGCGCCCGGCGCGGGCCCCACCGCGTCCGCCGCGGGGACGAGCGCCGCGCCCTCGCAGCCCGCCCCCACCTCCAGCGCCCCCGCGGCCGCTCCCACCCCGACCCCTTCGGCCGCCACCACGACCCCGCAGTACCCGGGCCGTGGCCACGGCAGGGGCGGCGGTCACTGGCGTCCCCGAGGGTGACCTGACGGCTTCTTGTGGCGATCCCCTCGCGCCATCACAATGCCCATGACAAGAAGGCAGGCGACCGGAAGATCTCCGGTCGCTCACTTCTGCAGAGGGGACCCCCACATGAACAAGCCTCTCCTCGCCGCGCTCGCCACCCTGGTGATCACCGGGGCGGGCATGGCACCCGCGGCCGCCGCCACCGCGGAACGGGCCACGGACGCCAAGGCGACCGGAACGGCCACGGCCCGGACGGCCGGCCGCACCACGGGCGCGGCCCCCGCGCTCAAGGCCGTCGACTTCGCCGGCACCGTCTCGCTCAGCAACTGCTCCGGCTCGGTCATCCGGTTCCCCAGCTCAGCGGACACCGACCCGGCGCTCGTGCTCACCAACGGCCACTGCCTGGAGACCGGCTTCCCGGCCCCCGGCGAGGTCGTCGTCGACCAGGCGTCCAGCCGCTCCTTCGGCCTGCTCAACTCCTCCGGCAGCCGCGTCGCCACGCTCCGCGCGAGCAAGGTCGCCTACTCGACCATGACCGACACGGACGTGACGATCTACCAGCTCACCCGCACGTACGCCCAGATCAGAAGCTCCTACGGCATCAGCGCGCTGACCGTGAGCGACACCCACCCGGTCGCCGGCACCGCCATCAAGGTCGTCTCCGGCTACTGGAAGCGCATCTACAGCTGCAACATCGACGGCTTCGTCTACCGCCTCAAGGAGGGCGACTGGACCTGGAAGGACTCCGTCCGCTACACCTCCGCCTGCGACACCATCGGCGGCACCTCCGGCTCGCCGGTCGTGGACACCGCCACCGGCAAGGTCGTCGCCGTCAACAACACCGGCAACGAGGACGGCGAGCGCTGCACCGTGAACAACCCCTGCGAGGTGGACGCGAGCGGCAACGTCACCGTCCGCCAGGGCATCAACTACGCCGAGGAGATCTACCAGATCCCCGCCTGCTTCGGCGCGGGCAACAAGCTCGATCTGAATGCGAGCGGCTGCGTCCTGCCCAAGCCGTAGAGCCACAGCCGTGGAGCCACAGCCGTAGATCGCAGCCGTAGACCACGGCCTCGGGCCACCTCTCGCGGGGCCCTCGCGGGGCGGTGCGGTCACAGGGGAGTCCTGCGCACCGCCCGCCCCGCGAGCACGTCCGTCCTGCGGCCGTCCTCGATCACGAACCTGCCGTCGATCAGGACGTACGGGATGCCCGTGGGCGGCGTGCGCGGCCGCTCGAAGGTGGCGCCCGCCGCGACCGTGGCCGGGTCGAAGAGCACCAGGTCGGCGCGGTGGCCCTCGCGCACCAGGCCGCGGTCCGGCAGCCGCAGCCGCGCCGCCGGCCTGCCGGTCAGGTGCGCCACGCACTCCTCCAGCGACAGCACCCCCAACTCCCGTACGTAGTGGCCGAGGTAGTGCGGGAAGGTCCCGTACGCCCGAGGGTGCGGCTTGTCGCCCTGGAGGATGCCGTCCGAACCGCCGGTGTGCACGCGGTGCCGCATGATCGCGCGCACGTTCTCCTCGTGCCCCACGTGCTGGAGGATGGACGAGCCCAGCCGGTCCTCCCGCAGCAGGCGCCGGGCGACGGTCCACGGCGTCTCGCCGCGCAGCACGGCCGACTCCCGCACGGTCCGGCCGACGTAGGGGGCGAGCTCCGGGTCGGTGACGCCCGAGACCTCCACGGTGTCCCACTCGACGGGCACGCCGTGGCAGCCGTCGGAGCCGGTGACCTCCATCTCGTACCGGATCCGCTCCGCCGTCGTCTCGTCGGCGAGCCGCGCGAGCACCTCGGCCGGCCCGCCCTCGCCCGCCCAGCCCGGCAGCAGCGCCGCCAGCGTGGTGGCGCCGGGGGTGTAGGGGTAGGTGTCCAGCGTGATGTCGGCGCCGGCCGCGAGGGCGTCGTCGAGCAGGGCCAGCAACTCAGGCGCGCGGCCCTTGTTCACGCCGAAGTTCATGGTCGCGTGGGCCAGGTGCAGCGGGCAGCCCGCCTCCCGGGCCAGGTTCACCATCTCCTCGTACGCCTCCAGGGCGCCCGCGCCGTAACTGCGATGGTGGGGGCAGTAGTAGCCGCCGTAGGAGGCCACCACCCGGCACAGCTCGGTGAGTTCGGAGCCGGTGGCGTACATGCCGGGGGTGTAGGTGAGCCCGGAGGACATGCCGACGGCGCCCTGCTCCATGCCCTCGGCGACCAGCCGCCGCATCCGGTCCAGTTCCTCCGGCGTCGCCTCCCGGTCCTCCCAGCCGACCGCCAGCATGCGGACCGTGCCCTGCGGGACGAGGTACGCCGCGTTGACCGCGATGCCCTCGTCCAGCCGGTCCAGGTACTCGCCCACGGACCGCCAGGTGAAGTCGGCGTCGTCGCCGTACCCGTTCCAGCCGGTGACAGCGCGGCGCACCTCCTCCAGCGTGCGGTCGTCGACCGGGGCGTACGACAGCCCGTCCTGCCCGATCACCTCGAGCGTGACGCCCTGCGCCGCCTTGGCGCTGTGGTCCGGGTCGCGCAGGAGGGCGAGGTCGCTGTGGGCGTGCATGTCGATGAAGCCGGGGGCCAGGACCAGGCCCCCGGCGTCCAGCTCCCGTACGGCCCGCGGCCGCTGGCAGCCGGCCAGGGCGGCCTCCTTGACGATGGAGACGATCCTGCCGTCCTTGACCACCACATCGGCGCGGTACGAGGGCTCGCCCGTGCCGTCCACGACGTCGGCGTCCCGGATGGCGAGATCGGGGAGGCCGGTGAAGTCCACCGGATCCATGCCGTGCACGTGCCCTCCTAGAAGAACGTACGGATGTACTCGACGACCGTGCCGTCGGCCCGCGCCACCGGGATCAGCGGCCACTTGTCGAACGACGTGCACGGGTGGGACAGCCCGAGGCCGACCCAGTCGCCCACCCGAAGGTCCGCGCCGGGCCCGGTGCGCAGCCAGGCGTGCTGGTCGGACAGGCCCGTGACCTCGATGCCGGTGGCCGGGCGCTCGGCGCCGTCCCGGCGCACCACCTGGGCCACCGGCAGATCGAGGTCGTAGGCCGCGTCCCGCTTGCCCGCGTTGACGAAGGCCTGCTCGGCGGAGGGGCGGGAGACGACCTGCGTCCACAGCCGGAACGCGGGCTCCAGCGCGCCCTCCTCCGGCACCCGGTTGAACGGGGTGAGCCTGCGGTAGTGCCCGTCGTCGTGCGAGACGTACGCCCCCGAGCGCAGCAACTTCAGCACCGGCGCGGACAGTTCGGGGATCTCCCCGAACACCTGGGCCACCGCGTCGAACCAGGCGCTGCCGCCCGCGCTGACGACGATCTCCTCCACCCCGGCGAACCGCCCGGCCTTGTCGAAGTCCACGGCCAGCGCGACCAGCCGGCGCAGCCAGGCCCGCACCCGCTCCGGGTCCGCGCTCGGCACCTCGCCCTCGTAGCCCGCGACCCCGACCAGCCGCAGCGTGCGGGTGGCCGCGACCGCGTCGGCGACCGCCGCGCACTCCGCCTCCGAGCGCACCCCGGTCCGCGCGCCCTCGCCCGCCGCCAGCTCCACGACCACGTCCACCGGGCGGTCGCCGCCGGCCAGGGCCGCGTCCATCAGCTCCACCCCGCGCACGGAGTCGACGTAGGTGACCAGGCGGAAGGACGGATCGGCGGCTAGCCGGGCCGCGACCCAGCGCAGGGCGGCCGGGTCCACCAGCTCGTTGGCCAGGAACACCCGGCGCACGCCGAAGGCGACCGCCACCCGCACCTGGTGCGGCACCGCGAGCGTGATGCCCCACGCGCCGTGCTCGATCTGCCGCTGGAACAGCCGCGGCGCCATGGAGGTCTTGCCGTGCGGGGCGAAGGCGAGGCCGTGCCGGGCCGCGTACGTCTCCATCAGTCCCAGGTTGTGCTCCAGGCGCTCGGCGGACAGCGCCAGGACGGGCGTGGTGAAGCCGCCGGTGAACAGGTCGCGGCGCTGGGCGGCCAGCTCGCCCACGGTCAGCCCGTCCGCGTCCGGCGGGAGGCCCTTGAAGCGGTGGTCGACGCGTTCCTCGTCCAGTCGGGCGAGCGCCTCGATGCTCATGCGACCTCCTGATCAGCTACGTTGCGTGTACTGCAACACTCATTGCGTATGTCGCTCACCGCTGTCTAACATCTCGGCCGACGCGGGTCAACGAAAGCCGCGAGCCGGGACGGACGACCGGCGCCGGTACCCGCGCGACCGACGAGGAGCCACCACCATCGTGACCGCACCCGGACGCACCCCCGCCCCCGGCGACATACCCGTCGTGGACGTCGTCGCCCTCGGCGAGTCCATGGTCACCTTCCTGCCCACCCGGCCCGGCCGCCTCGCCGACGTGCCGTCCTTCGAGCGGGCCATCGGCGGCGCCGAGTCCAACGTCGCCTGCGTCCTCGCCGCCGCCGGGCACTCCGCGCGCTGGGTGAGCCGGGTCGGCGCGGACGGCTTCGGCGACCACCTCGTCGAGGCGATCGGCTCGTACGGCGTCGACGTCTCCCACGTACGGCGCGATGCCGCCCGCCCGACCGGCGTCTACTTCCGCACGGCCGGCGACCGCGCCACCGACGCCCACGAGGTCGCCTACTACCGGGCCGGCTCGGCGGCCTCCGCCATGACGGCGGACAACCTGGACCTCGCGGCGGTGCGCGCGGGCCGCGTGCTGCACCTGTCCGGCATCACCGCCGCGCTCTCCGCCGGCTGCCTGGAACTGACCCGCGAGCTCACCGCGCCCCGCCCCGGCCGCCCGCTCGTCTCCTTCGACGTCAACCACCGGCCGGGACTCTGGCGCGAGGCGGCGGACGCCGGCCGGGCGCTGCTCGCACCCGCGCGCCGCGCCGACCTGGTGCTCGTCGGGGAGGACGAGGCCGCCGAGGCCTGGGGCGTCACCGGCGGCCCGGACGCCATCCGGGAACTCCTGCCGCAGCCGACCGTCCTGGTGGTCAAACAGGGCGGCCGGGGAGCCGTCGCCTTCCACCCCGGCGGCCGCACCTTCGTCCCCGCCCTCCACGTCGCCGTCGTCTCCCCGATCGGCGCCGGCGACGCCTTCGCCGCGGGGTTCCTCTCCGCCACCCTGCGCGGCCTGCCCGTACGCGACCGCCTGCGGCACGGCCACCTCATGGCCGCCGCCGCCCTCACCGTCCCCGGCGACCTCGCCGTACCCCCGGCCCGCCACCACGCCGACCGGCTGGCCGCCCTGGACGAGGCCGCGTGGGGGAGACTTCGACTCGGCCCCGGCTGGACGCGCACCGCCGAGGGCGCCGAGGAGGAGGTACGTACGCCATGAGCCAGACCGTCGACCGCGCGCTGAGCATCCTGCCGCTGCTCGCCGAGGGACCCGCCGACCTCGGGCAGGTCGCCGACCGCCTCGGCGTCCACAAGTCCACCGCCCTGCGCCTGCTGCGCACCCTGCACGAACACGGCCTGGTCTACCGCCAGTCCGACCAGCGCTACCGCCTCGGCGCCCGCCTCTTCGCCCTCGCCCAGGAGGCCATGGAGAACCTCGACATCCGCGAGATCGCCCACCCGCACCTGACCCGGCTCAACGACAGCTGCGGCCACACCGTGCACCTCGCCGTGTACGAGGAGGGCGAGGTCCTCTACATCGACAAGGTGGACAGCCGCTATCCGGTGCGCATGTACTCGCGGATCGGCAAGCCGGTCGCCATCACCGTGGCCGCCGTGGCCAAACTGCTCCTCGCCGACCTGCCCGAGGCCGAGCGGCGCGCGGTCGCGGAGAAGCTCGACTACCCGGCGTACACGCCCCGTTCGACCCCCAACGCGCCCGCCTTCCTCACCGAGCTGGAGAAGGTGCGCGAACAGGGCTGGGCCACCGACCTCGGCGGCCACGAGGAGTCCATCAACTGCGTCGCCGCGCCGATCCGCGGCGCGGACGGCCGGGTGGTGGCCGCGATGTCGGTCTCCGCGCCGAACGTCGTCGTCTCCGCCGACGAACTCCTCACCCTGCTCCCGCTGGTCCGCCGCACCGCGGACACCATCAGCGGCGAGTACTCCGGCAGAAACCCCGTGACCGCCCAGTGACACCCGCGACCACCCCGGACAGGAACCCCGCATGACGGACAGCACCGACAAGACCGCACGGACCGCGAAGACCGCGCTCACCCCCAGCACGCACACCACCCCGCCCGCGAAGTTCTCCCACGGGGTGCGCAAGGGCAACATCCTCCAGGTCGCCGGCCAGGTCGGCTTCCTGCCCGCCGAGGAGGGCAAGCCCCCCACGCCCGCCGGCCCCACCCTGCGCGAACAGACCCTCCAGACCCTCGCCAACGTCAAGGCGATCCTGGAGGAGGGCGGCGCGAGCTGGGACGACGTGATGATGATCCGCGTCTACCTCACCGACACGGCGCACTTCGCCGAGATGAACGACCTCTACAACACCTACTTCGAGGAGCAGGGCCTCACCCAGCCGCCCGCCGCGCGCACGACGGTCTACGTCGGCCTGCCCGCGGGGCTCCTCATCGAGGTCGACGCGCTCGCCGTACTCGACTGACTGCCCGTCAACTCACTTCACCCGTAAGTCCGTCACGGCACGGCGCCCGCAACCCCCTGGGCGCCGTGCCGCGATCCCCCCTGCCCGAAAGCTCCATGTACTTAACCCGAGGCCCCCCGTATGTCCTTCTCGCTCGCCGCCACCGCCCCGCCCGCGCCCCCGCACACCGGAGGCCTGCTCCTCCTCGTCGGCGGCACCACCGGCCTGCTCCTGGTCGCCGCCTTGGGCATCGCCCTGCTGCTGTTCCTGATCATGAAGGCGAGACTCCAGCCGTTCGTGGCGCTGCTCGCCGTCTCCATAGCCGTCGGCCTGCTGGCCGGCCTGTCGGTCACCGAACTCTTCGGCACGGTCCAGCGCTCGGACGCCGTCTCCACCATCGAGTCCGGCATGGGCGGCATCCTCGGACACGTCGCCATCATCATCGGCCTGGGCACGATGCTCGGCGCGATCCTCGAGGTCAGCGGCGGCGCGGAAGTGCTCGCCTCCCGGCTGCTCGGCCTGTTCGGCGAACGGCGGGCGCCCCTGGCCATGGGCCTGACCGGCCTGATCTTCGGCATCCCGGTCTTCTTCGACGTGGGCATCTTCGTCCTCGCGCCCCTCGTCTACGCGGCCGCCAAGCGCGGCGGCAGGTCCATCCTGCTGTACTGCCTGCCCCTGCTCGCCGGCCTGTCGATGACCCACGCCTTCCTGCCGCCGCACCCCGGCCCGGTGGCCGCGGCCGGCCTGCTGCACGTCCAGCTCGGCTGGATCATCCTGATGGGCGTCGTCTGCGGCATCCCGGCGGTGCTCGCTGCGTGGGCGTACTCGGCCTGGGTCGGCGCGCGGATCTTCGTCGAGGTCCCGCAGGACATGGTGGAGGCGACGGCCGAGGCCAGGCAGGCGGTCCTGCGCGAGCAACTCGCCTCCGGCGCAAGGCCGCAGGAGAAGCCGGTCCCGCTCGGCACCGTCCTCGGCATCATCGGCACCCCGCTGGTCCTCATCCTGGCCGCGACCTTCTCCTCCATCGCGCTGGACCCCTCCACGGGCCGCTCGGTGATCGAGTTCTTCGGCCACCCCTTCGTGGCCCTCACGATCGCCCTGGTGCTCGCGTACTACTTCCTCGGCATCCGCCGAGGCTGGTCCCGCAAGTCCCTGGAGACCGTCTCGACGGCCTCGCTGAAGCCGGTGGGCAACATCCTGCTGGTGGTCGGCGCGGGCGGGGTCTTCGGCGCGGTCCTCAAGGCGAGCGGGGTCGCGCAGGCGCTGTCGGACACCTTCAACGGCGTGGGCCTGCCGGTGATCGTGCTGGCGTACCTCATCTCGCTGGTGCTGCGCGTGGCCCAGGGCTCGGCGACGGTGGCGATCGTGACGACCGCCGGCATCGTGGCCCCGCTGCTGTCCGAGGGCCACCACTCCCAGGCCTTCGTCGCCCTCGTCATCATGGCGATCTCGGCCGGGTCGATCTTCGCCTCGCACGTCAACGACGGCGGCTTCTGGATGGTGGCCAAGTACTTCGGCATCAGCGAACGCGACACCCTGCGCACCTGGACCGTGCTGGAGAGCGTGCTGTCGGTGGGCGGGTTCGCCGTGGCGGCGGCGGTGAGCGTGTTCGTATAGGAGCGATTTCCGCGCAGGGCCCCCGATTTGGTGTAGGGCTCTGATAACGATGCGGGGGCTGGCTGTGTGCGGCACAGGATCGTCGACCATACTGCCCGCTGTGGAGCAGCGCATAGGACCGAGCAGCCAGCCCCTGAAGAGCGACCCCGTCAAGGGCGCCGGATTCGACCCGGCCTTCATCCCGGGCCTCACGACGCCGGCACCGGCGGAACGGGAGGACGAGGCGGCGCCCGCGGACGCGGAGACACCGGCGGACGCGGCGACGCGGGACGAGCCGGGAGCCCCGGCCGAGCGGACCGCCCCCGCGGAACCGACCGAGGCCTCCGCCGAGGGCGACGAGCCGGCCCCGGAGGCCTCCGAGGGACCCGTCTTCGAGGCCGCCGACCGCCGCGCCCGCATCGTCGCCGACCACAAGGGCGTACGCCTGAGCCTGGACGACCAGGAGTGCGAGTTCCGCTGGGACGAGATCGGCGCCGTCGAGACGGAGACCCCCCGCTTCGGCAAGCGCTTCACGGTCACCGTCCACACCCCCGACCGCCGCTGGTACCCCATCGAGATCGAGGCCACCTCCAGGTCCGCCTTCCCCACCTGGGAATCGGAACTGGACGCGGTACTGGACGCCTACTTCGAGGAATCCACAGCCGAACCGGCCAAGGACGAGGACTGACGGACGCGGGGCGCTCCGCGGGGCGCCTCCGGCCCCGCCCGGCGTATGAGACCGTTCCGAGCCTGTGAGTGCACGAGGGGTTCTCACCCTGGGATCGGAATCTGCTGCAGGTGCTGGATGATGGCTTCAAAATCCGCCAGGGCATCGCGGCAGAAATCCTGATCCTGAGTATTGAGAGAGTCGACCACGTCTGCGAACGCGGGATTGGTGAGCCCGTGAGATTCGCCATCCCATGTACGGAATCTGCAGGTATCCGTGAACAGGGTGAACTTCTGCCGGGAGCGAGAACCATGCGAGCTCACCAAAGCGGCTGAGGGTACGCATTGCTCGCGTACTTCGAGTCGACACGTTAGATCCCCTCAGTTACGCAATCACCAAAGGGCGCCTGAGTAGCCGCCATTGGTGGTGACGAGGTTCTTGCCCGGGTTCAACAGCCTGATGGCTCGCTCGTAGTCCCCGTAGGTAAGGCCGTCATCCCGGTCCGGTGGCCGGTCAGCCGGCCCCACTCGTCCTAGTCGTCCACTCCGTCGCCTTCGCTCCCCACGTCCAGCGCCACCCCGCACGGCACGCCCGCGGCGGGTGCGGCGGCGTCGAGGAGCCGTGCGCCGAGGACCCTGCGATACGGCCACTCGCGCGAAGCGCCGGCCCTCGCGAGCGCGAACCGGGCGAGCGCGGCCTCGTCGGAGAGGGCGTAGATCCAGCGGACGCCGCCGTAGTCCCCTGCAAGCAGTGCGGCGCCCGGTCGGCGGGCGCCGCACTGGTCTTGCGTTCACATGCTGGTTACGGGAGGGCGTGGACGTGGGGTCCCACCGTGTTGGACCAGGCGTTGCCCGCCGCCGCGTCCCAGTTGGTCGACCAGGTCATCGCGCCGCGCAGGTCCTGGTAGGTCTTGGACGGCTTGAACGAGCCGCAGCCGGTCAGCTTGGTGAGGCAGTCGAGGGCGTTGTTCACCACCGTCGGCGAGACGTAGCCGCTGCCGGCGCCGCTCGGGGAGGCGGGGACGCCGAGGCCCACCTGGGACGGGGAGAGGCCGCCCTCCAGCTGGATGCAGGCCAGGGCCGTCAGGAAGTCCACCGAGCCCTGCGAGTACACCTTGCCGTCGCAGCCCAGCATGGAACCGCTGTTGTAGTACTGGGTGTTGACGACCGTGAGGATGTCCTTGATGTTCAGGGCCGTCTGGAAGTAGCCCGCGGACGTGGACTGCATGTCGATGGTCTGCGGGGCCATCGTGATGATCAGCGACGGGCCGGCCTTCTGCGAGAGGGCCCGCAGCGCCTGCGACATGTACGTCGCGTTGATGCCGTTCTCCAGGTCGATGTCGACGCCGTCGAAGCCGTACGTCTGCATCAGCGAGTAGACCGAGTCGGCGAAGTTCGCCGCCGAGGTCGGGTCGCTGACCGAGACCGTGCCGTTCTGGCCGCCGACCGAGACGACGACCTTCTTGCCGGCCGCCTGCTTGGCCCTGATGTCCGCCTTGAACTGGTCGGCGGTGTAGCCGCCGAGGCCCGCCGAGTCGAGGTTGAAGGTCACCGCGCCCGGAGTGGTCGTGGCGTCCGCGAAGGCCACCGCGATGATGTCGTACTGGGAGGGGACGTCGGAGATCTTCTGGACGGTCGCGCCGTTGTTGAAGTTCTGCCAGTAGCCCGTCACCGCGTGCTTGGGCAGGCCCGAACCGGAGCCGCCGCCACCACCGCCGGTCCCGGCGGTCGTGGCCGTCACCGTCGCCGACTTCACCGACTCGCCCGCCGCGTTCACCGCCGTGACCTGGAAGGCGTACGAGGTGGAGGCCGCCAGCCCGGTCACCGTCGCCGAGGTGCCGGTCACCGACGTCACCTTGGTGCCGTCCCGGTAGACGTTGTAGCCGGTCGCGTTGGACACCGTGTTCCAGGCCAGGGACACCGAGGACGACGTCGTGCCCGTGGCCGACAGGCCGGTCGGGGCCGCCGGGACGGTGGGGGCCGGGTCACCGCCGCCGCCCCCGTCGGGGCCGTAGACGGAGACGTCGTCGGCGTAGTACGCGGCCTGGCCGTACCAGCCGTGCAGGTAGACCGTGACGGACGTGGTGGACGAGCCCGTGGTGAACGTCGTCGACAGCTGCTTCCAGCCCGGGCTGTCCGGCGTCCACGTGGACACGTCCGTCGTGCCCGTGCCCGTCGCGCCCAGGTAGGTGTAGCCGCCCTGGACCCACGCGGTCAGCGTGTACGTCGAGTTGGGTTTGACCGCCACCGACTGGGTGCACTGGGCGTTGTCCTGCCCGGCCGGCGTGGCCTTCAGCGCGGCCGAACCGCTGTGCACGGGCGAGGAGACGGTCGTACCGCTGCCCGCCGAACAGGTCCAACTGCCCAGACCGGCCTCGAAACCGGCGTTCTTGGCGTTGTTGACGTCCGCCGCCGACGCCTGGCCCGTGCCGGCGAAGGACAGGGCGAGTGCCGCGGTGACGGCTCCCGACCAGATGCGCAGCGGCCGCAGCCGTCCGGGTCTGGGTATGCCTGATACGCGGTCCACTGGGGCCTCCGGTGGGGGAGAGGGGAGGGGAGCAACTCGTGGGTTGATTCAGGGGGATCGACGTGCGGTCGGTCTGGAGAGCGACTGCCGGGACGGTGGCCACCGTCAGGCGTAACAAGTTGGTCCAGACCAATTGACTTGTCAAGAGGTCCAGACCAACTTCGCCGGTCAACGGGCGGCGCCGAATCCACGCTTCCGGGTCCGGCCGGCCGGACGGGCCTGCTCAACCCGTCCCGTTTTGCCGTGACTTGCGACAGGCAGTTGCCACTCAGCTACAGAATCGCTGTTCTCCGGTCACAGAGGCGTGGATACAGTGCTGAGGTAGTCACGCAGTGAAGTCAACTCGGCGTGCCGGAGGAACGACGGCGGGCCGAACGGCGTGAAACGGGGAGCTGCGCGTGTCAACTGCCATTGCTGTGACCAGCGCCGACATGGCGCTGCCCGCGCACGACGAGCGGACCTTGCCGGCCGTCGTCCTGCGCGACCTGGACCGACAGCCGCTGGAGCGGTCGCTGGACGCCGTGCAGACGCTGATCGACCAGCACGGACACGTGATCGTCGTGTGCTCGCACGCGGCTCCCAGCGGGGTCGAGAGGCGGCTGCACACCGTGCGCTCGCTGCTGGAGAGCGACCGTATAGCCCTCTTCCGGCCGGCCCTGCCCCCGCTCGGACTGGCCGTCCTGGCCCGCCAGTTGAGGCAGCTGGCCTCCTGCGACCTCAGCCCCGGCGTGCTCGCCTCGGCCGGCCGCCTCCTCACGCACTACATCCACGCCGGCGCCGTCCTCGGCTCCGTCACCCGCCTCGACCGCGTCCCCGTGGGACTCAAGGCGCACGCCAAGTCCTGGGTGCCCGGCAGCCAGTTCGGCGTGGTCGCCCACCCCGAACCCCAGCTCGTCCGCATCGGACCCGAAGCCAGCCTCGCCGGGCCCGAGTTCGGCACCTGGATGCTCGTCGCCAAGGGCCAGCTCCAGTCCGACTGGGCCGCCACCACCCTCGCCCCCGCCTGGAACGTGCAGGGGCTGCGCGAGGCCCCGCTCCCCGCCGAGTCCGCGCAGTGGTGGGGGACGGGAAAGCTCGTCGAGTTCTGCACCTACCTGCCCGACCTGTCGGTCCTCTACCAGCTGGTGACCTCGGTCCGCCAGAGCGTCTGCCACTGGTGCGGCATCGACGTCATCGGCGACCGCTGCGTCTTCTGCTCCGCCACCCCGCCCGTGCAGCACGAGAGCCACACCCCGACCGGGTAGTCCCCGGCCGGACGGTCCCGTACCGCCACCACCGCTCAGGCCATTCGATCCCGCTCGACCGATATCCCCAACGAGGTTGTACGGTTCATGAACTCCCGTCAGCGCCGCGGCGTGATACTCCTGATTCTGTCCGTCATCTGCGCCCTGGGCGCGTTCGCGGGCGTGCTCTCCGTCATCAGCGACGTCAAGTCCAAGGTCGGGCCCGAGGTGACGGCCTACCGGCTGCGGACCAACGTGCAGCCCTACACGACGCTGAACACGAGCCAGTTCGAGAAGATCAAGATGCCCAAGCGGTGGCTGTCCGACAACGCCGTCACCGACCTCGCGCAGATCCAGGGCAAGATCGCGGTCACCACCCTGCGCGCCGGCTCCCTGCTCCAGAGCGACATGATCGTCAACCAGCCCGCCCTCCAGCCGGGCCAGCAGGAGGTCGCCATCATGATCGACGCGGCGACCGGCGTGGCCGGCAAGATCACCCCGGGCTCCACGGTCAACGTGTACGCCACCTTCGCCGGCCAGCGCCAGGGCGACCCCGCCCAGTCGAAGATCATCGTCACCAACGCCAGGGTGCTCGACGTGGGCCGGATCACCGCACTGGACCCCAACGCCGACAACAGGAACCAGCAGCCCACCGAGGCGGTCCCCATCACCTTCGCGCTGTCCACCATCGACGCCCAGCGCATCACGTACGCCGAGTCGTTCGCCCAGCGGGTCCGGCTCGCCCTGGTCGCGCCCGGCAGCGACACCAGCGTCCCGGCCAAGGACCGCACCTACGAACTCGCGAACGACAAGTGAGAGGCCGCGCGCATGCCCACCAGGATCCTCCCGGCAGTCGGCGACGCGGACGCGGTCCGTTCCATCACCACGCTGCTCAGCCAGCTCCCCGACGCCGAACCCGTCGGCCCGGTCGCCGACTCGACCCAGCTCATCGACACCCTCGCGCGCCTGGCCGCCGAGTCCGTCGACGAGCTGCCCGAGGTCGTGCTGGTGCACGAGCGGATCGGCCCCGTCCCGGCCCTCGAGTTGGTCCGCGAGGTCGCGCTGCGCTTCCCGGCGGTCGGCGTCATCCTCATCAGCTCCGACGCCAGCCCCGGCCTGTTCTCCGCCGCCATGGACTCCGGCGCCCGCGGCCTGGTCGCGCTGCCCCTCAGCTACGAGGAACTCGTCAGCCGCGTCCAGGCGGTGGCCCAGTGGTCGGTGGGCGTACGCCGCCATCTCGGCCACGGCGGCGACGTGTTCACCGGGGCCGGCGGTCGCGTCGTCACCGTGAGCGGCGCCAAGGGAGGCGTGGGCGCCACCCTCGCGGCCATCCAGCTCGCCCTGGCCGCGCAGGCCTCCGGCCACGCCACGGCCCTGGTCGACATGGACCTCCAGACCGGCGACGTCGCCTCCTACCTCGACGTCCAGTTCCGCCGCTCCGTGGCCGACCTCGCCGCCATCACCGACATCTCCCCGCGCGTCCTGGCCGACGCCGTCTTCCGCCACGACACCGGCGTCGCCCTGCTCCTCGCCCCCGGCGAGGGCGAGCGCGGCGAGGAGGTCACCGACCGCGCCGCCCGCCAGATCGTCAGCGCCCTGCGCTCCCGTTACGAGGTCGTCGTACTGGACTGCGGCGCCCAGCTGAGCGGGGCCAGCGCGGCGGCCGTGGAGATGGCCGACACCGCTCTGCTGGTGACCACCCCGGACGTGGTCGCGGTGCGCGCCGCCAAGCGCACGGTGCGGATGTGGGACCGGCTCCAGATCCGCAAGGCCGAGGAGACGACGATCGTCGTCAACCGGCACACCCGCGCCACGGAGATCCAGCCGCCGCTCATCCAGAAGATCACCGGCACGGCGGTCGCGGGCACGGCCGTACCCGCCAACTTCAAGGAACTCCAGGGCGCGGTGGACGCCGGCCGCGTGCACGAACTGGACAACCGCAGCACGGTCAAGCAGGCCCTGTGGGGCCTCGCGGGCGAACTCGGCATCGTCAGGACGCCGGACGCCGCCGCCCACAGGAGCGGCGGCCGCCTGCGGGGCGGCGACCGGGGCTCGGTGCGCTTCGGGCGCAGAAGGGAGACCGGGGGATGAGAGGCGGGGGGACGGGAGCCGGCGCAACGCCGGTCAGCGGAGCGCGAGTTCGCAAGGCCGGCCCGGTGCGGCTCAGGTCGGACGACGGCCAGGTCGCCATCGAGTTCCTCGGCATGGCGCCGACGATCATCATCACGCTGGTGCTGCTGTGGCAGTGCGTGCTGCTGGGGTACACGTACACGCTCGCGGGGAATGCTGCCGACGAGGCCGTACGGGCGGGGACGGCGGCCACGGGGGACCGTCAGGGGGCGTGCGTGCGGGCGGGGCTGAAGGATCTGCCGAGTGCCTGGCAGGGCGACGCGACCATCGACTGCGCGCCCGGAGCGCCCGGTTACCTGCGGGCCGAGGTCCAGCTGAAGGTCCCGGTCCTTCTCCCCGGCGTGATCGGCTTCCCGATCCCGGTGACGGGCCACGCCGGCGCCGTCGAGGAGGTGAAGGACTGAGATGCCGTACGTCCTGCGAAGCAGCCGGCCCGGACGCCGCCGCGCCCCCGACCGCCACCTCGGCCACCGCCGCGCCCGCGACCTGGGATTCGGCCACCGCCGAGCCCATGCCCATGCCCGCGTCCGAGCCCGCGACCGCGGCCAGGTCGCCATCGAGTACCTCGGATTCATCCCGGTCCTGATGCTGGTCGCCGTCGCGGTCATCCAGATCGGCCTCGTCGCCTGGGCCGCCCAGCAGGCGGGCACCGCCGCCCGTGCGGGAGCGCGCGCCGCCTCGCTCGGCATGAGCGCCCAGCAGGGCTGCCAGCAGGCGGTCGCCGACTCGCTGAGCGGCCGTACGAGCTGTTCGCAGGCCCCGGGCAACGACACGGTCACCGTCACCGCGACCGTCCACATCCCCTCGATCATCCCGCTCTGGGATCCCATCGGGGACGCCCACAAGACCGCCACCATGCCGCTCGACCACTGAACGAGGAGCCGAGGGAAGCAGCCATGAGTCTCCGCGCACGCATCAACTCCCCCGAGGAGCAGGGCAGCCGGGGCGAGGACGGCCACCTCGTCGCGTCCTACCGCGCCAAGCTGCTGGAGGAGATCGACCTCGCGGAGATGAGCTCGCTGGCCGCGGCCGAGCGCAGGGTGCGGCTCGAGCGGGTGCTCGGGCACATCATCAGCCGCGAGGGGCCGGTCCTGTCGACCGTGGAGCGCTCGCAGCTGATCCGCAGGGTGGTCGACGAGGCGCTGGGCCTCGGCATCCTCGAACCCCTCCTGGAGGACGCCTCCATCACCGAGATCATGGTGAACGGCCCCGACGCGATCTTCGTGGAGCGCGGCGGCCGGGTCGAGCAGCTCCCGCTGCGCTTCGCCTCCAACGACCAGCTGATGCAGACCATCGAGCGGATCGTCTCGACCGTCAACCGCCGTGTGGACGAGTCGAATCCGATGGTCGACGCCCGCCTGCCCTCGGGCGAGCGCGTCAACGTGATCATCCCGCCGCTCTCCCTGACCGGCCCCACCCTCACCATCCGCCGCTTCCCGCGCTCGTTCACCCTCCAGGAGCTGATCGGCTTCGGCTCGCTGGACGAGCACATGCTGTTCCTGCTGGCCGGTCTCGTGCAGGCCAAGTTCAACATCATCGTCTCGGGAGCCACCGGAACCGGAAAGACGACCCTGCTCAACGCCCTGTCCGGCCTGATCCCCGAGGGCGAGCGCATCATCACCATCGAGGACTCCGCCGAACTCCAGCTCCAGCAGAGCCATGTGATCCGCCTGGAGTCCCGCCCGCCGAACGTGGAGGGCAGCGGCCAGATCACCATCCGCGACCTGGTGCGCAACTCGCTGCGCATGCGCCCCGACCGCATCGTCGTCGGCGAGGTCCGCGGCGGCGAGTCACTGGACATGCTCCAGGCGATGTCGACCGGCCACGACGGCTCGCTCGCCACCGTGCACGCCAACAGCGCCGAGGACGCGCTGATGCGCCTGCAGACCCTGGCCTCCATGTCCGACGTCGAGGTGCCCTTCGTCGCCCTGCACGACCAGATCAACAGCGCCGTCGACGTGATCGTCCAGCTCACCCGCTTCGCGGACGGCGCCCGCCGGGTCACCGAGATCGCCGTGCTCGACAGCCACGGCAGCGAGCCGTACCGGCTGGCGACCGTCGCCCGCTTCGCCGCGCTGCCGATGACGCACGACGGCCGGATCTACGGCGCCTTCGAGTACCACCCGCTGCCCCGCCGCACCGCCGACCGCCTCTACATGGCGAGCCAGCCCATCCCCCAGGCCTTCGGCGTCGCCCAGTCCGCAGACCAGCTGGCCACCCGGGAAGCCAGGTAGACAGGCCAGGTAGACAGGCAGGAAGAAGCGTCCCCATGGAACTGAGCACCCTCGTCACCTTCACCACCGGCGTCACCCTGCTGACCTGCCTCCTGGCCGTCATGGGCCTGCACGCCTACTCCTCGGGCCGGGCCCAGCGGGCCGCCCTGGTCGACCGGCTCTCGCAGACCGGGCAGATCACGGTGGGCCGCAGGCGCCGCTTCCGCAACCTCGACCGCCGCCTGCGCAGCACCAAGCTCGGCCGCAAGCTGGAGCTGAAACTCGCGGCGACCGGCCTGGACATCACCCCCGGCGAGTTCTTCGTCTACATGCTCGCCACCGTGGCCGCGCTCTGGCTGATCGGCCAGGCCGCCCTCGCGCCCTTCTTCGGCCCGCTCGCCGGACTGCTCGGCGTGTGGGCGGCGATGCAGTTCCTCAGCTGGCAGCGGCAGAAGCGCATCGAGAAGTTCATCAACCAACTCCCCGAACTGGCCCGCATCCTCGCCAACGCCACCCAGGCCGGCCTCGCCCTGCGCACCGCGATCGGCATGGCGGCCGAGGAGCTGGAGGCCCCGGCGGGCGAGGAACTGGGCAAGGTCGCCCACCAACTCGCCCTCGGCGCCTCGATGGACGACGCGCTCGGCGAACTCGCCGACCGCCTGCCCTCGCGCGAACTGGTCGTCCTGGTCACCACCCTGGTCCTGTCCAACCGGGCCGGCGGCCAGGTGGTCAGCGCCCTGCGCAACCTCACCGAGACCCTGGAGGAACGCAAGGAGACCCGCCGCGAGATCCGCACCCAGCTCTCCCAGGTCAACATGACGTCGTACGCGGTCCCCGTCCTCGGCGTCGGCGCGTTGTTCCTGATGAACGGGGTGAAGGCGGGCGCGCTCGACCGTATGACGGGCTCCCCGGTCGGCCAGGCGGCGGTGATCATCGCCTTCGCGCTCTACGCCGTCGGCTTCGTCCTCATCCGCCGCATGTCCCGCATCGACGTCTGAGCGCCGGCCACTCACGGAGGGAGGGGAACAAGCAATGGCACTGCTGCTCGCACTGGTGATGGGCCTGAGCGTGTGGGGGGTCTTCGCCGGCATCCGCATGTACCGCGCGGACGCCCGGCTGCCCAGCGACCTCGTACTGGCCCTGGAGGTCGGCTCCACCCGCACCGGCGCCGTCGACTCCGTCGTCGACCGCCTCGGCATGCGCTACGCCCCCGCCGTGCTGCGGCTGATGGGCCCCAAGCTGGTCGCCAAGTACCGCCGCAAGATCGACCTGGCGGGCAACCCCGGCGGCCTCACCATCGACCGCTACGCGGCCCGGCGGGCGGTCTACGGCTTCCTCGGCGGCGTGGGCTGCCTGGTCTTCCTGCTGCGCGGCCAGTACGTGGTGGCGCTGATCCTGCTGGCCTTCGGCGCCTTCTGGACCGAGGTCGGCATCTGGTCGGCGATCCGGATCCGCAGGGAGGTGATCGAGCGGACCCTGCCGGACTTCCTCGACGTGCTCGCCGTCGTGGTGAGCGCGGGCCTGGGCTTCCGCCAGGCCATGGACCGGGTGGCCACGAAGTACGAGGGCCCCTGGGCGGACGAACTGCGCATCACCCTGCGCCAGATGGACCTCGGCATGAGCCGCCGCCAGGCCTTCGCGGAACTGCGCCGGCGCAACGACTCCGAACAGGTCGCCATGTTCGTGACCGCACTCCAGCAGGGCGAGGAACTGGGCGCGCCCATCGTCGACACCCTGGTCTCCCTGGCCAAGGACATGCGCCGCACCGACGCCCAGAACGCCCGCCGCAAGGCCGCCCGGGCGGTCCCCAAGGCCACCATGATGATCACCACGTTCATGGTCCCGGGCACCCTGATCCTCCTCGGCGCGGGCCTGATCCTCGGCTCCGGCGTGGACTTCGGCTCGGTGACGGGGAAGTAGGGGGGAGGGACGGATGCCGACCACGGAAGAACGTACGGAACGCACGGAACGCACGGGGCTGCTGCGCCGCCGCCCCAGGGCTCCGGAGATCACGACCCCGCCGGCCGGCACGGTCCTGCCGGCCCACGTCCGCACCGGGGCGCCGGACATCCCGGTGACGTCGGTGACCCCGGCACTGCCGCCGGGCTGGGAGCCGGCGCGGGAGGACGGGGGCTCGTTGGGGGCGGTGCTGCGGCAGGGGCGTACGCCTTCGGGCGGTCCGGCGGCGCAGGAGAGCCCGGCGGCAGGGGCCGAAGTGGAGCGCCCCGCGGCAGGGGCCGAAGTGGAGCGCTCCACAGGGGAACCGGCCGAACCGGCTGGATTGGCCGAACCGGTCGCGCATGTCGGGGCTACGGCCCCCGGCGCCGCTGATGCCCCGCGCCCGCCCGGCGGCGAGACGGTCGCCTCCGAACGCATCCAGATCAGCGCGCTCCAGGCGATGTGCCGCTACGTCTTCGCCTTCCGCCTGGCGATGATCGCGCTGTCCGCCCCCTCCGCCCTGGTGAACGCGGCGCCGGGCCTGGCCACCCGCCTGGTGAGCGCGGCGGTGGTCGTCACGTTCATGGGCTCCTACGTCCTGTTCCGCGACTGGGAGCGCTTCGGCCCCCTCCTGCTGCGCCACCCCACCCTGCTGGCCCTGGACACCCTCTTCGGCGCCCTGCTGCTGATCGCGGCGGGCCCGGACAGCACGCTGGCCTACGTCTGCGTGTGCACGCCCCTGCTGGCCGGCCTGGTCTACGGCTGGCGCGGCGCGGCTCTCTTCGCCTCCCTCCAGTCGCTGATCCTGCTGGTCGTCTACGCCGCCTCGAAGGAACTGTCCGCGAACCTCGCCCAGTCCACCCTCTTCCCCGGCCTGTGCGTGATCGCGGGCGCGGCCGGCGTCACACTGCGCAACCTGCTCCTGCGCTTCGGCGAGGCGACCCAGGCGCTGACGACGGTCCAGGCCCGCCTCGCCGTCACGGAGGCGGTCGGCGCCGAACGCGCGCGTCTGGCACGAGAGATGCACGACTCGGTGGCCAAGACCCTGCACGGCGTGGCCCTCGCGGCGGACGGCCTGGCGGGCTCGGCGGGCGCCGACCGCATGGACCCGGCCCTGGTGAAGCAGCAGGCGGAACTGGTCGCCCGCTCGGCCCGCAGGGCGGCGGCGGAGGCGAGGGAACTCCTGGCGGACCTGCGCCGCGAGAACGACCCGGCCCACGGCACGGACGTACTCGTCGAACTGGCCGCCCGCACCCGCGACTTCGGCGGCCGAACGGGCGTACCGGCGACGTACCGCCCCACGGGCGAGCACGGCGTCCCGCCGATACCGCCCGCGGTGGCCCGCCAGTTGCTCACCATCGCGTCGGAGGCGATGGAGAACGCCCACCGCCACGCGGAGGCGACCAAGGTCGACGTGAGGGCGGGCGTCCACGGCGACCTGCTGCGGATCAGCGTGTACGACGACGGCCGGGGCCTGCCGCCCGGCACGACGCTGGAACAACTGCGCCGCACGGGCCACTTCGGCCTGGTCGGCATGGTGGAACGCGCCGCCTCGGTGGGCGCCCGCATCCGCATCGGCCGCGGCGCCCACCCGAAGGGCACGGAGGTCCGCCTGGAACTGCCGCTGGGGGCGCTGACGACACCGACACCCTGACGTCCGTACTCCTGCTGCCCTGATCCGCACCCAGACCCGAGAGGAGGCCGCCGATGCCGGACCAGCCGACGTCGTATCCCGGCTTGCCGCAATCCCCACCCCCGAGCCCCCTGGGGCACTTCCCCCAGCCACCCCCGCCCGCGCCGCTCCGCGTGGTCGTGGCGGACGACAACCCGGTGGTGCGCGCCGGCCTCACGGCGCTGCTCTCCGGCCGCGCGGACATCGAGGTGGCCGCGGAGGCCTCGGACGGCCGCGAGGCGTGGGAGGCGGCCCAGCGGCACCGCCCGGACGTGGTCCTGCTGGACGTGCGCATGCCGGGCGTGGACGGCATCTCGGCGCTGCCGTACCTCGTCCAGATCTGCCCGGTGGTGATGCTGACCTACAGCCGCGAGTCGGAGATCGTCCAGGAGGCGCTGCGCCGGGGTGCGGGCGGCTATCTTGTGCACGGCGAGTTCACGGCCGACCAACTGGTCGCGGCGGTACGGGACATCAAGGAGGGCAGGGCCCACTTCACGCCCACGGCGGCGGGCGCGCTGCTGGAACAGCTGCGCCAGGCGCAGCCGCAGCAGGCGGCCAGGGGCGGTGTCGACCGCCTGCCGGACGACCTGGGAAATGCAAACGCACACGCAGGTGGGCTGCCAACGGCCAGTCGGGTGAACGCTTACGCAGAAAACCTTTCGCAAGTGCAACCGGATGTGGGACAGTCGTCGTCTGGATGGACAGGTGGCCGTCCGGCCGCCGTAGACAGGTCGAGGTTCCAACTCAGCGTGAGGGAGGCGGAGATCATGGACCTCATCGCGTCCGGCATGACCAACCAGCAGATCGCCGCCACCTGCTTCATCAGCGAGAAGACGGTGAAGAATCACATCAACCGCATCTTCGCCAAGCTCCACAGCACCAGCCGCTCCGAGGCGGCCGCGAAGTGGCTGGGCACGGCCCCTTCGGACACGGCACGAGGGCTGAGGTGACCTGAGATGAGGACGAGCCGACCGAAGCGGCCCTGGGCCTCCCTTTGGGCCCGGGATTGGGCCCAGGGACCCTCTGGCGAAGGGGCTGTCCCCGCCTACCTTTCCGGTGTCGCAAGCGGCACGAAGACTCGACCCGGAGGGGAACACCATGAGCGACCTGATGCTGAAGACCGCGGTAGCGACCAAGGTCCGCGTGAACGGCTGGAAGAACACCACGGTCGAGGCGATGCAGCGCCGCACCGGCGACAGGGGGCAGACGGCGGTCGAGTACCTGGGGATCATCGCGGTGGTCGTGGCCATCGTGCTGGCGATCACGGGGACGAGCATCGGCTCGACGATCCTCAACAAGATCACCGGACTCATCGGCAAGGTTGGCAATTGACGCAACCGCGACGCTACGGCGACGCCGGGCAGGCCTTCCCCATCTACATCACGGTGGTGGGGGGCCTGCTCTTTCTTGCCCTCGCGTACTTCGCGGTCGGCCAGGCGACGGTGAACCGAAGCGGTGCCCAAACGGCGGCTGACGCTGCCGCACTTGCTGCGGCTCAGGACACCCGGAAACAGCTTGCGGACGAGTGGACGACGAACGTCCTCGATCCGACCAAGTGGCAGGACATCTTGCAGGGCAACGGGCAGGCGCTGCGGTCCTCGTGTCCGCGAGCTAATGAGCTTGCTGGGCAGAACGAGGCCCATGTCCTCAACTGCGGACCGAGCGGCCTGCTGGCCTACACGGTTCGAGTGGAGACGGACAGGCCTATGGGCGATTCGGTCGTCCCGATCACGAGCACCAAGCACTCGAAAGCGTCCGCCACTGCCGTGATCAAGCCTCTCTGCTGGTTCAAGCCCTTGGGGCCGGGCGCCGGTACGGATGTCCTGCCACGCCTCAATTGCAAGCACAGGTACTGGGATCTCGACCCGAAGCGCCTCACGGACCTGCCGAAGCCGCAGGACCTCTTTGACGTCCATCTGGCTGACCAATAAGCGAACGACGAGTGATGAAGGAAGCAGAGCGATGAGCATTCGGTTCACTGCGAAGGCCCGCAGGGGGCTGGTCGCGCTTACCGTGGTGGTCGGGCTGGCCGTTGGGGTGGCCAGCTGCGGGAGTGGTGGTGGGGACGACAAAAAGCCGGATGCGTCAGCCTCCGCGTCGGCGGGCACTGGATCCAAGCCAAACACGCAAGAGGGTTCATCCCCGGCACCGTTGGCGGAGCTGAGGGGCCAGGATGGCCTTTTGCTCCAAATCACCTCTGCCAATCGGGATGCCGGCGGCTTTGTCACAGTGAACGGGACCTTCAAGAACGACGCGGCCAAGTCACTCGTCATTCCGTCCGAGTTGCGCGGGGACGAGACGGAGATCCTGAAACATGGCACCTCGCTAGGCGGAGCCACGCTCGTGGACTCCAAGGGTAGGAAGCGCTACTACGTGCTGCGTGACACAGACGGCCGTCCACTGACGACGATCGGCCTTACGACGATCGACGCCGGCCAGACCATCCCCGTCTTCATGCAGTTTCCCTCACCGCCGGCCGGCACGACCGAGGTCACCATCCAACTGCCGACCTTCTCCAGCGGCGACATCAAGATCTCCGGGTGAGGCAGCCACCATGACGCACACCCGAACCCACCCGCGCCTGGCCGCGGTCCTCGCGGCAGCGACCCTCCTCGTCACCGCCAACCTCTACGGCGCAGTGGCGGCCCACGCGGACGGCACGAGCCCCAGCGTGCCCCCGGGCACCGAACCCTCCGCCTCCGCCCCCGTAAAGATCGACCCGAACGACCCCGACCTCAAACTCCCCGAGGGGGCGACGCTCGCCGCGCCCAAGGTGCTGGACATCAAGTCGGTGGTCGAGGACCAGGGCGGCGAGGAGCGCCGGGAGGACACCAACACGGACGTGACGTTCGCCCTCCAGGCCGAGGTGCTGTTCGCCAAGGACAGCGCCAAGCTGAGCGACGCCGCGAAGTCCCGTATCGACGCGATCGCGCAGGAGATCAAGAAGCAGAAGGCGACCCAGGTCAGGGTCTTCGGCTTCACCGACAACCTGGGCACCCACGAACACGGCGTGGCCCTCTCCAAGCAGCGGGCCAACGCCGTTCAGGACGTGCTCTCCCAGGAGCTGAACGACCCCAACGTCACCTTCGACGTACGCGGCTACGCCGAGCAGTACCCCATCGCGGACAACTCCACGGAGGACGGCCGCAAGAAGAACCGCAGGGTCGAGGTCACCTTCCCCCGCACCCAGAGCTGACCACAGCACCTCGGTCGAGAGGGGCGAGGCCTGCCACCGACAGAGGCAGCCCTCGCCCCGGCCGACGGGGCTGATGCATCTGTGTCATCTGTGTGGATCGCCGCTCGACCGCGGCGGCCTTGAGCTGCTCCCACTCCTCCCACGCCAGGCGTGGCCCCTCCCCGTTCCTCGTCGCACTTGGTGCTGCCGTTGGAGGAGGCTCGCACGTATCTCCGGTGAGCCGACGGTGTTTGGGCGTCGGTTTGGGTCCACGGGCCCATCCTGGGCGGCCTGTTGCTTTCTAGCCTCCCCCTAGTTGTGTCAACACGGGGGAGTGAGCATGGCCTCGATCGGGGGAGTGCCGGAGTTCGAGGGGGCGTGGCCCTCCGGGCGTGGCGGGCGCAAGCGGATGCCGCGGTCGCTGTCCGTGGCGCTGGTGCTCGTGCACGCGCTGTTCGCCGCCACCGTCCTCGGCGGAGTCGGACTGCTGCTCACCGCTTCGTCGTACGACGCCCTCGACGGCGGAGTCGTCGCGCTCACCGCCTGGGCGGCCGCGCCCGGCGTCCTCGGGTGGTGGCTGGCGCGGCGGACGTGGGAGGGCGGCGCCTGGGTCCGGTGGGCGCTGATCGGCGTGCAGGCCTGGCTGATCCTCGGCGGGCTCGCCAACCTCGCCGCCGGGTCAGCGCGCGGGGGCGTCCAGCTCTTCCTGCCGATCCTGATCGTCTACTTCCTGCTCCAGTCCGAGAGCCGGGAGTGGTACGAGCTGCCAACCCTCGACCGGGCCGAGCGCCGGGGCTTCTCCCTCTCCCGGATGATCCGGTGGCGCCGGGGGAGCGGGGACGAGGGGCAGACCGCGATCGAGTACGCCGGGATGGTCGCGATCGTCGTGGCCATCGTGACCGCGCTCGTCGTCAGCGGGCTGGGCACACAGATATTGGGGGGCATACAGACCCAGGTCTGCAAGGTCGTGGGCGCGGGCTGCGCGGCCCCGGCCGGCGGTGCCGGTGGCACGGACACCAACGCCAAGGGCAAGGGCGCGGGCGACAACGGCACCGGCACGGGAACCGGCAACACCGGCACGGGCAACGACAACACCGGCACCGGCAGCACCGGCGGCACCACCACCGACGGCGGCAAGAACGACAACAACCCCCCGCCCAAGCAGCCCGACGACAAGAAGAACCAGGGCGGCAAGAAGAAGGACGACGGCTGCTTCTCCGGCGTGGGCGCCTTCTTCGGTTGTGCCGGCAACCAGGTCAAGCAGGTCGGTCAGGGGCTGTTCGTGGACGGCGTCTGGGGCGACCTCAAGGGGATCTGGGGCCTGGTCAGCCACCCCATCGACACCGTCAAGGGCATCGGCGACTACGGCAAGCAGCTCGGCGAGGACTGGTGGAAGAACTCCAAGGGCGCCCGCGACAAGTGGTCCAAGGGCGACTACTTCGGAGCCCTGTGGGGCTGGGGCGGCGCCTCGCTGAAGACGGGCGGGACGGTCCTCTACGACCTGTTCATCGGCGACGACGTGGCCAACGACTGGAAGAACGGTGACAAGACCCGCGCCGTCACCCACGTCATCTGGAACGTCGGCTCGCTCTTCATCCCCGGCTACGACGGCGCCAAGGTCGTCGAGAAGTTCAGCGAGCTGGGCAAACTCGGCAAGCTCGGAAAGCTGGGCGAACTCGCGGAGAAGGCCGGCAAGGCGGCCGAGGACGCGAAGAGGGCCGCCAAGGCCGGGGACGTGGAGGGCGCCGAGAAGGCGGCCAAGAAGGCCGACGAGGCGGCGGACGAGGCCGAGAAGAAGGCCGAGAAGACCGGCTGCACCATCTCCGCCCCGGCGCGCAGGGTCCCGTACGGCGACGGCCCGCACGACGACCCCGCCGCCCCCCTCACCGGCTCCGCCGGCACCGGCACCACCGTCCTCGCCGCCGGCGCCTCCTCCCCCTACGTGATCCTCGCCGAGGACGGCTGCGACGAGAAGGCCAAGAAGGAGGCCGAGGAGGCCCGCAAACAGGCCGACGAGGCCGACCGGGCGGCTCACGGCGCCGACCTGGCGCACAGCAAGGAAGCCGCCAAGAAGGCGCTCGGGGACGAAGGCATCCCGCACTCCGCCAAGAACGTGGACGACTTCGCCGGCCGGGCGAAGGACAATCCCGACCCGGCCAAGAAGGAAATAGGCACCGAGGACGCGGCCCAGGCGCTCGATCAGATCGAAAAACTGGCGAAGACGCCGAACGTCTCGAAGGAGGCCCGGTCGACCCTCACCAGCAAGATCCTCAACGCGAAGAACGCGGACGAACTCGCCCAGGCCCAGGCCGAACTCAACGCCGTCCAGCATGCGGCTGACGTGGAAGCCGCGGCCGGCAGCACGGTGCACACCGCTGTCGGCAAGGACTTCAACAAGACGGAGGTCGACCTCGGCAACGGTGAGAGCGTCGACATCTCCGACATCAACGACGCGGACGTGCTCTACAAGGGCAACGACGGCAAGGTCCATGTCGTCGAGGTCAAGAACACCGGTAACGCCACCATCAAGGCCGACTTCGAGCGCCAGGTCGAGGACATGGCCCGCTGGCAGGCCAAGGACGGAGGTGGTCGCGCCGCCAGGGTCGACATCGCCACCAACGACAAGTGGAGCAACATCTTCAGTGGTTACAAGAGCGGCAAGCGCGACGGAGTGAAATACAAGCCCGAGGGCACACCGGCGACCACACTGGCCAAGAACAACGTGCCGGTGCGGATCGCCGGACAGGACATCTCCCCGGGTCAGCTGGCGAAAGTGCAGTCGGAGATCGACGCCCGCAGGGCCGCGGGGACGATGGACTGGTCGAGGATGAAGACCCCGAAGGAAGCAATGGAGTACCTGGGTGTCTCGTGACGAATACCTGCTGCCCGCCGCGATGCGCGAGCTCCCGGCGCCGTGGAACGACCTCACCCACCGCAGGTCAGCCGCGCTGGCGGAGCTGTCGCCCGAGGGGGCGGCGCAGGCGCTCGAGGTGCTGCGGGCGTCCCTGCCGCGTCACCGGCACAGCATGCACGGCTGGGACGAGGAACTGCGTGACGCCTACGACGACCGGGACGACCACACCCTCGACGAGGCCGACGCCTGGCTGACCCGGCTCATGCCGACCACCGCCGACGTCACCCGGGAGCGGGTGGCCGAGGTCCTGGTGAAGTGGTCCGAGCTGGGTGTTCCCACGGTGTCCTCGCCGCCGACGCGGCAGCAGATCGACCTCACGGCCGCGGAGTGGGCCACCTCGGTGCGCCAGGCCCTGGCCTCCGACGCCTTCGCCCACCTCGGGCGCGGAGCCTTCACCGGGCATGAGGCGGAGGCAGCCGGCCTCGCCGCGGCCTACGTGCGTGTCGGCCTCGCCGTGGAGTCCGCAGTCCGGCTGCTCATGGCCCTCGGCCGGCCGCACGGCGAGGACGCGCTGCTGGAGCTCGTGCACGACGACGAGGTCGGGGACTTCCGGCAGTACGTCCGTTCCCGGCTCCTCGTACTGCGCCGTCCCGGCCACGAGGCCCGCGGGCGGCAGCCGGTGCGGGGAGAGGAACCCCTGCTTCCCGCCGCCGTACGGGAGATCCCCTACGGCTGGGCCACCGGCTTCCAGTGGCCTCCGACTCTGCCCGTGACCGAGGAGAACGTCGCCCGCGCCCGCGCCGTTCTCCTGGCCGGCGCACCGGCCGGACCCGTGCCCGAACCCGTCCCCTCGCCCGCCTGGAGCGGAAGGGGGGGAGAGGAACCGCCGCCCGCCTGGCTCGAGACACGGCAGGTCATGCGGGAGCTGATGCCCTATGCCTCCCACGTCACCAGGGAACGCATGACCGAGGCCATGCGCGAGTGCGCGCTGCTCGGCATCCCGGGCGTTCCACGCGACCCCGCCGGCGAGGAGGGCACGCGGTTCGTCAGGCGGTGGGTGACATGGATCGGCGGCTGGATCGCGGGCGAGGTGTTCAACTGGCTGGGCACGTACGTCGGCGACGGCGCTCTGCTCACACCGTGGGCGACCGAGCTCGCCGAGCGGTACGCCCGCTGCGGCGTGGCCGCGGACCAGGCCGTGAGCATGCTCCGGCAGCATCACACCACGGCCGGTGCCCTCGCGGCCCTTGGCCGTATCGCAGCCGACGACACCCTCCCGCCCCTGGTGCGCAAGGAGGCCACGCTCTGACGTTCGGCAACCTCTCCACGGTCGCCGATCCGGCACCGGCCGCCCTGCGAGTGGCCCTGGCCGACCTGCTGGCGCTGCCCGAGTCCGCGGTGGACGTGGCCGACGCCGACGGGGCGCAGGCGCAGGAAGGGCGGGACTGGGACGCGCGTGCTGTGCACCTACCGGCGGCTGCCGCCGGGTGATCTCCTGCCGGAACTGGACGTCACGGTGGAGGACCGGACGGCCGGACGCCTCACGGAAGGATCACTCGCCCGAGGGCCGGCGGTCAGGACGGGTGGTTCGGTGCTGCACCCTTCGGCGGTCGAACTGCCGAGCGCCTACTGGGTCGCCACGGTGGACGGCCGCTCGGTCAGGTGCCGTCCGGAGGCGGTGGACCGGGACGAGGACACCGCCTACCGGGTCGACGCGGCCGGTCGTCGAGTTGGAGGACGGCTGACGCACGCCCGCGTCACGCCGTCACCCGTACCAGCACCCCCGCCCGCAGCCCCCACCCCGCCATCGCGCCCGCCTCCGACTCCAGGACGTGGCGGGAGCGGAGGCGGGGGAGGCCCAGGCGGCCCGGGGGCATGGTGACCACCGTGAGGACGCGCAGGTCGCGGTCGAGGTAGGCGACGTCGATCGGGATGCGCATGCGGAAGGTGTGCACGCTGTTCGCGGGGGACAGCAGGATCGCGCCGTCGACGGACGTACGGCCGAGCAGCCCCTTGGTGCGGGCGCGGTACGAGGTCGCCAGCTCCAGCGGGACCGTCACCGGGTCCCCCGCCCCGTGCACGGTGAGCTGCCCCCGCCCGTCCTGCCAGCGCCGCCGCCCCATGTCCCGCCGCCTCCCCGGTACTTCGCCGTCCGCCCTGGTGGGCATCGACCGTAACCCCACCGCGGTGGGCCCCGCATGGGTCCACGGACCCATGCCACGTCCGCCCGGACGGACTAGGGTCCCGGCGTGCGCGTAACTCTGACGCTCCTCGCCGCCCTGTGGGGCGCCGGCGCCGGGCTGCTGCTGCCCCGCGCGGCGCACCGGCTCTCGGTCGAGGCGGAGCAGCCGTGGCGCGGGCAGTGCCACGGAGGGCATCCGCTGGACGGGTCGTTCGGCGGGTGGGTGGGCCGCGCCCGCTGCACGGCCGCGCCCGCCTGCGGGACGTACGGGCCGGCTACCCCCGCCGTCGTGACGGTGACCGTCCTCGTCTGCGCCGCGCTCGCCGCCGCCACCGGGCCGCGCCCCGAGGCCGTGGTCTGGCTGTCGGCGGCCCCGGTGGGCGTGCTGCTGGCGCTCGTCGACCACCGTGTGCACCGGCTCCCCGACGTGCTGACCCTTCCCCTCGCCGCCGCCACCGCCGCGCTTCTCGGACTCGCCGCCCTGCTGCCGGCCTCCGCGGGTTCCTGGCCCACGGCCCTGCTCGGTGGACTCGCCCTCGGCGCCGCGTACTTCGTCCTCCACCTCGTCAATCCGTCCGGCATGGGCTTCGGCGACGTCAAGCTGGCGCTGGGGCTGGGCGCGGCCCTCGGGTGGTACGGGTGGCCGGTGCTGATCCTGGGCGGCTTCGCCGGACTGCTCTACGGCTCCGTCTACGGGCTCGGCCTGGTCCTGCTGCGGCGGGCCGGGCGCAAGTCGGCCATTCCGCTGGGGCCGTTCATGCTCGGCGGCGCGCTCACGGGGCTGCTGCTGGGGGCCGCCACCGCGACCTGATCCACTTCTCCCGGCCACCGCCCCGCCAGGAGAGTGAGCGCCCCCGCCGGTGGGGAGGACATCCCCCGTGACCGGACTCGGTGCTGTCTTCCGCCCCCAACTCCCGCCCGAACGGCTGCGATCCCTCGCCCGGCTCGCCGACGACACCGGGTTGGAGGAGCTGTGGCTCTGGGAGGACTGCTTTCTCGAGGGCGGCATCTCCACGGCCGCCGCCGCGCTCGCCTGGACCGAACGGCTGCGCGTCGGCGTCGGACTGCTGCCCGTGCCGCTGCGCAACGTCGCCGTCACCGCCATGGAGACGGCCGCCCTGCACCGGATGTTCCCGGGGCGCGCCGCCATTGGGGTGGGACACGGCGGGCAGAACTGGATGGGCCAGGTCGGCGCGCGGGCCGAGTCCCCGCTGACCCTGCTGCGCGAGCATCTCGCCGCCCTGCGCGCCCTGTTGAGCGGCGAACGGGTCACCACGCACGGCCGTTACGTCCACCTCGACGACGTCGCCCTCGACTGGCCCCCGCCCGCCCCCGCGCCCGTCCTCGCCGGCGCCACCGGGCCCCGTACCCTCCGGCTCTCCGGCGAGGCGGCGGACGGGACGATCCTGACCATGGCCACCTCACCCGAGGGCGTACGAAGGGCCCGCCGGCTCATCGACGAGGGACGGAGGTCGGCCGCACGCACCGCCGAACCGCACCGCGTCGTCGTCCACCTCCTCGCCGCCACCGGACCCGGCGCCGAGTCCCGGCTGCGCGCCGAGCTGACGGCCGAGGGACTGGCCGAGGTGCCGGGGCTCGGCGCGGCCGGAGACGCGCCCACCGTCGCCAAGGCCGTGCGGGACCTCGCGGACGCCGGCGCCGACGCGGTGATCCTCCAGCCCACCGCCGACGAACCCGACCCCGAGGGCTTCGTCCGCTTCACCGCGCGGGAGGTACGGCCACTCGTGACGTGAGAGCCTGCCGCGGGAGAACCGGAGGCAGCGGAGGAAAACCAGGGGCGGCCGCGGGGCCCTCACTGCGATGATCGGCTCATGGCCCACCCCGACCAGGAATCGCGTACCTTCGGCGAACTCGTCGCCGAGGGCGCCGCCGTCCCCACCGACGGGTGGGACTTCTCGTGGTTCGAGGGGCGGGCCAGTGAGGAGCGGCCCTCCTGGGGGTACGCCGTGTCGCTGGCCGGGCGGCTCGCCGGCGCGCGTGCCGTGCTGGACGTGCAGACCGGCGGCGGGGAGGTCCTCGCCTTCGCCCTCGACCGCGCCGACCGCGCCGACCGACACCGGGCGGCGCCCACCGTCCTCGCCGCCACCGAGGGCTGGCCGCCCAACCTGGCCAAGGCCTCCGCGCTGCTGCGTCCCCACGGCGTCCTGGTGGTCGCCTCCCCGGAGGACGCGCCGCTGCCCTTCGCCGACGGCGCCTTCGACCTGGTCGCCAGCCGCCATCCCGTACGGCCGCACTGGGCGGAGATCGCCCGCGTACTGGAGCCGGGTGGCACCTACTTCGCCCAGCACGTCGGACCCGCCAGCGTCTTCGAGCTCGTGGAGTTCTTCCTCGGGACACAGCCGGACGCCACGAAGAACGCCCGGCACCCCGACCGGGAGCGGGCGGACGCCGAGGCGGCCGGGCTGGAGATCGTGCGGCTGCGGGCCGAGCGCCTGCGCGTGGAGTTCCACGACGTCGCCGCCGTGGTCCACTTCCTGCGCAAGGTGATCTGGATGGTCCCCGGCTTCACCGTGGAGGCGTACGAGGAGCGGCTGCGCGCGCTGCACCAAGGGATCCAGGAGCGGGGGCCGTTCGTCGCCCACAGCACCCGCCACCTCTTCGAGGCGCGCAAGCCGGGCCCGGGGAAGTGAGCCCGGGAAGCGTGGGCCGAGTGCGCCGGGCCGTGGGCGGCGGGCCGTGGGCCGCGAGGGGCCGGTGCCGCGGTGGTGGCCGGGAATCGCCGTGTCCGCGCCCGCTTCCGGCCCCGCCACCCGTACTCACGGTTTCCACATCGTTATCGGCTGCCTCTCGCGTCACCCGTTCGCCTGGGCATAAGTTCAGACCAAGGTGATTCGCGTCAGCAAAGCTGCGCTGCGGCATCGCGCAGTGGAGGGGGCTGCGCGGCGCCGCGTCCCCAGGCCGGGCGTCAAGCGGACGTTCGCGGCGGGGTCGCCCGCAGGGGGTATGCGGGGGCGGACACGGGGGCGACCCGCAGAAAGGCCCCGGATGGCTCAAACCCTCGGAATTTGGCCACATTCCGTCTCTTTTTCCTGGGAATCAGCTGTGAACCGGCCAAGATCCGGCGCGGAATGACAGCTTCCACCGCTTTCGACGCGTCGCCGGATGACTCCGGAGAGTAGTTGTGGCACGCCGATGCACGCAGCATCACTTACGAAGGGTTATGGTGGAAACCCCCCCTCGGGCCGGTCCGTCTCCCCCCCCACGGACCGGCCCGTTTTCTTTTACGAGTCAGGGCGCGCCCCGCTGATACAGGCGCCGCCGCGGCCACCGCCTCCCGCCCGCCAAGGGCACCGCCCCTCACCCGGCCCGTTGGGGCGCCCCGGGAAGTCGGGGGTAGGCTTCGCCCCCCGGGGACCGCCATACGGACAGGCCGCCACGAGCGGACAGGGAAGCACCCCCGGAATCCCGCACGCGGACAGGGGCACCGCCCCGGCCGCGCCTGTCCGATCCGTACGGAGGGGCTGACGAACACGTGAACCTGCGCGACAAGCTGCGCGGCCTGCTGGTCAGGCTGTACGCACGCCGGGTGGAAGGCCACCTGGACCACGCTCAGGTGCCCAAGCACATCGGCGTCATCATGGACGGCAACCGGCGCTGGGCGAAGGCCGCGGGTTCCACCACCGCCCAGGGCCACCGGGCCGGCGCGGACAAGATCGAGGAGTTCCTCGGCTGGTGCTCCGAGACGGACGTCAAGGTGGTCACCCTGTGGCTGCTGTCGACCGACAACTTCGACCGCCCCCAGGAGGAGCTCGGCCCCCTCCTCGGCATCATCGAGGACGTCGTGCGCTCGCTGGCCGCCGACGGCCGCTGGCGGGTGCACCACGTCGGCACCATGGACCTGCTCCCGGCGGGCATGCAGGCCACCCTCAAGGAGGCCGAGGAGACCACCGCCCACGTCGAGGGAATACTGGTCAACGTCGCCATCGGCTACGGCGGCCGCCAGGAGATCGCCGACGCCGTGCGCTCCATGCTCCTGGACGCCCACGACAAGGGCACCCCGCTGGAGGACCTCGCCGAGGCCGTCGACGTCGACATGATCGGCCGCCACCTCTACACCAAGGCCCAGCCCGACCCGGACCTCGTCATCCGCACCAGCGGGGAGCAGCGGCTGTCCGGCTTCATGCTCTGGCAGACCGCGCACTCCGAGTACTACTTCTGCGAGGTCTTCTGGCCGGCCTTCCGCAAGGTCGACTTCCTGCGGGCGCTGCGCGACTACGCCGCCCGCCACCGCCGCTACGGCGGCTGAGGACCCGCCTACGGCGGCTGAGGACCTACGGCGGCTGAGGGCCCGCCGGCCACCACGGCCGCCCCTTTCCGGGGAGGGCCCGGCGGAGGGCATAACCCCTCTTCACGAGGAGTTCACCCGCGCGCCGTTCCGCGCATTTGCATGGCCGCGCGTGTTCGAGGGCATAAGCCAGACAGGTCGACTCCCGAACCACGGGTGTCGGATCTCAGCGGGCGGCTCGGGGCCGTCCGCCCGGGAGGCCCTTTGCACCAGCCCGACCGTGCGGTCCCAGCACGGACGAAGACGCGGAGGGCCGGTCTGCGGCCCGCCGCGTGCGGGGCCGTGAACCGGCCTCACTGGTTCCCGCCCGCCCGGCCCAGTCTCCATCTCGTCGCTCCCCGACCTCATCCGAGGGGGTACGTCCTTCCGTGGTGACCAGCACAAAGCGCCACAAGCCAGACCGGCGCACCTATGTTCTCGACACCAGCGTCCTGCTGGCGGACCCGAACGCCCTGACCCGCTTCGACGAGCACGAGGTAGTGCTCCCCATCGTCGTGGTCACGGAACTGGAGGCCAAGCGGCACCATCCCGAACTCGGCTACTTCGCCCGGCAGGCCCTGCGACTGCTGGACGACTACCGGGTCCGGTACGGCCGCCTCGACGCCCCCATTCCGACCGGGGACCTCGGCGGGACGGTCCGGGTCGAGCTCAACCACTCGGACCCCAGCGTGCTGCCCACCGGCTACCGCCTGGGGGACAACGACTCCCGCATCCTCGCGGTCGCCCGCAATCTCCAGGCCGAGGGGTACGACGTCACCGTCGTCTCGAAGGACCTGCCGCTCAGGATCAAGGCGTCGTCCGTCGGACTCCTCGCCGAGGAGTACCGCGCCGAACTCGCCATCACGGACTCCTCCGGCTGGACCGGGATGTCCGAACTGACCCTGGCGGGCGAGCAGGTGGACATCCTCTTCGAGGAAGGACGCATCCACGTCCCCGAGGCCGCCTCGCTGCCCGTGCACACCGGTCTGATGATCCAGTCGGAGCGCGGGAAGGCCCTCGGCCGGGTGACGCCCGACGGCAACGTCCGCCTGGTGCGCGGCGACCGGGAGGCGTTCGGCATCAAGGGCAGGAGCGCGGAGCAGCGCATCGCGCTGGACCTGCTGCTCGACCCGGATGTCGGGATCGTGTCGATGGGCGGCCGGGCCGGCACCGGCAAGTCGGCGCTGGCGCTGTGCGCGGGCCTGGAAGCGGTCCTGGAGCGCCGTCAGCACCAGAAGGTGATGGTCTTCCGCCCGCTGTACGCGGTCGGCGGGCAGGAGCTCGGCTATCTGCCCGGCACCGAGGCGGAGAAGATGAGCCCGTGGGCGCAGGCCGTGTTCGACACGCTGTCGGCGGTCACCTCCCGCGAGGTCATCGAGGAGGTCACCGCGCGCGGGATGCTCGAGGTGCTGCCGCTCACCCACATCCGGGGCCGGTCGCTGCACGACGCGTTCGTCATCGTGGACGAGGCGCAGTCGCTCGAGCGGAACGTACTGCTGACCGTTCTGTCCCGGATCGGCGCCGATTCACGGGTCGTTCTGACCCATGACGTGGCGCAGCGGGACAACCTGCGGGTCGGCCGCTACGACGGCGTGGTCGCCGTGGTGGAGAAGCTGAAGGGGCATCCGCTCTTCGCCCATGTGACGCTGACCAGGTCCGAGAGGTCCCAGATCGCGGCCCTTGTGACCGAAATGCTGGAGGAGGGGCACATCTGATCGGTTCCGCCCCGACCCGTCCCACGACGGGGCGGTGACACGGAAGTTGGCGCCGTTCGGCAAAGGCTCAGAGCCTAGCCGGGCGGCGCCTTGGCGTGCGGGGGTTTCAGGAAAACCCGTGGGCCAAACGAGATGTGAGCTTTCACACGCACCTCGGAATTGCCTTGCGGTGTTTGGTTACGGCAGAGTCTCGGTTCTGTCAGGCCCCGCATACGGCACAGCTGTACCTCCAGAGGTACGGCACCACGAGAGCACCACCCCAACTCCATAGCGTCGCCGTATGCCGCCCGAGCACCACGCGGCGCTTCCCACAGGGGAGTTGCCCACCGGGCCCGCGCCTCCCGTGACCCCGCAGTTGGGAGGCCAGTGTTCAGGGGCACGATCGCGTCCGCCAGGGTCACCGAAGCGGACGATGCTGGAAGGAAACCGTGTGAGCCGGATCTCGGTCCGGGGATTCGCAGTGGCCTCCGCCACCGCGGTCACCGCTGTCGGTAGCGTCGTCGGCGTTGCCTCGGGCAGTGTCGCCCAGAACAACGACGCCGAGGCGACCGCAGCCGACGCCACGCTCCTGTCGGACATACCGGTCGGCCAGCAGGCCCAGGTGCAGACCGCGTCCCTCGCGCAGCAGGCCGACGCCCAGGCCATCGCCGCCGACACGACCGCCAAGAAGGACGCGGAGGAAGCGGCGCGCAAGGCCGCCGCCGAGACCGCGATCGCCAAGAAGGCGGCCGCCGAGAAGGCGGAGAAGGAGGCCAAGGATCGCGCCGAGGCCAAGAAGGCCGCGAGCCGCAGCGCCACCCGGGACGCCTCCAGCTTCCCCGTCCAGAGCTCGTACACCGTCGCGCAGGTCCAGGCGATCGCCCGGCAGATCGTGCCGAGCGGCCAGTTCCAGTGCTTCAGCAACATCGTGGACCACGAGTCCACCTGGAACTACCAGGCCGTCAACCCCTCCTCCGGCGCCTACGGGCTCGTGCAGGCGCTGCCCGCCGGCAAGATGGCCTCCGCCGGCGCCGACTGGCGGACCAACCCGGCCACGCAGATCAAGTGGGGCCTGAACTACATGAACCAGCGCTACGGCAGCCCCTGCGACGCCTGGTCGTACTGGCAGGCGAACGGGAACTACTGACCCCGGCCGCAGCTTCTCAACCCAGCGCAGCCCCTCCCCGTCCTAGGGGGAGGGGCTGTTGCCATGTAGCGTCTGACGGAACGACTCCAGGGGGGAGTGGTGGGGAGAGACGGGGGAAAAGGACGGATCATGTCGCGAGTGCCAGGGTGGCTCGGCCGGCTCGGCGCCGGACTGACCGAAATGGGTGAACGGTTGGACGAGCGCCGCGCCGAGGTGGAGAAGGAACACGCCGAGCCGGTGCCGGAGACGGTCCCCGGCGACGCCGTGCCGCTGCCCGACCACGTGACCGTCGTACCGGCCCGCCCCGATCCCGCACAGGCCGTGCCCTGGGGCGTACGGGTCGCGGCCGAGGCGGGCTGGCGGGTGCTGGTGCTCGCGGGCACCGTCTGGGTGCTGATGCGGGTCATCAGCGCCGTCCAGCTGGTGGTGCTCGCCTTCGTGGGGGCGCTGCTCATCACCGCGCTCATGCAGCCGACGGTGGCGCGTCTGCGGCGGTACGGGCTGCCGCGCGGGCCGGCGACCGCGCTCACCGCGATCCTCGGCTTCGTCATCATGGGGCTGATCGGGTGGTTCGTGACCTGGCAGGTCATGGAGAACATCGACACGCTCTCCAACCAGATCCAGGACGGCATCGACGAGCTGCGCAAGTGGCTGCTGCACAGTCCGTTTCACGTCACCGACAAGCAGATCAACCAGATCGCCAAGAACCTGCGGGACGCCATCGGCGCCAACACCGACCAGATAACGTCGGCCGGCCTGGAGGGCGTGACCGTCGTGGTCGAGGCGCTCACCGGCATCCTGCTGACCGTCTTCTCCACGCTGTTCCTGCTCTACGACGGGCGGCGGATCTGGGAGTGGACGCTGAAGCTGGTGCCGGCGGCGGCACGGCCCGGGGTCGCCGGGGCGGGGCCGCGGGCGTGGCGGACGCTGACGGCGTACGTGCGGGGCACGGTGATCGTGGCGCTGATAGACGCGATCTTCATCGGGCTCGGGATCTACTTCCTGAACGTGCCGATGGCTGTGCCGCTGGCCGTGTTCATCTTCCTGTTCGCCTTCATCCCGCTGGTGGGGGCCGTGGTGTCCGGGGCGCTGGCGGTGGTGGTCGCGCTGGTGACGCAGGGTGTGTTCACGGCGGTGATGGTGCTGGTGGTGGTGCTGGCGGTGCAGCAGATCGAGGGGCACGTGCTGCAGCCGTTCATCCTCGGGCGGGCTGTGCGGGTGCATCCGCTGGCCGTCGTGCTCTCGGTGGCCGCGGGCGGCATGATCGCGGGGATCGGGGGAGCGGTGGTGGCTGTGCCGTTGGTGGCGGTCACGAACACCGTGGTGGGGTACTTGCGGGCGTACTCGGTGAGCGCGGCTGCCGCTCGTAGCGAGTCGCCCGCGCCTACGCCCGACTCGGTCGGCCAGTAGGCCCCGAGCCGGGGCTCCGCCCCGGACCCCGGTTTCCCGCCCGCCCGTCTCGGTGGGAGGGGAGGTCCCGCCACGGGGCTCCGCCCCGGAACCCGGCGGGGGCTCCGCCCCCTGCGCCCCCGGCTCGGGCCCGCCCCTGAGCCCCCGGCGGGGGCTGCGCCCGCCGTCGGGGGCTCGGTGGGCTCCGGTCCTGTCTCCGCGGGCCTGGCTCCTTGCGCATGAACAGATGAACCCCGTTCACCCTTCGGTGAACGGGGTTCGGGCTGGACGTGGGGGTCGGCCTCTACTCGGAGAGGACTGCCTCCGCGTCCAGGGTGGTCGCCACGGCCTGGATCACCGCGGCTATCTTGAAGGCTTCCTGGACGGTCTCGCGTTCGACGCCCGCCTTGCGGAGGACCTGCTCGTGGGAGTCGAGGCACATCCCGCAGCCGTTGATGGCGGAGACCGCGAAGGACCACAGCTCGAAGTCGGCCTTGTCGACGCCGGGGTTGCCGATGACGTTCATCCGCAGGCCCGCGCGCAGGGTGCCGTACTCATGGTCGGACAGCAGGTGCCGCGTGCGGTAGAAGACGTTGTTCATCGCCATGATCGCGGCGGCGGACTTGGCCGCCGTGTACGCCTCCGGCGACAGGTTCGCCTTCGCCTCCGGCTCCAGCTCGCGCAGCACGATCGGCGAGCGCGCGGCGATCGCCGTGGCCAGGACCGTGCCCCACAGCTGCTGGGCCGGCAGGTCGCTGTTGCCGATGACCGAGCCCAGGTTGAGCTTGAGGTCCTTGGCGTAGTCGGGCAGCGAGGACTTCAGAGTGTCGAGAGACATCTCGTCACTCACCGGCCAGCAGCGCGACCGGGTCCAGGGTCTCGTCGCCCTTGCTCCAGTTGCAGGGGCACAGCTCGTCCGTCTGGAGGGCGTCCAGGACCCGCAGGACCTCCTTGGGGTTACGGCCGACGGAACCGGCGGTCACCATGGAGAACTGGATCTCGTTGTTCTGGTCGACGATGAAGACCGCGCGCTTGGCGAAGCCCTCCTCGTCCTCGATGCCGAGGTCGCGCATCAGCTCGTGCTTGGAGTCCGCCATCATCGGGAACGGCAGCTCACGCAGGTCGTCGTGGTCCTTGCGCCAGGCGTGGTGCACGAACTCCGAGTCGCCCGAGAAGCCGAGCACCTGGGCGTCACGGTCGGCGAACTCGTCGTTCAGCTTGCCGAAGGCGGCGATCTCCGTCGGGCACACGAAGGTGAAGTCCTTGGGCCACGCGAAGACGACCTTCCACTTGCCCTCGTAGGTCTTGTGGTCGATCTTCTCGAACTCCTTGCCCTTCTCCAGCGAGACGCAGGCGGTCAGTTCGAACTCGGGGAACTTGTCACCAACAGTGAGCACACGCTCTCCTTGCAGCGAGGAAACGCCGATTTTGTCGGCGTTTCCCATGGGTTGGACTCTGTCGATGTTGGCACAGGGTGCATTGATTGCGGAAATAGCTACACTCGGTCGAGTTGATCGGAGGTGGCTATCAGTGACACTGGGTAATAAGCGCAGGCAGCCGAGTCTCGCACAGCTGCGCGCCTTCGCCGCGGTCGCCGAGCACCTGCACTTCCGCGACGCCGCCGCGGCCATCGGCGTGAGTCAGCCGGCCCTCTCCGGCGCCGTCTCCGCCCTGGAGGAGGCACTGGGTGTCACCCTCCTGGAGCGTACGACGCGCAAGGTGCTGCTCTCACCCGCGGGCGAGCGCATCGCCGTGCGGACCAAGGCGGTGCTCGCCGAGGTCGGCGCCCTGCTGGAGGAGGCCGAGGCCGTCAGCGCGCCGTTCACCGGCGTACTGCGGCTCGGGGTCATCCCCACCGTGGCGCCCTACCTGCTGCCCACGGTGCTGCGCCTCGTCCACGACCGCTATCCCGACCTCGACCTCCAGGTCCACGAGGAGCAGACCGCCAGCCTCCTGGAGGGCCTCGCCGCCGGCCGCCTCGACCTGCTGCTGCTCGCCGTACCGCTCGGCGTCCCCGGGGTCGTCGAGCTCCCCCTGTTCGACGAGGACTTCGTGCTCGTCACTCCGCTGGACCACTGGCTCGGCGGCCGCGACGGCATACCGCGCGAGGCCCTCAAGGAACTAAACCTGCTCCTCCTGGACGAGGGTCACTGCCTGCGCGACCAGGCCCTCGACATCTGCCGCGAGGCCGGCCGCGAGGACGCCCCGGTCACCACGACCGCGGCCGGGCTGTCCACCCTGGTCCAGCTGGTCGCCGGGGGCCTCGGCTGCACCCTGCTGCCCCGCACCGCCCTCACGGTGGAGACCTCCCGGAGCACCCGCCTGCTCACCGCCCGCTTCGCCGACCCCGCCCCGTCCCGCCGCATCGCCCTGGCCATGCGCGCAGGCGCCGCCCGAGCCGCCGAATACCAGGAACTGGCCGCAGCCCTCCGAGAAGACCTGAAAGAACTCCCGGTGAGAGTCGTGCACGGCCCCCCGCCCGACAACCACCCCAGATGACCGGCATACGCCCCCCTGGGAGTGCGGGGGAGCAGAAACAAGGCTGGGGGTGCAGGGGGCGGAGCCCCCGTCGGGGTTCGGGGCGGAGCCCCGTGGCGGGGCCTTGTGTCCCACCGAGTCGGGCGGGCGGGTGCGAGACGGGGGGCGCAGCCCCCCCGCGTGGGGTCCGGGGCGGAGCCCTGCGGGGGGACCTCCCGTCCCACCGAGACGGGCGGGCGGGTGGGCGAACAGCCGGCGCCCGCCTACTCCGTCCGCAACCCCTCAGGCCGCATCAACCGCACCAACGGCGGCAGACTGAGCAACGTCACCGTGAGAACGACCCCCGCCCCGATCCCGGCCATGGTCACCACACTCACCCAGTCCACCCCCACCGGCGTATCCGTCATCTTCAACAGCACCGCACCCAGCGCCAGCCCCACCGCCGACGCCAGCGCCAGCCCCAGCGCGATCGGAATCGCCGTCTGCCACAGCACCGACAGCCCCAGCGTCCGCCTCCGCGTACCGAACGCCACCAGCGACGACAGCAGCTTCCTGCGCTCCCGCAACTGCTCCAGCTGCGACACCAGCAGACTCGCCCCGATCAGCGCCAGCACGCACGCGGCGCCCACGTACAGCCCGGTCCGGATCGACGTGAACTTCTTCGACTGCTCGGTCGAGACCCATAGCGCGGCGTTGGCCATCGGATCCACCGCGGCCGCCGTGTTGCGCACGTACTCGTGCACGTCCGGCACCGACTCGTCCAGCGACAGGTACACCGTGCCGGAGACCGCCGCCGCGATCCTCGGCGGCACCGCGCCCGGCGTCATCAGGAACCCGCCGCGCGTGGCCCCGGCCGGGTCCTTCACCGAACGGGCCGGCTTCAGGGTACGCGGCACGGCCCAGGTGATCCGCGGGCTCTTCCCGACGTCGTAGGACGTGCTGACGTACAGCCTGCGGCCGGGCTTGGCCAGCTTCGCGGTGTCGGTGTCGCCGTCGGCGCCGCTGACGACGAAGGCGTCGCCGTCGCGGCAGGAGGACAGGCTCGCCACCTCGCGCAGGGCCGCGCAGTCGCCGATCGTGACCTGGGCGGAGAGGGCGGGACCGTTGTCGGTGTTCCACGGCCCGTCGCCGACGTCGGCCGAGGCCAGCGCGACGGCCTTGCGTACGCCTTTGGTGGTGGAGAACCTCTCGGCGGCCGGTGCGAGCGCCACCCCGCGCGGAACGTCCACCTCCATCTGGGCCCGCGTCAGGTCGTTGCCGGGCCGCCTGGTGTAGTCGCCCTGGACGCCGGCGAACAGCATCTGCAGCGCGATCGCACCGGCCACCGCGACCGCGATGCCGTTGACCATGCGGGCCGCCGTGCCGCTGCTCAACTGCAGCCGACGCACCGCCAGTTGCCAGGCCACCGCGCCCGCACCGAGCCGGGCGACGACCGTTTCCACGATCCACGGCAGCAGCGCGGTCACGCCGACCAGCAGCAGCATCACACCGCCGATGACCAGGTACTGGTTGAAGTTCCCGTTGGCACGGCCCTGCCCGATCATCGGGTAGAGCATCGCCAGTCCGGCCAGCGGCAGCAGCACCCGCCACCACAGCCGGCGCCGGGCGGGCTTGGCGGTCCGCACCACACCCAGCGGCTCGATGACCACCCCGCGCAGCGCGAACAGCGTGACCAGCACGGCCGCCGCGGGCACCGCGAGGGCGACCAGCGCGGCCAGCGCCGGCGTGGGGTTGAGGTAGCTGGGGAAGACGCTGATGCCGAGGATCTCGACCGAGCCCGCCAGTTCACGGCCCAGCAGGAAGAAGCCGGTGCCGAAGACCAGGCCGAGCAGCGAGCCCGCGAGGGCCTCGCCGGCCGCGATCCGGCGGGTCATCCGGCTGTCGGAGCCGACCAGCCGCAGCGCGGCGAGCCGGCGGTCGCGCCGCTCGCCGCCGAAGCGCACGGCGGCGGCGATGAACACCGCGACCGGCATCAGCAGCACCACGAACACGACCAGCACCAGCAGGATCAGCACCGGGTCCGGCCGGTCGGAGCTGGGATGCGGATCGCCGAAGGCGCTGATCCGGCCGACCTGCCAGCCGTTCATGCGCTGCTCCAGGCCCTTCGCCCCCGCGTAGTAGGCGAGTTCCTGCGAGCCGATGAGCCCGGTCTCGCCGATGGTGCCCACGACCTTGTACGGCAGCCGCTCGCGCAGCAGCTTCCCGGAGCCGGAGTCGAGCAGCTTCTTCAGCGCCGGGGAGACCACCATCTCGCCGGGCGCCGGGTACGTGGTCAGGCCCGGCGCGACCGGCGCGCGCGGCCCCTCCGGCTCCACCAGCCGGCCGCGTACGTCCTTGTCCTGGTACGTCGTGTCGATGTCCGCGATCAGCAGCGTGTCGTCGCCCTTGGGGCGGGGGTGCTGCTCGTAGGTGTAGTCCAGGCGCGCCTGGTCCCGGTGGTGCCGTACCGAGAGCGCGCTGGGCAGCGCGGTGGTCAGCAGCAGCAGCGCCACGCCGAGACCGACGCCCACCGCCGTCAGCAGCACCCTGATCCAGCCCTCGCGTCCGCCGGTGAACGCGAACTTGGCCCCCATGCCCAGATCCCGGGCCCTCCCCCAAGCTCTCGACTGCGCTCGAGCAGGGAGGTGCCCCCCTCGGGCCCTCATACGATCCGCTCCATGTCCCGGGACTTGCCGTCCCGTACGACGATCTCGCGGTCGGAGTAGGCGGCCACCCGTGCCTCGTGCGTGACGAGGACGACGGCGGCGCCGGCCGAGCGGGCGGCCTCGGTGAGCAGTTCCATCACGCGCTCGCCGTTGAGGGAGTCCAGCGCGCCGGTCGGCTCGTCGGCGAACAGCACGCGCGGCCCGGTGACCAGCGCACGCGCCACCGCGACCCGCTGCCCCTGGCCGCCGGAGACCTCGCCCGGCCGCTTGCCGCGCAGGTCGTCGACCTCCAGGCGCTCCATCCAGGCCAGGGCGGCCCGTTCGGCCTCCTTGCGGGAGGTGCCGTTCAGGCGCAGCGGCAGGGCCACGTTCTCCACGCACGTCAGCTCGGGCACGAGCTGGCCGAACTGGAAGACGAAGCCGAACTCCGAGCGCCGCAGCGCGCTGCGCTGGGCGTCGTTCATGGCCGACAGCTCGCGGCCGTCGTAGGTGATCGAACCGGAGTCGGGGGTGACGATGCCGGCCAGGCAGTGCAGCAGGGTCGACTTGCCGGAGCCGGAGGGGCCCATCACGGCGACCATCTCGCCGGGGTGGATGGAGAACTCGGCGCCGTCCAGCGCGGTGGTCGGGCCGTAGGCCTTGCGCAGGTTCTCGGCGGCCAGCAGGGAGCCGGGGGGAGGGGTCACCGGGTCACCGCCTCACGGAGCTTCTCCAGGCGCGCGGCGGTCAGTTCGAGCCACCGCAGGTCGGCCTCGAGGTGGAAGAGGGCGTGGTCGCAGATCAACTGGTCCGCGAGGTCGCCCCGGCGCTTGCGGTCGGTGAGGATCCGCATGCTGCGCAGGTGCTCGGCGCGCTGGGTGTCGAGGACGTCGGCGGCGTCGCGGTGCGTGAGCAGCGCGAGGACGACCTTGGTGTAGAGCGTGGACTGGAGGTACGGCTCGGGCTTCTCCGGCGTGGCGAGCCAGCGCTCGACGTCGGTGATGCCGGCCTCGGTGATCGCGTACCGCTTGCGCTCCGGACCGCCGCCCGCCTCGATCCCGTCGACCTCGACGAGACCGTTCTTCAGCAGCCGCGACATCGTCGAGTAGACCTGGCCGTAGTGCAGCGGCCGGTCGTGACCGAACTTCTCGTCGAAGGCCCGCTTCAGGTCGTAACCGTGGCGTGGCCCCGACTCCAGGAGTCCCAGAAGGGTGTGACCGATGGACATGCCGAGCACTCTACACATCGTGTATACGCGGTATGTATACGCCGAGTGTTCAGTTCATGGCGGCCCGTGCCACCCCGCAGGTGACGGCCGTTTGTCACGGTTGTGCTACGGAGCTCACCGCGGCCGTGCGCCGGGCTCATCGCGGCCGTGTCGCCCGGCTCATCGCGGCCGTGTCGCCCGGCTCACCGCGGCCCGGGCGGGCTTCCCGGGGGGCTTGCCGGCGGGCGGCCCCGGCGGGGCAGGGGGCCGGTCTCGCGGGGCAGGCGGCCGGCTTCCGCCAGGGCGCGGCGCAGGAGGAACTCGATCTGGGCGTTGGCCGAGCGCAGTTCGTCCGAGGCCCAGCGCGCCACGGCCTCGTACACCGACGGGTCCAGCCGCAGCAGCACCTGCTTGCGCTGCTGCGGCCGGCGCCGCGGGGTGGCCCCGTCGTCCTCGGGCCCCTCGGGGGAGTCCGTCACTGGTAGAGCGTCCCCGTGTTGAGGACCGGCTGCGGCGCGCGGTCCCCGCACAGCACCACCATCAGGTTCGACACCATCGCCGCCTTGCGCTCCTCGTCCAGTTCCACGATGTCCCGCTCGGCGATCCGGGCGAGGGCCGCCTCGACCATGCCGACCGCGCCGTCCACGATCTGCCGCCGGGCCGCGACGACCGCGCCGGCCTGCTGGCGCTGGAGCATCGCGGAGGCGATCTCGGGAGCGTACGCGAGGTGGGTGAACCGCGACTCGATGATCCGCACCCCGGCCGCGTCCACGCGCGCGTGCAGCTCGACGGCGAGCTTCTCGGTGATCTCCTCGGCGTTGCCGCGCAGCGACAGGCCGGCCTCGTCGTGGGCGTCGTAGGGGTACTCGATGGCGATGTGACGCACGGCCGCCTCGGTCTGCGTGGCGACGAACTCCAGGTAGTTGTCAACCTCGAAGGTGGCCTGCGCGGTGTCGTTGACCTTCCACACGACCACCGCGGCCAGCTCGATCGGGTTGCCGTAGGCGTCGTTGACCTTCAGGACCGCCGTCTCGTGGTTGCGCACGCGCGTGGAGATCTTCGTGCGCGAGGTGAACGGGTTCACCCAGCGCAGCCCGTCCTCGCGGATCGTGCCCCGGTAGCGCCCGAAGAGCTGCACCACGCGCGCCTCGCCCGGCGCCACCATGTTGAGCCCGGCCATCGCGAGCAGCGCGGCGATGCCCACCAGCACGCCGAGGACGATCAGGGCGGCCTTGGGCCCGGCGGCGGTGAGGGTCGAGCCGCCCGCGACCAGGGCCACCGCGATCAGCAGTCCGAGCAGTCCGAGCAGCAGCGCGAGCCCGCCCCCGATGCTGCGGGCCGCGAACTCCCGCACCCGTGGCGCGGGCATCTCGGGTACGTCGGGCGAGTCCTGGTGCGAGGCGTGGTGCGGGTCCTGCTGCGAGTCGTGCCGCGAGTCGTGCCGCGGGTGCGGTGCGTCGTGTGCGGACATGGCGGTCCCCCCCGTTCCGGGCCGCGCGTCCCTGCCGTGCGGCCCATAGCTTGTGTCTAGCCAAGTGATAACACTTTTTCGGGCCGTGGCAACCCCGTGCCCCTCTCGTACGTCGGTTCCGGTGGAGTGGGTGCCCATTGTCACGTCCGCAAAGAGCGGATCGGGGGCCCTTTGTCACAGAGGGCGGTGTTAGTTTTCTGAGCTGACCCGAGCCACGTAGCCGAGTGACAGACGAGACAGCCGACACAGGCCGACACAGGCCGAGACAAGCCGAGACCGAAGCGGAGCGGACGGACGCATGGGACGAGCGGAAGAGAGACGAGCGCGACAGCGCGGCGGCCGCCGCACGGCGCCCAGGCGCTCGTCCGGGACACCGTCGGTCGGTGCCGGGGACGGCGCCGCGGGCGCGACCCCCGGCGGCCGCGCCGCGGCCCGGCGGGCGGCGGCCCGGCCGGCCAAGGCCCGCAAGAGCGGCATACGCGCGCTGTTCACCTGGAAGAAGATCCTCGGCACGTTCTTCGCCGTGTGCCTGCTCGGCATAGGCGCGTTCATCGTGCTCTACCTGATGGTGGACATCCCCCAGGGCAACGCGGTCGCGCAGCGCGAGAGCAACGTCTACAAGTACAGCGACGGCTCCGTCCTCGCCCGCGCCGGCACGGTCAACCGCGAGAGCGTCTCCCTGGACCAGGTGCCCAAGGACGTCCAGCACTGCTTCGTCGCGGCCGAGAACAAGACCTTCTACCACGACTCCGGAGTCGACCTGAAGGGCACGGCCCGCGGCCTGCTCAACACCCTCAGGGGCAGGGGCACCCAGGGCGGTTCGACGATCACCCAGCAGTACGTCAAGAACTACTACCTCGACCAGAACCAGACCGTCACGCGCAAGCTGAAGGAACTGGTCATCTCGTTGAAGGTGGACCAGAAGTACACCAAGGACCAGATACTCGCCGGCTACATCAACACCAGCTACTACGGCCGCGGCGCCTACGGCATCCAGGCCGCCGCGCAGGCCTACTACCGCGTCGACGCGCGGAAGCTGACGGTGGAGCAGGGCGCGTACCTCGCCGCGCTGCTCCAGGCGCCCAGCCAGTACGACTGGGCGGTGGCCTCCACGACCGGCAAGCAGCTCGTCAAGGCCCGCTGGAACTACGTCCTGGACAACATGGTCAAGCAGAACTGGCTCGACGCCGGCAAGCGCCGGACCATGACGTTCCCCGTCCCGAAGGACCCCAGGGGCACGCCGGGCCTTGAGGGCCAGAAGGGCTACCTGATCGACCTCGCCAACAAGCAGCTCGAGCAGAAGCTGATGAAGGACGAGGGAATCTCCCAGTCCCAGGCCGAGGCCGAGGTCGTGGGCCGGGGCTGGACCATCACGCTGAACATCGACAAGAAGAAGCAGGCCGCGCTGGAGAAGGCGGTCAAGGCGCAGCTGACCAGCAAGCTGGACCCGAAGAGGCGCAAGGTGGACGGCGACGTCCAGGCCGGCGCGGTCTCCGTCGACCCCAAGACCGGCAAGATCGTCGCTCTGTACGGCGGCCAGGACTACTTCAAGCACTACACCAGCAACGCCACCCGCACCGACTTCCAGCCCGCCTCCACCTTCAAGCCGGTGATCCTCGCCGCCGCCCTGGAGAGCGGCGCCAGGACCCAGGACGGCCTGCCGATCAACGCCAACACCATCTACGACGGCACCAGCGGCCGCCAGGTCGTCGACCACGGCTCCAAGGTCGGCTTCGGCCCGCCCAACGAGGACGACAGGGACTACGGGCCCATCACCGTCCAGACGGCGATGAACCAGTCCGTCAACTCCGTCTTCGCGCAGATGGGCGTCGACGTGGGCATGCAGAAGGTGATGAGCACCGCCGGCGACCTCGGCATGGACACCAAGGGCATGCAGGCCGTGCCCGCCCAGACGCTGGGCTCCATGGGCGCCAGCCCGCTGGAGATGGCCGGGATCTACGCCACCTTCGACAACCACGGCAAGAAGGTCACCCCGACCATCGTCGCCAAGGCCGAGGGCAAGAGCCGCTCGGTCACCATGGCCGACGCCATCGGCGACCAGGTCATCAGCCGCCAGGCCGCCGACACGGTCACCTCCGTGCTGACCGGCGTCGTCGACGACGGCACGGCCCGGACGTCGGTCGCCGCCAACGCGGCCCGCGACGGCCAGCAGGTCGCGGGCAAGACGGGAACCTCCGACGAGAACAGGTCCGCCTGGTTCACCGGCTACACCCCCGACCTGGTCACCTCCGTCGGCCTCTTCGGCGAGCAGCCCCAGCCCCCGTACCGGCATGTGAGCCTGACCGGCGCCACGGGACTCCTGCCGCCGCCAGGACGCGTCAACGGCGGCGGCTACCCGGCGCAGATTTGGGCGGCCTACACCTTCGGCGTCACGGACAGGGCCGAGTTCGAGCTGGACACCAACCAGGGCGCGGCCGTGCAGCCGCCGGCCTCCCAGTCGCCGTCGCAGTCGCCGAGCCAGTCGCCGTCCAAGTCGGCGTCCAGCTCACCGCCGCCCTCCAAGTCGCCCAGCCAGTCGCCCTCGAAGTCCCCGAGCCAGTCCCCGTCCAACTCGCCCAGCCAGTCCCCCTCGCAGTCGCCGAGCAGGACACCCTCGGGCGGCCCGAGCATCGAGAACCCGCTCAACCCGGGCGGCCGGCAACAGCTCGACAGCAGGCAGCCGGCTCAGTAGAGCCTGCACGCACACGGCGAAGGGGCGCCCGGTCCGACCGGGCGCCCCTTCGCCGTACGCGCCGTACGCGCCGTACGCGCCCCGTGCGCCGTCAGCGCCGTTCGTGCCCTCGCGCCGTCACCGGCTCAGCCCCGCTTCAGCCCCGGTTCAGCTCGAACCAGACCACCTTGCCGGTGCTCAGCCGGGTCGCGCCCCAGCGCCGGGCCAGCCTGTTCACCAGGTACAGCCCGCGGCCGCCCTCGTCCGTGGCCCGCGCCTGGCGCAGCCGCGGCAGCTGCCCCACGTCGTCGCCGACCTCGCAGCGCAGCACGTCCGTGCGCAGCAGCCGCAGCGTGACCGGACGCGTCGCGTACCGCACCGCGTTGGTGACGACCTCGCTGACCAGCAGCTCGACCGAGTCCGTGAGCTCCTCCAGACCCCACCGGTCCAGCGCCCGCCGGGCCAGCCGGCGGGCCCGTCCCGGCGCGGAGTCCTCCGGGTCCAGGATCCAGTACGCCACATCGCTCGGCGCGATCCCGTCGAACCGGGCGGCGAGCAGCGCGATGTCGTCGTCCCGGTCGCCCGGACCGAGCATGTCCAGCACGTCGTCGCACAGCGCTTCCAGGGGCGGCGGATGGTCCGGGCCGGTGAGCTGCGCGGTCGCCGCGAGCTTCTCGCGCAGCTGCTCTATCCCGGTCCACACGTCCCGCAGGCGCGACTCGACCAGGCCGTCGGTGTAGAGCAGCAGGGTCGCGCCGGCCGGCGCGTCCAGCTCCACCGCCTCGAAATCGACCCCGCCCACGCCGATCGGCGCGCCCGGCGGCACCCGCAGCACCTCGGCCTCCCCGCCCAGGTGCAGCAGGACGGGCGGCGGATGGCCGGCGTTGGCGATGGTGATGCGGTGCGACACCGGATCGTAGACCGCGTACAGGCAGGTCGCCATCCGGTCGGTGCCCAGGCGCTGCGCCTGCTCGTCCAGGTGGTGCAGCACCTCCTGCGGCGGCAGGTCGAGTCCGGCGAGGGTCTGCGCGGTCGTGCGCAGCTGGCCCATGATCGCCGCCGAGGTCATGGAGTGGCCCATGACGTCGCCGACGACCAGGGCGACCCGGCTGCCGGGCAGCGGGATCGCGTCGTACCAGTCGCCGCCCACCCGCGCGGTCTCGGCGGCGGGCAGATAGCGGGACGCCAGCCGGACGCCCGTGGGGCGGGGCAGCGTCTCCGGCAGCATGGTGCGCTGCAGTTCGTCGGCGATGTAGGCCTCGCGGCCGTACAGCACCGCCTTGTCGATGCCGAGCGCGCTGTGCGTGGCGAGCTGGGCGGCGACCAGCAGGTCGTCGGGCTCGAACGCGAGGCGCTCGGGGCGGCGCAGGAACAGCGCGGCGCCGATCACGCGGCGCCGGCCGCGCAGCGGGGCGAGGATCGTGCGCTGCCCGGGGGGTACGGACAACTCCGAGTCCTCGCCGAGCAGTTCGTCCAGCGCGACGCGGGCCGGCTCGGTGTCGGTGAACACCGGCCGCACGCCGCGCAGCACCTCTCCGAGCGCGCTGCCGGGCCGTACCTCGCACAGCTCGTTGGTCACCACGGACAGCTCGGCCGGCTGCTCCGGGACCGGCGGGGGCACGTAGACGCCCTCGGTGTCCCGCTCGTCCGGTATCCGGTCGGTGCGGCGCAGCCGCAGCACCAGCGGGCCCACCGGACGCTCGTCGCCCACCGGCAGCGGCTCGCGCAGATACACCAGGATCGCGTCGGAGAAGGTGGGCACGGTGGCCCGGCACAGCCCCATGACGATCTCGTCGAGGTCCATGCCGCGCGCGATACGGCGCGTCGCCGCGCCCACGAACCTCAGCCGGTCCCCGTCCCGCCGCATCGGCATGGGCCGCCCGAACGGGACCCCCTGGCCGGTCCGGCGCTCCTGCCCGCCCGGCGGCGGCGCCTGGGCCGCGCCCCGGCGCTGCTGCTCCCCGGCGCCGGCCTTCAGGCCGGAACGGTCCTTGCGCCGCTCGGGCCGCTGTACCGGTGCCTGCGACTCCGTCCCCTCTCGCGCCTCGCGGCCGGCGCGCAGGGCCCGCTCGGCGGGCGCGGCCGCCGAGCGGGGCGCTTCGGCGGCGGTGCGGGGCGCTTCGGCGGCCGTGCGCGTTGCGTCGGCGGCCGTGCGGGGTGCGTCGGCGGCGGCCGCGCGGGCGGCCTCCGGGCCCGCCTGCGCCGGCGTGTCCGCGTCCCCGGTCTCCGGGTCCCGGCCGGCGCCCTGGGGCCCGGCCGCCCGCGCCGCCGCGTCCGGCTGGGCCGGGATGGCCTCCGGCACGGGCCGCGGCCGGTGCGCGCCCGGCTCGGCGGAACCGGACTGGGCGTGCTCGGCCCCGGCGACGACCGCACCGCTTCCCGGGTCGGCCGGTGGCCGGGGCACGGCCGGGCACGGCGGTGTGTCGCCCTGACGCGACTGCAGCGGTAATGCGGGCGCCCCGGGAGCCTGAGGAGGCTCGGAGGCACGCAGGAGCGCCCCACGGGCGTCCGCGGGGTCGGCGCCCGAGTGGGGGCGATCGAAGGAGGTCGGCTGCTCCGTCACGCGTGTCGAATCCATCCGTCCGGGGCTGCGCGGCGTGCGCGCAGTTGGTCCCGCCGAAGACCCGATACCCGGAATACGTGCCCCAGGAACGGATTTACGGCGTGGTCAGAGGCTGTTCCTGTGCCACCGGCGAACCGTCTGCGGCCCGCACGGGTCGTGCCCTGGTACCCCTCGCTCACGTCCTGCCGCCCCTCGGTGACGTTCGGTCAGACTCGGCGCCCACTCCTGGAGTTGCCCCTGAGACCTGCCCCTGCGCGCCCTTGCGGAGGACGATCCTACGTTTCTTGCCCGGGGGCGCATCAAGGGTCTCATGAGGACACGTGCGCGGGCGTATGGTCCCAGTCCTGTGGCAGTGACGGTACCGCCCAGGCGGGGTCCGGGCGCCAGTGCTGCCAGCCGTCCGAGAACGGGGCCCGCCAGGCACGGATCGCCCGCACCGCCTCCTGGCCGGCCGCCCGCACCCGTCCGGCGAGGCGCTCGTCCACCAGGCCGTCCCGCTGGGCCTGCGCGAACTCGTCCTCGTCGTGCCAGCGCCAACTGCGGTCGGGGTCGACAGAGATGTCCAGAAAGTGATCCTCGGAGTCCACTCCGCCCGCCCAACGCACCAGCGGTTCCTCGAGATTGACGTACCAGTTCCTGAACTGCCAGCCCGGCTCCCAGAACAGCCACACCGACCACGGCTCGCCGGGCCGGGCCAGCTTCAGCACTCCCGTGCCGGACCAGCGGTCGCGCCGCACCGTGCGCGGTTTGGTGTAGCGCGAGGCGAGCGGCTCCGCGTGCACGGGCGTGCCGTCGGCGAGCACGGGCCGCACGCACTCGGTGCCGGGCGCCATCCACACGGCCAGCAACTCGGCGTCGTCCCGTACGACGGTGACGGGGCGCGCGATGTGGAAGCGCGTGCCGCCGTTCTCCCGGTAACGCCACAGGATCTGCGTCCCGGGCGCCCAGTGGTCCGCCGTACCGCCCGCCCTCACGTCTCTCGCCGCTCCGTCGACCGCCATGCACAGATATTAGGTGCCCAGGGCATACGACGTCGTGGCGCACCCCCGCGATTCACACCCGGGACACGAACTGTCACGGGTGGGTCATCCGCAGCACGTCCAGCGCCTCGTCCAGCTGCTCCGCCGTGAGGGCGCCGCGCTCGACGTAACCGCTCTCCTCGACCACCTGACGGATCGTCTTCTGCTCGGCGAGGGCCTTCTTGGCGACCTTGGCGGCCTCCTCGTAGCCGATGTACTTGTTGAGCGGGGTGACCACGGACGGGGAGGACTCGGCGTACTCGCGGGCCCGCTCCCGGTGGGCGACGATCCCGTCGACCGTCCGGTCCGCGAGCAGCCGGGAGACGTTGGCCAGCAGGCGGATGGACTCCAGGACGTTCTTGGCGATGACCGGCAGCATGACGTTGAGCTCGAAGTTGCCGGCGGCGCCGGCCGCGGCGACGGTCGCGTCATTGCCGACGACCTGGGCGGCGACCATCAGCACGGCCTCGGGGATGACGGGGTTGACCTTGCCCGGCATGATCGACGAACCGGGCTGGAGGTCGGGCAGCGCGATCTCGGCGAGCCCGGTGCGGGGCCCGGACGACATCCACCGCAGATCGTTGGCGATCTTCGTCAGGCTCACCGCGATCGTCCGCAGCTGCCCGCTGGTCTCCACGATGCCGTCCCGCGCGCCCTGTGCCTCGAAGTGGTCGCGGGCCTCGGTGAGCGGCAGCCCCGTGACGCGGGCGACCTCCTCGATCACGGCGGCGGAGAAGCCGGGCGGGGTGTTGATGCCGGTGCCCACGGCCGTCCCGCCGAGGGGGAGTTCGGCCAGGCGGGGCAGGGACGCGTTGAGCCGCTCGACGCCGTAGCGCACCTGGGCCGCGTAACCGGCGAACTCCTGGCCCAGGGTGACGGGGGTGGCGTCCATCAGATGCGTACGGCCGGACTTCACCACGTCCTTGAACTCCTCCGCCTTGCGGGCGAGGGCGCCGGCGAGGTGGTCGAGGGCGGGGATCAGGTCCCGGGTGACGGCGGCCGTGGCGGCGATGTGGATGGAGGAGGGAAAGACGTCGTTGGAGGACTGGGAGGCGTTCACATGGTCGTTGGGGTGCACGTCACGGCCGAGCCGCTCGCCGGCGAGGGTGGCGACGACCTCGTTGGCGTTCATGTTGGACGAGGTGCCGGAACCGGTCTGGAACACGTCCACCGGGAAATGCTCGTCCCACCTGCCCTCGGCGACCTCGGCCGCCGCCTCCTGGATCGCGGCGGCGACGTCCTTGTCCAGCACACCGAGCTCGGCGTTGACCTTGGCCGCCGCGCCCTTGATCCGCGCGAGCGCCTCGATGTGGGCGCGCTCGATCCGCTGCCCGGACACGGGGAAGTTCTCCACCGCCCGCTGCGTCTGCGCACGCCACTTGGCGTCGGCGGGGACCCGGACCTCACCCATGGAGTCGTGCTCGATGCGGTATTCGCTCATACCGGGTACAGCGTGCGGGGGTCGGCGGATGTTCCGGAACTGGGCCGAACGGGTGGTGGGAGCCCGCGGCCCACGGCCGACTCCCGGCCGGAGCCGGGCAGTGTTCGGCGCGGCTTCATCCACAGGACACGAAGACCTCGGGAGCGCCCCCTACCCTCCTACTGCCCGAAGCAACGACGACTGCCTCAGCAGTAGACACTCCCCGCGCTGCCCCAACCGCTCCCGCAGGAGGTCCACCGTGTCCTTGCTGTCCCGCATGAAGCGCTCACGCCGCGCGCTCTCCCTGGCCGCCCTCCCCGCCGCCCTGGCCGGGCTGTGGGCCGCCGCCCCGGCCGCACAGGCCGCCGCTCTCCCCACCCCCGACCACGTGGTCGTGGTCGTATTCGAGAACCACGCCTACGAGCAGGTCGTCGGCAGCACCAGCGCCCCGTACCTCAACAACACCCTGGTGGCCGGCGGCGGCAACCTCACCCAGTCGTACGCCATCACCCACCCCAGCCAGCCGAACTACCTGGACCTGTTCTCCGGCAACAACCAGGGCGTCACCACCGACAACTGCTACACGCCGCAGTTCAGCAGCGCCGCGAACCTCGGCTCCGAACTCATCGCCGCCGGCCGGACGTGGGGCAGCTACAACGAGGGCCTGCCCTCCCAGGGCTCCACGGTGTGCACCAACTCCGCCACCAAGTACGCCCGGAAGCACAACCCGTGGTTCGCCTTCGGCAACGTGCCGCTGAACACGGCGCACACCTTCGCGCAGTTCCCGGCGGACTACACCACCCTGCCCAAGGTCTCGTTCGTCATCCCGAACCTGTGCGACGACATGCACGACTGCTCGATCAGCACGGGTGACACCTGGCTGCAGAACAACCTCGGCGCCTACGCCACCTGGGCCAAGACGCACAACAGCGTCCTGGCCGTCACCTTCGACGAGGACGACAGCTCGCACGGCAACCACATCGCCACCGTCTTCTACGGCGCGCACGTCGCCCCGGGCAGCTCCACCTCGACCCACTACACCCACTACGACACCCTGCGCACCCTCGAGGACCTGGCCGGGCTGACCACCCACGCGGGAGCCGCGGCCAACGCCTCCGACATCACCGGCATCTGGAACTGACCCTCGCCCCACCTCGACAGCAGCAGACCCCCCGGCGACGCCGAGGGGTCTGTGAGTCTCCTGAGGACGGCTCAGGACAGCCCGGGCCCACGCACCGGGATCGACGTGAACGTCGGCTGCGGGGCCGGGTCCTGGAAGAAGTCGTTGCCCTTGTCGTCGACGACGATGAATGCCGGGAAGTCCTCCACCTCGATCTTCCAGACCGCCTCCATGCCCAGCTCCTCGTACTCGAGGACCTCGACCTTCTTGATGCAGTCCTGGGCGAGCCGGGCCGCCGGGCCGCCGATCGAGCCCAGGTAGAAGCCGCCGTGCGCGTCGCAAGCGTCGGTGACCTGCTTGCTGCGGTTGCCCTTGGCCAGCATCACCTTGGAGCCGCCCGCCGCCTGGAACTGCTCCACGTAGGAGTCCATCCGGCCGGCCGTGGTCGGGCCGAAGGAGCCCGACGCGTAGCCCTCGGGCGTCTTGGCCGGGCCGGCGTAGTACACCGGGTGGTCCTTGAGATACTGCGGCATGTCCTCGCCCGCGTCGAGCCGTTCCTTGATCTTCGCGTGGGCGATGTCGCGGGCCACGACCAGCGGACCGGTCAGGGACAGACGGGTCTTGACCGGGTACTTGGTGAGCTCGGCCAGGATCGACTCCATCGGCTGGTTCAGGTCGATCCTGACGACGTCGCCGTCCGACTCCAGGTGCTCGTCGGTCGTCTCCGGCAGGAACCGCGCGGGGTCGGTCTCCAGCTGCTCCAGGAAGACGCCCTCCGCCGTGATCTTGGCGACCGCCTGGCGGTCCGCCGAGCAGGAGACGGCGATGGCGACCGGGCAGGACGCGCCGTGCCGGGGCAGGCGCACCACGCGCACGTCGTGGCAGAAGTACTTGCCGCCGAACTGCGCGCCGATGCCGATCCGCTGCGTCAGCTCGAAGACCTTCTCCTCCAGCTCCTTGTCCCGGAAGCCGTGGCCGAGCGGCGAGCCCTCGGCGGGCAGGTTGTCCAGGTAGTGCGCGGAGGCGTACTTGGCGGTCTTCAGCGCGTACTCGGCGGAGGTGCCGCCGACGACGATCGCAAGGTGGTACGGCGGGCAGGCGGCCGTGCCCAGCGAACGGATCTTCTCCTCCAGGAACTTCATCATGGAGGCCTCGTTCAGCACCGCCTTCGTCTCCTGGTAGAGGAAGGACTTGTTGGCGCTGCCGCCGCCCTTGGCCATGAACAGGAACTTGTACGCGCCGCCGTCGGTGGCGTACAGCTCGATCTGGGCGGGGAGGTTGGAGCCGGTGTTCTTCTCCTCCCACATGGTCAGCGGCGCCATCTGCGAGTACCGCAGGTTCAGCTTGGTGTAGGCGTCGTAGATGCCGCGGGAGAGGGCCTTCTCGTCCTCACCTTCGGTGAGGACGTTCTGCCCGCGCTTGCCCATGACGATGGCGGTGCCGGTGTCCTGGCACATGGGCAGCACGCCGGCCGCCGCGATGTTCGCGTTCTTCAGCAGGTCCAGGGCGACGAACTTGTCGTTCGAGCTGGCCTCCGGGTCGTCGATGATCCGGCGCAGCTGGGCGAGGTGGGCGGGGCGCAGGTAGTGCTGGATGTCGTGGACGGCCTCCTCGGCGAGCTTGCGCAGCGCCCCGGGCTCGACCTTGAGGAACGTACGTCCGCCGGGCCCCTCGACGGTGGAGACGCCCTCGGACGTCACCAGCCGGTACGGGGTGGTGTCCTCACCCTGGGGGAGCAGATCGGTGTACGCGAATTCAGGCATCTCAGCCCATTCCTCACTCGGCAGACGACTGCCCGCCTCCATTGGCGGGCACCGACCAGCGTAGAACCTGCTGCGGGCGGCGGACCTGTGAGGTCCCGCTCACCCGGCGGCCGGGCGTCCGCCCGCCGGCGGCGGGCCGGTTGGCGGGCTCGTCCCGCACCGGTCCGTCCACACCCCTAGTCGCGATCTATCGCGTTTCGGTACGCTGCTGCCGTGGACCTTCAGAAGCAGCAGACCGGACAGCGTCCGGCCGCCCCCGCGGGCGTCGCCGAGCTGCGCGCCTCCGACGCCGACCGTGACCGTATCGCCGACATCCTGCGCGAGGCGCTCGCCGAGGGCCGGCTGACGGCCGACGAGCACGCCGAGCGCGTCGAGGGGGTGCTGAACGCCAAGACGGTCGGTCAGCTGGAGGTCTTCATCCAGGACCTGCCCGCCGGCCGGCGCGGCCCCGCCGCCACCCAGGCCTACGCCCCGAACCGGCCGGCCGCCGGCGCGATACCCCACGAGGCCGACGAGAACGTGGTGGCGGTGTTCAGCGCCGCCACCCGCAGGGGCCGCTGGCGCGCGGGCCGCCGGCTGCACGCGTACTCGGTCTTCGGCAGCGTCGAGATCGACCTCAGCGAGGCGATCTTCGAGTACCAGCAGGTCGTCATCAAGGCCGTCTCCGTCTTCGGCGACATCCAGATCCGCGTCCCGGAGAACGTGTCGCTGCGCGGCACCGGCGGCGGCGTCCTCGGCAACTTCGAGGTGGAGCCGCTGGACGCGGAGGACACCGACGCGCCCGTGGTCTACGTCGACGGCTGGGCGGTGCTGGGCAACGTGGAGGCGCGGCCCAAGCGCGGCAAGCTCGTGGCGGACATCCTCGACCGCGTGCAGCGCAAGGTCGACAAGCGTTTGCGCAAACACCTCTGACCCGTCCGGCGGTTCGGGACTCAGTGCATAGGCGCGCGCACAGCGGGTAGGCCTTGCTGCATCGTCTGTCTCTCGCTCGCGAAGCCGTCGTCAGGAGAAGACCGTGCTGCAACCGCCGCATTCGTCCCTGCAGGTCGCTGCCGTCCCGGCCCAGCGGGTGCCAGTGCGGGACAGGGACCAAGACGCCCCCTGGCACACCGAGGCGGTGTGCCGGCGCGACGAGGCCGGCCTGTTCTTCGCACCCTCGAAGGAGCCCACCGCCGCACGGCTGTCCCGCGAGGAGGCGGCCAAGCGGGTCTGCGCCCGCTGTCCGGTGATGGTCGAGTGCCGCGAGCACGCGCTGCTCCAGCCCGAGCCGTACGGCGTCTGGGGCGGGCTGACCGCCGCCGAGCGCCGCGTGGTCCTCGCCCGGCGGCGCCGCCGCGACGTGGAGCTGAAGAAGGCCGCCGGCGCGGGGCGCATAGCCCAGGCGGGCTGAGCGGGCCGGTAGCGGGAGCCGCGTGCGTACGCGGCTCCCGCGCACGTACGCGGCTCCCGGGTACGCACGCGGCGAGCGTGCGCATACGTGGCGAGCGCGCACGTACGCGCTCCGTGCCCTGAAATACGCGCTTCCCGCACGGAAACGGGGCGTCCCTTCCGCACAAGGGACGCCCCGTCGCCGTGGCGGGCCGGCAGCGGGCTACTTCGCCCGGTCGAAGTCGATCGCGCTGTACGCGCGCAGCTTCCTCAGCCGGTGTTCGGAGTCGATCCGGCGGACCGTGCCGGACTTGGACCGCATGACGATCGAGTCGGTGGTCGCCGTCTCCGAGCGGTAGCGCACCCCGCGCAGCAGCTCGCCGTCGGTGATGCCGGTGGCGACGAAGAAGACGTTCTCGCCGGAGACCAGGTCGTCCGTGTTCAGCACCCGGTCCAGGTCGTGCCCTGCGTCGATCGCCCGCTGCCGTTCCTCGTCGTCCTTGGGCCACAGCTTGCCCTGGATGGTGCCGCCCAGGCACTTCACGGCACAGGCCGAGATGATGCCCTCCGGGGTGCCGCCGATGCCGAGCAGCAGGTCGACGCCCGTGCCCTCGCGCAGCGCGTAGATCGAACCGGCGACATCGCCGTCGGAGATCAGCTTGATGCGGGCGCCGGCCTCGCGGATCTCCTTGATGATCCCTTCGTGGCGCGGCCGGTCCAGGATGACGACGGTGACGTCCTCGGGCGTGGAGCGCTTGGCCTTGGCGACGCGCTTGATGTTCACCGACACCGGCGCGTTGATGTCGACGAAGTCGGCCGCGTCCGGGCCGGTGACCAGCTTGTCCATGTAGAACACGGCGGACGGGTCGAACATCGCGCCGCGCTCGGCGGCGGCCAGCACGGCGATGGCGTTCGGCATGCCCTTGGCGGTCAGGGTGGTGCCGTCGATCGGGTCGACGGCGATGTCGACCTCGGCGCCGGTGCCGTCGCCCACGCGCTCCCCGTTGAAGAGCATCGGGGCCTCGTCCTTCTCGCCCTCGCCGATGACGACCACGCCGTTCATCGACACGGTGGAGACGAGGGTGCGCATGGCGCGCACGGCGGCGCCGTCGGCGCCGTTCTTGTCACCGCGCCCGACCCAGCGGCCGGCGGCCATCGCGGCGGCCTCGGTCACCCGGACGAGCTCCAGGGCGAGGTTGCGGTCGGGGGCCTCGGAGGGGACATCGAGCTCGGACGGCAAGTGATGATGCTCGGTCATCGGAGCGCACCTTTCTGATACGACGACGGCCGGATGAGGGTCTTGGCCATGACTCTATCGCCGGGCAGACAAAATGAGCAGGGGACCCCACGGATGAGCGGGCCGGACACCTGCGACGATAGGGGGCGTGGCAGGTTCGAACGGCAAGCAGAAGACAGTGCGCGGCATGCTCCTCTCCCTGGGCGTGACCGCGCTCGCGGCGGGGTCCGCGTACCTCTTCATCCCGCACGACGATCACGCTCCCGACCTCAAGCGGGTCGACTACCGGGTCGAACTGCTCACGGCCCGGCGCGCGGCGGCGTACCCGGTCGCGGCGCCCCAGGGGCTGCCGGACACCTGGAAGGCCACCTCGGTCCGCTACCAGGCCGACCAGAACGACCGCTGGCACCTGGGTTTCCAGGATCCCGAGGGTCAGTACGTGGCGGTCGAGCAGTCCACTCAGGACCGCGCGGACTTCATCGACGACGCCAGCCAGGGCGCCCAGGCGACGAAGGTGACCCAGAAGATCGACGGGAAGACCTGGACCCGGTACACCGGCGGCCGCTACGACGCCCTGGTGCTGAAGGGCCCCAAGGGCTCCACCACGGTGGTGGCGGGGACGGCGTCCTTCGACCGCCTGACGGCGATGGCGCAGGCACTGAAGACGTCCTGACGCCCCCTCGACCGGCCGCGTGGGCGGGGGCCGCCTCCCGGCCTCCCGACGGCACCCGGCCGACTCGGAAGGCCTCCACGGCTGCCGGGACGCCTCCGCGACTGCCGGAGGGCCCTCCGCGGCTCCCGGGAAGCCTCTGCTCCCGGGAAGCTTCCGCGGGCTCCCGGGGAGCCCCCGCGGCGCGCTACTGGGCGGCCTCCGGGCCGTCCTCGCCCTCCTCCGCCGCCAGCGCCGCGTCCAGGCGGGCGCGGGCGCCCTCCAGCCACCGCCGGCACACCCCGGCCAGCTCCTCGCCCCGCTCCCACAGGGCGAGGGACTCCTCCAGGCTCGTACCGCCCGCCTCCAGGCGCCGGACGACCTCGATCAGCTCGTCGCGCGCCTGCTCGTAGCCCAGCGTCTCTTCCGCCGGTGCCGCCTTGCTCGTCATCCGCCCACCCTATGTGTCGACCCGAACCGTGAACTCGCCCTCGGCGACCCGCGCGCGCAGCGCCTCGTCCGCCGTCACCTCGGCCGGGTCGCGCACCACGTGCCCGTCGGCCTTCTGCAGCACCGCGTACCCCCGGCGCAGCGTCGCGGCGGGGGAGAGGGCCACCACGCGCGCGTGCGTGTGCGCCACCTCGGAGTCGGCGCGGTCCAGGTGGTGCCGCAGGGTGCGCCGGGCGCGGTCGAGCAGCGAGGCCACCTGGTCGGCCCGCTCGTCGACCATGCGGTGCGGGTCCTCCATGCAGGGCCGGGCCAGCGCGTGGGCCAGGCCCCGCTCCTCCCGCTCGACGTGGGCCCGCACGCACCGGCGCGCCCGGTCGCGCAGCTGCCGTACCCGCTCGTACTCCTCGCCGACGTCCGGCACGACCTTCTTGGCGGCGTCGGTCGGGGTGGAGGCGCGCAGGTCGGCGACGTAGTCCAGGAGCGGGGTGTCCGGCTCGTGGCCGATCGCGGAGACGACGGGCGTACGGCAGGCGGCGACCGCGCGGACGAGCTGCTCGTCGGAGAACGGCAGCAGGTCCTCCACGCTGCCGCCGCCGCGCGCGACGACGATCACGTCCACCTCCTCCAGCTCGTCGAGCTCCTTGACGGCCTGGACGACCTGCGCGACCGCGTGCACGCCCTGCACCGGGACGTTGCGCACCTCGAAGCGGACGGCGGGCCAGCGGTGCCGCGCGTTCTCCAGGACGTCGCGCTCGGCGGCCGAGGCGCGGCCGCACACCAGGCCGACGAGCTGCGGCAGGAAGGGCAGCGGCTTCTTGCGCTCGGGTGCGAACAGGCCCTCCGCGGCGAGGGTCTTCTTCAGCTGCTCCAGGCGGGCCAGCAGCTCGCCGACGCCCACCGGCCTTATCTCGGCGGCCCGCAGCGACAGCTGCCCGCGCGGGGCGTACCACTCCGGCTTGGCGTGCACCAGGACCCGGGCGCCCTCGCCGACGACGTCGGCGATCGCGTCGAACACCTGGCGGTAGCAGGTGACGCTGACCGAGATGTCGTACGACGGGTCGCGCAGCGTCAGGAAGACCACGCCCGCGCCGGGCCGCCGCGACAGCTGGGTGATCTGCCCCTCGACCCACACCGCGCCGAGCCGGTCGATCCACCCGCCGATCAGCCGTGAGACCTCGCCGACGGGCAGGGGGGTCTCGGGGGACGTGGTGAGAGCCATGTCCGCGAGCGTAGCCCCCGGCACCGACAACGCCCCAGCGGCGCGGGCCCGTGATCACCGCATCCGTGGGGGATCTTCGGCGCCCCGGAGGCGGCCTTACGATGGGTGCCATGACTGCTTCGTCTGGCCGCCGTGTCCTGCTCGCCGCCCCCCGGGGCTACTGCGCGGGTGTGGACCGCGCCGTGATCGCCGTCGAGAAGGCCCTGGAGCAGTACGGGGCCCCGATCTATGTCCGGCACGAGATCGTCCACAACAAGTACGTCGTACAGACCCTGGAGAAGAAGGGCGCCGTCTTCGTCGAGCGGACGGAGGAGGTGCCGCCGGGCAACATCGTGATGTTCTCCGCGCACGGCGTGGCGCCCGTCGTCCACGAGGAGGCCGAGCGCGGCCGCCTCACCACCATCGACGCGACCTGCCCGCTGGTCACCAAGGTGCACAAGGAGGCGGTCCGGTTCGCCAAGGAGGACTACGACATCCTCCTGATCGGGCACGAGGGCCACGAGGAGGTCATCGGCACCACCGGCGAGGCCCCCGAGCACATCCAGCTCGTCGACGGCCCCGAGGACGTGGCGAACGTCGAGGTGCGCGACCCGTCCAAGGTGGTGTGGCTGTCGCAGACCACGCTGTCGGTCGACGAGACCATGGAGACGGTCGACGCGCTCAAGGACAAGTTCCCGCAGCTGATCTCCCCGCCGAGCGACGACATCTGCTACGCCACGCAGAACCGCCAGCTCGCCGTGAAGCAGATGGGCGCCCAGGCCGACCTGGTGATCGTGGTCGGCTCCCGCAACTCCTCCAACTCCAAGCGGCTGGTGGAGGTCGCGAAGATCGCCGGCGCGGCCCAGGCGTACCTGGTCGACTTCGCCGACGAGATCGACGAGGCCTGGCTGGAGGGCGTGACCACGGTCGGCGTGACCTCGGGCGCGTCGGTGCCGGAGGTGCTGGTCGAGCAGGTACTGGAGTGGCTGTCGGCGCGCGGCTTCGAGGACGTGGAGATCGTCAAGGCCGCGGAGGAGTCCATCACCTTCTCGCTGCCCAAGGAGCTCCGCCGCGACCTGCGCGACGAGGCGACGGCGCTGGCGGCCGAGCGCGGGGGGTCGGGTACGGCGGGGGAGTGACCCTCTGCCGGGTGCCGGGTGCCGGGTGCCGGGTGCCGGGTGCCCGCGGGCCTGGGCCTGGGGGCCGCAGGGCGCCGGATCCGGGGGCGGGACGTGACTGTCAGTCGTAGGCCGTAACGTGGAGCCATGCAGATCTTCGGCGTGGACATCGGCGGTTCGGGCATCAAGGGCGCCCCTGTGGACCTGGACAAGGGCGACCTGGCCCAGGAGCGCTGCAAGGTGCTCACCCCGCAGCCGGCGACGCCCGACGGGGTGGCCGAGGGTGTCCGGCAGGTCGTGGAGCACTTCGGCTGGAAGGGACCGGTCGGCCTGACCTTCCCGGGCGTGGTCACCGGCGGCGCCACGATCCGCACGGCGGCCAACGTCGACAAGAGCTGGGTCGACACCGACGCGCGCGTGCTGTTCGGCGAGCGGCTGGGCGGCCTGCCGGTGACGGCGGTCAACGACGCGGACGCGGCCGGCGTCGCCGAGATGCACTTCGGCGCCGGCCGGGACCGGCGGGGCACGGTGGTCCTGCTGACCTTCGGCACCGGCATCGGCAGCGCGGTCTTCACCGACGGCCGCCTGGTCGCCAACACCGAGCTGGGCCACCTGGAGCTGGACGGCCACGAGGCGGAGAAGCGCGCCTCCAGCAAGGCCAAGGACGACCACGAGCTCACCTGGGAGCAATGGGCCCGCCGGGTGCAGAAGTACCTGGCGCACGTGGAGATGCTCTTCAGCCCCGAGCTGTTCATCATCGGCGGCGGCGTCAGCCGCAAGGCCCACAAGTTCCTGCCGCTGATCGAGGGCGTGAGGGCTGAGATCGTCCCCGCCCAGCTTCAGAACAACGCGGGGATCGTGGGGGCGGCGATGAGAGCGGCGGAGCTGCGCTGAGCCGGCGGCCCGGGTCACCCGCCGTCCGGGCTCACCCCCTGGCTCAGGCCGTGGTGCGCCCGCCGCGCCCGGTGCGGCGTTCCCGCAGGCCGCCTCCACCCCGTACGCCCCCTACGCCCCGTACGTCCCGCTCAAGCGCCGGTCGCCGTACCACGGCCGTCCGCCGTCGCAGGGCCCCCCGGCGCACCAGCGCGGTGACCCCCGCGAGCAGCGTCCCCCCGTACAGCCAGACCGCCTGGGTGGCCAGCGCGGTCACCAGGCCCATCGCCGTGCCGAGGATCCCCCCGTCCCCGTCCGCCACCGGCAGTGCGCCGACGGCGAACCCGATCGGCACCACCACGGGCGCGGTCAGCAGGTCGCCCCTGCGCACCCACAGGGCGGTCAGCACGGACACCGGCAGGAACAGCACGCCGTAGACGGCCGGCGAGCCGTCGAAAAGCAGCAGGTCGAGACAGCCGACCGCGAGCATCACCGCCGCGCACACCACCCCGCTGCCGAGTCCGGTCAGCCGCGGCCCCGCCGGAGGTGCGGTCGGGGGGCCCGTCCGGGGGCGCTGCGGCCTGCCCCGGGCCCCCTGTGAGGGCACCGGGCGCCCAGCGCGTCGCGGTCCGTGCTGCTGATGTCGCGTCCTGCGTTCCTCCACTGGACCAACCTAGGTCTGCTTATGTGTTGAATAGGCCGTTTGACACGCCGTGCGACCAGACCTGGCCAAGCGTTCGAACCGTCGCGGGGACGGGGTGCGACACGCCGTAGACTGGTGGATCGGCCGCCCGGCCCCCCAGTCTCCTCATGTACGGGAAGTCGCAACGTGTCGCTCACGATCGGAATCGTCGGCCTGCCGAACGTCGGCAAGTCGACCCTGTTCAACGCCCTGACCAAGAACGACGTGCTCGCGGCCAACTACCCGTTCGCCACGATCGAGCCCAACGTCGGCGTCGTCGGCGTGCCCGACGGCCGGCTCGCCCAGCTCGCCTCGATCTTCAAGTCGGAGCGGATCCTCCCGGCCACGGTCGACTTCGTCGACATCGCCGGCATCGTGCGCGGCGCCAGCGAGGGCGAGGGCCTGGGCAACAAGTTCCTGGCCAACATCCGCGAGTCGGACGCCATCTGCCAGGTCATCCGCGCCTTCAAGGACGAGAACGTCGTGCACGTCGACGGCAAGGTCTCGCCCAAGGACGACATCGAGACGATCAACACCGAGCTGATCCTCGCCGACCTCCAGACCATCGAGAAGGTCCTGCCGCGCCTGCAGAAGGAGTCGCGGATCAAGAAGGACGTGGCCCCGAAGGTCAAGGCCGTCGAGGAGGCCAAGGAGATCCTGGAGAAGGGCGACACGCTCTTCGCGCACGGCATCGTCCAGGGCACCGAGCGCAACGAGCTCCTCCACGACCTGCACCTGCTCACGACGAAGCCGTTCCTCTACGTCTTCAACGTCGACGAGGAGGAACTGGTCGACGAGGACTTCAAGAACGAGCAGCGCGCCCTGGTCGCCCCCGCCGAGGCGATCTTCCTCAACGCCAAGCTGGAGGCGGACCTCGCCGAGCTGGACGAGGACGAGGCCCTCGAGCTCCTGCAGTCCGTCGGCCAGGAGGAGCCGGGCCTGGCGACCCTCGCCCGCGTCGGCTTCGACACCCTCGGCCTCCAGACCTACCTCACGGCCGGCCCCAAGGAATCCCGCGCCTGGACCATCAAGAAGGGCGCCACGGCCCCCGAGGCCGCCGGCGTGATCCACACCGACTTCCAGAAGGGCTTCATCAAGGCCGAGGTCATCTCCTTCGACGACCTCCTCGCCACAGGCTCCGTCGCCGAGGCCCGCTCCAAGGGCAAGGCACGCATGGAGGGCAAGGACTACGTCATGCAGGACGGCGACGTGGTGGAGTTCCGCTTCAACGTGTAGGGCGATTTCCCTTGCTCGCTGAGGGGGCAGGTCAAGGAGCGTAACCGCAGGTGAGAGGCCGGATCTTCGGATCTGGCCTCTCCTCGTTCGTCCCCGGGCGGCGCCGGACTGGGCGCCCGTCCGCGCACCGGCAGCCAGCACATCGGTGCCCGACCGCACCCGGAAAACGTACAGGTCACATGGGGTCGGCCCCCGCGAGGTCAGGCCCCTGGTGACGCAGGGCGGGCGTGGGTGGCCGGTACGGCCTAGGTTGGGCGCAGGGCACCGGTGGCAGCGGGTACGAGGAGCGGCGAGATGGCGGCGCAGGTGGATCATGCGGCCCTGTTCGCCGCCACGCCGAGCCCGTACCTGGTGCTGGGCCCGGATCTGATGATCGTGGACGTCAACCGTGCCTATCTGGAGGCGACCGGGCGGACCAGGGAGGACCTGGTGGGCCAGCACATCTTCCAGGCCTTCCCCGACAACCCCGGTGATCCGGACGCGGACGGGGTGCGGAACCTGAACGCTTCCCTGCACCGGGTGCTGGCCACGCGCAGCCCGGACACGATGGCGCTGCAGAGGTACGACATCCCGGTGATGGGCCGGCCGGGGGTGTTCGAGGAGCGGTGGTGGTCGCCGGTGAACACTCCTGTTCTGGGGCCGGACGGGCAGGTGGCGTGGATCATCCACCGAGTGGAGGACGTGACCGCGTTCGTCGAAGCCCACCAGGGCGACCACCCCGCGAAGGCCAGTGTCGACAAGCGTCTGGCGGTGGCCGAGTCGCTGGAGGCGGAGCTGTACGCGCGGGCGCGGGAGCTGCAGCGGCTGAACGAGGAACTGCGCATGGCCCACACCCGCGAGCGCGAGGTCGCCGTCACTTTGCAGGAGGCCATGCTCCACGCCCCTGACCTCGCCCACCACCAGGATGTCGCGGTGCGCTACCTGCCCGCGGTCGGTTCACTGAACGTGTGCGGCGACTGGTACGACGTCGTCGACATCCCCCCGGACCGGCTGGCCCTGGCCGTGGGCGACGTCATCGGCCACGGCCTTCAGGCCGCCGCGGTCATGGGCATGCTGCGCAGCGCCCTGTCGGCCGCCATCCGCGCCCTGGAACGCCCCGCGCAGGCCCTGGAGGTCCTCGGCCTGTACGCGCGTTCGATCGAGGGCGCCCTGGGCACGACGGCCGTCAAGATGGTCGTGGACCGGCGCAGCAAGCTGATCAGCTACAGCAGTGCCGGGCACCCGCCCCCCGTCCTATTGCACCCCGACGGGCGGACCGAACTGCTCGACCAGGCGACCGACCCGCCGCTGGCCGCACGCCCCGAGCACGTGCCCCGGCCGCAGGCGAGCATCCACTACAGGGCCGGCGACACCCTGGTGCTCTACAGCGACGGGCTGATCGAACGCCGCGAGGAGGACATCGACACCGGCCTGGCACGCCTGACCGGTGTCCTCGCCGACTGCAGCCACCTGGGGCCCGAGCGGCTCGCCGACACCGTGCTGGCCCGCCTCGGGGTGGCCAGCGGCGGCAACGACGACATCGCCCTCGTCGTCCTACGGCTCTGAGACGTCGTCGCCGGCCGGGCTGGAGAGGACTCGACGGGGCCGGGCAGCCTGGTCGCCTTTCGGCTCCGCGTCGTCGCCTACGACGAGCAGGGGCCCGACGGGGAGCGAGGCCGCCGGTATGCGTTCCAGGACTCCGCCCGCGAAGGTGTCGTACAGGGGCAGGGTTTCGAGGTGGACGTAGCCGATGTGGCAGTCGCAGGTGGTCAGGGGGCAGGGGCGGGGGCGCAGCGACCGGCGGTAGGAGCCGTCGTAGAGGTTGCCCAGCTCCGACTTGACGAAGTGGCAGCGGCGGACCGTGCCCTCGCCGTCCACGGAGATGACGGACTCGCCGGTCCGGCAGGGCAGGCCCGCGCTGCGGTGCGGGTGGCGGCTGTAGGGGAAGAGGGGGTCCAGGGCCGTCCAGTCGCCGGCCTCGGCGTCGGTGTAGGTGTGGCCCTCGGCGGCGTTGATCCACAGGTAGACGTGGGCGGGGAGGTCGGCGCGCAGGCGGCGGGCGTGCTCCAGGTGTGCGGGCAGACCGACCACGCCGACGCTGTGGCGGACGCCCCGGGCGGCCAGGTCGCGGCACTTGGCGAGGAAGCGGTCGTACGGGGTCTGCCCGGGGTGGAAGGTGCACCACAGGGCGAGGGTGTCCAGCTCGGCGGCGGCCGTCCAGTCCGTGCGGCAGCTCAGGTTCGTCTGGATCGCCACCCGGTCGATGTGCGGCAGGTGGCTCAGTTCGGTGAGCGCGCGCCGGTACCAGGAGCGCACCAGGCCCTCACCCCACGGGGTGAACAGCACGGAGAGCCGGTCGCCCCGCTGGGCGGCCGCCCAGCCGGCGAACCTCTCCAGCGCGGCCCGGTCGGCGGTCAGCTGGGCGCGGCTGTCACGGCGCTTGGCGAAGGGGCAGTACGGGCAGTCGTAGTCGCACGAGGCCAGGGGGCCGCGGTAGAGGATCGTGAGGTCCATGCAGGGCTGGGCTTTCGTCACTTGAGTTCGTAGGCGGCCATGCGCTCGCGTACGGCGGCGGAGAAGAGCTCGGGACCCAGCGCGTCGGAGTGGGCCAGTCCCTCGGGGGAGAGCCGCAGCAGCCCCGGGCCCGCGGAGTCGTCCAGCCAGCCGCGGTCGGCGAACCGGCCGAGCTCCGTCGCGAAGTCGTCCGTGGGGCTGGTGCCGAAGCGGGCCGTGTAGTCCACCACGGGCATGCCCCCGGCCTGAAGCAGCGACTGCAGCAGATGGCGGCGCCGGGCCTCCTCCGCGTCCGTCCACCAGCCGAAGTCGGCGTGCCGGAAGTCCTCGGTGCCGCGTGCCGTGTAGTCGTCGACGATGCCGCGTATGCGGTGCATGTCGACGGCGTAGTCGAAGGAGTAGTGCAGCGCCGAGGTGTAGGAGCGGGCGCCGCAGCCGAGGCCGACCATGCCGTCCGTCTGGCACGCGTAGTCCTCGCCGCCGGTGGCGGGGGCGTCCGCGCGGCGGAACATCCGCATCGACACCTGCTCGTAGCCGTGCGCGAGGAGGTGGTCGCGGCCGTGGCGGTACAGCCGCAGCCGCTGCTCGTCCCACTCGGCCTCGCCCTGCCCGGGAGCCCGGTCGCGGTGCCTGCCGAGGCCGGTGAGGGGGCGGACGTAGAGCGGGTAGAGGTACAGCTCCTCCGGCCGCCAGGCGAGCGCGGCGTCCAGGGAGTGGCGCCAGGACCGCTCGGTCTGGCCGTCGATGCCGTAGATGAGGTCGATGTTGAGCAACGGGATGGCGGCGGCGCGGATCCGGCCGAGGGCCGCCTCGACGTCGGCGCGGCGCTGGGGGCGCACCGCCGTGCGCGCCTCGGCGTCCACGAAGCTCTGCACGCCCAGGCTCAGCCGTGTGGTGCCGCGCTCGGCCAGCACGGCCAGCCGGTCGGTGGTCGCCGTCGCGGGTGAGGCCTCCACCGACAGCGGTACGGCAGTGAGGTCGGCGCCCAGGCCCTGCTCGGCCAGGTCGCACAGCCGCTCCAGTTCGGCGGCCTCCAGGAACGTCGGAGTGCCGCCGCCGAAGGCCGCGTTGGCGAAGCGGGCGCCCTCGCCGAGTGCCTCGCGCACCGCCGCCGCCTGGCGTTCCAGCGCGTCCAGGTAGGCGGTGGTCAGGCCGTCCGGGGCGCCGATGCGGGTGAACAGGTTGCAGAAGCCGCAGCGGACCTCGCAGAAGGGGATGTGGAAGTAGAGCGAGAGGGCGCCCTTCGGCTCCTGTGCCCACAGGGCGCGCAGGGACGCCTCCTCCCGGCGCAGCGGGCGGTAGGCGGTCTTGTGCGGGTAGGCGTAGACGTAGTGCTGGTAGGGGCGCACGAGCCGCGGGGCCGGTGCTTCGGTGAGGGTCATCGGGCCTCGCGGGTGACGGGGGCGGAGTCCAGGAAGAAGTGGGCGTAGGGCACCGTCCAGACGACGTCGTGGCCGATGCGGTGGCCGGTGTAGCCGTCCTCGCCGTACGCCGTGCCGTGGTCGGAGCAGACCACGGCGAAGCACGGGCCGCGGCCGGCGACGGCGGCGAACAGCCGCCCGATGTGCCGGTCCACGTACTCCAGGGCGGCGGCGTGGGTGGCCCGGGAGTCGCCCGCCTCGCGGGTGGCGCCGGGCAGGTGGAACCAGTTGGGCTGGTGCAGCGCGGACACGTTGACGAAGAGGAACAGGCGCTGTTCCGGGTCGAGTCCGGCGACCACCTTCTCCGCGCACGCCACCTGCGCCTCGAAGGAGGTGGGTGAGGCGACGCCGAACTCCGGCTCCCAGTGGCTCTCCTGGAACATCCCCGGCAGGACCGAGCCCAGCGCGCCCTGTTTGTTGAAGAAGCCGACGCCGCCGACGCACACGGTGCGGTAGCCCACGGCGGCCAGGCCCGACACCAGGTCGGGGGTGTCGTGGACGAAGGTGCCGTCCGCGGTGGACTCGCTGCCGGCGAAGCGGGCGGCGAACAGGCGCGGATGCGGGCCCGGCGCGGCCGGGGTCGGCAGGAAGCCCGCGAACATCGCCTGGTGGGAGGCGTAGGTGAAGCTGCCGGGGGCGTGCCGGCGTTCCCAGCCGCCCTCGGGCAGATGCCGGGCCAGGTTCGGGATGCGGCCTGCGGCGGCGAGTTCCTGCGCCACGTCGTAGCGCAGCGTGTCCAGGGTGACCATGAGGAGGTCGTGGCTGCCCACGACCTCGTTCATGTCGATGCCGGTGGGTGCGGTCATGAGGCGGTTCCTCGTGCTGAGTGCGGCGGCCATGCCCCGCTCGCCGCGGCGGCGACCTGGGCGGCGTACGTGTCGAGGCCCTCGGCGCCGCTGCCGGGCAGGCCGGTCAGGCCGGGCAGCAGGTCCCCGAAGGCGTTCACCTCGCCGACGGCGAAGCGCCGCCAGCCGGTGCCCGGCAGTACGTCGACGCCGACGCACAGCGTGCCGGGGAAGCAGGCGGCGGCCCGCTCGGCGGTCTCCAGGGCGTCGCCGAGGCTGCCGCCCGCGCCTGCGATCGCCTCGCGGGCCGCGTCCAGGTCGCCGCGGGCGCCGCCGAGGTGCAGGTTGGTCATCGGGTGCCGGCTCGTACGTACGACGGCGTGCGTGGCACGTCCGGCGACCACGACCACGCGCAGGTCGGCGGCGCGGCCGGCCTGGGCGGCCTTGGGCAGCCACCGCTCGACGTGGAGCCCGTCCGGGGCCAGCGCGTCCACGAGGGCGGCGACCTCCCGCTCCGAGGTGTACTGGCGTACCCGCAGCGAGTTGAACAGCCGGCCGTCCGGGGCGCTCTCCACGGAGGTCGTCGCCCTGACCCGGCCGGGGCCGGCCACCGTGAGCGCCATGACGCCGGAGGCCGACGAGCCGTGCGCGGGCTTCACGAACGCCCGTGACATCCCCGCGTCCGCGAGCCGCCGCCGCAGCTCCTCCCAGCCGCCGACCGGACCGGTCAGGGCGGGCGGCACCGGGACGCCGGCCGCGGCGAGCCGGGCGTGGCAGAGCCGCTTGTCGAACATCACCGCGACGTCCTCCGCGTCGGCCGACGGCGCCGCGCCCACACGGCGCGCCGCGCCCGTCACCTCCCGGAGGGCCGCCGTGAAGCGGTGGTACCACAGGGCCGTACCCTCCACCCGGGACGGGTCGTCGGCGTCCCGCAGCAGCCGGTCGACGTCCGCGTTCTCGCCGGGGGAGTCGATCCGTACGAACTCGCCGGGCGTGAAGGCGAACCGCCCGTGCAGCACGTCGTGCCAGGCCAGGACGCGGGGCGCCGCGTGCCCGGCCGCGCGGACGGCGGCGGCGAAGAGGGTCGTGCGCCGGTTCTCCGGGTTGCCGACGACGGCGAACCGCGTAACAGGGACGGCGAACCGTGTACCAGGGACGGCGACGGCGGGCGTGGTGCTATTCGGAGACGGCGACATAGCGCCACTCCTCTTCCCGCCATCTGTGCGGGGTCTGGCTCTCCGACAGGTCCACTTCGGTCCCGGCGGAGGCGAACGCCGTGCGGAGCCGGCCGGTCATGGCGTCGCTGAGGAAGTGGTGGTGCAGGTCGAGCCGCTTCAGGTGGGTGAGCGGCTGGCCGTGGAGCAGGGCCTCGGCGCCGGCGTCGGTGAGGGTGCCCATGGACAGGCTCAGCGACTCGAGCCGGGCCACCACGGGCGCGGCGGCCACCGCGGCGGCGATCTCGTCCTGCAACTCGCTGTCCTGGAGCCCGAGATGGCGCAGGGCCGGGAAGCGGTCCCCGTCGGCCAGGAGGGGAGCGAGGTCCGCGACCGTGGAGTCGCCGCCGTACGCCGAGACGCCGAGCCAGAGGTCCAGGTGCTCCAGGGCCGGCAGTTCGCAGGCGCCCACGGCCCGCACCACCTGCCCGGGCAGACCGCCCGACTCGAACCGCAGCACGCGCAGCGCCTCGTGACGCACCGGGCGCAGCGCGAGCGGCTCCTCGCCGAGCCCCTGCGAGTCACCCCCGCGCACCCACAGCTCCTCCAGCAGCGGGAAGGTCTCCAGTACGGGGGTCACGTCGGTGAGCGGCAGCCAGGAGATCTCGCACTCCTCGCCGGTGACGTCGGCGAGGAACAGGGCGCGCAGCGCGGGCAAGCGCTCCGCGTCGGCGAGGATCAGCTCCAGCACCGGACGGAGTTCGCTGTAGTCGTCCTCCCACCAGGGCCCGACGATCAGGGCGCGCACCCTGTCCGTGTCCACGGCCCCGGTGAAGTCGCGCCACAGTTCCTCGAAGGGCACCTCGGCCGCGTGGCAGTCCAGCCGCCAGGCCACCGCGCCGGGTTCGTGCGCCCGGACGTCGGCGGGGGCGGACAGGGTGCGCACGGGCAGCCCGTGGAAGGTGTCCGGGTGTTCGGCGAAGGTCATCTCGGCGTCCTCACTCGGCCACGGCGGTGTAGCGGTGGATCTCGCCGTCCCACTCGTCCTCGTCGCCCGGCTCGGAGAGGTCGACCTCCACTCCGGAGGGCTCGAGCGCGGCCCGCACGCGGTCGGCCACCGCGTCGCTGACGAAGTTGTGGCGCAGGTCCAGCCAGGTCAGGTGGCTGAGCGGCTGGCCGCCGAGCAGCGCCGTGACACCCTCGTCGGTGAGCACGCCGAGGGACAGGTCGAGCGACTTGAGCTGGGCGACCACGGGGGCCGCGGCCAGGGCGGCGGCGATCTCGTCCTGGATCTCGCTGTTGCGCAGGCCCAGGTGGCGCAGCGCCGGGAAGTGCCCGCCGGACAGTATCGGTTCGAGGTCGGCGACGCCCGCGTCACCGCCGTACTCCTCGACGCCCAGCCACATCTCCAGGTACTCAAGCGAGGGCAGTTCGCTCGCGGCGACCCCGCGGACGACCTCGCCGGGCAGGCCGCCGGCCTCGAAGGACAGCGTGCGCAGGTGCTTGTGGCGTACGGCGGGGAAGCGGAGCCCGGTGCCGCCGCGGACGCCCAGCTCCTCCAGCCGCGGATAAGCGTCCAGCACGGGAGTCACGTCGGACTGCTCGATCCAGGAGATCTCGGCCTCCTCCTGCACCAGGTCGCCGATGAAGACCGCCTGAAGCGCCGTCAGCCGGTCACGGGCGTCCACCAGCCGCTGGACGATCACGGCCGAGTCGTTGTCGTACGGCTCGCCCCACTGGCCGACGACGATCGCGCGCACCCCCGCGGGGTCCACCGTGGCGAAAAAGCGGTCCCACAGGCCGGCGAAGTCCTCCACGGAGTCCGAGCCGTAGGGGTCGACCGCCAGCCGCCAGGCCACGGCGCCCGCCTCCGGCAGCTCCCTGCGCTCGCCGGGCGCGGGGAAGTCGAAGGCCGGGAGGCCGTGCAGTTCGCGCAGATGCTCGACGTGGGACATTCACTGGCCTCCTGGGCTGGGCGGACGAGCCGATTGCCGTTGCGCTCGCGCGAGAAGTTGTACCAAGGCGCACCGACAACGCCCCCGGCGGCCGTTGCGCCCACGGCGGTGGAAGCGGTGAATCCGCAGGCCGGATGCGTTGTCAGACCCCTGCCGTAGCTTCGTGGTCATCGGGTCGGCGAGGCGCCGACGGCGAAGGGAGACACGCATGTACCGGCAGGGGGACGTCCTGATCGTGCCCGTGGCGAAGGAGGCCGTGCCGCCGGGCGCGGACCGGTTGCCGCGGCAGCCGCGGGACGCCCGGGGCAGGCTGGTGCTGGCGCTCGGCGAGGTGACCGGACACGCCCACGCGGTGGTCGGGCCGGGGACGCTGGTCCGGGAGTCCGGGCCGTTCGGCGCCTCCTACCTCCATCTCCCGGACGGCGGGCGGGTGGTGCACGAGGAGCACGCGGCGATACCGCTGCCGAAGGGCTGGTACCGCGTGGTGCGGCAGCGCGAGTACGCGCCCGGCGCGGTGCGCGTCGTGGCGGACTGAACGGGCGGGGGAAGCGGGACGATGACGGTACGTACGGATACGGCGGCGCCGAAGGCGACCGCACTGCCGGACACGGCACTCGGGGACTCCGGATCGGCGCAGGGCGCGCCGGCGGACGCCGCCGCGGTGTGGCGCGAGGTGGCGGCGGCGACCGGGGCGGCGGACCGCGCCGCCGCGGAGGAGGGCGTGTGCCTGGCCTACCGGCTGGCTGGCCTGCCCGAGCCGGAGCGGATCCTCTGGGCGGACTCGCCACTCGAGGGCGCCGTGCTCGCCGCGCGGCTCACGGCCGAGGGCACGGCCGGGCGCAGCGTCCGCGACGAGGTGCGCACCCGGCAGTGGGCCACCGCGCGCGAGAGTGTCTCCGGGCGGCTCGGACCGGCCGGGTGGGCCGGGCGGTGGGCCGTGACGGGTGCCGTGTTGTGGCCGGTCACGGCCGGCCTGAGCGAGCGCATCAGGACGGGTGTGGTGGAGGCCGCGACCGGCGTGACCGGTGGCACCGGCGTGACCGGTGGCACCAGTGTGGCGGGCGCGAGGTCGGAACAGGCCGTCCGGCTCGTGCTGCTCGACGCGGTGCTGGGCCAGCACGACGCGGCCTGGCTGGCGGCCTTCGACGCCCTGGAGGGCGGGGAGGCGCTCGCCGGGATCGCCGCGGTCGCGCGTGCGGCGGGCTGGTGGTGGCCGTACGAGAGGACGGCGATCGTCTCGGAACGGCCCCTGGAGCTGCACCGCGACGAGGCCGGCCGGCTGCACCGCGGGGACGGCCCGGCGCTCGCCTTCCCGGACGGGTTCGCGCTGCACGCCTGGCACGGCATGCCGGTGCCCGCCGAGTTCCTCGACGGCCTCGCCGCGCTCACCCCGCGCCGCATACGCGAGGAGGAGAACGCCGAGTTGCGCCGCGTGATGCTGGAACACTACGGCTACGAGCGCTATTTGGAGGAGTCGGGTGCGCAACCCGTGCAGCGCGACGAGGCCGGGGTGCTGTGGCGCATCGAACTGGCGGGGGACGAGCCGCTGGTGATGGTCGAGGTGGTCAACTCGACTCCCGAGCCGGACGGTTCGCACCGTACGTACTGGCTGCGGGTTCCGCCGCGCACCCGGACGGCCAAGGAGGGGGTGGCCTGGACCTTCGGCCTGGAGGAGGCGGAGTACACGCCGGCGCGGGAGACCTGAGTTCCCGGCCTGTCCGGCAGCCCTGAGTTCTGTAGACCCGCCGCCCCCGCTGCTCCCGCGGCCGTCGGGGCGGTGGGGGCGGCGGGGGCGGCGGGCGGGTCGGTCACATCGGGGGGTTGCCGTGCTTGCGTTCCGGCAGGGCGGCGTTCTTCGCGCGGAGCATGGCCAGGGAGCGGATGAGCACCGCACGGGTCTCGGCCGGGTCGATGACGTCGTCCACGAGGCCGCGCTCGGCGGCGTAGTACGGATGCATCAGTTCGGCCTTGTACTCCTTGATGAGGCGGGCGCGGGTGGCCTCCGGGTCGGGGGAGGCGGCGATCTCCCGGCGGAAGACCACGTTGGCCGCGCCCTCCGCGCCCATCACCGCGATCTCGTTGGTGGGCCAGGCGAAGGACAGGTCGGCGCCGATCGAGCGGGAGTCCATCACGATGTACGCGCCGCCGTAGGCCTTGCGGACCACCAGGGAGATGCGCGGCACGGTCGCGTTGCAGTAGGCGTAGAGCAGTTTGGCGCCGTGCCGGATGATGCCGCTGTGCTCCTGGTCCACGCCCGGCAGGAAGCCCGGCACGTCGACGAGGGTGACCAGCGGGATGTTGAAGGCGTCGCAGGTCTGCACGAACCGCGCGGCCTTCTCCGAGCCGTGGATGTCGAGCACGCCCGCGAGCGCGGCGGGCTGGTTGGCGACCAGGCCCACCACGTGGCCGTCGAGCCGGGCCAGCGCGCACACCACGTTCTGCGCCCAGCCCGCGTGCACCTCGAGGAAGTCGCCGTCGTCGACGATCTCCTCGATCACCGCCCGCATGTCGTACGCCTGCTGCGGGTCCGCCGGCACCAGCGAGGTCAGCGCCTCGGTGCGCCGGTCGGCGGGGTCGGAGGCGGGGACGGCGGGCGGCAGCTCGCGGTTGTTCTGGGGGAGGAGGGACAGCAGGTGGCGCACGTCGGCCAGGCAGTCCTCCTCGTCGTCGTAGGCGAAGGCGGACACGCCCGACAGCGAGGCGTGGACGTCGGCGCCGCCGAGACCGTCATGGGTGATCCGCTCGCCGGTCACGGCCTGCACCACGTCCGGGCCGGTGATGAACATCTGCGCGGTGCCGCGCACCATGAACACGAAGTCGGTGAGAGCGGGCGAGTAGGCGGCGCCGCCCGCGCACGGGCCGAGGATCACGCTGATCTGCGGGATCACCCCGGAGGAGCGGGTGTTGCGCAGGAAGATGCCGCCGTAGCCGGCCAGCGCGGTGACGCCCTCCTGGATGCGGGCGCCGGCGCCGTCGCTGAGCCCCACGACGGGCGCGCCCGCCGCCTCGGCCAGGTCCATCACCTTGTGGATCTTCTGCGCGTGGGCCTCGCCCAGGGCGCCGCCGAAGACGCGGAAGTCGTGGGCGTACGCGAAGACGGTGCGGCCGTGCACCAGGCCCCAGCCGATCACCACTCCGTCGCCGTGCGGCTTGCGGTCCTCCAGGCCGAATCCGGTGGCCCGGTGCCGGCGCAGCGGCTCGAGTTCGGTGAACGTGCCCTCGTCGAAGAGGAGCCGGAGCCGTTCGGGGGCGGTCAGCTTGCCCTTGGCGTGCTGGCGGCGGGTGGCCTCGGGGTCGGGGCCCCGGCTCAGCTCCTCCTTGAGCCGTTTCAGCTCGTCGGTGGAGCGGCGCAGATCGGGTGCGGGGGCGAGGGCGAGCAGTTCGTCGAAGGTCGTCATTGCGGCACCGTAGGGACGGCCCCTCAAAGGCCCCGGCACACCGCGCGGAGAACGGCTCGCCCGCCGCTCGGCCGTCGCTAGCCCGCCGCTCGCGCGCCGCTGGACCGCCCGCCGCTGGACCGCCCGCCGCTGGACCGCCCGTCCCGGACTGCCCGTCCGTGGACTGCCCGTTCCTGGGCCGCCCGTCCGTGGACTGCCCGTTCCTGGGCCGCCCGTTCCCGGACTGCCCGTCCCTGGGCCGCCCGTCCCCCGACTGCCCGTCCCTGGGCCGGAGAGGACCTGCTCCCTAGTCCGCCGCGGCCGGGTGCAGCATGTGGTCCGGGTCGCCGGCGAGGACCGCCTGGTGGAGTTCCTGGAGCGCGGCCGAGGGCTCCAGGCCCAGCTCGCGCACCAGGGAGCCGCGCAGCCGCTGGTAGGCCTCCAGCGCCCGCCAGCTGCCGCCGGTGCGGTGCAGGGCGCGCATCAACTGGGCGCAGAAACCCTCGTGCAGCGGGTGGCGGGCGGCCAGCACCCGCAGTTCGGGCACCACTTCGGCGTGGCGGCCCAGCCGCAGGTCGGCCTCGATGCGCCGCTCCAGGGCGGTGGTGCGCTCCTCGTTCAGGCGCAGCACCTCCAGCTCCAGTACGGCGCCGGCCGGCACGTCGACCAGGGCCGGGCCCTGCCACAGGGCGAGCGCCCGGCGCAGCAGGTCCGAGGCCGTGCGGTGGTCGCCGAGCTCGAAGGCGGTGCGCCCGCTGTCGGAGAGCCGCTCGAACTCGTGGGCGTCGACCTGTCCGGGCTGCACCCGGAGCATGTAGCCGCCGAGCCGGGTGACCAGCACGTCCTTGGCGTCCAGCAGCGGGTCACCGGCCAGCGCGGCGGCGATCTTGCGGCGCAGCTGGAGGATGTACGTCTGCAGGGTGGTGGAGGCGCTGCGGGGCACGTTCTGGCCCCAGATCTCCTCCATCAGCGTCGGTACGGCGACGACGCGGTCGGCGTGCAGGGCGAGCAGGGCGAGCAGCTGGCGGGGCTTGGCGGCGGTGGGTACCACCGGGACCCCGCGCTCGTGCGCTGCGAGCGCCCCCAGGACCTTGATCTCCATATGCATCTCCCCCTCGGGCGCGGCCGCCCCGGTGCTCCAGTGGCGGCACCTACGGAGTCCGGCTACCGAGACTCGCACCCGGGGGCCGGGCCGGCCCAGTGAGTCACACATGCGCTCAATCATGAAAATGTCATGGGTCTCCCGTGAGCGTGGCACTGTCCGGCCGGCCGTGGCCCGATCCAGACTCTCGAAGCACACACCGACGGGGTTCGAACCGGTGCAACTGCCTTCGAACCGGAACGCTTTCCGTTCGTTTCCGTCCATGTGATCGACGTTCGCCCGAACCCGTTCGTCCGGGATTCGATGGTCCCGGACGGTTCACACAGAGGAGCCCCCATGAACGTGGCAGAGGAAATCATGCGATTCGCCGAACTCGCGGCCCGTACCGGTCTGGAGCCGGAGCTGGCCCGGCGCTTCGAGTCGGACCCGGCGGCGGTCCTGCGGGAGTTCGGACTGCCCGCCGGCGAGGCCGGGGCCCCCGCCGTACTGGTGGCCGCGAACAGCACGGGCGCCGGGACGGCCGCCGCGGCCGGCGGGGACCGTGTCGTCGAGAGCCTCGGCGCCGTGGGCACCGACTCGCCCGCGGGCTGGTGCGTGTGCTGGGCCCCGGAGCTGCCGGTCCCCGGAGTGAGTGAGTGACCGGGGCGGACCGCCCCGCCGGCCCCTTCGTGGCCTTCAAACGCCATGTGCGGGCCGAGTCGGTCCCCGGCGAGGCCGTGTTCGTCTGGTCGGACAAGGACGTGACGGCGGTCCGGGGAGCCGGGGTGGAGACCCTGGCCTCCCTGCTCGACGGCAGCCGCACGCTTCCTCAGCTGCTGCGGGAGGCCGCGGCGGCGATGCCCGTGGCCGAGGCGGGGCGCCTGGTGCGCCGCCTGGCCGAGGCCAACCTCGTCGGATACCGGTCCGACGGCCGGCGCGCGGAGGACGCCGGCGCCGAGGGCCGGTCCGCGGAGGCCTACTGGGACCGCGCCGGACTCGAGGGCGCAGCCGCCCAGGAACGGGTCCGCTCCACCCCGGTGAGCCTGATCACCGTGGGAGACGTCGACGGCGACGAGGCGCACGCGGTGTGCCGCGCCGCCGGGCTGGACACGGTCGGCGCCGACGTGGACGCGCCGTTCGCTCTGGTGCTGTGCGAGGACTACCTGCACCCACGGCTCCGTTCCCTGGCCGCGCTTCTGCGCGGCCGGGGGCGGCCCTGGCTCCTGGCCAGACCGTACGGCGCCGAGCCGTGGACGGGACCGGTCTTCACACCGCCCGGTCACGGGGAGGGGAGTCCGGCAGGCAGCCGGCCCCAAGGCCCGCCCGGTCACGCGCCCCACGGCTCTCCAGGTCACGCGCCCCATGACTCGCCCGGTCACCGGCCCCAAGGCTCCCCCGGTCACGCGCCCCGCGACCGGGCCGGCCAGGCGCCCCGCGACCGGGCCGGCCAGGCGCCCCGCGACCGGGCCGGCCAGGCGCCCGGCGGCCCGGCCGGCCAGGCGCCCGGCGGCCCGGCCGGCGCCCGGTGCCTCGCCCCCGACGCCGACCCCGGCCCCTGCTGGACGTGTCTCGCGCACCGCCTCCGTGCCCATCGGCGTGCGGAGCTGGAGGTGGAGCGGGTGCTCGGGCTGGACGGACCGGTGGCCCGGCCCGCGCCGTCGCTGGCCGCCGTACGCACCCTCGGTCTGCACAGCGCGGCCCTGGAGGCGTCGAAGTGGCTGGCGGGGCTGCGGGTGCCGGAGCAGCGGGCGGTGTGCGTGCTGGACAGCCTGACCCTGCGCAGCACCCACCACCCGGTCACCCGGCGCCCGCAGTGCCCCGACTGCGGGGACCCCGGACTGGTGGCCGCGCGGACCCGGCGGCCGGTGGTCCTGGTGTCCCGCCCCAAGGCGGCCGGCGGCGGGAGCAACGACCGGGCGCTGTCCGCCGAGGCGATGCTCGACCGGCACGCGCACCTCGTCGGGCCGCTCACCGGCATCGTGACCGGCATCCGGCCGGTGGCCGGGCTGCCGGAGGGCCTGTACGCCTACGACTCCGGCCACAACCTCGCGCTGCGGGCGCACTCCCCGGCCGGGGTGCGCCGGGTGCTGCGGGCGCGCAGCGGCGGCAAGGGCGCCACCGCGGTGGAGGCCAGGGCCAGCGCGCTGTGCGAGGCGGTGGAACGGTACTGCGCCGCCCGGCAGGGCGACGAGCCGACCGTCCGCGACACCTGGGCGGGGCTCGGCGCCGCGGCCGTGCACCCGAACGACTGCCAGCTCTTCCACGACCGGCAGTACGCCGTGCGGGACCGCTGGAACGCCGTCCACGGCCCGTTCCACCAGGTGGCCCGGCCCTTCGACACATCGGCGCCCACCGACTGGACACCGCTGTGGTCGCTCACCGGGCGCACCCGGCGGCTGCTGCCCACCTCCACCCTCTACTTCGAGACCTCGCCCGGCGGCGCCCCCGACGGGCTGTGGGCGGACTCCAACGGCAACGCGGCCGGCAGCAGTCCGGAGGACGCGGTGGTGCAGGGGTTCCTGGAGCTGGTGGAGCGGGACGCGGTGGCGGTGTGGTGGTACAACCGGCTCAGGGTGCCCGCCCTGGACCTCGACGCGTTCGACGCGCCCTGGCTCGCCGGACTGCGGGAGGCCTTCGGCCGCGCCGGCCGTACGCTCGCGGCGCTCGACCTCACCACCGACCTCGGCGTACCGGCCGTGGCCGCGGTGTCCATGCCCGAGGGCGACGGGCAGCCCGACTTCGTGTGCGGTTTCGGCGCGCACCTCGATCCGCGGCTCGCCCTGCGCCGGGCGGTGACCGAGGCGGCGCAGCTGCTGCCCGCCCCGCAGCCCATGCCCGGCGGCACCCTGCTGTCGCAACCCCAACTCCTCGCGGACCAGGGGGAGCCGGCGCGCGGACCGGGTGCCTGGCCCGCTCACCGGCGGCGGGAGGACCTGCTGGCGGACGTCGAGGACATCACCGCGCTGGTGGCCCGGCACGGGATGGAGCTGCTGGTGCTGGACCAGACCCGGCCGGACGTCGGCATTCCGGTGGTGAAGGTCGTGGTGCCCGGACTACGGCCCTTCTACGCCAGGTTCGCCCCCGGCAGGCTCTACGACGTGCCGGTGCGAACCGGTCACCGCTCCCGGCCGACGGCGTTCGAGGAACTGAACCCGGTTCCCCTCCCCGTGTAGAACGCCTGTATCTATCACACACCTCCTGTGTCGTGCCGGTACCGCCTATAGTTCAGTCCCAGATCTTCCCGAGTCCCACACGAGGATTCAGGGCGGTGCCGACCGAACAGCACCCTTTTTTCTGCCACTTGAAGGGCTGTCCCGCGTTCTGGGGTGAGGATCCGGACTACCGGACAAGGGGGAATGTGTGATGCGCAGCCCTGTGGGCGGGCGAGACGGCTGGGGGGCCGATCGGAGGTGCCGGCGCCGCGCCTCGCGCAGGGCATCAGCATCACCGTCATATCGGGCTTCGGCGTCATCACGCTGCTCAACGTGCAGAGCGTCGTCTCCTCCGGGCTCCTGCTCGCCGTCTGCCTGGGCGGGGTGCTGGTGCTCTACGCCGTGCAGTTCCTGGTCGTCTCCCCGGGCGCCCGGCGGTGGTCCGTCCGCCGCCGGGCGCTGGCGGTGTCCGCGCAGGCGCTGCTCACGTACGTGCCCATGGCGTGGTTCGGCGTCGCCTGGGGCAGTATGGCGGGACCTCTCGGCGGATCGATTCTGCTGCTGTTACCGGCCCGGCTGGCCTGGCCGTGCTACGGAGCGGTGATCCTCTCCGTCCTCGGCTGGACGGCCTCCGATCACGTAACCGCCCTGGAGGTCGGCTACCTGACCATCTCCACCGCGCTGACCGGGCTCGTCGTCTACGGCCTGACCCGCCTCACCGACCTGGTGCACGAAGTGCACGCCACCCGCGCCGAGATGGCCCGCATGGCGGTGACCCAGGAGCGGCTGCGGTTCGCCCGGGACCTGCACGACCTGCTCGGCTACAGCCTCTCCACCATCACCCTCAAGAGCGAACTGATCCACCGGCTCATCCCGGCCAACCCCGACCGGGCGCGCGAGGAGGTGGCGGGGGTGCTCGGCGTGTCCCGCCAGGCCCTCGCCGACGTGCGGCTGGTGGCCAGCGGCTACCGGGAGATGTCGCTGAAGACGGAGGCCGACGCGGTCGCCGAGGTCATGGCCGCCGCCGACGTGAAGGTCGAACTCGACGTGGACTGCGGCCGGCTGCACCCGCTCGTGGACACCGTGCTCGCCACTGCCCTCAGGGAGGGTGTGACGAATATCCTCAGGCACAGCAAGGTGCAGTCGTGCGAGATCTCGGCCTCGGTGGAAGGGGAGACGGTGCGTCTGACGCTGGTGAACGACGGCGTGGTGCCGCAACGGGAGGCGGTGCCCGCGGGCGGCGCCAGCGGCAGCGGGCTCGGCAACCTGCGCACCCGGCTCACCGACATCGGCGGCCGGCTGACCGCGTCCACGGCCCGGGGCGGGCGGTTCCGGCTCGTCGCCGAGGCGCCCGTCAAGCCCGTGACCGTCGACTGCCCGGCCGGCCGGGAGCCCGGCGCCGGAAGGCCGGCCGCGGGGCAGCCGGACGCCGGTGAGCCGGACGCGACGGTGGCCTGAGCGCGCACGTGCGGGCCCTGCGGGCCCTGGCGGGAAACTCATCGGGGGAACAGGGGGATACGAATGCTTTCGGTGCGGGTGCTGCTCGCCGAGGACGTCCACATGATCCGGGGAGCGCTGGTGGCGCTGCTGGAGCTGGAGCCGGACGTGCAGGTCGTCGCGTCGGTGGACCGGGGCGACCTCATCGTGAAGACCGCGCTGGAGGTACGGCCCGACGTCGCCGTCATCGACATCGACCTGCCCGGCACCGACGGGCTCACCGCGGCGGCGGAACTGCGCGCCAGGCTGCCCGAGTGCCGCAGCCTGATCCTCACCAGCCTGGGCCGCCCCGGCACCCTGCGCAGGGCGATGGCGGCGCAGGTCTCCGGATTCCTGCTGAAGGACTCGCCGCCGGACCGGCTGGCGCAGGCGGTGCGGACGGTGGCCGGAGGCGGCCGCGTGGTCGACCCCGAACTCGCCCTCAGCGCCTGGGAGGCGCCGGACAACCCGCTCTCGCCGCGCGAGACGCAGGTGCTGCGCCTGGCGGCGGGCGGCGCGGACGCGGCGGAGATCGCCGACCAGCTCTTCCTGACGCCGGGGACCATCCGCAACTACCTCACCGCCATCGTGGACAAACTCCACGCCCGCAACCGCGTGGACGCCATCCGCATCGCGGAGGAGGCGGGCTGGGTGCCGTAGTCCCCGGCGCGTGTGTCAGGTGCGCCGGGAGGTGTCCTCGTCCTCCGAGAGGGGGCCCGCGTTCAGGGCCGAGAGCGTGCCGGCGAGGTCCACCGCGTTGGTGCGGGGGCCGCGGCACATGGGCAGGCAGCGGGGGCCGCGGGTGCCGCCCATACGGCGCAGGAAGGCGGTGAGGACCGCCTTGGGGCCGATCTCCACCACATGGCTCGGGCGCCGCTCGCCGAGCAGGGCCCGGGCCGCGTCGGCGAAGCGGACCGGCGAGGTGATGTGCCGGCTCCAGTACGCCGGGTCCAGCGGGCCGTCGTAGCGGCGGCCGTAGACCGTGGAGTAGAAGGGGACCCGTGACGTCCCCGTGGGCATGCGGCGGACCAGTTCCTCCAGGCACGGCGCCACGGGCTCCATCAGCGGCGAGTGGAAGGCGTGCGTCACCTTCAGCATGGTGCTGGCGATGCCGGCGTCCGCCAGCCGCCTGGAGGCCCGCTCCAGGCCCGCCAGATCACCCGAGAGCACCGTCGCCCGCGCCGCGTTGACCGCGCCGATCGACACCCCCGGCTCCGCCGTCGCCGCCTCGGCGGCCTCGTAGGGATTGGCGCAGGTCGCCATCATCCCGCCGCCGGGCGGCAGTTGCTCCATCAGCGCGCCCCGGGCCACGACCAGTTCCGCGGCCGCGCCCAGCGGCAGCGCCCCGCCCACGGTCGCCGCCGCGAACTCCCCGATGCCGTGCCCCAGCAGCGCCACCGGCTCGACGCCCTCCTCCAGCAGCGTCATCGCCAGCGCGTACCCGACGGCGAACAGCGCGGGCTGGGTCAGCGCCGTGCGGTGGACCAGTGGGCTGCCCTCCAGGACCAACTCGACCACGGAGCGGCCCAGATGGGGCGACAGTGCCTCGTCGGCGGTGGTGAGGTGGTGCCGGTAGGCCGTGCAGTGCCCGTGCAGCCCCGCGGTCATCCACGGGTGCTGGCAGCCCTGCCCGGTGAAGACGAAGGCGGTACGGACCCTGCCGTCGGGCCACGTCACCCGGTCCCGGTCGGCCAGTCTGCGGGCGAGCCCCCGGATGGTGAGGTAGGACCAGACCTCGACCGGATGGTCCGGCAGCGGGCCGAACGCCTCCTCCGCGTCGCCGTACAGGCCCAGCAGCGCGACCGAGTCCAGACCGCACTCGATCAGCGGCATGTCCTCGCGCACCTCCCTGCGGACGTGCTCGGCGACCCGTTCCGTGAGCCACTCGACATAGCCCTGCTCGTCCGGCAGACCTCGCCCCGATCCGCTCACCTTCTGCTCCTCTCCGACGCGTTCACCTGGCGCGTGCCGCGGCGCCGGACCGCCGTCCGGTCGCAGCCGGCACCAACTCCTTGCCGAGCCGCTGGTGCAGGGGCCTGATCTCACCGCTGAGGAACAGCCGGCGCGTCGCCGCCCGCTCCACCTTCCCGCTGGTCGTACGCCGGATCGTCCCCGGCCGTACGAGCAGCACCCCGTCCACGGCCACCTCGAACTCCTCGGCCAGGCAACGCTCCACGTCCGCGGTGAGCCCGGGCAGGTCCAGGCCGTAGCGGCGGTGGGTGCGCAACTCCTGTACGAGCACGACCCGTTCGCGCTCGCCGGGCACCGCGAAGGCCGTGCCGGGGCCGAACATCGAGCCGATGCGCTGCACCGCGTGCTCCAGGTCCTGCGGATAGACGTTGCGGCCGGCCACGATGATCACGTCCTTGAGCCGGCCCGTCACGTGCAGCCGGCCCTCGACGAGCGCGCCGAGGTCGCCCGTGCGCAGGAAGCCGCCCTCGCCGTCCCCGGTCACCGCCTCGAACACCTCGGCCGTCGCCGCCCGGTCACGCCAGTAGCCCCCCGCCACCCCGGTGCCCCGGACCCAGATCTCGCCGACCTCGCCCTCCGGCAGCGCCCGCAGCGACTCCGGGTCGACGATCCGCACCTCGCTGCCCGCCGGGCGGCCGCAGGCCACCAGGCCGCGTTCCGGGCGGCCCGGCCGCGGCTCGCGCAGCAGGTCCCGCTCCAGTGCGGCGCCGTCCACCCGGCGCACGGTGAAGGGCTCCCCGGTGCGCTGGGCCGCGACCAGCAGGGTCGCCTCGGCCAGGCCGTAGCACGGCGTCAGCGCGCCGGGGCGCAGGCCGGCGGGGGCGAAGCGCTCCGTGAAGGCCCGTGCGGTGCTCGCCGAGACCGGCTCGCCGCCGGTCACCGCCGTGCGCCAGCCCGACAGGTCCAGGCGCCCGGCCTCCTCCTCGGGGACGCGGCGCACGCACAGTTCGTAGGCGAAGTCCGGAGCGCCGCTGACCGCCACCTCGTAGCGGCCGATCGCCTCCAGCCAGCGGGCCGGGCGCTTCAGGAACGCCTCGGGCGAGAGCAGTACGGAGGTGCCGCCCAGGGAGAGCGGCAGCAGCAACTGGCCCACCAGGCCCATGTCGTGGTGGAACGGCAGCCAGCCGCCGATCCGTTCGCCCGGCCCGGTGTCCAGGGCGTGCGCGATCGAGCGCAGGTTCGCCAGCAGGTTGCCGTGGGTCACCACCACGCCGCGCGGGGCGCCGGTGGAGCCGGAGGTGTACTGGAGGTAGGCCACGGTGTCCGCGGACAGCTCGGGCATCCGCCAGGGGCTGCGGGCGGGCACCGCGTCGGCGGCCAGGCAGGGCACGGAGCCGTGGCCGCAGCCGGCGAGGAGCCGTGAGACGTCGGGGGCGAGGGCCGCGTCGGTGAAGGTCGCGCAGGGCGCCACGTCCTTGACGATGCCCGCGACGCGCATCGCGTGGTGACGGCCGCCGCCGGTGGGCGGGGCCGGGACGGCGATCGCGCCGGCGTACAGGCAGGCCAGGAACGACACGGCGAACTGGCGGCGGGAGGTGTGCATCAGCAGCACCCGCTCGCCCAGGGCGCCGCGCGCCTGGAGCCAGCCCGCGAGTTCGCGGGCGGCGGAGTCCAGGGCGCCGTAGGAGACCGGGCTCGGCCGGCCGCGTTCGTCGCTGTCGGGCAGGAGCAGCAGGGCCTCGCGGTCGGGGGTGCGCGCGACTCTGTCGCGTATCAGTTCTACGAAGGTGTGGTGATCGCTCATGTGGGGTCCCCCTGGCAGGTCGTCGTGCCGGGCGCCCGACCCGTCTTCGTGCGCCCGGAACCATCCTGTTTTCGAACGTAGGACGGGGGGCCTAGAGGGAAGCTCGACGCGGGCTGGCCGGGCTCACGGCCGGGCTTGTGCCCGGGACCACGCGACCGGGGGGCGGCGGCGGGGCCGGGTGGGGGTCCAGGGGGCGCGGGCGGGGGCGTCCTCGGGGGGTGTGTCCGGGGTGGCCGCGCGCAGGCGGGCCAGGAGTACGGCGGTCAGGGCGGCCAGTTCCTCGGGGGTGGGGTGGCCTCGGACTATGGAGAGGGACAGCGGGTGATCCATGCCGGGAGGGTGGCGGTGGCGGCTCGAGGGGGGCTCGGGGGGTGGTCCGGCGTCGCCCGCGGTGCGTCGTGGGTCGGCCCGCTTCCGCCGGAGGGCGCGTGCGGACCGTGGGGGCGCGGTCCTTGTCAGTCCAGGCGGGTTGCCTGGGACTCCGTGATGGTGGCCGTGGTGGTCAGCTTGGTGCGGCGGTCCAGGTAGCCGGGGGTGGACAGGGCCCGGACGCAGTGGGGCCGGGTGTGCCACCAGAGGATGCCGGTGTAGGCGCGGGGGTCCACCACCGAGCGGAGGAGGTCGCTGCCGCCGTAGCCCTCGGCGGTCACGCACTGGCCGACCAGGGCGCCGAAGTCCATCTCGAAGCGGGCCGGTTCGCTGTCCACCACGGCTCGCACCAGGATGAGGTGGGCGGCCTCTGCGAGGGGGACGGTGGCCGGCATGCGGCCGACACTGACGGCCAGTTCGTGGTCGGTGGGGGAGGGCACCGCGGCCAGGTGGGGCAGGAAGCTGTCGTCGTGCGTCGCGCGCAGCAGGGCGTCCATGCCGTGCCACAGGTCGAGGCGGACGTAGCCGGAGGTGGGCTCCAGGAGGCGGAGGGTGACTCCGCTGTCGTAGCCGCGCAGGCCCTCGCGGTAGCGCGCGTAGGCGCGCAGTGCGGGCTCCAGCGCCTCGCCGGGGCGTGCCGGCGCGAAGCGCTGCACCACGGTCACCCGGCTGAGGGTATTCCGCTGGGGCATCGGCCCGCCTCACCTCCTCCCGCCGTTCCGCGCGCACACGCCGTCGTACGCGCGCCCAGTTGACCATGCCGCGCTCGAATCCCGCTCGAACGCCGGTGCCGCGAGGGTTCCTCGAGGGCGTGCCGAGGCCGGAGGGCGACCCTCCCCGTCCCGGCGCGGTGCCGGGAGGAACCGACGGAAGGGACGTTCATGACCATCACCGACGACGTCGGCCGGCTCGCCGGCGGCTCCGGGCGCACGGCCCGGCTCGCGATCGACCGCATGGTCCGGCCCGTCTGGTACGCGCTCGTCGCGTACGGCGGACTGTGGCTCGGGGGCGTCGACTTCGCCGCCGACGGCACACCCGTACCGCGGCTGCCGTTCGACGAGGACCCTGCCCGGCAGGACTTGAGGGCCTCTTGAGTCACGCCGGTTATGCAGGGCCCCAGCGGGATCCGATCGAGGACGGAGACAGCCATGACCACGACGGTGAACAGGGCGGAGAGCACCGAACAGGCCGTGCGGGAACGTATAGCGCGGCTCGAACACGACCTCGGTGATCTCGACGACCCCGGCAACCCGCTGGGCGCGGACCACTTCCTCGCCGCCGACGGCAGGCAGCACCTGCTGCCCGCCGCCGAGCGGCTGCTGGACGACTTCGGTCTCAACGCCGAGTTCGTGCCGCGCGAACTGGGCGGCCGGCTCGACCGGCTCGACGTGCTCGCCCGGGTGCTGAGGGCGGTCTTCCGCCGGGACGCCGCCCTCGGGCTCGGCTACGGGATGACGTCGTACCTGGCGGCCGTCGTGGTGTGGGCGGACGGGAACGAGGAGCAGCGGCGACGGACGGCCGAACTCCTGCTCGGCGGCGGGCGGATGGCAGGCGCCTATCCCGAGCCGGTGCCGGGCAACGACTTCCTGCACAACCGGCTCACCGCCACCCGGGTCCCGGGCGGCCACCGGCTCGACGGCCGCAAGGAGGCCCTCAACAACGCCGCGCGCGTGGACTCGCTCGTCGTGTTCGCGCACACCCCCGAGGCCGGGGAGGACGCCCACACCGCGTTCCTGCTCCCCGGCCCCGGGGCGGCAGACGTCGACCTGCTGCCCCGGCGGCGCACCAGCGGCATCCGCGGGTGCGTCATCCAGGGGCTGCGGTTCTCCGGTCACCGCATCGGCGCGGACGGGCTGCTGGGCGCCGAGGGCGGCGGCGCGGTCCTGGCCGAGCGGGCCTTTCCCGTGACCCGCAGCACCGGTCCCTCGATGGCGCTGGGCTGCGCGGACACCGCGCTGCGCACCACCGTCGCCTTCGCCCGCGCGCACCGCGCCCGCAGCCGTGCCTCGCTGCGCAGCGCCCGTACGCGGTCGGCTCTGGTGGACGCCTTCACCGACCTGCTGGTGTGCGACTGCCTGTCGCTGGTCGCCACCCGGGGTGTGCACCTCCTGCCGCGCGAGAGCCGCACGCTGAGCGCGGTGGTGAAGTACCTGCTGCCGACCGTCCTCACCGAGATGGTCTACGACCTGTCGGTCGTCCTCGGCTCCGAGTCGTACGCCACCAGCGGCAGTTACGGCATGTTCCAGAAGGCGGCCCGGGACCTGCCCATGATCGGGCTCGGCAGCGCGGGCACCGCGGCCAGCCGGGGCGTCATCATCGAACACCTGCTGCGCGCGACGGAGCCGGGTGCCGCCGACGGTTCGGAGGGTGACTTCGGCCGGCTGTTCCGGCCGCACGACGACGACCTGCCATCCGTGTCGCCGCAGGAGTTGACGTCGGCCGCCCCGGGCGACTCGCTGCTCGCCTCGCTGCCCGCCGCGGTGCGCAGCGCCCGCGCCGCGCGCGGCGAGTTCGCGGGCGCGCTCGGCGAGGCGGCGGACGCGCTCGCCACCGAACTGCGGCTGCTGCGCGAGGACTGCGCCCGGCTCGCCGAGCGCCGGCCCGCCGGCGGCCTGAGCCCCCGCGTCTACGCCCTGGCCGACCGCTACGCCCTGATCGCCGCCGGCGCGGCCTGCCTCGGCGTGTGGCAGCACGGCGCCGGCCCGGACGGCGGGCTGCTCGCCGACCCGGCCTGGGCGGCGATGGCGCTGGCCCGCATCGTCGGCCGCCTCGACCGCACCGCCGTACGCGCCCCCGAGGCCGGCGCCGAACACCTGCTCGCCGAGGTGCTGGACCGCTTCGACGACGCCCGCAGCTACGACCTGTACGCCACACCGATAGGCCGATGAGCACACAAGGAGTACGCCATGGACGACAACGCGACCACATCCGGCGGCACCGCGCTGGCCGTGCTGGTCGAGGAGGCGGCGCGCATCCTCGGCAGGCCGCCCGGCCGGCTCGAGCCGGGCCAGCACCTCCAGCACGACCTGGGCTTCGACTCGGTCATGCTGCTGCAGCTCAAGGGCCGCCTGGAGGCGCGCTTCCCGGTGCTGCGCGAGGTGTCCCTGCCCGACCTGCTGCTCGGGGTCCACACGCTCGGCGCCCTGGCCGGCCGGCTGGAGCGCACGACCGGACTGCCGGTGGCGTGATGCGGCCGCTGCGCAACCGCGGCCCCGCGGACTCCTGGCTGCCGGTGCGCCGCGAGGTGGAGTCCTCCGGCACGTCGGTCCTCTACGCGGCCGTGGCCGACTGGCTGCCCGACGACCTCGAGCGGCCCGGCCTCGCGGCCGCCCTCGGCCGGGACCACAAGCGGCTGCTGGAGATGAACCACGTCCCCAACCGCTCCCGCTTCGTCGCCTCCCGGCTGCTGCTGAAGTCGGCGGCCGCGGCGGTGCTGGGCGCCGAGCCCGACGAACTGGAGCTGGCCTACAAGCCCGGCGGGCGCCCGCACCTGCGCGGAGTGGACCAGCTGGACGTCAGCCTCAGCCACACCGAGGAACTCCTCGTCGTCGGCCTCACCCGGAACGGGCGGATCGGCGTCGACGCGGAGAACGCCGGCCGGCGGATGCTCGGCCTGGGCACGGAGCGCCAGGTGTGCACCCCGTACGAGCTGGAGGCGGTGCTCGCCGTCCCCCGGGAGCGGCGCAACGGCGAACTGGTGCGGCTGTGGACGCTGAAGGAGGCGTACAGCAAGGCCATCGGGCAGGGACTGAGGTTCCGCTTCACCGAGTTCGGGTTCACCCCCGAGGACCGGCAGGTGCAGATGCTGCGGCCCGACGGCACCCCGGGCGCCGGCTGGGAGTGGTCCTTCCACAGCTGGCTCGTGGACGACTCGTACATGGTCAGCGCCGCCGTCTACGACCCCGGCTTCGGCGGGCGCGGGCCCGCCGCCGCGGCCCGGCCGCTGCTGCCCGTGGTGCCCGACCCCCGTTTGAGCGCGCGTTGAGCGGGCTTCCAGGTGCTGCGGTGACGCTCGACACCCGCACCCGCCGAGCGGTGCGGGACCGAAGGGGGGTCCGCGTGCACCGATACCTCGCGGTACGGCCCGGGGCCGAGGGCTCCGGGACGCGGCTGCTGTGCTTCCACCACGCCGGCGCGGGCGCCATGGCCTTCGCCGGGTGGCGGCAGCGCGCCGGAGCGGACGTGGACGTCCTGCCCGTACGGCTGCCGGGCCGGGAGACCCGGACGCGCGAGCCGCGGCTCACCGACCCCGCACGCCTGGTCGCGGACCTCCAGGAGGACCTCGGGGACCTCCTTCAGGAGCCGCACGCCTTCTACGGGCACAGCATGGGGGCCCTGGTGGCTCACCGGTTCGCCCAGGCCCGCGTCGCGGCCGGGCTGCCCGCGCCGCGGCTGCTGCTGGTCGGCGCGTGCGCCGCCCCGCAACTGCCCTCGGACCTGCTGGACCGCACCGACCTGGACGAGCTGACCGACGAACGGCTGATGGAGGCGATGGCGGACGAGGAGAGCCTGCCGGAGGCACTGCTGCGCCGCCCCGGCTGGCTGCGCGCCACCCTCGACACGCTGCGGGCCGATCTGCTGCTGGCCCGGGGTCTGCGCGGCGCGCCGGCCCGTCCGCTGACCTGTCCCATCCAGGCGTTCGCCGGCCGGGACGACCGCATGGTGACCGTGGCCCAGGTGGACGCCTGGCGGCACTGCACCAGCGCGGGCTTCCGGCTGCGGACCGTCCCCGGCGCGCACTTCTTCGTCCGCGGGCGTGAGGTGCCGCGAGCAGTCGGGCAGGTGCTGCGCGCCGCGGCGCCGGTGCCCGCCCGCTGACCACATCGTTCCGATTGGAGTTACGCGGATGGACATCAGCGTCCTCGGCCCGTTCCGGGCCACTCTGGCCGGCGTGCCGGTGCACCTCACCGCCGTCAAGCCGCGCAAGGTCTTCGCACTGCTCGCCCTCCAGGCCGACGAGGCCGTCTCGGTCGCCTCGCTGGTGGAGGAGGTGTGGGGGGAGAGCCCGCCACGCAGTGTGCAGACCACGCTGCAGACCTACATCCTCCAGATACGGCACGTCATCGCCGCCGCGCTCGGCGAGGAGGAGGCCGAGCTGCCGAACGGCGCCAAGAGCGTGCTGCGCACCGAGCCGGGCGGCTACCGGCTCGACACCCACGGCGGGCTCATCGACGCCCGCGAGTACGACGCCCTGGCGTCGGTCGGGCACCGGGCCCTGGAGCAGGGCGACTGGGCGGAGGCGTCGTCGTACTTCGGCCGGGCGCTCGCCCTGTGGCACGGCCGGGCGCTGGCGGACGTGCAGTGCGGGGCCCTGCTGGAGGTGGAGGCCACGCGGCTGGACGAGTCGCGGATGAGCGTTCTTCACGGCCGGATCGAGGCGGACCTGAGGCTGGGCCGCCACCATGAGCTCGTCGGCGAGCTGTGCGGGCTGGCCGCCCGGCACCCGCTGCACGAGGGGCTGCACGAGCAGCTGATGCTCGCGCTGTACCGGGCCGGGCGGCGCAGCGACGCGCTGGAGGTCTACCGGCAGCTGCGCACCGCGCTCAACCAGAGCCTCGGCCTCGACCCCTCGCCCGGCATCGAGTACCTGCACCGCGCGGTGCTCGACTCCTCGCCCCACCTCGACCCGGCCGGCGCGGCGCCCGGCGGCGCCCGCCTGCTGGCCGGCCGGCACTGAACCCGCCGGCCGTGACGGGCACGGCCGGCCGCCACGGGCGGGACCGGCGTTCCGTCCGCACGTCCCACACCCCTGCCGAAGGACCGAAAGGAACCATCGTGAGCGACATCACCCTGTCCGAGCTCGGCGAGCTGCTCCTGGAATGCGTCGGCGCCCCGGAGGAGGGCATGGCCTTCGAGGGCGAGAACGCGCTGGACACCCCCTTCCTGGAGTTCGGCTACGACTCCCTCGCGCTGCTCCAGGTCACCAGCGTGATCAACCGCAAGTACGGCATCGTGCTGGACGACGACGCGGTCGCCGAGGCGGAGACGCCCCGCATGCTGCTCCAGATGGCCGCCACCGCGCCGCGGGCCGGGGCGGTCCGGTGACCGGTGCGCCCCCCGCGCGGGCCGAGGCGCCGGGTTCCCTCGCGGGCCGGCGGGTGCTGGTCACCGGGGGCACCCGGGGCATCGGCCGGGCGACGGCGCTGGCCTTCGCCCGGGCCGGGGCCCGGCTCGCCGTCGCCCACCGCGGCGACGGCCCGGCCGCCGGCCGGCTCACCGCCGAACTGACCGTGCTCGGCGCCGACTTCGCGCTCGTCGCGGCCGACCTGACCACACGGGCGGGGGCCGAGCGCGCGGCCGAGGCGGTGCGGGAGCGCTTCGGCGGTCTCGACGTGCTGGTGAACAACCTCGGCGTGGACGGACACGTGCCGTTCGAGAAGCTCACCGAGGACGAGTGGCACCGCGTCCTCGACCACAACACCACTTCGGCCTACCTGGTCACCCAGGCCGTGCTCGACCTGCTGGGCGAGGGCTCGTCGATCGTCGGCATCGGCGCCTCGGTGGCCCTGCGGGGGCGGCCGCTCGGCGTGCACTACAGCGCGTCGAAGGCGGCGCTCGCCGGGTTCACCCGCGCGCTCGCCAAGGAGCTCGGCGGCCGGGGGATCCGCGTCAACCTGGTCGCGCCCGGGGTCACCGAGACCGAGGACGAGGGCCTGCCGCCGCAGCTGACCGCCCGGCTCACCGCGCTGACCGCGCTCGGCCGCCTCGGGCGCCCCGAGGACGTCGCCGGGGCGGTGCTCTACCTCGCCGGGGACTCGGCCTCGTACGTCACCGGCACCACCATCGAAGTAGACGGAGGAATCTGATGCCCTACGCCGCCATCACGTACCGGATGAAGCCCGGTCACGAGGACGAGATCGCCGAGATCTTCGCCGGTTTCCAGCGGGTGGACCGGCCCGACTTCGCCGGCGACGACGGCGACGCGGCCGGGAAGCTGCTCGGCACGGGCGTGTTCATCAAGGACGACGTCCTGGTCCGGGTCATCCACTACGAGGGCGACTTCGCGGCGATCGGCCGGCACATGGCCGCGCAGAAGGGCGTCCACATCCTGGAGACCAAGCTGGCGCCCTACCTCGCCGAGCCGCGGACGGTGGACACGACGACGCCGGCCGGGTTCGCGGAGCACTTCCGCGAGTCGACGATGCGGACGATCGCCCAGCTCACCGTGGACACCCACCCGGCGGAGGCCGGCAGGTCATGACCGGGCCCGAGACAGTCCTCGCGGTCGCCGCCCTGCTGGGGGGCGGCGTGACCGCGGGGGTGCTGTTCGCCGTCGCGCTCAGCGTGCTGCCGGCGCTGTTCGCGATGGAGACCGGCACCTACGTGTACGCGCACAAGCTGCTGGGACGGAACTGGGATCCCACGATGCCGGCGATCGTGCTCGGCAGCACCGCCGTCAACGCGGTGCTCGCGGTGCTCGGCGACGGCGTCGCGCGGGGCCTGTTCGCCCTCGCCGCCGTGCTGCTGCTCGGCGTCTCCGGCGTCTCGCACCTGTGCAACGTCCCCATCAACCGCCGGGTCAAGTCCATCACCGACCCCGCCGAGATCCCGCCCGACTGGGAGGACCCCCGCCCCGCCTGGCGCCGCTTCCACCACCTGCGCACCGCCCTGGCCGTCCTGGCCCTCGTCACCACGGCGACAGCGGTCACCAGCCTGTGAGCCCCGCCGGGCCGTCGTGGCCCGGCGCGCCCGCCCGCACGACGCCCCCGGCCCGGGCCCCGACGGCAGCGGACCGCACACGGCCCCGCCCCCGGCGACCGCGGCCCGCCGGGGGCGCGCGGGTCGGCGACCGTGACGTCTCGGCGAACCCCTCCCGCGGCTGCGCCGGGCGACGCGGGCGCGGCTTTCGCCTGCGGCTGCGCCGGGCGCGCGGGGGGCGTCCGTTCCAGTGGTGGCGTGGTGCCTGCCGTGCGGGTCGGCCGTGCTGCCTCTTCGGGGCCGGGTCGCGCCCGGTGATGGGCTGCCCTGCCGGGGGTGTGCCCGGGCAGCCCGGCCGCTGTCCGGGGGTGTGCCGGGGGCGCGATCGGTTGTCCGGGGGTCCGGGGTGGGGCGTGGTCCGGCGTGTCAACTGCCGGGCGTGTCAGCGGCTTTCGCCTGCGGCCGCGCCGGGCGCGCGGGGGGCGTCCGTTCCAGTGGTGGCGGGGTGCCTGCCGTGCGGGTCGGCCGTGCTGCCTTTTCGGGGCCGGGTCGCGCCCGGTGATGGGCTGCCCTGCCGGGGGTGTGCCCGGGCAGCCCGGCCGCTGTCCGGGGGTGTGCCGGGGGCCCGGTCCGCTGTCCTGGGGGGCCGGGGTGGGCCCCGGGTGTCAGCTGGTGGGCGTGAAGAGGCGGCCGCGCGTTCCACGGACGTGCGGCCGCCCTGTCGTGTCCGGTGCCGCTAGGCCGCGTTCGGGGTGTTGTCGCGGGCCGAGATCTGGGCGACCGTGCGCAGGAGGCTGCGCTTGAAGGTGGCCACGAAGCCCTCGACCGTGTCCGTGTCCCGCGGGCGGGTCAGGTACGGCTTGAGCTTGGCCTCGACCTCGCGCACTCCGGGCTGGACGGCCATGTGCCGGGCCACGGCCTCGAGGTCGCCGGTGTACTCGATGACCCGTACGAGGGTGTCGTCGCGCAGGAACACCGCGGTGGCCAGGATCGTGCCGGCCGCCGCGCCCGCCTCGTCGCGCACCTGGCTCGACCTGACGCGCCTGAAGTTGCCGAATATCTCGGCGAGTTCCGCCTCGTGCCCGGGCTTGATGTCGTACGTGATGGCTGCGAACGGCATGTCTGTCCCTCACCTGTCGGCTTCTGTACGTCCTCGCGTGAGCCGCCAGCCGACACCAGCCCGCACGAGAACCGCTCGAACCCCGCGCCCCTGCCGCTTCAGGCCGATTCGAGCCGACCTGTAGCCCGCGGTGGGACGTTCCCGGTCGACCGAGACCGGGAGGTACACCGTGCACCGCACCCTGATCGTCGCCAAGCTCCGGCCGGACAGGACCGACGAGATCGCCAAGATCTTCGACGAGTCCGACGCCACCGAGCTGCCCCACATGATCGGCGTCAGCCGCCGCACCCTGTTCAAGTTCCACGGCCTCTACTTCCACCTGGTCGAGGCCGACGAGGACATCGGCGCCAACCTCTACCGCGCCCGCAGCCACCCGCTCTACGACGACATCAACACCCGGCTCGCCCAGTGCGTGGAGCCCTACGACCCCGACTGGAAGGAGCCCCGGGACGCGATGGCCGAGCCCTTCTACATCTGGACCAAGGACGAAGGACGCATCCAGTGACCACCGCCATCAGCCGCACCGTGAAGGTCGCCTCGCACGAGGTCGAGGCCAACACCAAGCGCGGGGGCGACCTGCGCGTCACCCTCAGCCCCAAGACCGTCGGCTGCACCTCGGGCTTCGGCGGGGTCATGACCCTGGAGCCCGGTGACTGGGTCACCGAGCACTACCACCCGTACTCCGAGGAGTTCCTGCACGTCATCGACGGCACCCTGGAGATGACCCTGGACGGCCAGCCGCTCGCGCTCGGCGCCGGCGACTCGCTGCTCGTCCCCATCGGGGTGCGCCACCGTCTGGTCAACACCGGCGACGTCACCGCCCGCTGCACCTTCCACCTGTCCCCGCTCGCGCCCCGGCCCGAGCTCGGCCACGTGGACACCGAGCAGGCCCAGCGTCCCGACCAGGCCAACCCGGACGTGGGTGGCACGCCGTGACCCGACGGGCCGTCATCACCGGAGTCGGCGCGGTGGTGCCCGGCGGGGTCGGCCGCGAGGCCTTCTGGCGGACCCTGTCCGAGGGCCGCACCGCCACCCGCCGGATCACCCTGTTCGACCCCGCCGCCTTCCGCTCCCAGGTGGCCGCCGAGGTCGACTTCGACCCGGCGGCGGCCGGACTGACCCCGCGTCAGGTGCGCAGGATGGACCGCGCCGCGCAGTTCGCCGTCGTCAGCGCCCGCGAGGCCGTCGCCGACAGCGGGCTCGACCTCGCCGCCCTCGCCCCCGAACGCCTCGCCGTCTCCATCGGCAGCGCGGTCGGCTGCACCATGGGCCTGGAGGAGGAGTACGTCACCCTCTCCGACAGCGGCCGCAAGTGGCTCGTCGACCACGAGTACGGCGTACCGCACCTGTACGGCTACATGGTGCCCTCCACCCTCGCCGCAGAGGTCGGCCGCGAGGTGGGCGCCGAGGGCCCGGTCGCCCTGGTCTCCACCGGCTGCACCTCGGGCCTGGACTCCATCGGCCACGCGGTGCAGCTGATCGAGGAGGGCTCCGCGGACGTCGCCCTGGCCGGCGCCACCGACGCCCCGATCTCCCCGATCACCTCCGCCTGCTTCGACGCCATCAAGGCCACCACGCCCAGCAACGACGACCCGGAGCACGCCTCGCGCCCCTTCGACGGCGAACGCGACGGCTTCGTCCTCGCCGAGGGCTCCGCGGTCATGGTCGTCGAGGAACGCGAGGCCGCCCTCGCCCGCGGCGCCCGGATCTACGCCGAGATCGTGGGCTTCGCCGGGCGCAGCAACGCGTACCACATGACCGGACTCAAGCCGGACGGGCGGGAGATGGCCGAGGCCATCGACGTCGCCCTCGGCCAGGCCCGCCTCGATCCGACCGCCGTCGACTACGTCAACGCGCACGGCTCGGGCACCAAGCAGAACGACCGGCACGAGACCGCCGCGTTCAAGCGCAGCCTCGGGCAGCACGCGTACGACATCCCGGTCAGCTCGATCAAGTCGATGGTCGGCCACTCGCTGGGCGCCATCGGCTCCATCGAGGTCGCCGCCTGCGCGCTGGCGCTGGAGCGCCAGGTCGTGCCGCCCACCGCCAACCTGACCACCAAGGACCCGCTGTGCGACCTGGACTACGTCCCGGTCACCGCCCGCGAGCACGCCATGGACGTCGTGCTCAGCGTCGGCAGCGGCTTCGGCGGCTTCCAGACCGCGATGCTGCTCGCCCGCCCGGGCACCGCGGCCGCCGCGGCCGGAAGGAGCACCCGATGACCGCACCCACGACCGGCACCGCCTCCGGCGCCGCCCCGGTGATCACCGGCATGGGCATCGTCGCGCCCACCGGCATCGGCGTCGACACCCACTGGGCGTCGGTGCTCGCCGGCAAGTCGGGCATCGGCCGCATCGAGCGCTTCGACCCCGAGGGCTACCCGGTGCGCCACGCCGGCCAGGTGCCCGGCTTCGACGCCCGGGCCGACGTGCCCAGCCGGCTGATCTCCCAGACCGACCACTGGACCCACCTCGCGCTCGCCGCGGGCCAGGCCGCGCTGGAGGACTGCGGCGCCGACCTCGCGCGCATCCCCGAGTACGAGATGGCGGTCGTCACCTCCTCCTCGTCCGGCGGCACCGAGTTCGGCCAGAAGGAGATGACGGCCCTCTACCGCAACGACCCCGGCTGGGTCGGCGCCTACCAGTCGATCGCCTGGTTCTACGCGGCCACCACCGGCCAGCTGTCCATCCGGCACAAGATGCGCGGCCCGTGCGGGGTGCTGGCCTGCGAGCAGGCCGGCGGCCTGGACGCCATCGGGCAGGCGCGCCGGCTCACCCGCAAGGGCGCCCGGCTCGTCGTCACCGGCGGCACCGACGCCTCCCTGTGCCCCTACGGGCTCACCGCCCAGCTCACCACCGGCAAGCTCTCCACCGTGGCCGACCCCGAGCGGGCCTACCTGCCCTTCGACGCGGAGGCGTCCGGGTACCTTCCGGGCGAGGGCGGCGCCATCCTCGTACTGGAGAGCGCCGAGGCCGCCGCCGAACGCGGCGCCGGCAGCGGCTACGGCCGCGTCCTCGGCTACGCCGCCGGCTTCGACCCCGCGCCGGAGTCCGGGCGGCCGCGCGCCCTGCGCCGCACCGCCGAGGCGGCCCTGCGCGACGCCGGGCTCGGCCCCGCCGACATCGACGTCGTCTTCGCCGACGCGGCGGGCCTGCCCGCCGACGACCGCGACGAGGCCGAGGCCATCGCCCAGGTCTTCGGACCGCGCGCGGTGCCCGTCACCGCGCCCAAGACGCTCACCGGCCGGCTCTACGGCGGCGGCGCCCCGCTGGACGTGGCCACCGCGCTGCTCAGCCTGCGCGAAGGCGTCGTCCCGGCCACCACCGGCACCCGCGAGCCCGCCCCCGGCCTGGAGATCGACCTGGTCACCGGCGACGCCCGGGAGGCCCGGCTGCGCCACGCCCTGGTCCTGGCCCGCGGCCACGGCGGTTTCACCTCGGCCCTCGTCCTGGGCCGCTGACCCACGAGGCTGACATACGAGAAGGGAGTTCGGCGATGGCCGGACACACCGACAACGCGATCGTCGTGGACGCGCCGCTGGACGTCGTGTGGGAGATGACCAACGACGTGCCCAACTGGCCCGACCTGTTCAGCGAGTACGCCTCCGCCGAGGTGCTGGAGCGCGACGGCGACACGGTCGTCTTCCGCCTCACCATGCACCCCGACGAGGACGGCCGGGTCTGGAGCTGGGTGTCGCGGCGCACCAGCTTCGTGGAGACCCGCACGGTCCGCGCCGAGCGGGTGGAGACCGGCCCGTTCGAGTTCATGACCATCTACTGGGAGTACACCGAGGAGCCCGGCGGCGGTGTGCGGATGCGCTGGGTGCAGGACTTCCACATGAAGGACGCCGCCCCGGTGACCGACGAGCAGATGACCGAGCACCTCAACCGCAACACCGCGGTGCAGATGGAGCTCATCAAGCGGAAGGTCGAGGCCGCGGCCCGCGCCCTGGCCGGATGAGGGAGCGGCGACCGTGCTGACAGTCCTCGCCCCCCTGCTCCTGCTGCTCAACGGCCTGGCGGCCGGCGTGATGCTGGGCACCCAGCTGGGCGGCTTCCCGTACATGGCCTCGCTGCCCGTCGACCGCTACGTGTACGCGCACGCGTTCCTCGGCCGGCGCTACGACCCGGCCATGCCGGTCTGCCTGATCGGCACGGTCGTCCTGGACGCGGTGCTCGCCTTCGACGCGCCCCGGGCCGGCGCGCAGGCGCTGTTCGCGCTGGCCGGGCTGCTCACCGCGACCACCCCGGTCATCGCCGTCACCAAGAACGCGCCGGTCAACCGCTGGATGCGCACCCTCGACCCGGACAACCTGCCCGCCGACTTCCGTGATCCGAGGCCGGAGTGGGGCGCCTGGAACACCCGGCGCAGCTGGATCACCATGGCCGCCCTCGCCGTCAACTGCGCGGCGCTCGGCTTCCTGCTCTGACCTTCCCGCACCCAGAACCAGCACCCAAGAACTAGCTAAGGAATCTTCCATGGACCTCGAACTGCGGGGCAAGAAGGCCCTGGTCACCGGCGGCACGCGCGGTGTGGGCCGGGGCATCGTGCTGGCCCTCGCGCGGGCCGGCGTCGACGTCGTCACCTGCTACGTGCACCCCGGCGAGTACGTCACCACCCTCGAGGAGGAGCTGAAGGAGACCGGCGGCAACCACCACGTGCTGCGCGCCGACCTCTCCCGCCCCGAGGAGGTCGCCGGCCTGCTCGCCCGGGTCCGCGAACTGCACGGCGACCGCCTGGACCTGCTGGTCAACAACGCGGGCGCGATCAGCCACGTGCCCTACGGCGACCTGGACCTCCAGGAGTGGCAGCGCATCCTCGCCACCAACCTGACCGGCGCCCACCTGGTGATCCAGTACGCGCTGCCGCTGCTCGGCGAGGGCTCCTCGGTGATCTCCATCGGCTCGCGCGCCGTGGACGCGGGCGTGCCGCTGCGCTCCCACTACACCGCGACCAAGGCCGCCCTGGTGGGCCTGAACCGCTCCCTGGCCAAGGAGTTCGGCGGCAAGGGCATCCGCTTCAACGTCATCGCCCTCGGCGTCATCGAGACCGAGAAGTACCACGAGCTGCCCGAGGACCAGAAGCGCCTGATGAGCGAGCGCTACGGCGCGAAGACGGCGCTGGGCCGCCTCGGCCGCCCCGACGAGGTGGCCGGCGCGGTGCTGTGGCTCGCCAGCGACCTGTCCCGCTACGTCACCGGCAACACCATCGGCGTCGACGGGGGGATCTCCTGATGGCCTTCCGCGTGATGCTGCGGCTGGAGATAGAACCGGGCCGCGAGGCGGAGTTCGAGCAGGCGTGGCTGGCCGGCACCGACGCGGTCACCGGCCACCCCGCCAACCTCGGCCAGTCGCTGTCCCGCGAGCCGGACGGCACGTACGTCATCGTCAGCGACTGGGTGGACGAGCCGCGCTTCCGCCAGTTCGAGGATAGCCCCGCGCACCTCGAACACCGCGCCACGCTGCACCCGTTCCGCAAGGGCGGCTCCTTCCACGTGATGGAGATCCGGCACGCCGTCGAGGGAAGGGCGGCCGTCGGTGCCCGGTGAGGGCGGGGGCGCGGGCGAGGTGCGGGTGGTGGTCTACCAGGCCGCGCTGGACGAGGGGCAGCTCGCCGCCGTGCGGGCCGCCTACCACGAGGTCAGCGAGCGGCTCGCCGAGGTGCCCGGCATGCTCGGCAACGAGCTGCTGCGCAGCCCGCTGGACCCCACCGCGCTCGCGGTGATGAGCCGCTGGGAGTCGCTGGAGGCGTTCCGCGCCTGGGAGGCGGGCGCGGAGCACCGCGAGGACACCGCCCCGCTCAGGCCCTACCGGGACACCCGCACCGCCGTGCCGTTCGCCGTCTACGAAGTCGACGCCGCCTACTGAGCGCCCGGCCCCCAAGCCGCACAGCGAGGGGCCGGGCCGCCGGGCGCACCCTCGGACACAGAGAAGGAAGACACCATGAGCAAACCCCAGTTGGCCTTCATCGGCCTGGGCAACATGGGCGCGGGGATGGCCCGGCGGCTGCTGGACACCGGGCACACCCTCACCGTCCACAACCGCACCGCGAGCAAGGCCGCGCCGCTCGCCGAGGCGGGCGCGAAGCTCGCCGACGCCCCCGAGCGGGCCGCGGCCGGCCACCAGCTGGTCCTGCTCAGCCTCAGCGACGACAAGGCCGTCGACGAGGTGCTGTTCGGCCGGGTGGCGCCGGTGCTCCAGCCCGGCGCGGTCGTCGTGGACACCTCCACCGTCTCGCCCGGCTACGCCCGCACCGCCGCCGAACGGCTCGCCGCGCGCGGACTGCGCAGGGTCGAGGCCTGCGTGGTCGGCAACCCGCTCCAGGCCCGCAAGGGGGAGCTGCGGGTGTTCGCCGCGGGGGACCCGGCCGACCTGTACGAGGTGCGGCCGGTGCTGGAGGCGATCGGCTCGGAGGTCGTCCACGTGGGCGCGCCGGGCACCGCGGCCAGTGTCAAGCTGATCCTCAACCTGCTGCTGGGCGCCCAGGTCGCCTCGCTCGCCGAGGCCGTGGCCTACGGCACCGCCGCGGGCCTGGACCGCGACCAGCTGATCGGGGTGATCTCGGGCAGCGGCTTCAGCTCGGTGGTGATGCGCTTCCGCGCCGAGCTGATGCTCAAGCACTCCTACGAACCCGCCTTCTTCCGCGCCGAGCTGATGGAGAAGGACATCCGGCTGGCCCTGGAGGCCGCCGCCGGGTTCGGCACGTCGATGCCGGTGCTGGACACCGTGCGCGAGCGGTTCGCGGCCGTGGTGGCCGCGGGCGACGGCGACAAGGACGCCTCCGTGCTGGTGGAGCACCGGGCGTAAGCGGAAGTCGAAGGGATGTGAGGCAGTGAGCGGTACAGGCCGGAGTGCACTGAGGAACACCGACGTCCTGGTGGCCGGTTCGGGAGTGGCCGGGCTGGCGACGGCCCTGTTCCTGGCCGAGCAGGGAGTGGACTGCTACCTGCTGGGAGGCCTGCGGGAACGGCTCCGGCCGCCGCGCATCCTCGGCGTCCACCCCCGCGCCATGGAGCTGCTGCGCTCCCTGGGCGTGGAGGAGGCCGTACGGGACCTGCCCTCGGCGCGGGCCCTGGCCCGCAACTCGGGCATCATCTCCATGGAGTCGCTGACCGGGCCCGAACTGGGCGCCCTGGACGCCAAGTACGTCGTGGACGCCGACGCCGACCTGAGCGGGCTGTCGCCGACCACGTGGTGCCTGTGCGACGAGGCGGAGCTGGAGGGGGTGCTGCGCGAGCGGGCCGAGCGGCTGGGCGTCCGGCTGCGCCCGGAGGCCGAGCTGGTCTCCTTCGAGCAGGAGGGCTGGGGCGAGCAGGGCGTCCTCGCGGCGGTCCGCGACCGGGCGGGCGGCGAGGAGCACCGGGTACGCGCCTGCGCGCTGGTGGACGCCGGCGGCACCGGCGGAGCCGTGCGCGAGGCCCTGGGCATCGGCTTCGACGCCCGCACGCTCGGCAGCTTCGTCACCGTCCGCTTCACCGCGGACCTGTCCGGGCCGCTGCGCGGCCGCCGCTTCATCATGGGCTACGTCGACAACCCGGGCGTGCGCGGCTCCCTGATGCCGCTGGACAACCGGGCCGACTGGCTGCTGCACGTGCGCCACGACCCCGAGCGTGAGCCCGCCGGGTGGTTCACCGAGGAGCGGTGCGCCGAACTCGTCCGCGCGGCCACCGGGGTGGCGGACCTGGAGCCGCGCATCGAGAGCGTGAGCGCCTGGGCGGGCCGGGCGGGTGTGGCCGAGCGGTTCGGCGACGGCCCGGTCCACCTGGTCGGGGACGCGGCGCACGTGATGCCGCCGAGCGGCGGCTTCGACGCCGGCACCGGCGTCATCGACGCGCACAACCTGGCCTGGAAGCTCGTCGCCGTGCTGGACGGCTGGGCCCACCCGGACCTGCTGGACACCTACGACGAGGAACGGCGCCCGGTGTGCGCGGCGACCGCCGAGCAGGCGGTGCTGCGGGCCGGCGACCGGGCCCGGCTGCTGGCCGCCTACCCGGACCCGGCCGACCCCGAGCTGGTCCAGGACCCGCTGGTGTGGCTGTCCTCCCGCTACCGCTCCTCGGCCGTCACGCCCTGGGACGAGGGCACCCTGCCCGGCTACGGACTGTGGGCGGCCGAGAACGACGGCCGGCCCGGCAGCCGCGCCCCCCACCTGCGGCTGCGCCGCGGCGGCGCGGAGATCTCCGTGCACGACCTGTTCGGCCGGTCGATGGTGCTGCTGACCGGCCCCGACAACCGCCCCTGGCGCGAGGCCGCCCGCTCGGTCGCCGCCGAACTGGGCACCCCCGTCCAGGTGTACGGCATCGGCTCCGACCTGGAGGACCTCGACGACCGCTGGCCCGAGCTGTACGGCGTCACCGCGCAGGGCGCCGTACTGGTGCGGCCCGACGGAGTGGTCGCCTGGCGCTGCACCGAGGCGCCGATCTTCACCCGGACCGTGCTGCGCGGCATCACCAAGCGGGTGCTCCGGCTGGACAGGCGGCCCGCGGAGAAGAGGACACGATGACCCAGACCCCACCGGCCGGGGAGCAGGACGCCGGGCAGCCGGTGCGGGTGATCCTGCGCATGGAGATCCACCCGGAGATGGCCGCCGACTTCGAGCGGGTGTGGCTGTCGGTGGGCGAGTCCATCGCCCGCGAACCCGCCAACCGCGGCCAGACGCTGGTGCGTTCCACGGAGGAGGAGGGCGTGTACTACGTCCTCACCGACTGGGCCGGCGAGCGCGCCTTCCGCGACTTCGAGGTGAGCCAGCGCCACACCCTGCACCGCCAGCGGCTCAAGCCCTACCGGCGCGGCGGCGACATGGCCGTCACCGAGGTCGTGCACCGGCTCGAGCCGGCGTCGAGCGAGCCTCAGGAGGCGTGATCGACAGTGGGGAGCCGAAGGCCCGCCCTTCCCGGACCCCACGAGGACCCGACATGACGAAAGCCCCCCGCCTCCCGCGCCGCAGGTTCCTGCTCGGCGCGGGGGGCCTCGCCGTGGCCGCCGGAGCCGGCTGGGGCGCGACCTTCCTGACCGTCTACGGCGACCGCCGGCGCAGCAACGTCGGCGAACTGTCCTTCCGCAACGCGCTGCGGATACCCGAACTGCTCGACCCCGCCCCGTCCGCCGACGGCCGCCGCCACTACCGGCTCACCCTGGCCCCCGGCACCAGCGAGCTGCTGCCCGGCCGCCGCACCCCCACCTGGGGCGCCAACGGCCCCTATCTCGCGCCGACTCTGCGCGCCCGGCGCGGCGACCGGGTCGCCATGACCGTGCGCAACCGGCTGCCGGAGGCCACCACCCTGCACTGGCACGGCATGCTGCTGCCGGCCTCCATGGACGGCGGCCCGCACCAGATGATCCCCACGGGCGCCGACTGGCAGCCCTCCTGGACCGTGCACCAGAGCGCCGCCACCCTCTGGTACCACCCGCACCCGCACGGCTCGACCGGCTCGCACGTCTACCGCGGGGTGGCCGGGATGATCATCCTCGACGACGAGCACAGCGACCGCGCCGCCCTGCCCCGCGCCTACGGCGTCGATGACGTGCCGCTCGTCATCCAGGACAAGAACTTCCACGCCGACGGCACCCTGGACCTCACCGAGACGAAACTCGCCGAGACCGTCGCCGGCGCCGACAACCTGGGCGTCCTCGGCGACACCATCCTCGTCAACGGCACCTACGACCCGTACTTCCGCGTCACCACCCGGCGCGTACGGCTGCGCCTGCTCAACGGCTCCAACGCCCGCGTGTACTGGCTCGGCTTCACCGACGACCGCGTCTTCCACCAGGTCGCCACCGACGCCGGACTGCTTCAGCGGCCGCGCGCCCTGCACCGGCTGCTGCTCGCCCCCGGCGAACGCGCCGAGATCGTCGTGGAGTTCGCGCCCGGCGACGAGACCGTGCTGCGCGGCTTCGAGCCGTCGCTGCACCTGGGCTTCCCCACCGAGCGCTTCATGGGCGGCGACGACACCTTCGACATCATCGCCCTGCGCGCCGCCCCCCGGCTCGAGCCCTCGCCCGCGCTGCCCGCCCGCCTCGACGGCGCCCCCGCCCCCGTGGCGGCCCCGGCCGGGGCCCGGCGCCGGCACTTCGAGTTCACCGGCCTGCAGATCAACGGCCGCACCATGGACATGGGCCGCGTCGACGAGGTGGTCCCGGCCGGCACCACCGAGATCTGGGAGGTCGAACGCGGCGACGACTGGGTGCACGTCTTCCACGTGCACGGCGCCGTCTTCCACGTCCTGGACATCGGCGGCAAGCAGCCGCCGCCCTACGCCCGCGGCCCCAAGGACACTTTCTACCTGCACGAGTTCGGCACCGCCCGGCTCGCCGTACGCTTCGACACCCTCACCGACCCGAGGGCGCCGTACATGTACCACTGCCACGTCCTGCGCCACGAGGACGAAGGCATGATGGGCCAGTTCACCGTGGTGCCACCGGGCGCCGAGGACCGCGCGCCGAGGACCGTGCCGTACGGCATGCCGCACGCGGGCGGGGACGCGCACGGCCCTCCGGGCGGGACCTCCCACCACCACTGAACGGGAAACGCGCGAGGCCCCCGGGGACGGAAGCCGTGTCCCCGGGGGCCTCGCCGTCGCGTCGGGTGGCCCTGGTCAGAGCACCAGCCGGATCCCGTACCGCCGCAGCCAGGTGTTCAGCTGGAGCGGCAGCTCGACGTTGGCCCGCCGCGCCCACCGGTTCAGGCCCTCGGGGTCCTTCAGCGCCCTGCGCACCGCCGCCACGTCCAGCAGCGGCAGCACCGGCGCCTGCGGGTCGTCCAGGAGCGTGTGCATCTCGGTGCGCAGCGCCTGCTCGTAGCCCGGGTCGAGCGTGACGGGGTACGGCGTCTTGCGCCGCTCCACGACACTGCGCGGGAGCACGTGCCGTACGGCGGCGCGCAGCAGGCTCTTCTCCCGGCCGTCGAAGTTCTGCATCGCCCAGGGCAGGTTGTAGGCGTACTGCACCAGCCGGTGGTCGCAGTAGGGCATGCGGACCTCCAGGCCGACCGCCTTGAACAGCCGCTCGGTGTGCCCGTTCTGGTTCTCCATGAAGTTGGTCAGGTGCACCCAGCACAGCTCCCGCATGTGCCGCTCCTCGGCGGACATGCCGGGCAGGTGCGGGGCCTCGGCCACCGACTCGCGGTAGCGCTGGGCCGCGTAGTCCAGCGGGGCCAGGTCCTTCAGCAGCGACTCGTCGAACAGACCGCAGCCCAGGCCCTTGGCGTCGTCGCGCACCACACCGCGCGCCACCCACGGGAAGGTGTCCATGCGGGACTCCACCGGGTCGCGGTTCCAGGCCACTCCGTGGAACAGCGAGTCGGCGGCCTCACCGGTCAGCACCACCTTGGTGTCCCGCTCGCCCACCGCGCGCGCCAGCAGGTACAGGGAGGTGTTCATGTCGCCGAGCGGGGTGGGGCAGTCCTTGGCGCGCAGCACCTGCCAGCGCGCCACCTCGTCGCTCAGCTCGGCCGGGTCCAGGACCACACCGGTGTGGTCGGTGTCCAGGTGCCGCACCACGTCGGCCGCGTACGGGGCGTCGGGCGACTGGCGGGTGTCGGTGGCCCGGAAGTTCTCCGCGTGCCGCGCGAAGTCCACGGTGAAGGTGCGGATGCGCCGCCCCGACTTGCGCAGCTCCCGGTCGGCGAGACCCACCACCCCGCTGGAGTCCAGGCCGCCGGACAGCAGCGAGCCGACGGGCGCGTCGGTGCGCAGGTTGCGCTCGATGCTCTCCTCCAGCAGGCCCCGCACGGTGTCCACGGTGGTGTCGAGGTCGTCGGTGTGCTCGGCCGCGTCCACCCCCCAGTAGCGGGTCAGCCGGGTGCCGTCGCGGCCCGCCACCAGGTGGTGCCCGGCGCGCAGCCGGCGCATCCCGCGGTACGGGGTGACGTGCGGGGTGCCGGAGTAGGTGAAGATCTCCCGCAGCCCCTCGGCGTCGACCTCGGCCGGCACCAGCGGGTGCGCGAGCACCGCCTTGGCCTCGGAGCCGAACACCAGGCCCGTGGCGGTCGGGTAGTACACCAGCGGCTCCACGCCGAGCCGGTCGCGCACCAGGAACAGCTCCTCGCGGCGGGCGTCCCACACCACTCCCGCGAAGGTGCCCTCCAGGCGCTGGGCGCAGCCGGCGCCCCACTCCAGGTAGGCGTGCAGCAGCGTCTCGGTGTCGCCGCCGGAGCGGAAGCGGTGGCCGCGGCGGGACAGGGTGCCTCGCAGCTCCTCGTGGTTGAGGATCGAGCCGCTGTGCGCGGCCACCGCGACGGTGTGCCCGTCGTGCTCCAGGGCGACCGGCTGTTCGCCGCCCTCCGGGTCGAAGACCGCGAGATGGCGGTGGCCCAGCGCCACCCGCGGACCGGTCCAGACGCCCTCGCCGTCCGGTCCGCGCAGCGCCGTCGTCGCGGTCATGGCCAGGACGGTGCCGCGTTCCCGGGTCAGGTCCCGGGACCAGTCCACCCAGCCGGTGATTGCAGACATGCTCACTCCCTAGTGTCGCGGGGTGCGCCGGCGGGGCCGGTCACCGCGCCAGCAGCGCCTTCAGTACGTCGTCGAGCACGGCGTCGGGCTCGTCGGCGGCGGTGGGGGAGCGCCAGGCGACCACGCCGTCGGGCCGCACCAGGACCGCGCCCCCGGCCCCCACGCCGTACGCCGGTCCCCACGCGCCCGACGGGTCGCCGAGCGCGCCGCCCCCGCCCACGCGCAGGACGCCGAGCGTCAGCCCGGCCCGCCCGGCGGCGGCCTCCCCGGCCTTCTCCCAGGCCGCGCCGTCCGGCCCGGCGAGCAGCACCGGCGCACGCGTGAACAGGTCGAGCGCCGAGATCTCGCGCCCGTCGCGGGTGAGGACCACGTGCGGGGCGCGGGTGCCGGGCAGCCCGCGCGGATCGGCGAGCCACACCCCGTCCGTCTCCGCATCGCCGGGTCCGGGCAGCACGGCCGCCGAGCGGTAGCGCCAGCCGAACCAGATCTCGGGGTCGGCGTGGATCGCCGGATTCGCGGGGGCGGGCTCCTTCTCCGCGAGCCGCGGCCGGTCCTTGGAGCGCAGCACCGCCTGCTCGACGGTGGCCGCGCACACCGGCCGCCGCTCCGGGTCGTAGCTGTCCAGCAGGCCGGGACCGGCCTCCCCGCGCAGCACCGCGGCCAGCTTCCACGCCAGGTTGTGCGCGTCCTGCACACCGGTGTTGGAGCCGAACGCCCCGCTGGGCGGCATCACATGGGCGGCGTCGCCCACCAGGAACACCCGGCCCGAGGAGAACGCCGTCGCCGTGCGCCCGGCGGCCTCCCACGGGATCGCGCCGAGGACCTTCACCTCCAGGTCCTCCACCCCGGCCGCGCCCCGCACCAGCTCCCGGCAGCGCGCCTCGTCGAAGGAGGCGGGGTCCTCGGCGGCCGGGTCGAACACCACGTGCAGCAGCCAGCGCCGGGAGTTGTCCAGCGGCATCAGCGCACCGCGCACGGTGTCGTTGAACGTGTAGCACATGATGAACCGGCGCTCGCCGAGCTGCTGGGCGAGGTCCGCCTCGAAGTGCACGTTGAGGAAGTGCCCGGTGGTGCCGGGCCCCTCGAAGCCGATGCCCAGGGCCCGGCGCACCGGGCTGCCCGGCCCGTCCGCGCCGACCAGGTAGCCGGCGGTGACCGTGCGGACCTCGCCCGACTCACGGTCCCGCAGCCGCGCGGTCACGCCGTCCGCGTCCTGAACGAAGGACTCCAGCTCCGTGAAGTACGCGAAGCGGGCCCCGAGTTCCTCCGCGCGCCGCCGGATCACCGGCTCGAACTCGTCCTGGTGGCACAGGCACCAGCCGGTCGGCGACAGCGCGCTGAGATCGGTGCGCACGTCCATGAAGTACTGCTCGTGCAGGGCGCCGAGCTGGTGCCCGGCCAGCGACCGGGCCGCGAGCACCCCGCTGTTCCCGGCGAGCGCCCGCGCCGACCCGGTGGCCCGCACCTCGGCCTCCAGGCCGGCGGCGCGCATCAGCTCCATCGCCCGCGGGTTGATGCCCCGGGCGCGCGGGTGCGGCGACATCCCGCGGTGGCGCTCCACCACCAGGCAGGGCACCCCGTGCAGGGACAGGAACAGGGCCGTGGACAGGCCGCCCAGTCCCGCGCCCGCCACCAGCACCGGGACGTGCTGCTTCTCCTGCTTCCAAGACACGTGCTTCCTCCTCCGAGCGGACTGCCTCCAGCGTCGGGGCGCGGGGTCGGGGCGCGATGGAGGAGGACTGGAAGCCCTGCTCAGTAGCGGTAGTGGTCCGGCTTGTACGGTCCGTCGGCGTCGACGCCGATGTACGCCGCCTGCTCGGGGCGCAGCCGGGTGAGCTTGACGCCGAGGGCGTCCAGGTGGAGGCGGGCGACCTTCTCGTCCAGGTGCTTGGGCAGCACGTACACGCCCGTCGGGTAGGCGTCGGGCTTGGTGAACAGCTCGATCTGCGCCAGCGTCTGGTCCGCGAACGAGTTCGACATCACGAACGAGGGATGGCCCGTGGCGTTGCCCAGGTTCAGCAGCCGGCCCTCGGACAGCACGATGATCTTCTTGCCGTCC
>NZ_BMVF01000016.1 GCF_014650575.1 Streptomyces naganishii JCM 4654
TTACAGCGCCGATGGTACTGCAGGGGGGACCCTGTGGGAGAGTAGGACACCGCCGAACAAACATTGAAGAAAACCCCGCACCTCACGGTGCGGGGTTTTCTGCGTTCTGCCTCCGTCTAAGCTCATACGCATGCGCTACGACCTCGTCATCTTCGACAACGACGGTGTCCTCGTCGACAGCGAGCCGATTTCCAACCGGCTCCTGGCCGCCCATCTGACGGAGCTGGGGCACCCCACCTCCTACGAGGACTCCATCCGCGACTACATGGGGTCGGCGATGCACCGGGTGCACGACCTGGTCCTCGAGCGCACCGGCAAGCGGCTGCCCGACGACTTCGACGACGTCTTCCACGCCCGCGTCTTCGCGGCGTTCGAGCGGGACCTTAAGCCCGTGGCCGGCGTCACGGACGTACTGGAGAAGCTGGCGGCGGACGGGACGCCGTACTGTGTCGCCTCCTCGGGGAGCCATGAGCGGATCCGGGTGGGGCACCGGACCACCGGGCTCGACCGCTGGTTCGACGACGGGCGGGTCTTCAGCTCGCAGGACGTCGGGCGCGGCAAGCCGGCGCCGGACCTCTTCCTGTACGCGGCCGAGCGGATGGGGGTGCGGCCCGAGCGCTGTGTCGTCGTGGAGGACTCCCCGCTCGGGGTGCGGGCCGCCGTGGCGGCCGGGATGGACGTGTACGGGTTCACGGCCATGACGCCGGCCGAACGCCTCGCCGGTGCCACCCAACTGTTCTCCGACATGGGAGAGTTGGCCGACCTGCTGGTATGAGCGCCGGCATGACCGGCGCCACGGGCGCCGCGCTGACATTTGTCATGCGGACCTCCGGACGATCGTTCCTACTGCCGGGGCACCCCGTTCCGCGAAGCTGAACGCATGACGACGAACACGAAGCGCGCGAACCTCGCCCCCCTCCTGGTGGACGTCGCGGTGCCGGTCGGCGGGTACTACCTGCTCAAGAACGGTTTCGGGATGAGCACGCTGGCGGCCCTCGGCTGGAGCAGCGTGGTGCCGGCCCTGCGGACCGCGTGGGGCGCGGTCAAGGAGCGCACGGTGAACGGGCTCGCGGCGCTCATCCTGTTCGTCAACGTGGTCGGGCTGCTGCTCAGCCTGGTCTCCGGCGACCCGCGGCTGATGCTCGCCAAGGACAGCGGGGTCAGCAGCGCGATCGGCATCGGCATCCTGGTGTCCGTGGCGCTGGGCAGGCCGATGATGACCGCGGCCATGAAGCCCTGGGTGGTCAAGGGCGACGCGGGGCGCGAGGAGGCCTGGGGGCGGCTGGCGTCCGGCTCGGCACGTTTCCGGCGGGCCGAGAAGGTCTTCTCGCTGGTGTGGGGCGTGGTGCTGCTCGCCGAGTGCCTGGTGCGGGTCGTGGGCGCCTACACGCTGCCCGTGGACACCATGGTGTGGCTCGGGACGGTGATCCTGGCGGTCGCGATGGCGCTCGGGTTCCTCCTCAGCGGGGCGCTCGCCGCCGGGCCCATGGCCCACATGGTCATCGCCGAGGCGAAGGGCTCCAGGAGCACCGCGGGCACCCCGGTGCCGGTCCAGGTCTGAAGTTGAGCCGAATTCATCTTTGGCCGGATCTACCCACAGGTAGCCAGGGGCCCTACGCTCGCCGCCATGACAGATGTGCTGCGGCGCGGCAGGGCCTCGCTGGCGTTCAGCTTCTTCGCGCAGGGCGCCACCTTCGCGCTCCTCGTGACGCGCATCCCGGCCATCCAGGACCGCGTCGGCGTCTCGGACGCGCTGCTGCCGGCCTTCCTGGCCGCCGTGCCGATCCTCGCCGGGGTCGGCAGTGTGACCACCGAGCACCTGGTGAAGCGGGTCCGGCCCAGCCGGCTGCTGCGCTGGTCCCAGCCGGTGGTCCTGCTCGCCCTGCTCGGCGTGGGCGCCAGCGGGCAGGTGGCCGAACTGGCCGTCGCGCTCGGCGTGTTCGGGCTGGCGGTCGGTGCGCTGGACGCCTCGATGAACATGCTCGGGGTGAGCCTCCAGCGGACGTACGGCCGCAGCATCATGCTGAGTTTCCACGCCGCCTACAGCCTGGGCGGGATCGTGGGCGCCTCGCTGGCCTGGGTGGGGGCGCACTGGCACCTGGCGCTGTGGGTGTCGTACCTGCCGGTGGTGGCGGTGCTGCTGCCGGCGGCCCTGGTCGGCAGCCGGTGGTACGTCGACGACGAGCGCGGCACCGTACCCGACGCCAGGGAAGGCACCGCGGACGGGGACACCGCCGGCGGCACCCTCGTCTTCCGGATGCTGCTCCCGCTCTGCCTGGTGATGACGTTCGCCTACATCGGGGACTCGACCGTCTCCAACTGGAGTGCCAAGTACCTCCAGGACACGCTGGGCAGCTCCGAGCAGCTGGCGACGGTGCCGTACAACGTCTACATGGTCACGACCCTGCTCGGCCGGGCCATCGGGGACTTCGGGGTGCGGCGGTTCGGGGCCGTGGCGGTGGTGCGGCTCGGGGCGCTGGTCGCGGCGCTCGGGTTCGCGGTGGTGGCCGGGGCTCCGGGGGCCTGGGTGGGCATGCTCGGGTTCACCCTGCTGGGGCTGGGGCTGTGCGTGCTGGTGCCGCAGACCTTCGCGGCCGCAGGGCGGCTGTTCCCCGGGGCGTCGGACGCGGCGATCGCCCGGCTCAACATCTTCAACTACGTGGGTTTCCTGGTCGGTTCGCCCCTCGTGGGCGCGCTCGGCGACGCGTGGAGCTACCGCGGGGCGATGCTGGTGCCCATGGCGTTGGTGCTGGTGACACTGGTGTACGCCAGGTCGTTCGCGCGGGGCGCGGACCGATACGGTGGCGGGCATGAGCGGCCGCGCACAGCTGATGTGGGACGAGGCAGTAACGGGCTATGACTTCGGGCGGGACCATCCGATGGATCCCGTCCGCCTCGCCCTGACCCGGAAACTGATCGCGGCCCTCGGGCTGGACCGTCAGGCGCACCTGGTGACGGCCAAGCCGGCCGGGGATTCCACACTGCGGCTGGTCCACCGTGAGGACTACATCGAGGCCGTGAAGGCGGCCTCCGCCGACCCGGGCGCGGCCGACGGGTCGTACGGGCTGGGGACGCTGGACGATCCGGCCTTCGCCGGGATGCACGAGGTCTCCGCGCTGATCGCGGGCCAGTCGGTGGGCGCGGCGGAGGCGGTGTGGCGCGGGGAGGCGCTGCACGCGGTGAACTTCGCGGGCGGGCTGCACCACGCGATGCCGGGCTGCGCGTCCGGCTTCTGCGTCTACAACGACGCGGCGCTGGCGATCGCGCGGCTGCTGGAGCTGGGCGCGGAGCGGGTCGCGTACGTGGACGTGGACGTGCACCACGGGGACGGTGTGCAGGCGGCGTTCTGGGAGGACCCGCGGGTCCTGACGATCTCGCTGCACGAGCACCCGCGGACGCTGTTCCCGCAGACGGGCTGGCCGCAGGAGACCGGCGCGGAGTCGGCGGAGGGCTCGGCGGTGAACGTGGCGCTCCCGGCGGGCACCGGCGACTCGGGGTGGCTGCGGGCGTTCCACGCGGTGGTGCCGGAGCTGATCGCGGACTTCCGGCCGCAGGTGCTGGTCACCCAGCACGGCGCCGACACGCACTTCGAGGACCCGCTGGCGCACCTCGCGGTGTCGCTGGACGCGCAGCGGGCGGTGCAGGTGGCCTGTCACGACCTGGCGCACGAGCACGCCGACGGACGGTGGGTCGCGCTGGGCGGCGGGGGATACGCGGTGGTGGAGGTCGTACCGCGGTCGTGGACGCACCTGGTGGGGATCGCGGCGGGGCGGCCGGTGGAGCCGGAGACGGTGATCCCGGAGAGCTGGCGGCAGGAAGTGTACGCGCGGACAAGGCAGTTGGGGCCGATGCGGATGACGGACGGCCGGTGGCCGGTGTCCTGGGCGGACTGGGAGGCGGGGTACGACCCGGCCGACCGGCTGGACCAGGCGATCCGGGCGACCCGGCGGGCGGTGTTCCCGCTGCGCGGCCTGCTGCCGTAGGCCCGGCGCCGTACCCGCGTCCGCCGCGCACCCTCCGCGGGCCCTCCGCGGGCCCCGACGTTACGCCGACCGTGCGGTCTTCCCCGGTTCCGGGGACCCCGTGGGCCGGCGTCGGCCACCATCGCTTGCGTGGTGAGCACAGGCGCTCTGCGCGCCCATCTTCTGGCCGCCGGGCTGGCCGGTCCCGTGGCGACCACGCGGGAGGTGAGCCTGCGCAGCTACCGGCTGTTCGCGGCGCGGGACCCCCGGGCGCTGATCGGTATTGATCCCGAAGGGCCCTGGGGGCAGCGGGACCTGATCGAGTTGATGGCCAGGAAGTGTGGCGTTTCGGCCGATCCTGGGCATACGTCCGGCCGGGACGTGATCGACCCGGACCTGACGGTGGCCGCGCTGGGGGCGTTCGCGGAGCGGCTGGGAGCGGCGGCCCGGCGGGGCGAGCCGGTACTGTTCGGCACCGGTCACCCGCACCGGCTGCTCGGTTTCTACGCCGCGCTCGCGGACGCGCTGTCGGCGGCGGGATGTGCCGTCCTCGCCCCGGCGCAGGGTCGCTGTGTCGACATATTGACCCGGTTCGGTCTACGCACGCACAACCTCGCCTACGTACGGGGAGTCGCGCTGGTGCGGCCCGCCGGCCCCGAACGCCCCGGTTGTGAGCCCGGCGCACACACGCATTCACCCCTCCCGGTTCGGGTGGCGCTGGACGCGGCCGCCGACGCCGGAGGACCGCTGCCGCAGCTGGTGATCGGGGATCACGGCTGGGTCTGCGGAGCAGGTCAGCTGGGGTTCGAGGCCATCGGGCTGGCCGACACGGACGACCCCGCACCCTTCGTCGGCGAGGCGGAGGGGCGCGTGTCGGTCGTCGTTCCACTTGATGACGCCGTACGGGCCGCCTACTACCGCCCGCTCATCCGCTACGTACTCAATCGAGCGTGTCTGTCACGGTAGGCCGCCGATGGGTGCACCTCTTCCCCACTCGCATCACCCGCCCCTAGTCTGGGGAGTGAGCACGCAGCGACGAAGAGTCACCGGAAGGGGAAGCCGGTGGCCGTCGAGTGCGGAAGGTGCAGGTGTGTCATGGCTGCAGCTGGCGAGAGGCCTCTGAACGAGGTTCAGTTCCTTACCGTGGCGGAGGTCGCCTCGGTGATGCGAGTGTCGAAGATGACCGTGTACCGGCTGGTGCACAGCGGTCATCTGCCCGCGATCCGGGTCGGGCGGTCGTTCCGTGTCCCGGAGCAAGCGGTTCACGAATACCTCCGCGAGAGCTACGTGGGGGTGGAAACCGCCTGACGGCGACCTCGATTTACGACCTCAGCACTCGGGCGGGTAGGCTAGCCCCTCGTAGGTCGTGTGGGCCCATGGCGCCCAAACACCGAGTGATGAGAAGTGAGCGAGGGTAGTCGTGGGCTCTGTTATCAAGAAGCGGCGCAAGCGGATGGCCAAGAAGAAGCACCGCAAGCTGCTCAAGCGCACCCGCGTCCAGCGTCGCAACAAGAAGTAGTGACGCCGGTCGCCGCGAGGTAGCGCGACAACGCGAAAGCGTGGCCGTGGCCCCCCACCGCACAGGGTGGGGGGCCACGCGCATGTTCGGTGACGGATTTCGTCACGTCCCGCAGCGAGCGGTCATCACAGCGCAACAACGAACCGATAGGTTGGCCGCACGGGGGAACGCGGTGGTAGGCCGGGTGTGGGACACCCAGGTGCGGGAAGGAAGGCGCTGATCTTGGGACAGGTCGTGCTCGTGACCGGAGTGGCCCGCCAGCTAGCGGGCCGGTTCGTACGGCGCATCCAGCGTGACCCTCAGGTCGACCGGGTCGTCGCCGTGGACGCGGTGCCGCCCGAGCACCATCTCGGCGGCGCCGACTTCGTCCAGGCGGACATCCGGCAGGCCGGCATCGCCCGCGTGCTCGCCGAGACCTCCGCCGACACGGTCGTCCACATGGACGTCACGGGCACCCCGCTGGGCAGCGGCAGCCGGGCCACGGTCAAGGAGACCAACGTCATCGGCACCATGCAGCTGCTCGGCGCCTGCCAGAAGTCGCCGAGCGTCAAACGGCTGGTGGTGAAGTCCAGCACCAACGTCTACGGCTCCGCGCCCCGCGACCCGGCGGTGTTCACCGAGACCACCCCGGCCAAGTCCCTGCCCAGCGGCGGCTTCGCCAAGGACACCGTCGAGGTCGAGGGCTATGTGCGCGGCTTCGCGCGGCGCCGGCCCGACGTGGCCGTGTGCGTGCTGCGCTTCGCCAACATCCTCGGCCCCTCGGCGGACACCCCGCTGGCCGCGTACTTCTCACTGCCCGTCCTGCCGACCGTGTTCGGCTACGACCCCCGGCTCCAGTTCGTCCACGAGGACGACGTGATCGAGGTGCTGCGGATCGCCGCCCACGAGGCGCGGCGCGGCACGCTCAACAGCGGCACCTTCAACATCGCCGGGGAGGGCGCGCTGCTGCTGTCGCAGTGCTCGCGGCGGCTCGGGCGGCCCACGGTCCCCTTGCTGCTCCCGGCGGTCACCTGGGCGGGCTCGCTGGTGCGTACCCTGGGCATGACGGACTTTTCACCCGAGCAGATCCGGCTGCTGACCCACGGCCGGGTCGTGGCCACGGACCAGATGCGCGAGACGCTGGGCTTCGTCCCCAAGTACACGACCGCACAGACGTTCGCGGACTTCGTCCGCAGCCGCGGCCCCGGCCTGCTGCCGCCGGAGGCCCTTGCGGGGGCCGTCGACCGGATCGCGGCGCTGGCCCGGTGGGCCGGCGGCAACCCCCCGACGCAGAGCGCCAACTGAGGAGCGCAGCAACGATGGCGGACGCCAAGGTCATTCCGTTCGACGACGACCGGTCCCGCGGCGGCGGTGCGCAGCGGCCGGCGCGGCGCCGGAGCGCGGGCAGCCGGCGCTCCGGCGGCGAGCCCGCGGTGGTCCGCGAGGTCCAGCCCCTGCCCAGCAGGGCGAACGCGCAGGATGATGTCACTGTGACCGGTGAGAGCTCCGAGGAGCGGCCGTCCTTGGCAGGGGAGCCGCGCGAGGCCCGTGGGACGCACGAGGGTGACGGCGGCCTGGAGCGGCGCATCGCGAGCGGCCTGTCCTTCCTGCGCCGCCGGCTCACCGGCAACTACGAGGTCGACGACTTCGGTTACGACGCCGAGCTCACCGACCAGGTCCTGATGTCGCTGCTGCGGCCGGTGTACGAGAAGTACTTCCGGGTCGAGGTGAAGGGCGTCGAGAACATCCCCGCCAAGGGCGGTGCGCTGATCGTCGCCAACCACTCGGGCACGCTGCCGCTGGACGGCCTGATGATGCAGGTCGCGGTGCACGACAACCATCCGGCCGGGCGGCACCTGCGGCTGCTCGCCGCGGACCTGGTGTTCGTACTGCCGGTGGTCAACGAGCTCGCCCGCAAGCTCGGGCACACCCTGGCCTGCGCCGAGGACGCCGAACGGCTGCTGGAGCAGGGGGAGCTGGTCGGGGTGATGCCGGAGGGCTTCAAGGGCATCGGGAAACCTTTCAGCGAGCGCTACAAGCTCCAGCGCTTCGGCCGGGGCGGCTTCGTCTCCACGGCGCTGCGGCAGGGGGCGCCGATCATCCCCTGCTCGATCGTCGGGGCCGAGGAGATCTACCCGATGATCGGCAACGCCAAGACGCTGGCGCGACTGCTCGGCTTCCCGTACTTCCCGCTGACGCCCACCTTCCCGTGGCTGGGCCCGCTGGGCGCGATCCCGCTGCCGACGAAGTGGACCATCCAGTTCGGCGAGCCGATCCCCACGGACGGCTATCCCCCGGAGGCGGCCGAGGACCCCATGCTGATGTTCAACCTGACCGACCAGGTCCGCGAGCAGATCCAGCACACGCTCTACAAGCTGTTGGTGCAGCGCAGGTCGGTCTTCTTCTGAACGACCGGATTCCCGGCGATCCGCACGACGACGGGGTCGTCGCTCCCGCTCAGGGCGGGGGCGACGACCCCGTCGTCGTAGGTCCGGCGTACGCCTACTTCGCGTCCTCCCCGCTGATGCCGAGGCCCGGCAGCAGGCCCGGCAGGAGGGGCGGGATGGTGACGTCCGGGTTGCCCGCGGGCGGCTTGGTCGCGGACGGCGAGGCGCTGGCGCTGGGGTTGGGCGGGTCGAGCAGGCCGCCGGTGGTGCCGCCGATCAGCCCCTCGCCCTCGCTGCCCGAGCCCGCCGACTTGCTGGGGCTGCCGGAGGACGTGTGAGCGCCGCCGGAGGCGGAGCCGCCGCCCGCGCTGGGCCGCGCCGACTCGCCGGAGGCGGTGGAGCCGGCGGACGACGACGGACCCGTGCCGTGCCGTTTGCCCGCGCCGCCGCCCGGTGCCGTGGGCTGGGGGAGCAGCGACTGGAGCGGGGCGACCTCCTGGTCTATGGCGTCGAACACCGACGAGACCTGGTTGCTGACGTCCCCGAGCTGGGCGGGCAGCTTCTCGCGCAGGGTGCCCCAGGCCTGGCGGTGGGCCCGCGAGAACGAGGAGAGGGCCTGGATGGGTCCCAGGGAGCCGGGGTCGCGCTCGTAGGCCTCGTGGAGCAGGCGGTGGCCCTCCGACGCGTCGTGCTGCATGCCGGACAGGGTGCGGCGGATCTCGCCGAGCGACTCGTGGTCGAGGTGGCCGCCGCGGCCGCGGTCCATCAGCCGGCGGGCCTCGTTGAGCCGGGTCGAGGCCAGGTCGAGATAGGCCTGGCCCTGCTCGTCGGCGCCGTCGGTCAGGTAGTTCAGCCGGAAGTCCTCGATGCCGCGCTTGAGGCCGTACAGCGTGTCACCGGGGAGGGCGTCGGAGCTGGCGGCGGCCACGCCGCCGAAGGCGCTCGCGGCCACGCCGACGCTGAGCCCGCCCGCGGCAAGGCCCTTGGTCAGCCGTGTACGCGGCCGCAGTTTCCCCAGACCTGCGGCCCGATGGGCCCCCTTGCCGCGATGTGATCGCCCGCCCGTCTCCCGCCATCGCCCTTCCAGGGCCGCTTCGCTCCCCCTCTTCTGAACGGGCACCGAAGGGTCCGTGGCCTCGCCCGAGCCCTCTTGCAGCATGGCCTCCATCGCGGCCACCAGCTGGGCCCGCTGGACGACCTTGGTCTCCGGGTCCAGCTCCGGCCGGGGCAGCGCGCCGAGACCGGTCGCGAGGGCCAGCAGACGGCCCCGCTCGGTCTCTTCCGCGGCGGCCGCGGCCGGTGCCGGCCCTTCGGACTGCTCGGCCGCCGTGCCCCGGTCGGACTGCTCCTCCAGGGCCTGGGCGAAGGCGTTCGCCCGCCGGTGCGCCGATACGTTCGCGATCACTGGCGGCACCTCCTCTCGTCATGACGGTCGACTCCCCAGGGATCCTGAGAGTTGCACGTCCCGCGCCGGTCCACACGATCGAGTGATCAGGATTGGCCAGGGCGTGACCACAGGGAGCCTGTATCCCGCACAACGAGCGGCTCGGCACTTGGGTTACGGACGGACGGGCATCGGATGAAGAAGTCAACGCACCGCCACGCAACGTGAGTTGGGTGTCGCCCTGGGTGGCCGTCGTACGGCCGCGCCCGGCCGGTTCAGCGGGCGTCCTCCGGCAGGAGCCGGGCGAGGGTGCGCACGGCCCGGTACTGGAGGGTCTTGATCGCTCCCTCGTTCTTGCCCATCACCCGGGCGGTCTCGGCCACGGACAGGCCCTGGAGGAAGCGGAGCGTCACGCACTCCTGCTGCTGGGGGTTGAGCCGCCGTACGGCGTCCAACAGCGCGGCGTTCGACAGGTGCTCCAGGACGGAGTCCTCCGGGGAGCGCTCGACCTCGTTGGCGTCGAGCATCTCGCCGGTGGTGACCTCCAGGCGGAAGCGGCTGGACTTGAAGTGGTCGGCGACCAGGTTGCGCGCGATGGTCACCAGCCAGGCGCCGAAGTCGCGGCCCTGCCAGGTGAAGGTGCCGATGCGGCGCAGGGCGCGCAGAAAGGTCTCGCTGGTGAGGTCCTCGGCGGTCGCCTTGCCGCCCACGCGGTAGTAGATGTACCGGTACACGGTGTCGCTGTACTGGTCGTAGAGGCGGCCGAAGGCGTCGGCCTCGCCGGCCTGGGCGCGCTCGACGAGCTCCATCATCCGGGCGCTGTCGCTGTCCGCGGCCGGGCGGCGGACGGTGGTCGCGGCGGCCTGGCGCGCGCGCCTGCCGGTCGCGCGCCCGTCGCCCGTGCGCCGGCCCTCGACGACGGCACTGCGGGCCGGCCCCTGTTCCATGCCGTCGGCCAGCGCGTAGTACGGGCCTACGGGCGCGGCGGTGGCGAATGCAGGGCCGGCGGACGCGGTGGGGACGAGCCCGCGCAGCAGGTCCAGGACCGTGGCGCGGAGCGTAGCCAGGCCCGAGGCGTCAACCCCGACGTGTGGGTACACGGGACTCCCAGAGGCAGAGCTTCCATCACGTGCAGTGCGGGACCGTTCACCCGTCGTAGCGACGGAGGGGTACCGGTTTGCGTCTGAGGAGAATAACGCTTCGTGCAGGCGCTGCTACACCCAGTTGCTCAAATCATCGATTACGTCGCTTCCGTAACCGATTGACGCCCCATCAAGTGCCGCAGAGTGACCGATTGTTGATCGGTTCGGTTCGGTGTCGGTGTGGATCGGGGGCGTGTTGTGGCGGTGTACCGCCAAGAGGAAAGGCCAACGCGGTGCGTGAGTACGTTCGGGCGTCAGCCCCGGATTCCGGGTGCGCCGCGCGTCCCGCCCGCGTCCGGCGGTGCTACCGGCGCCGCCGGTGCAGTGCGATCGCCGCAGCGGTGCCGCCCGCGACCGCCCCGACCCCGGCCGCCGCCGGGATGCCGACCTTGGCCGCCTTGCGGCCGGTGCGGTAGTCGCGCAGGCGCCAGTCCATCTCGCGGGCGTGGCGGCGCAGTTTGGCGTCGGGGTTGATCGCGTAGGGGTGGCCGACCAGCGACAGCATCGGGATGTCGTTGTGGGAGTCGCTGTAGGCGGCGCACCGGGACAGGTCCAGGCCCTCGGCCGCCGCGAGCGCGCGCACCGCCTCCGCCTTCGCCGGGCCGTGCAGGGGCTCGCCGACCAGCCGGCCGGTGTAGATGCCGTCGACGGACTCCGCGACCGTGCCGAGCGCGCCGGTCAGGCCCAGGCGGCGGGCGATGACCTGGGCGATCTCCACGGGCGCCGCGGTGACGAGCCACACCTTCTGGCCGGCGTCGAGGTGGGCCTGGGCGAGCGCCCGGGTGCCCGGCCAGATCCGCTCGGCCATGTACTCGTCGTAGATCTCCTCGCCGATCGACTGGAGTTCGGCGACGCGGTGGCCCTGGACGATGGAGAGCGCGGAGTCGCGCGCCTCCTGCATGTGCTCGGGGTCCTCGACCCCGGCCAGCCGGAACCAGGCCTGCTGCCAGGCGAACCGGGCGAGGTCGCGGGTGTCGAAGAACTTGCGTTTGTACAGTCCCCGGCCGAAGTGGAAGAGGGCGGCGCCCTGCATCACGGTGTTGTCCAGGTCGAAGAAGGCGGCGGCCTGGACGTCGCCGTGCACCGGGAACTCCGCCTCCCGCTCGGCGGGGGGTGCGGCTTGCGCCTCCTCGGCCTGCGAGGACTTGCGCGCTGCCTCTGCCGAGGCCTCGCCTGCCAACACGCTCCGCGCCGTGGCGGAGCGCCTACGGGGAGTGAGCCATCCGAGAGCGGCCATGGCGTGAGCATAGCCAGTTTGTTCGGTGGTTCCGGAGGCGAGAGGTTCGCATGCCGTGAACTCTGCGCGACCGTGTCGTTAAAGCGGCCGCGGGCGGGCGGGGTCACACGGGGGCGCGACGGCGCGAGAATGGCGGGCATGAGTCCCCTCTTCCGCCGCAAGGCCCCCGCGCCCCACGAGCGGTTCGTCACCCTCGTCCGCAAACCCGGCTGCCATCTGTGCGACGACGCGCAGGCGGTGGTGGAGAAGGTGTGCGCCGATCTCGGCGTGCCCTGGGAGAAGAAGGACATCACCGAGGACCGGGAGCTGCACGACCGCTACTGGGAGCAGATCCCGGTCGTACTCGTCGACGGTGAACAGCACACCTTCTGGCGGGTGAACGAGGAGCGGCTGCGCAGGGAACTGACCGGTTGAGGCCGCGGCGGCCGACGGGCCGGACGCGCCACGCCGGTCCGGCCGGATCCGGACCCCGGTCCGCGACTGACCGGCGAGTACAAACTGGCGGAAATTCGCTTAGGATCGACGGCGACTTGGTCTCGGGGGCGGGGATCGCAGAGGAGCGTGGGCGGTTTTGCCCCCAACAAAGAAGGAACGCGAGAGCGGGTGCGCCGGTTCCGCGCACCCCCGCGCGGGACGCGTGACCCCGGTCACGTTGGCCGGGCAAATCGGACACCATCTTTGTGCACGCGTTCACAAAGACATAGCCTGCTTTCGACGGGGCGGTCCGGGGACGTATGACCGCCCACAGCCCCGCTCTACCCGCAGGAGCACCGTGGCAACTGGCCGAACTCACCGACCGGCGACCCGTAGCCGAGGGATTCCCGAGGCCACCGTCGCCCGGCTTCCGCTGTACCTACGAGCCCTGACCTCGCTGTCGGAGCGCTCGGTGCCCACGGTCTCCTCCGAGGAGCTCGCGGCCGCGGCGGGGGTCAATTCCGCCAAGCTGCGCAAGGACTTCTCCTACCTCGGCTCCTACGGGACCCGGGGTGTGGGGTACGACGTCGAGTATCTCGTGTACCAGATCTCCCGTGAACTCGGGCTCACCCAGGACTGGCCGGTTGTCATCGTCGGCATCGGCAACCTCGGCGCCGCCCTCGCCAACTACGGCGGGTTTGCCTCCCGCGGCTTCCGCGTCGCCGCGCTCATCGACGCCGACCCGGCGATGGCCGGAAAGCCCGTCGCGGGCATCCCGGTCCAGCACACCGACGACCTGGAGAAGATCATCCAGGACAACGGCGTCTCCATCGGCGTGATCGCGACCCCCGCGGGCGCCGCCCAGCAGGTCTGCGACCGCCTCGTGGCCGCGGGGGTGACCTCCATCCTCAACTTCGCGCCGACCGTGCTGAACGTCCCGGACGGCGTCGACGTGCGCAAGGTCGACCTCTCCATCGAGCTTCAGATCCTCGCCTTCCACGAGCAGCGCAAGGCCGGCGAGGAGGCCGCCGCCGACGGCGCCCTGCCCGGCGCCGCCGCAGCCGCTGCCGCCGCCCGCAAGGCGGCCGCCGACCAGGGGCCCGACGGGGACGTACCCGCCGTGATGCCGGCATGAGTCTCCTCGTCGTCGGACTGAGCCACCGCAGTGCCCCCGTCAGCCTGCTGGAGCGCGCCTCGCTGCACGCGGACGCGCAGACCAAGTTGCTTCAGGACACCGTCGCCGCCGAGCCGGCCACCGAGGCCGCCGTCCTGGCCACCTGCAACCGCATCGAGCTGTACGCCGACGTGGACAAGTTCCACGCCGGTGTCGCCGAGCTGTCCACGCTGCTCGCCCGGCACAGCGGGGTCGGCCTGGAGGAGCTCACGCCCTACCTGTACGTGCACTATGAGGACCGGGCGGTCCACCACCTGTTCTCGGTGGCCTGCGGCCTGGACTCGATGGTCGTCGGCGAGGGCCAGATCCTCGGCCAGATGAAGGACTGCCTGGCCCGCGCCCAGGACCTGCACACGGCCGGACGCCTGCTCAACGACCTGTTCCAGCAGGCGCTCAGGGTCGGCAAGCGCGCCCACTCCGAGACCGGCATCGACCGCGCCGGGCAGTCCCTGGTCACCTTCGGCCTGGAGCAGCTCTCCCGGGGCGCCGACGTCGCCGCCTGGGCGCGCGGCAAGAAGGCCCTGGTCATCGGCGCGGGCTCGATGTCCTCGCTGGCCGCCGCCACGCTCGCCCGTGCCGGCGTCGCCGAGATCGTGATCGCCAACCGGACCCCGGAGCGCGCCGAGCGCCTGGCCCGGATCCTCGCCACCGGCGACGACACGGACGTGCTGGCCCGCGCGGTACCGATGGACGCGGTGCCGGCCGAGCTCGCACGTGCGGACGTCGCCGTCTCCTGCACCGGTGCGACGGGGCTCGTCCTGACGGCCGGGACCGTCGCGACGGCGGTCGAGGGCCGTACCGGAACCGCGGTCACGGCCCAGGGCCGTAAGGACGCGGCCGGCGTGGACGCGGCGCGTGGAGCGGCGGCTACGGGTGCCGCCGGGGCCCACGGGCGTACGGCCGTGGCCGACGACCCGCGCGAGACCCCGCTGCCGCCCGCCACGGTCGGCGCCGAGGAGGGCTGCCCGGTCGACCTGGCCACGGTGGCCGCCGCCGAGCCCGGCTTCTCGCTGCTGGGCGAGTCCGCCGTGGCCGGCATCGACGCCGCCACGCTGGAACAGCACGGCACGTGGGTGGACAACGGCACCGTCGACCGCCGTGAGGCCGCCCGCCGCAGCGCCGAGGCCGACGCCGAACTGATCACCGCGCTCGCCGCGACCGCCGCCACCGTCGGCCGCATCCCGGAGCGGCGCAGGCCCGAGCCGGTCGTCGTCGCCCCGCGCCCCGAGCCGGCCCTGTCCCTGCTGGACCTCGCCATGCCCCGTGACGTCGACGCGGCCGTGCACCGGCTGGCCGGCGTGCGCCTGGTGGACATCGAGTCCCTGGCCGAGGCCTCCGCCGACGCGCCGATGGCGGCCGACGTCGACCAGGTCCGCCGTATCGTTTCGGACGAGGTCGCGGCCTTCGGGGCGGCCCAGCGCGCCGCGCACATCACGCCCACCGTGGTCGCCCTGCGCGCCATGGCGGCCGACGTCGTGGCCGGCGAGATCGCCCGCCTCGAGGGGCGGCTGCCCGGCATGGACGACAAGCACCGGGCGGAGATCACCCAGACCGTGCGGCGCGTCGTGGACAAGCTCCTGCACGCGCCGACCGTACGGGTCAAGCAGCTCGCGGCCGAGCCCGGCGGCGCCGGGTACGCCGACGCGCTGCGCACCCTGTTCGACCTCGACCCCGACACGGTCGCGTCCGTCTCCCAGGCGGACGACAGCAACACCCCCGAGAAGAACGGCAGGAACCGAGGGCCGGCATGACTGAGAAGGCATTGAGGCTCGGGACCAGGCGCAGCAAGCTCGCCATGGCCCAGTCCGGGCAGGTGGCGGACGCCGTGAGCCAGGTGACCGGACGGCCCGTCGAGCTGGTCGAGATCACCACCTACGGCGACGTGTCCCGCGAGCACCTGGCGCAGATCGGCGGCACCGGCGTCTTCGTCGCGGCGCTGCGCGAGGCGCTGGCGCGCGGGGAGGTCGACTTCGCGGTTCATTCGCTCAAGGACCTGCCCACCACGCAACCCGACGAACTCGTCCTGGCCGCCGTGCCCGAGCGGGAGGATCCGCGCGACGTGATCGTCGCCCGGGACGCGCTGAAGTTCACCGACCTGCCGCGCGGCGCCCGCATAGGCACCGGCTCCCCGCGCCGCATGGCCCAGCTGAACGCGTACGCCCGCACGCACGGCCTGGACATCGAGACGGTCCCCATCCGGGGCAACGTCGACACCAGGATCGGCTTCGTGCACAAGGGCGAGCTGGACGCGGTGGTGCTGGCCGCGGCCGGCCTGAACCGCATCGGCCGCGCCGACGAGGTGACCGACTTCCTGTCGGTCGACACCGTTCTGCCCGCTCCCGGCCAGGGGGCACTGGCGATCGAGTGCGCCGCGGGCAACGCGGACCTCGTCGCCGCGCTCGCCGAGCTCGACGACCCGTTCACGCGGGCCGCCGTGACCGCCGAGCGGTCACTGCTCGCCGCCCTGGAGGCCGGCTGCAGCGCACCCGTGGGGGCGCTCGCCGACCTTCCCCCACTCTCGAACCCGCTCGAGCGGGGGGACCCCCAGGCCGACGGGCAGATTGTCAAGGAAATGCGCCTGCGGGGCGTCGTCGGCACCACCGACGGCTCCGCGCTGGTGCAGCTGTCCACCACCGGTCCCGTGCCCCACACGCACGAGCAGGCGATGGCGCTCGGTCGCGAACTCGCCACCGAGATGCTCGCCCAGGGCGCGGCCGGTCTGATGGGGGAGCGAGCACATTGAGCCCCACCACCCTTTCCGCCGGCCTCGAACACGGGCACGTCACCTTCCTCGGTGCCGGACCCGGAGATCCGGGACTACTCACACTGCGCGCCGTGGAGGCGCTGGCGAACGCGGACGTCCTCGTCGCCGAGCACGACGTGCTCGAGGTCGTACGCACGCACGCCAGGCAGGGCGTGGCCGTCGTGCACACGGACCCGGATCCCTCGTCGGACCCGCTGCCGGGCACGGGCACACCCCAGCTCACGGTCGTCGACGGCACGTCGGCGACCGCTGGAACCCCCGCGGTGCGGGATGCCTCACATCTTGTCATGGAGGCCGCGCGCGGCGGCAGGCGGGTCGTCCGTGCGGTGTCCGGGGACCCGGGACTTGATACGTACGCGGCGGAGGAAATGCTCGCCTGCGCGGCGGCCGGCGTTCCCTTCGAGGTCGTGCCCGGCATCGCGGCCGCGGTCGGCGTGCCCGCGTACGCCGGTGTGCCGCTGCGCGACGCCGAGGGCGCGGACGTCCGCTTCGTGGACGCCCGTACCGCCTCGGACCGCTGCTGGACCGAGGTCGGCGCCTCCGACGGCACGGTGGTGGTGTCCACCACGCTCGACTCGGTCGCGGCTGCGGCCGGCGAACTGGTCTCGGCGGGCCGCAAGCCCGACACCCCGCTGACGGTCACGGTCGCCGGTACGACCACCCGCCAGCGCACCTGGACCGCCACCCTCGGCACCATCGCGCAGACCCTGAAGCAGGCCAAGGTCCTGCCGTCCCCGGACGGCGGCCGGCCCGTGATAGCCGTGGTCGGCGAGCGCGGCGCCGCGGCCCGGCGCGACCAGCTGTCGTGGTTCGAGTCCAAGCCGCTGTTCGGCTGGCGGGTGCTCGTGCCGCGCACCAAGGAACAGGCGGCCTCGCTCTCCGACCAGCTCCGCTCCTACGGCGCCGTCCCACACGAGGTCCCGACCATCGCGGTCGAGCCGCCGCGCACGCCCCAGCAGATGGAGCGCGCGGTCAAGGGCCTGGTGACCGGCCGCTACGAGTGGATCGCGTTCACCTCGGTCAACGCGGTGAAGGCGGTCCGCGAGAAGTTCGAGGAGTACGGTCTCGACGCCCGCGCCTTCGCCGGGATCAAGGTCGCGGCGGTGGGCGAGCAGACGGCGAAGGCCCTGATCGCCTTCGGCGTGAAGCCGGACCTGGTGCCGAGCGGTGAGCAGTCGGCGGCGGGCCTGCTGGAGGACTGGCCGCCCTACGACCCGGTCTTCGACCCGATCGACCGCGTCTTCCTGCCGCGCGCCGACATCGCCACCGAGACGCTGGTGGCGGGCCTGATCGAGCTGGGCTGGGAGGTCGACGACGTCACCGCCTACCGCACGGTGCGGGCCTCGCCGCCCCCGGCGGAGACCCGTGAGGCGATCAAGGGCGGCGGCTTCGACGCGGTGCTGTTCACGTCGTCCTCGACGGTACGCAACCTCGTCGGCATCGCCGGCAAGCCGCACAACGTGACGGTGATCGCCTGCATCGGCCCGGCCACGGCCAAGACGGCGGAGGAGCACGGGCTGCGGGTCGACGTCATGGCCCCCGAGCCCTCGGTCCACCGACTGGCCGAGGCCCTGGCCGAATTCGGCCTGCGCCGCCGCACCGCCGCGCTGGAGGCGGGCGACCCGGTCACCCGCCCGAGCGAACGCCGTCCCGGGGCGCGGAGGCGCCGCTCGACGACCTGAGCCCGGTGAGCTCACGAACGGACGGCGGGGTGTCCCACGGCGATGGCCGGGGACACCCCGCCGTCCGTCGTCCTCAACGCCCGCAGACGTACGGCAGGAAGCCCACCCAGGCAGCCGGACCGAGGGCGAGGCGCGGCCCGGCGGGGTTCTTGGAGTCGCGGACGAGGACGCGGTGGGGGATGGCGGCCACCTCGACGCAGTCGGGGCCTTCGTCCGTGCTGTAGCTGCTCTTTATCCACACCGGCTCAGGAGCGTTCTCGGGGGTCATGTCTCTCCAAGCACCTTCTCGATGAGGGCCGTTGACTCTCGCGTGCTGAGAGCCTGTGCCCGGATGATCCCATAGCGCATGTCGAGGAGCTGCACCTCTTTCGGATCGGTGATCACGCGACTGATGTGCTGCACCTCCACGTGTCCGGCCGTGGTGCCGTCCCTCAGCCTGAGAAGCCTGAACGAACCGGCGAGCCCCGGATTGTCCTCGCGTCCGAGCGGCAGCACCTGAAGGTCGACGTTGCGGAACTCCGCGATCTCCAGCAGCCGCTGGAGCTGACCGCGCATGACCATCTTGCCCCCGATGGGGCGCCGTAGCGTCGACTCGCACTGGACGAAGCTGAACACAGGATGTGCCGCCGTGCCGTTGATGATCCCCTGACGGGCGACGCGGGCCGTCAGCCGCTGCTCCAACTCGTCGGCGGTGAAGGGTGGGCGCCGGGCGCTGAACACGGCGCGCGCGTACGCCTCGGTCTGCAGCAACCCGTGCACGACGGAGTTGTTGTAGGCCCCCAGCTCGAAAGCCTCCGCTTCCAACTTCTTCAAGTCCCGTACCTTTTTCGGGTACCGGACCTCGGTCACGTCCTCCTTGAGCGCGGCGATCTTGCCGCCCGCGCCCAGCACCTCGTCGGCCGCGTCCAGGTACTCCGGTCGGGGAATCCGCCGCCCCCGCTCCACCGAGGAGACGAGTTCCTCGCCGTACCCGATGGCCGCGCCGAACTCGGCCTGAGTGAGGCCGGCGGCCTCGCGCCACAGCTTGAGCTGCCGTACGACCGTCCGCATCACGGCCCCGGCCTCTTCGTCGTCCCGTCCCGCTTCCCACCCGCTCATGCCTGCCGCCCTCCCGCCACGCGCCCTTCCCCGGCCCAACTCCGGTGGCCCGCGTCCGGTCACTGCGGCCGACCCGGACAGAACCGGGCAGTTGGCGGACAGACGCCGGCTGTACGACCTGTGTCGCTTCACAGCACAGACACGGCTGAGCACACTGTGTGACGAGGCGGTTGGCGGGTACGGGAGGGAGGGCCGCTGCGGCTGTGGGAGCGCGCCGAGCGCGTCCTGGACGTGTACGACGCGGCCGGGCGGCCCGGGCCGGAGAGCTTCACCCCCTGAGCGTCCACGGGAACGGGCCGTGCCTGCGCCACCCGCGGCTGCCCGGCCTGCCGCTGCCATCGCCCTGACGGGCACTGCCCGTGCCGACCCGGACAGCGGCCGGTTGCCCGGGTCTGACTCCTTCACAGCGGATGCGTGCGTGAACACGCTGGGTGACGTGAACGTAGACGTGAACCAGGGGACCGCCGAAGCGCGCGCCCTACTGCACCAGTTCTCCGTGCCGTTGTCGGCCACCCGCCGCGGAGCCCGCCTGGCCCGGCTGCTCGCGGTGGAGCGACTGCGGGCATGGGGACTGCCGTTGGACCCCGCCCGCCTGATCGTCGCCGAACTCGCGGCCAACGCGGCACTCCACGGCCGTGTCCCCGGCCGCGGCTTCCGTCTCACCCTGTGTGTGCCCAGGCCCACCGTCCTCCGCATCGAGGTGACGGACACAAGGGGCGACCGGCTGCCGGTCACCCCGCGGCCGTCCACCGACTCACCCGCGGAGTCCGGCTACGGACTGCTGCTAGTGGAGGAACTGGCGTCCCACTGGGGGATCCGGAACGGCCCCGCACCGGCGAAGACCGTCTGGGCGGAAGTGCGGCTCGTCAGTTCCGGGTGAGGTGAGGGGGTGACATGGAGATGTGGTCGCCGCAGGCGTCGATCTGAGTGGGGTGGCCGTGGGCGTCCGTGATGGGGACGTCCGTGCGGTCGGCCTCGGAGGCGTGCGGTGCGGAGACGAGGGCGTCGGGCTCACGGACGCAGTAGGAGCCGGCGCCCTCCGTACCGCTGGGGGTGTACTGGAGGCCCACCGTCAGCTTCTCCCCCTTGCGCAGGGTGATGGCCTCGGGCTGGCCCTGGCCTACTCCGTCGATGCTGTTGGCCTTGCCGTTGTGGATGAGGAGGCCGGGGTAACCGGCGAAAACGCAGGGTTCCGCACCGCGGTTGGACGCGGTCAGGTGAGCGTCACGCCGGCTGCCGCTCTTGTCGGACTGCAGGACCAGGCTCCACTTGAGGCCGCCGGTACGGCAACCGGCCGCCACGGGGGCGGCGGTGTCGTCCTGCGAGTTCACGTTGCCGCAGGCCGTCACGGCCACGACGACCCCGAGCGCGGCCATGCTGTGGGCGAGGCGTGTCTTCGCTCGCATCGTTCCTCCCGAAATCCGGAGTGCGCGGTCCGGCCAACGGCCCGCCTTGCCCCCGACTGCTCACCTGGCTGGATGAGCATCCGGCCCGATCGGTTGCACCAGGGGCTCATGCGTTCACTCGACCGGCCGGAACTCATTGGAGCGATCGGTAAGGATCCGCCGCCTCCGTGACATGTAAGAGGTGTGGAGACCTTGGAGGCCCGGAGTGGGCGTGAACTTGCCGGGCGGTTCACGGACTTGTACGTGCGTGAGCGGCCGCGTGTGTGCTGCTATGTGCACCGGCGGTGCGGTGACCTGGGGACGGCCGAGGAGCTGACCGCCGAGGTCTTCCGTACCGCCTGGGAGCGGATGACGGCTGGTCAGGAGATACGCGCAGGCTGGCTGTTCGTCACCGCGCGCAATCTGCTGAGCAACCACCACCGCTCGGTGGCCCGGCTCACCGAGCTGCACCGGGCGGTCGCCGACGAGTTGGGGCGGCCTCCGGCCTCACGGCGGGACGACGCCGTGCTCGACGCGCTCGACCGGCTCGCGCCCGCGCACCGCGAGGTACTGCTGCTGAGCTACTGGGACGGGCTCAGCGCCAAGGAGGCCGGCCAGGTCCTCGGATGCGGCGCGTCCGCGGTCTGGGTCCGGCTGCACCGGGCACGCAAAGCGTTCCGCGCCGCCTACGATCTGCCCGAGGAGTCAGTGTGATGCGTGTGAAAGGCCTGATCCAGAGCGTCAATCCGGTGCCGCCGAACGCGGGCCGGGAGCTGTCGGCGCGGGCCGAGGGTGAGCTGGCCGCGCTCGTCGGGCCGCAGGGGGCCGAGACGTCCGGGAGTGTCGTGTCTGCCACCGGTGCTCGGCGGACTGACCGGCGTGGGCTGCTCCTGGCCGTCGTCGCCTGTGGGGCCGTTCTCGCCGTCGGGGGCGCCTTCCTCGGTCTGCACGGCGGGTCTCCGGCCGGCTCCGGCAGTCACCAGGCTGGCGGCACCGGCGCCGGGCCAGGTGGGTCCGCCGTGGCCGACGAGCCCTCCTACGGGAGCACCGCCGAGCTGGAGGACGCCGCGAACCTCATCGTGCGGGCGCGGGTCGGTGACGGGCGGCAGGAGAGCGTCGAGGGGGTCGACACGACCGTCGCCACGGCGAAGGTGCTGGCGACCGCCAAGGGCGCGGCCCCGGGCGACTCGATCGAGGTGGCGTACACGACACCCGGTAGCGGGCCCGAGACCACGTCCTTCACCGCCGGGAAGGAGTACGTCCTCCTGCTCGACAAGGGACCCGGTGGACGCTTCGTCCTCGTCAACACCACCCAGGGGTGGTACGAGGTCCGCGGCGACGCCCCCGTCGCCGGGAAGGACAACCGCGTCGGCCTCAGCGCGGGCGTGCGCGGGTCACTCGGCCTCCGCCCGCGGTAGCGGAACGCAGGAGCTGCGCTGGTGCGCCACGGGTCGCTTCTCCGTGGCGCACCAGCCGACCGGTGCGGCTACTTCGTACGGTTCGCCGTGATCCGGTGGGCCCTGTCGGCCAGTTGACCGACCTTGCCCGCGCCGTCGAAGCCCGCGGGCGACACGGCCTTGACCGTGCCGTCCTGCTTCACGCCGTAGAGCGCCTGGACCGGGTTGACCAGGTCGTACGGGTGCCCGCTGCCGTGGTCGGCGAGCATCAGCACGTACTGGGGACCGCCCTTGGCGAGGAGCGTGGTGTCCGAGTCCCGGTACTTGACGCCCTTGTAGGTGCCGCCGAGCTGGCTGACCTCGATCACGTCACCCGCGGCCACGTGCCCGGACAGCGCCCGGGACACCTTCACCCGGGAGACGGTCACGATGACCGGGTCCGCCTCGGCCGCCTCCTTGGCCTTCTTCGCCTCGGCGGGCGACAGCCCGGCCTGCGGGTTCGTGGCGGGGTCGTTGCCGGCTGGCGCGTCGGGCAGCATCTTCTCCACCCGGCTGCTGAGCACCGTGCCCTCGACGACGACGTCGGACTTCCTGATGACCTCGTCGAGCGAGGAGTACGCGGGGTAGTCCGCGTGGTACGTCACGGTCTCCGCGGCCGGCGCGGAGCCGGCCCCCTTCGCGGAGGTGCCGTCCGCGGAGCAGCCCACGGCGGCGAACGCGGCGAGCATCGCCGTCCCGGTGATCAGTACGTGCCGTCTCGCGGTGGTCATCACTTGTAGATCCTCTTCACCTCGGACTTGTCATAGGGCTGCGGCGTCTGCACCTTCGAGCGGTCCCGGCTGTGCTTCATCAGCGAGACCTTGCTCGTGTTCGGGTTGTCCGCGAGGCTCAGCGCGTGTCCGAGCTCGTGCGTGGTGGTGCTGCGCACCCACTTGTCGTACTTGGGTATGGACTTGGTGTCCCGCCAGAGGGTCGTGGCGTTGACCTTGATCTGGAAGGACCGGCTCGAACGTGAACCGGAGGGCGCGTACAGCCCGTACCAGCTGGCGCTGTAGTTGCCGGCCGTGTAACTCGGCTTGGCGCTCGACTTGCGCTGGATGTTCGCGCCGACGCCGGCGCTGTTCCAGTTCTTGCGGCCGGTGTCGAAGTACTTGACCCACTCGCTGTTGATGCCGACGGTCTTCACGCTGAACGACCGCTTGGGCATGCCCCCGCTGTAGTACGTCGCGTAGGCGGGCGCCGTCGTGGCGAGCGTGCCCGCCAGGGCCAGCGCGCCGCACGAGGCGAGTGTGAGTGAGGTGCGGGTGAGCGCGGTGCGTGTGACTCTTCGCTGCAAAACTGCTCCTCCGTGAATCGAGCATGCGGCATGGCCGGATGCAGCCTCAGGGAAGGATTCGAAGGAATGCGGATGCCGGTGCCGACGCCGGTGTCGGTGCGGACGCCGGTGCCGGTGCGGACGCGGACAGGTCTCGACGCGTCCCGCGCACCGCGGCGCAGTGCGTCGCCATGCATCCAGAAATGTGCTGTTCCCCCTTTTTGGTCCCCCGTTGACCGGCTGCTTCGCTTGCGCGAGCCGTGCCTGTGATCAAGATCCAGCCTCACAGACAGCGCGGGTCCGGGCATCGACCCCAAGAACGAGTAAAGAGCTCCTACTTGAGGGCGATGACAGCCCGGCCCCTCAATCGCTCACACGTTCCAATACGCGGCCCGCGTGCGAGCGGTGCGGGGCTCGTGCGCGGCCCGTGCGGGGCCGACTCCGCGTCGGCAAAGGCACGGCGGTGGCGGGCGTAGCGTAGAGGGCATGACGAAGTACGGATCCTTCCCCGGTACGCGTCCTCGTCGGCTGCGCACCACCCCCGCCATGCGGCGCATGGTCGCCGAGACGCGGCTGAGCCCGGCGGACTTCATCCTGCCCGCGTTCGTGCGGGAGGGCGTGAGCGAGCCGGTGCCGATCGCCGCCATGCCCGGCGTGGTGCAGCACACGCGGGAGAGCCTGAAGAAGGCCGCCGCCGAGGCGGTGGAGGCCGGGGTCTCCGGGATCATGCTCTTCGGGGTGCCTCAGGAGGAGAAGAAGGACGCCCTCGGCACCGCCGGCACCGACCCGGACGGGATCCTCCAGGTCGCGCTGCGCGATGTCCGCGCCGAGGTCGGGGACGAGCTGCTCGTCATGTCCGACCTGTGCCTGGACGAGTTCACCGACCACGGCCACTGCGGGGTCCTCGACGCCGAGGGCCGCGTCGACAACGACGCCACGCTCGAGCGGTACGCCGAGATGGCCCAGGTCCAGGCCGACGCGGGCGCCCATGTCGTGGGCCCCAGCGGGATGATGGACGGGCAGATCGGCGTCATCCGCGACGCGCTCGACCAGATCGGCCGCGAGGACGTGGCGATCCTCGCCTACACCGCCAAGTACTCCTCGGCCTTCTACGGCCCCTTCCGCGAGGCCGTCGGATCCTCGCTCCGGGGCGACCGCAAGACCTACCAGCAGGACCCGGCCAACCTGCGCGAGTCCCTGCGCGAGCTGGCGCTCGACCTCGAGGAGGGCGCCGACATGGTGATGGTCAAGCCGGCCGGCCCCTACCTCGACGTCCTGGCCCGCGTCGCCGACGCGGTCGACGTACCGGTCGCCGCCTACCAGATCTCCGGCGAGTACTCGATGATCGAGGCCGCCGCCGAGAAGGGCTGGATCGACCGGGACCGGGCGATCCTGGAGACCCTCACCGGCATCAAGCGGGCCGGCGCGCGCAACATCCTCACCTACTGGGCCACCGAGGCCGCGCAGAAGCTCCGCTGAGCCGCCGGGGGCGGCGCCTGCTCCCCGCACGGGTGACCCAGCGATCTCGACGACACCGAGGACGGCCCCTCGTCCCGTACGCCCTCGCCGTCGTGGCAGCCCGTCAGGGCGGCCGAGGCGGTGAGCAGGAGCGCGGCGGCGACGAGCAGCCGGACCCGGGCGCGGGTGCGCGCGGTGCGCGCGGATCCGGGTACGGGTGTGCGTGCGGGTGCACGGGTGGGGCGTGCGGGCATGGTCGGTCCCTCTGTGGACGGGCATGAGCTGGTGACGAGAGGTGGTGCGGCGCCTGGTCGGGCCCCAGCCTGGTCCGTACGGCCCTCCCGGCGCCACGGTGAAGCGTGAACGTGGGACACCGGAACGCCGGGATGCCGTCCGACCTGCGGGAACGGTGTGCCCCTTGGATGCGGTACGGGACGCCCGGCCGGGACTGTCAGTAGTCCAGGGCGGTGTCCAGGCTCGGCTGCCAGTACGTCACCGTCAGGCTGTTGTCGACGTGGACGCCCTTCGCGGGGAGGGTAACCCGCGCGATCGAACCGTCGTCGAAGGGGACCGTCAGGGTGTGCACCGTGTGCCCGCCCTCCGCGCTGCCGTCGCCCGCCGAGAGCAGCACGCCCGCGTAACCGGACTTGCCGGGCTCCAGCTCGGTCGGCGCCTGCGGCTTGGTCTGCTCCGCCACGGGCGGCACGGCCTGCGCCTCGCCGAAGCGGGCCATCGGGTACGCGGGCAACTGGCACGTCTTCGAGCCGGTGTTGGTGGCCGTCAGCAGCAGGTGGTTGAGCGGACGGGACACCACGGTGGCGGTGATACGGACGCTCGCGGCACCGCACTTGCCCGGGACGCGGGACGACTGGCCGGCCTGGGTGCCGCCCTTGCCGCCACCGCCGGAGCCGGACGTGCCGGAGGAACCGGAGGAGGCCGCTGAGCCCTTGGCGCCGGACGTTCCCTGCGAGCCCTTCGAGCCTGTTCCCGAGGTGTTCGAGGACTGCCCGGCCGAACCGGCGCCGCCCTGCGCCGGCTGGGAGGCGGAGGTGCCGCCCGTGCCGTTCGCGGTCGCGGAGGACGAGGAGGAGCCCGCCCCCTTGGTGTCGTCGCCCTGGCAGGCGGTCAGGGACAGGGCCGCCAGCGCCACCGCGGTAGTGGCGAACAGGCGGGTGCGGTGCGTGCGGGCGGTGCGTGCGGACATGGCTGAACCCCTGTGTGTGCGAAGTGGCTGATCGCACGCCGCTCGACCGTCGCCGGGAGCGGGGTGCTCGGATGACCAGAAGCTTGGGGGAGCGGTCGTCCCGGCCGCCAGCGGCACCGGACGACCAGGGACACTGGAACGCCGGGAACCAGTGTGACCTGGAGGAACGTCATCTCCCTGGGACGGGGTTCCGGTACGCGGGAGAGGGAGAGACGGTGACGGGGGACGACTTCGCGGGGCTGCTGCGCGAGCTCAAGGAGCGGTCCGGACTGAGTTACGGCGCGCTCGGCAAGCGCCTGCACATGAGCGCGTCCACCGTGCACCGCTACGTCAGCGGCGACGTCGTACCGACCGACTACGCGCCCGTCGAACGGCTGGCCCGGGTGTGCCGGGCGACCCCCGACGAACTCCTCGAACTGCACCGCAGATGGGTCCGCGCGGACGCGCTGCGGGGCGTGAGGAGCGCTCACGCCGCTCAGGCGGCTCAAGAGGTGCGGGAGGACCCGCGGGATGAGCCGCAGGAGGACCCGCGGGCCGGGGAGGCGGAGCCGGACCGGCGGGAACCGGAGCCCGCGGCCCAGGAGGCCCAGGAGCCCGTGCCCGCCCCCGCCGAAACCCTCACGGGCCACAGCGCCCGGAAGCGACGGTGGAACCGCCCCCGCACCCTCCTCGCCGCGACCGGCGCCGGTGCCGTCGCCGCGACCGTGGTCCTGGTCGCGAACCTGGTGCCGGGGCACCCGGACGGCCGTACCCAGGACGCGGCGAACGTCACCTCGACCCACTCGCCCACCCCCACCGGCTCGCGCACCCAGGGTTCGGGCGCCCAGGGACGGAGCGCGTCCCCCTCGCCCTCCGCGTCCGGCCGCGGCGCCACCGCGAGCACCTCACCGTCCGCCTCCGCGCCCGTCCCACGGCGGAACTCCGCCGGCGGCGGCAGCGGCGACGACAAGGACCCGGCCGGCGTCCCGGTCACCGTCGACACCACCCCGTACTACTGGGACTCGCCCTGCGACCAGAGCTTCCTGGTGGACCGCAGTCCCGGCAACGTGCCGCCGCCGCCCGCCCAGCAGGACGCGGTCGGCTGGGCCACCGCGCTCGGCGCGGTCGCCGCGGACCACCAGACGGTGACGCTCACCGTGCAGGGCACCGGGGCGCGGACGGTGGTGCTGCGCGGACTGCACGCGCGGATCGTGCGCAGCGACGCGCCGCCCGCCTGGAACAAGTTCGAGATGGGCGACGGCTGCGGCGGCCAGGTGAACACCAAGGCCTTCGACGTCTCGCTGGACCTCGGCAACCCGCTGGTGCACCCGATCGGCGGTCAGCGGGACTTCCCGTACAAGGTCAGCGAGTCCGACCCGGAGGTCTTCTACGTCAACGCGCACACCAGCGGCCACGACGTCAGCTGGTACCTGGAGCTGGACTGGTCCAGCGGCAGCCGCAGCGGGACCGTGCGCATCGACGACCACGGCAAGCCCTTCCGCACCAGCGGCTCGGGCAAGCCGTACTACGGGTACCCGCTCGGCGGCGACGCGTGGGTCAGGTTCCCCGGCGAGTGAGTCCGGACCGCGGATCAGGTCAGCCGCGGCCGCGGGCGTGGCGCCCGCGGCCGGCGGTCGTCACAGACGCTCGGGGGTCCTGATGCCCAGGAGGGCCATGCCCTGGTGGAGGGTGCGGGCCGTGGTGTCGCAGAGGAAAAGGCGGTTCTCTGTCTGCTGCGGGGTCTCGGCCTTCAGGACCGGGCACTTGTCGTAGAAGGACGTGTAGAGGGACGCCAGCTGGTAGAGGTAGGCCGCCAGCTTGTGCGGGGCGTACTCCCTCGCCGCCTCGGCGACCGTCTCCGCGAAGGCGTCCACGTGCAGGCCGAGGGCCCGCTCCGCCTCCGTGAGGTCCAGCTCCGGGTGGGCGGCCGGGCGGGCAGCGCCGGCCTTGCGGAGGATGGACCGGATACGGGCGTAGGCGTACTGGAGGTAGACGGAGGTGTCGCCGTTGAGCGAGACCATCTGGTCCAGGTCGAACTTGTAGTCCCGGTTCGCCGACGTCGACAGGTCCGCGTACTTCACCGCGCCGATGCCCACCTGGGCGCCCCGCTCGGCGATCTCCTCCTCGGACAGGTCCTGCGCCTTCTCGCGCACCACCGCGGAGGCCCGCTCGATCGCCTCGTCGAGGAGGTCGACCAGGCGGACCGTCTCGCCCTCACGCGTCTTGAACGGCTTGCCGTCCTTGCCGAGCACGGTGCCGAAGGCGAGCTGGTACGCCGTCACGTCCTCGCCCAGCCAGCCGGCCCGCCGCGCGGTCTCGAAGACCATCTTGAAGTGCAGTGACTGCCGGGCGTCCACCACGTAGAGCAGCGTGTTCGCCTTGAGGTTGAAGACGCGGTCGCGGATCGCGGAGAGGTCGGTGGCCGCGTAGCCGTAGCCGCCGTCGGACTTCTGGACGATCAGCGGGACCGGGTTGCCGTCCGGGCCCTTGATGTCGTCGAAGAAGACGCACAGGGCGCCCTCGCTGCGCACCGCGACACCGGACTCCTCCAGGAGCCGGCAGGTCTCGGCCAGCATGTCGTTGTACCCGGACTCGCCGACGATGTCGGGGTCGCGGATCTCCATGTCCAGCTTCTCGAAGACGGAGAAGAAGTAGATCTTCGACTCGTCCACGAACTTCTGCCACATGGCCAGCGTGTGCGGCTCGCCCGCCTGGAGGTCGACCACCCGGCGCCGGGCCCGCGTCTTGAACTCCTCGTCGGAGTCGAACAGCCTGCGCGCGGCCTTGTAGAGGCGGTCGAGGTTCGACATCGCCTCCTCGCCGGAAACCTCGGACGCCTTGTGGTCCAGCTCGTGCGGGTGCTCGTCCAGGTACTGGATGAGCATGCCGAACTGGGTGCCCCAGTCGCCGATGTGGTGCCTGCGCACGACGTTCTCGCCGGTGAACTCCAGCAGTTGGACCACCGAGTCGCCGATCACGGCGGAGCGCAGGTGGCCGACGTGCATCTCCTTGGCCACGTTGGGCTGGGCGTAGTCGATGACCGTGGTGCCCGGGTGCTCCGCGTAGGGCACGCCCAGCCGGCCGTCGGGGTCGGCGGCCCGCGCCGCGAGGTTCTCGGTGATCGCCCGGTCGGTGACCGTGATGTTGAGGAAGCCGGGGCCCGAGACCTCGACGTCCCCGATCACGTCGCCCGTGGTGACGTGGGCGACCACCTGCGCGGCCAGCTCCCTGGGGTTGGCCTTGGCCTTCTTCGCCAGCGCGAGGATCCCGTTGGCCTGGAAGTCCGCCCGGTCGCTGCGTCGCAGCAGCGGGTCCGCGTCGGCGCTCTGCGGCAGGGCGGCCGAGAGGGCGTTCGCGAGGCGCTGGTGGACGGCGGACGTGAGGGACGTGACCGAGGCCATAGGAATGGGTGCCGTTCTCCTCGTGGGGATGGATAGACCCACCCAGTATCCCATGCGGGGTAAAGCGAATTTTCCGGTCCGCGGGTGAACGCCCGGGGCCGTGCGGCCGTCCAACGCGTTGAAAAGGCGTTTTCGTGGATGTGGCCCCGCCTGGGACACTGGAGCGGTCAGTCGTGCGACCGTACCGGCCGCCCAAGGAGAAAGAAGGACGTGCCGATCGTGGCTCAGAGCACCGAGACCACCGACTGGGTCTCCCGTTTCGCGGATGAGGTCATCGAGGAGTCGGAGCGCCGGGCCCCGGGCACAGTGACATCAGTCGCTGACGCTCCGGTGGTCGTCGTCGCGTCCGGTCTCTCCCCCTCCGGCCCCATCCACCTGGGGAACCTGCGCGAGGTCATGACCCCGCACCTCGTCGCCGACGAGATCCGCCGCCGGGGGTACCAGGTGCGGCACCTGATCTCCTGGGACGACTACGACCGTTACCGCAAGGTCCCGGCGGGCGTGGCCGGTGTCGACGAGTCCTGGGCCGAGCACATCGGCAAGCCGCTGACCTCCGTCCCGGCGCCCAAGGGCTCGCCGCACCCGAACTGGGCCGAGCACTTCAAGGCCGCCATGATCGCCTCGCTCGCCGAGCTGGGCGTGGAGTTCGACGGCATCAGCCAGACCGAGCAGTACACCTCGGGCGCCTACCGCGAGCAGATCCTGCACGCGATGAGGCACCGCGGCGACATCGACGCGATCCTCGCCCAGTACCGCACGAAGAAGGCCCCCGCCAAGAAGCAGCAGCAGAAGCAGGTCGACGAGGCCGAGCTGGAGGCCGAGGAGGGTTCGGGCGCCGCGTCCGAGGACGACGGCAGCTCCGGCTCCGCCGGCTACTTCCCGTACAAGCCGTACTGCGGCAACTGCGAGAAGGACCTCACCACCGTCACCGCCTACGACGACGACTCCACCGAGCTGACGTACGCCTGCACCGCGTGCGGCTTCTCGGAGACGGTCAGGCTCGCCGAGTTCAACCGCGGCAAGCTGGTCTGGAAGGTCGACTGGCCGATGCGCTGGGCGTACGAGGGCGTGGTCTTCGAGCCGTCCGGCGTCGACCACTCCTCGCCCGGCTCCAGCTTCCAGGTCGGCGGGCAGATCGTCGGCATCTTCGGCGGCAAGCAGCCCATCGGCCCGATGTACGCCTTCGTCGGCATCTCCGGCATGGCGAAGATGTCGTCCTCCCGCGGCGGGGTCCCCACCCCGGCGGACGCGCTGCAGATCATGGAGCCGCAGCTCCTGCGCTGGCTGTACGCCCGCCGCCGGCCCAACCAGTCCTTCAAGATCGCCTTCGACCAGGAGATCCAGCGCCTCTACGACGAGTGGGACAAGCTGGCCGCCAAGGTGGCCGACGGCTCGGCGCTGCCCGGTGACGTCGCCGCGTACACCCGCGCCATCGGCACCGCCGCCGGCGAGCTGCCCAGGACCGCCCGCCCGCTGCCGTACCGCACGCTCGCCTCGGTCGCCGACATCACCGCCGGCCACCAGGACCAGGCGCTGCGCATCCTGTCCGAACTGGACCCGGCCAACCCGCTCGGCTCCCTGGACGAGGCCCGCCCGCGCTACGACAAGGCCGAGGCGTGGATCAACACCCACGTCCCCGCCGACCAGCGCACCATCGTCCGTGACGAGCCCGACACCGAGCTGCTGAAGTCCCTCGACGAGCCCTCCCAGCAGTCCGTACGGCTGCTGCTCGACGGCCTCGCCGAGCACTGGTCCCTCGACGGGCTCACCCACCTCGTGTACGGCGTGCCCAAGGTCCAGGCCGGCTTCTCCGCCGACGCCACGCCCAAGGAGCTGCCGCCGGAGATCAAGACCGCCCAGCGGTCCTTCTTCGCGCTGCTCTACCACCTGCTGGTCGGGCGCGACACCGGCCCGCGTCTGCCCACGCTGCTGCTCGCGGTGGGTCAGGACCGGGTGCGGACGCTGCTCGGCGAGTAAGCGCCGAAGGAAAGGGGGCCCTCGTCGTGAGGGCCCCCTTTCCCGTGCGACGGGTGTCCCGCCCTACGCGATGTGGTCGTCCTCCAGCTCCGCCGTGTGGCGGTTCTGGAAGCGCATGACCATCTTCTTGGCCTCGGCGTCCGGGACGGGGACGCCGTACGTCGCCTCGACGTTGTCGCTGAACTCGCGCGGGGTCGGGTAGCTGCCGTTGATCGACTGCTTGAAGACCTGGTAGTACGACTCCTCGTCCGGCGGCGCGGGCTCCGGCGTGCCGCCGCCCTCGCCCAGCTCGCGGGTGCGGTTGGGGCCCACCGGGATCGGGAAGCTGCCCGTGTCCTCCATCGACGGCTGCTCGAACCGCTGCCCCTGCTGCTGCGGCACGGACTGCCGGCCCTCGTACCAGTCCTCGTACACCGGCTCCGGGTCGTACGTCGGGTCGTAGCCGCCCTGGTAGTCGACCTGTGCGTGGGCCTGGAACCAGGGGCTCTGCTCGTCGGGCGGCAACTGCTCCTCGTAGGCCGGCCCGACCGGCTCCTGCTCGGCCACCGCGACCGGCCGCTGCGCGCCCGGACCGCCCACCACGGCCTGCCGGGCGCCCGCCGTCATCTCGGCGCGCGGCGCGGGCGGGAGCAGCGCGGGCTCGATCCCCGCCGCCGCGAGGCCCGCCGGGGCCGTCTCGCCCAGCGGCACGCCGTAGCGCGCGAGCCGCAGCGGCATCAGGGACTCCACCGGGGCCTTGCGCCGCCACGCCCGGCCGAACCGGGACCGCAGCCGCGCCTGGTACACCAGCCGCTCCTGCTCCAGCTTGATCACCTGGTCGTAGGAGCGCAGCTCCCACAGCTTCATCCGGCGCCACAGCAGGAAGGTCGGCAGGGGGGAGAGCAGCCAGCGGGTGAGGCGGACGCCCTCCATGTGCTTGTCGGCGGTGATGTCGGCGATTCGCCCGATCGCGTGCCGGGCCGCCTCCACGGCGACCACGAACAGCACCGGGATCACCGCGTGCATGCCCACGCCCAGCGGGTCCGGCCAGGCGGCCGCGCCGTTGAACGCGATCGTCGCCGCCGTGAGCAGCCAGGCCGTCTGCCGCAGCAGCGGGAAGGGGATACGGATCCAGGTCAGCAGCAGATCCAGGGCCAGCAGGACGCAGATGCCCGCGTCGATGCCGACCGGGAACACGTAACTGAAGTTCCCGAAGCCCTTCTTGATGGCGAGCTCACGGACGGCCGCGTACGAACCCGCGAAGCCGATACTGGCGATGATCACGGCGCCCGTCACGACCACGCCGATGAGAACGCGGTGCATCCGAGTCAGCTGCAGTGGCGCGGCCACTCGTACTCCCCTCCCATTGCGTGTTGTTGCGCGCAACAGAGTGGCACATCCGTGCGGCGAACGGGTGGCCGGATCCGATTGCCCGCCTCCGCGGGCCGGTCCTGGCCGGTCAGCTCTTCGCGGCCGACTGGGACGCGGACGGCGAGGCCGACGCCGGGGCGGACTTGGACGGGGAGGCGGACTTCGACGGCGCCGTGGACGGCGAGGCGGAGGACGAGGAGCCCGGCGCGGTGCCGGCCTTGCCGCCGTTGGCCGCGGTCACCGCGGCCACCGCCTCCTTGGCGGCCGCCTGGGCCGACTTCGACAGGTCGTCGGCGTCCGGGGTCTTGTCACCGGCCAGACCGGCGCCGTTGTAGTCCAGGGTGACCACGACGTTCTCGACGCGCGCCACGACCGTCTGCTGCTTGAAGGCCCCCTCCTTCTTCGTCAGGTCGTAGCGCACCAGCGTCGCCTCGTCGCCTGTGCCGGACACCGGCTGCGACTTCACGTTCTTCGCGTCCGCCGTGGACGTCGCGTCCCGCACCTGCTTCTGGTAGTACTCCCGCGCCTGCGCCTCGCCCGTGCCGCGCGTGGCGTCGGACTCGAAACGCAGCAGCGAGACGTTGAGCCAGCGGAACTGCGAGCCCTTCACGCCGTTGTTGTCCAGGCTGCTCCAGGAGCAGCCCGCGCGCGTGGACAGATCGCTGGAGGCGCCCTCCTTGGCCGACTTGTCGCCCTTGGGCACCAGATCGCCCAGCGTCTTCGCGGACAGCGCCTTGCACGCGTCCGGCAACTTCCCGTACGCCGCCGCCTGCACGGTCGGCGACGCGCTCGCGCTCGACTGCCCCTTCGCGTCGGCCGAGGGCGTCTGCTTGCCGCCGCCCGAGCCGGAGTCCGAGGAGCAGGCCGCGGCAAGGAACATCACGGGCACGGCCGCCGCGCAGACAAGGACACGGTTCAGCCGCTTGGCTCGCGGGGCGCTGTGGTGGTCTCGCTGGGCTGCTCGCTGCATGGTTCCTTCACTCATGACGCTCGTGGTTCCTGCGGTCGGATCGGGTCCGGGGGGCCACGGTACGCGTTGAGTGCGGTGCGCAAGTCGCTTCCCGTGCATTGTGCCGGGGCGTCAAGTGCCCGTCCGGGAGCGTCAACCGCCGAGCGAATCCGCCAGCTGCGCCGCCAGTTTCCGGGCCTTGTCCTGCATTTCCTTGCTGTCCGGGACCACTCCGACCATCGCCGGCTGCTCCTCGTACTCGATGGTCACGATCACGTTCGACGTGCGGAACGCCACAGTCACGGTGCGCTGCTGGGCCGTCGAACCGGAGGTGCCGAGGGTGTCGTCGATGAACGCCTCGTCGCCGAGGTCGTCCAGGGTGCGGGGCTGGATGTCGGCGGGGTCGGTGCTGGGGGAGGAGGAGCCGGAGGGGGTGGCGGAGGAGCCGGGGGAGTCGGAGGAGGCCGCGGACGAGGAGGGCGAGGGGGTGGCCGTACCGGCGCCCGGTCCGCCCGGGTTGCCCGGCTTGCCCGAACCGTCGGTGGACGAACCGGCGGAGGGGCTCGTGGCGGTGGGCGCGGGAAGGTCGGCGGCCGCCTGCTTGGTGGCGAAGACCGCCTCGGCCTGGCTGTCGTCGCTGACGGCGTTGTCGTAGGAGACGACCCGCTCGAAGTCGACGTGGAGGTGGTCGGTGGCGTCCGTGGACTCCACCTTCCAGCGGCAGCCCACCTTGCGGTCGGTGTCGTAGGTGAGCGTCGCCTCGCCCTCGTAGGCCTTGGTGCGCTGGTCCACGTCCGTGATCTGCTTGATGCCGGGCAGCAGCGAGTCGAGGGTGTCGTGCCTCACCGCGCCGCATGCCTCGGGCAGCGTGCGGTACTTGCCCGGCTGGGCCGCCGCCGTGGCCGTGCCCGCGCCGCCGGGGTTGGCGTTGTCCGTCCGGCCGTCGCCCGACGACCCGCCGGTGCAGCCTCCCAGCAGCAGCGCCGCGAGGAGCGCGGCCGCGCCGGGTACGTACGCCTTCCGCAGCACGGTCAGGCTCCTCTCGGTCTCGCCCGCGCGGCCGCTCGCACGGACGCGGCCCCGCAGGTTATTCGCTTGCCGCGCGGGGGCGGCACCTGGAGACAATGTGTATCGCACGCACTGCCGTGGACGCCGGTCCGATGCCCTGTTTCGTCGACCTTGGTGCCGGTATTGCGATATGAGACTTCTGTACTTTTCCGGGGGAATGAGGGCGATATGTCGTACGTGGAAATGCCGGGCGCCAAGGTTCCGATCCGTATGTGGACCGATCCTGCGACCGTCGAGGACGTGGCGATGCGGCAGCTGCACAACGTCTCGACGCTGCCCTGGATCAAGGGCCTCGCCGTCATGCCGGACGTCCACTACGGGAAGGGCGCCACGGTCGGCTCGGTCATCGCCATGCGCGGCGCGGTCTGCCCGGCGGCGGTGGGCGTGGACATCGGCTGCGGGATGTCGGCGGTGCGGACGTCGCTGACGGCCAACGACCTCCCGGGCGACCTGTCCCGGCTGCGCTCGAAGATCGAGCAGGCGATCCCGGTGGGCCGGGGGATGCACGACGACCCGGTCGAGCCGGCCCGCTTCCACGGGCTGGCCACCTCCGGCTGGGACGACTTCTGGGGGCGGTTCGACGGGGTGGCCGAGGCGGTCAGGTTCCGTCAGGAGCGGGCCGTCAAGCAGATGGGCACGCTCGGAAGCGGCAACCACTTCGTCGAGGTGTGCACGGACGAGGCCGGTTCGGTGTGGCTGATGCTGCACTCCGGTTCCCGCAACATCGGCAAGGAACTCGCCGAGCACCACATCGGCGTGGCCCAGCAGCTCCCCCACAACCAGGACCTGGTCGACCGCGACCTCGCGGTGTTCGTGTCGGACACCCCGCAGATGGCGGCGTACCGCAACGACCTGTTCTGGGCGCAGGAGTACGCCAAGTACAACCGCTCGCTCATGATGGCGCTCCTCAAGGACGTGATCCGCAAGGAGTTCAAGAAGGCGAAGCCCGTCTTCGAGCCGGAGATCTCCTGCCACCACAACTACGTGGCCGAGGAGCGCTACGACGGCATGGACCTGCTCGTCACCCGCAAGGGCGCGATCCGCGCGGGCTCCGGCGACCACGGGATCATCCCCGGGTCCATGGGCACGGGCTCGTACATCGTCAAGGGCCTCGGCAACGAGAAGTCCTTCAACTCCGCCTCCCACGGCGCCGGCCGGCGCATGAGCCGCAACGCCGCCAAGCGCCGCTTCTCCACCAAGGACCTGGAGGAGCAGACGCGGGGCGTGGAGTGCCGCAAGGACTCCGGCGTGGTCGACGAGATCCCCGGTGCGTACAAGTCGATCGACCAGGTCATCGACCAGCAGCGCGACCTGGTGGAGATCGTGGCCAGGCTCAGGCAGGTCGTCTGCGTGAAGGGCTGACGCGGGGCGCCTCGGGGGCCGGGGGCCCCGGCCTACTTGGCGTGGCGGACCGCGAAGATCATCACGAAGGCCACCACGTGGATGCCGAAGAGGAAGTAGCCGAGGTAGTACCAGACGTAGCGCTCGCGCTTCTTCTCCAGGGCCAGGCGGCGCCGTTCGGCGTCGTCGGGCCGCTCGTCGCCGGTGGGGGTGGTCGAGTCCGTCATCACCGCTCCCGGTGGACCTTGGTGTTCGACGCCTGGGCGCGGGGGCGGACGACCAGCAGGTCGATGTTGACGTGGCTGGGACGGGTGACCGCCCAGGTGATGGTGTCGGCCACGTCGTCGGCCGTCAGCGGCTCGGCCACGCCCTCGTAGACCTTGTCGGCCCTCTCCCGGTCGCCGCCGAAGCGGGTCAGGGCGAACTCGTCGGTCCTGACCATGCCGGGCGCGATCTCGATCACCCGCACCGGGCGGCCGACGATCTCCAGGCGCAGGGTCTCGGCGAGGACGTGCGCGCCGTGCTTGGCGGCGACGTAGCCCGCGCCGCCCTCGTAGGTGGCGTGGCCGGCCGTGGAGGAGACGACCACGACCGTGCCGTCGCCGCTCGCCTCCAGCTTGGGCAGCAGGGCCTGGGTGAGGTTGAGCGTGCCGAGGACGTTCGTCTCGTACATCGTGCGCCAGTCGGCCGGGTCGCCGGTGGCCACCGGGTCGGCGCCGAGCGCGCCGCCCGCGTTGTTGACGAGCACGCCGACGGTCGTGAAGGCCGTGGCGAACTCGTCCACGGCCGCGCGGTCGGTGACGTCGAGCTGGTACGCCGTCGCCGCGTGGCCGGCCGCGTTGATCTCCTCGGCGAGCGCCTCTATACGGTCCTTGCGGCGGGCGGTCAGCACGACGCGGTAACCGGCGGCGGCGAGCTGCCGGGCCGTGGCGGCGCCGATGCCGCTGCTCGCACCGGTGACGACGGCGATGCGGGAGGCGGCGGACGGTGCGGCGGTGGCCATGGGCTGCTCCTCGGTCGTACGGCGATGGTCCGTGCCCAGGGTAGGCGACCCCGCTCGAGGCGTGATGGGCCGTCCGGCCCTCGGGCGCCCTTCCGCTCCCGGGCGTCCCTCCGCCCTCGTCCGTGCTCAGCCGCCGTTGCGGGGTGCCCACATGATCACGGCCATGCCCGCCAGGCAGATCAGTGCGCCCGTCACGTCCCAGCGGTCGGGGCGGTAGCCGTCCGCGAGCGCGCCCCACAGCAGGGAACCGGCGACGAAGATCCCGCCGTACGCGGCGAGGATGCGGCCGAAGTGGGCGTCCGGCTGGAAGGTGGCGACGAAGCCGTACGCCCCGAGCGCCAGCACCCCGCCCGCGGCCCACAGCCAGCCCCGCTGCTCGCGCACGCCCTGCCAGACCAGCCAGGCGCCCCCGATCTCGAAGATCGCGGCGACGACGAAGAGGGCGGCGGAGCGGAGGATCGGCATGGGGGCCAGCTTCGCACGGGCCGCCGCGACGGTTCCGCCTCTGGTTGGATGGCCGGGGTTGCGGCCAGGGAGGAGCGGGCGTGGGCGAGGGCACGGGCGCGAGGCGGACGCTGGGGCGGCGGTTCGGGTGGCTGTGGGCCGCCTACGCGGTCAGCACCTTCGGGTCCTGGCTGGCCTTCGACGCGTTCGCGCTGATCGCGGTGCTCGTGCTGCACGCCGGGTCGGCGCGGGTGTCCCTGCTCGCGGCGGCCGGGCTCGCGGTGGGCGCGGTGGCGGCGGTGCCGCTCGGGCCGTGGATGGAGTTCCGGCGCAAGCGGCCGGTGATGATCGGCACGGATCTGGTGCGGTTCGCCGCGCTGGCGAGCGTGCCGGTGGCGTACGCGTGCGGCGCGCTCGGGTTCGGGCAGCTGCTGGTGGTGTCGGTGGTGGTCTCGGCGGCCGACATCGCGTTCGGCGCGGCGAGCGGCGCGTATCTGAAGCACCTGGTGCCGCCGGGGGACCTGCTGGTCGCCAACAGCAGGTTCGAGTCGACCACCTGGACGGCGACCGTGCTGGGGCCGCCCGCCGGGGGCCTGATGGTCGGGGTGTTCGGCCCGGTGGTGACCGTGGCGGCGGACGCGGTCAGCTATCTGCTGTCGGCGGCCGGGATCCGCGCGATCGGCGGGGGCGAGCCGCGGCCCGTGCGTCCCGGGCGCGGTGAGAAGGGACGTGCGCGACTGCGGGCGGCGGGCCTCGCGGAGGGCTGGCGGTTCGTGCTCCGGCACCCGGGACTGCGTCCGCTCTTCTTCAACACCGTCCTGGTGAACTCCCTGATCATGGCGACCTCGCCGCTGCTCGCCGTGCTGATGCTGGGCCCGCTGGGCTTCGCGCCGTGGCAGTACGGGCTCGCCTTCGCCGTGCCCTGCCTGGGCGGTCTCGTGGGCTCGCGGCTGGCCCGCACGCTGGTCGCCCGGTTCGGGCAGCGCCGGGTGCTGCTGGGCTCGGGCGTGCTGCGGGCGTGCTGGTCGGTGGGGCTGGCGTTCGTGCGGCCGGGGGTGGCCGGGCTGGCGCTGGTGATGGGCGTCGAGGTGGTGCTGATCGCCTGCTGCGCGGTGTTCAACCCCGTGTTCACCACCCACCGGCTGGAGCAGACCCCGTCCGACCGGACCGCGCGGGTGCTGTCGGCCTGGTCGGTCACCGGCAAGGCGGCCACCGCGGCGATGACCGGCCTGTGGGGCCTGCTGGCCGCGACGGCCGGCCCGCGCACCGCCATCGGCATCGCGGGCCTGCTGCTGCTCGCCACCCCGCTGCTGCTGCCGTGGCGCGAGCGGACGCCGCAGGCGGAGGCGGTGCCGGCGGTCGCGGACGCGGTGTAGGCACGGGACGCGGGGCGGCGCTCCGGGGCGCGGCCGCGTCGGCGGGGGAGGGGAATACCCCCGGCCGGGGGACCGTTGGACGGGTATAGTTGAATCGTCAACAACCTGGAGAGTGAGCGACCATGCAGTTCGGGATCTTCAGCGTCGGCGACGTCACGCCGGACCCGACCACCGGCCGGACGCCGACCGAGCGCGAGCGCATCAAGGCCATGGTCGCCATCGCGCTGAAGGCCGAGGAGGCCGGCCTGGACGTCTTCGCGACCGGCGAGCACCACAACCCGCCGTTCGTGCCCTCGTCCCCGACCACCATGCTCGGCTACATCGCCGCGCGCACCGAGCGGCTGGTCCTGTCCACGTCGACCACCCTCATCACCACCAACGACCCGGTGAAGATCGCCGAGGACTTCGCGATGCTCCAGCACCTCGCGGACGGGCGGGTCGACCTGATGATGGGCCGCGGCAACACCGGACCGGTCTACCCCTGGTTCGGCAAGGACATCCGCCAGGGCATCAACCTCGCCATCGAGAACTACGCCCTGCTGCACCGGCTGTGGCGCGAGGACGTCGTGAACTGGGAGGGCAGGTTCCGCACCCCGTTGCAGGGCTTCACCTCCACCCCGCGGCCGATGGACGGCGTGCCCCCGTTCGTCTGGCACGGCTCCATCCGCTCGCCGGAGATCGCCGAGCAGGCCGCGTACTACGGCGACGGGTTCTTCCACAACAACATCTTCTGGCCCGCCGACCACACCAAGCGCATGGTCGAGCTGTACCGCAGCCGGTACGCCCACTACGGCCACGGCACGCCCGAGCAGGCCATCGTGGGCCTCGGCGGCCAGGTGTTCATGCGGAAGAACTCCCAGGACGCGGTGCGCGAGTTCCGCCCCTACTTCGACAACGCCCCGGTCTACGGTCACGGGCCCTCCCTGGAGGACTTCACCGAGCAGACCCCGCTGACCGTCGGCTCCCCGCAGCAGGTGATCGAGAAGACCCTGTCCTTCCGGGAGTACGCCGGCGACTACCAGCGCCAGCTGTTCCTCATGGACCACGCCGGTCTGCCGCTGAAGACCGTGCTGGAGCAGATCGACATGCTCGGCGAGGAGGTCGTGCCGGTGCTGCGCGAGGAGTTCGCCAAGGGCCGCCCGGCCGGCGTGCCGGACGCGCCGACGCACGCGTCCCTGCTCGCCGCGAAGGCTGCGGGGGCTGCGGGGGCCGCGGAGGCGGCCCAGGGGGCCGAGGAGTCCGGGTCCGAGTCCCAGGAGGTGTCCGTATGAAGCTCGTAGTCGTCTCGGCCGGGCTGGGCGTGCCCTCGTCCACGCGGCTGCTGGCCGACCGGCTGGCGGCAGCGACGGCGGAACGGGTGCCGTCCGGCGCCGAGGTGCGGGTGATCGAGGTGCGCGACCTCGCCGTCGCGATCGCGCACAACCTGACCAGCGGTTTCCCCGGCCCCGCGCTGGCGGACGCGCTGGACGCCGTGACGGAGGCCGACGGGCTGGTGGTCGTCACCCCGGTGTTCTCCGCGTCGTACAGCGGGCTGTTCAAGTCCTTCTTCGACGTGCTCGGGGCGCGCGACCGGGACGCCCTGGCGGGCAAGCCCGTGCTGATCGCGGCGACCGGCGGCAGCGCCCGGCACTCGCTGGTCCTCGACCACGCGCTGCGCCCGCTGTTCGCCTACCTGCGGGCCGTGGTCGTCCCCACCGGCGTCTACGCCGCCTCGGAGGACTGGGGCGCCGAGGGCCTCCCGGACCGTATCGAGCGAGCGGCCGCGGAACTGGCCGCCCTCCTGCCCGCCACCCTGCCCGCCCCCCGCCGTGAGCGGGAGGAGCCGGAGGCCTTCGAGGTCGTTCCCTTCGAGGAGCGACTGGCGGCCCTGCGCGACTGACCCCGCCCGCCGGGTCACCCCCTGTGGCCCGCCGGGACACCCCCTGTCGCCGGAGTGTGACGGTGAGAGGACGGTAGGCGGGCGTCGGCGGTTGCCTCCGGATCGGTGAGAGGCGGGTAAAAAGGGTGATCGTAGACCCACCCGTCCAGGCCACGGGGCTCTCGGCCTTGGCAGACTGGACGCGTGCCTCAGACTGTGCTGCTCGCCGAAGACGACCGCGCCATCCGCCATGCCCTGGAGCGGGCCCTGACCCTGGAGGGCTACGAGGTGACGGCGGTCGCCGACGGCGTAGAGGCGCTCGCGCAAGCGCACCGCAACCCGCCGGACGTCCTCGTCCTGGACGTGATGATGCCGGGCATCGACGGACTCCAGGTCTGCCGGGTGCTGCGCGCCGAGGGCGACCGCACCCCGATCCTCATGCTCACCGCGCTGGTGGAGACCGCCGACCGGATCGCCGGCCTGGACGCCGGCGCCGACGACTACGTCGTCAAGCCCTTCGACGTGGAGGAGGTCTTCGCCCGGCTGCGCGCCCTGCTGCGCCGCACCAGCCCGGTCGGCGTCGGCGCGCCGGGCACGGCCGGATCGCCCTCCGGCTCCGGTGACCTCGCGGTGAAGGGGACGCAGGTGCCCGAGCGGCTGGTCGAGGCGGCCGGCATCCGCATGGACCTCCAGGCCCGCCGCGTCTGGCGCGGCGCGCGCGAGCTGGAGCTGACCCGCACCGAGTTCGAGCTGCTGGAGCTGCTGGTCCGCAACGCCGGCATCGTGCTGGACCACTCCACCATCTACGACCGCATCTGGGGCTACGACTTCGGCCCCGGCTCCAAGAACCTCGCCGTCTACGTCGGCTATCTGCGCCGCAAGCTCGACGAGCCGGGCGCGCCGCAGCTCATCCACACCGTGCGGGGTGTGGGGTACGTGCTGCGGGAGGACTGAGTGGGCCGCCTCGGGCGGCTGCTGGACCGACCGCGGCCCGGACTGTCCTCGCTGCGGACCACGTTCGCGGTGCTGTTCGCGGTGGTGACCGCGGCCGTGACGGTGCTGGTCGGCATCCTGTCGTACAACTCCGCCGCCCGGCTGGTGCGGGTGGACGAGCAGTCGGTGTTCACCCAGGTCGTGCAGGACGTCCAGGACGAGGTACGGCGCTACGACCGTACGCCCGCCGACTTCTCCTCCTCCCGGCCCGGCCACGAGGTGGTGCGGCCCAGCCGCACCGACGTCCAGGTGCTCGGCGACAACGGCCAGATCGTCGACCACGGCAGCCCCCAGCTGCCCGTCACCGCACGGGACAGGGCGACGGCCGCCTCGCCCAAGGCGGGCAGAACCGTCGAGTACCAGGACGTGGTGGTCGCCGACGACGTGTACCGCATCGCGACGGTCGCGCTCGGCGACGGACGTGGCGCCGTGCAGGTCGCCCAGGAGTTCAGCGACACCGAGGACCTGCTGCGCGAGCTCCAGCAGCGGACGCTGGTCCTCATGGGCGTCGTGGTGATCGCGGCCGGCCTGTGCGGCTGGTGGCTGGCCCGGCGCATCACGCGCCGGCTGCGGATACTCACCGCCGCTGCCGAGGACGTGGCCCGCACCCGGCAGCTCGGCGTCCAGGTTCCCGTCACCGGCTACGACGAAGTGGGCCGCCTCGGCCGCGCCTTCGACCGGATGCTGGGGCGGCTGGCACAGTCCGAGGAGGACCAGCGCCGCCTGGTCCAGGACGCGGGCCACGAACTGCGCACCCCGCTGACCTCGTTGCGCACGAACATCTCGCTGCTGCGCCGGATCGACGAACTGCCGTCCGCCACCCGCGAGGAACTGGTCGCCGACCTCACCCAGGAGGCCCGCGAGCTGACCGACCTGGTCAACGAGCTCGTCGACCTCGCGGCCGGGCAGTCCGACACCGAGCCGCCGCAGCGGGTCGACCTCGCGGACATCGCCGAGGACGTCGCCGGCCTCGCGCGCCGCCGCACCGGGCGGGACATCGTGGTGCGCGCGAGCGGCGACACGACGACCGACGGCCGCCCGGCCATGCTCCAGCGGGCCGTGTCCAACCTGGTGGAGAACGCCGCCAAGTTCGACCGCGACGGCAGGCAGCCCATCGAGATCGCCGTCACCGGGCCCGCCCGGCGCGGCACGGTCCGCGTCGAGGTGCTCGACCGGGGGCCGGGCATCGCCGCGGGCGACCTGATCCGCGTCTTCGACCGCTTCTACCGCGCCGCCGACGCCCGCTCCCTGCCCGGCTCCGGACTCGGCCTGTCCATCGTCCGCGAGGTCGCCATGGCCCACGGCGGCGCCCCCTTCGCGTTCCGCCGCGAGGGCGGCGGCGCGGTGATCGGCTTCACCGTGGGCGCGGACAGCTACCGCGGCGAACGCGGTCACCACGACGGCTCGGGCACGACGGCCGGGACCCGGGGCGGCATCTGACCGCGGACCCCGGGCCCGGGACCGGCGTCAGGGGGTTTCGGCTCCGGCCGGGGCCGGGACCTGCTTGCGGCGGGTGAAGGAGGGGAGGGCCGGCGGGGTCAGGAAGCCCTCGGCGCGGGCGCTGGCGATGCCGATGCGCGGGATGTCGCTGCTCTTGGCGAACAGCAGGAAACGGGGCTCCCACACGGGCCGGTACTTGGCGTTGGCGCGGTACAGGGACTCGATCTGCCACCAGCGCGAGAAGAAGGTGAGCACCGAGCGCCACAGCCGCAGCACCGGCCCGGCGCCGAGCCGGGAGCCGCGCTCGAAGACCGAGCGGAACATCGCGAAGTTCAGCGACACCCGGCGCACCCCGATCTCCTGGGCGCGCAGCAGCAGTTCGACCACCATGAACTCCATCAGCCCGTTCTCGCAGTCGCGGTCACGGCGCATCAGGTCCAGGGAAAGCCCCTGCTCACCCCACGGAACGAAGCTCAGCAGCGCACGCGGCTCGCCGTCTCCGTCCCGGCACTCCAGCATCACGCAGCGCCCGTCGTCCGGGTCGCCGAGCCGGCCGAGCGCCATGGAGAAACCGCGCTCGACGGCCCCGTCGCGCCAGTGGTCGGCGCGGTCGACGAGCAGTGCCATCTCGTCGTCGGGAATGTCCTCGTGGCGGCGGATGCGCACCGTGTACCCGGCCCGGCGCACCCGGTTGTGCGCCTGCCGCACGACGCGCATCGCGCGCCCCTCGAGGCTGAAGTCGGCGACGTCCACGATGGCCTCGTCGCCGAGTTCGAGGGCGTCCAGGCCGTGCCGGGCGTAGATCGTGCCGGCCTCCTCGCTCGCGCCCATCACGGCCGGTGTCCACGCGTGCCGGCGGGCCTCGGCGAGCCAGGCGTCGATGGCCCCGGGCCACGCCTCGGGGTCCCCGATGGGATCGCCCGAGGCCAGGCTGACGGCGCCCACGACGCGGTAGGTGACGGCCGCCTTGCCGGTGGGGGAGAAGATCGCCGCCTTGTCGCGGCGCAGGGCGAAGTAGCCGAGGGAGTCGCGGTCGCCGTGCTTGGCGAGCAGTTCGCGCAGCCGCTGCTCGTCCTCCTCGCTGAGCAGGGCGCGGCCGCGGGGCGAGCGGAAGCAGGCGTACAGCACGAGCAGGAAGGTGGCCGCCATCAGGATGTTGATGGTGATGTCCACCCAGCGGGGCGCGTGCACGGCGGGCACCCGGTCGGCGAGCGGGCCGACGCTGACCCCGCGCAGCAGCGCGTAGACGAGCTTGTCGGACAGCGAACCGCCGGAGGTCTTGTTGGTGGCGTCGACCAGCCAGGTGCCGATCCCGCCGGTGACCAGCACGCCGCCCGCGCCCACGGCGAGGGCGAGCCGGGGGTTGGAGGGGTCGCCGATGGCGTTGAACTCCCGGCGGCCCACCAGCAACGCGGCCACGAACAGCCCGGTGAGCGCGGCGGAGAGCCAGTTGAACACGTGGTCCTGGAAGCGGTCCTGGGTGAGCGCGGCGACGTAGAGCGCGAACAGGGGCCCGGCGAGCACCAGGTTGAACATCCAGGCCGCGCGTTTGCCCCGGCGCATCACCATGGCGAGGAACAGCGCCATCGCCGCCGAGACCAGACCGGCGGTGGCGAGGTACGGAGTGAAGAAGTCACCGCCGTTGTGCTCGTGCACCTCCTCGCGGAACGGCAGCGAGAGCACCGCGACGATGTTGAGCAGCGCCATCAGCCTCAGGTACCAGACGGTGGACGCGGCGGCCCGTGCCCGCAGCCGGGGTCCCGGCGAGGGGCGGGGGGCGGAGCGGGGATCACGCTGTGGGGGAATGACGACGGACTGCTGTGCGGGCATGGGTGACATGTCACCTCTGAGCGGGCCGGGAAACCGGCGGGGACGGGGCGGGCAGCCGGACACGCGGTCCGCTGCGCGCCCATGTCGCTGACCCTACGACTTGTAGGGTAACGGAGCCGGACGGGCTGCCCGGCCGCCATTCCTGTGGAAAGGGTAAGACTCGGCCGTGAGGTCGCTGAGCGCGCTGAGGGCGGGGCGCTGAGGTCGCTGAGGGCGCTGAGGGGCCTCAGGGCGGGTCGCTGAGGGCGCCGGACGGTGCCCGCCGTGGGCGCTCGGCCCTTCTCAGCCGGCGCCGGCGCGGCCCTGACCGGCCTCGGCGCGGGTCCGCCTGCGGGCCGCCGTCAGCAGCCAGGCCAGGTTGCCCGCCGCCGCCCCGGCGGCCACGGTGGCGGCGATCACGCCCGCCGTGGCGAAACCGTCCCCGAACAGGTGCGGGCGCCGGTCGAGGCTGTGCAGCCCGAAGCCGCACAGCTGGTACACCCCCACGGCGGCGATGGTCAGGCTCAGGACGAGCACCGCGACGGTCGCCGCGAGCCCGCCCCCGCTCTCCTCGCCCCCGGCGGCACCGGGCGCCGGACTGCGTGCTTCCTGCATGGGTCCCCTGTCGACGGTCGATTGGCGAAGCTGGACCCTACAGTACGTAGGGCCGTGCGCGCGGCGCCCACCGGTCACCGTCCCGGGGGCGGGCCGGGGAAAAAGCGACGTACTGTCGGAGGCCGGGTGGTTGGATCGGGAGCCGGACGACGCCGACGGGGACCGCCGGGCCGGGGCCCCGCCCGACGGAGGGAGACACGATGAGCACGGTCACCAGGACGGACGCGGACCCGGATCCGGACTCGGACTCGGCGGAGGGCAGGCACGCGGGAGCCTCCTCGGCGCCGCGCGGTGCCGACAGCCACGACCTGATCCGGGTGCACGGCGCCCGTGAGAACAACCTCAGGAACGTGAGCGTCGAGATCCCCAAGCGCCGCCTGACGGTGTTCACCGGAGTCTCCGGCTCGGGCAAGAGCTCCCTGGTCTTCGACACCGTCGCCGCCGAGTCGCAGCGGCTGATCAACGAGACCTACAGCGCCTTCGTCCAGGGCTTCATGCCGACGCTCGCGCGGCCCGACGTCGACGTACTGGACGGCCTGACCACCGCGATCATCGTCGACCAGCAGCGGATGGGCGCCGACCCGCGCTCCACGGTGGGCACCGCCACCGACGCCAACGCGATGCTGCGCATCCTCTTCAGCCGGCTCGGCCGGCCGCACATCGGCTCGCCCAAGGCCTTCTCCTTCAACGTCGCCTCGATCAGCGGCGCGGGCGCGGTCACGGTCGAGCGCGGCGGGAAGACCGTGAAGGAGCGGCGCAGCTTCAGCATCACCGGCGGCATGTGCCCGCGCTGCGAGGGCCGGGGCCGGGTCACCGACATCGACCTGACCCAGCTCTACGACGAGACCAAGTCGCTCGCCGAGGGCGCGCTGGCCGTCCCCGGCTACAAGTCGGGCGGCTGGAACCACCGCCTCTACAGCGAGTCCGGCTTCTACGACCCGGCCAAGCCGATCCGCGAGTTCACCGAGACCGAGCTGCACGACTTCCTCCACCGCGAGCCGACCAGGATGAAGATCGCGGGCATCAACATGACGTACGAGGGTCTGGTCCCGCGCATCCAGAAGTCGATGCTGTCCAAGGACCGCGAGGCGATGCAGCCGCACATCCGTGAGTTCGTGGACAGGGCGGTCACCTTCACGCCCTGTCCCGACTGCGGCGGTACGCGGCTCAGCGAGGCGGCCCGGTCCTCGAAGATCAAGGGCGTCAGCATCGCCGACGCCTGCGCGATGCAGATCAGCGATCTGGCCGAGTGGGTGCGCGGTCTGGATGAGCCGTCGGTGGCGCCGCTGCTCACGAGTCTGCGGGACACCCTGGACTCCTTCGTGGAGATCGGCCTCGGCTATCTGTCCCTGGAGCGGCCGGCGGGCACCCTGTCGGGCGGTGAGGCGCAGCGCGTGAAGATGGTCCGCCACCTCGGCTCGGCGCTCACCGACGTCACGTACGTCTTCGACGAGCCGACCACGGGGCTGCACCCGCACGACATCCAGCGGATGAACGAACTGCTGCTGCGGCTGCGCGACAAGGGCAACACGGTGCTGGTCGTGGAGCACAAGCCGGAGGTCATCGCGATCGCCGACCACGTCGTCGACCTCGGGCCCGGCGCCGGCACGGCGGGCGGCCGGGTCTGCTTCGAGGGCACCGTGGAGGGGCTGCGGTCCGGGGGCACCGTCACCGGCCGCCATCTCGACGACCGGGCCGCGCTGAAGGAGCAGGTGCGCAAGCCCACCGGGGCCCTGGAGATCCGCGGCGCCACGGCGAACAACCTGCGTGACGTGGACGTCGACATCCCGCTCGGCGTGCTGGTCGTGGTCACCGGCGTGGCCGGCTCCGGCAAGAGTTCCCTTCTGCACGGCTCTCTGCCGGCCGGCGCGGGCGTGGTCTCGGTCGACCAGGCCCCGATCCGCGGCTCCAGGCGCAGCAACCCCGCCACGTACACGGGTCTGCTGGAGCCGATCCGCAAGGCATTCGCCAAGGCCAACGGGGTCAAGCCGGCGCTGTTCAGCGCCAATTCCGAGGGCGCCTGCCCGAACTGCAACGGCGCCGGCGTCGTCTACACCGACCTGGCGATGATGGCCGGCGTCGCCACGACCTGCGAGGAGTGCGAGGGCAGGCGGTTCGAGGCGTCGGTGCTGGAGTACCGCCTCGGCGGCCGGGACATCAGCGAGGTGCTGGCGATGCCGGTGAGCGAGGCGGAGGCCTTCTTCGCCGAGGGCGAGGCCCGCACCCCGGCGGCCCACCGCGTCCTCCAGCGGCTGTCCGACGTGGGCCTCGGCTACCTCACCCTCGGCCAGCCCCTCACCACCCTCTCCGGCGGCGAGCGGCAGCGGCTCAAGCTGGCCACCCACATGGCCGAGAAGGGCGGCGTCTACGTCCTCGACGAGCCGACCACGGGCCTCCACCTCGCCGACGTGGAGCAACTGCTGGGCCTGCTCGACCGGTTGGTCGACTCCGGCAAGTCGGTCATCGTGATCGAGCACCACCAGGCGGTGATGGCCCACGCCGACTGGATCATCGACCTCGGCCCCGGCGCGGGCCACGACGGCGGCCGCATCGTCTTCGAAGGCACCCCGAGCGACCTCGTCACCACCCGCCCGACCCTCACGGGCGAGCACTTGGCGAAGTACGTGGGGACCTGACAGCCCCCTCGTCCGACCCGAACGCTGGTCACGCGGCTTCGGGCAGTCGCACTCGATGCGCGTGCCGGTCAGCCTGTGGGCAGGCCGATCCGGTCGCGTTCGAGTACGGAGCGCAACTCCGAGAGGAACCGTGCGGCGGCAGGTCCTGAGGGACCGCCCAGGACGTCTGCGGTCAACTCGGCCAGTGTTTCGGTGAAGGTCGCTTCCGCCGCCTCGACGAGTTGCAGGCCTGTGGCGGTCAGGTCCAGCAGTGATGAGCGGCGATCCGATGGATTGGTTCGCCGTATGACCCATGCCTGCTTCTCCAGGCGGTCGATGCCCTTGCTGGTCGCGCCGATCCCGATGGCGAATTCGGTGGCGAGGTCCGCGACCCGGGACCCGGGGTGGTCGCGCAGGAAGCGCAGGAACTCGAACTGCGAGGTGACGATCCCGTGCCGCTCGCGAAGGCGGTCGTTCAGCGCGTTGTAGAGGCGTGTCTCGCAGCGGACGAGATCGGCGAAGAAGCCCGGGAGGTCGATCGGGCCACGGCTTGACTTGGATGCCATGGCATATAGTTTAGTCTGCATGCCTAGGCATATTGTTCCTAGGCATGCACTCGCGAGGGAGGCGACGATGAGCAGGCAGCAGCGCGCGGAGATCGACGCGATGGTCCGACGGCCCCGGCCGGAGGGCCCTCGGTCGGTGGAGGGACTCCGCGCCGGGTTCAGGGCGATGATGGGGGAAATGATCGTCCCGGCTGAGATCCGCACCCGGACCGCGACGCTCGGCGATCGGTCCGCGGTGCTCGTCGAGCCGGCCGGCACTCCGAAGGCCGGGACGATCCTCTACTTCCACGGCGGCTCTTACGTGGTCGGTTCACCGGAGACGGCGATGTCCCTGACGGGGAACCTGGTGACCAGAACAGGGTTCAGGGCGTTCTCCCTGGATTACCGGCTTGTGCCTGAGCATCCGTTCCCGGCCGCGATCGAGGACGGACTGAGCGCCTACCGCGCACTTCTCGACAGCGGCGAAGACCCTTCGGCGATCGCGTTCGCCGGGGACTCCGCCGGTGGCGGCCTCACCGTCACCACCTGCCTCGCCGCCCGCGACGCGGGCCTGCCCCTGCCCGCCGCGATCGTGGCGTTCTCCCCCGGACTCGACATGACCCGGACAGGCGAGAGCATGGACACCAAGGCGGGCGTCGACCCGTTCTTCACGCGTGCGGGCCTGGAACACACCGGGACCATGTACCTCGCGGGACAGGATCCGCGTCAGCCCATGCTCAGCCCCGCCACCCTCGCCGACCTGACCGGCTTCCCTCCGATGCTTCTGCAGGCGGGCACCAACGAAATGCTCCTGGACGACTCCACACGCATGGCCACGCGCGCGAGGGAAGCCGGAGTGGACGTCATCCTGGACGTCACCGCTGACGTTCCCCATGTCTTCCAGGCGTTCGCCGGCGTCCTGGACGAAGCCGACGAGGCACTGGACCGCGCCGCTCTCTTTCTCGGTCAGCACATTCGCACCAGGGGTACGGCAGGTACGTCGGCAGGCTGAAGCCCTCAGGCGGTCTCATACGGACCCCGGTCCGAACCCCAGGCCCCCCGCCCAAACCCGCCGAACCCGCTGAATCCCCGCTCAGGGCCACACCAGGCAGTACGGCTGGTGTCCCGCCTCGTGCAGCCGGTGGCTGAAGTCCTGCCACTCGTGCAGGAGCTGGTACACGTTGAAGGCGTCCCGGGGGCCGCCTCTGTCGGGGACCGTGGACCAGATGAAGGCGGCCGCGCCGACCGCCTCCTCGCCGATGTCGCGCAGGGGGTCGACGACCGTCATCGGGAGCTTGACCACGGCGTAGTCGGGGTGCAGGACGACCAGCTCAAGCGGCGGCACCTTGTGCAGGGGGACGCCCTCGATGCCGGTCAGCACCATGGCGGCCATCGTCTCCGGCTTGATCTTGGTGAACATGCCGTTCATGCCGAGCTCGTCGCCGCCGAGTTCCTCGGGGCGCATCGAGATCGGGACACGGGCGGCCGTGGCACCGTCGGGCGCGCCGAAGTACTTGTACGTCACCCCCACCCGACCACCATTCCTGCTTCCGTCCCGGAGGCTGTCGATCCTGCGGTCGATCCGGTGATCGAACCGCCGCTCGAGCCGCTCGGGCTCACCCGGTACCCCGTGTTCCTGACGTGCTTCGGCCGCTTCCTCCGCCTCGCGTCGGTGCCTTCCCCGCCGGGCACGTCGAGGACCCAGGTCGTCAGTCCCCTCGCCCAGTCCGCCACCGCGATGCATATCTCCACCCGACTGCTTTTCTAGGACGCGTGGCCCCCGCCGCGCAACCCGATCATCGTGTCAGTGACCTCCCCCACGGCCGCCCGCCGAAACGTGCGCCGAAACATCTGCCCGCAGGGATCTTCGCAGCCCTCGACACGACCCTTCGCCCTGTCTATACGTACGCGGAGACCAGTTTCGCAGATGGTGGGCGGCGAATCCGTGCGATCCGCCGCCCAGCGGGCCGCGGGCCGCGCTGGCCTACCCTGAACAGGGCACTGCCCACCGGATTTCAGGAAACCAGCCGAGAACGACCCGAGAAGTCGGAGAAGTCGCAGGTCATGAGCGAACTGCCATATCCATACGAAGCGCCCGCCTCGAAGGCGCTGTTCGACCGTGCGGAGGCCGTCACGCCCGGCGGTGTGAACTCGCCGGTGCGCGCCTTCGGCGCCGTGGGCGGCACGCCCCGGTTCATGGTGTCCGGCAGCGGCCCGTATCTGAAGGACGCCGACGGGCGCGAGTACGTCGACCTCGTGTGCTCCTGGGGCCCGATGATCCTGGGGCACGGCCGGCCCGAGGTGCTCGCCGCGGTGCAGGAGGCGGTCGCGCGCGGTACGTCCTTCGGCACGCCCGGTGAGGGCGAGGTCGCGCTCGCCGAGGAGATGACCGCCCGGGTCGCCCCGCTGGACCGGGTGCGGCTGGTGTCCAGCGGTACCGAGGCCACCATGTCCGCGATCCGCCTGGCCCGAGGGTTCACCCGGCGCTCCAAGGTGGTCAAGTTCGCCGGGTGCTACCACGGGCACGTCGACTCGCTGCTCGCCGCCGCCGGCTCCGGCGTCGCCACCTTCGCGCTGCCCGACACCCCGGGCGTCACCGGTGCGCAGGCCGGGGACACGATCGTGCTGCCGTACAACGACCTCGAGGCGGTGCGCGCGGCCTTCGCCGCCCACCCCGGCGAGATCGCCTGCGTGATCACCGAGGCCTCGCCTGGCAACATGGGCGTGGTGCCGCCGCTGCCCGGGTTCAACCAGGGGCTCAAGGACCTGTGCCGGGACAACGGCGCCCTCTACGTCTCCGACGAGGTCATGACCGGCTTCCGCACCAGCCGCGCCGGGTGGTACGGCGTGGACGGGGTCGAGCCGGACCTGATGACCTTCGGGAAGGTGATGGGCGGCGGCTTCCCCGCCGCCGCGTTCGGCGGCCGCGCCGACGTCATGGCGCACCTCGCGCCGGCCGGGCCCGTCTACCAGGCCGGCACCCTGTCGGGGAACCCGGTCGCCACCGCCGCCGGGCTCGCCCAGCTGCGGCTGCTCGACGACGCGGCCTACGCGAAGGTCAACACCGTCTCGCAGCAGATCCAGGCCATGGTCTCCGAGGCGCTGACCAAGGAGGGCGTGGCGCACACGCTGCAGAACGCCTCCAACATGTTCTCGGTGTTCTTCACCGACCGGCCGGTGCGCAACTACGACGACGCCAGGGCGCAGGAGTCGTATCGTTTCACCGCCTTCTTCCACGCGATGCTCGCGAACGGCGTCTACCTGCCGCCGTCCTCCTTCGAGTCCTGGTTCGTCTCCACCGCCCACGACGAGCAGGCCCTCCAGCGGATCGCCGACGCCCTTCCGGCGGCGGCCCGGGCGGCGGCGGAGGCGGAGACCACGGCATGAGCGAGATCCACGGCAACAGCGGCAGCGGCGGCGACGACATCACGGTCGTGCACGTCATGCGTCACGGCGAGGTGGAGAACCCCACCGGGGTCCTCTACGGGCGGCTGCCCGGCTACCACCTGTCCGAGCTCGGGCGGAAGATGGCCGAGCGGGTCGCCGAGCACCTCGCGCACCGGGACATCACCTACGTGGCCGCCTCCCCGCTGGAGCGGGCGCAGGAGACGGCGACGCCCATCGCCAAGGCGCACGGGCTCGACCTCGCCACCGACGAGCGGCTGATCGAGGCGGAGAACGTCTTCCAGGGCAAGACGTTCGGCGTCGGCGACGGCGCGCTGCGCAGGCCGGGCAACTGGAAGCACGTGCTCAACCCCTTCAGGCCGTCCTGGGGTGAGCCGTACGTCGACCAGGTGGTGCGCATGATGGGCGCGCTGAACGCGGCGAAGGACAAGGCGCGCGGGCACGAAGCGGTGCTGGTGAGCCACCAGTTGCCGATCTGGATCGTGCGCTCCTACGTCGAGCGGCGCCGGCTGTGGCACGACCCGCGCCGGCGGCAGTGCACGCTCGCCTCGCTGACGACGTTCACCTACCGGGGCGACCGGATCGTCTCCGTCGGCTACAGCGAGCCGGCCCGCGACCTGGTCCCCGCCCACCTGCGAGCAGGCGCCAAGCCGGTCAAGGGCCAGAGCAAGGCCTTCGGCGCCTAGCCGGCACACGCCAGGGGTCCCGGGGGCGGTGCGTGCGCCGCCCCCGGCCCGGTGTGCTCGGAGTCCCGCGACGGTGCGCTCGGCGCACCTGGTCCGCCGCCTCGCGGCCGTGCGCTCGGCGCACCTGGTCCGCCGTCTCGCGGCCGTGCGCTCGGCGCACCTGGTCCGCCGTCTCGCGGCCGTGCGCTCGGCGCACCTGGTCCGCCGTCTCGCGGCCGTAAGCCCCGTGCACCGCGCCGGAGTTGACGGTGCATCGCGCCGTCGGCCCGCCCCGCCCGTGTCCCGGCGCACCCCCTGCGCCCGACCACCGGACAGTTTCATGACGTTTGTTGCGAAATTCATACCGGCGGTGGGAACCCCCGCGTCCGTCGCTGCCTCTCAGTGGGTGACCATCGAAGGACGGGACGGATCGAGGATCTCATGCGCACCTTCTCCCGGAGGGGAATGCTCGGCCTCGGCGCGGGCACCGCGGCCGCCATCGGGCTCGCGGGCTGCGGCACCGACAGCTCTTCCGACGGCGGCGACCGCTCCGGCGGTTCCGGCAAGGGGAGTTCGGGCGGCGGCAAGAGCACCGACCGTCCGGAGCGCCTCATCGGCGACGGCTCCACGGCGTACACCGGCGCGCAGCCCTTCCAGCCCGCCAAGCCCGAGCCGCTGGAGCCGGGGCAGACCCCGCCGCAGTTCGTCATCTTCTCCTGGGACGGGGCGGGTGAGGTCGGCAACGGCCTCTTCCCCCGCTTCCTCGACCTCGCCAAGCAGCACGGCGCCCACATGACCTTCTTCCTCTCCGGCCTCTACCTGCTGCCGGAGTCCAAGAAGCGCCTGTACGACCCGCCGAACAACCCGCGCGGCGCCTCCGACATCGGCTACCTGACGGACGAGCACATCAAGTCCACGCTCGCCAACGTCCGCCGTGCCTGGCTCGAGGGCCACGAGATAGGCACCCACTTCAACGGGCACTTCTGCGGCGGCCACGGCACGGTCGGCAACTGGACGCCCAAGCAGTGGCGCAGCGAGATAGACCAGGCCAAGGCCTTCGTCAAGCAGTGGAAGACGAACACCGGCTGGAGCGACCTGCCCGCGCTGCCCTTCGACTACGACAAGGAGCTCGTCGGCGGCCGCACGCCCTGCCTGCTCGGCCAGAACCAGCTGCTGCCCACCGCCCGTGAGCTCGGCTGGCGCTACGACGCCTCCTCGCCCGGCGGCCTCCAGGTGTGGCCGCGCAAGAAGCTGGGGATCTGGGACCTGCCGTTGCAGCAGGTGCCCTTCCCCGGCCGCAAGTTCGAGGTCCTCTCGATGGACTACAACATGATGTACAACCAGTCCAAGAACTCGACCAAGGCGCCCGCCTACAACTACCCCGCCTGGCGCCAGCAGTCCGCCGGCGCCTACATAGCGGGCTTCAAGCGGGCATACGAGACAAACCGGGCACCGTTCTTCATAGGCAACCACTTCGAGCACTGGAACGGCGGCATCTACATGGACTCCGTCGAGGAGGCCTTCAAGCACATCGCGCGCGAGAAGGAGAAGGGCGCCGACGTGCGCCTCGTCTCCTTCCGGCAGTACGTGGACTGGATGGACGCGCAGAAGCCGGAGGTGCTCGCCAAGCTGCACGGCCTCGGGGTGGGCCAGACGCCTCCCGGCGGCTGGAAGCAGTACATGCAGACCGCCGGCAGCGGCACGGGAACCGGCACGGGCACGGGCACCGGAACCGGCACGGGGACGCAGAACGCGGGCTGAAATGCGGTTTTCGCGCCGCCAGGGGGGTGCGCGAGATCCGCGGAACGGGCATGCGAAACTTTTCACATGAGTGCCGTCAGCCGCGCCCCCCAGTGCTCGAACCGGGCGAACCGTACGCCCCGTCCGCACCCCACGCGCACGAGCCGCGTCCGCCGCCGCGCAGCCCTGCTCGCCGCGGGGACCGCCGTCGCGGCACTCACCCTGTCCGCGTGCGGCTCCGGCGGCACCTCCGGCGGCTCGGGCAACACCAACTTCATCACCGGCGCCGACGGCATCGCCACCGTCAAGAAGGGCGAGCGCAAGCCCGCGCCCGACCTGTCCGGCAAGACCATCGACGGCAAGCAGCTCGACCTCTCCTCCTACAAGGGCAAGGTCGTCGTCCTCAACGTCTGGGGCTCCTGGTGCGCCCCCTGCCGCGCCGAGGCGCCCAACCTCGTGAAGGTGGCCGAGGACACCGCCGCCAAGGGCGTGCAGTTCGTCGGCATCAACACCCGCGACACCAGCACCCAGCCGGCCCAGGCCTTCGAGAAGCAGTTCTCGGTGCCGTACCCGAGCCTGTACGACCCGACGGGCAAGCTGATGCTCCGCTTCAAGAAGGGCACGCTCAACCCGCAGCTCATCCCGACCACGATCGTCCTCGACCGCGACGGGAACATCGCGGCGCGCGCACTCCAGGCGCTCAGCGAGGACAAGCTGCGCAAGATGCTCGACCCGGTCGTCGCGGAGAAGTGACCCGCCGTGCTACTGGCCGAAGCCATTGACACCAGCCGGACCGTCAGCAGCGGAGCGCTGCTGCTGGCGCTCCCCGTCGCCGTGCTCGGCGGACTGGTCTCCTTCTTCTCCCCCTGCGTCCTCCCACTCGTCCCCGGCTACCTGTCGTACGTGACGGGAGTCACCGGCACCGACCTCGGCGAGGCGCGCCGGGGCCGGATGGCCGTGGGCGCCTCGCTCTTCGTGCTCGGCTTCACCGCCGTGTTCGTCTCCGGCGGCGCCCTGTTCGGCTACTTCGGGCAGACCCTCCAGGACCACAAGGGCCCCCTGACCAAGGTGCTCGGGGTGCTCATGATCCTCATGGGCGTCTTCTTCATGGGCCTGATGCCCTGGATGACCCAGCGTGAGTTCCGCTTCCACCGGCGCCCGACCACGGGCCTGGTGGGCGCGCCGCTGCTGGGCGCACTGTTCGGCATCGGCTGGACCCCGTGCATCGGCCCCACCCTCTCCGCCGTCCAGACGCTCTCCTTCCAGCAGGCGAGCGCGGGGCGCGGCGCGCTGCTCACCGTCGCCTACTGCGCCGGGCTCGGGATCCCCTTCGTGCTCACCGCGATCGCCTTCCGCAAGGCCCTCGGCGCCTTCGGCTGGGTCAAGCGTCACTATGTCTGGGTGATGCGCATCGGCGGCTCGATGATGATCCTGACCGGTGTGCTGCTGCTGACCGGTGTCTGGGACCTCCTGGTGCAGCAGATGCAGACCTGGTCCACCGGCTTCACTGTGGGGATCTGATCGATGAGCAAGACGACAACCGGCACCCCCGCCGACGAGACCCCGGTCACCGGGACTCCCGACGGCGAGACCCCGGTCACCGGGCCCCCCGACGGCGGCATCCCCGAGGACGATCTCGGCGCCGCCGGGTCCCAGCTGTCCACCGCGCCCTCCGAGACCGCCGTGCCCGGCTCCTTCGGCGGCAACCGCGCCCCCGGCGCGGCCGGCTGGCTGGCGTGGACCGGACGGGAGGTCCTCGGCTGGGCCCGCTGGTTCTGGCGGCAGCTGACCTCGATGCGGGTCGCGCTGCTGCTGCTGTTCCTGCTCTCCCTCGGCGCCGTTCCCGGCTCGCTGATCCCGCAGACCAACACCAACGCCATGAAGGTCGACGCCTTCCGGCAGGCGCACAAGACCCTCGCCCCGCTGTACGACAAGCTCGGCCTGTTCCACGTCTACAGCTCGGTGTGGTTCTCCGCGATCTACATCCTGCTGTTCGTCTCCCTCATCGGCTGCATCGTGCCGCGCACCTGGCAGTTCACCGGCCAGCTGCGCAGCCGGCCGCCGGGCGCGCCCAAGCGGCTGACCAGACTGCCCGCGTACGCCACCTGGCGCACCGGCGCCGCGCCCGAGGAGGTCCGCGAGGCCGCGCTGCGCGTGCTGAAGGACCGCCGCTTCCGCGCCCACACCGAGGGTGACGCCGTCGCCGCCGAGAAGGGCTATCTGCGCGAGGCCGGCAACCTCGCCTTCCACATCGCGCTGATCGTGATGCTGGTCGCCTTCGCCTGGGGCCAGTTGTACAAGACCGAGGGCAACAAGCTGGTCGTCGAGGGCGACGGCTTCTCCAACACCCTCACCCAGTACGACGACTTCAAGTCCGGCAGCCTCTTCAACGACGACAACCTGGTGCCGTTCAGCTTCAACCTGGACAAGTTCACCGCCACCTACGAGCGCAACGGCCCCAACAAGGGCACCGCCCGCACCTTCCAGGCGGCCGTCGACTACAGCGTGGGCGCCGACGGCAAGGAGCGGCGCACCACCATCAAGGTCAACGAGCCGCTGGAGATCGGCGACGCCAAGGTCTACCTGGTCAGCCACGGCTACGCGCCCACGGTCACCGTCCGCGACGGCAAGGGCGACGTGGTGCTGCACCAGGCGGTGCCGATGCTGCCGATCGACTCCAACGAGACCTCGCAGGGCGCGATCAAGGTCCTCGACGGCTACCGCGACGCGCGGGGCAAGTCCGAACAGCTGGGCTTCTCCGCGTTCTTCGTGCCCACCTTCGCGGGCGCCGGCAAGGGCACGATGTTCTCTCAGTTCCCCGCGCTGGACTTCCCCGTCCTCGCGGTGAGCGGCTACCACGGCGACCTGGGCGTCGACGCGGGCGTCCCGCAGAACGTGTACCAGCTGGACACCAAGGACAACCCCAACCTCAAGCAGTTCAAGGACGCCAAGGGCGAGATCGTCAAGCAGCGGCTGCTGCCCGGCGAGACCATGACGCTGCCGAACGGCGCCGGCTCCATCACCTTCGACAAGGACATCAAGGAGTGGGCCGGCTTCCAGATCGTCCAGCAGCCCGGCACCGACTGGGCGCTGGCCGGAGCCCTCGCCGCGATCGCGGGACTGGCCGGCTCGCTGTTCATCCAGCGCCGCCGGGTCTGGGTGCGCGCGGTCGCCGGCGCGGACGGCGTGACGGTCGTCGAGGTGGCCGGCCTCGGCCGCAGCGAGTCCGCGAAACTCCCCGAGGAGATCGGCGACATCGCCGCCCTCGTCCACGACAAGGCACCCGCACAGACCGACGCCGACCCCGACCGGGAGCCGGACGACGAGACTTACGCATCCGCCGAAGGGGCTGAGAAGAAGTGACTTTCGCCGCCGCAACAGAGCTCGCCACGGCGACCAACGAGCATCTGGCGAACATCAGCAACACGCTGATCTACTCCGCGATGGCCGTCTACACCCTGGCCTTCTTCGCCTACATCGCCGAATGGCTCTTCGGCAGCCGCAGCAAGGTCGGCCGCACGGCCGCCGCGCTGACCGCCGAGGCCGCCACGGCCAAGGCCAAGGGCCCTGCCGTGACGGTGAAGTCCAAGGGCGGCACCGCCGTCCTGGAGCGGCCCGAGGTGATCGTACGGTCCTCGGCCGGCTCGCGTGACGTGCCCGACGGGCCGGGCGCGCACGGCGGCGACGAGCAGGGCGACCTCTACGGCCGTATCGCGGTGTCCCTCACCGTGCTCGCCTTCCTGGTGGAGCTGTGCGGCGTGCTCGCGCGCGCGGCCTCCGTGCAGCGGGCGCCGTGGGGCAACATGTACGAGTTCAACATCACCTTCTCCACGGTCGCGGTCGGCGTCTACGTCGTGCTGCTCGCCCTGAAGAAGAACGTGCGCTGGCTCGGCCTCTTCCTGACCACCACGGTCCTGCTCGACCTCGGCCTGGCCGTCACCGTCCTCTACACGGCGAGCGACCAGCTGGTCCCGGCCCTGCACTCGTACTGGCTCTACATCCACGTCTCCACCGCGATCTTCTGCGGCGCGGTGCTCTACGTGGGCGCGATCAGCACCCTGCTGTACCTGTTCAAGGACTCCTACGAGAACAAGCTCGCGGGCGGCGGCAAGCCGGGCGCCTTCGCGAGCTCCGTCCTGGAGCGGCTGCCCGCCTCGGCGTCCCTGGACAAGTTCGCCTACCGGATCAACGCCGCCGTCTTCCCGCTGTGGACGTTCACGATCATCGCGGGCGCCATCTGGGCCGAGTCGGCGTGGGGCCGCTACTGGGGCTGGGACCCCAAGGAGACCTGGGCCTTCATCACCTGGGTCGCCTACGCCTGCTACCTGCACGCCCGCTCCACGGCCGGCTGGAAGGGCCGCAAGGCCGCCTACATCGCGCTGATCGCGTTCGGCTGCTGGCTGTTCAACTACTACGGCGTGAACATCTTCGTGGGCGGCAAGCACTCCTACGCGGGGGTGTGAGCCCCGGGCGGGGTGCGAGCCCCGCTCCCAGGCCGGGCGCGAGCCCGCGCGCGACACTTGAGGCATGACCGGTTCCATCGAACAGGGCACCAGCCAGACCCACGGCAACACACACATCCTGGGCTTCCACGTGCGGCTGCCGAGACCCATGGAGGGGGTCTGGCCGGCGCTCGCCACACCCGAGGGGCTCCAGCGCTGGTTCACGGCGGCCGACGAGCTGGAGCCCCGGCTCGGCGGCGCGGTCAGCCTGCGCGACCTCGGCAGCGGGCGGATCACCGCCTGGGACGTCGACCGGGTCGCCGAGTACACCCTCGAGGGCGGCGGCCGCATCCGCTTCCACCTGGAACGCGACGGCGAGGGCGGCTCCCTGCTCCGCTTCACCCACGAGTTCCAGGGCGAGGGCGAGAGCGAGCCGGGCTGGCGGGCCCGCTTCGAGCGGCTGATCGGCCAGCTGTCGAGCTGACCGGACGGCTCCCGGGCGGCCGGCCGGACGACCCGGGCGGCCGCCCGGGTCGTCACCGCGTCCTCACTCCGTCCTGGGGTCGTCCTTGCGCAGCGACTTCAGGAACTCCGGGTTGTCGTCGGGGGCGACCCAGCTCGGGCCCGAGGGCCGTCCGGGCGCCCGGCGGACCCTGCCCGCCAGCAGCCAGGCGACGGGACCCACCAGCACCTCGCCGAAGAGCAGGATGACGATCACCCACGCCACCTTCGGCATGCCGCGCACCTCGTCCTCGGGGGTGTTCAGGCAGTCGACGAACGCGTAGATCCACAGGGCCAGGACCAGCAGCAGGGGCAGATACCTGAACATGGGGCGCCTCTCCGGGCGGTCGTGCGGAGGGCCTTGGGACGGCCCCGGTGACCGGGCCAGGGTAGCCGGTGACAGATACTGGGACGCATGGCTTACGACGATCTTCGCTCCCTGCTCAGGGCGCTGGAGCGCGAGGGCGACCTCAAGCGCATCAAGGCCGAGGTCGACCCGTACCTGGAGGTCGGTGAGATCGTCGACCGGGTGCAGAAGTCGGGCGGTCCCGCGCTGCTCTTCGAGAACGTCAAGGGCTCGGCGATGCCGCTCGCGATGAACGTCTTCGGCACCGACCGCCGCCTGCTCAAGGCGCTCGGCCTGAAGTCGTACGGCGAGATCTCCGAGAAGATCGGCGGGCTGCTGCGGCCCGAGCTGCCGCACGGGTTCGTGGGCGTGCGCGAGGCGTTCGGCAAGCTCGGCGCGATGGCGCACGTACCGCCGAAGAAGGTGAAGCCGGACAACGCGCCCGTGCAGGAGGTCGTGCTGCGCGGCGAGGAGGTCGACCTCGACCGGCTGCCCGCGCTGTTCACCTGGCCCGAGGACGGCGGGTCCTTCTTCAACCTCGGGCTCACCCACACCAAGGACCCCGAGACGGGCATCCGCAACCTGGGTCTGTACCGGCTCCAGCGCCACGACCGGCGCACCATCGGCATGCACTGGCAGATCCACAAGGACAGCCGCAACCACTACCAGGTGGCCGCGCGCAAGGGCGAGCGGCTGCCGGTCGCCATCGCCTTCGGCTGCCCGCCCGCCGTGACGTACGCCTCCACCGCGCCGCTGCCCGGCGACATCGACGAGTACCTGTTCGCCGGCTTCGTCGCGGGCAAGCGGATCGAGATGGTCGACTGCAAGACCGTGCCGCTCCAGGTGCCGGCCAACGCCGAGGTGGTTTTGGAGGGGTGGCTGGAGCCCGGCAGGATGCTGCCCGAGGGGCCCTTCGGCGACCACACCGGCTTCTACACCCCGCAGGAGCCCTTCCCGGCGCTGACCATCGACTGCGTGACCATGCGCAGGCGTCCCCTGCTCCAGTCGATCGTCGTGGGCCGGCCCCCGACCGAGGACGGCCCCCTCGGCCGCGCCACCGAGCGCTTCTTCCTGCCGCTGCTGAAGATCATCGTGCCGGACATCGTGGACTACCACCTGCCCGAGGCGGGCGGCTTCCACAACTGCGCGATCGTCTCCATCGACAAGAAGTACCCCAAGCACGCCCAGAAGGTGATGCACGCCGTCTGGGGGGCACACATGATGTCGCTGACCAAGCTGATCGTGGTCGTCGACGCCGACTGCGACGTGCACGATCTGCACGAGGTGGCCTGGCGGGCCCTCGGCAACACCGACTACGCCCGTGACCTCACGGTCGTGGAAGGCCCCGTCGACCACCTCGACCATGCCTCCTACCAGCAGTTCTGGGGCGGAAAGGCGGGCATCGACGCCACCCGGAAGCTGCCGGAGGAGGGCTACACCCGCGACGGCGGCTGGCCCGAGATGGTGCTGTCCGACCCCGATACGGCGGCGAAGGTCGACCGCCGGTGGAAGGAGTACGGCCTGTGAGTTCCGCTTCCGCCGCGATCGGGCAGCCGGGGCGCACCAAGGCGTTCCTGCGCCTGGTGATGATCGAGCACTCGGTGTTCGCGCTGCCCTTCGCCTACATCGCCTCGCTGACCGCCATGTACGAGTGGGACCGGAACATCCACTGGGGCCGGCTGCTCCTGGTGACCGTGTGCATGGTGGGCCTGCGCACCTTCGCCATGGCCGTCAACCGGATCATCGACCGGGAGATCGACGCCCGCAATCCGCGCACCGCCCAACGCGAGCTGGTGACCGGCGCGATGTCGGTGCGGCACGCATGGACCGGCGCGCTGATCGCGCTCGTCGTCTTCCTCGGCGCCGCCGCCCTGCTCAACCCGCTGTGCCTGGCGCTCGCGCCCATCGCGGTGATCCCGATGGTGGTCTACCCCTACGGCAAGCGGTTCACGAACTTCCCGCAGGCCATCCTCGGTCTCGCCCAGGCGATGGGGCCGGTCGGCGGCTGGCTGGCGATCACCGGCGAGTGGTCGTGGAAGGCGGTGATCCTCGGCCTGGCCGTGGGCGTGTGGATCGGCGGCTTCGACCTGATCTACGCCTGCCAGGACGTGGAGACCGACCGCCGGATCGGCGTCCGCTCGGTCCCGGCCCGCTTCGGCGTCCCGGCCGCGATCTGGGGGGCGCGCGGCTGCCACCTGGTCACCACCGCCCTGTTCGTCTGGTACGCGGTCGCCACCGGCGCGGGCGCCTTCCTCTGGCTGGGCCTGCTGATCGTCGCGGGCGCCTTCGTGTACGAGCACTCGATCGTGCGGCCGAACGACCTCTCCCGCGTCAACCGCGCGTTCTTCAGCGTCAACGGGTTCATCGGCATCGCCCTGTTCGTGTGCGCCCTGCTGGACCTCCTGGTCCGGGGCCTGAGCGTGTGAGCCGGGGCCCCGGTGGCCGACCGGTCCTGAGCAGGGCCCGGTCCGCCGGTAGGCTCAAGGTGTGAACGCAGGAGAAACGCAGCGCACGCCTTGGATCGTGGGGGTCTCCGGGGCGTCGGGGACGCCCTACGCCGCTGCCGTGCTGCGCGCCCTCCTCGACGCGGGACACAGCGTCGACCTGGTGGTCAGCCGGGCCTCGCGGCTCACCCTGCTCGACGAGACCGGCATCTCCTTCCGGGACGCCCACTGGCAGGACGACCTGCGCGAATGGCTGGCCCGCGGGGCCGACGGCAAGCCCGCCACCTTCACCTGCGACATCGCGCGGGTGCGGTACTGGAACGCCGGTGACCTCGCCGCGGGGCCGTCCTCGGGGTCGTACCCGGCGAAGGGGATGATCATCGTGCCGGCCTCCACCGCCTGCGTGGCGGGGGTCGCCCTCGGGCTGTCGAAGGACCTCCTCCAGCGGGCGGCGAGCGTCACCCTGAAGGAACGCCGGACCCTGGTCGTGGCCGTACGGGAGACCCCGCTGAACGGCCAGACCCTGCGGCACCTGGTCGCCCTGGACGACGCGGGCGCGGCCGTGGTGCCGGCCTCGCCGGGCTTCTACGCGGGCGCGACGCACATCCAGGACCTGGTGGACTTCGTCGCGGGCCGGGTGCTGGACGCGGCGGGCGTGGAGCACCGCCTCTACCGCCGCTGGCAGGGCGGCCTCGGCGGCGGAGCCGGCACACCGGGCGAGTAGCACCACCCGCAGGACCCACAGGACTCGCAGTACCTCTCACCACCCCGCAGTACCCGCAGCACCCATCAGTACCTTTCATCACCTCGGAACTCTTCAGCGGAAGGCTTCGATCGCATGGACGCGGTGGACAGGCAGCTCATCCAGGCCCTGAGGGAGAACGGCCGGGCCTCCTACGCGGAGCTGGGGCGCCTCGTCGGCCTGTCGGGACCGAGTGTCACCGACCGCATCAACCGGCTGGAGGCGGCCGGTGTCATCACCGGGTACCGCGCCACCGTGGACGCCGCCTCGCTCGGCCTCGGCGTGACCGCCCTGATCGGCATCTCGCTCTCCGACGCGGCCGACCACGAGGACGTGGCGCAGCGGCTGAAGGACCTGCCCGAGATCGAGGACTGCTGGTTCATCGCGGGCGACGACTCCTTCATGCTCAAGGTGCGCGCCACGGACGTCGACGGACTGGAGCGGATCATCCGCCGGCTGTCCGGCACCAAGGGCGTCTCCAGGACCCGTACCACCATCGTGCTGTCCACCAAGTGGGAGAACCGCGTGGGTGAGCTGCCCGAAGGTGTGTAGGTCACCCGGCGTACGGTAATCGGAGTCTTTTCGGAAAGAGGTATTCGCATGGACGCCGGGCTCAAGCGCGAGCTGGAGGAGAAGGTACGGGCGGGTGTCCGCCTGACCCGCGAGGACGGCATCGCGTTGTACGAGTCGGACGACCTGGCGTGGCTGGGCGGCCTGGCCCACGAGGTGCGCACCCGCAAGAACGGCGACGTGGTGCACTTCAACGTCAACCGCCACCTCAACATGACGAACGTGTGCACCGCGTCCTGCGCCTACTGCTCCTTCCAGCGCAAGCCGGGCGAGAAGGACGCGTACACGATGCGCATCGAGGAGGCGGTGAAGCTCGCCAAGTCGATGGAGTCGGAGAACCTCACCGAGCTGCACATCGTCAACGGCCTGCACCCCAACCTGCCCTGGCGGTACTACCCGCGCTCGCTGCGCGAGCTGAAGGCCGCGCTGCCGGGGGTGTCGCTGAAGGCGTTCACGGCCACCGAGATCCACCACTTCGAGACCATCTCCGGGCTGAGCGCGAGCGAGATCCTCGACGAACTCATCGACGCGGGCCTGGAGTCGCTCACCGGCGGCGGCGCGGAGATCTTCGACTGGGAGGTCAGGCAGCACATCGTCGACCACCGCACCCACTGGGAGGACTGGTCGAGGATCCACCGCCTGGCGCACGAGAAGGGCCTCAAGACGCCCTGCACCATGCTCTACGGCCACATCGAGGAGCCCCGCCACCGCGTGGACCACGTGCTGCGTCTGCGCGAACTCCAGGACGAGACCGGCGGTTTCCAGGTCTTCATCCCGCTGCGCTACCAGCACGACTTCGTCGACATGAAGGACGGCAAGGTCCGCAACCGCCTCCAGGCGCGCACCACCATGGCCACCGGCGCGGAGGCCCTGAAGACCTTCGCCGTCTCCCGGCTGCTCTTCGACAACGTCCCGCACGTCAAGGTGTTCTGGGTGATGCACGGCGTGCAGACCGCCCAGCTCGCCCTCCAGCACGGCGCGGACGACACGGACGGCTCGGTGGTCGAGTACAAGATCACGCACGACGCGGACAACTTCGGCACGCCGAACAAGCTGACCCGCGACGACCTGCTGGAGCTGATCCGCGACGCCGGCTTCCGCCCGGTCGAGCGCAACACGCGCTACGAGATCATCCGGGAGTACGACGGCCCGGACGCCGGCCGCCGCGAGTCGCCGCAGCCCATGCGCGTGTGAGCCCGGCCGGGCGCGGTACCCGGCGCGCGTGAGTCCGCGTACGTCACCCGCCGCGGCCGCGCCCGAGGACGCGTACACCGCCGAGCCCTTCGTGCCCGCCCGCGGAGGGCTGGCGGCGCTGCGCCGGGCCGCCGCCGGGTGCCGGGGCTGCCCGCTGCACCGGGACGCCACGCAGACGGTGTTCGGCGCCGGGAGCGCGGACGCCCGGGTCATGCTGGTCGGCGAGCAGCCGGGCGACCAGGAGGACCGGCAGGGCACGCCGTTCGTCGGACCCGCCGGGCGGCTGCTGGACCGGGCGCTCGCCGAGGCGGGTCTCGACCCGAGCGAGGCGTACGTCACCAACGCGGTCAAGCACTTCAAGTTCACGCGGGCCGAGCCGCGCAAGCGCCGCATCCACAAGGCGCCGAGCCTGCGGGAGATGACCGCGTGCGGGCCCTGGCTCGCGGCCGAGCTGGCGGTCGTGGAGCCTGAGCTGATCGTGGTGCTCGGCGCCACGGCGGGCAAGGCGCTGCTCGGCTCGTCGTTCCGGGTGGGCGAGGTGCGCGGCACGGTCCTGGAGCGCGAGATCCACGGCAGGCCCGAGCGGCTGGTGCCGACCGTGCACCCCTCGTCGGTGCTGCGCGCGGACGACCGGGAGGGCGCGTACCGTGGGCTGGTCTCGGATCTGTAAGTCGCGGTGAGCGCACTGTCGTAATAGATACGATGCCTCCATGCCCCTTACTTTCACGCTTGATCCCGCCGTCGACCCCGCCCTGCGCGACGGCGTCCTCGACCTGTGGACCGACGTGTCCAACGCGGGCGGCTCCGTGGGCTTCGTGCCCCCCGTCACGCGGGAGACGATCCGGCCCGAGCTGGTGAAGCACCTCGTGGCCATGGCCGAGGGCCGCGCCCGGCTGCTGGTCGGCCACGACGAGGAGGGGCGCGTCGCCGCCACGGCCTTCCTGACCCTCAACACCCACCGGCTGATGACCCACTGGCTGTGGCTCTACACCGTGATGATCCACCCGCGCCACCAGGGCAGGGGCTACGGCCGCGACCTGCTCGCGGCCGCCGCGGGGGCGGCGCGCGGCATCGACGGCATCGAGGCGATACGGCTGACCTGCCGGGGCGGGCTCGGCCTGGAGCGGTTCTACGAGTCCTGCGGCTACAAGGAGGTCGGCCGGGTGCCGGGCGCGATCAGGGTCGCGCCGGACGACGACCGCGACGACGTGTTCATGCTGCTGCCGCTGACCTGAGGGTTTGCCCCCTTTGACACCCCCCTGCGTGATCCGGCACCGGACGTGCTTCACTGGAGCGTGGGCCTTTGGGTCTTCGGGATCGTTCTGGACGAAAGAGTGGATTGAGATGCTCCGCTACACGCTGATGCGCCTCGGAATCTTCGTGGGCTGCCTCGCGGTCGTCTGGGGCCTGGTCTACTCCGGTGTGGTCCCGCGCGGCCTCGGCAGCTCCAACGGCCTGTGGATCGCCCTGCTCGCCCTGGTGATTTCGGCCCCGATCAGCTTCGTGGTGCTCCGCAAGGAGCGGGACCGGGCCTCGGAGCAGGTCGCCCGCCGGGTGGACCGGATGAAGGCGAACATCGAGGCCAGCGCCGGCCAGGAGGACCTGGCCGACGACCGGGCGCGGGCGCAGGGCTAGGGTCTTCCTTCCGGATCAGGCCGGCTTCGAGCGCCGTCGCTTCTCGGCCGACCGCGACCGGCGGCAAGATCCGGAAGAGAGGCCCTGGGGCGTCCTGATCCGGCCGGGACGGCGGGGGCGTGGCCGCTTCGCGGGCCGCGCGCCGGGGTGCGAACCGTAGGCTATGGCTCCATGGGTGCCGTGAAGACCACGCGGATGCCGCGTGCGGTTCGTGAACAGCAGATGCTCGACGCCGCCGTGCGGATCTTCGGCCGGCGCGGCTACATGGCCGCGTCGATGGACGAGATCGCCGAACTGGCGGGCGTCTCCAAGCCGTTGGTCTACCTGTATCTCAACTCCAAGGAAGACCTCTTCAGCGCCTGCATCCGCCGCGAGGCCGCCGCGCTGACCGAGGCCGTGCGCGCCGGAGTACGCCCCGAGCTGCCCGCCGACCGCCAACTCTGGGAAGGGCTGCGGGCGTTCTTCACCCACACCGCGCAGCACCCCGACGGCTGGTCGGTGCTGCACACCCAGGCCCGCACCCACGGCGAACCGTTCGCGGCCGAGGTGGGCGAGCTGCGCAGGGAGTTCGTCGCCTTCGTCACGCAGCTCATCGCCGTCACCGCGCGGGAGGCCCACCGCGATCCCGACCTGCCCGAGCGCGAGGTCTCCGGGCTCGCCGAGGCCCTCGTGGGCGCCGCCGAGTCCCTCGCCGCCTGGGCGAACGCCACCCCCGGCGTCACGGCCCGGCAGGCGGCGGCCACCCTCATGAACTTCGCCTGGGCGGGCCTGGACAACCTCATGACGGGCAAGCCCTGGACCCCGCCCGCCGCCTGACCCGGCGGCTCAGGTGAGCAGCGGCAGCACCTCGCCGGTCAGGTGGAGGCGCCCGTCCTTCGCCCCGCGCAGCTCGAAGCGGCCGATGTCGTCCGCCGCGTAGGCGACCGCGCCCGGCAGCAGCACCGGCGCGCGGAACTCCGCCCGGACCAGCGCGGCCGGCGGGGTGCCGTGGGCGGCGAGGCAGCGGGCCACGGTCCACATGCCGTGCGCGATCGCCCGCGGGAAGCCGAACAGGCGGGCGGTGAGCGCGAAGAGGTGAATCGGGTTGCGGTCCCCGGACGCGGCCCCGTAGCGCCGTCCGACGTCCCCGGCGAGCCGCCACTCCTCGACGACCGGCAGCGGCGGGCGCTCCTGGCCGGCGGCTTCGGCGGCTCCTGCCGGCGACTCCACCGCCCCGGTACCGTCCGTGCGGTGGCGGGCCAGGTAGGTGCTGCTCGACGCCCACACCACGTCCCCGCCCTCCGCGCGGAGCTCGGTGACGACGGTCGCCTCCGTGCCGCGCCGGTGTGCCGCAAGTCCCGCCACGTACACGGTCAGTTGATACATCCCCGTCGCGGGCAGCACCCGGTGCCGGGTGATGTCGATCGAGGTGTGGACCAGGCCGAGCAGCGGCAGCGGGAAGTCGCCGCCGCTCATCAGGCTCATCGCCAGCGGGAAACCGAGCACGTGCGGATAGGTGACGGGCAGCGCGTCCTCGCCGGTCGCGAAGCCGCACACCCGCTCGTAGGCGGCCAGCCGGCCCAGGTCCACGCGCAGGGACGGCACCACCAGCCGGGTGCGCGGGAAGGGCGCGTCGGGGGCGGGCCGTTTGAAGGGCGAGCGCAGGGCGCCCCGGGCGAGGAGCGGGGGGAGCGAGGGCGGGCGGGGGAGGACGACGGACGAGGGCGCGGTGCCGCGGTCGGGGGTGGGGCCGGCGGTGGTCACGGGTCACGCCCCCAGCAGGCTCTGGCCGCAGACCCGTACGACCTGGCCGTTGACCGCGCCCGAGGCCGGGTGCGCGAACCAGGCGGTCGTCTCGGCCACGTCCACGGGCAGGCCGCCCTGCGCGAGGGAGTTCATGCGGCGGCCCGCCTCGCGGATGAACAGGGGGATCGCGGCGGTCATCCTGGTCTCGATGAAGCCGGGCGCGACCGCGTTCACCGTGACCCCGTGCTCCGCCAGGGCACGCGGCGCCAGGGAGCGGACCAGGCCCACGACGCCCGCCTTGCTCGCGCCGTAGTTCGTCTGGCCGGCGTTGCCCGCGAGGCCCGCGATGGAGGCGGTGGCCACGATCCGGCCGCCCGGGCGCAGGGTGCCCGAGGCGAGCAGCGCGTCGGTGGTGCGCAGCACGCTCGCGAGGTTGACCTCCATGACCGGACTCCAGCGGTCGGCGGGCATGTTGACCAGCCGCCGGTCACGGGTGACGCCCGCGTTGTGGATCAGGACGTCGAGCCCGCCGGGCAGCGCGGCCGCGATGCGCTCGCCCGCGTCGGCGGCGGTGATGTCCAGGGTGAGGGCGGTGCCGCCGAGGCGCTCGGCCAGCGCGCGGGCGTCCTTCTCGGCGGCCGGCACGTCCAGCACGACGACGTGGGCGCCGTCCCGGGCGAGGGTCTGGGCGACCGCCTCGCCGATGCCGCGGGCGGCGCCGGTCACCAGGGCGGTGCGCCCGGCGAGCGGGCGGTCCCAGTCCTCGGGGGCGGTCGCCGTCCCCGCGTCCACGTGGATCACCTGGCCGCTGACGTAGGCGGACTTGGGGGAGAGCAGGAAGCGGAGGGTGGACTCGGCGGCGGACGCGTCGGTGAGCCGTACGAGGTTGACGGTCCTGCCCCGGCCGATCTCCTTGCCGAGCGAGCGCGTGAACCCCTCCAACGCCTGCTGCGCGGCGGCCTGGTGGTGGTCGGCGGCATCGAGCGGGGCGCCGAGCACGACCACGCGGCCGCTCGCGGCCACCGACCGCACGACGGGGTGCAGGGCGGCGTGCACATCACCGAGCCCGGCGACGTCCCGCACACCGGTGGCGTCGAGGACCACGGCGGCGGGGGGCGTACCGGCGGGGGCGCCGGCCGACGCGCCGGTGGCGGTTCCGGTCTGCGTGCCCATGACGCCTCCGGTCTGCGCGTCGGCCGGGCGCAGGCCCGTGCGGGACAGGACGTCCGCCAGACCGGCGGCCAGGTCCGGGTCCGGCTTGCCTGCCACGAGGTGCAGCAACGTGCCGTCGAGCGCGGGCCGTTCGGGCGACCACCGCCGCAGCGCCGCGGGCTGCGGCAGACCCAGCCGGCGGGTCAGGAAACGGCCCGGCGCGGTGCCGGTGAAGCTGAGATAGCGGTCGGCCATGGGCCATCTCCCCAAGGGTTCCCAAGTGCTTACTCTGAAGTAAGGTTACCGGAGGTAAGCCTACGTCACGGGTGAGGAGCAGGTCGAGATGAGTCCCCTTGAGCCCCCTCGGGCCCGCCGGGTCGCGGTGATCGGCGGCACGCGCGTCCCCTTCGCCCGCTCCGACGGCCCCTACGCCACCGCGGGCAACCAGGAGATGCTCACCGCGGCTCTGAACGGCCTCGTCGAGCGGTACGGCCTCGACGGTCCGGGCGCCGTGGGCGAGTTCGTCGCCGGCGCGGTCCTCAAGCACAGCCGGGACTTCAACCTGGCCCGCGAGACCGTGCTCGGCTCGAAGCTGGACCCGCGCACCCCGGCCTACGACATCCAGCAGGCCTGCGGCACCGGGCTCCAGGCGGTGATCGCCGCCGCCAACAAGATCACCCTCGGGCAGACCGAGTCCGCCGTCGCGGGCGGCGCGGACACCGCGAGCGACGCGCCGCTGGGCGTCAACGACACGCTGCGCCGCATCCTGCTCGAGGCCCGCAGGGCCAAGTCGGCGGGCGCGCGCCTGCGGGCGCTGGCCAAGGTCCGCCCCTCCCACCTCGTCCCCGACGTCCCGCGCAACGCCGAGCCGCGCACCGGGCTGTCCATGGGCGAGCACGCCGCCGTCACCGCCCGCGCGTTCGGCGTCACCCGCCGGGAGCAGGACGAACTGGCGGCCGCCAGCCACCAGCGACTCGCGGCGGCCTACCAACGCGGCTTCTTCGACGACCTGGTGGTCCCCTTCCGGGACCTGACCCGCGACCAGAACCTGCGCCCCGGCTCCACGGTGGACAAACTCGCCGCGCTGAAGCCGGTGTTCGGGCTCGGCGGACCCGAACCCACCATGACGGCGGGCAACTCCACACCCCTGACGGACGGCGCCGCGACCGTGCTGCTGGCGTCCGAGGAGTGGGCCGAGGCCCGCGGCCTGGAACCGCTGGCCTACCTGACCGCGTACGAGACGGCGGCGGTGGACTTCGTGCACGGTGACGTGGCGGGCGGCGAGGACGGCCTGCTGATGGCACCGGCGTACGCGGTCCCGCGCATGCTGGAGCGCGCGGGACTCGGCACCGAGGACTTCGACCTGGTGGAGATCCACGAGGCGTTCGCCTCCCAGGTGCTGGCGACGCTGGCGGCCTGGGAGAAGCGGGGTCTGGCCCCGGTCGACCGCGCCCGCCTCAACGTCGCCGGCTCCTCGCTCGCCACCGGCCACCCCTTCGCCGCGACCGGCGCCCGGATCGTCGCCACCCTGGCCAAGCTGCTCGCCGAACGCGGGGGCCCCGGACGCGGCCTGATCTCGGTCTGCGCGGCCGGCGGCCAGGGCGTGACGGCGATCCTCGAACGGCCGTAGCCGGCCCTGTACGGCCCTGCCGGGACGGCTTCACAAGGCTCCCCACCGCCGTGATCCGGCGTGATCCCGTGTGATGTCGAAGACTGCACATCCCCGGCCCCGGACCATCCCCTCTCCCGCCGAGAAACCGCACGAACCCCCCACGAGCGCGCCGTACGATCCCGGTTCCGGCCCGCGGCGACACCCGAGCCGCACCACGCCGGTGAACGACCCGGTGCGCCCGGCGCGTACCAGATGCAGCAGTGCAGTACATGTAGCTGCAGGCCCCAGGAGCTGCCATGCCCATCTCGTACTCGTCCTTCTCGCCGTCCCCCTCGTCCCCCGGGCAGCAGCCGTCGCCGGAGTTCGCCTACGACCCGGACATCGGCCCGGTGCCCGCGGAGCCCCTGACACGGCGGCTGGACGGAGAGGTGCGGGAGGCCTACGTGCCGCCGCTGGTCGCGAGCGTGACGCACGGCTCGCTCGCGGACCTGCCGTTCGAGAACGCGAGCGCGGACCCGGGCCGCCGCGTGCTCAGCCGCCGGGACGCGGACGGCGGCTGGACGGACGTGACGGCGGCTCAGTTCGCCGACCAGGTCCTGGCCGTGGCCAAGGGCCTGATCGCGGAGGGCCTGGTCCCGGGCGACCGGATCGCGGTCATGGCCCGCACGCGCTACGAGTGGACGCTGCTGGACTTCGCCGCCTGGGCCGCCGGCCTGGTCACCGTGCCCGTCTACCCGACGTCCTCCCTCTTCCAGACCCGCTGGATCCTCCAGGACTCCGGCGCGGTGGCCCTGGTGACGGAGACGGCCCGGCAGGCGGCGGCCCTCGGCCCGGAGCGCGACCGCCTGCTCGGCCTGCGCCACATGTGGGTCATGGACAGCGGGCACGTGGAGCGGCTGGCCGAGCTCGGCGCGGCGACCGTCCCGGACCAGGAGGTCGCCGTGCGCCGGGGTGTGCTCGGCCCCGACACGCTGGCCACGCTCATCTACACCTCGGGCACCACCGGCCGCCCGAAGGGCTGCGCCCTCACCCACGGCAACTTCCTGGCCGAGGTCGACAACGCGATCGAGCTGCTCCACCCGGTCTTCAAGGCCAAGATCTCCGACGAGCCCGCCACCCTCCTCTTCCTCCCGCTGTCCCACGTCTTCGGCCGCATGGTGGCGGTCGCCTGCGTCCGCGCGGGCGTGCGGCTCGGGCACGCGCCGAGCCTGAAGGCCGAGGACCTGCTGGCCGACCTGGCGAGCTTCAGGCCGACCTTCCTGCTGGCCATCCCGTACATGCTGGAGAAGATCTACAACAACGCGCGCGCGGCGGCCGAGCGCGGTGGCCGGGCCTCGTCCTTCGACCGCGCCGCGAACGTGGCCCGCCGCTACGGCGAGGCCGTGGAGGCCCGCCGGCACGGCACCGGCCCCGGCCCCGGAGCCGCCCTGAAGACCGCGCGCGCCCTCTACGACCCCCTGGTCTACCGCCGCATCCGCGGCGCCCTGGGCGGACGTCTGCGCTACGTCATCTGCGGCGGCTCACCGCTGGGCCGTCGCCTGGCCGCGTTCTTCGCCGGCGCGGGCGTGGAGATCTACGAGGGCTACGGCCTGACCGAGACGACCGGCGCCGCCACCGTGAGCCCGCCGCAGAAGCCCCGCCTGGGCACGGTGGGCCGCCCGCTGCCGGGCACCAGGGTGCGCATCGCGGCGGACGGCGAGGTACTGCTGTCCGGCGGGCAGGTCTTCCGCGGCTACTGGGACCCGAACGCCGGCGGGGTGGTCCCGGCCACGCACGAGGGCTGGTTCCCGACCGGGGACATCGGCCGCCTGGACGACGAGGGCTATCTGACGATCACGGGGCGGAAGAAGGAAATCCTGATCACCTCGGGCGGCAAGAACGTGGCCCCCGCCCCGCTGGAGAACTGGCTGCGCTCCCACCCCCTGATCTCCCAGTGCCTGGTCCTCGGCGACGGCCGCCCCTACGTCTCGGCCCTGATCACCCTGGACCCCGACGGCATCACCCACTGGCGGCAGATGAACGGCAAGCACCCGGTGCCGCCCGAGCTCCTGGTGGACGACCCGGATCTGCGCGCAGTCCTCCAGCGGGCGGTGGACGAGGCGAACAAGCTGGTGTCCCGCCCGGAGTCCATCCGCCGCTTCGCCGTCCTGCCCGTGGACTTCACCGAGGAAGCGGGTCATCTGACCCCCTCGATGAAGCTGCGCCGGGAGGCGATCATGCGCGACTTCGCCCGGACCGTGGAGGAGCTGTACGCGGGCTGAGGCCCCCTGGGACGGATAGGCCCCGTCGAATTCCCGCCGGCCGCCCGCGAGGGCGAGGGAAAGACGACGGGAATTCGGTGGCGGGTCCTGGTGCCCGCCACCGGCAATTCACACACAATTCACGAACGGCCCCGGCCCGCCTCGGGTGGGCCGGGCGCCGGGGCCGGGTGCGGCAAAGGCAGGAGCCCCGTCGCCGGACGGCGCGGGGCTCCTTGGGTACTGCTTGTCGGATCGGTTACTGCGCGCGGAACGCTCAGACCGGGGTGACGTTCTCCGCCTGCGGGCCCTTCGGACCCTGCGTGACGTCGAAGCTCACCTGCTGGTTCTCTTCGAGGGAGCGGAAACCGGTCGCGTTGATCGCGGAGTAGTGGACGAAGACGTCGGGGCCGCCGCCTTCCTGGGCGATGAAGCCAAAGCCCTTTTCGGCGTTGAACCACTTCACGGTTCCGGTAGCCATATAAGCCCTCCTTGGGCTCAAAGGGTCGCCCTGCTCCAGAACCTGCAAGTGTGAAAACGAAATCGCCGCACAACTGCATACGTCTGAAAACGACCAGAGCCCGCGGTCACATGCTCCGCAGGCTCTGTACTGCAAGGGAAACCAAACTGCAACTTGCTCGTGAGCCTAGCATGCGGTCGACGAAAAGCAATAGAGGCCAAGATCACGTCACCCGGATGTTTGAAGGTTCTGGTGAGAGGTTGACGTAGAGAGACCGGACGAAGTCCGGCCCGGATCGGCCGGGAGAGGGAACGCGGGCCGCCGGGGAGCCGCCGCGAGAGGGGGGACAGGGGGTGGCGGCGGGGTCACCCGGGGCAGGGTCTAGTCTCGCGATGTGGACAATTCTCGCATCCGGCCGCGCGTCGGCCACATCCAGTTCCTCAACTGCCTGCCCCTGTACTGGGGGCTCGCGAGAACGGGCACGCTGCTCGACTTCGAGCTCACCAAGGACACCCCGGAGAAGCTCAGCGAGCAGCTCGTGCGCGGAGACCTCGACATCGGTCCGATCACCCTCGTCGAGTTCCTCAAGCACGCGGACGAGCTGGTCGCCTTCCCCGACATCGCCGTCGGCTGCGACGGCCCGGTGATGTCGTGCGTGATCGTCTCCCAGCTCCCGCTGGACCGCCTCGACGGCGCCCGGGTCGCCCTCGGCTCGACCTCCCGCACCTCCGTCCGCCTCGCCCAGCTGCTGCTCGCCGAGCGGTACGGCGTGGCCCCGGACTACTACACCTGCCCGCCCGACCTCAGCCTGATGATGCAGGAGGCGGACGCGGCGGTGCTCATCGGCGACGCCGCCCTGCGCGCCAACCTGCACGACGGCCCCCGCTACGGCCTCGACGTCCACGACCTGGGCGCCCTGTGGAAGGAGTGGACGGGCCTGCCGTTCGTCTTCGCGGTCTGGGCGGCCCGCCGCGACTACGCCGAGCGCGAGCCGGAGATCACCAGGAAGGTGCACGAGGCCTTCCTGTCCTCCCGCAACCTCTCCCTGGAGGAGGTCGGCAAGGTCGCCGAGCAGGCGGCCCGCTGGGAGGCCTTCGACGAGCAGGTCCTCCAGCGGTACTTCACCACCCTCGACTTCAGCTTCGGCGCCCCGCAGCTGGCGGCGGTCGCGGAGTTCGCCCGGCGGGTCGGCCCCACGACCGGCTTCCCGGCGGACGTCGAGGTGGACCTCCTCCAGCCGCTGTAGAGGCGGCGGCAGCGGCCGGGCGGCGTCCTTTCGGCACTACCCTGCTGAGGAGCGTGGGGAGCCGCGAGGGCAGTACGGGGGAGGGGTGGACGCCATGCAGCCGCTCGAAGTCGACGAGCCCACCGCGGTGGGGCCCTACCGGCTGCTCGGCCGGCTGGGCTCCGGCGGCATGGGCCGCGTGTACCTGGGCCGCAGCGCGGGCGGCCGCACGGTCGCGGTGAAGATCGTGCACCCGCACTTCGCGCTCGACGAGGAGTTCCGCGCCCGGTTCCGGCGCGAGGTCGAGGCCGCGCGCCGGGTGGGCGGCGCCTGGACCGCGCCCGTGCTGGACGCCGACCCCGGCGCGCCCGTGCCCTGGGTCGCCACGGCCTACGCGGCCGGCCCCTCCCTCGCCGCGGCCGTCACCGACGGGGGACCGCTGCCCGCCCACTCGGTACGGGCGCTCGGTTCGGGCCTGGCCGAGGCGCTGGCCGCGGTGCACGAACTCGGCCTGGTGCACCGGGACGTGAAGCCGTCCAACGTGCTGCTGACCCTCGACGGCCCGCTCCTGATCGACTTCGGCATCGCCCGCGCAACCGACGGCACCGCCTCCCTCACCTCCACCGGCGTGTCGATCGGCTCGCCCGGCTACATGTCCCCCGAGCAGATCCTCGGCAGGGGCGCCACCGGCGCGGCCGACGTCTTCTCCCTGGGCGCGGTCCTCGCGTACGCCGCGACCGGCACGCCCCCCTTCCCGGGCGACTCCTCGGCGGCGCTGCTCTACAAGGTCGTCCACGAGGAGCCCGAACTCGGCGCGCTGGAGGGCGACATGCGGGACCTGGTCGCGGCCTGCCTCGCCAAGGACCCCGCCGCCCGTCCCGCCCCCGCCGGCATCGCCCGCCGGCTCGCCCCCGAGGGCACCGCCCGCCTGGTCGCGGGCGGCTGGCTCCCGGGCCGGCTCGTGGAACAGGTCAGCCGCGGTGCCGTGCGACTGCTGAACCTGGAGGCGGCCGGGGAGGCGCCGGGGAGTCAGGGTGCCTCGCCCGAAGGGCGTTCGGAGCCCGGCGGCGCGTCCGGGCCGGTGGGGTTCAGCAGCGTGTCGGTCGCGTCGGAACGCCCGTCCGACACCGGGCGTTTCGGGCCCCCGCCCGTCATGCCCGGCACGGCGCCTCCCGCACCGGCGCCCACGCCCCCTCCCACCGCCCCGCCCTTCGGCGTTCCCGAGCCGCGTGACGCGCCGCCGCAGGAGAGCGTCGCCGCGGGCGTCACGGCCGGCGCGGGCGCCCCGGACGGGGCGGACGGCGCGGACGGGCGGTCCGGGCCCGGGAAGTCCGGTGCCGGGCCATCCGGGTCCGGACGGTTCTCCGTCACCGTGGCGGCCGGCTCCGCGCCGGGCGACGGCGGCCGGGGCCGCCGGATGAGCTGCAGCGTGGTGCTGGCGGTCGCGGGCGCGCTGGCGGTGGTGACGACCGTGGGCGGAGTGCTCCTGTCCCAGCTGCACGGCGACAGCGGCAAGGACGGGGCGAGCAGCGGCGCGCCCCCGGGAAGCACCGGGACCCGGCCGTCCGCGTCGGCGGCGGCCACCGGCGCGGTGCCCGAGGTGTACCTCGGCACCTGGCGGGGCGACGGCACGGTGACCGCGCTCGGGCAGGACCTGCCCGGCGGCACGTACGAGATCGTCGTACGGCAGGGCGCGCCCGGCTCGGTCGTCGGCTCGGTCACCCAGACGGACGCCCTCGGCGGCGCGTGCGTCGACGAGCTCACCCTGAAGTCGGCCACGGCCACGGAGCTGGTGGCCACCGGGCGCGGCCGGAAGGACAACCCCTCCCACTGCGTGCCCGACGCCCACGAGGTGCGGCTGCGCCCGGACGGCGGGAACGCGCTGCGGTTCACCTCGGTGGACCCCAAGGCGGGCAATCCGAAGGCCCGCCTGCTCAGGGCGGACTGAGGTCAGCACGGCAAAAGGCCTGGCGTAGGCTGGTTCGGTCCGTCCACCCGTCTCCCACCACTTGTACGAGCGCTTCGCGCCCACCCCCTGTTCAACGCACCAACCTTGCGAAAGGGACGCCGGTGACCGAGAAGGCCGACCTCACCTCTTTTGATGTCACAGCCGTCCTCGACCGTGCCGCCGCGGGCGGACGGATCACTCCCGAGGAGGCGCTCGACCTCTACCGCTCCGCGCCGCTGCACGCGCTGGGCGCCGCCGCCGACGCCGTGCGCCGCCGCAAGTACGCGGGCACCGAGCACATCGCGACGTACATCATCGAGCGCAACATCAACTACACGAACGTGTGCGTCACCGCGTGCAAGTTCTGCGCCTTCTACGCCGCGCCCAAGGACACCGCCAAGGGCTGGACCCGCGACCTGGACGACATCCTGCGCCGCTGCGCGGAGACCGTCGAGCTCGGCGGCACCCAGATCATGTTCCAGGGCGGCCACCACCCGGACTACGGCGTGGAGTACTACGAGAAGCACTTCCGCGCCATCAAGGACGCCTTCCCGCAACTGGTGATCCACTCGCTGGGCGCGTCCGAGGTCGAGCACATGGCCCGGATCAGCGGGGTCTCCGTGGAGGAGGCCATCACCCGCATCCACGAGGCCGGCCTCGACTCCTTCGCCGGCGCGGGCGCCGAACTCCTGCCCGAGCGGCCCCGCAAGGCCATCGCCCCGCTGAAGGAGTCCGGCGAGCGCTGGCTGGAGATCATGGAGACCGCGCACCGGCTGGGCGTGGAGTCCACCTCCACCATGCTGATGGGCACCGGCGAGACCAACGCCGAGCGCATCGAGCACCTGCGGATGATCCGGGACGTCCAGGACCGCACGGGCGGCTTCCGCGCCTTCATCCCGTACACCTACCAGCCCGAGAACAACCACCTGAAGGGCCGCACCCAGGCGACCGTCTTCGAGTACCTGCGGATGATCGCGATCGCCCGCCTGTTCCTCGACAACGTCATGCACATCCAGGGCTCCTGGCTGACCACCGGCAAGGACGTCGGCCAGCTCACCCTGCACTACGGCGCGGACGACCTCGGCTCGATCATGCTGGAGGAGAACGTCGTCTCCTCCGCCGGAGCCAGGCACCGCTCCAACCGGATGGAGATCATCGAGCTGATCCGCAAGGCGGACCGCGTCCCGGCGCAGCGCTCGACGACGTACGAGCACCTGGTCGTGCACGACGACCCGGCGAACGACCCGGTCGACGACCGCGTGATGTCCCACATCTCGTCGACGGCGATCGCGGGCGGCACCGCCCACCCCGAGCTGAAGCTGCTCGCCTCCAACTGAGCCGGACGTGCTGACGATTCACACGGCCGGCGAGGTCCGCCGCACCTGGGACGACGCCGAGCCGCTGACCGAGGGGGCCGTCGCCGTCGAGGGCGCCCGGATCGCCGCCGTGGGCCCGCTCGCCGAGGTGGAGGAGAGGTTCCCGGGCGCGCGGGTGCGGCGGTGGCCCGGCGTGCTCGGGCCCGCGCGGGTGCACGCGGGGCCGCTTCCGGACGCGCCCAGCCCGCGCGAGCGCGTGCACGCCGTACTGAAGCTCGGCGCCACCGCCGTCCTGGCCGAGCACGCCGGGACGCCCGAACTCCGCCACGCCGCCGAGCGCAACGACGTGGCCGTGCTGCCGGGCACCCGTCCGGCCGCCGTGGTGGAGGGCGGCCGCGCGGACCTGGCCGTCGTCGACGCGAGCGGCGCCTGCCTGGCGACCGTGTGCGCGGGCCGCCTGGTGCACCGGCGCCGCTGAGCCCGGCCGGGAGACGGCGGGGGCGAGGAGGTACGTCGCCGGGGGCCCGGGGAGTCCGTGGCGGACGCGGCGGCGCGCAGGAAGGCGAGGCTGCTGCCGTGGGGCCGGGTACCCGCCTGCCACAATGGGCCCGTGACCCGCGCATCCCTGGAGAAGCAGCCGCACGAAGTCGCCTCGATGTTCGACGGCGTGGCGGAACGGTACGACCTCACCAACGACGTGCTGTCCCTCGGGCAGGACCGGCGGTGGCGCAGGGAGGTCGCCAGAGCGGTCGACGCCCGGCCCGCGCAGAAGGTGCTCGACCTGGCCGCCGGCACGGCGACCTCCTCGCTGCCCTTCACCCGCGCCGGCGCGTACGTCGTCCCGTGCGACTTCTCGATCGGGATGCTCCAGGTCGGCAAGCGGCGGCACGCCTGGCTGCCGTTCACGGCCGGTGACGCGACGCGGCTGCCGTTCCGCGACGACACCTTCGACGCCGTCACCATCTCCTTCGGGCTGCGCAACGTGCACGACACGGACGCGGCCCTGCGCGAGATGCACCGGGTGACCCGGCCCGGCGGGCGGGTGGTCATCTGCGAGTTCTCGCACCCCACCTGGGCGCCGTTCCGCACCGTCTACACCGAGTACCTGATGCGCGCCCTGCCCCCGGTGGCCCGCGCGGTCTCCTCCAACCCCGACGCCTACGTCTACCTCGCCGAGTCCATCCGCTCCTGGCCCGACCAGGAGGCCCTGGCCGCCCGCCTGAGCGACGCCGGCTGGACGAAGGTCGCCTGGCGCAACCTGAGCGGCGGCATCGTGGCCCTGCACCGGGGCTTCAAGGCCTGAGGCCGCCCGGGTGCCGCCCTGCCCGGCTCAGACCCGCATGACGGCGTACGGGTCGCCCGGTTCGTCCAGTTCGCGTTGCAGGCCGCCTGCCGGCGGGCGGGGCGCGCGGGGCTCGCGGACGCCTCCGCCGCCCTCGCCCGGGCCGAAGTCGAACCACACGTAGACCATCGAGTCCCGCGGCACCTCGGCGCCCGGAGGCGGGTACTGGCGCACGACGTGGTCGGCCACGGCGAGTTGGAAGTCCGGGCGGTCCGGCGCGTTGACGAACAGACCGTTCGCGCGCGCGGCCTCGCGCGCGTCGACGGCCATCAGCCCGACCAGCCGTGGCACGCGCACTTCGGGTGTCTTGGGTGGAATGAACACAGACGTCACCCCCAGCGGTACCGGCAGGGTAACCGCCAGGGACCGCCGCCCGGAAGCGTCAGGTGTCTTTCTGTGACAGTCAGTTACTTACGGTAATCGGCAACGGGTGCCAAGATCGGCGACGGGCGCCCGCCTACAGCTCGAGCCGGTAGCAGTGACCCTCGCGCCGCGACACCGGCGTCACGAACGTCTCCGCCAGCCGCATCCCGAGCCGCTCGGTCACCGCGATGGAGCGCGTGTTGCGGGCGTCGACCATCGCCACCACGCTCGTCAGCCCCGCCGCCCGCAGCCGCTCCAGAGTCGTCCGCGCGGCCGCCGTGACGTATCCCCGGCCCCAGTGCTCCCGCCCGAGCCGCCACCCGATCTCGATCTCGCCCGTGGGACCCCACTCCCGCTCCCAGGGCTGCGCGCCGGTGAAGCCGACGACCCGGCCCGACTCGTCGAGCATCGTCCACAGGCAGAAGCCCCGTTCGGCGTCGTGCCGCCGCTGCCGGGCGGTGAGCTCCTCGTACACGGACAGCTCCGCCGGCCTCCCGCCCTGGAACTCCATGACGTCCGGGTCGTCGAAGACCCGGTGCCAGGCGACGGCGTCCTCGTCGGTGGGGACGCGCAGCCGTACGACGGGGAGTGCTCGGTTCACGGAAGCAGCCCTTCAGCCGGGTGATCAATTCTGCTGCATAGACTGCCCATGTCCAGTGCCGGTCGGCACGCGTATTTCGAACTTGGGGAGATCCCGCCGTGACCGTCGTGACTGAGCCCCTCTCCGAGAACACCGCCGATGTGATCGTCGTGGGCGCGGGGCCGGCCGGGTCCACCACCGCCTACCACCTCGCCCGTGCCGGACTCGACGTACTCCTGCTGGAGAAGACCGAGTTCCCGCGCGAGAAGGTCTGCGGCGACGGCCTCACCCCGCGCGCAGTCAAGCAGCTCGTCGCCATGGGCATCGACATCTCCGAGGAAGCCGGCTGGCTGCGCAACAAGGGGCTGCGGATCATCGGCGGCGGCGTCCGGCTCGAGCTCGACTGGCCGGAACTCGCCTCCTTCCCCGACTACGGACTCGTGCGCAGGCGCGACGACTTCGACGAGCAGCTGGCCCGGCAGGCGCAGAAGGCGGGCGCCCGGCTGTTCGAGCGCTGCAACGTCTCCGGCCCGGTCGTCGACGACCGCACCGGCCGCATCACCGGCGTGACCGCCAAGCTCGGCGAGGAGAAGCGCGAGGTCACCTTCCACGCGCCGCTCGTCGTCGCCGCCGACGGCAACTCCACCCGCCTGTCCCTGGCGATGGGCCTGCACCGGCGCGAGGACCGCCCGATGGGCGTCGCGGTGCGCACGTACTTCGAGAGCCCCCGCCACGGCGACGACTACTTGGAGTCCTGGCTGGAGCTGTGGGACCGGCGCGGGGAGCAGGACCGCCTGCTGCCGGGCTACGGATGGATCTTCGGCATGGGCGACGGGACGTCCAACGTCGGCCTGGGCGTGCTCAACACCTCGGCCTCCTTCAAGGAGCTCGACTGGCGCGAGATCCTCAAGGCCTGGTGCGCCTCGATGCCCGAGGACTGGGGCTACACCCCCGAGAACATGACCGGCCCGATCCGCGGCGCCGCCCTCCCCATGGCCTTCAACCGCCAGCCGCACTACACGCGCGGGCTGCTGCTCGTCGGCGACGCGGGCGGCCTGGTGAACCCCTTCAACGGCGAGGGCATCGCCTACGCCATGGAGTCCGGCCAGCTCGCCGCCGACGTCGTCGTCCAGGCCCACGGCCGCGCCACGCCCGCCCAGCGAGAACTCGCCCTCCAGCGCTACCCGCGCGTCCTGAAGGACACCTACGGCGGCTACTACACGCTGGGCCGCGCCTTCGTGAAGCTCATCGGCAACCCGAAGGTCATGCAGATCGCCACCCAGCGCGGTCTGACCCACCCGATGCTGATGAAGTTCACCCTCAAGCTGCTCGCCAACCTCACCGACCCGACGGGCGGCGACGCGATGGACCGCATCATCAACGGCCTGAGCAAGGTGGCGCCGAAGGCGTGAGCCCGCGCGGGACGTGAAGCGACGGCTGAGGCCGGCTCAGGAATGAGCCGGCCTCAGCCGTTGGCGGCCGTCGTCGTCCGCGTTCCGCGTAGGGCGCCTCAGAGCACCCGTACCGCGCCCGTGGGCGGGTCGTAGGACAGCGGACGCTCCACGACGCCGCTGGAGGGGTTCTGCGCGCCGACGAACATGCCGTCGCCCACGTACACCGCCACGTGGTACGCGCTGCCCGCGCTGCCCCAGTAGAGGATGTCGCCGGGCTGGAGGTTGGACAGCGACACCTGGGTGCCGGCGGTCGACTGGTCCTGCGAGACACGCGGCAGGCTGATGCCCACCTGGTTGAAGGCGGTCTGCACCAGGCCCGAGCAGTCGTACGCGGACGGGCCGGTGGCGCCGGAGACGTAGGCCTTGCCGACCTGCGCCTTGACGAACGAGATGACCGCCGCGGCCGAACCGGTCGCCGTGGACGTGCTCGTGGACGCGGAAGCGCCGGCGGAGCTCGCCGGGGCGGCGAGCGTGGTGCGCAGGCTGCTGCGCGAGGCGCGCTCGGCGGCCTGCTTGCGCGCGGCCTCCTCGGCCGCCTTCTTCTCGGCGGCGGCCTTCTGCTTGGCCTCCGCCAGGTCCGCCTTGGCCTGCTTCGCGGCCTTCGCGGCGGCCGCGTCACGTTCGGCCTGAAGCTGGTAGTTCGCGGCGGTCTGCTGCGTGGCGTCCGCGGACTGGGCGATCTGAGCGGCCAGGTCGGCCGTCAGCGTGGGCAGTTCGAGCGTCTGCGTCACCGGCTCGGCGGCGTTCGCCGAGGAGGCCGACGCACCGGCCACTGCCATGGTGCCGAGGACGCCACCGGCAACTCCGGCCCGCATCGCGATTTTCGACGCGCTACGGCGGGGCTTCCGGTGGCTGCGTATGTGAGCGGTGTGGGACATGGGAACAACCGGTACCAGGGGCTCCTTCATATCTTCAAGAAACGTGTGCTGCGCCACATTTGCTCAACAGGGGCCCCGAACACCGGGAACTGTTTTCTTTATTGACGCCGTAACGGACATTGCGGACGCAGGTGATCATGCCTGTGATCATGGTCTTTCGCTGTTACGTCCGGATTGCCCCGCGCCTACCACCGGTGGGGACCGTTGGCCAAGCCCGCTTCTCACGGCCCTCTCATCAATGTGGCGGAGGTCACGGAACGGTCACCACCCCGCCGTGCGTCCGCGCCTCAGGGCCTCCGGCTCGGCGCGCCGTCCCCGGAGGGTCGTCCAGGGCCGATCTCGGGGCCGATCTCCGGGCCGATCCCGCCTGTCACTTCGGCCCGTTGGACCACTTAGGTCCCTTTTGCCTCGATGACCCCATCGGCCACGGCGGCGCTTGTGAAGCGGCGAACGTGTCCACTTTCCGCGACGCCGTCCCACTGATGTGTGAAAAGCGGCCCTATACCAAGGGCTTGACCGCATCGGCCACTTTGCGCCGGACGCCGGGCGTCTGATAGTGGACACCCCCTCCGACCTGCAAAGACGAGGTCAAATGTCACCGCTCGTGATCACTTCGGTGCTTCATGTGTGAAGATCGACGCTCATCCGGCTTCATGATCGTTCGTCAGGTGGTGGAGATCACAAAGATCAGGGAATACCCCGTGTCGCAAGTCACAGAGCGTCGGGCATAAGATGCGAGGCAGTTGGGCTTGTGACCTGCTTCACATGTTCTCGATCTTCGTCGGAAACGGCGTGGTTCGCGGGGCTGGAGGGGCCGGCCGTGAGCCCGCAACCTCCCCCAAGGTCTCGGCTCCGCTCGACCAGGGGGGACCCCCATGCAGTCAGTGCCGACTGAGAGGAGCGAGGAGCGGTGAACGCGTATGCGCCCATCCTCGTACTGGGAGCCCTCGGGGCAGGCTTTGCGATCTTCTCCGTGGTCATGGCCACGCTGATCGGACCGAAGCGGTACAACCGCGCCAAGCTCGAGGCATACGAGTGCGGTATCGAGCCGACCCCCACGCCGGCCGGCGGCGGGCGCTTCCCCATCAAGTACTACCTGACGGCGATGCTCTTCATCGTCTTCGACATCGAGATCGTCTTCCTCTACCCGTGGGCCGTCACCTTCGACGCCCTGGGTGTTTTCGGGCTCGTGGAGATGCTGCTCTTCGTGCTCACCGTCTTCGTCGCGTACGCGTACGTGTGGCGGCGCGGCGGGCTGGAATGGGACTGAGGGGCCATATAAGACATGGGACTCGAAGAAAAGCTGCCGAGCGGCTTCCTGCTGACCACCGTTGAGCAGGCCGCGGGCTGGGTGCGCAAGGCGTCCGTCTTCCCGGCCACCTTCGGCCTGGCCTGCTGCGCGATCGAGATGATGACGACCGGCGCCGGCCGCTACGACCTCGCGCGCTTCGGCATGGAGGTCTTCCGCGGATCGCCCCGCCAGGCCGACCTGATGATCGTGGCCGGCCGGGTCAGCCAGAAGATGGCGCCGGTCCTCAGGCAGGTCTACGACCAGATGCCCAGCCCCAAGTGGGTGATCTCCATGGGCGTGTGCGCCTCCTCCGGCGGCATGTTCAACAACTACGCCATCGTCCAGGGCGTCGACCACATCGTCCCCGTCGACATCTACCTCCCCGGCTGCCCGCCGCGGCCCGAGATGCTGATGGACGCGATCCTCAAGCTCCACCAGAAGATCCAGTCCTCCAAGCTCGGCGTGAACGCCGAGGAGGCGGCCCGCGAGGCGGAGGAGGCGGCGCTCAAGGCCCTGCCCACGATCGAGATGAAGGGGCTGCTGCGGTGAGCGACGCGAACGGCACCCACGGCGCGAACGGGTCCGCGAACGGGGTCAACCCCGAGAAGGACCTCGCCGCCCAGAACCTGCCCGGCCGGCGCGGCGAGGGCGGTGAGGAGATCCGCGTCCAGCGCGGCATGTTCGGCGCGAACAACGGCGGGGACACCTCCGGCTACGGGGGCCTGGTCCGCTCGGTCCGGCTCCCGGGACCGGCGAGCCGTCCCTACGGCGGCTGGTTCGACGAGGTCGCCGACGAACTCGAGGGCGCGCTGGAGGAGCAGGACCTCCTGCCCGGCAACGCGATCGAGAAGACGGTCGTCGACCGCGGCGAACTCACCTTCCACATCGAGCGCGAGCACCTCGTCCGCGTCGCCCGCACCCTGCGCGACGACGCGGCCCTCCGCTTCGAGCTGTGCACCGGCGTCAGCGGCGTCCACTACCCGCACGACAAGGGGCGCGAGCTGCACGCCGTCTACCACCTGCGCTCGATCACCCACAACCGGCTGATCCGCCTCGAGGTCAGCTGCCCCGACGACGACCCGCACATCCCGTCGATCGTCTCCGTCTACCCGACGAACGACTGGCACGAGCGCGAGACCTACGACTTCTTCGGGATCGTCTTCGACGGTCACCCGGCCCTGACCCGGATCATGATGCCCGACGACTGGCAGGGCCACCCGCAGCGCAAGGACTATCCCCTCGGCGGCATCCCCGTCGAGTACAAGGGCGCCCAGATCCCGGCTCCGGACCAGCGGAGGTCGTACTCGTGAGCACGCAGTCAGCATCCGCCGCATCCGCGGAATCCGCCGCGTCGGCCGCCTCGGCGCGCGAGACCACCGAGGGCACCGTCTACACGGTCACCGGCGGCGACTGGGACGAGGTCGTCCAGTCCGCGGCCCGCGCCGACGACGAGCGCATCGTCGTCAACATGGGCCCCCAGCACCCCTCCACCCACGGGGTGCTCCGCCTCATCCTGGAGATCGACGGCGAGACGGTCACCGAGGCCCGCTGCGGCATCGGCTACCTCCACACCGGGATCGAGAAGAACCTCGAGTTCCGCACGTGGACGCAGGGCACCACGTTCGTGACGCGCATGGACTACCTGACGTCCTTCTTCAACGAGACCGCCTACTGTCTCGCCGTCGAGAAGCTCCTCGGCATCGAGGACCAGATCACCGAGCGCGCCAAGATCATCCGGGTGCTCCTGATGGAGCTGAACCGCCTCTCCTCCCACCTGGTGTGCATCGCCACCGGCGGCATGGAGCTCGGCGCCACCACGATCATGATCTACGGGTTCCGCGACCGCGAGATGATCCTCGACATCTACGAGCTCGTCACGGGCCTGCGGATGAACCACGCCTACATCCGCCCCGGCGGACTCGCCCAGGACCTGCCGCCCGGCGCGGTGGACCAGATCCGCGAGTTCGTGAAGAAGATGCGCAAGAACCTCCCGGAGTACGACAAGCTCGCCACCGGGAACCCCATCTTCAAGGCGCGCATGCAGGACGTCGGCTACCTGGACCTGGCCGGCTGCATGGCCCTCGGCGCCACCGGCCCGATCCTGCGCTCCACCGGCCTCCCGCACGACCTGCGCAAGGCGCAGCCCTACTGCGGCTACGAGACCTACGACTTCGACATCCCGACCGCCGACACCTGCGACTCCTACGGCCGCTTCCTGATCCGCCTGGAGGAGATGCGCCAGTCGCTCAGGATCATCGAGCAGTGCCTGGACCGGCTCCAGCCCGGCCCGGTCATGGTCGCCGACAAGAAGATCGCCTGGCCCGCCCAGCTCGCCCTGGGCCCGGACGGGCTCGGCAACTCCCTCGACCACATCAAGAAGATCATGGGCACCTCCATGGAGGCCCTGATCCACCACTTCAAGCTCGTCACCGAGGGCTTCCGCGTCCCGCCGGGGCAGGCCTACGTGGCGGTCGAGTCGCCCAAGGGCGAACTCGGGGCGCACGCCGTGTCCGACGGAGGCACCCGCCCCTACCGGGTCCACTTCCGCGACCCGTCCTTCACCAACCTTCAGGCCATGGCGGCGATGTGCGAGGGCGGTCAGGTCGCCGACGTCATCGTCGCCGTCGCGTCCATCGATCCCGTGATGGGAGGCGTCGACCGGTGACCACTTCCCCTTCGGAGCGGGGCGTCAGCCTGGGCATGCCCGAACTGCCCGCGCCCGACTACCCGGCCGACGTCCGCACCCGCCTGGAGGCGGACGCGCGCGAGATCATCGGCCGCTACCCCGACTCCCGGTCCGCCCTGCTGCCGATGCTGCACCTGGTGCAGTCGGAGGAGGGCTACGTCAGCCGCACCGGGATGGGCTTCTGCGCCGAGATGCTCGACCTGACCACGGCCGAGGTCACCGCGGTCGCCACCTTCTACACCATGTACCGGCGCAAGCCGAGCGGCGACTACCAGGTGGGCGTCTGCACCAACACCCTGTGCGCCGTGATGGGCGGCGACGCGATCTTCGAGTCGCTCCAGGAGCACCTGGGCGTCGGCAACGGGGAGACCACCGACGACGGCAAGGTCACCCTGGAGCACATCGAGTGCAACGCGGCCTGCGACTTCGCGCCGGTCGTGATGGTCAACTGGGAGTTCTTCGACAACCAGACGCCGGACAGCGTGCGCCGCGTGGTCGACGACCTGCGCGCGGGACGCGCGGTGACGCCCACGCGCGGCGCGCCGCTGTGCACCTTCAAGGAGACCGCCCGGATCCTGGCCGGCTTCCCCGACGAGCGGGAGGGGGCCACGGAGTCCGGCGGCAGCGCGGGACCCGCCTCGCTGGTGGGCCTCCGCCTGGCCAAGGGAGAGACCGCACCCGCGCGCGTCGTCCACCCCAGGGAGTCGGGCCCGCGCGACGAGCCGCGCGACGCCGCCGTGGGGGACGCGTCCGCCACCAAGCACCCGAGCTCCCACGACGCGCCGCAGGAGACATCGGCCTCCGACCCGTCCCACCCGGCGGGACCTGTCGCGAAGGAGGGGGAGGAGTCATGACCTTGGCACCCGAGATCGACGAGAGCAGCCCCGAGAAGCTGCTCGCACCCGTGCTGTCGGCCTTCTGGGACGAGGACAGGTCCTGGACGCTGGACGTCTACCGCAGGCACGAAGGGTACGAGGGGCTCCGCAAGGCGCTCTCCATGTCACCGGACGACGTGATCGCGTACGTCAAGGACTCCGGTCTGCGCGGGCGCGGCGGCGCGGGATTCCCGACGGGAATGAAGTGGCAGTTCATTCCCCAGGGCGACGGAAAGCCGCACTATCTCGTTGTCAACGCCGACGAGTCGGAGCCGGGGACATGCAAGGACATCCCGCTCCTCTTCGCGAACCCGCACAGCCTCATCGAGGGCATCGTGATCGCGTGTTACGCCATCAGGTCTTCGCATGCGTTCATCTACCTGCGGGGTGAAGTCGTCCCCGTACTGCGGCGGTTGCACTCGGCCGTCCGCGAGGCCTACGAGGCCGGCTACCTCGGCGAGAACGTCCTGGGCAGCGGCCTGGACCTCGACATCACCGTGCACGCGGGCGCGGGCGCGTACATCTGCGGTGAGGAGACCGCACTGCTGGACTCGCTCGAAGGCCGCCGTGGCCAACCGCGGCTGCGTCCCCCCTTCCCTGCCGTCGCGGGCCTCTACGCGTGCCCGACTGTGGTGAACAACGTCGAATCGATCGCGTCGGTTCCCGCCATCATGAAGAACGGCAAGGAGTGGTTCAGGTCGATGGGCAGCGAGAAGTCCCCGGGCTTCACGCTCTACTCGCTCAGCGGCCACGTCGCGAGCCCCGGCCAGTACGAGGCGCCGCTCGGCATCACCCTGCGTCAGCTGCTCGACATGAGCGGCGGAATGCGGACCGGGCACCGCCTGAAGTTCTGGACGCCGGGCGGCTCCTCGACGCCGATGTTCACCGACGAGCACCTCGACGTCCCGCTCGACTACGAGGGAGTGGGCGCCGCGGGCTCCATGCTCGGCACCAAGGCCCTGCAGTGCTTCGACGAGACGACCTGCGTGGTGCGGGCCGTGACCCGCTGGACCGAGTTCTACGCCCACGAGTCCTGCGGCAAGTGCACGCCGTGCCGCGAGGGCACGTACTGGATGGTGCAGTTGATGCGCGACCTGGAGGCCGGCAAGGGCGCGATGTCCGACCTCGACAAGCTGTACGACATCGCCGACAACGTCAACGGCAAGTCCTTCTGCGCGCTCGGCGACGGTTCCGCCCAGCCGATCTTCTCCTCCCTGAAGTACTTCCGCGAGGAGTACGAGCAGCACATCACGGGGCGCGGCTGCCCCTTCGACCCGGCCAAGTCCACGGCCTGGGCCGACCGCCTGGAGGTGACCGCATGACCGTGACCACGAACGCCCCCTCCGGCGGGGGAGAGGCGGCCCTCCCGCCGGAGGACCTCGTGACCCTGACCATCGACGGCGTCGAGATCAGCGTGCCCAAGGGCACCCTGGTCATCCGTGCCGCCGAGCAGATCGGCGTCGAGGTCCCCCGGTTCTGCGACCATCCGCTGCTCGCCCCGGTCGGCGCCTGCCGCCAGTGCATGGTCGAGGTGGAGGGCCAGCGCAAGCCCATGGCCTCCTGCACCATCACCTGCACCGACGGCATGGTGGTCAGGACGCAGCTCTCCTCGCCGGTCGCCGAGAAGGCCCAGAAGGGTGTGATGGAGCTCCTGCTCATCAACCACCCGCTGGACTGCCCGGTCTGCGACAAGGGCGGCGAGTGCCCGCTGCAGAACCAGTCCCTGTCGCACGGCACCGCCGAGTCCCGCTTCGACGGCAGGAAGCGGACGTACGAGAAGCCGGTGCCGATCTCCACGCAGGTGCTGCTGGACCGGGAGCGGTGCGTGCTGTGCGCCCGCTGCACCCGGTTCTCCAACCAGATCGCGGGCGACCCGATGATCGAGCTGCTGGAGCGGGGCGCGCTCCAGCAGGTCGGCACCGGCGAGGGCGACCCCTTCGAGTCGTACTTCTCCGGGAACACCATCCAGATCTGCCCGGTCGGCGCCCTCACCTCGGCGGCCTACCGGTTCCGCTCCCGCCCCTTCGACCTCGTCTCCTCCCCGTCGGTGTGCGAGCACTGCTCGGGCGGCTGCGCCACCCGCACCGACCACCGGCGCGGCAAGGTCATGCGGCGGCTCGCCGCCAACGACCCCGAGGTCAACGAGGAGTGGATGTGCGACAAGGGACGCTTCGCGTTCCGGTACGCGCAGCTGAAGGACCGGCTCACCACCCCGATGGTGCGCAACCCGGAGGGCGAGCTGGTGCCGGCGTCCTGGCCGGAGGCGCTGGAGATCGCCGCCCAGGGCCTGCTCGCCTCGCGCGGCCGCACCGGTGTCCTCACCGGCGGCCGGCTCACCGTCGAGGACGCCTACGCCTACAGCAAGTTCGCGCGCGTCGCGCTCGACACCAACGACATCGACTTCCGCGCGCGCGTGCACAGCGGTGAGGAGGCCGACTTCCTGGCCGCCCGCGTCGCCGGGCGCGGACGCGACGTCGACGGTACGGGCGTCACGTACACCTCGCTGGAGAAGGCGCCCGCCGTCCTGCTCGCCGGGTTCGAGTCCGAGGAGGAGGCGCCCGGGGTCTTCCTGAGGCTGCGCAAGGCCTGGCGGGGCCACGGGCAGCAGGTGTTCTCCCTGGCCACGCACGCCACCCGGGGCCTTCAGAAGGCGGGCGGCACGCTGCTGCCGGCCGCGCCGGGCACCGAGACCGAGTGGCTGGACGCGCTCGCGAGCGGCGTCGGCCTGGAGGGCGACGGCGCACGGGCGTCCGAGGCGCTGCGCGCCGAGGGCGCGGTGATCGTCGTCGGTGAGCGCCTCGCCTCCGTCCCGGGCGCCCTGACCGCCGCCGCACGGGCCGCGACCGCGACCGGCGCCCACCTGGTGTGGATCCCGCGCCGGGCGGGCGAGCGCGGCGCGATCGAGGCGGGAGCGCTGCCGTCGCTGCTGCCGGGCGGACGCCCGGCGACCGACCCGCGCGCGCGGGAGGAGGTCGCCGCCCTCTGGGGCGTCGCCACCCTGCCGCACCGCTACGGCCGCGACACCGGCCAGATCGTCGAGGCCGCGGCCACGGGCGAGCTCCAGGCGCTGGTGGTCGCCGGCGTGGAGATCGCCGACCTGCCCGACCCGGCACGCGCGCGTGCCGCACTGTCCGAGGCCGGCTTCCTGGTCTCGCTGGAGCTGCGGCCCAGCGAGGTCACCGCCCACGCCGACGTGGTGCTCCCGGTGGCGGCCGTCGCCGAGAAGGCGGGCACGTTCCTCAACTGGGAGGGCAGGGTGCGCTTCTTCGAGGCCGCGCTCAAGCCGGACCAGATGACCCGCCGCCTGGCCCCCAGCGACCTGCGGGTGCTCCAGATGCTGGCGGACGCCATGGACGTGCACCTCGGCCTGCCCGACCTGCGCACCGCCCACGCCGAACTGGACCGGCTCGGCGCCTGGACCGGGCCGCGCGCCGACGACCCGGCGGAGAGCCCGGGCGTGCTGCCCCGGCCGGCCGCCGGTGAGGCCGTGCTCGCCGGGCACCGGCTGCTGCTCGACCGCGGTCTGCTCCAGGAGGGCGACGACGCGCTCGCCGGGACCCGGCACGCCGCACGCGCGCGCGTGTCGTCCGCCACGGCCGCCGAGGCGGGCGTCGCGGACGGCGAGCCGATCGCCGTCACCGGCCCCGCGGGCACCGTCGAACTCCCGCTGGAGATCACCGAGATGCCCGACCGCGTGGTGTGGCTCCCGCTGAACTCGGCCGGCACCGGCGTCGCCTCCGACACCGGGGCGCTGCCCGGTTCCCTCGTCCGCATCGGCCCGGCGCGGCGCGCGACCGAGGCCCCCGAGGAGGTGGAGGCATGAGCCCGTACCTCGCCGCAGAGAACCTGTCGATGTTCGGCACGGACCCCTGGTGGCTCGTGGTCATCAAGGCGGTGTTCTGCTTCGCCTTCCTGATGGTGACCGTGCTGTTCTCCATCGTCTGGGAGCGCAAGGTCGTCGCCTGGATGCAGTTGCGCATCGGCCCCAACCGGCACGGCCCCTGGGGCATGCTCCAGTCGCTCGCCGACGGCGTGAAGCTGATGCTCAAGGAAGACGTCGTCGTCAAGCGCGCGGACAAGGTCGTCTACGTCCTCGCGCCGATCGTCGCGGCCATCCCGGCCTTCATGGCGATCGCGGTGATCCCCTTCGGGCCCGCCGACAACGAGATCTCCGTCTTCGGCCACCGCACCGCGATGCAGCTGACCGACCTGCCGATCGCGATGCTCTACGTCCTCGCGGTCGCCTCGGTCGGCATCTACGGCATCGTGCTCGCGGGCTGGAGCTCCGGCTCCACCTACCCGCTCCTCGGCGGCCTGCGCTCCTGCGCCCAGATGATCTCGTACGAGATCGCCATGGGCGCCGCCTTCGCCTCGGTGTTCCTCTACTCCGGGTCGATGTCGACCTCGACGATCGTCCAGCAGCAGCACGACCGCTGGTACATCGTGCTCCTGCCGGTCTCCTTCATCATCTACATCGTCACCATGGTGGGCGAGACCAACCGCGCCCCCTTCGACATGCCGGAGTCCGAGGGCGACCTGGTCGGCGGCTTCAACACCGAGTACTCGTCGATCAAGTTCGCGATGTTCATGCTCGCCGAGTACGTCAACATGGTGACCGTCTCGGCCGTGTCGACCACGCTCTTCCTGGGCGGCTGGCGGGCCCCCTGGCCGATCAGCACCTTCTGGACGGGCGCCAACCACGGCTGGTGGCCGCTGCTCTGGTTCGTGATCAAGGTCCAGCTGCTGCTGTTCTTCTTCATCTGGCTGCGCGGCACGCTCCCGCGCGTGCGCTACGACCAGCTGATGAAGCTCGGCTGGAAGGTCCTCATCCCCGTCTCGGTGGCCTGGCTGATGCTCGTCGCGACCGTGCGCACGCTGCGCAACGAGAACTACGGCTTCACCGACATCGCCCTCTACGTCGGCAGCGCCGTACTGGCCCTGCTGCTGATCTCCCTCGTCGCCGACGTGCTCCGCGACAAGGGGAAGAAGGGCGAACCCGCCGCCGAGCCGGCCGGCTTCGACCCGATGGCCGGCGGATTCCCCGTACCGCCGCTGCCCGGGCAGGAGCTGCCGCCGGTGCCGCGGCGCCGCCCGCACCGCGAGCGGGAGTTGATTGTCAGTGGCGGCCCGGATACTGCCAGTGACGGATCTCTGGATGGAAAGGAGGCGTCCGATGGCTGAGGAGCCCAAGGAGACCAAGCCCGGTTTCCTGAACCCCGTGGCCGGCTTCGGCGTGACCTTCAAGGCCATGTTCAAGAAGCGGCTGACCGAGCAGTACCCGGAGCAGCAGAAGACCACCGCTCCGCGCTTCCACGGACGGCACCAGCTCAACCGCCATCCGGACGGCCTGGAGAAGTGCGTCGGCTGCGAGCTGTGCGCCTGGGCCTGCCCCGCCGACGCCATCTACGTCGAGGGCGCCGACAACACCGACGAGGAGCGCTACTCCCCGGGCGAGCGGTACGGCAGGGTGTACCAGATCAATTACGCCCGCTGCATCCTGTGCGGCCTGTGCATCGAGGCGTGCCCCACGCGCGCGCTGACGATGACCAACGAGTTCGAGCTGGCCGACTCCAGCCGCGCCAACCTCATCTACACCAAGGAACAGCTGCTCGCCGGCCTCGAGGACGGCATGGTCGACACGCCCCACGCCATCTACCCCGGCACCGACGAGCAGGACTACTACCGGGGCCTGGTGACCGAGGCCGCGCCCGGCACGGTGCGCCAGGTGGCCGTCTCCAAGGGCGAGCGGCCCGAGGACCAGGAGGTGGACGCATGAGCGCCCAGCTCGCCGCCTACTCCACCTCCACCGGAGAGGCCTTCCAGTTCTGGGTCCTCGGCACCTTCGCGGTGATCGGCGCCCTGTGCACCGTCTTCATGAGGCGGGCCGTGCACAGCGCGCTCTGCCTCGCGGGCACCATGATCATCCTGGCGGTGTTCTACCTCGCCAACGGCGCCTACTTCCTGGGCATCGTGCAGATCGTCGTCTACACCGGCGCGATCATGATGCTGTTCCTGTTCGTGGTGATGCTGGTCGGCGTGACCGCGGCGGACTCCCTGAGGGAAACCATCAAGGGCCAGCGCTGGCTGGCCCTGTTGTGCGGACTCGGCTTCGGCATCCTGCTGTTCGCCGGGATCGCCAACGCCTCCCTGAAGGACTTCGACGGCATCGGCAAGGCCAACGCGAACGGCAACGTGGAGGGCCTGGCCTCCCTCATCTTCACCAAGTACGTCTTCGCCTTCGAACTCACCGGCGCCCTGCTCATCACGGCCGCGGTCGGCGCCATGGTGCTCACCCACCGCGAGCGCACCGAGCGCGCCAAGACCCAGCGTGAGCTGTCCGAGCAGCGCGTGCGCGAGGGCAAGAACGTACCGCCGCTGCCCGCGCCCGGTGTCTACGCCCGGCACAACGCCGTGGACATCGCGGGCCTGCTGCCCGACGGCACCCCCTCCGAGCTCACGGTCAGCAAGACCCTGCGGGACCGCGGCCAGATCCGCGACGTCTCCGCGGAGGCGCTGAACGACCTCAAGGCCCTGGAGCAGCGCGCCGAGGAGCGGCTGGAGCGCACCGAGATCGAGCCGGCGACGTTCAAGCGGCCCGAGGAGGCGTCGAAGTGAACCCCGTCAACTACCTCTATCTCGCCGCGCTGCTGTTCACGATCGGCGCCACCGGCGTGCTGATCCGGCGCAACGCCATCGTGCTCTTCATGTGCGTCGAGCTGATGCTGAACGCCTGCAACCTCGCGTTCGTCGTCTTCTCCCGCATGCACGGCAATCTCGACGGCCAGATCATCGCCTTCTTCACGATGGTCGTCGCCGCCGCGGAGGTCGTGGTCGGGCTCGCGATCATCGTGTCGCTGTTCCGTTCCCGCCACTCGGCCTCGGTCGACGACGCCAGCCTGATGAAGCTGTAAGGGGTCGGAAGAATCGTGGAGAACCTGATTGCGCTGCTGATCGCGGCGCCCCTGCTCGGAGCGGCCGTCCTCCTGGTCGGCGGCCGGCGCCTGGACGCCGTCGGCCACTGGCTCGGCACCCTGCTGTCGGCCGTCTCCTTCGTGATCGGCCTCGTCCTCTTCGCCGACCTGCTCGGCCGCGACGCCGAACAGCGCACCCTGATCCAGCACTTGTTCACCTGGATCCCGGTGGAGGGCTTCCAGGCGGACGTCACCTTCCGCCTGGACCAGCTGTCGATGACGTTCGTGCTGCTGATCACCGGCGTCGGATCGCTCATCCACCTGTACTCGGTCGGGTACATGGAGCACGACGAGCGCCGCCGCCGCTTCTTCGGCTATCTGAACCTCTTCCTCGCGGCGATGCTCCTGCTCGTCCTCGCCGACAACTACCTGTTGCTGTACGTCGGCTGGGAGGGCGTCGGCCTCGCCTCCTACCTCCTCATCGGCTTCTGGCAGCACAAGCCCAGCGCGGCCACCGCGGCCAAGAAGGCCTTCCTGGTCAACCGCGTCGGCGACATGGGCCTGTCCATCGCGATCATGCTGATGTTCGCGACGTTCGGCACCTTCGCCTTCGGGCCGGTGTTCGCCCACGCCGGCGAGACCTCGCAGGGCAAGCTCACCGCCATCGCCCTGATGCTGCTGCTCGCGGCCTGCGGCAAGTCCGCCCAGGTCCCGCTGCAGTCCTGGCTCGGGGACGCGATGGAGGGCCCGACCCCGGTCTCGGCCCTCATCCACGCCGCGACGATGGTGACCGCGGGCGTGTACCTCATCGTCCGGTCCGCCGCGATCTTCAACGCGGCCCCCGACGCGCAGCTGGTCGTCACCGTCGTCGGCGCGGTCACGCTGCTGTTCGGTGCGATCGTCGGTTGCGCGAAGGACGACATCAAGAAGGCGCTGGCCGGCTCGACCATGTCGCAGATCGGCTACATGGTGCTGGCCGCGGGCCTGGGCCCCATCGGCTACGTCTTCGCGATCATGCACCTGGTGACGCACGGCTTCTTCAAGGCCGGCCTGTTCCTAGGCGCCGGCTCGGTCATGCACGGCATGAACGACGAGGTCGACATGCGCCGCTACGGCGGCCTGCGCAAGTACATGCCCATCACGTTCATCACCTTCGGCCTCGGCTACCTCGCCATCATCGGCTTCCCGGGCCTGTCCGGCTTCTTCTCCAAGGACAAGATCATCGAGGCGGCCTTCGCCAAGGGCGGCACCGAGGGCTGGATCCTCGGCGGCGCGGCCCTGCTGGGCGCGGCCATCACGGCGTACTACATGACGCGCGTGATGCTGATGACGTTCTTCGGCGAGGAACGCTGGCGCGACAGGCCGACGCCGTCCCCGGCCGAGCCCGACGTGGAGCCGGCGGCCGAGGAGCGCGGCGCGCACGCCGAGCCCCACCCGCACGAGTCGCCCAAGGTCATGACGATCCCCATGATCGTGCTGGCCGTCGGGTCCGTCTTCGGCGGCGCGTTCTTCAGCATCGGCGACCGCTTCCTCAAGTGGCTTGAGCCGGTCACCGGGCACAGCGAGGGCAACTCCCCGGTCAGCGCGCTGACGGTCACCGGCGCCACCATGGTGTGCCTGGTCGTCGGCGTCGCCATCGCCTGGGCGCAGTACGGCCGCAGGCCGGTCCCGGCCGTGGCCCCGCGCGGGTCGCTGCTCACCCGCGCCGCCCGGCGCGACCTGCTCCAGGACGACTTCAACCACGTGGTCCTGGTCCGCGGCGGCGAACACCTCACGCGCTCCCTGGTGTACGTCGACCACACCCTGGTCGACGGTGTCGTCAACGGCACGGCGGCCTCGTTCGGCGGCCTGTCCGGACGGCTGCGCCGGCTCCAGAACGGGTTCGCGCGGTCCTACGCGGTCTCGATGTTCGGCGGTGCGGCACTCCTCGTCGCCGCGACCCTGCTGATGAGGGCGGTCTGATACCGATGTCCTTTCCTCTGCTGACAGCGACGGCGGCGCTCCCGGCCGTCGGGGCCGTCGCCACGGCCGCCGTGCCGGCGGCACGGCGCACCGCGGCCAAGTGGCTGGCGCTCGTCGTCTCGCTCGCCACCCTCGCCCTGGCGATCACCGTCCTGGTCCGCTTCGACCCCGGCGGCGCCCGCTACCAGCTGACCGAGTCCCACTCCTGGATCAAGGAGTTCGGGGTCAGCTACGCACTGGGCGTGGACGGCATCGCGGTGGCGCTGATCGCGCTGACCGCCCTGCTCATCCCGTTCATCGTCCTCGCGGGCTGGCACGACGCCGACCCGCTGGAGACCGGCAGCCGCCGCTGGCGTCCGACCCAGGGCTTCTTCGCCCTGATCCTGGCCGTCGAGGCGATGGTGATCATCTCCTTCGAGGCGACCGACGTCTTCCTCTTCTACATCTTCTTCGAAGCCATGCTGATCCCGATGTACTTCCTCATCGGCGGCTTCGGGGACCGTGCCCACGAGCACGGAGAGTCGGCGGCGTCCACGCAACGGTCGTACGCGGCGGTGAAGTTCCTGCTCTACAACCTGGTCGGCGGCCTGATCATGCTGGCCGCTGTGATCGGCCTGTACGTGGTCGCCGGGAACTTCTCGCTCACCGAGATCGCGCAGGCCCGCGCCAACGGCACCCTGCACATGGCGACCAGCACCGAACGCTGGCTGTTCCTCGGCTTCTTCTTCGCCTTCGCGGTGAAGGCGCCGCTGTGGCCGCTGCACACCTGGCTGCCCAACGCCATGCAGGAGTCCACCGCGCCGGTCGCCGTCCTCATCACGGCCGTCATCGACAAGGTCGGCACCTTCGCGATGCTCCGCTTCTGCCTCCAGCTGTTCCCGGGGGCCAGCAAGTGGGCGACGCCCGTCATCCTGGCCCTCGCCCTGGTCAGCATCCTCTACGGGGCGCTGCTAGCGGTCGGCCAGCGGGACATCAAGCGCCTGATCGCCTACGCGTCGATCTCGCACTTCGGCTTCATCATCATGGGCATCTTCGCGATGACCAGCCAGGGCCAGTCCGGCGCCACGCTCTACATGGTCAACCACGGCATCTCGACGGCCGCGTTGATGCTGATCGCCGGCTTCCTCATCTCCCGGCGCGGCTCGCGGCTCATCGCCGACTACGGCGGCGTGCAGAAGGTCGCCCCGGTGCTCGCCGGCACCTTCCTGATCGCGGGTCTGTCGACCCTGTCGCTGCCGGGTCTCGCGCCCTTCGTCAGCGAGTTCCTGGTCCTGGTCGGCACGTTCACCCGCCACCCGGCCATCGGCATCATCGCCACCTTCGGCATCGTGCTCGCCGCGCTCTACACCCTCGTCCTGTACCAGCGGACGATGACCGGCCCGGTGAAGCCGGAGGTCTCGGCGATGCCGGACCTGCGGGTGCGCGAGCTGGCGGTGGTGGCCCCGCTGATCGTGCTGCTCGTCTTCCTGGGCGTCTACCCGAAGCCCGTCACGGACATCGTCAACCCGGCGGTCAAGCAGACCATGTCGGACGTACACCAGACCGACCCCAAGCCCGAGGTGGAGGCGGCCAAGTGAGCGCAGCAGCCGTCCACAGCCTGTGGACAACCGCGGCCGACCCGATCTCGAAGATCGACGCGCCGAAGATCGAATACGGGCAGTTGTCGCCCACCCTGATCATCCTCGGGGCCGCCCTCGTCGGAGTGCTCGTCGAGGCGTTCGTCCCGCGCAGGTCCCGCTACTACGCACAGGTGTTCGTCTCCGCGGTCGCCCTGTGCGCCGCCTTCGCCGCGGTCGTCGCCCTCGCGGCGGACGGGTACGGCACCACCAAGGCGCACATCGCGGCCATGGGCGCCATCGCCGTCGACGGCCCGTCGCTGTTCCTCCAGGGCACCATCCTGCTGTCCGGCCTGGTGGGCCTGTTCACCTTCGCCGAACGGCGCCTGGACCCGGCGGCGCACGGCAACCGGGTCGACTCCTTCGCCGCGCAGGCCGCGTCCGTGCCCGGCAGCGACAGCGAGAAGGCCGCGGTGAAGGCCGGCTTCACCACCACCGAGGTCTTCCCGCTGCTGCTCTTCGCGGTCGCCGGCATGCTGGTGTTCCCCTCGGCCAACGACCTGCTGACGCTGTTCGTGGCCCTGGAGGTCTTCTCCCTGCCGCTGTACCTGATGTGCGCCCTGGCCCGCCGCAAGCGGCTCATGTCGCAGGAGGCCGCGGTCAAGTACTTCCTGCTGGGCGCGTTCGCCTCCGCCTTCACCCTGTTCGGCATCGCCCTGCTGTACGGGTACGCGGGCTCGGTGTCGTACGCGACGATCGCGCAGGTCGTCGACGGCAACGTGACCAACGTCGACCCGGCCCTCGCGGGCACCATGGGCAACGACGCGCTCCTCCTCGTCGGTGCCGCGATGGTCGTCATGGGCCTGCTGTTCAAGGTGGGTGCGGTGCCCTTCCACATGTGGACCCCGGACGTCTACCAGGGCGCGCCGACCCCGGTGACCGGGTTCATGGCGGCGGCGACCAAGGTGGCCGCCTTCGGCGCGCTGCTGCGGCTGCTGTACGTGGTGCTGCCGGGGATGCGCTGGGACTGGCGGCCGGTCATGTGGGGGGTGGCGATCGTCACCATGCTGGGCGGCGCGATCGTCGCGATCACCCAGACCGACATCAAGCGCCTGCTGGCGTACTCGTCGATCGCCCACGCGGGATTCATCCTCGCGGGTGTCATCGCGACCTCGAAGGACGGCGTCTCCTCCGTCCTGTTCTACCTGGCCGCGTACTCCTTCGTCACGATCGGCGCCTTCGCCGTGGTGACGCTGGTGCGCGACGCGGGCGGCGAGGCCACGCACCTGTCCAAGTGGGCCGGGCTCGGCCGGCGGTCCCCGCTGGTGGCGGCCGTCTTCGCGGTGTTCCTGCTGGCCTTCGCGGGCATCCCGCTGACCAGCGGCTTCGCCGGGAAGTTCGCCGTGTTCAAGGCGGCCGCGGAGGGCGGTGCGGTCCCGCTGGTCGTGATCGGTGTGATCTCCTCGGCGATCGCCGCGTTCTTCTACATCCGGGTGATCGTGCTCATGTTCTTCAGCGAGCCGCGCCCGGAGGGCCCGACGGTGGCGGTGCCCTCGCCGCTGACGATGACCGCGATCGGCGTCGGCGTGGCGGTCACGGTGGTGCTCGGCGTGGCCCCGCAGTACTTCCTGAACCTGGCGAGCCAGGCGGGGGTGTTCGTGCGCTGAGGCGCGACCGCCGCGATGCCGTGGCCCGGCTCCCTCGCTCGCCGAGGGGGCCGGGCCATCGCGTTCGGCGGGGTGCGGGGCCGCTCGCCCTCGCGGGCGCCGGGGCGGGTGGGCCCTGTGGAAAACTCCGGGGCTGTCGGCGCCGCCCCCTATCGTGGAGGCAGTGGTCGAGGGACGACGTACGGGGGACGGGACGATGGGCGGGACAGGCGGTGGCACCGAGATGACGGTGACGGAGGGCGAGACGAGTGAGGCGCTGACCACGCTGCACCGAGTCTTCGGGTACGAGGCGTTCCGCGGCGAGCAGGAAGCGATCGTCGAGCACGTGGTCGCGGGCGGCGACGCCGTCGTCCTGATGCCCACCGGCGGCGGCAAGTCGCTGTGCTACCAGATCCCGGCCCTGATCAGACCCGGCACGGGCGTCGTGGTCTCACCGCTGATCGCGCTCATGCAGGACCAGGTCGACGCGCTGCGGGCGCTCGGCGTGCGGGCCGGCTTCGTCAACTCCACGCAGGACTTCGACGAGCGGCGCGTGGTCGAGGCGGAGTTCCTGGCCGGCGAACTCGACCTGCTCTACCTCGCGCCGGAGCGGCTGCGCCTGGACAGCACGCTGGACCTGCTCTCCCGCGGCAAGATCTCCGTCTTCGCCATCGACGAGGCGCACTGCGTGTCCCAGTGGGGCCACGACTTCCGCCCGGACTACCTGGCGCTGTCGCTGCTCGGCGAGCGCTGGCCGGACGTCCCGCGGATCGCGCTCACGGCGACGGCCACCGACGCCACCCACCAGGAGATCACCCAGCGGCTGGGCATGCCCCGGGCCCGCCACTTCGTGGCGAGCTTCGACCGGCCCAACATCCAGTACCGGATCGTGCCCAAGTCCGACGCCAAGAAGCAGCTGCTGGCCTTCCTGCGCGAGGAGCACCCGGGCGACGCGGGCATCGTGTACTGCCTCTCGCGCAACTCGGTGGAGAAGACCGCCGAGTTCCTTACCCACAACGGCGTCGAGGCGGTGCCCTACCACGCGGGCCTGGACGCGGGCACCCGCGCGGCCCACCAGTCCCGCTTCCTGCGCGAGGACGGCCTGGTCGTGGTCGCCACGATCGCCTTCGGCATGGGCATCGACAAGCCGGACGTGCGGTTCGTGGCCCACCTCGACCTGCCGAAGTCCGTGGAGGGCTACTACCAGGAGACCGGCCGCGCCGGCCGCGACGGCCTGCCCTCCACGGCCTGGATGGCCTACGGCCTCAACGACGTGGTGCAGCAGCGCAAGCTCATCCAGACCGGCGACGGCGACGAGGGCTTCCGGCGCCGGGCCGCCGGCCACCTGGACGCGATGCTCGCCCTGTGCGAGACCGCGAGCTGCCGCCGCGGCCAGCTCCTCGCCTACTTCGGCCAGGACCCGCAGGCGGCCGGCTGCGGCAACTGCGACACCTGCCTGAGCCCGCCCGAGACCTGGGACGGCACCGTCGCGGCCCAGAAGCTGCTGTCGACGGTGGTCCGGCTCCAGCGCGAGCGCGGGCAGAAGTTCGGCGCGGGGCAGATCATCGACATCCTGCTCGGCAAGCGCACCGCGCGGGTCATCCAGTTCGACCACGACCAGCTGTCCGTGTTCGGCATCGGAGAGGACCTGACCGAGGGCGAATGGCGCGGTGTCGTACGCCAGTTGCTGGCCCAGGGCCTCCTCGCCGTCGAGGGGGAGTACGGCACGCTGGTGCTGACGGACGCCAGCGGCTCGGTGCTGCGCCGCGAGCGGGAGGTGCCGCTGCGCAAGGAGCCCAAGCGCCCGGCGGCCGCACGCGGCGGCGGTTCTTCCTCCGCCGGGCGGCCGAAGGCCAAGGCGGCCGTGGCCGAGCTCCCCGAGGAACTGCTGCCCGCCTTCGAGGCCCTGCGCGCCTGGCGTGCCGAGCAGGCCCGCGAGCAGGGCGTCCCCGCGTACGTCATCTTCCACGACGCCACACTCCGGGAGATCGTCAGCGTGTGGCCCACGTCCGTGGACCAGCTGGGCACGGTCGGCGGCGTGGGCGAGAAGAAGCTGGCGACGTACGGGGAGGGTGTGCTGGCGGTACTGCGGTCGCTGAACGGCGGGGCGGGGGACACGCCACCCGAGGAAGCCCGCCCCGAGCCCGAAGACGCCTGGCCCGGCCCGGACACGGAGCCCGAGCCGGACGACTGGATATAGGCACTCAGGACGGCTGAACCTCGTCGAAGAGGGCGACGGCTTGGACGGGGTCCGGGCTCACGCCTGGGGCCGAACGGTCTCGCCGTGACCGAGGCCGGGCTGGCCGCCCTCGACGGTCTCGCCGACATGGACACCGTCATGCGCGCCGTGGAGACCGTCAGCGCCTACTCCACCGGCGCGATCAGGCGCGAGATCGCCAACCTGCGGGCCGAGCGCGCCACGGGCCAGTCCAAGCGCGACTGGCAGCGCGCCTCCGGCCCGCGGCCTGCGAGGCCGGTTAGCCCAGTGCTGTGAGGCCGGGTGCGAAGGTGATCAGGAGCGGCAGCAGGGGCACCAGGGCGGCCACCGTCGTCGCCAGTGCCCGGCGCCTCGGGCCGAGCCGCGGCGGAGGCTGGAGCAGACGGTCCACGCGTTCGCCGAGCAGCCGGTGGCTGGAGGCGCAGGAGAGCACTCCGCGGTGCTGGTTGAGCTCGATCAGCGCCAGCGCGGTGGTGAGGTGGCCGTGGCGGCGGGAGGCGGTGTCGTCCGCGGCGAGTTCCACCAGCCGGTGGGTCTGGTCGCAGAAGTGGGCGAACAGCGGCACGCGCGGGAAGCCGGTCGCCAGCGCGGTCGACAGGTGCAGCAGCCAGTCGTGGTGGGCGCGCGCGTGCCCGCGCTCGTGGGCGAGCACCGCGTCGAGCTGATGGCCGCTCAGGCGGCGCAGCGCGCCCGTGGTGACCACGAGCTGGGGCGGATGGCCGGGCATCCACCAGGCGTCGGGGTACTCGTCCTCCAGCACCAGCATCGGACCGCGGCCGCCGGGAAGTCCCGCGGGCAGGTCGGGGGCGCGCTCGCGCAGGTGCGCGCGGGTCCGGCCGCGCCGCCTGCGCGCCTCGGCGAGCTCGCGGGCGAGCATGGCGGTGGTCCAGGCGGCGCCGCAGGCCAGGAACACGGTCAGCGCGACGGCCCAGGCCGGTGCCACCGACAGGTCGTACGCGGCCGTCACGGCGGGCGGCGCCGGGGCGAACACGCGGTCGCGGACGGTGTGGAAGACCGCCGCCGCGCCCAGCACCAGCGCCGCCAGGCAGCACAGCAGGACGGTCGCGACCAGGCACTGCCAGACCCACAGCGCCACGACGGGCTCCCGCTCGGGCCACACCGCGCGGGTCAGCGCACGGGGGACCGGCACGGCGGCCATCAGGGCGACGGTGCTCAGCAGGAGCAGGCAGACGGTCATGCCACGGACTCCGGATCCTGATCGGAGGTGGGCGGGTGCGGGGTGGTGCGCGTCGTGCGGGAGGCCCCGGCCGCGCGGGAGCGCGTCGGCGGCCTGCCGTCAGTATGACGGCGGGAGGCGGCACGGGTCAGGGCTCGGCACCGACCAATCCCGGCTCGGCACCGGCCCATCCGGGCTCGGCACCGGCCCATCCGGGCTCGGCACCGGCCCATCCGGGCTCGGCACCGGCCCATCCGGGCTCGGCACCGGCCCATCCGGGCGCGGCACCGGTCAATCCCGGCGTCGCACCGGCTCACCCCGGCGCCCACCGGCCCATCCCGGGCGATCACCGACCCGCCCCCGCGCGCGGCACCGGCCGCCCCTGCCCCGCACCGACCGCCCTCCGCGCCGCATCGGCCGCCCCGGCCGCCCCCCGCCCCACCCCGGCGGTCAGCCCGACACCACGCGTCCCGTCACCTCACCGAGCCCCACCCGGACCCCGGCCGTCCCCGGCGCCCATGCCGACAGCGTCACCACGTCCCCGTCCTCCAGGAACGCCCGCTTGCCGTCGGGGAGTTCGAGCGGGTCCCGTCCGTTCCAGGTCAGCTCCAGCAGCGAGCCGCGCTGGGCCGGCTCGGGCCCGCTCACCGTGCCGGACCCGTACAGGTCGCCCGTGCGCAGGGAGGCGCCGTTGACCGTCATGTGGGCGAGTTGCTGGGCGGCGGTCCAGTACATGGTGGAGAAGGGCGGCTCGGACACCACGTGCCCGTTGATCGCCACGGAGATCCGCAGGTCGTAGCCGCCGGGCTCCTCCCCGGAGTCGTCCAGGTAGGGCAGCAGCGGGTGGGTGCGCTCCGGCGGGGCCACCCGCGCCTCCTCCAGCGCGTCCAGCGGGGTGATCCACGCCGAGACCGAGGTGGCGAAGGACTTGCCGAGGAACGGGCCGAGCGGGACGTACTCCCAGGCCTGGATGTCGCGCGCCGACCAGTCGTTGAGCAGGCACAGTCCGAAGACGTGCTCGCGGAAGCCGTCGAGCGCGACCGGGCTGCCCATCTCGCTCGGCACGCCCACCACGAAGCCGACCTCCGCCTCGATGTCGAGCCGCACCGAGGGCCCGAACACCGGGGCCGGGTCGGCGGGGGCCTTGCGCTGCCCCGAGGGGCGTACGACGTCGGTGCCCGACACCACCACCGTGCCCGAGCGGCCGTGGTAACCGATCGGCAGGTGCTTCCAGTTGGGGGTGAGGGAGTCGGCGGCGTCCGGGCGGAAGATGCGGCCGACGTTGCGCGCGTGGTTCTCGGACGCGTAGAAGTCGACGTAGTCCGCGACCTCGAAGGGCAGGTGCAGCGTCACCGAGGACAGCGGGTGCAGGAACGGCGCGACGGTCTCCTGGTGCGCGGGCACGGTCACCCACGCGGTCAGCGCCCGCCGCACGTCCGACCACGCGGTGCGGCCCGCCGCCAGCAGCGGGTTGAGGGTGGGCCGGGCGAGCAGGGAGGCGTAGGGCGAGCCGAGCGCGCGCGCCGCCGCGCCGGCGTCGAGGACGTGGTCGCCGAGGCGGACGCCCACGGTCCGTTCCTGCGAACCGGCGTGCGAGAAGACGCCGTAGGGAAGGTTGTGCGGGCCGAAGGGGTCGCCCTCGGGGACCTCGAAGGGGGGCATGGGGGTGCTGCCTTCCTTTCCCGTGTGCCATGGGGTCGGATTCCATGTGGTCGGCCCACACGTTACGTGTGCGCGGTGGTCTTGGGCAGTGTCTAAAGAGTTTGCAATGTCCCAATTGGCCTTGTCGGAGGGGGCAATTCCGGCTTAGCGTCCTTTGGGGGGACGCGGGCGGGGTGGGTCCGCTCCGTAAGGGGGACACGTGGGGGGACCCGTGGCCAGGAACGCCGTCAGCGTGCCGTTCGCGGCCGACCGTGACGTGCCGGGCCTGATCGTGAAGTTCGGCGACTATCCGCTGCACCACGGCGGAGTGGGCGCGATCCGCAGCCTCGGCCGGCTCGGCGTCCCCATGTACGCGATCACCGAGGACCCCTACACGCCCGCGGCCTCCTCGCGCTTCCTGGAGCGGGCCTTCGTCTGGCCGACGCGCGGCACGGAGGACGCCGGCCGCCTGGTGGAGGGCCTGCTGCGGATCGGCCGCCGCATCGGGCGGCCCGCCGTCCTCGTCCCCACCGACGAGGAGGCCGCCGTCCTGATCGCCGAGCACCAGGACGAACTCGCCGGCCCCTTCCTCTTCCCGCGCGTCGCCCCCGGCCTGCCGCGCCGCCTGGCCAGCAAGCAGGGCCTGCACGAACTGTGCGTGGAGCACGGCATCGCCACTCCCGAGGCCGCCTTCCCGCGGACCTACGACGAGATCGTGGCGTTCGCCGACAAGGCCCGCTTCCCGGTGGTGGCCAAGAACCTCGAGGCGTTCGTGCGGCGCAGCCGCCCGGCGGTCGGCGGCACCACGAGGATCGACACCCGTGAGGGCCTGCTCGCCCTCGCCCGCGACTGGGGCGAGCGGCCCGGGGTGATCCTCCAGGAGTACCTGCCGAGGGAGGACGCCGAGGACTGGATCGTGCACGCCTACTTCGACCGGGACGCCACCCCGCTCGCCCTGTTCACCGGCGTCAAGGTCCGCTCCTGGCCCCCGCACGCGGGCATGACGGCGAACGCGTACGTGGTCGACAACCCGGAACTCGCCGACCTCGCCGCGCGTTTCATCAAGCAGATCGGCTTCAGCGGGATCATCGACCTCGACCTGCGCTTCGACCGGCGCGACGGACAGTACAAACTCCTCGACTTCAACCCGCGCATGGGCGCCCAGTTCCGGCTCTTCGAGAACGAGTCGGGGGTGGACGTGGTGCGCGCCATGCACCTCGACCTGACCGGGCGTCACGTACCGGAGGGGGAACAGCGGGCCGGCCACCGTTTCGTCGTGGAGAACATCGACCTGCCCGCCCTCCTCGCCTACCGCCGCAGCGGCTATACGACGCCGCACGCGCCGGCGAGGGCGAGCGGGACGGAGCTGGCGTGGTTCGCGGGCGACGACCCGCTGCCGTTCGTCACGATGCTCGCCCGTTTCGTGCGGCCGGGCGCGAGGCACCTCTACCAGCTGTGGCGGACCAACCGCCGCGGGGCAGTCCGCCGCGGGGCTGTCCGCTGAGAGGCTGTCCGCCGAGCGGCTGTCCGCCGAGCGGCTGTCCGCCGAGCGGCTGTCTGATCCAAAGCGACAAAAGCGAAGGAAGTCGGAGGCGAAAGGGCACGCTCAGCAGCGCGGACGGCCGTCGTGCGCAAGGGTCGGAACACCCTTGAGTGGGCGGAGCGGCGGATCCGTATTCTCTGATCATGGCCGCACCCCTCCCTCCCGCCCTCATCGCCACCGACTTGGACGGAACGCTGCTGCGCGGCGACGACACCCTGTCCGAACGGTCCCTGGACGCCCTCGCGCGGGCGGCCGCGGCCGGCGCCCGGCACCTCGTCGTGACGGGCAGGCCGGCGCCGAGGGTGCGGGAGCTGCTGGCGGCCCTGGGCACCGCGGGGCCGGCGGTGTGCGGCCAGGGCGCGCAGCTCTACGACGCCGGCGCGGACCGTCTGCTGTGGTCGGTCACCCTGGACCGGGAGCTCGCCGAGACCGCGCTCGGCAAGATCGAGGCCGAGGTCGGGGAGGTGTACGCGGCGGTCGACCAGGACGGGATCGACGGGCTCACGCTCATCGAGCCCGGGTACCTCATGCCGCACCCGGCCCTGCCCTCGGTGCGCGTGGACCGGCGCCGCGAGCTGTGGTCGGCGCCGATCAGCAAGGTGTTGCTGCGCCACCCCGTGCTGTCCGACGACGAGCTGGCGGCGGCCGCCCGGAGCGTGGTCGGCTCGCTGGCCACGGTCACCATGTCGGGGCCGGGGACGGTCGAGCTCCAGCCGTGCGGCATCACCAAGGCGACGGGGCTGGCCATGGCCGCGGCCCGCCTGGGGCTGGGCCGCGAGAGCGCCGTGGCCTTCGGGGACATGCCCAACGACATCCCCATGTTCCAGTGGGCCGCGCACGGCGTCGCCATGGCCAACGCGCACCCGGAGCTGAAGGCGGTGGCCGACGAGGTGACCACGTCGAACGAGGACGACGGCGTGGCCGTCGTCCTCGAACGACTGTTTCCCGCGGCTGTGCGCCGGGCCCGTCAGTAGGCGCTGAAGACGTTGTCGATCGAGCCGTAGCGGGCGGCGGCGTAGTTGCAGGCCGCGGTGATGTTGGCGACCGGGTCGTAGATGTCGAACGACGTGCCGGCCACGTGGTAGGCCCGGAAGGTGGGGTCGATGACCTGGAGCAGGCCCTTGGACGGGATGCCCTTGGCGGCGTTGGAGTCCCACAGGTTGATGGCCAGCGGGTTGCCGGACGACTCGCGCATCACGTTGCGGTAGATGCCGTTGTAGGTGCCCGGGATCTTCTTCTCCGCCATGACCGCGAGCGAGGCGCGGATCCAGCCGTCGAGGTTGTTGGGGTAGCCGACGGTGGCGGCGGTCTTGACCGAGGCGGGGGTGGCCGCGGAGGCGGTGGTGGCGCCCACGAGCGGCAGGGCGAGGACGGCGGCACCGGTGCCGGTGACGGCGAGGGTGCGCAGGAGGCGGGCGGTGCGGGTACGGCGCTGACCGTTTGCAGGCATGGGGATTCCTCTCCATCGCCTGCGAGGTGAGCTGTCGGGTTCGGGCGGGGAGGTGCCCGGCCGCGCCCCTGAGGGCACGGCTTCACCCCTAGCCGCTCCTGCGACGGCGTACGGCGTGGGCCGTACGACGCGCGGACCGGCGACTTACCTGGGTCCCCCGCTCCTGCCATGAGTGGTTCGTTGATGGATACCGGGCGGCGGCAGGATTCGGCGTCCGCCCGACGGCCCGGAACGTATGCGAGAGCACATGTCCCGAACAAGTACCTGCTGCATACATCGCCCTAATTGACCTTGGTCTGAGGCGTATGAGGTACTTGATCCTTTGCATATGCCAAGGCTCAACTGCCGTGCGGGGAACGGAAAACCGGACCTGCCGCCTCCGGGCGGCGCCGACGGGTGGGCGTGACCCAACTCACGGTTTCCCCTGGTCAAGAGCATTTGCGGCCAAGGGGAATTGGGATACCAATAGGGGTAAATCGGTCCCGCGTCCCCGTTCCGGCCGTCCCGAGGGTCGCGGAGGGGCGGGGCCGCGGAGGTGTGCGTGACGGTGGTCACGTCGGGTGATGCCCTGGCTCGTTCGTACGTGTGTATCGGTGGGCATGTGTGCGCGAGAAGGGAGAGGGTGGGTAGGTGGACAAGTCGATAAATATCTGCTCATACGAGGTGATCAAAAACATATCGGGCGTAATCCGATACCGCCTGGCCTGTAACGGTGGGCGCTAGCGGTGATCGAAACGTGACCGGATACGCTGACTTGAGTGATGGCAGCGACCTATCGACAAACCGCGTAACAGCCAGCAGACACCAGCAGACAGGAGACCCCTCGTGACCGTCGTCGGGCCGTTCGGGCTGAGCGTGCGGGACCAGGCTCTCGAAGCCGATGTCCAGGCCGGGTTGGCGGCTGTCGAGGAAGGGCTGCTCGAGGCCACCAAGAGCGAGGTGCCCTTCATCACGGAGGCCGCACAGCACCTCGTCAAGGCGGGCGGGAAGCGGTTCCGGCCGCTGCTCGTGATGCTCGCGTCGCAGTTCGGCGACCCCTACGCGCCGGGCATCGTGCCGTCGGCCGTGGTGGTGGAGCTGACCCACCTCGCGACGCTCTACCACGACGACGTCATGGACGAGGCCGCGGTGCGCCGGGGCGTGGCCAGCGCGAACACCCGCTGGGGCAACTCGGTGGCCGTCCTGACCGGCGACTTCCTGTTCGCGCGCGCCTCCCAGATCCTCGCCGACCTCGGGCCGGAGGCGGTCCGGGTGCAGGCCGTGGCGTTCGAGCGGCTGGTCACCGGCCAGATCCTGGAGACCGCGGGCCCGCAGGACGGCCGCGACCCGGTCGACCACTACCTGGACGTGCTCGGCGGCAAGACGGGGTCGCTGGTCGCCGTCTCCTGCCGCTTCGGGGCGATGATGTCCGGCGCCGACGAGACGGTCGTGGACGTGCTCACCCAGTACGGCGAGCGCCTGGGCGTCGCCTTCCAGCTGGCGGACGACGTCCTGGACATCGCCTCCGACTCCCACGAGTCCGGCAAGACCCCCGGCACCGACCTGCGCGAGGGGATCGCCACGCTCCCGGTGCTGCGGCTGCGCGAGCGCGCTGCCCGGCTCGGGCTCGCCGAGGACATCGCCCTGTGCGAGCTGCTGGACTCCGACCTGAGCGACGACGCGCGGCACGCCGAGGCGCTGGCCGCGCTGCGTACCCACCCCGCACTGGAGCAGGCCCGCCGGGACACCGTGCGCTACGCCGAGGAGGCCCGCGCCGCGCTGGCCCCGCTGCGCGAGTGCGACGCCAAGGCCGCCCTGCTCCAGCTGTGCGACGCGGTGGTCCACCGGGCGGGATAGCCGCCGCGGCGGCCCGTGCGCACCCGTCCCCTACGGGGTGGTGGAGTCGTACGGGCCGTCGTGTCATACCCCAGGCGTACACGGAGTTGGCTCCGCGGTCTGACGCTTCCTCGCCGGCTATTTGGTCAGATGGAACCACGGACAACACCACTGCTCACCGATTCGGGTGAGAATGGCGGCTCGGGGTGGGACCCGGTGCGAGACGTACAGCCGCCGCCGACGACGGAGGTAGGGCACACATGGCACCGTACGAATCCGACGACAGCACGAACGCGGGGGAGGCCGACGACCTGCGCTCGGGACGCCGCAAGGCCGCGCGTTACGTCGTCCCGGTAGCGGTGGTGGGGGTGGCGGCGGCGACCATCGGGCTCGTCCCGGCACTCGCCGACTCCGGCGACCCCAGTCTGCCGAAGATCACCGCACAGCAACTCATCGAGAAAATCGCCAAGTCGGACGTCCAGGAGCTGTCCGGCACGGTCAAGGTCAGCACCGACCTCGGCCTGCCGAACCTCGGCGGACTGGAGAGCGGTCTGCTCTCCGGCGCCGCCAAGGGCCGTGACGGCTCGTCGGCCGACCCGACGTCCAAGCTCACCGAGCTCGCCAGCGGCACGCACACCCTGCGCGTCGCGGCCGACGGCCAGGACCGGCAGAAGGTCTCGCTGATCGAGAGCGCGGCCGAGTACAGCCTCATCCACAACGGCAAGGACGTCTGGGGCTACGACAGCAAGTCCAACGAGGTCTACCACGGCACCGCCGACCAGGCCGGCGGCAAGAAGCACAAGGACGAGGTCCCGGCCACGCCCAAGGACTTCGCCGACCAGGCCCTGAAGGCGGCCGACGACACCACCTCGGTGACGGTCGACGGCACCGCGCAGATCGCCGGCCGGGACGCCTACCGCCTGGTCCTCAAGCCCAAGCACGCCTCCGGGACCACGGTCGGCGTCATCAGCATCGCCGTGGACGCCAAGACCGGCATGCCGCTGAAGTTCACGCTCACCCCCGCGGGCGGCGGCGCCGCCGTGGTCGACGCGGGCTTCACCCAGGTCAGCTTCGCCAGGCCGGCGGCCTCCACCTTCGACTTCACCCCGCCCAAGGGCGCGAAGGTCACCGAGGAGAAGGACAAGGCGGGCAAGGGCGGCGAGCGCTCCCACCGGACGGCGCCTTCCCAGAAGGACCTCGGCAAGAGCGGCGCCCCGAAGGTCATCGGCAAGGGCTGGAACTCGATCGCGGTCATCGACTCCGGCGCCAAGGGCGGCATCCCGTCGTCCTCCGGCAAGGGGAACCTGAGCGGCTTCATCGGCTCGCTGGGCGACCACGTCTCCGGCAAGTTCGGCAAGGGCACGGTCTTCTCCACCCGCCTGATCAACGCCCTGATCACCGATGACGGCAAGGTCTACGTCGGCGCGGTCACCAAGGACGCGCTGGTGAAGGCGGCCGACGCCGGCCGGTAAGCACCGGACAGGCGGGCGCGCGGGCGCGCGCGGGGCCACGACGAATCGAGGGAGCCGATGGACGAGGCGTCCGCCACGGAGCCGGACCCGGCCGCGCACGGCGCCGGCGACGGCCCGGCCGCGGGGGACGCGGGTGACGGCGTCATCCGCACCCGTGCGCTCACCAAGCGGTACCGCGGCGGACAGCTCGCCGTGGACGGTCTCGACCTGACCGTCCCGGCGGGCAGCGTCTTCGGCTTCCTCGGTCCGAACGGCTCGGGCAAGACCACCACCATCCGCATGCTGATGGGGCTGATCGAGCCCACCTCGGGCACGGCGCGGGTCCTGGGGCACCCCATGCCCCGCGCCTCCCGCGCCGTCCTGCCGCACGTCGGGGCCCTCATCGAGGGCCCCGCGCTCTACGGCTTCCTCTCCGGCCGCGACAACCTCCTGCGCTACGACGCCGCCGACCCGACCGCCGACCCGGGCACCCGGCGCGTCCGCGTCGCCGCCGCCCTGGACCGGGTGGGTCTGACGGCGGCCGCGGGCAAGAAGGCCAAGGCGTACTCCCTGGGCATGAAGCAGCGCCTCGGCCTGGCCGCCGCGCTGCTCCAGCCGCGCAGACTGCTCGTGCTGGACGAGCCGACCAACGGCCTGGACCCGCAGGGCATGCGCGAGATCCGCTCCCTGGTCCGCGAGCTGGCCTCCGACGGCACCACCGTCTTCCTCTCCTCCCACCTCCTCGACGAGATCGAGCAGGTGTGCACCCACGCGGCCGTCATGGCGCGGGGCAGACTGATCGTCCAGGGCCCGGTGTCCGAACTCGCCGCCGGGGCGCACGGCCGGCTGGTGGTCACCACCCCCGACACCGGGGAGGCGGTGCGCGTGCTGAAGGAACAGGGCGTCGCCGGCGTCACCGCCGACGAGGACCGGGTCACCGGCGAACCACCGGAGCGCGACCTCGCGGAGGTGAACGCCGCGCTGGTCACGGCCGGCGTCCGCGTCCGCGGGTTCGGCGTCGAACGCGCCTCCCTGGAGGACGCGTTCGTGGCACTCACGGGGGAGGGCTTCGATGTCGCGGGCTGAGTCCCTCACCGTGCGGGCCCCGAGCCCGCTGTGGACGTTCGGGCTGCTGCGCAGCGAGCTGGTCACCACCTTCCGGCGCTGGCGCACCCTGGCCCTGCTGGGCGTGCTCGCCGCGGTTCCCGTCCTGGTCGGGGTGGCCGTCCGGATCGAGACCAAAGGCGGCGCGCCGTCCGGCCGCGGCGGCGACGGCGGCGGCCCGGCGTTCATCGCCCAGATCACCAACAACGGGCTGTTCCTGGTCTTCACCGCGCTCGCGGCGACCCTGCCGTTCTTCCTGCCGATGGCCGTCGGCGTGATAGCGGGCGACGCGGTCGCCGGCGAGGCGAACTCGGGCACCCTGCGCTATCTGCTGGTCGCGCCCGCGGGCCGCACCCGCCTGCTGCTCACCAAGTACGTCACGACGATCGCGTTCTGCCTGGTCGCCACCCTCGTCGTCGCCGTGTCGGCACTGGCCGTGGGCGCCCTGCTCTTCCCGCTCGGCGACCTGACGACCATCTCCGGCACACAGATCTCCTTCGCCGACGGCCTCGGCCGGGCGCTGCTGATGGCCCTGGTGGTCACCGGGTCCCTGACGGGACTGGCCGCGCTCGGCCTGTTCGTCTCGACGCTGACCAACAGCGGCATCGCCGCCATGGCCACCACCGTGGGCCTGCTCATCACCGTCCAGATCCTCGACCAGATCCCCCAGCTGCACGCGGTGCAGCCGTACCTCTTCTCCCACTACTGGCTGTCCTTCGCCGACCTGATGCGGGAGCCGGTCTACTGGGACGATCTGGTGAAGAACCTGGAGCTCCAGGCCCTGTACGCGGCGGTGTTCGGGTCCGCGGCCTGGGCCCGGTTCACGGCCAGGGACATCACCGCCTAAAGCGGCTTCGGGGCGGGAGCGGTCGGCTCGGCGCCCCGCTCGGCGCCCCGCTGGGCGGTCCGCTCGTGGGGGAAGCGCGCCAGGGGAGGCTCCTGGGCGAAGAACGTCTTGGCGCGCGCCAGCGCCCCGGTGTCCTTCAGCACGTCGCCGGGCGCGGTGCCGTTGCCGAGCAGCACCCCGCCGAAGCGCATCCGCAGGTAGGCGGCCGAGTTGTTGAGGGTGCCGGCCAGCGGATCGGCGACGGAGGCTTCACTGGCGGCGAGGGCCGTGACGCCCCACAGGGTGCGTCCGGCCATGGCCGCCCTGAAGTCCAGGCCGGGTGTGCGCAGCCAGGCGGACCAGTGGTCGAGGTAGCGCTTGGTGTGGCTGGACACGGAGTACCAGTACAGCGGCGAGGCGATCACGATGTCCGTCGCCGCGAGCGTGGCGTCCAGCAGCAGGGCGGTGTTTCCCGACGCCGGGCGGGTGTGATCGCTGTCGTGCCGCAGGTCGGTGAAGTCGGGCAGCGGGTGGTCCACGAGCCGTATCCACCGCTGCTCCGCGTCGGAGGGCAGCTGCTCGGCGGCGCGGCGGGCGAGCAGTTCGGTGTTGCCCTCGCGGCGGGCGCTGCCCAGTACGAACAGGAAGCTGCGGGTCATGGGAGGTCTCCTGGGGTGAGCGTGGACCGGTGCCAGGTGATTGCGTATGCATTATATGCGCACGCATAGAAAAAGCCCCAGGTGTAGCCGTCACGGCCCCGACGGGCGCCTGGGTCAGCGCTGCCTGCCCGCCGCTCCCGTCAGCCGGGCCAGGGCCGCGGTCTCGCGCGGGGGCGGCCCGCTCAGGTCGCCCACCCGCCAGGCGGGCACCCACGGGACCCGGTAGACGTCGATGACGGACTCCAGCGGCTTCACACGCTGGGCGAGCGGCCGCGGCAGGCGCCCCGGAGCGTCCGCGACCAGCACCACCGCGTCCAGGTCGAGCCCGGCCGGCGCCTGCCCCCGCCGGAACACCTCCAGGGCCCGTACCACCGCCTCCAGGCCCGCCGCATGGGTACGGGCGACCAGCAGGACCGAGCGCGGAGCCTCGGGGCCGGGCCAGTCGCGCCCGCAGTCGTGGCCTCCGTAGACCGCCGCGAGCGTGGTCGTGCCCGCACCGCCGTGCGTGGCCAGCCAGGAGAAGCGGCGGCGCGCGAGGTGCATGCCGGCGGGCCGCTCGGGCACACGCTCCGCGTCGGTCACGGCACCGGTGCCCGCGAGGACGCCGGCCGCCGGGGCGGCCACCGGACCGCGGATCCAGATCTCCGGTCCCTGACGCACGTCGGTCCGCATGCCCGTTCCCTCCCTCGTCATCCCGGCGATCTTCGCGCTCCGCCCGTCACCCGCGACACACCGCGGAGGTTCCTGGTGCGAGTCTGTGACGTCGTGGTGACGCGTGGAGGGCGCACGAGCGGAGAGACTCGACAGTACGCGTACGACCGGATGGCACGCATCCGAGTGAGGGAGCCGATGTCTCGACTGAGCCGCGAGAAGAAGCGGGAAGACCAGCGCGCCGCACAGCCGGCGGCGTCCGCGGCGGCGCCCATCGCCGTCCACGTGCCGCTGGACGGCGCCGCGGCCTCGGTCGGCGGCGTCCCGGTGCGGTCGGCCCCGGGCGAGGAGATCCAGCACGCCGTCCTCGACCACCTCCACCGCATCGCCCTCGCCACCGGCCACCCCGTCCTCGCCACCGTCACCGACGAACGCATCGGCTACGTCGTCCCCCTCCAGGTCCGCCGCGACGGCTCCAGCGCCTTCACCGCCGAGCCCCTGCCCGCGCCTCCAGCAGCGCCCGCGCCTCCGCCCGCGCCGGCGCCGCCGGTCGCGCCCGCGACTGCGCCCGCACCGGCACCGCCCGCTCCCGGATCCGCGTCCGCCCCGCGGCCGCCCGCGCCCCTGCCCGTGTCCGCCGCGCCCCCCGCCGCGCCGCGGCGGGAACAGGCGACGCACGTCCTGCGGCAGGTGCCGGAGCCGGTGCGGGAGCCGGCTCCCACGTTCCCGTTGCGCGCCGTGAGCGAGCCCGTGTCGCCGGACCCCGAGCCCGGCGTCCCCACGCCCCCGACGTTCCCCCTGCGCGCCCTGCCGGTGCCCTCGGACGCCACGCCCCTGGGCACGGCCACCGCACCCACCGGGGAGTTCGGACCCCCGCCCGTGATGGACGCGGCGCCGTTCACCGAACCGAGCCCGGCCCCCGCAGCACCGAAGCCGGCCCCCGCCGCCGGACCGGCTCCCGCCCCCGCGCTCGCACCCGACCTCGCCCACATCCCCGACCCCGACCCCAAGCCCACCCCCGCCCGCGGTTTCGACGCCGTGGCCGAGGCGGTGCTCGGGGAGGACCCGAGGACCGCGGCCGGCGAAGGAGGCGCCGTCCTGCTCGCCGAGCCCCTCGCCCGGGTCAACGAGGCCGTGAAGGCGGGGCGGATCGAGGAGGCGGCGGCGCTGGCGGAGGCCACCGTCACCGAGGCGTCCGGCACGCTCGGCGCGGAGCACCCCGAGGTGCTGCGCCTGCGCGAGCTCACCGCCTACATCGCCTACCTGGCCGGCGACGCGCTCCGCGCCTTCACGCTCTCCCTGGAACTGGCCCGTATCCACCGCCGCGCCCAGGACGCCGAGGGCGCCTACGGCAACGTGCGGAGCGCGGCCTCCGCCTGGCGCGCGGTGCGCGACCCGGAGCAGGGGCTGCGGCTCGGCCGTGACCTGCTCGACCTGTGGACCGAGCTCACCGCCGAGGACGGCCCCGCCGCCGACGACATCGAGCAGCTGGAGTCCGCGCGCGCCCGCATGGGCCGCCTCGCCGAGCGCGCCCGCAGGCAGGCGCCCCCGCCGGCGGACTGACGACCCGGCCGCCCGCACCGCACACCGCCCCAGGACACACGCCCGCAGGCCTACGACACGTAGAACCCGCACGCCCTACGACACGCAGAACTCGTTGCCCTCCGGGTCCGCCATGACCACCCACTGCCCGGCGGGCTCCTTCACGTGCCGCAGCACGCTCGCGCCGAGCCCCTCCAGCCGTTCCACCTCACGCTCCCGCAGTCCCTCACCGGGATGCAGGTCGAGGTGGAGCCGGTTCTTGCCGGTCTTGGCCTCCGGCACCCGCTGGAAGAGCAGCCGCCGCCCGAGCCCGGTGCCGCTCTCCTTGTCGTACGGGTCGTCGGGGTGCCGTACGGCGATCAGGTCGCGGAAGGCCGGGCGGCCGTGGAACTCCACGGTGGCCGCCCCCGGCAGCGCGCCCGCCTCCAGCAGCCGCTCGATCAGCGCGCTGTTGTCCTCGGCCTCGTAGTGCAGCGCGGCGGCCCAGAAGTCGGCCTGGGCGTGCGGGTCGGCGGCGTCGACGACGAGCTTGAAGTGCAGCGGGGCGGCGGGAGCCGCGGGCGTCTGAGTCATGCGACCAGTCGTATCCGCCGCCCGGGCGCCCGGCAACAAGAACGCCGAACCGGACGGCGCCCCTCCGCGACCCGCACGACCCGGACGGGCTCACGGAGCCAGGCAGCCCGGACCCCGGAACCCCGGACCTCCGGACGGCTGTCAGGCCTCCACAGGATCCGAGCTCGGCCGTGCCTCCGCCGGGCCCGGTGCTGGAGCGGCCGTCGGTCCGGCCGCCGTCACGGGCGCCGCCGTGGGCGCCGCCGGGGCGCTGCGGGGTGCGGCCAGCCGTGCCCTGAGCGCCGCCGCCCGCCGTGCCGTACGCAGCCCGTCCCAGGTCAGCAGCGACAGCGCCAGCCACACCAGGGCGAACCCGGCCCAGCGCTCGGCCGGCATGGACTCGTGGAAGTACAGCACCCCGAGCAGGAACTGGAAGACCGGCGCCAGGTACTGAAGCAGCCCCAGCGTGGACAGCGGCACGCGGATCGCGGCCGCGCCGAAGCAGACCAGCGGCAGCGCGGTGACCACACCGGTGGCGGCCAGCAGGCCGGCGTGCCCGGCGCCCTCGGCGGTGAACGTCGAGCGTCCCTGCGCGCCGAGCCACAGCAGATAGCCGAGCGCGGGCACGAACTGCACCGCCGTCTCGGCGGCCAGCGACTCCACGCCGCCCAGGTTGACCTTCTTCTTCACCAGGCCGTAGGTGGCGAAGGAGAAGGCGAGGCACAGGGAGATCCACGGCGGCCGCCCGTAGCCGATGGTGAGCACGAGGACGGCGGCCGCGCCGGTGCCGACCGCGAACCACTGCACGGGCCGCAGCCGTTCCTTGAGGATCAGCACGCCCATGGCGATGGTGACCAGCGGGTTGATGAAGTAGCCGAGGGAGGCCTCGACCACGTGCCCGCTGTTCACGGCCCATATGTAGACGCCCCAGTTGACCGTGATCACCGAGGCGGCGACCAGGACGAGCCCGAGCCTGCGCGGCCGGCGCAGCAGCTCACCGGCCCAGGCCCAGCGCCGTACGAAGAGCAGCGCGGCCGCGACGAAGGCCAGCGACCACACCATCCGGTGGGCGAGGATCTCGAGGGCCCCGGCGGGCTTGAGCAGCGGCCAGAAGAGCGGGACCAGGCCCCACATCCCGTACGCCGCGAAGCCGTTCAGCAGCCCTGTGCGCTGCTCGCCCCTGGACTTGTCGCTCACGGGCGCCTCCTTCGTGCCTTGCCTGGCCGCGTGTCGTACGGCAACCAAGAAGGTAACGCCACCCACCCCCGTCTGTCATGCCCGTATCATCATACGGTCATGACAGACGCGGAGGGCCGCCCGTGGACGGCTCTCAGCCCTTGAGTGCGGCCGCGATCGCCTCGGCGACCGGGGTGGTCGGGCGGCCGGTCAGACGGGACAGGTCGCCGCTGTCGACGACCAGTTCCCCCTTCTCGATGGAGGCGTCCACGCCCGCGAGGATCGCCGCGAAGGGTGCGGGCAGGCCGGCGCCGGTGAGGATGCCCTGGAACTCCTCCACGGAGACCGGGCGGTAGACGATCTCCCTGCCGGACTGGCGGCCGACCTCGGCGGCGAACTCGGCGAAGCTCCACGCCTCGTCACCGCCCAGCTCGTACGTCCGCCCCTCGTGCCCCTCGCCGGTGAGGACCGCTACGGCGGCGGCCGCGTAGTCGGCGCGCGAGGCGGAGGAGACCCGGCCCTCGCCCGCGGCCTGCACGACGGCGCCGTGCTCGAGCACGGGGGCCAGGTTCTCGGTGTAGTTCTCGTGGTACCAGCCGTTGCGCAGCAGCACGTAGGGCACGCCGGAGGCGAGCAGCGCCTCCTCGGTGCCGCGGTGGTCGTCGGCGAGCGCGGCCTTCAGGGTGCCGGGGGCGCTGGTGTAGGCGAGCAGGGCCACGCCGGCCGCCTTCGCGGCGTCGATGACGACCCGGTGCTGCCCGACGCGGCCCTTGTCGAACTCGTTGCCGGAGACGAGCAGCACCTTGTCGCCGGCGGCGAAGAGGCCGTCGAAGGTCTCGGGCGCGTTGTAGTCGGCGACCGCGACGCGCACACCGCGCGCCGCGAGGCCGGCGGCCTTCTCCGGGCTGCGGACCACGGCGGTGACCTGGTCGGCCGGGACCTTCTCCAGCAGCTGCTCCACGACGTGGCGGCCGAGGTGCCCGGTGGCTCCGGTGACGACGATGCTCATGGGAGATCTCCTTGCGGGGGGTCGGTTGCCCACTAACCCTAGGAGCTGCGCTCTCCTTTAGAAAGTACCCACTTTGAAGTAAGGTACTGGCATGGCGGTAAGTGAGAGGGCGGCGGCCGTACGCGCGGAGGCGGGGGAGCAGCTCTGCCCCTACCGTCTGGTCCTGGAGCACGTCACCAGCCGCTGGGGCGTCCTCGTCCTGGTCGGGCTGCTCGAGCGTTCGTACCGCTTCAGTGAGCTGCGCCGCGCGATCGGCCGGGCGGTCGACCGCAACGTCAGCGAGAAGATGCTGACCCAGACGCTCCAGACCCTGGAGCGCGACGGCCTGGTCCACCGCGACGCCAAGCCCGTGATCCCGCCCCGGGTCGACTACTCCCTCACCCCGCTCGGCCGCGAGGCCGCGGAGCAGGTGCGGGCGCTGACCCTGTGGACCGAGGCGCGCATGGCGGACGTGGAGCAGGCCCGCAAGGCGTACGACGAGGCCCGGGCGTCCGCCGCCCGGGCCTCGTGAACGTAATCCGCGCGGGCGCTCAGCCGACGACCGTCCAGGTGTCCCCGCCCGCCAGCAGCGCGGCCAGGTCGCCCTTGCCGCGCTGTTCGACGGCGGTCTCCAGCTGGTCGGCCATCGCCGTGTCGTAGACCGGGCGGTCCACGGAGCGCAGCACGCCGATCGGGGTGTGGTGCAGGGTGTCGGGGTCGGCCAGCCGGGACAGCGCGAAGGCCGTCGTCGGGGACGCGGCGTGCGCGTCGTGGACGAGGATGTCGGCCTCGTTGTCCGCGGTGACGTCGACGATCTGCAGGTCGCCGGTCCGCGGGTCCCGTACGACGCCGCGCGAGCCGTCGGCGCCGAAGCGGATCGGCTCCCCGTGCTCCAGGCGGATCAGGGCCTCCTCCGCCTGCTGCTTGTCCTTGAGCGCGTCGAAGGCGCCGTCGTTGAAGATGTTGCAGTTCTGGTAGATCTCGATCAGCGCCGTGCCCGGGTGGGCGGCCGCCGCGCGCAGCACCGACGTCAGGTGCTTGCGGTCGGAGTCGATGGTGCGGGCCACGAAGGACGCCTCCGCGCCGAGCGCCAGCGACACCGGGTTGAAGGGCGCGTCCAGCGAGCCCATCGGCGTCGACTTGGTGATCTTGCCGACCTCGGAGGTCGGGGAGTACTGGCCCTTGGTCAGACCGTAGATCCGGTTGTTGAACAGCAGGATCTTGAGGTTGACGTTGCGGCGCAGGGCGTGGATCAGGTGGTTGCCGCCGATGGACAGCGCGTCGCCGTCACCGGTGACCACCCACACGCTCAGGTCGCGCCGGGAGGTCGCGAGGCCGGTGGCGATGGCGGGGGCGCGGCCGTGGATGGAGTGCATCCCGTAGGTGTTCATGTAGTACGGGAAGCGGGAGGAGCAGCCGATGCCGGAGACGAAGACGATGTTCTCCTTGGCCAGGCCCAGCTCCGGCATGAAGCCCTGCACGGCCGCGAGGATCGCGTAGTCGCCGCAGCCGGGGCACCAGCGCACTTCCTGGTCGGACTTGAAGTCCTTCATGGACTGCCGGGCCTCGGCCTTCGGCACCAGCGAGAGCGCCTCGAGCGTACCCGCGCCTTCCGTGGACGTCTCAGCCATCGATGGCCTCCTTCAGAGCCGTGGCGAGCTGTTCGGCCTTGAACGGCATGCCGTTGACCTGGTTGTACGAGTGCGCGTCCACCAGGTACTTCGCCCGCACCAGGGTGGCGAGCTGCCCGAGGTTCATCTCGGGGATCACCACCTTGTCGTAGCGCGTCAGGACCGTGCCGAGGTTCTTCGGGAAGGGGTTGAGGTGGCGCAGGTGGGCCTGCGCGATGGACACCCCGGCCGTGCGCAGCCGCCGTACGGCCGCCGTGATCGGCCCGTAGGTGGAGCCCCAGCCCAGCACCAGGGTGTCCGCCCCGTGCGGGTCGTCGACCTCGACGTCCGGGACCTCGATGCCGTCCACCTTGGCCTGCCGGGTGCGGACCATGAAGTCGTGGTTGGCGGGGTCGTAGGAGATGTTGCCCGTGCCGTCCTGCTTCTCGATGCCGCCGATGCGGTGCTCCAGGCCCGGGGTGCCCGGGATCGCCCACGGGCGGGCCAGCGTCCGCGCGTCCCGCTTGTAGGGCCAGAACACCTCGGTGCCGTCGGCGAGCGTGTGGTTGGGTCCCTGCGCGAACTGCACCCTGAGGTCGGGCAGCTCGTCCAGCTCGGGGATGCGCCACGGCTCGGAGCCGTTGGCCAGGTAGCCGTCGGAGAGCAGGAAGACCGGGGTGCGGTACGTCAGCGCGATCCGCGCCGCCTCCAGCGCCGCGTCGAAGCAGTCGGCCGGCGTGCGGGGGGCGACCACCGGGACGGGGGCCTCGCCGTTGCGCCCGTACATCGCCTGGAGCAGGTCGGCCTGCTCGGTCTTGGTCGGCAGGCCCGTCGACGGACCGCCGCGCTGGATGTCGACCACCACCAGCGGCAGCTCCAGCGACACCGCGAGTCCGATGGTCTCCGACTTCAGCGCGACGCCCGGGCCGGAGGTCGTGGTGACGGCGAGCGAACCGCCGAAGGCGGCTCCGAGCGCGGCGCCGATGCCCGCGATCTCGTCCTCGGCCTGGAAGGTGCGCACGCCGAAGTTCTTGTGCCGGCTCAGCTCGTGCAGGATGTCGGAGGCCGGGGTGATCGGGTACGACCCGAGGAACAGCGGCAGGTCCGCCTGCCGGCCCGCGGCGACCAGGCCGTAGGCCAGGGCGAGGTTGCCGGAGATGTTGCGGTAGGTGCCGACGGGGAAGGCCTTGGCGGCCGGGGCGACCTCGTAGGAGACCGCGAAGTCCTCGGTGGTCTCGCCGAAGTTCCAGCCCGCGCGGAAGGCGGCGATGTTGGCGGCCGCGATGTCCGGCTTCTTGGCGAACTTCGACTTCAGGAACTTCTCCGTGCCCTCGGTGGGCCGGTGGTACATCCAGGACAGCAGGCCCAGCGCGAACATGTTCTTGCTGCGCTCGGCCTCCTTGCGGGAGAGCTCGAACTCCTTGAGCGCCTCCACCGTCAGAGTGGTCAGCGGCACCGGGTGGAGGTTGTAGCCGTCCAGCGAGCCGTCCTCCAGCGGGGAGGCCTCGTAGCCGACCTTCTGCATCGCGCGCTTGGTGAACTCGTCGGTGTTGACGATGATCTCCGCGCCGCGCGGCAGGTCGCCGATGTTCGCCCGCAGCGCCGCCGGGTTCATCGCGACCAGCACGTTCGGCGCGTCGCCCGGGGTCAGGATGTCGTGGTCGGCGAAGTGCAGCTGGAAGGAGGACACGCCCGGCAGGGTTCCTGCGGGGGCCCGGATCTCGGCCGGGAAGTTCGGCAGCGTGGACAGGTCGTTCCCGAAGGACGCCGTCTCGGAGGTGAAGCGGTCGCCGGTGAGCTGCATGCCGTCACCCGAGTCGCCCGCGAACCGGATGATCACCCGGTCCAGACGGCGGACGTCCTTCGCCCCGGCCGCCTTGCGCTGCTCTCCTACGACGGCTCCGTCGGCCTGCTCCGCTGGACTGCTGACCTGGCTGGTCACTGAACTGGACCTCCTTCGAGGCGGCTGCGCGGGAAGGTCTTCGACGAAGACCTCGAAGACCTCGAAGACCTCGGGGACCTTCCCAGGACCTTCCCGCTTTCGACCTTCCCGTTTTTGACCTTCCCGCTTTCAACCCTACGACCGTCGTGGTCGCCTTCCCCGGACCGTTCGCATACTGGACGCGGCCGTGAGACGGTGACCGGGACGGCGCCGAAACTGCCGTGGTGCACGGGTGCGCGGCGTTCCACCGAGCCTCCTGACACAGTTTCAGCCCATCAGGAGTTCAGATAGGTGAGCACGGCCAGAACACGCCGGTGATCCCCGTCACTCTGCGACAGCCCGAGCTTGAGGAAGATGTTGCTGACGTGCTTCTCGACCGCTCCGTCGCTCACCACGAGCTGCCGGGCGATCGCGGAGTTCGTCCGCCCCTCGGCCATCAGGCCCAGCACCTCGCGCTCCCGCGGGGTGAGGCCGGCCAGCACGTCCTGCTTGCGGCTGCGCCCGAGCAGCTGGGCGACCACCTCCGGGTCCAGGGCCGTACCCCCCTGGGCGACCCGCACCACCGCGTCCACGAACTCGCGCACCTCGGCCACCCGGTCCTTGAGCAGATAGCCGACCCCGCGGCTGGAACCGGCCAGCAGCTCGGTGGCGTAGCGCTCCTCGACGTACTGCGACAGCACCAGCACGCCGAGCTCCGGATGCGCCTTGCGCAGCTGCACGGCGGCCCGCACCCCCTCGTCGGTGTGCGTCGGCGGCATCCGCACGTCCGCCACGACCACGTCCGGCAGCGCCGCCTGGTCGTGCAGCTCGGTGATGGTCTTGACCAGCGCCTCGCCGTCGCCGACGCCCGCCACCACCTCATGTCCGCGGTCGGTCAGCAGCCGGGTCAGGCCCTCTCTGAGCAGCACTGAATCCTCGGCGATGACCACCCGCACCCTGTCCTCCACGATCTCCGGCCCCCCACAGCCTCGACGAACATGGTCCAGCATTCCAGCATTCGGACCCTGCCGCGCCGGGGCCGGGAGAAGTGGGGGAGGCCTCCGCGGTTTCGCCGTGCGTTTTCGGCCGTGGTCATGGTCGTGGTCACGGCCGTGGTTCCGGTCGTGGTCACGGCCTTGTGGTGCGGGTGCGGGTCTCGGCCGGTGGGTTGCCGTCCTGCCCGGTTACGGCGCTGAGCGCCGCCATCCCGGCTACGGGGGTGTTCAGCGCCGCCTGCCCGGCTACGGGGTGTTCAGCGCCGCCAGGGCAGTTCCGCCGTCACCCGGGTGGGCCCGCCGGCCGGGGAGTCGACCACGAGGATCCCGTCCACGGCGTCCAGCCGCTCGGCCAGCCCCGCCAGGCCCGAACCCGCGGACACGTCCGCCCCGCCGGCCCCGTCGTCCACGACCTGGAGCATCAGCCGGTCCTCGACCCGCCACACGTCCACCGACGCCGACCTGGCCCCGCTGTGCTTGCTGATGTTCTGCAGCAGCTCCGAGACCGTGAAGTACGCGATGCCCTCGATCGCCGGGGCCGGCCGCTCGGAAAGGTCCACGTCCACCGCGACCGGCACCGTGCAGCGGGAGGCGACCGAGGACAGGGCGGCGTCCAGGCCGCGGTCGGTCAGTACGGCGGGATGGATGCCGCGGGCCAGGTCGCGCAGCTCCTGGAGCGCCGTCTTCACCTCGCCGTGCGCCTCGTCCACCATCCGCGCCGCCGCCCGCGGGTCCTCGGCCAGCTTCTCCTTCGCCAGGCCCAGGTCCATCGCCAGCGCCACCAGCCGGGCCTGCGCCCCGTCGTGCAGGTCCCGCTCGATGCGCCGCAGGTCGGCTGCGGCCGTGTCCACCACGACCCCGCGGTCCGACTCCAGCTCCACCACCCGCGCCGACAGCCGCGACGGCCCGAGCAGCCCGTGCACCAGCACCCGGTCCACCATCGTCAGCGCCCGCACGATCCACGGCGTGGCCAGCGTGAACAGCAGGCCCACCAGCCCGGTGACCCCGATCTCGAACGGGTTGTCGAGGAAGACGCGGTGGTGCTCGTCGCCGTAGAGCTGGATGCCGCCCTGGCCGGCCCACATCGGGAAGACCCAGAACCACAGCGGGTACGTCAGCAGCGTCCAGCCCACCGACCACACGGTCAGGCCCACCACGAAGGAGAACACCGACCACGGGAACTGGAGCACCGAGTAGAGCAGGGCCCGCCACGAGGCGCCGCTCTTCAGCACGGCCCCCGTCCAGGCCAGCACCCCGTGCCGCTTCATCCGCAACGGCTCCGGCTCGGCCACCTCCAGATCCAGCAGGCCGCGCGCCCTGGCCCGCTCCAGCACGCCGAGCCCGCGGCAGCCCGCCAGCGCCGCCGCCAGCACCGGCACCCCGAGGAACGTCACCAGCAGGCCGGCCCCCAGCGACACCATCGTCACGGCGTAGGTGAACATCAGGATGCCCATCGGCAGGCTCAGCAGCACGTACCCGAACTCGCGCCAGCTGCGCGCCTCGAACGGCGCCCGGAGCCCGGCGGGCAGCCGGTGGTTCCGGTGATCCCGGCCGGCGCCGTATTCCTGTCCGTGCCTCGCGTACTCGGTGGCCATCGGCTTAGTCCCGTTCCCCTCGTCGTGCCGTCGTGTCGTCGTGCCGCTTCGCCGGCGGTCGCCTCTCGACGGTCGCCTCCTGGCGGTGCGGCGCGGCTCCTTCTTCCCGCCGTACCCCAGCCTGCTCGGCCGGGCCCCACGGGACCATGGAGCACGTCGGCGTCCTGAACGGGGGGTTTTCCCTACCTGGGGGGCCTGGCGGGGGTACGGCGCGTCGAGGCCGGCTGGCCGGTGGTGCCGAAGGCCGGGGCGGCCTGGGCCGGTGCGGCAAGGCGCCGGCCCCGTTCGCGTTGGCGTGGTGGGCCGGTGCTCGGGTCAGCGGTCATTGACGGCCGCGCGGTCCCTCCACGGGAGTTCCGCCGTGACGGTCGTCGGGCCGCCCGGCGGGGACTCGACGACGAACAGGCCGTCGACGGCGTCCAGCCGATCGGCGAGCCCCCGCATGCCCGTACCGCCGTCGAGCCGGGCCCCGCCACGGCCGTCGTCCCACACCTGGATCAGCAGCCGGTCCTCGGACCGCCACACGTCCACCGACGCCGACCTCGCCCCGCTGTGCTTGCTGATGTTCTGCAGCAGCTCGGACACCGTGAAGTACGCGATGCCCTCGATCGCCGCCGCCGGACGCCTGTCCAGGTCGGCCGTCACCTTCACCGGCACCGTGCAGCGCGAGGCGACCGAGGACAGGGCGGCGTCCAGGCCGCGGTCGGTCAGCACGGCGGGATGGATGCCGCGGGCCAGGTCGCGCAGTTCCTGGAGCGCGAGCTTCACCTCGCCGTGCGCCTCCTCGACCATCGCGGCCGCCGAGTCCGGGTCCTCCAGCAGCTTCTCCTTGGCCAGACCGAGCCCCATGGCCAGGTTCACCAGCCGGGCCTGCGCCCCGTCGTGCAGGTCGCGTTCGATGCGCCGCAGATCGGCGGCGGCGGTGTCGACCACCACTCCCCGGTCGGACTCCAGTTCGGCGATGCGCCGCTCCAGCTCGTCCGAGGGCGACAGCAGGGCGCGCGCCATCGCCCGGTCCACGTTGGTCATCCCGCGCGCGAGATAGGGCAGCACCGGCCACAGCACGAAGAGCGAGGTCAGCGTGACGGCGAAGGTCAGGATGCCCCAGGGCAGCCGGATGAGCTCGTAGAGCGCGGCCCGCCAGGCGACCGGGTCCTTCAGCATCAGCCACAGCCGGCTCAGCGGGCCCTTCGTCCGCGCCAGCGGCAACGGGCTCGGCTCCTCGATCGCCGTCCCCAGCAACGACCTGACCCGGGCCCGCTCCAGCCGGCCCAGCTGCCGCGAGCCCGTCAGCCCGGCCGCCAGCAGCGGCAGCCCGACCACGGTGACCGCGAGCCCGGCTCCGGTGGAGAGGACGGTCACGACGTAGACGAAACCGATCAGGGACATCGGCAGGTTGGAGAGGAGATGCGTGATCTCCTTCCAGGTGGGCAGGTCGTAGGCGAAACGGACCGGGGGCGGGCCGTCCTCGGTGCCGGCCTCCGAACGGGCGCCGGCCGCCGCCCGTTCGGAGGAGGAGATGGGTGCGGTCATAGCCGCTAGCGTGCCGTGCGGCGCGCGAGCGCGCCATGAGGTCGGCCGCCCAGGTCCACGGGGGAAAACCCCACCCCCGCGTCCCACGGTGTGACGGGCTGCTTACCCTCCCTTTATCAGGGCCTAGACTCCCGTGCGTACAGATCGTCGAACACCACGGACATCACGAACACCACGAGGTCAGGGAGCGAGGGACGGACGGTGCCTGAGACGTTGCGGGAGACACCGCGGGGGTCGACCGCCGTCGTCGCGGCGGACTACTTCCACTCCTACTCGGTCGTCGGACTGCTCGCCGTCGTCGGCGTGCTCTTCGTCGCCGTCGCCTTCGGCGCGGGCCGACTGCTGCGGCCGGTGGTCCCCACCCCCGAGAAGCTCCTGACCTACGAGTGCGGCGTCGACCCCGTCGGCGAGGGCTGGGCGCACACCCAGGTCCGCTACTACGTCTACGCCTTCCTCTACGTGATCTTCGCCGTCGACTCGATCTTCCTGTTCCCCTGGGCGACGGTCTTCGCCGCCCCCGGCTACGGCGCCGCGACGCTCGTGGAGATGTTCGTCTTCCTCGGCTTCCTGGCCGTGGGCCTGCTGTACGCATACAAGAAGGGCGTCCTGGCATGGACGTGAACCCTGGCAGGGACGCGGCCCCCGAGCCCGTTCCCGAGCCCGTTGCCGAGCCCGTTCTGCTTCCCGAGCCGAAGCGGCTGGGCGCGCTCGCCCGGCTGGCGCCCGAGCCGATGAAGGTCGTCCTCAACTGGGGCCGCCGCTACTCGCTCTGGGTCTTCAACTTCGGCCTCGCCTGCTGCGCGATCGAGTTCATCGCCGCGTCGATGGCCCGCCACGACTTCATCCGCCTCGGCGTGATCCCGTTCGCCCCCGGCCCCCGCCAGGCCGACCTGATGGTGGTCTCCGGCACGGTCACGGACAAGATGGCCCCGGCGGTCAAGCGCCTGTACGAGCAGATGCCCGAGCCGAAGTACGTCATCTCCTTCGGCGCCTGCTCCAACTGCGGCGGCCCGTACTGGGACTCCTACTCCGTCACCAAGGGCGTCGACCAGATCATCCCGGTGGACGTCTACGTCCCCGGCTGCCCGCCCCGCCCGGAGGCACTGCTCCAGGGCATCCTCAAACTCCAGGAGAAGATCGCCCGGGAGTCGCTGGGCGAGCGGTACGGCACGGATACGGCGGGGCCGTCGGCGGCGGCGCGTCCGTCGGCGGCGGCGCTGCGGAGCGGGCTGGTGCGGCCCCCCGCCCCGGAGGCGGCCGAGGGGACCGAGGGGACCGAGGGGGAGACGCGATGACACCGGCCGGCTGGCTGCCCGCGCCCGCCGAGGAACTGTTCGGCGCGGACGCCACCGCGGAGGAGTCCTACGAGGTCCTGACGGTCGACGTACCGCCGGCCTCCTGGATCCCCGCGCTGCGCACCGCCCGCGACGAACTGGGCTGCACCTACTTCGACTGGCTGAGCGCGGTCGACGAACCGGGCACCGGCATGCGCGTCTGCGCCCACGTCGTCGCCCTCTCCCCGGTACGGCGCCTGCTCCTGCGCACGACCGTTACCCACGAGTCCCCGGCCCTGCCCTCCGCGGTGGACGTCTACGCGGGCGCGGCCTGGCACGAACGCGAGACGCACGAGATGTTCGGCGTCCGCTTCGAGGGCCACCCGGGCTTGGACCACCTGCTCCTCCCCGACACCTTCGAGGGCCATCCGCTGCGCAAGGACTTCGTGCTCGCGGCCCGGGTCGCCAAGGCCTGGCCCGGTGCCAAGGAGCCGGGCGAGTCGGACCACGGCGGCCCCAAGCGCCGGCAGATGCTGCCCCCCGGAGTCCCCGACCCCAACGAGTGGGGCCCCCTGAAGGGCCAGCTCCCGCCCGCTCCGGCCCGCCCGGCCCGGGGCGCCGGCCGTGCGGCGGGCGAACGTCCGGCCCGCGCCGCGGGCGACCGCCCGGTCCGCCGCACCCGCACCGCGGCACAGGGCTCGGCCAGTCAGACCGACCCGGCGGCGCAGACCCCCCCGGAAGCACCGGCCCAGCCGGCGGCGGGCGCCCCCGAGGCCCCGGCGCCCCGCCCGCGCCGGACGCGCAGCGCGAGCCAGGGCTCGGTCAGCCAGACCACGCCCCCGGAGAAGCAGCCCCCGGCCGGCGACACGGCACCGGAAACCCCGGCCCCCGCCACCCCGGCCCCGCCGAGCCCCCCGCGCAGTACGGACGCCCCCTGGCACCACGCCCGCCCGGCCTTCGACGAGCCGGGAACCGCGAGCGAACCCGGGACCGGGGCCGACCGCGCCCCCGCACCCGCACCCGAGCGGAAACCCAGCCCCGACACCGAGGACGGCACGGGTACTGGTACCGGCACCCGCACGGGCGCCGACGCCGGCACGGGCACCGGTACCGGTACCGACGCCCGCACGGGCACCGACGCCGACGCCGGCACCGATGACAGCAGCGACCAGACCGAAGGAGGCCCGCAGTGAACGACGCGGCCGACGTCGCCCTGCGACTCCTGATCGTCTTCGCGGTCTTCCTCACCTTCCCCCTGATAGTCGGTCAGACCGAGCACAAGGTGATGGCCCACATGCAGGGCCGCCTCGGCCCCATGTACGCCGGCGGCTTCCACGGCTGGGCCCAGCTCGTCGCGGACGGGGTGAAGTTCGCGCAGAAGGAGGACGTGGTCCCCTCCGGCGCGGACCGCCGCGTCTTCCAGCTCGCCCCGGCCGTCGCCCTGCTGCCGTACCTCCTCGTACTGCTCGCCATCCCGATCGGCCCCGGTGAGGGCGCCGTCGGTCAGGTCCTGGACGCGGGTATCTTCTTCGTGCTCGCCGTGATGGGCGTCGGCGTCCTCGGCTCCCTCATGGCCGGCTGGGCCTCGGCGAACAAGTTCTCCCTCCTCGGCGGTCTGCGCACCGCCGCCCAGCTCCTCGCCTACGAGCTGCCGATGCTGCTCGCCGCCGCCTCCGTGGCGATGGCCGCCGGCACCGTGTCCCTGCCGGGCATCCTGCACGCCTTCCACTGGTGGTGGCTGCCCTGGCAGATCGTCGGCGCGATCGTCTTCTTCGTCGCCGGACTCGCCGAACTGCAACGCCCGCCGTTCGACATGCCCGTCGCCGACTCGGAGATCATCTTCGGCGCGTACACCGAGTACACCGGTCTCCGCTTCGCCCTGTTCCTCCTCGCCGAGTACGCCGGGATCGTCGTCCTGTGCGGCCTGACCACTGTCCTCTTCCTGGGCGGCTGGCACGGCCCCTGGGGCGCCGAGGGCCTCGGCTGGGTGTGGACCCTGCTGAAGACGGCCGTCCTCGCGTTCGTCGTCATCTGGCTGCGCGTCACCTACCCGCGCCTGCGCGAGGACCAGCTGCAGAAGCTGTCCTGGACCCTGCTCGTCCCCCTTTCCCTCGCCCAGATCGCCCTCACCGGCGTCGTCAAGGTGGTGATCTCCTGATGTCCCGCCCGTCGCCCGACCACCGCCCCTCGGCGACGCCCTCCGGGCGCCCCCGCCTGTCGATCCCCGGCTCCGGCCTGGCCAAGGGCCTGGCCGTCACCCTGCGCACGATGACGAGGAAGACCGTCACCGAGCAGTACCCCGACACCCAGCCCGACCTCCCGCCCCGCACCCGCGGTGTGATCGCCCTGTTCGAGGAGAACTGCACGGTCTGCATGCTGTGCGCCCGCGAGTGCCCGGACTGGTGCATCTACATCGACTCCCACAAGGAGACCGTGCCGGCGGCGGTCCCCGGCGGCCGCGAGCGCAGCCGCAACGTCCTCGACCGCTTCGCCATCGACTTCTCCCTGTGCATGTACTGCGGTATCTGCATCGAGGTCTGTCCTTTCGACGCCCTGTTCTGGTCCCCGGAGTTCGAGTACGCCGAGACCGACATCCGCGACCTCACCCACGAGCGGGACAAGCTCCGCGAGTGGATGTGGACCGTCCCGGCCCCGCCCGCGCTGGACCCCGGCGCCGAGGAGCCGAAGGAGATCGCCGCCGCCCGCAAGACCGCCGAGAAGCTGGCCGAGGCACAGCCGGGGCCCGAGGAGGGAGACGCGTGAGTCTCGCCGCCCAGACGCACGGCTTCCTCACGCCCACCGGCGTCGAGATCGCCTTCCTCCTCGTCGGCCTGGTCACCTTCGGCGCGGCCCTCGTCACCGTGACCACCCGGCAACTGGTTCACGCCGCCCTGTGGCTGGTCGTCGCCCTCGGCGGTCTCGCCGTCGAATACCTCCTGCTCACGGCGGAGTTCATCGCCTGGGTGCAGGTCCTCATCTACGTGGGTTCCGTCGTCGTACTCCTCCTGTTCGGTCTGATGCTCACCAAGGCCCCCATCGGCCGCTCCCCGGACGCCGACTCCGGCAACCGGTGGGCCGCCCTCACCGTGGCCGTCGCCGCCGCGACCGCCCTGGTGTGGGTGGTCGTCGACGCCTTCCGCGCCACCTGGATCGACCTGGACGGCGCCGCAGCCGGCTCGACGAAGGTCACCGGCGCGAGCCTGTTCCAGAACTGGGTGCTGCCCTTCGAGGCGCTCTCCGTCCTCCTCCTCGCCGCCCTGGTCGGCGCGATCGTCCTGTCCCGCAGGGCGAAGGCGACGGCCGCCGCGTCCTCCGCCGCCGCGGACGCCCCCGGCGGGCGGCCCGCCGAGGAAGGGGTCCGCTGATGCACCTCGTCTATCCCGCCGTGCTCTCCGCCCTCCTGTTCTGCACCGGCCTGTACGGCGTCCTCGCCCGGCGCAACGCGATCCTCGTCCTGATGTCCGTCGAGCTGATGCTCAACGCGGTCAACCTCAACCTGGTCGCCTTCGACGTCTGGCTCAGCAAGACGGCCACCGAGACCCTCCACTCCGGCCAGGCCCTGACCCTGTTCACCATCGCCATCGCCGCGGCGGAGATCGGCATCGGCCTGGCGATCGTCCTCGCCGTGTACCGCGACCGCGGCACCTCGGACATCGACCGCCTCCGCGACTCCGCCGAGGGCCCCGGCGACGACCCCGGCCCCGGGGACGCCGCGGCCGCTCAGGACACCGAGAAGGCTGAGGCCACCACGTGACCACGACCACCCTCGCCGTCCTCGTCCCCCTCCTTCCGTTCCTGGGCGCCGCGGCCGGCCTGCTCCTCGGCCGCACCGCCCCCGGCTACGTCCGGCCGCTCGCCGTACTGCCGACCCTGGCCTCCCTCGTCCTGGCCGTCCTGGTCGCCGCCGGCCAGGGCGGCGGCCGGTCCATCGACGCCGCCACCGAGCTCACGCCCACCGGCTCCGTCCCCATCGAACTCGCCCTGCACATCGACGGCTTCGCCGCCCTCGTCGCCGTCCTGGTCGGCGTCGTCGCCACCTGCGTGCAGATCTACTCGACGGGCTACCTGCGCCACGACCCGCGCTACCCCTCGTACGCCGCTCTGGTCTCCCTGTTCACCTCCGCGATGTTCCTCGTCGTCTACTCCGGCGACCTGATCGTGCTGCTGGTCGGCTGGGAAGTCATGGGCATCTGCTCCTACTTCCTCGTCGGCCACTACTGGGAGACCCCGGAGGCCCGCGCCGCCTCCATCAAGGCCTTCCTCGTCACCAAGCTCGGCGACGTCCCCTTCCTGATCGGCCTGTTCGCGCTCGGCACCGCCGCCGGGTCCTTCCGGATCACCAAGGTCCTCGGCACCGTCGCCAGCGGCGGCCTGCATCATCCGACCGTGGTCGCGCTGCTGCTCCTCGCGGGCGTGGCGGGCAAGTCGGCGCAGTTCCCGCTGCACACCTGGCTCCCCGACGCGATGGCGGGCCCCACGCCCGTCTCCGCGCTGATCCACGCCGCGACGATGGTCGCCGCCGGTGTCTACTTCGTCGCCCGTCTCCTCCCCGTCTTCCAGGCCTCCGCGGCCGCGATGACCGTGCTCGCCGTCATGGCCGCCGTCACGATGGCCGGCTCGGCGCTCGCCGCGCTCGCCCAGGACGACATCAAACGCGTCCTCGCCTACTCGACGATCGGCCAGCTCGGCTACATGACCGGCGCGCTCGCCGTCGGCGACCGCGGTGCGGCCGTCTTCCACCTCCTGTCCCACGGCGCCTTCAAGGCGCTGCTCTTCCTCGCCGCCGGCGTGATCATCCACGCCGCCGGCACCAACTCGCTGGCCGCCATGTCCCGCATGAGCAACCTGCGCGACCGCGTCCCGGACGCCTACTGGACGATGACCGTGGCACTGCTCGCGCTCGCCGCGATCCCGCCCTTCAGCGGCTTCTTCTCCAAGGAGTCCGTCCTCGGCGCCGCCGAGCGGGCCGCCACCGGCCACAGTGGCGGAGCCCCCGGCGCGGCCGGCTGGATCGTCCTCGTCGCGAGCCTCCTCACCGCCCTGCTCACCGCCGCGTACGCCATGCGCCTGTGGCTGCTGGCCTTCTGCGGACGGGGCGCGGAAGCCCCCGACCACGGCAGGCAGCCGCTGGTCATGAACGCCGTCCTGTGGGTCCTCGCCGTGCCCTCCCTCGCCTTCGGCGGATTCGCGTTCCGCCTGCTGCCCGACTGGTTCGACGGCCGCGACCTCACCCCGGCCCTGACCACCTCCGTCCTCGGCACGGGCCTCGCCCTGGCCGGCGGCACCGTCTGCTACGGCGCCTGGCGGCACACCACCGCGCTCACGGCCCGCGTCCCGCTCGGCGCGGTCGCGGCCCACCCCGAGGCCGACGCCGCACTCGTCGAGGCCGAGGCCATCGCCACCCACAAGCCCGCCTACGGCGACATCGCCTACGCCGTCGACCCCGCGGATCCCGGGAGGCTGCTGCTCGGCCCGCTGCACCGGCACGCGGCCACCGGCTTCCACCTCGACGCCGTGTACGCGGCCCTCTTCGTCCGCCCCGTCCTGGCGGCGGCCGACCTCGTCCGGTTCCTCGACCGGGAGGTCGTCGAGACCTACGTACGCGGTGCGGGCGCCGTACCCCGCCTGCTGGGGGCCGCCGTACGGCGCGCCCAGACCGGCAATGTGCAGACCTATGTGAGCGCGCTGCTCGCCGGCACCGTCGTCCTCGCGGTCGCCGCCGTCCTCGTCGCCACGGGAGTGTGAGCAGGCGTGATCGATATCAGCGAGTCCGTGATGCAGTTCCTTCTGGCATTCGTCGTCGCCGGCCCGCTCCTCGGAGCGCTCGCCGCCCTCCTGCCGGCCCCGCCCGGACTGAAGGGCAAGTCACCCGCGCAGGCGGTGCTGCGGCACGGCGTGACCGTCACCGGCGCCGTGCTCATCGCCGCGATCGTCCTCGCGCTCGGCTTCGACCACGACCACCCGTCGAAGATGCAGGCCACGACCGACATCAGCTGGATCCCCGCACTCCACGTGCGCATCCACCTCGGCATCGACGGCATCTCCCTCCCCCTCGTCGTCCTGACCGCGCTGCTGACCTTCCTCTGCGCGCTGTACTCCTACTTCAAGCCGCCCGCGGGACCCACCCCGAAGGCCTTCGTCGCGCTGCTGCTCCTGCTCGAGTCCGGCACCCTCGCGACCTTCGCCGTACTCGACCTGCTGCTGTTCTTCCTCGCCTTCGAGACGGTGCTCGTCCCGATGTACTTCCTCATCGCCCGCTGGGGCGGCGAGGGCCGCCGGGCCGCGGCCTGGCGGTTCATCCTCTACACCCTGCTCGGCTCGGTCGTCATGCTGCTCGGCCTGCTCCTGATCGGAATCAAGGCGGGCACGTTCGACATGGTTGCACTCGCCACTGACAACGGCCGGTCGCTCACAGCATCCGTGCAGGTCATCGCCGTTCTGGCGATCGGGATCGGGCTCGCGGTGAAGACGCCGATGTGGCCGCTGCACAGCTGGCTGCCCGACGGGCACACCGCCGCTCCGACCGTCGGCTCGGTCCTGCTGGCCGGCGTCCTGCTGAAGATGGGTACGTACGGGTTCGTCCGCATTCTCCTGCCGATCGCGCCCCACGGCTTCCACACCTTCGCGCCCTACCTCGCCGCCTTCGCCGTGGTCGGGATCATCTACGGGTCACTGGCCTGCCTGGCCCTCGCCAAACGCGGCGCCAAGGGCGATCTGAAGCGGCTCATCGCCTACTCCTCCGTCGGCCACATGGGCTTCGTCCTGCTCGGCATCGCCACCATGACCCCGACCGGCGTGAACGGCGCGCTGTTCGCCAACATCGCCCACGGCCTCATCACCGGCCTGCTCTTCTTCCTCGTGGGGGCGCTCAAGGACCGCACCGGCACCACCGACCTCGACGCCCTGGCCGAGGAGACCGGCGCCGCGCTGTACGGCAAGGCCCCGCACCTCGGCGGCCTGCTCGCCTTCGGCGCCGTCGCCTCGCTCGGGCTGCCCGGGCTGGCCGGCTTCTGGGGCGAGATGCTCGCCCTGTTCGGCGCCTTCGAACCCGGCGCCGGCCTCAGCCGCCCCGCCTTCCTCACCTTCATGGCGATCGGCGTCTTCGGCACCCTGCTCACCGCCGCCTACATGCTCGCCGTGGTCCGCCGCGTCTGCATGGGCGCGCTGCCGCAGGACGCGCCGAAACTCGCCGACGTCCGCACCTTCGAGTTCGCGGCCTGGACCCCGCTCGTCGTCCTCACCGTCCTCGCGGGCCTCTGGCCCAAGGCCCTGCTCGGGCTCACCGACCCGGCCGTGCAGCAGCTCCTCGCAGGAGGCACCCGATGAGCGCCCTCGCCTTGCCCCTGGCCGAGTCGGCGGTCCAGTCCGTCGACTGGCTCGCGATCGCGCCGCCCACCCTCACCGCGGTGGTCGCGCTCGTCGTCCTCGTCGCCGACCTCTTCCTGCCCGCCGCGCGCAAAGCCCTCCTCGGCTGGACCTCCGTCGCCGGCCTCGCCGCCTCCGCGCTGCTTCTCCTGCCCCTCCTCGACGGCGACCGCGACACCTTCTGCCTGACCGGCCACCCCGGCGTGTGCAGCTACAGCGCCGACCGGTTCACCCTCGTCATCCAGCTCCTGGTCCTCGGCGGCGCCCTCCTGGCGGCCCTGCTGTCGGTCACCGCCCTGAAGGACGCGCGCGGAGGACTCCCCGAAGGCGAGTACTGGTTCCTGCTGCTCTCCTCCGCCGCCGGCGCCGCGCTGCTGCCCGCCTCCCGCGACCTGGCCACCCTGATCGTCGCCCTCGAAGTGGCCTCCCTGCCCGCGTTCGCCCTCGTCGGCCTCCGGCACGGCGACCGCAGGTCCTCCGACGCGGCCCTGAAGTTCTTCCTGTCGTCGGTCACCGCCACCGCCGTCAGCCTGCTGGGCATCAGCTTCGTCTACGCCTCCACCGGCACCCTCTACCTCACCCAGGTCGCCGACCGCATCCAGCACGTCGACGGGCAACTGCACACCCTCGCCCAGGCCGGCGTCGTCCTCACACTGGTCGGCTTCGCCTTCAAGACGGCCGCCGTCCCCTTCCACTTCTGGGTGCCCGACACCTACGTGGGCGCGCCCCTGCCCATCGCCGCCTACCTGTCGGTCGTCGGCAAGGCGGTCGGCTTCACCGGTCTCATCCTCGTCACCGTCGTGGGCTTCCCCTCCTACGGCGACCTGTGGGGACCGGCGCTCGCCGTGCTCGCCGCGCTCACCATGACCGTCGGCAACGTCGGCGCCCTGCGCCAGCAGGCCACGCGCGCGTACAGCGCGGTACGGCTCCTCGCCTGGTCCTCCGTCGGCCAGGCCGGCTACCTGCTGGTGCCGATCGCCGCCGCCGGCTACACCAAGGACGCCCAGAAGACGATCGGCTCCACGGTCGCGTACGCCCTCATGTACGCCGCCGTGAACCTCGGAGCCTTCGCCGTGGCCGCGCTCGTGGGCCGCACCAGGAGCCACAACCGCGTCGCCGACTACCGGGGCCTGTACGCGACGAACCCCCTGACCGCGCTCCTCATGGCCTTCTTCCTGCTGTGCCTGGCCGGGCTGCCCCCGGGCGTCATCGGGCTCTTCGCCAAGGTCACCGTCTTCTCCGCGGCCGTGGACGCCGGACTCGGCTGGCTCGCCGTCGTCATGGCCGTCAACGTCGTCATCGCGCTGTTCTACTACCTCCAGTGGACGGCCCTGCTGTTCCGCGCCCCCGAGGGCGAGGCCGCCCGGCACCGCGTCCCGGCCCCCCTCACGGCCGCCATCACCCTGACGGCCATCCTCGGCATCGCCCTGTCCGGCGCCCCCCAGCTGGTGCTCCGCTTCACGAGCACCGGACTGTTCTGACCCCGGACGCCACCACACGCGCGGGTCATCGGAGCCCGGGGCGCCACTACACGCGCGGGTCACCGGAGCCCCCGGGCGTCATCACGCGCGCGCGGGGCACCCGATCCCCACGCGCGCGTGCCACCCGGTGCCCCGCTCACCCGGACGGCCCGCGCGCCGTCGCACGCACCAGGGAACCAGGGGCTCTCGCCTGGCGTTGACCAGTACGGAAGGGTCCACTGGACGTGACGCCACGACACGTCACGGCACCAGTGGCACCGAACAGCAGCAAGCGAAGGGTTCCCCTGCCGCACCACTTGGAGGGCGTACCGTGCACCGCCGGCACAACGGGCTCAGGACCGCAGTACTCCTCGGGGGACTGTCCGCACTCATCATCGTCATCGGCAGCTTCTTCGGCCGCACCGGCCTGATCGTCGCGGTCCTCATCGCCCTCGGCACCAACGCCTACGCGTACTGGAACAGCGACAAGCTGGCCCTGCGCGCGATGCGCGCCCGCCCGGTCAGCGAGTTCGAGGCGCCCGGCCTGTACCGCATGGTCCGCGAGCTCTCCAACCAGGCCCGGCAGCCCATGCCCCGCCTCTACATCTCCCCGACGGAGGCGCCGAACGCCTTCGCGACCGGCCGCAACCCCCGCAACGCCGCCGTGTGCTGCACGGAAGGCATCCTGCGCATCCTGGACGAGCGTGAGCTGCGCGGCGTCATCGGCCACGAGCTCAGCCACGTCTACAACCGCGACATCCTCATCTCCTCCGTCGCCGGCGCCCTCGCCTCGGTGATCATGTTCCTGGTCAACTTCGCCTGGCTGATCCCCGTGGGCCGCTCGGACGACGACGACGGCCCCGGCGTGCTCGGCATGCTGCTGATCATGATCCTCGGACCGCTCGCGGCCAGCCTCATCCAACTGGCCATCAGCCGCTCCAGGGAGTACGAGGCCGACGCCTCCGGCGCCCAGATCACCGGTGACCCGCTCGCCCTCGCCAGCGCCCTGCGCAAGCTCGAGGCGGGCACCCAGCAACTCCCGCTGCCCCCCGAGCCGCGCATCGAGACCGCGAGCCACATGATGATCGCGAACCCGTTCCGCCCGGGCCAGGGCCTGGCGAAGATGTTCTCCACCCACCCGCCCATGGCGGAGCGCATCGCCCGCCTCGAGCAGATGGCAGGTCACCACCGATGAAGACAATTCTGAACGTCATCTGGCTGGTCCTCAGCGGCTTCTGGCTCTTCCTCGGCTATCTCCTCGCCGGGGTGCTCCTGTGCATCACCGTGATCGGCATCCCGTTCGGGATCGCCGCGTTCCGCATCGGCGTCTACGCCCTGTGGCCCTTCGGGTACACCACGATCGAGCGGCGTGACGCGGGCGCCCCCTCCTGCGTCGGCAACGTCCTGTGGCTGGTCCTGGCGGGCTGGTGGCTGGCGCTGACCCACATCGTCACGGGCATCGCGCTGTGCGTCACGATCATCGGCATCCCGTTCGGCATCGCCAACTTCAAGCTGATCCCGGTCTCGCTGCTCCCGCTCGGACGCGAAATCGTGCGCACGGACGAGCCGTTCGCGGCGCGCTGAGCCGCGGCCGCCGGGCGGAGAGGATTTTCCACAGGCGGTTTTTTCCACAGCCCGCGGGTTGTCCACAGGCCCGCACGGATTTCCGCCGCTGCCCGCATGATGAATCCATGACCGAGCACGAGCAGACGCCGACACCGGGGAGGGCCGAACCGTCGGCCACGGCCAGCAACGCCCCGCCGCGAAGCGGGACTTCCCGCTCCACCCCCACCCTTCTCATACACGCCTGAGCGGCTACGGCGCCGCCGCCCACCGCCGTACGCCGTAAGCGCCCACGCCCACCGCGAGCACTCCCGTGCCCACGGCCACGGAGACCCACGGCAGGGCGAACGCCAGCGTCACACACCCGAGGAGCCCCACCGCCGGCGCCGCACGCCGCCACGGGGCCGGATCGAGCGTCCACGCGGAGGCGTTCGCCACCGCGTAGTACGCCAGCACACCGAAGGAGGAGAAACCGATCGCGCCCCGGACATCCACCGTGGCGGCCAGGACGGCGACCACCGCGCCCACGGCCAGTTCGGCCCGGTGCGGCACCTGGAAGCGGGGATGCACCACGGCCAGCGCCCCGGGCAGGTGACGGTCCCGGGCCATGGCCAGCGTGGTGCGCGAGACACCCAGGATCAGGGCCAGCAGCGAGCCCAGCGCGGCCACGGCGGCACCGGCCCGCACCACCGGCACCAGCGCGGGCACCCCGGCCGCCCGTACGGCGTCGGCCAGCGGTGCCGCCGCCGCCCCGAGCCCGCGCGCCCCCAGTACGGACAGCACGGCAACCGCCACACCCGCGTACACCACCAGCGCGATGCCCAGGGCGAGCGGGATCGCGCGGGGGATGGTGCGGGCGGGATCCCGGACCTCCTCGCCGAGGGTCGCGATCCGCGCGTACCCGGCGAACGCGAAGAAGAGCAGACCGGCCGCCTGCAGCACGCCGCCGGCGCCCGCCGAACCGTCCACGGCGAGCCGCCCGGCAGCGGAGGCGCCCGAGCCCAGACACACGACGACCACGGAAGCGAGGACCGCCAGGACGACCGCCACGATCACCCGCGTGAGCCACGCGGACTTCTGGATGCCGCCGTAGTTCACCGCCGTCAGCGCCACCACGGCCGCCACCGCCACCGCGTGCGCCTGCCCCGGCCAGACGTACGCGCCCACGGTGAGCGCCATCGCCGCACAGGAGGCCGTCTTCCCGACCACGAACGCCCAGCCCGCCAGATAACCCCAGAACTCGCCGAGGCGCTCGCGCCCGTACACATAGGTGCCGCCCGAAGCCGGGTACCGGGCGGCAAGCCGAGCGGAGGAGGTGGCATTGCAGTAGGCGACCACGGCGGCGACCGCGAGCCCGAGCAGCAGTCCCGGGCCGGCCGCGCGCGCCGCCGGTCCCAGGGCGGCGAAGATGCCCGCCCCGACCATCGAACCGAGCCCGACGACGACCGCGTCCCCGACCCCGAGCGCGCGCCGCAGTTGGGGGCCGGGAACGGAAGAGGGCAGGGAATCGGGGCGTGTCATGGCCCGCACACTACTGACCAGTGCAACCGTGGGGTGCCGCCGTGACGTCCTCCTGGGCAACACGGCACGAACACGCGGGTGGCGGAAAGATCACCGGCACTACGAGAACGACGCACGGCCTGCGGGTACAGCCTGTCCGGAACCGGGATCACGGCGAACCAAACCGGGATCACCGCACCGGGACAGTGCAGGCACAGCGTGGAAGGGCAGGTTCAGGGCATGGGCATCATCAGCTGGATCCTTCTGGGACTGTTCGCCGGGGCCATCGCGAAGTTCCTGCTTCCGGGCCGTGACCCGGGCGGCTTCATCGGCACGACCATCATCGGCATCGCGGGCGCGTTCATCGGCGGCTGGATCTCGGCCCGCTGGCTGCACCACCCGATCTCCAAGCACTTCTACGACGGCGCGACCTGGGTGGCGGCGATCGGCGGCTCCCTGGTGCTGCTGATCGCCTACCGCCTCATCTTCGGCAACTCGCGCGACTGAGCGCCCGCCGGCGGCCCGGTATCCGTGGACGGGTGTGCCCGGCGGGGCCGGGCACACCCTTCGTCATCCCTACCGGATCCCTGTCGGGTTCCTACCGGTAGTTCACGAACTGCAGCGCGAAGTCGAAGTCCTGGCCCTTCAGCAGGGCGATGACGGTCTGCAGGTCGTCGCGGCTCTTGGAGCTGACGCGCAGTTCGTCGCCCTGGACCTGGGCCTTCACGCCCTTCGGGCCCTCGTCGCGGATGAGCTTGGCGACCTTCTTGGCGTTCTCCTGGGAGATGCCCTCCTGGATCGTGGCGAAGAGCTTGTACTCCTTGCCGGAGAGCTGGGGTTCGCCGGCGTCCAGAGCCTTCAGCGAGATGCCGCGCTTGATCAGCTTGGACTGGAAGACGTCGAGGACGGCGTTCACCCGGTCCTCGGAGTTCGCCTCCATGAGGATCTTGTCACCGGACCACGAGATCGAGGCGCCGACGCCCTTGAAGTCGTAGCGCTGCGAGATCTCCTTGGCGGCCTGGTTGAGGGCGTTGTCGACCTCCTGCCGCTCGACCTTCGAGACGATGTCGAAACTGGAGTCGGCCATGTCCTGTGGCTCCTTGTATCGGGTGTATCGGGTGAGTCCGCCGCGCCCGGTCTTCGGGCCCCGGCCGCATCCGCCCAAGCCTAGCCATCCCCCGACCCCTGGGTGCCGATCAATCGGGTGGCGAAGCACCCCTCCGTATCGGGTATTGTTTACGTCGTTGCCAGGCAGCACCGCCGCAAGGCGGTTCGAACGGCATCAACCCCCGGCGGTGTGGCTCAGCCTTCCCAGGTTCGAATCCTGGCGCCGCCACATTGAGGAAGACCCTCTCCGGTTTGCGGAAACGCAAGCGGAGGGGGTCTTCTCGTATGCGGTGGCCGCGGTGGGCGCGGCGCACCGCCCTGCCCGGTGGGGGCGTCAGTTGCCGGCGACCGACTTCACCGCTACCGAGACCGGGGTGGAACCGCTGACCAGTTCCAGGGTGAGGCCGGCGGTGGCCGAGGTGTCGACCAGTTCGGCCAGGACGGCGGCCACGTCGTCGCGGGGGACGGTGCCCCGGCCGGTGTGGGCCTCCAGGCGGACCAGGCCGGTGCCCGCGTCGTCCGTGAGGGCGCCGGGACGCAGGATCGTCCAGTCCAGTGCCTCCTGGCGGCGCACATGGTCGTCCGCCTCGCCCTTGGCCCGCAAGTACACGTCGAAGACCTCGTCCCCCTTGTGGCTCGCGTCCGCGCCCATCGACGACACGACCACGTGACGCCGTACGCCCGCGCGGACCGCCGCGTCCGCGAACAGGACCGCCGCACCCTTGTCGACCGTGTCCTTCCGGCCTGCCCCGCTGCCCGGGCCCGCGCCCGCCGCGAACACGGCCGCGTCCGCGCCCCGCAGCCGCTCCGCGACCTCCTCGACCGAGGCGGACTCCAGGTCCAGCACGATCGGTTCGGCGCCGGCCGCCCTCAGGTCGTCGCTCTGTTCCGCGCGCCGGACGATGCCCGCCACCTCGTCCCCGCGCCCGGCGAGCAGCCGCTCCAGCCGCAGCGCGATCTGTCCGTGACCTCCAGCGATGACAATGCGCATGTCTTGACCGTACGCCCACACGGCCGCGCCCGCCGCACGGCTCGGCCAAGTCCCGTGCGCGCCACGCCCCGCCGCCCATCACCCGCCAAACCCATCATCCGCCAAACCCTTCACCCGCCACCCATCGCCCGCCGCCCACCGTCGGCCCGCGACAAGCAGCCGAGGCCACGGCCGGCCACGGCCACGGCCACGGCCACGTCTACGTCCACATCCACGGCTCGGCTACGACAACTCGCCGCGCCCCTGCCGAGGCAGCCCCAGCTCGACCGTCGCCGCCGAGTCGCAGAACTCCCGTACCGCGCTGGTCCGTGCCACCACGCGCCCCCGGTGCACCACGATGCGGCTGTACGCCAGCGACAGCGCCCCCGCGAGCCGGTCGCCGCGCACCGCGAGCAGTTCGGCCGGGAAGCCCGCCTCCACCCGCACCTCGGGCAGTCCGAGCGCCGCGCGGGCCGACGCGCTCACCGCCTCGTAGGCGTCCTCGGGACGCATCCCGTACCGCGAGGCCAGCAGGTACGCCGCCTCCAGCGGGTCGCCGCGCCCCACCGGGTTCGCCGCGTCCCGCAGGGCGCCGCTGCCCGCGGCCACCCGCACCCCGGCCGCGCGCAGCAGCCGTACCGGAGCCGTCCCGCGCCCCTCGGCGCCCTGGCAGCCGCCCTGTGGCAGGCACACCACCGTCACGCCGGCGGCGGCCAGTTGGTCGGCCGCGCGCGAGGCCGCCTCGGAGGGCAGCCGGGACAGACCGCCGCACGGGCCCAGCGTGACGCCGGGCCGCAGGCCGCCCGCCATCGCCGCGACGCGCGCCAGACGGGCCGGATCCCCGGCGTCGGTGTGCAGGTCCACGGGGCAGCCGTGCTCGGAGGCGACCTCCAGCACCGCCTCCACGTAGCCGGTGGGGTCCGGGTCGACGTCCGGGCAGCCGCCCACCACGCAGGCGCCCATCTTCAGCGCGTCCCGCAGCATGGCCAGCCCGTCCGCGCCCGCGGCCCCGGTCAGCACGCGCGGGACCGCGACCGTCGTCATCTCGGCGAGCCCGCGCAGCGACCGCCGGGCCCGCAGCACTGCCCTCAGGGCGCCGAGCCCCTGGACGTCGCCCACGCGCACGTGCGCGCGTACGGCGGTGGCGCCGTGGCCGAGCTGGAGCAGGGTGGCCTCGGTCGCGCGGCGCTGAACGTCGTCCGGGTCCTCGGAGGCGGGGCCGTCGCCGTCCGCGGTCAGGGCGGTGTCGGGGTGGGCGTGCGGTTCGGCCGGGGCCGGCAGGAGCAGGTAGCCGGTGAGGTCCACCCGCGCCCCGCCCTCGTGGGAGCCGCCCGCGGCCCGGCCGCCGCCGACGCCGTGGCCGCCGCCCCCGCCCAGGCTGCCTGCCGTGCCGACCGCCTCGATGCGCCCGCCGGACAGGCGTACGTCCACGGTCCGCCCGTCGGTCAGCAGGGCCCCGCACAGCAGCAGCCCGTCCGGGTCCGGCTGCCCGGAGGGACCCGGCGAGGAGGACGAGTGGGGCGGCTGCGGCTTACCGGGGGGCATCGCACTCCAGGCACGACAGGGAACGGAGGGCAGGGGTCGAGAGCAGGGCACGCAAGATCACGCAGAGTGAGTCGAGCCTAGGGTGGCGGCCCGCCGGGAAGGGGGAGGAGCGCAATAGTCGTACCGGCGTGGCCGCGGCGCGGACCGGGCCGGACGGGCGCCGCGAAACGGATTTGGGCGAACGGCGGCGGAGCGTGTAATGTCTTCATCGCTCGCCCCAATAGCTCAGTCGGCAGAGCGTCTCCATGGTAAGGAGAAGGTCAACGGTTCGATTCCGTTTTGGGGCTCTGGTGTGAGAGGTTCCCGCCGCGAGGCGGGGTCCGATCGCATCGCAGCGGTGTAGCTCAGTCGGTAGAGCAAGCGGCTCATAATCGCTGTGTCACCGGTTCAAGTCCGGTCACCGCTACTGTCAGTAGCCGATTGCGGGGTCGGTCCTTCGATCGGCTACTCTTTCTTGCGTTGAATTAGCCCACCCGTTCGTCAAGGAGCACTCACGTGGCTGCCACCGACGTCCGCCCGAAGATCACGCTGGCCTGCGTGGAGTGCAAGGAGCGGAACTACATCACCAAGAAGAACCGGCGTAACAACCCGGACCGTCTTGAGATGAAGAAGCACTGCCCGCGTTGCAACGCGCACACCGCGCACCGCGAAACGCGATAAATCAGGCTCATACATGAGGCCGTCCCCTCCCGAGGGGGCGGCCTCATGGTGTTTTCGCCGTGCCTCCCGCCGCGGCGGGAAGAGTCGCGGCAGCAGCAACCGCAGTCCCGATCGAGAGTGACACCAGGAGGTGCCGAGCCATGGCGCTCGACCAGTCCTTCGTGGGGCGTTCCTACCCGCCCACCGCCCCCTACGAGGTCGGGCGGGAGAAGATCCGCGAGTTCGCGGAGGCGGTGGGGGACGCCAACCCGGCGTACACGGACCCCGAGGCCGCCAAGGCGCTCGGCCACCCCGACGTGATCGCCCCGCCGACCTTCGTCTTCGCGATCACCTTCAAGGCCGCCGGACAGGTCGTGCAGGACCCGCAGCTCGGTCTCGACTACAGCCGCGTGGTGCACGGCGACCAGAAGTTCGCCTACAACCGGCCCGTGCGCGCCGGTGACCGGCTGACCGTCACCTCCACCATCGAGGCGGTCAAGTCCCTGGCGGGCAACGACATCCTGGACATCCGCGGCGAGGTCCACGACGAGGCCGGCGAGCACGTCGTGACCGCCTGGACCAAGCTGGTGGCCCGCGCGGCCGAGGAGGCGTGAGGAAGCGATGACGGCGAAGATCGCCTACGACGACGTCGAGGTCGGCACCGAGCTGCCGGCGCGGGCCTTCCCCGTGACCCGCGCCACCCTCGTGCAGTACGCGGGCGCCTCCGGTGACTTCAACCCGATCCACTGGAACGAGAGGTTCGCCAAGGAGGTCGGGCTGCCGGACGTGATCGCGCACGGCATGTTCACCATGGCCGAGGCGATCCGGGTCGTCACCGACTGGACGGGCGACCCGGGTGCCGTCGTGGAGTACGGCGTCCGGTTCACCAAGCCGGTCGTCGTCCCGGACGACGACAAGGGCGCCGTGATCGAGGTCAGCGGCAAGGTCGCCGCCAAGCTCGACGACAACACGGTCCGGGTCGACCTGACCGCGACCAGCGCGGGGCAGAAGGTGCTGGGCATGTCCCGGGCCGTCGTACGGCTCGCCTGACCGCCCACGCGCGGCACATGCGCACCGGGCGGCACACGCGCACGGGCGGTACACGGTAAGGGGCGTTCGCCATTGCGGGCGCCCCCTACGGGGCCTTGACGAAGTTAGTGATTGAGCACTAACTTACTTCCCATGGTCAGGATGAGCGCGCAGGAGCGGCGCGAGAGCGTCATCCGCGCCGCGACGACCGAGTTCGCGCGGGGCGGCTACTACGGCACGTCGACCGAGTCGATCGCCCGGCGGGTCGGTGTCTCGCAGCCGTACCTCTTCCGGCTCTTCCCGAACAAGAAGGCGCTCTTCCTGGCGGTCGCCGAGCGGTGCCTGGAGGACACGGTCCGCACCTTCGCGGAGGCCTCCGAAGGCCTCGAGGGCGAGGAGGCGCTGCGCGCCATGGCCAACGCGTACACGGAGGTCATCGCGGAGCGGCCCGAGCGGCTGCTGATGCAGATGCAGATGTACGTCGCCGTGGCGGCCGCCGAGCAGCAGGGCGACCGGGAGTTCGGCGAGACCGTGCGGGCCGGCTGGACGCGGCTGTGGGAGACGGTCCACCTGCCCCTGGGGGCCGACATCGGTGAGACGACGACCTTCCTGGCGTACGGCATGCTGATCAACACCCTGGTGGCGATGGGCTTCCCGCCGGACCACCGGGTCTGGGAAGGGCTGTATCCCGAGGCGCGGATCAAGGGGCGCCTGCAGAAGTAGCGCGCGGGCGCGGCGCGGGGGCGGAAGCGGCGAAGTTCTTCGTGGTTTTTCATGGCCGCGAAAGTAAGTGATCAATAACTAATCCAAGAGTGATCAACCGATGGGGGAGCGATGTCGGAACACACCGCGGGAACAGGGAAGCGGACGGCCACGGAGCGGAGCCGGACCGTCTGGGCCCTCGTCATCACCGGCGTCGCCGGATTCATGGCGGCCCTCGACAACCTCGTCGTCACCACCGCCCTGCCCTCGATCCGCAAGGACCTCGGCGGGGCGCTGGGCGACCTCGAGTGGACCGTGAGCGCCTACACGCTGACCTTCGCCGTGCTGCTGATGTTCGGCGCGGCGCTCGGCGACCGGTTCGGCCGCCGGCGGCTCTTCCTCGCCGGGCTGGCCGTGTTCACCGGCGCCTCCGCCCTCGCGGCCATGGCGCCCGGCATCGACTCCCTGATCGCCGCGCGTGCGGTGCAGGGCGTCGGCGCGGCCGTCATGATGCCGCTGACGCTCACCCTGCTGACCGCCGCCGTGCCCGCCGCCAAGCGCGGGATGGCGTACGGCATCTGGGGCGCCGTCAACGGGCTCGCCGTCGCCTCCGGGCCGCTCATCGGCGGCAGCCTCACCCAGCACGTCTCCTGGCACTGGATCTTCTGGCTGAACGTTCCGCTCGGCCTCGCCCTGCTGCCGCTCGCACGGCTGCGCCTGGACGAGTCCCGCGGCACCGGCGCCCCGCTGGACGTCCCCGGCACCCTGCTCGCCAGCGGCGGTCTGTTCGGCGTCGTCTACGGGCTGGTGCGCGGGCCCTCCGACGGCTGGACCAGCGCGCTCGTCCTGACGGGACTGTTCGCGGGGACCGCGCTGCTGACCGGGTTCGTGCTCTACAGCACCCGGGCGAAGAACCCCATGCTGCCGATGCGGCTGTTCCGCTCCCGCGCCTTCTCCGGGATCAACGCGGCGAGCATGCTGATGTTCCTGGGGATGTTCGGCTCGATCTTCCTGCTCAGCCAGTACATGCAGGGAGTGCTCGGCTACTCGCCCACCGAGGCGGGCCTCAGGATGCTGCCGTGGACCGGCATGCCGATGCTCGTGGCGCCCGTCGCGGGCATCCTCTCCGACCGCGTCGGCGGCCGGCCCGTCGTCGCCACCGGGCTGTTCTTGCAGGCGGCCGGGCTCGCCCACCTGGCGTGGGTGGCCACGGCCGACGCCTCCTACGCCGTCCAGCTGCCCGGTCTGATCCTCAGCGGCATCGGCATGGCGCTGTTCTTCGCCCCGGCCTCCAACCTGGTCATGTCCAGCGTCCGCCCGGCCGAGCAGGGCATCGCCTCCGGCGCCAACAACGCGCTGCGCGAGGTGGGCGGTGCGCTCGGCGTCGCGATCATGTCGTCGATCTTCTCCGCGCAGGGCGGCTACGAGTCCGCGCGGGCCTTCGTGGACGGCCTGCGGCCCGCTCTGGTCACCGGGGCGGCAGTAGTGGCCCTCGCCGGAGCCGCGGCCCTGTTCATCCCCTCCCGCCGCCGAGCCCCCGGCACCGGGGCCCCGGCCGACCAGCCGTCACCGGCACTGGAACCGGCCGCCGGCTGACCGACGACGTCCACGCGCGCGCGTGCGGCCCCGCCCGATCCGGGTGAGGCCGCACGCGCGCGTGCCGGGCCACCACCGACCGCGGCGGACACTCGGGACCGCCCGCCCCCGGGGAGCCGCGCTCGCGCAGACCGCGGTCGCACGCGAGGGTTCGCGGCCGGACAGGACCTCCCGGACCGCGCGGGATCCGCCGCCGCTCCCGAGGCACCGCGAAACCCGGAGCTGCCGCCGCGTCCGGAACCGCCGCCGCGCCCGGCGCCGCGAGCGGCCCGCGGCCGCGGCCCGCGGTCGTGGAGAAACCGTGGGCGCCCTCACCCCCTGTGCGCCCGACGGGGCTGTCGGTGCCGTCTCGTAGTCTTGGCGCGTGCAGGAACTTCATGATGTGCCCCTTGCTCCGCTGACCACCTTCCGGCTGGGCGGTCCCGCGGCGCGGCTGGTCACCGCGACCACCGACGCCGAGGTGATCGACGCCGTCCGTGAGGCCGATGCCGCCGGTACGCCGCTGCTCGTCATCGGCGGGGGATCCAACCTGGTCATCGGGGACAAGGGCTTTGACGGCACCGCCCTGCGCATCGCCACCCGCGGCTTCGCGCTCAGCGGTACGACGCTGGAGCTGGCCGCCGGCGAGGTGTGGACCGACGCCGTCGCCCGCGCCGTGGAGGCCGGGCTCGCCGGCATCGAGTGCCTGGCCGGCATCCCCGGCTCGGCGGGCGCCACCCCCATCCAGAACGTGGGGGCGTACGGCCAGGAGGTCTCCTCCACCATCACCGAAGTCGTCGCCTACGACCGCGAGGCCGGCGAGACGGTCACCCTCGCCAACGAGGAGTGCTCCTTCTCCTACCGCCACAGCCGCTTCAAGGAGCACCCCGAGCGTTACGTCGTCCTGCGCGTCCGCTTCCGCCTGGAGGACGCGGACGGGCTGTCCGCGCCGGTCAAGTACGCCGAGACCGCACGCGCGCTCGGCGTGGCGGCGGGCGACCGGGTCCCCCTCGGCGCCGCCCGCGAGACCGTGCTGAAGCTGCGCGCCGGCAAGGGGATGGTGCTCGACCCGGAGGACCGCGACACCTGGTCGGCGGGGTCCTTCTTCACCAACCCGATCCTCACCGACTCCGCCTTCGCCGCCTTCCGCGCGCGCGTGCGGGAGCGGCTGGGCGAGGACGCCGAGCCGCCCGCGTACCCGGCGGGGGAGGGCCGCACCAAGACCTCAGCGGCCTGGCTGATCGACAAGGCCGGCTTCACCAAGGGCTACGGCACCGGCCCCGCCCGCATCTCCACCAAGCACACCCTCGCCCTCACCAACCGCGGCGGCGCGACCACCGAGGACCTGCTGGCGCTGGCCCGCGAGGTCGTGGCCGGGGTGCGCGAGACCTTCGGCATCACCCTGGTCAACGAGCCGGTGACCGTGGGCGTCAGCCTCTGACCAAACCGGAGTCCGCGGCCCCGTGCCCCAGTACGCCAACCACCCGCAGTCCGCGGCCCCCGCGCCTCAGTACGCCACCCCCACACCGTGCTTCACCATCGACGGGTCGTCGACCGCCGCCAGCATCGCGTGGGCCACGTCGGCCCGCCCGATGAACCGGCCGCGCTGGGGGAAGCCGCCCACGACTGTGCGGTAGCTGCCGGTGAGCGGCTTGTCCTGGAGGCGCGGCGGGCGCACCACCGTCCAGTCCGTGGCGCTGCGGGCCAGCTCGTCCTCCGCCTCGCGCAGATCGGCGTAGACGTCCTTCAGGATCGCCGAGATCAGCCCGCGTCCCGCGCGGTCCACCAGCCCGTCGTGCGCCGGCGCCGGGCCGACCGGGGCGGCCGTCACCACGACCAGCCGCCGTACGCCCTCCGCCTCCATCGCGCCAAGGACCGTACGCGTCAGCCGGGCCGTCACCCCGGCGTCCTTGCGGCTGCGCGCGCCCAGCCCGGACAGCACCGCGTCGCGGCCCGAAACGGCGGGGCGCAGCGCCTCCGCGTCGGTGAGGTCCGCGCGGAACACCTCCAGGCCCGTGCCGGTCACGCCCAGCCGGGCCGGGTCGCGCACGACGGCCGTGACCCGGTGGCCGGCGGCGAGGGCCTGCCGGACGATCTGCCGGCCGATGCCGCCGGTGGCGCCGAAAACGGTGAGGTTCATCTCTGGCTCCCAGGACCCTATGGTGGGTGAGTGCTTACTCACCCTGTGCTCCCCTAGAGTGAGTAAGCACTCACCCACCCGTCAAGTCCCCGGGAGGCCGCCATGGAATCCTTGGGCCCCATGCAGCAGAAACCGGCCCGCGTCCGCGTCCTCGACGCCGCCCACGAACTGATGCTCACCGTCGGACTGGCCCGCGCCACCACCAAGGAGATCGCGCGGGCCGCCGGCTGCTCCGAGGCCGCCCTCTACAAGTACTTCGCGAGCAAGGAGGAGCTGTTCATCCAGGTGCTGCACGAGCGGCTGCCGCGCCTGACCCCGCTGCTGCGCAGCCTCGCCGCCGAACCGGGCCACGGCACCCCCGAGGAGAACCTCACCGAGATCGCCCGCCAGGCCGCCCTGTTCTACGAGCAGAGCTTCCCGATCGCCGCCTCCCTCTACGCCGAGATCCAGCTCAAGCGCCGGCACGACCAGGCGATGCGGGAGATGGGCTCGGGCCCCCACATGCCCATCGAGGAACTGGACGCCTATCTGCGCGCCGAGCAGGCCCTGGGCCGCATCGGCGCCGGCGCCGACACCTTCGCCGCCGCCTCGCTGCTGCTCGGCGCCTGCGCCCAGCGGGCCTTCGCCTACGACGCCTCGCCGAGCGGCGAGCGCCCGCCCGTGGACGACTTCGCCGGGCGCCTGGCCCGCACGCTGCTCGCGGGCATCGCCGGCGGGTGACCGGCACCCGGCCGCACCCGGCCGCGCCGGATCACCCCGTCAGCCAGTCGTCCACGCCCGACAGCAGCTTGCGCCGTACGTCCTCCGGGGCGGCCGAGGCGCGGATGGACTGGCGGGCCAGCTCGGCGAGTTCGGCGTCGGTGAAGGCGTGGTGGCGGCGGGCGATGTCGTACTGGGCGGCCAGCCGGGAGCCGAACAGCAGCGGGTCGTCGGCGCCCAGGGCCATCGGCACGCCCGCCTCGAAGAGCCGGCGCAGGGGCACGTCCTCGGGCTTCTCGTAGACGCCCAGCGCCACGTTCGACGCCGGGCACACCTCGCAGGTGACCTGGCGGTCGGCCAGGCGCCGCATCAGGCGCGGGTCCTCCGCCGCGCGCACCCCGTGGCCCACCCGGTGGGCGTCGAGGTCGTCCAGGCAGTCGCGCACCGAGGCCGGGCCGGTCAGCTCGCCGCCGTGCGGGGCCGCGAACAGCCCGCCCTCCCGCGCGATGGCGAAGGCGCGGTCGAAGTCCCTCGCCATTCCCCGGCGTTCGTCGTTGGAGAGGCCGAAGCCGACCACCCCGCGGTCGCGGTAGCGCACCGCCAGCCGGGCCAGCGTGCGCGCGTCCAGCGGGTGCTTCATGCGGTTGGCGGCCACCAGGACCCGCATGCCGAGCCCCGTGTCGCGCGACGCCGTCTCCACCGCGTCCAGGATGATCTCCAGCGCCGGGATCAGCCCGCCCAGACGCGGGGCGTACGAGGTGGGGTCGACCTGGATCTCCAGCCAGCCGGAGCCGTCGTTCAGGTCCTCCTCGGCCGCCTCGCGCACCAGCCGCTGGATGTCCTCCGCCTCGCGCAGGCAGGAGCGCGCCGCGTCGTACAGCCGCTGGAAGCGGAACCAGCCCCGCTCGTCGGTGGCCCTGAGTCTCGGCGGCTCGCCGCTGGTCAGGGCGTCGGTGAGGGCTTCGGGCAGCCGCACGCCGTACTTGTCGGCCAGTTCGAGCAGGGTGGTGGGCCGCATCGACCCGGTGAAGTGCAGGTGCAGATGGGCTTTCGGCAGCTCAGAGACATCACGTACACGCTCCATCCCAGGATCCTGCCGCACGCCCCCCGCGTCCCGGTAGCGGTTTCCCCGTTCGTAGTCTTGCTCGCACGAATGACCCGTAGAGATGACCCGGAGAAATGACCCGTAGAAAAGAAGGGGGGACCGCCCCCGGACATCCGGAAGCGGTCCCTCGCCGGGCGGGGCGGAACTCAGTCCCGCGCCTCGGCCAGCAGCTTCTGGATGCGGCTCACGCCCTCCACCAGGTCCTCGTCGCCGAGCGCGTAGGAAAGGCGCAGGTAGCCGGGGGTGCCGAAGGCCTCGCCGGGGACGACCGCGACCTCGGCCTCCTCCAGGATCAGCGCGGCCAGCTCCACCGTGTTCTGCGGCCGCTTTCCGCGGATCTCCTTGCCGATCAGCGCCTTCACCGACGGGTAGGCGTAGAACGCGCCCTCCGGCTCCGGGCAGAGCACGCCGTCGATCTCGTTGAGCATCCGCACGATGGTCTTCCGCCGGCGGTCGAAGGCCTCGCGCATCTTCGCCACGGCCTCCAGGCCGCCGGAGACGGCGGCGAGGGCGGCGGCCTGCGAGACGTTCGACACGTTGGAGGTGGCGTGGGACTGGAGGTTGGTCGCGGCCTTGACCACGTCCTTGGGGCCGATGACCCAGCCCACGCGCCAGCCGGTCATGGCGTACGTCTTGGCGACGCCGTTGACGACGACGCACTTGTCGCGCAGCTCGGGCAGCAGGGCCGGCAGGGAGACGGAGACGGCGTCGCCGTAGACGAGGTGCTCGTAGATCTCGTCGGTGAGGACCCACAGGCCGTGCTCCAGCGCCCAGCGGCCGATCGCCTCGGTCTCGGCCTCGGAGTACACCGCGCCGGTCGGGTTGGACGGCGAGACGAAGAGGACGACCTTGGTCTTCTCGGTGCGGGCGGCCTCCAGCTGCTCCACCGTGACCCGGTAGCCGGTGGTCTCGTCGGCGACGACCTCGACGGGCACGCCGCCGGCCAGGCGGATCGACTCCGGGTACGTCGTCCAGTACGGCGCCGGCACGATGACCTCGTCGCCCGGGTCGAGGATCGCGGCGAAGGCCTCGTAGATCGCCTGCTTGCCGCCGTTGGTGACCAGGATCTGGGAGACGTCCGGCTCCCAGCCCGAGTCGCGCAGCGTCTTCGCGGCGATCGCGGACTTCAGCTCGGGCAGGCCGCCGGCCGGGGTGTACCGGTGGAACTTGGGGTTCTTGCAGGCCTCGATCGCGGCCTCGACGATGTAGTCCGGGGTCGGGAAGTCGGGCTCACCGGCGCCGAAGCCGATCACCGGACGCCCGGCGGCCTTGAGGGCCTTGGCCTTGGCGTCCACGGCGAGGGTGGCGGACTCGGAGATCGCGCCGATGCGCGCGGAGACCCGGCGCTCGGTGGGAGGGGTTGCAGCGCTCATACCGTCCATCGTTTCAGACCGCGAACGCCCCGGGCACGCGGGTTTCACGGACTGGGCAGGACCGGTCGAACCCTTGAACACCCGTCCGGATCCGGGCCCCGGCCAGGCGATCTTCCAACGGGCGGGCCGCGAGCGGCACTTTCTGTTCGACGACCGGCCCCGGACCACGTACACTCTTCCCTCGTTGGCCTTCAGCAGCCGCCACCGCACCCGGTGCACATCGGGCATCCGGTCGGATGCGGTACGTTGGGGGACACACAAAGGGTCGTAGCTCAATTGGTAGAGCACTGGTCTCCAAAACCAGCGGTTGGGGGTTCAAGTCCCTCCGGCCCTGCTACACACACCTTCGCCGAGATGTGTGCGCATGTACGTACAGCAATGCACCGCCGTGCGGCTCGACCGGGCGCGGCACGGCCACGACCCGGAATCAGGTGAGGACGAATGACGGACGCCGTGGGCTCCATCGACACGCCTGATGCCCAGGACGAGGTGACGGAGTCCAAGAAGAAGTCCCGCAAGGGCGGCAAGCGAGCCAAGAAGGGCCCGCTCAAGCGCCTTGCCCTCTTCTACCGCCAGATCGTCGCGGAGCTCCGCAAGGTCGTCTGGCCCACCCGCCACCAGCTGACGTCGTACACCACCGTGGTGATCTTCTTCGTTGCCGTCATGATCGCTCTGGTGACCGTGATTGACTATGGGCTCAACCACGCGGCCAAGTACGTTTTCGGCTGAGCCAGAAGCGAAGGGCGCCGTGGTTACCGGCGCCCGTTTTCGCATGTTCCACCCCTATGTATCCAGGAAGAAGCAGCCACCGTGTCTGACCCGAACCTGAACGACGCCATCGAGCCGACCGAGTCCGTGGATGACGAGCTCGACATCGTCGAGGGTGCGGACGAGGTCGACGAGGCCGAGGCTGCCGAGGCCGCCGCGGGCGAGCCCGCCGAGGAGGCCGCCGTCCACGTCGAGGACGAGACCGCCGAGGACGAGACCGCCGAGATCACCGAGGACGAGGCCGGCGAGGCCACCGAGGGCGAGGCCGGCGAGGCCGCCGACGAGGAGCCCGGTGAGCCCGAGGAGCAGCTCGACCCGGTGACCAAGCTCCGCGAGGAACTGCGCACGCTGCCCGGCGAGTGGTACGTGATCCACACCTACGCCGGCTACGAGAAGCGCGTGAAGGCCAACCTGGAGCAGCGCGCCGTCTCGCTGAACGTCGAGGACTTCATCTACCAGGCCGAGGTCCCCGAGGAAGAGATCGTCCAGATCAAGAACGGCGAGCGCAAGACCGTCCGGCAGAACAAGCTGCCCGGTTACGTCCTCGTCCGCATGGACCTGACGAACGAGTCGTGGGGCGTCGTCCGCAACACCCCGGGCGTCACCGGCTTCGTCGGCAACGCCTACGACCCCTACCCGCTGTCCCTGGACGAGATCGTCAAGATGCTCGCCCCGGAGGCGGAGGAGAAGGCCGCCCGCGAGGCCGCCGAGGCCGAGGGCAAGCCGGCCCCGCAGCGCAAGGTCGAGGTCCAGGTGCTGGACTTCGAGGTCGGCGACTCGGTCACCGTCACCGACGGCCCCTTCGCCACGCTGCAGGCGACCATCAACGAGATCAACCCCGACTCCAAGAAGGTCAAGGGCCTCGTCGAGATCTTCGGCCGCGAGACCCCGGTCGAGCTGAGCTTCGACCAGATCCAGAAGAACTGACGCCTCACGGCGACCAAAGCCACCGGACGGGTCAGACGGGTTCTCGCAACCTGTCTGACCTGCTCGGTTTCAAGCCGCGCATCCATACCCGTTATCGTTGTGCGGTATGCCTGCGTCCGGGTGGTCCCCGGAAGCGGGCAGGACCCGAATTCGAAAGGACCCGGAGAGCTATGCCTCCCAAGAAGAAGAAGGTCACGGGGCTCATCAAGCTCCAGATCAACGCCGGTGCGGCGAACCCGGCCCCGCCGGTCGGTCCGGCGCTGGGTCAGCACGGCGTCAACATCATGGAGTTCTGCAAGGCCTACAACGCCGCGACCGAGTCGCAGCGTGGCTGGGTGATCCCGGTGGAGATCACGGTCTACGAGGACCGCTCCTTCACCTTCATCACCAAGACGCCGCCGGCCGCCAAGATGATCCTCAAGGCCGCGGGCGTGGAGAAGGGCTCCGGCGAGCCGCACAAGACCAAGGTCGCCAAGATCACCGAGGCGCAGGTCCGCGAGATCGCCCAGACCAAGCTGCCCGACCTCAACGCCAACGACCTGGACGCCGCGTCCAAGATCATCGCCGGCACCGCCCGCTCCATGGGCATCACGGTCGAGGGCTGAACACCCACCTCGTAGTCCCGCGGCCGTGAAAGGCCGCACGTGGCAGGGCCTGCTCGGCCCGTACCACGCCTCCTTTCAGAACACACAGGAGCAGTTGTGAGCAAGCGCAGCAAGGCCCTTCGCGCTGCGGACGCCAAGGTCGACCGGGAGAAGCTGTACGCCCCGCTCGAGGCCGTCCGTCTCGCCAAGGAGACCTCCACGACCAAGTTCGACGGCACCGTCGAGGTCGCCTTCCGCCTGGGTGTCGACCCGCGCAAGGCCGACCAGATGGTCCGTGGCACCGTGAACCTTCCGCACGGCACCGGTAAGACCGCCCGGGTCCTGGTCTTCGCGACCGGTGACCGTGCCGAGGCCGCGCGTGCCGCGGGCGCCGACATCGTCGGCGCCGACGAGCTGATCGACGAGGTGGCGAAGGGCCGTCTGGACTTCGACGCCGTCGTCGCCACCCCGGACCTCATGGGCAAGGTCGGCCGCCTCGGCCGCGTCCTCGGCCCGCGTGGTCTGATGCCGAACCCGAAGACCGGCACCGTCACCCCCGACACCGCCAAGGCCGTCACCGAGATCAAGGGCGGCAAGATCGAGTTCCGCGTCGACAAGCACTCGAACCTGCACTTCATCATCGGCAAGGCGTCCTTCGACGACGAGAAGCTGGTGGAGAACTACGGCGCCGCGCTGGAGGAGATCCTCCGTCTGAAGCCGTCCGCCGCCAAGGGTCGCTACATCAAGAAGGCCGCCATCACCACCACGATGGGCCCCGGCATCCCGGTCGACCCGAACCGCACCCGCAACCTCCTCGTCGAGGAGGACCCGGCCGCGGTCTGAGCCTCACCGCTCACGCGTTCCGGCGACGAGCCCCGCGACCCCACGGGTCGCGGGGCTCGTCCCTTTTCCCGCACGGCTGTCGGTGGGCTGCGCTAGCGTGCAACTCACAGCGATCACTCAGGGGGAACGCATGAAGAGCACGACCGCCCGCCGCATCGGGCTCTGCGCCGCGGTGGCCGCCGCGCTGACGACAGTGGCCGCCTGCGGCTCGTCGGGCTCGGGGAAGGCGGCCGGCACGGCCGGCCAGGGCGTGACGCGCGTGAGCCCGGTAGCGGCCCTGCGCTCCGCCGAGACGTCCACCGACAGGGCCGACTCCGCCCGGGTCGACGGGACGACCACCATCGGCTCCATGGTGTCCATGAAGGCGCAGGGCACGCTCGGCTGGGGCAGCGGCCTGACCGGCCGGCTGACGCTGACGTACACCGGCGGCACCATGGCCGAGACCATGCGCCGCGCGGCCGGGATCACGTCGATGGAGGCGCGCTACCTGCCGGACGCGTACTACGCGCACATGAGCGACACCTTCGCCGCCCGGGCCGGCGGCGGCAGGCACTGGCTGCGCTACGGCTACGACGACCTCGGCCGGCTCGGCGGCGGCTCCGGGGCGTACCTGAAGGACCAGCTGCGCAACACCACGCCGAACCAGTCGGTGAAGCTGCTGCTCGCCTCCGGCGACGTGAAGAAGGCGGGCGAGGCCACCGTCCGCGGCGAGCACACCACGCACTACGCCGGCACCGTCGACGTCGCCGGCCTCGCCACGCGCACCTCCCTCCTGCCCAAGAGCCAGCTGGACCAGCTCAAGCAGCAGCTCACCCAGGCCGGCGTCACCACCGAGCGCGTCGACATCTGGATCAACGACCGGAACCTGCTGGTCAAGAAGGTCGAGAAGGCCGACATGACGGCCGGCACCATGACCAGCACCGCCTACTACAGCGACTACGGCACGAAGGTCTCCGTCACCGCGCCCCCGGCCGGCGACACCAGGGACTTCAAGGACCTGATGAAGTCCCAGGGGACCGTCACGGGCGGCACCGGCACCGGCACGGGTACCGGCACTGGCGCCGGGTCCTGATTTGCCCGACGGCGACCCCGTCCCGTACTCTCCTACAGAAGCCAAAGACCGCTGGTCGTTGCCGTGCGCTCGCTCGAGGGCGCGGTGGCCGAAGGATCCGCTGAAACTGCGGACGACCCGCGTAGGTGACTGTGGAAGAACTCCCGGAGTGCGTGCGCGCCCGCATCGCGTGTGCCCCCGGTCGAGTCCGCCCCGTGCGCCTGCGCCGGGGCGTTTCGTTTTCCCCAGTCCTCCTTCGGGTCCGCGCGGTCCGAATCACCCGGAAGGAGGCCGAGGCTCTATGGCGAGGCCCGACAAGGCTGCCGCGGTTGCCGAGCTGACGGACAAGTTCCGCAACTCGTCTGCTGCCGTGCTGACCGAGTACCGCGGTCTCACCGTGGCGCAGCTCAAGACGCTGCGCCGTTCGCTCGGTGAGAACGCCCAGTACGCCGTGGTGAAGAACACGCTGACCAAGATTGCGGCCAACGAGGCCGGGATCACCACGCTGGACGACCTGTTCAACGGTCCGACGGCTGTCGCCTTCGTCACCGGTGACCCGGTGACGTCGGCGAAGGGTCTCCGTGACTTCGCCAAGGACAACCCGAATCTCGTCATCAAGGGCGGTGTCCTTGACGGCAAGGCGCTGTCCGCCGACGAGATCAAGAAGCTTGCGGACCTCGAGTCCCGCGAGGTTCTGCTCAGCAAGCTGGCCGGTGCCTTCAAGGCGAAGCAGTCCCAGGCTGCCTCCGTCTTCCAGGCGCTGCCGTCGAAGCTCGTCCGCACCGTGGACGCGCTGCGCGCCAAGCAGGCCGAGCAGGGCGGTGCCGAGTAACTCGGCTCGCTTTCTGATCCGGGCCGCCTGACGGCGGCAGGGTCACAGCGGGCCGACGTACGCCCGCCATTCATGTACATACGGCACCAGCCGAATTAGTGGAAGGATCGCCCGTCATGGCGAAGCTCAGCCAGGAAGACCTGCTCGCGCAGTTCGAGGAGATGACCCTCATCGAGCTCTCCGAGTTCGTGAAGGCCTTCGAGGACAAGTTCGACGTCACCGCCGCCGCGGCCGCCCCGGTCGTCGTCGCCGGCCAGGGTGGCGGCGCCGCCGCCGAGGCCGTTGAGGAGAAGGACGAGTTCGACGTCATCCTCACGGGTGCCGGCGACAAGAAGATCCAGGTCATCAAGGTCGTGCGCGAGCTGACCTCCCTGGGCCTGAAGGAGGCCAAGGACCTGGTCGACGGTGCGCCGAAGCCCGTCCTGGAGAAGGTCAACAAGGAGGCCGCGGACAAGGCCAAGGAGTCCCTCGAGGGCGCCGGCGCCTCCGTCGAGGTCAAGTAAGACCTCCTCGGGTCCGCACGGACTCCGCGCGCACGGCAGCTCCGTAGCGCGTCCCTGAGAACGGGCCGCGCAGGGCTGTAACGCGAACGCACCGAAGAGCGATCATCCATCCGGGTGGTCGCTCTTCGGCGTTCCCCGGGGGTGGCTGTGGCGGCCTTGCACCCGAGATCGGGAGGGGTATGGTGATCTTCGTCGTGCCTCGAGAGGCCCCCGGCGGCAGGCCGCAAGAGATGGTGCAAGTGACGATGGCAGCACCCGGTTCGGGCATGGGGGGCCTTGACGAACCGCACGCAGCGCGCAATTCTCAGGACGCGTCGTCACAACGATCCGAATCCGAGGCATGGATCGACGGCGAAGAGGGCAGTATCAACGTGCGTTGAGGGCAAGCATGCCGCAGGCGGTGACGACAACGAGGGTCTCGAAAAACCGGCGCTGGACATCAGTGTGCCAAGTGGCTACACTGACCCTTTGCGCTGCCTGTTAGCTGTCCCCTGCCCGTCACCAGGGGCCTGCCCTCGCCTGAGCATCGACGACCGGACCGCACCTGACCTGGCCTTATAGCCACTTCAGGCACCGTCTGTCCCGTTGCCCCGGAGAGGGGCCGGTACGCGCGTAGTGAGTCCGAGCCCTCGGAAGGACCCCCTCTTGGCCGCCTCGCGCAACGCCTCGACCGCGAATACGAACAACGGTGCCAGCACCGCCCCGCTGCGCATCTCCTTTGCAAAGATCAAGGAGCCCCTCGAGGTTCCGAACCTTCTCGCGCTGCAAACCGAGAGCTTCGACTGGCTGCTCGGCAACGACGCGTGGAAGGCTCGCGTCGAGGAGGCTCTGGAGAACGGTCAGGACGTCCCCACCAAGTCCGGCCTCGAGGAGATCTTCGAGGAGATCTCCCCGATCGAGGACTTCTCCGGGTCGATGTCGCTGACGTTCCGGGACCACCGCTTCGAGCCGCCGAAGAACTCCATCGACGAGTGCAAGGAGCGCGACTTCACGTACGCCGCCCCGCTCTTCGTCACCGCCGAGTTCACCAACAACGAGACCGGTGAGATCAAGTCCCAGACGGTCTTCATGGGCGACTTCCCGCTCATGACGAACAAGGGCACCTTCGTCATCAACGGCACCGAGCGTGTCGTGGTGTCGCAGCTGGTCCGTTCCCCCGGTGTCTACTTCGACTCCTCCATCGACAAGACGTCCGACAAGGACATCTTCTCCGCCAAGATCATCCCCTCCCGGGGCGCCTGGCTGGAGATGGAGATCGACAAGCGCGACATGGTCGGTGTCCGCATCGACCGCAAGCGCAAGCAGTCCGTCACCGTGCTGCTCAAGGCGCTCGGCTGGACCAACGAGCAGATCCTCGAGGAGTTCGGCGAGTACGAGTCCATGCGCGCCACCCTGGAGAAGGACCACACCCAGGGCCAGGACGACGCGCTGCTCGACATCTACCGCAAGCTGCGTCCGGGCGAGCCCCCCACGCGTGAGGCCGCGCAGACGCTGCTGGAGAACCTCTACTTCAACCCCAAGCGCTACGACCTCGCCAAGGTCGGCCGTTACAAGGTCAACAAGAAGCTGGGTGCGGACGCCCCGCTGGACGCGGGCATCCTGACCGTCGAGGACGTCATCTCGACGATCAAGTACCTGGTGAAGCTGCACGCGGGCGAGACCGAGACCGTCGGCGACGCCGGCGGGACGATCGTCGTCGAGACCGACGACATCGACCACTTCGGCAACCGCCGTCTGCGCAGCGTCGGCGAGCTCATCCAGAACCAGGTCCGCACCGGCCTGGCCCGTATGGAGCGCGTCGTCCGCGAGCGCATGACGACCCAGGACGTCGAGGCGATCACGCCGCAGACCCTGATCAACATCCGGCCGGTCGTCGCCTCCATCAAGGAGTTCTTCGGCACCAGCCAGCTGTCCCAGTTCATGGACCAGAACAACCCGCTGTCCGGGCTGACGCACAAGCGTCGTCTGTCCGCGCTCGGCCCGGGTGGTCTCTCCCGTGAGCGGGCCGGCTTCGAGGTCCGTGACGTGCACCCCTCGCACTACGGCCGCATGTGCCCGATCGAGACGCCCGAAGGCCCGAACATCGGTCTGATCGGCTCGCTCGCCTCCTACGGCCGGGTCAACGCGTTCGGCTTCGTCGAGACCCCGTACCGCAAGGTCGAGGGCGGCCAGGTCACCGACGAGGTCGACTACCTGACCGCCGACGAGGAGGACCGCTTCGTCATCGCGCAGGCCAACGCCACGCTCGGCGACGACATGCGCTTCGCCGAGGCCCGCGTCCTGGTCCGCCGCCGTGGCGGCGAGGTCGACTACGTCAGCCCCGAGGACGTCGACTACATGGACGTCTCGCCGCGCCAGATGGTGTCGGTCGCGACCGCCATGATCCCCTTCCTCGAGCACGACGACGCCAACCGTGCCCTCATGGGCGCGAACATGATGCGCCAGGCCGTCCCGCTCATCAAGAGCGAGGCCCCGCTCGTCGGCACCGGCATGGAGTACCGCTCCGCCGTCGACGCCGGCGACGTCGTCAAGGCCGAGAAGGCCGGTGTGGTCCAGGAGGTCTCCGCGGACTACATCACCACCGCCAACGACGACGGCACCTACATCACCTACCGGCTGGCCAAGTTCGCCCGCTCCAACCAGGGCACCTCGGTCAACCAGAAGGTCATCGTCAACGAGGGCGACCGCGTCATCGAGGGCCAGGTCCTCGCCGACGGACCGGCCACCCAGAACGGCGAGATGGCGCTCGGCAAGAACCTGCTGGTCGCGTTCATGCCGTGGGAGGGTCACAACTACGAGGACGCGATCATCCTGTCGCAGCGCCTCGTGCAGGACGACGTCCTCTCCTCGATCCACATCGAGGAGCACGAGGTCGACGCCCGTGACACCAAGCTCGGCCCCGAGGAGATCACCCGGGACATCCCGAACGTCTCCGAGGAGGTCCTCGCCGACCTCGACGAGCGCGGCATCATCCGCATCGGCGCCGAGGTCATCGCGGGCGACATCCTGGTCGGCAAGGTCACCCCGAAGGGTGAGACCGAGCTGACCCCGGAGGAGCGCCTGCTGCGCGCGATCTTCGGTGAGAAGGCCCGTGAGGTCCGCGACACCTCGCTGAAGGTGCCGCACGGCGAGACCGGCAAGGTCATCGGCGTGCGCGTCTTCGACCGCGAGGAGGGCGACGAGCTGCCCCCGGGCGTGAACCAGCTGGTCCGCGTCTACGTGGCGCAGAAGCGCAAGATCACCGACGGTGACAAGCTCGCCGGCCGCCACGGCAACAAGGGTGTCATCTCCAAGATCCTGCCGATCGAGGACATGCCGTTCCTGGAGGACGGCACCCCGGTCGACATCATCCTCAACCCGCTGGGTGTCCCGTCCCGAATGAACCCGGGACAGGTCCTGGAGATCCACCTCGGCTGGCTCGCCAGCCGCGGCTGGGACGTCTCCGGCCTCGCGGAGGAGTGGGCGCAGCGCCTCCAGGCGATCGGCGCCGACCAGGTCGACCCGGGCACGAACGTCGCCACCCCCGTCTTCGACGGTGCGCGCGAGGACGAGCTCGCGGGTCTGCTGCAGCACACCATCCCGAACCGGGACGGCGAGCGCATGGTGCTCCCGACCGGCAAGGCGCGGCTGTTCGACGGCCGCAGCGGTGAGCCGTTCCCGGACCCGATCTCGGTCGGCTACATGTACATCCTGAAGCTGCACCACCTGGTCGACGACAAGCTGCACGCCCGCTCGACCGGTCCGTACTCGATGATCACCCAGCAGCCGCTGGGCGGTAAGGCGCAGTTCGGCGGCCAGCGGTTCGGCGAGATGGAGGTGTGGGCACTCGAGGCGTACGGCGCCGCCTACGCCCTCCAGGAGCTGCTGACCATCAAGTCCGACGACGTCACCGGCCGCGTGAAGGTCTACGAGGCCATCGTCAAGGGCGAGAACATCCCCGAGCCCGGCATCCCCGAGTCCTTCAAGGTGCTCATCAAGGAGATGCAGTCCCTCTGCCTGAACGTGGAGGTGCTGTCGAGCGACGGTATGTCCATCGAGATGCGCGACACCGACGAGGATGTCTTCCGCGCCGCGGAGGAGCTCGGCATCGACCTGTCCCGGCGCGAGCCGAGCAGCGTCGAAGAGGTCTGACGGGAGTCCGGTAGGGGCCTCGCCACCGTGTGAGGCCCCCGCCGACCCCCAGGCCCCCGTTTCAGACCAAAGACTTACGACCCTGAGAGGGATTGACGCATAGTGCTCGACGTCAACTTCTTCGACGAGCTCCGGATCGGCCTGGCCACCGCTGACGACATCCGTCAGTGGAGCCACGGCGAGGTCAAGAAGCCCGAGACCATCAACTACCGCACCCTCAAGCCCGAGAAGGACGGACTCTTCTGCGAGAAGATCTTCGGTCCGACCCGGGACTGGGAGTGCTACTGCGGCAAGTACAAGCGCGTCCGCTTCAAGGGCATCATCTGTGAGCGCTGTGGCGTGGAGGTCACCCGCGCCAAGGTGCGCCGTGAGCGGATGGGCCACATCGAGCTCGCCGCTCCCGTCACCCACATCTGGTACTTCAAGGGCGTTCCGAGCCGGCTGGGCTACCTGCTCGACCTGGCCCCCAAGGACCTCGAGAAGGTCATCTACTTCGCGGCGTACATGATCACGTACGTCGACGAGGAGCGCCGCACCCGCGACCTGCCCTCGCTGGAGGCCCACGTCTCCGTCGAGCGCCAGCAGGTCGAGCAGCGCCGTGACGCCGACCTCGAGGCCCGCGCCAAGAAGCTCGAGACCGACCTGGCCGAGCTGGAGGCCGAGGGCGCCAAGGCCGACGTGCGCCGCAAGGTGCGCGAGGGCGCCGAGCGCGAGATGAAGCAGCTGCGCGACCGCGCGCAGCGCGAGATCGACCGCCTCGACGAGGTGTGGACCCGGTTCAAGAACCTCAAGGTCCAGGACCTCGAGGGCGACGAGCTGCTCTACCGCGAGCTGCGCGACCGCTTCGGCACCTACTTCGACGGCTCGATGGGCGCCGCGGCGCTGCAGAAGCGCCTGGAGTCCTTCGACCTCGAGGAGGAGGCCGAGAAGCTCCGCGAGATCATCCGCACCGGCAAGGGCCAGAAGAAGACCCGCGCCCTGAAGCGGCTGAAGGTCGTCTCCGCGTTCCTGCAGACCTCCAACAGCCCCAAGGGCATGGTCCTGGACTGCGTCCCGGTCATCCCGCCGGACCTGCGTCCGATGGTGCAGCTGGACGGTGGCCGCTTCGCGACCTCCGACCTGAACGACCTGTACCGCCGTGTCATCAACCGCAACAACCGCCTGAAGCGGCTTCTCGACCTCGGCGCGCCCGAGATCATCGTGAACAACGAGAAGCGCATGCTCCAGGAGGCCGTCGACGCGCTCTTCGACAACGGCCGCCGCGGCCGCCCGGTCACGGGCCCCGGCAACCGTCCGCTGAAGTCGCTGTCCGACATGCTCAAGGGCAAGCAGGGCCGCTTCCGCCAGAACCTGCTCGGCAAGCGCGTGGACTACTCCGCGCGTTCCGTGATCGTCGTCGGTCCGCAGCTCAAGCTGCACCAGTGCGGTCTGCCGAAGGCGATGGCGCTGGAGCTGTTCAAGCCGTTCGTGATGAAGCGCCTGGTCGACCTGAACCACGCGCAGAACATCAAGAGCGCCAAGCGCATGGTCGAGCGCGGCCGCACGGTCGTGTACGACGTGCTCGAAGAGGTCATCGCCGAGCACCCGGTTCTGCTGAACCGTGCGCCCACCCTGCACCGCCTGGGCATCCAGGCCTTCGAGCCGCAGCTGGTCGAGGGCAAGGCCATCCAGATCCACCCGCTCGTGTGCACCGCGTTCAACGCGGACTTCGACGGTGACCAGATGGCCGTGCACCTGCCGCTGTCCGCGGAGGCGCAGGCCGAGGCCCGCATCCTGATGCTGTCCTCGAACAACATCCTCAAGCCGGCCGACGGCCGTCCGGTGACGATGCCGACCCAGGACATGGTCCTCGGTCTGTTCTTCCTCACCACCGACGGCGAGATGCGGGACGTGAAGGGCGAGGACCGCTCCTTCTCCTCCGTGGCCGAGGCGATCATGGCGTTCGACGCCGGCGAGCTCTCGCTGCAGTCGCGCGTGGACATCCGCTTCCCGGTGGGCACCATCCCGCCGCGCGGCTGGACCCCGCCGGCCCGTGAGGAGGGCGAGCCGGAGTGGCAGCAGGGTGACACCTTCCGCCTGAACACCACGCTGGGCCGCGCGCTCTTCAACGAGCTGCTGCCCGAGGACTACCCGTTCGTCGACTACGAGGTCGGCAAGAAGCAGCTCTCCGAGATCGTCAACGACCTCGCCGAGCGCTACCCGAAGGTCATCGTGGCGGCGACGCTCGACAACCTGAAGGCGGCCGGCTTCTACTGGGCCACCCGTTCCGGCGTCACCGTCGCCATCTCCGACGTCGTCGTCCCCGAGGCGAAGAAGGAGATCGTCAAGGGCTACGAGGCGCAGGACGAGAAGGTCCAGAAGCAGTACGAGCGCGGTCTGATCACCAAGGACGAGCGCACGCAGGAGCTCATCGCGATCTGGACCAAGGCGACCAACGAGGTCGCCGAGGCGATGAACGACAACTTCCCGAAGACCAACCCGATCTTCATGATGGTGAACTCGGGTGCGCGCGGCAACATGATGCAGATGCGTCAGATCGCCGGTATGCGTGGTCTGGTGTCGAACGCGAAGAACGAGACGATCCCGCGGCCCATCAAGGCCTCGTTCCGTGAGGGTCTGTCCGTGCTGGAGTACTTCATCTCCACGCACGGCGCCCGCAAGGGTCTGGCGGACACCGCTCTGCGTACCGCCGACTCGGGTTACCTCACCCGTCGTCTGGTCGACGTCTCCCAGGACGTCATCATCCGCGAGGAGGACTGCGGCACCGACCGCGGCCTCAAGCTGCAGATCGCGGAGGTCGGCGCGGACGGCGTGCTGCGCAAGGCGGAGAACGTCGAGACGTCCGTGTACGCGCGCTGCCTCGCCGAGGACATCGTGGTCGACGGGCAGGTGCTGGCCCCGGCCGGCACCGACCTGGGCGACGTCCTCATCGAGGAGCTCGTCTCCCGCGGCGTCGCGGAGGTCAAGACCCGCTCGGTCCTGACCTGCGAGTCCGCCGTCGGCACCTGCGCCATGTGCTACGGCCGTTCGCTCGCCACCGGCAAGCTGGTCGACATCGGTGAGGCGGTCGGCATCATCGCCGCCCAGTCCATCGGTGAGCCCGGCACCCAGCTGACGATGCGTACCTTCCACACCGGTGGTGTGGCCGGTGACGACATCACCCAGGGTCTGCCGCGTGTCGTCGAGCTCTTCGAGGCCCGTACGCCGAAGGGTGTCGCCCCGATCTCCGAGGCGGCCGGACGCGTCCGGATCGAGGAGACCGAGAAGACCAAGAAGATCGTCATCACCCCGGACGACGGCAGCGACGAGACGGCGTACCCGATCTCGAAGCGCGCCCGTCTGCTGGTCGGCGAGGGCGACCACGTCGAGGTGGGCCAGAAGCTCACCGTGGGTGCCACCAACCCGCACGACGTGCTGCGCATCCTGGGCCAGCGCGCCGTCCAGGTCCACCTGGTCGGCGAGGTCCAGAAGGTCTACAACTCGCAGGGTGTGTCGATCCACGACAAGCACATCGAGATCATCATCCGGCAGATGCTCCGCCGTGTGACGATCATCGAGTCCGGCGACGCCGAGCTGCTGCCCGGCGAGCTGGTCGAGCGCTCGAAGTTCGAGCAGGAGAACCGTCGTGTGGTCCAGGAGGGCGGTCACCCGGCCTCCGGTCGTCCGCAGCTGATGGGTATCACCAAGGCCTCGCTGGCGACGGAATCCTGGCTGTCGGCCGCCTCCTTCCAGGAGACGACCCGAGTCCTGACGGACGCGGCGATCAACGCCAAGTCCGACAGCCTCATCGGCCTCAAGGAGAACGTCATCATCGGTAAGCTCATCCCGGCCGGTACGGGCCTGTCCCGCTACCGCAACATCCGGGTCGAGCCGACCGAGGAGGCCAAGGCCGCGATGTACTCGGCCGTCGGCTACGACGACATCGACTACTCGCCGTTCGGCACCGGCTCCGGCCAGGCCGTCCCGCTGGAGGACTACGACTACGGTCCGTACAACCAGTAAGCGAGCAGCCGCTTGACGCGGTGAAGGGCGGCCACCCCCTGGGGGGTGGCCGCCCTTCGGCGTGTCCGGGGCGGTGGCCCCTCAGCGCTTGAGACGCAGATACGGCTCCAGGGCGCTCAGCCGGGTCTCGTGGTCGGGGTGGGTGGACAGCAGCCGGTCCAGGGGGCCGGGCGCCTTCAGCTTCTGCCCCTGCGCCGCGGCGGCCGCCTTCGCCGCCTCCTCCTCGGTGCGGAAGTGGTGGATCACCTCGGCGAGCCGGTGCGCGAAGCCCAGCTCGGCGGCCTGCTGGTCGGCGCGCAGCTCGCCGCGCCGGCCCATGTACGCCAGCAGGTAGGGGGCGGCCACCAACGGGACCGTGACGTACCAGGCGCCGAGGAACCCGGCGAGCACCGCCATGCCGATGAAGAAGTACACGAACGCGGCGGCCGCCAGCGAGAACACGCTCGCCACGGCGATCGCGACCCGGGCCAGGCCCCGCATCACCGCCCACGCGACCCGCCCCGGCAGCGAGTACCAGTAGCCGAGCAGTCCCGCCCAGGCGTGCCCGCCCGTGTGGTGGCCGAGCTCGTGCGCGAGGACGGCCGCGAGGTTGCTGCTGGGGATCCTGTTCAGGGCGTACGTGGTGACGCCGACGACGTGTCCGGCCACGGCCACGGCGTTCAGCTCGTCGCTGTTCTCCACCATCAGCTCGTAGGTGTGCGCCTCGATGCCGGCCCGCGCGGTCACCTCCCGCCACACCGGCTCCAGCCGCGCCCGCTCCTCGGCCGTGGGCGCGCGCAGCTTGAGCACGTGCCGGGCGAACGCCAGCTCGGAGGGCCGGTGGAAGACCAGGGCGCCGCCGGCGACCCAGGCCAGGGTGACGATCCACCCCATCACCGTGCCCAGTATCCCGAGGGCGATCGAGCTGACCACGGCCAGGCTCACCAGCGCGCCCGGCAGTTGCGCCGCCAGCCGCCCGATCGCGGTCGCGTCGGCCCCGCGCTGATGATCGGCGACGAGCACACGGCCGCCGCGGTGCCGGTAGTCGAGGTCGTCGGGGGCGGGCTCGGGCTGGGGCTCGGGCTGGGGAGCGGCGACGTGCGGGGGCTCGGGTGCCGGGGCGGGCGCCGGGTGGCCGCCGCCGGGGTACGGGGGAGGGGCCGTGGCCGTCGCCCCCGGGTACTGCGGCGCGCCCGGGTACGCGGGCGCGGCGGGGGCGCCGGAGGCACCGGGATGCGCGGGCGCGGCCGGGGTGCCCGGGTGCGCGGGCGGGGCGGGAGGTGAGTACGCCCGCCCGGCCGCCGTGCCGGGGTAGGTGGGCGCGGCCGGGGTGCCGGGGTACTGCGGAGGTAAGGCGGGGGCGCCCGGGTACTGGGGGCCGGGCACGGCCGCACCGGGGTACTGCGGGGGCGGGGGAGTGGACGGTTCCGGGTACTGCGGGGGCGGTGGCGCGGGCACGCCCGGGTAGGGCGGTTCGGTGGGCTCGGGCATGGGGCGGGGGCTCCTTCGAGGTACGGGGGCGTGAGGCGGCGGGCAGCGGTGCTCAGGCGGGCTCCGCCGGGCCGGTCGGGGACTCCGTGCCGTAGGGCGGCGCCTGGCCCGGCAGCGGGGGCACCACGGGCGCGGGCCCGGGGGTGACGGGCGGCACCGGCGTGGGCGGGAGCGCCGGTTGCCCGTACGCCCCGGCGTACTCCGGCGGGACCGGGTCACCGGGCGCCGGTCCGGGCGCGGGCGTGGGCGGCGCGTACGGCGGCGGGGCGTACGCCGAGGGCGCGTACGGGCCCTGCGGCGGCGGTGCGTACGCCTGCGGCGCGTACGGATGCTGCGGTGCCGACGGCGCGTAGGGATCCGGCGGTACGGGCGGTGCCGGCGGCGCCGGCGGTGCCTGCGGTGGCGTGCCCGGGGGCAGGGCCTCCGCCGTGACGGGCGGCTGGGCGGCGGCCTGGTCCTGCTGCTGGATCAGGTCGTCCACGGACTTCAGCACCGTCCGCGCCGACTCCGCCTTCTGGAAGTCCTCCAGCGTGTCGCCCGCGATGAGCTGGAGCTGACTGCGGATCGCGCCGAGCTGGTCCTTCTGGAGGGTGCCGATCACCATCTTGGTGTCCATGGGGTGCTGCGCGAGGTGCAGCGCCCACGCGGCGACCCCGCCGTGCTGGAGGTGGTACTGGTAGAACGCGATCTTCTGCGCGACCAGTTGGTGCGACTGCTGCTGGCGCAGCCACTCCAGCTCGTGCTCCTGCCGCGCCCGGCGCATCTCCAGCTCGTGCTCCGGGTCCAGCATCTCGCTCTCGTAGCGCAGGCTGCGCTTGCGCCGGCGGTGGGCGATCGCCTCGTCGTCCAGGCGCAGCCGCACCACGCACGTCACGTCGAGCCCGGTGCCGGCGGCGAAGCGGCCCTCCTCCGCCACCGCGCCCAGCACGGCCTGTTCGGCCTCGGGGCTGTCCTCGATCGAGTAGCGCCGCGTGATGGGGCGGGCGAGCTGCTGGAGTTCGCGGCTGAGCCGCGTCGGCACGTCGCGCTCGCCGCTCGCCACGTACGCGATCGGGTCGGCCACCCGCCAGGTCAGGTCGGCGACCGCGCCGAAGGAGAACGCGTCGTCGTCGCTGGGCAGCCGCAGCTTCAGCTGGACCGGGTGGCTGCCCATGTCCACCTCGTACACGGAGGTGTAGCGACGGGTCGCCGCCTCGGCGCGGCTGGGCCGCTGCGGCGGCATGAAGACCTCGTAGGAACCGCCCGCGGTCACGAAGACCAGCGCGTGGTCGATCGCGCCGACCTGCCTGCGGGCGACGTAGTCGAAGCGGGAGATCGGGCGCACGGTCAGCACCGGGTCGATCAGCGTGCTGTGCCGGTCGGCGTCCTGCTGCCACTCCGGCGGCCGGCGGAAGTCCGCCATGGGTCAACTCCTCGAGCAGATGGGGATGTTCAGTGAGCGGCGGAGGCGGCCGGGTGCAGCGCCGTGAGCAGGTGGTCGGCCAGCGGCGGCCGGGGGCCGCCGTCCTCGGCGCGCAGCGTGCGCAGTTCGTGGTCCAGGCGCTTGCGGTCGTCCGCCGTGATGACGAGGGCGGGCAGCAGCAGCTCCAGCGCGTGCGCGGCGTCGGCGCGGCGGCCGCCCACGTGCACCCAGAGGCGCAGGGCGTCCAGCGCCGCCCGGGTGTGGGCGCGGTCGCCGAGCGCGGTGCGCCACAGGGTGGCGAGGTCGCGGGCCGCATCCGCCTCGTACATCCCGCTCTCGGCGTACCAGCCGACGAGCGCGCCGTCCTCGGCGTTGTCGCAGGCGCGCACGAACGCGGCGAGCGCCAGGTCGCGCACCGCCGGCGTGTCCAGGTACAGCAGCCGTACGAACTCCGCGAGCACCTCGCCGCGGCGGCGGCCCGGGCCGCCCGACAGCAGCAGCGCGGCGGACTCGGTGAGGCTGTCGTGCTCGGCCTTGTTGCCGGCGTCCGCGCGGGCCCGGGCGGCGAGCGCGCCGAGCGCGGCTCCGGCGAGGTCCGGGCGCAGCGGGGCGAGCAGGCCGAAGGCGCGGATGGCCGTCCAGCGCCGGCCCGCGTGCCCGTCCGAGCACCACTGGGTGAGCAGCCGCAGCACCACCGGCACGTCCAGGAGCTGGGCGAGGGTGAGCGTGTTGGCGGCGGTGACGCGCGGTCCGACCGCGCGGGAGGTCGCCCAGCGGTCGACGAGCAGGGCCATCGTCGAGGGCAGGTCGGCGGCGGCGAGCTGCGCGGTGGCCGCGGCCGCGCGGGTGCGTACGAGGGGTCGCCCGTCGCGGGCGAGCTGACCGATCCAGGCGACCAGCGCGGGCCGCGCGGAGGGGTGCCGGGTCCACACCTCGGTGAGCAGCACCCGCGGGGTGCGCTCCTCGCGGAAACCGGCCGTGAACTGCGTGACCGGCCCCCACTCGGTCGCCTCGCCGCGCAGTTCCCCCTCGGCCCGGGCGAAGGCGAGCCGGTCCGCGGCCGCCGGCCCGAACACCGGGATCTCGGGCGGCTGTTCGGGGTGCTGAAGCCGCTGGAAGTGCACGTACAGCTGGTCGGCGAGCTCGGCGGCCAGTACGTAGGGGGCCTGGTCGAAGACGGCGAGCGAGATGAGGAAGGCCTTGTCGCGCAGGTCCGTGCCCGGGTCGCCGAGCCAGTCGCGGCAGCGCTTCTCGACCGCCGCCTGCCCGAAGTCCGCGAGCCGCGCGAGGGCCTCCGCGCTGCCGTCGTGGGCGGCGAGCGCCTCGGCGAACGCGGCCGCCTCGGCGGGCTGCCGGTCGGCGGCGAGGAAGCCGGCCACCGGCTCCAGCGCGAGCAGCCGCTCCACCTCACCGGCGGCCCGGCCGTACCGTGACAGGTGCGCCCTCACGACGTCCTCCGCGCCCGGCGGCTCCCAGGCGCAGGGCGCGATACCCGGCAGGTGGGGGGAGTTCTCCACGGTGACGACGAGATAGCCGTCGGACTTCTCCAGCTGCTCGCGGGCCGCGTACAGGTGGGTGTCGCGCAGCGGGCGGTTGCGGCTGAGCGGGAGGTCCCGCAGGACGTGTCCGCCGGGCCGGGTCAGGCGCCCGGCCAGCGCGCCCGGAGTGGTCTCGGGGTCCAGCGCGTGCACACCGGGCACGCCCAGGCGGTGCAGCAGCATCAGCGCGGCGGCGCTGCGGCCGGTGGCGTGCGCGCCGGACAGCACCAGCACCCGCTCCTCGCGCAGCCGGCCCAGGGCGCCCGCGAAGGCGGGGCCGTCCGCGAAGACCGCGGCCAGCGCGTCCAGACGGGCCCGGGGTATCTCGCCGGTCGCGTCCGGTGTGGCGCCGGCGGGCCCGTGGTAGTGGTGCTCGGTCCGGCCGCCCATGTAGACGTCGCCGTCGACCCGGCCGCCGGACACGCCGTGCTGGGCCCCGCCGACCAGGCTCCCGCCGAAGGCCGCGGTGTCTCCGAGGATGAACCCCGGGGTGTGCGCGAACAGCTCGCGCTGGGCGGCCCGGGCCTCCTGCGTGCGCTCCTCGGTGCGCTCCTCCTCGGGCCCGGCGCCCTCGCCCGCGGCCCCGTCCGCGCCGGGCGTTCTGGGCGTCCCGGGCGCCGTCGCGTCCGCCGGAGCCGCCGGGGAGCCGGGGCCCGCCGGGCGTACGCCCTCGGGCGCCTCCTCCGCCGCGGGCGCCGTCACGCGCCCTCCCCGGCCGTGCCCGCCGTACCGCCCAGACGCACGTCACCGGTGACCTGGCCGCCGGACACCCCGTGCTGGTCGCCGCCGACGAGGCTGCCCCCGAAGAGGGGGCCGCCGCCGGCGAAGTTGAACACCGGGCCGCCGGGGGTCCCGGCCCGGCCGGAGGCCGCCCCTTGTGACCCCGGTGCCGGGCCGTCCCCCGAGGAACCCGGCACCGGGGCCTCCCCCACCCCCGTGTCACCGTGGTCTTCGCCGCCGGGCGGCACCGGGCCGTGCAGCCAGGCGCGCAGCGGGCCGTTCTTGCCGGTCATCGTCACGGGGTGGAAGTCGGCGGCCGGCACGCCGGCGTGGTCGTGGCGCACGATCCCGGCGTGCACGCCCTCGGACACGCACAGCGCGAGGCCGTCCGGGCGGCCCCGCAGCGCCTCGCGCAGCAGCTGGGCGTCGAGCAGCCGGCAGGCGTCGTTCAGGTCGGAGCCGACCCAGCCGCCGTGCCCGTCCACGGCGACGTAACCGCTCGCGACCACGCCCCGCAGCCGGATCTGGGCCGTGCTGGAGGCCATGCGGTTGTACTCGTGCAGCTGCGCCGGAAGCTCCGTGAGCAGGGCCCGCAGCAGCGCCCGTACGGAGGCGCCCGCGTCGATCAGCTCCATCACAGAGTCGCCCCGGTCGGCCCGCAGCCGCAGCGTCTCCTCGATGCCCGCGGCCTCCAGCGTGCGGTCGGCGATGTCGTAGAGCTTGCGCCGCAGGATCGCCTGGGCGACGTCGTCCCGGTCGCTGTACTTCTCGATGTCGAGCAGGAGGATCGTCCGGCTCACGGGGTCGGTCATGGTCGCCTTTCCACGGCTGGCGGTGGTTCGGTGCCGGGCGGGGACCAAGCGCCGCCCGGGGCAGAAGGCTGACGCCGGACGCCTCCGGGGTGTGAGGACGAATGACCCACCCGAACTGTGACCGTGTGCACACACGCCCCACCGACCGCCCCCGCCCCAGCCCCCACCGACAGCCCTCAACCGGCCGCCCGCTACGGGACTCACCGGGCGCACCGCCCGCCGCCGAGACGGAACTCACGCGGCCACGGGGGGTTCACCCGGGCTCACCGAGGCCTCCGCCTCCGGCTGCCCACCGCCGGGCCGCCCGCGCTCGCCGGCTGCCCGCAGGCGAGGGCACATCGGCCGCCTGCGACGGGGCTCACCTGGCCCCACCGCGCCCCCGCCACTGGCTGTCCGCCGCCGGGCTCACCCCGAACCTCACACTGGCCACCCGCCACCGGGCGCGCCGGCCACCCGCGAGGGGGCTCACCCGGGCCCACCGAGCCCGCCCTCGGGCTGACCACGCTCGCCGCCCGCCCGCTGCGGCCCCCGCCGCCGGGCCGACCCGGCCCCACATAGGCCCAGCCGCCAATGCTCACCCGGCCCCACCTCGGCCGCCCCGCCGCCGACCACACCGGCTGCACGTGACGGGGCTCACACGGCTCCAGGGCCCCCGCCAGCGGCCGCCCGCCAGGGCTCACCCGGCCCGCTGCCCGCCGGCCACCGAACTGACCCGCTCGCCGGCCCCACATTCACCGGCCACCCGCCGCCTGGCTCACCCGGCCGCCCTACCCCGACCGCCCGCCGACAGGCTCACCGCCCGCCATCAGGCCCGCGTCCAGCCGCCCCCAGGCTCACCCGGGTTCCTCCGCGCGGGCGATTCGGCGGAGGACGTCCGGGCGTACGATCACCAGGGCCCGTCGCCCGGTGGTGACGACGCCCCGCTCGCGCAGCCCCTTCAGCAGGCGCTGGACCGCCTCGCGGGAGGCCCCCACCGACCCGGCGAGCTCCTGCTTGCTCAGCGGCACGGACAGCTCCACGCCCTCGGGGGTGCGCCTGCCGTGGGTGCGGGCGAGGTCCAGCAGAAGGGCGGCGAACCGCTCCCTGACGGTCATCGAGGCGAACTCCAGCCGCCGCCGGTCGGCCGCGCGCGTCCGGTCGGACGTGAGGCCGAGCAGGGCGAAGGAGACGGCGGGGGAGCGGGCGAGGAACTCGGTGAACCGCTCGCGCTGCACCGCGACCGTACGCACGTGCTCCAGCGCGGTGACCGTCGCCGACCTGGTCCGCCCGGTCAGCGCGGCCGACTCGCCGACCACGTCACCGGGGCCGCGCAGCGCGAGCAGCGCCTCGTACCCGTTGGCCGCGGCCGCCGTCACCTTCGTCCAGCCCTGCACGATGAACAGCACGTGCGCCGAGGGCTTGCTCTGGTGGATCAGCACCACCCGCGGCGCGTACGCCAGCTCGTTGCCGAGCCCGAGCAGGGCGTCCTGGTCGGCCTGCTCCAGCCGGGCCAGAAAGGGCACCACGTCCCCCAGGCCCTCGTCCCCGGGTGTCCCCGCCAAGCGACCAGCCGTCATCGAACCCCGTCCCCCCATTGGCCCGGCGACCGCTCAACGTACTGAAGCGGCGGCCCGGGCGCGACGGAACCGACGGGTTTGCGTATTCGCCGTACGCATCCGTGTGTGGAGGGCACAATCGCGGGAAACCTGAACCGGGACAAGTCCGGCGTGTCGGGGTGGACTCCATTTGTTTTGACCGAAGTCCGTGAGGTAGGTACGCTCAGACCTTGTGCCTGGGGTGTGCCCTGGCCCTCGTGCGTGCCTTCTGAACCGCACCGAGAGCCGTCTTTGGCCACCGTGATCCGCGCCTCTTTCTGCCTAGCGGCGGGAGTCCGCAGGATTCGACACACCCGACCGCGTGGGTCGGCGACGTTCCAGGTTAGCTGTACCCATCGGCACACAGAAACCGGAGAAGTAGTGCCTACGATCCAGCAGCTGGTCCGCAAGGGCCGGCAGGACAAGGTCGAGAAGAACAAGACGCCCGCACTCGAGGGTTCCCCTCAGCGTCGCGGCGTCTGCACGCGTGTGTTCACGACCACCCCGAAGAAGCCGAACTCGGCCCTCCGTAAGGTCGCGCGTGTGCGTCTGACCAGCGGCATCGAGGTCACGGCCTACATTCCGGGTGAGGGACACAACCTGCAGGAGCACTCCATCGTGCTCGTGCGCGGCGGCCGTGTGAAGGACCTGCCGGGTGTTCGCTACAAGATCATCCGTGGCTCCCTCGACACCCAGGGTGTCAAGAACCGCAAGCAGGCCCGCAGCCGTTACGGCGCCAAGAAGGAGAAGTAAGAATGCCTCGTAAGGGCCCCGCCCCGAAGCGCCCGGTCATCATCGACCCGGTCTACGGTTCTCCTCTGGTGACCTCCCTGATCAACAAGGTGCTGCTGAACGGCAAGCGCTCCACCGCCGAGCGCATCGTCTACGGCGCCATGGAGGGCCTGCGCGAGAAGACCGGCAACGACCCGGTCATCACGCTCAAGCGCGCTCTGGAGAACATCAAGCCGACCCTCGAGGTCAAGTCCCGCCGTGTCGGTGGCGCCACCTACCAGGTGCCGGTCGAGGTCAAGCCCGGCCGCGCCAACACCCTGGCGCTGCGCTGGCTGGTCGGTTACTCCCGCGCCCGTCGCGAGAAGACCATGACCGAGCGTCTGCTCAACGAGCTCCTCGACGCCTCCAACGGCCTCGGCGCCGCTGTGAAGAAGCGCGAGGACACGCACAAGATGGCCGAGTCCAACAAGGCCTTCGCGCACTACCGCTGGTAGTCGCTACCCACATCGAGACCGAGAGAAGACTGAAGCCTTATGGCTACCACTTCACTTGACCTGGCCAGGGTCCGCAACATCGGGATCATGGCCCACATCGACGCGGGCAAGACGACCACCACCGAGCGGATCCTGTTCTACACCGGTGTGTCCTACAAGATCGGTGAGGTCCACGACGGCGCTGCCACCATGGACTGGATGGAGCAGGAGCAGGAGCGTGGCATCACGATCACCTCTGCTGCCACCACCTGCCACTGGCCGCTGGAAGACGTCGATCACACCATCAACATCATCGACACGCCGGGCCACGTCGACTTCACCGTCGAGGTGGAGCGTTCCCTGCGCGTGCTCGACGGTGCCGTGACGGTGTTCGACGGCGTCGCCGGCGTCGAGCCCCAGTCCGAGACGGTGTGGCGTCAGGCGGACCGCTACGGCGTTCCGCGGATCTGCTTCGTCAACAAGCTCGACCGCACCGGTGCCGAGTTCCACCGCTGTGTCGACATGATCTCCGACCGTCTGGGCGCCCAGCCGCTGGTCATGCAGCTGCCGATCGGCGCCGAGGCGGACTTCAAGGGCGTCGTCGACCTGGTGACGATGAAGGCCTTCGTGTGGTCCGCCGAGGCCACCAAGGGCGAGATGTACGACATCGTCGACATCCCGGACACCCACACCGAGGCCGCCGAGGAGTGGCGCGGCAAGCTGCTCGAGGCCGTCGCGGAGAACGACGAGGAGCTGATGGAGCTGTACCTGGAGGGCACCGAGCCCTCCGTGGAGCAGCTGTACGCGGCGATCCGCCGTATCACCATCGCCTCCGGCAAGGGCACCGGCACCACGGTCACCCCCGTGTTCTGCGGCACCGCCTTCAAGAACAAGGGTGTCCAGCCGCTGCTCGACGCGGTCGTGCGCTACCTGCCCTCCCCGCTCGACGTCGAGGCCATCGAGGGCCACGACGTCCGGGACGCGGAGAAGGTCGTGACGCGCAAGCCGTCCGACGACGAGCCGCTCGCCGCCCTGGCGTTCAAGATCATGAGCGACCCGCACCTCGGCAAGCTCACCTTCGTCCGCGTGTACTCCGGCCGTCTGGAGTCCGGCACCGCCGTGCTGAACTCCGTCAAGGGCCGCAAGGAGCGCATCGGCAAGATCTACCGCATGCACGCCAACAAGCGTGAGGAGATCGAGTCGGTGGGCGCCGGCGACATCGTCGCCGTCATGGGCCTGAAGCAGACCACCACCGGTGAGACGCTGGCGGACGAGAAGAACCCGGTCATCCTGGAGTCCATGGACTTCCCGGCGCCGGTCATCGAGGTCGCGATCGAGCCCAAGTCCAAGGGTGACCAGGAGAAGCTGGGTGTCGCCATCCAGCGTCTCGCGGAGGAGGACCCCTCCTTCCAGGTGCACACCAACGAGGAGACCGGCCAGACCGTCATCGGCGGTATGGGCGAGCTTCACCTCGAGGTGCTCGTCGACCGCATGAAGCGCGAGTTCAAGGTCGAGGCCAACGTCGGCAAGCCGCAGGTCGCGTACCGCGAGACCATTCGCAAGGCCGTCGAGAAGGTCGAGTTCACCCACAAGAAGCAGACGGGTGGCACCGGCCAGTTCGCTCGCGTCATCATCGCGATCGAGCCGATCGAGGGTGGCGACACCTCGTACGAGTTCATCAACAAGGTCACCGGTGGCCGCGTGCCGAAGGAGTACATCCCCTCGGTCGACGCCGGTGCGCAGGAGGCCATGCAGTTCGGCATCCTCGCCGGCTACGAGATGACCGGTGTGCGCGTGACGCTGCTCGACGGCGCCTACCACGAGGTGGACTCCTCCGAGCTCGCGTTCAAGATCGCCGGCTCGCAGGCCTTCAAGGAGGCCGCGCGCAAGGCCAGCCCGGTTCTCCTCGAGCCGATGATGGCCGTCGAGGTCACCACGCCCGAGGACTACATGGGCGAGGTCATCGGCGACATCAACTCCCGCCGTGGCCAGATCCAGGCCATGGAGGAGCGGGCGGGTGCCCGCGTCGTGAAGGGCCTCGTGCCCCTCTCGGAGATGTTCGGTTACGTCGGCGACCTGCGCAGCAAGACGTCCGGCCGGGCCAGCTACTCCATGCAGTTCGACTCCTACGCCGAGGTTCCGCGGAACGTCGCCGAGGAGATCATCGCGAAGGCCAAGGGCGAGTAACTCAGCCGAGTTCCAGCCCTTAGGCTTGACTCCGGAGCCTCGAGGGGCATTCCACCTCTTCCGTAGCGAAGCGGGAGGAATGCCCCGGGGATCCGGGCCATCCAGCAAAGATCACCTGGCGCCGATGAAGTAAGGCGTACAGAACCACTCCACAGGAGGACCCCAGTGGCGAAGGCGAAGTTCGAGCGGACTAAGCCGCACGTCAACATCGGCACCATCGGTCACATCGACCACGGTAAGACGACCCTCACGGCCGCCATTACCAAGGTGCTGCACGACGCGTACCCGGAGCTGAACGAGGCCACCCCGTTCGACAACATCGACAAGGCTCCCGAGGAGCGCCAGCGCGGTATCACCATCTCCATCGCGCACGTCGAGTACCAGACCGAGGCGCGTCACTACGCCCACGTCGACTGCCCGGGTCACGCGGACTACATCAAGAACATGATCACCGGTGCCGCCCAGATGGACGGCGCGATCCTGGTGGTCGCCGCCACCGACGGCCCGATGCCGCAGACCAAGGAGCACGTGCTCCTGGCCCGCCAGGTCGGCGTTCCGTACATCGTCGTCGCCCTGAACAAGGCCGACATGGTGGACGACGAGGAGATCATGGAGCTCGTCGAGCTCGAGGTCCGTGAGCTTCTCTCCGAGTACGAGTTCCCGGGCGACGACCTTCCGGTCGTCCGTGTCTCCGCGCTGAAGGCCCTCGAGGGCGACGCGCAGTGGACGCAGTCCGTCCTGGACCTCATGAACGCCGTCGACACCGCGATCCCGGAGCCGGAGCGCGACGTCGACAAGCCGTTCCTGATGCCGATCGAGGACGTCTTCACGATCACCGGTCGCGGTACGGTCGTCACCGGCCGTATCGAGCGTGGTGTCCTCAAGGTCAACGAGACCGTGGACATCATCGGCATCAAGCCGGAGAAGACCACCACCACGGTCACCGGCATCGAGATGTTCCGCAAGCTGCTCGACGAGGGCCAGGCCGGTGAGAACGTCGGTCTGCTGCTCCGCGGCATCAAGCGCGAGGACGTCGAGCGCGGCCAGGTCATCATCAAGCCGGGCTCGGTCACCCCGCACACCGAGTTCGAGGCCCAGGCCTACATCCTGTCGAAGGACGAGGGTGGCCGCCACACCCCGTTCTTCAACAACTACCGCCCGCAGTTCTACTTCCGTACGACGGACGTGACCGGCGTCGTGACCCTCCCCGAGGGCACCGAGATGGTCATGCCGGGTGACAACACCGAGATGAAGGTGGAGCTCATCCAGCCCGTCGCCATGGAGGAGGGCCTGAAGTTCGCCATCCGTGAGGGTGGCCGCACCGTGGGCGCCGGCCAGGTCACCAAGATCAACAAGTGATCGCGGCCAGGTAGCATCAGCGTGAGCTGAGCTCCTGAAAGGGCCCGTACGACTTCGGTCGTACGGGCCCTTTCGCATGCGCGGGAGGGGGCGGCCCCGAGCGACACGCCGGGGGAGCGTGACGAAGGGGGGCTGGCGGCGGTTGATGAGTCGAAGGGGTCGAAGGGACCGTATCGAGCGAGGTCAGGGGGAATGGTGGACGCTGGACCGCACGGAGGGCCGGGCAGCGCAAGGGACCTGGCGTCCTCGCCGGCCGAGAAGCGGGCCGCCGCACTGTCCATCGAGACCGGCATCGCCCCCGGCACGCGCAGGGCGGGGGAGTGGGCCGACGAGGACACGGCCGCGGCGGTGACCGCCTTCGGCGCACGCGACGGGGCGGGCTGGCTGACCTCGGCCGCCCTGAGGAAGGCCCACCACAGGTGGACGGACCAGGTCCGCGACCTGATGGACCGCCTGAGCACGGAGCGGGACGCGCTGCGGAGCACCAACCGGATCCTGACGAGCACGGACCTGGCGACGGGCTCGACGCTGCGCGAGATCTCGGTACTGGACGGGTTCTGACGCGCGAGGGGCGCAGGGAACGGGGACAGCCATGCCGACGTACCACGAAATCATGAGCACGAACTTCTCCGCACTCACCACGGCGGCCGACCGCTGGGACGCGATGGCGGCGGAGTTCGAGAACCAGGGGAAGGCCTACGGGCGCGAGGTCCACGGCATCGCGATGGGCCGCACCTGGACGGGCCTGAGCGCGGAGGCCGCGAGCGCGCGCTTCACGGTCACCCTCAAGGAGTTCCAGTACGCCCGGACGGAGGCGAGGGCGGTCGCGTCACTGCTGCGGGACGCGCACACCCAGTTCACCGCGCTGCGGGCGAGGCTGAGGACGGTGTGCGCGGAGGCGGTGGCGGCCGGGCTGAGGGTGTCGGAGCGGGGACTGGTGACCGCGGACGGGCCGCACCATCCGGAGTCGGCCGTACGTTCCTGGCAGGACCGGATCGACAAGGTGGTCCGTGAGATGACGGACGCCGACACGGGTGTGCACATCGCGCTGGCCGCGGTGACGGTCGACTCGGACGTGCCGGCGGGCGGCAGGGGCTTCAACGGCGGCGCGCTCGGCGACATCGAGAGGTACGAGGCCCAGGCGGCGCGGAACACGCTGACGAAGCTGAGCAGGGGCGGCCACCTGTCGGGTGCCGAACTGGCCGAACTGGAGCGGACGTTCCGAGACAACAGCGGCGACGAGGCGTTCTCCCGAACGGTGCTGGACGACCTGGGCCCGGCGGGCACGATCCGCCTGACCAACGAGCTGAACGACCTGTCCCACGTCCGCCCAGGCCACGACGCGCAGAGGTACGCGACCCTCGAAACCGGCCTGGCCGACACGCTGGCGACGGCGACGCGGAACACAAACTCGCAGTGGTACCGCCACTGGCGCACGGGCATGCGCCACGCGGGCGTGGCGCACTACGCGACCGACGCTCAGGGAGCCCGCCTGGACAAGGCGGTGGGCTACCAGTCCTTGGCCACGCTGATGCGGAAGGGCCACGGCTACGGCCGCGGCGTGCTCGAGGACCTGACCGACGACATGATCGCCGCGGAACGGCGGAACCCGGGAATCTGGCGCCTGAAGGGCGCGTACGCCGGCCACCACGAGGGCTGGTTCGCGAACGACCCGGTGGACGGAATGCTCGGCATCATGAGCCGGGACCCGGCGACGGCGGCCCATTACCTGAGCAACGAGTCCCACATGAAATACCTGATGAAGGACCGCGACTGGAAGGTCACGCTGTACGACCACGGAGGCGATAAGCCGTCCGGCTACACCCCGTCCTTGGACACGGACAACCGAGCGGGCTTGGGCGCCGCCCTCCAGTCAGCGGCAACCGGAATCGACCCCTCGGACAAACACGGGCACTACGTACCCCACACGAAACAAAATGAAGCGGTACTGAATTCGGCAATCGCCTGCTTGTCCGACCAGGGCGACGACTTCCCCCCGGCACTGCGCCGCCCGATGGCCGGCATCCTGGTGAACCACGGTGCGACGGTCCACGCGTCCATGAGCGAGATCGACATCTCGAAGTCCCCCCTGAAACAGGACGAACTCTTCGAGGTCACGAAACAGATCTCCAAGGACAAGGACGCCTACGCCACGCTGAACGGCGGCCTTAACCAGGCCCTGGTCTCAGCCATCCACCAGGACCCCTCCCGCTCCACAGAACCCTTGATCCGGGCCGGCCGAACAGTCGGCTTCCTGGAAGAGGCCCGCATCCAGTCCCAGGGCGACCCCCAACAAGCCACCTTCGAAACCAAGCCCCTGATCGACAAGGCCATCAGCTACATCCCGGTCGTGAGCGGGGACGTGCAGGAGGGGTTCGATTACGTGACGGGGAAGTGGATGGAGGATGAGCAGAGGAGGCTGGATGAGGGGCAGGCGGATGAGAACATTCAGTCCTACTCAAAAAGAAATGGGCAGTTGATGGCGCTTTCCGATGAGTGGACCAGAGTAGATCGAGGGAGACGTGACTCAGAGTTTGAAGCGCAGGCGCAGATCAATCGTTCTGCGGTAGACGGAATGACGCACGCTCGAGGAATGTCCGGAGAGCGGCTGAAATGACCTTACCTGTCCGCGCGTGTTCACGCATGTTCTGGGTCCTTCTGTCGGCCCTCGTTGCGAGTTGCAGTCCTGTTGTGGGCGGTGTGCCCAGCACGATTTGCGGGACGCGTATTGATGGTGGTGTCGTGCGTTCGCTTTTTCCCTCCGTTCGAGGTCTGCGCGAGTTCAGTCGAGTCGATGCAAACCGTGCCACATCAGCCCCTTGTCTCCTGCTCTCCGGGCGTGACCCGGTGCTTGAACTTAACTTCTATTGGACCGTTGAAGCTCCAGACGTGACCCATTTCGCGGAATCCCGCGAGTTGCTGCTCCGCATCGAACAGTTGCGAAACGTCGACAAAACTAGCGCCGTTGGTAACAATGGCGGCATCTCGACAGCGCCTTGTAATTTCAGAGGCAAAAACTACTTCACATTGACCTTTCGGTTGCCCCAGTTGAGCCCAGCTGACCCAACTCACCGCAAGGACATCGAGAAGTTCATGCGTGCCTACTTCCCCGCCACGGTCAGGACGCTCGGCTGCGAGCGGACGAGCCCCTCGCCGCAGACATGAGTACGTGCACTCATGTCCCGCTCGCCACAAGCGACTTGGATGATGTGACGTTGGCCGTATCCCTCACGCGAGGGCACGCCCCGACGGAGATGTGTCACTGCTCGTAGATAGAGTTGTCACCGAGGCTTCCGCTTTACGAACGCACGGGGGAGGACGTTGTGTTGCCGAGCGATGCCGGGTCCGGAGCGGCCGACCAGCCGCCGTCGTTGCTGTCCGGCCTAGCAGGCATGTCCGGCGCCCTGAGCGCCGCGGTAGGCGCCCAGGCCGACATGGCCATGGAACTGTCGTCGTTCACGAAGTTCCAGAAGCGAGTGGACGACCTGATCCGCGACCTGAAGGGCTCGGACGCCGGCCCGACGAAGGTCGGACAGTCCCAGCTGGCCCGCCACCAGTTCGGCGGCGGGGGCGGCTCATGGGCCGAGGCCGCCGGCCTCTACACGGCGTACGAGACGGTGATCAGCGAGCTGGAGACACTGTCGAAGCTGCTGTCCGACTCCATGGAGGGCATGGGCATCGCCGTCATGGCCTCGCACAAGGGCTACCAGAACATCGACCTGGACACCCGCCACCGCATGGCGGCGATCAGCGCCGAGGCGAGGAAGAACTACGGCGGGAACTACGATCCCTCCCTGCCCCAGCACAGCCACGACGCCGGAACCAAGTCGCCGCATACCGAGCAGTCGCCGACGGGCGACGCGGGCGGCTCGATCTGATGGTGGGCGAGGGTTCTGGCTCTGGTGGTGGTACGTCCTTCGAGGGCATGAGTCA
>NZ_BMVF01000017.1 GCF_014650575.1 Streptomyces naganishii JCM 4654
GACAGTCCGGACAGTCCCCGCCGGGACGAACCGGAACCGCTTACTCAAGGATTAGGAACCATGACCAGCACCCTGCAGCCGGCGCCCGTGACGGAGGCGGTGAGGCGCCGTGGCCGCTGGCTCGCGCTCTGCGTGCTCGTCCTGGCCGTGCTGCTGGTGGCCGTCGACGCGACCGTACTCGGTCTCGCCACGCCCTTCATCAGCGAGGACCTGAGGCCCTCGGGCACCCAGCTGCTGTGGATCGGCGACGTCTACTCGTTCGTCATCGCCGGCCTGCTGGTCTCCATGGGCAGCCTCGGCGACCGCGTCGGCCGCAAGCGGATCCTGCTCGGCGGCGCCACGGCGTTCGGCGCGGTCTCCGTGCTCAACGCCTACGCGACGACACCGGAGCTGATGATCCTCGCCCGGGCGCTGCTCGGTGTCGCGGGCGCCACCCTGATGCCCGCCACCCTCGCCCTGATCCGCAACATCTTCCACGATCCGCGCGAGCGCAGCCTCGCCGTCGGCATCTGGGGCGCCACCGCCTCCGCGGGCACCGCCGTGGGCCCCATAGCCGGCGGATTCCTGCTGGAGCACTTCTGGTGGGGCTCGGTCTTCCTCATCAACCTGCCCGTGATGGCCGTGCTCGTGCTCGTCGGCGCGCGGCTGCTGCCGGAGTCGCGCAACCCGGACCCGGGCCCCTGGGACCTGGCGAGCGTCGTGCTGTCCCTGACCGGCGTGGTCGGTGTCGTCTACGCCGTGAAGGAGGCCGCCGCGCACGGCCCCACCTGGACGGCGTCGGCCACCGGCCTGCTCGGTGCGGCCGCGCTGTACGGGTTCGTGCACCGCCAGCTGACGCTGCCGAGGCCGCTGCTGGACGTCCGGCTGTTCCGCAACCGGGGCTTCGGCGGGGCGGTCCTCGCCGATCTGCTCACCGTCCTGGGCATGTCCGGGCTGGTGTTCTTCCTGTCGCAGTACCTGCAACTGGTGCAGGGCAGGCGGCCGTTCGAGGCAGGCCTGGCCGAACTCCCGGCGGCCGTGGGCGCGGTGGCGGCCGGACTCGTGGCGGGCAGGGCGGCCCGGCGCTTCTCGGTGCGGTCCGTGGTCTTCGGCGGCCTCGCCGGGGTGGGCCTCGCGCTGGCCGCGCTCACCACGCTCGACGCCTCCACCGGCTACCCGCTGCTGGGCGCCGCCCTGCTGGTGGTCGGCGTGGGGGCCGGCTTCTCCTTCACGGTGACCGCCGACGTGATCCTCTCCAGCGTCCCCAAGGACCAGGCGGGCGCCGCCTCGGCGGTCTCGGAGACGGCGTACGAACTCGGCGCGGCCCTCGGCATCGCGCTGCTCGGCTCGATCGTGACCGGCGTCTACCGCGGCTTCGCCGGGCCGCCCGGCACCCCCTCCGCCGCCCGCGAGTCACTGGGCGGCGCGGTGGAGACGGCGGCCGGCCTCCCGCCGCACACGGCGGACACCCTCCTGACCGCGGCCCGCGACGCCTTCGTCCACGGCCTCCACCTGGCCTCCGGCGCGGGAGCGGCCGTGCTCCTGGCCGCGGCGGCAGCGGCCTGGTTCCTGCTGAAGGACCAGCACCTGGAAGAAACGCACTGAACGCGGGCGTCCGCGTCCCAGGGGCGCGGGGAACCGCGCGACCAGCCCCCCCACCCGCACCCGCAGAAGAGCAGGCGCCCTACGGCGCGAGCGCGCCCGGCCGCCGGGGGCTCACGCCGCCTTGGCCTTGGTGGCGTACATGTCCACGTACTCCTGCCCGGACAGCCGCATGACCTCGGCCATCACCGAGTCGGTCACCGCCCGCAGCACGTACCGGTCCCGGTCCATTCCCTCGTACCGCGAGAACTCCATGGGCTCGCCGAAGCGGACGGTGACCCGTCCCGGCCGCGGCAGCCCCGAACCCCCCGGCTGGAGCTTGTCCGTGCCGATCATGGCGAACGGCACCACGGGCGCGCCGGTCATCAGGGTGAGCCGGGCGATGCCGGTGCGGCCGCGGTAGAGGCGGCCGTCGGGGGAGCGGGTGCCCTCCGGGTAGATCCCGAAGATCTTGTTCTCCTCCAGCACGCGGCGCCCGGTCATCAGCGCCGCCACACCGCCCCGGCCGCCGTCGCGGTCGACCGGGATCATGCCGACCCCGGTGAAGAACCAGGCCATCAGCCGGCCCTTGAAGCCCTTGCCGGTGACGTACTCGTCCTTGCCGATGAAGAAGACCTGACGGTCGCAGACCAGCGGCAGGATCATCGAGTCGATGAACGTCAGGTGGTTGCCGGCCAGGATGACGGGGCCTTCGCCGGGAATGCGCTCCGCGCCCTCCACCTGTGGGCGGAACATCAGGCGCATGATCGGTCCGAGCACTGCCTTGATGAGCGCGAAGCGGGACAACGGGCCCTCCGGTGTCAAGGGAATCGGTATGAGTCTGTGCAGGTGAGGACGATACTCGCGGCCCGGGGCCGATTGCACATCGGGCTCACCACGTCTTACGCACTGTTGACGTAGGTTTACCTGCGCGAAGGGCCCGTCGCACCCCGGTAACCCGCACGGAACGGTGTGACGCACCTCGCGCAGCCGCCCTCTCTGTCCGGGTTTCCCGCCGCGCGCCCGCCATGCACCCGTCCTGCCGACGCGGCGTCACCACCCAGGTCCCGTAGGCCATCCGGCGTCACCGCCGTGTTCGGCGCGCGGTCTCCCGGCCGTCATGCCCGCACACCTACGATCGGGCGCGCACGGACGACACGAGAGCAGGAGGCGCTCATGGGGACGCAGGAGTCGGACGAGCAAGGACGCCGGACCGGACGGGCGACCGGAGGGATCACCGGGCGGATCACCGGACGCCGCGCGCTGCTCGGCGCCGCCGCGCTCGGCGCGGGCGGCGCGGTGCTCGGACTGCCGGGCACGGCGGGCGCCGCGCAGGGCGGCCCGGCGCGGGACGGTGCGGCGCTCCGCGAGGCGGCCGGACGCGGCGGGGCGGGCCCGGTCGGCCGTCTGCCGAAGCCCGCGATCATCGGTCACCGGGGCGCCGCCGGCTACCGCCCGGAGCACACCTTCGGCTCCTACGAACTGGCCCTCGACCTCGGCGCCGACATCGTCGAGGCCGGGGACCTGGTGCCCACCCGGGACGGTCACCTCGTCTGCCGGCACGAGCCCGAGATCGGCGGCACCACGGACGTCGCCGACCACCCCGAGTTCGCCGGCCGCAGAACGACCAAGACCGTCGACGGGGTCCCCACCACCGGATGGTTCACCGAGGACTTCACCCTGGCCGAGCTCAAGCGGCTGCGCGCCGTCGAGCGCATCCCGGCCAACCGCCCGCACAACACCCTCTACAACGGGCGCTGGGAGATCCCCACCTTCGAAGAGGTCCTCAAGTGGCAGGACGAGCAGACCCGCAGGCGCGGCCGGCAGGTGATCGTCTACCCGGAGACCAAGCACCCGACGTACTTCCGCGGACTCGGGCTCGGCCTGGAGGAACGCGTCGCCGGGCTGCTGCGCCGGCACGGCAAGGACCGCCGGAACTCGCCGGTGATCCTCCAGTCCTTCGAACCGACCAGCATCCAGCGGCTGAACAGGCTGGTGGACAACCCGCTCGTCGTGCTGCTGTCGGGCGCCGGCACCCGCCCCTACGACTTCGTGGCCGGCGGCGACCCGCGCACGGTCGCCGACCTCATCACGCCCGAGGGCCTCGAGGAGATCGCCTCCTACGCCCAGGGCATCGGCCCGACCGTGGACCTCGTCATCCCCAAGGACGAGGACGGCAACCTCACCGAGCCCAGCAGCCTCGTCCGCGACGCCCACGCGGCGGGCCTGATCCTCCACCCGTACACGGTCCGCAACGAAAACCCCTTCCTGCCGCCGAAGTTCCGCAAGGGCACGGCCGCCGACGGCTACGGCGACGTCTTCGGCGTCTTCCAGGCGTACTTCGCCACCGGCATCGACGGCGTCTTCACGGACAACGCGGACACCGGGGTGCTCGCCCGCGAGGACTTCCTGCGCCGCTGAGCCGAAAAAGCGCGGTCCGGGCGGAACGTCACGGCGGCGGCCGTACCGTCAAGCGCCCGGCCGCCCGCTCCCGCTTGGGGGTGAACCTCCGGCCGCTCCGGCAACCCGCGCCGGGGCGGCCGCGTCGTGACGCATATGACGCACGACCTGCTCACCGCCCTGCGCCCGCTGCTGGCCGCCGAGGCAAGGGCGGAGGCACATGCCTGTGGAACCGAACCGGGGGACCTGGAACAGGCGGTCTGGCTGCGGCTGCTGGAGTTGCTGCGGGCCGACCGCCCGCCGCACGACCCGCAGAGCTGGCTGCGCAAGGCCGTCCGCTCGGAGGCCCGCCGCACCCGCCGCACCGCCGGCCTCGAACGCCCCTACGCCCTCGAACCCGCCGACGACCACGAACGCGGCCCCGAACACCTCGTCCTGACCGACGCCCGCCACCGCGCCCTGCGCGACGCGGTGCGGCGGCTGCCCGGCCGCTGCCCACGGCTGCTGGAGGCGCTGCTGTCGCCGAGGGACCTCACCTACCGGGAGATCGCTGGGGAGTTGGGTATCTCACAGGGCAGTCTCGGCCCGGAACGTTCCAGATGCCTGAGTTGTCTGCGACGACTGCTCGCACCGGAGGTTGCGGCCCACGAAGCGCGGGGATAGGAGTGAGGGACGACAGGTGATCAGGTGAGCGGGAGGCGTGCGCACATGGGCATGAGCGTGACCATCTCTGCGGCGACCGGGCAGGACGCGGAGCAGATCTTCAGGTTGCAGTACCTGTGCTTCCAGAGCGAGGCCGCGCTGTACGGCAACTACCGCATCGACCCCCTCGTCCAGAGCCTGGACTCCGTCCGCGAGGAAGTCGCGGAGGACTGCGTGTTCGTCGCCCGGCTCGGCGAGGAGGTCGTCGGCTCGGTCCGCGGCCACCTCGGCGAGGACGGCGCCGCTTCCATCGGCAAGCTCTGCGTCCACCCCCGCCTCCAGGGCCACGGCATCGGCGCGCGCCTGCTGCGCGCCGCCGAGGCCGCGCTCGCCGGGGAGCGCGGCGCCACCAGGTTCCGCCTGCACACGGGCCACCGCAGCGAGAGCGGCCTGCGCCTGTACCGGCGCGTGGGCTACGAGGCGGTCGGCACCTCGCAGGGCGCCGACGGCGTACCGATGATCGTGCTGGAGAAGCCGGCGGGGACGTACGCGGCTACGGCGTGACGGTGCGGGCCCTGCGCAGCCAGTACATCGCGGACAGCGGCAGCAGCACCGGGATGAAGACGTAGCCCATGCCGTAGTCCGACCACACGGTCGCGTCCGGGAACGCGGACGGCTCCACCAGCGTCCACGTGCCGACGATCAGCACGCCCGCGAGCTCGGCGGCGCAGCACACCAGCGCCGCCCTGCGGGCCTTCTCCCCGCCGCGCACCAGCGTGTACGTGATGAAGCCGTAGACCACGCCCGCCGCCGCCGACAGCGCGTAGGCGAGCGGGGCGCGGTCGAACTCGGTGGCGATCTGGTAGACGGAGCGCGACACCGCGCCGACGACCATCACGCCGTAGAACCAGACGAGCAGCATGCCCGGCCCGCCGATGAGCCGCGTCCTCGCTGGCTTGTCCTCCGTGGTGGCCATCTCACCCTCCCCAGATGTCGAAGAGCCGCACCTCGAGCACGGCCAGCACCACACCGCCGGCCGCGACCGTCACCGAACCCCAGCGGGTGCGCTCGGCCAGCGACATGAAGGCGGCCGCCGGGACGCACGCGAGGGCGCCCAGCAGATACGCCACGAAGATCGTCGTGCCCTGGTCCGGCTTCTCGCCCCGCGCCAGCGCCACGATCCCGATCACCAGCTGGACCAGGGCCAGCAGCGAGACCACGGCCATCCCGATGAAGTGCCAGTCCTTCGTCGGCTGGTCACGGTAGGCCGCCCAGCCGCACCAGGCGGCGAGCAGCAGCGCGGCGACGCCGGTCACCAGCGTCAGGGCATCAAGCATGCAGTGACCTTATTACGCCCCAAACACCCCGCCCCGCCCGGCCCCGGCGGGATACGGGACGCACGCCGTCCGCGTGGCGTCGGCCACAGCCGGACGGGGTCGGGCCCGGTGCCGCACGGGCCGGTGTCCACGTGTGTCCAGTATGCGGACAGTGATGTCCGGTCAGGACCGTCGGTCTGGTTTACTGACCGCATGACCACGACGAGCGACCGCATCCCTGCGACCGAGGCGACCATGACGCCCGGTGCTCGCCGCATGTGTCGAATGTGCGCCTTCTAGAGGGCCCCCGCACCACCTGAGCCTCGCGCCCCGAAGCGAGACGCCGTGGCACCCCGCGTGCGACGGCGTATGCCGCACGCGACCGACGCCACGCCTCCAAGGCGCACATGTTCCCCCGGTTCCCTCGCCCCCGGCGAGAGCCGTGTCGCGTCCCTGAACGAACGTCCCCCTGCCCGGGCACACCCACGCCCGCGCACTCGACAGTGACGGAAACCCACGTGATCACCACATCGGGCCTGACCAAGGTCTACCGCTCGCGCGGCCGCGAGGTCACCGCCCTCGACGGCGTCGACCTGCACGTCCGCGAAGGCGAGGTGTACGGCGTCATCGGCCAGTCCGGCGCCGGCAAGTCCTCGCTCATCCGCTGCGTCAACCTGCTGGAGCGCCCCACCGCCGGCACCGTGACCGTCGACGGCCAGGACCTCACCGCGCTCGCCGGGCGCGGCCCCCGCGCCGGCAAGGAACTGCGGCGGGCGCGCAGCCGGATCGGCATGGTCTTCCAGCACTTCAACCTGCTGTCCTCACGCACCGTCCAGGACAACGTCGAACTGCCCCTGGAGATCCTCGGCAAGTCGGGGAAGGAACGTTCCCGCAAGGCGCTCGCACTGCTCGACCTCGTCGGCCTCGCCGACAAGGCGGGCGCCTACCCCGCCCAGCTCTCCGGCGGCCAGAAGCAGCGCGTCGGCATCGCCCGCGCCCTGGCAGGCGACCCCAAGGTGCTGCTCTCCGACGAGGCCACCAGCGCCCTCGACCCGGAGACCACCCGCTCCATCCTCCAACTGCTGCGCGACCTGAACCGGCAGCTCGGCCTCACCGTCCTGCTCATCACACACGAGATGGACGTCGTGAAGTCGGTCTGCGACTCCGCCGCCCTCATGGAACGCGGCCGCGTCGTCGAGTCCGGCACCGTCGGCGAACTGCTCGCCACCCCCGGCTCGCAACTGGCCGCCGCGCTCTTCCCGGTGGGCGGCCTCGCCACCGGTGAGGACCGCACGGTCGTCGACGTCACCTTCCACGGCGAGAGCACCACCCAGCCCGTCGTCTCGCAGCTGGCCCGTACCTACAACATCGACATATCGATCCTCGGTGCCGCCATCGACACCGTCGGCGGCCTGCAGATCGGCCGCATGCGCATCGAACTGCCCGGCCGCTACGAGGAGAACGTCGTGCCCCTGGGCTTCCTGCGCGAACAGGGCCTGCGGATCGACGTCGTGAGCCAGGACGGCCCGCTGGTCAAGGAAGGTGCCAAGTGACCTGGTCCGAGATGCAGCCGCTGCTGTCCCAGGCCTGTTGGGACACCCTCTACATGGTCGGCTGGTCCACCCTGATCGCCGTCGCCGGCGGACTCCCGCTCGGCATCCTGCTGGTCCTCACCGACCGGGGCGGCCTGCTGCAGAACGTGCTCGCCAACAAGGTCCTCGGGCAGATCGTGAACATCGCCCGCTCGATGCCGTTCATCATCCTCATGGTGGCCCTCATGACCTTCACCCGCTGGGTCACCGGCACCACCATCGGCCGCGAGGCCGCCATCGTGCCGCTGGCCATCGGCGCCATCCCCTTCTTCGCGCGCCTGGTGGAGACCGCCGTGCGCGAGGTGGACGGCGGACTCGTCGAGGCCGTGCAGGCGATGGGCGGCAACACCTGGACCATCGTGCGCAAGGTCCTCGTACCCGAGTCGCTGCCCTCGCTGATCTCCAGCACCACGACCACGGTCGTCGCGCTCATCGGCTACACCGCGATGGCCGGCACCGTCGGCGCCGGCGGACTCGGCGACATCGCCATCCGCTACGGCTACCAGCGCTTCGAGACCCAGCTGATGTGGATCACCGTGGCGATCCTCGCCGTGGTCATCTCCCTCATCCAGTTCGCCGGCGACCTCGCGGCCCGCTCCCTGCACCGGCGCGGCGGCCGCTCCGGCCCCGCCCCCAGGCTCCGCCTGCTCAAGGCCAAGGAGCCCGCGCCGGACGAGGTGAGCCGGGCCGCCTGAGCCCGGCCGTCCCCGAAACGCCCCGTCCCCAGAACCCCCCGTCCACCCACGACGGGTCGCACCACCAAGGAAAGGCACTTTTCGTGCGTAACACCGCCAAGATCACCACCGCCGTCCTGGCCGCCGGAGCCCTCGCCTTCGGGCTCTCCGCCTGCGGCTCCGGCTCCTCCTCCGGCAGCGGCAAGGCCGGCGCCGACGCCACGCTGACGGTCGCCGCCACTCCCACCCCCCAGGGCGAGATCCTCACCTACGTGAAGGACAACCTGGCCAAGAAGGCCGGCCTCAAGCTGGAGGTCAAGGAGTTCACCGACTACGTGACCCCCAACACGGCCGTCCAGCAGGGCCAGGTCGACGCCAACTACTTCCAGCACAAGCCGTACCTCGACGACTTCAACAAGAAGAACGGCACCGACATCGTGCCCGTGCCCGGCGGCACCGTGCACCTGGAGCCGCTCGGCGTCTACTCCAAGAGCGTCAAGGAGCTCGCGGACCTCAAGCAGGGCGCCTCCGTCGCGCTGCCCAACGACACCACCAACGAGGCCCGTGCCCTGAAGCTCCTCGAGGCCAACGGCGTCATCAAGCTGAAGTCCGGCGCCGGGTACGACGCGACCCCCAAGGACGTCACCTCCAACCCCAAGAACCTCAAGTTCAAGGAGCTGGAGGCGGCCCAGCTGCCGCGCTCCCTCGGTGACGTCGACGCCGCGGTGATCAACGGCAACTACGCCCTGGAGGCCAAGCTCAGCCCCGCCAAGGACGCCATCGCCGCCGAGGCCGCGAAGGACAACCCGTACGCCAACTTCCTCGCCGTGAAGAAGGGCAACGAGAACGACCCGCGCGTGAAGAAGCTCGCCAAGCTGCTCACCTCGCCCGAGGTCAAGAAGTTCATCGAGGACAAGTACGACGGCGCGGTCGTCCCGGCGTTCTGATCCGCCGCCGCGGCCGCCCGCCGGCACGCACGGGGTCCGCACCGTCACCCGGTGCGGACCCCGTGGTGCGGTCCACTGGTTTCATGCTGCATGCTGGGCAGTTCAGCCAGGCACCGAAGGATCACCGAAGGTTACGGAGCGGCGCATGACGAGCACCTTCCCCAACATCTCCATCAGCACGGAGCGGTTGGTCCTGCGCCCCCTGGAGGAGTCGGACATCGAGGCCTTCGCCGAGATGATGAACGACGAACTGGTCACCGCCTGGACCTCCGTGCCCCAGCCCTACACCGAGGCCCACGCCCGCGACTGGATCACCCGACTCGCCCCCGCCGAACGCGCCGAGGGCCGCGGCATCGTCTTCGCCGTCGACGAGTTCCTCACCCAGCGCCTGGTCGGCACGGTCCATCTGCGCAAGACCGACTGGCGGGTGCGCTCCACCGAGATGGCCTACGTCATCGCCCCCTGGGCCCGCGGCGAGGGCTACGCCAGCGAGGCCGCCCTCGCCACCGCCCACTGGGTCTTCGACGACCGGAGGTTCGAGCGCCTGGAGCTGCGCACCGCCGCCGACAACACCGCCTCCCAGCAGGTCGCCCAGAAGATCGGCTGCATCAGCGAGGGAGTCCTGCGCGGCGCCTGGATAGCCCGGAGCAGAAACGAGCGCGGCGAGTGGGCCGACGTACGCACCGACCTCATCGTCTGGAGCCTGCTGCCCGAGGACCTCGAAGGTCTGGAGGACATGGACGAGCAGCGCTCCGGCGCCGGCGGCTTCACCTCGTACGCCGACTGGAACTGAAGGAAACCCCGGGCGACGCGACCGGGCCGGGCGCACTGCCCCGCCCCCGACCGGGTACCCTCACGGGGGCCCGCGCGGGCCGTCCCCGACGACCTGCGAGAACGCTCCCGTCAAACCCCCTGGAGACTGACGACGATGGCCGACCGGGTCACGGTGATCGGCTGGGACGGCTCGCCACTGACCGACGCGGCACGCGGCGCGCTCGGCGCCGCCACCCTCGTGGCCGGCGCCGCCCACCACCTGGCGCTGCCCGAGGTGCCTTCGGCCGCCGAGCGCATCCGCCTCGGCAGCGTCGCCCTCGCCGCCCGCCGGATCGCCGCCCACCGGGGCACCGCCGTGGTGTTCGCCGACGGCGACCCCGCCTTCTTCGGAGTCGTACGGACCCTGCGCGCGCCCGAGTTCGGTCTCGAGGTCGAGGTCGTGCCCGCCGTCTCCTCCGTGGCCGCCGCCTTCGCCCGCGCCGGAATGCCCTGGGACGACGCCCAAGTGGTCGTCGCACACAAGCGCACCCTGCGACGCGCGGTGAATGTATGCCGCGCCCACACCAAAGTGGCCGTACTCACCGCCCCCGGCGCCGGGCCCGCCGAACTCGGCCTGCTGCTGGAGGGCGTGCACCGCACCTTCGTCATCTGCGAGGAACTCGGCACCGAGCGCGAACAGGTCACCGTCGTCACCTCCGACAAGGCGGCCGACCACAGCTGGCGCGACCCGAACGTCGTCATCGTCATCGGCGGGCCGGCCGGCGCGGGCGAGGGCGGTGGCTGGATCGCCGGACGCGACCCGGCCGCCGGGCCGCGCGGCTGGACCCAGCCCGCCCAGGCCTACGGCGGCGGCCTCGGCGAGGGGGAGACGGATCTGCTCCGCGCCGCCCAACTCGCCCGCCTCGGACCGCGCGTCGGAGACCTCGTGTGGGACATCGGCTGCGGCAGCGGCGCCTTCGCCACCGAGGCCGCCCGCGGCGGCGCCGCCGTCATCGCCGTCGACCGCGACCCGGAGGCCTGCGCCCGCACCGAGTCGGCCGCCCGCCACTTCGGCGTCCAGTTGCAGGTCGTGCACGGCGACGCCCCGCACATCCTGGAGAACCTGCCCGAACCGGACGTCGTCCGGGTCGGCGGCGGGGGAGCGGCCGTGGTCTCCGCGGTCGCCGACCGCCGCCCCCAGCGCATCGTCGCCCACGCCGCCACCCGGGACGCCGCCGAACTCGTAGGCCGCGACCTCACCGAGCACGGGTACCAGGTCGAGTGCGCCCTGCTCCAGTCCGTCGAACTCGACACCCGGGCCTGGACGGAGACCGAGCGGAGCGTCGCGTTCCTGCTCAGCGGGGTCCTCCCCGACCGCGCCCCGTGATCGGATCGTCGTATCGCGCGCGGTAGGGTGGCCGATCGTCATACCGCTTCGGGTGATCCGGAACTTCGTTCGTCAATATCCGGAAAACCCACCCGTTTTGGGACGGGTGTGGTACGGCAGAACCGTCAGGACGCGCAACGTGGCGCAGTCCACAGCGGACCGTGGCGGATCACGCTGTCGCGGTGGCGCGACGACCGGGACAATGCCACTCAATGGCTTTGTCGCCTTTTACGGGCGGTCGTTCGTGCCGCTGGGCGCGGACGCTCGTTCTTCACAGCGGGGCGGTCGGTGCGCCGTTCCGGGCGAGCAGGATGCAGAAGCACTAAACCGATGGGCGAGGGGTACGCATGACCGACACCGGCCAGGTCCCGGGCGAGGGACTGCCGGAGAGCGCAGGCATGGTGGAGCAGCCGGGCGTCCCCCCGCACGGCGCGTACACCTACCTCTCCGAGTCTCCCGCCGAGGACGAAGACCTGCTGCTGCCGGGCTCCCAGGGCGCGTGGGGCAACGAAGTGCCCCCGCCCGCCCCGGAACCGGTCGTCGAGGCCGTCCACCAGCCGGGCGCGCACGAGGCGTCCGGGCGTGACAGCGGCTCCGTCGACCTCGGCGGCGTCCTGCACCACGACCCGGGGCACACGCCGCCGCCCGGCGCTCCGGTGCCGCCGCGCCGGCCGCTGCACCTCGGCCCGCAGATCCCCGACGCCTCCGCCAGCCCGGTCCGCTCCCTCGCCGACCGGGGCCCCGCGGGCGCGCCGGTCAGGCACCCCGGACCGCCCACGGCCGGCCCCGAGTACCTCGACGTCCCGCAGCGCGAGCTGGCGCCCCAGGGTGCCGCCCCGTGGGGCGCGCAGGCCGCCGCGCCCGCCGCGCAGGCGCCCGTGGTGGCCCAGGCGAGCGCGGAGGCCGGGGCCGCGGAAACGGTTGTTCCGGGCGCCGAGCCCGGTGACGCGGCCCAGGCCGCCATGGCCCGCCTCGCGGCCCAGGCCGGCGTGGCGCCGGCCGGAACCGGCCAGGAAACGCAGGGCGCCCACACCCTTCCCGAGGGGCAGGCGGGCGGTCCCGCCGCCGACGCGGCCGGGGTGGCGCAGGCGCCGGAGGCCGCCGGTCCCGCGGGCGTCGCGGCTGGCGCGGGCCAGGTCCCCGCGGCCGCGCAGGCCGGGGGAGTGGAGCCGGGGGCCGTACGGGCTCCCGAGGCGGCGGTTCCCAGCGCCGAGCAGCCCATCGGGGCCGAGCCGGCGGCCGGGGGCCCGCACGCGGCCGAGGAACAGACCGGCGGCGGTCCCGCGGCTGAGGCCCGGCGTGCCGCCGAGGGCCCGCAGGCGGGCGAGGGCGGGCAGGCCGCCGAGGCTCAGCCGGCCGCCGCTGTCCAGCAGGCGGGCGAGGGTCCGTACGCGGCCGAGGCCCAGCGTGGCGCCGAGGGCGGGCAGGTCATCGAGGCTCAGCCGGTCCCCGGAGTCCAACAGGCGGGCGAGGTTCCGCAGGCCGCCGGAGCTGAGGAGGTCGCCGGGGCTCAGCAGGCGGGCGAGGTCCCCCGCGTGGGCGAGGGCCCGCACGGGGATCAGGGGCAGCCCGCGGCCGGGGCCCAGCGTGCCGACGAGGACCCGCACGGGACCGAGGGCCGGCAGGCCGCCGAGGTTCAGCCGGTCCCCGGGGTCCAGGAGGCGGGCGAGGGCCCGTACGCGGCGGAGGTCCAGCAGGTGGGAGAGGCCCCGCACGTCGCCGATGCCCAGCAGGCCGCCGAGGGCGGGCCGGTCGCCGGTGTCCAGCAGGCGGGCGAGGTCGCGTACGCCGCCGAGGGCGAGCAGGCCGCTGCAGCCCAGCAGGCCGCCGACGCTCAACTGCTCGCCGGGGCTCATCCGGTCCCCGGTGTCCAGGAGGCGGGCGAGGGCCCGCACGTGGCCGAGGGCGAGCAGGCCGCCGAGGCTGCCCCGCAGGCCGCCGAGGTCCAGCAGGCCGGCGGTGCCGTCGAGGCGCCGCACGGCGCGGGCGTGCCCCAGGGGCCCGGTGGCACCGGTGCCGCGGACGAGTACGCGAACGCCGGTGCCCCGGCACCGGCCGACGGCACCGCCACCCCGCCCGCCGGCTTCGCCGTGCCCGGCGAGGTGCAGGGGCCGCAGGTCGGGCAGGCGCCCGAGCCGGTGGCGCCCGAGGGGGGAACGACCGCGCACGTTCACTTCGTGGACGCCGTCGTCCACACTCCGGACGCCCAGGAGCCCCGGCCCGCGCTCCTGGTCGACGCGGCGGCGGCCCAGGCCGCGCAGGCGGCCCAAGCCGCCGAGCCGCAGCCTGCGTTGGAGGACGCCCTCGCTGCCGCCGAGCCCGGGGCGCCGGAAGGCGCCGTACCCGCCGCCGTTCCCGCGCAGCCCGGACCGGAGCAGCCGCTGGGACAGTTCGTCCCGGTCGACGGCTCCGTACCCACCACGCCCCACCTCGCGCCCACTCCGCCGCACCCGATCGTGCTCCCGGCGGACCAGCCGGAGCCGGAGCAGCCCGAACAGGCCGAGCCCGAGGCCCAGGCCGACCCTCAGCCGGTCGCCGAGGCCCAGCCGGTCGCCGAACCCCGGGCCGCCGCCGAGGCCCCCCAGGAGCCGGTGGCCACCGTCCCGGCCCCCCGCGACGGCGAGGCCGAGCCCACCGCGCCCGACTCCGCCGGGGAACCGGCACCCGTGGCCGCCCAGCACCCGGACGACCTGCAGACCCCGGCCGCTCCCGGCTACGACGAGGCCGAGCGCGAGGCCGTGCTCAAGGTGATGCGCGAGCGCCGCGACATCCGCAACGGCTTCCGCGGCGACCCCATCCCGCACGAGGTGCTGCTCCGCGTCCTGGAGGCCGCCCACACCGCGCCCTCCGTGGGCCACTCCCAGCCCTGGGACTTCGTCGTCATCCGCTCCGCCGACACCCGGCGCGCGATGCACGAGCTGGCGATGCGTCAGCGCGACGCGTACGCCAAGTCGCTGCCCAAGGGCCGGGCGAAGCAGTTCAAGGAACTGAAGATCGAGGCCATCCTCGACACCCCGGTGAACATCGTCGTCACCGCCGACCCCACCCGCGGCGGCCGGCACACCCTCGGCCGCCACACCCAGCCCCAGATGGCGCCGTACTCCGCCGCCCTGGCCGTCGAGAACCTGTGGCTCGCGGCCCGCGCCGAGGGCCTCGGCGTCGGCTGGGTCAGCTTCTTCGACGAGCGCGAGATGGTCCGCGCCCTCGGCCTGCCCGAGCACCTGGAGGTCATCGCCTACCTGTGCGTCGGGTACGTCGACGAGTTCCCGGACGAGCCCGAGCTGATGCAGGCCGGCTGGTCCAAGCGCCGCCCGCTGTCGTGGGTCGTGCACGAGGAGACGTACGGCCGTCGCGCGCTGCCCGGTGAGGACCCGCACGACCTGCTCGCCGAGACCGTCTCCCAGATCCGCCCGCTGGACGCGAAGGCGCTCGGCGAGGCGTGGGAGCGGCAGAAGCGCATGACCAAGCCGGCCGGCGCGCTCGGCATGCTGGAGATCATCTCCGCGCAGCTGTCCGGCCTGTCCCGGCAGTGCCCGCCGCCCATCCCGGAGCCCGCGGCCGTCGCGATCTTCGCCGGCGACCACGGTGTGCACGCCCAGGGCGTCACCCCCTGGCCGCAGGAGGTCACCGCGCAGATGGTGGCCAACTTCCTCGGCGGGGGAGCGGTCTGCAACGCCTTCGCCGGCCAGGTGGGCGCCGAGGTGTGCGTCGTCGACGTGGGCGTCGCCGCCGACCTCCCGGCCACCCCGGGCCTGCTGCCGCGCAAGATCCGCGCGGGCACCTCCGACATGACCACCGGCCCCGCGATGACCCGCGAGGAGGCCAAGAAGGCCATCGAGGTGGGCATCGAGACCGCCCGCGACCTGGTGGCGGCCGGCAACAAGGCGCTGCTCACCGGCGAGATGGGCATCGCGAACACCACCGCGTCCGCGGCCCTCATCTCCGTGTTCACCGGCGCCGACCCGGCCGAGGTGACCGGCCGCGGCACGGGCATCAACGACGAGACGCTGGCCCGCAAGACCGAGGTGGTCCGCCGGGCCATCGAAGTGCACCAGCCGGATCCGGCCGACCCCATCGGCGTCCTCGCCGCGATCGGCGGCTTCGAGCACGCGGCGTTGGTCGGCCTCCTCCTCGGCGGCGCCTCCCTGCGTACGCCGGTGATCCTGGACGGGGTCAGCGCGGGCGCCGCCGCCCTGGTGGCCCGCGCGATCGCCCCCGAGGTGCTCGCGGCCTGCATCGCCGGTCACCGCAGCGCCGAGCCGGGCCACGTGGCCGCGCTCAACAAGCTCGGCCTGCGCCCCCTGGTCGACCTCGACCTGCGTCTCGGCGAGGGCACCGGCGCGCTGCTGGCGCTGCCGCTGGTGCAGAGCACGGCGCGAGCGATGCACGAGGTGGCGACGTTCGACTCGGCCGGCGTCACCGAGAAGTAGCGCCCTGCACCGGGCCGTACGCCGGGTCGCGCGTCCGGGGCCGGCGGGTTCGCGCTCCTGCGCGCCCCCGGCCCCCGCCGTACGCTGAACCACGTCTAAAATCCGCACGTCAGGGCCGCTCCAGAGCCGTAGCGCCCCTCCGCACCGACTGGACCGCCCGAACCACCGGGCCACCGGACCACCGGACCACTCGAACACCGGCCCGCCCGGACGAGGAGCCGCAACCCCATGGCCGAACACCCCGCCTACCCCGTAGGCCTCCGCCTCTCCGGCCGCCGCGTGGTCGTCCTGGGCGGCGGCCAGGTCGCCCAGCGACGCCTCCCGGCGCTCATCGCCGCGGGCGCGGACGTCGTCCTCGTCTCGCCCGAGGCCACGCCCTCCGTGGAGGCCATGGCGGACGCGGGCGAGATCGCCTGGCACCGGCGGCCGTACGAGGACGGCGACCTCGCCGAGGCCTGGTACGCCCTGATCGCCACCAGCGACCACGACGCGAACACGCGCGCCTCGGCCGAGGCGGAGCGCCGGCGCGTGTGGTGCGTGCGCTCCGACGACGCCGACGCGGCGACGGCGTGGACCCCGGCCACCGGGCACAGCGAGGGCGTCACGGTCGCCGTGCTCACCACCAGCGCGCGCGGCCGGGATCCCCGGCACACCGCGGCCATCCGCGACGCGGTCGTCGAGGGCCTGCGCGACGGCACGCTCGTCGCCCCGCACCACCGCACCCGCACCGCGGGTGTCGCCCTGGTGGGCGGCGGCCCCGGCGACCCCGACCTGATCACCGTGCGCGGCCGCCGGCTGCTCGCCGAGGCCGACGTCGTGATCGCCGACCGGCTCGGTCCGCGCGACCTGCTCGCCGAACTCCCGCCGCACGTCGAGGTGATCGACGCGGCGAAGATCCCGTACGGCCGTTACATGGCCCAGGAGGCCATCAACAACGCGCTCGTCGAGCACGCCAAGCAGGGCAAGGCGGTGGTCCGGCTCAAGGGCGGCGACCCGTACGTCTTCGGCCGCGGCATGGAGGAGCTCAACGCGCTCGCCGAGGCGGGCATCCCGTGCACGGTGGTGCCGGGCATCTCCAGCTCCATCTCCGTGCCGGGCGCGGCCGGCATCCCGGTCACCCACCGGGGGGTCGCCCACGAGTTCACCGTGGTCAGCGGGCATGTGGCGCCCGACGACGAGCGGTCCCTGGTCGACTGGCCGAGCCTGGCGAAGCTGACGGGCACGCTCGTCGTGCTCATGGGCGTGGACAAGATAGGGAAGATCGCCGAGACGCTCGTCGCCCACGGCAGGTCGCCGGACACCCCGGTGGCGCTGGTCCAGGAGGGGACCACGGCCGCGCAGCGCCGCGTCGACGCGACGCTGTCCACGGTGGCCGAGACGGTGCGGGCCGAGGAGGTCAAGCCGCCGGCCGTCATCGTCATCGGCGAGGTGGTCCGGGTGGGACCGGCGGTCCCGCCTCCCGCGTAACCGCGGGTAACATGACGCGTTCCGAGCCGTTGGCACCGTAGACAGGACAAGGCAGTATCACCCTGTGGCCGATCTCATCACCGTTGAGGACCCCGACGACCCGCGCCTGCGCGACTACACGGGCCTGACCGACGTCGAGTTGCGCCGCAAGCGCGAACCCGCCGAGGGCCTGTTCATCGCGGAGGGCGAGAAGGTCATCCGCCGGGCCAAGGACGCCGGGTACGAGATGCGCTCGATGCTGCTGTCCGCGAAGTGGGTCGACGTCATGCGCGACGTCATCGACGAACTCCCGGCCCCCGTCTACGCGGTCAGCCCCGAACTCGCCGAACAGGTCACCGGCTACCACGTGCACCGGGGCGCGCTCGCCTCGATGCAGCGCAAGCCGCTGCCCACGGCGGGCGAACTGCTGCGCACGGCACGCCGGGTCGCCGTCATGGAGTCCGTCAACGACCACACCAACATCGGTGCGATCTTCCGGTCGGCGGCCGCGCTCGGCATGGACGCCGTGCTGCTCTCGCCGGACTGCGCCGACCCGCTGTACCGCCGCAGCGTCAAGGTCTCCATGGGCGCGGTGTTCTCCGTGCCGTACGCCCGCCTCGACACCTGGCCCAGGGGGCTGGACGCGGTCCGGGAGGCGGGCTTCACGCTGCTCGCCCTCACCCCGGACGAGAAGGCCGCCTCCCTGGACGAGGCCGCCCCGCACCTGATGGACAGGGTCGCCCTCATGCTCGGCGCCGAGGGCGACGGCCTGTCCACCCAGGCCCTGGTGGCCGCCGACGAGTGGGTCCGCATCCCCATGTCCCACAACGTCGACTCCCTCAACGTGGGCGCGGCGGCAGCGGTGGCCTTCTACGCCGTGGCAACGGGCCGCCCCAACCCGTAGCGACCCACGCCTGCGGAAACGGACGGCGGGCACGCACGGGCTGCCCGAACCCGGAGCGACCCGCGCCTAGGAAGGCGGACAGCCGGTACGCACGGGCTGCCCGCCCCGTGGTTTCCCGCGCGCCTGCGGGGGCGGACGGCCTCCCGCGCCTACGAGAGAGGGCGGGCGCGCCGGAGCGCACCGGCTGCCGCAAGCCGCAACTCCCGCACGCACAGAGACGGCGGCACCGGCCGCAACGGCCACACTGAGCCGCGCGCCGCGACAAGCCTCGGTGCCGCTGCCCCGGGCTCGAACCGGGGCGGAGGAGCGCGGCGCGGGGCGCCTGGGCTCAGCGGGCCGGGGGGAGCGGGGTGCTCGGCACGGTGCCCGTTCCTGGCGGGCGGTGTCGGTCTGGGGCCGCCTGCGGCGTGACCGGAAGGCAATCAGCGGCACAGGGTCCGGTCGTACGGGCCGGCCCAGCCCGCGCCGCCGCGACCCGCCGGCCCCGTCGACCTGACCCGCCCGCCGCGACAAGCCTCGGCCCCGCCGACCCGACAACACGCCCGCACGGGCTCGGGCCGCACCGCCCAGGGCGGGGGCGCATGGCCCCGTGCTGGTTTCTGCGGGCGGGCGGTGCGGTCCGGGGCCGCCCGGTCCGGGGCCGCCCCGGCGTGACCGCGAGGCGGTCGCCCAGGGTCCGGTGGGCCGGTGAGGGAGTGGGGCGCTCGCCCCGGGCTACTCCCCTGTGCGCGGCGCTGCCGCGTCGAGGTCGCCGGGTGCCGTGTCCGTCTGGCCCGGGCCGTGTTGCTGGGTGATGCGTACGTCGTGGTCGTCGCGCAGGCCCCGGGAGGGGCCCTGGCAGCCCTGGGCCGCCGCGATGCCGAGGGCGACCAGAAGGGTCACCACCACGAAGACGAACAGGCGCTGGCGCAGCAGCCGGGGGTTGGCCGGGCGCAGGCCCGTCGAGGTGCCGCGCGGGCCGGGCCGTCCGCCGCGCGGCAGGGGACGGCCGCCGCCCGTGCGGGAACCGGTCCGGGACGTCGGCGTCGGCCGGGAGCCCCCGGTACGGGACGGCGTGCCGCCGCCGCGGCCCCGCGGCCCGGGCATGCCGGGGGAGGAGCCCTGCGGCCGCCGCGGCGCCCGCTGCTGCTCGGGCCGGCCGGGGCGCGGCCCGTCCGGATGGGCCGCGCGCTGCTGTTCGGGGTACGTGTCGACGAGCCGCCCGGTCGGCCGGTCGGCCTCGGCGCTGCGCGGCGCCGGCGGACGCGGGTCGCCCAGCCCCTGCGCCTCCCGCGCGGCGATCTCCTTCAGCCGCAGCGACAACTGAAGCGTGCTCGGCCGCTCCTCGGGATCCTTGGCCAGACAGGCCCGCACCAGCGGGCCCAGCGCGTCCGGCACGCCCTGCAGGTGGGGCTCCTCGTGCACCACCCGGTACAGCATCACCTCGGAGCTGCCGTGCCCGAACGGCGAGTCCCCCGTCGAGGCGTACGCCAGCGTCGCGCCCAGCGAGAACACGTCGGTGGCCGGCGTGACCACCGCCCCGCGCACCTGCTCGGGGGCGAGGAACCCGGGGGAGCCGACCGCCGTGCCGACATGCGTGAGCGTGGACGCACCGGTGGCCCACGCGATGCCGAAGTCGATGATCCGCGGCCCCTTGGGGGACAGCAGGATGTTCGAGGGCTTCAGATCCCGGTGCACGACCCCGGCCTCGTGCACGGCCACCAGCCCCTCGGACAGCGCGGCCCCGATCGCGGCCACCTCCGCCGCGCCCAGCGCACCCTCGTCGGCGACCTTGTCGTGCAGGGACGGCCCGGGCACGTACTGCGTGGCGAACCAGGGGCGGTCCGCCTCCAGGTCCGCGGCCACCAGCCGCGCCGTGCACCCGCCCCGGATCCGCCGCGCCGCGGAGACCTCGCGGGCGAACCGCGACCGGAACTCCTGGTCCTCGGCCAGATCCGGCCGGATGACCTTCAGCGCGACCCGCTGGCCCTTGCGGTCGGAGCCGAGGTAGACCACGCCCATTCCGCCCGCGCCCAGCCGTCGGTGAAGCCTGAACGAGCCGACGACACGCGGGTCCTCGCGCCTCAGGCGCATCATCGCCATGTTCATCCCCGCTGCCCGGTCCCTGTGACGAGCCACAGCTTACGTTTCCGGGACCGTTCGCGCGCAGAGGCCGCGCCCTCTCCACCCGATCGATTGTCGGTACGGGACAGCACAATTGAAGGTCGGTCAGCAACCGGAACGGGCCAACCGGCGCATACGGCCCATGATCCCAACCACCGGTGACACAAAGGGGGTTGAACAGGCCGGGCGCGATCTTGCCGACACCGCCGGACGCACGTGACGCGAGGCGCGCGGACAGGGGACGGCGACCGGCGAAGCGGTGCTCGGGACCACGGGAAAGGTGCGCCGGAGCGGAGTGGAAGTGAGCGAAGTCACCACCGCGCGGCCGGGAAGCCGGGCACACCGGGCACCCCCTCCGGGAAGACCCCGAGACCCGGGTCCCCGTCTCCACCCAGGGGAGTAGTCCCCAGGTCACGGCTCATCCTCCGGGAGGCCCGCCAATCGGTACGAGGGCATGACGACCGGTCTTCCGCGCGCGCCTAGATTTGAGGTCAAGCGGCGGGTGCAGCACTCGTCCCCCGAGGTCAGACACCCGCCGCTGCCAACGACAACCGAGACGGTCAGGAGAGGGACCATGGCCCACACGGCACCGCGGACGCTGCTGCGCACGCAGGGACGCTTCGCACGCCCCCGCCGTACGGGCCGCCGTCACCCGCTGGTGGCGACGGTGATGGCCCTTCCCCTGGCGGCCCTGCTCCTGCTGGTCTTCGACGGCTGGAACACAGTGGCCACACAGGCGTCGTCCGTGGGCGTGATGCTGGGGCGCTGAGCGGCGACCCCAGGCCCGGAAGAGCGGTCCGGGCGGGGACATCCACCCATGAAACCCCGTGGGGACGGGGGTGCGGCGGACGGCAGGATGCCGGCGCAGCTGGGGAGCTGCGCCGGCATCGCCCTTCCCGGGGGAGTCCGGGACCGTCTCACGTAGGCTCGCCGTCGCCGCCGTACTCCAGGAGCCACCGGGAGCCCCGTGACCGCCGACGCCCCGCTGCCCGAGCTGGCCGCACAGGCCACCAGGGCGGCCCACGAGATCGCGGGCCACTGCCCCTGCACGGCCGCCGTCCTCGCCGACCGCCCCGACGCCACCGTGGTACGCCACGCCGGCGTCGTGGCCAAGGCCCACGCCCCCGGCACCGACCCGGCCGCCCTGGCGCTCCGCCTCGCCACGGCCGCCGCCCTCCCCGGCGTCTTCCTGCCCCCGCTCACCCGGACGCTCCTCCCCCTCGGCGCCCTGATTCCCGGCCCCCGCGGCACTCCCGCCCGCAACACCGCACCCGACCCGACCCACCGCGACTCCCGGCATCCCCGCCAGGTGACCCTCTGGCCCCACGGCGCCCCGGTGGATCCCGAGGCCCCCGACTCCGCCCCCTGGGAAGCCGCGGCCGTCCTCCTGGCGCGTCTGCACCGCAGCCCCGTACCGTCGCCGGCCCCGCCGCCCATGCGCGGCCCCGCGAAGGCGGCCCGGGCCCTGGCCAGGCTCCGTGCCACCGCGCCCGGCCACCCCGCCGCCCGCCCCGTCGAGCGCGCCTGGTCCACCCTGCCCGCCTGGGCGTGCGACGAGGCGCCCATGCCCGGCGAGGGCGCCCTCTGCCACGGCGACCTGCACCTCGGCCAGCTCGTCCGGCACCCGGCGCCGGACGGACCCTGGCTGCTCATCGACGTCGACGACCTCGGCACCGGCGTACCGGCCTGGGACCTGGCCCGGCCCGCCGCCTGGTACGCGTGCGGGCTGCTGCCGCCCGACGAGTGGACCCGCTTCCTGACCGCCTACCGCGCGGCCGCCGGCCCCGCCGTTCCCGCGGACGGCGACCCCTGGCCCGCCCTGGACGTCCCGGCCCGCGCCCTCACCGTGCAGACCGCCGCGCTGGCCATCGTCAGGGCGACCCGGGACGGCCGCCCGCTGGACGAGATCGAACAGGCCGTCGTGGACGCCTGCGACCGAATGAGCGGCCTTCCGCCGGAGTTGGACGGCGGTCCGGCGAAGTAGGGTGCAACCGACCGCAGCCGGGCGGAGTCTGTCCTGGCGAGAACCGAAGCAGGACCGACCGGCGAGGAGTTGAGCCGACCATGCAGTGCCCGAAGTGCCATGCGCCGATGCACACCTACAACCGCAACGGCGTCCAGATCGAGCAGTGCAGCGGCTGCCGCGGCATCTTCCTGGACTACGGCGAGCTCGAGGCGCTCACCCGCCTGGAGTCCCAGTGGTCCCAGCCCGTGCCGCCGCCCGCCCCGCAGGCCTACCCGGCCCCGCCGGCCCCCGCCTGGGGCGCCCCGCACGGAGGCCACCACGGTGGCGGGCACGGTCACTACGGCCACCACCGCCACAAGAGCTTCGGGCACATGCTCTTCTCGTCCTGACACCGCCCGGTGCCTGCCGCCGCCGACCGCGCCGGCAGGCATCGGCAGGCACCGGGAACGACGAAGCCCCGGCCGTGGGGCACGGCCGGGGCTTCGGTGCGTGTGGACGATACTGGGATTGAACCAGTGACCTCTTCCGTGTCAGGGAAGCGCTCTCCCGCTGAGCTAATCGTCCTCGGGACCACGACCACCCGGTGGAGCGGATCATGGGCACTGCGTGCGCGATACTGGGATTGAACCAGTGACCTCTTCCGTGTCAGGGAAGCGCTCTCCCGCTGAGCTAATCGCGCGGGTCGAAGCCCTGGGGCTTCAGTGGACGATACTGGGATTGAACCAGTGACCTCTTCCGTGTCAGGGAAGCGCTCTCCCGCTGAGCTAATCGTCCTTGGAGGTGGAGACGGGATTTGAACCCGTGTAGACGGCTTTGCAGGCCGTTGCCTCGCCTCTCGGCCACTCCACCAGGAGTGCGGGGACCCACGGGATCCCCTCTTCCTTCGAGCGGACGACGAGGCTCGAACTCGCGACCTCAACCTTGGCAAGGTTGCGCTCTACCAACTGAGCTACGTCCGCCTGTCGTTTCGGTGCGCTTGCGCGTCCCGGCGACGTGTTGAACTCTAGCGGATTCCCGGGCCAGTACAAAAACGCGTTTGTGCAGCGTGCTGCGGTGCGTCCGCCGGAGCGCCTGGTCAGGCACCGGGAAGGACACGCCCGGACCGCCGGCGCGGCAGCCGCCATAGACTCGGCCCTGTGCTCCACCTGCCTCCTCTCGCCCGCTTCGGCGACCGCCTCGCCACCGGTCCGGCCGACGTCACCAGCGATCCCGCGGCCCTGGACTCCACCGGCTTCTGGGCCGTCGCGGCCGATTACGAGGGCCGGCTGACCTGCGTCCGCTTCCGGGACGTGCGCGAGGTCCCGGTGCCCGCCGTCGTGCCCGGCCGGTGGCACGGTCCGGCCGCCGGCGACTGGACGTCCTCCATGGACCGCGCCGCGTACACCGCCGGCGTGCGCCGCATCCACGAGCACATAGCGGCCGGCGAGGTCTACCAGGTCAACCTCTGCCGCGTGCTCTCCGCCCCGGTGGCGCCCGACGCCGACGTGGACGCCCTGACCTCCGTGCTGGCCCGCGGCAACCCGGCCCCGTACGCCGGAACGATCCGGCTGCCGGAGCACGGCGTCGAGATCGCCACCGCCTCCCCCGAGCTCTTCCTGCGCCGCCGCGGACGGACCGTCGAGTCCGGCCCGATCAAGGGCACCGCCCGCACCGAGGCGGAACTCCTGCCCAAGGACCACGCCGAGAACGTGATGATCGTCGACCTGGTCCGCAACGACATCGGACGCGTGTGCACCACCGGCAGCGTCACCGTCCCCGACCTGTGCGCCGTCGAGAAGCACCCCGGCCTGGTTCACCTCGTCTCCACGGTCCGCGGCGAACTGCTCCCCGACGCCGGATGGCCCGAGCTGCTCGACGCGGCCTTCCCGGCCGGCTCGATCACCGGCGCGCCCAAGTCGAGCGCCCTCAGGATCATCGACGCCCTGGAGACCGCGCCCCGCGGTCCCTACTGCGGCGGCATCGGCTGGGTCGACGCCGACCGGGGCACGGGCGAGCTGGCCGTCGGCATCCGTACGTTCTGGATCGACCGCGCCCTGGGCGGCGCGGCCGTGCTGCGCTTCGGCGCCGGCGCCGGCATCACCTGGGACTCCGACCCCGAGGGCGAGTGGCGGGAGACCGAGCTGAAGGCGGCCCGCCTGCTCGCGGTAGCGTCGGGCACGTACGAGGAGACTGGAGAGGGACTGCAGACATGAAGATCTGGCTCGACGGCGGGCTGCGGGACATCGAGTCCGCCCGTGTCTCCGTCCTGGACCACGGCCTGACCGTGGGCGACGGCATCTTCGAGACGGTGAAGGCGACGGACGGCACGCCGTTCGCGCTCACCCGCCACCTGAACCGGCTGACCCGCTCCGCGCGCGGCCTCGGCCTGCCCGACCCCGACCACGACGAGGTCCGCCGCGCCTGCGCCGCCGTCCTCGAGGCCAACCCGATGCCGCTCGGCCGGCTGCGCATCACCTACACCGGCGGCCACGGCCCCCTCGGCTCCGACCGCGGCGACCAGGGACCCACCCTGGTGGTCGCCCTCGGCGCCACCACCCGCCGCCCCGACTCCACCGCCGTGGTCACCGTCCCCTGGACGCGCAACGAACGCGGCGCCCTCACCGGCCTGAAGACCACCTCCTACGCGGAGAACGTCGTCGCCCTCGCCCGCGCCCACCAACACGGCGCGTCCGAGGCCCTGTTCGGCAACACGGTCGGACAGCTCTGCGAGGGCACCGGGTCCAACGTCTTCGTCGTCCTCGACGGTGAGATCCACACCCCGCCGCTCGCCTCCGGCTGCCTGGCCGGCATCACCCGCGAGCTCGCCGTCGAGTGGACCGGCGCCAGGGAGACCGACCTTCCGCTGGACGTCCTGGACCGCGCCGACGAGGTCTTCCTCACCTCCACCCTGCGCGACATCCAGGCCGTGCACCGCGTCGACGAGCGCGAACTGGCGGGTGCGCCGGGCCCGGTGACCGCCAAGGCGATGCGTGTCTTCGAGGAGCGGGCCGGGGACGACCTCGATCCGTGACCGGCGGGGGCGGGACGCCCCTGGTGGGCGGGAGATCCGCGAGGCCGGGCCGGGAAATCCGGCTGACTTGAGGGGCCTTCGGGGGTAGAAATCCCCTGATGACCACGACCCTGCGGCCGCTCGAGCCGCTCCAGCAGCATCCCGACGGCACCCGTTCGCGCCGCTACCAGGTGTGCGTGAACAGCCGTCCCGTAGGCGCCGCGCACCTCGCGACGCACCCCGTCTTCGGACCGGCGGTCGCCCGGCTGCTCGATCTGCGCATCGAGGAGCCGGACCGCCGCCGCGGCCGGGGCACGGTGGCCGCGCTCGCCGCCGAGGAGGTGGCACGCGACTGGGGCTGCGAGCGGATCGAGGCCTCCGTACCCGCCGGCTCGGAGGCCGCCGTACGCCTCGTCACCGCCCTCGGCTACGTCCAGCGCAACCGCGGCATGGAGAAGCGGCTCGGTCCCGAGGCCCCCGCACTGCCCCCCGGAACCCGGGGCAGAGCGCTCACCGACGCCGAGTACGGCCCCTGGCTCGAGGAGGGCAAGGCCGGCTACGCCCAGAGCTGGATCGACCGAGGTGTGCCCCCGGAGCAGGCGTGGGCCAAGTCCGAGGCCGACCACGCCAGGCTGCTCCCGCGGGGACTCGCCACCCCGGGCATGATGCTCAGCGTCCTCGAGCACGAGGACACCCCCGTCGGCACCCTGTGGCTGTCGGTCGCCGACGACAAGGCCTTCGTCTACGACGTCGAGGCCGACGCGCGCTTCCGCGGCCGGGGCCACGGCCGCTCCCTGATGCTGCTGGCCGAGCGGCAGGCGCTGGCGGCGGGCAGACAGGTCATCGGCCTGAACGTCTTCGCCGGCAACACCCCGGCGGAGCGCCTGTACGCCTCCCTGGGCTACGAGCCGGTCGTGTACGCCATGTACAAGGTGCTGCTTTAGCCGGAAAAGGGCCGCCGCTCCCGCCGGAGGCGAGTGCTTCGGCCCTCTCAGCCCTGCTCGGCCAGCAGCCGGTCCACGATCTGCTCGACGCGCTCGCGCAGGCCCTCCTGGCTCTTGCCGCCGTCCAGGCGCTCACCGCCGACGACGTAGGTCGGCGTGCCCGTCACGCCGATCGCCTTGCCCTCGGCCTGGTCGGCGTCCACGATCAGGATGTGCCGGCCGTCGATCAGCGCGGTGTCGAACTCCTCGGCGTCCAGGCCGAGTTCACCGGCCACGGAGACCAGCAGCGACTCGCCCTCGCGGTCCAGGTCCGCCACCCGGCCGAGCACCGCCTCGACGTAGGGCCACAGCTTCCCCTGCGCGGCGGCCTCCTCGGCGGCCTGCGCGGCGGCGAAGGCGTGCTTGTGCTTCTCCAGCGGGAAGTGCCGCAGCCGCAGCTCCAGCCGGTCGCCGTAGCGCGCGCGCAGGGCGCGCAGGTCGTCCAGCGCGGTGCGGCAGTCGGGGCACTGCAGTTCGCACCACACGTCGAGAACCGGGACCTGGGCGCGGGCGGGGGAGGGGTCGCTCATGGGGCCAGTGTCCCAGGCCGGAGGCGTGCGCACCCAATCGGGATCAAGGCAGCGGACGCCCACGCCGGGGGCGACCCCGAGACGACCCCGAGATCTCCCGGACGCCGACCCCGATATCGGCCCGGAGATCGGCCCGCGGCATGGCCTCGCGGGGTGGCGGCGGTGCAGGATGGAAGGGACGAACCGCCCGACCCCGACGAGCCCTGCCTGGAGGACCGGATGATTGCCGAGACCGTCTGCTCCGCCGTCTCCGCGGCCGGCCTGGGCATCGCCGCGGTCACCGCGTACCGCAGGCGCTTCCTGTCCGCCGCCCGCATCGCCGCCTACGCCCTGGTGCCCGTCGCGCTGGTGATGACCGGCGTCGTCGGCTGGCTGGCCGACACCGCCTTCAGCCCGACCGCCTGGGCCGGCTTCGGCCTGCTCGGCTGCGCCTGGGTGCTCTTCGCCACGACCCGCGCGGTCGAGCGGCGCCGCGGCGGCACCCGCAAGGAGCGCAGGGCGGCGGCCCGAGGGGCGGAGCAGGGCGGCGGCCCTGTAGCACCGGCCGCCTCGGCGCCTTCCCTGCCCCGGTCCGGGCCGCCCGCGACCCGGCCCTCCGGCCGCGCGGCCGCCGCGCCCCGCTCCGACGAGGACTTCAGCGACATCGAGGCCATCCTCAAGAAGCACGGCATATGACCTCCAGGTGACCGCGGGGACACCACGGAGCGTCCGTGGGGAAACGACACAGGGTGCCCACGGCGCGGCCGGAACCGTTCAGGTCCGGCCCGAAGCGAAACGAAGATCACGGAATCCGGCGAACTCCCGCAAGATCCTGGCGTGTTGATCGCGTCCGCGCTGTCCGCTGCGTCATCATCGCCGCGAGATGGTGGACACGACACAGAGCGAGGCCGCGCCGCAGCAGGACGAGCCGCGCGGGTGCCTCTTCGCCCTATCCCAGCCGCCGCTGATGATCTTCCTTGCGGTGATCGGGTGTCTGCTGCTCATGGCTGCGTTGCACGACCTGCTGTTGCTGTGAGCCATAACCGTGGGTCCTCGGCGTCACCCGCCGGGGACCGACGACACGCCGTCCGCCGGGCCACGGCTTCCGCCGGGCCGCGCCCGCCGCCGGACCGCGCCGTCCGCCGGGCCACGCCCGTCCGCCGGGCCACGGCGTCAGCCGGTGGCCTCCTTGCGGCGCGCCCGGTACGCGGCCACGTGCAGCCGGTTCCCGCAGGTCCGGCTGTCGCAGTACCGCCGCGAGCGGTTGCGGGAGAGGTCGACGAAGGCGCGCCGGCAGTCCGGCGCCTCGCAGCGCCGCAGCCGCTCCTGCTCCCCGGCCACCACGAAGAAGGCCAGCGCCATCCCGCAGTCGGCGGCCAGGTGGTCGGCGACCGAGGCGCCGGGGGCGAAGTAGTGCACGTGCCAGTCGTAGCCGTCGTGGTCCGTCAGCCGGGGCGTGGTGCCCGCCGCGGCGACGAGCTCGTTGATCATCCCCGCCGCCGTCCGGGCGTCGGGGGCCGCGAAGATCCCGGCGAACCGGCCGCGGATCCTGCGCACCGCCGAGAGGTCGAACTCCGACAGCGTCCCGACATCACTGATCTTGTGGCCCCGTACGAACTCCGTGAGCGCAGCGACTCCGGGCAGCCCGTCGGGCGCCGTGTCGTCCTCCGGTGCGGTGTTCACCAGATCCACCACGGTCTCCAGCGCGCACCGGGTGTCGTGGGTGATCAGCACGTTTCGCTCCCTGCCCTGGGGATCGGGCACACGCCCGCCGATGCAGGCCGATGGTAGTGGGTCCGCCGTCCCCCGAGCAGTGCCCGCACGCGCGGGGGACGGCGCTGACGGCCACATCAGGCCGCCCGGCCCGGCCTGCGCAGCCGACGGTCGCCCACCCCTCACGCTGTGTGACAGCCCCGCACGCACACCGGCACCGGCCCGTGGCGGGCCGGTGCCGGTGCATCCCGTATGCGGTTGTCCTGGCCCGAGCCGTCTCCCCGAGTGGACGGCAACGGGCAGCTCGATGGGCCTCGAGGGCCGGTCGTCAACTTTCCGCGAGGATGTGCGAGAGCTCCTGATCCAGATCGAAGTGCCGGTGCTCCGTGCCGGGCGGCACGGCGGCGTCGGTCCGCTTCAGGAAGGATTCCAGGGCCCGCGCCGGGGCCTCGAGCAGAGCCTCGCCCTCCGGGGAGCTCAGGGCGATGCACACGACGCCCTGGCCATGACTGCGCGACGGCCAGACACGGACGTCGCCGGTCCCGGTGGGACGGTGGAGCCCCTCGGCCAGGAGGTCGCGGGCGAACACCCACTCGACGGTCTCTTCGGCTCCGGTGTGGAAGGTGGCGTGCACGGCGTAGGGGTCGGCCGTGTCGTACCGCAGGCCTGCGGGGACAGGCAGGGAGGACTCGCTCGACACAACGAGGCGCAGGTGCAGCTCGCAGCTGACCGTGGTGTTCATAAGCGCCAGGGCCTTTCGCTCAGTGTGCGCTCGGGGATTCGCACGTCGGCGAAATCGACATGCCACCTACGGTGCCGTTGTAAACCCCTCTGAGTGTTTTGCATGGCTTTACGTAACTCTTCCGGCCGAGAACCTGTTCGCTCGGTACGTCCATTACGGTGACTTGTTTCTCTCCGGTAGTGTCGAGCACGTGAATACGGGGAGTGACGATGCGGGCGGTGGTGCCGTGGTGTCGGACGGGGCGAAGGGCGAGACGGGGACCGGCCGGGCCGGCGGGAGCGACGGGGCCGGGGAGGCCGCGAAGGCCGGGGACGCCGGCGAGGCGCCGGAGCGGCAGGGCCTCGGCTCACGCGCGCCCGATTTCGTCCGGTCACGCCGCGTGCTGCACCTCAGCTGGCAGGTCGGGGTCTTCGTCGTCGGGCTCGCGGTCGTCGGCGCCGGAGTCGTCATGCTCCCGCTGCCCGGACCGGGCTGGGTGGTGATCTTCGGCGGCATGGCGATCTGGGCGACCGAGTTCGTCTGGGCCCAGCTCGTCCTGCGCTGGACCAAGCGAAAGGTCACCGAGGCGGCCCAGCGGGCCCTCGACCCCGAGGTGCGCCGCCGCAACATCGCCCTGACGGTGATCGGCCTGGTGATCGCGGGGATCCTGCTCGGGTTCTACGTGTCGGAGTACGGCTTCACGACGCCCTGGAACATCCGCGGCCGGTGAGCGCGCGCCGGTGATCGTCCGGGGCCGCCGGGGCCTGGTCCCGGGCATCCGCTGACATGCGGTAATGTTCTTCCTGCGCCCGGGCGATTAGCTCAGTGGGAGAGCGCTTCGTTCACACCGAAGAGGTCACTGGTTCGAACCCAGTATCGCCCACCCGGACCGGCGGCCCGTCTGCGATCACGCAGGCGGGCCGCCGTCGTTCACCCACCGGACGGTGACGGTCCGTTACTCGTGACGACATCGGAAGAGGCGCGCGGACGGATCGGCGAAGAGCGCCTTTCCGCTCGCCGCGCATTCCATGAGCACTTCCCCGCACCGGCCCGGCGGAAAATCCCCGGCGTTTTCCAAAACGCCGTCACTTTCCTTTGCCCGTAAGCAGGAAGGGGCCGATCCGCAATCACATAAGGGCTGGTGGGGAAGCGCCGCCGCACGGGCGGCGGCGCTCGCGCCCAGTGTGGTCCGCGTCCTGCCGCACGGCCATGAGTACGCGTACTCAGATGCCGGGGGAGCGCGGCGCGCGGCGGGCACACTGAGGGCCATGGACTGGACCCACTACCGCTTCCGCAGCCTGTGGTCCCTGCCCGCGCCGCCGGCCGCCGTGTACGAGGCGCTCGCGCGCATGGAGGACTATCCGCGGTGGTGGCCGCAGATCCGGGAGGTGCGCGAGGTGCGGCGGTCCGGCGAGGTGACCGGCGTCGTCCGCATCCGCTCCGTGCTGCCGTACGACATCACCGTCACCGCGCGCGAGGTGCGCAGGGACCCGGCGGCCGGCGTCCTGGAGGTCACGATGACCGGCGACCTCGACGGCTGGGCGCGCTGGACCCTCACCGCGCACGGCGCCGGCACCCTCGCCCGCTACGACCAGGCGGTCCGCGTGAACAAACCCCTGCTCAGGCGCTTCGCCGTGCCCGGGCGGCCGGTGTTCCGGCTGAACCACCGGCTGATGATGCGCGCGGGACGGCGGGGCCTGGCGGCCCACCTGGAAGCGGTTTGAAGGAAGGCCGCCGGCACCTGTATTGTTCAGTGCGTTCCCGGGCGATTAGCTCAGTGGGAGAGCGCTTCGTTCACACCGAAGAGGTCACTGGTTCGAACCCAGTATCGCCCACCGGGAAGGCCGGTCCGTCTGTGCGGACCGGCCTTTTTGCATGGTCACGTGCGTGGTCCGCGCATGGTCGCGCGCGTGGTCACGCGGCCGCCGCCGGAAGCTCCGGTCGCAGCGGCCACGACGGGTCCACCGTCTCCTCCGCCCCGCTGCGCGCGAACCACGCCTGGAGGCCGCGCGCCTGCGCCGCGTGCCAGCCGGTCTGCAGGGTGTGCAGTTCGGCCGGGGTCAGCCGGTCCAGACGGGACGCGAAACGGCGGCCGAGCGCGCGCACCACCTCCAGCGCGGCCAGCGCGTCCGCCGCCGCGTCGTGCGCGTCCTGGAGCACCACCTCGTAGTGCGCGCACAGGTCGGTGAGCGTGCGCCGGCCCTTGCGGTAGCGGTCCAGATGCTTGTCCAGCACCCGCGGATCGAGCACGCACAGCGGCGACGACTCGAACCAGCGGTCCAGCGACGACGCCCGGTGCCGGCGCAACTCCCGATCCAGCAGCGTCAGATCGAACGGCGCGTTCATCACCACCAGCGGCCGCCCCAGCGCCGCCTGCTCCGCCAGCTCCTCGGCTATCTCGTACATCACCGGGGCCGGCCAGCGCCCGTTGCGCTGCAGATGGTCCTGTGTCAGCCCGTGCACCGCCGTCGCCGCCTCCGGCACCGGAACGCCCGGGTTCACCAGCCAGCGGGCCATCCGCGGCCGGGAGCCCGGAGCGTCCTGGACGACGACGGCGGCCGACACGATCCGGTCGGTCTCCACGTCGACGCCCGTGGTCTCCGTATCGAAGGCGGCCAGCGGCCCCTCGTACCAGCAGCACGTCATGTCGACCACAACTCCTCGCTCACCCACGGCAGCTGACGCACCGTCTTCTGCCCGTTTGGTGATACCCGGGCTGTTTGCGCCGTACGCCGGAAGGACACAACAGGAATACGGGTCTTTGCAGTTCACAGGCCCATGACGGGGACTCACCCGGCAATTCCTCCGGCGTGGAAGGCTGTTGGTCATGGCGATAGCGCAGCCCGAGCGGGGCGGGCTGCTGCCCGAGCGTGCGGGCACCCTGCGCGGCACCCTCGCCACCACCGCCTGCATGGAGACACTGCAGGTCGGCTATCTGCACGCGGTCGCGGCGGCCGCCGGCTGCTCGCTGTCGCAGCCCTTCCCGGACAACGGCATCGACTGGCACGTCAGCCACAGCGCCCCCGGGCACACCGTCGACGACGAGGTGACCATCAAGGTCCAGCTGAAGTGCACCTACCAGGTGCCGCCCCACCCCCCGGGCCGGTTCTTCTCCTTCACCCTCGACAACGACCACCTGGCCAAGCTCGCCCGCACCCCCGTCTCGGTGCACAAGATCCTGGTCGTGATGATCGTGCCCCGCTCCCAGGACCAGTGGCTGCGCGCCGGGCACGACCGGCTCGACCTCAGGCACTGCTGCTACTGGGTCAACCTCGCCGGCCACCCCATCACCGGCAGGCACCGCACCACCGTGCGGATCCCCACCTCGCGCATCTTCGACGACCGGGCCCTGTGCGAGATCATGACGCGGGTCGGGACGGGAGGCAGACCGTGACGCACCGCCCCCTCGACGAGCCCCTGCGGCCGGTGCGGCCGCACCCGGTGGAGTCCGCCTGGAACCGGCCCCGGCCCGCCCAGGTGGACCCCGCCGTGCTCGCCGCGCTGCTGCACCGGCACGGCTGGCAGCGGCGCGGCGGCGCCGGCGGACGCTACGGCCGCTGGACCCCGCCAGGACCGGGCGGCGCCGGGACCAGCCTGCTGGTGCCCGTCAGCCGCGCCTACCCCGACAGCGACGACCTGCTCGGCGAGGCGCTCGACGCGCTCGCCCGCAGCGGCACCCCGTCCGCGCGGGAGGTGCTGCTCGCGCTCTGCCTGCCCAGCGACGAGATCCGCTGGTGGCGGGACGTGCCGGGCGGACCGGCCGACGCCGCGCCCTGGACCGTCGAGGAACGGCTGCGCTCCGCCGCACGTCAGACCCTCCTCGCCGCCGCGCTCGCCACCCGCGCGCGGGCCGGCTACCACGGCGCCCGCCACCGCCGCTCGGCCACCGCCTGCCTGGAGGACGTCCTCGTGGGCTCCGCGACCGACGGCCGCCGCCTGACCGCCTTCGTGCCGGTCGACCCGGGCCGCCCGCTCGCCGTGCGGCTCCACCAGGCCGTCTACGCCGTGCGCGAGGCCATCGACTACCAGCGGGCCACCGGCGCCATGGACGCCTTCGACGGCGCGGTCCGCGCGGGCGCGAGCCGCGAGCTCACCGAGGCCCTCGTCACCCTCGTGCGCGGCACCGAAGGCGCCCGCATCGCGGTCGAGTGGGCGCCCGCCGCCGGTGTGCCCGAGGACTGCGCGGCCGCCGCCGAGGCCGTCGAGTTCACCCCCGGCGACCTGCCCGTGCTGCGCGAGGCCGGCGCCCGCTATCTGCGGGCCGAGCCCTCGGTTCCGGTGCGGATCACCGGCACCGTGGTGCGGATGCGCAGGTCCCAGCCGCGCGGCGAGGGCACCGTACGGCTGCGGGTGATGGCCGGCGTCGAGGTGCCCTACGTCCGCGTCACCCTCGACGAGGAGGACTACCGCACCGCCGGGCACGCCCACCTCCTGGGGCTGCCGGTGCGGGTGCTGGGGCGGCTGGAGAGCCGGGGCGGCTTCCGCCGGCTCACGGACGCCTGCGGGGTCGTACCCGTGCCGGTGGACGACGAGGAGCGGGACCGGCTGATGAAGTCCGTCCGGGAGAGCGGCCGGGACACGGACTTCCTCGACGAGACGTGCGGCACCGGCGACGAGGACGCGCCGGGCGCCGGAGAACCCGACTGAGCGAAACGGCGAGCACGACCGTGCGCGGACCGGACACGGGCCACCGAGCGGGGACCGAGGGTGACCGGCATGGGTCGGCGAGGGTGACCTGCATGGGCCGGGGAGCGTGATTGGGCGCGGACCGGAGCGTGCGACCGAGTACGGACCGGAGCGTGCGGGCGCGGACGACCGTGTGCCGGTGGGCATGACCGTGCGCGGACCGGCGAGCGTGACCGGGTGCGGACTGGAGTGTGTGACCGTGCGCGGACTGAACGCGACCGGCACGGGCCGGGGAGCGCGGCCGGCGCGGGCCCGGAGCCCGACCGGCACGGCCGGAGCGGGCGATCGGGCGGAGACCGTGGGTGACCGTTTCGCGGTGGGCGGGTCCGGCTCGGTACGATCCCAGTCATGCGCGCGCTCCCGGTATGGCGCCGCATCCCACCTGCAGTCAGGAGAGACCGGTGTCAGACGTCCGTGTGATCATCCAACGCGATTCCGAGCGGGAAGAGCGCACGGTGACGACGGGCACCACGGCCGCCGACCTCTTCGCCGGCGAGCGCTCGGTCGTCGCCGCCCGCGTCGGCGGTGAGCTCAAGGACCTCGCCTACGAGGTCGGGGACGGCGAGACCGTCGAGGCCGTCGAGATCTCCTCGGAGGACGGCCTCAACATCCTGCGCCACTCCACCGCGCACGTCATGGCGCAGGCCGTGCAGGAGCTCTTCCCCGAGGCCAAGCTCGGCATCGGCCCGCCCGTCAAGGACGGCTTCTACTACGACTTCGACGTGGCCCGGCCCTTCACGCCCGAGGACCTCAAGGCCGTCGAGAAGAAGATGCAGGAGATCCAGAAGCGCGGCCAGCGCTTCTCCCGCCGGGTCGTCACCGACGACGCCGCCCGCGAGGAACTCGCCGACGAGCCGTACAAGCTCGAGCTGATCGGCCTCAAGGGCTCCGCCTCCAGCGAGGACGGCGCGGACGTCGAGGTCGGCGCCGGCGAGCTGACGATTTACGACAACCTCGACGCCAAGACCGGCGAGCTGTGCTGGAAGGACCTCTGCCGCGGTCCCCACCTGCCCTCCACCCGGCTCATCCCGGCGTTCAAGCTGATGCGCAACGCGGCCGCCTACTGGCGCGGCAGCGAGAAGAACCCCATGCTCCAGCGCATCTACGGCACCGCCTGGCCGTCCAAGGACGAGCTCAAGGCGTACCTGGACTTCCTCGCCGAGGCGGAGAAGCGCGACCACCGGAAGCTGGGCAACGAGCTCGACCTGTTCTCCATCCCCGAGCAGATCGGCTCCGGGCTCGCCGTCTTCCACCCCAAGGGCGGCATCGTCCGCCGCGTGATGGAGGACTACTCGCGCCGCCGCCACGAGGAGGAGGGCTACGAGTTCGTCTACACCCCGCACGCCACCAAGGGGAAGCTCTTCGAGACCTCGGGCCACCTCGACTGGTACGCCGAGGGCATGTACCCGCCCATGCAGCTCGACGAGGGCGTGGACTACTACCTCAAGCCCATGAACTGCCCGATGCACAACCTGATCTTCGACGCGCGCGGCCGCTCCTACCGCGAACTGCCGCTGCGCCTCTTCGAGTTCGGGACTGTGTACCGGTACGAGAAGTCGGGCGTCGTGCACGGGCTGACCCGCGCCCGCGGCTTCACCCAGGACGACGCGCACATCTACTGCACCAGGGAGCAGATGGCCGACGAGCTCGACAAGACGCTCACCTTCGTCCTCAACCTGCTGCGCGACTACGGCCTCACCGACTTCTACCTCGAACTGTCCACCAAGGACCCGGAGAAGTTCGTCGGCTCCGACGAGGTGTGGGAGGAGGCCACCGAGACCCTGCGCCAGGTCGCCGAGAAGCAGGGCCTGCCGCTGGTCCCCGACCCGGGCGGCGCCGCCTTCTACGGCCCGAAGATCTCCGTCCAGGCCAAGGACGCCATCGGCCGCACCTGGCAGATGTCCACCGTCCAGCTCGACTTCAACCTGCCGGAGCGCTTCGACCTGGAGTACACCGCGGCCGACGGTTCCAAGCAGCGCCCGGTCATGATCCACCGCGCGCTGTTCGGCTCCATCGAGCGATTCTTCGCCGTGCTGCTCGAGCACTACGCGGGCGCCTTCCCGGCGTGGCTGGCCCCGGTGCAGGCCATCGGCATCCCGGTGGGCGACGCGCACGTGGAGTACCTCCAGAAGTTCGCCGCGGACGCGAAGAGGAAGGGCCTGCGGGTCGAGGTGGACTCCTCCTCGGACCGTATGCAGAAGAAGATCCGGACCGCGCAGAAGCAGAAGGTCCCCTTCATGATCATCGTCGGTGACGACGACATGAACGCGGGCACGGTGTCCTTCCGCTACCGCGACGGCTCCCAGGAGAACGGCATTCCGCGGGACGAGGCCATCGCCAAGCTCGTCGACGTGGTGGAGCGCCGCGCGCAGGTGTGATCCGGCCCCCCGAAGCGGGCGGCGAAGGCCCCCGAGGGCAGCCTCGGGGGCCTTTCCCGGTCGCGGGCCGGGACGCCATATGCTGCACGCATGACGAGTGAGCCGGAGCAGCAGATCGGAGTGGGGACGCAGGACGCGTTCCAGCGCCTGTGGACGCCCCACCGGATGGCCTACATCCAGGGCGAGAACAAGCCGACCGGCCCCGGCGCCGGCGACGGCTGCCCCTTCTGCTCCATCCCGGCCAAGTCCGACGAGGACGGCCTGATCGTCCGGCGCGGCGAGCAGGTGTACGCGGTGCTCAACCTCTACCCGTACAACGGCGGCCACCTGATGACCGTGCCCTACCGGCACGTCGCCGACTACACCGACCTCACGGCCGCGGAGACCGCCGAGCTGGGGGAGCTGACCAAGCAGGCGATGCGGGCCCTGCGCACCGCCTCCGGCGCCCAGGGCTTCAACATCGGCATGAACCAGGGCTCGGTCGCGGGCGCCGGCATCGCCGCCCACCTCCACCAGCACATCGTGCCCCGCTGGGGCGGCGACACCAACTTCATGCCGGTGGTCGGCCACACGCGCGTACTGCCCCAACTCCTCGCCGACACCCGCAAGATGCTCGCGGAGGCCTGGCCGGCGACCTGAGGACCGCGACCGTCCGGCGCTCTAGGACGAGGCCGCTCGGGCCGACGGGCCGGTCCGGGGGCAGAGCCCCCGGAGGTCGAACGTCCGTCCAGTACGCCGTACCGCCCACGCCGCCACAGGCGCTACGCGTCGTAGACGTCGGCCTTCTTCGGCGACGCCTCCTGGATCGCGCCGCTGAGGACCGACGAGCGGGAGCCGAACTTCTCCACGTCCACGCCGTTCTCCCGGAGAACCTTCAGCGCCGCCGCGTGCACCACCCGCAGCACGGGAGTGGCGGCGCGCAGCGCGTCGTCGGCCATGAAGCGGTGGCGCCAGGGCTGGTCGGCCCAGGCGTGCCGCAGACCGAACGGCTCGGGCAGGGTCAGGCTGCCGCCGAGCCAGTTCAGCAGCGGAGGGTAGGCGGTGAGCGGGGCGCGGGCGGCCAGCCGTACGACCTCGTCGGCGTCGACCAGGGGGAGCTTGACCTTGCGGGTCTCCCAGAAGCGGACCGCCTTCTGCACCTCCTTCTCCCTGGCCGCCGGCTTCTCGTTGAACAGGGAGTTGACCGGGCCCAGGGCGTGCCCGGTGACCTCGATACGCAGGGTGTCGTGCAGCACCGTCACCGTGATCAGCATGGTGATCACCAGGTGCCCGTCCCACAGGGTCCACTGCACGCCCAGGTAGTGCCGGTCGCCGCCGCCGAACTGCTGCTTGTTGCAGATGTCCTGTATGGCGTGCGTCTTGACGGTGTACGCCTCGACGTCGGTGCCGCTCGGCCGGGAGACCTCCTTGGCGTTCTCCCCGATCGGGGTGACGACCCAGTGCTTGATGGACGGCTTGGGGAAACCGCCGGTGTTGATGGGGGTGCGCTCCAGCATCCCGAGGCCGCCCTGGATCGCGGTGATCACGTCCCAGCTGCGGAAGGGGTGGAAGTCCTTGCCCGGCTCGGCGGAGACCAGTTCCTCGGCCAACTGCCAGCTGCCCCACCGGGTGCCCATGCCGAGTATGCCCTTGGGCCCCGCGTAGAAGACCGAGTTGGAGCGCTGCTCGGCGCTGAGCCGGGCGAGCTCCTTGCGCACCTGCTCGGCCGCGTCACCGGGGCTGCCCGGCACCGCCTCGGGGATCTTGGCGCCCACGCCGCCGCCGGAGAGCAGGCCCTCCCAGCGCTCCCGCAGGTCGCGCGCCGTGCGCTCGCAGATCCGCTTGGCCCAGAACCAGCCGACGACCGGCATGATCACCGTCGCACGCGCGTACCACGCCCAGAAGCCGTGGAAGGGCATCTTGATCAGGAACAGCACGGCGAGCGCGCCCATCGCGACCAGCAGCACCGTGCCGAGGGCGCTCGCGCGCTTGTCCTCACGCCGGCTGACGTTGGTGCGCAGCACGAACACCAGCAGCCACACCAGGAAGCCGGGCAGGAACAGCACCCCGCACAGCACGGTGACGGCCGTGAGCCAGTTGTCCCGCTCGCGGCGGATGCGGTGGGCGGCCAGGCAGTGCTCCACCACCACCTGCGGCTCCAGCCCGAAGGACTGGATGAGGGGCAGCCGCCCGGCGCCGAGCATCCGGTCGATCACCGCGCGGGAGAACGCCTCGCCGAGCCGGGGCCGGAAGATCTTCCCCCACCGGCGGGGCGGGCTGACCTTCGACTGGTGCCACTCGTTGTCCGCGGCGAGGATCTTGGTCACCTCGTCGTCCCGGTACGCGGCCGCGGCCAGCGCGTAGGTGGCCGCCGTCTGCCCCGCCGAGCCCGACAGGGGCACCTGCGCCCCGGGACTGAAATCGAATCCGTCCGTCACTGCCGCCCCCACTGCCGCCGCGTCTGCACCTGCGGCCTTCCCGACTTCCCTGCCCCGCACACCTGTTGATCAGGTCATCAGCGTATCCGTACCCACCCGCGCCGGAGGGCGGACGGCCGAAGCCGCCCGCCCGTGCGAAGTGAAGCGTTCCGTGCCCGCGCGGCCGCCGGGTTGTGCGCCGGGCGTGCCAACGGCCCGGGCGCACAACCTTTTTGGCCACGACTACGACTCCTCGCGCTCCTGCTGCCGCAGCCGGTCGGCCACCTGCGGCGGCATCGGCTCGTGACGGACGTAGCGGCGGTCGAAGCGGGCGGTGCCGTGGGACAGGGACCGCAGGTCGACCGCGTACCGGCCGATCTCGATCTCCGGCACCTCGGCCCGTACGAGGGTGCGGCCGCCGCTGACCTGCTCGGTGCCCTGCACGCGGCCGCGCCGGCCGGACAGGTCGCTCATCACGGCGCCCACGTACTCGTCGCCGACCAGCACGCTCACCTCGGCCACCGGCTCCAGCAGGTGGATCTTCGCGTCGGCCGCCGCCTCGCGCAGCGCGAGCGCGCCCGCCGTCTGGAAGGCCGCGTCGGAGGAGTCCACCGAGTGCGCCTTGCCGTCCAGCAGCGTGACCCGGACGTCGATCAGCGGATGGCCCGCGGCGACGCCCTTCGCGGCCTGCGCGCGCACGCCCTTCTCGACGGACGGGATGAACTGCCGGGGCACGGCCCCGCCGACCACCTTGTCGACGAACTCGATGCCCGAGCCACCGGGCAGCGGCTCCACCTCGATCTCGCAGATCGCGTACTGCCCGTGCCCGCCGGACTGCTTGACGTGCCGGCCGCGGCCCGCCGCCCGGTCCGCGAACGTCTCCCGCAGGGAGACCTTGTGCGGTACGACGTCGACCTGGACGCCGTAGCGGCTGCGCAGCCGCTCCAGGGCCACGTCCGCGTGGGCCTCGCCCAGGCACCACAGCACCACCTGGTGGGTGTCCTGGTTCTGCTCCAGGCGCATGGTGGGATCCTCGGCGACCAGCCGGGACAGGCCCTGGGACAGCTTGTCCTCGTCCGCCTTGCTGTGCGCCTGGATGGCCACCGGCAGCAGCGGGTCGGGCATCTGCCAGGGCTCCATCAGCAGCGGGTCGTCCTTCGAGGACAGGGTGTCGCCGGTCTCCGCGCGGCCCAGCTTGGCCACGCACACCAGGTCGCCGGCGACGGCGTGCGTCACCGGGTGCTGCTGCTTGCCGAACGGCGTGGACAGCGCGCCGATCCGCTCGTCCACGTCGTGGTCCTCGTGCCCGCGGTCGGCCAGCCCGTGCCCGGAGACGTGCACCGTCTCGTCGGGGCGCAGGGTGCCGGAGAAGACGCGGACCAGGGAGATCCGGCCGACGTAGGGGTCGGAGGAGGTCTTGACGACCTCGGCGACCAGCGGCCCCTCGGTGTCGCAGGCCTTGAGCTCGCGCGGCTCGCCGTCGGTGGTGGTGACCCCGGGCAGGGGATGCTCGAACGGGGTCGGGAAGCCGCCGGTGATCAGCTCCAGCAGCTCCACCGTGCCCAGGCCCTGCCGGGCGCCGTCGGCCGCGGGGGCGGCGGCCAGGACGGGGAAGAACGCTCCGCGTGCGACGGCCCGCTCCAGGTCCTGGATCAGCGTCGTGACGTCGACCTGCTCGCCGCCGAGGTAGCGGTCCATGAGGGTCTCGTCCTCGCTCTCGGCGATGATCCCCTCGATGAGCCGGTTGCGGGCCTCCTCAAGGCCCGGCAGCTGGTCCTCGCCCGGCTCGGACTCCTTGCGCTCGCCGGCGGAGTAGTCGAACAGCTTGCGCGTCAGCAGCCCGGTCAGGCCGGTCACGGGCGCGTGCCCGTCGGGGCCCTGCGGGCCGTGCAGGGGCAGGTACAGCGGCAGCACCGCGTCGGGGTCGTCCGCGCCGAAGGCCTCCGCGCAGACCCGGGTCATCTCCTCGAAGTCCGCGCGGGCGGCCTCAAGGTGGGTGATCACGATGGCGCGCGGCATGCCGACCGCCGCGCACTCCTCCCACACCATGCGGGTCGAGCCGTCCACGCCGTCCGAGGCCGAGACGACGAAAAGGGCCGCGTCCGCCGGTCGCAGACCGGCCCTGAGCTCCCCGACGAAGTCGGCGTAGCCGGGGGTGTCCAGAAGGTTGATCTTGATGCCGTCCCATTCGACCGGCACCAGGGAGAGCTGCACCGAGCGCTGCTGCCGGTGCTCGATCTCGTCGTAGTCCGAGACGGTGCCGCCGTCCTCGACGCGGCCCGCCCGGTTCACGGCCCCCGCGGTCAGCGCGAGAGCCTCCACCAAGGTCGTCTTGCCCGATCCGGAGTGGCCGACCAGCACCACATTCCGTACGGACGCGGGATGGTCGGCCGCCACTGCCCTGCCGGCGGCCCCGGGGTGTGTATGCGCCTTGTCGCCCATGATCCTGCCTCCCGTTGACGGTGAGGTCACTGTGGGCGCGGACACGCGGCACCGCGTGCACTGGCGGCTCCTGCGACGCCCGCGGTCCTTCGAGCTTTCCACTCCCGTCACCGCCCGTCCATACGAACAACCCGATCCCGCCGGGCCCCGCACCCCCGCCCACTGCAACCCGGCACCCCCACGACCCCGCCCGGGTCTCCCCGGGGCCGTGGCCCCCGGGGAGGTCCTCCGGACCGGCGTTCGGGCGCTCGGGATCCGGCCCGGTGTCTGGGTCCTCGGGATCCGGCCCGGCGTCCGGGCCTCGGCCGCCGGGCCGCCGTCCGGGTCTCGGCATCCGGCCCTCGGCGTCCGGCCGGGGTTCGGTGCCTTGGCTTAGTGCCTGGTGCCTGGGGCCTCGGGCCTGGGCATCCGGGGTGCCCCGGCTGCCGCCCTGCCGCCTTGTCCGCGGCTTGTTGCCGGCACGACGACCATTACGTGGTCCTCGGCCTCCGGTCCGGGTCCGTCCGCCGGTCCGTCCCGTGCGCGCCCGTGTCGGTGTCGGTCCGGGCGTGCGTCCGCCGGTCCGCCCGGCACGCGTCGGTGCCGGCTCCCGGCTGCGGTATCGCGGCCGAGCCGCCGGCCCCGGCACGAGGACCACTGCGTGGTGCTTGGCCTCCGGTCCGGCGTCCGTTCGCCGGGTTGCCCTGTCCGCGGGCGCGTATCGGCTTCGGTCCGGGCAGCCGTTCGCCGGTCCGCCCGGCACGCGTCGCTGCCGGTCCCGGCTCCGACACCGCGGTCGAGCCGCCGGTCCCGGCCCCGCCTCCGCCACATCCCCGCTCTGCCCCGGCGTCCTCGCGCTGCCCCCCGTCCCCGCCCTGCCCGCGTCCCCGGGACGCCGGGCGCCCCGCGTCCCCGGCGTCCCCGGCAAGCGCCCCGTGCGTGCCGTTGAGGGCGGGGCTGTGGGTGCCCGGGCGTCGGGCGTGGGGGTGCGTGGCTACGATGGGCCAGCCGGTGGCCAGCAGGGGCGTCCGGCTACACCGACCCTCGGGAAGGCCATGCTGAACAAGTACGCGCGTGCATTCTTCACGCGTGTCCTCACACCGTTCGCCGCGTTTCTCATCCGCAGGGGCGTGTCGCCCGACACGGTGACGCTCATCGGCACGGCCGGAGTGGTCGCGGGCGCGCTGGTCTTCTACCCCAGGGGCGAGTTCTTCTGGGGCACGGTCGTCATCACGCTGTTCGTGTTCTCCGACCTCGTCGACGGCAACATGGCCCGCCAGCTGGGCCGCTCCAGCCGCTGGGGCGCCTTCCTGGACTCCACCCTCGACCGGGTCGCCGACGGCGCGATCTTCGGCGGCTTCGCCCTGTGGTACGCGGGCAGCGGCGACGACAACGTGCTGTGCGCGGTCTCGATCTTCTGCCTGGCCAGCGGCCAGGTCGTGTCGTACACCAAGGCCCGCGGCGAGTCCATCGGCCTGCCCGTCGCCGTCAACGGGCTCGTCGAACGCGCCGAGCGCCTCGTGATCTCCCTGGTCGCGGCGGGCTTCGCGGGCCTGCACAAGTTCGGCGTCCCCGGCATCCAGTACCTGCTGCCCGTCGCCCTGTGGATCGTGGCCGCGGGCAGCCTGGTCACGCTGATCCAGCGCGTGGTCACCGTCCGCCGCGAGTCGGAGGAGGCGGAGGCCGCGGCCGCCCCCCAGGGCACGCGGGGGAGCGAGGCGGCGAAATGAGCGCCCGGGAGAGCCTCACCGATGCCCTGTACGGCCTCGGCTGGAGCACCGTGAAGAAACTCCCCGAGCCGGCCGCCGTGCGCCTGGGCCGCACCGTCGCCGACCTCGCGTGGAAGCGGCGCGGCAAGGGCGTGCTGCGCCTGGAGGGCAACTACGCGCGCGTGGTGCCGGACGCCGGCCCCGAGCGCCTCGCGGAACTCTCCCGCGCGGGCATGCGGTCGTACCTGCGCTACTGGATGGAGTCCTTCCGCCTGCCCGCCTGGAGCCCCGAGCGCATCCGCGCCGGCTTCGACCCCAAGGACCTCCACCACCTCACCGACGGCCTCGCCTCCGGCCGGGGCGTCGTCCTGGCCCTGCCCCACCTGGCCAACTGGGACCTGGCCGGCGCCTGGGTCACCACGGCGCTCGGCACCCCCTTCACCACGGTCGCCGAGCGGCTGAAGCCCGAGACGCTCTACGACCGCTTCGTCGCCTACCGCGAGGGCCTCGGCATGGAGGTCCTGCCGCACAGCGGCGGCTCCGCCTTCGGCACCCTGGCCCGGCGGCTGCGCGACGGCGGCCTGGTCTGCCTGGTCGCCGACCGCGACCTGTCCGCCTCCGGCGTCGAGGTGAAGTTCTTCGGCGAGAGCGCCCGGATGCCCGCCGGACCCGCCCTCCTCGCCCAGCAGACGGGCGCCCTGCTGCTGCCCGTCACCCTGTGGTACGACGACTCGCCCGTCATGCGCGGTCGCGTCCACCCGCCCATCGAGGTACCGGAGACAGGTACCCGGGCCGAGAAGACGTCCTCCATGACACAGGCGCTGGCCGACGCCTTCGCCACCGGCATCGCCGACCACCCGGAGGACTGGCACATGCTCCAGCGCTTGTGGCTCGCGGACCTCACCCCGCGCCCCGCGGACGGGGAGCGCCCGTGAGGATCGGCATCGTCTGCCCCTACTCCTGGGACGTCCCGGGCGGCGTCCAGTTCCACATCCGCGACCTCGCGCAGTACTTCATCGGGCTGGGCCACGAGGTGTCCGTCCTCGCGCCCGCCGACGACGACACCCCGCTGCCGCCGTACGTCGTCTCGGCCGGCCGCGCGGTGCCGGTCCCGTACAACGGCTCGGTGGCCCGCCTCAACTTCGGTTTCCTCTCCGCGGCCCGGGTGCGGCGCTGGCTGCACGAGGGACGCTTCGACGTCATCCACATCCACGAGCCGACCTCGCCGTCGCTGGGCCTGCTGACCTGCTGGGCGGCCCAGGGCCCGATCGTGGCCACCTTCCACACCTCCAACCCGCGCTCACGCGCGATGATCGCCGCGTACTCGATCCTCCAGGCCGCCCTGGAGAAGATCAGCGCCCGGATCGCCGTGAGCGAGTACGCCCGGCGCACCCTCGTCGAGCACCTGGGCGGCGACGCGGTGGTCATCCCCAACGGCGTCGACGTCGACTTCTTCGCCGACGCCGAGCCCAGGCCCGAGTGGCAGGGCGGCACGATCGGCTTCATAGGGCGCATCGACGAGCCCCGCAAGGGCCTGCCCGTGCTGATGCGCGCCCTGCCGAAGATCCTCGCCGAGCGTCCGGGCACCCGGCTGCTGGTCGCGGGCCGCGGCGACGAGAAGGAGGCGGTGGAGTCGCTGCCGAAGGAGCTGCGCCCGCGCGTGGAGTTCCTCGGCATGATCAGCGACGAGGACAAGGCCCGCCTCCTGCGCAGCGTCGACCTCTACGTGGCTCCCAATACCGGCGGCGAGAGCTTCGGCATCATCCTCGTCGAGGCCATGTCCGCCGGCGCCCCCGTGCTCGCCGCCGACCTGGACGCCTTCGCCCAGGTCCTGGACCAGGGCAAGGCGGGCGAGCTGTTCGCCAACGAGGACGCGGACGCCCTCGCCGGCGCGGCCGTGCGCCTCCTGGCCGACCCCGACCGCCGGGCCGAGCTCCGCGAACGCGGCAGCGCCCACGTGCGCCGCTTCGACTGGTCCACGGTCGGCGCGGACATCCTGTCCGTCTACGAGACGGTCACGGCGGGCGCCGCGGCCGTGGCGACGGACGACCGCACCTCGAGCCTCAGAGCCCGCCTGGGCCTGACCCGCGACTGAGGCGGGCCCCCGCCGCCCTCCCCCGGGCCGGTTCGCCCGGGGGGGGGGCGCCCCATGGCGCCCCGATAGCCTGCCGACCGTGACCGCAACCCTGATCTGGATCCTCGTGGCGCTGGTCGCCGTCGGCCTCTACCTGAGCTGGACGGCCGGGCGGCTGGACCGGCTGCACGCCCGTATCGACGCCGCACGCGCCGCCCTCGACGCGCAATTGCTGCGCCGCGCCTCCGTGGCGCAGGAGCTGGCGACCTCCGGCGTCCTCGACCCCGCCGCCTCCATCGTGCTGTACGAGGCCGCGCACGCCGCGCGCCAGGCCGAGGAGGACCAGCGGGAGGTCGCCGAGAGCGAGCTGAGCCAGGCGCTGCGCGCGGTGTTCGCCGAGACCCCGCAGGTGGAGGCGGTCCGCGAGGCCCCCGGCGGTGAGGAGGCGGCGCACGAGCTGACCGAGGCGGTGCGCAGGGTGCCGATGGCCCGCCGCTTCCACAACGACGCCGTGGGCGCCGCCCGCAGGCTCCGCGAACACCGCAAGGTCCGCTGGTTCCGCCTGGCGGGGCACGCCCCCTTCCCCATGGCCTTCGAGATGGACGACGAACCGCCGACGGCGCTGGTGGAACGGGCCGCCTAGCCCGCCGCCGCCCGCGGGCCGGGCCAAAAGGATCCACCGGCTCCCCATTGGCCCTTGCCGTGGACTGGTCCATTCGCGTTTCCTCGGGGTTGCATCAAACCCCTCTTTTCCACCGATGTGAGGTCACCCGTGTCCACCACGATTCCCGACTCCGCCCAGACTCCCGAGACCGGCACCGCCCGCGTCAAGCGCGGCATGGCCGAGCAGCTCAAGGGCGGCGTGATCATGGACGTCGTCACGCCGGAGCAGGCGAAGATCGCCGAGGACGCGGGCGCCGTCGCCGTCATGGCCCTGGAGCGCGTCCCGGCCGACATCCGCAAGGACGGCGGCGTGGCCCGCATGTCCGACCCGGACATGATCGAGGGCATCATCGACGCCGTCTCCATCCCGGTCATGGCCAAGTCCCGCATCGGCCACTTCGTCGAGGCCCAGGTCCTGCAGTCCCTCGGCGTGGACTACATCGACGAGTCCGAGGTCCTCACCCCGGCCGACGAGGTCAACCACTCCGACAAGTGGGCGTTCACCACCCCCTTCGTCTGCGGCGCCACCAACCTCGGCGAGGCCCTGCGCCGCATCGCCGAGGGCGCGGCCATGATCCGCTCCAAGGGCGAGGCCGGCACCGGCAACGTCGTCGAGGCGGTCCGCCACCTGCGCCAGATCAAGAACGAGATCGCCCGCCTGCGCGGCTACGACAACCACGAGCTGTACGCCGCCGCCAAGGAGCTGCGCGCCCCCTACGAGCTCGTCAAGGAGGTCGCCGAGCTCGGCAAGCTCCCGGTGGTGCTGTTCTCCGCCGGCGGCGTGGCCACCCCGGCCGACGCCGCCCTGATGCGCCAGCTCGGCGCCGAGGGCGTCTTCGTCGGCTCCGGCATCTTCAAGTCCGGCGACCCGGCCAAGCGCGCCGCCGCCATCGTGAAGGCCACCACCTTCTACGACGACCCGAAGATCATCGCGGACGCCTCCCGCAACCTGGGCGAGGCCATGGTCGGCATCAACTGCGACACCCTCCCCGAGACCGAGCGCTACGCCAACCGCGGCTGGTAATCACCTCCATGTCCAACGAAGCCCCTGTCATCGGCGTCCTGGCCCTCCAGGGCGACGTACGGGAGCACCTCATCGCCCTGGCCGCGGCCGACGCCGTGGCCAGGCCGGTGCGGCGCCCCGAAGAGCTCGCCGAGGTCGACGGCCTGGTCCTCCCCGGCGGCGAGTCCACCACCATCTCCAAGCTGGCCGTCCTGTTCGGAGTGATGGACCCGCTACGCGCGCGCGTGCGCGACGGCATGCCCGTCTACGGCACCTGCGCGGGCATGATCATGCTGGCCGACAAGATCCTCGACCCGCGCTCGGGCCAGGAGACCGTCGGCGGCATCGACATGATCGTGCGCCGCAACGCCTTCGGGCGCCAGAACGAGTCCTTCGAGGCCGCGGTCGACGTCAAGGGCGTGGAGGGCGATCCTGTCGAGGGCGTCTTCATCCGTGCCCCCTGGGTCGAGTCCGTCGGCGCCGGGGCCGAGGTGCTCGCCGAGCACGACGGCCACATCGTCGCGGTCCGCCAGGGCGACGCGCTGGCCACGTCGTTCCACCCGGAACTGACCGGCGACCACCGCGTGCACCGGCTGTTCGCCGACATGGTGCGAGCCAAGAGGGCACCCGGATCCTTGTAGGATCTCTGGAGTTCGTACAGAGACGGGTTACGCGAAGGAGACAGGCAGATGTCCGGCCACTCTAAATGGGCCACGACGAAGCACAAGAAGGCCGTCATCGATGCCAAGCGCGGCAAGCTCTTCGCGAAGCTGATCAAGAACATCGAGGTCGCGGCCCGGATGGGCGGGGTCGACCTCGAGGGCAACCCGACGCTCTACGACGCCGTCCAGAAGGCCAAGAAGCAGTCGGTGCCCAACAAGAACATCGACTCCGCGATCAAGCGCGGCGGTGGTCTCGAGGCCGGCGGCGCCGACTACGAGACGATCATGTACGAGGGTTACGGGCCGAACGGTGTCGCGGTGCTCATCGAGTGCCTCACCGACAACCGCAACCGCGCCGCATCCGAGGTGCGCGTCGCCATGACCCGCAACGGCGGTTCCATGGCCGACCCGGGCTCGGTGTCGTACCTGTTCAACCGCAAGGGCGTCGTCATCGTCCCCAAGGGCGAGCTGACCGAGGACGACGTCCTGGCCGCCGTCCTGGACGCCGGCGCCGAGGAGGTCAACGACCTCGGCGAGTCCTTCGAGGTCATCAGCGAGGCCACCGACCTGGTCGCGGTCCGCACCGCCCTCCAGGAGGCCGGCATCGACTACGACTCCGCCGACGCCAACTTCGTCCCCACCATGCAGGTCGAACTGGACGAGGAGGGCGCCAAGAAGATCTTCAAGCTGATCGACGCCCTCGAGGACAGCGACGACGTGCAGAACGTCTTCGCCAACTTCGACGTCAGCGACGAGGTCATGGAGAAGGTCGACGCCTGAGCACGCCGAATGGCCCGCCGAAAATTCCTTCGGCGGGCCATTCTTCGTTCGGGCGACGTGGATCAGCCGTCGATCTCCTTGATGGAGCCGGTGTGCTTCAGGTGGCCCTTGCCGTCGGCCGGGACGGTCGCGGCCTTCATGTACTCCACCTTGCCGTCCTTCCACCAGATGTTGATCGTGGCCTCGGTCTTGCAGATGTTGTGGAAGTACACGGTCGTGGTCGAAATGCCGTCACCGTACGAGTAGTTGAAGCATCCGCTGCGGCCCTTCGTCAGGCCCGACGAAGCCGTGGCGGCCTGCGCGGGAGTGGCGACGGCCACCCCGGCCAGCAGCATGGAAGCGGTCACGGCGATCTTGGCCATCGAGCGCATGGGTTCCCCGATTCTCTTGTCTTCAGCGATATGGACGTCTGTCCGACGTCGGCCGGACGATGGTCTTTCGTACGGCCGTTCGAGAACTTATAAGTGATCAAGCGGGGGAAGCAATCGGGAATCCGTCGCGCATACCGGGCGTCCAGCGACTTTCCCAGACATCCTCACCTGGTACGTTTTGATCCTTTGCCTGTGCTTGATCAACTGGGTCGGGGACGCGTTGTCGGCGCCGCCGCATAACCTGGCACACCAGCGGGGCCGGAAGCCCCGAGTCGGCACAGAGGAACAGAGGGGGTGGCGGAGCGCGATGCGCGTACTCGGTGTGGACCCTGGGCTCACGCGATGCGGTGTCGGCGTGGTCGAGGGCGTCGCGGGCCGGCCGCTGACCATGCTGGGAGTGGGCGTCGTCCGCACGCCCGTGGACGCCGACCTCGGCCACCGTCTCGTGGCCGTCGAGCAGGGCATCGAGGCGTGGCTGGACGAGCACCGGCCCGAGTTCGTCGCCGTCGAGCGGGTGTTCAGCCAGCACAACGTGCGCACCGTGATGGGCACCGCCCAGGCCAGCGCCGTCGCCATGCTGTGCGCCGCCCGGCGCGGCATCCCCGTCGCGCTGCACACGCCCAGTGAGGTCAAGGCCGCCGTCACCGGCAGCGGTCGCGCCGACAAGGCACAGGTCGGGGCCATGGTCACGCGGCTGCTCCGGCTGGGCGCACCGCCCAGGCCGGCCGACGCCGCCGACGCCCTCGCGCTCGCCATCTGCCACATCTGGCGCGCCCCCGCTCAGAACCGGCTCCAGCAGGCGGTCGCCCGCCACACCGTCAGATCAACGAAAGGCCGAACGGCATGATCGCCTTCGTCAGCGGCACGGTCGCCGCACTCGCCCCCGACGCAGCCGTCGTCGAGGTCGGCGGCGTCGGCATGGCCGTCCAGTGCACGCCGAACACGCTGTCGGCCCTCCGCCTCGGGCAGCCCGCCAGGCTGCACACGTCACTCGTGGTCCGCGAGGACTCCCTCACCCTGTACGGCTTCGCCGACGACGACGAACGCCAGACTTTCGAACTGCTCCAGACGGCGAGCGGAGTGGGTCCGCGCCTGGCTCAGGCCATGCTGGCCGTGCACACCCCGGACGCACTGCGCCGCGCCGTGGCCACCGATGACGAGAAGGCCCTCACCGCCGTGCCCGGCATCGGCAAGAAGGGCGCCCAGAAGCTGCTGCTGGAGCTCAAGGACCGCCTCGGCGAGCCCCTCGGCGCGCCGGTCGTGGGCGCGCCCGTCAGCCAGGGCTGGCGGGACCAGCTGCACGCGGCCCTCATCGGCCTCGGCTACGCCACCCGGGAGGCCGACGAGGCCGTCGCCGCCGTCGCCCCGCAGGCCGAGGGCGCGGACGGCACCCCGGAAGTGGGCCGGCTGCTCAAGGCTGCCCTGCAGACTCTGAACCGCGCCCGCTGACCCCACGACGATCGAGGCACACTCCATGAACTGGGACGACACGACCGACAGCCACGCTTCGGAGCGGCTCGTCGGTGCGTCCGCCGACCGTGAGGACCAGGCCGTCGAGGCCGCCCTGCGCCCCAAGGACCTGGGCGAGTTCATCGGCCAGGAGAAGGTCCGCGAACAGCTCGACCTCGTGCTGCGCGCCGCACGCGCGCGCGGCGCCACCGCCGACCACGTGCTGCTCTCCGGCGCCCCCGGCCTCGGCAAGACCACCCTGTCCATGATCATCGCCGCCGAGATGGGCGCGCCCATCCGCATCACCTCGGGCCCTGCCATCCAGCACGCCGGCGACCTCGCCGCCATCCTCTCCTCCCTCCAGGAGGGAGAGGTCCTCTTCCTCGACGAGATCCACCGCATGTCCCGGCCCGCCGAGGAGATGCTCTACATGGCGATGGAGGACTTCCGCGTCGACGTCATCGTCGGCAAGGGCCCCGGCGCCACCGCCATCCCCCTGGACCTGCCCCCCTTCACCCTGGTCGGCGCCACCACCCGCGCGGGACTGCTCCCGCCCCCGCTGCGCGACCGCTTCGGCTTCACCGCGCACATGGAGTTCTACGAGCCCGCCGAGCTGGAGCGGGTCGTGCACCGCTCGGCGCACCTGCTCGACGTGGAGGTCGACACCGACGGCGCCGCCGAGATCGCCGGCCGCTCCCGCGGCACCCCCCGCATCGCCAACCGCCTGCTGCGCCGCGTCCGCGACTACGCGCAGGTCAAGGCGGACGGCGTCATCACCCGCGAGATCGCCGCGGCCGCCCTCGCCGTCTACGAGGTGGACGCCCGCGGCCTCGACCGGCTCGACCGTGCGGTGCTCCAGGCACTGCTGAAACTGTTCGGCGGCGGCCCGGTGGGCCTGTCCACCCTCGCCGTCGCGGTGGGGGAGGAGCGCGAGACCGTGGAGGAGGTCGCCGAGCCCTTCCTCGTACGCGAGGGCCTGCTCGCCCGCACCCCGCGCGGGCGGGTGGCGACCCCCGCGGCCTGGGCACACCTGGGCCTGACCCCGCCCCGTCCGGCCTCCGCGGGAAACGGACAACAAGATCTGTTCGGGGCGTGACGCGAACGGCATTGGCCCCGGGAGGAACCCAGGTGCCATGCTGAGCGTTGTTCCTTGCGCGCGGACTCGCTTAGACTCCGCCGATGCCGCCTCAGCGGGCAGCACACATACCCCCAACCATCAGGCCGCTCACTTCGCGGTCGTGTGAAGGAAGTACCGACCCGTGAGTCTCGTGACCCTCCTCCCGTTCATCGTGCTCATCGGGGCCATGTTCCTGATGACCCGGTCGGCCAAGCGCAAGCAGCAGCAGGCCGCCCAAATGCGGAACCAGATGCAGCCCGGCAGCGGAGTCCGCACCATCGGGGGCATGTACGCCACGGTCAAGGAGGTCAGCGACGACACGGTCCTCCTCGACGCGGGCCCGGGCGTCGAGCTGCTGTTCGCCAAGAACGCGATCGCGACCGTCCTGACGGACGACGAGTACAACCGCATCGTCCACGGCATCGAGCACGACCTGAAGTCCGACACCGACATCGTCCCGGACGACGCCTCCTCCCTCACCGGCACCGACGGGACCGGCGATTCCGCCGCCGCTGCCGCCGCCTCCGACGACAAGATCGACCTCGGCAAGAAGGACGCCGAGGACGGCACCGAGGCTCCCGAGGTCGCCGAGGTCGAGGCGCAGGACGAGCCCAAGAAGAGCGACGGCGACTCCGGCACGAAGTAGTCACGCCCCGGTGGTGTTCGCGGCATAATCCCGCCCCGGGCACCACCGGGCGTGCCTGTTTCCCGCACGGAACAGCCCGACACCATGTCACGGCCGACCGCGCCCACCGGCGTGGAGCGGCCCGAGAGGGAGTACGAGAAGGTGGCAGCACCTAAGAGGGGCCGGAGCGCGAGCGCCCAGAGCAAGCCGGGGCGCTCGCTGGCCCTCATCCTGATCGCCATCGTGGCGCTCACCGGCGGAATGTTCGCCTCGGGACATACCACCCCCCGTCTCGGTATCGACCTCGCCGGTGGAACCAGCATCACGCTGACGGCGGTCAACCAGCCGGGGCAGCCCAACGCGATCAACAAGGCCAACATGGACACCGCGGTCGACATCATGAACCGCCGTGTCAACGGTCTGGGCGTGTCGGAGACGGAGGTCCAGACACAGGGCGATCGCAACATCATCGTCAACATCCCGCGCGGCACGAACTCCAAGGAAGCGCAGCAGCAGGTCGGCACCACCGCCAAGCTGTACTTCCGCCCGGTGCTGCAGCAGGAGGTCTCCGGCGCCCCCGGTCAGAGCCCGTCGCCGGGCGCGACCTCCGGCGGCAGCTCCTCGCCGAAGCCGGGCGCCGGCCCCTCCACCGGCTCGACCCCGCAGGCCAAGGGCTCCTCGTCCGCCACCGCGACTCCCAAGGCGACGCCGACGTCCCAGGGCCGTGCCGTCACCGACGCCCTGAAGGCCGGCTCCACCCCCTCGCCGAGCGCGTCCACCTCCCCGGGCGCCAAGCCGTCGGCGACTCCCTCCCCCTCGGCGAGCAGCGCCTCCGCCGGCCTCCAGGCCCGCTACGCCGCCCTCGACTGCACCAAGCCCGCAGAGCAGGCCGGTGCCGGCAAGGACGCCAAGCCCAGTGAGCCCACCGTCGCGTGCGGCCAGGACGGCAAGGTCTGGAGCAAGTTCCTGCTCGGACCGGTCGCGGTCGACGGCCAGGAGGTGAAGAAGGCGCAGGCCGCCTTCGACACCCAGGGCGCCAGCGGCTGGCAGGTCCAGATGACCTTCAACTCCAAGGGCTCGAGCAAGTTCGCCGACATCACCGGTCAGCTGGCCCAGAAGCCCAGCCCGCAGAACGAGTTCGCGATCGTCCTCGACGACCAGGTGGTCTCCCACCCGTACGTGCAGACGGCCATCACCGGCGGCAACGCGGAGATCTCCGGCCACTTCACCCAGCAGGAGGCGCAGAGCCTCGCCAACATGCTGTCGTACGGAGCGCTCCCGCTGACCTTCAAGGAGTCGAGCGTCACCACCGTGACCGCCGCTCTCGGTGGCGAGCAGCTGCAGGCGGGCCTCATCGCCGGCGCGATCGGCCTGGCCCTGGTGGTCCTCTACCTCGTGGTGTACTACCGCGGTCTGTCGCTCGTCGCCGTCGCGTCCCTGTCGGTCTCGGCGATCCTCACCTACGTGATCATGGCCCTGCTCGGCCCGACCATCCACTTCGCGCTGAACCTGCCGGCGGTCTGCGGCGCCATCGTCGCCATCGGTATCACCGCCGACTCGTTCATCGTCTACTTCGAGCGCATCCGGGACGAGATCCGTGAGGGCCGTTCGCTGCGACCCGCGGTCGAGCGGGCCTGGCCGCGCGCCCGGCGCACCATCCTGGTGTCCGACTTCGTCTCGTTCCTCGCCGCCGCCGTCCTGTTCATCGTGACCGTCGGCAAGGTCCAGGGCTTCGCCTTCACGCTCGGCCTGACCACCCTGCTGGACGTGGTCGTCGTCTTCCTGTTCACCAAGCCGCTGATGACGCTCCTCGCCCGCCGCAAGTTCTTCGCGAACGGCCACAAGTGGTCCGGCCTCGACCCGAAGAGCCTGGGCGCGAAACCGCCGCTGCGCCGCACCCGCCGTCCCGCCGGTCCGACCGCCGGCCCTGTCGACCCGAAGGAGGCATGAGCGATGTCGAAACTCGGCAACCTCGGCGCTCGACTGCACCGCGGCGAGATCAGCTACGACTTCGTCGGCAAGCGCAAGATCTGGTACGGCATCTCCATCCTGATCACCATCACGGCCATCGTCGGCCTGGCGGTGCGCGGCCTGAACATGGGCATCGAGTTCCAGGGCGGAGCGGTCTTCACCACCCCGAAGACCAGCGCCACGGTGGCCCAGGCCGAGCAGTACGCCAAGCAGGCCTCCGGTCATGACGCCGTGGTGCAGAAGCTCGGCACCGGCGCGCTGCGCGTCCAGATCGCGGGGATCGACACCGGCAAGTCCGACGCGATCAAGGACACGCTGGCCAAGGACCTGAACGTCAGCTCGGAACAGATCAACGCCGACCTGGTCGGCCCGAGCTGGGGTGAGCAGATCGCCAACAAGGCCTGGGAAGGCCTGGCGATCTTCATGGTCCTCGTCGTGATCTACCTGGCGATCGCCTTCGAGTGGCGCATGGCCGTGGCAGCGCTGGTCGCCCTGATCCACGACATCACGATCACCACCGGCATCTACGCCCTGGTCGGCTTCGAGGTCACCCCCGGCACGGTCATCGGTCTGCTGACGATCCTCGGATACTCGCTCTACGACACGGTTGTCGTCTTCGACAGCCTCAAGGAGCAGACGAAGGACATCACCAAGCAGACCCGCTTCACCTACAGCGACATCGCCAACAGGTCGATCAACGGCACACTGGTGCGCTCCATCAACACCACCGTGGTCGCCCTGCTGCCGGTCGCGGGTCTGCTGTTCATCGGAGGCGGTTTCCTCGGGGCCGGCACGCTGAACGACATCTCGCTGTCGCTCTTCGTCGGCCTCGCGGCCGGTGCGTACTCCTCGATCTTCATCGCCACCCCGCTCGTCGCCGACCTCAAGGAGCGCGAGCCGCAGATGAAGGCCCTGCGCAAGCGCGTCCTGGCCAAGCGGGCGCAGTCCGGCGCCGAGGGCGAGCCGGTGCCGGTGGGCGGCGCGGAGGCGGCGTTCGACGACGAGGCCGAGGACGCGGCGCCCGCCGTGGTCGGCCCGCGCGGCCAGTCCGCGTCCCGCGGCCGCGGCCGCGGCCGGCCTTCGGGGAAGCGCCGATGACCGCGATGACCGACGTGCAGGAGCTGCTGCTCAGCCGCATCCGTGACGTGGCGGACTACCCGGAGCCGGGCGTGATGTTCAAGGACATCACCCCGCTGCTGGCCGACCCCGTGGCGTTCACCGCGCTCACCGGCGCGCTCGCGGACATCGCCGAGAGCACCGGGGCGACCAAGGTCGTCGGCCTGGAGGCCCGGGGATTCATCCTCGGCTCCCCGGTCGCCGTCCGCGCGGGCCTGGGCTTCATCCCGGTCCGCAAGGCGGGCAAGCTCCCCGGAGCCACCCTGCGCCAAGCCTACGACCTGGAGTACGGCTCGGCCGAGATCGAGGTGCACGCCGAGGACCTGACCGGCGAGGACCGGGTCCTGGTCGTCGACGACGTCCTCGCCACCGGCGGCACCGCCGAGGCCTCCGTCCAGCTCATCCGCCGGGCGGGAGCGGAGGTCGCGGGCCTGGCCGTCCTCATGGAACTGGGCTTCCTGGGCGGCCGCGGCCGCCTCGAGCCCACCCTGGGCGCGGCCCCGCTGGAGGCCCTGCTCCGCATCTGAACCCGCCCGGAGGCCACGGCAGGCGACCGGCGCGTCACGCACCGCCACCGAGACGGGCCCGGAGGAATCCGGCGCCCGTCTCGCGTGTTCTCACGGTGAACAGCCCGCACATCGGGCTCGAGGCGATCCTGGCGCCCGGGATCGCTACCATGGGATCTCCGGAGCCTGACCGGGGGACCCGGATCGTGCACGAGGAGCCCTCTTGCCAGACGAGGCCCAGCCACTGACCGCCGCCAAGCCCGAGTCCGCCTCGGCGTCCGCGGCGAAGCCCGCGCCGAACGTGTCGCACGCGAAGAACGACGCCCGCGGCTCGGTCGAGCACGCCCAGTCCGCGCCCGTCGAGAAGAGCGCCGAGGTCTCGCGCCCCAAACCCGCCCCTCCGGTCCGCCCGGCCGCCGGGCAGAGCGCGCGCTCCGGCTCCTCCAACCGCGTCCGCGCGCGCCTCGCCCGCCTCGGCGTGCAGCGCGCGAACCCGTACAACCCGGTCCTGGAGCCGCTGCTGCGGATAGTGCGCAGCAACGACCCGAAGATCGAGAACGCCACCCTGCGCCAGATCGAGCGCGCCTACCAGGTCGCCGAGCGCTGGCACCGCGGCCAGAAGCGCAAGAGCGGCGACCCGTACATCACGCACCCCCTTGCCGTCACCACCATCCTCGCCGAGCTGGGCATGGACCCGGCCACGCTGATGGCCGGCCTGCTGCACGACACCGTCGAGGACACCGAGTACGGCCTGGACCAGCTCCGCCGCGACTTCGGCGACACCGTCGCCCTCCTCGTCGACGGCGTCACCAAGCTGGACAAGGTCAAGTTCGGCGAGGCCGCGCAGGCCGAGACCGTGCGCAAGATGGTCGTGGCGATGGCCAAGGACCCGCGCGTGCTGGTCATCAAGCTCGCCGACCGCCTGCACAACATGCGCACCATGCGGTACCTCAAGCGCGAGAAGCAGGAGAAGAAGGCGCGCGAGACCCTCGAGATCTACGCGCCGCTCGCCCACCGCCTGGGCATGAACACCATCAAGTGGGAACTGGAGGACCTCGCCTTCGCGATCCTCTACCCCAAGATGTACGACGAAATCGTCCGCCTCGTCGCCGAGCGCGCCCCCAAGCGCGACGAGTACCTGGCGATCGTCACGGACGAGGTCCAGGCAGACCTGCGCGCAGCCCGCATCAAGGCCACCGTCACCGGCCGGCCCAAGCACTACTACAGCGTCTACCAGAAGATGATCGTCCGCGGTCGCGACTTCGCGGAGATCTACGACCTGGTAGGCATCCGCGTCCTCGTCGACACGGTCCGCGACTGCTACGCCGCCCTCGGCACCGTGCACGCGCGATGGAACCCGGTCCCCGGCCGGTTCAAGGACTACATCGCGATGCCCAAGTTCAACATGTACCAGTCGCTGCACACGACGGTCATCGGCCCCAACGGCAAGCCGGTGGAACTGCAGATCCGCACCTTCGACATGCACCGCCGCGCCGAGTACGGCATCGCCGCCCACTGGAAGTACAAGCAGGAGGCCGTCGCCGGCGCCTCCAAGGTCCGCACCGACGCGCCCAAGTCGTCCGCCAAGGACAAGGACGCCATCAACGACATGGCGTGGCTCAGGCAGTTGCTGGACTGGCAGAAGGAGACCGAGGACCCCGGCGAGTTCCTGGAGTCGCTGCGCTTCGACCTCTCCCGCAACGAGGTCTTCGTCTTCACCCCCAAGGGCGATGTCATAGCGCTGCCGGCCGGCGCCACCCCCGTCGACTTCGCCTACGCGGTGCACACCGAGGTCGGCCACCGCACCATAGGAGCCCGCGTCAACGGCCGCCTCGTACCGCTGGAGTCCACCCTGGACAACGGCGACCTGGTGGAGGTCTTCACCTCCAAGGCGACCGGCGCCGGACCCTCCCGCGACTGGCTCGGCTTCGTCAAGTCGCCCCGCGCCCGGAACAAGATCCGCGCCTGGTTCTCCAAGGAGCGGCGGGACGAGGCGATCGAGCAGGGCAAGGACGCCATCGTCCGCGCCATGCGCAAGCAGAACCTGCCGATCCAGCGCATCCTCACCGGGGACTCGCTGGTCACCCTCGCGCACGAGATGCGCTACTCGGACATCTCCGCGCTGTACGCGGCGATCGGCGAGGGCCATGTCTCCGCGCAGAACATCGTGCAGAAGCTCGTCCAGGCGCTCGGCGGCGAGGAGGCGGCCACCGAGGAGATCGACGAGAGCGTGCCGCCCTCGCGCGGACGCGGCCGCAAGCGCCGCTCCAGCGCCGACCCGGGCGTCGTCGTCAAGGGCGTCGAGGACGTGTGGGTCAAGCTGGCCCGCTGCTGCACGCCCGTTCCCGGCGACCCGATCATCGGATTCGTCACGCGGGGTAGCGGAGTATCGGTTCACCGCAGCGACTGCGTCAACGTGGAGTCACTGTCGCGCGAACCCGAGCGCATCCTGGACGTCGAGTGGGCGCCCACCCAGTCCTCGGTGTTCCTGGTCGCCATCCAGGTGGAGGCCCTGGACCGCTCCCGGCTGCTGTCGGACGTCACGCGCGTGCTGTCCGACCAGCACGTCAACATCCTCTCCGCGGCCGTCCAGACCTCCCGCGACCGCGTCGCCACCTCCCGCTTCACCTTCGAGATGGGCGACCCCAAGCACCTGGGACACGTCCTGAAGGCCGTACGCGGCGTCGAGGGCGTCTACGACGTCTACCGGGTCACCTCGGCACGCAGCAGGGCGTAGAGGCGCACAGCGGGGCGTGAGGCCCCGCGAGACGGCCGGGGCGAAACGGCTGAGGGCTCCCGTACCGACGAGGTACGGGAGCCCTCAGCCTTAACGCCACCGCCGAGGCGGCGAGGCGGGCGGCAGCTCAGCCGCCGAACTCCTGCAGACCCTTCAGCGCCTGGTCCAGCAGCGCCTGACGGCCGTCCAGCTCCTGCTGGAGCTTGTCCGCCTTCGCGTTGTTGCCCTGGGCCCGCGCCTGCTCGATCTGGCCCCTGAGCTTGTCCACGGCGGCCTGGAGCTGACCGGTCAGACCCTCGGCACGCGCGCGTGCCTCCGGGTTGGTCCGCCGCCACTCGGCCTCCTCGGCCTCCTGGATGGCGCGCTCGACCGTGTGCATCCGGCCCTCGACGCGGGGACGCGCGTCGCGCGGCACATGACCGATGGCCTCCCAGCGCTCGTTGATCGAGCGGAAGGCGGCCCGGGCGGCCTTCAGGTCGGCGATCGGCAGGAGCTTCTCGGCCTCCTCGGCCAGCTCCTCCTTCAGCTTCAGGTTCTCCGTCTGCTCGGCGTCCCGCTCGGCGAACACCGAGCTGCGGGCGGCGAAGAACACGTCCTGGGCGCCGCGGAAGCGGTTCCACAGGTCGTCCTCGTGCTCGCGCTGGGCACGGCCCGCGGCCTTCCACTCCGCCATCAGCTCGCGGTAACGGGCCGCCGTGAGGCCCCAGTCCGTCGAGTCCGACAGCGCCTCGGCCTCGGCGACCAGCCGCTCCTTGGTCTTGCGGGCCTCCTCGCGCTGCGCGTCCAGCTGTGCGAAGTGCGCCTTGCGCCGCTTGGAGAACGCCGAGCGCGCGTGCGAGAAGCGGTGCCACAGCTCGTCGTCGGACTTGCGGTCCAGGCGCGGCAGCCCCTTCCAGGTGTCCACCAGCGCGCGCAGCCGCTCACCGGCCGCCCGCCACTGGTCGGACTGGGCGAGCTGCTCGGCCTCGACGACCAGGGCCTCCTTGGCGTGCCGGGCCTCGTCGGCCTGCCGGGCGCGCTGCGCCTTGCGCTCCTCGCGCCGCGACTCCACGGTCTCGACCAGCTTGTCCAGGCGGGTGCGCAGCGCGTCCAGGTCACCGACCGCGTGGTGCGCGTCCACCTGCTCCCGAAGGTGGCCGATGGCGGCCTGGGCGTCCTTCGCGGACAGATCGGTGGTCCGTACTCGCTTCTCGAGGAGGCCGATCTCGACAACCAGGCCCTCGTACTTGCGCTCGAAGTAGGCCAGCGCCTCCTCGGGGGAGCCCGCCTGCCAGGAACCGACGACCTGCTCGCCGTCGGCCGTACGCACGTACACGGTCCCCGTCTCGTCGACGCGGCCCCACGGGTCGCTGCTCACAGCGCCTCCTCCACATGATGCCTGCGAGGGGGCTCGAAGCTCCCCCGGGCATCGTCCACAGTTTCGTCACGGCCAACATAGGCGACCGGCGGGTTGCCTGTCCGCATCCCGCGCGACCGAAATTCCGCAGTTGACGCTCAGGATTTGGCGACCGTCGCCTTGTTGATCACGACCGTCGCGTTGGGGGCTCCGTCGCCGCCGCCCGTGTTCTCACCCGCGGCGGCGATCTTCTTCAGCACCTTCAGTCCGGACTCGGAAATCGTACCGAAGGGGGTGTAGCTGGGCGGGAGCGGGCTGTCCTGGTAGACCAGGAAGAACTGGCTGCCGCCAGTGTGCTTCTGCCCGGTGTTCGCCATCGCCACCGTGCCCGCGGGATAGACGTTGCCCTTCAGGCTCGCGTCCTTGAGATTCTCGTCCGGCAGCGTGTAGCCCGGACCGCCGCTGCCGGTGCCCGTCGGGTCGCCGCACTGGAGCACGTAGATGTTGTTGGTGGTGAGCCGGTGGCACTTGGTGTGGTCGAAGAAGCCCTGCCCGGCGAGGAAGTCGAAGCTGTTCACCGTGTGCGGCGCGGCCGACGTCTTCAGCGCCACGTCTATGTCGCCGCACGTGGTGGCGAGTTTCATCGTGTACTTCGCCGACGTGTCGATCGTCATCGCCGGCTCCTTCTTCCAGCTCAGCTTCTTCACCGAGCCCGCGGCCGGCTTCGCGCACGGATCCGGCGCCTTGCTGGGCGCGGAGGCGCTCGGAGTGACCTGCGCGCTCGCGTTCGACTTGTCGTCCTTGCCGTTCTTCAGCACCCCGGTCGTGTAGAGCGCGACGCTGCCGATGACGACCACGCCGAGCACCGACGCGATCACGGAGTTGCGCATCCGCGCCTTGCGCCGCGCGGCGGTGCGCCGCTGCTGCTGCCGCAAGAACTTCTCCCGGGCGAGCTGACGCCGCCGCTGCTCCTGGCTGACCACCGGGTTCTCTCCTCATGCGTCGTGGGTGCCGACCGGTACACATGCGTCGTGCGAGCCGACCGTCTGCGTGTGCCCCGTACCGTATATGGGTTCGCTGAGGATCCGGCAGCGCCGGTAGGCTCTGACCGCGGCCGCGGCCGCCCGTATCGACACAAACGAAGGACGATCGTGCTCATTGCCGGGTTCCCCGCCGGGGCCTGGGGGACGAACTGCTACCTCGTCGCCCCCGCCGCCGGTGAGGAGTGCGTGATCATCGACCCGGGCCACCAGGCCGCCGACGGCGTCGCGGAGGCGGTCCGCAAGCACCGGCTCAAGCCCGTCGCCGTCGTCCTCACGCACGGCCACATCGACCACGTGGCCTCGGTCGTCCCGGTGTGCGGCGCGCACGACGTGCCGGCCTGGATCCACCCGGCCGACCGGTACATGATGAGCGACCCCGGCAAGGCCCTCGGCCTCTCCGTGGGCACGCCGCTGATGGGGGACCTGACCGTGGGGGAGCCGGACGACGTCAGGGAACTGGCCGACGGCACCGGGCTGGAGCTGGCCGGCCTGGAGTTCTCCGTCGCGCACGCGCCCGGCCATACCAAGGGGTCGGTGACGTTCCGGATGCCCGGGGCCGCGGACATCCCGCCGGTCCTCTTCTCCGGGGATCTGCTCTTCGCCGGCTCCATCGGACGCACCGACCTGCCCGGCGGTGACATGGCCGAGATGCTCGACTCGCTGGCCCGCGTGTGCCTGCCGCTCGACGACTCGACCGTGGTGCTGTCCGGCCACGGCCCCCAGACGACCATCGGCCGGGAGCGCGCCACCAACCCCTATCTGCGGCAGGTGGCGGCCGGCCCGGGAGCGGACGCGGACGCCGCTCCCCGACGAGGAATGTGACGAGACACTTCGTGAGCACCTTCAAGGCCCCCAAGGGCACCTACGACCTGATCCCGCCGGACTCCGCGACCTACCTGGCGGTCCGCGAGGCGATCGCCGCCCCGCTGCGCAACTCCGGCTACGGCTACATCGAGACGCCCGGCTTCGAGAACGTCGAGCTGTTCGCCCGCGGTGTCGGCGAGTCAACCGACATCGTGACCAAGGAGATGTACGCCTTCGAGACCAAGGGCGGCGACCGCCTCGCCCTGCGCCCCGAGGGCACCGCCTCCGTGCTGCGCGCCGCCCTGGAGGCCGGCCTGCACAAGGCCGGCAACCTCCCGGTCAAGCTCTGGTACTCGGGCTCGTACTACCGCTACGAGCGCCCGCAGAAGGGCCGTTACCGCCACTTCTCCCAGGTCGGCGCCGAGGCGATCGGCGCGGAGGACCCGGCGCTCGACGCCGAGCTGATCATCCTGGCCGACCAGGCGTACCGCTCGCTGGGCCTGCGCGACTTCCGCATCCTGCTCAACAGCCTGGGCGACAAGGAGTGCCGCCCGGTCTACCGGGCCGCGCTCCAGGACTTCCTGCGCGGCCTCGACCTGGACCAGGACACCCTGCGCCGGGCCGAGATCAACCCCCTGCGGGTGCTCGACGACAAGCGCCCCGACGTGCAGAAGCAGCTCACCGAGGCCCCGCTGCTGCGCGACTACCTGTGCGACGCGTGCAAGGCGTACCACGAGGAGGTCCGCGAGCTGATCACGGCCGCCGGCGTCTCCTTCGAGGACGACCCCAAGCTGGTCCGCGGCCTGGACTACTACACGCGCACCACCTTCGAGTTCGTCCACGACGGCCTCGGCTCGCAGTCCGCGGTGGGCGGCGGCGGCCGCTACGACGGCCTGTCCGAGATGATCGGCGGCCCCGCGCTGCCCTCGGTGGGCTGGGCGCTGGGCGTGGACCGCACGGTCCTGGCACTGGAGGCGGAGGGCGTGGAGCTGCGCCTGCCCGCCACCACCAGCGTGTTCGCGGTCCCGCTCGGCGAGGAGGCCCGCCGCCTGCTGTTCGCGAAGGTCACCGAGTTGCGCAAGGTGGGCATCGCGGCCGACTTCTCCTACGGGCACCGGGGCCTCAAGGGCGCCATGAAGAACGCCAACCGCAGCGGCGCCCGCTTCACCCTGGTCGCCGGTGAGCGCGACCTCGCCGAGGGCGTCGTCCAGCTCAAGGACATGGAGTCCGGCGAGCAGACGGCGATCGGCGTGGACGAGATCGTGGCGGAACTGGAGTCACGCCTCGGCTGAGCGCCGGCGGACGAGCGGCCGGGGCGAACGGCCGAGACGAGTGGGGGCGGCCGGACGTCAACTCCGCGCCCGCCGCTTCACGCGGCCGAATGATTCCGAAGCGCGACCGGCACGCACGCGTGCCGGTCGCCTTGGGGTACGGACCTGCGCGCGGACCTTGTCCGGAACCGAACGCCCTGGGCCGCGCGCCCGTATCTCCTTATGTTCACCGAACGGTGAAGACACGCACGCGTGCGGCACAATGGCCATGCCCGAAGAAGGTCCGACTCACAAGTGACGGAATCGGCGTGATGAGCAAGACGACAGTCAAGGACGTCTCCACGGAGCCCGAACCCGAGCGCGCGGTCCACTCTCCGCGCACGGTGGGCGGCAGCCGCGCCTTCGCGCTGATGCTGGTGATCACCGGCGCGGCCGGACTGCTCGCCGCCTGGGTCATCACGCTCGACAAGCAGAAGATCATGGAGGGCAAGCTCAGCGGCAAGACGTTCACGCCGAGCTGCAGCCTCAACCCGATCGTCTCCTGCGGCAGCGTCATGGAGAGCAAGCAGGCCGCCGCCTTCGGCTTCCCCAACCCCTGGCTCGGCCTCGTCTGCTACGGCATCGTCATCTGCGTCGGCATGAGCCTGCTCGCCCGCGCCACCTTCCCGCGCTGGTACTGGCTGACCTTCAACTTCGGCACCCTCTTCGGTGTCTGCTTCGTCACCTGGCTCCAGTTCCAGTCCCTGTACCGGATCAACGCCCTGTGCCTGTGGTGCTCACTGGCCTGGGTCGCCACCATCACCATGTTCTGGTACGTGACCTCGCACAACGTCCGCAACGACTTCCTGCCCGCCCCGCGCCCCGTCAAGAACTTCCTCATGGAGTTCACCTGGGTCCTGCCGGTCACGCACTGCGGCGTCATCGCCATGCTCATCTTCACCCGCTGGGGCAGCAGCCTCTGGGCCTGAGGCGGACCCGGCCCCGGCCGGGCTGTCAGTGGCGTGACATAGGGTTTCAGCGTGGAACCCGACCTGTTCACCGCCGCAGCAGAGGAACGCCAGGAGAAGGACCCGGCCGCCAGCCCCCTGGCCGTCCGGATGCGCCCGCGCACCCTGGACGAGGTGGTCGGCCAGCAGCACCTGCTCAAGCCCGGCTCACCCCTGCGCCGGCTGGTCGGCGAGGGCGCGGGCGGCCCCGCGGGACCCTCGTCGGTGATCCTCTGGGGACCGCCCGGCACCGGCAAGACCACCCTGGCCTACGTCGTCTCCAAGGCCACCAACAAGCGCTTCGTGGAGCTCTCGGCGATCACCGCGGGCGTCAAGGAGGTCCGCGCGGTCATCGACGGCGCCCGCCGCGCCTCCGGGGGGTACGGCAAGGAGACCGTCCTCTTCCTCGACGAGATCCACCGTTTCAGCAAGGCCCAGCAGGACTCCCTGCTCCCCGCCGTCGAGAACCGCTGGGTGACCCTGATCGCCGCCACCACCGAGAACCCGTACTTCTCCGTCATCTCCCCGCTGCTGTCCCGCTCCCTGCTCCTCACCCTCGAACCCCTCACCGACGACGACGTCCGCGGCCTGCTCCGCCGGGCCCTCGACGACGAGCGCGGACTCAAGAGCACCGTCGCCCTCCCCGAGGACACCGAGGACCACCTGCTGCGCATCGCAGGCGGCGACGCCCGCCGGGCCCTGACCGCGCTCGAGGCCGCCGCCGGGGCCGCCCTCGACAAGGGCGAGAGCGAGATCGGCCTCACCACCCTGGAGGAGACCGTCGACCGGGCCGCGGTGAAGTACGACCGCGACGGCGACCAGCACTACGACGTCGCCAGCGCCCTGATCAAGTCCATCCGCGGCTCCGACGTCGACGCGGCCCTGCACTACCTGGCCCGGATGATCGAGGCCGGCGAGGACCCCCGGTTCATCGCCCGCCGCCTGATGATCTCCGCCAGCGAGGACATCGGCCTCGCCGACCCGAACGCGCTGCCCATAGCCGTGGCCGCCGCCCAGGCCGTCGCCATGATCGGCTTCCCCGAGGCCGCGCTCACCCTCTCCCACGCCACCATCGCGCTGGCCCTCGCCCCCAAGTCCAACTCGGCGACCACCGCGATCGGCGCCGCCCTGGACGACGTGCGCAAGGGACTGGCCGGTCCCGTGCCGCCCCACCTGCGCGACGGGCACTACAAGGGCGCCGCCAAGCTCGGCCACGCCCAGGGCTACGTCTACCCGCACGACCTGCCCGAGGGCATCGCCGCCCAGCAGTACGCGCCGGACGCCCTCAAGGACCGCGAGTACTACACCCCGGGCCGGCACGGCGCCGAGGCGCGGTACGCGGACGCGGTGGAGTGGACCAGGCAGCGGCTCGGTCGTAAGCGGTCGTGAGCACCCTGTAGACTTCCCGGAGCGCTGAGTCCCGTGTCCGGCTTCGGCCGGCGCGTCAGAGCGGGACAACCAGCCGGATCCCAGCCCCCCGGGGCCGGAATCCAGGAGCGTCGCGCACCGTCGATTCGGTGTCGCGGGCAGCCCACCACCACCCGGAGCACCGGGACCGGCAGGTGGGCCACTCGCGTGCTGCACGTATGTGCCCAGACCAGGGAAGCGGCTGCCCGGCAGGTCCCACGCGGACCCGGCGGGTTTTCTCGGCTGCGGATGCGACCTCCCTGAACACTGACGAGCCGGAAAACTAGGAAAAGGAAAACAGTGGCGAACCAGTCCCGCCCCAAGGTCAAGAAGTCGCGTGCCCTCGGCATCGCGCTGACCCCGAAGGCCGTCAAGTACTTCGAGGCCCGCCCCTACCCGCCGGGTGAGCACGGCCGCGGCCGCAAGCAGAACTCGGACTACAAGGTCCGTCTGCTCGAGAAGCAGCGTCTGCGTGCGCAGTACGACGTGTCCGAGCGCCAGCTCGTCCGCGCCTACGAGCGTGCCTCCAAGGTCCAGGGCAAGACCGGTGAGGCTCTGATCATCGAGCTCGAGCGCCGTCTCGACGCGCTGGTCCTGCGTTCGGGCATCGCCCGCACGATCTACCAGGCTCGCCAGATGGTCGTCCACGGCCACATCCAGGTCAACGGCCAGAAGGTCGACAAGCCGTCCTTCCGCGTGCGCCCCGACGACGTCGTCCAGGTCCGCGACCGCTCCAAGGACAAGACGCTCTTCCAGATCTCCCGTGAGGGCGGCTTCGCCCCCGAGGGCGAGACCCCGCGCTACCTCCAGGTGAACCTCAAGGCCCTGGCGTTCCGCCTGGACCGCGAGCCGAACCGCAAGGAGATCCCGGTGATCTGCGACGAGCAGCTCGTCGTCGAGTACTACGCCCGCTGATCACCGGCACGCCGTAGCACCACCGCGCGCGGTACCACCGCGCGCAGCAGCACCGCAGTCGAGCCCGCCGTCTCCCCGCCCGCGAGGGCGGGTGAGCCGGCGGGCTCACGCGTCCGCGCGACGGCCGCCCCGCCGCGGACGGTAATCCGGTACGGAGCCCCACCCGCGGCGCGATAGGCTCGGTGCACTGATTCTTTTGATTCCGATGTTCACTGCATGTTCAGGGAGCGGGTGCGCACAGTGACCGGTGGAGAGGTGGCCGGGATCCTGGTGGCCGTCTTCTGGGCGATCCTGGTCTCCTTCCTCGCCGTCGCGCTGGCGAGGCTGGCCCAGACGCTCAGGGCGACCACCAAACTCGTCGCGGACGTGACCGACCAGGCGGTTCCACTGCTCGCCGACGCCTCGCAGGCGGTGCGCTCCGCGCAGACCCAGATCGACCGTGTCGACGCGATCGCCTCCGACGTCCAGGAGGTCACGTCCAACGCCTCCGCGCTGTCGACCACCGTCGCCTCCACCTTCGGCGGCCCCCTGGTCAAGGTCGCGGCCTTCGGCTACGGCGTCCGCCGCGCGCTCGGCGGCCGCAAGGGCCAGGACGTGCCCGCCAGTACCTCCGGGCGTAACGTGATCGTGGGCCGCACCGTCCCGGCCGCCCGGCGGGGGAAGCGGAACAACCGGGAGAAGTAAGGACTAGCCATGTTCCGCCGTACGTTCTGGTTCGGCACCGGTGTCGCCGCCGGCGTCTGGGCCACCACCAAGGTCAACCGCAAGCTGAGGCAGCTGACCCCCGAGTCCCTCGCCGCGACCGCGGCCAGCAAGGCGCTCGAGACCGGCCACCGCATCAAGGACCGCGCGGTCGGCTTCGCGCTCGACGTCCGCGACAACATGGCCCAGCGGGAGGCCGAACTCGGCGACGCCCTCGGCATCAACGCCCCCGTCGACCCCGAACTCCCCGCGCCCCGGCGGCACGCCGCCATCGAGAACCGCAACAGCCCGAAGTACGCCGGGAATCCCACGGACCCGTCGTACCCGACGTACTCGTACAACCGGAATGAGGACCACTGATGGAGTCGGCTGAGATCCGCCGCCGCTGGCTGAGCTTCTTCGAGGAGCGCGGGCACACCGTCGTCCCTTCGGCGTCGCTCATCGCGGACGACCCGACTCTGCTCCTCGTCCCGGCCGGCATGGTGCCCTTCAAGCCCTACTTCCTGGGCGAGGTCAAGCCGCCCTTCCCGCGCGCCACCAGCGTGCAGAAGTGCGTGCGCACCCCGGACATCGAAGAGGTCGGCAAGACCACGCGGCACGGCACCTTCTTCCAGATGTGCGGCAACTTCTCCTTCGGCGACTACTTCAAGGAAGGCGCCATCAAGCTCGCCTGGGAGCTGCTCACCACCCCCCAGGACAAGGGCGGTTACGGCCTGGAGCCGGAGAAGCTCTGGATCACCGTCTACAAGGACGACGACGAGGCCGAGCAGATCTGGCGCGACGTCGTGGGCGTCCCCGCCGAGCGCATCCAGCGCCTGGGCATGAAGGACAACTTCTGGTCCATGGGCGTGCCCGGCCCCTGCGGCCCCTGCTCCGAGATCAACTACGACCGCGGCCCCGAGTTCGGCGCCGAGGGCGGCCCCGCCGTCAACGACGAGCGGTACGTGGAGATCTGGAACCTCGTCTTCATGCAGTACGAGCGCGGCGAGGGCACCGGCAAGGACAACTTCGAGATCCTCGGGGACCTGCCGAGCAAGAACATCGACACCGGCCTCGGCCTCGAGCGGCTCGCCATGATTCTGCAGGGCGTGCAGAACATGTACGAGATCGACACCTCCATGGCCGTCATCAAGAAGGCCACCGAACTGACCGGCGTGGCCTACGGCGACGCCCACGGCTCGGACGTGTCCCTGCGCGTGGTCACCGACCACATGCGCACCGCCACCATGCTCATCGGCGACGGCGTCACCCCCGGCAACGAGGGCCGCGGCTACGTGCTGCGCCGCATCATGCGCCGCGCCATCCGCAACATGCGCCTGCTCGGCGCCACCGGCCCGGTCGTCAAGGACCTCATCGAGGTCGTCATCGGCATGATGGGGCAGCAGTACCCGGAGCTGGTCACCGACCGCGAGCGCATCGAGAAGGTCGCCCTCGCCGAGGAGAACGCCTTCCTGAAGACCCTCAAGGCCGGCACCAACATCCTCGACACCGCCGTCACCGAGACCAAGCAGGCCGGCGGCACCGTGCTGCCCGGCGACAAGGCCTTCCTGCTCCACGACACCTGGGGCTTCCCCATCGACCTCACCCTGGAGATGGCCGCCGAACAGGGCCTCGCCGTGGACGAGGAGGGCTTCCGCCGCCTGATGAAGGAGCAGCGGGAGCGCGCCAAGGCCGACGCCCAGGCCAAGAAGACCGGCCACGCCGACCTCGGCGCCTACCGTGAGATCGCCGACACCGCCGGCGAGACCGACTTCATCGGGTACACCGACACCGAGGGCGAGTCCACCATCGTCGGGATCCTCGTCGACGGCGTCTCCTCCCCGGCCGCCACCGAGGGCGACGAGGTCGAGGTCGTCCTGGACCGCACCCCGTTCTACGCCGAGGGCGGCGGCCAGATCGGCGACACCGGCCGCATCAAGGCCGACTCCGGCGCCGTCATCGAGGTCCGCGACTGCCAGAAGCCGGTGCCCGGCGTCTACGTCCACAAGGGCGTCGTCCAGGTCGGCGAGGTGACGGTGGGCGCCAAGGCCCACGCCGCCATCGACAACCGCCGCCGCAAGGCCATCGCCCGCGCCCACTCGGCCACGCACCTGACCCACCAGGCCCTGCGCGACGCCCTCGGCCCGACGGCCGCCCAGGCGGGCTCGGAGAACCAGCCCGGCCGCTTCCGCTTCGACTTCGGCTCCCCGTCCGCCGTCCCGACGGCCGTGATGACCGACGTCGAGCAGAAGATCAACGAGGTGCTCGCCCGCGACCTCGACGTCCGCGCCGAGGTCATGGGCATCGACGACGCCCGGAAGCAGGGCGCCATCGCCGAGTTCGGCGAGAAGTACGGCGAGCGGGTCCGCGTCGTGACCATCGGCGACTTCTCCAAGGAGCTGTGCGGCGGCACGCACGTCCACAACACCGCCCAGCTGGGCCTGGTCAAGCTGCTCGGCGAGTCGTCGATCGGCTCGGGTGTGCGCCGTATCGAGGCCCTCGTCGGCGTCGACGCCTACAACTTCCTCGCCCGCGAGCACACGGTCGTCAACCAGCTCACCGAGCTGCTCAAGGGCCGAGCCGAGGAGCTGCCGGAGAAGGTCTCCGCCATGCTCGGCAAGCTGAAGGACGCCGAGAAGGAGATCGAGAAGTTCCGCGCCGAGAAGGTGCTCCAGGCCGCCGCCGGTCTCGCCGAGTCCGCCAAGGACGTGCGCGGCGTCGCCGTCGTCACCGGCCAGGTCCCGGACGGCACCACGCCCGACGACCTGCGCAAGCTGGTCCTCGACGTGCGCGGCCGCATCCAGGGCGGCCGTGCCGCCGTGGTGGCCCTGTTCACCGTCAACAACGGCAAGCCGCTCACGGTCATCGCCACCAACGAGGCCGCCCGGGAGCGTGGCCTGAAGGCCGGTGACCTGGTCCGCGCCGCCGCCAAGACCCTCGGCGGCGGTGGCGGCGGCAAGCCGGACGTCGCCCAGGGCGGCGGCCAGAACCCGGCCGCGGTCGGCGAGGCCGTGGACGCCGTCGAGCGTCTCGTGGCGGAAACGGCCAAGTGAGCTCGGCGATGAGAAGGGGACGCCGGCTCGCGATCGACGTCGGCGACGCCCGGATCGGGGTCGCCTCGTGCGACCCCGACGGGATCCTCGCCACGCCGGTGGAGACGGTTCCCGGCCGGGACGTCCCGGCGGCGCACCGCCGCCTGAGGCAGCTCGTCGAGGAGTACGAGCCCCTCGAGGTGATCGTCGGTCTCCCTCGCTCGCTCAAGGGCGGCGAGGGACCGGCCGCGGTCAAGGTCCGCGCCTTCGCCGGTGAACTGGCCAAGGGCATCGCACCGGTGCCGGTCCGCCTGGTGGACGAGCGGATGACGACGGTCACGGCCAGTCAGGGGCTGCGCGCCTCCGGGGTGCGGTCCAGGAAGGGACGCTCCGTCATCGACCAGGCCGCCGCCGTCATCATCCTGCAGCAGGCCCTGGAATCCGAACGGGTGTCAGGCAAAGCACCCGGCGAGGGCGTCGAAGTGGTCATCTGATCGCGATACGGTAACGTTCCGCGCGATGCGGCGGTGTTCGAACAGCCGCCGCACAGCAAAGAGGCGGGACGGAAGCCGGGCGAGAAGCCGCGCGACCGCCGCCTCGCGGCTCTAGGGGATCGATGACTGAGTATGGCCGGGGCCCAGGCCCCGAACCGTGGCATCCGGAGGACCCGTTGTACGGGGACGGCGGATGGGGAGGACAGCAGGCCCACGCGGGTCAGCAGTCCCCCTACGGCGGCCGTTCGCAGCACCATCCCCAGCAGCCGCAGTACGGCGAGTGGGGCCACCAGCAGCAGCCGGAGCACCAGGGCGCCCAGCCGCACTACGGCGAGCAGGGCCACCAGCAGCAGTACGACCAGCAGGGCCACCAGCAGTACGACCAGCACGGCCAGCAGCAGTACGACCAGCAGGGGCACCAGCACGGCCAGCACGGCCAGCAGCAGTACGACCAGCAGTACGCGGGCCATCTCCAGCAGCAGCACTACCACCAGGGCGGCTGGGACGGCACCGGGGCGCAGCCGCAGGTCCCCTACACCGGTGACCCGGCCGACCCGTACGGCCAGCAGCCCGCCGGCTACGGCGCCGGGCAGCCCGACTTCTACGGCACGCCCGAGGCCTACCCGCCGCCGGAGCCGCCCGGTCGCCGCAAGGCCGAGCCCGAGCCGCGCCCCGACTGGGACCCCGAGCCCGGCGAGGACGACGAGGAGCACGCCTTCTTCGCGGGCGGCGACGACGAGGACGAGGACCCCGGCGCCGACGATCCGGACGGCAGCCGCGGGCGCGGCGACCGCAAGGGGCGGGGCGGCAAGGGCGGGAAGACCGGCAAGAAGCGCCGCAACGGCTGCGCCTGCCTGGTCGTGGTCATGGTCTTCGGCGGCGGCCTGGCCGGCGTCGGCTACTACGGCTACCAGTTCTACCAAAATCGTTTCGGCACGGCCCCGGACTTCGCGGGCAACGGCATCGACCAGACCGTGACCGTGGAGATCCCCAAGGGCGCGGGCGGCTACGACATCGGCCGCGCGCTGAAGGCGGCCGGTGTCGTGAAGAGCGTGGACGCCTTCGTGGCCGCGCAGTCGCAGAACCCGAACGGCAAGCAGATCCAGGCGGGCGCCTATCTGCTGAGGAAACAGATGTCCGCGGCGAGTGCCGTCGCGCTGATGCTCGACCCCAAGAGCCAGAGCAACGTGCTGGTCAAGCCGGGCGAGCGCAACGCTCAGGTCTACGCGGCGATCGACAAGCAGCTGGACCTCGCGAACGGCACCACGAAGAAACTCGCCGCCGAGAACTACAAGTCCCTCGGCCTGCCGAGCTGGGCGAACAGCAACAGCAAGATCCTCGACCCGCTGGAGGGCTTCCTCTGGCCGGGCACCTATCCCGCGGCCAAGGGCATGAAGCCCGACGCGGTGCTCAAGCAGATGGTCACCCAGGCCACCCAGGCCTACGGCCGCTACGACCTCACGGCCAAGGCCAAGGAGTTCAACCTGGCCGATCCGCTGCAGATGGTCACGGTGGCGAGCCTGGTCCAGGCCGAGGGCAAGACGCACGACGACTTCCGCAGGATGGCGGAGGTGGTCTACAACCGGCTCAAGCCCACGAACACCGAGACCAACCAGCTGCTGCAGTTCGACTCGACCTTCAATTACCTGAAGGGCGAGAGCAAGATCCACATCAGCGAAAAAGAGATCAACAGCAACAAGAGCCCGTACAACACGTACACCAACAAGGGCCTGCCGCCCGGACCGATCGGAAACCCGGGGGACGACGCGCTGAAGGCCGCGCTGAACCCGACCGACGAGGGCTGGATCTACTTCGTGGCGACCGACGGTATGAACAAGACCGAGTTCGCCAAGACCTACGCCGAATTCCAGAAGCTCAAGGAAAAGTTCAATGCCAGCTCGGGCAACTGACGCCCGCCGCGCCGCCGTACTGGGATCGCCCATCGCCCACTCCCTCTCCCCGGTGCTGCACCGCGCGGCCTACGAGGAGCTGGGGCTCACCGACTGGTCGTACGACCGGTTCGAGGTCGGCGAGGCCGGCCTGCCCGGGTTCCTCGACGGGCTCGGCCCCGAGTGGGCGGGGCTGTCGCTGACGATGCCGCTCAAGCGCGCCGTCATGCCGCTGGTCGACGAGGTCAGCGACACGGCCGCCTCCGTCGAGGCGGTCAACACCGTCGTGTTCACCGAGGACGGGCGGCGGCTCGGCGACAACACCGACGTGCCCGGCATGGTCGCCGCACTGCGGGAGCACGGCATCGAGCAGGTCGAGAGGGCGGCGATCCTCGGCGCCGGCGCCACCGCGTCCTCCGCGCTCGCCGCCCTCGCCCGCGTCTGCTCCGGCGAGGTCGTCGCCTACGTCCGCAGCGACGCCCGCGCCGCCGAGATGCGCCGCTGGGGCGAGCGGCTGGACGTCGAGGTCCGTACCGCCGACTGGTCGCGGGCCGACGAGGCCCTGACCGCCCCGCTGGTCGTCGCCACCACGCCCGCCGGTACAACGGACGCCCTCGCCGCCGCCGTGCCCGAGCGCCCCGCCACCCTCTTCGACGTGCTTTACGACCCTTGGCCCACCGCACTCGCGGCACGCTGGTCCATGGCCGGCGGCGCCGTCGTCGGCGGCCTGGACCTCCTGGTGCACCAGGCGGTCCTCCAGGTCGAGCAGATGACCGGCCGTGCCCCGGCCCCGCTCGACGCCATGCGCAAGGCGGGGGAGCGCGCCCTCGCCGCCCGCGCCCGGGACTGACCGGCCGTCCGTCCCCGCGTCCGCCTGATGGACCTCCGGCCGGACGACCCGGCCGGACGTGGGAGGATCGGAGGTGGCGGGCCGGGGTCGCGCACCCGGCGGTGCCGTCACCACGCGCGAGGGTGCGCGTACGCAGGGCAGGACCAGGGCGCGAGCACTGAGGAGCATCGTTGAGCAGGTTGCGTTGGCTGACCGCGGGGGAGTCCCACGGACCCGCGCTTGTCGCGACGCTGGAGGGCCTTCCCGCCGGCGTGCCGATCACCACGGAGATGGTGGCCGACCACCTCGCACGGCGGCGCCTGGGCTATGGGCGCGGCGCCCGTATGAAGTTCGAGCGCGACGAGGTCACCTTCCTCGGCGGCGTCCGGCACGGCCTCACGCTCGGTTCCCCGGTCGCGATCATGGTGGGCAACACCGAGTGGCCCAAGTGGGAGCAGGTGATGGCGGCCGACCCGGTCGACCCGGCGGAGCTCGCCGAACTGGCCCGCAACGCGCCGCTGACCCGGCCCCGGCCCGGTCACGCGGACCTGGCGGGGATGCAGAAGTACGGCTTCGACGAGGCCCGGCCGATCCTGGAGCGGGCCTCCGCGCGGGAGACGGCGGCACGGGTGGCGCTGGGCGCGGTGGCGCGGTCGTACCTGAAGGAGACGGCCGGCATCGAGATCGTCAGCCATGTCGTCGAGCTGTGCTCGGTGAAGGCCCCCCAGGGTGTGTACCCCACGCCCGCGGATGTGGAGAGGCTGGACGCGGACCCGCTGCGCTGCCTGGACGCGGACGCGTCGAAGGCGATGGTCGCGGAGGTCGACCAGGCCCACAAGGACGGCGACACCCTCGGTGGTGTGGTCGAGGTGCTGGCGTACGGCGTGCCGGTGGGCCTGGGCTCGCACGTGCACTGGGACCGCAAGCTGGACGCCCGGCTGGCCGGGGCCCTGATGGGCATCCAGGCGATCAAGGGCGTGGAGATCGGTGACGGCTTCGGGCTGGCGCGGGTGCCCGGCTCCAAGGCGCACGACGAGATCGTGAGCACGCCCGAGGGCATCCGGCGCACCTCGGGGCGTGCGGGCGGCACCGAGGGCGGCCTGTCCACGGGCGAGCTGCTCCGGGTGCGGGCCGCGATGAAGCCGATCGCGACCGTGCCGCGCGCCCTGAGGACCGTGGACGTGGCCACGGGTGAGGCGGCCCAGGCGCACCACCAGCGTTCCGACGTCTCGGCCGTGCCGGCCGCGGGCATCGTCGCCGAGGCCATGGTCGCGCTCGTCCTCGCGGACGCGGTGGCGGAGAAGTTCGGCGGCGACAGCGTGACCGAGACCCGCCGCAACGTCCGGTCCTACCTCGACCACCTGGCCATCCGGTGAGCGGCGGGCCCGCGGTCGTCCTGGTCGGCCCGATGGGCGTGGGCAAGTCCACGGTCGGGCTGCTGCTGGCCGAGCGGCTCGGCGCCGGCTACCGGGACACCGACGAGGACATCGTGGCCGCCGAAGGCCGGACCATCGCCGACATCTTCGTCGAGGAGGGCGAGCCCGCCTTCCGCGCGATCGAGAAGCGCGCGGTACGCCGGGCGCTGGCCGAGCACGACGGCGTACTCGCCCTCGGCGGCGGCGCGATCCTCGACGAGGACACCCGCGCGCTGCTCGTCGGACTGCCCGTGGTCTACCTCTCCATGGACGTCGAGGAGGCCGTCAGGCGCACCGGCCTGAACGTGGCGCGTCCCCTGCTCGCGATCAACCCGCGCAAGCAGTGGCGCGAGCTGATGGAGGCCCGCCGGCACCTGTACGAGGAGGTCGCCACCGCGGTGGTGGCCACCGACGGCCGAAGCCCCGAAGAGGTCGCCCGGGCCGTCCTGGACGCACTGGAGTTGAAGGAAGCATGAGCGAGGCAGTGACGCGGATCCACGTCGGCGGGACCGCGGGCAGCGAGCCCTACGACGTCCTGATCGGCCGTCAGCTCCTCGGTGAACTCGCCGGGTTGATCGGCCAGAAGGCCAAGCGGGTCGCGGTCGTCCACCCCGAGGCGCTCGCCGAGACCGGGGACGCGCTCCGCGCCGACCTGGCCGGACAGGGCTACGAGGCCGTCGCCATCCAGGTGCCCAACGCGGAGGAGGCCAAGACCGCCGAGGTCGCCGCGTACTGCTGGAAGGCGCTCGGCCAGTCCGGCTTCACCCGCACCGACGTCATCGTCGGCGTGGGCGGCGGCGCCACCACCGACCTCGCCGGGTTCGTGGCGGCGACCTGGCTGCGCGGGGTGCGGTGGATCGCGGTGCCGACCACGGTGCTCGCCATGGTCGACGCGGCGGTCGGCGGCAAGACCGGCATCAACACCGCCGAGGGCAAGAACCTCGTGGGCGCGTTCCACCCGCCCGCGGGCGTGCTGTGCGACCTGGCGGCGCTGGACTCCCTCCCGGTCAACGACTACGTCTCCGGGCTGGCCGAGGTCATCAAGGCCGGCTTCATCGCCGACCCGGTCATCCTCGACCTGATCGAGTCCGACCCCGAGGCCGCGCGCACCCCGGCCGGTCCGCACACCGCCGAACTCATCGAGCGCTCCATCAGGGTCAAGGCCGAGGTCGTCTCCGCCGACCTCAAGGAGTCGGGCCTCAGGGAGATCCTGAACTACGGCCACACGCTCGGCCACGCCATCGAGAAGAACGAGCGCTACAAGTGGCGGCACGGCGCGGCGGTGGCCGTGGGCATGCACTTCGCCGCCGAACTGGGCCGCCTTGCGGGCCGGTTGGACGACGCCACGGCCGATCGTCACCGTGCGGTCCTCGAGGCCGTGGGCCTGCCCCTGCACTACCGGTACGACCAGTGGCCGAAGCTCCTGGAGACCATGAAGGTCGACAAGAAGTCCCGCGGCGACCTGCTGCGGTTCATCGTCCTGGACGGCCTCGCCAAGCCCACCGTGCTGGAGGGCCCCGACCCGGCCGTGCTCCTGGCGGCCTACGGCGAGGTCGGGCAGTAGCTCCCGCCCCGCCCCTCCCACGGGATCCGCCGGTGCCCGGGGCCGGCCGCCGCGGTCGCCCCGCGCCTGTGGCCGCCCGCCGGGTCACCCGGTCCCGGTGCTTGGTGCCCGCCGCCGGATCGGCCGGTGCCCGTGGCCCGTCCGCCGGATCGCCCCGCGCGCGTGGGCACTTCGGGGTGCCCCGGGCCGTTCACCATGCGGCGGCCGGGGACGGTACCGTTCGGTAGGGAGCGGGGTCCGGCCCCGCCGCCAGCGCCCAACGCCGCGGCCGACCGGCCGGGACAGACGAGACGGAGTGGCACCGGATGCAGCACGCAGTGGGTCCTCCGCTGCCACCGCCCCACCCCCCGGGGCAGGCCCCAACCCCCAACAACTCCCAGATGCCTGACCACCCGGGCCCGATGCCCCAGGACCCACACCGGCCGGACCCCCACGCCGGCCCACAGGGCCACGGGCCACAGCAGTCGTCCCCCGACGCCCAGCATCCCCAGCGCCCGGGCCCGCAGCACCCGGCACCCGACCTGGGCCCGCAGCAGCCGGGCCCGCTGGGGCCGCAGCCGGGTCCCCACCTCGGCCCGCAGCGGCCGGGTCCCCTGGACCCAGGCTGGCAGCAAGATGCCCACATCGGCCCGCCGCAGCCCGGCCCGCAGGGCCAAGGGACGCAGTACCCGGGCGTCCACCCCGGTGCCGCCCCCGTAGCGCCGCTGCCCGGTGCTGTCTCCGGGCCGGGAGCGGGGCCTTCCCTGCCCGGTGCTGCCGCGGGGCAGGGGCCGGGGGCCGCAGGGCCTGGGCGGTCTGTGCCCGTGCCGCCGGCTCACGGGCCCGCCGGGCCCGTTCACGGGCAGCCCGGTGTGCCTCCTGTGCCCCGGGGGCCGGTGCCCGCGACCGATGTCACCGGGCACGTCCGGCTGCCCCCGGGCGGCCCCGTGGCCATGCCGAGTCCGCCGCCCGCGCACTCCGTGCCCGACCCGACCACCACCACCCTCGCCGTGCTGCTGATCGGACCGGCCGGTGCCGGAAAGACGAGCGTCGCCAGGTACTGGGCCGGCCACCGCCGGGTCCCCACCGCGCACATCAGCCTCGACGACGTGCGCGAATGGGTCCGCTCCGGCTTCGCCGACCCCCAATCGGGCTGGAACGACAATTCCGAGGCGCAGTACCGCCTCGCCCGCCGCACCTGTGGATTCGCCGCGCGGAACTTCCTGGCCAACGGCATCTCCTGCATCCTCGACGACGCCGTCTTCCCGGACCGCCCGGTCGTCGGCCTCGGCGGCTGGAAACGCCACGTCGGGCCCGGTCTCCTCCCGGTCGTCCTCCTGCCCGGACTGGACGTCGTCCTGGAGCGCAACGCCCGGCGCAGCGGCAACCGCCGCCTCACCGACGAGGAGGTCGCCCGGATCCACGGCCGCATGGCCGGCTGGTACGGCTCGGGCCTGCCGATCATCGACAACTCCCAGCTCGACATCCCCCGGACGGCCCAGCTCCTGGACGACGTACTGGCGCGTGCTCTCACGAGCCCCCCGGCGTGGTAGCCGGGCCGCCCGCGAACGTCACCCACTGAATCGGTACATATCACCCACCGCCCACTCGGCCGCCCTCAACCGGCCAAAACCGGGCGGAAATCGTACGCTCGGTTCATGTCAGAGGTGTACGCGGCCCGCCGGACCCGGCTGAGGGAGCGCTGCAACGCGGGCGGCAGCGCGGCGGCGCTGGTGACTCGCCCCGCCAATGTGCGGTACCTGGCGGGCGCGGCCCCGCACGGTGCCGTCCTGCTCCTCGGAAGGCACGAGGACCTGCTGGTGTGCCAGAGCCCACCGGACGACCGGCCCTACGAGGGGCGACCCGACGAGGCGGTGAGGGTCCAGGTGCTGCCCCAGCCGGGCGGCGACCCGGCCGTCGCCGCCGCCGGGCTCGCCCAGACCCAGGGCGCCGACTCCCTCGCCATCGAGGAGCACCACCTCACCGTGGCCCGCCACCGCGCCCTGGCCTCGGTCGCGTCCAGACTCCGCCTCGCCGACCTGGGCGGCGCGGTCGAACAGCTCAGGGTGGTCAAGGACGAGGAGGAGATCTCCTGTCTGAGGATCGGCGCGGAGATCGCCGACCAGGCCCTGGGTGAGCTCCTGGAGTCCATCCTGGTCGGCCGCACCGAGCGCCACCTCGCCCTGGAGCTGGAGCGGCGCCTGGTCGACCACGGCGCCGACGGCCCCGCGTTCCCCACCTCCGTGGCCACCGGCCCCAACTCGGGCCGCCGCGGCCACCGCCCCACCGACCGCCGGGTGGAGGAGGGCGACTTCCTCTCGGTGTGCCTGGGCGCCGCCTACCGCGGCTACCGCTGCGAGATCGGCCGTACCTTCGTGATCGGCACCTCTCCCGCGGACTGGCAGATCCAGCTGTACGACCTGGTCTTCGCCGCCCAGCGGGCGGGCCGCGAGGCGCTGGCCCCGGGCGCCGCCTACCGGGATGTGGACCGCGCGGCGCGGCAGGTGCTGGACTCCGCCGGGTACGCCGAGGGGCTGCAGTCGCTCACCGGGCACGGCGTGGGGCTCGAAATCGACGAGGACCCGCAGTTGGCCCCCGCGGCCATGGGTAAACTGGACGCTTGCGTGCCGGTCACCGTCGAACCGGGGGTCCACCTCCCGGGCCGGGGCGGTGTCCGGATCGATGACACGCTCGTCGTACGCCCCGAGGCGGACGGCGGACCCGAGCTACTCACCATCACGACCAAGGAGCTGCTCGCGTTGTAGGCGCGTGCCCCGGGGTCGTCCACGTAAGTCCAGGAGATTGAAGCAACCGTGGCTTCCACGAACGACCTCAAGAACGGCATGGTGCTCAAGCTCGAAGGCGGCCAGCTCTGGTCCGTCGTCGAGTTCCAGCACGTCAAGCCCGGCAAGGGCCCGGCCTTCGTGCGCACCAAGCTCAAGAACGTGCTCTCCGGCAAGGTCGTCGACAAGACCTTCAACGCCGGCGTCAAGGTCGAAACGGCCACCGTCGACAAGCGCGACATGCAGTTCTCCTACATGGACGGCGAGTACTTCGTCTTCATGGACATGGAGACCTACGACCAGCTGCACATCGACCGCAAGGCCGTCGGCGACGCCGCCAACTTCCTGGTCGAGGGCTTCACCGCCACCGTCGCGCAGCACGAGGGCGAGGTGCTCTTCGTCGAGCTGCCGGCCGCCGTCGAGCTGACCATCGCCGAGACCGAGCCGGGCCTCCAGGGCGACCGCTCCACCGGCGGCACCAAGCCCGCCACGCTGGAGACCGGCCACCAGATCCAGGTCCCGCTCTTCATCACCACCGGTGAGAAGATCAAGGTCGACACCCGCACGAGCGACTACCTCGGCCGGGTGAACAGCTAACCGTGGCCGCCCGCAACACGGCCCGCAAGCGTGCCTTCCAGATCCTCTTCGAGGGCGACCAGCGCGGCGCCGACGTCCTGACCGTCCTCGCGGACTGGATCCGGCTCTCCCGGTCCGACACCCGGCAGCCGCCGGTCAGCGAGTACACGATGCAACTGGTCGAGGGCTACGCCGACCACGCGACCCGCATCGACGAGCTGATCGCCCAGTACGCCGTCGGCTGGACCCTGGACCGCATGCCGGTCGTCGACCGCAACATCCTGCGGCTCGGCGCCTACGAGCTGATCTGGGTGGACGAGACCCCGGACGCCGTCGTGCTGGACGAGATGGTCCAGCTGGCGAAGGAGTTCTCCACGGACGAGTCGCCCTCGTTCGTCAACGGCCTGCTCGGCCGGCTCAAGGACCTCAAGCCCTCGCTGCGCCGCGACGCGAGCGACGAGGGCTGAGAACAGCCGGCCGCAGACATGCCGAGAGGCCCGCAGCACAGCCGCTGCGGGCCCCTCGGCATGTCCGCGGCCCCTCGCCCCACTGGGCCGCGCAGGTCCTCGGGGAAGGCCGCAGACGGCCGTCGGGGTGGCCGGAACCGTGAAGTTCCGGCCACCCCGACGGCACGTTTCTGCTGGGGTGGGCGAGGCCTGAGGGGCTCAGGCCTCCTCGTGGGACGCCACCGCGCGGCGCGCGTCCGCGTCCAGCACGCCCCAGCTGATCAGCTGCTCGGTCAGGACGGAGGGCGACTGGTCGTAGATGACGGCGAGGGTGCGCAGGTCGTCCTGGCGGATCGAGAGCACCTTGCCGTTGTAGTCACCGCGCTGGGACTGGATCGTCGCGGCGTAGCGCTGGAGCGGGCCCGCCTTCTCGGCCGGCACGGTGGCCAGCCGCTCCAGGTCCAGGACCAGCTTCGGCGGCGGCTCGGCGGCACCGCCCGGCGTGGTGCCGGGCAGCAGCTCCTGCACGGGGACCCCGTAGAAATCCGCCAGTTCGGCGAGGCGCTGCACGGTCACGGCGCGGTCGCCGCGCTCGTACGAACCGACCACGACCGCTTTCCAGCGGCCCTGGCTCTTCTCCTCGACACCGTGGAGGGAAAGGCCCTGCTGGGTGCGGATCGCCCGGAGCTTGGCCCCGAGCTGTTTGGCGTATTCGCTGGACATATAGCTCCCCGGCACTGTGTCGACGCGGGCTGGGCCGCGCGGCTGGTAACTCACTGTGAGGTTACGCAGCGTTACTCTGCCGCGTCAAGCCGAATGGTCCGCACCGCTTCTTCCCGGCCGGTTGCCGACGGTTGCGCCAGGGGGGTGATCGGGGCGGTCCGCGGCACCTGCTACCGTAGATGGCGCAATTCCGACGTCCTTTAAGGTCCGTCCCGTGAGGCGGAGAAGGAGGTCCGTTTCGTATGGACACGCACGCCAACCCGCAAGCGTCCGATGCGCGGCCCGTTCTCGAGGGCCCCGACATCGCGCGGGCGCTGACCCGCATCGCCCACGAGATCGTCGAGCGCGCCAAGGGCGCCGACGACGTGGTGCTCCTCGGCATTCCGACCCGTGGCGTCTTCCTCGCCCAGCGGCTCGCCGCCAAGCTCGAGCAGATCACCGAGCGCAAGATCCCCCGCGGCTCCCTCGACATCACCATGTACCGCGACGACCTGCGCATGCACCCGCCGCGTGCGCTGGCCCGCACCGAGATCCCCGGTGACGGCCTCGACGGCAAGCTGGTCGTCCTCGTCGACGACGTGCTCTTCTCCGGCCGCACCATCCGCGCCGCCCTCGACGCCCTGAACGACCTCGGGCGCCCCCGCGCGGTCCAGCTCGCCGTCCTCGTCGACCGCGGCCACCGCGAACTGCCCATCCGCGCCGACTACGTCGGCAAGAACCTCCCCACGTCGCTGCGGGAGACGGTCAAGGTCCAGCTCGCCGAGGAGGACGGCCGCGACACCGTGCTGCTCGGCGTCAAGCCGGCCGCCCCGGGCGAGCAGCAGCCGTAGCCCCACGCGCGCGCGTACCTCCCGCCGTACGTCCCGCGCGTGTGCCCCCACGCGCCCTGTGCCCGAATTCTCCTGAATGAACTGCCTTACGGAGCCTGACAGATGCAGCGTCATCTCATCTCGGCCGCCGACCTCTCCCGCGACGACGCCGTCCTGATCCTCGACACCGCCGAGGAGATGGCCCGGGTCGCCGACCGGCCGATCAAGAAGCTGCCGACCCTGCGCGGCCGCACCGTCGTCAACCTCTTCTTCGAGGACTCCACCCGCACCCGGATCTCCTTCGAGGCCGCCGAGAAGCGGCTGTCGGCGGACGTCATCAACTTCACCGCCAAGGGTTCGAGCGTGTCCAAGGGCGAGTCCCTGAAGGACACCGCCCAGACCCTGGAGGCCATGGGCGTCGACGCCGTCGTCATCCGGCACGGCGCCTCCGGCGCCCCCTACCGGCTGGCCAACTCCGGCTGGATCGACGCCGCCGTCATCAACGCCGGCGACGGCACCCACCAGCACCCCACCCAGGCCCTGCTCGACGCCTTCACCATGCGCCGCCGGCTGACCGGCCGGGACGCGGGCCTCGGCCAGGACCTGTCCGGCAAGCGCGTCACCATCGTCGGCGACGTGCTGCACAGCCGGGTCGCCCGCTCCAACGTCGACCTGCTGCACACCCTCGGCGCCGAGGTCACCCTGGTCGCCCCGCCCACCCTGCTGCCCGTCGGCGTCGGGTCCTGGCCCTGCGAGGTCTCCTACGACCTCGACGCCGTGCTGCCCAAGTCGGACGCGGTGATGATGCTCCGGGTCCAGCGCGAGCGGATGAACGCCGCCTTCTTCCCCACCGAGCGCGAGTACTCCCGCCGCTACGGCCTCGACGGCGACCGCATGGCACGGATGCCCGAGCACGCCGTCGTGATGCACCCCGGCCCCATGGTCCGCGGCATGGAGATCACCGCCGAGGTCGCCGACTCGCCCCGCTGCACCGTCGTCGAGCAGGTCGCCAACGGCGTCTCCATCCGGATGGCCGTGCTGTACCTGCTGCTCGGCGGCAACGAGCCCGCCGTCACCCACGCCCGCCCACCCGTCTCCCACCACCACCCTTCCGACGAGCGCTCCGCGCACACCCCCTTCGCCGAGGAGAAGTAAGAAACATGAGCAAGATCCTGATCCGCGGCGCCAAGGTGCTCGGCGGCGCGCCGCAGGACGTGCTGATCGACGGCGAGGTCGTCGCGGAGGTGGGCGAAGGGCTGAGCGCCGAGGGCGCCGAGGTCGTCGAGGCCGCCGGCAAGGTGCTCCTGCCGGGCCTGGTCGACCTGCACACCCACCTGCGCGAGCCCGGCCGCGAGGACTCCGAGACCGTCCTCACCGGCACCCGCGCGGCCGCCTCCGGCGGCTACACCGCCGTGTTCGCCATGGCCAACACCTTCCCCGTGGCCGACACCGCCGGCGTGGTCGAGCAGGTCTGGCGGCTGGGCAAGGAGCACGGCTACTCCGACGTGCAGCCCATCGGCGCCGTCACCGTGGGCCTCGAGGGCAGGAAGCTCGCCGAGCTCGGGGCCATGCACGAGTCCGCAGCCGGCGTCACCGTCTTCTCCGACGACGGCAAGTGCGTCGACGACGCGGTGATCATGCGCCGGGCGCTGGAGTACGTGAAGGCCTTCGGCGGCGTCGTCGCGCAGCACGCGCAGGAGCCGCGGCTGACCGAGGGCGCCCAGATGAACGAGGGCGTCGTCTCCGCCGAGCTGGGCCTGGGCGGCTGGCCGGCCGTCGCCGAGGAGTCGGTCATCGCCCGCGACGTGCTGCTCGCCGAGCACGTCGGCTCCCGCGTCCACATCTGCCACCTGTCCACCGCCGGGTCCGTCGAGATCGTCCGCTGGGCCAAGTCCCGCGGCATCGACGTCACCGCCGAGGTCACCCCGCACCACCTGCTTCTCACCGACGAGCTGGTGCGCACGTACAACCCGGTCTACAAGGTCAACCCGCCGCTGCGCACCGAGCGGGACGTGCGCGCCCTGCGCGAGGCGCTCGCCGACGGCACGATCGACATCGTCGCCACCGACCACGCCCCGCACCCGCACGAGGACAAGGACTGCGAGTGGGCCGCGGCCGCCATGGGCATGGTCGGCCTGGAGACCGCGCTGTCGGTGGTCCAGGAGACCATGGTCGACACCGGCCTGCTGGACTGGGCGGCCGTCGCCGACCGCATGTCCTTCGCACCCGCCAGGATCGGCCGCGCCGCCGGCCACGGACGCCCCGTCTCGGCAGGCGAGCCCGCCAACCTGACCCTGGTCGACACGGAATACCGTGGGCAGGTGGACCCCGCGGGCTTCGCCTCGCGCAGCCGCAACACCCCGTACGAGGGACGCGAGCTGCCGGGCCGTGTCACCCACACGTGGCTCCGGGGCAAGGCCACGCTCGTCGACGGGAAGCTCACGTGACATCTGCAACTTGGCTCGCGACCGGACTGGCGAGGCAACTCGCCACCGAGGAGAAGTCGGCCACGGTCACCGACTGGTCCGGGCGCATCGGCTGGCTCGTCGGCCTCGCCCTCTTCGTCGCCCTCGTCTACTGGCTGATGCGCGAGGGCTGGAAGTGGCGGGCCACCCTCCAGGGCGACCTGCCCGAGCTGCCCCAGTCGCCGGACCGGCCCGGCCCGGCGAGACTGACGATGACCGGCCGCTACCACGGCTCCACGACCGCCGGCCAGTGGCTGGACCGCATCGTGGCGCACGGCCTGGGCACCCGCAGCCGTGCCGAGCTCACCCTCACGGACGCCGGTCTGGACGTCGTACGCCCCGGGGCCGCGGACTTCTTCGTGCCCGCGGACCGGCTGCGCGGCGCGCGGCTCGACAAGGGCATCGCCGGCAAGGTCCTGACCGAGGGCGGTCTGCTGGTGGTGACCTGGGAGCACGGCGGCAGGCTGCTCGACTCGGGGTTCCGCTCCGACCGGGCCGCCGAGCACACCGAGTGGGTCGAGGCCATCAACTCCATGACCGCGACGAAGCACGCAACGACCACCACGGAAGGCGTCGAACGATGACCACCTCCACCAGGGGAACCACCGGAAAGGTTCCCGCCGTACTCGTCCTGGAGGACGGCCGGATCTTCCGCGGCCGCGCCTACGGGGCCGTGGGGGAGACGTTCGGCGAGGCCGTGTTCTCCACCGGCATGACCGGCTACCAGGAGACCCTCACCGACCCCTCGTACCACCGCCAGGTCGTCGTCATGACGGCCCCGCACGTCGGCAACACCGGCGTCAACGACGAGGACCCCGAGTCAGGGCGCATCTGGGTCGCCGGCTACGTCGTGCGCGACCCCGCGCGCGTGCCGTCCAACTGGCGCTCACGGCGCTCCCTGGACGAGGAGCTCGCCGCCCAGGGCGTCGTCGGCGTCAGCGGCGTCGACACCCGCGCCCTCACCCGCCACCTGCGCGAGCGCGGCGCCATGCGCGTCGGCATCTTCAGCGGCGACGCCGTCAAGGACGACGCCACCCTCCTCGCGCGCGTGCGGCAGGCCCCCCAGATGCTCGGCGCCGACCTGTCCGCCGAGGTCGCCACCAAGGACGCCTATGTCGTCCCCGCGGTCGGCGAGAAGAAGTACACCGTCGCCGCCGTCGACCTCGGCATCAAGGGCATGACCCCGCACCGCATGGCCGAGCGCGGCATCGAGGTGCACGTCCTGCCCGCCACCGCCACGGTCGAGGACGTGTACGCGGTCGGGCCCGACGGAGTGTTCTTCTCCAACGGGCCGGGCGACCCGGCCACCGCCGACCACCCCGTCTCGGTGATGCGGGGCGTCCTGGAGCGCGGCACGCCGCTGTTCGGCATCTGCTTCGGCAACCAGATCCTCGGCCGCGCGCTCGGCTTCGGCACCTACAAGCTGAAGTACGGCCACCGCGGCATCAACCAGCCCGTCCAGGACCGTACGACCGGCAAGGTCGAGGTCACCGCGCACAACCACGGGTTCGCCGTGGACGCGCCGACCGACCGGGTCTCCGACACCCCCTTCGGCCGTGTCGAGGTCTCCCACGTCTGCCTCAATGACAACGTGGTGGAGGGTCTCGCCCTGCTCGACAGGCCGGCCTTCAGCGTCCAGTACCACCCCGAAGCGGCAGCGGGCCCGCACGACGCCGCCTACCTGTTCGACCGCTTCGTCTCCCTGATGGAGGGCCAGCGTGCCTAAGCGCACCGATATCCAGTCCGTCCTGGTCATCGGCTCCGGCCCGATCGTCATCGGCCAGGCCGCCGAGTTCGACTACTCCGGCACCCAGGCGTGCCGCGTGCTGAAGTCCGAGGGTCTGCGTGTGATCCTCGTGAACTCCAACCCGGCGACGATCATGACCGATCCGGAGATCGCCGACGCCACCTACGTCGAGCCGATCACCCCGGACTTCGTGGAGAAGATCATCGCCAAGGAGCGGCCCGACGCCCTGCTGCCCACCCTGGGCGGCCAGACGGCCCTCAACACCGCCATCTCGCTGCACGAGAACGGCGTCCTCGACAAGTACGGCGTCGAACTGATCGGCGCCAACGTCGAGGCCATCCACAAGGGCGAGGACCGCGACCAGTTCAAGGAGGTCGTCGAGGAGGTCCGCCGGAAGATCGGCCACGGCGAGTCCGCCCGCTCGGTCATCTGCCACACCATGGACGACGTCCTCGCCGGCGTCGAGGAGCTCGGCGGCTACCCGGTCGTGGTCCGCCCGTCCTTCACCATGGGCGGCGCCGGCTCCGGCTTCGCCCACGACGAGGACGAACTGCGCCGCATCGCCGGCACCGGCCTCGCGCTCTCCCCGACCACCGAGGTGCTCCTGGAGGAGTCCATCCTCGGCTGGAAGGAGTACGAGCTGGAGCTGATGCGCGACAAGAACGACAACGTCGTGGTCGTCTGCTCCATCGAGAACTTCGACCCGATGGGCGTGCACACCGGCGACTCGATCACCGTCGCCCCGGCCATGACGCTCACCGACCGCGAGTACCAGGTCCTGCGCGACATGGGCATCGCCATCATCCGCGAGGTCGGCGTCGACACCGGCGGCTGCAACATCCAGTTCGCGGTCAACCCCGAGGACGGCCGGGTCATCGTCATCGAGATGAACCCGCGCGTGTCGCGCTCCTCGGCCCTCGCGTCCAAGGCGACCGGCTTCCCCATCGCCAAGATCGCCGCCAAGCTCGCCGTCGGCTACACCCTCGACGAGATCCCCAACGACATCACCCGGGAGACCCCGGCCTCCTTCGAGCCGACCCTGGACTACGTCGTCGTCAAGGCGCCCCGGTTCGCCTTCGAGAAGTTCCCGCAGGCCGACTCCACGCTGACCACCACCATGAAGTCGGTCGGCGAGGCCATGGCCATCGGCCGCAACTTCACCGAGGCCTTCCAGAAGGCGCTGCGCTCGCTGGAGAAGAAGGGCAGCCAGTTCACCTTCGTCGGCGAGGCGGGCGACAAGGACGAGCTGCTGCGCGAGGCCGTACGGCCCACCGACGGCCGGATCAACACCGTCATGCGGGCCATCCGCGCGGGCGCGACGCCCGAGGAGGTCTTCGAGTACACGAAGATCGACCCCTGGTTCGTCGACCAGCTCTTCCTGATCAAGGAGATCGCCGACGAGCTGTCCGGTGCCCCCGAGCTGACCGCCGACCTGCTCGCCGAGGCCAAGCGGCACGGCTTCTCCGACCAGCAGATCGCCGAGATCCGCGGCCTGCGCGAGGACGTCGTCCGCGAGGTCCGCCACGCCCTCGGCATCCGCCCGGTCTACAAGACGGTCGACACCTGCGCCGCCGAGTTCGCCGCGCGGACGCCGTACTTCTACTCCTCCTACGACGAGGAGACCGAGGTCGCCCCGCGCGAGAAGCCCGCGGTGATCATCCTGGGCTCCGGCCCCAACCGCATCGGCCAGGGCATCGAGTTCGACTACTCCTGCGTCCACGCCTCCTTCGCGCTGTCCGACGCCGGGTACGAGACCGTGATGGTCAACTGCAACCCGGAGACCGTCTCCACCGACTACGACACCTCCGACCGGCTCTACTTCGAGCCGCTCACCCTGGAGGACGTCCTGGAGATCGTCCACGCGGAGCGGCAGGCGGGCCCCGTCGCCGGTGTGGTGGTCCAGCTCGGCGGCCAGACCCCGCTGGGCCTGTCGCAGGCGCTCAAGGACAACGGCGTGCCGATCGTCGGCACCTCGCCCGAGGCCATCCACGCGGCCGAGGACCGGGGCGCCTTCGGCCGGGTCCTCGCCGAGGCCGGCCTGCCGGCCCCCAAGCACGGCACCGCCACCACCTTCGCCCAGGCCAAGACCATCGCCGACGAGATCGGCTACCCGGTCCTGGTGCGGCCCTCCTACGTCCTGGGCGGGCGCGGCATGGAGATCGTGTACGACGAGGCGCGCCTGGAGTCGTACATCGCCGAGTCGACCGAGATCAGCCCCTCCCGGCCGGTCCTCGTCGACCGGTTCCTCGACGACGCCATAGAGATCGACGTCGACGCCCTCTACGACGGCGAGGAGCTGTACCTGGGCGGCGTCATGGAGCACATCGAGGAGGCCGGCATCCACTCCGGCGACTCGGCGTGCGCCCTCCCGCCGATCACGCTCGGCGGCTTCGACATCAAGCGGCTGCGCGCCTCCACCGAGGCCATCGCGCGCGGTGTCGGGGTGCGCGGCCTGATCAACATCCAGTTCGCGCTGGCCGGAGACATCCTCTACGTCCTGGAGGCCAACCCGCGCGCCTCCCGCACCGTCCCCTTCACCTCGAAGGCGACCGCGGTGCCGCTCGCGAAGGCCGCCGCCCGGATCTCGCTGGGCGCGACCATCGCCGAGCTGCGCGAGGAGGGCCTGCTGCCGAAGAACGGCGACGGCGGCACCATGCCGATGGACGCGCCGATCTCCGTCAAGGAGGCCGTCATGCCGTGGTCCCGCTTCCGGGACATCCACGGCCGCGGCGTCGACACCGTCCTCGGCCCGGAGATGCGCTCCACCGGCGAGGTCATGGGCATCGACTCCGTCTTCGGCACCGCCTACGCCAAGTCGCAGGCGGGCGCCTACGGACCGCTGCCCACCAAGGGCCGCGCCTTCATCTCGGTCGCCAACCGGGACAAGCGCTCGATGATCTTCCCGGCCCGCGAGCTGGTCGCCCACGGCTTCGAACTGCTCGCCACCTCCGGCACCGCCGAGGTGCTCAAGCGCAACGGCATCAACGCCACCATCGTGCGCAAGCAGTCCGAGGGCACCGGCCCGAACGGCGAGAAGACCATCGTCCAGCTCATCCACGACGGCGAGATCGACCTCATCGTCAACACCCCGTACGGCACCGGCGGCCGCCTCGACGGCTACGACATCCGTACGGCGGCCGTGGCGCGCTCCGTGCCCTGCCTGACGACGGTCCAGGCGCTCGCCGCGGCCGTCCAGGGCATCGACGCCCTCAACCACGGCGACGTGGGCGTGCGCTCACTCCAGGAACACGCCAGGTTCCTGACCGCGGCCCGCGACTAGCAGCCCCGAGGGGGACACCGGAAACGGTGTCCCCCTCTTCATGAGGACCAAGAGGACCCAAGAGATGTACAAGCTGTTCTTCCGCCTGGTCTTCCGGCGGATGGACCCCGAACGCGCCCACCACCTCGCCTTCGGCTGGATCCGGCTGGCCGTGCGCGTCCCCGTGCTGCGCACCTTCCTCGCGGCCGCGCTGGCCCCCCGGTACGAGGAGCTGCGCACCGAGGCCCTCGGGCTGCGCATGCACGGCCCCTTCGGACTCGCGGCCGGCTTCGACAAGAACGCCGTCGCCATCGACGGCATGTCCATGCTGGGCTTCGACCACGTCGAGATCGGCACCGTCACCGGCGAGCCGCAGCCCGGCAACCCGAGGAAGCGCCTGTTCCGGCTGGTCGCGGACCGCGCGCTGATCAACCGCATGGGCTTCAACAACGACGGCTCGCTGGCCGTCGCCGCCCGCCTGGCCTCCCGTACGCCCGTCTTCAAGGCGGTCGTGGGCGTCAACATCGGCAAGACCAAGGTCGTCCCCGAGGAGGAGGCCGTCGCCGACTACGTGAAGTCGGCCGAGCGCCTCGCGCCGTACGCCGACTACCTCGTCGTCAACGTCTCCTCGCCCAACACCCCGGGCCTGCGCAACCTCCAGGCCACCGAGGCGCTGCGCCCCCTGCTGAGCGCCGTGCGCGAGGCGGCCGACCGGGCCGTGCCGGCCCGCCGGGTGCCGCTGCTGGTCAAGATCGCGCCCGACCTCGCCGACGAGGACGTCGACGCCGTCGCCGACCTGGCCGTCGACCTCGGCCTGGACGGCATCATCGCCACGAACACCACCATCGCGCGCGAGGGACTGGGCCTGAAGTCCCCGCCCTCGCTGGTCGAGGAGACCGGCGGGCTCTCCGGTGCGCCGCTGAAGGCCCGCTCCCTGGAGGTGCTGCGCCGCCTCTACGCGCGCGTGGGCGACCGCATCACCCTGGTCGGCGTCGGCGGCATCGAGGACGCCGAGGACGCCTGGCAGCGCATCCTGGCCGGCGCCACCCTGATCCAGGGTTACAGCGCCTTCGTCTACGAAGGTCCCTTCTGGGCACGCACGCTCCACAAGGGGCTCGCGGCCCGCCTGCGCACCAGCCCGTACGCCACCCTCGCCGACGCGGTCGGCGCCGACGTGAGGAAGCCCGCATGAGCCCCCTGGAGCCCTTCGGCGCGCGCCTGCGCCGTGCCATGGACGAGCGCGGCCCGCTGTGCGTGGGCATCGACCCGCACGCGTCCCTGCTCGCCGAGTGGGGCCTGAACGACGACGTGGCCGGCCTCGAGCGGTTCAGCCGCACGGTGGTCGAGGCCGTGGCCGGCCGGGTCGCCGTCCTCAAACCGCAGAGCGCCTTCTACGAGCGGTTCGGCTCCCGGGGCCTGGCGGTCCTGGAGAAGTCGGTGGAGGAGGCCCGCGCGGCCGGCGCACTGGTCGTCATGGACGCCAAGCGCGGCGACATCGGCTCGACCATGGCCGCCTACGCCGAGTCCTTCCTGCGCAAGGACGCCCCGCTGTTCTCGGACGCCCTGACCGTCTCGCCCTACCTCGGCTACGGGTCGCTGAAGCCCGCCGTCGAACTGGCCCGGGAGAGCGGCACCGGCCTGTTCGTGCTGGCTCTGACGTCGAACCCCGAGGGCGCCGAGGTGCAGCACGCGGTGCGCTCCGACGGGCGCGACGTCGGCGCGACGATGCTCGCGCACCTGGCCGAGGAGAACGCGGGCGCGCGTCCGCTGGGCTCCTTCGGCGCGGTGGTGGGCGCCACGCTCGGCGACCTCTCGTCGTACGACCTGGCGGTCAACGGGCCGCTGCTCGCGCCCGGCATCGGCGCCCAGGGGGCGACTCCGGCCGATCTTCCCCGGGTTTTCGGTGCGGCGGTGCGCAATGTCGTCCCGAACGTCAGCCGGGGTGTGCTGCGTCACGGTCCCGAGCCGGTCGCGCTGCGTGACGCCGCGGAGCGGTTCGCCGAGGAAATCAGGGCCGCCGTGGACTCCGCGTGAGCCCGCGGTGAGCGGTCCGGGGCGTCCTTGAGTCTGGATACATCCTCAAATCCAGGGCACTATGTCCTAAATGTCCGTCCTGAGCGAGGCTGACCAGGACTTTTCCTCTGTTCTCGCTGACTCTGGCGTCCCTGACCGCTAGTCTCCGTCGAGTGGGGCCACCTCCCACGCCTTCAGGCAGTGGGGGAGAGGCGGGCAAGCGTGTTGCTCGTGGCTCCCCAGGTGTGGGGCGACTAGGTTCCTCACCGGTCCGTATCCGACAGTTCGACATCCGAGGTGACGTAGGCGTGGCTCTTCCGCCCCTTACCCCTGAACAGCGCGCAGCCGCGCTCGAAAAGGCCGCCGCGGCTCGCCGGGAGCGGGCCGAGGTCAAGAATCGACTCAAGCACTCCGGCGCCTCCCTGCACGAGGTCATCAAGCAGGGCCAGGAAAACGACGTCATCGGCAAGATGAAGGTGTCCGCCCTTCTTGAGTCCCTGCCGGGCGTGGGCAAGGTCCGCGCCAAGCAGATCATGGAGCGACTCGGCATCTCCGAGAGCCGCCGTGTGCGCGGCCTCGGTTCCAACCAGATCGCGTCCCTGGAGCGCGAGTTCGGCAGCACCGGCTCCTGAGTTCCGGGTACCGGAGGCAGCACCGGCTCCTGAGCCCCGGGGTACCCGGGGACAGGAGTCCCGGGCAGTCCGGGATTGCTGGAATAATCGCCGCATGGCTGCAACACCCCGGGGGACGACCCCCGTACCCCCGGACGCTCGTCCGCGGCTGACCGTGCTCTCCGGCCCCTCCGGGGTCGGCAAGAGCACGGTCGTCGCTCATATGCGCAAGGAGCATCCCGAGGTCTGGCTCTCGGTGTCGGCGACGACCCGCAAGCCCCGCCCCGGCGAGCAGCACGGCGTCCACTACTTCTTCGTCACCGACGACGAGATGGACAAGCTGATCGCCAACGGCGAGCTGCTGGAGTGGGCCGAGTTCGCGGGCAACCGCTACGGCACCCCGCGCACCGCCGTCCTGGAACACCTGGAGGCGGGGGTCCCCGTCCTGCTGGAGATCGACCTCCAGGGCGCCCGGCAGGTCCGTGAGTCCATGCCCGAGGGCCGGCTGGTCTTCCTGGCCCCGCCCTCCTGGGAGGAGCTGGTGCGCAGGCTCACCGGCCGCGGGACCGAGCCGCCCGAGGTGATCGAGCGCCGGCTCCAGGCCGCGAAGGTCGAGCTGGCGGCCGAGCCCGAGTTCGACGAGACCCTGGTCAACACCTCCGTCGAGGACGTGGCGCGCGAGCTGCTAGCCTTGATGGACGTCGTGTGATCGTGACGGTCACCGTGACGATCGTCGCAGCGACTGATTCTTTCCCATCCATCGGAAGGTAGAGCGTGTCCTCTTCCATCTCCGCGCCCGAGGGCATCATCAACCCGCCGATCGACGAGCTCCTCGAGGCCACCGACTCGAAGTACAGCCTCGTGATCTACGCGGCCAAGCGCGCCCGCCAGATCAACGCGTACTACTCGCAGCTCGGCGAGGGCCTCCTCGAGTACGTCGGTCCTCTCGTCGACACCCACGTCCACGAGAAGCCGCTCTCCATCGCCCTGCGCGAGATCAACGCGGGCCTGCTGACCTCCGAGGCCGTCGAGGGCCCGGGTCAGTAAGTCATATCTGCAGATCGCAGCAGGTTTTTCCACAGGCCCGGCGGCGCGACTGTCGGGCCTGTGGTGTGTAGTGGAGCCGTACGCCCGCGCCGACGAGCCGGGGTGCGCGGTGTCCGGTGACGGTGTCGAGTGCGGGAGGCCCGGTGAGCGAGCCCAAGGTCGTTCTGGGAGTGAGTGGCGGCATCGCCGCGTACAAGGCGTGCGAGCTGCTGCGCCGGCTTTCGGAGTCCGGTCATGACGTGCGCGTGGTGCCCACCGCGTCCGCGCTGCACTTCGTCGGCGCCGCCACCTGGTCCGCCCTGTCCGGCAACCCCGTCTCCACCGAGGTCTGGGACGACGTCCACGAGGTCCCGCACGTCCGCATCGGCCAGCACGCCGACCTCGTGGTCGTGGCGCCCGCCACGGCCGACACGCTCGCCAGGGCCGCCCACGGCCTCGCCGACGACCTGCTGACCAACACCCTGCTCACCGCCCGCTGCCCGGTGGTCTTCGCGCCCGCCATGCACACCGAGATGTGGGAGCACCCCGCCACCCAGGAGAACGTGGCGACGCTGCGCCGCCGCGGCGCCGTGGTGATCGAGCCGGCCGTGGGCCGTCTGACCGGCGTCGACACCGGCAAGGGCCGGCTGCCCGACCCCGCGGAGATCTTCGAGGTCTGCCGCCGTGTCCTCGCCCGGGGCGCCACCGGGCCCGACCTCGCCGGGCGGCACGTCGTCGTCAGCGCCGGCGGCACCCGCGAGCCCCTCGACCCCGTCCGCTTCCTGGGCAACCGCTCCTCCGGCAAGCAGGGCTACGCCCTCGCGCGCACCGCCGCCGCCCGCGGCGCCCGGGTCACGCTGGTCGCCGCGAACACCGCGCTGCCGGATCCGGCGGGCGTGGACGTCGTCCGCGTGGGGACGGCCGTGCAGCTGCGCGAGGCGGTGCTCAAGGCGGCCGCCGACGCCGACGCGGTGGTCATGGCCGCCGCCGTCGCCGACTTCCGCCCCGCCGCCTACGCCACCGGGAAGATCAAGAAGAAGGACGACCAGGAGCCCGAGCCGATCGTCCTGGTGCGCAATCCGGACGTTCTGGCGGAGATATCGGCCGGCCGGGCGCGGTCCGGACAGGTGATCGTCGGATTCGCCGCCGAGACCGACGACGTCCTCGCCAACGGCCGCGCCAAGCTCGCCCGCAAGGGCTGCGACCTGCTCGTGGTCAACGAGGTCGGGGAGCGCAAGACCTTCGGCGCGGAGGAGAACGAGGCCGTGGTCCTCGGCGCCGACGGCAGCGAAACCCCCGTACCGCACGGGCCGAAGGAAGCCCTGGCCGAGACCGTGTGGGACCTGGTGAAGGCCCGGCTCGCCTGACCGTCCCGGCCGTTCCGTGGACGCTACGCGCCCCGCACTCGGCGTGTGGCGCCTCTGGCCAAGGCCGCCGGACATTGGGCAGAATGCCCGTGCCGCAGGTCACAGGGCTCCCGAGAGGCGAGACAGGTGGGCCGGTGGCCGAGCGCGACCGATAAACTGTTCTCGGACGACCCGGGCGCAGCCCCCGTGGCGTCCGCCCATGATCAGCCAGCAGCCGCTGCAACCCCAGGGAGCGTTGTGTCCCGTCGCCTGTTCACCTCGGAGTCCGTGACCGAAGGTCACCCCGACAAGATCGCTGACCAGATCAGCGACACCATTCTCGACGCGCTTCTGCGTGAGGACCCGGCCTCCCGGGTCGCCGTCGAGACGCTGATCACCACCGGCCTGGTCCACGTGGCCGGCGAGGTCACCACCAAGACGTACGCGGACATCGCCACCCTGGTCCGCAACAAGATCCTCGAGATCGGCTACGACTCCTCGAAGAAGGGCTTCGACGGCGCCTCCTGCGGCGTGTCCGTCTCCATCGGCGCGCAGTCCCCGGACATCGCGCAGGGCGTCGACACCGCGTACGAGACCCGGGTGGAGGGCGACGAGGACGAGCTGGACCGGCAGGGCGCCGGCGACCAGGGCCTGATGTTCGGCTACGCCTCGGACGAGACGCCGACGCTGATGCCGCTGCCCATCTTCCTGGCCCACCGCCTGTCCAAGCGCCTGTCGGACGTGCGCAAGAACGGCACGATCCCCTACCTGCGCCCGGACGGAAAGACCCAGGTCACCATCGAGTACGACGGCGACAAGGCGGTCCGCCTGGACACCGTGGTCGTCTCCTCGCAGCACGCGAGCGACATCGACCTGGAGTCGCTGCTCGCGCCCGACATCCGCGAGTTCGTGGTGGAGCCGGAGCTCAAGGCGCTCCTCGAGGACGGCATCAAGCTGGACACCGAGGGCTACCGGCTGCTGGTCAACCCCACCGGGCGGTTCGAGATCGGCGGCCCGATGGGCGACGCCGGCCTGACCGGCCGCAAGATCATCATCGACACGTACGGCGGCATGGCCCGCCACGGCGGCGGCGCCTTCTCCGGCAAGGACCCCTCCAAGGTGGACCGGAGCGCCGCGTACGCGATGCGCTGGGTCGCCAAGAACGTCGTCGCGGCGGGCCTGGCCTCCCGCTGCGAGGTCCAGGTCGCGTACGCCATCGGCAAGGCCGAGCCGGTCGGCCTGTTCGTGGAGACCTTCGGCACCGCCAAGGTCGACCACGAGAAGATCGAGAAGGCGATCGACGAGGTCTTCGACCTCCGCCCGGCCGCGATCATCCGCGACCTCGACCTGCTCCGCCCGATCTACGCCCAGACCGCCGCCTACGGCCACTTCGGCCGTGAGCTGCCCGACTTCACCTGGGAGCGCACCGACCGCGTGGACGCCCTGCGCGAGGCTGCCGGGCTGTAAGCCCGGCCAGGAGCCCTTCCACCGAGGCCCGGTTTCCCGCGGGGGAACCGGGCCTCGGCCGTGCGCCGCTGACGGTCGGCTTCAGCCGTCGGCGGTCTTCGGCTGTCAGTGGCATTTGGTAAGAATGCAAGCGTGAGCAGCGAGAACGGGCCGGGGGACGGCGAGGGCGCGCAGGCGCCGCCGGAGCAGCTCGCGCTCATCCGGGAGAGCGTGCGCAAGGCCAAGGAGCCCCGGGCCAAGCCGCGCACCTGGCGGGGCGCCGCCCTCGCCGAGCACCTGCCGGTGGCGCGGGTGCTGGTCGACAAGGGCGTGCTGCACCTCGACCGGTACTTCGACTACGCCGTGCCCGCCGAGCTGGACGCCGACGCCCAGCCCGGCGTCCGGGTCCGCGTCCGCTTCGGGGCCGGACGGCACCGGGTGCGCGAGGGGCGCCGCGAGGGCGGCGGACTCATCGACGGCTACCTCGTGGAGCGCCGCGCCGACTCCGACTACTCCGGTCCGCTCGCGGCCCTCGCCCAGGTGGTCTCGCCCGAGCCCGTGCTCAGCGCCGAGCTGCTGGGCCTGGCCAGGGCCGTCGCCGACCGGTACGCGGGCAGCGTCGCCGACGTGCTCCAGCTCGCCGTGCCGCCGCGCAGCGCCCGTGCCGAGCGGCGGCCCTCGCCCGAGCCCCTGCCCCCGCCGCCGGCCCCGGACCCCGGATCGTGGGCCCGGTACGAGCAGGGCAGCGCCTTCGTCGAGTCGCTGGCCGCCGGGGGCGCCCCCAGGGCCGTGTGGAACGCGCTGCCCGGGCCGCTGTGGTGCGAGGAGCTGGCCCGCGCCGTCGCCGCGACGCTCGCCTCGGGGCGCGGCGCGCTGGTCGTCGTACCGGACGGGCGGGCCGCCGCGCGGGTGGACGCCGCGCTCACCGCCCTGCTGGGCGAGGGGCGGCACGCGCTGCTCACCGCGGAGACCGGCCCCGAGAAGCGGTACGCGCAGTGGCTCGCGGTGCGCAGGGGCGCCGTACGGGCCGTGGTGGGGACCCGGGCCGCCATGTTCGCGCCGGTCGCGGACCTCGGCCTCGTCGCCGTCTGGGACGACGGGGACGACAGCCACAGCGAGCAGCACGCGCCGCAGCCGCACGCCCGCGATGTGCTGCTGCTGCGCGCCGCGCTCGACAAGTGCGGCTTCCTGCTGGGCGGTTGGAGCTGCACGGTGGAGGCCGCGCAGCTCGTCGAGAGCGGCTGGGCGCGGCCGCTGGTCGCCGGCCGGGAGCAGGTGCGGCGGGCCGCGCCCCTCGTACGGACCGTGGGGGACGAGGACCTCGCCCGGGACGAGGCCGCCCGCGCCGCGCGGTTGCCCACGCTCGCCTGGCAGGTGGTCCGCGACGGGCTGCGGCACGGGCCGGTGCTGGTCCAGGTGCCCAGGCGGGGCTACGTGCCCCGGATGGCGTGCGCCAACTGCCGTGCCCCTGCCCGCTGCCGGCACTGCGCGGGCCCGCTCCAGGGACAGGACGCCGGGACGCTGCGCTGCGGCTGGTGCGGCCGCGAGGAGGGCGCCTGGCACTGCCCGGAGTGCGGCGGTTTCCGGCTGCGGGCGCAGGTCGTGGGTGCCCGGCGGACGGCCGAGGAGCTGGGGCGGGCCTTTCCGGCGGTGCCGGTGCGCACCTCGGGGCGCGAGCACGTGCTGGACACGGTGCCGGACGCTCCCGCACTGGTCGTCAGCACGCCCGGCGCCGAGCCGGTCGCCGAGGGCGGGTACGCGGCCGCCCTGCTGCTGGACGGCTGGGCGATGCTCGGGCGGCCCGATCTGCGAGCCGGGGAGGACGCGCTGCGGCGGTGGATCGCGGCCGGTGCGCTGGTGCGGCCGCAGGGCGAGCGGGGCACGGTGGTCGTCGTGGCCGAGCCCACCCTGCGGCCCGTGCAGGCGCTGGTGCGCTGGGATCCGGTGGGGCACGCGCTGCGGGAACTGGCCGAGCGGGCCGAACTCGGCTTCCCGCCGGTGTCGCGCATGGCGGCGGTGTCGGGTCCGCCGGAGTCGGTCGCGGACTTCCTGCACGCGGTCGAACTGCCCTCCGACGCGGAGGTGTTGGGCCCCGTACCGCTGGCGGTCACCCCGCCGGGCCGCCCTCGCCGCTCGGGCACGCCCCCGCCCGGCGAACACTGGGACCGCGCCCTGATCCGCGTGCCCCCCGGCAGCGGAACCGCGCTCGCCACCGCGCTCAAGGCCGCCCGGGCGGCCCGCACGGCCCGGGGGACCGGTGAGGCGGTGTGGGTACGAATCGATCCCCCCGACATCGGGTGAGGGCGCTGTGCGGGGAGCCGACGTGCCCGGGTCCGGGTGGGCGGCCCGGCCGAGTCAGGCGTTGCGGGGCCCGGGGAAGGCCGTAGGGCGGGCCTCGTCGCGCAGGGACGGGCTGCCGGCCGTGGGCTGGGTCGGCATGGAGCGGGCCGCCGGGACCGTCGGCACCGCGGCGATGCCGCCGCCCACGTTGACCGTGCGGGTGCCGGAGGGCTCCGTGGTCCGCTCGGCCTCGGCGGCGGCCTGGGCTGCGGCACGGCGCGCGCCGTAACGCCGGTGGACCGCCTGCTTGGTGACGCCGAGCGCCGATCCCACGGCGTCCCACGAGAAGCCGAGGGAGCGGTCGAAGTCCACGGCGGCGGTGACCAGGGTCTCCACGCTGTCCCGCAGTTCCTGCGCGAGGCGGACCGTCGGGGCGGGGGCACGCCCGTAGACGACGAAGCCCGTGGAGGGGCCGGTGCGGCGCGGGCGGTAGACGTTGCCCAGCTGGGCGGTGAGCGTGCGCAGTGCGTCCACCTGCCGGCGGACCCGCTCGATGTCCCGCACCAGCAAGTGCAGGCTGGCCCGGGCCTGGGCGTCGTGGGTTGCGTGGTCGGCCATGAACAAGCCTCTCGAACCGGCGTTGAAAGGAATCGGGCCGCCGATGCGGTCCCATTGTGGTCAACTCTTTCTTGACCAACGCGTTTTCCCTCCGGTGGTCACGGTGAGGGGGCGTAAGAACATATGCGTACGCCCCCGCGGGTGGACGCGCGCTGCGCCGCCCGTCGTGGTCATAGACTGGTGCGCTGCCCGCCGTCCACCGCCGCCCGAGAGGCCCAAGCCAGCCCATGAAGCTCGTCTTCGCCGGTACCCCCGAGGTCGCCGTTCCCGCCCTGGACGCCCTGCTCGCCTCCGGACGGCACGAGGTGGCCGCCGTCGTCACCCGGCCCGACGCGCCGGCCGGACGCGGGCGCAGGCTGGTCGCGAGCCCCGTCGCCGAGCGGGCCCTCGAGGCCGGCATCGAGGTGCTGAAGCCGGTCAAGCCGCGCGAGCCGGAGTTCCTGGAGCGGTTGAGGGAGATCGCCCCGGACTGCTGCCCGGTCGTCGCCTACGGCGCCCTGCTGCCCAGGGTGGCCCTGGACGTGCCGGCCCACGGCTGGGTCAACCTGCACTTCTCGCTGCTGCCGGCCTGGCGCGGCGCGGCGCCCGTGCAGCACGCGCTGATGGCGGGCGACGAGATCACCGGCGCCTCCACCTTCCTCATCGAGGAGGGGCTCGACTCCGGGCCCGTCTACGGCACGGTCACGGAGGAGATCCGGCCCACCGACACCAGCGGCGACCTGCTCACCCGGCTCGCCTTCGCGGGGGCCGGACTGCTCGCGGCGACCATGGACGGCATCGAGGACGGCACCCTCAAGGCCGTGCCGCAGCCCGCGGAGGGCGTCACGCTCGCGCCGAAGATCACGGTCGAGGACGCGAAGGTCGACTGGAGCGCGCCCGCGCTGCGGGTGGACCGGGTGGTGCGCGGGTGCACGCCCGCGCCGGGTGCGTGGACCACGTTCCGCGGTGAGCGCCTGAAGCTGATCCAGGCAAAGCCCGTGCCCGGGCGGACCGACCTGGCGCCGGGCGCGCTCGCCGCCGGCAAGAACAGCGTCCACGTCGGCACCGGCTCCTACGCCGTCGAGCTGCTGTGGGTCCAGGCGCAGGGCAAGAGGCCGATGAGCGCCGCCGACTGGGCCCGCGGCGCCCGCATCACCGAGGGCGAGTCCCTCGGCACCTGAAGCGCCGCCCGCCCCGCCGCGTGAAGCGCCGCCCGCCCCGCCGAGGGCGGGCAGCACGGCGAGGGGCGCGGGCGGGAGCCGGGCGCGGGTGGGGCGTTCGGGGCGGCGCCGGGCGGGACGTAGGGTGGAGGTACCGCGCACTTCCACATCCGGAGCACCTTTTTCGTGAGCGACACCGAACGCCGGCCCCGCGGGGCCGGCAAGCCCTACCGCCGTCCGCAGAAGGACCCCGTCCGCATCCTCGCCTTCGACGCGCTGCGCGCTGTGGACGAGCGGGACGCCTACGCCAACCTCGTGCTGCCCCCGCTGCTGCGCAAGGCGCGGGAGAAGGGCGGCTTCGACGGGCGGGACGCCGCGCTCGCGACCGAGCTGGTGTACGGCACGCTGCGCCGGCAGGGGACGTACGACGCGATCATCGCCGCCTGCGTCGACCGGCCGCTCAGGGAGGTCGACCCGCCGGTCCTCGACGTGCTGACCCTCGGCGCGCACCAGCTGCTCGGGACGCGCATCCCGAGCCACGCCGCCGTGTCCTCCACCGTCGAGCTCGCCCGGGTCGTCCTCGGCGACGGGCGGGCCAAGTTCGTCAACGCCGTGCTGCGCAAGGTCGCGCGGGACGACCTCGACGGGTGGCTGGAGAAGGTCGCCCCGCCCTACGACGAGGACCCCGAGGACCACCTTGCCGTCGTCCACTCCCACCCGCGCTGGGTCGTCTCCGCGCTGTGGGACTCCCTCGGCGGCGGCCGGGCCGGCATCGAGGACCTGCTGGAGGCGGACAACGAGCGGCCCGAGGTCACCCTGGTCGCCCGGCCCGGGCGGGCCACCGCCGAGGAGCTGCTGCGCGAGGAGGCCGCCGTGCCGGGCCGCTGGTCGCCGTACGCGGTGCGGCTCACCGAGGGCGGCGAACCGGGCGCCGTGGACGCCGTACGGGAGGGCCGCGCGGGCGTGCAGGACGAGGGCAGCCAGCTCGTCGCCCTGGCCCTGGCCAACGCGCCCCTGGACGGCCCCGACGCCAAGTGGCTCGACGCCTGCGCCGGCCCCGGCGGCAAGGCGGCCCTGCTCGCCGCGCTCGCCGCGGAACGCGGAGCCGCGCTGCTCGCCTCCGAGAAGCAACCGCACCGCGCCGGGCTCGTGGCGAAGGCGCTCGCCGGAAACCCGGGGCCCTACCAGGTGATCGCCGCCGACGGCACCCGTCCGCCGTGGCGGCCCGCGAGCTTCGACCGCGTCCTCGTCGACGTGCCCTGCACCGGCCTGGGCGCCCTGCGCCGCCGCCCCGAGGCACGCTGGCGCCGCCGCCCGGAGGACCTGGACGGCTTCGCCCCGCTCCAGCGGGGGCTGCTGCGCACGGCCCTGGAGTCGGTGCGGGCCGGCGGTGTGGTCGGCTACGCCACCTGCTCGCCCCACCTCGCCGAGACCCGCGCCGTCGTCTCCGACGTGCTCAAGCAGTTCCCCGCGGCCGAACTGATCGACGCCCGCCCCCTCCTGCCCGGCGTCCCCGCCCTGGGCGAGGGTCCGGACGTACAGCTCTGGCCGCACCTGCACGGCACCGACGCGATGTACCTGGCCCTCATCCGGCGGACCGCCTGACCGAGGACGGCCCGGGCATCAGGAAGTGGGCCGCCACCGCCAGCAGCAAGGGCAGCAGGCTGACGATCAGCATGGTCAGCCGCAGCCCGTTGCTGAAATCCAGACCGAGGTCGAGGCCCGCCGCCTGCCGGAGCAGGTTCGGGTCGTACACGGCCGTGCCCGGGGGACTCACCGCCAGCTGGCTGCGCACGGCGTCCACCGCCTGCGTGGCCCGCGGCACCGACAGACCGCGCGTGGCGGCGTCGGCCAGCCACTCCCGGTGGAAGAAGAAGTTCAGCAGCAGCACGTAGACGGTCGGGCCGAGCGCGGCGCCGGTCATGCAGGAGGCCGACTGCATGGATGCCACCGTGCCGGAGCGCCCCTGCGGTGCATGGGCCAGGACCGTCTCGGAGACCGAGGTGGAGGTGATCGTCACCCCGAGGTTGCACAGCCAGGTCGCCAGCAGGAGCAGCCACAGCGCCATCGTGGGACCCGCGGTGCCCGCCATGACCAGTGCGCTGGCCGTCAGCACCAGCAGGCCGGTGACCATGACCGGCCGTGGGGTGTACCGGCCCATGAGGTGCCCGGCGAGGATCACGGAGCCGGCGACCAGCCCGGTGCCGGGGAGGAAGAGCAGGCCGATGGCCTGCGGCGGCAGGGACAGCACCGCCGCGCCGAACTGCCCCAGCGAGAAGCTGAACCCGGTGCCGAGGAAGTTGAGCGCGAGGGCCGCGGCCAGGGCCACGCTGAACGCGGGAACGCGGAACAGCGCCAGATCCACCGCGGGTTCGGGAGCACGCCTTTCGTGGAGCACGAAGGCCACCGCGGCGGTCAGGCTGATCAGCAGCGGCACCCAGGTCTGGGGCCGGGTGACGCCGTTCTGCGCCGCGGCCATGCCGACGACCAGGGACAGCAGGGCGAGGCCCACCAGGACGACGGCGGCCACGTCGAGCCGGCGGCGTTCCTGGGCGGGTGGCCGGGGGACGTACCGGGCGGTGAGCCAGAGCGAGAGCACGCACAGCAGCGGGGCGATGAGGAACATGGACCGCCAGCCGGCGGCCTGCACCAGCCAGCCCGCGAACGCGGGGGTCACCCCGCACAGGAGCATCTCGATGGCCATGAACACACCAAGGGCGGCAGGGCGTTTCTCCGGCGTCACCGAGACCTTGAGCAGGGCCAGGGACACGCCCAGCAGGCAGGTCAGCCCCAGCCCGTCGAGGAAGCGCATCGCCAGCAGAAAGCCGTAGCCGGGCGCGAGCATGGACAGCAGGTTGGCGACACATACGACGGCGAGGCCCGACATCAGCAGCCGCTTCAGCCCGAACGCGTCCGCGAGGTTGCCCGCGGCGAGGACGGCGGCGGCCACCACCAGCGTCGCCGCCCCGGTGAGCAGCCCCACGAGGTTGGGCGGCACGTGGAGGGCGTGGCTCACCTCCGACAGGTTCAGGCTGAGCACCAGCGGGTCGACGACCGTGACCGTGAAGGCCAGGGCCGGTCCGAGGATGACCGGGAGGTCCCTCGCGCTGGACCTCGTGGGGGCCGTCGGCACCGCAACACCTCCGATGGTCCGGCAGGCCGTCTGCCCGTCGACCATAGGACGGCCTCCCCCGGCCACCGCGCTTTTCCGGGCCGACGCGCGCAAGCCGACCGACGTCCGGGTCGCCCGCGCGCCCGCGCGCGCCCCGATCCGCGCATCCGGAGCCGGTACCGGGGCGAACAACCGTGCCCCGGCATGGCAGGCTTGGAACATGGCCGTGCAGATCAATCCCAGCATCCTGTCCGCCGACTTCGCGCGCCTCGCCGAGGAGGCGAAGGCGGTCGAAGGGGCCGACTGGCTCCACGTCGACGTGATGGACAACCACTTCGTCCCCAACCTCACGCTCGGCGTCCCGGTCGTAGAGTCGCTGGCCCGCGCGACGGACACGCCGCTGGACTGCCATCTGATGATCGAGGACGCCGATCGGTGGGCCCCCCAGTACGTGGAAGCGGGTGCCTCCTCGGTCACCTTCCACGTCGAGGCGGCCGCCGCGCCCGTGCGGCTCGCCCGCGAGATCCGCGCCAAGGGCGCCCGCGCCTCCATGGCGCTCAAGCCCGCCACCCCCATCGAGCCCTACGAGGACCTGCTCCCCGAGCTCGACATGCTCCTGATCATGACCGTGGAGCCGGGCTTCGGCGGCCAGGCGTTCCTCGACATCATGCTGCCCAAGATCCGCCGCACCAGGGAGCTGATCAGCAAGCACGGCCTCCAGCTGTGGCTCCAGGTCGACGGCGGCGTGTCGGCGTCGACGATCGAGCGCTGCGCGGACGCGGGCGCCGACGTCTTCGTCGCCGGCTCGGCGGTCTACGGGGCGAACGACCCGGAAGAGGCGGTACGTGCACTGCGCACGCAGGCGGAATCGGCCACCGCCAAGGCGTCCTGGGCGTGCGACCACTGAGCCACAGCTACGTGAACGGCTCCCATCAGGGCTGATCAAGTGCGCCGGATCTGCAAGGATGAACGGCGAATCCAGAGTGTGAACAGCAGTGAGGAGATCGCCGTGTCGGGTATGTCGGCGGGCCGGTCAGCAGTGCGGATGGGACCCGCTGAGCTGGTGCAGGCGGCGGCCATGGCCCGCCGCTTCTACCTCGAGGGCAAGTCGAAGATCCAGATCGCCGAGGAGTTCGGCGTCAGCCGCTTCAAGGTGGCCCGGGTCCTGGAGACCGCCCTCGAACGGGATCTCGTACGCATCGAGATCCGTGTGCCGGCCGAGCTGGACGCCGAGCGCTCCGACGCGCTGCGCGCCCGCTACGGCCTCAGGCACGCCGTCGTGGTGGAGTCCCCGGCCGAGGCCGAGGAGACGCCCGACCCGGAGAACCTCGGGGAGGTGGCCGCCGACCTGCTCGGCGAGCTCGTCAACGAGGGCGACGTGCTCGGCCTGGCCTGGGGCCGTTCCACCATCCACATGGCGGCGGCCCTCGACCGGCTGCCCCCGTGCACGGTGGTGCAGCTGACCGGCGTGTACGACGCCGGGACCTCCGAGCGCGGCTCGGTCGAGGCCGTACGCCGCGCCGCACAGGTCTCCGGCGGCGACGCCCACCCCATCTACGCGCCGATGCTGCTGCCGGACGCGGCCACCGCGGCGGCGCTGCGCAACCAGACGGGGATCGCCCGCGCCTTCGAGTACTTCGACAAGGTCACCGTCGCCTGCGTCTCCATCGGCTCCTGGGAACCGGGCATCTCCACGGTGCACGACATGCTCAGCGAGGAGGAGCGCGCCCACTACGCCTCCCTCGGCGTCGCCGCGGAGATGGCCGCGCACCTCTTCGACGCCGAGGGGCGCCGGGTCGGGCGGGACCTGGGGGAGCGGTGCATCACGGTCAAGGCCGACCAGCTGCGCCGGATCCCGGAAGTCGTGGCGATCGCGGGCGGGCAGCGCAAGGCGTCGGCGATCGACGCGGTGCTGCGCTCGGGTCTGGTCACCAGCCTGGTGACCGACACCTCGGCCGCGGACTACCTGATGACGGCGGGAACCACCCCGAAGCCCGCCCTCAACCGCGCGGACCCGGACGGAATCTGACGGTCGGAAGACGGTCGGAAGGCGGCTGGAAGACGGTTGGAAGGCAGCCGCAAGACGGCCGGAATCCGACGGTCCCCGGCGGCGGGGCCCCGCACGTGACGGAGGGACGGCCGTGGCAGCATCGGCGCCATGCTGCTGCTGCGGTTCGTCCCCCGCGTGCTCGGGGCGCTCGGGGTCTGCCTGCTCGTCCTGCTGGCCGGGTGCTCCTCCCCGCCGTCCACGCCGGCTCCGTCAGGCGTCCCCTCGTGGGCCGCGCACATGGCCACCGTCCCGGCGGCCCGGCTGCCCGCGGAGGCGCGCGAGACCCTCGCCCTCATCGACAGGGGCGGCCCCTATCCGTACGCCCGCGACGGCGTCGTCTTCGGGAACCTCGAGGGCCGGCTGCCTCGGCACCAGCGGGGCTACTACCACGAGTACACGGTACGGACGCCGGGCTCGCGCGACCGCGGCGCGCGGCGCCTCATCACCGGGCAGGGCGGCGAGATCTACTACACCGACGATCACTACAAGTCGTTCAAGGCGGTGCTGAGATGACGGAACTCGTGGTCACGCTGGACCTCGAAGGCGTCACGGACAAGGCGGGCCTCATGGACCGCGTCGCCCGGGCCCTGGCGCTGCCCCCCTGGTTCGGCCGCAACTGGGACGCCCTGGCCGACTCCCTGTCCGACGTCTCCGCGTGGCCCGAGGAGGCGGCCGGGGGGCTCCTGCTCGTCGTACGGAACTGGCGGGCGTACGCCGAGGCGCGGCCGCAGGAGTGGGAGACCGCCCAGGAGGTGTTCGCGCACGCGATGCGCTCGATGCCGTCCCTGACCGTCGCGCTGACCCTTGGAGGATCCTCCTAAGGGGTCCCTGACCGGCCTGGACGTTGTGACGGGGGATGCCGGCGGGCCGGGCATGGGACAATGAAGTACGTGCTCTTTTCCCCCTGGCGCACCCGTCGGGGGGTCACCTCTGATCGACTGGGATGTGCGGCACGTGCGTTTCCTCAATGACATCCAGCCCGCGTACGACCTGACGTACGACGACGTCTTCATGGTGCCGAGCCGCAGCGCGGTCGGCTCGCGTCAGGGCGTGGACCTCAGCTCCCCGGACGGCACGGGCACCACGATCCCGCTGGTCGTCGCCAACATGACCGCCATCGCCGGCCGCCGCATGGCGGAGACGGTGGCCCGGCGCGGCGGCCTGGTGGTCATCCCGCAGGACATCCCGATCGAGGTCGTCACCGAGGTCGTGTCCTGGGTCAAGAGCCGCCACCTCGTGCTCGACACCCCGATCGTGCTGGCCCCGCACCAGACGGTCGCCGACGCCCTCTCCCTGCTGCCCAAGCGCGCGCACAACGCGGGCGTGGTCGTCGACGAGAACCATCGCCCCGTCGGCGTCGTCACCGACCAGGACCTCACCGGCGTCGACCGCTTCACCCAGCTCGAAGTGGTCATGAGCAAGGACCTGCTCCTGCTGGACGCCGACATCGACCCGCGCGAGGCGTTCAACACCCTCGACGGCGCCAACCGGCGGTACGCGCCCGCCGTCGACAAGGACGGCAGGCTCGCGGGCATCCTCACCCGCAAGGGCGCCCTGCGGGCGACCCTCTACACCCCGGCCACCGACGCCGACGGCAGGCTGCGCACGGCCGCCGCCGTGGGCATCAACGGCGACGTGGCGGGCAAGGCCGAGCAACTGCTCGCCGCGGGCGTGGACACCCTCGTCATCGACACCGCGCACGGCCACCAGGAGTCGATGATCAGCGCGGTCAAGCTGGTGCGCGACCTCGACCCGCGGGTGCCGATCGTGGCCGGCAACATCGTCTCCGCCGAGGGCGTCAAGGACCTGATCGACGCGGGCGCGGACATCATCAAGGTCGGGGTGGGCCCCGGCGCCATGTGCACCACGCGCATGATGACCGGCGTGGGCCGTCCGCAGTTCTCCGCCGTCCTCGAGTGCGCGGCCGAGGCCAGGAAGTACGGCAAGCACGTGTGGGCCGACGGCGGGGTCCGCCACCCGCGCGACGTGGCGATGGCGCTCGCGGCCGGCGCGTCCAACGTGATGGTCGGTTCCTGGTTCGCCGGGACCTACGAGTCCCCCGGCGACCTCCAGCAGGACGCCGGCGGGCGCCTCTACAAGGAGTCCTTCGGCATGGCCTCCGCGCGCGCCGTGCGCAACCGCACCTCGGAGGAGTCCTCCTACGACCGCGCCCGCAAGGCGCTGTTCGAGGAGGGCATCTCCACCTCCCGCATGTTCCTCGACCCGGCACGTCCGGGCGTGGAGGACCTCATCGACTCGATCATCGCGGGCGTGCGCTCCTCGTGCACCTACGCCGGCGCGGCCTCCCTGGAGGAGTTCGCCGAGAAGGCCATCGTCGGCATCCAGAGCGCGGCGGGCTACGCCGAGGGCAAGCCCCTGCACGCCAGCTGGAACTGACCGTTCCACCGGGGCCTTGCGGCACCGGGCAACGAAACGCGCACCCTTCGCGCACACACGCAAGGATCTTGCGTGTGTGCGCAAGGTTGCTGCATTACGCCCGTGAACCGTCGCCTCATAGGGTGCTTCGCTGTACGAGGCGTGCGGGGACCCCGCTCGGTGGGTTCCCGCGGGACGGGGCGCACCGGTCACCGCCGCCCAGCCCCGCAGCGACGAAGGAGCCGCGCGTGCTCGACCAAGGCGCACCCCCGCAGAACCGAACAGTCACCGTCCCCCTGTCCACGGGCGCCCGCCTGATGCGCCGCAAGCCCGTGGAGCGCCTGGTGGCGGAGGGTGGCCAGGGCGAGGGAGGGGCGCTGCGGCGGTCCCTGGGCCTGTGGCAGCTGACCATGATCAGCATCGGCGCCACGCTCGGCACCGGCATCTTCGTGGTCCTCGGCGAGGCGGTGCCCAAGGCGGGCCCGGCCGTCACGCTCTCCTTCGTGATCGCCGGTCTGACCGCGCTGTTCTCGGCCCTGTCCTACGCCGAACTGGCCGGCACCATCCCGGTCGCCGGCTCCTCCTACTCGTACGCATACGCAACGATGGGCGAACTGATCGCCTGGGTGTGCGGCTGGTGCCTGGTGCTGGAGTACGGCGTGTCGGTGGCCGCCGTGGCCGTGGGCTGGGGCGAGTACCTCAACGAACTGCTCAAGGGCACCATCGGCGTCACCATCCCGGCCGCGCTCTCGGCGCCGCCCGGCGACGGCGGCGTCTTCAACCTGCCGGCGCTGATCGTCGTCCTGCTGGCGATGGTCTTCCTGATGGGCGGCGCCAAGGAGTCGGCCCGCGCCAACACGATCATGGTGTGCGTGAAGATCGCCGCGCTGGTGCTGTTCTGCGCCATCGGCGTCCAGGGCTTCCGCTCGGGCAACTACTCCCACTTCATGCCGCTGGGCATGAGCGGGGTCAGCGCGGCGGGCGCCACGCTCTTCTTCTCGTACATCGGCTTCGACGCCGCCTCGACGGCGGGCGAGGAGGCGAAGAACGCGCAGCGCGACCTGCCCCGCGCGATCATGCTGTCGCTCGTCATCGTCACCGCGCTGTACGTCCTGGTCGCGGCGGTAGCGGTCGGCGCCAAGCCCTGGCAGAAGTTCAACGACTCCGAGGCCGCCCTCGCCCAGATCATGCGCGACGTCACCGGCCAGAGCTTCTGGGGCACCCTGCTGGCCTTCTGCGCGGTCATCGCCATCGCCAGCGTGGTCCTGACCGTGCTCTACGGCCAGACCCGCATCCTGTTCGCGATGTCCCGCGACGGCCTGGTGCCCAAGGTGTTCTCGCGGGTCCACCCCAAGAGCGGCGCCCCGCGTGCCAACACGGTGATCGTCTCGCTGTTCTGCGGTGTGCTCGCCGCCGCCATCCCGCTGGGCCAGCTCGCCGACGCCACCAGCATCGGCACCCTGTTCGCCTTCGCTCTGGTCAACGTGGCCGTGGTGGTGCTGCGCCGGACCCGCCCGCACATGCACCGCAGTTTCCGGGTGCCGCTGTCGCCGGTGCTGCCCGCGGTGGGCTTCCTGCTCTGCCTCTGGATGATGGGCAGCCTGTCCACCGTCACCTGGGTGGTCTTCGGTGGCTGGATGGCGGTCGGGCTCGTGTTCTACTTCGTGTACGGCTACCGGCGCTCCCGTCTCGCGGCGCCGTCGGTACCGTCCGAGCCCTCCGCACCCTCCGCACCATCCGAGAAGTGATCCGCCCACCGTGCTGAACGATCTCGACGAACGCATCGTGCACGCCCTCGCCGAGGACGCCCGCCGCTCCTACGCGGACATCGGGCAGCTCGTCGGCCTGTCCGCGCCCGCCGTCAAGCGGCGCGTCGACCGGCTGCGCGCCACCGGTGCCATCACCGGTTTCACCGTGCGCGTCGACCCGGCGGCGCTCGGCTGGGAGACCGAGGGGTACGTCGAGATCTACTGCCGGCGCAACACCTCGCCGGAGACCATCCAGCGCGGCCTGGAGCGCTACCAGGAGGTCGTGTCCGCGTCCACCGTCACCGGGGACGCGGACGCGATCGCCCAGGTCTTCGCCGCCGACATGCGGCACTTCGAGCGGGTCCTGGAGCGCATCGCGGGGGAGCCGTTCGTGGAGCGCACCAAGTCGGTGCTGGTGCTCTCGCCGCTGCTGCGGCGGTTCTCCTCGGGCGCGCCGAGCTGACGTGGGCGGCCGGGGGGCCGGCCGCGCTCGCGCACGAGGAGGGCCACATCTCGTGGGCGAGCCGCCCGGCATCGGTCCGGACGTACGTCACTAAGCACCGGTCTCCCCGGGGGCGGGCCGGGCGGCCGGCTGCCGGGCGGCGGTCCTGGCCGCGGTTCCCGCGGCAGACCGGCATTGCCGGCGGGTAGCAAGTGCCGGGCCGCCTGTCCGTGGCAACCGGCCGGCCATGAGCGCCGTCGCGGGCGCGGACGCGGATGTCGCCGTGACCGGCGACGACTGGTACCCGGACGAGACCTGGCGCGGAGCCACAGTGCCCCCTGACACCGTCACCCGCGCCCGCACCCGCCCCTCCGACCGGCACACCGTCGCCCTGATGTCCCAAGGCCTGGCCCTCGACCAGGACGCTGACAGACCCTTGGGCGTGGACGCCGCCGCCTCGCAGCTCGCCCCCGCGCGCCGCGCCCCCCGCCCGGTCGTCGAACTCGCCGCCGGCACCACCCCCTCCCGCTGACTGCGGTCCGCGCACTGCTCGGCGACCTCGCCGGGGCCGGCCTCGTACGCATCGACCCGCCGAGCACCGTGCAACCGCACGGACGGGCCGCCGATCCCGGGCTGCTGCGCGAGATCGCGAAGTGCCCGCGCGAGCTGCGCCCCGAACCGCCACGACCACGCCGGAAGCCGGGACCGGAAGGGGCCTGCGGGGGCGCGGGGGCCGGCGCGGAAGGGGCCCGTGGCGGCGCGGGCGGCTGTGTTCGGAAGGGGCCCATGCCGGCGGCTGCGGTCGGAAGGGGCCCATGCCGGCGGGGGCGAGGCCGAAGGTGCCTGGGCGGCGCGGGAGGGCGGTCGGGAGGGGCCTGGGTGGCGTGGGAGGGCGCGGTCGGAAGGGGCTCGTGGCGGCGCAGGGTCCGGGGTCGAAGGGGCCTGCGATGGCACGGGCCCGCGGTCGGGAGGGGCCTGGGCGGCGCGGGAGGGCGCGGTCGGAAGGGGCTCGTGGCGGCGCAGGGGCCGGGGCCGAAGTGGCCTGCGATGGTGCGGCGGCTGTGGTCGGAAGGGGCCTGGTCGCGGGAGGGCGTGGTCGGGAGGGGCCTGGGCGGCGCGGGAGGTGCGGCCGAAGCGGCCCGTGGCGGCGCGGGGGCCGGGGTCGAGGTGGCCTGCGATGGCGCGGAGCCCGCGGTAGGCAGGGGCCTGGGTGGCGTGGGAGGGCGCGGTCGGGAAGTGGCCCGTGACGGCGCAGGGCCGGGGTCGGAGCGGTCTGCGACCGTGCGGGGCCGCGGTCGGAACGTAGCCTCGGTTGCCTGGGAAGGCGCCGTCGGAAGGTTCCGCGGGCGCGTGCAATGAATCGCCGTGTCGGGCGGCCCGCACGCAACGATCCGCTCACCGCCGCGCAACGGCTCCCGCTTGTCCGCCCGAGCCCGCCGACCGTACCGTCTAAGCGACCCCGAAACCCCCGTACCGGTGAGGATCACGCATGCGCACCGCCCTGCTCCAGAGCTCCGGCCGCCCCGGCAGTGTCGCCGAGAACCTCAAGGTGCTCGACGCGGCCGCCGGCCGGGCCGCTGCCGCCGGGGCCGGGCTGCTCGTGACGCCCGAGATGTTCCTCACCGGCTACGCGATCGGCGACGGGATCGGCCGCCTCGCCGAGCCCGCCGACGGCGACTCGGCCGACGCGATCGCCGAGATCGCCGGCCGGCACGGCCTGGCCCTCGCCTACGGCTACCCCGAGCGGGACGGCGAGGCCGTCTTCAACTCGGTCCAGCTGCTCGCCGCCGACGGCACCCGCCTGGCCAACTACCGCAAGACCCACCTCTTCGGCCGCTTCGAGCGCGACCACTTCACCCCGGGCGAGACCCCGGTCGTCCAGGCCGAGCTGGACGGCCTGACCGTCGGGCTCATGATCTGCTACGACGTCGAGTTCCCGGAGAACGTGCGCGCCCACGCCCTGGCCGGCACCGACCTGCTGCTCGTCCCCACCGCGCAGATGCACCCCTTCCAGTTCGTGGCCGAGTCCCTCGTGCCGGTGCGCGCCTGGGAGAGCCAGATGTACGTGGCGTACGTCAACCGGGTCGGCCGCGAGGGCGAGTTCGAGTTCGTCGGGCTTTCCACCCTCGCCGGCCCCGACGGCATCGCCCGCGCCCGCGCCGGCCGCGCCGAGGAGCTGGTGTTCGCCGACGCCGACCGGGCCTTCCTCGCCGCCTCCCGCGAGGCCAACCCGTACCTGAAGGACCGCCGCCCCGGCCTCTACGGGTCCCTCCTCTGACCTGCCCCGGCCCCGCCCAGCCTCCACCCCCGTTCTTCCGCGCAAGGAGTCCGTACCCCATGACGTCCACGGTGCCCAACGCCGTCGAGCACGCAGACGAGCAGCAGCCGCCGATCACCATGTTCGGCCCGGACTTCCCCTACGCCTACGACGACTTCCTCGCCCACCCCGCGGGCCTCGGCCAGGTCCCGGCCACGGAGCACGGCACCGAGGTCGCGGTCATCGGCGGCGGCCTGTCCGGCATCGTCGCCGCCTACGAGCTGATGAAGATGGGCCTCAAGCCCGTCGTCTACGAGGCCGACCGGATCGGCGGCCGGCTGCGCACCGTCGGCTTCGAGGGCTGCGACGAGTCGCTGACCGCCGAGATGGGCGCCATGCGCTTCCCGCCGTCCTCCACGGCCCTCCAGCACTACATCGACCTGGTGGGCCTGGAGACCAGGCCGTTCCCCAACCCGCTGGCCGAGGCCACCCCCTCCACCGTCGTCGACCTCAAGGGCGAGTCGCACTACGCCGAGACGATCGACGACCTGCCCCAGGTCTACCGGGACGTCGCCGACGCCTGGAACAAGTGCCTGGAGGAGGGCGCGGACTTCTCCGACATGAACCGCGCCATGCGCGAGCGGGACGTGCCCCGCATCCGGGAGATCTGGGCGAGGCTCGTCGAGAAGCTCGACAACCAGACCTTCTACGGCTTCCTCTGCGACTCCGAGGCCTTCAAGTCCTTCCGGCACCGCGAGATCTTCGGCCAGGTCGGCTTCGGCACGGGCGGCTGGGACACCGACTTCCCGAACTCGATCCTGGAGATCCTGCGCGTCGTCTACACCGAGGCCGACGACCACCACCGCGGCATCGTCGGCGGCTCGCAGCAACTGCCGCTCAGGCTCTGGGAGCGCGAGCCGGAGAAGATCGTCCACTGGCCCTACGGCACCTCGCTGAAGTCCCTCCACGTGGACGGTGAGCCCCGCCCGGCCGTGACCCGGCTCAACCGCACCGCGGGCAACCGGATCACCGTCACCGACGCCGCCGGCGACATCCGCACCTACCGGGCGGCGATCTTCACGGCGCAGTCCTGGATGCTGCTGTCCAAGATCCAGTGCGACGACGAGCTGTTCCCGATCGACCACTGGACGGCGATCGAGCGCACCCACTACATGGAGTCCAGCAAGCTCTTCGTGCCCGTCGACCGGCCGTTCTGGCTGGACAAGGACGAGGAGACCGGCCGGGACGTCATGTCGATGACGCTCACCGACCGCATGACCCGCGGCACCTACCTCCTCGACGACGGCCCGGACAAGCCCGCCGTGATCTGCCTGTCGTACACCTGGTGCGACGACAGCCTGAAGTGGCTGCCGCTGTCCGCGAGCGAGCGGATGGAGGTCATGCTGAAGTCGCTGTCGGAGATCTACCCGAAGGTCGACATCCGCAGCCACGTCATCGGCAACCCGGTCACCGTCTCCTGGGAGAACGAGCCCTACTTCATGGGCGCGTTCAAGGCCAACCTGCCCGGCCACTACCGCTACCAGCGGCGCCTGTTCACGCACTTCATGCAGGAGCGGCTGCCCGAGGACAAGCGGGGCATCTTCCTCGCCGGCGACGACATCTCCTGGACGGCCGGCTGGGCCGAGGGCGCCGTCCAGACCGCGCTGAACGCGGTCTGGGGCGTGATGCACCACCTGGGCGGCCAGACCGACCGGTCCAACCCCGGCCCCGGCGACGTCTACGACGAGATCGCGCCCGTGGAACTCCCCGAGGACTGAGCCGCGCGGGGCGCGGGCGGCCGCCGGTCAGACACCGGCCGCCCGCGCCCTCTCGTACACCTCGGTGGCCACGTCCTTGAGCTCCTGCGCGTCGCGCGCGCCGCTCTGCACGTCGACGAGGATCTCCTGAAGTCCCAGTTCCGTGTACGGCAGCAGGTCCTCGGCGATCTGGTCCGCGCTGCCGTGGAAGGGGCGCCGGCCCGCCTCGCCGGCCGGCTTGGCCGAGAAGCGCGCGTTGACCCTGAGCACGGTGCGGATCGGCTGCTGCCGCCCGCGCTCGGCGGCGAGGTCCTGGAGCGCGTGCCACTGGTCGGCCACCTGCTCCACGCCCGCCGCGATCGGCAGCCAGCCGTCGGCGTGCTCGACGAGCCGCTCACGCGCCCGCCGGGTGCTCGCGGCCAGCAGGATCGGGATCGGCCGGGCGGGCTTGGGCCCGACCACGGCCGAGTCGATCTGGGCGATCCGCCCGTGATGGCGCACCGGGTCCGGTCCCCACACCGCCCGGCAGACGTCGATCACCTCGTCCAGCACCCGGCCGCGCTCCTTGATCGGCCGGACCCCCGAGGCCGCGTACTCGTCCAGCGACCAGCCGGTGCCGAACCCGGCGACCACCCGGCCGCCGCTGACCGCGTCCAGGGTGGCGAGCGTCCTGGCGAGCTGGAACGGCACGTGCAGGGGCGCGACCAGCACGCTGCTGCCCAGCTCGACCCGTTCGGTGGCCGCCGCGGCCAGCGTCAGCGCGACCAGCGGGTCGGCCACGTGCCGGTAGGAGTCGGGCCAGGGCAGGCCCTCCACTCCGTACAGCCCCTGCGTGGCGGGCTCGGGGAACAGGGCCCGCTCGTACACCCACACGCTGTCGTAGCCAGCGCGTTCGGCGGCGCGCGCCACGTCGGGCACGTCCCTGCCGAGGTGGTACTGCCGGTTCTGCGGTAGCCCGAGTCCGAGACGGGTCGCCATGCGGTGTGCTCCTTGTCGGTGCGGCAGCGGTGCGGGGTCAGTGCGGCAGCGGGGTGAGCATCATGCGTCCCGCGAAGCCTACGGCCGAGTCCAGGCGCTGGGTGAACTCCTCGGCCAGGTCCGGCAGTCGGCGCAGCGCCCACAGGGCCCGCGCGGCCGACCAGGTGGCCTCCCTGGCCCGCTCCAGGCTCCACGAGCCGAGCAGATGGGTGAGCGGGTCGGCGATCTGCAGCAGGTCGGGGCCCGGCATCAGGTCCTCGCGGATGCGCTCCTCCAGCGAGACCAGCAGGTCGCCGACGCGGTCGAACTCGTCCTCCAGTTCGGCCGGTTCGCAGCGCAGCGTGTCGCAGGCGTCCACGACGGCGAGGGCGAGGTCGTGCCCGATGTGCGCGTTGATGCCGGCCAGCGCGAACTGCAGCGGCCGTACCCCCGGATGCCGGCGCGACTGGAGCAGCGGCCGCCAGCAGGCGGGCGGGCGACGGTCACCGGCCGCCGGTTCCACGGCCGCGAGATACCGCTCGGCGAACCGCACGTCGAGCACGGCCGCGGCCCACGGGTCCGCGAACCGGCCCGCCCGCAGCCGCCCGTCGACGGCCTCGGTGACGGCGAGGTAGACCCGGTTGAAGACCGCCACGCCGTCCCGCCGCGGCAGCGCGGCGTCCAGCGCGCGCATCCGCAGGACGACAGCCTCCACGGCGTCCGCCGCGCGGGCCGCGTCCATCGTGTCCAGGTGACGGGTGACTTGTCCCGATTGCCCCATGGGGGCAGCGTCCCAGGCCGGGCCCGGCCCACGCGCCGACGGGCCGCGCGCTTCCCCGGAACGGGGGAACGCGCGGCCCGTCGGCGCGGATGGGAGCCCGGGAACCGCGGGGCCCGGGACTCTCAGGACTCGGCGCGCCTGGTCTGCTCCGCGCTCTCGTCGTACGACGACGTGCCCTCGTCCAGCAGCGGCTCCTGGCCCTTGAGGTGGGCGGGGGCGAAGGCGCGCAGCGCGTGGTAGCCGGTGATGACCACCAGGGTGCCGAGCGCGATGCCGCTCAGGGAGAAGGTGCTGCTGAACTTCATGCTGACGTTGCCGACGCCGATGATGATTCCCGCGGCGGCCGGCACCAGGTTCAGCGGGTTGCGCAGGTCGACCCGGGCGTTGGTCCAGATCTGCGCGCCGAGCAGGCCGATCATGCCGTAGAGGATGACTGTGATGCCGCCGAGGACGCCGCCCGGGATCGCGGCCACGACCGCGCCGAACTTCGGGCAGACGCCGAACAGCAGGGCGAAGCCTGCGGCAGCCCAGTAGGCGGCGGTCGAGTACACGCGGGTGGCGGCCATCACGCCGATGTTCTCGGAGTACGTGGTGTTGGGCGGGCCGCCCACCGCCGTGGACAGCACCGAGGCAACGCCGTCCGCCGAGATCGCGGTGCCCAGCTTGTCGTCCAGCGGGTCGCCGGTCATCTCGCCGACCGCCTTCACGTGCCCGGCGTTCTCGGCGACCAGCGCGATCACCACGGGCAGCGCCACCAGGATCGCCGACCACTGGAAGCTCGGCCCGTGGAAGGACGGCAGCCCGATCCAGTCGGCCCTGCCGACGCCGGAGAGGTCCAGGCGCCAGTGGTCGGTGACCTTGCCGCCGCCGTCCATCGAGTGGATCCTGCCGAAGATCCGGTCGGAGGCCCAGGAGACGCCGTACCCGAAGACCAGGCCCAGGAAGATGGCGATACGGGACCAGAAGCCACGCAGGCAGACGATGGCCAGGCCGGTGAACAGCATCACCAGCAGGGCCGTCCACTGGTCCTGCGGCCAGTAGGTGGAGGCGGTGACGGGCGCGAGGTTGAAGCCGATCAGCATCACCACCGCGCCGGTGACGATCGGAGGCATCGCGGCGTGGATGATCCGCGCCCCGAAGCGCTGCACGGCGAGACCGACCAGGAACAGCGCCACGCCGACGACGAGGACCGCGCCGGTCACGGTCGCGCTCGTGCCTCCCTGCGCCCGGATCACCGCGGCCACGCCGACGAAGGAGAGCGAGCAGCCCAGATAGCTGGGCACCCGGCCCCGGGTGGCGAGCAGGAAGATCACGGTCGCGACGCCCGACATCATGATCGCGAGGTTGGGGTCGAGGCCCATGAGCACGGGGGCCACGAAGGACGCGCCGAACATGGCCACGACGTGCTGGGCGCCGAGCCCGACCGTGCGGGGCCAGGAGAGCCGTTCGTCGGGCCGGACCACCGCTCCCGGTGCGGGCGTACGCCCGTCACCGTGCAGCTTCCAGCGCACGCCGAGGTCCATGGTGGGGTTTCGCTTTCTCTGTACGTGAAGAGTGTCCAAACCATTGTCGGGGGTGCCTGGGGGTCCTCAGGCCACACGGTCCGGTGCCTGACGTGCGTTCACGCACATGACCCGTGGGGCCGGCGCAGTGTGCTGAGCGTCCGCTTAGGATGGTGGCCGTCCCACCGTCCCACCCGTACGTCCAGGAGCCCCGCCGTGACCGCCGAAGCACCCGCCGCCCCCGCCCTGTCGTTCGGACGGCTGATCCCCGTCGCCGTCCACTTCGACGACCTGGACGCGCTCGGGCTGCTGCACAACGCGCGCTACCCGCTGATGGCCGAGCGCGCCTGGGCCGAGCTGTGGCGCGAGCACGGCTTCCACTTCGAGGGCGACTGGGTGGCCGCCGGCGACGCCTGCAACGCCGTCAAGGAACTGCGCATCACCTACGAGGCCCCGGTCACCCGGCCCGGCGAGTACGCCGTCCACCTCTGGCTGGAACGGCTCGGCACCACCGGCCTGACCTACGGCTTCCGCTTCTGCTCGGCCGACGGCGCGCTGACCTACGCGCACGGCACCCGGGTCCTGGTCCGGCTGGACCCGGCGACGCTGCGGCCCGCGCCCTGGAGCGAGGAGTTCAGGACCGCGGGCCGGGCACTGCTTCGGCCGGCCGGCTGACCCGCGGGCGGCCGCGGTCGCCCGCGCGCAGCACCCCGGCGAACGCGGCCAGGCCGCACGCCAGCAGCGTCACCAGGCCGAACGACACCACCAGGCTCGTCGCCTGGGCGAGCCCGCCGATCGCGCTCGGCGCGACCAGCCCCGAGGTGTACGTGATCGTCGCCACGCCCGCGATGGCCTGGCTGGGGTTCGGGCCGCTGCGGCCGGCCGCGGCGAAGCACAGCGGCACCACGACCGCGATGCCGAGGCCCATCAGCGCGAACCCGGTCATCGCCACCGCCGGATGCCCCCCGGTCACGATGAGCACGCCGCCCAGGACCGCCAGGACACCGCTCGCCCGCACCGTGCGCACGGAGCCGAACCGGTCCACCACGCGGTCGCCCGCGAGCCGCGCGACCGCCATCGTCAGCGTGAACCCGGTCGTGCAGGCCGCCGCGAGTCCGGCCGAGGTCTCCAGCTGGTGCCGCAGGTAGACGGCCGACCAGTCCAGGCTCGCGCCCTCGGCGAACACCGCGCAAAACCCGATCGCGCCGATCAGCAGCGCCGACTTCGGCGGCAGCGCGAACCGGGGCGGCGGCTCCTCGTCCTCGGCCGGCTGGATGTCCAGCACCCAGGAGCAGGCGACCAGACCGAGGACCGTCAGCACCGCCGCCGCCAGGGCGTGGTGCAGCCGGGCGTCCGAGCCGACGTGCGCGGCGAGGGTGCCGGCCGCCGAGCCGACCAGGGCGCCCACGCTCCACATCCCGTGCAGGCCGGACATGATCGAACGGCCGAGCCGGTTCTCCACCTCCACGCCGAGGGCGTTCATCGCGACGTCCGCCATGCCCGCCGAGGCGCCGTAGAAGAACAGGGCCAGGCAGAGGGTGAGCAGGTTCGGGGCGAGCGCGGGCAGGACGAGGGAGAGCGTCCACAGCGCGAGCAGACCGCGCAGCGCGGCGCGGGCGCCGAAGCGGTGACTGATCCCGCCGGCGAGCGGCATCGCCAGCGACGCGCCGAGCGCCGGGAACGCCAGGGCGAGGCCCAACTGGCCCGCGCTGACCGAGGCGTGGTCCTGGATCCACGGCACCCGGGTCGCGAACGAGCCCGTCACGGCGCCGTGCACGGCGAAGACGGCCGCCACGGCGTACCGGGCGCGTCTGACGTCGCGCTGCTCGTAGACCACTGCGGTCATGGGGTCGGCCCCTCCTGGCTTGTCCGTGGCGTGGTGCGTCGTGTCCGTGGCATGGGTCGCCGGTGGGTCCTCCGTGGCGTGGGTCGCCGGTGGCTCCTCCGTGGCGCGGTTCGCCGTGGTTCTCCCACGGTCGCGGAGACGGTCGCGGGCGTAAACTATCAGGGACCCTGCCTGATAGATAGGGGATATACGGCCGCCCGGCGCGGCCCGCCGATCTGGGAGGATTCCCGGCATGCCCGCATCCCCGAGCACCGCCCGGGCCATCAACGACCGGTCCGCCCTGCGGCTCCTCCAGGAGGAAGGACCGCTGACGGCCGGGCAGTTGAAGCAGCTCACCGGACTGTCCCGGCCCACCGTGGCCGATCTCGTCGAACGCCTCACCGCCTCCGGGCTGATCACCGTCGTCGGCGAGTCCGGGGAGCAGCGGCGCGGTCCGAACGCCCGGCTTTACGGCATCGTCGCCGACCGCGCCCACCTCGCCGCGCTCGACGTGCGTACCGAAGGTGTCGCCGTGACCGTGTCCGACCTGCTCGGCCGGGAGGTGGCGCGGGCGTCCGTGCCGATCGGCGGCGACACCGGCACCGGGCCCGCCGTGGAGCAGGCGGTCGCGCTGGTGGAGCGGGTGGCGAAGGAGGCGGGGGCCCGGCTGCTGCACACGGTCGGCATCGGCGCGCCCGGGCTGATCGACCCGGTCAGCGGTGAGCTGCGGGACTCCACGGGTCTGCCCGAGTGGCACCGGCGGCTGGTGGCGGCGCTGCAGGAGCGGCTGCCGCGGGCGCGCTTGATCCTCGAGAACGAGACCAACCTCGCGGCGCTGGCCGAGCAGCGGGACGGGGCCGCGCGGGGCCGGGACACCTTCGTCCTGCTGTGGCTCGGTCACGGGACGGGGGCGGCGGTCGTCCTGGACGGCGTGCTGCGGCGCGGTGCCTCCGGAGGTGCCGGGGAGATCGGCTTCCTGCCGGTGCCGGGCACGGCGGGGCTGCCGTCGGCGACGGACTGCGCGGGCGGGTTCCACTCGCTGGCCGGGGCGGCCGCGGTGGTGGAACTGGCGGGGCAGTACGGGCTGGTGGGCGAGGGGGGCGGGGCGGAGCTGGCCGCCGCTGAGGTGGTGCGGGGGGCGGTGGCGGGCGGCTCCCCGGCCGGGGCGGCCGCGCGGTTCCTGGACGCGTTGGCCGACCGGGTGGTGCTGGGGGTGGCCTCGGCGGTCGCCGTGCTGGATCCCGGGTGCGTGGTGCTGGGCGGGGAAGTGGGGCAGGCGGGTGGGAGCGTGCTGGCGGGGCGTGTCGCTGAGCGGGTGCGGGGGATGTCACCGCTGGTGACCGAGGTCGTGGCGGGGGAGTTGGGTGGGGGTGGGGTGTTGCGGGGGGCCGTGCTCATGGCTCGTGAGCGGGCTCAGGAGGATCTGTACTCGCCTGTCGGCCCGTCGGTCGCGGGGTGACCGTCCTCGGGGCTGCTTGTTTCCCGCCCGCCCGCCCGTCTCGGTGGGACAGCAGGTCCCGCCGCGGGGCTCCGCCCCGGACCCCACGCGGGGGCTGCGCCCCCTGCACCCCCCGTTTCCCACCCGCCCACCCGTCTCGGTGGGACAGGAAGTCCCGCCACGGGGCTCCGCCCCGGACCCCGGCGGGGGCTCCGCCCCCTGCACCCCCGTCCGGGGCCCCGCCCGCGTGTCCCGCCCGGGGCCCCCGTCCGCCTACCTCACCTGTCGCCGAAGCGACTTCCCAAGTACTCCTCGAACGTGCGCTTCCCCGTCCTGTTGGACGGCGTGAGGTGGCCGCCTGCTCGGAAGGCTTGGTAGGTGCGGCCCAGGAGGGGGAGGTTCAGGAGCGGGCGGTGGCGGGACGTGGACTTGAGGTAGGCGCGGGCCAGGGACTCGAAGGTGCGGATCTCCGGGCCGCCCATGTCGGGGACCCTGCCCGCCGGGGCGGACACCGCCAGCTCGGCCAGGCGGTCGGCCACCTCGCCCACCTCGATCGGCTGGTCGCTCACCCCGGCGGGGAGCAGCAGGACCGGGGACTTGGCGAGCGCGCTCAGCACGGTCACCACCAGGTCGTGGAACTGCGTCGCGCGCAGTACCGTCCAGCCCAGGCCCGACTCCTCCACCAGGCGCTCGACCGCGTGCTTGGTGCGGTAGTACCCGAAGGGCACCCGGTCGACGCCGACGATCGAGATGTAGACCAGGTGCCGTACGCCCGCCTTGCGCGCCGCCGCGATCAGGTGTGCGGCGGCCTCCTCGTCGCCGCCGCGCGGTGAGCTCGCGCAGTGCACGACCGTGTCCACGCCCGCGACCGCCGCGTCCAGGCCGGGGCCGCCCTCGCGCAGGTCGACGGCGTAGGGCGGGGTGTGCCGGCTGAGCACCCGCACCTCGTGGCCGTCCGCGCGCAGCCGCTCGACGACGAGCCGGCCCAGCGTTCCGGTGCCGCCGGTCACCAGGATGGTGGTCATGCTGTTCAGTCCCTTCCGAGGACGGCGGGCGCTCCCGGACGGAGTGCCCTCGCCGGATGTGAGACCGGCCGGGGCCCGCGAAATGTGACATGCGGTCCACTGGGTCCGCCGGTTGCCGCTCGTTCCGCTGGTCCCAGGGTGCTTCGGTCGAGGCCTGCCCGGTCAGTTTGTCCCGGTTGTGATCCGCTCGCACGCGCACCCGCAGGGCAGCTGGGCCGCCCTCGAACTCCTCGCGCGTTTTTGCCGGTTCGCCTCGGCGGAGCCGAACGCCCGGGCTGGTACATACCTGTTGACGGGTGTGGTCTAGTCCACTTACCGTCGACCCGTCGATCCCTCGATCGCAGACCGGTCCGGCGGCGGTGACGACGGCCCTTGCCCGCCGCCGGACCTCCAGTCGCGCCCCGGGACTGCGCTCTGTGAGCGAGCCCACACCGATCGTCCGTATGGATGCCGGACGGGCGTGGCACACTGGCCCTGTACCAGTAGCAGCGCACTCCGGGGTCGGTGAAAGTCCGAACCGGCGGTTACAGTCCGCGACCCGGTCGCTTCCAGCGGCCGGTTGACCAGGTGAAATTCCTGGACCGACGGTTAAAGTCCGGATGGGAGGCAGTGCGCGGCGAGCGGACACCCCTGTGTGTGCGCCGCCGACCGAGGGCTCGCCCGCGAGGGTGGGATCCCTCCGGCGTCGCGTCGCCCCGGTGTTCCCGCTCGTACTTCTGTCGTCATCGACAGCCCCGGAGTCCGTGCCCGAAGAGGCAGGAGGACCCGGGAAGTGTTCACCGGAATCGTCGAAGAGCTGGGCGAGGTCACCGCCGTCGAGAACCTCGGCGACGCCGCCCGCTTCCGGCTCCGCGGCCCCGTGGTGACCGAGGGCGCGCGGCACGGCGACTCCATCGCCGTGAACGGGGTCTGTCTCACCGTCGTCGAGCACGAGGGCGACGAGTTCACCGCCGACGTCATGGCGGAGACCCTCAAGCGTTCCAGCCTCGGCGCCCTCACCACCGGCTCCCGCGTCAACCTCGAACGGCCCACGGCCGTCGGCGCGCGTCTCGGCGGGCACATCGTGCAGGGGCACGTCGACGGCACCGGCACGGTCCTCGAGCGCACGCCCTCCGAGCACTGGGAGATCGTCAGGATCTCGCTGCCGGCCGAACTCGCGCGCTACGTCGTCGAGAAGGGTTCCATCACCGTCGACGGCATCAGCCTCACCGTCGTCGACGCCGGCGCCGACCACTTCACCGTCAGCCTCATCCCCACCACCCTCGCCCTGACCACCCTCGGACTGAAGCAGCCCGGCGACCCGGTCAACCTCGAGGTGGACGTCGTCGCCAAGTACGTCGAGCGGATGCTCGGCGACCGTGTGCGGGGGGCCGCCAAGTGAACTGGCTGAACTCCGAGGCCTTCGCCCTGCTCGGCCAGCACATCAAGTGGTCGGACATGATCGGCAACGTCGTCGGCCTGATCGCCCTCGCCTTCGGCTGGCGCCGCTCCATCTGGAGCTGGCCCACCCAGTTCCTCTCCGGCCTGATCCTCTTCGCCGCCTTCGCCACCGCCCACCTGTCCGGCAGCGCGGGCAAGCAGGTCGTCGTCATGGTCGTCGCGGTCTACGGCTGGTGGCAGTGGAACCGCGGCAAGGACCGGGCGGGCGACGGCCACATCGCCGTACGGTTCGCCACCTGGCGCGAGCGGGCCGTCCTGCTCGCCGCCGCGGCGCTCGGCACCGTCGCCGTCGCCGCTCTCTTCAAGGCCTACCCGTCGCTGTCCTGGGACCCCTGGCCCGACGCCTACATCTTCGTCGGCACCGTCGTCGCCATGTACGCCCAGGCGCGCGGCATGGTCGAGTTCTGGTTCGCCTGGCTGCTCGTGGACGCCGTCGGCGTCCCGCTGAACTTCGCCAACGGCTTCGCCTTCTCCGGTTTCGTCTACGTCATCTACGGCGCGCTCGTCCTGTGGGGCATGCGCGACTGGTGGCTGCGCTCCCGCCGGGCCGCGCAGCCGGTCCTGGAAGGAGCGCCCGCATGAGTGCGGCACCCGTCCTCTACAGCACCGACAACATCGAGGACTTCGCGCTCGACCCCATCGAGCGGGCCGTCGCCGACATCGCGGCCGGCCGCCCGGTCGTGGTCGTCGACGACGAGGACCGCGAGAACGAGGGCGACCTCGTCATCGCCGCCGAGAAGGCGACCCCCGAGATCGTCGCCTTCATGATGAGCGAATGCCGCGGCCTGATCTGCGCCCCCATGGAGGGCGCCGAACTCGACCGGCTTCAGCTCCCGCAGATGGTCGAGGAGAACACCGAGTCGATGAGGACCGCCTTCACGGTCTCCGTCGACGCCTCCGCCGCCCACGGCGTCACCACCGGCATCTGTGCCGCCGACCGGGCGACCACGCTCCAGTTGCTGGCGAGCGGCACCGCCGAGCCCGCCGACCTCGTCCGCCCCGGCCACGTCTTCCCGCTGCGCGCCAGGTCCGGCGGGGTGCTGGTGCGCGACGGCCACACCGAGGCCGCCGTCGACCTCGCCCGCCTCGCCGGACTGCGCCCGGCCGGGGCCATCGTCGAGATCGCCGGCGAGGACGGCCGGATGCTGCGCCTGCCCGAGCTGATCGTCTTCGCCCGCAAGCACGGCCTGACGATCATCTCCATCGAGGACCTCATCGCCTACCGCCGTCACAGCGAGCCCACCGTCCGCCGTGAGGCCGAGGTTCACCTGCCCACCGCGCACGGCGCCTTCACGGCCTACGGCTACCGCTCCACCGTCGACGGCGTCGAGCACGTCGCCCTCGTGCACGGCGAGATCGGCGACGGCGAGGACGTCCTGGTCCGCGTCCACTCCGAGTGCCTGACCGGCGACGTCTTCTCCTCCCTGCGCTGCGACTGCGGCCCCCAGCTGGACGCCTCGATGGAGCGCATCCAGCAGGAGGGCAGGGGAGTGGTGGTCTACCTGCGCGGCCACGAGGGCCGCGGCATCGGGCTGATGTCCAAGCTGCGCGCGTACGAGCTCCAGGAGCGCGGCCGCGACACCCTGGACGCCAACCTCGAACTCGGCCTGCCCGCCGACGCCCGCGACTACGGCGCCGGCGCCCAGATCCTCAAGGACCTCGGCGTCGGCAGCGTCCGCCTGATGACCAACAACCCCGACAAGACCGACGCGCTGCTGCGTCACGGCCTGAAGGTCACCGGCCGCGAGCCGATGCCCGTCCAGGCCGGCGAGCACAACCTCCGCTACCTGCGCACCAAGCGGGACCGGATGGGGCACGACCTGCCCTGGCTGGACACCGGCGCCGTGTCCACCTGCGGCAACCAGTAAGCACAAAAAACGCGAGGAGACACGTGAGCGGCAAGGGTGCACCGGAACTGTCCGTCCGCAACGTCGGGGACCTCAGGGTCGCCGTCGTGGCGGCGCAGTGGCACGAGAAGGTGATGGACGGACTGGTGAACGGCGCGCTGCGCGCCCTGCACGAACTGGGGATCGACGAGCCCACCCTGCTCAGGGTCCCCGGCAGCTTCGAGCTCCCGGTGGTGGCCAAGGTGCTGGCCGGCCGGGGCTACGACGCGGTCGTCGCCCTCGGCGTCGTCATCCGCGGCGGCACCCCGCACTTCGACTACGTGTGCCAGGGCGTCACCCAGGGCCTGACCCAGGTCTCCATCGACACCGGCGTCCCCGTCGGCTTCGGCGTGCTCACCTGCGACACCGAGGAGCAGGCCCTGGACCGGGCCGGCCTGGAGGGCTCCAGCGAGGACAAGGGCCACGAGGCGGTCACCGCCGCGGTGGCGACCGCGGCCACGCTGCGTTCAGTATCCGAACCCTGGCGGTGAGCAGTGGCCCCGAGCGCGTAGGGTTGGCACCACCATGTCCAAGAAGACGTTCGAGGAGCTCTTCACCGAGCTCCAGCACAAGGCCGCCCACGGGGACCCCGCCACCTCCCGCACCGCCGAGCTGGTCGGCAAGGGCGTCCATGCCATCGGCAAGAAGGTCGTCGAGGAGGCCGCCGAGGTCTGGATGGCCGCCGAGTACGAGGGCAAGGACGCGGCCGCCGAGGAGATCTCGCAACTGCTGTACCACGTCCAGGTGATGATGGTCGCCCGCGGCATCTCCCTCGACGACGTCTACGCCCACCTCTGAGCACACCAGCGAACCCACCACCGTACGCACGAACGAAGGAAGCCGACCTCATGCTGCGCATCGCCGTCCCCAACAAGGGTTCACTCTCCGGCCCTGCGGCGGACATGCTGCATGAGGCCGGCTACCAGCAGCGCCGCGAGTCCAAGGAACTGCGCATCGTCGACCCGGGCAACGAGGTCGAGTTCTTCTACCTCCGCCCCCGCGACATCGCGATCTACGTCTCCTCCGGCCGCCTCGACATCGGCATCACCGGCCGCGACCTGCTCGTCGACTCCGGCGCCAACGCCGAGGAGATCCTCCCCCTGGGCTTCGCCCGCTCCACCTTCCGCTACGCCACCAAGCCCGGCACGGCCACGGGCGTCACCGGCCTGGACGGCATGACGGTCGCCACCTCCTACGAGGGCATCGTCGCCAAGCACCTCGCCGACAACGGCATCGACGCCTCCGTCGTCCACCTGGACGGCGCCGTCGAGACCGCCATCGAGCTCGGCGTCGCCGAGGTCATCGCCGACGTCGTCGAGACCGGCACCTCACTGCGCAACGCCGGCCTCGAGGTCATCGGCGAGCCGATCATGAAGTCCGAGGCCGTCGTCATCCGCCGCACCGGCGCGGACGCCGAGGAGCCCAAGGTGCTGCAGTTCCTGCGCCGCCTCCAGGGCGTCCTGGTCGCCAGGACGTACGTGATGATGGACTACGACTGCCGGGTCGAGCAGCTGGAGAAGGCCGTCGCGCTGACCCCGGGCCTGGAGTCCCCGACCGTCTCCCCGCTGCACAACGAGGGCTGGGTCGCCGTGCGCGCCATGGTCCCCTCCAAGGAGGCCCAGCGCATCATGGACGACCTGTACGCCATCGGCGCGCGGGCCATCCTGACCACGGCTATCCACGCCTGCCGTCTGTAAGGGGCGCCGAGCGATGTCCGACCAGCAACCTCTTCCCGACCTGCCCGTCACCTTCCGGCCCGCCCGCACCCGAGCCGTCCTGCTCACCGCGGCGGCGGCGATCTTCGTGGTGATCGTCACCGTCACGATGCTGCTGGAGCAGCTCAACCCGGGCGAGCGGATCAGCTTCGTGTTCACCGCGGCCCTGCTCTCGGGCGTGCTGCTCATGCTCGCCCGGCCGAAAGTCGTCGCCGACGAGTCCGGCGTCACCGTCGTCAACATCGCCGGCCGTCGCCGTCTCGAGTGGCCCGAGATCCTTCAGGTGAACCTCCGCCCCGGCGACCCCTGGGTGTTCCTCAACCTCAGCGACGGCACCAGCCTGCCCGCGCTCGGCATCCAGCCGGGCATCGCCAAGCAGCACGCCATCGCCGACGCGCGCGCCCTGCGCGCCCTGGTCGAGGCCCGTTCCCTCCAGGACCTCGAGCGGTCCCCGGGCGAGACCCAGGGCTGACCCCGGAAACCCTCCACGAGGCCCTCCCGGGGTGTCTTCCGCACCCCGAGGGAGCGTCCACCCTGACGCATCGGCCGCAGTCTTGATTAATCTGGTGGACGCGAGGCGTCGTACCGCTGCGCCCGCACCCCTGGGCTCCGACCGGTGCCAGGGGTTCCTGCTACCCGAGGAGTGACACCCCCCGGCGATGGACGGATCGTCCTGCAGTACCTGCGCCGCCCCCTGCCGACATAGCACGCACCGCCCCGGCGCGGTGCGGGTGAACGCGGAGGCGGCGGCATCATGACCATCCCCCTGCTGCTCCTGGCGGCCGCCTTCCTGCTGATCCTCGCCAACGGCTTCTTCGTCGCGGCGGAGTTCGGCCTGGTGACCGTGGAGCGCCCGGATGCCGAGAAGGCGGCGGCCGACGGCGACAAACGCGCCCGTACGGTCGTCGAGTCCCTGGGGGAGCTGTCCTTCCAGCTCTCCGGCACCCAGCTCGGCATCACCATCACCTCCCTCGTCGTCGGCATGCTCGCCGAGCCCGCGCTGGCCGAGCTGCTGCGCGGCCCCTTCGCCGCCCTCGGCATCCCGGACGGGGCCGTCTCCGGCGTCGCCGTGGTCGCCGGCATGCTGCTCGCGTCCGCGCTGCAGATGGTGATCGGCGAGCTCGTGCCCAAGAACTGGGCGATCTCCCGCCCGCTGCAGGTCGCGCGGTTCGTCGCCGGCCCGCAGCACCGGTTCTCCCGCCTGTTCCGCCCGGTCATCGCCGCGCTGAACACGGTCGCCAACCGGCTGGTGCGCGCCCTGGGCGTCGAGCCCGCCGAGGAACTGGCCTCCGCGCGCACCCCCGGCGAACTGGTGTCGCTGGCCCGCCACTCCGCGCAGGCCGGCGCCCTGGAACAGGACACCGCCGACCTCTTCGTGCGGACCCTGTCCCTGGGCGACCTGACCGCGCAGCACGTCATGACCCCGCGCGTGAAGGTCAGCGCCCTGCAGTCCTCCGCGACCGCCGAGGACGTGGTCAACCTGACCCGCGCCACCGGCCTGTCCCGCTTCCCCGTCTACCACGAGCGGATCGACGAGGTCGTCGGCATGGTCCACCTCAAGGACGCCCTGGCCGTCCCGGTCCGCGACCGGCTGCGCACCCCCGTGGGCCGCATCGCCCGGCGGGCGCTGCTCGTACCCGAGACGCTGCCGGTGCAGCCGCTGCTGGCCCAGCTGCGCAGCGAGCAGCCCATCGCGGTCGTCGTCGACGAGTACGGCGGCACGGCGGGCGTGGTCACCCTGGAGGACATCGTCGAGGAGATCGTCGGCGAGGTCCGCGACGAGCACGACGCCAAGGACGTGCCCGAGCTCGCCCCCGCCCCGCCCGAGGACGGGCGGCCCGCGTGGGACGTCGACGGAAGCTGCCGCGTCGACCTGCTCGCCCGCATAGGCCTCCAGGCGCCCGAGGGCCCCTACGAGACGGTCGCCGGCCTGGTCGCCGACCTGCTCGGCCGGATCCCGGCGCCCGGCGACCGGGCGGAGCTGCCCGGCTGGCGGCTGTCCGTGCGGCAGGTCGGCCACTACCGCGCCGAGCGGGTCCGCCTGGTCCGCACCGCCCCCGTGACGGACGTCGTCGCCGCCGTGGTGGAGGCCGCCCGATGAGCGTCCTCCAACTCGCCCTCGCGGCGCTGCTGGTGCTCGCCAACGGCTTCTTCGTCGGCGCGGAGTTCGCGCTGGTGTCGGTGCGCCGCAGCCAGATCGAACCGCTCGGCACCGCGCGCGCCCGCCAGGTGCTGCACGGTCTGGAACGGCTGCCGCAGATGATGGCCGCCGCCCAGTTCGGCATCACCGTCTGCTCGCTGACCCTGGGCGCGGTCGCCGAGCCGACCGTGGCGCACCTGCTGGAGCCCGTGTTCGCCTGGCTGCGCCTGCCCGACGGCATGGTGCACCCGCTCGGTTACGTCATCGCGCTCGCCGCGGTGGTCTTCTTCCACCTCGTCATCGGCGAGATGGTGCCGAAGAACCTGGCGATGGCCGCGCCGGAGAAGGCCGCGCTGTGGCTCGGCCCCGGCCTGGTCGCCTTCGCCCGCCTGTGCAAGCCGATCACCGTCGCGCTCGGGGCCTGCGCGCGGGGTGTCCTGCTGCTGTTCCGCGTCGAGCCCAAGGACGAGGTCGAGGCCGCCTTCACCAGCGTGCAGCTGGGCCGGCTGGTCGAGGACTCCGGCCTGGCCGGGCTGCTGGACCCCGAGGAGCAGGAGCGGCTGGAGGACGCGCTCGAACTGGGTTCCCGCCCGGTGAGCGACGTGCTGCTGCGGCGCGAGACGCTGGTCACGGTCAGCCCGTCGGTCACCCCGGGCGAGATCGTCGCGCTCACCGCCCGCACCGGCTACTCCCGCTTTCCGGTCGCCGCCGAGAACGGCGCCTTCATGGGCTATCTGCACGTCAAGGACGTACTCGACCTGGAGGACTCCGACCGGGCGGTGCCCCAGCGCATATGGCGCCCGATGACCACGCTCAGGTCCGAGCTGCCGCTCGACGACGCCCTCACCGTCATGCGCCGGGCCGCCACCCACCTGGCCCAGGTCGCGGACGCCTCCGGCAGGGTGCAGGGCGTGGTCGCCCTGGAGGACGTACTGGAACTCCTGGTGGGCGAGGTGCGCGACCCGGCCCACCGCCGCACGGCGGAGGTCCGCCTGACGGAACCCCGCCCGAGCGGCGAAGCGGACCAGGTCCTGGCGACGTGACGCCCGGCCCGCCCCGGGTCCGCGCACGGTCCCGGGGCCGGCCTCACAGGGCCGACGGGTCGTGGGGGCCGCGGCCCGAGAGGACCTCGCCGTAGGCCTGCATCAGGTCCGGCAGGCGCAGGGTCGCGAGGTCGTCGCGGGTGAGGGTGCCCGGGTAGACCGACAGGCGCAGGTCGCGGTACGCGCAGCTCTTCTCGTAGAGGGTGCGCAGGAACCGCCCGTTGCCCAGTTCGTCGATCCAGCCCTGGTCGACGACGTGCCCGGCGATCGAGCGGAGCTCCTCCAGCGCCTCCTCGTCCCACTGGTCGCCGTTCTCCGCGGCGAGCACCTTGCCGATCTCGGTGAGCTCCGCGGGCCGGTACGAGGGGAAGTCCACGCGGGTGGTGAAGCGCGACGACAGCCCGGGGTTGGCGGCGAGCAGCCGGTCCATGCCCTCGGGGTAGCCGGCGAGTATCACCACCAGGTGGTCGCGGTTGTCCTCGGCGCGCTTGAGCAGCACCTGGAGCGCCTCGTCGCCGTAGGCGTCGCCCTTGCCGTAGCCGGAGTTGGACAGCGAGTAGGCCTCGTCGACGAAGAGGACCCCGCCGATCGCGGAGTCGATGAGCTCGTTGGCCTTCACGGCGGTCTGCCCCAGGTACTCGCCGACCAGGTCGGCCCGCTGGGCCTCCACGAGGTGGTCGCCGCCGAGCAGGCCGAGCGCGTAGAAGACACGGCCGAGTATGCGGGCGACGGTGGTCTTGCCGGTGCCGGAGGGACCGGAGAAGACGAAGTGGCGTTTGGGCGGCTGCACGGGCAGCCCCTGCCCGGCACGCAACCGGGCCATGTTCAACTGCGCGGACAGCGCCTTGACCTGGCGTTTCACGGGCTCCAAGCCCACCATGCGCTCGAGCTCGGCGAGCGCCTCCTCGAGTAACGCGGGGTCGGCCGGCCCGGCCGGCAGCAGCGGCCCGGCGGCCGGCGAGATCCGCTCGCGCACCGCCGGATCGGCCGCCGGGGGCAGGGGAGGGCCGGCCGGCAGGTCCGCCTCGCCGAACTTCAGCTCGCGGCCCTCGGTGCCGAACAGCGGGTCCAGCACGTCCGGCCCGTCGGCCGTGTCCTGCCCGACACCGGTCAGGGTGATCGCCGCGAAGTCGCCGACGTCGTCGTACCCGTCGCCCTCGGCGATCGCCGCGAGCCGCGCCGAGGTGTCCATGAAGGCCGGGTCGACCCGGTGCACCGCCCGGTACAGCGGGAGCGCGGCCGCGCTGCGGCCGGTGCCCTCGTGGGCCCGGGCCAGCCAGTACCGCAGCTCCTTGCGCTGCGGCTGCTCGCTGCGGCACCGCATGAGCGCCGCCGACAGCAGCGGCTCGGCCTGCCCGTACATCTCCAGCCGGACCCGGGCCATCCCGCCGAACAGCCCGGCCTCGATGCCCAGCATGGCGTCGTCCAGGAGCGGGTCGGTGTGCCGGACGAGCTGGTCCCAGTCCTTGACGAGGTAGGCGCGGCAGGCGTGCAGGAAGCGGACCTGGGCGTCGGTGTCCACCGGCGGCAGGCTCGCCAGCGCCCGGTCCAGCTCGGGCACATGGCGCCCGTCCAGCCAGTGCGAGGCGTGCGCGAGCAGCAGATCGCGCGGGTTCTCCAGCACCGGCTGCACCCACCAGCCCAGCCAGTACCAGGAGTTGAGGGTGCGGCGGTGCCGGGCGCGCTGCTCGCCGAAGCGGTCGCGGTGCCGGAACATCCTCAGCAGCGCCGTCGTCGTGTCGATGCGCAACGCGTGCAGCCCGAGCCACCCGTCGGCCATCCCGGGATCCATTCGCACCGCGGCCCGGAACTCCTCCTCGGCCTGCGGATAGGCGCCCATGGTGTAGGCGTCCACACCCCGCAGCCAGGCGAGGTCGGCCGGGGCCTTGGGGCCCTGCGTGCCGAAGTCCATCACGTCCCCCACAAACCGTGCCCCCGTAGGTTCGCCTCCGGGAATCCACCCGGCGGCTGCCTCTGGTCGAACCGCTGTGCCGCGGACCGGAGTTGCAAGTGCGCGAAGCAGTCGTTCGAAGGTCGCACCGAGGGCATCGTACCTGCGGGGCCGCCGCCCGCCGAAGGGTGCCGCACGGGCCGTTCGACGAGGTGGGAGCGGGACACGGGCCCCGCGTGCGGTGACCGAGGGTGAGCGGGCGGCGTCACGCAGCGCCCGGAGAACGGCACGAGGGCAGAACGAAGCCCCCGGTCACGGGGGAACAACCGGGGGCTTCGCGTCTGCGAGCGGTCCGCAATGACCGCACATTGAGAACGTAAGACCTGTACGGCCCCCGGGTCAAGCGGAGTTGGGGCACTCCCGCAAGTTGCCGGGGCGCGATCTTCACGGGTTCAGCACATTGCCTACAGTCCCTCACCGAGAGTGACATCCTGGTCCGGTCCAACGGTCACCCCAGGCCCGGGAGCGAGCTCATACCCCGTGGTCAACTGCCGTATCAGAAGATCGGCATGGGGCCTGGAAGGGTCCTCGCCGAAGTGCCGGAGCTCCGCCTCGACCCACCCGTCCCAGAACTCCCGCTGCTCCTCGCCGTCCCTGGACCGCCCCCGCCTCCAGGCCGTCTCGCGGGGCAGCTCCATCCACAGCAGGTGCGCCAGGTACGGGCGCAGGGCGCGGCGGCCGGCGCCCACCCCCTCGACCAGGACCACCGGCGCCGGGGGCACCGGGCGCGGGGGGCCGAAGCGCCGGGCGTGCCAGTCGTAGACGGGGCAGTGCGCGGTCCGGCCGTGGGCGAGGGGTTCGATCACCTCGGCCAGCAGCCGTCCCTCCCACGCGAACAGCTCGTCGTGGCCGGACACGTCGTCGAGGTGCACGACGGGCGCACCGTCCAGCGCGCGGGCCAACTCCCCGGCGAACGTGGACTTCCCGGAGCCGGCGTGCCCGTCGACACCGACCAGGCGGACCGGGCCGCAGGACGGCGGGAGGCGGCGCAGGAGTGAGGCGAGGGCGTGAATGGCGGTTCCCGGACGGAGGGTGCTGGTATGCGCTGGCATATTTCCGGGGAACATTCTACGGTCCGGCACGGCATGCACACATCCGGCCGCCCGAAATAGTGTTCCGTTGAACAAACAGGCGGCCTCGGGGTCGCCCCCGGCTGATTACCCGTCAGTCGCGGTCGTTCTTCACCGGTCTCCCACGCGTGCCGGGGGAATCCAACGGCCCGAGATGTCGAAATCGGCGTTCCGGTTGCGCTCGGCGCTGAGTAAAGTACCCGGTGCGATACGGGGATGCGACGATACGTGAAGACGGTGCACGAAGCGGACGGGGGACGATGGCGGCCGGGTTATTCGAAGGGCAGTATGTGTGGCACCCGGCGGCCGACGACCGCGTGCTGGCGAGTGTCTGCGTCGACATCCGGGCGGGGCGCTGGGCGAGCGCCCGGGCCGCCCTCACCGAGGCGCGCGGCGACTTCTCCCTGCGCGCCCACCGCTCCCTGGTGGTGGCCTCCGAGGCCGCCGACTCCGACCTCGCCGAACGCTGGCTGGCCGAGGAGCCCGTGCCCGAGGCCGCGCTGGTGTGGGCGCGGGTGGCGGTGCACCGGGCGCTGCGCGCGGCCGACGCCGGCGACGGGCGCGCCGAGGCCCTCGAGCGCATCGCGCTCTCCGCCTGCGAGCGCGCCTCGGCCATGAGTCCCGCCGACCCCACCCCGTGGGTCGCCAAGCTGGCCATGGCCCGGCTGCACCGGCCGCGCGACCCCGCGCCGCAGGGGCTGCTGACCGCGCCGCCCGGGCCCTGGCGGCTCTTCGCGCACGTCCTCTCCCTCGACCCGTGGCACCGCGAGGCCCACCACCGCTTCCTGGCCTTCTTCTTCGCCCGCCACGGCGGCTCGGTCAACGCCGCCTGGGACGTCGCCGCCTTCCTGAGCCAGCGCGCCCCCGCCGACTCCGCGCTGCGGCTGCTGCCGCTGGTCGCGCTGGTGGAGAGCTACAACCCCACCCAACTGCTCGCCGAGCGGGTCTGGGAGGAGCCCCAGTGGCGCTCCGCCGCACTCGCGGCCTACCAGAACTGGCTGCCCACGGTGGCCGGTTACCGCTTCACCCCGGTGCTGGACCTGGCCTACCTCGGGCACGCCCTGCTCATGGCCAAGCGCGAGTTCGAGGCCCGAGCGGTGCTCACCGCCATGGGCCCCTACGCCTCACGGATGCCGTGGTGCGCCTTCGGCGACCCGGTGGAACAGCTGTCCCGGGCCCGGCGCGCCTGCGGGCTGCCCGTCCCGCCGTCTGTCTGACCCTCTTCCGACCCCCACCGAGAGAAAGGCCCACCCGTGACGGAACGCATACCGGCTCCGCGCGCCCGTGCGCGCGGCGCGCACAGCGGCCGCCCCAAGGCGGACCAGAGCGCGCTCGACGACGACGCGACCCTGCACGCGATGGGTTACCCGAGGAAACTCACGCGCAGATTCCAGGCGTTCGACAACTTCGCCATCTCATTCACCATCATCAACATCATCTCGGGTATTTTCTCGTCCTTCGGATTCGGCATGAACGCGGGCGGTCCCCGCATTCTCGTATTCGGCTGGATCGGTGTATCCGTGATGGTCCTCTTCGTCGGGGCGGCCATGGCGGAAGTGGCCTCCGCTTATCCGACGAGCGGGGCGCTGTATTTCTCGGCCGGGAAACTCGCCAAAAAGCACAAGGGCGCCTGGTCGTGGTACACCGGGTGGCTGAACTTCGTCGGGCAGGTGGGCGGCACCGCCGCGACCGGGTACGCCGCGGCCACCTTCATCCAGGCGTTCGTGGCCCTCCAGTGGCCGTCCTACCGTCCGACGGCCCACCAGACCGTACTGATCACCGCGCTGATCATCGTCCTTCAGGGGCTGGCCAACACCTACACCGTCCAGCTCGTCGCCGTCCTGAACCGGATCTCCGTGTGGTGGCTGCTGGTCGGCCTGGTCGTCATCGTGACCGCGCTGGTCGCCGTGCCCGACCACCACCGCCCGGCTTCCTTCATCACGCATTTCGCGAACAACACCGGTTTCACCAGCGGGCTTTACGGCGGCATGCTCGGCCTGCTCGTCACCAGCTGGACGTTCACCGGCTTCGACGGCAGCTTCCACATGTCCGAGGAAACCGTCCAGGCCACCGTCAACGCCCCCAAGGGCATCACCCGTTCGATAGCCTATTCCGCCGTCACCGGTCTGATCCTCATGCTGGCCCTCGTCTACAGCATTGGCGACTACGACAGCGTGGCTAGCGCGTCCGCACCGCCCGTCCAGATCCTCATCGACGCCCTCGGGCTCGGCACCGCCAAGGCGCTGCTGCTCATCGTGATCGGGGCCATGCTCTTCTGCGGGCTGGCCAACCTGACCAGCAACACCCGGCAGATCTTCGCCTTCTCCCGGGACGGCGCCATGCCCGGCTCCCGCTGGTGGCACTCGGTCTCGCCGCGCACCCGCACCCCCGTCAAGGCGGTGTGGCTCGCGGTGGCCTGCTCGCTCGCGCTGGTCCTGCCCGGCTGGTGGTCCCACACGGCCTTCACGGCCATCGTCAGCGTCAACGTCGTGGGCCTCTTCCTCGCCTACGCCGTCCCGATCCTGCTGCGGCTGCGCCTCGGCGCGGAGTTCCAGGCCGGGCCCTGGCACCTCGGCCGCTGGGGGCGCCCGGTCGGCGTGGTGGCCGTCACCTGGATCGCCCTGAGCAGCGTGCTGTTCATGCTGCCCCAGGCCTCGCCGATCACCGTCGACTCTTTCAACTACGCCCCCATCGCCCTGGCCGCGGTCCTGCTGGTGGCCACCGTCTGGTGGTTCACCACAGCCCGCCGCCACTTCCAGGGCCCGGTCAGCTACGGCGGCCCGGACGAGGTGGCGGCCATGGACCTCATCTGACCGTCGGATGGGGTGTCCTGCCGGGCCGGGACCCGCGCCCGGCGCCCGGGGTACGCCCGCGCCCAGGTCACGCCAGTGGTGGAGACCAATATTGGTGGGCGTGGCGTGTGTCGAAGTGCTGGTCGGGGGCCGGGGGCGACGTCATAGTGGGCGCATTGCCGTGCACGGACCCGCTGCCCGCCCCGACTCGGACACCTGGGGGTCTCACACCCATGAGCAGATCCGGACCGCCGTCCCGCAGATCCGTCCTGGCCGCCGCCGTGGTCACCGCGGTGGCGGGCGGCACGTCACCGGCGACCGCCGCCCCCGCCACCGCGCGCAACACCACCGCGCCCAGCGGCACCGCGCCCGGGGACACCGCCCCGGCCCGCCAGGTCGACTACCGGGCCTGGACCACGTACGCCGAATGGCGCACCGGCACGGCGCTCGGCACCCGCGCCCTCGCCGGCCCGCGCCCCGGCATCGTGATCGCCGCCCCGGCCGGCACCACCGACTACACCGACCCCCACACCGGCACCACCGCCACCTGGGAGTACGCCACCTGGACCTCCCCCGTGCACCGCCTGTGCGTCCCCGCCACCGAGGCGGTCGCCTCCTGGAACGCCCACACCCCGACCGGCACCTGGATCCAGACCGAGCTCCAGGGCACGTACTCGGACGGCACGCGGACCCCCTGGTACGTCATGGGCCGCTGGGCGGCCGGTGACGAGGACATCAAACGGACCTCCGTCGACGGCCAGACCGACGGCAGGAGCACCATCTGGACCGACACCTTCGCCGTCGACGACCCCGCCTCCGGCCTGCGCCTGGCCTCCTACCGCCTGCGGCTCACGCTCCACCGCCGCCCCAGCACGCGGCTCACCCCCACGGTGTGGCGGATCGGCGCCATGGGCTCCGACGTCCCCGACCGCTTCACGGTCCCCGCCTCCACCCCCGCGCACCCCGCGAGGGAACTGGTCGTCCCGCGCTACTCCCAGGAGATCCACGCGGGCCAGTACCCCCAGTACGACAACGGCGGCGAGGCCTGGTGCAGCCCCACCTCCTCGCAGATGATCATCGAGTACTGGGGCGGCCGGCTGACCCCCGGGCAGCTCTCCTGGGTCGACCCCTCCTACGCCGACCCGCAGGTCTGCCACGCGGCCCGCTCCACGTACGACTACCAGTACGCGGGCTGCGGCAACTGGCCCTTCAACGCGGCCTACGCGGCCACCTTCGAGGACCTCCAGGGCGTAATCACCCGCCTCGGCTCCCTCACCGACCTCGAGACGCTGATCGCCGCCGGCATCCCGGCCATAACGTCCCAGTCCTTCCTCAAGTCCGAACTGACCGGCGCCGGTTACGGCACCTCCGGCCACCTGATGACCGTCATCGGCTTCACCGCCGAAGGCGACGTCATCGCCAACGACCCGGCCTCACCGAGCGACGAGGCGGTCCGACGCGTGTACCAGCGCCGGGAGTTCGAGAACATCTGGCTGCGCACCAAGCGCCACAACGCCTCCGGCAAGGTCGTCTCCGGCTCGGGCGGCGTCTGCTACCTGTACTTCCCGACCCACCCGACCCCACGGCAGCGCAAGGCCCTTGCCGCCGTGGGCGTGTGCTGACCCGGGTCATACGCCGGCGCGCGGGCCCCGGGCGACCGGGGCCTTCGGCCGACGCCCCGGCCCGCGCGTGACCGACCTGCCATACTGCCGGTGTCCTGCCGCCGGCTGGAGACCAGGGTCGAATTGAAGACGAGCGAGCAGCCCGAGACCGTCCACCCCCAGGCCACCGAACCGCCCCGGACGGGCAGGGCCCCCGGCCGGGCACGCGGCACCGAGCGCTCCTCGGCGCGCCGCGCCGAACTCATCGCCATCGGACGCCGGCTGTTCGCCGACACCTCCTACGACGCCCTGTCGATGGACGACATCGCCCGGCAGGCCCACGTGGCCAAGGGCCTGATCTACTACTACTTCCAGTCCAAGCGCGGCTACTACCTCGCGATCGTCGAGGACTCGGTCGCCGACCTGGTCACCTCCGCGGCCGGCGGCCCGCAGCGGCCGGCCGTGGACCGCGTGCACCGCACGATCGACGGCTATCTGCGCTACGCCGAGCACAACCAGGCCGCGTACCGCACCATCGTCAGCGGCGGCGTCGGCTTCGACACCGAGGTGCACGCCATCCGGGACGGCGTGCGCGAGGCGATCGTCGCCACCATCGCGGAGGGCGCCTACGGCCGCCGTACGATCGCCCCGCTGGCCCGGATGGGCCTGCTCGCCTGGGTGTGCGGCGTCGAGGGCGCCACCCTCGACTGGATCGGCCGGCCCGGGCTCAGCCGCGACACCATGCGCGAGCTGCTGGTGAAGACCCTCGGCGGGGCGCTGCGCGCCATCGAGGAGCTCGACCCCGCCCACCCGGCCCCGGGCCCCGCCCGCCGCGACGGCTGAGCAGGGATGCGGGCCCGCGCGGGAGCACGTACCCTTTCTTGAAGTAAGCGGTCGTTAACCGGTGACTCCGTGCCGCCGATCGGGCATACTCACAGCGCACAGCCGCTGGTCAGCAGCTTCCGTGACCCGGGACTGCCGCGCCGGCTGGGCCCGAGGAAGACTCCGGCGGAGCCGCCCCACCCAAGGCGCACGTCCGCCGATGTGCCCGACAAGGGAGGAGAGCGTCGCCATGCCCGACCGCGCCCCGCAGCCGGTGGACCGGCAACTGCCCACGGACGAGGCCCGGGACCTGATCTCGCTCGTCCGCGACATCGCGCAGCACGAGATCGCCCCCAAGGCGGCCGAGGAGGAGGACGCCGGACGCTTCCCCCGCGAGGTCTTCGCCCTGCTGTCCCGCTCGGGACTGCTCGGCCTGCCCTACGACGCCGAGTACGGCGGCGGCGAGCAGCCGTACGAGGTGTACCTCCAGGTCCTCGAGGAGCTGGCCGCGGCCCGCCTCACGGTCGGCCTGGGCCTGAGCGTGCACACGCTCGCCTCCTACGGCCTGGCCGCTTACGGCACCAAGGAGCAGCAGACCGAGCACCTGCCCGCGATGCTCGGCGGTGGCCTGCTCGGCGCCTACGCCCTGTCCGAGCCGGCCTCCGGCTCCGACGCCGCCTCACTGCGTACGAAGGCGGTCCGCGACGGCGACGGCTGGGTGATCACGGGTACCAAGTCCTGGATCACGCACGGCGGGGTCGCCGACTTCTACACCGTCATGGCCCGCACCGGCGAAGAGGGTCCCCGCGGCATCACGGCCTTCCTGGTGCCCGGCGACGCGGAGGGCCTGAGCGCCGCCGCGCCGGAGAAGAAGATGGGCCTCAAGGGCTCCCCGACCGCGCAGATCCACCTCGACGGGGTGCGCGTCGGCGACGAGCGCCGCATAGGCGAGGAGGGGCAGGGCTTCGCCATCGCGCTGTCCGCGCTCGACTCCGGACGCCTCGGCATCGCGGCCTGCGCCATCGGACTCGCCCAGGCCGCGCTCGACGAGGCGGCCGCCTACGCCACCGGGCGCCGGCAGTTCGGGCGGCCGATCTCCGACTTCCAGGGCATGCGCTTCATGCTCGCCGACATGGCCACGCAGATCGAGGCGGGCCGGGCGCTGTACCTGGCGGCGGCCCGGCTGCGGGACGCCGGCCGGCCGTTCGCCCGGCAGGCGGCCATGGCCAAGCTGTTCTGCACGGACACGGCCATGAAGGTGACCACCGACGCCGTCCAGGTGCTCGGCGGGTACGGCTACACGGCGGACTTCCCCGTCGAGCGGTACATGCGCGAGGCCAAGGTGCTGCAGATCGTCGAGGGCACCAACCAGATCCAGCGGATGGTCATCGCCCGTCACGTCGCGGGTCCCGAGACCCGCTGAACTGCCCGAGGCCCGGGAAGGGCGCCGCGAGCCGTACCCACTCCGGGTCGTGGCGCCCCGGCAGGGTGCGGCCCCGGTCGGCCCAGGTGCGTACCAGGGCACGGTAGATCGGCGGATCGGGAAGCTGCGGCGGCGCGGGCGGCGGAACCGATTCTGCGGGCACCGGCACGAAAATCCGGCGACGACGTGCCGGTGACGATTGGGTACGGGTCATACCCGACCAACGCCCCCACGCCACCCCAGGTCACCGCCCGCGCATATCGCGCGTGAGTTCCCGGCCGTCCGCGCGGCCGCCCGACCGGTACCGGACACGTGCCGCCCGGGCCCCGGCGGGCCGTCGCGGCGAGCACGTGCCAGCCCCGGCCTGCGGCCGCGCGCGCCGTGCCTGTGCTGTGCCGGGCCCGTGCCGCGGCTCACTGCGGGGCTCGCCGGGCGCATGCGGGACCCGGCCCACGGCAGGTGCGCCGCACGCGCCCCTGGATCCAGCTCACGGGCGGACCGCGCCGAACCGCTTACGGGCGGACCGCGCCCGGCACGCCCTCCTGTCGCGGTGAGGCACGCCGCCCCTGCGCCGGACACTCCGTCCACGGCCGCGCATGCCGCACGCGTGCCGAACCCGGCCCACGGCAGGATCGCCGGGCGCGTGCTTCACCCAGCTCACGGGCGGGCCGTGCCGGGGCATGGCGGGAACAGGCAGGACCCGGCCCACGGCCGGGCGTCGTGCCGGGCCGGTCCGCGGACCGGGGGCCGTGGGTGGGAAAGGGAAGCGTCGCTCAGGCGGCGTGGCGGCGCATGGCCGGGACCCGCATCGGGCGGGAGCCCGGGCCGCCGACGTGGGAGAAGGGCTGCGTGCGCCAGTCGAGCCCCTGCGGGAGCGTCAGCAGCAGGGCGGTGTCCTGCTCCTGCGGCTCGACCGACTCGTCCGCGGGACGGGCCTCGGACGCCCTGCGGCCCGTACCGGCGCAGACCGAGAGCCCGAACGGGTTCCACGGCGAGGCGCACAGCGCGTGCTCCGGCAGGACGTCCTCGTCCGCCAGCAGGGCGATGGGCTGCGCGCACTCCGGGCAGATCACCCGGTACATCTCGAAGGTGTCGTACGCGTCGCTCTCGGTGTCGAACTCGTCCGGTTCGACGCCCTCCGGAGCGGGCTCGACGACCGGCTGCCGGCGCTTGGGCACAGAACGACCAGGGCGCTTGAGACTCTGCATGGGATTCTCCCCCTAAGGCTGGGCCGTGAAGGCGCTGCGGCCTCGACCACAGCAAGCACTTCCCCCGCGCCCTCCGGGGTAATCACGAGAACATCACGCAGAGGCGCCAAGGGCTGTGGTCTTCGTCACATGCCGCGCGCAGGTGCCCGGGCTGCCGAGCTATCCGCGGAGATCAAGCACACGGTAGGTTCTTGCGCCATGGAGGAGCTGGACCGGCAGATCGTGCAGCTGCTCGTCAAGGACGGGCGGATGAGTTACACCGACCTGGGCAAGGCCACGGGCCTGTCCACCTCGGCCGTGCACCAGCGCGTGCGCCGGCTGGAGCAGCGCGGTGTCATCCGCGGCTACGCCGCGGTCGTCGACCCCGAGGCCGTGGGCCTGCCCATGACCGCCTTCATCTCGGTCAAACCCTTCGACCCCAGCGCCCCGGACGACATCGCGGACCGCCTGGCCGGCGTACCGGAGATCGAGGCCTGCCACAGCGTCGCCGGCGACGAGAACTACATCCTCAAGGTCCGCGTGTCCACCCCGCACGAACTCGAGGAACTCCTCGCGAGGGTGCGCACCCTGGCCGGCGTCTCCACCCGCACCACCGTCGTCCTCTCCACTCCCTACGAGGCCCGGCCGCCCCGCATCTGACCCGTCCGGGCGGCCCGGGGCGCCGCGGCGGCCGCCCTGCGTGCCGGGCGCCCCGGCGCAGGCGCGAGACTGGTGCCCATGAGTGAGCACACCGCCGAGCCCCAGACCGTCCTCCTGCGCCGTGGCGAGGTCCACAGTCCCGCGGACCCGTTCGCGACCGCCATGGTCGTCGAGGCGGGGCACGTGGCGTGGGTCGGTTCCGAGGGGGCGGCCGACGCCTTCGCGGGCGGCGTCGACGAGGTGATCGACCTGGACGGCGCCCTGGTCACCCCGGCGTTCACCGACGCGCACGTGCACACCACGGCCACCGGACTCGCGCTCACCGGCCTCGACCTGTCCGGCGCCCCCTCCCTGGAAGCGGCCCTGGCCCGCGTACGGGAGTTCGCCGCCGCCCGCCCCCACGACCGGGTGCTGCTAGGCCACGGCTGGGACGCGGCCCGCTGGCCCGGCGGCCGCCCCCCGGCGCGCGCCGAACTTGACGAGGCCACCGGAAACCGCCCGCTCTACCTGAGCCGCATCGACGTCCACTCCGCGGTCGTCACCACCGCCCTGCTGGACCTCGCCGGACTCGGCCCGGTGGACGGCCCGCTGACCGGTGACGCCCACCACACCGTGCGCGCCGCCGCGTTCGGCGCCGTCACCCCCGTCCAGCGCGCCGGGGCGCAGCGCGCCGCGCTCGCCCACGCGGCCTCCCTCGGCATCGGCTCGGTGCACGAGTGCGGCGGCCCGCACATCTCCTCCGAGGACGACTTCACCGGCCTGCTGCGCCTGGCCGCCGAGGAGCCGGGCCCCCGCGTGGTGGGCTACTGGGCCGAGCAGGACGTGGACAAGGTCCGTCAACTCGGCGCGCTCGGCGCGGCCGGCGACCTCTTCGCGGACGGCTCCATCGGCTCGCACACCGCCTGCCTGCACTCCCCGTACGCCGACGCCGACCACTCCGGCACCCCCTACCTGGACGCGGCCGCGGTCGCCGCCCACGTCACCGCCTGCACCGAGGCCGGCCTCCAGGCGGGTTTCCACGCCATCGGCGACGCCGCCGTCACGGCCGTCGTGGACGGTGTGCGCGCCGCCGCCGAGAAGGTCGGCCTGCCCCGGATCCGCGCCGCCCGGCACCGCGTCGAACACGCCGAGATGCTCACCCCCGAGACCGTCGCGGCCTTCGCCGAGCTGGGCCTGACCGCGTCCGTGCAGCCGGCCTTCGACGCGCTGTGGGGCGGCGAGCACGGCATGTACGCCCAGCGCCTGGGCGCGGAACGGGCCCGCACCCTCAACCCCTTCGCGGCCCTGCTGCGCGCGGGCGTCCCGCTCGCCTTCGGCTCCGACAGCCCGGTCACGCCCCTCGACCCGTGGGGCACGGTGCGCGCGGCCGCCTTCCACCACACACCCGAGCACCGCGTCTCCGTGCGGGCCGCGTTCACCGCGCACACGCGCGGGGGCTGGCGGGCCGTCGGCCGCGACGACGCCGGCGTCCTGGTGCCCGGCGCCCCGGCCGACTACGCCGTCTGGCGCACCGGCGAGCTCGTCGTCCAGGCCCCCGACGACCGGGTCGCGCGCTGGTCGACCGACCCGCGCTCGGGCACCCCCGGCCTGCCCGGCCTGGACCCGGGCGGTGACCTGCCCGTCTGTCTGCGGACCGTGGTGGGCGGACGGACGGTGTTCGTACGGCCGGGCGAGTGATCTGCCGGGGTGGCGCGGCGGCGAAGATCGTCCGCCGCCCCGTCGCACGACCTGCGCATCCTCGGCGCCGGCCCGGAGCGCAGCATGGTCCGCGCAGGTCAGCGGCGTGTTTGACAGGCGACGGCAGGGGGCCGGTAGGTTCTGCCGGGTCCACCACCGCCACGCCCGGCCGGGGAACTTCCGTACCCGCGTCGCAGTGCCGCTGGGTCAGGGACGGTGTGCCGCACCGGGTCACCGTCACTGGGAGCCAGGCTCAGCGTCCGCGTCGGCGGGGGAACGTTCCGGACGGTCGGCAAGGTGTGACCCGGGTGGGGCCCGGCCGCTCAGTAGACAACGGCTTTCGGTAGATCCGCAGCCAGCGGGTCCCAGGTCGGCCCGAAGGGCGCCGGGCCCCCATCCGCAGACCGCTCGCGGTGATCATCTTCGTGATCGTCCCAAGAGAGCACTCTTACCCCGCTCTTGTGGAACCGACACCCCCGTACGAACGTGGTGTCACGTCCTCGCAGGCCGTGACCACTATGGTGGTCCCCTGCGTACGGAAATGAAGGGGCAGCAGTGAACGACGGCGACGGCACCCTCGCGGCTCGGGCCCAGGACAGGCGGTTCGGTCCGCTCGGCACCGCTTTGGTGATCATTCCGACCTACAACGAGGCGGAGAACATCAAGGCGATCGTGGGCCGGGTGCGCAAGGCCGTCCCCGAGGCGCACGTCCTCGTGGCCGACGACAACAGCCCCGACGGCACCGGCAAGCTCGCCGACGAGCTGGCCGCCGAGGACGGGCAGGTGCACGTGCTGCACCGCAAGGGCAAGGAGGGTCTCGGCGCCGCCTACCTGGCCGGCTTCCGCTGGGGCCTGGAGCGCGACTACGGCGTCCTGATCGAGATGGACGCCGACGGCTCCCACCAGCCCGAGGAGCTGCCCCGGCTGCTGACCGCGCTCAAGGGCGCCGACCTGGTGCTCGGCTCCCGCTGGGTGCCGGGCGGCCGCGTGGTGAACTGGCCGCGCTCCCGCGAGTTCCTCTCGCGCGGCGGCAGCACCTACTCGCGGCTCATGCTGGACGTGCCGATCCGTGACGTCACCGGCGGCTACCGGGCGTTCCGGCGGGAGACCCTGGAGGGCCTCGGGCTCGACCAGGTCGCCTCGCAGGGGTACTGCTTCCAGGTGGACCTGGCCCGCCGCGCGGTCCGGGCCGGCTACCACGTGGTCGAGGTGCCGATCACCTTCGTGGAGCGGGAGCTCGGCGACTCCAAGATGAGCCGGGACATCGTCGTCGAGGCGCTGTGGCGGGTGACGTCCTGGGGCGTGGGGGAGAGGGTGAGCAAGCTCACCGGCCGCCGCGGCGGAACCTCGCGCTAGCGCTTATCCCGCACTGAGCGGGGCCCAGGCACACTGGAAGCATGACGACAGGCCTTCCGACCTCTTCGCACTCCACCCGGCCGGCCCGGCCGCGGCGCTCCCGCGCGCGCAGGTATCTGCCGCTCGCGGTCGCCGTCTGGCTGGTGCTGGAGATCTGGCTGCTGACGGTGGTCGCGGGTGCGGCGGGCGGCCTGACCGTCCTCCTCCTGCTGGTGGCCGGGTTCGTGGCCGGCGCCACCGTGATGAAGCGCGCCGGCCGCCGCGCGTTCCGGAATCTGAACGAGGCGGTGCAGCGCGGCGGCACCCCGTCCTCGCGCCGCGGTGGCAACGGCTGGCTGATGCTGGCCGGTCTGCTGCTGATGATCCCCGGCGTGATCTCGGACGCGCTCGGTCTGCTCCTGCTGATCCCGCCGGTGCAGCGCGCGGTCGGCCGCTCTGCGGAGCGGACGGTGGAGCGCAAGCTGCGCGTCGCCGCCCCCGGCACCCTGGGCGACGCCTTCCAGCAGGTCCGCATCCACCGCCCGGACGGCAAGGTCGTCCCGGGCGAGGTCATCAGGGAGCAGCAGGACGACGACCCTCAGGACCCGCGCCGCCCGCTGACCCGCTGACCGTGCCCGCCGACCCGCTGGGGGTCACCCGGACAAGCCGAGGGCGCCGTACGTGAAAACGTACGGCGCCCTCGGCAACTCACGTGCGCTGGTGGACCGGACCGGCCGCCCGCGGGAACTACGCGCTCTTGCGGCTGTCCCGAGGATGAACGGCGATGTTCATCGCACCGGACCGCAGCACGGCCAGACGCTCCTCGAGGACCTCTTCGAGCTCCTCACGGGTGCGCCGCTCCATCAGCATGTCCCAGTGCGTACGCGCAGGCTTGGCCTTCTTCTCCTCAGGTCCGTCGCCATCCACGAGGAGTGCCTGGGCCCCGCAGACCTTGCACTCCCACTCCGGCGGGATCTCCGCCTCGACCGAGAAGGGCATCTCGAAGCGGTGCCCCTTCTCGCATGCGTACTCCACGGCCTGGCGCGGAGCCAGGTCGATACCGCGGTCGGTCTCGTAGCTGGTCACCACGAGGCGCGTGCCGCGAAGAGCTCGCTCACTCATGAATCGTGCCTCCCGGGCTTGTCGCCCACAGGACAGGTGTCGCTGTCGTCGTCATCCGGTCAACGTCCGGTCGGCCGTGAAGATTCCCGTTCCGATCTCCCGTTCCGGGTCATGCGTCGCCGTCGTAGCCGCAGCCTTGTCAACCAGTGCAGTACCCACCGGCGCCCGGTTTGTCACATCTGCTAGGAGATGTCACCCAGCGTTTCGGCATCTTTGACGCGCAGTAACGGTACGCCTGGCAGGCCAAACGCGTACACTACAGCCCTTTCGCCGCGAGTGCTAAATCCGATCGGGGACCGGATTGCCCGCGTCGTGGATCGCCCGCCCCACCGGCACCCGCGCGAGCAGCACGAACCCGATGGCGAAGAACGCCACCAGCGAGACGATCGCGTCCCGGTAGCTCCCGGTCAGCTGGTAGGTCACGCCGAACAGCAGCGGCCCCAGCCAGCTCATGCCCCGGTCGCTCATCTCGTACGCCGAGAAGTATTCGGCCTCCTTGCCCGGCGGCACCAGGTGCGAGAACAGCGACCGCGACAGCGCCTGGCTTCCCCCGAGGACCAGTCCGATCCCGGCCGCCAGCACGAAGAACCACACCGGCCGTCCGGCGGGGAGGAAGAACCCCGCCGCCAGCGTCACCGTCCAGGCCACCAGCGAGCCGAGGATCGTGCGCTTCGCCCCGTACGTCCGGGCGAGGCGCCCCATGCCGAGCGCTCCCGCCACCGCGAGCACCTGCACCATCAGCACCGCCGTGATCAACGTCGACTGGCTCAGGTCCAGTTCCTCGGAGCCGTAGACGGAGGCCTGGGAGATCACCGTCTGGATGCCGTCGTTGTAGACGAGATAGGCGAGCAGGAAGGCCAGGGTGAGCGGTTTGCCCCGCATGTCCCGGACGGTCGCGGCCAGTTGACGCCAGCCGTGCACCGGCGGCCCGACGGCGGCCGTACGGCGGTCGCGCAGCCGCTTCAGCGGTACGAGCGTGAACAGCCCCCACCACAGGCCGGCCGAGGCCAGGCAGATCCGCACCGCCATCGCCCCGGACACGCCGAAGGAGCCGTGGGCGGTGAACAGCACCAGGTTCGCGATCAGCACCAGCGACCCCGCCGCGTAGCCGAAGGCCCACCCCCGGGAGGAGACCGCGTCACGCTCCTCGGGCGGGGCGATCTGGGGCAGGTAGGAGTTGTAGACGACCATCGACACGGCCACCGAGGCGTTGGCGACGATCAGAAGAAAGCCGCCCAGCAGATAGCGGTGGCCGTCGAGGAGGAACAGGCCCGTGGTGGCGCCCGCGCCCGTGTAGGCGGCGGCCGCGAGCAGCGGCTTCTTGCGCCCGGTGCGGTCGGCGGCGGCGCCCGCGAGCGGCATCACCAGGATCGCCAGGATCACGGACGCCGAGACGCAGTAGGCGAAGAACGACCCGGCCCGCACCGGTATCCCCAGCGGGTGCACGAACCCGTCCGCGTCGGCGGCCGCCCGGGCCACCGAGGTGAGATAGGGGCCGAGGAACACGGTGAGCACGCTCGTCGAGTAGACCGAGCAGGCCCAGTCGTAGAAGTACCAGCCGCGCTGTTCGCGCCGCCGCCCGGCGGTCTCGTCGTCCGCCTGTGCCCGCACGGTGTCGGTGCCCACCCGTGCCCTCGCTTCCCCGCTCAAGTCGCCGCGCGGGCCCGCCGAGGGCGGCGGCGCGGGCTCAGGCCCAGACGCCCCGGTCCTCCATGACCTCGCGCAACGTGTCGATGTGATCGGTCATGATGCCATCGACCCCGAGGTCCAGGAGCCGGTGCATCCGCTCGGGCTCGTTGACCGTCCACACGTGCACCTGCAGCCCGCGCGCGTGGGCGGCGCGCAGGAACAGCGGATCGACCACCGGGACGCCCGACTGCGACACCGGCACCTGAGCGGCGACGGCCGAGCGGCGCAGCGCGGCCGGCACACCCCAGGAGCGCAGCCGCAGACCCAGCACCCCGCGCGTGCCGTACGACGTCGCCAGGCGCGGCCCGGCCAGCCGCTGCGCCCGGACCACCCGCGCCTCGGAGAACGAGCCGACGCAGACGCGCCCCCACGCGCCCGTGCGCTCGATCAGGTCCAGCAGGGGAAGCAGCGCGGGCTCCGCCTTGACGTCGATGTTCCAGCGCACCTCGGGGAAGGTCTCCAGCAGCTCCTCGAACAGCGGCACCGGCTCCCGGCCGCCCACGCGCGCCTGGCGCACGTCCTCCCAGGGCAGGTCCGCGATCCGGCCCGAGCCGTCGGTGACCCGGTCCAGGGTCGTGTCGTGGAACGCGACCAGCCGGCCGTCCGCGGTGGCGTGCACATCCGTCTCGATGTAGCGGTAGCCGAGCGCGACCGCGCGCCCGAACTGCGCCACCGTGTTCTCCACGCCGTCGGCGGCGCCGCCGCGGTGCGCGAAGGCGATGGGGCCCGGGTGGTCGAGGTAGGGGTGGCGTACGTGCGTGGTCACGGACGCAGTATCACCCTTTCGGGTGTACCCGCGGCAACGACGGCGCTGCCCGCGGCCGCAGCCGGGACGTCGAACACGCGCAGGAAGAGCTGGGCGAGCGGGCCGATCGCGACCGCGTACAGCAGCGTGCCGACGCCGATGGTGCCGCCGAGGAGGAAGCCGGTGACGACGACCGCCACCTCGACGACCGTGCGCATCAGGCGGATCGAGCGGCCGGTGCGCCGGTGCAGACCGGTCATCAGGCCGTCGCGCGGGCCGGGCCCGAAGCGGGCGGCGATGTAGAGGCCGGTGGCCACCCCGTTGAGCACGATGCCCGCCAGCATCAAGGGAATGCGCACGGCCAGTGTGCGGGCGTCCGGCAGCACGGCGAGCGTGCCGTCCATGGCGAGGCCCACCACGAAGACGTTGGAGATCGTGCCCAGGCCCGGCCTCTGACGCAGCGGGATCCACAGCAGCAGCACCGCCGCGCCCACGACGATGGACACCACGCCGATCGTCAGGCCCGTGAGCTCGGCCAGGCCCTGATGGAGCACGTTCCACGGTTCCAGGCCGAGGCCGGCCCTCACGAGCAGCGCGGAACTCGCGCCGTACAGCGCGAGACCGGTGTAGAGCTGGACCAGTCGGCGCCCGAGACGGGCCTGCGTGGACAAAGTGTCCCCCCTGGTGGTGGAAGTGGCCTGGTGCATGACACTCTGTGGCGTGGGGAGGGGACCCATCCATGGCCAATCCGGGGAAGGTGGACTGATCGGCATGGCGCAGTGGACCTCGGCGGTGGGCGCCGCGCAACTCGCCCGGCTGCTCAACTCCCAGCAGGACCGCCCGGCGGGACCGGGCATGCGCCGCCCGCCCGCCTACCGGGCGCTCGCCGACGGAGTGCGGCTGCTGGTGCTCGAGGGCCGTGTGCCGGTCGCCGCCCGGCTGCCCGCCGAGCGGGAGCTGGCCCTCGCCCTGTCCGTCAGCCGCACCACGGTCGCGGCCGCCTACGAGGCGCTGCGCACCGAGGGCTTCCTGGAGTCCCGGCGCGGCGCGGGCAGCTGGACGGCGGTGCCGGCCGGCAACCCGCTTCCCGCGCGGGGCCTCGAACCGCTGCCGCCGGAGGCCCTCGGCTCGATGATCGACCTGGGCACCGCCGCGCTGCCCGCCCCCGAGCCCTGGCTCACCCGCGCCGTCCAGGGCGCCCTTGAGGAGCTGCCGCCCTACGCCCACACGCACGGCGACTACCCGGCCGGGCTGCCCGCCCTGCGCGCGATGATCGCCGAGCGCTACACCGCGCGCGGGATCCCCACCATGCCCGAGCAGATCATGGTGACCACCGGCGCCATGGGCGCCATCGACGCCATCTGCCACCTCTTCGGCGGCCGCGGCGAGCGCATCGCCGTGGAGTCGCCGAGCTACGCCAACATCCTCCAGCTCATGCGCGAGGCCGGCGCCCGGCTGGTGCCGGTGGCCATGGCCGAGGGGCTCACCGGCTGGGACCTGGACCGCTGGCGCCAGGTGCTGCGCGAGGCCGCGCCCCGGATCGCCTACGTCGTCGCCGACTTCCACAATCCGACCGGCGCCCTCGCCGACGAGGACCAGCGGCGCCGCCTGGTGGAGGCCGCCCGGTCGGCGGGGACGGTGCTCGTCGTGGACGAGACCATGAGCGAGCTGTACCTGGAGCCGGGGCTGGAGATGCCCCGGCGGGTATGCGGCTTCGACCCGGCCGGCTCCACGGTCATCACCGTGGGCTCCGCCAGCAAGGCGTTCTGGGCCGGGATGCGCATCGGCTGGGTGCGCGCCGCCCCCGACGTGATCCGCAGCCTCGTCGCCGCGCGTGCCTACGCCGACCTCGGCACGCCGGTGCTGGAGCAGCTGGCCGTGAACTGGCTGTTCAGCACCGGAGGCTGGGAGCAGGCCGTCGAGGTGCGGCGCGGACAGGCCCGGGAGAACCGGGACGCGCTGGTCGCGGCGGTCCGGCGCGAGCTGCCCGACTGGGAGTTCGAGGTCCCCCGGGGCGGCCTCACCCTGTGGGTGCGCACCGGCGGCCTCTCGGGCTCCCGCCTGGCCGAGGCCGGCGAACGCGTCGGCGTCCGGGTCCCGTCCGGGCCGCGCTTCGGCGTCGACGGCGCCTTCGAGGGCTACGTCCGGCTGCCGTTCACCGTGTCCGGAGCAGTCGCCGAGGAAGCGGCGACCCGCCTCGCGGCAGCAGCCCACCTGGTGACCACGGGAGCCCCGGGCGGCGGCGAGCCGCCCAGGACGTTCGTGGCGTAGCCCGGCGGTCCCGGGCGCGTCAGGAAGGCTCCGGCACCGCGGCCTCCCTGGGAACGGGGGAGTCCTCCGGGACGGTCTCCCCGTCCGCCGGGGTCGTCTTCGGGGGGAGGAGGTCCAGTACCGCCTCGCGGTGGACCTTGTTCGCCGAGTCGTCGTAGGGGTCGGGCGTCGCCGGGACCTGGAGGCGGTGCACGGGGCCGGTGCCCAGCCGGGCGTATCCGCGGCCGGGCGGGACGACGGAGAGCGGGGTGGTGTGCGGCGGCGCCCCGAGCACCGCCTTGAGCTGCTCGGGCGTCGCCGGGCCGAGCACGACACGCGCGCGCGTGTGCTGCCGTACCGCGTCGCCCAGCGCGTCCGCGTTGTCGAACTGCTCGGCCACGACCACGGTCACGTTGACCGCGCGGCCGTGCCGCAGTGGCACCTGGAGGAGGGACTGCGGGTCCTTGCGGCCGTCCGCGTCCGCGAGGTGGGTGAAGGCGGTGGGCCGGTCGAGCAGCAGCCACAGCGGCCGCTTGGTGTCGTCCGGCGGCGGATGCCCCGCCTGCCGCGCGCGGTTGACGGCGATCAGGCGGCGCTCGGTCTCCGTGGCCGCCCACTCCAGGCTGGCCACCACCCCGGCCGGCCCGCACTCCACCGCGAGGACCCCGTCGCGCCCGGTCAGGCAGGCGTACTCACCGGTGCCGCCGCCGTCGACGATCAGCACGTCGCCGTTCTGCAGCGCCTGGAGCGCGATGGAGCGCAGCAGCGTCGACGTGCCGCTGCCCGGCTGGCCGATCGCCAGCAGGTGCGGCTCGGTGGAGCGCAGCCCCGTGCGCCACAGCACCGGCGGGACGTCGCGCTTCTCCTCGCCGTAGGCGAGCGGCACCGTGCGCTGCACCTCGCTCGGGTCGGTGAACCCGAGCACCGTCTCGCCCGGCGCGGTCACGAAGCGCTGCGCGGGGACGTCGGCGGGCAGCGGGGACAGCGCGGTGACCGTGAGCTGGTTGCCCTCCTCGTCCCAGCCGAACAGGTACTCCCGGCCGCGGCCGGCCTTGGCGGTGAGCAGGTGCTCCACGCGCGCGCGGGACTCCGCCTCCCCGTCGGTGAAGTACGCGGGGTAGCGGATCAGCAGATGGGACACGCGGCCCGAGTCGTCGAACTCGTAGGAGGGGAAGGCCTTCTCCCACTCGCCGCCGTGCGCGTACAGCGGCGCCGGGTCGTCGGCGGCCGAGAAGTACGGCACCAGGGCCTCGTACAGCGCGGACAGCCGCTGCGCGCGCGCCTCGTCGGGGCCCTTGGGCCGCGCCGGGGTGCGTTCGCGGCCCTGCCAGGCGGCCGCCGCCGTGATCACGAGGCCGGCGAGCAGGGGGCCGTACGGCACCAACGCCACGACCAGGATCAGGGAACCCACCAGGAACAGCAGTGGCCCGCGCCGGTCCTTGGGGGTCTCCGCCCACCTGCGCCGCCCGGCCGAGGCCAGCCGGCGCAGACCCCGGGACACGGTGATCAGCGGGTGCAGGATGTCGGTGGCACTGTCGGCCGCCGTCCGGGCCAGCTCCCGGCTCCGGGCGAGCTGCGCGCCGCCAGTGCTCAGAATGCGGGGGAGGGGACGCCGGGCCACTGCTGCCTCCTGTGTGTGCTGCGTGGGGTGACGTGCGGCGGAGTCAGAACCTCATGCCGCCGAGCAGGCTCGCCAGGCCCTCGCCGCCGGCTCTGATGGTCGGCGCGATGGTCGTGCTCGCGAGGTAGAACCCGAACAGGATCGACACGCACGCGTGCGAGGGCTTGAGTCCGTCCTTGCGGAAGAAGATGAAGCCGATGGTGCCGAACAGGACGACGCCTGAGATGGAGAGGATCATGGGGGGTCTCCTGGTGTCGAGAGGGGACAGTCACCCTGAGTTCTTCCAGCATCACAGCATGTATCCATATGACAAAAGGTGCAACTGGGTGAATTTCCTCCTATTTCCTTCCTCTGGCGGTATCGGACCGGGTGGTTGAGCGGCCGGATGCGCCCGACCGTGTTCACGCGCGGCGTGGATGATCTCTGCCTCGGGCACATCGGGTCATGTGTCCTACGAGCCAGTACCCTGGCGATTCACTCGTACGGACGGCACCGGCCTGCGGCCGCACACCGCCCGTACGCTTGCTCCCGCAGTGCCGACGTTCGCAGTGAGAGGCGGTCCGTCCGATGAGTGAAGCCCCCGACCCCGAGGTCGTGGAGCTGGCGACCAAGATCTTCGATCTGGCCCGGCAGGGCCGGACCGAGGAGCTCGTCGCCTACGTCGACGCGGGCGTTCCGGCCGACCTCACCAACGACCGCGGCGACAGCCTGGTCATGCTCGCCGCCTACCACGGCCACGCCGACGCCGTCCGCGCCCTGCTGGCCCGCGGCGCCGAGGCCGACCGCGTCAACGACCGCGGCCAGACACCCCTCGCGGGGGCGGTTTTCAAGGGCGAACAGGACGTCATCGAGGTCCTGCTCGAGGCCGGCGCGGACCCCGGCGCGGGCACGCCGTCGGCCGTCGACACGGCCAGGATGTTCGGCAAGACGGAGCTGCTGCGGCTGTTCGGCGAGCAGTGATCCCCGGGGCCGCGGACAGCCGCCGCGACCCCTTTGAACAGGCACGACAAGGAAAACGGGGGAGGCGGTACGGGGCCGCCGGAAATATCGGTCGCGGCAGCTTGCGGGCCGGGTCATCATGACGTCGTGGTTCACGGACGCGATGGCTGGGCAGGTGATGCCGCACCGCGCGGCCCGTGACGCGGTCCGCATGGGCCACCGACGAGAGGCAGAGGAAGATGGTCTACAGCAAGCAAGAGACGGCGGGCGCACCGACGTGTTGTCGCGTAGCCAGGTAATGCGTGTTCCCCGGTTGCGTCGACGCTTGATGTGAGGCTGTTTCCCATGTTCGATCCGGTCATAGCGCCCAGTGGCACGCTGCTCGGCCTGCTCCAGCGGGGCCGCGGCGACGGCACCCTGCACGCGCTCACCGCACCGCGCGCCGAAGCGCTCGCGGCGCTGAACCAGTGCGTGCTGCACGACCCCCGCCACGACTGGCAGGTGGAGAACCGCTCCCTGTACTACGCCCGGCTCTTCCTCGACCTGAACGGCGAGCTGGACGCCCTTGAGGCGCACCTCTTCGACCCCGAGGACGTCCTCGACACCGACGAGTCCCGCACCGGGCTCGCCCTCGCCGTCCTCGGGCACCTCGCCTCGTACGGCAGGCGCGACGCCCTCACCCTGCTGCGGCGGTACGCGGCCACGGGCTCCAACTGGGCCTGGGCCCTGGACGAGCTGGCGCTCAGGGACGACGACGCCGGCCTGCGCTCCCTGGCCGCGCCCGTCCTCGCGCGCTTCCCCACCGACGCCGAGGGCGAGGCCGAACTCGCCGCCGCCGTACGCGACGCCTTCGAACCGCGGCCCTGGCGGCTGTGGGCCGAGGACCCGCGGGAATCGATCGCCACGCGCGTGCGTGCCGCCCACGAGACCGGGTGCTTCGACCGCTGGCAGCGGCAGATGCGGCCCACCGGGCCGCGTCCCGGCTGGAGCGTGCGGGCCGTGTTCGAGTGGGCCCAGCAGGGCTTCGAGCGGGGCGCCGCGCTGCACGTGCCGGCCGCCCGCTGCCTGGTCGCCGTCGCCGGCCCCGAGGACCGGTCCGAGATCCTTCGGGCCGCCCGTGAGGGCTCCGACGGCGCCCGCTGCACCGCCCTGCGCTACCTCGCCGACGGCGACGACCCCGAGGCCCTCGACCTGATCGAGGCTGCCGTGTCCGACGGTTCGGTGACCGTGGTGGAGGCCGCCGTCGGCGCCTTCGAGCGCATGCGCGGCGCCGTCGCCGTCGACCGGGCCCGGCGCTGGGCCGGGCGTCCCGACGCGCTCGGCGCCGCCGCCGGCCGCATGCTGGCCTGCCGCGGCGGCACCCGCGACCGTGAGCTGGTCCTCGCGGCCCTCAGGGAGGCCGTACGCGGCGAGAGCCCCGACGCGCCCGCCTTGTGCACCCTCGTCGACGGCGTCGGCCGGCTCCGCATCACCTGCGCCGCCCCCATCCTGCGCCACGTCTACCGTGAGACCGCCTCGTCCCACCTGCGCGGCCGCGCGGCCCGCGCGCTCGCCGCGACCGACCCCTCCTTCGCGGCCGGGTTCGCCGTCGAATGCCTGTGGGACTGCGAGGAGAGCACCCGAGAACTCGCCGCCCGGCACGCCGAGACCGGCGACACACGCGTGGTGGAACGCCTGCGCAGACTCGCCGCCGACCCGGCCGAGGAGGCTGAGGTCCAGACAGCCGTGCGCAGCCGGATCGGCCCCGACACCCCCGCGGCCTGACCAACCCGCCCGACCGGACGACGGCCCCCCGAACCGACGGCGCCGGCCGGCGGTGCGGCGCCCTTGAGCGGTCGTGCGGGGCAACGCTCACGGGGCGTTCCCCGGGTGGAAAGATCGACGTTGACGGGGCCACGTCCGGTGCGGCGACAACACCGGTATGCGTGTCGTCATCGTGACCGAATCCTTTCCCCCCGATGTGAACGGCGTGGCCCACTGCGCGCTCCAGACCGCCCGGCACCTCGTCGACCGCGGTCACGCCCCCCTCGTCGTCGCTCCGGCCACCGCCGCCGCGACGGGGCCCGACGCCGAGGCGCCCTGCCCCGTGGTCCGCGTCCCCTCCCTCCCGCTCCCGGGCTACCCCCAGGTCCGCGTCGCCCTCCCCAGCCGGCGCGTCGCCGCCGCGCTCACCGAGCACCGCGCCGACCTCGTCCACCTGGCCGGCCCCTTCGTGCTCGGCGTCCGCGGCATGGCCGCCGCGGCCCGGCTCGGCATCCCGGCCGTCGCCGTCTACCAGACCGACCTCGCCGGCTACGCCCGCACCTACATGGGCGCGGGCGAGGCCGCCGCCTGGCGGCGCCTGCGCTCCGTGCACCGCGCCGCCGACCTCACCCTGGCCCCCTCCACCGCCGCCCTGCGTGACCTGGAGGCGCACGGCGTGCCCAGGGTCGGCCTGTGGCCGCGCGGCGTGGACACCGTCCGCTTCCACCCCGCCCACCGCGACGAGGCACTGCGCCGCGAACTCGCCCCCGCCGGCGAGCTGATCGTGGGCTACGTCGGCCGGCTCGCCCCCGAGAAGCAGGTCGAACTCCTCACCGGCGTCCACGGCCTGCCCGGCGTCCGGGTCGTGGTGGTGGGCGACGGCCCCAGCCGGGCACACCTGGCCGGCGCCCTGCCGGACGCGGTCTTCCTGGGCCGCCGCACCGGCGGTGAACTCGCCCGGATCTTCGCCTCGCTGGACGTCTTCGCGCACACCGGCCCCTTCGAGACCTTCTGCCAGACCGTGCAGGAGGCCATGGCCAGCGGCGTCCCCGTCGTCGCGCCCGCCGCCGGCGGCCCGCTCGACCTGGTCGCCCACGGCCGCACCGGCCTGCTGGTCCCGCCGCGCGACACGGCCGCCGTACGCGAGGCGGTGCGGACGCTGGCCGCGGACCCCGCGCGCCGCGCCGCGTACGGGGCCGCCGGGCGGGCCGCGGTGGAGGGCCGCACCTGGGCCGCGGTCGGCGACCGTCTCCTCGGCCACTACGACGACGTCCTCGCCGCCCGCCGGACGGCGGTGGCCGCATGAGCGCCGGCACCCGCGGCGGCGGACCGCTGACGATCGTACGGCTCGCCAACTTCGTCGCCCCCGCCTCCGGCGGCCTGCGCACCGCCCTGCGCGAACTCGGCAAGGGCTACGCGGCGGCAGGGCACCACCCGGTCCTCGTCGTCCCCGGCGAACGGCACACCGACCGGGACACCGAGCAGGGCCGGGTGATCACCCTGCCGGGACCGCTCCTGCCCGGCACCGGCGGCTACCGCGTCCTGACCGGCACACGCCGCCTTGCCGCCCTCCTGGAGGAGCTCGCCCCGGACCGCCTTGAGGTGTCCGACCGCACGACGCTGAGGTGGACCGGCAAGTGGGCCAGACGGGCCCGGATCCCCGCCGCGATGGTGTCCCACGAGTCGGCCTACGGCGTGCTGCGCACCTGGGGCCTGCCCGAGGACCTCGCCCGACGGGCCGCCGACTCGCTCAACACCCGCACCGCGCACACCTACGCGCGCGTGGTGTGCACCACGGGGTTCGCCGAGCGCGAGTTCGTCCGGATCGGCGCCCGCAACGTCGTACGCGCCCCCCTCGGCGTCGACCTGACGGAACGCCACCCGGTGCTGCGGTCGGCGGCACTGCGGGACCGGTACGCGAGCGCGGACCAGGCGCTGCTGCTGATGTGCTCCCGGCTGTCGGTGGAGAAGCGGCCGGGCCACGCGCTGGACGCACTGGAGGCGCTGCTGCGGCGGGGCAGGCGGGCGGTGCTGGTGGTGGCCGGGGACGGCCCGCTGCGGGCCCGGCTGGAACAGCGGGCCCGTGAGCGCGCCCTGCCGGTCGCCTTCCTGGGGCACGTCACCGACCGGGCCCTGCTCGCCGCGTTCCAGGCCTCCGCCGACGTGTGCCTGGCGCCCGGACCGGCGGAAACGTTCGGGCTCGCCGCGCTGGAGGCGATGGCCTGCGGCACGCCCGTGGTGGCGAGCGCGTCCTCCGCGCTGCCCGAGGTCATCGGCCCGGCCGGCGCGAGCGCGGCGGACCACGGGGAAGCCTTCGCCGACGCCGTGGAGCGACTGCTGTCCCGCCCGCACCGGGAGCGGCGCGAGGCGGCACGCGCCCGTGCCGAGTGCTTCGGCTGGTCAGCGTCCGTACAGGCGTTCCTGGCCGCCCACGACGCGCGGGCTGTCCCGGACCCGGCCGTCTTGGGACCGGCTGTGCCGGACCCGGCCGTCTTGGGACCGGCTGTG
>NZ_BMVF01000018.1 GCF_014650575.1 Streptomyces naganishii JCM 4654
GAGGCACTTCACGCCCACCCCGCCAGCCACCCAATCGGCTTGACACCATCATTGAGACTCGCTTGCCGGTGGGGGCGATGCCCAGGAAGTCACCCTTGTGGGTGGCCGTCCAGGTCCAGCGGGCGCAGGCGCGGTCGCCCTGGGCGAGGACGTCCTCGATCTCGATGGAGAAGTCGAAGGCGGCCCGCCACATGCGGTACTCGCTGCGGACGCTGTCCAGACCGATGGTGTCCTGCGGGTTCATCGGGTCGTGACTGTGGATGTCCTCGTCCAGCAGGTCGTTGAGCGGTGACAGCTCGCCCGGCGCCTCGAGCGCCTCGAAGAAGCGCCGCACCGTGATCTCGGTGAGCAACTCGTCCCGTACGACGTCCAGGTCGGTGAACGTCGGCGCCTCGTCGCACAGCGCGACCATGTCCCGGAAGATCCGGTCGGTCTCCGGGAGGTTCGAGTTCCGCACCGCCTCCTCGTACGACGGGAACTCCACCACCTCGACGATGTGCGACGCGTCCGAGCGGTCCTTGCCGACCAGTGCGTGCGTCGCCGTCCGTTTCCCCTTGGTCCGCGCGACCCAGTCGTCGAAGAGCCGGTTCATCTCGTCCAGCCGGCTCGTCCTGCACTCGATGAGCTGTACGAAGGTCATGACGCAGCCTCCGGCCCCCCTGGTCCGGTTCCGTCCCCGCCATTTTCCCACCGGGACGGCCACGTCACCCCTTCACCCGGCTACTGCGGACCGTACTTGCGGCCCGTCCTGGAGGTCACGCCGCCCAGCAGCCCGCGCGGGGTCACCTTCACCAGGCCCATCAGCGCCTTGTAGCGCGGGTCGGGGATGGACAGCGTCCTGCCGCGGGCCAGGTCGGACAGGGCCGACGCGACCAGTTTGTCGGCATCCAGCCACATCCAGTTCGGGATGTTGTCCGTGCCCATCCCGGCCCGCTGGTGGAACTCGGTGCGCACGAAGCCGGGGCACAGGGCCATCAGCCGGACACCGCTGCCCGCCAGGTCGCGCGCCGCGCCCTGGGTGAACTGCACGACCCACGCCTTCGACGCGCCGTACGTCCCGCGCGGGACGAAGGCCGCCACCGACGCCACGTTGACGACACCGCCCCGGCCGCGCTCGCGCATCGCGGCGGTCGCCGCCGACGTCAGCCGCAGCACGGCCTCGATGTGCACCTTGATCATCTTCAGCTCGTCGGCCATCGACACGTCGAGGTAGCGGCCCTTGTTGCCGAAGCCGGCGTTGTTGATCAGCAGGTCGACGGGGTTGCGGCGGTCGCCCAGCCGGTCGGCGACCGCCTCGATCCCCTCGTCCGTGGCCAGGTCGGCGGTCAGCGCCTCCGCCTCGATGCCGTGCCGGTCGTGCAGCTCGGTCGCCTGGTCCCGCAGGCGCTTGGTGTCCCGTGCCACCAGCACGAGGTCGTGCCCGTCCGCCGCCAGCCGCCGCGCGAACGCGGCGCCGATGCCCGCGGTCGATCCCGTAATCAGAGCCGTTGTCATGGCGAAAGGTTAGTGGCCGGGAACGGGTGACTCCGATCAGCGTGCGACGCGGGGGAGGGGCGGGGACGCACGGCGCCGGTGGCGGGCCGGCGCGGCCGGGCGCCGGCCCGCCCGCGCGACGTCAGCCTGCGTGCCTCTCCGTGTACTCCCTCGCCGCCGCCAGTGTGTGCGGGGGCAGGGCCGGGCCTGCCGCGAGAAGGGCCGGCAGCAGCGAGCGCTCGGTGGTGACGGCGCGGAACTGCAAGGCGATCGTCACCTCGTGGGCCGGGCGGTGCACGATCTCCACCGGGTCGCCGGTGCGGATCTCGCCGGGTTGCAGGACCCGGAGATACGCTCCCGGCGCGCCCCGGCGCGTGAACCGCTTCACCCATCCCCGCTCACCCAGATGGCCCTGGAAGGTACGGCAGGGAATCCGCCCGGAGGCGACCTCCAGCACCACCGGGGAGCCGGACGGCGAGCCGATGCGCCAGCGCTCGCCGATCAGCGCGCCGGATATGTCGATGCCCTCGGTGGTGAGGTTCTCGCCGAACGAGCCGTTGGGCAGCGTGCGGCCCAGCTCGCGCTCCCACTCGTCGAGGTCCTCGCGCGCCATCGCGTAGACCGCCTGGTGGTCCCCGCCGTGGTGCCGCAGGTCGCACACCGAGTCCCCGGCCAGCCCGCTCGCGCCCACGCCCTTCGGCCCCGGCGCCGTCACCCGCACCGGCCCGTCCACCGGCCGCTTGTCGATGCCGGTCACGCCCTCCGGCTGGTCGGTGTACGGCACGGCCCGGGCCTGGCCCAGGTTCACTGACAGAAGCTTCATGGCCGCACGGTAGGGGAGCGGAAGTCAAAGTGTCGACGTGTTTTTCCGCTCACTGGCCAAGGGAGCCTTATGGTCCCTATGCTCGAAGGGTGATTGAGGCCCGTCATCTCCGTGTGCTGCGCGCCGTCGCCGCCACCGGCTCCTTCTCCGCGGCGGCCCGCGAACTGGGCTGCACCCAGCCCGCCGTCAGCCAGCAGATGAAGGCGCTGGAGGGCTCCGTCGGCACCCCCCTGCTGGTGCGCGCGGGACGCGAGATGCGGCTGACCCAGGCCGGCGAGGCGCTCGTCCGGCACGCGGGCGGCATCCTCGCGGGCCTCACCGCCGCCGAGGAGGAGGTCGCCGCCATCGCCGGGCTCCGCGCCGGCCGGGTCCGGCTCGTCTCCTTCCCCAGCGGCAGCTCCACCCTCGTCCCCACCGCCCTCGCCGCACTGCGCGCCGCGCACCCGGGCACGCGCGTGTCGCTGGAGGAGGCCGAGCCGCCGCAGTCCGTGGAACTGCTGCGCGAGGGCGACTGCGACGTGGCGCTCGCCTTCCGCTACGAGGGTGCCGCGGGCGCCGAGGAGTGGGACGACCTCGTCGTACGGCCGCTGCTCACCGACCGCCTCGTGGGCCTCGTGCCCGAACGGCACCGGCTGGCCGGCGCGGAGTCCGTCGCCATCGGCGAGCTCGCGGGCGAGCCGTGGATCGCGGGATGCCCCCGCTGCCGGGGCCAGCTCGTCCAGGCCTGCGAGAGTGCGGGCTTCACCCCCCGTATCGACTTCGCGACCGACGACTACCCGGCGGTGGTCGGCCTGGTCGGGGCGGGACTCGGGGTCGCGGTCCTGCCCCAGCTCGCGGTCGAGTCCGTACGGCCCCGGGGCGCGCGCACGGTCGCGCTGGAGCCGGCGGTGCGCCGGGAGATCGTCGCGCTCACCCTGCCCGACCTGGCCCAGGTGCCGGCCGTCGCCGCCACGCTGGACGAACTGGAGCGCGCCGCGACGCGCTGAGGGGTCGGCAGCGCCTCATCGGCAGCACCTCATCGGCAGCACCGCATCGGCACAGGGCACGGCCCGCCGCAGCAGAAGGGCACGCGTACGGCTGCGCGTGCCCTGGGTGGTCGGGTTAGCTGAGCAATGGGTGAAGAAACGTTCCTTCAGTTGTTCGAGGCGGAGTCCCCGCTGGATGACGAAGCCGCCGACACCAGCCGGTTCCGTGCCCGCCCCATGAGCTCCTCGCGCTCGTCCTCGGTCAGGCCGCCCCACACCCCGTACGGTTCGCGCACCGCCAAGGCGTGCGCCGCGCACTCCGCACGGACCGGGCACCTCATGCAGACCTCCTTGGCCGAGTTCTCTCGAGCGCTCCGAGCCGCCCCGCGCTCGCCCTCGGGATGGAAGAAGAGCGAGCTGTCCACGCCGCGACAGGCAGCCAGCAGCTGCCAGTCCCACAGATCCGCGTTCGGTCCGGGAAGGCGGGAGAAATCTGCCATTACGTGACCCCTTGTAGCCGTTCGTGGCGGATACGGTGCCAACGACCGTACATCTCCGATCTAAGGAGATGAAAATATGACTCATTGCGAATCTAGCCCTAGACACCTAGAAACGGGAAGAAAAGGGGCTGAATGGGGCATAGCTTGTGATGAAAAGTTGAGGGTATGACGTCTGTGTCTGCGGTGTGTCCGCTCCCTCACGTAGAGTGCCGAAGATGGCACACAGCCCCGTAACTCTTTCGAGTGACCGTCGTTGAGAGTGCGGAGGCGGTTGAAAACACAAGTGCTCGGGCAGGCGTCCGAGACGGTCGACCGCACAGGTGACGATTTCGTACCAGCCTGGAGGCTCAAGGTGACGCGCATCAGCTGCGGAGGGCGGCCATGACATCCGTCCTCGTCTGCGACGACTCCCCGCTTGCCCGAGAGGCGCTCCGCCGCGCGGTCGCGACCGTGCCCGGTGTCGAGCGCGTGACGACGGCGGCCAACGGCGAGGAAGTCCTCCGCCGCTGGGGCGCCGACCGCTCCGACCTCATCCTCATGGACGTGCGCATGCCCGGCCTGGGCGGGGTCGAGACGGTCCGGCGGCTGCTGTCCGCCGACCCCGGCGCCCGGATCATCATGCTCACCGTCGCCGAGGACCTCGACGGCGTGGCGCTCGCCGTGGCCGCGGGTGCGCGCGGCTATCTGCACAAGGACGCCTCCCGCGCGGAGCTGCGTGCCACGGTGACGCAGGCCCTCGCCGACCCGACCTGGCGGCTCGCCCCGCGCCGGCTGCGCTCGGCCGAGATGGGGGCGGCCCCCACGCTCACCGCGCGTGAGATCCAGGTCCTGGAGGGCATGAGCCACGGCCGGTCCAACGCGGAGATCGGCCGTGAGCTGTTCCTCTCCGAGGACACGGTCAAGACGCACGCGCGGCGGCTGTTCAAGAAGCTCGGCGCCTCCGACCGCGCGCACGCGGTGGCCCTCGGCTTCCGGTGGGGCCTGGTCCGCTGACAGGCGCGCGCCTGTCCGTGACCCGGGTTCGCGGCTGAACCCGCGTCCGGCGCGCGGGCGTACCGGCACGACGGGCCACCTCCCGGCGGCGGGGCAAGGTCGGCCCGGCCCGGCCGAAACGTGACGGCACCCCCACGTACGGCACCGGACGTGGGGGAGCGGCGGGCCTCCGGCGTCGCCGGCACCGTCCCACCGCGGCCTCGCGCAGCGTCCTGAACGGCAGCCACCGGAGCCACCGGAGCCACCGAAGGCCCTTACGGCCGCTACGGGCGGTCACCGCAGCCCACGCGGGACGGGTCGTCGGAGCCCACGCGGGACGGGCCGTCGGATCCCACGCGGGACTGGTCGTCGGATCCCACGCGGGGCGTGCCTTCGGTGGCTCCGGAAAAGGGGCTGCCGGGCTCGTCGTACCGTCGGGCATCCACGCCCGTCGGCCCAGCGCACGGGTGGTCGCCGGGGTGCCGGCGAGGGGGCGCTACCGCACTGTTGGGGCGGGGGCAACGCGGCCCGCCGGGTGGTCGCTGCTCGTTTCGCGGCGGATGCCGCATCCTTGAGGTGTGGAGTTCCTCGGGGACGAGTCGGTCGAGCGGAAGGGGAGGGCGCAGGAGATGAGTTCCGGCGCACCTGCTCATAACGCTTCGGTGCACAACCACGATGGCGGTGCCACGGATCGGACGACGCCAAGGCACCATGGACCGATGCGTGACGACGAGGCGGCACTTGCCCATGGGGCCATCGGTGCGCTCGTCCACCGCGCGGTCGACGGAGACGAGCAGGCCACGCACGATCTGCTCGCCCGCGTCCACCCCCTGGCCCTGCGCTACTGCCGCACCCGGCTGTCCCGCCTGCCCGGCGACGCGCGCCACTTCGTCGAGGACCTCGCCCAGGAGGTCTGCGTCGCCGTACTGCTCGCCCTGCCCCGCTACAAGGACACCGGCCGCCCCTTCGAGGCCTTCGTCTTCGCCATCGCCGCCCACAAGGTCGCCGACCTCCAGCGCGCGGCCATGCGTCACCCCGGCTCGACGGCCGTGCCCTCCGACGAGATGCCCGAGCGGCCCGACGACTCCCTCGGCCCCGAGGAGCGGGCCCTGCTCAGCAGCGACGCCGAATGGGCCAAGAAACTGCTGGCCAACCTGCCCGAGAACCAGCGCGAGCTGCTGCTCCTGCGCATCGCCGTGGGCTTGACGGCGGAGGAGACGGGACAGATGTTGGGAATGTCACCGGGAGCGGTCCGGGTGGCCCAGCACCGCGCGCTCAGCAGGCTGCGCGCCCTCGCCGAGCAGTAGCCGCCCCCGCCGCCCCCGTCCATCGACCGCCGCCGGCCGCTCCGTTGAACGGACCGGGCACCGGTGTCGTACGAACATATGAAGCCCGGGGTCGCCGTCCACCGTGGAATGAGACACCTCCGCTTCCCGTTAGCATGGACATCCGCACCGATCAAGGCCATTTGGGGAAGGTGTCATGACTGTCTACGTCGACGGAGTGCCCGAGAAATTCGCGACACTCGGGCTGACCTACGACGACGTGCTGCTGCTGCCGGGCGCATCCGAGGTGCTCCCCAACGCGGTCGACACCTCGTCCCTGATCTCCCGCAACGTCAAGGTCAACATCCCGCTGCTCTCGGCGGCGATGGACAAGGTGACCGAGTCCCGCATGGCGATCGCGATGGCCCGGCTCGGCGGCGTGGGCGTGCTGCACCGCAACCTGTCGATCGAGGACCAGGTCAACCAGGTCGACCTGGTCAAGCGGTCCGAGTCCGGCATGGTCACCGACCCGATCACCGTGCATCCGGAGGCGACGCTCGCCGAGGCGGACGCCCTGTGCGCGAAGTTCCGCATCAGCGGTGTCCCGGTCACCGACCCGGCCGGCAGGCTGCTCGGCATCGTCACCAACCGCGACATGGCCTTCGAGCCCGACCGCTCCCGCCGGGTCAGCGAGGTCATGACCCCGATGCCGCTGGTCACCGGCACGGTCGGCATCTCCCGCACGGACGCCATGGCGCTGCTGCGCCGCCACAAGATCGAGAAGCTGCCGCTGGTCGACGACGCGGGCATCCTCAAGGGCCTGATCACCGTCAAGGACTTCGTCAAGGCCGAGCAGTACCCGAACTCCGCCAAGGACGCCGAGGGCCGCCTGCTCGTCGGCGCCGCGGTGGGCGCGAGCCCCGAGGCCCTCGAGCGCGCCCAGGCGCTCGCCGAGGCCGGGGTGGACTTCCTGGTCGTCGACACCTCGCACGGCCACAACAGCAACGCCCTGAGCTGGATGTCGAAGATCAAGTCGAGCGTCTCCGTCGACGTGATCGGCGGCAACGTCGCCACCCGCGACGGCGCCCAGGCCCTGATCGACGCCGGTGTGGACGGCATCAAGGTGGGCGTGGGCCCCGGTTCGATCTGCACCACGCGCGTGGTCGCCGGCATCGGCGTCCCGCAGGTCACGGCCATCTACGAGGCGTCCCTCGCGGCCCGCGCGGCCGGCGTCCCGCTGATCGGTGACGGCGGCCTGCAGTACTCCGGCGACATCGGCAAGGCGCTGGCCGCCGGCGCGGACACCGTCATGCTGGGCAGCCTGCTCGCGGGCTGCGAGGAGTCGCCCGGCGAGCTGCTGTTCATCAACGGCAAGCAGTTCAAGTCGTACCGCGGCATGGGCTCGCTCGGCGCCATGCAGTCGCGCGGCCAGGCGAAGTCGTACTCGAAGGACCGCTACTTCCAGGCCGAGGTCTCCTCCGACGACAAGCTCGTGCCCGAGGGCGTCGAGGGCCAGGTGCCCTACCGCGGCCCGCTGTCCGCCGTGCTGCACCAGCTCGTCGGCGGTCTGCGCCAGACCATGGGCTACGTGGGCGCGGCCACCATCGCGGAGATGGAGTCCAAGGGCCGCTTCGTCCGCATCACCTCCGCGGGCCTGAAGGAGAGCCACCCGCACGACATCCAGATGACGGTCGAGGCGCCGAACTACAGCAGCAAGTGACGCACGCGCGCGCGTGGACCACGTCCGAGGGCGGTCCCGGGATCCTCCGGGGCCGCCCTCGGCATGGGTGTCGGCGATACTGGAAGACGCTGAAACGCATCAGGGAAAGGCCACAGACGTGACTGAGATCGAGATCGGGCGCGGCAAGCGCGGCCGCCGGGCGTACGCCTTCGACGACATCGCCGTCGTCCCCAGCCGCCGTACGCGGGACCCGAAGGAGGTCTCGATCGCCTGGCAGATCGACGCCTACCGTTTCGAGCTGCCCTTCCTGGCCGCCCCCATGGACTCCGTCGTCTCCCCGGCCACCGCCATCCGCATCGGCGAACTCGGTGGCCTGGGCGTGCTCAACCTCGAGGGCCTGTGGACGCGGTACGAGGACCCGCAGCCGCTGCTCGACGAGATCGCCGAGCTGCCCTCCGGGGCCGCCACCCGCCGCCTCCAGGAGGTGTACGCGGCGCCCATCAAGGAGGAGCTGATCGGCGCGCGCATCAAGGAGGTGCGCGACGCCGGGGTGGTCACCGCCGCCGCGCTGTCCCCGCAGCGCACCGCCCAGTTCTCCAAGGCGGTCGTCGACGCGGGCGTGGACATCTTCGTCATCCGGGGTACGACGGTCTCGGCGGAGCACGTGTCGTCCTCGCACGAGCCGCTGAACCTGAAGCAGTTCATCTACGAGCTCGACGTCCCGGTGATCGTCGGCGGCTGCGCCACGTACACGGCGGCCCTGCACCTGATGCGCAGCGGTGCGGCGGGCGTCCTGGTCGGCTTCGGCGGCGGCGCCGCGCACACCACGCGCAACGTGCTCGGCATCCAGGTCCCGATGGCCACGGCCGTCGCCGACGTGGCCGCCGCGCGCCGTGACTACATGGACGAGTCCGGCGGCCGGTACGTGCACGTGATCGCGGACGGCGGTGTCGGCTGGTCCGGCGACCTGCCCAAGGCGATCGCCTGCGGCGCGGACGCGGTGATGATGGGCTCCCCGCTGGCCCGCGCCACGGACGCGCCCGGCAAGGGCCACCACTGGGGCATGGAGGCCGTCAACGAGGAGCTGCCGCGCGGCCAGAAGGTCGACCTCGGCACGGTCGGCACCATCGAGGAGGTCCTCACCGGCCCCTCCCACACCCCCGACGGCTCCATGAACTTCTTCGGCGCCCTGCGCCGCGCCATGGCCACGACCGGCTACAGCGAGCTCAAGGAATTCCAGCGCGTAGAGGTGACGGTCGCCGACTCCCAGCACAAGCGCTAGCCCCCCGGCGTTCCTCCCGGAGGCCCGGCCACTCGCGAGAGCGAGCGGCCGGGCCTCTTCGCGTCTGCGCAGGTGGGGGCGCGTAGAGCGATATGGGGGTGCGCGGTTGCTTTCGGGGCGAATACGCCGGGGGCGGGTGAGATGAGCCGATAGTGTCCGTGATCGGCGCCCCGGATGTTCGGGGCGCCCCCTTCCAAGGACATGGTCCGGACCCCGCCCTCGGGGCCCGGACCGAATTCCAGTGAAACCGTCTACCGGGTCTATGGGCGGCGTCATGGAAGGGGGCGCCCATGGGACGCCACCGCAAGCCCACCCGCTGGGATCGGATCCGTCTTCGGATGGTGAAGTGCCGGAGGAGGTGGATCTTGTGGATCTACGGCCGCTGAGCGGCCACCCCTATGAACACTAGGGGTGGACACTCCGCCTAACGGCCAGGAGCCCGCTGCAGTGACCCCTGCGGTGGGCTCCACCTGTGCACGTAAGTTACCCGCGCGGCGCTCCGGGTGCCAGCAGTCAGGGGTTCCGGCGCTCCCGCGCGCCCCCCTTCACAACCGGTGCGCCGCTCCCGTGGGGGCCGCGCCACGGGTGTCCAGGAGGAGTTGGGCCTTCACCGACAGGCCCTGCAGGTCGTAGGTGCGGTGGTGCTGGAGGAGGATCGTCAGGTCGGCGTCCGCCACCGCCTCGTACAGGGCGTCCGCGCGGGGTACGGGGCGGTCGAGGACGCTCCACGCGGGGATGTGCGGGTCGTGGTAGCTGACGCTCGCGCCGAGGCCGGTCAGGCGGACGGCGATCTCCTCGGCGGGGGTGCCCTGGAGGTCGGCGAGGTCGGGCTTGTAGGTGACCCCCAGAAGGAGTACGCGGGCGCCGCGGGCCGACTTGCCGTGCTCGTTGAGCAGGGTCGCGGCGCGCTGGACGACGTAGCGGGGCATGCGGCTGTTGACCTGCCGGGCGAGTTCCACCATGCGCAGACCGCGGCCGGCGGGGCCGGACAGGTCCTGGGGCAGGCCGTGGCCGCCGACGCCGGGCCCGGGGCGGAAGGCATGGAAGCCGAAGGGCTTGGTCTCGGCGCAGCGCACCACGTCCCACAGGTCGACGCCCAGGTCGTGGCAGAGGACGGCCATCTCGTTGACGAGCGCGATGTTGACGTGCCGGTAGTTGGTCTCCAGGAGCTGGACCGTCTCGGCCTCCTTCAGCCCGCGCGCGCGGACCACTTTGTCGGTGAGACGTCCGTAGAAGGCGGCGGCCGACTCGGTGCAGGCCGGGGTGAGGCCGCCGATCACCTTCGGCGTGTTGGCGGGGGTGACGTCCCGGTTGCCGGGGTCGACGCGGCTGGGTGAGTAGGCGAGGTGGAAGTCGCGGCCCGCGCGCAGCCCCGAGCCCCCCTCCAGCAGCGGGAGCAGGAACTCCTCGGTCGTACCGGGGTGCACGAGGGACTCCAGGATCACGGTGGTGTGCGGGCGCAGGTGCCCGGCGAGGGCGCGCGCGGCGGCCTCCACCTGCCCGAGGTCGGGCCCGCCGTCCGCGCCGCGCGGGGTCGGCGCGCAGATCACCGCGGTGCGCACCCGGCCGAGCTCGGCCGGGTTGGTGGCCGGCCGGAAGCCCCCCGAGAGCATCCGGCGCAGTTCCGCGGGTCTGAGGGAGCCGGACTCGTCCCCCGTCCGGTACCCGAGCGTGGGGATGCCGGCGGCGACGGCTGCCTGGGCCAGGGGCAGGCCGAGGGGACCGAGTCCGATGACGGCGAGATCTGCGGGCATGGCGTGGGCCGTCCTTCCCAATAACCGAGGCAGGGCAGACACGCAAGTCCTGTGGACAGAACGAGCGAGTGCAATGTCAGACTAGGAGTAAATATGACCGTTTTGCGGGATTGACCAGCGTGTTTCTCGGTGAGCCGGGAGGAGTTGTCCACAGGCTGGGGGCGACTGGTGGCTGAAGACGGGCAACCCGGTCAGAATTTGGGCATGGGGAGGGACGAGCGGGGACACGGGAGGGACGGAAACGGGCTTCGCCCGACGGGTGCGGCCGATGCGACCGACAGTGGGAGGCAGCGGTGAGGACAGCGACACTGGGGCCGGCGCAGCGTGCCGAGTCACTGGCGGGAATGGCCGAGCGAGAGCTGGACATCCTGGTCGTGGGCGGCGGCGTGGTCGGCGCGGGCACGGCCCTGGACGCCGTCACGCGCGGCCTGACCACCGGCATCGTCGAGGCCCGCGACTGGGCCTCGGGCACCTCCAGCCGGTCCAGCAAGCTGATACACGGAGGGCTGCGCTATCTGGAGATGCTCGACTTCGCCCTGGTGCGGGAGGCGCTGAAGGAGCGCGGCCTGCTGCTGGAGCGCATCGCCCCGCACCTGGTCCGCCCGGTGCCGTTCCTGTACCCGCTCCGGCACAAGGGCTGGGAGCGCTGGTACGCGGGCTCGGGCGTCGCGCTCTACGACGCGATGTCGATGGCCCGCGGCCACGGCAGGGGCCTGCCCCTGCACCGGCACCTGACCCGCCGTCAGGCCCTGCGCGTCGCCCCCTGCATGAAGAAGGACGCCCTGGTCGGCGCCCTGCAGTACTACGACGCCCAGGTGGACGACGCCCGCTTCGTCGCCACCCTGGTGCGCACCGCCGTGTCGTACGGCGCCAAGGCCGCCAACCGCGCCCGGGTCACCGGCTTCCTGCGCGAGGGCGAGCGCGTCGTCGGCGCCCGGGTGCGGGACGTCGAGGGCGGGGGCGAGTACGAGATCCGCGCCAAGCAGGTCGTCAACGCCACCGGCGTGTGGACCGACGACACCCAGGCCATGGTCGGCGAGCGCGGCCAGTTCCACGTCCGCGCCTCCAAGGGCATCCACCTCGTCGTGCCCAAGGACCGCATCAACTCCACCACCGGGCTGATCCTGCGCACCGAGAAGTCCGTGCTGTTCGTCATCCCCTGGGGCCGGCACTGGATCGTCGGCACCACCGACACCGACTGGGACCTCGACAAGGCCCACCCCGCCGCCTCCAGCGCCGACATCGACTACCTCCTGGAGCACGTCAACTCCGTGCTCGCGGTCCCGCTGAGCCGCGACGACGTCCAGGGCGTGTACGCGGGGCTCAGGCCCCTGCTGGCCGGCGAGTCCGACGCCACCAGCAAGCTCTCCCGCGAGCACACCGTGGCCCACCCCGTGCCCGGCCTGGTGGTGGTCGCGGGCGGCAAGTACACGACGTACCGGGTGATGGCCAAGGACGCCGTCGACGAGGCCGTGCACGGCCTGGACATGCGGGTCGCCGACTGCGTCACCGAGGAGATCCCGCTCTACGGCGCCGAGGGCTACCGCGCGCTGTGGAACGCGCGTGCGCGCATCGCCGCCGACACCGGCATCCATGTGGTGCGCGTGGAGCACCTGCTGAACCGGTACGGCTCGGCGGCCCAGGAGATCCTCGCCCTCATCGCGGGGAACCCGACCCTGGGCGCCCCTCTCCACGCCGCCGACGACTATCTGCGCGCCGAGGTCGTCTACGCCGCCTCGCACGAGGGCGCGCGCCACCTGGACGACGTACTGACCCGGCGCACCCGCATATCCATCGAGACCTTCGACCGGGGCACCCGCAGCGCCCGCGAGGCCGCCGAGCTCATGGCGCCCGTACTGGGCTGGGACGAGGACCAGATCCAGCGCGAGGTCGAGCACTACGAGAAGCGGGTGGAGGCCGAGCGGGAGTCGCAGCGCCAGCCCGACGACCTGACGGCCGACGCGGCCCGGCTCGGGGCGCCCGACATCGTGCCGTTGTAACAGTCCCGACCCCGGAGCCGGGCGGCCGCAGGGGCCGTTAAGAGAGGAAGTGTCCCCAAGCGCCTGACCACGGCGCCGCCCGTTTGTCACGGCCCGTCATGGCGCCGCACGCAGCGCGTCGTTCACCGAGGGCGCGCGTGTCCCCAGGAGCACCCTGGGCGTCGGGCACTTGTCGGGTGAGAGACAATGGAGGCTCTGTCAGGGCGGGTTGCATGAGGGGACGCATGTCGGAGGCGGAGCGGGGCGGGGCATCTCGTCGGAACACTCGTCAGGACACTCTCCAGGGCCGAAGCGAGCGCCTTCTCGCCGGGCGGTACCGGCTGGGGGACGTACTCGGGCGCGGCGGCATGGGCACCGTGTGGCGGGCCGAGGACGAGACCCTCGGCCGTACGGTCGCGGTCAAGGAACTGCGGTTCCCGGCGAACATCGACGAGGACGAGAAGCGGCGGCTGATCACGCGCACCCTGCGCGAGGCCAAGGCGATCGCGCGGATCCGCAACACCAGCGCGGTGACCGTCTTCGACGTGGTCGACGAGGACGACCGGCCGTGGATCGTCATGGAACTCGTCGAGGGCAAGTCGCTCGCCGAGGTCATCCGCGAGGACGGCCTGCTGGAGCCGAGGCGCGCGGCCGAGGTCGGGCTCGCCGTCCTCGACGTGCTGCGCTCCGCGCACCGCCAGGGCATCCTGCACCGTGACGTGAAGCCGTCCAACGTCCTCATCGCCGAGGACGGCCGGGTCGTGCTCACCGACTTCGGCATCGCCCAGGTCGAGGGCGACCCCTCCATCACCTCCACCGGCATGCTCGTCGGCGCCCCCTCCTACATCTCGCCCGAGCGGGCCCGCGGCCACAAGCCCGGCCCGGCCGCCGACCTGTGGTCGCTCGGCGGCCTGCTGTACGCGGCGGTCGAGGGCACCCCGCCGTACGACAAGGGCTCGGCGATCGCGACCCTCACCGCCGTGATGACCGAGCCCCTGGGCGAGCCGAAGAACGCCGGCCCGCTCCGGGACGTCATCCACGGCCTGCTCAACAAGGACCCGGACAAGCGGCTCGACGACGCGGGCGCCCGGGCGATGCTCAACGCCGTCATCCACGCCCCCGACCCGAAGGAGGCCGAACCCGAGCCTCCCGCGGACGCCACCAGGGTCGTACCGCTGCCCGCGCGGCCGGACAGCCGGGACGAGCCGGGCAAGGCGGCCAGGAGCGGTGCGCCGGGCGGCGGGGGCAAGCGCGGCGAGGAGGCCGGCGAGCGGCTGCGCGGCGCGCTGCGCTCGGTGCGCAAGGCCGCCGTCGCGGCGGGCGCGGCCACCTCGGCGGCCGCGAGCCGCACCAAGCCGGCCGCCGGCGGCGCCGGTTCGGGTGCGGTGGGTGCGGCGGGTGCGGCGGGCGCCGGTACGTCGGCCTCCGTGGCCGCCCCCGCGGCGAAGCCGTCGCCTGCATCGTCATCGCCGTCGGTGTCCCCTGCCGCGCCGGACCCGGCGGTGGCTCCGGTGGACGCGTCCGCGGGCCGGACCGGCAAGGACGGCAAGGGCGGCCCGGCGGGCGGCGCGGCCTCCTCCGGGGCGGGCGCCGGTGCCGGTACCGGTGACGCGGCGACCACCGCCGTGGGCGGTGTGCAGGGCGGGCGGACCCGTTCGGGGTGGCCCGTGATGCCGCCGCCGGACCTGGACCTGGCTCCCCGGCCGGTGCCCAGGGCGCCGCTCACCGACGTGGTGCCGCGCCGGACGCTGGTCATCATCGCCGTGGTCGTCGCGCTCGCCGTGATCGGCGCGGTGCTGGCCCTCACCCTCAACGGCGACGACAAGGGCTCCAAGGGCTCCAGGAGCGGCGCGGCCCGCGCCTCCACGACCGCCGGGGCCTCCGCCAGCGCCTCCACCAAGGAGGACACCACCGGCGGGACCGGCACGGACGGCAAGCAGGCCGACGCCGAGAACGGCACGGCCGGACCGGGCGGTTCGCCCGCCGCGTCCACCGCCTCCGGCGGGCAGGGCGACGGCTCCGGCGACGGGTCCGGCGGCTCCGGCCCGGACGGCGGCGGCTCCAAGGACGACGGCGCGGCGACGACGTACAAGAGCTCCCAGGGGTTCACCATCGGGTTGCCCAAGGGCTGGAAGTACGCCAGCACCGACTCCGCGGGCGTCCGCTTCACCGGTCCGGACGGGCAGAAGCTGCTGGTCGCCTGGACCTCCTCGCCCAAGGACGACCCGGTCGCCGACTGGAAGAACCAGGAAGGCTACATGGTGCGCTCGCAGTACCAGCGCATCCGCATAGAGCAGGTGGGCTACCGCGGCTGGAACGCGGCCGACTGGGAGTTCACCTACGTCGACGGCGGCACCGAATACCGCACCGTCGACCGGGGGTTCGTGGTGAACGGACATCTCGGGTACGCGCTGATGTACACGGCTAAGTCCGCGAACTGGGACACCGACCTGCGCCGGAACACCTGGCGGACGCTCACGAAGACCTTCGAGCCCAAGTCCTGAGCGCTCCGGCCCCCGGATCCCGGGGTATCGCACAGGATTTGGGGGCCCTAATCCGTCATCCCCTCTTTGCGGGTTGCCTGCGGCACGTATCGTGAGTGGTTGCGGACCGTAAGCATCGGGAACGGGACGCGTGGCGAACGGATTTGACCGACCGTGCGGCCGGGGGAGGCACTGTGGACGACTATGCGGGCCGGGTACTCGCCGGCCGCTACCGCCTGCCTCTGCCCCCGTCCCACGAGTACGAACTCACCGAGAGCCGCGCCTTCGACACCTACAGCGGCCAGGAAGTCCTCGTACGGCAGGTGCCGTTGCCCGAGGTCGTCGAGGCGGAGGTGCTCGACGCGGACGGGCTGCCCGAGGGCTTCACGGGGCGCACGGCGGCGCGGCGGCCCACCGATCCGGCGGTGCGGCGCGCGGTCGAGGCAGCGCAGGCCGCCGCGCGGATCCCCGACCATCCGCGCCTCGACCAGGTCTTCGACGTGTTCGCGGAGGGCGGTTCGCTGTGGATCGTCAGCGAACTGGTCGCGGCACGCCCGCTGGCGGCCCTGCTCGCCGAGAAGCCCCTGACGCCGTACCGGGCCGCCGAGGTCGCCTCCGACCTGCTCATGGCCCTGCGGGTGCTGCACGCCCACGGCTGGGTGCACCGCAACATCACCGCGCGCACCGTCCTCGTCTGCGACGACGGCCGTGTGATGCTGACCGGCCTCGCGGTCGGCGCGGCCGAGGAGGCCCTGTGCGGGTACGACCCGGTCCCGGCCGAGGACGGCGAGGGCACGCCGGTCCCGCCCCCGCCCCCCGCCAACGGCACGGGCGGTGGCACGGGGCTCGGCGCCGGGTCGGCCGAGGCCGACCCCGAGGCCGCGCGGCGGGCCGCGATCGAGGCCCGTGCGGCGGGCGCGCTGCCCCTGCCCGGGACCGAGCCGGGCGGCGCGGCCGGTGCGCCGGGTCCGGCGGGTGCGCCGGCTCGGCGGGCTCCCGTGAGCGGCGAGGACGTCAGGGCGGCGCGGGCCGGGGCGATCGCCGCCTATCGCGCGGGCGCGCGGGCGGCGGCCAGGGTGCAGGAGGCGCAGCAGAGCGCGCGGGCCGCGCTGCCCGGCGCCCGGCAGCCCGGCACGGGCGAGCGGCCCTCCGACCGGCTCGCCGAGCCGTCGTACGGCACCGTCACGGGCCCCGGCGACCGGGGCCGCACCGCGCCACCCGGCCGGATCGCCGACCCCTACGGCGTCCGCCCCGCCCAGTGGAACGGCACCGGATCCCGGCCGGGCACCGAGGACCCGCAGCAGCCCGGCCGGCTGGGCGGCGGGCAGGGCCGCGCCGCACTCCCCGGCGGCACACCGCTTCCCGGTTCCGCGTCGACGGACGCCGGCCGTGCGGCCGTTCCCGGGTCCGGGACAACGGACGGCAGTCGTACGGCCTTTCCCGGTTCAGGGGCAACGGACGGCGGCCGTACGGCCCTTTCCGGCCCCGTGGCGCAGGAGGGCGCCCGGATGGCGCTTCCCGCCTCCGAGCCCGGCGGTGCCGTCCCGCCGCCCGCCCGGTGGGACGACCTCGCCGCCGGTGCGCCCGTGCGGCGGGGGCCGGCCACCGCGCTGGCGGCCGAGCGCGCCCGGCAGGCCCGTATGGCCGTGGTGGGCCCGGTGACCGAGCGGTGGGCGCCCGAACAGGCCGGTCCCGTGCACGAGAACTGGCAGCTGGCCGCGCCCATCGGCCCCGCCACCGACCTGTGGGCGCTGGGCGCGCTGCTCTTCAAGGCCGTGCAGGGGCACGCCCCGTACCCGGAGGAGTCCACCGCCGAACTGGTGCAGATGGTCTGCGCGGAGCCGCCCGCCTTCGCGGAGGAGTGCGGCCCGTTGCGCCCGGTCGTGGAGTCGCTGCTGCGTCAGGACCCCACCGAACGGCTGGACTTCGAGGAGCTGAGCGGCTGGCTGCGCTCGCTGGTGCGCTCCGCGCCCGAGCCGGAGGCGGGCGCGCACGTCGTCGCCGCCCCGCCCGCCGACCCGAACCGGCTGCCGGTGATACGCCGTCGCGGCGAGCTGGTGCGCAGGCGGCGCGCCGGGCTGCCCGCCCACCACGGGCGGCACAAGCGGACTGCGGCGCAGGCCCGTTCGCCGCGCAGCCTGGGCCGGACCCTGCTCCTGCTGATACTGCTCCTGCTGGCGGCGGCGGTCGCGTACGCGATGCTGTTCATGCCGAAGTCGGGGGGCGGCGGCGCGGCCGGCGCGGACCGTGCCAGAACCGCCGGCGAGGCCAGCCCCGCGCCCACGAGCACGGGCCGGGGCAGCGGCAACGGCGGGGACACGAACGGCACGTCCCAGGCCTCCGGTTCGCCCGAGACGCAGACCAGCGGCCCCGACGCCGGCTCCGGCTTCACCCTGCGCGAGGACCCCGCCGGCTTCCGTGTCGCGGTCGCCAAGGGCTGGACCCGCACGCCGGGCAACGCCGACCGTCAGGTGGTCTACTCCCAGGGCGACTTCGAGCTGATCGTGGTGCCCGGGCGGGACAGCGTGGCGCGCTTCGGCAGCGACCCGATGGTCTACCAGCGGGAGAAGGAGGCCGAGTTGCAGGGGTACCGCTCCTCCAGCTGGGCCACCTCCTCGGGACTGCGGACCATTCAGGTGGGCGGACGGACCATGGCCGAGGGGCAGTTCACCTGGACCGGCGCGGACGGCCGGCAGCTGTTCGTACGCAATCTGGCCGTGCTCATCGACGGGCGCTACCACGTGGTGCAGGTGCGCGGCCCGGAGGCCCAGCGCGACCGGGTGACGCAGCTGTACGAGCAGGCGTCGGCGACCTACCAGTACACGGGGTGACACCGCGCCTCGGCACACCGGGTGACGCCGCGCTGACGCACGGGTCGAACCACAGGACTTTTCAGGTGTCACAGGAGGCGACAACCGTCACAGTGCGGTTTCCTTGGCACCCCGCTGGTTCCCTGCCGGGGGACCGGTCCTTACTCTGGCCCTGTCAAGACCATTGCGGGGAAACGTGAATCAGATGCAGGGCCTGCTCCTCGCGGGCCGCTACCGGCTCGCCGACGCCATCGGCAGCGGTGGCATGGGCCGGGTGTGGCGCGCACACGACGAGGTGCTGCACCGGGCGGTCGCCATCAAGGAGTTGACGGCCGCGCTGTACGTCTCCGAGAGCGACCGGGCGGTCCTCCTCGCGCGTACCCGCGCCGAGGCGCGCGCGGCGGCACGGATCAACCACTCCGCCGTCGTCACCGTGCACGACGTGCTGGAGCACGACGGCCGCCCCTGGATCGTGATGGAGCTCGTCGAGGGCCGCTCGCTGGCCGACGAGGTCAAGGAGCAGGGGCGGGTGGAGCCCCGCGAGGCCGCGCGGGTCGGTCTGTGGGTGCTGCGCGCCCTGCGCGCCGCGCACGGGGCCGGGGTGCTGCACCGCGACGTCAAGCCCGGCAACGTGCTGCTCGGCCAGGACGGCCGGGTCCTGCTCACCGACTTCGGCATAGCCCAGATAGAGGGCGACACCACCATCACGCGCACCGGAGAGGTCGTCGGCTCGGTCGACTACCTCGCCCCCGAGCGCGTCCGCGGCCACGACCCGGGCCCGGCCTCCGACCTGTGGGCCCTGGGCGCCACCCTCTACACGGCGGTGGAGGGCCTCTCGCCGTTCCGCCGCACCTCGCCCCTGACGACCATGCAGGCCGTCGTCGACGAGGAGCCCCGCGACCCGCAGCACGCCGGTCCGCTCGCGCCGGTCATCACCGCGCTGCTGCGCAAGGACCCGGCCGCGCGGCCGGACGCGGCGGCGGCCGAGGCGATGCTCGCCGAGGCGGCGGAGGGCCGCCGGCCGAGCGCCGCGCAGGCGTACGTGCCGACGCAGTCGGTCGGCAACCCGCACGAGACGGCCGCGCACACGGCGGCACTCCACCCCGGGGCGCAGACGGGCGCCACGACGCCGTACCACCCGATGACCGCCCCGACGACGGCCGGACACGGACCGGGACACGGACACGGACCCGGTACGGGCACCGCGCAGGGGTACGCCACGGCGGCGGCCGCGCCGCCCAGGCGCCGCAGGCTGCGCACCCTCGCCCTCGTCGTGGTCCTCGCCGCCCTGATCGGCGGCGGCACCGCCGTGGCCCTCCAGAAGTGGGACGCGGGCCGGCGGCAGGACAGCGGCGGCACGGCATCGGCGTCCGAGTCGCCCTCGCACTCGCCCAGCCCCTCCGCCTCCGGCGGCGGCACGCCGGACGACCTCCCCGACGGGTGGGTGCGCCGGCACGACGCGTACGGCTTCAGCATCGCGGTGCCGGGCGGGGCCTGGAAGCGGCAGTCGCCCGACGAGGCCCTGCACCAGGTCGACTACTCGCCCGACGGGGGCAGGCACTTCATCCGCGTCGCCATCGACGACTCGCCCGACTTCCCCACCGCGCACGACCACCAGCTCGACCTGGACCAGCAGTTGGAGCGGCTGGTCGACTACAAGAGGGTGAAGCTGGAGGCCAACACCTACCGCGACCGGCCCGGTTCCCTGTGGGAGTACACGTGGACGGCGCTGTCCAAGGACACGCCCTTCCCCGGGCCGCGGCACGCGATCGAGGAGACGTACTTCGACCGCAAGGGCACCGAGTACGCCATCTACATGTCCTCGCCCGCGAAGGACTGGGCCACCACGGAGAAGCAGTTCAGGACGGTCCTGCAGAGCTGGCGCCCGGACTCCGACTGACGACCGGCCCGGCCGGCCCCTGCCCCCTTGCCCTTCCTCCTGCCCCGGGTCGGCTCGGTTCCGGCCGGCGTCCCCCCCCGGCGCGCCCGAGGCTTGGCCGGTCGGCGCCACGGAAGGGGGACCCCTGATGCGGCATGATGGGACGCATGGGGACCGAGGGGGACGACTTCCGTGTCATCGCGGGCCGTTACCGTCTGGAGGCGAGGCTCGGGCGCGGCGGCATGGGAGTGGTGTGGCGGGCGACCGACCAGCTGCTCGGACGGCGGGTCGCGGTCAAGGAACTCCCGCTCGACGACACGCTGTCCGCCGAGGATGCCCGGCTTCAGCGCGACCGCACGCTGCGTGAGGCCCGGGCGGTCGCCCAGCTGCGGCACCCGCACATCATCGTCGTCCACGACGTGGTGGAGGACGACGAACGCCCCTACATCGTCATGGAGTTGATCGATGGCGGCTCCCTCGCCGACCGGATCGCCGCGCACGGCCCGGTGGACGTGGCCGAGGCGGCCCGCATCGGCGTCGCCCTGCTCAGCGCCCTGCGCACGGCGCACGCGGCCGGGGTGCTGCACCGCGACATCAAACCGGCGAACGTCCTGATGGAGTCCGGCACCGACCGCGTGGTCCTCACCGACTTCGGCATCGCGCAGGTCGCGGGCGCCACCACCCTCACCGAGACCGGATCCTTCGTGGGCTCGCCCGAGTACACCGCGCCCGAGCGGATGTCCGGCACCCGGACGGGACCGGAGTCGGACCTGTGGTCGCTGGGCGCCCTGCTGTGCACGGCGCTGAGCGGCGCCTCGCCCTTCCGGCGCGACTCGCTGGGCGGCATCCTGCACGCGGTCGTCGTCGACGAGATCCGGCCACCCGCGCAGGCGGGGCCGGTCCTGCCGGTCGTACGGGGGCTGCTGCAGCGCGATCCGCAGCGGCGGCTGACGGCGGCCGAGGCGGAGCGGATGCTGGGCGCCTTCCTGGAGTCGGGGCGCACCCCGCAGCCGCCCGCCCGCTACACGCAGACCCAGCGCGACGTGCCGCGTCCGGCGGCCCCGGCGGCGACCGCACCGCGGGCGACACCCGACGGCCCGGAACCCGGGGCTCCGGCCCGGACCTCGACCCGGGGCGTGCTGGTCGCGGCGCTGCTGGTGGCGGCGATGGCCGGGGCGGGCGTGTCGGCGGCGGCGCTGCTGATGCAGGGGGACGGCAACGGGGGCCCGGCGCCGACGAGTTCGCCGGCGGGGACCGGCGTGCACAGCCCGGGCGGTACGGCCGCCTCCCGGTCCGCCTCCTCGCCGGCCCCGCACTCGCCCTCCGCGTCGTCCGCCTCGCGGGCCGCGGCGCCCGCGTCCTCGTCCTCCTCCTCGGGACCCGGTCCCACCGCTCCCTCCGGCTACCACCTGGTGCGGGACCCGGCCGGCTTCTCGGTGGCGGTGCCGGACGGCTTCACCCGCAGCCCGCAGGGGGAGCGGATCTTCTACCTGTCCCCGGGGGAGACCTTCCGCCTCGGCATCAAGATCGCCGAACCGGGAGCGGGCGGACCGCTCGGGGTGATGCGCCGCGCGGACGCGGCCGGCCCGGACACCAACCCCGGTTACCACGACGGCCGGGTCACCTCCGCCACGCACGGCGGACACCCCGCCGCCCTCTGGGAGTTCAGCTGGAACGGCTACAGCGCGGCGGAGGGGCCCCGGCACACCTACGACCTGTGCTGGGACCAGGACGGACGGATGTACGACGTGTGGGTGTCGGCGCCGGTCGGCAAGGTCCGCGAGGCCAAGGAGTACTTCGACGTGGCCCTGGACACCTTCGCGGCCGCGTAGGACGTAGGTCACCGTTTCGTGACCACCGGGCGCACACGGTGGAGGGGCGGGCGCCGGTCGCGGTATGGATGGACCATGAGCAGCAACGGGGGAGCCCGCAACGAGGCCGACGAGCCGACGAGTTTCGTTCTGCAACCGCCGGCGCCGCGGCCACGGACACCGAACCCGCAGACCAACTACGGCACGTCCGCGGGGCGTTCGGGCACACCGGCCCCGGAGTCACCGATCATCGCGGCCTCTCCGGGCACACCGACCCCGGCCTCACCGGCGCCCGTGCTGCCCCCGGCCTCGCCTGCGCCCGCGGCGACCCCGGCCTCACCGGCGCACCCGGCAGCCCCGGTCCCGTCGGCGCACCCGGCGGCAGCGCCCTCGTCGCCGCCCGCGCAGAGATCCGGCGACCCCGGGGCCGGGCGGCTGATCGCCGGGCGCTACCGGCTGCTGGAGAAGCTCGGGCACGGCGGCATGGGAACCGTCTGGCGGGCGCGGGACGAGGCCATGGAGCGTGAGGTCGCCGTCAAGGAGCCCCGCGTCCCCGACCACCTTCCCGAGCGGGAACGGGCCAACGCCTTCGAGCGGATGCGCCGCGAGGCGCGCGCCGCGGCCCGGCTCGACCACCCGGCGGTCGTCGGCGTGCACGACGTGGCCGTGGTCGACGGACAGCCGTGGATCGTGATGGAGCTGGTGCGGGGCCGCTCGCTGGGCGCGGTCCTGCTGGAGGGCAGGCTGGACGCGCGCGAGGCGGCCCGGGTCGGCCTGGAGGTGCTCGGCGCGCTGGAGGCCGCGCACGGGGCGGGCATCCTGCACCGCGACGTCAAGCCGGACAACATCCTGCTCGGCCGGCACGACCGGACCGTCCTCACCGACTTCGGCATCGCCTGGATCGAGGGCGAGACCAGCCTGACCGACACCGGCGGCTTCGTCGGCTCGCCCGAGTACATCGCCCCGGAGCGGGTGCTCGGGCAGCGCCCCGGACCGGCGAGCGATCTCTGGTCCCTCGGCGTGGTCCTGTACGCGGCCACCGAGGGCGTGTCCCCGTTCCGCCGCAGCAACACCCCGGCCACCCTCCAGTCGGTCCTCAACGCCGTCCCCGCCCCGCCGGCGGCAGCCTCCGGCCCGCTCGCCGAGGTGATCACCGGCCTGCTGCACAAGGACCCGGCGCACCGCCCGGACGCGGCCCGGGTCCGCGCCCTGCTGGAGGCGGCCGCGGCCCCGCCCGCCCCCGCGCCCACCGAGGTCGTGCGGTACACGGGCGAGGAGCGCCGCGGCTTCCGGCCCGGGCGCCGTACCTGGACCGGGCTCGGCGCGGCCGTGGTCGCGGCGGCGGTGACGGCGTACGTCCTGGTCGCGCACCCCTTCGCGGGCCCGCTGCCCGACGGCTGGCGCACCCACCACGAAGCGGACGTGGCCGCGACGCTCGCGGTGCCCGACGGCTACCAGCCCTCCTACCCCGACCGGAAGACGGACAAGGGCCACTGGGTGTCCTACAGCGACTGGAGCGGGAGCATCTCGGTCGGGCTGAACCTGGTGCGCGGGTCCGAGGACACCGGTCACTCCATCCAGGACAGCGCGGCCGCGCAGATGTACGCGGACAACGGCACCTTCAAGCAGTCCGGCGACTACGGTCTCGGCATGCCGGCCGGTCCGAGGACGCAGCCCCTGGAGGCCACCTTCCACGGCAGGAAGGCCGCCGAGAACACCGTCACCTACACCACCAACGACAGCCGGTACCCGCTGCCGCGCGAGCTGCGGATCTTCTACTACAAGACGACCGGCGGCGACATGTACAAGCTCACCGTCGGCTACCCCGCCAAGGGCGACTTCGTGGCGCGCGGACGCGAGGTGGCCCGCACGGCGATCGCCAACTGGGACCCGGACAAGCCGTAGCGCCGGCGAGCTTCCCGGCGGCGCGGTTGCCGGCTTCCACAACGCCCTGATCAGGGCATTCGTTGCCAGTGATCACTGGCGCCGTGTGGATACTCGGTGAATCCCCGTTACCGACGGGTACACAAAGGCCCCGGCGCGGCATACCCTGCGCCTCATGACGGACGCCGATGCCCCGGCCAAGACCGGCACGAATCCCCTGGCTCCCGCCCCCGCGGGCGCCCGCACCGCCGCCGACGTGGTGACCCCCCAGCTGGTCGCCCGGCTCACCAAGGACGTCGTCGGCTCCGGCCGGACCGCCAACCACACGCCGTTCACCGGCGAGAAGCTCGCCGACCTGCCCGAGTCCACGCCCGAGGACGTGGCCCTGGCCTTCGAACGGGCCCGCGCCGCCCAGGCCGTGTGGGCGCAGGTTCCCGTACGGCAGCGCGCCGCGGTCCTGCTGCGCTTCCACGACCTGGTGCTGGAGCGCCAGGCCGAGGTGCTGGACCTGATCCAGCTGGAGACCGGCAAGGCCCGGCTGCACGCGCACGAGGAGGTGCAGGCCGTCGCGGTCGCCGCCCGCCACTACGGCCGCCGCGCCGCCGCCTACCTGCGGCCCAAGCGGCACGCCGGCGCGATGCCGACCCTGACCCGGGTCACCGAACTGCGCCACCCGCGCGGTGTCGTCGGCCAGATCGCGCCCTGGAACTACCCGCTGGAGCTGTCCGTCGGCGACGCGCTGCCCGCCTTCGTCGCGGGCAACGCGGTCGTGATGAAGCCGGACACCGAGACCTGCCTGACCGCGCTGTGGGCGCGCGACCTGCTGATCGAGGCCGGGCTGCCCGCCGAGGTCTTCCAGGTCGTCATCGGCGACGGCCCGGTCGTCGGCCCCGAGGTCGTCAAGCACGCCGACTACGTCTCCTTCACCGGCTCCACCCGCACCGGCCGCGAGGTCGCCCAGGGCGCGGCCGCCCGGCTGGTCGGCGTCTCCCTCGAACTCGGCGGCAAGAACGCCATGCTGGTCCTGGAGGACGCCGACCTCGACAAGGCGGCGGCGGGCGCGGTCCGCGCCTGCTTCTCCTCCGCCGGCCAGCTGTGCATCTCCATCGAGCGGCTCTACGTCCACGAGGCGGTCGCGGACGCCTTCCTCGAGCGCTTCGCCGCCCGCACCAGGGCCATGCGCCTGGGCACCGCCCTCGCCTACGGCGCCGACATGGGCTCGCTCGTCGGCGAACGCCAGCTGAAGACCGTCACCCGGCACGTGGAGGAGGCGGTCGCCAAGGGCGCCAAGGTGGTGGCCGGAGGTGTCGCCCGTCCGGACGCCGGGCCGTACTTCTTCGAGCCGACGATCCTCGACGGCGTCGAGGCGCCCATGTCGGTGTGCACCGAGGAGACCTTCGGTCCGGTCGTCTCCGTCTACCGCTTCGCCACCGACGACGAGGCCGTCGAGCGCGCCAACTCCACGCCGTACGGCCTGAACTCCTCGGTGTGGACCAAGGACGCCCGGCGCGGCCGCGAGATCGCCGCCCGGCTGCGCACCGGCACGGTCAACATCAACGAGGGGTACGCCCCCGCCTACGGCAGCGTCCAGTCCCCGATGGGCGGGATGAAGGACTCGGGCCTCGGCCGCCGGCACGGCTCCGAGGGCATCCTCAAGTACACCGAGGCCCAGACCGTCGCCCATCAGCGGCTGCTGCCCATGGCGCCGTCGCTCGGGATGGACGACGAGAAGTACGCGGCCTTCATGAGCCGCAGCCTGAAGCTGATGAAGGCGTTCCGCTTCCGTTAGCCCAAGCCGCCCCTCCGTCAGCCCCAGCCGCCCCTCCGTCAGCCCAAGCCACCCCCCCCCGTCAGCCCAAGCCACCCCTCCGTTCTCGAAGAGGAGAGCACGTGTCGCAGGAGAACTCCGTCCAGACCCGGGACCAGGACGGGAACGACGACGGGTACGACGAGGACGGGTACGACTACGACGTCATCGTCGTGGGGTCGGGGTTCGGCGGGTCCGTCTCCGCGCTCCGCCTGACCGAGAAGGGCTACCGCGTCGGCGTACTGGAGGCGGGCCGCCGCTTCACCCGCGAGACCCTGCCGAAGAACTCCTGGGACCTCAGGAACTACCTGTGGGCCCCGAAGCTCGGCATGTACGGCATCCAGCGCATCCACCTGCTGGGCAACGTCATGGTCCTGGCCGGCGCGGGCGTCGGCGGCGGCTCGCTCAACTACGCCAACACCCTCTACGTACCGCCGAAGGCCTTCTTCGACGACCCCCAGTGGCGGGACATCACCGACTGGCAGGAGGAGCTGAGCCCGTACTACGACCAGGCCAGGCGCATGCTCGGCGTGCGGCTCAACCCGACGATGACGCCGTCCGACGTGCACCTGAAGGCGGCGGCCGAGCGGATGGGCGTGGGCGACACCTTCCACATGGCGCCGGTCGGGGTGTTCTTCGGGGACGGCGAGGACGCGGACGGCACGACGAGGGCGGCCCCCGGCGAACAGGTCGCCGACCCCTACTTCGGCGGAGTGGGACCGGACCGCAAGGCGTGCACCGAGTGCGGCGAGTGCATGACCGGCTGCCGGCACGGCGCGAAGAACACGCTCAACGAGAACTACCTGTACCTCGCCGAGAAGGCGGGCGCGGTCGTGCACCCCATGACCACGGTCGTCTCCGTCACCGACGACTCGCGCGGCGGCTACGCGGTGGCCACGCTGCCCACCGACAACAAGAAGAAGGGCGCCGGCCGCCTCTTCACGGCCCGCCGCGTCGTCCTCGCCGCCGGCACCTACGGCACCCAGACCCTGCTGCACCGCATGAAGGCGACCGGCAGGCTGCCCCACCTCTCGCCCCGGCTGGGCGAGCTGACCCGCACCAACTCCGAGGCGCTGGTGGGCGCCCAGACCGACAACCGGCGCTACCGCAAGGCGACCGGCGAGGCGAGGGCCGACTTCACGCGCGGAGTCGCCATCACGTCCTCCGTCCACCCCGACGAGAACACCCACATCGAGCCGGTCCGCTACGGCAAGGGCTCCAACTCGATGGGCGGGCTGTCGATCCTGCAAGTCCCCTACGCGGACGGCGGGTCGAGGGTCGCCGCCTGGGTGGCGAACGCCGCCCGCCACCCCCTGCTGGTGCTGCGCTCCCTGTCCAACCGCCGCTGGTCGGAGCGCACGATCATCGGCCTGGTCATGCAGTCCCTGGACAACTCCCTGACCACGTACCTGAAGCCGGACGGCGTCGGCAAGGGCCTGCTCACCGCGCGCCAGGGCCACGGCTCGCCCAACCCCAAGCAGATCAGGGCCGCCACCGAGGGCGCCACCGCGCTCGCCGCCGAGATCAACGGCTTCGCCGGCTCCAACGTGGGCGAGCTGATGGGCACCCCGCTCACCGCGCACTTCCTCGGCGGCTGCCCGATCGGCGCCTCCAGCGAGACGGGCGTCATCGACCCCTACCACCGCCTCCACGGGCACCCGGGCATCTCGGTCGTCGACGGCGCCGCGGTCTCGGCGAACCTGGGGGTCAACCCGTCGCTGACGATCACGGCGCAGGCCGAGCGGGCGATGTCGTACTGGCCCAACAAGGGCGAGAGCGACCCGCGGCCGAGGCAGGGGGCGGCCTACGAGCGCCTGAAGCCGGTGGAGCCGCGCCATCCGGTGGTCCCGGCCGAGGCCTTCGGCGCGCTGCGGCTGCCGTTCCTCGGCATGCCGGCGGTGCCGCCGAAGAAGTAGCGGCCGGGCGGGGAGAGCGGCGGAGAAAAAAGAGAGGACCTGCGTCCCCCTCCTGACGCAGGTCCTCCTTGTTGCTGATGTGACCCTTCCCGGCTGTGAATGGTTGTGCCGCAAGACGGCGAATCGGGTGTGGCCTGAGTCACATTCCGGCAGGGGCTCGCGAGGGCCGGCACGGCGGGCAGGTACGGCGGCTCGGTCCGGACGCGCGGAGGGCCCCGCGGGGCCTGGGCCGCGGGGCCCTCGCGTCGGTCGGCACCGGCGTCAGGGCCGCACCGGTGCCCGGTGAGCGGCGCCGGGGGGTCGCGCCGCCTGCCGCTGTCTTCCCTGAGGGGGGTGCTTCTTCCGCCGGCCGGCCCCGGGCGTCCCCGGAGCCGGCCGTCAGTTGGGTGACCGGGCTGCTGTCCCCTGCCGTCCGGTCACTTCCCCGGGGCGAGGTCCCACGGCGCACGGCACGATCCGCAACGCCTCATCGCCCCGGAGAGCCACGCGTGGTTCTTGCGGGCCCGCCCCTGGCTGGCACGGACACCCCGACCAACGAACCGGCCCGCCCGGCGGTCACGTGCCGTACGGGTGAGAGGCCGCCCGAACTCAGATGCGACCCCGGCACAGCTCGAGCAGCGTCATCGCCAGGGGCGTACCCGGCCTGCCGAGCGCCTCGCTGTAGCGGCCGAGGATCTCCATCTCACGGGAGAGGTTCACCCGCCGTCCGCCGGAGGCGATCCGCGCCTCCTGGACGACGGCGGAGACGGCCACGCGCTCCTGGATCAGGCCGATGATCCGGTCGTCGAGCGCGTCGATGCGCTCACGTGCGCCGGCGATCACGCCGGCGGCCTCGGGGGTGCGGGCGCCGGTGATGTCGGTGGCGGTCATACGGGGCTCCTCGTCGGACGGGGCGTCCCGGAACGGCAGGACCCGGAGAACGGCAGGCGCCCCGGGCCTTGTCGGCCCGGGGCGCCTGGGAAGTCGCTTGTCAGTTGCTCAAGCAGCACGACCATGGCAGCCGGCGGGCCGGTCGCCATAGGTAAAGAGGAAGGACGCGTGCGTGAGCATGGCCCCAGTATGCCGCGCCGCCAGCCGGCGTTCCAAGCCGCGGTTCGCATCCTGAGACCGCGGGGGCCGCACAGCCGTCGCGGGCCCGGGCCGGGACCGGACCGCTCTCGCACCGGAGCGCCTCCGGCCGGGCCGGTAGACTCGGGGGCACACAGCCCTCGCTCACCGCCGGAAGGCAACCCGTGTCATCAGCGAACCCCGCAGCCCCCGACACCGTCCTGGTCGTCGACTTCGGCGCGCAGTACGCCCAGCTCATCGCCCGTCGCGTCCGCGAGGCCCGGGTCTACAGCGAGATCGTGCCGAGCACCATGCCGGTCGCCGAGATGCTCGCCAGGAACCCGGCGGCGATCATCCTCTCCGGCGGCCCGTCCTCGGTCTACGAGGAGGGCGCCCCCCGCCTGGACCGCGAGATCTTCGAGTCCGGCGTCCCCGTCTTCGGCATGTGCTACGGCTTCCAGCTGATGGCCCAGGTCCTCGGCGGCACCGTCGACAACAGCGGCGCCCGTGAGTACGGCGGCACGCCGCTGCACGTCAGCAAGGCGTCCTCCACCCTCTTCGAGGGCACCCCGGCCGAGCAGTCGGTGTGGATGTCCCACGGCGACGCCTGCTCCGCCGCCCCCGAGGGCTTCACCGTCACGGCCTCCACGGACGTCGTCCCGGTCGCCGCCTTCGAGAACGACGAGAAGAAGCTCTACGGCGTCCAGTACCACCCCGAGGTCATGCACTCCACGCACGGCCAGCAGGTGCTGGAGCACTTCCTCTACCGGGGCGCGGGCCTGGAGCCCGACTGGACCACGGGCAACGTGATCGACGAGCAGGTCGCCGCCATCCGCGAGCTGGTCGGCGACAAGCGCGCGATCTGCGGCCTGTCCGGCGGCGTGGACTCCGCCGTCGCCGCCGCCCTGGTGCAGAAGGCCATCGGCTCCCAGCTGACCTGCGTCTACGTCGACCACGGCCTGATGCGCAAGGGCGAGACCGAGCAGGTCGAGAAGGACTTCGTGGCGGCGACCGGCGTCCAGCTGAAGGTCGTGGACGCGAGCGAGCGCTTCCTCACCGCGCTCAAGGGCGTCTCGGACCCGGAGGAGAAGCGGAAGATCATCGGCCGCGAGTTCATCCGCGTCTTCGAGCAGGCCCAGGCGGAGATCATCGCGGACGAGGGCCCGGCCGTGGAGTTCCTCGTCCAGGGCACCCTCTACCCGGACGTGGTCGAGTCCGGCGGCGGCACCGGCACCGCCAACATCAAGTCGCACCACAACGTGGGCGGGCTGCCCGAGGACCTCGAGTTCAAGCTGATCGAGCCGCTGCGCAAGCTGTTCAAGGACGAGGTCCGCATGGTCGGACAGGAGCTCGGCCTGCCCGAGGAGATCGTCCAGCGCCAGCCCTTCCCCGGCCCCGGCCTCGGCATCCGCATCGTCGGCGAGGTCACCAGGGAGCGCCTGGACCTGCTGCGCGAGGCCGACGCCATCGCCCGCGAGGAGCTGACCGCGGCCGGCCTCGACCGGCAGATCTGGCAGTGCCCGGTGGTCCTCCTCGCGGACGTCCGCAGCGTCGGCGTCCAGGGCGACGGCCGCACCTACGGCCACCCGATCGTGCTGCGCCCGGTCTCCTCCGAGGACGCCATGACCGCCGACTGGTCCCGGCTGCCCTACGAGGTGCTGGCGAAGATCTCCACCCGGATCACCAACGAGGTGCGGGACGTCAACCGCGTGGTGCTGGACGTGACCTCCAAGCCGCCGGGCACCATCGAGTGGGAGTGACCGGGGCGGCCTGAGCGTCGCTACTTGCGCTTCACCGTGCGCAGGGGCTCACCGGGCTTCCAGACCTGGACGACCAGAAAGGTGTCGTCCTCGACGAAGGTCCGCACGACCTCGGTCAGCTCGGTGCGGAAGAGGTGGAACGGCTGCGGCGGTTCCACCTCTTCGACGTACCAGCCCTTCCTCGCGTCCCGCACCTCGTGCGCCAGCCCGCTGATCCGCACGTCACCGCCGCCCATGCCCGTCCCCTCGCCCGGGTTCGCGTGGAGCGAGAAGCGCGGGTCGCGGAGCAGGTCGAGGGCTTTGCGCGAGTTCTCCATCATCCCGAACCAGAGCTCGCCGTCGCGGAAGTCGGCCTCGAGGCCGGACAGGCGCGGCGAGCCGTCCTTGCGGAGGGTGGCGAGTACGTGGTGGCGGAAGGCGCCGAAGCGCCGCTCGACGGTGGCCGCCAGACCGGGTGCGTCGGCGGCGAAGGATGCCCAGTTGATACGGGTGCTCATACGGGCCAGTCTCACGGGGAAACCGGACAACCACTGTCGTGTATTCACCGCGTACGTCATCTTTGCTCAAGACCACTGCCCTTTTGCGCTGACCGGGGGTAACTTCCGGCCGTACCCCGATCCCGCGCCGGAGGACCCACGGACCCATGCACGGCCCCACTCCGCCCCAGCCCCTGCCCACCGAGAAGCTGCGCTTCGCGATGCCGCCGATGCACGAGTCGGTCGAGGAGGAGCGCCGGCACCGCAAGGAGCGGCTCGCGGGCGCGCTGCGGATCTTCGGCCGGTCCGGCTTCGAGGACGGCGTCTCCGGGCACATCACCGCCCGCGACCCCGAGTTCAGCGACTGCTTCTGGGTCAACCCCTTCGGCATCCCCTTCAAGCACGTCACCGTGAGCGACCTCGTCCTCGCCAACCAGGACGGCCAGGTCGTCGAGGGCCGCTACCACGTCAACCAGGCCGCGTTCACCGTGCACTCCCAGGTGCACGCCGCCCGCCCGGACGTCGTCGCCGTCGCCCACTGCCACTCCGTCCACGGCCGCGCCCTGGCCGCACTCGGTGAACTCCTGGACCCCATCACCCAGGAGAGCTGCGCCTTCTACGAGGACCACGCCCTCTACGACGCCTACACCGGCGTGGCCGTCGACGCGGAGGAGGGCCGCCGGATCGCCGCCGCGCTCGGATCCCGCAAGGCGCTCGTCCTGCGCAACCACGGCCTGCTCACCGTCGGCGACTCGGTCGACGCGGCCGCCTGGTGGTTCCTGTCCATGGAACGCTCCGCCCAGGTGCAGCTGACCGCCCGCGCGGCCGGCCGCCCGGTGCTGATCGACCACAAACTGGCGGTGGCCACCCGCGAGCAGCTCGGCGGCGACCTGGTGGCGTGGATCAACTACCAGCCCCTGTGGCAGGACATCACCCGCGGCGAACCCGACCTGCTGAGCTGACCCCGCCCGGCGGCCGCTGAGCCGGCCCGTCCGGTGGCCGCTGAGCCGGCTCGTCCGGTGGCCGCTGGGCCGGCTCGTCCGGTGGCCGCTGGGCCGGCCCGTCCGGCGATGCGGCACGCCCCTTGGTCAGAAGCCGCGCAGCACGGCCGCCTTGGCCCGCGCGAACTCCTCGTCCGTGAGCACCCCCGCCCGGTGCAGCTCGCCGAGCTCCCGCAGCCGCCGCAGCAGCACGTCGTGGTGGCCGGCGGGCGGCGGCCCGGCGGTGGCCTCCCGGCGGTCGGCGGACCGGGCGCCCGCACGGGTGGAGGGGTGGGGCAGCCGCGCGGTGACCGCGGTGGCCACCAGCGCGGTGAGCAGGTCCCGGCGGGCGCTGCCCCACAGATCGAGGGCGTACGGGTCCTTCTCCGGCGGCAGCTTCGAGAAGGCCGTCTCGCGGGTCACGAACCGCAGGAAGCCGTCCTCGTGGCCCGAGTTGGGCAGCCACTCCACCTGGACCAGGTCTTCCAGGGCGATCACGCGCGGGCCGGTCGCCCGCTTGACCCGGTCGGAGGTGTCGGCCCAGTCGACACGGACCCGGGTGCCGTCGAAGGAGACCGTGCCGTCGGAGGAACGCACCGACACCGGCACCGGCGGCCCCGTCAGCAGATACGACGTCACCGGCCCCTTGGGCACCTGGTCCAGGAGCAGCGCCCGGCGGATCTCCTCGGCCACGTACTCCGCGACCCCCGACCGGTCGGGCTCCACCAGCAGCCGGTACGGATCGGCCGCCTCCGGCAGCCGGCCGCCGGTCGCCTGGAGGAGGGGGTCGGCGCCCTCGCGCAGCCGCATCCGCAGCCGGCCCCGCCTGCGCTCGGGTTCGTGGACGACGCCCGCCACCGCCTGGAGCGGCACCGCGATCTCCCCGTAGGTCTGCCGGAACAGCGGCACGGACCGGTGCAGCCCCGGCGTGATCCTGACGGTGCTGCCGTCGAAGGCCCAGGTCCCGTCCCGCTGGATGATCTCGGCCATGGGCAGATTCTCCCAGCCGGGTCAACACGGCGGCCGGGGCTTCACCCGCGCTGACCGGGCCGGGCCGACGGGGGAGGGGTGGCGTAGGGCACAATTCGCTGTCGGTGCGGGGGTGTTGTCCGCAGAACTGCTGCGGAATCCGTGGGGAAGGCGGGCATCGGGCGTGGCGGTGCAGGAAGCGAGAGACGGCGCGGGCACGGGTGCCCACTCGGGCGGCTGCGCCTGCGGGGACTGCCCGCACGGGGCGCGCACGGGGCACCGGCGCGCAGTCGCCGAATTCCTCCTCAAACGGGACGGGTTCGCCGCCGGCCAGGGCCTTCCGGCGGCCGTCGCCCACTCGGCGTCCGCCTCCCGGCAGTGGGTCTCGGAGGAACTGACCCAGTCCGCCGGACTCGTCGCCGAACGCGGGCGTGCCGAGGGCGAGGCGTGGCTCGCCCGGTTGTGGCGCCGCACGGTCGGCGCGGTGGGCGCGGCGGTCGTCGTACTGCTCCTCGTGCAGGCGCTGACCGCCGTCGGCGCGGGCTGGACCGCCGCCCGCACCGCGGGACTGCTCGCGGCGCTCGTGGTGGGCGGGGCGCTCACCGCCGCCTCGTGGTTCCACCGGGCGCGCGGCGGCGCCCTGGCCCCCGTCATCGGCGAGGACAACCGGCTGTCCACCTCGCGTGCCGTCGCCGCCGCCTGGGTCCTCTTCGTGGCCTACGCGGTGCTGGTCCTCGCGGGCCGCCTCGCCCTGGCCTCCGACCACACCGAGCGCGACGCGCTGATCGACGGGCTCGGCCTCGCCCGCGGCGCCGGCGTGGTGACCGTGCTCGCCGTGGTCTGCGGCATCGCGGTCCTGGTACGGCGCGTGGTCGCGCTGCGCGTGCTCGGCCAGCGGCTGCAGAAGGTGCGGGCGTACCGGCCGCGCGCCGCCGACCTGCTGACCGACGACGCGGGACGCGGCTCCTTCGCCGACATCCAGTACGTCGTGATCAGCGCCGTGGCCCTGGTGTTCGCGGCGGTGCGGCTGGCCCGGCGCCCCGGCCAGCTCCCCGACCTGCCCTGGGGACTGGCCGTCCTCGCGCTGGTCTCGGCGGCGACCTACCTGGCCGGCAAGTACGCCGAGGGCGGCCGCCCGGTGATCCTCTCGGTGGTCCGGGCCCGGGAGGCCGGCGACCTGGACGCGCCGGTCCGCACCGGCGACGACATCGAGATCCGCGGCGCCGGCTTCGTCCCGCCCGGAGCCCAGGACGCCGACCGGCTGTCGCGGATGGTGGTCCGCATCGGCGCGGTCAACGTCCACGTGCCCCTGGTCCCGGTCGCGGGCGGCTTCAGCAACCCCGCGGACTGCGTCCTCACCGTGCCCGTGCCCGCGGACGTGGAACCGGGCCGCGTGGACGTCCAGGTGGTCACCGCCGCCGGCGTCGAGACCAACCGGTACGCCATCGATGTCACCGAATGACACCGCCCGGAGGGGACACCCGGGGTGTCCGTGACTCAGCGGGCCCAAGCCACGCGTAAGCCGGAAAAAACGGTCCCCCAGGGTTGAGCGACTGCTTTCTTACGTACGTATGGTCTGTTGAAGTCTGGACCACGTCCCGGTGAGAGGCAGCTGATCGCGATGACTCACGGCGTTCGTACGGACACGCGCACCACTTACACCGACCGACGCGGTGGCCTGCGGGAGACCGCCGCCCGCGATGCTCTCCTTCCGCTGCGCGTCTTCCTGGGCGTCACCTTCGTCTACGCGGGTCTGGACAAACTCACCGACAGCTCCTTCATGAAGGCCGCGGGCTCCGGCTCGCTCGGCGACACCATGCGCGCGGTCCGCGACTCCGCCGCCATCCCGGCCCTCGTCGACCTGGCCCTGAAGAACCCGGTCGGCTTCGGCTACGCCATCGCCCTCGGAGAACTCGCCGTCGGCATCGGCGTCCTCGTCGGCCTGTTCGGCCGGCTCGCCGCGCTCGGCGGGGCGCTGATCTCCCTCAGCCTGTGGCTCACGGTCAGCTGGGCCACCACCCCCTACTACTACGGCAACGACCTCGCCTATCTGATGGCCTGGCTGCCCCTGGTGCTCGCGGGCACCCCCAGGTTCTCCCTCGACGCGGTCCTGCGCTCGCGCCGCCGGCGAGGGGCCCGGGACTACCTGTAGCCCGGCACGTTCCAGCCCTGGGCCGGCGCCCGCTCCCTCAGGAGCCCGCTCCCTCAGGGACCCGCGGGCTCCGTCCCGGGACCGTCGGCCGCGGTGCGGCCGGACCGGCGCCGGCGCACCGCCCGGTTGACGGCGGCCGCCGCTCCGGCCAGGCACAGGCCGCCCACGACCAGCGGTATCGCCACGAACCACGGCGCCTGCCAGGCACCGGTCGCGTCGCCCGCGTAGACGACGCCCACGGCCGTCAGGAAGACACCGGCCACCAGCCTCCCGGGCTGGAACTCATGACGCAGCACGGCTCACCTCCGCCTGTCCCAGCCCGACCTCCAGGTCGAGTTCGATCGTCCCGGCGTTCCTGGTCCCGGCGGGCGGGGGCAGCGTCACCTGCTGGTGCCTGCCCGGCGCCACGTCGACGTCCTTGGAGCTGTCGCCCGGCAGCTGGACGTCGCCGAGCCCCACGTCGATGCCGGCCCGCACGGTCACGTCCCGGGGGACGATCACCAGCAGACGCCCGGCCCCCACCTGGGCGCGTGTCGTCACCGTGTGCCCCTGGCCCGGGCGTATTCGGGTCAGGTCGAGGGTGCCCTCGCCGGTTCCGAGGGTGTAGTGGCCCTGGACGTCCGCGGTGGCGGCGGGCTGCCACGTCCGGTGCGTCCAGTGCGTGCCGATGTCCTTCGGGAGGGCCGCCGAAGCGGTGAGCAGGGCCGCGGTGATCAGGGCGAGCAGCATCGTGCCCACGCCCGTGCGCCCGAGGAAGGAGCTCACCGCCATGCCCAGCCCGAACACCGCGAGCGCGCAGGCCAGGCCGATCTGCAGGCTGGTGCCGAGCGCGTGGCCGCCCCACGTCAGGCGGGTGCCGAGGCCGCCGGCGAGCAGGGCGAGCAGGAATATCCAGCCGCCTGTCCAGCGCGGGCCGCGCGGGCGCGGCGGCTCGGTGCGCGGGCCGCGCGTGTCCTCTCTTCCGTAGGCGCCGAGGCTGATGTTGACGGCGGCCGCGATGTCCCGGTCGCGCGAGTCGCTGGGACCCCACAGATAGCCCGTGCCCCCGACATGGGTCCCGTCCTTGACGATGGGGTCGCGCCACCAGGACGGATAGCCGGCCGGGACCGGCGGCGCCTTGGCCTCCGGCGGGGCGTCGGCGGCGGCCTGGGCGGCCAGGGGATCGGGGTCGGGGGCGCCGCGGTGCCGCGACCAGTACCCGGCGCCCGCGAGGAGCAGGGAGAGGACCACGGCGAAGGTGAGCACCCCGGCGTTGCTCAGCATGGACAGGAACACCCCGCAGCCGACCAGCGCGAACAGCACGGCCGCCAGCGCCTGCCCGTCCACCCTGCCGGTGAGGATCTTGCGGACCTCGTTCTCCTCCTCGCCCTCGTAGGGCACGAAGAGCCAGGCGAAGCCGTAGAAGATGAGGCCTATGCCGCCGGTCGCGGCGAGCACCGCCAGGGTGATCCGGAAGATCACCGGGTCCATGTCGCACAGCCGGCCCAGCCCGGAGCAGACTCCCGCTATCGTCCTGTGCCGCCGGTCCCGCCGGAATCCCGGCGCACCCCCGGCGGCCCGCGCGCCCTCCTCGGGCGCGGCCGGCCGCCCGGACGCCTCCGCTGTCCCCGTCACATCCGCCTCTCCCCTTGAGCGGGCCCCGCCGGCCCCGTCCGGCCGTCCGCCCGTTCCTCCCTCTCCGCGCGCGCCCGCCCGCTCGTGCGGGCGCGACTCCTCACCGGCACCGGCGTCGCCGGCGGGCGGGCCGGGTGCCGCGCCCTCCGGGCCGGCGCCCCAGGGCGGGCGCGGGCCGGAGCCCGGTCCTGTACCCCTCGGGGCGTGCTGGTGATTCGTCATGCGTCCATGGTGACGGGCGCGGCACCCCGGCGGCAGCCGGGACTACCCTGGCCGAACCCTGATTCGCCCCTGACCCCCGGCCGGGGATGTGTTCGACGGGACGCCTGCGGCGGCCGGGGCCTGCCCCTTCCGCGGCCGGGGCCGGGGACCGGAGGCCGAGTTTTCCACAGCTGGCGGGCCGGGCGTGAACGGGCCGCGGCCGGCAAGGCGCGGGGATCGGCCTCCGGACGGCACGGGGGCGACACGGGGGCGCGGGGGCGGTCCGCGAACGGGACGCCGGAGATCAGGGGAGTCTCGGGGGCGGACCCTGATGTCCTCCTCCTCGCGGGCGTGTGACCATCAGTGGCATGCCGGAAGCCGCAGCACTGCCCCTCGACGACCAGCGGCCGCCGCGCAAGCTCTACCGCAGCAGCGACGGACGCTGGCTCGGCGGAGTGGCGCGGGGGCTCGCCGGCCACCTCGGGCTGCCCGTGGTCTGGGTGCGGCTCGTCTTCGCGGGCCTGTTCATGGCGGACGGCCTCGGCGCGCTGCTGTACGCGGCCTTCTGGTTCTTCGTGCCCCTCGGCGTGGGAGGCGTCGCCGGCCAGAGGCCGCCGTCCCTGGTCACCAGCGAGACCTCGCCGGACGGCCGCCGCAGGATCGTCGCCCGCAAACCGGACCGGGGCCAGATGGTCGCCCTGCTCCTCATGGTCGTCGTGGCGACCGCCTTCGTCGGCAGCGTCAACCTGGGCAACGGCGCCAAGGCCTACCTGGTGCCGGCCGTCCTCGTCGCCGCCGGTGTCGCGCTGGTCTGGCGGCAGGCCGACAACGCCCGCCGGGCCCGCTGGGTGGAGGTCGGCCGCCGCCGCCGTACGCTCACGCTGCTGCGCGCCGGCGCGGGCGTCCTGCTGGTCACCGCCGGCGTCTCCGCCATCTTCGTCCTCCAGGGGTCCGCCGCCCACCTCGGCTCGGTCCTCCAGGCGGCCCTCGCCGTCCTCGTCGGCATCACGCTGCTCGCCGGTCCGTACCTCGTGCGCATGACGCAGGACCTGTCCGAGGAGCGCCTGATGCGCATCCGCGCCCAGGAGCGCGCCGAGGTCGCCGCGCACGTCCACGACTCGGTGCTGCACACCCTGACCCTGATACAGCGCAACGCGGAGAACCCCGGCGAGGTGCGCCGCCTGGCCCGGGCCCAGGAGCGCGACCTGCGCGCCTGGCTCTACAAGCCGGAGGGCAACGGCAAGGACGAGGCGGACGAGCCGGCCACCCTCGCCGAGGCGGTCAGGCGCAACGCCGCCGAGGTGGAGGACAAGCACGGCGTCCCCATAGAGGTGGTCGTGGTGGGCGACTGCCCGCTCGACGAACGGATCGGCGCCCAGATGCAGGCCGCGCGGGAAGCCATGGTGAACGCCGCCAAGTACGGTGGCGAGGGCGGCGCCGTGCAGGTCTACGCCGAAGTGGAGGGCAGGACGGTCTTCGTGTCCGTCCGCGACCGCGGACCGGGCTTCGACCTCGACGCGATACCCGCCGACCGGATGGGCGTCAGAGAATCGATCATCGGCCGCATGGAGCGCAACGGGGGCACGGCCCGGCTGCGCGCGGTGCCGGACGGCGGCACGGAGGTCGAGCTGGAGATGGAGAGGGCGGAGAACACGTGATGAGCGACCCGACCGAGGCGAACGGTACGGCGGGGGCGGACGCGGCGCAGGCGGCGGAGGCCGCCGGGAGCGGTGCGGGCGGCGTCGGGCGGCGGGTGCGCGTGGTCCTCGTCGACGACCACCGCATGTTCCGCACGGGGGTGCAGGCCGAGATCGGCCGGACCGACGAGACCGGTGTGGAGGTCGTCGGCGAGGCGGCCGACGTCGACCAGGCGGTCACCGTCATCACCGCGACCCGCCCCGAGGTCGTCCTGCTCGACGTCCACCTGCCCGGCGGCGGCGGGGTCGAGGTGCTGCGGCGCTGCGCGGGGCTGATGGCCGACGCCGAGCGGCCCGTGCGCTTCCTCGCGCTGTCCGTCTCCGACGCGGCCGAGGACGTGATCGGGGTGATCCGCGGCGGTGCGCGGGGCTATGTGACCAAGACGATCACGGGCTCGGACCTCATCGACTCGGTCTTCCGCGTCCAGGAGGGCGACGCCGTCTTCTCCCCGCGGCTGGCCGGGTTCGTCCTCGACGCCTTCGCTTCGACCGACGCCCCGCCGGTCGACGAGGACCTTGACCGCCTGACCCAGCGCGAGCGCGAGGTGCTGCGCCTGATCGCGCGCGGGTACGCGTACAAGGAGATCGCCAAGCAGCTCTTCATCTCGGTCAAGACCGTGGAGTCCCATGTCTCGGCGGTGCTGCGCAAGCTCCAGCTGTCCAACCGCCACGAGCTGACCCGCTGGGCGACGGCCCGCCGCCTGGTGTGAACCCGGTGTGAGCGGGCGGCCCCGTCGCCCGCCCGCGCGGCAGGCGCGTCGCGGCCTCACGCCACCCGTGTCGCCCCCGCGAACGGCATCTGGTCGATGGGCGCCACCCGTACCGGCGCCGAGGGGTTGGGGGCGTGGATCATCCGGCCGCCGCCGATGTAGATGCCCACGTGGCTGACGCCGGAGTAGAAGAACACCAGGTCGCCCGGGAGCAGTTCGGAGCGCGGGACACGGCGGCCCGCGCCGATCTGGGCGTAGGTGGTGCGCGGCAGGGAGATCCCGGCCGAGCGGTAGGCCGCCTGGACCAGGCCCGAGCAGTCGAAGGCGTCGGGCCCGGTGGCGCCCCACACGTAGGGGCTGCCGAGCTTGGCGTAGGCGTACGAGACGGCCGCCGCCGCGCGGGAGCCGGGCGTCGCCTGTCCCGGCGCGCCGAGTACGTCCCGCGCGCCGTCCGAGCGGGACGCGTGCCCAGCGTCGCCGCCCTCGCCGATCGCGGCCCGCTCCTCGGGGGAGAGCCGGGACAGCAGCCGCCGGGCCTCGTCGAGCTTGCCGGTGATCGTCCTCTTCCGGCGCCGCAGCTCCGCCTGCCGGTCCTTCAGCGAGGCCAACTCCACGCGCGCGTCCCCGCGCAGCCGCTCGATCTCCCGGACCTGTCTGCGCACCCCGGCCACGGTGGCCGACTGCCGGGAGCCGGCCCGCTCGGCGAGCTCGGCGCCCTCCAGGTAGTGCCGGGGATCTGCGGACAGCATCAGCCGTACGGTCGGGTCGAGGCCGCCGGCACGGTACTGGGCGGCGGCGATCGAACCGAGCGCGTCCCGCGCCGAGTTGAGTCTGTCCTGCCCGCGCGCGGCCTCGTCGGCCAGCGTCCGCAGCCGCCGCCCGGCCGCGTCCGCCTCCTCCTTCGCGCCGTTGTACTTCTCGGTGGCGGCCTCCGCCTCCTGGTACAGCTTGTCCACCTCGGCCCTGACCCGCGCGGGCGTCGGCCGCGGAGCGGCCTGCCCGGTGCCGTCGAAGACGGCGGCGGTCGCCGCGCCCGCCAGCGCGACGGTGACGGCGGTACGGGCGGTGCCGCCGCCGAGCAGGTGTCTACGGGGCTTGCGGTGCGCTGCCACGTGGACCGTCACGTCCCTTCGTCCGGCCGCCGGAGCGGGGCCGCGCGTCCGGCGACGGCTCGCACAGGGGGAGCAGGCCGCCGCCGGACCTCTTGGCGGTGGTGTCCGGCTGCCGCCCCTGGCCCGGGCGGCGGTGGGGAGCCGGTCACCTGGGGGAGGACGCTAAACCCGTCCGTGACCGCACGGTGACCTCATGCGCGGAAGTGACGCGAGGGGACCGCCTGGTGACCGCATGTGACCGTGATCGCCGCGCAGGGGAGCGCCCTTCACAGGGAGTGGTGACCGATGCGGCGGTTCGGGGATGTCCGGGGGCCGCCGGATGCTATGGGGCGCATATATGCACCCCGCCGGTACGCGTCCGCGGGGAGGGCCGGTGTCCGGGCCGGTGACGGGCCCTGGTTAGGCTCCGGCCTCATGGACGTACTCATCCATCTCTTCGTCGGCCTGCACATCATCGGCATCGCCGCGCTGCTCGGCGGTTTCCTCACCCAGATGAAGGCGATGGGCCAGGGCACGGCCCGATTCGTGCCCGCGATGCTGCACGGTGCGCTGACCATGCTGGTCACCGGCGTCGCCCTCGTCGGCCTCAACGAGGCCCAGAGCCACCACGTCGACACGGTCAAGATCGGCGTGAAGCTCGCGGTGCTGATCGTGATCCTCGGCCTGGTCTACGTCAAGCGCGACGACGAGAAGGTCGACAAGAGCCTGTTCGGCCTGGTCGGGCTGCTGACCATGGTGAACATCTTCATCGCGGTGCTGTGGACCTGAGCGCGGTCACCCCCGCGCGCGCGTCCGCGACCGCGCCGGCGGCGACGGCCAGCCACGCCGCCATCGCGACCCACAGCAGCACCTGGCCGGGGACCTTGAGCCAGGGGTGATGCAGGGCGGTGGCCACGGACAGCACCGCCGCCGCCGACATGCCCATCGGGAACGCGGTCGACCAGCGGCGCACGTCGTAGCCCAGCCGGGGCCGCGCCGCCTCGCAGGCGAGCAGGACGACGTACCAGCACAGGTCGAGGACCACCAGAATGACGGTCATCGTGCGCAGTACGCCGTCGTCGTCGGTGTTCCACAGGTACAGGCGCGAACTGTCGGCCTCGATCAGCCTGGTCCCGGCGAGCGTCGAGATCGCCAGCGCGCCGCCCGCGACCCACTGGTCCCCGCGCCCCCGGACCACCTGGCGCGCGTCGAAGCGGCTCAGCGCGAAGACGTAGAGCACGAGGCCGAGCCAGAAGAGGACCAGCGCGGCGTACGCGAGCCACGCGGTGGTCACCGCCTTGGCCAGCGCGGCCGCCAGCACCGCGAGCCCCTCGGTGGCCACACAGCACAGGAACACCGAGCCCGGCATGTGCCGTCCGGTGTGCCGCAGGACCAGCACCAGCAGCCCCGGCCACAGCACCGCGGCCAGCGCGAGCAGGGCCTCGGCGAGGGTCTGCCAGCCGAGCGCCGAGAACCGGGTGCCCAGCACGGTCGTCGCGGCGACCGCGGTGAGCGCGCCCGGCGTCCCCGCCTCGGCCGTCCACTGCGAACGGTCGCGCAGCAGTCGTACGGCGAAGTCCGCGGCCAGCGCGATCCAGGAGGCGCAGGCCAGCACGAGGACCACGCGCGAGAACGCTTCATGACCCGCCAGGTGCAGGCCGACCGACAGGATGCCGGTCGCCATCACGGCGGCGCCGGCCGCCGGCGGACGCTGCGCCAGCCAGGCGCGGAGGAGAGAGGTGGCGGGCATGGCCCGATGCTAAGAGCTTCGCGCGCCGTGCGAGCGGGGCACGCGCGCGGGCGCGCGCAAAACGTCGGCGCGCTCCACCCAGGCCACGCCCGCCTGGCCGGGGCAGCACCGCGTCAGGCCGGCCGCACCACGCCCTCGACCGCCGGCCCGTCGGCACGGTGGATCGGCTCCTCGCACACGTACCCGCCGGGCCGCGGTGCGTGGATCATCATGCCGTCGCCCGCGTAGACGCCGATGTGGCCGATGCCGTCGTGCGCGTCGTTCCGGAAGAGGACGAGGTCTCCGGGGACCGCCTCGGACAGCGGGACCGTCCTGCCCGCGCCGGCCTGGCCGGGGATGGTGCGCGGGAGGGTGACGCCCGCCGCCTTCCACGCGGCCTGCGTCAGGCCCGAGCAGTCGTACGACCCGGGGCCGGCCGCGCCCCAGACGTACGGCTTGCCGATCTGCCCGCGGGCGAAGGCGAGGGCCTTCGCGGCCTTGGGGGCGTACGAGGTGTCCACCGCGGGGGCGGAAGCGGGCGCGGGGGCGTCCGGCGTGACGGAGGGCGCGGGCGGGAGCGGCGCGGACGCCCGGGACAGCAGTTCGCGGGCGGTGGCGAGCTTGTGCTGGACGGCGGCCTTGGCCGACCTGATGTCGTGCCGCGGCGCGGACGGCGCCTCGCGGAACTCCCGGGGCGCACGGACCGCGCCGTCCGGGCGGTCGGCGCGGTCCGCCCGGACGGGTACGGACTCCTGCCGCTGCCGGGGGATCACCGGCCGAGGGGCCACCGGGACCGGGGCCGCCGGGACCGGGGCCGCCGGGACCGGGGCCTCCGGCGCGGCCGGGGCCGCAGGCGCCTCCGGGGCCGCGAGGTTCGCCGGAGCGGCCTGGCTGTGGACCAGGCCGCGCTGCCGGGCGGTGAGCCTGCTCATGACCTGCGCCTGGTCGTAGTAGCCCCGTGGGGTGCCCGCGAGCAGTTCGGCCGCGACCTCGGGGGCGTCGGGCGCCGTCCGGTTCTGCGCGGCGGTGAAGGCGGCGAGCATCTCGCGGGCCCGGGTGAGCATGTCCGCGCGCCTGGCGGCCCGCTCCGCCCTCGCGGCCCGCTCCGCTCCCTCGGACCGCTCGCCGGCGGCCGCCGTCCTCGGCGGGACCGCCTGCTCGGTCGACGACTCCGCCCGGCGGTACAGGTCGTCGATCTTGCGCTGGATCTCTTCCCGGCTCGGCCGGCCCGCGTCCCCCGCGGGGGAGCCCTCGGCAGCGGGCGCGAACAGGGCGACCGGGGTGAGGGCCGCGGTGGCCGGGGCGGGGATGCCGAGGTCTCCTACGCGCGTAACTGCGGGGCGCGTCCTGCGGTGCGACGCCAAGGGAGGCGACTCCTTCCATCGTCCGCCTCGATCTGGCGGTGGAGCTGGGGCCCGGGCCTCGAAACCCGTGCGGCCTGAACGGCACGGTAACCAACTCGTGTGGCTGATGTGAAGGTTGGAGTGCGATATGCCCGATACGTTTTCGTTATCTTGGCCCTCGGGGGCCATGTTTCCGGGGCGGCCCCGGGTTGTCGGTGGTGCGCCCTAGACTCGTAGAGCGATGAGCAGCCTCTTTGACGACAGCTTCCTGGCGGACCTCCAGGCCCCGCGCGGCCACGGGGAGGAGCCCCCGCCGCCGCCCGAGGACGAGCACGCTCCGGAGCCGATTCCGGACGATCTGTTCGGCGGGAGGTTCGACGTGCCGCCGGACCGGGACGCGTACTACCGGGACGGGGCCCCGCGCCCCGCGGTCGACCCGGCCGCGCTCCTCGAGGGGCTGAACGAGAACCAGCGCGCGGCCGTCGTGCACGCCGGCGCCCCGCTGCTCATCGTGGCCGGCGCCGGCTCCGGCAAGACCCGTGTGCTCACGCACCGCATCGCCTACCTGCTGGCCGAGCGGGGGGTCCACCCCGGCCAGATCCTCGCGATCACCTTCACCAACAAGGCCGCGGGCGAGATGAAGGAGCGCGTGGAGCATCTCGTCGGGCCGCGGGCGAACGCGATGTGGGTGATGACCTTCCACAGCGCGTGCGTGCGGATCCTGCGCCGGGAGTCCAAGAGGCTCGGCTTCACGTCCTCCTTCTCGATCTACGACGCGGCCGACTCCAAGCGCCTGATGGCCCTGGTCTGCCGCGACCTGGACCTCGACCCCAAGCGCTACCCGCCCAAGTCGTTCAGCGCGAAGATCAGCAACCTGAAGAACGAGCTGATCGACGAGGAGGACTTCGCCGCCCAGGCCACCGACGGTTTCGAGAAGACGCTGGCGCAGGCCTACGCCCTCTACCAGTCGCGGCTGCGCGAGGCCAACGCCCTCGACTTCGACGACCTGATCATGACGACGGTCAACCTCCTCCGCGCCTTCCCGGACGTCGCCGAGCACTACCGCCGCCGCTTCCGCCACGTCCTGGTCGACGAGTACCAGGACACCAACCACGCGCAGTACGCCCTGGTCCGCGAGCTCGTCGGCACCGGCTCGCACGACGAGGACGTGCCCCCGGCCGAGGGCGACGTCCCGCCCGCCGAGCTGTGCGTGGTCGGTGACGCCGACCAGTCGATCTACGCCTTCCGCGGCGCGACCATCCGCAACATCCTCCAGTTCGAGGAGGACTACCCCGACGCGACGACGATCCTGCTGGAGCAGAACTACCGCTCCACGCAGACGATCCTGTCCGCCGCCAACGCGGTCATCGAGCGCAACGAGTCGCGCCGCCCGAAGAACCTGTGGACCAACGCCGGCGCGGGCGCCCGCATCACCGGGTACGTCGCCGACACCGAGCACGACGAGGCGCAGTTCGTCGCCGACGAGATAGACCGCCTCACGGACGCGGGCGAGGCGAAGGCCGGCGACGTCGCCGTCTTCTACCGGACCAACGCCCAGTCCCGTGTCTTCGAAGAGGTCTTCATCCGCGTCGGCCTGCCCTACAAGGTCGTCGGCGGTGTCCGCTTCTACGAGCGCAAGGAGGTCCGGGACGTCCTCGCCTACCTGCGGGTGCTGGCCAACCCGGAGGACTCCGTCCCGCTGCGCCGCATCCTCAACGTGCCCAAGCGCGGCATCGGCGACCGCGCCGAGGCCATGATCGACGCCCTCGCCCAGCGCGAGCGGATCAGCTTCCCGCAGGCGCTGCGCCGCGTCGACGAGGCGTACGGCATGGCCGCGCGGTCGGCGAACGCCGTCAAGCGGTTCAACACGCTGATGGAGGACCTGCGCACGATCGTCGAGTCCGGCGCCGGCCCGGCGACCGTCCTGGAAGCCGTCCTCGAACGCACCGGCTACCTCGCCGAGCTGCAGGCCTCCACCGACCCGCAGGACGAGACCCGCATCGAGAACCTCCAGGAACTCGCCGCCGTGGCCCTGGAGTTCGAGCAGGAGCGCGGGGAGGGGGAAGCGGTCGCGCTGTCCGACTTCCTCGAACAGGTCGCGCTGGTCGCCGACTCCGACCAGATCCCGGACGAGGAGGAGGACGGCTCGGGCGTCATCACGCTGATGACCCTGCACACCGCCAAGGGCCTGGAGTTCCCGGTCGTGTTCCTCACCGGCATGGAGGACGGCGTGTTCCCGCACATGCGCGCCCTCGGCCAGACCAAGGAACTGGAGGAGGAGCGCCGGCTCGCCTACGTCGGCATCACCCGCGCGCGTGAGCGGCTGTACCTGACCCGCTCGGCCATGCGCAGCGCGTGGGGGCAGCCCTCGTACAACCCGCCCTCCCGTTTCCTGGAGGAGATCCCGCCCGCGCACGTGGACTGGAAGCGCACGGGCGGTTCCTCGCCGATGGCCTCCGGACCCGCCTCCGCGGTCGCGTCCTCGCTGTCCTCCTCGCGGTCCCGCTCGTCGGCGTCCGGCGCCTCCGGGTTCGCCACCCGGCGGGCCTCGGAGAAGCCGGTGGTGTCCCTCGCGGTCGGCGACCGGGTCACCCACGACCAGTTCGGTCTCGGCACGGTGGTCGCGGTCAAGGGCACCGGGGGGAACGCGGAGGCGACCATCGACTTCGGCGACACCAAGCCCAAGCGGCTCCTGCTGCGGTACGCGCCGGTGGAGAAGCTGTAGCAAGCCGAACCGCCCCCGGGGAGCCGGGGGCGGTCTCGTGGTCGTCCGGCCGGGGCCGGATCAGGTCGGGTCCAGGCCGTGGCTGCGCAGCCAGGGCAGCGGGTCTATCGGCGGCCCGCCGGCCGGCCTGACCTCGAAGTGCAGGTGCGGGCCGGTGGAGTTGCCCGAGTTGCCGGAGTACGCGATGGGGGTGCCGGCCTTGACGACCGTGCCGGAGGGGACCCGGTAGCTGGAGAGGTGGCAGTACCACGTCTCCGTGCCGTCCATCGCGGTCACGATCATCATGTTGCCGTAGGCGTTGTTCCACTGCGTGCGCACGGTGCCGTCGGTCGCGGCCATGACCGTCGTCCCGTAGGAGACGGGGAAGTCGATGCCGGTGTGCACGGACATCCAGTTGACGCCGGCCTGGCCGAAGTAGGCGCTGAGCCCCCTCTGCGTGACCGGCAGGACGAACTTGGGGCGCAGCCGCTCCTTGCGGGCCGCCTCCTCCGCCGCCTTCCTCTTCTCGGCGTCCTGCTGCGCCTTGAGGTCGATGCGCTCCTGGGTGCGGCTGGCGCGGTCGGCGAAGTCGTCGGCACCGGCGGACAGGCCCTGGAGCTGGGTGTCCAGCTTGTTGTTCGCGGTGGAGGGGTGCACGGGCTGCGCGTCGGAGGCGGAGGCCGAGGTGTCCTTGGTGTCGGAGCCGAGGCCGCCGACCGAGGCCGCGGCGATACCGGCGACGCCCATCACGCAGACCGAGGGGACCGCCACGGTCAGCAGCGCGGAGCGCTTGGCCGGGGTCCGGCGGCGGGAGCGGGATCCGCCGCGCGAGGCGGCTCGCGGGCCGGGGGCCGGGGCTGCGGCCGGGGTGATCTCCTCCTGGTCGTCCAGCAGCGGCGGGACGGCGGGCATCTCACCGGTGGGCGCGGGCTCCGAGTCGTCCTCTCCGGCGGGGAGTTCGGGCTCGTCGTAGGAGTACGGCTCCTCGACCGGGTCCGCGGTGTTCCACTGGGTGGCGTCGTAGGCGCCGGTGTCGAGGGTCTGCGCGTTCCAGTCCCAGTGCTGGGTGGCCTCGGCGATGCCGGACTGGTCGGGCTGGAGCCAGCCCTGCGCGTCCCACTGACCGGTGGCGTCGACGGGTCCCGACTGCCGCGGTACGGCGGCGAGTTGCTGGTAGCCGGCGGCCCAGGCGGTCGTGTCGTAGGCACCGGTGTCGTAGGAGCCGGTGTCGTAGGCGGCGTGGTGCTGGGCAGCGTACGGGCCCTGGTCCAGGGTGTGGTGGCCGTCCGTGGCCCAGTGCGCGGTGTCGTACGAGCCGGTCGCCTGCGCGGTGTCGGCGGGGAAGGCGCCGAAGAGGGGGTCGGCCGCGAACTGCCCCGTGCCGTAGGTACCGGTGTGAAATCCGGTGGCGGTGTGGTCGCCGTACGTGGTGAAGTCGCCGTACGCGGCTTCCTGGGCGCCGTAGGACGCGTACGGCGTCGAGGCGGCATCGGAGGCCGGAGCCGGGGCGGCCACGCTCCCCGACGGGTGACGGTCGTTCACCAACTTCTCTTTCGCCTCGACAACAGGGGCTGCCAGAGCAGTGCGGCGACTGTACCCGGCGGTATGCGGGCGCGACAATCTTCCACAGGTTTCCCACACATGGGAAACGGGCATTCGGCCGTGTTTCGGGGGAGTGCGGACACGCTTTGGGTTTGCGTTCGAGGACAGTTCGACCCCGATGGGTCAACGCACCGCCGTCAGGCGGCCGTCGCGGCTCCTCCTACGCGACCGTCAGACCGCCGGTGCGGGAGGCGGACGGGTCTCCCGGCCGTACGGAGTCCAGTGCCTGGCGTATGCCGGTCGCCACGGCCGGGTGGACCGGGAGCGCGAGGTGCCCGATGCCGCTGACCTGCACATTCTCCGCCTGGAGGTCGGGGTGGTTGATGCAGGCCGACTCCAGCGGGTCCATCAGGTGGTCGAGGTCGCTCCAGAAGCTCACGAAGTGTGTACGGCAGCCGGGCGCGGGGCCGGACAGCTCCTCGATCAGCTCCGAACCGGGGCGCATCTGGCGCACGATCGGGTGGGCGTTGGCCAGCGGCGCGACCCGGGTGCCGGCGTGCGGGGTGCCGAGGGTGACCAGGGTGCGCACCCGCAGGTCGCCGCCGAGGCGCTGCACGTAGTACCGGGCGATCAGGCCGCCGAGGCTGTGGCCCACGACGTCGACCTGCCGGCTGCCGGTGCGCTCGCAGATCTCCTCGATGTGCCGGCCGAGCAGCTCGGCGGCGGTGCGGATGTCACAGGTCAGCGGCGAGTAGTTGAGGGACTCGACCCGCTGCCGCCCGTGCTGGGCGAGGTTGCGGCGCAGCAGGACGAAGACGGAGCGGTTGTCGATGAAGCCGTGCAGCAGCACGACCGGGGGCTTGGCCTCCGTGGGCAGCTCGGTGGCGCCACTTGGCGGGGGCAGCGGGCAGGACGGGCCGCCGCGGCGTTCCTGGATGATGCCGGACGGGTACAGCAGAACGTGGCCCGCGAGGATCGCGAGCTCGAGGGCGGTCGCCTTCAGGAGGGCCAGCGACAGTCCCGCGAGCCTCGTCGGGAGCAGGCGCTGACAGAGCGGAAGGAAGGGGTCTGCGACGCTGGTGACCTTCATGGCCGACCTCCTGTCGGCACGCGGGAGGACAGCTTCGTCCCCCGTGTGCCCTCGTGGGCAGTCGCGGCGAAGGCGGCCGACAGGGCGTGAGCGGGACACACCAGGGGCGTCCGGCGCGCGGCGCGTGCGATGCCGCCGGGTCCGGGCGGCCCGCCGGTGCCCCGGCGGATCCGTCCGCCGTACCGCCGGATCGGCCCTGTGTGTCCTTCGTGCCCTCGTCGATGCGCCGCACCACCGTGTCGCGCGGCCTGCGGCGCGGTGGTGCGACGACCTCGTTGCGGCTCCCGTGACGCTTGTTCCCGCTGCGGGCCCCGTGCCGCGGCGATGTGCGGCCCGTGGGCCGCGAGGACGTGGAACTCTGCGCGGCATGGGGTTCCCCCTGGCCCCAGGAGACCGGGGGAATGTCCCATCGTGTGATTTCCCCCTCGGTCCGCACCGTGAAACTGCCGGTTGCGGGATGCTGGCGATAACGTTCGTTCACTTCCCCGGACGGTGTGGTGCGGGGCGTCCGTCCCGAAGTGGCGCAGCCGGAGCGGTGAGCGGCGGAACGCACGGCATGTGCGGTATGCCCGGCATGTTCGATGCGCTCGACATGTGCGGTACTTGTCAGTACGGATGGATGTAGTCGCTTCATGGAGGCAGTGATGGGTGTGGCAGCCGGTCCGATCCGCGTGGTGGTGGCCAAGCCGGGGCTCGACGGCCACGATCGGGGCGCCAAGGTGATCGCGCGGGCGCTGCGCGACGCCGGTATGGAGGTCATCTACACGGGGCTCCACCAGACCCCCGAGCAGATCGTCGACACGGCGATCCAGGAGGACGCCGACGCGATCGGGCTGTCCATTCTCTCCGGCGCGCACAACACGCTGTTCGCCGCGGTGATCGAACTGCTCAGGCAGCGCGACGCGGAGGACATCGTCGTCTTCGGCGGCGGGATCATCCCGGAGGCGGACATCGCGCCGCTCAAGGACAAGGGCGTCGCGGAGATCTTCACCCCGGGCGCGACCACCCAGGCGATCGTCGACTGGGTCCGCGCCAACGTCCGGGAACCGGCCGGGGCGTAGACCATCGCGGCACGCCGGGACAGCGGAACCCGGGTGCCGGCCGGAGCCGTCCTCGCCCCGGTCCGGGGCGGGGCTCAGCCGGGCTGCGCCGGATCCAGCTCGCGTGCCATGGCCGAGCGCAGCCGCAGGGTCGTCACCAGCCGCTGGAACGCCTCGGCCCAGTACCCCCCGGCGCCCGGCGAGGTGTCCTCCGTCTCGTCCGGCACCGCCATCAGCGCGTCGAGCCGGCTCGCCTCGGCGGGGTCCAGGCACCGCTCGGCCAGTCCCATCACTCCACTGAAACTCCATGGGTAACTCCCTGCGTCCCGCGCGATGTTGAGCGCGTCGACCACCGCCCGCCCGAGCGGCGCGGACCACGGCACCGCGCACACCCCGAGCAGCTGAAACGCCTCGGACAGTCCGTGCGCCGCGATGAAACCGGCCACCCATTCGGCCCGTTCGCCGGCGTCCAGGGTGCCGAGCAGCTTGGCGCGCTCGGCCAGGGACACCGCGCCCGGCCCGCCCGCCCCGGGCGACGCGGGCGGGCCGAGCAGTGCCCGCGCCCACCGCGCGTCCCGTTGCCGCACCGCCGCCCGGCACCACGCGGCGTGCAGATCGCCCTGCCAGTCGTCCGCCACGGGCAGCGCCACGATCTCCCGCGGGTCGCGCCCGCCGAGGCGCCCGGACCAGGTGTCCAGCGGGCTCGCATCCAGCAGCTGCCCGAGCCACCAGGACCGCTCGCCCCGGCCCGTGGGCGGTCTGGGCACGACACCGTCGCGCTCCATGCTCGCGTCGCACTCGTGGGGCGCTTCAACGACGATCGTCGGCGTCCCGCGCGTGTGGTCGACGGCCACGCAGGCCCCGGCCCTGACCGCCATCCGGGCGGCGAGCGCCGATCCGGGCAGGGCCGACAGCAGCTCCGCGGCGGTGGCGCGGACGTTGCGGCTGCGGTCGGCGAGCGCCTGCTCCAGGAACGGCTCGTCCTCCGGTGCGAGGCCCGTGCGCAGCGAGTCGAGGAACATCAGCCGGTCCTCGGCCCGCTCGGCCGCCCAGGTGCCGGCGAGCAGTTCACGCGCGGCGGCCGGGCTGCGGGCGCGCATCGCCGCGAGCAGCGCGACCCGCTCGGCGAACAGGCCCTCCTCCCACAGCCGCCGGATCCGGTCGGTGTCCTCGGGGCCGGGCAGGGACGCGCTCCCGCCCGGGGCCGCGCGCAGGGCGAACCGCCAGTCCGGGTTCAGCCGCGCCAGCCACAGGGCGCGAGGTCCGGCGAAGGCCAGCACGGCCGGACGCAGGTCCGTACGTCCCCGGGCCGCGTCCAGCAGCGCGGGCAGTGCCTGCGGGGCGGGGGCGTAACCGTGCGCGTTCGCCGCCGCCAGCCACTGGGGCAGCAGCTCCATGAGGTCGGGTGCCGTGCCCCTGCGGCCGCCGCCCCCCGTGCCGGGCCGGTCGGCGAGCAGCAGGGCCAGCCTGCGGGCCGCCGCCGCGGGCAGCGGCGGACGCGGGTCGGCGGGGGCCGGCTCCGGGCGCCCGGCGGCCGGCGCGGGGCGCAGCCCGGCCCGTCGCCGTACGGTCTGCAGGGCCGCCGCGTCCAGCAGCGCCACTGGCGCCTCCCGGCCGGCGCCGCCCGGCGGCCTGCGGCGGTCGGTGCCGAGCAGGGCCGTGGTGACCAACTCCTCCCAGGCGCCCGCCGCGGGCGCCTCCACCGGGGCGGAGGTCCTGATCATGGGCTTCCTTTCCGTTGCCGGGTGCCTGTGAGTGGTTGAGGGGTCACCCGAGCCGGGTTTCCCCTGGGGCTGAACAAATGCGTGTAACCGGTGAGAAAAGGGCGAACGGGTGAGCTCTATCGGCGGCCGGTGTGCGCCTTTCGGGTGAGGGTTCCCGCTCCGCCGACGGCGCCCCGCGCATCGGCCCGAGGTCACTCCATTGCCGGACACGACGGGCCCCTGACCGGCCCGAATGTCGCGCAGTGTGAGCGAGTATCAGCACAGAGTCACCAGTTCGCCCCCGTCCCGCGGCCAGGCCGTCAGCGGGGTGAACCCGCGGTGGCCGCACTCGCCGAACACCGTCACCGGGGCGCCGCCCGACAGCGCCACCAGCCGCCACAGCCCCGGGCGGGTGACGGCCGCCGGCGTAAGCGGCAGCGCGGCCTCGGACCCCGCGTCGGCCAGTTGCCAGCCCTCCCCGTCCTGGACCGGCACCACCTCCGCCAGCGTCACCGGAACCGACTCCAGCCAGGGGTCGTCCCGCAGCGCCTCGCCGTAGCACTCGGCCGCCCGCGCCGTCGTCACCCCCGGCGGGCGTACCGCCGTGGGCGCCGGGGCCGCGAACCGCTCGCCGAGCGCCGCGCGCAGCTGCCCCGAGCCCGGATGGGCCCGGATTTCCGCGTCGAAGGCGAGTCCCACCGGGAGGGAGAGCTCCGGGGCGCGGCCGGCCGCGCCGTAGGACAGGAGCAGGGCGCCGCGGCCCGTGCCGGTGCCGTGCAGCCAGATCCTGCGCGTGGTCAGCCTGGTGTCCGCGGTGTCGTACTGCGCGAGGACGAGCCAGTGGTCACGCACCGGCGGGCCGTCCGCCGCGCCGGGCAGCCCGACCCGGGAGCGGACCGTCGCCGCGAGGTCAGGCGGCAGCTCGTCGCGGCGCAGCCAGCCCTGGTCCAGCAGGTGCAGCAGCGCGCACTCCTCCAGCAGACGCACCGGCCAGCCGGGCCCCGACGACGGTATGGCCCCCAGCTCGCGCACGCGCGCGGCCAGTCCGGGAGCCTGCGCGTCGACCATCCGGGCCGCCGTCTCCTCCCACAGCCCGTACCCCGCCTGCTCGGCGGACGCCAGGCCGGAACGGAGCAGGTCGGCGAGGCGCTGCTCGAGCTCCGTCGCCCCCGCGGTGATCCGCTCGGCACGGCGCTCCGCCCGCCGCCGCGCCGCCTCCGGATCGGCGGGCCCCGCACCGGCCGCGCCCGCCGCCGGTTCGCGCGCCGTCCGCTCCCTCCTGCCCGTGATCCACTGCTCGGCCCAGTCCGGTGCCCGCCCCGGCGGCACCGCGCCGTCGCCGGCCGCCCAGAGCAGGAGCAGCCCGAGCGCGTGCTTGCACGGGAACTTCCGGCTCGGGCAACTGCACTTGTACGCCGGTCCGGCCGCGTCCGCGATGTCGACCACCGTCCGGTACGGCTTGCTCCCGCTGCCTTTGCACAGCCCCCACACCGTCCCCTCGCCACAACTGCCCGCCTCGGACCACGGCCCGGCCGCGCCGAGTTTGCTTCCCGCTTTGCGTGACGCGTCGTCAGGCGCCAGTGCCAGCACCTGGTCCGCCGTCCAGCGCACCCCCTGCAACGTCATGCCATCGAAGGTAGATCCCACCACTGACAATCGCTTCGGCGACCGCGTTTGCGCAGGTCAGAACGGATTGTCAGTGCCGTGGTGCACGGTGGACACCAGATCCGAACCGGCCGAGCTGGAGGGGGCCTCAGCCATGTCTGTGCCCGTCGAACCGACACCCGTCGAACCGAGTCAGCACCGCTCCGCGCCCGCGAACACGGGCGCGGGGGAAAAGGGACGGGCAGGCGCGGCGCAAGCCGGGCCCGAGGCGCTGCGGCCGCACGCCGAGGACGCCTTCGCCGCCGAACTGGCCGCGCTGGCCGCGCAGGACGACCGCCCGCGCCCGGCCCGCTGGAAGCTGTCGCCGTGGGCCGTCGCCACCTACCTCCTCGGCGGCACCCTGCCGGACGGCACGGTGATCACCCCGAAGTACGTCGGCCCGCGCCGCATCGTCGAGGTCGCCGTGACCACCCTCGCCACCGACCGCGCCCTGCTCCTGCTCGGCGTGCCGGGCACGGCGAAGACCTGGGTGTCCGAGCACCTGGCCGCCGCGGTCAGCGGCGACTCGACCCTGCTGGTGCAGGGCACGGCGGGCACACCCGAGGAGGCGATCCGCTACGGGTGGAACTACGCCCAGTTGCTGGCGCACGGCCCCAGCCGCGACGCACTCGTGCCGAGCCCGGTCATGCGGGCCATGGCCGAGGGCATGACGGCCCGGGTCGAGGAGCTGACCCGGATCCCGGCCGACGTGCAGGACACGCTCATCACGATCCTCTCGGAGAAGACCCTGCCGATACCGGAGCTGGGCGCAGAGGTGCAGGCGGTCCGCGGCTTCAACCTGATCGCCACGGCCAACGACCGCGACCGCGGGGTCAACGACCTCTCCAGCGCCCTGCGCCGCCGCTTCAACACGGTGGTGCTGCCCCTGCCGGAGAGCCCAGAGGCCGAGGTCGACATCGTCTCCCGCCGCGTCGACCAGATCGGCCGGTCCCTCGACCTTCCGGCCGTGCCGGACGGCGTCGACGAGATCCGCCGGGTCGTGACCGTCTTCCGCGAACTGCGCGACGGCGTCACCACCGACAGGCGCACGAAGCTGAAGTCGCCGAGCGGCACGCTGTCGACGGCCGAGGCCATCTCGGTCGTCACCGGCGGCCTCGCGCTCGCCGCCCACTTCGGCGACGGCGTCCTGCGGGCCGGCGACGTGGCGGCCGGCATCCTCGGCGCGGTCGTCCGGGACCCGGCGGCCGACCGGGTCGTCTGGCAGGAGTACCTGGAGACGGTGGTCCGCGAGCGCGACGGCTGGAAGGACTTCTACCGGGCCTGCCGGGAGGTGAGCGCATGAGCGCCAACGGGCGGATGTGGGGCGGCGCGGCGCAGGCGAGCGCCGAGGACGAACCGAGCTGGACGGGCGGACGCGGCGGCCGGCGCGCGCGGCCGGCGCGAGGAGGACGGCATGGCGGGAGCTGAGGGGACGGCGGGCCACCGGCCCGGCGCGGGACCGCTGCTGCTCGGTGTCCGGCACCACGGGCCGGGCTCCGCGCGGGCGGTCAGGGCCGCGCTGGACGCGGCCCGGCCGAGGGTTGTGCTCATCGAGGGGCCGCCGGAGGCCGACGCGCTGATCCCGCTCGCCGCCGAGGAGGGCATGCGGCCGCCGGTCGCCCTGCTCGCCCACGCCGTGGACGAACCGGGCCGCTCGGCCTTCTGGCCGCTGGCCGGATTCTCCCCGGAGTGGGTCGCGATCCGCTGGGCGCTGCGGCACGACGTCCCCGCCCGCTTCATCGACCTGCCGGCCACCCACACCCTGGCCTGGCAGCGCGAGGACACCGGCACCCCGGAGGGGAAGCGCGCGCCGCAGACGGACGGCGCGCCGGACGGGGAGGGTGCCCCGGGTGGGGACGGCGCCCCGAGCGGGGAGGTCCGCCCGGGCGGGGACGGTGCCCCGGGCGGGGACGGTGCCCCGGGTGGGGAGGGCGCCGAAGACGCTCCGGCCGACGCCGGGGTGCGGGTCGATCCGCTGGCCGCGCTCGCCGGGGCCGCCGGGTACGACGATCCGGAGCGCTGGTGGGAGGACGTGGTCGAGCACCGGGGCGTGGGGGAGGGCGACCCGTACGCGCCGTTCCTCGTGCTCGAGGAGGCCATGGCGGCGCTGCGGGAGGTCCACGGCAGCGGCGGGCACGACCGGGACCTCGTGCGCGAGGCGTACATGCGGCTCCAAGTACGGGCCGCGACCCGGGAGTTCGGGGAAGACGTCGCCGTGGTCTGCGGCGCCTGGCACGTGCCCGCGCTGCGGCGGAAGACGGCCGTCGGCGCCGACCGCGCGCTGCTCAAGGGGCTGCCCAAGGTCAAGACGGACATGACCTGGGTGCCGTGGACGCACCGCAGACTGGCCCGGGCCGGCGGCTACGGCGCGGGCATCGACTCACCCGGGTGGTACGCCCACCTGTTCGCCGCCCCGGACCGGCCGGTCGAGCGCTGGCTGACCAAGGTGGCCGGACTGCTGCGCGAGGAGGACCGGATCGTCTCCTCCGCGCACGTCATCGAGGCGGTGCGGCTCGCGGAGACGCTCGCCGCGATGCGCGGCCGCCCGCTGCCAGGGCTGAGCGAGACCACCGACGCCGTGCGGGCGGTCATGTGCGACGGCTCGGACGTCCCCCTGGCGCTCGTACGAGACCGGCTGGTGGTCGGGGACGTACTGGGCGAGGTGCCCGAGTCGGCGCCCGCGGTGCCCCTCCAGCGGGACCTGGCCGGGCTCCAGCGCCGGTTGCGGCTCAGACCGGAGGCGGCGGAACGGGAGTTGGAGCTCGACCTGCGCGGCGGGACCGACGCCGGCCGCAGCAGGCTGTTGCACCGGCTGCGGCTGCTCGGCGTCGGCTGGGGGGAGCCCGCGGCCTCGCGGGGGAGTACGGGCACGTTCCGGGAGACGTGGCGGCTGCGCTGGGAGCCGGAGTTGTCGGTGCGGGTCGCCGAGGCCGGGGTGTGGGGCACCACCGTGCTCGCCGCCGCGACCGCCAAGGCGGAGGCCGACGCGGTGGGCGCCGGGGCGCTCGCCGAGGTGACCCGGCTCGCCGAGCAGTGCCTGCTCGCCGGGCTCGCGGACGCGCTGCCGGTGGTGATGCGGGTGCTCGCCGACCGCGCGGCCCTGGACGCGGACGTAGGGCACCTCGCCCAGGCCCTGCCCGCCCTGGTCCGCTCGCTGCGCTACGGCGACGTGCGCGGCACCGACACCGCCGCCCTCGCCGAGGTCGCCGCCGGCCTGGCCGAGCGGATCTTCGTCGCACTGCCCCCGGCCTGCGCCGTACTGGACGCGGACGCGGCCGAGGAGATGCGCCGCCATGTGAACGCCGTGCACACGGCGGTGGGTCTGCTCGGCGACACCCCCATGGCGGGCCACGGCGACCTGCGCGCCCGCTGGCACGGCGTGCTGGGCGTGCTGTCGGGCCGCGACACGATTCCCGGGGTCGTCCGGGGCCGTGCCGTGCGGCTGCTGCTCGACGACGGGGAGGTCGAGCAGGAGAAGGCGGCGCGGCTGATGGGGCTCGCCCTCTCGCCGGGCACCGCGCCCGCGGACGCGGCCGCGTGGATCGAGGGGTTCGTGGGCGGCGGGGGCGGGATGCTGCTGGTGCACGACGAGCGGCTGCTCGCCCTGGTCGACGACTGGCTGACCGGGGTGCCGGCTCAGGCGTTCACCGACGTACTGCCGCTGCTGCGGCGCACCTTCTCGGCGTACGAACCGGGGGTGCGCAGATCGCTCGGCGAACTGGTCCGGCGCGGGCCGCGACCGGGGGGCGGCCCGGCCGGCGCCACGGCGGCCGGACCCCCCGGCTTCGGCGCGGACCTCGACCGGGAGCGGGCCGACGCCGTGCTGCCCGTACTGCGGCTGCTGCTCGGCCTGGGCCCGGACGGCGCCGGAGCCCAGGACGCAAGCGGCGGCGAACTCGCGGGGGCGGCCAGATGACCACGGCGACCGGAAGGACGTACGGCATGGCCGGCACGGACGGTATGGAAGGTATGGACGGCACGGACCCGGCGGGGGAGCGGCTGCGGCGGTGGCGGCTCGTCCTCGGCGGTGACGCGGCCGACGGCACCGGCTGCGCGCTGTCCGGGCGGGACGCGGAGATGGACGGCGCGCTCACCGCGCTCTACGGCAAGGACGACCGGCCGAGGGCGAGACGGACGGGCCGGGACCGTTCGGCGGGGCTCGGAGCCTCCGCGCCGTCGGTCGCGCGATGGCTCGGGGACATACGGACGTACTTCCCGTCCCCCGTCGTACAGGTCATGCAGCGCGACGCCATCGACCGGCTCGGCCTGGCCACGCTGCTGCTCGAGCCGGAGATGCTGGAGGCGGTGGAGGCCGACGTGCACCTCGTCGGCACGCTGCTGTCGCTGAACAAGGCGATGCCGGAGACGACGAAGGAGACGGCGCGGGCGGTCGTGCGCAAGGTCGTCGAGGACCTGGAGAAGCGGCTGGCCACCCGGACCCGGGCCACCCTCACCGGCGCGCTCGACCGCAGCGCCCGCGTCAGCCGGCCGCGCCACCACGACATCGACTGGCACCGCACGATCGCGGCCAACCTCAAGCACTACCTGCCGGAGTACCGGACGGTCGTGCCGGAGCGGCTCATCGGCTACGGGCGCGCCTCGCAGTCCGTGAAGAAGGAGGTCGTCCTCTGTATCGACCAGTCGGGCTCGATGGCGGCGTCGGTCGTGTACGCGTCCGTCTTCGGCGCGGTGCTCGCGTCCATGCGGTCGATCAGCACCCGGCTGGTCGTCTTCGACACGGCGGTCGTCGACCTCACCGACCAACTCGACGACCCGGTCGACGTCCTCTTCGGCACCCAGCTCGGGGGCGGCACGGACATCAACCGGGCGCTGGCGTACTGCCAGTCGCAGATAACCCGGCCCGCCGAGACGGTGGTGGTACTGATCAGTGACCTGTACGAGGGCGGCATACGCGACGAGATGCTGAAGCGGGTGGCGGCGATGAAGGCGTCGGGAGTGCAGTTCGTCGCGCTGCTCGCGCTCTCCGACGAGGGGGCGCCCGCCTACGACCGTGAGCACGCGGCGGCGCTCGCGGCGCTCGGGGCGCCGGCGTTCGCCTGCACGCCCGAGCTGTTTCCGGAGGTGATGGCGGCGGCGATCGAGAAGCGTCCGCTTCCGGTGCCGGACACCGTCTGACGCCTAGGGGCGGTGAGCTGACGACTTGTCGACCGAATCCTGCCGGAAAAACGGACATGCCTACCCATCGGTAACAGAGGGCTTGCGTGACCGCGGGAGGCCCGTGCGAGGATTCGGTGACCTGTCGGCAACATGTCATCCGACCGGGAAGGAACCCCTGTTGACCTTGCCAGCAGCCCTGTCCGGTGCCGCTCTGCGCGCGATGCGCACGGCGGCCGGGCGGCGTGCGCTGCAACTGGGGTTCCTTGTGGGCGCGTTGTTCGCGCTCGGGTTCCTCTGCGGGGAACAGGCACACGCGGCGGAGTCGGCCCAGGCCGCCCACCACGGCCCCGGGCGCCTCGCGCTCCCGGTCCACTCGATGACCGAGGCGGTCCCGCGGCCGACGGCGACACCCGTTGCCCGGCCGGCGACCGAACCCGCCGCGCGGCGGCCGGTGACGGAGTCCGTGGCACGGCCGATGACGGGGCCTGTCGTCCGGCCTGCGGCCGAGGCCGCCGTGCGGCCGGTGGAGGACGCCGTCGTGCGGCCTGCGGCCGTATCGCTTGTGGTCCCAGTCACCGATTCCGTCGTCCGGCCGGTGACCGAGGCCGTGGTGGCGCGGCCCGTGGCCGGGGCTGCCATGCGGCCTCTGGTCAGCGGTGTTGCGCGGCCGGTGGAGCACTATGTCGTGCGGCCGTCTGCTGAATCGTTCGTAACCTCAGCCACCGATTCCGCCGTACGGCCGGTGACGGGGTTCGCGGCGCGGCCTGCGGCCGAAGCCGCCGTGCGGCCAGTCGTCGGGGACGTCGTACGGCCGCTGACCGACGACGTCGCGCCGCCTGCGGCCGAAGCTGTCGTGCGGCCTGCGGCCGAAGCAGCCGTGCGGCCGGTCGTCGAGGATGTCGCGCCGCCGCTGACCGACGACGTCGCGCCGCCTGCGGCCGAAGCTGCCGTGCGGCCTGCGGCCGAAGCTGCCGTGCGGCCGGTCGTCGAGGATGTCGCGCCGCCGGTGACCGACGACGTCGCGCCGCCGCTGACCGACGACGTCGTGCGACCGGTCGTCGAGGACCTCGCGCGGCCGCTGACCGACGACGTCGTGCGGCCCGTGGTCGACGACGTCGTGAGCCCCGTCGTCGCGGGCGTTGGGCGGGTTGTCGAGCCCGTGGGGGAGCTGGTGGATGCCGTCGCCGGGGGCCCTGCGGGGTCGGCGGGTGTTCCGCCGGTCGCGGAGCCGCCCACGTCGCCGGACGGTGGCCCCGCGCTTCCGGTGCCGCCGGTTTCCCGGCCGTCGGGCAGTGTGCCGGCCGCCGGACAGGGCGGGCGAGTCACGCAAGCCGGCCCCGTGGCGCACACCGCGCGTCCGGAGCCTTCCGAGGCCGGGGCGCGGGCCCCGCACGGAATCGTCACGGTCTTCCGGGAGCCCGGGCAGGACGGCTCGGCGGCCGGTCACCGCGCCGCCCGGGCGCTCCAGCACCGGGCCCCCGCCGACGTGCCCGCACCCCAGGCGCCGGCCGGCGACCCGAACGGTGCGCTGGGCGACCACCCGGCCGGCGACTCCGGGGCGCCGCGGCACGGGGACGCGTACGCGGTCACCGTGAACCACCGGGCCCCGCTGCGGCTGCTGCCCGGTCCCGCCGCGGATGCCGAGGCGCCCCGGACCCGGGACCTGCACCCGGACATCCCCCTCTTCCCCGGTTAGGCGAAGCCGGCCTCCGCCGCGGGCGTGCTCGCCCGCCCGGCTCCTTCACCACCGCCGGCGCCCGCGCGCACCGCCCCGCCCGGCCGCTCACCCCGGGGGACGCGCGCGCGAGGCCCGCGGGACGGGTGCGTACCCCCTCAGACTCCGTGGCCCGACGGACCCGGACGGCCGAAAGCCGTCGGCCGGTCCGGGCGTCCGGTCGGACGTCCGCGGAAGGAGGGCAGGCTGGTCCCCATTGGGGTGGGGATCATCCGCCCAGGCCCCCGCAAGGGGGCTGTCGCGGGGGCCTCACCGGGTCAACCCCAGCCCGGTGAGGCCCTTCGGCCTCCGGCACGCAGTGCCAGAGAGGACGGCATCATGTGACAGGTATCACCGCTCAGGTGTGACCCCCCGATTTATGGCACCCCCGCGAGCGGCGATAACCTGCGAGACGGACATGCCGCGCGCTCGGACACCGTGTGCGCCTCCCTTGTGACACAGAGCGGACGTCACGTTGCCCTTCGCGGCACGCCCACGCATCCAACGAACCGCGAGATCACTGATAGGGACGGAAGCGCGTGGACCTGTTCGAGTACCAGGCGAGGGACCTCTTCGCCAAGCACGGTGTACCGGTGCTGGCCGGTGAAGTCATCGACACGCCTGAGGCGGCGCGCGAGATCACCGAGCGGCTGGGCGGCAAGTCGGTCGTCAAGGCCCAGGTGAAGGTCGGTGGTCGAGGCAAGGCCGGTGGCGTGAAGCTCGCCGCCACCCCCGACGAGGCCGTCGCCCGCGCGACGGACATCCTCGGCATGGACATCAAGGGCCACACGGTCCACAAGGTCATGCTGGCCGAGACCGCCCCGGAGATCCTCGAGGAGTACTACGTCTCCTTCCTCCTCGACCGGGCCAACCGCACCTTCCTCTCCATCGCCTCCGTCGAGGGCGGCATGGAGATCGAGGAGGTCGCCGCCACCCGTCCCGACGCCGTCGCCCAGGTCGCGATCGACGCCATCGACGGCGTGGACAAGGCCAAGGCGCAGGAGATCGTCGCCGCGGCGAAGTTCCCGGCCGAGGTTGCCGACAAGATCGCCGACGTCCTGGTGAAGCTGTGGGAGGTCTTCGTCAAGGAGGACGCCCTCCTGGTCGAGGTGAACCCGCTCGCCAAGGTCGCCTCCGGTGACGTCATCGCCCTGGACGGCAAGGTCTCCCTGGACGACAACGCCGAGTTCCGTCACCCCGAGTTCGAGGAGCTCCACGACAAGGCCGCCGCCAACCCCCTCGAGGCGGCCGCCAAGGAGAAGAACCTCAACTACGTCAAGCTCGACGGCGAGGTCGGCATCATCGGCAACGGCGCGGGTCTGGTCATGTCGACCCTGGACGTCGTCGCCTACGCCGGCGAGGCCCACAAGGGCGTCAAGCCCGCCAACTTCCTCGACATCGGCGGCGGCGCCTCCGCCGAGGTCATGGCCAACGGCCTGGAGATCATCCTCGGCGACCCGGACGTGAAGTCGGTGTTCGTCAACGTCTTCGGCGGCATCACCGCCTGCGACGCGGTCGCCAACGGCATCGTGCAGGCCCTGGAGCTCCTCGAGTCCAAGGGCGAAGAGGTCACCAAGCCGCTCGTCGTGCGCCTGGACGGCAACAACGCCGAGCTGGGTCGCAAGATCCTCGACGACCGCAAGCACCCGCTCGTCCAGCGGGTGGACACCATGGACGGCGCGGCCGACAAGGCCGCCGAGCTGGCTGCTGCCGCGAAGTAAGGGACGAGGTCACACAACACCATGGCTATCTTCCTCACCAAGGAATCCAAGGTCATCGTCCAGGGCATGACCGGCTCGGAGGGTCAGAAGCACACCCGCCGCATGCTGGCGTCCGGCACGAACATCGTCGGCGGCGTGAACCCGCGCAAGGCCGGCCAGAGCGTCGACTTCGACGGCACCGAGGTACCGGTCTTCGGCACCGTCAAGGAGGCCATCGAGAAGACCGGCGCCGACGTCACGGTCATCTTCGTCCCGGAGAAGTTCACCAAGGACGCGGTCGTCGAGGCCATCGACGCCGAGATCCCGCTGGCGGTCGTCATCACCGAGGGCATCGCGGTGCACGACACGGCGTCCTTCTGGGCGTACGCCGGCAAGAAGGGCAACAAGACCCGGATCATCGGCCCGAACTGCCCCGGCCTGATCACCCCGGGCCAGTCGAACGCCGGCATCATCCCGGCCGACATCACCAAGCCGGGCCGCATCGGCCTGGTGTCGAAGTCCGGCACGCTGACGTACCAGATGATGTACGAGCTGCGTGACATCGGCTTCTCGACCTGCGTCGGCATCGGCGGTGACCCGATCATCGGCACCACCCACATCGACGCCCTGAAGGCCTTCCAGGACGACCCCGACACCGACCTGATCGTCATGATCGGCGAGATCGGCGGCGACGCCGAGGAGCGGGCCGCGGCCTTCATCAAGGAGAACGTGACCAAGCCGGTCGTCGGCTACGTCGCGGGCTTCACCGCGCCCGAGGGCAAGACCATGGGCCACGCCGGTGCCATCGTCTCCGGCTCCTCCGGCACCGCCCAGGCCAAGAAGGAGGCCCTCGAGGCCGCGGGCGTCAAGGTCGGCAAGACCCCGACCGAGACGGCCAAGCTGGCCCGCGAGATCCTCGCCGGCTGAGCTCCGTACGGTTCCTGAACCACGTCGGTGGGCCCGTTCCCCTTCAGGGGGACGGGCCCACCGGCTTTCCGGGCGACCGGCCACGTGGCGCCGTGCCGTCCGGCCGTCTCACCTCGCCTCGGGCATCAGCCGTTCCGGCCCGGCCGCCTGCTGCTCGCGCAGCTTCTTCCGCAGCTTCAGCGCGTCCTTGGACAGCGGCCCGAGCGCGCCCGCGGCCGGCAGTCCCGCCACCGCGTGCCCCGGGGACACCGGCGCGAGGTAGTGCGTGGGAGCGGTGCGCAGGGTGAGCGCGGTGGCGCCGATGATGGTGACCGTGAAGGCGACGGCGGAGCGGGTCCAGAACCGGGTCCTGCGCTCCCCGGTCGTACGCACCGCCGTCGGCATGACCGCCGGGAGGCGTTCGGTGGCGGCCAGCCGGGTCAGCCGCCGGTGCAGTTCCGCCGTGTCCGCCAGTTCCGGCAGGCGCGCGGCGACGGCCTCGCGGGCGTGCATCAGCCGGTTGGCCGCCGCCGGGGTGCTCGCCTCCGTCTCCGCGGCCGTCTCGGGCAGGTCGAGACCCACGCCGTCGTAGAGGACGAGGGTGCGGCGGTGCGGCGGCGGGAGCCTGAGCAGGACCTCCTGGAGCGCGCGGTCCGCGGGATCGGGGGGCGGGTCGGTGAGCTGTCCGCCCGGGCGGAAGCGGTGCCAGGGGGACAGGGCGCACTCGTACGCCGCCGCCCGCACCCAGCCCGCCGGGTCCCGGTCGTGGGCCACCTCCGGCCAGCGCTGCCAGGCCTGTTGGAAGGCGCGCTCGACGGCCTCGCGGGCGCGGTCGTGCCGGCCGGTGAGCAGGTAGGTCTGGCGTACGAGGGCGGGGGCGCAGTACGCGTAGAGGGCGTCGAAGGCCTGAACGGGTGTCAGAGTGGCCGTGTCCCGGTCGGTATGACGGTCCGTCACGATGCGTCCCTCCGTGTGAATAGGCACATAAACGTATATTGAGCGACACAGCGGAACTTCGCCTCTTGCGCCGGGAAAGCGGGTGTCGTTGGGAGCATGGCGGTCGTGACCAGCACGCCCCGCCGCCGCCCTCCCCTGCACCGACTGCGCACCCGGGTACGCGACCGCTCGCCCGGCCTCGGCGCCGGCTTCCTGGGCGGCGCCGTCGCGGCGGGACTCGGGCTCGGCTCCTTCGCGGTCCTGGTCATCGCCCTGTGGATCAGCTCGCCGTACCCCGACAGCGGCCCGGGCGGCGCCCTGCACGTGGCCGCCGCGCTGTGGCTGCTCGCGCACGGCGCCGAGCTGCTGCGCACCGACACGCCCACCTCGGTGCCCGCACCCGTGGGGGTGACCCCGCTGCTGCTTCTCGCCCTGCCCGCGCTGCTCGTGCACCGCGCCGCACGGGACGCGACCGACGCGGGCGACGGCGGACCGCTCCTCCCGCCCCGCACCGCCTGGGCGGGCGTGGTCCTCGGCTACGTCGTCGTCGCGGGGGCCGCCGCCGTGTACGCGGCGGGCGGTGTGCTGCGCCCCTCGTGGCCGTGGACCCTCCTGTGGGTGCCGCTGGTCGCCGTGGTGGCGGCGGGCAGCGGCGTGTGGACGGCGTACGGCTGTCCGCGCGCGCCGCTGGAGCGGGCGCTGGGCAGGCTGCCCAAGAGCGTCCGGCGGCTGCTCCTCGCGCCCGGACCCCGCGCGCGCCTGGGCGCGTCGTCGCGGGCGGCCGGGGCGGGGGCGACGGTGTTCGCCGGGGGCGGGGCGCTGGTGCTCGGGGTGTCCCTGGTCGGGCACTCCGCGGCTGCCCAGGGCGCCTTCGTACGGCTGACGGAGGGCTGGTCGGGGCGGTTCGCGGTACTGCTGCTGTGCCTGGCGCTGCTGCCCAACGCGGTGCTGTGGGCGGTGGCGTACGCGCTGGGACCCGGCTTCGTCCTCGGCGCGGGACACGTCGTCGACCCGTTCGCCTCGGCCCCGGCCCCGCTGCTGCCGCCGTTCCCGCTGCTGGCGGCGGTGCCGGACGCGGGCCCCGGCACCTCGGCGCACTGGGTCGCGGCGGTGGTCCCGGTGGCGGCCGGGCTGACCATCGGCTGGTTCGTGGCCGGGGCGGCCGTACGGGACGGACGGGACGCGCCGGACGGACGGCAGGGCGAACCCGTGCGGGCGTGGACATGGCGGCGCACGGTGGCCGGGGCGGGGCTCGCGTGCCTGCTGTGCGCGCTCGGGCTCGGGGTGCTCGCCGAGCTGGCGGGCGGGCCGCTCGGCAACGCCGCGCTCGCCCGGTTCGGGCCGGTGGGCTGGCAGGTGGGCGCGGCGGCGCTGGTGTGGACGGCGGCGGGGGCGCTGCCCACGGCGCTGGCCGCACGGGCGTGGCGCTGCCGGGGCGGCAGGGCGACGGCGGCGGAGAGCGGGACCGGGCAGCGGATCGCCAGGCCCCGTCAGGCCCCGGCGGCGAAGGTACCGGCCGCCGCGCAGGCCGCCGGGGCCGGGCCCCGGCTCCAGGACCCGACCCTCGAGCCGTACGACGTCCTGCCCCAGGATCCCGAGGGGCCCGAGTCCTCCGCCTGGCACGACGACGACACCGCCCGCCGGGCCCGCTGGGAGGCGCTCAGACAGGCGGCGACGAAACCGACGGAGCCGCACGAGGCGGGGGAGACGCCACAGGAAGCGGAGCCGCCGCACGACGCCGGGCCGCCGGAGGCGGACAGGTCACCGGCAGTGCAAGAGCCCTCGGCAGTGCAAGAGGCCCCCGAAGGTCACGAACCACCGTCCACCGAGCCCCCCGCGAATCCCCCCGCGAACCCCCCGGCGCAGCCCCCCGAGGACGGCGACCCCGGCCGGGCCCCGCGCCCCTAGCTGTGCCCTCTCATGACACGCGCGGTTCCTCGCTGTCAGGCGGCCGGCGGGCCCAGGACGTGAGGCGATCGGCGAGCGCGATGACGAGGTGGCGCAGTTCATCGGGGCGCTCGACGACGAACGGGCGGTCGAGTGAGGCGAGTACCGCAGGCAGCCAGTCGAGCCGTTCCGCCCGCAGCTCGACGCGCAGCCAGCGCTCGGTCGCCCGGTCCTCGCCCGTCACGGGCGCGTACTCCTCCAGGCTCGCGACGCCGGCGGGCAGGTGGGCGCGGATCTGCTCGACCGTCCCGTGGATCCGCAAGGTCACCTCATGCAGGTACTCGGCCGTGGCGAACCCCGACAGCAGGCGCTGTGCCGCACCGGGACCCACGGGCGCTTCGAATGAGCCGGGCAGGGTCCGCGCGTCCGCGATGCGGTCGAGCCGGAAGGTCCGGTCCTCGCCGATCCTGGCGTCCTTGCCCGTGACGTACCACCGGCCCGCGTGGGCGACGATCCCGTACGCGTGCAGCGTGCGCTCGCTGCGCCGTCCGTCGCGGTCGGTGTAGCGGATCGAGACCGGCCGGCGGTGGCGCACCGCGTCGGCGACGGTGAGCAGGACCCCGGCGTCCGGGGCGTCGGAGTCGTCGAGCCGATCCGTGAAGGCGAGTGCTTCCAGGAGTGTGTCGAGCCGACGGGCGATGCGCTTGGGCAGCACCCGCCGGATCTTCGCCGATGCCGTCTCGCTCGCCGTGTGCTCCGCCGTCGTCAACCCCGCTCGGCGGCCGGCGACCAGGCCGAGCAGCACGGCCAGCGCCTCGTCGTCGCTGAGCATGAGCGGAGGCAGGCGGTACCCGGGGGCGAGCCGGTACCCGCCGTAGCGGCCCCGCACCGACTCCACGGGCACATCGAGGTCGATCAGCTGGTCCACGTACCGCCGCACGGTGCGCCCTTCGACGCCGAGACGGTCGGCGAGTTCGGCCACCGTCCGCGTGCCGCCCGACTGCAGCAGCTCCAGGAGTGTCAGCACGCGGGCGGTCGGTCGGGGCATGTTCGCAGCGTAACGCGAATACTGGACCGATTCTGTCCTCTATTTCTCCTAGCCTGCGCAGTGCACGCCTCCCGCACAGCCAAGGAGATCCCCATGGACTTCGTCTCGATCCGCATCATCACCAGCGACGTCGCGCGCCTCGTCGAGTTCTACGAGCGAGCCACAGGGGCGAAGGCGACGTGGGCCACCGAGGACTTCGCCGAACTCAGGACCGCGGGCGCCACCCTCGCGATCGCCGGCACCCGCACCGTCCCGCTGTTCGCCCCGGGCTCCGCCCGCCCGGCGGACAACCACAGCGTGATCACCGAGTTCCTCGTCGACGACGTCGACCGCGTCCACCGGAACCTGACCGGCTTCGTGACCGACTTCGTCACCGAGCCCACCACGATGCCCTGGGGCAACAGGTCGCTGCTGTTCCGTGACCCCGACGGCAACCTCGTCAACTTCTTCACGCCCGTCACCGCGGCGGCCGTCGAGAAGTTCGCACGCTGACGCCCCGCACAGCCGCTCCCGCGGGAGGGCTCGCCGAACGCCGGACCGCACACCGGACCGGCTGACTAGTCGTTCATCCCCAGCACGCCCCGCAGCTCCTGCGGCAGATGCCGGTCGCAGGACTGCTTGGCCTGGTTGGTCGGGGCGTCGTTCACGCACGAGTAGTAGTCGCGGTACACCAGCTGCGCGGTGAAGGACACCGCGACCAGGGCCAGCGCCAGCGAGGCGGTGACCAGGCCGCTCACCGCGGCCGTGGTCTGCGGCCGGCCCTCGGGCGCCGGGGCGGCGCCGCCCGCGTCGGACCGGCCCGGCTTGGCGCGCAGCGAGCTCACGCCCCAGTACAGCGCCAGCGCGCCGAGCAGCAGCGCCACGTACGGCCAGCTGAACAGGGCGAAGAAGAAGGCCCACATCCCGCACAGCAGCGCGTACCGCGCGCGGCGCTGGGCCGGGTCCGTGGGGTCCCAGCGCAGCCCCGGGCCCTGGCCGCCGCCGGGACCGCCGGGTCCGCCCGGGCCGCCGGGTCCCGGACGCTGGGGCCGCTCGCCGAAGCCGCCCTGGGAACGGCCGGGCTGCCGGTCGCTCCACTGACTGCCCCAGGGTGAACGACCGTCCTCGCCCGAGCCGGAGCCCGAGCCGTCGCCCTGGCCGCCGGAGCCGCCCTCGTCCGAGCCGTTGCCGGACGGATGCCGCGGCCGCCAGGGGCTGTCCGGGGCGCCCTCGGGCGGCGGAGCGAAGGGGTTGTCGTCCGGGGCCGGTCCGCCCCGCCCGCCGTTCCCCCCGCCGTTCCCACCGCCCGACGGGGCGTCGGGCGGCGAACTCGGGCGCTCCCGCAGCAGCACGGCGCCGCGCGTGTTCCCCTGCGCCGGCTGCGGGGGGAGCGTGAGGAGTCGCAGGCTGCGGTCCGGCATCAAGTGAGCGTCTTCCCCTTGGTGAGTCACGACTGAACTGGGGGTCCCCGCAGGTGCTCAACGCCCTGGGCGCGGGGTCCCGTCATCAGGAGAACGCGCGGTGCGCGTGGTGCGTTCCCGTACCAGCTCTCCCCAGACGCTACCTTCCGGCCACGCCCCCGTCCCACGGGGGCCGTCCGGTGTGCCGGTATCGTTGCTGGCGGTCGGCCGCTTCGTAGGCTTCCCCGTATCCGGGGGACCGAAGCATTCGTACGACCGTACAAACAGCTTCCCCGAGAAAGGGCCCCATCGTGGCCGCCAAGCCCGTGGCCAAGCGCCTCGTCGTGCTGGTCTCCGGATCCGGCACCAACCTCCAGGCGCTCCTCGACGCGATCGACGCGGCGGGAGCCGGGGCCTACGGCGCCGAGATCGTCGCCGTGGGCGCCGACCGCGACGGCATCGAGGGGCTGGCCCGCGCCGAGCGCGCCGGGGTGCCGACCTTCGTGCGCAGGGTGCAGGACTACGCCACGCGCGAGGAGTGGGACGCGGCGCTCGCCGAGGCCGTCGCCGCCCACGAGCCCGACCTGGTGGTGTCCGCCGGGTTCATGAGGATCGTGGGCAAGGAGTTCCTCGCCCGGTTCGGCGGGCGGTTCGTGAACACGCACCCCGCCCTCCTGCCCAGTTTTCCCGGAGCCCACGGCGTGCGGGACGCGCTCGCGTACGGCGCCAGGGTCACCGGCTGCACCGTCCACTTCGTCGACGACGGCGTCGACACCGGCCCGATCATCGCCCAGGGCGTGGTCGAGGTCCGGGACGAGGACGACGAGAGCGCTCTGCACGAGCGCATCAAGGAAGTCGAGCGAAGGCTGCTCGTCGAGGTCGTGGGGCGGCTCGCCCGCAACGGCTATCGCATCGAGGGACGAAAGGTAGTAATCCTGTGACCGCCGAGAGCAACAAGCGGCCCATCCGGCGCGCGCTCGTCAGCGTCTACGACAAGACCGGTCTGGAGGAGCTCGCGCGCGGGCTGCACGAGGCCGGAGTCGCACTCGTCTCCACCGGCTCCACCGCCGCGCGGATCGCCGCGGCCGGTGTGCCCGTCACCAAGGTCGAGGAGCTCACCGGCTTCCCCGAGTGCCTGGACGGCCGGGTCAAGACCCTGCACCCGAAGGTCCACGCCGGCATCCTCGCCGACCTGCGCCTCGAGGACCACCGGCAGCAGCTGGCCGACCTCGGCGTCGAGCCGTTCGACCTGGTCGTGGTCAACCTCTACCCGTTCCGCGAGACCGTCGCCTCCGGCGCCTCGGACGACGAGTGCGTCGAGCAGATCGACATCGGCGGCCCCTCCATGGTCCGCGCCGCCGCCAAGAACCACCCGTCCGTCGCCGTGGTCACCAGCACCGGCCGCTACGCCGACGTGCTGCACGCGGTGAAGTCCGGCGGCTTCGACCTCGCCACCCGCAAGCGCCTGGCCGCCGAGGCCTTCCAGCACACGGCCGCCTACGACGTGGCCGTCGCCTCCTGGTTCGCCTCCTCCTACGCGCCCGTCGACGAGTCGCGGTTCCCCGACTTCCTCGGCGCCACCTGGGAGCGCGCGCACACCCTGCGCTACGGCGAGAACCCGCACCAGCCGGCCGCGCTGTACACGGACGCCGGCGGCGCCGGGCTCGCGCAGGCCGAGCAGCTGCACGGCAAGGAGATGTCGTACAACAACTACACGGACACCGACGCCGCCCGCCGCGCCGCCTACGACCACGACGAGCCGTGCGTGGCGATCATCAAGCACGCCAACCCGTGCGGCATCGCCGTCGGGGCCGACGTGGCCGAGGCGCACCGCAAGGCGCACGCCTGCGACCCGGTGTCCGCGTACGGCGGTGTGATCGCCGTGAACCGTCCGGTGAGCCGGGAGATGGCCGAGCAGGTCGCCGACATCTTCACCGAGGTCGTCGTCGCGCCGGACTACGAGGAGGGGGCCCTCGAAGCCCTCACCAAGAAGAAGAACATCCGCGTCCTGAAGGCCCCCACCGGGCCCGCCGCTCCCGTCGAGGTCAAGGCGATCGACGGCGGCGCGCTGCTCCAGGTCGCCGACCGGCTCCAGGCCGACGGCGACGACCCGGCCAACTGGACGCTCGCCAGCGGCGAGGCGCTCCCCGCCGACGAGCTCGCGCAGCTCGCCTTCGCGTGGAAGGCGTGCCGGGCGGTGAAGTCCAACGCCATCCTGCTCGCCAAGGACGGCGCCTCGGTCGGCGTCGGCATGGGCCAGGTCAACCGGGTCGACTCCTGCCGGCTCGCGGTCGAGCGGGCGGGCGAGGAGCGGGCGCGCGGCTCCTACGCCGCCTCCGACGCCTTCTTCCCCTTCCCCGACGGCCCCGAGATCCTCATCGCGGCCGGCGTCCGGGCGATCGTCCAGCCGGGCGGCTCGATCCGCGACGAGCAGGTCGTCGAGGCCGCGAAGAAGGCCGGCGTGACGATGTACTTCACCGGCACCCGCCACTTCTTCCACTGACCGTCCACCGGCCGCCCCCGGCCGGGAACGACCGCGGCCTCCGGCTCCCCGGGAAGGGGACGGAGGCCGCGGTCGCACGCGCCCGGGAAGGCGCGTCGGGCTCAGTAGCGGGGCCGGCTCAGTAGCGGGCGCAGGCTCAGTAGCGGGGCCGGTTGAACCAGGCCTTGCCCTTGGCGTTGCCCACGAAGACGGCGATCAGGATCGCCAGCACCAGGTGGACGATGCCCACCAGCGTGAACGGGTACAGGGCGAGCACCGCGGTGATGATGCCGAAGACCAGCGTCGTCACGCGCAGGCCGTTGCCGCCGCTGGTGAACTTCGCCGCCAGCACCGCCGCCCACACCAGCCACGCCAGGGCGAGCACCGCGAAGCCCCACAGCGCGCCGGTCGGGTAGTCGGAGAGCTGCGGCAGGTCGCCGTTCTTCTTCAGGTGGTCGATGGTCAGCGCGCTGAAGACGAAGATCGCCACACCGATCGCCTGGAGGCCGACGATCACCCACAGCATCACGCGGGCCGCGCTCACCGTGCCCGGCATCGTCTCCGGCACCGGAGCGCCGTACGGCTGGACCGGCGGGGCCTGCGGGTAGCCGTAGCCCGGGGCCTGGCCCTGCGCCGGGTAGCCGTAACCCTGCTGCGGCTGCTGCTGCGGGGCGCCGTAGGGGTTGTTCGGGTCGCCGTAACTCATGGCGGTGTTTCCTCCGTTGATCAAGTGCGGGGACGACGCGCGGCGGCACCGTTCGGAGGAGATGTCTACAGAAAGTGCGGTCCGTCCCCCCGTTGAGCTGCCCGCGGCACTGTGCGGTTCATCGTTCTTGACCGAGGACATGCTTGTCCAGCCGCATTTCGCATGTGTTGTGCAAGTGCAACATCACTGATCTTGGCGGCGATCGGGCGGACGGACCGGGACGGACGCTTCGGCGGACCCGGATTGGAACGACGGGCCGGTCATCCGCGAGGATGGGGGCATGACCGCCCAGATTCTCGATGGCAAGGCCACCGCAGCCGAGATCAAGTCCGATCTGACCGCCCGCGTGGCGGCGCTGAAGGAGAAGGGCGTCACGCCCGGCCTCGGCACGATCCTGGTCGGGGACGACCCCGGCAGCCGCAAGTACGTCGCGGGCAAGCACCGCGACTGCGCCGAGGTGGGCATCGCCTCGATCCAGCGCGAACTGCCCGCGACCGCCACGCAGGAGGAGATCGAGGCGGTCGTCCGCGAGCTGAACGAGGACCCCTCCTGCACCGGTTACATCGTCCAGCTGCCGCTGCCCAAGGGCATCGACGAGAACCGCGTCCTGGAGCTGATGGACCCCGACAAGGACGCCGACGGCCTGCACCCGATGAACCTCGGCCGCCTCGTCCTCAACGAGCCCGCCCCGCTGCCCTGCACCCCCAACGGCGTGCTCACGCTGCTGCGCCGCCACGGCGTGGAGATCAAGGGCGCGGAGGTCGTGGTCGTCGGCCGGGGCGTCACCATCGGCCGCCCGATGCCGCTGCTGCTGACCCGCCGCAGCGAGAACGCCACCGTGACCCAGTGCCACACCGGCACCCGCGACCTGTCCGCCCACCTCAAGCGGGCCGACATCATCGTCGCCGCCGCCGGCTCGGCGCACCTGGTGCGCGCCGAGGACGTCAAGCCCGGCGCGGCCGTCCTCGACGTCGGCGTCTCCCGCAACGACGAGGGCAGGATCGTGGGCGACGTCCACCCGGACGTCCGCGAGGTGGCCGGATGGATCTCCCCGAACCCCGGCGGCGTCGGCCCCATGACGCGGGCCCAGCTGCTGGTCAACGTGGTCGAGGCGGCGGAGCGCAGTGTCGGCTGAGGCGGACGGCGGCACCCGGGGCACCCCCGCGGCCGCCGAGCCGGAGACCGAGGTGCGGGACGCGGTCAGCGCGCCGGACGCGGACGGGCGGCCGCGCCGGGTCACGCGCCGCTTCCCGCTGTTCACCAGGGACACCGCGCGCCCCGAGGGCGGCGGCCGGGCCGCGTCCGGCGACGCCCCCGCGCCCGCGCGGCAGTGGCCGATCCTCGCCGTGCTGTCCGTGGTCGGGCTGGGGCTGCTGGTGACCGCCTTCGACGCCTTCCGCGTCGGGCTGCTGCTCATCGGCGTCGCGCTGCTCGGCGGCGCCGCGCTGCGGTGGCTCCTGCCCAGGGTGGGGATGCTCGCCGTGCGCTCCCGCTTCACCGACATCGTCACCTACGGCGTCCTCGGCTGTGCCATCGTGCTGCTCGCGCTGATGGCGCAGCCCAAGCCGTGGCTGGAGATACCGTTCCTGGACGACGCGCTGCACTTCACCGTCCGCAACAGCCAGTGACGCCCGCGCGCGCCCCGGAGCGCGCACGGCGACGGCGGCCCATCCTCTCCCCCGAGTCAGGACGGGCCGCCGTCCCGCATCCACCCTGGTGCACCTGAACGGCCTGTTCAACGGCTGTCCGTGCGCTGTGGCACGGAAGTGACCGTTCCGCTACGGTGTCCGCGCTTGGCCACAGGGGCGCTCGCGCCCGGCGCGGGAACCGTTGTGCCCGCGGGTGTCGTCACTCGCTGCGACCGGGCAACGCGAGGGACGCCGTGGAGGTGAGCGATGGGCGCCTGGCAGCCGCTGCCGGACGATCTGCCGCCGGAGGTACGGCACTTCGTGGAGCAGCTGCGCCTGCTGAAGGACCGGACCGGCCTCAGCCTGGTCGCGCTCGGCGCGCGCACCGCGTACAGCAAGTCGTCCTGGCAGCGCTACCTCAACGCCGTCCAGCCGCCGCCCCGGCAGGCGGTCGCCGCGCTGTGCCGGGTCGCGGGACTGGACGGTCCGGACGCCGAACGCCACACCGTGCGCTGGGAGATGGCCGTCCAGGCCTGGCCCCGCCCGGCGGCCGCCCCCGAGCGGCCCGAGGGGAGCGAGGCGTACGAGGACGACCCCACCGTTCCCTGGTGGGACCGGCCCGAGGAGAGCCCGCGGCACGGGCCGGGCGGACGCCTCCTGATCTACGCCGTGCTGCTGCTCCTCGTCCTCATGGTCACCGCGGTGGCGGGCGCCGTGGCGCTGGGCTGAGCGGGGCGCGCGCCCGTGTACCGATGTGCCCACAAAGCAGGGTTCGGGGGAGAAGTCGCCCGACAACCGGGCTAGCGTGGACATTCAGGCAAGCACCGGGGAGCAGGGGGGGAAGCTATGGCTCGTTGGAAGGCCTTGCCCGAGGAACTCGACCCGCAGGTCAGGGAGTTCGCGAGTCAGCTGCGGCGGGTGGTGGACCGCGGCGGTCTGAGCGTGGCGGCGCTCGCCGACCGGACGGGGTACAGCAGGACGTCCTGGGACCGGTATCTCAACGGCCGGCTCCTCGCGCCCAAGGGAGCGGTCGTCGCCCTCGCCGAGGTCACCGGCACGGAGCCGGCACACCTCGTCACGATGTGGGAACTCGCCGAACGCGCCTGGAGCCGCGCGGAACTGCGCCACGACCGCACGATGGAAGCCATCCGCATATCCCGCGCCAGAGCCGCGCTGTCCGGCCCCACCCCGCCCACGGCACCGTCGCCGGAGACCGAGCCCCGCGACACCGCCGTGGGCGGCACGCCCGCGGAACCGCGCGACGCCGTCGGCCGCGACGCGACCGTTCCGGACACGGGGGCCGCCGCGGCCGGCGGTGGCGCCGGTGACCGTGCGGCTGCCGGTGCCGGTGCCGGTGCCGGTGGCGGTTCCGGTGGCCGTGCGGGTGCCGGTGCTGGTGGCGGCGCGGGGGCGGGGGCGGTGCCCAACTCCTGGGGGCTGGCCGGGTACCGGGGGCCCACCGGGGCGGACGGCCGCGACGCCGGGGGTGCGGCCGTCGCGGCCCACGGCGCCGCCGTTCGGGGACCGTCCGGTCCGTCCGCGCGCTGCGAGCCGTCCGGTTCGTCCGTGCGCCCGGGTTCGGCCGGTCCGTCCGCCAACCCCGGTCCCTCCGGCCGCCCCGGTTCGGCGGGGCCGGACGGCCCCGCCGGGCCGTCCAGTTCCGGCAAGGACGATGGGCCGTCCCGGCCCGCCCCGCCCTCCGCCCGTGGTGACCGGGGGCGCGGGCGGCGGGCGGTCATGTTCCTCGCCGGGCTGGCCGGGGTGCTGGTGCTCATCGGGGCCGTGTTCTACGCGACCGGCGGCGACCGCGGCGGGAAGGCGGCGGGGGCCGCCAAGTCGCCGTCGCCCTCCGCCACCACACCTCTGAAGCTGCCGGCGGGGGTCAAGTGCGCCGGGGCCTCCTGCACCGGGAAGGACGCCGAGAGCATGGGATGCAGTGGGAATCTCGTGAGCACCGCGCGCAGCGTCACCGTGGGGAACGCCCTTCTCGAGGTCCGCTACAGCCGGACCTGCGGTGCGGCGTGGGGCCGCATCACGCGGGCCGGACAGGGGGACGAGGTGCGGGTCGTGGCCGGCGGCCGCCAGGAGACCGGCACCGTCACGGCGGCCGGCGACACCATCGCGTACACCCCCATGATCGCCGTCAGGGACGCGGCCGGGGCGAAGGCCTGCGCGACCCTGGCCTCCGGCCGGCAGGCGTGCACCGATCAGCCCTGACCGATGCCGTACCGCGTGCATGGGATCCGCCGAACGGGGAAGGCGGACAACACCCCCACGGGATTCCGGTCCTCCGGCAACCCCCGTACGGCGGCCGCCCTCGTCTCTCCTCTCCCGGACGGGCGGCCGCCTTTTGGCGCAAGGAGCGAGGTCAGTCTGTGGGCCGGGCCACAGGGGCCCGGACGTCTCGCATCGCGGATGCGCGATAGCCTGACGGCCGGACATCTCTTGACGCCAAGAGATCGATCATCCGCACCCCGGGGCAGGGACGCCCCACCGCCAGCTGTCATACGGAGAACGCCATGACCCGCACTCCCGTGAACGTCACCGTCACCGGCGCGGCCGGCCAGATCGGTTACGCCCTGCTCTTCCGCATCGCCTCCGGCCAGCTGCTCGGCGCGGACGTGCCGGTCAAGCTGCGCCTCCTGGAGATCACGCCGGCGCTGAAGGCCGCCGAGGGCACGGCCATGGAGCTGGACGACTGCGCGTTCCCGCTCCTCCAGGGCATCGACATCAGCGACGACCCGAACGTCGCCTTCGACGGCACCAACGTCGCCCTCCTCGTCGGCGCCCGCCCGCGTACCAAGGGCATGGAGCGCGGCGACCTCCTCGAGGCCAACGGCGGCATCTTCAAGCCGCAGGGCAAGGCCATCAACGACCACGCCGCGGACGACGTCAAGATCCTGGTCGTCGGCAACCCGGCGAACACCAACGCGCTCATCGCGCAGGCCGCCGCCCCGGACGTACCGGCCGAGCGCTTCACCGCGATGACCCGCCTGGACCACAACCGCGCGCTGACCCAGCTGGCGAAGAAGACCGGCACCACGGTCGCCGACATCAAGCGCCTGACCATCTGGGGCAACCACTCCGCCACCCAGTACCCGGACATCTTCCACGCCACGGTCGCCGGCAAGAACGCCGCCGAGGTCGTGAACGACGAGAAGTGGCTGGCCGAGGACTTCATCCCGACCGTCGCCAAGCGCGGCGCGGCCATCATCGAGGCCCGCGGCGCCTCGTCGGCCGCCTCCGCCGCCAACGCCGCCATCGACCACGTGCACACGTGGGTCAACGGCACCGCCGAGGGCGACTGGGTCTCCATGGGCATCCCCTCGGACGGCTCCTACGGCGTCCCGGAGGGCCTGATCTCCTCCTTCCCGGTCACCACCAAGGACGGCAAGTACGAGATCGTCCAGGGTCTGGAGATCAACGACTTCTCCCGCGCCCGCATCGACGCCTCCGTCAAGGAGCTCGAGGAGGAGCGCGAGGCCGTCCGCTCCCTCGGCCTCATCTGACAGCCGCCGGACCGCCGTCCGGACCGCCTCCGGACCGTCACCGACGTGTGCAGGCCCCGTCCCGTTTTCGTACGGGACGGGGCCTGTCGGCGTGTACGCCGCTATCGTCGAGTTCCGTACGGCTTCTGGGGGACGGGTACGCCATGCGCCAACGGTGGGACGCGGAACAGCAGCGGTGGGTGGACGACGAGGGGGGCTCCGGCGCACGGCCGAAGACCCCGGACACGCCCTGGTGGGCGGGCGCCGAGACGCAGGTGGGCCCCGCCGGCCCGCCGGGTCCGGCACCCGCTCCGCCCCCGCTTCCGCGCTCGCCAACCCCGCCGCCCACGTACGTCCCGTACGCCCAGCCCGCCACGCCCATACCCACCCCCGCCCCCGACCCAGCCCCCACGCCCCCGCAGCCCGTGCCGCCCGCGCGGGCCCGCGGTCCCCGCACGGGCCTGGTCCTGGTCGCGGTGGTGGCCGTCCTCGCCGGGGGCGGGGCCGGTGCCGCGGTGTGGTGGGCCGCCCGCGACCACGGCACCGGCCATCACCAGGCCGGCCCGGCGGCGCACGCCTCCGTGAGCGCCACCGCGCCGGCCGACGCGTCCGCCCCACCGGCCACCCCCACCCCGTCGGCCACCGACGAGGCCTCTGCCTCCACCACCCCCGAGACCGTGGCGAGCACGGGCCCCTCGCCGGGCTACCGCCGGGCCGTGGACCCCGTCGGCTACAGCCTCGACGTGCCGGACGGCTGGACGCGCCAGGAGGAGCGCGGGGTCAGCGCGGAGGTCGTCACCTACAGCTCGCCCGGCGGCGACAGCAGCCTGAAACTGTTCGAGGTGGTGGAGCAGACCCCCGCCAAGTCCCTGGACCTCGCGGAGAACGGCCCCAGCGGATTCGTCCAGGTCCTCCACGGCTACCGGGTCCTCAAGCGCGCCTCGGGCCCCGGCTGGTCCGAACTGGACTACCGCTACGACGACACCACCTCCGGCCCCACCCAGGTCATCGACCGCCGCTTCGCCGCCGCCGACGGCCGGCTCTACGCGATCCGCTCCTCGGGCCCGGAGGGCTCGGACGTGACGGCGCCGTTCACCGCGGCGTACGACTCCTTCTGCCCGTCGGGAGCGACCTGCCCCGCCGGCTGAGCGACGGCGACGGCGGCGGTCGGTAACGGTCGGGCTTCGGCAGGTGACGATCAGCTTCCGGCACCACGCACGCCCCACTATGCTGATGGTTCATCAAACCGCGTGCCCTGCACGCACGTTCGACCATCGGGGGATGGGCGTGAGCACCGCCTACGTGCCGCAACAGCCGCAGCCGGCCCGGCCCGCGGCACCGGCGCCGACGACCGCGCCGTACGCCAGCGAGGCCACCCGCCTGCTGTGCGCGGGCACCTACCTGGACTCCGGTTACCGCGACGAGGTCATCGACGAGCTGTATCTGAACGAGCAGCGCATCGCCGCGCCCTCCCTCGGCTTCGACGCCTCCCGCGTCCTCGCCCACGCCCTGCGCGCCCGGCGCCTGGAGCTGGCCTGGGACGGGGCGATCCTCGGGCTGTGGGCCGTCGGCGCCGCGCTCAGCCAGGGCTGGCTGCTGTTCTTCCTCGGACTCGGGCTGCAACTCGCCATCGCCTCCTGGATCCGGGGCCGCGACGAACACCCGCCGCTCTACCGGGTGGTGCCCGCCTTTCTGCTGCGCTGGTACAGCCGTATCGGCCTGCTGTACCTCTTCGCGGCCACCGTGTTCCTCGCCTTCGGCGCGGGCGGCGACTCGTCCGGCTCACCGTCGCCGTACGACGGCGTCTACGGCACGACGAGCACGTCCGGCCTGTCCGCGACGGACGTGCTCGACCCGGGCGGGAGCACCTTCAGCGCCCTTCAGGCCTGGCTCGCGCTCGCCGTGCTCGCGCTCATCGCGCTCTGCGTCGCCGCGCAGCGCTCCCAGGTCACCCGGTCGCTGAGCCAGGAACTGTCCACCCGGCGCTTTCCCGACGCGGCGGCCGACCCGGCGCTCGCCGCCGTGGGCGGACGGCTGCTGCGGATGATCGGGCGCATCCGCGCCGAGCAGCACCAGCCGCTGATCATGTACCACGAGGCCCGCCCGTTCTGCGGGGCCGGCAGCGCGTACGACACCTGGGTGCTCGCCGTCGAACTGCGGCCCGACGCCATGCGCAAGCAGCGCCCGCTGACCAACCGGGCCGTCCTCGACACCGTGCGCCCGCTGCTGGAGCAGTTGCGCGAGTCGGCCGCGACCGGCCAGTTCCCGGTGCGCGACCGGCTGCGCGGCCTCGAGATCGACGAGTGCGTGTTCCTGCCGGTGGAGGGCCTGCTGCGCCGCGAGGACGCCCCCTACCGGCCGGAGGTCTTCGAGGACCACCGCAGGCGCGCGGTCGAGGAGGGCGCCGAGAAGCGGCGGCACTTCCTGCGCGTACGGGTCGGCGGCTGGGAGGAGGAGCTCGTCGTCAGCGTCTTCTTCCGCGTCCACACCCAGGGCCGGATGCTGATGCTGGAGGTCGCCCCGCACGTCCTGACGCCGGTGCGCGAGGAGTTCAAGGACGCCGACCGCGTCGCCCACCGCTACAACCGCAACAGCCTGCTGGGCAAGGCCGCCTACGCCGTGCCCCGGGTGCCGCGTTCGGGGGGCACGGCCCTCGCGCACCTGGGCCGGCTGGCCGCGTTCGGCTGGCGGCTGCTGACCGCGGGCAACGCGGGCGCGCTGCCCGAGGGCCCGGCGCGGTCGGTGCGGGAGCTGGGGGCGGCGCCGCGCGGGTCGCTGTTCCAGGAGATGGACGTCGACCGCTACCTGCGCACCGTGCAGGACCGGATCGCGCACGGAGTGCGCGCCGCGCTCCTCGAAGCCGGTTACCAGACCGGCGAGTTCGTCCAGAAGATCGTCAACATCAGCAACGGCGGCGTGAACATCGAGTCGGTGGAGGACTCCACCTTCGCGGTGGGTTCCCACGCCACCGCCACCAGCGGCGCAGAGCCGCAGAAGGGAGCGGACGGCGATGACCGACCCGCATGACGAGCCCAGCGTCACCCTGGGGAACGTCTCCGGCAGCACCTTCGCCATCGGCAGCCACGCCCGCGCGGTCAGCCACCACGGCACCGCGCCGGCGCGCGACGAGGCGACAGAGCAGCTGCTGGCCGCGGTGCGCGAACTGCGGGCCGACCTGACCCGGGTGCGCGGCACCGACCGGACCGCGGCGCTGGACGCCGAACTGGCCGGTGCGGAGGAGGAGATCACCGCCACCGGGCAGGCCGGCCCGACCCGCCGCGAGCGGCTGCGCGCGCTGCTCGCCGACTCGCAGTCGCTGCTGAACGTCCTCGCCTCCGCGGGCACCGTGGCGGGGCTGCTCGGACGGTGAGCGCACGATGAGCGGGGGACAGCGGTACTGGAACGAGGAGGCCCAGCGCTGGGAGGACGCCGCCACCCGCCCGGCCCCGGCGACGGAGCCACCCCTCCCGGTGCCCCCGGCGCCCCCGGCGGCGCCGCCCCCGTCCCACCCGGACGCCGTGCCCCCGGTGCCGCCGCCGGCGTACGACCCCGACGCCGTGCCCCCGGTGCCGCCGCCGGCGTACGACCCCGACGCCGGATGGCACCCGCCCACCACCCTCACCGCGCCGCCCACGACACAGCCCCCGCACGCCGGGCACCCGCTGTGGTGGAAGGCGGCGGTGGCGGCGGCCGCCGCGGTGGTCGGGGCAGGCACCGCGTTCGCGGTGGTGAAGCTGACCGGCGCCGACGGCTCCGACGCCACCCGCACCTCGGCCACCGCCTCACCGCACGGCAGGTCCCCCGCGCCCACGGGACAGCCCACCGGCGCGACCCCCACGGACGGGACCGCCGAGGCCTCGCCCTCAGCGTCGGCGTCCGCCCTGCCCGAGGGCTACCACACGGTCGACGACCCCTCCGGCTTCTCCCTCGCCGTGCCCGACGGCTGGCAGCGCAGCGAGCGCCCGACCGGCGTCTTCTACACGACGGGCGGCGACCACCGGCTGCTGCAGGTCTTCGTCGTCACCGAACCCGGCATGACGCCCTACGAGGCGGTCCAGAAGTCCTCCGAGAACCTGGGCACGCAGCCCGCGTACAAGGAGATCGGCCTCGAGCAGAGCGGCCCCCCGGCGGGCGCGTCCGCCGCGGTCGGCTCGGACACGGCCCGGCTGGTGTACGCGTACGACAGCGAGAAGCTCGGCGAGCGCCGGCAGGTGGTCGAGTACGCCTTCACCGCCGACGACGGCAAGGAGTACGCCGTACTGGCGGCGGGCCCGGCGGCCGAGTGGCCGCAGGCGCAGAAGGACGCCGACACGGCCCTGGCGGCCTTCGCGACGCACTAGCCTCCACGCGGCCTCCGCCCGATCCGCGCCCCTTTTGTTCCTCCGTGCCCCCAACTTCCGTGACACGGAACACATTGGGCCATGGATTGCGCATGCGATTCCGGGGGACGGGCAGGCGCTCCCGGTCCCTGTGGGTGACACCCAGGTGACACAGGGCGACTGGGCAGGAACGGAAGGCACCATCGATCATGGCCGACAGTACGGAGCGCAAGGCGCGCAGCACCATTCACGCGGGCGGGGAGTGGCTCGAGGCGGTTTCAGGGGCCACGCGTGACATCCTCGACCCCGCGGACGCCGAGCCGTTCGCCGTGGTCGCCGAGGGGGACGAGAAGGACGCCGACCGGGCCGTCGAGGCCGCCCGCCGCGCCTTCGACGGCGGCGAGGGCGCCTGGCCCCGCACCCCGGTCGCCGAGCGCGCGGCCCTGCTGCGCCGGGTCGCCGCGCTGCTCGTGCGTGACCGCGAACGCCTCGGCCTGATGGAGAGCCGGGACGCGGGCAAGACCCTGGAGGAGGGCCGGACCGACGTCGACTGCGTCGCCGACGCCTTCCGCTACTTCGCCGATCTCGTCGCGGCCGAGGCCCCCGGCCGGGTCGTCGACGCGGGCTCCCCGGACATCCACAGCGTGGTCGTGCACGAGCCCGTCGGGGTGTGCGCGCTGATCACGCCGTGGAACTACCCGCTCCTCCAGGCCAGCTGGAAGATCGCCCCCGCCCTCGCGGCCGGGAACACCTTCGTCGTCAAGCCCAGCGAGATCACCCCGCTGACCACCGTCGCCCTCGTCGAACTCCTCGTGGAGGCGGGCCTGCCCGCGGGCGTCGCCAACATCGTCACCGGCCCCGGCCACACCGTCGGCGCCCGCCTCGCCGAGCACCCGGACGTCGACCTGGTCTCCTTCACCGGTGGCCTGGCCAGCGGCACCAAGGTGGCCCAGGCCGCCGCACCCACCGTCAAGAAGGTGGCGCTCGAACTCGGCGGCAAGAACCCCAACGTGGTCTTCGCCGACGCCTGCGCCACGGACGAGGGCTTCGACACCGCCGTCGACCAGGCCCTCAACGCGGCCTTCATCCACAGCGGCCAGGTCTGCTCGGCCGGCTCCCGGCTCATCGTCGAGGAGTCCGTCCACGAGCGCTTCGTCACCGAACTCGCCCGCCGGGCAGGCAGGATCCGCCTCGGCCGCGGCACTGTGCCCGGCGTCGAGTGCGGCCCGCTCGTCTCCGAGCAGCAGCGCGCGAAGACCGAGTCCTACGTCGGCTCGGCGCTCGCCGAGGGCGCGGTGCTGCGCTGCGGCGGCAGGCGCCCCGAGCCCGCCGCCGACCGCCCGGCGAGCGGCTACTTCTACGAGCCGACGGTGCTCGACCGCTGCAACCGCCAGATGAGGGTCGTACGCGAGGAGGTCTTCGGACCGGTCCTGACCGTGGAGACCTTCCGCACCGAGCACGAGGCCGTCGCCCTCGCCAACGACACCGAGTACGGCCTCGCGGGCGCCGTGTGGACCGCCGACGCGGGCCGGGCCCGCCGGGTCGCCGGGCGGCTGCGCCACGGCACCGTCTGGATCAACGACTTCCACCCCTACCTGCCGCAGGCGGAGTGGGGCGGCTTCGGCAGGAGCGGCACCGGGCGCGAACTCGGCCCCGCCGGACTGGCCGAGTACCGCGAGACCAAGCACGTCTACCAGAACCTCGCACCCCGCCCGGTGCGCTGGTTCGCCGGCTGAGCCGCAGGCACCCCTCGTCCGAGCCGCCCCCCGGCCGTCACGCCGGCCCGGCCCCCGAACTTCCCCGTCCCCCCTGGAGTACCACCCCCCATGCCCGATCACACCCACACCCACGGCCACGACGGCCGCCACGAGTACGACTACGTCGTCATAGGCGGCGGCACGGCCGGTTCCGTCATCGCCTCCCGCCTCACCGAGAACCCGGACGTCACCGTCGCCCTCGTCGAGGGCGGCCCCAGCGACGTCGGCCGCGAGGACGTGCTGACCCTGCGCCGCTGGATGGGCCTGCTCGGCGGCGAACTCGACTACGACTACCCGACCACCGAACAGCCGCGCGGCAACTCGCACATCCGGCACAGCCGCGCCCGCGTGCTCGGCGGCTGCTCCTCGCACAACACCCTCATCGCGTTCAAGCCGCTGCCGTCCGACTTCGACGAGTGGGAGGCGGCCGGCGCCAAGGGCTGGGGCGCGGTGCCGATGGAGGCGTACTTCGCCCGGCTGAAGAACAACATCGTCCCGGTCGACGAGCGGGACAGGAACGCCATCGCCCGCGACTTCGTCGACGCCGCGCAGACCGCGCTCGGCGTGCCGCGCATCGAGGGCTTCAACCGGGGGCCGTTCACCGAGGGCGCCGGCTTCTTCGACCTCGCCTACCACCCGGAGGGCAACAAGCGCTCCAGCGCCTCGGTCGCCTATCTGCACCCGGTGATGGACGAGCGGGCCAACCTGACGCTCCTGCTGGAGACGTGGGCGTACCGGCTGGAGCTGGACGGCACCCGCGCCGAGGGCGTGCACGTGCGCACCAAGGACGGCGAGGAGATCCTGCTGCGCGCCCGCCGCGAGGTCGTGCTGTGCGCGGGCGCGGTCGACTCCCCGCGCCTGCTGCTGCACTCGGGCATCGGCCCCGGTCAGGACCTGGAGAGGCTGGGCATCCCGGTCGTGCACGACCTGCCGGGCGTCGGCGAGAACCTGCTCGACCACCCCGAGTCGGTCATCGTCTGGGAGACCGAGGGACCGATCCCGGAGAACTCGGCGATGGACTCCGACGCGGGCCTGTTCGTGCGCCGCGACCCCGAAGGGCCGGGCCCGGACCTGATGTTCCACTTCTACCAGATCCCGTTCACGGACAACCCCGAGCGCCTCGGCTACGAACGCCCGCCCCACGGCGTGTCGATGACCCCGAACATCCCCAAGCCCCGCAGCCGCGGCCGCCTTTACCTCACCAGCGCCGACCCGTCCGTCAAACCGGCCCTGGACTTCCGCTACTTCACCGACGAGGACGACTACGACGCCCGGACCCTCGTCGACGGCATCCGCATCGCCCGCGAGATCGCCCGGACCGAGCCGCTGGCCGGCTGGCTCAAACGCGAGGTGTGCCCCGGCCCGGACGTCACCGGCGACGAGGAGCTGAGCGAGTACGCCCGCAAGGTGGCCCACACCGTCTACCACCCCGCCGGCACCTGCCGGATGGGTTCGGCCGACGACCGACTCGCGGTCGTCGACCCGGAGTTGCGCATCCGAGGCCTGGACGGCATCCGCGTCGCGGACGCCTCCGTCTTCCCGACCATGACCGCGGTCAACCCGATGATCGGGGTGCTCATGGTCGGGGAGAAGGCCGCCGATCTCATCGGAGGTGAGGCCTGATGGCTCTCGCGGTCCCCACACGCAAACCGCCCACCGGCGAGGCGCCCGCCGCCCCCGTCTTCCGCGTCGACGGCCTGTGGAAGGTCTTCGGCCCGAAGGCCGGCCGGGTCCCCGCCGACCGGGAACTCAGCGCCCTCGGCCCGGCCGAGCTGCGCGAACGCACCGGCTGCACGGCCGCCGTCCGGGACGTCTCCTTCGACGTGCGCAAGGGCGAGGTCTTCGTCGTCATGGGCCTGTCCGGCTCCGGCAAGTCCACCCTCGTACGCTGCCTGACCCGGCTGATCGAGCCGACCGCCGGCACCATCGCCATCGACGGCGAGGACGTGCGCGCCATGGACCGGGCCCGGCTGCGCCAACTGCGCCGCCACCGCGCCGCGATGGTCTTCCAGCACTTCGGCCTGCTGCCGCACCGCACGGTCCTGGACAACGTGGCCTACGGCCTCCAGATCCAGGGCGTCGGCAAGGGCGAGCGGCGCGAGCGTGCCGCCGAGGTCGTCGCCAAGGTCGGCCTGGAAGGCATGGAGCAGCGCCGCCCCGGCCAGCTGTCGGGCGGCCAGCGCCAGCGCGTGGGCCTGGCCCGCGCCCTGGCCGTGGACCCCGAAGTGCTGCTGTTCGACGAGCCGTTCAGTGCGCTCGACCCGCTCATCCGGCGGGACATGCAGGAGGAGGTCGTCCGGCTGCACCGGGAGGAGGGCCGCACGATGGTCTTCATCACCCACGACCTGTCCGAGGCCCTCAAGCTCGGCGACCGCATCGCCCTGATGCGCGACGGCCGTGTCGTCCAGCTCGGCACGCCCGAGGAGATCGTCGGCTCCCCGGCCGACGACTACGTCCGCGAGTTCGTCCGCGACGTCCCGCGCGAACAGGTCATGACCGTGCGTACGGCCATGCGCCCCGCCGCCGGTTCCGAGGCCGGCGACGGCCCCGCCCTCGCGCCCCAGGCCACCGTGTCGGAGGCCATCGAGGCCGTCGCCCGCACCGGTTCCCCGGCGCGCGTGATGGACCAGGGCCGCTGCCTCGGAGTCGTCGACCACGAGTGCCTGCTCGGGGTCGTGGCCGGAACGGAGCCTACGGCCGTGGCCGGACGGGAGCAGGCCGTCGTGGCCGGGACGGGGCCCACAGCCGTGGCTGGGACGGAGCAGACGGTAGTGGCCGGACGGGAGCAGACCGCCGCGGCCGGTACGGAGCATTCAGCCGCGGCCGGTACGGAGCATTCAGCCGTGGCCGGAACGGGGCAGACAGCCGTGGCCGGAACGGGGCAGACAGCCGTGGCCGGAACGGAGCAGCGCGAGGAGGCGAACTGATGGCGACCACCGCCGCGTCCGCCTCACGCCCCGCGCTGTCCGTGCCCTCGGTCCTCAGACACCGCGCGGCGCACAAGCTGCTGGTCCTCGCGGTGCTCGCGGCCGTCCTCGTCCCGTTCGCCGCCGCCCGCTGGTCGAGCGGCAGCTGGCCGCAGGCGCTGACCGTGGACCTGTCCAAGCCGCTCGGCAGCGCCAGCAACTGGATCATCGACAACCGGGACAGCCACCCGCTGTTCCTGTACTTCTTCGGCTACATCAGCGAGGCGGTCGTCGTCTCCGTCCGTGCCGTGTACCTGTTCCTGCTGGCCGCGGGCTGGGCGGGCGTCACCGCCCTCGGCGCGGCCGTCGCCTGGCGGGTCGCCGGGGCCCGGCTCGCCCTCGGCACGGCCGCCGCGCTGCTGGCCTGCGCGGTGCTCGGCATGTGGGTGCCCACCATGCAGACCCTCGCCCTGATGGTCGTCGCGGTGCTCGCCTCGGTCGTCGTGGGCGCGCTGCTCGGCCTGGCCGCCGGTCTCTCCGACCGCATGGACCGCGCCCTGCGCCCGGTCCTGGACACCATGCAGGTGCTGCCCGCGTTCGCGTACCTGCTGCCGGTCGTCCTGGTCTTCGGCATCGGCGTGCCCGCCGCCGTCCTCGCCACGGTCGTCTACGCCGCCCCGCCCATGGCCCGGCTCACCGCCCTCGGCCTGCGCGGCGCCGACAAGGAGGTGCTGGAGGCGGTCGACTCCCTCGGTGCCACCGCGCGCCAGCGTCTGTTGACCGCACGCCTCCCGCTGGCCCGCAAGGAACTCCTGCTCGGCCTCAACCAGACGATCATGATGGCGCTGTCCATGGCCGTCATCGCCTCCGTCATCGGCGCCGGCGGCCTCGGCGACCGCGTCTACCAGGCGCTCGCCTCCGTCGACGTCGGCGCGGCCCTCGCGGCCGGCATCCCGATCGTGCTGCTGGCCGTCGTACTGGACCGGGTGACGGCGGCCGCGGGGGAGCGGCTCGGGCAGGAACGGCACGGCGTCCGCGCCCTGCCGTACGCCGCCGCGGCCGCCGTGGCCGTGGCGGCCGCCGCACTGGCCGCGCGCCTGGCCGGCCGGACGGACTGGCCCGCCGGCTGGACGGCCGGGATCGCCGAGCCGGTCGACCGCGCGGTCGACTGGATGACCGCCCACCTGTATTCCGGCGTCCCCTACGTCGGCGGCACCGCGGACTGGGCGGGCCACTTCACCACCTGGGTCCTGGACCCGGTGCGCTCCGGGCTCCAGTGGCTGCCCTGGTGGTCCGTGCTGCTGATCGTCGCCGCGCTCGCCTGGCTGATCGGCACCTGGCGCACCGCGCTCACCGCGGCCTGTGCCATGGCCGCCATCGGCGTGCTGGGCGTGTGGAAGCCGTCCCTGGACACCCTGTCCCAGGTGCTCGCCGCCGTCGCCGTCACTCTCGTCCTCGGCTTCGCCACCGGCATCGCCGCCGCCCGCAGCGACCGGTTCGAGAGGCTGCTGCGGCCCGTCCTGGACGTCTTCCAGACGATGCCCCAGTTCGTCTACCTGATCCCGGTCGTCGCCCTGTTCGGCGTGGGCCGTGCGCCCGCCGTCGCCGCGGCCGTCGTCTACGCCCTCCCGGCGGTCGTACGGATCACCGCGCAGGGCCTGCGCCAGGTCGACCCGGCCGCGCTGGAGTCGGCCCGCTCGCTCGGCGCCACCGGCGCACAGCAGCTGCGGCAGGTGCAACTCCCGCTCGCCCGCCCGGCGTTGCTGCTCGCGGTCAACCAGGGCGTGGTCCTCGTCCTCGCCGTCGTCATCATCGGCGGCCTGGTCGGCGGCGGCGCCCTCGGCTACGACGTCGTCTTCGGCCTGGCCCAGGGAGACCTGGCGACCGGCCTGGTCGCGGGCATCGCCATCGTCTGCCTCGGCCTGACCCTCGACCGGGTCACCCAGCCGACGCGGCGCCGGACCGGGAAGGGAGCCTGAGATGAGGAAGCCCGTACGCACCACAGCCCTGATCGCCGCCGCGGCCGCCACCTGCTCGCTGCTGGCCGGCTGCGGGGCCGCCGACATGACCCGGCAGGCCTCGCCGTTCGCGGGCGCGCGGGGCTCCAAGACCGTGACCCTGTCCGTGCAGTCGTGGGTGGGCGCCCAGTCGAACGTGGCCGTGGCGCAGTACCTGCTCGAACACGAGCTGGGCTACCGCGTCGACACCGTCCAGGTCGACGAGGTGCCCGCCTGGGACGCGCTCAGTCAGGGCCGGGTCGACGCCATCCTGGAGGACTGGGGCCACCCCGACCAGGAGAAGCGCTACGTCCAGGACAAGAAGACCATCGCGCCCGGGGGTGACCTCGGGGTGACCGGGCACATCGGCTGGTTCGTCCCCACGTACCTGGCCAGGCAGCACCCGGACATCACCGACTGGCGCAACCTGAACAAGTACGCCTCCCTCTTCCGCACCCCGGAGAGCGGCGGCAAGGGCCAGCTGCTGGACGGCTCGCCGTCCTACGTCACCAACGACAAGGCGCTGGTGAACAACCTCAAGCTGGACTACCAGGTGGTCTTCGCCGGTTCGGAGGCCGCGCAGATCACGCAGATCCGCCAGTTCGCCAAGGAGAAGAAGCCGTTCCTGACGTACTGGTACATGCCGCAGTGGCTGTTCAAGAAGGTCCCGATGACGGAGGTGAAGCTGCCGCCGTACAAGGAGGGTTGCGACGCGGACGCCGCCAAGGTCGCCTGCGCCTACCCGCACACGCCGCTGAAGAAGTACCTCAACGCCGGCTTCGCGAAGTCCGGCGGCAAGGCGGCGGCCTTCCTGAAGAAGTTCAAGTGGACCACCGAGGACCAGAACGAGGTCTCCCTCCTGATAGCCGACCAGAAACTGACCCCGGCTGATGCGGCAAAGAAGTGGGTGAACACCCACAAGTCCACGTGGAAGACGTGGCTGCCCAGGTAGCCGGCTCTTCTTCGACGGCCCCTCGCCCACCGGCTCCGGTGAGCGAGGGGCCGTCGGCGTCCAGCCGGGCGAACAACCGAACCGGCGGCCGTGTCGCGACAAGGAGTTACTGTGAGTTCTTGCGCAGTCAAGGGTTGAGAAGATCCTCGAAGACGCGCAAGATTCCCTCGAAATTCGATTCATCGCACAGCAACACGATGCCGAATTTGCCTGCCTCATCCCCTTCGGGATGCTTCACATATGACCACTTTCTGCCGGCTTCGGAGATGATCCTGAACAGCCGCAGGCGATCTTCCTGGTCATCCGGGAGCAAACGATCGACACCGGAGAGCACCAGCAGGTACTGATCACAGGGCAACCAGCCCAGGTCTCTCAGGCAGTCATGGAGTGCCGGCCAATTCCAGCCGAAATAGTCCGGTAGCCTGAACGCGTCCCAGAATTTCTGGAACACGTCGTCAGCGCTGTGCGTACCCGCACCATCCACTGATGCCACAAAGTTGAGGCCACCTGCGGGAAGCAGTGTCTCGACCGGCACGTGCGCTCCATGGGTCAAGCTACATCGAGGACAATCCGAGCGCATGGTCTCGAGTCACCTTCTACAGAAGCGGGAGTCCCGTTGCCAATCCATTCGCCTCCTAAGGATGAGGCACCGCAGCCGAGCAGCGCCGGCCTGCCCGTCTCCTTCGATCGGAAATTTCGGCCCTGGCGCTACAGTATTAGTCATTCGGAACTCAAGCTGCGAAGTGTTGAGCCGGCGTCCGAGTTGCCCGAATTCATCGAGGTGACATTCTACGGCGTGATCGGAATGAAGTTGAAAACGGTGTACCGGCCGCTCACCATCAGCCACGCGGATCCGGTACAGGCGGAGAAGATCTTGAGGTTCTCCGACGCAAAACCGTCTCATTCTCGACACGTTCACTGTCTGGCGCTGCGGTCCGACAGTGGTGATGGATTTGTCGCCTGCCTCAGTTACACTATCTGGTCGCATAAAGGGGACCCGGATCATGCGCCGTCGGGCACTCCGCGCGAGGGTTCGGTACTGATCCTCAGAAGTTAGTGGTAGGGCTACTTGCAGAGGTGTCCGGCCGAAATTGTCCGGCCGGGCACGCTGCTGGCCGTCTGGGTGAGCGCGGCAAGCATCTCCGGCAACACCGGCGCCATCAGGGCGTGGGCCCACACCGGCTACTGGACGAAGGTCATCGACCACGGCGGCCGCTTGGGAATTTATGTCGCCGGGGGCGAGACGCCCTCTAACCCGCAGCGTGGAACGAGAGCCCCGCGATCACGGACGTTCCGCGGGTGGGGCGGGGCCGGACGGTCCAGGCGGTGGCGAGGCTGTCGACGAGGAGCAGGCCCCGGCCGCTCTCGCAATCCGTGTCCGGATGGGCTAGTTGGGGTTTGCCGGTGCCCGGGTCGGAGACGGCGAGCCAGTAGTGCCCGTCGGCGGGCCACAGGACGAGTTCGATCAGGTCCTCGTCCTCCCGGCAGGCGCCGTGACGGATGGCGTTGGTGATGAGCTCGGAGGTCAACAGGCCCAGGTCGTCGCCGAGATGGGGGCGAACGACGTCCGGCAGCGACTCGGCGACGGCGTGGCGGGCCCTCCGTGCGGAGGTGGGGTGGGCGGGGAAGTGCCAGTGGACGGGGACGAGGGGGATTTCGGGCATGGCGAACTCCGCGACGGTGTGAGGGGTTTCGGTTCGCCGGTGGCCTGCCGCCCTGGTCGCGGCACACCCGTCCCAGGGCAGGCGGGCATGCTCGCGCGGTGCGCTTCCGGCGTTGCGGTGTGTAGCGTGCGCGATACTGACCGTAGGGCACGGGGGGCCATATTTGCCACACGGTCCGCAACAATGGCCTCGATGCGGTGAACTGTGCCGCAGGCCCTACGACGGTCGCGCGGTGCGGAAGGAACGACATGCCACCAAGGACGATCCTCACCCAACGTCAGAAGCGTCTGGGAAGCGAACTGCGCAGGATGCGCACCACAGCCGGCATGTCCGCGGAGTACGCAGCAGGACTCCTCGGCGTCGACCGGAGCAGGATCTCCAACATGGAGTCCGGACTGCGCGCGATCAGCGCCGAACGGCTGCGCACACTGGCTTGCAACTGCGACTGCACCGACGAGAAGTACATCGACGCCTTGGCCGAGATGGCGGAGCCGAGAGAAACGGGATGGTGGGAACGCTACCGGGGCAGCCTGCCTCAAGGCCTGCTGGACATCTCCGAAACCGAGGCCGGCGCGGTACGTCTGCGAGGCGCGAACACCGTGCACGTACCAGGGCTGCTCCAGACATCGGCGCACGCCATGGCCATCTTCCGCGCTGTCGTCCCACAGCTTCCCGAGCATGAGGTCGCCCTCCGGCTGGCACACCGTGCGGAGCGCCAGAAGGTGATCACCGGCGACGACCCGGTCCCTTATGTCGCCGTCATCCACGAGGCCGCGCTACGCATGCAGTTCGGCGGACGAGACGTTGCCCTGGCACAGCTGGAGTACCTCCTGGAGGTCTCCGAGTGGGACAACGTGACCGTGCTGGTCATCCCGTTCACCCACGGCGCTTTCCCCGGAGCGGGGCACACGGTCGTCTACACCGAGGGGCCTGTGCGGCAGCTCGACACCGTGCAGGTGGACAACTCCCACGGGCCGGTCTTCCTGCATGCCGACGGTCAGCTCGCGAAATACCGAGCACAGCTTGACCTGTTGGAAGATCTGGCACTGTCCCCCGAGCGCTCCCGCGACTTCATCCGCCGGATCGCCCGACAGCTATGAGGAGAAGCCAGATGGCCGACATCACCTGGGAAGCCCCGCTCTGCGGTGAGGGCAGCTCCTGCTTCCGCCTGGGCACCGACGCCGACGGCAACGGCTACATAGCCGTTGCCGGGCAAGAGGACCACTACCTCACCGACTCCCTGGAAGCCCTGCGCACCCTCATCACCGACATCAAGGCCGGCAAGGCCGACCACCTGCTGTAGGGCTGGCCGAGTCGGGAGGTGGCTCGGGTCAGCCGTGCTGGCCCGGTGTGTAGTGGCCCGGGACCATGCGGGTCGTCACGCCGAAGCGGTTCCAGGCGTTGATCATGGTGATCGCGGCGATCAGCTGGGCCAGCTCCGGCTCGTCGAAGTGCTTGGCGGCCTTCTCGTACACCTCGTCGGGCACGAAGCCGTCCGTCAGGACGGTCACCGCCTCCGTCAGCTCGATCGCTGCGATCTCCTTCTCGGTGTAGAAGTGCCGCGACTCCTCCCAGGCGCTCAGCTGCACGATCCGCTCCACGCTCTCCCCGCCCGCGAGCGCGTCCTTGGTGTGCATGTCCAGGCAGAAGGCGCAGTGGTTGAGCTGCGAGGCGCGGATCTTCACCAGCTCGCGCAGCTTGGGGTCCAGGCCCTTTCCGGCGGCGGCCTCCAGGCGGATCATCGCCTTGTAGACCTCGGGCGCGTGCTGCGCCCAGTTCAGCCGCGGGGTGTGCTCGGGGGCGTACTCGACCGTTTCCTCGGTGGTGTCATCAGTGCTCATGCCGTCGAGCCTAGGAGCGGGGCAGCCCAGGAGTATGGTCCATTTCCATGGCGAGAACGCGGGCCACTTTGGGAGTCGACCTCCACCTCCAGCCGGCCGGGCCGGGCGTGCGCCGCGGGCTGACCGGCGCCCTGCGCGAAGCGGTCCGCACCGGCCGCCTCGCGCCCGGCACACGGCTGCCGTCCTCCCGTACGCTCGCCGCCGACCTCGGCATCGCCCGCAACACCGTCGCCGACGCCTACGCCGACCTCGTCGCCGAGGGCTGGCTGACCGCCCGCCAGGGCTCGGGCACCCGTGTCGCCGACCGCGCGCCGGCGCCCCCGACGGCGGCGGCCCACCCGCGCCGGGCACCGGGCGCACCCACCCACGATCTCGCCCCCGGCAACCCCGACCTGGCCTCCTTCCCGCGCGCCGAGTGGCTCAGGGCCGCCCGCCGCGTCCTGACCGCCGCCCCGAACCGGGCCCTCGGCTACGGCGACCCGCGCGGAAACCCCGACCTGCGCACCGCGCTGGCCGGCTACCTCGCCCGCGTGCGGGGCGTGCGCACCGACCCCGAGCGCCTGGTGGTGTGCTCCGGCTTCTCGCACGGCCTGGGCATCCTCGCGGCGGTCCTCCGAGCGCGCGGCGCGAGCACGGTCGCCGTCGAGTCCTACGGACTGGACGCGCACTGGCACCTGCTGGAGCGTGCGGGCCTGCGCACCCGCCCGCTGCCCTTCGACGAACGCGGCACGGTCACGGACGGACCCGGCGGCCCGGACGGCGCCGGCGCGGTGCTGCTCACGCCCTCCCACCAGTTCCCGATGGGCGTGCCGCTGAGCCCCGGCCGGCGCGCGGCGGTGGTCGACTGGGCCCGCCGCACCGGCGGCCTGGTCCTGGAGGACGACTACGACGGCGAGTTCCGCTACGACCGCCAGCCCGTCGGCGCGCTCCAGGGACTGGACCCCGACCACGTCGTCCACCTCGGCACCGCCAGCAAGTCCCTCGCCCCCGGGCTGCGGCTGGCCTGGATGGCGCTGCCCCCGTCCCTGGTCGAGGAGGTCACGGCCGCCAAGGGCCGCTCCGACACCTGCGGGGTGCTGGACCAGCTCACCCTCGCGGAGTTCATCACCTCCGGCGCCTACGACCGCCACGTCCGCGCGGCCCGCCTGCGCTACCGCCGTCGCCGGGACGCCCTCGTCGCCGCCCTCGCCGAGCACGCCCCCGAGGTCCACGCCACCGGCATCGCCGCCGGCCTGCACGCCGTGCTGCGCCTGCCGCCCGGCACCGAACCCGCCGTGGTCCAGGCCGCGGCCTGGCAGAACCTCGCCGTCCACGGCCTCACCCGCTTCCGTCACCCCCGGTCCACCGCCGCCCCCCTCGACGCCCTGGTCGTCGGCTACGGCACCCCACCGGACCACGCCTGGACAGCGGCCCTGGACGCGCTGTGCCGGGCCCTGCCGTGACCGACGGCCACCGGCGGGGCCAAGCGTCAGGTAAGGGCCTTGGAGGGTCACACCTTCTCGGTGGCCGTCTCCTCGGCCGAGGCCGGGGCCTCGCCGAAGCGGGCCAGGGCCAGGGCGCCGGCGACCGCGACCACGAACCCCAGCACGGCGAGCCAGGCCAGGCCCTCGCGGGTGCGGTCGCCCAGCCAGATCACGCCGATCGCGGCCGGGCCGATCGTCTCGCCGATCACCATGCCCGCGGTGGCCGTCGTCACCGAGCCGCGCTGGAGCGCCGAGGTCAGCAGCACGAAGGCAGCGCCCCCGCCCAGGAGCAGGGCGTACGTCGCCGGGTTGGTCAGCAGGTGCACCGGGTCCAGCGAGTCGATCAGCCGCACCGACACCTCCACCACGCCGAAGCCGAGCCCCGCACCCAGGCCGAGGACCAGGGCCCGCCCGCGCTCGGGGAGCCGGCCGCCCACCGCGCCCATGGCGAGCACGCCGAGGCCCGCCCCGAGCATCGCCCACTTCAGCGCCGTAGAGCCCGGCTCGCTGCCCTCGGTGCCCGAGGCCAGGCCCAGCATCGCCAGGCCCGCGCAGACCACGCCCACCGCGCCCCACTCCATCGCGCTCAGCCGCACCCCGAGCAGCCGGGCCGAGGCCACCGCCGTCACCGCGAGGCTGGAGGCGAGGGCCGCGCCGACCGCGTAGATCGGCACCGATCTGAGGGCGACGATCTGGAGCAGGAAGCCGAGACCGTCCAGGCCCAGACCCGCCACGTACCGCCACTGCCGCACCGCCCGCAGCAGCAGCGCCGCGTCCCCGCCCCCGCCGCCCGAGGCGGCCGCGGACCGGGCGGCGATCGCCTGGAGAACCGTCGCCGTACCGAAACACACCGCCGCGCCGAGCGCGCACACCATTCCCAAGAGCACGCTGTGACTCTAGGGGAGTGCCGGACCCCTGCCCGCCCCGGGCGGCCCTCCCACTGCTCCCGGCCGGCCCCTACGCCCCCAGCACCGCCCGCAACTGGTCCAGCCCCCAGTCCAGGTCCTGCTCACCGATCACCAGGGGCGGGGCGATGCGGAGCGTCGAGCCGTGGGTGTCCTTCACCAGGACGCCCCGGTCCAGCAGCCGCTCGGAGATCTCCCGGCCCGTGCCGTGGGCCGGATCGACGTCCACCCCCGCCCACAGTCCGCGCCCGCGCACCGCCGTGACCCGGCCCGTACCCGCCAACTCGCCGAGGCGCCGGTGCAGATGCTCGCCCAGCTCCGCCGCCCGCGCCTGGTGCTCGCCCGACTCCAGCATCGCGATCACCTCCAGCGCCACCGCGCACGCCAGCGGATTCCCGCCGAACGTCGACCCGTGCTCGCCGGGCCGGAACACCCCGAGCACCTCCCGCGAGGACACCACCGCCGACACCGGCACGATCCCGCCGCCCAGCGCCTTGCCCAGCACGTACACGTCCGGCACGACACCCTCGTGCTCGCACGCGAAGGTGCGGCCCGTGCGACCGAGCCCGGACTGCACCTCGTCCGCCACGAACAGCACGTTCCGCTCCCGGGTCAGCTCCCGCACGGCCGCCAGGTAACCGGCCGGCGGCACCAGCACGCCCGCCTCGCCCTGGATCGGCTCCAGCAGCACGGCCACCGTGTTCTCCGTCACCGCCGACCGCATCGCGGTCATGTCGCCGTACGGCACGATCTGGAAGCCGGGCGTGTACGGGCCGAAGTCGGCGCGTGCCTCGGGGTCGGTGGAGAAGCTGATCACCGTCGTCGTACGGCCGTGGAAGTTGTTGCCCGCGACCACGATCTTGGCCATCTCGGCGGGCACGCCCTTGACCTTGTAGCCCCACTTGCGGGCCGTCTTCACGGCGGTCTCCACCGCCTCGGCGCCCGTGTTCATAGGCAGCACCGTCTCCATGCCGCACAGCGCGGCCAGCCGCTCGCAGAACGCGCCGAACCGGTCGTGGTGGAAGGCGCGCGAGGTCAGCGTCACCCGCTCCAGCTGGGCCCTGGCGGCGTCCACCAGGCGCCGGTTGCCGTGCCCGAAGTTCAGCGCCGAGTAGCCGGCCAGGAAGTCGAGGTAGCGGCGGCCCTCCACGTCCGTCATCCACGCGCCGTCCGCGGTGGCGATCACCACGGGCAGCGGGTGGTAGGTGTGCGCGCTGTGGGCGTCGGCGGCGGCGATCAGGTCTTCCGTAGCGGACACGGCATCTCCGAGGTCGGCCGGTGCGGGGGCCGGTCCGGCGGACGGACCCCTGGGACGCCTCCTTCCTATCCCCGCTCGCATGCTGGACGCCGGAACCCGGCCGCGAAACCCGCCCGGTAGGCTGATCGGCGGGCCGTGACTGGCGCGCTGGGCTCCGCCGACCGCGTTCGCGGACCGGAACCCGAAGATGGGACCGACCATCGGGGAGCGGCCCGAACGAAGAACGTGTGCCGTGCGCCTGGGCCGTACCGTGAACGCCGAACGCCACGTCCGGAGGTCCCCATGCCAGAGCAGCCCCTTTCCCCCGAGTCCACCGCCTTCCGCGCCGCCCTGGACGTGGTGCGCGCCGTGGAGCCGCGCGTCGCCGACGCCATCGGCCAGGAGGTCGCCGACCAGCGCGAGATGCTCAAGCTGATCGCATCCGAGAACTACGCCTCCCCGGCCACCCTGCTGGCGATGGGCAACTGGTTCAGCGACAAGTACGCCGAGGGCACCGTCGGCCGCCGCTTCTACGCCGGCTGCCGCAACGTCGACACCGTCGAGTCGCTGGCCGCCGAGCACGCCCGCGAACTCTTCGGCGCCCGCCACGCCTACGTCCAGCCGCACTCCGGCATCGACGCCAACCTCGTCGCCTTCTGGGCCGTCCTCGCCGACCGCGTCGAGGCGCCGTTCCTGGAGAAGACCGGCGCCCGCCAGGTCAACGACCTGTCCGAGGCCGACTGGGCCGAGCTGCGCCAGGCCTTCGGCAACCAGCGCATGCTCGGCATGTCCCTGGACGCCGGCGGCCACCTCACCCACGGCTTCCGCCCGAACATCTCCGGCAAGATGTTCGACCAGCGTTCCTACGGCACCGACCCGGCCACCGGCCTGCTCGACTACGACGCCCTGCGCGCCTCCGCCCGGGAGTTCAAGCCGCTGATCATCGTGGCCGGCTACTCGGCCTACCCCCGCCTCGTGAACTTCCGGATCATGCGCGAGATCGCCGACGAGGTCGGCGCCACGCTCATGGTCGACATGGCCCACTTCGCGGGCCTGGTCGCGGGCAAGGTCCTCACCGGCGACTTCGACCCGGTGCCGCACGCCCAGATCGTGACCACGACCACCCACAAGTCGCTGCGCGGCCCGCGCGGCGGCATGGTCCTGTGCGACGACTCCCTCAAGGACCAGGTCGACCGCGGCTGCCCGATGGTGCTCGGCGGCCCGCTGCCGCACGTGATGGCCGCCAAGGCGGTGGCCCTGGCCGAGGCCCGGCAGCCCTCCTTCCGGGACTACGCCCAGCGCATCGTGGACAACTCGCGCGCCCTGGCCGAGGGCCTGACGCGGCGCGGCGCCACCCTGGTCACCGGCGGCACGGACAACCACCTCAACCTGATCGACGTGGCGACGTCGTACGGCCTCACCGGCCGTCAGGCGGAAGCGGCGCTGCTGGAGTCGGGCATCGTCACCAACCGCAACGCCATCCCGGCCGACCCCAACGGCGCCTGGTACACCTCCGGCATCCGCGTCGGCACCCCCGCCCTGACCACCCGCGGCCTCGGCACCGCGGAGATGGACGAGGTCGCCGGCCTCATCGACCGCGTGCTGACCGCCGCCGAGCCGGGCACCACCGCCAAGGGCGCCCCGTCCAAGGCGCAGCACGTGCTCGACGCGAAGATCGCGGACGAGATCTCCCACCGCGCCACCGACCTGGTCGCGGGCTTCCCGCTCTACCCGGAGATCGACCTCGGCTGACGGAGCCCCGACCGCCCCCACGCGCCCGCCCCCGGCCGCCCAACGGACGGCCCGGTCACGCACCGGGGCCCCTGAGACCCGTCGGAGGCTCACCGGCCGACGGGGCTCAGGCCGGCCGGGACCTCGCCTCGGAACCCGGCCGGGCTCACGGACCGGCCGGGCTCACGGACGGGCCGGGCGCACGGATCGCGATCTCCCGGCGGCGGCCGGGGCCGAGGGGGCGGAGTGTTTCCGGGGCCGGCCGGTCGGGCTCAGGGCCGCGGTCGGCTCACAGGTCGATCAGTTCCTGGCGCGGGCCGCCGTGCGGCGGGCCGGTCTCACGGCGGCCCGTCGCGCGGCGTACCAGTACGGAGCCCGCGACCCCGGCGGCGAGCCCCGCGGCCGCCCACCACACCCGCTCCCGCGTCCCGTCGCCGCCGGCCGCCGCGGGCTCGCGCCCGAGCAGGCCGTCGTGGTCCGCGAGGTCGAAGAAGCGGCGCGACGCCCGGTGCCAGCGGATGTCGTCGTCCGGCAGGTCCGGCGCCGGGTCGGTGCGCACCCACGGCGTGCCGTCCTCGGCCACGAACAACTGGTCCTGGCGCAGCATCGCCACGTCCCCGCCGGGCGCCCGGCTCGTCTGCGGCCAGCCCCCGACCCCGGTCAGCCCCCACAGCACGGTGATCCGCACCGGCGGATGGCGCCCCTCCGTCCAGGCCCGCGGAACCCGCTCCGTACCCGGGTACGTCGGATCCAGCACGCTGCGCAGCCCGTCGAACTCGGGCTCCCCGGAATGCCAGGCCGCCGTCCGCCCGGTGGCGGTGTACGTGACCACCGCCACATCGGGCTCGGCATACGCCCCGGGGGCGGACATCGGGCGGAACCCCGAGGCGTCCGCCGCGGCCGCGCTCCCCGGCCGGCCCGCCAGGACCACCGCGGCCGCGGCCGCCACCACCGCTCCCACCGCCCGTCGCATGAAGACCCCCCTCCCTCGAGGCCCTTATTACCACCCCCCGGCCACAACGGATCCGCCGCGGCGCGCAACGGTGCACGGCCGGTGCCGGGCCGTTTCCGGATCAGTGCCCCGTACCTGAGAGAATGGTGAGCATGGCCAACGACCGACCTCGCGTGCTGTCCGGGATCCAGCCCACCGCGGGCTCCTTCCACCTCGGCAACTACCTCGGCGCCGTCCGCCAGTGGGTGTCCCTCCAGGAGACCCACGACGCGTTCTACATGGTCGTCGACCTGCACGCGATCACGATCCCGCAGGACCCGGCCGTGCTGCGCGCCAACACCCGGCTCGCCGCCGCCCAGCTGCTGGCCGCCGGGCTCGACCCGGACCGCTGCACGCTCTTCGTGCAGAGCCACGTGCCCGAGCACGCCCAGCTCGCCTGGGTCATGAACTGCCTCACCGGCTTCGGCGAGGCCTCCCGGATGACCCAGTTCAAGGACAAGTCGGCCAAGCAGGGCGCCGACCGCGCCTCCGTCGGCCTGTTCACGTACCCGATCCTCCAGGTCGCCGACATCCTGCTGTACCAGGCCAACGAGGTGCCGGTCGGCGAGGACCAGCGCCAGCACATCGAGCTGACCCGCGACCTCGCCGAGCGCTTCAACGGCCGCTTCGGCGAGACCTTCACCGTCCCGAGCGCGTACATCCTCAAGGAGACGGCGAAGATCTACGACCTCCAGGACCCCACGGTCAAGATGAGCAAGTCGGCCTCCACGCCGAAGGGCCTCATCAACCTCCTCGACGACCCGAAGGCCACCGCCAAGAAGGTCAGGAGCGCGGTCACCGACACCGACACGGTCATCCGCTTCGACCCGGAGACCAAGCCCGGCGTCAGCAACCTGCTGTCCATCTACTCGACCCTGACGGGCGCGGGTGTGGGCGAACTGGAGGAGAAGTACGCCGGCAAGGGCTACGGTGCGCTCAAGACCGACCTCGCCGAGGTCATGGTCGAGTTCGTGACGCCGTTCCGGGAGCGCACCCAGGGCTACCTGGACGACCCGGAGACGCTGGACTCGATCCTGGCCAAGGGCGCGGAGAAGGCGCGCGCGGTCGCCGCCGAGACGCTCGCCGAGGCGTACGCCAGGGTGGGCTTCCTGCCCGCCAAGCACTGAGGCGCACCACCGCACGCCCGCGCCGGGGGCGAAGCGCTGCACATCACTGCGGCTGCGCCTGCCCACAGGACGGCCGTGGTCGTACAGTCGAAGCCGGACGGCGGTGACGAAACGGCCAAAGGGCCGAGAACGAAACAGACGACCCATCCGGCACGACGACAGGGAGACGACGTGGGGACCGTAACGATCGGCGTGTCGATCGCGGTCCCGGAGCCGCACGGCAGCCTGCTCCAGGAGCGGCGCGCGGGCTTCGGCGACGCCGCGGCTCACAACATCCCCACGCACGTCACGCTGCTCCCGCCGACCGAGGTCGGCGACGGCGACCTGCCGGCCGTCGAGGCCCATCTGACCGCGGTGGCCGCGGCCGGACGCCCCTTCACCATGCGGCTGTCGGGCACGGACACCTTCCGCCCGCTGTCGCCGGTGGTGTACGTGCGGGTGGTCGAGGGCGCCGAGGCCTGCACCTGGCTCCAGAAGCAGGTCCGCGACGCCTCCGGCCCGGTGGCGCGGGAGCTCCAGTTCCCCTACCACCCGCACGTCACGGTGGCGCACGGCATCGAGGACGCGGCGATGGACCGCGCCCTGGAGGAACTCGCCGACTACACCGCCGAGTGGCACTGCACGGGCTTCGCCCTGCACGAACAGGGCGCGGACGGAGTCTGGCGCCGGCTGCGGGAGTTCACCTTCGGCGGCCGCACGGTGGTGCCCCCGCAGGCGGCCCCGGTCGACACCCCCGCCGACCACGGCACCCTCCCCACCCGATAGACCGCGCCCGGCAGGAGACGTCGGCGGCAGCCCCCGCGAACCGGGCTTCTACAGCGGCAGCCGTCGGAACAGTGCTCGTGGCAGGTGGCGTACGGCCGATGCCATCAGGCGCAGGGAGCCCGGTACCCACACGTCCTCCGAGCGGCGCCGCAGGCCCAGTTCGATCGCCGTGGCGACCTCGCCGGGTGTGCTCGTGAACGGTTCGGCCGGCCGCCCGGCCGTCGCCCGCGTCCGCACGAAGGCGGGCCGGACGACCATGACGTGGACGCCCGTTCCGTACAGCGCGTCGCCGAGGCCCTGCGCGAAGGTGTCCAGACCGGCCTTGCTGGAGCCGTAGATGAAGTCCGCCCTGCGGGCCCGCCCGGCGGCCACGGAGGAGAGCACCACCAGCGAGCCGTGCCCCTGGTTCTGCAGCTCGCGCGCGGTCACCAGGCCCGCGGACACCGCCCCGGTGTAGTTGGTCTGCACGACGGCCACCGCGTTCAGCGGCTCGCGCTCGTCGTACGCCTGGTCGCCGAGCACGCCGAAGGCCAGCAGCACCATGTCGACGGCGCCCTCGGCGAACACCTTGCCGAGCGCGGCCTCGTGGGCCAGCGGGTCGACCGCGTCGAAGGCGACGGTGCGCACCTCGGCGCCCAGCGACCGCAGATGCGCGGCGGCCTCCTCCAGCGCGGGAGCGGGGCGGCCGGCCAGCCACACCGTGCGGGTGCGCCGCGCGATCAGCCGGCGCGCGGTGGCCAGCGCGATCTCCGACGTGCCACCGAGGACGAGCAGGGACCGGGGGAGACGGCCGGCGGGGGCGAGGCGGTCGAGGACATCCTTCACGGCAGACGACACTATCGCTCGCTTATGGGCGTTTTGTCGCAGAAACGCGGTGTTCATGCGTCCCGGCAGCGGGCACAGTCGGATCATGGACTGGCTGAAGAACCTTCCCGTCGTCGGCCCTTGGCTGGCGCGCCTGATGCTCACGCACGCCTGGCGTTCGTACGAGCGTCTGGACCGGGTGAAGTGGACGCGGCTCGCCGCCGCCATGACGTTCGTCAGCTTCGTCGCCCTGTTCCCGCTGCTGACGGTCGGCGCGGCGATCGGCGCCGCCACGCTCGGCCCCGCACAGCAGCACACCCTCCAGAACAAGATCGAGCAGCAGTTCCCGGGGCTCGGCAGCCAACTGGACATCAGCGCCCTGGTGCAGAACGCCGGCACGGTCGGCGTGATCGCGGGTGCCTTCCTGCTGTTCACCGGCATCGGCTGGGTCGGCCAGATGCGGGACTGCCTGCGGGCGGTGTGGGAACTGCCCGACGCCGACGGCAACCCGCTGCTGGACAAGCTCAAGGACGGCGGCATCCTGCTCGGTTTCGGCGGCGCGGTGGTCGTCACCCTCGCCGTCTCCACCCTCGCCTCGGCCGCCGTCGGCTGGACCTCCCGCCAGTTCGGCCTGGACGAACACGGCTGGGGCAGCCTGCTGTTGCGCGTCGTCGCCTTCGCCGTCGCCGTGCTCGCCGACTTCCTGGTCCTGCTGTACGTCCTGACCCTGCTGCCCGGCGTCGAGCCCCCGCGCCACCGGCTGCTGGTCGCCGCACTGCTCGGCGCGGTCGGCTTCGAACTGCTCAAGCTGCTGCTCAGCGGCTACATCCAGGGCGTCGCGGCCAAGAGCATGTACGGCGCCTTCGGCGTCCCCGTCGCCCTGCTGCTGTGGATCAACTTCACGTCCAAGCTGGTGCTGTACTGCGCCGCCTGGACGGCGACGGGGAGCAAGGAGAAGGAGGCGGGGCTCAGGAGCGGCTCCGGCGGCGCATCAGATCCGGCAGCGGCCAGCGGCGGTTGACCAGGAACGCGCCCGCCGCGAGCAGCACCAGCACCCCGGCGGAGATGCCCAGCGCGATCCCCATCCCGCCCGAGCCGCTCTTGACGGAGGCGCCGGCCACCGGCCGGGACGAGGAGCCGCCCGCGCCGCCCGACTGGCCCGCGGAGGAGTTTGCGCCCGGCTGGGTCGCCGCGTCCGCGCTCTTCGGCGGCACCAGCGTGCCCACCGGCTGCACCTTCCCGGCCGCCTTGAAGCCCCAGTCGAAGAGCTTGGCGCTCTCCCGGTAGACCTCGTTGTGCTCCTTCTTCTCCGGGTTCATCACCGTCACCAGCAGCACTCGGCCGTCGCGCTCGGCGACACCGGTGAAGGTGGCGCCCGCGTTGGTGGTGTTGCCGTTCTTCACCCCCGCGATGCCCGGGTACACGGAGAGGTCGTAGTCGCCGCTGAGCAGCCGGTTGGTGTTCTGGATCTCGAAGGAACCCCGGGTGGACTTGCCCTTCTTGTCCTTCGTCGTCTCGCCCGGGAAGGAGGCCCGCACGGTCGAGCAGTACTCCCGGAAGTCCTTCTTCTGCAGCCCGGAGCGCGCGAACAGCGTCAGGTCGTACGCGGAGGAGACCTGGCCGTCGGCGTCGTAGCCGTCCGGGCTCACCACATGGGTGTCCATGGCCTGGAGTTCGGCGGCGTGCGCGTTCATGTCCTTCACGGTCTGCGGCACGCCGCCGTTCATCGCCGACAGCACGTGCACCGCGTCGTTGCCCGAGCGCAGGAAGACGCCCAGCCACAGGTCGTGGACCGTGTAGGTCTCGTTCTCCTTTATCCCGACCAGGCTTGAGCCCGCGCCCATCCCGGCCAGGTCGGTCACGGCCACCTTGTGCTTCTGGTCGCGCGGGAACTTCGGCAGCACGGTGTCCGCGAACAGCATCTTCAGCGTGCTCGCCGGGGGCAGCCGCCAGTGCGCGTTGTGCGCCGCCAGCACCTGGCCCGACTCCGCGTCGGCCACGATCCAGGAGCGCGCGGTGAGGTCCTTGGGCAGCACCGGTACGCCGCCGGCGAGGTTCACCTGGGTCCCGGGCAGGCCGAGGCGGGCGCCGCCCACGGCGGACATCCGCGCCGGGGGAGTGGCCGACGGGCTCGTCTTCGGCGCCGGGGCCGCCAGGGCGGCGGGCGCGGTGAGCGAAACCGACAACAGGGCGGCGGAAGTGACCACCAGGGGTCGCCTGACGGTCTTCTGGGGTGCGGACACGGTCGGAAAAGTACCTGCCCCGCGCGGCGAAGTCCCGTCCCCCCTCCCACCCCGGACACGGAGCGGGGCGCGCGCCAGCGATACTGGGCGTATGAAGCTCAGCCGCCCCCTCTCCTGGTTCCTGCTCGCCTTCGGGGTGTGGAGCTGGATCATCTGGGTCACTTTCGTCAAGAATCTCGTCAAGGACGGCAGCGGCCTCGCGTTCGACCACGGCCGGCCGACGGCCTAGGTTGCGCGGGCTGCGCGCACTGCGCCGGACGTCATAGCGTTCCGGACACCCGGAGGGACGGACGGCGTCGGGCTCTTCCGGCTCGCCCCCGGGCAGGCCCGAGCGGTCCCCGATCGGGGCACGGTAAAAGGACATCAGGGTGCATACCGGGGCAAGGCGCGCAATCCCGGTGACAAGCTGAGAACCGGCCGGGAAACGAACCGGCAACAAATTTCCGTAACTTCTTTCCATTCTCTCCAGAACCCTCTTCCCCGGGCGAAACCCGTGTGATTAGGTATCGGCGCCACCAAGGGGGGTGGCGTATGCGCTTGCACAGGGGCCCCTGAGGGGTCTGGGGAGGACACCGATGCGATCCGTTCGCATGCGGATACTCGTGACGCTGCTCGTCCTGGCCGTCGTGGGTGTCGGCGGCTGGCAACTGCTGCCGTCGCAGGGAGACAAGAACAAGACCATCAAGGTCGGCACGACGGACGCCGTCACCTCGCTCGACCCGGCCGGCGCCTACGACGCCGGCTCCTGGGCCCTGTTCAGCAACGTCTTCCAGTCGCTGCTCACCTTCGCGCCGGACGGCGCCACCCCCGTCCCCGACGCGGCCAGGAGCTGCGGCTTCGTCGGCGGCGGACTGCGCACCTACCGCTGCGAGGTGCGGGACGGGCTGAAGTTCCCGAGCGGACGCGCGATGACGGCCGAGGACGTGAAGTACTCCTTCGACCGCGTCAAGAAGATCAACTCCGACGTCGGCCCGGCATCCCTGTTCTCCACCCTCGGCTCCGTGGACGCCAGCGGCCAGGAGGTGACGTTCCACCTGTCGACGCCGGACGCCACCTTCCCGTTCAAGGTGGCCACCGGCGCCGGGTCCATCGTCGACCACACCCACTACGCCCTCGACGCGCTGCGCGGCGGCACGCAGGTCGACGGCACCGGCCCGTACCAGCTGACCGGCTACACCAAGGACAAGAGCGCGCAACTGACGCCGAACGGTTCCTACCAGGGCGCCGTCACCGGCGCCCGCAGCCCGGTCGAGCTGCGCTACTACTCCGACGGCAAGGCGCTCGACGCGGCGTGGAAGGACAAGCAGGTCGAGGTCGCCACCCGCACGCTGACCCCGGACGTCCTCGCCCGGCTCAACCCCAGCGACCCCAGCCAGCGCGTGTCGGAGTCCGACAGCTCCGAGACCCGCAACCTCTACCTCAACACCCGGGCCTCCTCACCGCTGCACGACGTGCGCGTCCGCCGCGCCATCGCCTGGCTGATCAACCGCGAGCAGCTGGCCACCTCCGTCTACGACGACACGGTCGACGCGCTCTACTCGCTGATCCCGGCCGGCATCACCGGCCACACCACGTCCTTCTTCGACGCCTACCCGGCGCAGAGCGTCAAGAAGGCCCGGGAACTGCTGACCGAGGCCGGCGTGTCCGTCCCCGTGCGCTTCACCTACGGCTACGGCAAGGGCCGCGGCTCGGGTGAGCAGGAGGCCGCCGAGCTCAAGCGGCAGCTGGAGGCGGGCGGCCTGTTCAAGGTCGACGTCAAGGGCTACGAGTGGACCGACTTCCAGAAGCGCTGGGCGGCCGGCAAGCTCGACGCCTACGCGGTCGGCTGGGTCGCGGACTACCCCGACCCGGACACCTTCGGCGCCCCGCTGGTCGGCACCGGCTCCACGATGAACACCGGCTACAGCAGCAGGGCCGTCGACCGCCTCATCACCGACAGCCGGCAGTTCGCCGACCGCAGCCGGGTGTTCGCGGACTTCCGCACCCTCCAAGCCGACGTCGCCCAGGACGTGCCCCTGATCCCCCTGTGGCAGCAGAAGGAGTACGTCGTCACCAGCGAGGACGTGGGCGGCGGCCAGTACCTCTCGGACGGCACCGGCGTCTTCCGCCTCTGGAAACTCGGCTGGATCTGACCCGTCACCGCCGGCGGGCCCCGGGCTCAGGGGAGTCCTCGGCCCGCTCGTGCGGCCCGGGTACCTCGCACGGACCCGCCGGCAGGGTGACCGTCACCTCCAGTCCCTCGCCCGGGGCGGTGCGGACGCCCACCTCGCCGGAGTGGGCCTCCACCACGCCCTGGACGATGGCCAGGCCCAGGCCGCTCCCGGCGCCGGTGCCCGTGCGGAAGAAGCGGTCGAAGACGCGGGCCGCGTGCTCCTCGGCGAGCCCCGGCCCCTTGTCGGCGACCCGCAGCCGTACGACCCGTCCGGCGCGTTCCACGCCGAGCCGCACCGGGACGTCGGCGGCCGTGTGCACGCGCACGTTGGTCACCAGGTTGCCCAGCACCTGCCGCAGCCCCGACTCGTCGGCCCGCACCAGCACCGAACCCGCCGCCTGGACCGTCACCGGCCGCTCCGGCTGCTGCGCGCGCAGGTCCTCGGCCGCGTCCCGCACCAGCCGGCTCACGTCCACGTCGCGCAGCCGCAGCTCGGGCCGCTGGTCCAGGCGGGCCAGGGTGAGCAGTTCGTCCACCAGCCGGCCCATCCGGTCCGTCTCGGCGTTCACCCGGTCCCAGGCCCGCCGCCGCTCGGCCGGCTCGGTGAGCATCCCCTTGTCGTAGAGCTGGAGGTAGCCGCGTATCGCCGCCAGCGGGGTGCGCAGCTCGTGCGAGGCGTCGGCGACGAAGCGGCGCAGCTGGGCCGCGCTGCGCTCGCGCGTGCGGTACGCCGACTCCACCTGGTGCAGCATGGAGTTCAGCGCGATGCGCAACTGCTCGACCTCCTGGGTCGGGTGGTGGCTGGAGGGCACCCGCCGGGTCAGGTCGCCCTCGGCTATCGCGGAGGACGTCTCCACCATGTCCTCCAGCGGCCGCATCCGCCGCCGCACCGAGAACATGGTCAGGCAGACCAGCAGCGCCAGCAGCAGCGTGCCCACGGCGAGGTCGAGCTTGAGAGCCTTGCCTATGCCCGTGTGCAGGGCGTCGGTGGAGGTGGCGAACAGCAGGTAGTTGCCGTCCTCGAGCCGCACGGCGGTCGTCCGGTACGACGCCCCGTGCACCGTCACCTCGTGCGGGGTGCCGCCGGCGGCCAGTACGCGCGGGTCGCCGACCACCCCGGCCAGCGCGCGCTGGGTGTCGCTCGGCGCGAAACCCGCGATGGGGATGGGCCGGCCGCGCCCGTCGACCGCGGTGAACACCGAGTCCGGGCGGGACTGCTGACTGCTGGGCTGCACGAACCGCTCCCGCACCAGCGCCAGCGCGGCCAGCGAGTCGATCTGCCGCATGGTCAGCCCCGAACTCGCGATGGACTGCCGCGTCTTGAGCAGCTGGGAGTCCACCTGGCCGAGCAGATAGTGACCCATCCCCATCAGGCTCACCGCGGTGGACACCACGATGCCCACCGCCAGCAGCGCCACGTTCGTCAGGGTGAGCTTTCCGCGCAGCGAGTGCGTGCCGTGCCGCCGGCGCGGCACACGCGGGCCGGTCCTCCTCACGCCAGCCCGTATCCGACACCGCGCCGCGTGGTGATCACCGGCGGCCCGAGGGTGTCCAGCTTGCGGCGCAGATAGCTGATGTAGGTCTCGACCACGGTCGACTCCGCCGGCGCGTGCTCGTACTGCCAGACGTGCTTGAGCAGTTGCTCCTTGGGCACGATCCGGCCGCCGTTGCGCACCAGGAAGCGCAGCAGGGCGTACTCGGTGGGGGTGAGCTCCACGGTCCGGCCAGCCCGGTGCACCGAGTACGTCGTCTCGTCCAGCTCCAGGTCGCCGTAGCGCAGCGGCGGGCGCCTCGGCAGCACGTCGTCTGGCCGGGTGCGGCGCAGCACGGCGGTGATCCGGGCGACCACCTCGTCGATGTTGAACGGCTTGGTGATGTAGTCGTCGCCGAAGCCGAGGGCGCCGACGACCTCCGCCGGTGAGTCCCGGGCGGTGAGGAAGACCAGCGCCAGCTCCGGCCGCCACGCCCGCAGCCGGCGCCCCAGCGCCCGGCCGTCGCCGTCCGGCAGCATCACGTCCAGCAGGGCCGCGTCCGGTGCGGTGCGCTCGGCCAGCGCGAGCGCCTCGCGGACGGTGCCCGCCGTCATCACCTCGAAGCGGTGGTAGCGCAGGGCGATCGCGAGGACGTCCGCGATGCTCGGCTCGTCCTCAACGACCAGCACGGTGCCTGGAGCCGTCGTCATGCCCCCAGTATCGGCGCGACCACCGGCGGCGGGGGCCGCGCCCGCTTTGGAGTTCCTTGAGAGTCCGGCCCGCCGCGCCCCGCGCGCGTGCGGCGCCTCCCATGCTGGGGTCAGGACCTGGGGGACCAACCGACCGATACAGAAGGAGCGTTGAGCGTGGCGGCATTGGCACGGTGGTGCTACCGGCACCGGCTGGTGGTCCTGTTGCTGTGGGTGGGGGCCCTGCTGGGCCTCGGTGCGACGGCCTCCGCGGCCGGCACCGATTACGCGAACGTGTTCTCGCTTCCCGACACGGACTCCAAGAGCGCGTACGACCTGATGGAGAAGGCATTCCCGGCCCGCGCGGGCGACACCGACACGGTGGTGTGGAAGGTGGACGGCGGCTCGGTCCGCGACGCCGCCGTACGCTCCCGGATCCAGCCCGCGCTGGAGGAGATCTCCCGGATGAAGGGCGTCGGCGAGGTCGCCGGCCCCTACACCGGCCCCCGCGGCGCGGCGCAGATCAGCCGGGACGGGCGGATCGCGTACGCGCAGATCACCTTCACCGAGCGGGCCGACGCGGTGCCCAAGGACCTGGTCCAGCGGGTCGTCGACACCGCGCGGGGCGCCGGACGGGCGGGCCTGGAGGTCGATCTGGGCGGCCAGGCGATCCAGCGGGTGCAGCAGCCGCCGCAGGGCCTGGCGGAGACGGTCGGCCTGATCGCCGCCGCCGTCGTGCTGTTCCTGGCCTTCGGCTCCCTGTTCGCCATGCTGCTGCCGATCGCGGTCGCGGTCTTCGGCGTGGGCAGCGGCCTGTTCGGTGTGCAACTGCTCAGCCACACCACCGACATCCCCGACCTCGCGCCGCTGCTGTCCTCCCTGATCGGCCTCGGCGTCGGCATCGACTACGCGCTGTTCATCGTCACCCGGCACCGGCGCGGCATCCTGCGCGGCGCCGACCCCGAGGAGTCGGCCGTCACCGCGCTCAACACCTCGGGGCGCGCGGTGCTGTTCGCGGGCGGCACGGTGTGCATCGCGCTCGCCGGAATGCTGGTGACCAACCTGCGCTTCCTGGACGGCGTGGTCATCGGCACCTCCCTGACCGTGGTGCTGAGCGTGCTCGCGGCCACCACCCTGCTGCCCGCCCTGCTCGGCTTCCTCGGCCCGCGCGTCCTCAGCCGCCGGCAGCGGCGCCGGCTCGCCGCCGAAGGCCCGGAGCGGGAGCGGGCGAGCGGGGCCGCGGCCCGCTGGTCGGCCCAGGTGCAGCGCCGTCCCCGTACGGTCGCGGCGCTCGCCGTGGTGGTGATGGCCGTGCTCGCGCTGCCGGTGCTGTCGCTGCGCCTCGGCGCGGTCGACCAGGGCAACGACGACCCGTCCACCACCACCCGCAAGGCCTACGACCTGCTCGCCGAGGGCTTCGGCCCCGGCTTCAACGGCCCGCTCCAGGTGGTCACGGCCGACGGGGACACCGCCGCCCTGGTCAAGGGGATCCAGTCGACCGCCGACGTGGCCCGGGCCGTCGCGCTGCCGCCGCAGAACGGCGTGACGGTGGTCCAGGTGGTGCCGAAGACGTCCCCGCAGTCGAAGCAGACCGACGACCTCATCGACACCCTGCGGGACGAGGTGATCCCGGACGCCGGGGTGCGGGCCCACGTCGGCGGGGTGACCGCGGTGTCCAAGGACTTCGCGACCGTCACCGGCGACCGGCTGCCCTACTTCGTCGCCACCATCATCGGCCTCGGCTTCCTGCTCCTGCTGGTCGCCTTCCGCTCCCTGGTGGTGCCGCTGACGGCCGCCGTGATGAACCTGGTCGCCGCCGCGGCCTCCTTCGGCGTCCTCGTGGCCGTCTTCCAGTGGGGCTGGGGCCTCGACCTGCTCGGCCTCGGGAAGGAGGGCCCGATCAACGCCTTCCTGCCGGTCATCATGCTGTCCCTGCTGTTCGGCCTGTCGATGGACTACCAGGTCTTCCTGGTGAGCCGGATGCACGAGGAGTGGGTGCACACCGGGGACAACGCCCGCGCGGTCCGGGTGGGCCTCGCGGAGACCAGCCGGGTCATCAACTCCGCCGCGCTCATCATGGTCTGCGTCTTCATGGCGTTCGTGCTCAGCGGTGACAACGGCGCCGCGATGGCGGGCGTGGGCCTCGCCGCGGCGGTCGCCCTGGACGCCTTCATCCTGCGTACGGCCCTGGTCCCGGCGGCGATGCACCTGCTCGGCGCGGCCAACTGGTGGCTGCCGGCCGGGCTGGAGAAGCGGCTGCCGCACCTGGCGGTGGAGCCCCAGGAGGACCCGGCCCCCACCGAGCCCCCGTCACCGGGGGAGGGGCCCGCCTCGGTGGTCCACGGCTTCGTCCGCACGGCCGACGGCGACCCGGTGGAGGGCGCCTCGGTGACGCTGCTGTCCAAGGGCGGGCGCCGACTGGACCAGGTGACGTCCCTGGCGGACGGCTCGTACATCGTGTCGGTACCGGGGCCGGGCGCCTATCTGCTGACGACGACGGCTGCGACGTACGGGTCACGGGCGGCGCAGGTGGCGGTGACGGAGGGGCCGTTGCCGTACGACGTGGAACTGGCGGAGGGTGAGGTGGACGCGGTCAACTAGCCTTTTTCTGCGCGGCCTTGAGGATCTCCTCCACGTCGAGGGTGACCTTGGCGCCGATCGACTCGGGCAGGGTGACGGTCTCGCCGGGGGAGTACGGGCGGTGGTGCTCGTACTTCTCCCCGGTGGGGTCGGTGAGGACGTGCAGGCGCTGGTGCTTGCGGTCGACGATGACGTAGACCGGCACCTTCGCCTTGGCAAAGGCGACGGCCTTGGTCTTCAGGTCGTCCTTCCAGTTGCTGGAGGTGACCTCCAGGACCAGGCGGAAGCAGACCGGGTCGTACGCGTTGTTCTCGACGAAGTGGTCGTCGATGTCGGCGTCCACGATCACGAGGTCGGGGATCGCGTAGTCCTCGTCCCCGGTGGGCAGCCAGAGGCCGACGTTCTGCAGGACCTCGGTCTCGTCGCCGTGCAGGCCGGCCGCGATGAACGGGATCATGAGGCCGGTCAGGGCGCGGGCGTGAGGGGCATCCGGTGAAGGGGTCACGAGGAGATGTCCTCCGATGATCTCGACTCGATAGCCCGGATGGCGCTCCATGATCTCGTCGGCGATGGCCGTGAGCGAGAACGGCTCGTCGTCGAAGGGCTGCTCGATGGCTGCGGCGGACATCGCGTGCCTCCCAGGGGCTGGTGTCGAGAACATCATGGTAGGCAGGCCGCAGGGCCGGCGTCCCTTCCGAACCGCTTCACCCGGAAGTGATCAAGAGTCCCGGCGCTTGACCCGCGCCGGGTCCGGCAGCGCCCCCGTCATCCCCGGCAGGAAGTCCGTGAACAGCTCGTGCACCTCGTGCACGAGGGGCCGCAGGACGCGGAAGCGGGCCAGTGCCACACCGCGTGCGGTGAGCCGCGCGCCCCGCTCGGCGAGGCGGTAGCTGCGCTCGCGCCCCGGGGTCCGGTCGAAGATCCAGTACAGCACGAGCCCCATCTGCGCGAGCCACATCAGCTCGGGCAGCACCTCGCGCAGCTCCTCGGGCACCTTGGTCCTCGCCCCGTACAGCACCTGCCTGTGCACGCTGATGGCCTCCACGCGCGCGTGCTCGGACTCGGGGGAGAAGGGGCTGAGCGGGCTGTCGGGGTCGGCGGCGTTCTTGAAGAACTGCACCGCGAACTCGTGGTACGGCGTGGCCACGTCCAGCCAGGTCCGCAGCACCCCCGCCAGCCGCGCCTCCAGGTCGGTCTCCCGGGCCAGGACCTCCCGGACCGCCTCCTGGTGCTCGGCGGCGATCCGGTCGTAGAAGCCCTGGATCAGGTGCTCCTTGCCCTCGAAGTAGTAGTAGGCGTTGCCGACGGAGACCCCGGCCTCCTTGGCGATGGCCCGCATCGTCGTCTTGTCGTACCCGCGCTCCTGGAACAGCCGCATGGCCGTCTCCAGGATCAGCGCGCGGGTCTGCTCGGACTTGCTGGGACTCACACCGCCGGCACCGCGGCCGTCGTCACTCTTCTGGGGCACGTGAAGAGCCTAGCCAGTGGGGCAGGCGCCGCCGTCGCAGCCGGGTGCGTCGTAGGTCCAGCCGACGCGCCGGTCGTACGACCACCCGTCCCCGCGCCGGTAGACGCCCCCGCCCCACTTCGCGCCGTCCTCGCCCGCGCCGTTCCACCGCCGGCCGCGCCACTTGGCGGCGGCGAGCACCGCGCCCCGGGCGAGCCTGGCGCCCGCCGGGGTGCTGAGCCGGTGGGCGAGCGGCCGGTGCTCGCGCAGCGCCCACAGGACGACGATCCAGGCGGCGGCTCCCCGGTAGACCTGCCCGGCGTCGCCCACGACGGTGACCTCCTCCAGGGAACTCCCGTGGTCGAGGCCGGGGAAGCGCCGCCGTGCCTGCTCGGAGCCGGCCGGCACGAGCTCCAGCGGGACCAGTTGGCGCTGCCTGACGAGCCAGTCGCGCACGAAGGCGCACAGCGAGCACTCGGCGTCGTACAGGACGGTCAGCCCGCGGACCGGGACGCGCACGGCGCCCCGGTCCGCCGGACCACGGCCGGCCGGCCCCGGCACCGCGCTCACGCCTCGCCCGCCGGGGTGACGAAGCCCTGCGGCCCGACCGGCGGAACCTGCTCGCGCTCCATCACGCCGCGCCGCCGGATCCGGTTGAGCACGTACACGTTGCCCAGGTGCATCGCGCCGAGCACCAGCAGCACCACGCCGAGCTTGGTCGACAGGGCCTCGAAGATCCCGCGCGCGTCCTCGATGTCCTGGCCGCCGCTCAGATACAGCGCGACGAAGCCGAGGTTGACGAGGTAGAAGCCGACCACCAGCAGGTGGTTCACCGCGTCCGCGAGCTTCTCGTCGCCGTGCAGCACGTCGGCGAGGAAGATCCGCCCGTTCCTGCTGAGCGTGCGGGCCACCCAGACGGTCAGGGCGATGCTGACGAGCAGATAGATGACGTAGGCGATGACCGTACGGTCCATGTCCCCACCCTTCTTGAACACGTTCAAAACGTTGTCGTGGACGACTGTAGACCTGTTTTTGAACACGTTCAACGGGAAGGGCGGACGGGGCCCGGTGACCCGCGCCTCAGCCCCTGGACCTCACGGCCGTCCCGGCCTTCCCGGCCTTCCCGGCCTTCCCGGCCCTCAAGGCCGGCGGCCCAGCTCCGGCCGTTTGGTGTAGTCGGTGAAGCCCAGGATGTTGCCCCAGGGGTCGGCGATCTCCACGCTCCAGCCGGTGGCCACCGCGAACGGCTGGTCCAGCAGCACGATCCCGGCCGCCGTCAGCTCCCGCGCCGCCGCCCGCGCGTCCGCGACCTCCAGCCACACGCGCGGGGCCATCCACGGCGGCGGCCGGTGCCCGAGCACCTCCTCCAGCCGGAGCAGGATCCCCGGCGTCTCGGCCCCGACCCGCAGCCCCGCGATCCCGGCCTCGTCCAGCCGGAACCCCACCGCGAACCCGGCCCGCCCGTAGAACCGGACGGCCTCGTCGAGGTCCCCCACGCACAACAGCACGTTGTCGAACCCGAGCAGCTCGTACGACTCGTCATCTGACATGCCATCAGATATTAGGCGGGCGCACCCGCCCACTCACGCAACGACGCGGACCCCGCTCCGGCCGGAAGCCGGTGCGGGGTCCGCGTCGTCGTACGCCGAGGAGCCGGTCGGGCTCAGAAGCGCCGCGTGATCAGCGCGCGCTTCACCTCCGCGATGGCCTTCGTCACCTCGATGCCGCGCGGGCAGGCGTCGGTGCAGTTGAAGGTGGTGCGGCAGCGCCAGACGCCGTCCTTGTCGTTGAGGATCTCCAGCCGCTGCTCGCCGGCCTCGTCGCGCGAGTCGAAGATGAAGCGGTGGGCGTTGACGATGGCCGCCGGGCCGAAGTACTGGCCGTCGTTCCAGAACACCGGGCACGAGGACGTGCAGGCGGCGCACAGGATGCACTTCGTCGTGTCGTCGAAGCGGGCGCGGTCCTCGGCCGACTGCAGACGCTCACGCGTCGGCTCGTTGGTGTCCTTGGTGACCAGGAACGGCATGACGTCCCGGTACGCCTGGAAGAACGGCTCCATGTCCACGACCAGGTCCTTCAGGACCGTCAGGCCCTTGATGGGCTCGACCGTGATCGGCTTCTCGGGGTTGATGTCCTTGATGAGGGTCTTGCAGGCGAGGCGGTTCTTGCCGTTGATCCTCATCGCGTCCGAGCCGCAGATGCCGTGGGCGCAGGAGCGGCGGAAGGTCAGGGTGCCGTCCAGGTCCCACTTGATCTTGTGGAGGCCGTCGAGGACGCGCTCCTTCGGGTCGATCTCCAGCTGGAAGTCTTCCCAGGTCGCCTCCGCCGAGACCTCCGAGTTGAAGCGGCGGACGCGGAAGGTGACGGTGATGTACGGGGAGTCGGCGAAGCCGGGCTCGGGGGCCGCGTCCGCCTTCTCCATGGTCGGGGTTGCCATCAGTACTTACGCTCCATCGGCTGGTAGCGGGTCTGGACGACCGGCTTGTAGTCGAGACGGACGGTTTCGGACCCGTCGGCGCCGACCTCGCGGTACGCCATGGTGTGGCGCATGAAGTTGACGTCGTCGCGGTTGGGGTAGTCCTCGCGGTAGTGACCGCCGCGGGACTCCTTGCGGGCCAGCGCGGAGATCGCCATGACCTCGGCCAGGTCCAGCAGGTTGCCCAGCTCGATGGCCTCCAGGAGGTCGGTGTTGAACCGCTTGCCCTTGTCCTGGATCGCCACGTTCTTGTAGCGCTCGCGCAGCTCCGCGATCTTCTCGACCGCCGTCTTGATGGTCTGCTCGGTGCGGAAGACCATGACGTTGGCGTCCATGGTCTCCTGCAGCTCGCGGCGGATGTTCGCCACCCGCTCGGTGCCGGTGGAGGTCCGCAGCCGCTCGATCTGCTCGACCACGAGGGCCTCGGGATTCTCCGGCAGCTCGACGAAGTCGGCCCGCTGGGAGTACTCGGCGGCCGCGATGCCGGCCCGGCGGCCGAACACGTTGATGTCGAGCAGCGAGTTGGTGCCCAGGCGGTTGGCGCCGTGCACCGACACGCAGGCGACCTCGCCGGCCGCGTACAGGCCGGGGACGACGGTGGTGTTGTCCGCCAGCACCTCGCCCTGGACGTTGGTCGGGATGCCGCCCATGGCGTAGTGCGCGGTCGGCTGGATCGGGATCGGGTCCGTGTAGGGCTCGATGCCGAGGTAGGTGCGCGCGAACTCGGTGATGTCCGGGAGCTTGGCGTCCAGCTGCTCCGGCGGCAGGTGGGTCAGGTCCAGGTAGACGTGGTCGCCCTCGGGACCGCAGCCGCGGCCCTCGCGGATCTCCGTGTAGATCGACCGGGACACGACGTCACGCGAGGCCAGGTCCTTCATGACGGGCGCGTACTTCTCCATGAAGCGCTCGCCGTCCTTGTTGCGCAGGATGCCGCCCTCACCGCGGGCGCCCTCGGTGAGCAGGATGCCCATGCGCCAGATGCCGGTCGGGTGGAACTGGAAGAACTCCATGTCCTCCAGCGGCAGCCCGCGGCGGTAGACGGCCGCCTGGCCGTCACCGGTCAGCGTGTGCGCGTTGGACGTCACCCGGAAGAACTTGCCGCAGCCGCCCGAGGCGTAGATCACGGCCTTCGCCTGGAAGATGTGGATCTCGCCGGTCGCCAGCTCGTACGCCACCACGCCGGCCGAGCGCTTGACGCCGTCGACCTCGGTGATCAGCTGGTCGAGGACGTAGAACTCGTTGAAGAACTCCACGCCCTCCTTGACGCAGTTCTGGTACAGCGTCTGGAGGATCATGTGACCGGTGCGGTCGGCCGCGTAGCAGGAGCGGCGGACCGGGGCCTCGCCGTGGTTGCGGCTGTGACCGCCGAAGCGGCGCTGGTCGATCGTGCCGTCCGGGGTGCGGTTGAACGGCAGGCCCATCTTCTCCAGGTCGAGGACGGAGTCGATGGCCTCCTTCGCCAGGATCTCGGCGGCGTCCTGGTCGACCAGGTAGTCACCGCCCTTGACCGTGTCGAAGGTGTGCCACTCCCAGTTGTCCTCCTCCACGTTGGCCAGCGCGGCGGCCATGCCGCCCTGCGCGGCGCCCGTGTGGGAGCGGGTGGGGTACAGCTTGGTCAGGACCGCGGTGCGGCTGCGCTTGGTCGACTCGATGGCCGCGCGCATGCCGGCACCGCCGGCGCCGACGATGACGGTGTCGTACTTGTGGATCTTCATCAGGAAAATACCTCGGTCCCGGGGCCTAGCGGATGTTCGGGTCGAAGGTGAAGATCACCAGCGTGCCCAGCAGGATGGTCCACACCGTGGCGGTGTACAGCAGACCCTTCAGCCACAGGCGCGTGTTCGCGCGCTCCGCGTAGTCGTTGATGACCGTGCGCAGGCCGTTGCAGCCGTGCAGCATGGCCAGCCACAGCATGAGCAGGTCCCAGACCTGCCACCAGGGGGAGGCCCAGCGGCCGGCCACGAAGGCGAAGCCGATCTTGGAGACGCCGCCGTCCAGCACGAGCTGGATCAGCAGGTGGCCGATGACCAGGACGACCAGGACGACACCCGACAGGCGCATGAACAGCCAGGCGGCCATCTCGAAGTTGCCCCGGGTCGACTTCGGGGTCTTCTTGGTGCGCTGCCGCGGGGCCTCGATGTACGGCGCCGGGTTGTCGACGTTGTACGAGCCGCCCTCGACGGGGCCGACGCCGGAAGCGGTGGTTTCAGTGGTGGACATCTGCGTCAGCTCCCGAACACGACTCGAGCGGCGTGGCCCAGGACGGGGTAGATCGCCCCGAGCATGAGCACGATCCAGACACCGACGACGGTCCAGAGCATCTGCTTCTGGTACCGGGCGCCCTTGGCCCAGAAGTCGACGGCGATGACACGCAGGCCGTTGAGCGCGTGGAAGAGGATGGCGGCGACGAGGCCGTACTCCAGCACGGCGACGATCGGCGTCTTGTACGTGGCTACGACCTTGTCGTAGTCCTCGGGCGAGACGCGGACGAGTGCGGTGTCCAGGACGTGGACGAACAGGAAGAAGAAGATGAGGACGCCGGTGACTCGATGAGCCACCCAGGACCACATTCCTTCCCGGCCGCGGTACAGCGTTCCAGCCGGCACGGAAGAACCCTCCGGGAGCGGGGACTAGGGCCGCGCCGGCTTCACTGTCGGTCGGGCCCGGCCGGGTACGGTCCACCGGCCCCCAGCATCGTAGCGACCGGTGCCTGTGGTGCTTACAGGGGGCCTGGTCATGTGATCAAACTGGCACTCAAAGGGGCACGGACGGGTTAGCGGCCCCGGCGTGGCGGCCCCGGATGGCGCGAACCAGCCGTCCGCGCGCCAGGCGGCGCAGTTCCTCCGCCGCGACCTGCCGCTCCTCCTCCGGATCGCCTGCCAGCCGGGAGCGGATGGCGGCCAGGACGCGGTCGGGCACCTCGTCCGGCGCGATGCCGTCCAGGCAGATCACGAACACGTGCCCGAACCGGCTCTCGTACGCCGCGTGGGCCGCGCCCAGCGCGGTCTGCGCCGCCGAGTACGCCCCCTCGGGCAGCGCGGGCAGCGACTCGTGGGCCAGCGCCCCGGCCAGGTCCGCCGGCCCCAGGTCGTACGCCGCCTCGTCCGCCGCCGCGAGCAGGGCGGGCAGGTCGGGATAGGGGCGGTGCGCGGTGACACGGTCGGCCCAGCGGGGGCTGTGCAGGCAGGTCAGCAGGGTGCGGTGGGCCTCGTCGGCCGGGGCGGTGTTGAAGCGCTCCAGATTCTGCGGGGGCAGCGTGGGTCCTCGGCGTGGGATGCGGCGACGCCCGCTGTGGGCGTCCCGTGCGTGGCGGCAGGGGATGCTGTGTGAGATGTGTCATTACGTTATCGGGTGTGCTCATGACGTGTCCGGTCGATGCCCCGATTTCACTCGGACGGGAGAGTTTGGGAACGGCCGGTGGACACCCCCGCTGTGCACAGGCCGTAGGTTGACCGTGTGAGTCAGCACAGGAGGCACCGGGCCCCGGCGCGCGGACCGCGGCACAGGAAGGCGCTGGCCGGCGGGGCGTTCGCCGTGACGGTGGGGCTCGGCGTCGGCCTCGGCGTGTGGGCCTGGGGCGGCGACGGCTCCCCGGCCGGCTCGGCGCGGCACGCCTCCGGCGCCGCGGACTCGTCCCCGGCCTCCCCGGGCGCCAGTCCCAGCCCCACCCGCAGCTATCCGCTGTCCGAGGCGCCGCGGACGATACCGGCCGTGCGCTCGCACACCGCGGCCCGCGGCCCCGGCTGGCGCCCCGCGCACGGCGAGCGCGTGGTGGTGAGCGACGCGTCCCTCGCGGACGAGGGCAGGCTGATAGCCGGCGAGCTCGGGCTGACGTACGCGGGCGAGAAGAACGACGTGCGCGCCGGGGACGTACGCCTCGCGCTCGGCGGCGGCCAGGGCGGCGACCCGGAGTCGTACACCATGACCGTGCGCGGCGGCCGGGTGGAGATCAGCGGGCCCGCCGACGCGGGCGTCTTCTACGGCACCCGCACGCTCAAGCAGGAGGTGCACGGCGGCGGCACCGCCCCGGAGGGCGTGGTCCACGACGCGCCCGCCAAGCCCCGGCGCGGCTTCATGCTGGACATCGCGCGCAAGCCGTACACGGCCGGCTGGATAGAGGACCGCATACGCGAGCTCGGCGACCTGAAGTACAACGAGCTCGGACTGCACTTCTCCGACGACCAGGGCTTCCGCATCGAGTCCGACAGCCACCCCGAGATCGTCTCCAAGGACCATCTGACCAAGGCGCAGGTCAAGCAGATCGTCGACCTCGCGGCCGGCCGGCACATCACGGTCGTGCCCGAGATCGACTCGCCCGGCCACCTGGGCGCGGTGATCGCCGCCCACCCCGACCTCCAGCTGCGCAACGCCCAGGGCGTGGCGACGCGCGGCGCCGTCGACATCTCCAAGGGGGGGTCCGCCGCGATCGTGGACGACCTCCTCGCCGAGTACGCCGGCCTCTTCCCCGGCGGCCAGTGGCACCTGGGCGGCGACGAGTACCAGGCGCTGACCGTGCGCGACCCCGAGGCGTCCTACCCGCAACTGGCCGCCGCCGCGCGCAAGGCCCACGGCTCCGGCGCCACCGTCGCCGACCTGACCACCGACTGGCTGAACGACCGCGCCGCCACCGTCCGCGACCACGACCGCACCCCGCGCGCGTGGAACGACGGCTTCTTCCGCGACTCCTCGGTGCGGCCCGCCGGGGACATGGTGGTCGCCTACTGGACCGGCAAGGAGCTCGGCGCCCGGCAGCCGGCCGAGTACCTCGCCGCCGGCCGCAAGGTCCTCAACTACAACGACGAGTTCCTGTACTACGTCCTCGGCGAGCCGCAGACCTTCGTCTACCCGACCGGGCAGCGCATCTACGAGCAGTGGACCCCGCGCGTGCTGCGCGGCACCCAGGCCGTCCCGGCCCGCTACGACTCCCAGATCCTCGGCGGCTCCTTCGCCGTCTGGTCGGACCTCGCAGGCGCCCAGACCCAGGACCAGGTGGCCGCCGGCATCCGCATGCCCCTGCGGGCCACCGCCCAGAAACTCTGGGACTCGGGCCAACCGGCCCTGTCCTGGGCCCAGTTCAAGGACCTGGCGAACCGCCTGGGCTGACCGGGGCGACCCGGCTCCGAGTCGATCGCGCTGTTGGCTGGAATCTTTTCTTTCGTCTCCCCCTCGACTGACAGTGACGGGCGTGTGACACTACCGGGCGATCGCGCGCTGTAAGGGCGAGTGCGGGCTCCGTCAAGGTCGGCGCCCTGGCAAGGAGGCGTGGATGAGCCTGGTGGAACTGATCGCGCAGGCCGACGAGCGCGGCCTCGCCGCCAGTGGACTGGCTTGTTTGGATCGGTGCCTGCCCCTGCTCGGTGGGGACGACGAGGTGCTGCGGCCGCTGTGGGGCACCCTCGCGGGTGCGGGCGGCGACGACTGGTCCGAGCGGCTGAAGCAGGCGCGCGAAGCGCTGGACGGGGCCGGCCCCGGCGAGGCCGCCGAGGACGAGGACGAGGCCGCGCTGCTGGCCCGCCGCATGCTCGCCACCGCGCCCGCCGCGCGGGACGCCGACGAGGTCCGGGTGTGGGCCGACGCCTGCTCCGTCGCCTCCCTCCAGATCCACCGCCTCCTCGACCCGGCCGAGGACTCCGCCCCCGTCGACTCCCGCCGGGAGGGCCGTACCGACGGCATGTCGCCGCTGGTCGCCGCCGAGCTGCGCCGCCAGGTCGCCGTACTGGAACTCCTCGCGGGCCACGGCCCGGCCGGTCTGCGCCAGGCCCTGGAGGTCTGCACGGAGGGCCGCCGGGTCCTGCGCGCGGTGGTGTCGCGCCGGGCGCGCGGCCGGGTCTGAGCGGTCGGTCCGGTGTCGCGCCGGGCGCGCGGCCGGGTCCGAGCGGCCCGGGCCCCGATCCGGCGGAAACAAACCTCTCTTCCTGGGAGGGTCCTGTGACCGTCCTGGGAGCGGGATGCGAGGGTCCTGGGGCGGTTGCCGCGACCGCCCGGATCCGGGTGACGGAAACCGCCTTGGCCTCGCTCTTTCCTATGTGACAGCGCGGGAAGTGACGACTCAGCAGACCAGGCCGCACGCCGCCGCCAAGCCGGCGCGATGGGCGGCGGACACCGTGGCGACGATGCGCGAGGGGGCCCGGCTGCGCCTGGACTACTCGGCGCGGAGCCTGTGGCGCGTCGACCGCGTCATCGAGGACCTACGGCGCGAGGGCACCCCCTACGCCGCCGTCGAGCACGTCCTGCGCGGCTTCGGCGCCTACGCCGGCGAGGTGATCGTCCGCGAGGGCGGCGCCGAGTGGTGGGCGACCGGCGGCGAGCACTGGGTGCGCACCCCGGACGGCCGCCTGTGGGACCCCATCGACGAGGCCCGCCGCTGCTACGGCGGCCACGGCTCCCTGCGGCTGCTCGCCCGCGACGCGACGGCCGCGAGGCGCCGGGACCGCCCCTGACCGGACTCGGGGCGGCGCCGCTCAGTGACACTTCCGTGCGGCCCGACGCTGATGACCATGGGCCGTGCGCACGGCCGCACGTGTGACACGGCGCGGGTTCGGCCGAGCCCGCTTCGCACCCGGTACGAACGAGGACACCTGTTGGGCCAGGGAGGGGAACCCCGCCGCGCGCGGGCCTACGACGGTGAGCTCGGCGCGGCCGTCGCGCGGGCCCAGGAGGGCGACGAGGCCGCCTTCGCGGCCGCCTACCGGATCGTGCACCCCGGACTGCTCGGCTATCTGCGCGGGATCGTCGGCGACGACGCCGAGGACGTGGCCTCCGACGCCTGGCTGGAGATAGCGCGGGACCTCGGCCGCTTCAAGGGCGACGGGGCCGGCTTCCGCGGCTGGACGGCGACCATCGCCCGGCACCGCGCCCTGGACCATCTGCGCAGACAGCGGGTACGCCCCCGGGCGGCGACCCTCGAACAGGACGTGCTCGACCTGCCCGGACCGCACAGCACCCACGAGCAGGCCCTGGAGTCCCTGTCCACCGAACGGGCCCTCGAACTCGTCCGCGCCCTGCCCCGCGACCAGGCGGAGGCCGTGCTGCTGCGGGTGGTGGTCGGCCTCGACGGGCCGGCGGCGGCCCGGGTGCTCGGCAAGCGGCCCGGCGCGGTGCGCACGGCCGCCTACCGGGGGCTGAAGTCGCTCGCCGGCCGGCTGGGCGCGGCGGGTGTGACGAAGGACGGGCACCGGACGCTGGGGGAGTCGGAGTGAACGGCAGCGGTGGTCCGACCGTATGAAGGACCGACCGCCGGACAGGGATGGACACGGACATGGGTGAACGCCACAGCGACCGCACCGCAAGCGGCCGCCGCGAGGCGCACCCGGACACGTACGCGCACCCGGACACGTACGCGGGCGCGGAGGGGGACGCCGGTGCGGACGCCGCACCGGCCCGGCTGCTCGCCGTGGCGCTGCGGGAGGGCTCCCTGGACGCGGCCGCCGAACGCCGGGCGGTGGAGGCCTTCCGCGCCGCCCGCGCCGAGGGCGCCCACCGGGCGGCCAGGGCGGCCCGCACCCGGCGCCGGGACGACTGGCGGCCCCGCGAGCAGCGGGGCGCCCGCCGCTCGGCGAAGGCCACCCTCGCCCTCCTGCTGGCCGCGCTGACCGTGGGCGGCGTCACGGTCGCCGCCATCGGCGCGGCCGGCCCCTCGGACGCCCGCCCCGGCGTCCGCCGCGCCCCGCAGTCCTCACCGTCCGCCTCCGGCACGCCGGCCCCGCGGGCACCGGGCACCCCGGTACTCACCCCCGCGCCCCGGACGTCCAACGCCCCCTCCGCCTCCGCCACCCGCCCCGACACGGCAGGCGACACCACGGCTCACTGCCGCGCCTGGGAGCACGTCAAGGACCGCGGCAGAGCACTGGACGCCACAGCCTGGCAACGCCTGATCACCGCCGCGGGCGGCGAGGGCAAGGTGGCCGCGTACTGCGCGAAGCGGCTGGAGGAAGCCACGGGAAAGCCCGGGAACCCGGGAAGACGAGGAAAGCCGGCCGGCCGGACGGCCGCACCCGGCGGCAAGGCCGGCCGGTAGCCGCCGAGGCAACGACCGGGGCCGCCACCCCCCACAGGAGAGGCCCCGGCCGTCGCACGGCACGGGCCGCGCGGCGGCCCGTACTCCCTACAGCGCCGATGGTGCGTTTTCTGTCACACCTCACCCCCACATCAGTTAGTTGCACGTTGTACGGTCATGGACGGCGGACGGTTTCAGGCCGTAACGTGCCTTTCGCGCCGGGCGCGGGTTGTGCATGATCACCGCACTGCAACCGCCGACGGCCGCGAGGCCGCGCACGATCTGCTCGATCTACTGAGGAACCACGGGGTGCTGGGGGACGACGCGGAGCTGACCGCCGCGGTGCTTGCGGCACAGGACGGGGACGAGACCGCGTTCCGGACTGTGTACCGCGCCGTGCACCCGCGGCTGCTCGGATACGTACGCACGCTGGTCGGTGACCCGGACGCCGAGGACGTGGCCTCCGAGACCTGGCTGCAGATAGCCCGCGACCTCGAGCGGTTCAGCGGGGACGCCGACCGGTTCCGCGGCTGGGCCGCCCGCATAGCCCGCAACCGGGCCCTCGATCACATACGCATGCGCGGCCGCCGCCCCGCGATCGGCGGCGACGAAACGGAACTGGCCGCGAAGCCCGCCGAGTCCGACACCGCGGACGAGGCCATGGAGTCCCTGGCCACCGGCAGCACCCTCTCCCTGATCGCCCAGCTCCCGCAGGACCAGGCCGAAGCGGTCGTGTTGCGCGTGGTCGTGGGCCTGGACGCGAAGACCGCCGCCGAGACCCTGGGCAAGCGCCCCGGCGCCGTACGCACAGCGGCGCACCGCGGGCTGAAACGGCTCGCGGAGCTGCTCGGGGACGATCCGGAATCCGCGACCGCGCTCGGCGCCCTGCCGCCCCCTCGAGAACCGCGCGGCCGCGCGGTGACGTCCGCCGGTGTGACGCATACGCGCCCACGGACGCAGAAGGACATGTGATGGCCGACGAGCAGTACCGATGGCTGGACCCTGAGGCGGCAGAGCGCCTGCTGCGCGGGGAGCCACTGGAGAACCTCGACGCCACCGCCCGTGAGCAGGCCGAACGTCTCCTGCGTGCCCTCGGCGCCCTGTCCGCCGGGCCGTCCGCCGCGACCCCCGCGACCTCCGCGGCCACCGCCGACGCCGAACTGCCGGGCGAGGCCGCCGCGCTCGCCGCCTTCCGCAAGGCCCGCGCGGAGCAGGCCGACGCCCGGGCGGCTCTCGACCGCCCCGAGCGGGCGGTCACCCGGACGGACGCCGACGCCGAGGGGCTCGTCCGCATCGGGGCCCGCGCCGCCGCCCGCCCCCCGCGTGCGCGCTGGGGACGGCCGCTGCGTCTGGCGCTGGCCGGCGCGCTGGCCGTCGGCGCGGTCGGCGGAGTCGCGGCGGCGGCCACGACCGGGGTCCTGCCGACGCCGTTCGGCGGCGACGAACCCGGGCCCGCCGCTTCCGTCTCGGCCCCGGCGACTTCCGAGCGCCCCCTCGTCTCGCCCTCGCCGGACGGCACCCCGGGCGGCGGCGCGGGCACCGCCACGCCGGGCGGCGCCACGGCCGGCTCCCCCGGCGGCACCGCCGGCGCCTCCCCGGGCGACGGTGCCACCACCTCGGGCCAGGACGACTCCGGCGCCGGCACCGGTCACCCGCAGGAGGGGGACGCCGGCCGCTGGGCCCGCGTGGCCTCGGCCTGCCGCGACCTGCGTGACGGCAAGGATCTCGGCAGCGGCCGCAAGCAGGCCCTGAACAGCGCCGCCGGGGGCCCTGCCCGGGTGTGGACGTACTGCAAGCTCGTCCTGAAGACGGTCGACGGCCGTGGTCAGGACGGCGGCGACACGGACGGGAACAAGGGCGGCGACCAGGGCGGCCAGCACGGCAACGAGAACGGCAACGGGAACGGCAACGGCGGCGGGAACGGCAACGGGAACGGCAACGGCGGCGGCCACGGCGACGACGAAGGCGGCCACATAAGCGGCGGCCTGCCCGGTAACGGCTCAGCCACCCACCCGCCCTTCGGCCCCTCGCTCCCGGACCGTGCGGCCACCCACTCGGTCCCGGCCCCGGCGCCCACCTACAGCGCGCTGTGAGCCCCGGGCCGGCCGGCTCCGCCGCGGCTGCCGTGCGGCCCGCGCGTTGAACGGCCGGTCACCGGCGTGTCCCGCTGACTGTCTTTACCCGTGCTGACCTGCGGTTTCGTGATCGGCGAAAAATTCTTCCCGCAGGGTGTGACGTTTTCGGCCGTCACGGCGCAGTAATGAGTGAGCCGACTGGTCATCGGCCGTCGCACAGAGCCGGGGTTCCCCCCGTACCCACGGCTCGTGCATTCGGCGCGGGCGGGACACGTTCCCCCGGTCCCGCCCGCGCCCCGAAATCCCTCCCGCGCCCCGGCGCCGAGCAGGCCGTCCGTCACCAGTACACGACGACCTTGTCTCCCACCCGCACCTCGGCGAACAGCCGGGAGACCGCCGCCTCGTCCCGCACGTTGACGCAGCCGTGCGAGCCGCCCGCGTAACCCCGGGCGGCGAAGTCGTAGGAGTAGTGCACCGCCTGGCCGCCGCTGAAGAACATCGCGTACGGCATGGGGGAGTGGTAGATCGTCGACACATGGTGGCGGGACTTCCAGTAGACCTGGAACACACCCTCGCGGGTCGGCGTGTACTGCGCCCCGAAGCGCACCGCCATCGTCGACACGGTCCGCCCGTCGATCATCCAGCGCAGCGTCCGGCTGGTCTTGTCGATGCACAGCACCCGCCCGGTCAGGCACCGGGGATCCGGCGCGCCGGCCGGCTGCCCGCCCATCAGGTACAGCTCCCACTGGCCCGGCTCGTGCGTCATCGCCCGCAGCCGCTGCCAGGTCACGGTGTCGGTGCGCCCGGTGCGCGGCAGTCCGCGCTTGCCCTGGAAGCCGCTGACCGCCTTCTCCGTCAGGTCGTCGTACGTCCCGGTCGGGCCGTCGAAGAGCCAGTCGAGCTGGCGCAGCCGGGCCTGCAGTTCGCGCACGTCCCGTCCGCTGTCGCCGGGCGACCACAGCACGGGCGCGGCCGGGACCGCGGGCGCTGACGTGTCCGGCGCGGACCGGCCCGTGCCCCCACCGCCGCCGGACGGTCCGGCCGTGGCGGACCGGTGGGCGGACGGCGTCCGCGTGCCCGGGACGTCGATGTGCACGGGCGAGCGGTCGCGGCCGTCCGAACCGGGCGCCTGCACCGTGCAGCCGCCGTAGAGCGCGCCGAGCGCCACGGCGGCCGCCGCGACGAGTGCCGGTCTCCTCGTGCCCCCGATGCGCATGCAGCCCCCCGCCGTCTCGTCCGGGTGCCGGGACGCGTCCGTGCCCGGCCGTCACGGGGATGTCTCCCCACGCGTGACCCACGGCGAACGCGTGACGCACGGCGGACCACAGGGCAAGGTGGGAGGCACAGGTCTGTGAGGAAGGTCCCAGCGCGGTGCACTCCACCGCGCGCACGGCCGCCGCTACAGTCCGTGGCGAGGGTCGGCTGTACCGGCGAGTAACTCACGAGTAACCGAGCAATTCACACACGCGGAACGCGGAGGCACACACCATGGCGCGCGAGTCGGAGTCCGGGCTGCCCATCGAGCCGGTGTACGGACCGGACGCCCTGGAGGGCTGGGACCCGGCCGTGAAGCTGGGCGAACCGGGCTCGTACCCGTTCACCCGCGGTGTGTACCCGACGATGTACACCGGGCGCCCCTGGACCATGCGCCAGTACGCCGGCTTCGGCACCGCCACCGAGTCCAACGCCCGCTACAAGCAGCTGATCGCCAACGGCACCATGGGCCTGTCGGTCGCCTTCGACCTGCCCACCCAGATGGGCCACGACTCCGACGCCCCGATCGCCCACGGCGAGGTCGGCAAGGTCGGCGTGGCCATCGACTCCATCGACGACATGCGCGTGCTGTTCGGCGGGATCCCGCTGGACAAGGTGTCCACGTCGATGACGATCAACGCCCCGGCCGCGCTGCTGCTCCTGCTGTACCAACTGGTCGCCGAGGAGCAGGGCGTCCCGGCGGACAAGCTCACCGGCACGATCCAGAACGACGTGCTGAAGGAGTACATCGCGCGCGGGACGTACATCTTCCCGCCCAAGCCCTCCCTGCGCCTGATCGCGGACATCTTCAAGTACTGCAAGGCCGAGATCCCGAAGTGGAACACCATCTCGATCTCCGGCTACCACATGGCGGAAGCGGGCGCCTCCCCCGCGCAGGAGATCGCCTTCACGCTCGCCGACGGCATCGAGTACGTCCGCACGGCCGTCGCGGCCGGCATGGACGTGGACGACTTCGCGCCCCGCCTGTCGTTCTTCTTCGTGGCCCGCACGACGATCCTCGAGGAGGTCGCCAAGTTCCGCGCGGCCCGCCGGATCTGGGCGCGGGTGATGAAGGAGGAGTTCGGCGCGAAGAACCCCAAGTCGCTGATGCTGCGCTTCCACACCCAGACGGCCGGTGTGCAGCTGACCGCCCAGCAGCCCGAGGTGAACCTGGTCCGCGTCGCCGTGCAGGGCCTCGCCGCGGTGCTCGGCGGCACCCAGTCCCTGCACACCAACTCCTTCGACGAGGCCATCGCCCTGCCGACGGACAAGTCCGCGCGCCTGGCCCTGCGCACGCAGCAGGTGCTCGCCTACGAGACCGACGTGACCGCCACGGTCGACCCCTTCGCCGGGTCCTACGTCATCGAGAGCATGACCGACGAGGTCGAGGCGGCCGCGCTCCAGCTGATGCGGAAGGTCGAGGACCTCGGCGGCGCGGTCAACGCCATCGAGCACGGCTTCCAGAAGCAGGAGATCGAGCACAGCGCCTACCGCATCGCCCAGGAGACCGACTCCGGCGAGCGGGTCGTGGTCGGCGTCAACCGCTTCCAGCTCGACGAGGAGGAGCCGTACGAGCCGCTGCGCGTCGACCCGGCGATCGAGGCCCAGCAGGCCGAGCGCCTGGCCAGGCTGCGCGCCGAGCGCGACCAGGCGGCGGTGGACACGGCCCTGGAGTCGCTGAAGAAGGCCGCCCAGGGCGAGGACAACGTCCTCTACCCGATGAAGGAGGCCCTGCGCGCCCGCGCCACGGTCGGCGAGGTCTGCAACGCCCTGCGCGAGGTGTGGGGGAACTACGTGCCCTCCGACGCGTTCTGACCCGGCCCCTTCTTCGAGGGGCGGGCCCCGGTGGGAGTGTCGCACCCGCGTGCGACACTCCTTGCCATGTTCGGCGTCATCGACCTGCCCACGTACCTGGCGGGACTCGTCCTCATCATCCTGCTCCCCGGCCCCAACTCGCTGTACGTGCTGTCCGTGGCGGCCCGGCGCGGAGTGCGGGCCGGGTACACGGCCGCGGCCGGCGTCTGGTGCGGCGACGCCGTGCTCATGACGCTGTCGGCGGCCGGGGTCGCCTCGCTGCTCAAGACGAACCCCGTGCTGTTCGGGATCGTGAAGTACGCCGGCGCCGGCTATCTGAGCTGGCTCGCGATCGGCATGCTCCGGGCCGCCTGGGGGATGTGGCGCGCACGCCGGGAGGAGGTCCTGGAGTCCCTGGAGGCGGGCCCCGCCGCCACGCGCGGCGGCGGCGACGAGCGGCCGTACCGCCGGGCCCTGGTCATCAGCCTCGTCAACCCCAAGGCGATCCTCTTCGTCATCGCCTTCTTCGTGCAGTTCGTCGACCCCGGCTACGCCTACCCGGCGCTCTCCTTCGTGGTCCTCGGCGGCCTCCTCCAGCTGGCCAGCTTCCTGTACCTCAGCGCGCTGATATTCGGTGGCACCAGGCTGGCCGCCGCCTTCCGGCGCCGCAGGCGCCTGTCGGCGTGGGCGACCTCCGCCGTGGGGGCGCTGTTCCTCGGCTTCGCGGTGAAGCTGTCACTGGCGAGCGCGTGACCGGTTGAGCGCCGTGCGCAGCCTCGGGGTCAGCCACTCCTCCACGTACCGGTTCATCAGCCACGCCAGGGTCAGCATCGCCAGCACCGTCAGCAGGAAGGTCCCGTAGGACGGGACGCCGAGGCGCCGGTGCAGCGTCTCGATGACGACCCAGCCCAGATGCTCGTGGACCAGGTAGAAGGGGTACGTCAGCGCGCCCGCGACGGTCAGCCAGCGCCAGTCCGCCCGGTGCAGCAGGCCGAGCGCGATCACGGCGACGGCGACGAAGCCGAGCGTCACGACGAGGATGATGCCGGTGGCGCTGCGGTAGGAGAATCCGGGCGCGTGGGGGGCGTGCCACAGCCGCTGGACGGCGTAGTGCTGGCCGATCAGCCAGCTCACCGCCACGATGCCCCAGGCGTACGCGTCGCGCCGGTCGCGGTGGACGAGGTAGAGGCCGATGCCGCCGACGAAGTACGGCGTGTACTCGGGCATCAGCACGATGTCCAGCAGCGGCATCTTCGCGCCCTGCGCGATCGCCGAGGCCAGCGTCCAGCCGGCGCAGAACAGGATCACGCGCCGCCGGTTCGCGCCGGGCAGCACGATGCACAGGGCGAACAGCGCGTAGAAGCGGATCTCGCACCACAGGGTCCAGCACACGCCCAGCACCCGGTCGGCGCCGAGCGGCTGCTGGAGCATCGTCAGGTTCACCAGCGCGTCGGACGGCGAGACGGTCTTGTACGCGACCACGGGCAGCGCGAAGACCGCCGTGACGAGGACGACCGCCACCCAGTAGGCGGGCAGCAGCCGGGAGGCGCGGGAGGCGAAGAAGGACCTGAGCGGCCGGCCCCAGCCGCTCATGCAGATGACGAAGCCGCTGATCACGAAGAAGATCTGCACGCCCAGGCAGCCGTAGGCGAAGTAGGAGTGCAGGGCCGGGAACTGGTGGCGCGGCGAGCTGCCCCAGGCCCGGGTCACCTCGCCGTCCCGGCCGCCGTAGTGGTAGGCCGCCACCATCAGCGCGGCCACAAGCCGCAGCCCGTCCAGGGCACGCAGCCGCGAGTGGCGGGGCCGCGCGGCCGGGGGCGGGGCGGATGGCTGCGCCGGTGGTCCGGCGGGGGCGGGGATCGTCGGCGGCCGTACGGCCGCCGCGGTGGCGGCCTCCGGGGCGGCGCCGAAGTCCCCGGCGGTCGCGGGGGCGTCCGTGGGCGTCCGGGTCACGGGCTTCCTCTCGTCGTCTGCGGTGTCCGGGCCTCGAACGCCCGCGTCAGCGGCCCGCCGTGCGGCCCAGCGCGCGTGCCCGGCGGGCCACCCGCCGAACCGTCGCGTTGCGCGGGATGAAGGCCAGCTGGGCGGGGACCCCGCCGGGCAGGGCCAGGGAGGTCAGGCGGCGGCGCTTGAAGTAGCGCCGGGTGCCGGCGCCGGGGTGCGCGGCGAGATACCGCTCGGCGTCCGGGCGCAGGCCCGGGTAGATCTTCGGCTGCATGGCGAACGCGGCGGCGCGCACCAGTTCGTTCAGCGCGGACACCTCCATGCCCCGTCGCCGCTCCTCGACGGCGGCGCGGTCGGCGAGGTCCGGCAGCAGGGCGTCCACGATCGTGACGGGCACCCGGTTGCTGTTCTCGTACGGGGTCAGGCACTCCAGCAGGGTGCCGGTCCCGGTGCGGGCGACGGGCAGCCCGTAGAGCGCGGAGGCGGTGAGCAGCGCGGTGGAGAAGCAGCCGACGACCAGTGCGGGCCGTATCCGCTGGTAGAGCACCTCGGCGAGCACGGGTGTGGTGAGGACCGTGAGCTCGGCGCCCAGTCGCCCGGCCTCCTGCTCCAGCGCCCGCGACCAGCGGGCGGGGGCGGAGGGGTGCGGTTTGAACACCACGCGGGTGTGGCCCAGTTCGACCACGCCCCGCAACATCCGCACGTGCAGCGCCTCTTCCTCCTCGGCGCTGAGGATGTCGAGCGCGGAGAGGTACTGCCCGAGCAGCAGCGCCGGACCGCCCTCGCCCACCGTCGGCTCGCCGTCCCCGGCCACCGCCAGATCCTCGCCGGCGTCCGCGAGTTCGGCGAGCACCTTCAGGAAGGCGTCCGTCGGCACGATCTCCGGCGCGACCCCGAACTCGGTCAGCAGCACCGGGGTGAGGCCCGGCACGAGGTCGAGGTGGAGCAGGCGGTCGATGCGCGTGCCGACCAGTGGGTCGATCTTGTTGCGGGTGGGCCCGTAGCTCATCAGCCCGTCGGCGTAGACGGTGACGGGCGCGCCGGTGAAGATCTGGCAGACCGCGAGCGCCGGGTTGACCTGGATCGACTCCACGGCGAGCGTCACGTCGTCCTCGCCCAGGTTCCACAGCAGCCGCAGATGCCGCTCCCACAGGGGCGTGTCGTCCGGGCGGGGCGCCCAGCCGCCGGGGTGGAAGGGGGAGATCGTCTCGTTCCACGACAGCACGTCGTCGAACCGGTCCCGCAGCCGCTCGAAGCCCGGCATCGCGTCCAGGGCCGGCGTGGTCTCCGGCGTGGCCGCGTTGTTGCAGACCAGCAGGATCCGGCGGTCGGCCGGGGCGAAGCAGTCGGAGTCGAGGGCGGCGGCGAGCGTGGCCGTGCCGTACAGGGTCGAGGCGAGGAAGATCTGCGTGGTCACGCGGCGGCTCCGGTCGGGGCGGGGCGGCGGCGCAGCCGGCGCAGCCGGGTGGCGCGCTGGACGTCCATGGAGTCCAGCGCCTCGTCGAGGACGTCCTGCGGCATGCGCCGCAGCGCGGCCGCGCCGAGCGACTTCAGCCTCCGCGCCACGGCGGGCTCGAACCTGTCCATGGAGCCCAGGTGGTGGGAGATGATCGCGCAGTACGTCCGCACCGCCTTGGGCAGCAGCCGGTCCGCCTCCCGGTCCCTGGCCGTCTCCTCGACGACCTGGTCGAAGGCGCGGATGAAGTCGAGTTGGCGCACGTCCCCGATCTGCGTGAGCGAGGTGGCGACCCCGCGCCGGTAGTGCACGCCGAGCAGGCTCACCGCGGCGAAGGACTCCGCCTCGCGGTGCAGGCGCCAGATCCACGGCCGGTCCTCGGCCGTGCGCAGCCCGTCGGTGAAGTGCAGCAGCCCCCGGTCGACCAGCCGGCGGTGGTAGACGCCCGCCCAGGCGTAGGGGTAGTCCACGGAGGTGGAGCGGTCGGCGGGCAGTATCGCCTGCCGGGGGTCCAGCACCACGCCCCGCCGGCCGTGCGGCACCCGCTGGATGGTGCGCGCCCGCCCGGTGCACTGCACGTGGTCGGTGCGCACGAAGTCGCAGCCCAGCTCCTCGATGGCGGCGAGCAGGCGCGGGTAGTAGCCGGGGGCGAGCCAGTCGTCGCCGTCGAGGAACGTCAGGTACTCGCCGCGCGCCGCGTCGATCCCGGTGTTGCGCGCGGTCGCCAGCCCTCCGTTCCGCTCGTGTCTGATCCGGACCACACCCTCGAGTTCGCGCTCTGCGCGCGCGAGAATATCCGGGGTCCCGTCGCGCGAACAGTCGTCGACGAGAATGAATTCGAAGTCCTCACGCGCATTCGCACGCAGACTCCGCAGGGTGTCCGGCGCGTATTGCTGCACGTTGTAGAACGGCACGATGACGGAGAGCTTGACCACGCAGGTGACGTTAGGGGGCGGGCCCCGCCTGCGTCTTTACTCGCAGTTTGAGCTTGGGTGAACGACGCGTGGCGATGCCGTGAACCACCTTTGTTTTCGCGGCCATCGGGGCCTGATTCGCCGTTCGGCGGGGTGCTGTTAACCGTCTGTTGCATTCCGGTTGGGCGGAACCTAGAAATGCCTTCCTACGGTCTTCGGTGTGCCAGTAAGTGCGAAGAAGACCCGGCGAGTGGTCGTGCTCGCGGATTCCGATACCCGGTGGAAATGGGGCGCGCTCACCGCGCGACGCCTTTTCCCGGAGAATACGGACATCCGCCTGGACGGCCGTCTCCTGCGGGGCCGCGCCACCCCCACCGCCCGCCAGCTGACCGAGGTCGGCGTCCCCGCGGACTCGCTCCGCGAGGTGACCGCCGCCGAGTTCCTGCGCGCCCTCGGCGGTGAGGGAACGGACGAGGAGCCGTACGACGTGGTCGTGCTCGCCCTCGTCGGAGGTGGCGTGCAGGCGATGCTGCACGGGCTCGCCCACGCCTGGCGGGACCGCGCCCGCCGCCCCGTGGTCGTCACCGGCTACGTCGGAGTGGTCTACGAGAAGCTCGCCGACGGTCTGCTGCTGCGCCACGGCGCCGACCTCGTGCTCGCCAACTCCCTCCAGGACGCGGAGCGTTTCCGCGCCCTGTACGAGGGCGTGGGCGCCGACGCCTCGGCGGTGACCGAGGTGGCCCTGCCCTTCCTCGGCGGGGCCCCGTACGGGAAGAAGGACCCCCGCACGGTCGTCTTCGCCGCCCAGCCCTCCGTGCCGGCGACCCGGGCCGACCGCGCCTATCTGCTGGACCGGCTGATCGGGCACGCCCGCCGCCACCCCGGCCGCGAGGTGCTGCTCAAGCTGCGCTCCAGGCCCGGCGAGCACACCACCCACATCGAGGAAGTGCCGTACCAGAAGCTGGCCCAGCACAGGGAGCTGCCCGCCAACCTCCGCCTGGTGTACGGGAACATGGGCGAGGTCCTCGACCGCACCGACCTGCTGGTCACGGTCAGTTCGACGGCGGCCCTGGAGTCGCTGCACCGCCGCATCCCCACCGCAGTCCTCACCGACCTCGGGGTGCGCGAGGCCCTGGGCAACCACCACTTCGTGGGCTCCGGCTGCCTCGCCTCCTGGGACCAGCTCGACGCCGGGCACGAACCCGAGCCCGACGCGCGGTGGGTGGCCCGGCAGGGCGTCGCCGCCGCCGGGGGAGCGGCGTACGAGACCGCCTTCGACGAGGCGCGCCGCCGCGTCGGCGACCTGCTCGCCGCCGACGGACTCCCGCCGCTCCGGCCCTACTACACGCCCGTCACCGCGCCCGGCTACCTGCCCGGCGTCCTCGCCCGCCACCACCTCGCCCCGGACGGCGGCCCGCTGCCGGGCGCGCCCGCCGCCGACAAGGCGCCCGGACCCGTACGCCGGGCCGTGCGCCGAGCCGCCCTCGGCGCCTACCGCCACGGAGTGCAGCGCGTCGCGCCCGTGATCCGGCGGATGGGGGAGCTGTGACCCTTCAAGGAGAAGAACCCATGCCCGACACACCGGCCGGGGTCCGCCGCGTCCTCGCCGTCGTCCCCGCGCGGGGCGGCTCCAAGGGAGTGCCCGCCAAGAACCTCGCCCCCGTCGGCGGCGTACCGCTGGTCGCGCGGGCGGTGCGCGAGTGCCGCGCGGCCCGGCTGGTGACCGACGTCGTGGTGTCCACCGACGACCCGGCCATCGCCACCGCGGCCCGCGAGGCCGGCGCGGACGTCGTGCTGCGGCCCGCCGCCATCGCCGGGGACACCGCGACCTCCGAGGCCGCGGTCCTGCACGCGATGAACGCCCACGAGGCCCTGCACGGCGCGGCGGTCGACGTGGTGCTCCTCGTGCAGTGCACCAGCCCGTTCCTGGTCCGTGAGGACGTCGACGCCGTGGCGTCCGCCGTGTCGGAGCGCCGCGCGGACACCGCCCTGACGGTCGCGCCCTTCCACGGATTCGTATGGCGCGAGACCGGTGAGGGCACCGGCCCGCGGTCCGGGGGCGGGGAGGGCGTCAACCACGACAAGTCCTTCCGCCCGCGCCGCCAGGACCGCCCCCAGGACTTCCTGGAGACCGGCGCCGCCTACGCGATGGACGCGACCGGCTTCCGCGAGCACCGACACCGCTTCTTCGGCCGTACGGAACTGGTGCGCACCGACCCCGCGCGCGTCCTGGAGATCGACGACCCGCACGACCTGGCGCGCGCCCGGGCCCTGGCCCCCCTGTTCGACACCGGCCGCCCCGGCGCCCTGCCCACCGCCGCCGACATCGACGCGGTGGTCCTCGACTTCGACGGCACCCAGACCGACGACCGGGTGCTGATCGACGCCGACGGACGGGAGTTCGTCTCCGTGCACCGCGGGGACGGACTCGGCATCGCGGCCCTGCGCGACAGCGGCCTCGGACTGAAGATGCTGATCCTGTCCACGGAACAGAACCCGGTCGTCGCCGCCCGCGCCCGGAAGCTCAGGCTCCCCGTGCTGCACGGCGTCGACCGCAAGGACCTCGCCCTCAAGCAGTGGTGCGAGGAACAGGGCATCGCGCCCGAGCGCGTGCTCTACGTCGGCAACGACGTCAACGACCTGCCCTGCCTGGCCCTCGTCGGCTGGCCCGTGGCGGTCGCGAGCGCCCACGACGTCGTACGCGGCGCCGCACGCGCGGTCACCACCCTCCCCGGCGGCGACGGCGCGATCCGGGAGATCGCCGGCTGGATCCTCGGACCCTCGCTCGACTCCCCCGACCCCCTCACCAAGTAAGGACGCACCCTCATGAGCACCAACTCCCGCATCCGCACCCTCGGTTCGCGCGAGGCCGGACCCGGCCGCCCCGTCTACATCACCGGCGAGATCGGCATCAACCACAACGGCGACCTCGAGAACGCCTTCAAGCTCATCGACGTGGCCGCCGAGGCCGGCTGCGACGCCGTCAAGTTCCAGAAGCGCACGCCCGAGATCTGCACGCCGCGCGACCAGTGGGACATCGAGCGGGACACCCCCTGGGGCCGGATGACCTACATCGACTACCGGCACCGGGTCGAGTTCGGCGAGGACGAGTACCGCGCCATCGACGAGTACTGCCGCAAGCGGGGCATCGACTGGTTCGCCTCCCCGTGGGACACCGAGGCCGTCGCCTTCCTGGAGAAGTTCGACGTGCCCGCCCACAAGGTGGCCTCCGCCTCCCTGACCGACGACGAGCTGCTGCGCGCCCTGCGCGGCACCGGCCGCACGGTCATCCTGTCCACCGGCATGTCCACCCCCAAGCAGATCCGCCACGCGGTGGAGGTCCTGGGCAGCGACAACATCCTGCTCTGCCACGCCACTTCGACGTACCCGGCGAAGGCCGAGGAGCTCAACCTGCGCGTGATCAACACGCTGGAGAAGGAGTACCCGAACGTCCCGATCGGCTACTCCGGCCACGAGACCGGCCTGCAGACCACGCTGGCCGCGGTCGCCCTCGGCGCCGCCTTCGTCGAGCGCCACATCACCCTCGACCGCGCGATGTGGGGCTCCGACCAGGCCGCGTCCGTCGAGCCGCAGGGCCTGGCCCGCCTCGTCCGCGACATCCGCACCATCGAGGCCTCGCTGGGCGACGGCGTGAAGAAGGTCTACGACTCCGAGCTCGGCCCGATGAAGAAGCTGCGCCGCGTCACCGGTGTCGTCGCCGAGGCGGAGATCGCCGCGGCGGCGGGCGAGCCGGTCGCGGTCTGAGCCCGAGCCCCCGATGAGCCCCCGCCCCGGCCCCCGCACCCTCGCCTTCGTAGAGAGCCCGGTACAGCTGCTGAACGTACTGGAGTGGGCCCACGCCCAAGCGCACGCCCGGGGTTCCGGCGGCGCGGGGCTCGTCCCGACCCAGAAGAGGCGGACGGCCGGCCCGCCCGCCCCCGCCGAGCCCACCGCGGATCCCTCCGTGGAGCTCACCCTCGTCGTCCTGTCGCCGACCGATCCCATGAGCCGGGGACAGCTGCGGCGGATGGCCGAGCTGGCGCGGGACGAAGGGCACGAGGTGCGGTGGGAGGAGGCCCGGGGCGGGGCGTCGGCGCCCTTCCGGACCATCGGGGGGCTGGCGCCGCTGCTGCGGCGGGCCGGGCGGGTGGTGATGGGGGACCCGTTCTCCCGGTACGTCCAGCTGCTGCTGACGATCACCCGGGCGCGCGAGCTCGTGGTGGTGGACGACGGCACGGCGACGATGGAGTTCGCCGGCCAGCTGGCCCGCGGCGAGCGGCTGGTGCGCTGGCACCGCAAGGGCGGCCGGCCGGGCCCGCGCGACCTGCTCTTCGCCCCGGTGTCCGCCGCGGCCCGCCGCCGTCTCGCCGCCTCCGGCGACCGCCGGGTGGAGGTGTTCTCCGCCATGCCGGTCACCGAGATACCCGACGGCGTGACCCTCACGGTCAACGGCTTCGCCTGGACCCGGGCCCGCTTCGGCCCGCCGCGGGTCCTGGCCGGCGCCGACCTGGTCGGCACCTCGCTCGTCGAGACCGGCGTGGTCGACGGCGACCGCTATCTGGACGCCGTGCGCACCCTGGCCGGGGCGCACGGCGCGAAACGCTACTTCGCGCACCGCCGCGAGAGCGCCGACAAGCTGCACCGGCTGGCGGCCGAGACCGGCCTGGAGGTGGTACGGCCCGACCTGCCGCTCGAGCTGATCGCCCGGCGCGGCCCGATCGGCCGTACGGTCCTCAGCTTCCCCTCCACCGTCGTGCACACCCTGCCCCCGGCCCTGGAGGGCACCGGCGTCCGCGTCGCCGTCTGCGACATCGACCCCGAATGGCTCACCTCCCACGCCTCCCCCCGGGCCGGCGGCTTCCTGTCCGGCGTGACGGACTCGGCCCACGGCGTCGACCGCCTCTCGAGCGGGGGCGAGTACGCCGTTCCGTGCGCCCCGCCGGCGACTCCCGGTGCGTCCGACAGGTGAGCATCTCGGGCGTGACCGGGGCAAGGCGTGGTATGCGTGGAGAAAAGAACAAGTGGGACGGGTGGACGGGGACGTGGCCTGAGTCACTCCCCGGGGATTCCATGGTCCGCTCGACCCGCGAAGCGGGCGAGTTTACCCGTCTTGGCCGATACCTATGCGTCGGACTGCCGGCTTTTCTTCCCCTAACGGGTTGAACTTTTGTTGATCGAGGGTCAGTTGGCGGCCTCGGCGTCCTACCCTTCAGAGGGTGAAGCAACTGATGTCCCCAGAGTCCGAGGCCGACACCCCCGCGGAAGCCGCCCTGCCCGGCACCCTGCCGGAGGCGCTGTTCACCGAGCTCGTCGCGTTCCGCCGCGACCTGCACATGCACCCGGAGCTCGGCAACCAGGAGTTCCGCACCACCGCCGCCATCAAGGCCCGGCTGGAGAAGGCCGGGCTCACGCCGCGCGTGCTTCCCTCCGGGACCGGCCTCGTCTGCGACATCGGTGCGGACTCGGGCACCGGCACGGGCGCCGCCGCCTCCGGGACGGACCAGGGCATCCTCGCCCTGCGCGCCGACATCGACGCGTTGCCCATCCCGGACACCAAGAGCGAGAGCCCGTACCGCTCCACCGTCCCCGACCGCGCCCACGCCTGCGGCCACGACGTGCACACCACCGTCGTGCTCGGTGCCGGTCTCGTCCTCGCCGAGCTGCACCGGCGGGGCCTGCTGCCCCGGCCCGTGCGGCTGGTCTTCCAGCCCGCCGAGGAGGTGCTGCCCGGCGGCGCCGCCGAGGCCATCAAGAGCGGCGTGCTGGAAGGGGTGGGCCGCATCATCGCCGTGCACTGCGACCCTCGCGTCGACGCCGGCCGTATCGGGCTGCGCCAGGGCCCCATCACCTCCGCCTGCGACCGCCTGGAGGTCCTGCTCGACGGCCCCGGCGGCCACACCGCCCGCCCCCACCTGACCACCGACCTCGTCACCGCCGCCGCCCGGGTGGTAACCGACGTGCCCGCGCTCGTCGGTCGGCGCGTCGACACCCGCGCCGGGCTCGCCGTGACCTGGGGCCGCATCGAGTCCGGCCACGCCCCGAACGTCATCCCGCAGCACGCCGAACTCGCCGGCACCGTGCGCTGCCTGGACATCCACGCCTGGCGGCACGCGCCCGACATCGTGGTCGCCGCGATCGACGAGGTGGCCAACCTGCACAAGGCCAAGTCGGAGATCAACTACGTCCGCGGGGTGCCCCCGGTCGTGAACGAGCCCGTGGTGACCGAACTGCTGCGCGCGGCCATGGTCTCCCGGCGCGGCGAGGCGTCCGTGGAGGGCACCGAGCAGAGCCTGGGCGGCGAGGACTTCTCCTGGTACCTGGAGCACGTCCCCGGCGCGATGGCCCGCCTCGGCGTGCGCACCCCGGGCGAGCGCACCGTCCGCGACCTGCACCAGGGCGACTTCGACGCGGACGAGTCCGCGATCAGGGTCGGCGTCGAACTCTTCACAGCAGCAGCCCTCCTGCACCCGACCCACTGACCCGCTCGGCGGGGCCCGCTGATCGGATCCGCCGGGCCCGCTGATCCGCTCCGCCTGGCAGGGGCCGCCCTGACGGGACCGGCGGTCCCGAGGCGGACCTCGGCGCGAGCGCCCTGCTGGGCCCGGGCGGGCCGCCGAGGGGCTCCCCGGCGGGACCGGCGGGCCGGCAAGGGGCGCCTTGTTGCGACCGGCGGCGGCGAGGGGGCTCGAACGGCGGAGGCCGCGGCCGTAGCAGCCGAGAGCTGACGTCCCCGGCCGAGGCGGGTCGGCGGACCCTCGACGGGACCGGCGGCGGCGGGGGACTCCCCGCCTGGGCGGACCTAGGCGCGAGCGCCCTGCTGGGGCCGGCGGGCGGGCGGGAGCGCCCTGCTTGGATCGGCGGGCCCAGCAGGGCGCTCGCCGACCTCCCCGACCGAGGGGCGCCTGGAGGGATGCCCGGTTGGGACGGGCGGGCCGGCAGGCCGACGAGGGGCCACCCGGCGAGGCGGACCGGCGGACCCCCGACCCCGAGGGGTCGCCCCGGCCAGGCTGAACCCCCGACCCCGAGGGGCGACCCCGGCCGAGGCAGGACCGGCGGACCCCCGACGGCACCGACAGCGGCGGGAACTCCCCGCCCAGGCGGACCGGCGTGAGTGCCCCGAGGGGTCGGCTGCCGAGCGGAGGGTCCGCTGCCGGGACCGTCAGGTCGGCGACCCGGCGACCCGGCGACCCGGCGTTCTGATCGGTGACCCTTCGTCCCCTTGTGCCGCCCCGAGTCACCCGACCGTAATCGCCGCCACCTGGCCGTAACCTGATGTCGGCACGTTTCGATAACGGCGCGGAGAAATCCCGTTCCCCTTGCCTTCTACGCGCGTTACTGTGCGCCGGAATCGCCACCAGAGGCGGCGTGGGGAAGCGGGCCGGCGACGGTGCCGTGGGCAAGAAGGGGTGCTTGCTGTGCGTCTGAATTCCCGGAGGACCAGGTTCTCCCAGGCCGCGGTGACCGTCGCGGTCATCGCGCTCGCGGCCGCCGGCTGCGGCAAGTCCAGCAACGAGTCGTCCGGCTCCTCCTCGGAGTCCGGCAAGTACTCGGGCAAGGGCATCGGCCTGGCGTACGACATCGGCGGCAAGGGCGACCAGTCCTTCAACGACGCCGCCTTCGCCGGCTTCCAGAAGGCCGAGCAGGAGTTCAAGATCGGCGGCCGTGACGTCGAGCCGAACGACAACGAGTCCAGCGCCGACAAGGTGCAGCGCCTGGAACAGCTCGCCAAGGCCGGCTACAACCCGATCATCGGCGTGGGCTTCGTGTACGGGCCGGCGGTCAAGGAGGTCGCCGCCAAGTTCCCGAAGATCACCTTCGGCATCATCGACGACGCCACCGTCAAGGCGCCCAACGTGGCCGACCTGGTCTTCCACGAGGAGCAGTCCTCGTACCTCGCGGGCGTCGCGGCGGCCAAGGCCACCAAGAAGAACCACATCGGCTTCATCGGCGGCGTGGACATCCCGCTGATCCACAAGTTCGAGGCGGGCTTCGACCAGGGCGCCCGGTCCGTGAACCCGAAGGTCAAGATCGAGTCGCAGTACCTCACCCAGACCCCGCAGGAGGGCGGCTTCTCCAGCCCCGACAAGGGCAAGGACGCGGCCAACGGCCAGATCGAGGCCGGCGCGGACGTCATCTACCACGCGGCCGGCCTGTCCGGCCAGGGCGTCATCCAGTCCGCGGCCGAGCACAAGGTGTGGGCGATCGGCGTCGACTCCGACCAGTACAAGCAGTCCTCGCTGGCCAAGTACAAGGACTACATCCTCGGCTCGGCGCTGAAGAACGTCGGCGGCGCGGTGTACGACCTCACCAAGTCCGTCGTCGAGGGCAAGCCGCTGAGCGGCGAGGTGCGCGGAGACCTGAAGTCCGGCGGCGTGGGCTTCGCCGACTCCAACCCGAAGTACCAGGCCATGAAGGACGTCGTCGCCGCCGTCGACAAGGCCAAGCAGGACATCATCTCGGGCAAGGTCACCGTCAAGACCCAGTGACCCCGCCCGGTCAGGAGCCGTGAAGGGTCCCGCAGCCCCCGCCGGTCCGGGGCCCAGGGCCCTTCGGCCCCCGCCCGTGCCCGTACGCCCCTTGCCTTCCGCAAGGGGCGTACTGCTGTGGGTGAGGGCCGCCCGTGAGTGTGGCCACAGGTAGGTAACGGAGCGGACAGAAGGGGTTTTCCGCCAGGTCTACGCGCGTTACGCTGCGGCGGAACTAGCGCCTGGTTTGGGCGCTTGCACAAAGGAGTCTCGTTCCATGCGCCGGGTGTCCCGTATCGCCGTTGCAGGCGTTGCAACCGCAGCTCTTGCCGTCTCCGTTTCTGCCTGTGGCAGCTCGTCCACCTCGAGCTCGTCCGCCGGCGGCAGCGCCAAGTCCAAGGGCATAGGCCTCGCGTACGACATCGGCGGCAAGGGCGACCAGTCCTTCAACGACGCTGCGTACGCGGGCTTCCAGAAGGCCGAGAAGGACTTCGGTGTCGGCGGCCGCGACGTCGAGCCGCAGGACGGCGAGACGGACGCCGACAAGGTGCAGCGCCTGGAGACGCTCGCCAAGGCGGGCTACAACCCCGTCATCGGCGTCGGCTTCGTGTACGCGCCTGCGGTCAAGGAGGTCGCCGCCAAGTTCCCGAAGGTGACCTTCGGCATCATCGACGACAACACCATCAAGGCGAAGAACGTCGCCGACCTGGTCTTCCACGAGGAGGAGTCCTCCTACCTCGCCGGTGTCGCCGCCGCCAAGACCACGAAGAAGAACCACATCGGGTTCATCGGCGGCGTGGACATCCCGCTGATCCACAAGTTCGAGGCGGGCTTCATCCAGGGCGCCCAGTCGGTCAACCCGAAGATCAAGGTCGAGAAGCAGTACCTCACCCAGACCCCGCAGGAGGGCGGCTTCGCCAGCCCCGACAAGGGTGAGAGCGCCACCAACGGCCAGATCGACGCCGGTGCGGACGTCATCTACCACGCGGCGGGCCTGTCCGGTCAGGGCGTCATCAAGGCCGCCGCCGCGCACAAGGTGTGGGCCATCGGCGTGGACTCCGACCAGTACTCCCAGGGTGCGCTGTCGAAGTACAAGGACTACATCCTCACCTCGGCTCTGAAGAACGTCTCGGGCGCGGTGTACGACCTTGCCCAGTCGGTCATCAAGGACAAGAAGCCGCTGTCGGGCGAGGTCCGTGGCTCGCTGTCCAACGGCGGTGTGAGCCTCGCCGACTCCAACCCCGTCTTCAAGAACAACGCCGACCTCCAGGCCGCGCTGAAGAAGGCCGAGGAAGGCATCAAGAACGGCACCATCAAGGTCAAGACCTCCTGACCTGACGGTCCTGGGCCATTCGGCCGGCCGTGAGGCCGTCCGGGGCATGGTCAAAGAGGCGCTGCGATGGCAGCGTTGCGGCCACGGAACGGGGTGCGAGGGACATGCCGGAACTCGCGCCCCGTTCGCGCGGCAGAATGCTCGGAACGGATCGGAAGCAACTCAAGATCGATCAGGTCCGGGCACTATTTAAAGCAGGGGCGCTACGCGCGTAGAGCGGCCCCTTTCCTGAGGAGAGTGCGCCATCGACGCGTCCAGCAGCCCTCCGCTCACCGCTCAGTCGACAGTCGCGGTAGAGCTCACGGGCATCACCAAGCGATTCCCGGGAGTCGTGGCCAACCACGACATCCACCTGTCGGTCCGCAAGGGCACCGTGCACGCCCTCGTCGGCGAGAACGGCGCCGGCAAGTCGACCCTGATGAAGATCCTCTACGGCATGCAGAAGCCGGACGAGGGCACCATCGCGGTCGACGGCGAGCAGGTCTCCTTCGGCAGCCCCGCCGACGCCATCGCCCGCGGCATCGGCATGGTCCACCAGCACTTCATGCTGGCCGACAACCTGACCGTGCTCGAGAACGTCGTCCTCGGCAGCGAGAAGCTCTACGGCATCGGCGCCGGCGCCCGCCGGAAGATCAAGGAGATCTCCGACCGCTACGGCCTCGGCGTCCGCCCCGACGCCCTGGTGGAGAACCTCGGCGTCGCCGACCGCCAGCGCGTGGAGATCCTCAAGGTCCTCTACCGCGGCGCCCGCATCCTCATCCTCGACGAGCCGACCGCCGTGCTCGTCCCGCAGGAGGTCGACGCCCTCTTCCACAACCTGCGCGAGCTGAAGTCCGAGGGCCTGTCGGTCATCTTCATCTCCCACAAGCTCGGCGAGGTGCTCTCCGTCGCCGACGACATCACCGTCATCCGGCGCGGCACCACCGTGGGCACGGCCGTCCCCGCCGAGACCACCTCCCGCCAGCTCGCCGAGATGATGGTCGGCAGCGAGCTGCCCACGCCGGAGACCGCCGAGTCCACGGTCACCGACCGCCCGGTCCTCACCGTCGACAAGCTGCGGCTTGAGGCCGAGGGCGGCCGCGCCGTCCTGGACGACATCTCCTTCACCATCCACGCCGGCGAGGTCCTCGGCATCGCGGGCGTCGAGGGCAACGGCCAGACCGAGCTGATCGAGGCGATCATCGGCCTGAAGCCGGCCGACTCCGGCACGATCACCCTGCTCGGCGAGGACGTCACCGCCTGGGCCACCCGCCGCCGCCGCGAGGCCGGCGTCGGCTACATCCCCGAGGACCGCCACCGCCACGGCCTGCTCCTCGAGGCCCCGCTGTGGGAGAACCGCATCCTCGGGCACGTCACCGAGCGCCCCAACGCCAAGGGCTTCTGGCTCGACATCAAGGGCGCCCAGAACGACACCCGCCGGATCGTCGAGGACTACGACGTCCGCACCCCCGGCATCGACGTCACCGCCGCCTCCCTGTCCGGCGGCAACCAGCAGAAGCTGATCGTCGGCCGGGAGATGAGCCACAGCCCGAAGTTCCTGATCGCCGCTCACCCCACCCGCGGTGTGGACGTCGGCGCGCAGGCCGCGATCTGGGACCACATCCGCGACGCCCGTCGCGAGGGCCTGGCCGTGCTGCTGATCTCCGCGGACCTCGACGAGCTGATCGGCCTGTCCGACACGCTGCGCGTGATCTACAACGGCCGCCTGGTCGCCGACGCCGACCCGGCCGCCATCACCCCGGAGGCGCTGGGCTCGGCCATGACGGGTGCCGCGTCCGGCCACCTGGAAGACACAGAGACCACCACCGACGACGACGCCGGTCCGGAGGACGAGGCCCGATGAAGAAGTTCGACAAGGAGCGCGTGCTCCTCGCGGTGGCCGGCCCGGTCATCGCGCTCGTCGCGGCGATCCTGCTGACCTCGGTCGTGCTGATCGCCTCGGGCAAGAGCCCGATCGAGCCGTACACGCTGATGCTCCAGCAGGCGGCGTACTCCGACGTCCAGGTACTGATCATCAACCAGGCGTCGATGTACTACCTGGCGGCGCTCGCGGTGGCCATCGGCTTCCGGATGAACCTGTTCAACATCGGCGTCGACGGCCAGTACCGGCTCGCCGCGATGGTCACCGCCGTGGTCGGCGCGAACATCGCCCTGCCGTCCTTCCTCCAGATACCGCTGCTGCTGATCGTCGGCATGCTCACCGGCGCCTTCTGGGCCGGCGTCGCGGGCGTGCTGAAGGTCACGCGCGGCGTGAGCGAGGTCGTCGCCACGATCATGCTCAACGCCATCGCCACCAGCCTCATCGGCTACCTGACCCTCTCCAACGTGTGGGGCGTGCAGGTCGGCAACAACATGACGACCGGTGTCATGAGGAAGTCCGGCTGGTTCCCGGGCATCAACCTCGGCTCGGACGTCGGCGAGATCTACGGCCTGGTGTTCCTGGCCATCGCCATGGGCGTCCTGTACTGGGTCGTCCTCAACCGCACCCGCTTCGGTTTCGACCTGCGCGCCACCGGCGAGTCGGAGACCGCCGCCGCGGCCTCCGGTGTCGACGCCAAGAAGATGGTGCTCACCGCCATGCTGATCTCCGGCGCGGTGGCGGGCCTGTCCGGCCTGCCGCTGCTGCTCGGCGACTCCCACACCTACAGCCTGAGCTTCCCGACCGGCCTCGGCTTCACCGGCATCACCATCGCCCTGCTCGGCCGCAACAACCCGGTCGGCATCGCCTTCGCCGCGCTCCTGATCGCCTTCCTCGACAAGGCCTCTCCCGCCCTCGACTACGCCACCCCGGTGGCGTACGAGAAGGAGATCGCCACGATCATGCAGGGCCTGATCGTCTTCGCGGTCGTCATCTCCTACGAGGCCGTCCGGCAGTGGGGCCTGCGCCGCCAGCAGAAGCGGGTGGGCGCCGAACTCGCCGCGGCCGCCGCCCAGAACAACTCCGAGAAGAAGGAGGTGGCGGCCCGATGAGCACCGCGACCATCGCCAAGCCGCAGGCCAAGCAGCCCGCCCGGGGCGGCCGCCGGCTCTCCCTCCCGGTACTCCTGCTGGTCATCGCGGGCGTGCTGGTGCTGACCTCCGCCGTCCGCCTGATCACCGGCGCCGACGGCATCACCTCCACCGGACAGATGTCGACCGCGCTGCGGCTCGCCGTCCCGATCGGCCTCGCCGGCCTCGGCGGCCTGTGGGCCGAGCGCGCGGGCGTCGTCAACATCGGCCTCGAGGGCATGATGATCCTCGGCACCTGGTTCGGCGCCTGGGCCGGCTACCAGTGGGGCCCGTGGACCGGTGTCGCCTTCGGCGTCATCGGCGGTGCGCTGGGTGCGATCCTGCACGCCATCGCCACGGTGACCTTCAACGTCAACCACATCGTCTCCGGTGTGGCGATCAACATCCTGGCCCTCGGCACCACCCGCTACCTGTCGAAGTTCACCTTCGAGAACGCCCCCCAGGGCTCCTCCAAGCAGTCCCCGCCGATCGACTCGCTGGGCACCTTCTCGGTCCCGGGCCTGTCGCACTGGCTGGACACGCTCAACGGCAAGCACTGGTTCCTGGTCTCCGACGTCGCCGGCCTGGTCGGCGGCCTGATCACCGACCTGTCGCCGCTGACCGTCATCGCGGTCGCCCTCGTCCCGGTCACCTGGTGGGTGCTGTGGCGGACCGCCTTCGGGCTGCGGCTGCGCTCCTGCGGCGAGAACCCGGTGGCCGCCGAGTCCCTCGGCGTCAACGTCTACAAGTACAAGTACCTCGCCGTGATCATCTCCGGCGGCTTCGCCGGCCTCGGCGGCGCGTTCCTGTCCATCGTGGCGTCCAACGTGTACCTCGACGGCCAGACCGCCGGCCGCGGCTACATCGGTCTCGCCGCGATGATCTTCGGCAACTGGATGCCGGGCGGCCTCGCCCTCGGCGCGGGCCTGTTCGGTTACACCGACAGCCTGAACCTGCGCGGCGGCACCACCAACGTCCACGCGCTGATCCTGCTGCTGGCGATCCTGCTGGTGTTCGGGGTGGCGTACCTGGCGTGGAAGAAGCGCTACGTCCCCGCGGTGATCACCGCCGCGGTGTCGGCGCTGATGTTCGTCTGGTACGTGACCACCGACGACGTGCCGAAGCAGATCGTGACGGCGACCCCGTACATCGTCACCCTGCTGGTGCTGTCGCTGTCGGCGCAGCACCTGCGGATGCCGAAGGCGGACGGTCTGCCGTACCGGAAGGGACAGGGCAAGTGACCTCGGGCGACACCCCGGCCGCGGGGACGGAGGGCGTCGACTGGGCGGCCCTGCGCGAGGAGGCGCGCGCGGCGATGTGCCGTGCCTACGCCCCCTACTCGGGCTACCCGGTCGGCGTGGCCGCCCTGGTCGACGACGGGCGGACCGTCACCGGCTGCAACGTCGAGAACGCCTCCTACGGCCTCGGCCTGTGCGCGGAGTGCGGTCTGGTCTCTCAGCTCCAGAACAGCGGCGGCGGGCGGCTGACTCACTTCACCTGCGTGGACGGGGCCGGCGAGATCCTCGTGCCGTGCGGCCGCTGCCGCCAGCTGCTGTACGAGTTCGGCGGTCCCGGCCTGCTGCTGGAGACCCCGGAGGGGATCCTGCCGCTGTCCGCGATGCTGCCGCAGGCCTTCGGTCCCGGACACCTCACCAAGTGATCACCGCGCGGCCCTCCTGAGGAACCAGGGGGGCCGCGGCCCTTCGCACGCACGTACCGCCACCCTTCGCACCCCGGAAGGAACCCACTCCATGGCCATGGACGCCATCTCCGTCATCCGCACCAAGCGGGACCGCGGCGAGCTCAGCGACGAGCAGATCGACTGGGTCATCGACGCGTACACCCGCGGGGAGGTCGCCGACGAGCAGATGTCAGCGCTCGCGATGGCCATCCTGCTCAACGGCATGAACCGGCGGGAGATCGCCCGCTGGACCGCCGCGATGATCGCCTCCGGCGAGCGCATGGACTTCTCCTCGCTGTCCCGCCCGACGGCCGACAAGCACTCCACGGGCGGCGTCGGCGACAAGATCACCCTGCCGCTCGCGCCCCTGGTGGCGGCCTGCGGGGCGGCTGTGCCGCAGCTGTCGGGACGCGGCCTCGGCCACACCGGCGGCACCTTGGACAAGCTGGAGTCGATCCCGGGCTGGCGGGCACTGCTGTCCAACGAGGAGATGCTGTCGGTGCTGGACGGCACCGGCGCCGTGATCTGCGCGGCCGGCGACGGCCTCGCGCCCGCGGACAAGAAGCTGTACGCGCTGCGGGACGTGACCGGCACGGTGGAGGCCATCCCGCTGATCGCCTCCTCGATCATGTCGAAGAAGATCGCCGAGGGCACGGGCTCGCTGGTGCTGGACGTGAAGGTGGGTTCCGGCGCCTTCATGAAGACCATCGGGGACGCGCGCGAGCTGGCGTCCACGATGGTGGGCCTCGGCACGGACCACGGCGTACGCACGGTCGCCCTGCTGACCGACATGTCGACGCCGCTCGGCCTGACGGCCGGCAACGCGCTGGAGGTCCGCGAGTCGGTGGAGGTCCTGGCCGGCGGCGGCCCGGCGGACGTCGTCGAACTGACCCTGGCCCTCGCGCGGGAGATGCTCGACGCGGCGGGCCTGAAGGACGCCGACCCGGCCAAGGCCCTGGCCGACGGCTCGGCGATGGACGTGTGGCGCCGCATGATCGCGGCCCAGGGCGGCGATCCGGACGCCCCGCTGCCCACCTCCCGCGAGCAGCACGTGGTGACGGCCCCGTCCTCGGGCGTCCTGACCCGCCTCGACGCCTACGACGTCGGCGTCGCCGCCTGGCGCCTCGGCGCGGGCCGCGCCCGCAAGGAGGACCCGGTCCAGGCGGGCGCGGGCGTCGAGCTCCACGCCAAGCCCGGCGACACGGTGAAGGCCGGCGAGCCCCTCCTCACCCTCCACACGGACACCCCGGAACGCTTCGAGTACGCCCTGCAGTCCCTGGAGGGCTCCTACGACATCGCGGCTCCCGGCACGGAGTTCACCGCCGCCCCGGTGGTGCTGGAACGTATCGCCTGACCAGGCGTTTCTTCTTTCGGGTGAACGGGACCGGTGGACCGCCGCCGGTCCCGTTCGGCATGCTGGGATCGGTGACGCACCGATAGGAGAACCGCCAGTGCGACACGAAGTCGCTCCACCCAAGTGGATGGCCTGTACGAGGAAAGAAGGTCATG
>NZ_BMVF01000019.1 GCF_014650575.1 Streptomyces naganishii JCM 4654
CTCGATCCGCTCCCGCGCGGTCAGCTTGCCCTTGGCGTGCTGCGCCGCGGTCGCCTTCTCGCTCGGACCCGCCACCGCCTGCGCACGGATCCCGTGCAACTCGGCCACGCGCCCGCGCGCATCCGCCGGCTCGCCGGTGGGCTCACCCGTCGTCTCTTCCAAAACGGTCATGTAGTGACCTTACGAAGCACACCTGGGAAAGCGAGCCGTCGACTCCGTACAGTCTCCGGCCCGTTTTCCTGGTACCCCTGAACAGAACCACCGGGCCTTGCAGCCTTTCCGACTGCTCAGAGGGGATCGGCGTTGTGGAGGTCACACAAACTCAGGGTGCGAGAGCCACCTCACAATCATGGGTGGAACATGCCCTCCCCGGAGTGACACGCAGGCCCAGACGGGGGCCTTCGCGGATCACCTCGACGCCCTTCCCGGCCCGCAGCACCCGGCGCACGGGGTGCTCCGGCGTCTCCCAGAAGACGTCCAGCGGCCGGCCGGAGCGGGGCGGCTCGCTCACGTGGAGGGTGGCGGTACGCCCCTGACGGCGGACCAGGACACTGGCGCCCGCCGACGCGGTGAGCGGTCCCACGGTACCGGCCCGCCAGAAGTTGGCGGCGAGCAGTCCGAGGCGGGGCACGGCGACGGCCTGCCGGCCGGGGTCGTTGGCGAGGACCGTCATCCCGTGGTGACGGGCGGCGCGGGCCGCGGTCTCCTCCCGGGACGCGCCGGGCAGGAGCACGTAGACGTACGCGGCGCCGTCCGGGTCGGTGCCGTGGTCCAGCCAGAGGGTCTGCCAGCGGCGGGTGCGCCGCTCGGCCGAGCCGCCCGTGTTGATGGCGCCCCAGGCTCCCGTGCGGTCCTCGCGCAGGACGCGCAGGCACTGGCCGCCGGGGACCAGCCAGCCGCCGTGGCCCTCCAGGTGCGCCCAGTCCCGTCCCCGTACGAAGGGCTGGGCGCCGTCCGGCCCGAGGTCGCGGTTGTCGACGACCGTCTCGACGGGCACCCCGTCGGCGCAGGTGATGCCGGCACCCAGGCAGACCACGGCGTCGTCGAGGCAGAACCAGGACTTGCGGGCCTCGAGCGTGGAGCCGAGGCCCTTGAGGTGCTGCCCGATCGCCGCGTACGTGCCGTCCGTCGCGCCGCCGACCCAGCGCGCGTCGGGCCGGGGCGCGCCCCACTCGCCGCCCGCGCGGTCGGGCAGGGGCCGGGTGGAGACGGTGGTGCCGGGCAGCCGGTACCAGTCGACGGTGGGCCAGTACCAGTCGGTGTACTGGTCGGTGGGCTGCCCGGCGGCCCACCAGGTGAGCATTCCGGCGCCCGTGTGCCAGCCGCGCGGGTTCTCGCCGTTGCCGCACTCGTAGTGGGCGACGCGGTCGCTCGCCATGGCGATGTGCGCGGTGAAGCGGGGCCGGCGGTGGACGGCCCGGTCCATGGCGGCGAAGAGGCGGTGGCCGAGCGGTTCGGGCGCGGGGGCGGCCGGGGAGGCGACGGCCGTGTGCAGCCGGGCGAGGTCGGCGACGCCGAACTGGGGGTCCGTCAGTACGGGGCTCACCGTGTCCCGTTGGATCCACCCTTTGACGCGCCCGTACCAGCGCTCACGCTCGGCCGGGCCGGCCGCGTCGGCGAGCAGGGCGATCGCGGCGATGAGCGCGTGCCCGCGGGAGTGGTCGCTCTGCGGGACGCCGCGGTCGTCGTTCGTGGGCAGGCCCCGGCTGATGGCGCGGCCGCTGACGCCGTCCATCACCAGTCCGTCGTGGACGAGCGGGGCGAAGGCGTGCTCGACGGCGTCCAGGACGTGGTGCCGGTTCGGGTCGGTGACCTCCCAGGGGGAGCCGGCCAGCAGGGTGAGCAGGCGGCCCAGTCCGTCGAGGAACACCTGACCGTACGTGCCCGTGTAGGGGACCCGGGTGTGCTGCACGAACGAGCCGTCGGCGTAGAGGCCGTCGCCCTCGGTGACGTACGGGAAGACCGGTGAGAGCGCGTCCCGGGCCAGGGCGATCCGCGAGCCGTCGCGGCCGAGCACGCCCCGCAGCGCGACGACCCGGCACAGGTCGACGCGGTTGGCGCCGGTGGAGGTGCCGGAGTACGCGCGCAGGGCGCCGTCGGGGACGAAGTGGCCGACGGCGGCGCAGGCGGCGGCGATCCGGTCCGTGCCGAGGCGGTCGTACAGGGCGGCCGTGATGTCCGTGAGCAGGCGCGGACTGCCGATCCGCCACTCCCACCAGTTGCCGTAGGGGGTGGTTCCGGGGTGGTAGACCGTGGCGGCGAGGTGGTCGAGGCCGCGCAGGACGCAGGCGAGGAGGTCCTCGTCGCCGGTCGCGCCGGTGCCGGGCTGGACGCAGGCCTGGGTCATGGTCCACAGGCGGCCGTAGCTGAAGGTGATGTTGGCGGGCGGGTCGAAGGGGTGGCCCGGCCAGAGGGAGGTGGGGGTGGGGGCCATGGTGGCCTGGTGGGCCCGGGCGAGCCGGCCGGTCTCGGCGAGCCTGCCGGCCCAGGGTTCGGCGGCGGGGTCGTACCCGGCGCCGAGGGCGAGGCCGACCCAGCGGCGGCGGAGGGCCTCGTACGGGTCGGCGGGAAGCGGGGTCCGGGGCGGACGGGTGCCTGTGGTGGTGGCGGCGAGGAGGGCGGCGGTGAGCAGTAGCGAGCGGCGGTTGGCCCTCACGAGGGCCCGCCATTGCTCCGGGGACCGGGGGTCGTGCGCTGATGCACCGTCATACCCCCTGGCTAACCGCCCACACCGGGTCCGTCAAACGCGGACGGGCTCCGCTTCCAGGCCGCCTTCCCGGCCCGGGCCGGACTGTACGGCTCGCCAGTGATCGTGGCGCTGTGGCGGGTCGTCGTTCGCGGCCGGGGTTCGCCCCCGCGCCGCGGGGCGCGGGGGGTGACGAGGCTTCAGCAGCCGCCGCAGTTGTAGTACAGGACGTCCCAGTGGTTGCCCTCGTCGGCGTAGATGTTGCCGGAGGCGGCCTTGTACTGCGGGGCGCCGTCGCCTCGGAGGCCTATGTAGGTGAAGTTGTTCTTGATGTAGGCGGTGACGCAGGTGTTCTTGCCGTAGTCGAGCTTGTAGCCGTTCCAGTGGGAGTACGTGCCGGAGGCGTGGCCGGTCTCGGTGCCGCCGGTGATGTTGAGAGCGCAGCCGGCGGCCCGCTTGAGCGTCTGGGCGCCCTGGGCCGTGGCGAGGTTGAGTTGCTCGAAGGACGTGCAGGTGGAGTTGTTGCGGTCGGAGCAGTTGCCGGAGGAGGACCACGTGATGCCCACCTGGCGGAACATCGAGGTCGCGGTGGCGTGACTGATCTTGGTGACGGCGAAGGCGTCGGTGGCGGTGCCGAGGACGGCGACGCCGGGGGCGACGACGAGGGCGAGGGCGGTGAGGGCCGCGCGGGCCTTCATGACGCTCATGGGGAACCCTTCCTGCTGTTGGCCGTGCTTCCTGTGGGGCGGCTGTGCAGGTGGTGCACGCCGATGGTGCCCGAGGTCTACGCGCGTTGGCCAGAGGGCGGACACGGTCACCGTCAGCCATTCGGCCGACACGCATCGCATGATGTTGAAAGTCGAACGGAATAGGTCTACGGTCGTGAGTGTTGACCTCGTTGAATGTTCAACATCCTCGGCGCTCCCCCACCGCGCCGGGCGACATCACATCCTCAAGGAGCAGATCATGGGCATCTTCGGCCGCAAGAACGACACCACCGAGACCACCACCGCCGCCCCCGCCGCGCCGGCCGCCGTGAACCCGGAGCTCGCCGCCCTCACCGGTGAGTACACGATCGACCCGGCCCACTCCACGCTGGGCTTCGTCGCGCGGCACGCCATGGTCACCAACGTCAAGGGCAAGTTCCTCGACTTCTCCGGCGCCCTGCACCTGGACGGCGGCGACCCGGCCGCGTCCAGCGCCTCCCTCGACGTCAAGATGGACAGCATCGACACCGGTTCCGCCGACCGCGACGGCCACCTGAAGAGCGCGGACTTCTTCAAGACCGAGGAGTTCCCGACGATGACCTTCCGCTCCACCAAGGCGGAGGCCCTGGGCGGCGACGACTACCGGATCACCGGCGACCTGACGATCCTCGGCGTGACCAAGCCGCTCACCATCGACCTGGAGTTCAACGGCGCCGCCAAGGACCCCTTCGGCAACGAGCGCGTCGGTTTCGAGGGCAAGGCCGAGATCCTGCGCTCCGAGTGGGGCCTGACCTGGAACGCGGCCCTGGAGACCGGTGGCGTCCTGGTCTCGGACAAGATCAAGCTGAACTTCGACATCTCGGCGATCAAGAACGCGTGAGCCGCCCGCGGCCCCGCCGCGCCGGCGCTCGCGCACCCCTGAACGCGCCCGCTCTCCACTCCCCCGTATGTGAGAGCGGGCGCTTCGCCGTCCCGGGAGCGGACGAAGACCACCGCGGCGGCCTGCCCGGCATCTTTTTCGGGCGCGCGTGCGAAGAACTGTTATCCGGGCCGCCCTCAGCGGTCTCCCAGGCATCGGACATCATCGACCGACGTCTAGGGACGGGGAAGTTCTCGTATGACCACACAGCACACGGCGGACCTCGCGGCACTGGTCGCCGCTGCCCGCGAGGGCGATCCGCAGGCTCAGGACGCCCTGGTCAGCGCGCATCTCCCGCTGGTCTACAACATCGTGGGCCGCGCCCTGAACGGCTCGGTGGACGTGGACGACGTGGTGCAGGACACCATGCTGCGCGCCCTGGGCGGGCTCGGCTCCCTGCGCTCCCCCGAGAGCTTCCGCTCCTGGCTGGTGGCCATCGCCATGAACCGGGTCCGGGCGCACTGGCAGGACCGGCAGGCCGCGCCGGGCGCCGTCGAGGAGGCGGGCGAGGTCGCGGACCCGGGCGCCGACTTCGTGGACCTGACCATGGTGCGGCTCCAGCTGTCCGGGCAGCGCCAGGAGACCGCGCGGGCCACCCGCTGGCTGGAGCCGGACGACCGGGCGCTGCTGTCGCTGTGGTGGCTGGAGTGCGCCGGGGAGCTGACCCGGGCGGAGGTCGCCGGGGCGTTGAAGCTGTCGCCGCAGCACACCGCCGTACGGGTGCAGCGGATGAAGGCTCAGCTGGAGGCGGCCCGCGTGGTCGTACGGGCCCTGGACGCGCGTCCCCGCTGCCCGGAGCTGGGCGAGGTGCTCGCGGCCTGGGACGGCACGCCGTCCGCGCTGTGGCGCAAGCGAATAGCCCGGCACGCGCGCGACTGCGTGCGCTGCTCGGGCCTGTGGAGCGGGCTGATGCCGGCCGAGGGGCTGCTGGCGGGCCTTGCGCTGGTGCCGGTGCCGGTGGCACTGCTGGCGAACGTGCGGCCGGGCTTCGACGGGGTGCCGGCCGGCGCGGTCCCGGGCCGCGCCGGGCGTGCGGCGCGCCGCCGGGCGGCGGGCGACCACGAGGCGGCCGGCGGGCGGGTCGCCTCGCGCGAGGCGGCGCGGCGGCGCCGGCGGGTGCGGCGGCGGGCGGCCGCCGGGGCGGTCGTGGCGGCCTGCCTGGCCGGCGGCGGCGCGTGGTACTTCGGCGTGGGGCCGGGCTCGGGAGCCGAGGACGACACCGCCGCGCGGACCGCGGCCACCCCCGTCACGGACCTGGCCGCGCCCGCCACCAGCGCTCCCGTCTCCCCGTCCGCCTCCCCCTCGCCGTCCCCTTCCCCCTCCCGCTCCGCGTCCAGGAGCCCGAGCCCCGCCGCGAGCACCCACAAGGCGGCCGCGCCCGCCTCGAAGCGGCCGGTGCGGCCGACGCCCAGCGCGCCGAGCGCGCCGCCCGCCCAGCCGGCCCCGGCGGGCGCCGTGGCGCAGGTCGTCGCCCTGGTCAACCAGGAGCGTGCGAAGGCGGGCTGCGGGGCGCTGACGGAGGACCCACAGCTGGACGCCGCCGCGCAGGGCCACTCCGACGACATGGCGGCCCGCGACTTCTTCGACCACACCAACCCCGACGGCAAGGACCCCGGTCAGCGCATCACGGCGGCCGGGTACCGCTGGTCCACCTACGGGGAGAACATCGCCAGGGGCCAGCAGACCCCGGAGTCGGTGATGAACTCCTGGATGAACAGCCCCGGCCACCGCGCCAACATCCTCAACTGCTCCTTCAAGGACATCGGCGTGGGCGTCCACAAGGGTTCGGGCGGGCCGTGGTGGACGCAGGACTTCGGCACCCGGCTGTGACACGCGCCTCCGGCACCCGGCTATGACACGCGCGTCCGGCTCGCGGACGTGAACTCGCGGGGCGGGGCTCAGAACCCGCCGCCGCCCCCGCCGAAGTCCCCGCCCCCGCCGAAGTCGCCTCCGCCTCCGAAGTCACCGCCGTCGCCGAAGCCGCCCCCGAAGTCGCCCGGGTCGAAGTCGGCGCCCGACACGTCACCCCCGTCGTAGCCGCCGAAGCCTCCGGAACCGTCGTAGCCGTAACCGCTGAAGTCGCCGTAGCCGCCGCCGTAGTACGCGCCGTAGGCAGGGGCGGCCATGACGTTGCCCAGCAGGGTGCCGACGAGGAGGCCGGGGAGGATGCCGCCGCCGAAGTAGCCGCCGGCCCAGGGGCCGTAGGCGGGGCCGGCGTCCCAGTAGGGGCGGCGGCCCCAGTTGGTCTCCACCTCGCGGATGTGCGGGTCGGCGCCCTCGGCCAGGCGTACCTGGTCGGCCGCGCACACCGGCACCTGGCGGGGCGCGCCGCCGGCCGGCGCCCAGGTGGCGTCGGTGACGGAGGGGCCGTGGCGCGGGTCGAAGAAGCAGGGCGGCCGGCGTTCGGGCAGCGGGCGGCCCTCGCGGCGGGCGGCCAGCTGGGCCAGTGAGAAGCGGCCGTCCTCCAGCGCCTCCGTGACGGGGCGCACGTCCTCGGGGCGGCGGGCCTGGGCCATGTACTGCTTGGCCTGCTCGTAGGCGTCCAGGGCGCGTTCGTAGTCGGCGCGCATGGCGTCGTCCGCGCCGGCCTCGGCCGGGTGGAAGTCGAGGCGGTCCAGTTCCTCGCCGAAGGCGGTGATGTCCTCGTCGACGACCACGCGCAGCCGGTCCAGGGCGGCCCGCTGCTCGGTGGCCCGGCGGCGCCGGTTGCGCCTGACCAGCCCGTACGCGCCGAGGCCGCCGGCCACCAGGACCGCCGCGGCGGTGATCAGCGCGGTGCTCGAGGCGCCGCGGCCGTGGCCGGAGGTGCCCCAGGTGCCGGGGGCCGAGCCGTGCATGGTGGGCAGCGCCCTGTTGGTGAAGTCGGTCAGCTGGGTCTTGGCGTCCTCGCCCTGGACGCTGGTGACCAGGTTGCGCACGGCGGTGCGGGGCAGCACGGAGGCGTCGGCGCGGGCGTCGAAGCGGTCGCCGAGGCGGATGGCGTAGGCGCCGGTGATCCCGGTGGCGGTGCGCAGGTCGGTGAAGAGGCTCCGGGTGGGGTAGTCCGCGGGGAGCACCGCGACGAACAGCGGCTTGTCGGCGTCCTTGATCTGCCGGGACAGCGCGTCGGCGTCGGCGGCCGACAACTGCCCGGAGGCGGCCGGGTCGACGTAGACGGGGTTCTTGCGCAGCGCCTGGGCGACCGTGGAGATGCTCGTGGCCGCGCTCGCCCGCGGCACTCCGGCCGACAGTACGGCCACGACGGCGACCGCGAGGGCGACCAGCAGGCGGACCGGGGCGCGAAGGGCTCGGGGCTGGGCGAGGGCCTTCATGGTTCGACGCTACCCGAAAGGCGAGGAAGTAGGGCATATACATGGATGGGGGGCACACCCGGCGAGTACCCCGCTGCCGGGCATGCCTCCCATCCGCCTCTCACGCCGCCCGGTAGGCCGCCGTGAGCCGTTGCACCGCCGCCCGGTAGTGCCCGGTCAGCAGCAGGTGGTCGGCGTCGGCGAAGGGCTTCGCCACGGCCGCGCTCATGTTCTGGCCCACCGCGCACTGGACGATCAGCCGCGCCTTGGTGACGATCGCGCGGCCGGTCCGCGCGGCGTGGGCCCGCTCGGCCGCGCCCGCCGCCAATTCCAGCGCCCGCAGGGTCCCGGTGCCGCCCGAGGGCACGGCGGTCAGCGTGGTGAGCCCCCAGCCGAACGGGAACTGCGGGTCGTACGCCGTGTCGCCCACGTTGATGGGCAGCTGGGCCTCGGACTTCGGCCAGGTCACGGGGAGTTGTCCGGTGAAGGGCCGCCTGCCGTAGAGCACGTCGGCCACGCCGTCGCCCTCGGTGCCCGGCAGCCAGGAGGCGACCAGGGCGTCGATCCGCCCGAGCCGGTCGCCGATCAGCTGGGGCCGGCCCGAGACGATCAGCACCGCGCACTTCATGGCCGCGCACACCTTGTCCACCGCCGCCTTGTCGGCGGCCGAGAGCTCCAGGCCGTGGCCGTTGCCGACGTCGCCGACGCCCTCGGCGTACGGGGTCTCGCCGACGACGACCACACCGACGTCGTAGCCGCCGGTGGGCGCGGAGGCGTCCTTGGAGTAGGTGACGTCTCCCCCGGCGTTCCGCATGCCCTGGAGGACGGTGGTGCCCCGGGTGTGGGTGCCGGACTCGCCCTGCCAGGTGATGGTCCAGCCGCCGGTCTGGTTGCCGAGGTCGTCGGCGTTGGACCCGGCGACGTACACCTTCTGGTTCTTCTTCAGCGGCAGTACGCCGCCCGTGTTCTTCAGCAGCACCTGGGACTCGGCGGCCGCCCGGCGGGCGACGGCGCGGTGCGCGGGGGAGCCGATCCGCGCGGCGCCGGAGGTGTCGGCGTAGGGGTGCTCGAAGAGGCCGAGGCGGAACTTCTGGGCGAGGATGCGCGAGACGGCGTCGTCGATCCGCCGCTCGCTGATCCGCCCGGCCCTCACCTCGCCGATCAGGGCGGTGCGGAAGTCCTTGTAGGAGTACGGCACCATCATCATGTCGACGCCCGCGTTCACGGCCGTGCGCACCTGGGTGGCGTAGTCGCCGGGCAGCTGGTCGATGGCGTTCCAGTCGCTGATGACGAAGCCGTCGAAGCCCATGCGCCCCTTGAGCTCGCCGTTGATCATGTCGGCGCGGGCGTGCATCCTCACCGGGCCGCGCCCGTCGCCGATGACGTCGAGCGAGGAGTACGACGGCATGACTGAGCCGACGCCCCGGTCGACCGCCGTGCGGAAGGGCGCGAGGTGGATCGCCTGGAGCTGCTGCCGGGTGACCTTGGTGACGCCCTGGTCGATGGTGTAGGTGCCGGTGGTGGAGGAGCCGTACTCGGTGCCGCCGTCGCCGGCGAAGTGCTTGGCGGTGGCGAGCACCTTGTCGGCGCGGGACAGGTCACGGCCGTCCGCGCGGCCCTGGAGGCCCTGGACGACCGTCTCCATGGACTGCACCAGGGCCGGGTCCTCGCCGAAGGACTCGTAGGAGCGGCCCCAGCGTTCGTCGCGCGAGACGCACAGGCAGGGGGCGAAGTCCCAGGGCACGCCGGTCGCGCGGACCTCGCTCGCGGTCACCGCTCCGGTCCGCTCGGCCAGTCGGGGATCGCGGGTGGCGCCGATGCCGATGTTGTGCGGCATGACCGTGGCGCCGGCCAGGTTGTTGTGGCCGTGCACCGCGTCCACGCCGTAGATCAGGGGGATCTGGAAGCGGGTCGCCTGCGCGCGGAGCTGGAAGGCGTCGATCATCCTCGCCCAGGCGGCGGGGGTGTTGGGCGTCGGGGTGGAGCCGCCGCCGGAGAGCAGGGAGCCCAGCGCGTAGCCGGCGATGTCGGCCGGGGCGCTCATCGCGCCGCGCTCGGCCTGGGTCATCTGCCCCGCCTTCTCCTCCAGGGACATCCGGGACAGGAGGTCCGCGACCCGCTTCCTCACGGGCAGTCCGCTGTCCAGGTACGGCAGTCCGTGCGCGTCCAGGACGATCTGCGGGGTCTCGGCGGGGGCCCTGGCGCCGGTGACGTCGAGGTCGAGGGGGACGGTCCTCGCGGCTTGCGGGGACCGGTTGTTGAGGGTGGGCACCCGTACGGTCCGTGTGGTGCCGGAGGCGGTGCCCGCGGGGAAGGTGAGGGTGCCGGTGAGCGGGCGGTAGTCCGTGCCGGGGCGGGCGGTGCCGGCGCCGGTGCGGTAGGCGACGGTGACCGGTTCGGCCAGGGGTGCGGAGCCGGTGGTGGCGACGGTGACGCGGACGGACGCGGTCGTCCCCTCCCTGACGGGGTACACCGGTGCGTCGGTGGTGACGGAGGCGCGCAGCGCCTGGTCGGCCCTGCCGTACAGCTCGACGTCGTCCATGGCGAAGCGGCCCGGCGCGCCGGTCGGGAGGGTGACGGCGTAGCCCCACATCTGCGTGAGCCCGAGGACGTGGTCGATGCCGCCGACCGGCTGGTAGTCCGTGCGATAGGTGAAGGCGGTGAAGGGCAGCTCGATCTGTTTCCAGCCGCTGAAGTCGTCGGTGAAGGAGGTCGTCCACAGCTCCGACGCCTCGCCGTTCGCGCCGCCGTCCTTGATCTCGAAGGCGATCTTGCGGCCGTTGTCCTGGCCGTCCCACCAGAAGCGGACGCCCTGGTGGGCGGACCAGTCGTGGGCGGGCAGGTTCGCGGCGAAGTCGTGGGTGAAGCCGCCGTAGCCGCTGATGTCGTAGGTGCCGGTGAGGACCTTGGCGCCCTCGGGGGCGTCGGGGCGGGCGGTGAGCTGGAGGGCGGGCGGGTCGTCGGAGTCGCCGCCCCAGGTGAAGATGCCCTCGGCGGGCTGGCTCGCGAAGGGCACCTCGCCCTCGAAGCGGTCGACGGGTACGGGGGCCGGGTCGCCGGCGCCGGCGGCCTGGCCCGCGGAGGCGAGCGGGATCAGGGCGGTGAGCAGGGTGGCGGAGGCGAGCAGGGCGGTTCTTCGCATGGACCTTCCCTCGGCTCTGTGAACCCTCTGGGCTCAACTCACGGCAGGAAACTCATGACTTAGATCAGGGCGTGAGTTAACTGGTCCGCCGGGGAGCCGTCAAGACTTCACGCCGGAACCGGTACACAGGCCCGCGACGGGCCAACGGGCGGCCGGATGACGGGCGTTGTCAGTTCGGGTTGTGAACGCGCACCCCCTTGACGCGTACACCAAGCCGTCATTTACTCACGGCTCGCACGCCCCCATCCCCCACCTCACGAAGGGCGGCGCACCATGAGAAAACCCTCCCCCACGGCCCGGCTGCTCGTCGCCGGGCTGCTGGCCGCCGCCGGGCTCGGCACTCTCGGCACGGCCGGCGCGACTCCCGCGCACGCGGCCGGCGAGCAGGTGACCGCCTGGCTGACCACGACCGACGACTCCGGCGGCCGGCACGTGGTCCGCGGGCTCGAACCCCAGGCGCCGTTCGCCTTCCAGCCCGGCACCGGCGGCGGCGGCGAGAACATCACCGTGGACGAGAACACCCGCTACCAGACCTTCACCGGCGGCGGCGCCTCCTTCACGGACACCGCGGCCTGGCTGATGAACAGCGGCGGCGCGCTGTCCCAGGCGACCCGGGACGCCACCATGCGCAAGCTGTTCTCCCCCACCGACGGCATCGGGCTGTCGTTCCTGCGCAACCCGATGGGCGCCTCCGACCTGGCCCGCTACGGCTACACGTACGACGACGTGCCCGCCGGGCAGACGGACGCCACGCTGTCGAGGTTCTCCATCGCGCACGACCTCGCGGACGTGGTCCCGCTGACCCGGCAGGCGCTCCAGCTGAACCCCGCCCTGACCGTCATGGCCTCGCCGTGGACCGCGCCGGCCTGGATGAAGGACAGCGGGCAGCTCAACGGCGGCTGGCTGAAGGCGGAGGACTACGGGGCCTACGCCTCGTACTTCGTGAAGTACCTCCAGGCCTACCGCGACCAGGGCGTGCCGGTGTCGTACGTGACCGCGCAGAACGAGCCGACGTGCTGCTCGGGGTATCCGTCGATGAGCTGGAACGCCTCGGGCCTGGCCTACTTCACCAAGAGCGAGCTGCTGCCGAAGCTGGCGGCGGCGGGCCTGTCCACCAAGGTGCTGGCGCTCGACTGGAACTGGGACACCTACGACTCCTACGCCGCCCAGACGGTGGACGACGCGACGGTGCGCTCGCACCCGAACTTCGGCGGGATCGCCTGGCACGGCTACGGCGGCGACGTCACCGAGCAGACGGCGGTGCACGACCGGTACCCGCAGCTGGACGCCTTCGGCACCGAGCACTCGGGCGGCACGTGGATCGCGAACCAGCAGCGCGAGGACATGAACAACATCGTCGACTACACGCGCAACTGGGCGAAGTCGGTGACCAAGTGGTCGCTGGCGGTGGACCAGGACATGGGCCCGCACAACGGGGGCTGCGGCACCTGCACCGGGCTGGTCACGGTGCACGACGGGGACGCGCGCTCGGGACAGGTCGACTACACCGTCGAGTACTACGACATGGGGCACCTGACGAAGTTCGTCCGGCCCGGAGCGCAGCGGATCGCCTCCACGGCGTCCGCCTCGGTGCCCAACGTGGCCTGGCGCAACCCGGACGGGAGCAAGGCGCTGATCGCCTACAACGACGCTCCGGGCGCGAAGACGGTGACCATCGACTGGGGTGCGCAGCACGCCACTTACTCGCTGCCGGGCCACACGTCTGCCACCTTCACCTGGTCGGGGGCGCAGTCGGGCGGCGGGAGCCCGACGGGGGCGTTCGTGGGGCTCGCGGGCAAGTGCCTGGACGTGGCGGGCGGTTCGGCGGCCAACGGCACGGCGGTGCAGCTCTACGACTGCAACGGCACACCGGCCCAGCAGTGGACCGTGCGGACGGACGGGACCGTACGGGCGCTCGGCAAGTGCCTGGACGTGACGTCCGGGTCCACGGCGGACGGCGCGAAGGCGCAGCTCTACGACTGCAACGGCACCGGGGCGCAGCAGTGGTCGTACAACGCCTCGACCGGGGACGTGGTGAACCTGGCCGCGGACAAGTGCCTCGACGTCACGGACGACTCCTCCGCCAACGGGGCGCGGGCGCAGATCTGGTCGTGCACCGGGGCGGCCAACCAGAAGTGGCAGCTGAAGTGACGTATCGTCAGGAGGCATGACCACAGCGCGCGACCTGATGATCGTCACCCTGGACGGGCCGGCCGCCCGGCCCGTCGAGCAGGGCGACCTGTCCCTCGCGCTGGCGGGGGCCGAACTGGCCGACCTGCTGACGGGCGGGTACGTCACCCTGGACGGCGACCGCGTCGTGCCCGGCGCGCGGCCGGCCACGGGCGACCGGCTCCTGGACGAGGCGGGGGCCGCGCTCGTGGACGGGCCGCCGTACGAGACGGTGGAGGACTGGCTGTGGCGCCGGGGGCGCGGGCTGGCCGCGGCCTACGCCTCCGAGGCGGAGCCGCCGGCCGGGGAGCGCCACCGCTGGACGCCGCACCGCCCGGCCCGCCGGTCCCCGGCCGACACGGCGGGCGACACCGCGGCCGACACGCCCGCCCGCCGCGAGGCGGCCGGCCGCTGGGCGTCCGGCGATCCCGTGCTCCGCGGCCTCGCCGCGGCGGCGGGCGCCGGGGAACCGGGCGAACTCCCGGCCCCCGACGACGACTCCCTGACGGCGGTCCTGGCCGCCGTGAACGACGCGGTCACGGAACTGGAGGCGGTCCGCCAACGCCGCCGGATCGAAGACGCGGCCTTCGACAACATCTGGCGGGCCCCCTAGCCACCGCGAGCCGGGGACCGAGGGCGGGCCGGGCGCGGAGAGCGCTGTGGCCGTGCGCCGGGCGGGCCGGGCTACTTCGCCGGTTCGACGCCTGCCCGCAGGAGGCCGTAGGTGTAGGCGTCCTCCAGGGCCTGCCAGGAGGCGGCGATGACGTTGTCGGCCACGCCCACCGTGGACCATTCGCCCTTGCCGTCCGAGGTGGAGATCAGGACGCGGGTGGTGGAGGACGTGCCGTGCTTGCCCTCCAGGATGCGGACCTTGTAGTCGACCAGCTCCAGGGAGGCCAGCTCGGGGTAGATCTTCTCCAGGGCCACGCGCAGGGCGCGGTCGAGGGCGTTGACCGGGCCGTTGCCCTCGGCCGTGGCGACGATGCGCTCGCTCTTGGCCCACAGCTTGACCGTGGCCTCGTTGGCGTGGGTGCCGTCGGGGCGGTCCTCGACGATGGCCCGCCAGGACTCCACGTCGAAGTACTTCAGCGGCCTGCCCTCGGCCTCCGCGCGCAGCAGCAGCTCGAAGCTCGCGTCGGCGGCCTCGTAGGTGTAGCCCTTGAGCTCGCGCTCCTTGACCCGCTCGACCACCCGGCCGACCAGCTCGCGGTCGCCGCCGAGGTCGATGCCGAGCTCCTTGCCCTTGAGCTCGATGGAGGCGCGGCCGGCCATGTCGGAGACCAGCATGCGCATGGTGTTGCCGACCAGCTCGGGGTCGATGTGCTGGTACAGGTCGGGGTCGACCTTGATCGCGGAGGCGTGCAGGCCGGCCTTGTGCGCGAAGGCGGACACACCCACGTAGGGCTGGTGGGTGGAGGGCGTGAGGTTGACGACCTCGGCGATGGCGTGCGAGATCCGCGTCATCTCCGCCAGCCGCCCCTCGGGCAGCACCCGCTTGCCGTACTTCAGCTCGAGGGCCGCGGCCACCGGGAAGAGGTTGGCGTTGCCGACGCGCTCGCCGTAGCCGTTGGCCGTGCACTGCACGTGGGTGGCACCGGCGTCGACGGCGGCGAGGGTGTTGGCCACCGCGCATCCGGTGTCGTCCTGGGCGTGGATGCCGAGCCGCGCCCCGGTGTCGGCCAGCACGGTGGAGACGACCGCGTGGACCTGCGCGGGCAGCATGCCGCCGTTGGTGTCGCAGAGGACGACCACGTCGGCGCCCGCCTCGGCGGCGGCCCGCACGACGGCCTTGGCGTACTCGGGGTTGGCGCGGTAGCCGTCGAAGAAGTGCTCGCAGTCGACGAAGACCCTGCGGCCCTCGCAGCGCAGGTGGGAGACCGTGTCCCGCACCATCTCGAGGTTCTCCTCCAGGGTGGTGCGCAGCGCCAGCTCCACGTGCCGGTCGTGCGACTTGGCGACCAGGGTGATCACCTCGGCGCCGGACTCCAGCAGCGCCCTGACCTGCGGGTCGTCGGCCGCCTTGCCGCCCGCCCGCCGGGTGGCGCCGAAGGCGACCAGCTGGGCGTGCCGGAACTCGATCTCCTGCCGGGCGCGGGCGAAGAACTCGGTGTCCCTGGGGTTCGCGCCCGGCCAGCCGCCCTCGATGAAGCCCACGCCGAAGTCGTCCAGATGCCGGGCGATGGCCAGCTTGTCGGCGACGGTGAGGTTGATGCCCTCACGCTGGGCGCCGTCGCGCAGGGTGGTGTCGAAGACGTGGAACGAGTCGGCCGGCCGGCTGGTTTCGGTCATGGTCTCAAGGCTCCTGTTGGTGAATCTCGGTCTTACCGGAATAACCGGCTCCACCGTCCCCCCAATGGTCCCTCGCGCCTGTCCCCCGGCTGCGGGTGGGCCAGGAAAACGAAAGACCCCTCGCGGGTGCGAGAGGTCTGCGCGCGGGTCGAGGACGACGGTGGCCGCTCGCACCTGGTCGTACGAGACGGTCACTGCGGACCGGCGCGCCTGCTGCCAATAATCATGACGAACGAGAGCACGGGGGCAGTCTGGCACATTCCGCCCTCACCGCTCACCGCCGTCTCAGGATGCGGGCGCCCGCCCGAGACGCGCGGGCGGGTGATCAGGCGTCCGCGGGCCCGGTGGTCCCCAGCGACTGGTCGAGGAACTCCCCCACGTGACCGAGGACGCGCGTGCGGTCGGTGCCGCGCAGGCCGATCGCCACGTGGATGGAGAACCCGTCGAGCAGGGCGCGCAGCCGGGTGGCGAAGCGGTCGGCGTCCACCGGCCGGAACTCGCCGCGCGAGACGCCCTCGGCGATCAGGGCGACCAGGTCGCGGTGCCAGGCGCCCTCGATGGCGGCCAGCCGGTCGCGGGCGTCGTCGTCGGCGTTCTGCGAGCGGTTCCAGACCTCCAGCCACAGGGTCCAGTGCGGGTCGCGGTGGCCGTCGGGCACGTACAGGTCGACGTAGGCGTCCAGGCGTTCCCGGGCGGATCCGGTACGGGTGAGCAGCCGGGCGCGCTCGGCCCCGAGCCGGCCCTCGCTCCACTGGAGGGTGCGCAGCAGCAGTTCGTCCTTGGAGCCGAAGTAGTAGAGCAGGTGGCCGCTGCTCATGCCGACCTCGCGGCCCAGCGCCGCCATGGTGAGCTTCTCCAGACCGCGCTCGGCGATCATCTCCATGGCGGCGGCGAGGACCTCCTCGCGCGGCGGCGCGTTCCTGCGCGCGCGGGCCGCACCGGCCATCTGCTGCTCCTGTACGTGTCGGCCTTCGGACTGCGTGTCGGGCTCCGGGCTGCCGGTCGGACCTTGGGCCGCGGGTCAGACCCTGGGCTGCTGCTGCGTGATGCAGTGGATCCCGCCCCCGCCCGCGAAGATCGTACGCGCGTCGACGAGGGTCACCGTCCGCTCCGGGAAGAGCCGGCCGAAGGTCTCGGCGGCGAGCCGGTCGCGCGGGTCGCCGAAGGCGCACAGCACGACCGCGCCGTTGCAGAGGTAGTGGTTGATGTAGGAGTAGTCGGCCCAGTGGCCGTCGGCCTCCAGGACGGTGGGGGCGGCGACCCGGACGACCTCCAGGCGGCGGCCGCGCGCGTCGGTGGCCGCCTCCAGGATGCCGATGACCTCCTTGGTCACCTCGTGGTCGGGGTGCGCGGGGTCGGGCTGGTGGTGGGCGACGACCACGCCGGGGCGGGCGAAGGCGGCGACGATGTCGACATGGCCGAGGGTGCCGTAGCCGTGGGGAGGGTAGTCGCCGGTCAGCCCGCGCGGGAGCCAGATGGCCTTCTCGGTGCCGAGGTGGGCGTGGATCTCCGCCTCGACCTGTTCCCGCGTCCAGTGCGGGTTGCGCTCGGGGCCGAGCTGGACCGTCTCGGTGAGCAGGACCGTGCCCTCGCCGTCGACGTGGAGGGCGCCGCCCTCGTTGACCAGCTTCGAGGCGTACGTCCTCGCGCCGGCGAGGTCGCCGACGTGCGCGGCGATCTTGGCGTCGTGGTCCCAGCGGGCCCAGTGCTGGGCGCCCCAGCCGTTGAACGTCCAGTCCACGGCGGCGAGTTCACCGGCGCCGTTGGTGAGGAAGGTGGGGCCGATGTCGCGCATCCAGGCGTCGTCGAGGTCGCGTTCGACGGTGTCGACACCCTCGCCGAGCAGGGCGCGGGCCTCGGCGGACTGGCCGGGGCCGCAGACCACGGTGACCGGTTCGAAGCGGCGGACGGCGCGGGCGACGGACGCCCAGGCGTCACGGGCGGCGGCGAGATCGCGGGGGTCGTCGAAGGTGGGGTTGGGGGACGGCCAGGCCATCCAGGTGCGTTCGTGCGGGGCCCATTCGGCGGGCATGCGGAAGCCGTCGGCGGCGGGGGTGTTCATGGGGCGCGTCCTCAGAGGAAGTACAGGCGGTTGAGGGAGACCGACTCGGCGGGCTCGGAGCGGACCGGTTCGCCGTCGAGGGTGACCAGGCCGGTGCGCTGGTCCACGTCGACCGATCCGGTACGGGAGTTCAGGAGCAGGTCGGCGGGGCCGATGCCGCGGGTGCCCCGCACGGCGACCCGGCGCCTGCGGGTAGGCATCGTGTCGTGGCCCTGGTCCAGGGCGGCGCGGGCGACGAACGCCACCGAGATCTCCGCGGGAGTGGCGCCGTGCGCGCCGAACTGCGGTCCCAGGACGAGGGGTTCGCAGGTGTCGGTGGCCGCGTTGGGGTCGCCGGTGACGCCGTAGGCGGGGAAGCCGGACTTGAGCACGAGCTGCGGCTTGGCGCCGAAGTACTCGGGGCGCCACAGCACGATGTCGGCCAGCTTGCCGATCTCCAGGGAACCGACCTCGTGCGAAAGCCCGTGCGCGATGGCGGGGTTGATGGTCAGCTTGGCGATGTAGCGCAGCACGCGGCCGTTGTCGTCGTCCGGGCCGTCCCCGTCCGCCGGGCCCAGCTCGGCCTTCATCTTGCCGGCCATGGCGAAGGTGCGGCGCACGGTTTCGCCGGCCCGGCCCATGCCCTGCGCGTCGGAGGACGTGATCCCGATGGCGCCCAGGTCGTGCAGCACGTCCTCGGCGCCCATGGTGCCGGCGCGGATGCGGTCGCGGGCCATGGCGGCGTCGCCGGGCAGGTCGGTCTTGAGGTCGTGGACCGAGACGATCATCCCGTAGTGCTCGGCGACCGCGTCCCGGCCGAAGGGCAGGGTGGGGTTGGTGGAGGAGCCGATGACGTGGGGGACGCCGGCCATCTTCAGCACGTTGGGCACGTGTCCGCCGCCGCAGCCCTCGATGTGGAAGGCGTGGATCGTACGGCCTTGAAGGACGCGCAGGGTGTCCTCGACCGACAGGCACTCGTTCAGGCCGTCGCTGTGCAGGGCGACCTGGACGTCGTGCTCCTCGGCGACGCGCAGCGCGGTGTCCAGGGCGCGGGTGTGGGCGCCCATGTCCTCGTGCACCTTGAAACCCGAGGCGCCGCCCTCGGCCAGCGCCTCGATCAGCGGGGCCTCGTGCGAGGACGAACCCCGGCCGAGGAAGCCGATGTTGACGGGCCAGGCGTCGAAGGCGCCGAAGGCGTGCTTCAGCGCCCACGGCGAGTTGACGCCGACGCCCCAGACCGGGCCGAACTCCTGGCCGATGACCGTGGTCACGCCGGAGGCGAGCGAGGCCTCCATGATGCGCGGCGACAGCAGGTGCACATGGGTGTCGACGGCGCCGGCGGTGGCGATCAGACCCTCGCCGGACACGATGGACGTACCCGTGCCGACGACGACGTCCACGCCGTCGAGGGTGTCGGGGTTGCCGGCCCGTCCGATGGCGTGGATGCGTCCCTCGCGGATGCCGATGGACACCTTGCGCACGCCCTGCACGGCGTCGATCACGACGACGTTGCTGATCACCACGTCGCAGGTCTCGCGCACGGCGGCGGCCTTGAGGTGCAGCCCGTCCCGCGCGGTCTTGCCGAACCCGGCGAGGAACTCCTCGCCGGGACGCTGGGCGTCGGACTCCACGCGGATCACCAGCCCGGAGTCGCCGAGGCGGACGCGGTCGCCGGCGCGGGGACCGTGGGTGGCGGCGTACTCGTGGGGCGTGAGGCGGCGGGCCTCCGCGGGGTGGCCTCCGGGACGGCTCATCGCCCGGCCTCCTTCTCCTGGGTGTCCGGTACGCCGAGGTAGCCGCAGGCGGCGGCCCGGCGCAGGGCCTCCTCCCTGGCGCCCGGCGCGTCCAGCGGTCCGTCGACGAGGCCGGCGAAGCCGATCACGACGCGCTCGCCGCCGATCGGCACGAGGCCGACCTCGGCGCTCTCGCCCGGCCCGAAGCGCACGGAGGATCCGGCGGGCACGGCGAGCCGCATGCCGTAGGCGCGCTCGCGCGGGAAGTCGAGCCTGGGGTTGGCCTCGAAGAAGTGGAAGTGGGAGGTCACGGAGACGGGCACGGTGGCGGTGTTGGTGACCGTGAGCCGCACGGCCGTCTCCGGCTCGGTGTGCTCCGGGCCCGGCAGCAGCGCGCCCGGTGCGCGGTCGCCCAGGGAGCCGCCGGCGATGGGGCCGGTAACGACCGCGAGCCGTGAGCCGTCGTCGAAGACGGCCTCCACGTGCACCTCGGTGACCACGTCCGCGACGCCGGGCAGGACGTCGTCCGGGCCGAGCACCGAGCGGGCCCGCTCGATCGCCTCGGCGAGCCGGGCGCCGTCACGGGCGGCCTCGCACACCGTGTCGGCGATCAGCGCGGTGGCCTCCGGCACGTTGAGCCGTACCCCGCGGGCCCTGCGGGCGCGGGCCAGTTCGGCGGCCGTGAACAGCAGCAGTCGGTCGCGTTCGGTGGGGGTCAGTCGCACGGGAACGGCACCTCCTCGTCCTCCCGGGTTAGAACAGCACTCTAAACCGGGGGCACGGGAAAGCCAACCGAGGGGCCCACCTCGGCAAACGTTACATTGACTGCCGCTCTAAACAGCCGTTCCCCGTCCGCCGGTCGGTGCGGCGGACGGGGAACGGGGGAACGGGCTCTCAGGGGCGAGCGGGTCCCGGCTCGGGCGGGAGCCGGGTCTCAGCCGAGTTCGTGCATCCAGCCGTGGCGGTCCTCGGTGATGCCGCGCTGGATGTCCAGCAGGGCCTGGCGCAGGCGCATGGTGACCTCGCCGGGCTCGCCGCCCGACTGCTTCCACTCGGCGCCCGCGCGCTTGACCGTGCCGACGGGGGTGATGACGGCGGCCGTGCCGCAGGCGAAGACCTCGGTCAGGGTGCCGTTCTCCGAGTCGCGCTGCCACTGGTCGATGGAGACGCGGGCCTCCTCGGCCTCGTAGCCGAGGTCGCGGGCGACCGTGAGGAGCGAGTCACGCGTGACGCCCTCGAGGATCGAGCCGCTGAGGGAGGGGGTGACGATCTTGTCGCCGTAGACGAAGTACAGGTTCATGCCGCCGAGTTCCTCGACCCACTTGTGCTCCACGGCGTCGAGGTAGCAGACCTGGTCGCAGCCCTTGGCGGCGGCCTCGGCCTGGGCGAGCAGGGAGGCCGCGTAGTTGCCGCCGGTCTTGGCGTCGCCCATGCCGCCCGGGACGGCGCGCACCCGGTCCTCGGAGGCCCAGATGGAGACCGGCCTGACCCCGCCGGGGAAGTAGGCGCCGGCCGGGGAGGCGATGACGAGGAACAGGTACTCGTTGGCGGGCTTGACGCCCAGGCCGACCTCGGTGGCGATCATGAACGGGCGCAGGTAGAGCGACTCCTCGCCGCCGTGCGCCGGCACCCACGCCTTGTCCTGCTGGACCAGCACGTCGCAGGCCTCGATGAAGGTCTCGACGGGCAGCTCGGGCATGGCCAGGCGGCGCGAGGATGCCTGGAAGCGCAGGGCGTTCTTCTCCGGGCGGAAGGTGGCGACCGAGCCGTCGGGCCGGCGGTAGGCCTTCAGGCCCTCGAAGATCTCCTGCGCGTAGTGCAGGACGTGGGTGGCGGGGTCGAGGGGGATCGGCGCGTACGGAACGAGCTGGCCGTCGTGCCAGCCGCGGCCCTCGGTCCACCGGATGGTCACCATGTGGTCGGTGAAGTGGCGGCCGAAACCGGGGTTGGCCAGGATCGCCTCGCGCTCCGCGTCGGAGAGCGGATTGGCCGAGGGCTTGAGCTCGATCGTGGGCGTCGTCATGAGTGAGTGTCCTTCACCGGGTTGTAGTGACGGGCCGCGCTCACGCCCGCACGGCCAGTGGCCGGTGCTAGGACGTCCGAGCATTCCCTCATGTCGCGGCTCCGCGTTCGATTATCGCGCGGGGGCTGCGACGGAAGAAAACGGGGTGAATGCGGCCCAGGGTTGATGGTGGCACCCGGCGGCGCGGACGAAAAGCCGCCGGGTGCGGATGCGACCCGACGGCTTCGAAAGTTTCGAGTGGCCTGGGGGTCTCCCCAGGGCTTCTGGTCTCTGGGGCAGGGTCAGCCGGCTACTCGTACGGCGAGCGCGTCGCCGATCTCGGAGGTGCTGCGGGCGGGCAGGGCGGCGCGCTCCGCGAGGTCGGCGGAGACGGCGTCCTCGATCCGGCCGGCCTCGGCGTCGTAGCCGAGGTGGCGCAGCAGCAGGGCGACGGACAGGACCGTGGCGGTGGGGTCGGCCTTGCCCTGGCCGGCGATGTCGGGGGCGGAGCCGTGGACCGGCTCGAACATGGAGGGGAACTCGCGGCCGGGGTTGATGTTGCCGGAGGCCGCGACGCCGATGCCGCCGGAGACGGCGGCGGCGAGGTCGGTGATGATGTCGCCGAAGAGGTTGTCGGTGACGATGACGTCGAAGCGCTCGGGCTGGGTGACCAGGTAGATGGTGGCCGCGTCGACGTGGATGTACTCGGTGGTGACCTCGGGGTACTCCTCGGCCACCTTGTTGAAGACGTTCGTCCACAGGTGACCGGCGAAGGTCAGCACGTTGTTCTTGTGGACGAGGGTGAGCTTCTTGCGCGGGCGGGCCTGGGCGCGGGCGAAGGCGTCGCGGACGACGCGCTCGACACCGTAGGCCGTGTTGACGGAGACCTCGGTGGCGACCTCGTGCTCGGTGCCCTTGCGGATGGTGCCGCCGTTGCCCGTGTAGGGGCCCTCGGTGCCCTCGCGGACCACGACGAAGTCGATCTCCGGCTCACCGGCGAGCGGGGTGGCGACGCCGGGCAGGAGCTTGCTGGGCCGCAGGTTGACGTGGTGGTCGAAGGCGAAGCGGAGCTTGAGCAGGAAGCCGCGCTCCAGGACGCCGGACGGCACCGAGGGGTCGCCGATCGCGCCGAGCAGGATGGCGTCGTGCTGCTTGAGCTGCTCGAGGTCCGCGTCGGTGAGGGTCTCGCCGGTGGCGTGGTAGCGCCGGGCGCCGAAGTCGAACTCCCGGGTCTCCAGCTTGACGTCCTGCGGGAGGACGGCGGCCAGGACCTTCAGGCCCTCGGCCACGACTTCCTGGCCGATGCCGTCACCGGGAATCACTGCGAGATCGATGCTGCGAGACATGTCGGCACCCTACTCCTCGTCCCAGGAGATGACACACGCTGTCCGCGATGCGGACAGCCGGTACGTGCGGGGACGGACGGCTCAGTGGCCCGTCTCGCCGCCGTTGTCGCGGCGGTCGAGGGCGCGCTGGAGGGCGGCGGCGGCGTTGCGGCGGTCGGACTCGGTGGTGCGGGAGACGTGGCGGACTCGGCGGCGGACGGTCGTCTCGGCCATGGGGAATCGACTCCTTCGAGAACAACGTGGAGTGCGGAAAGAGGGTTGCGAGACTCCCCCACTGCCTATGGGCGTGGGCGGTACCCCGGAAGCGGGGCGGGGGCGCGCCGCAGGGGTGACCTGCGCGGGGCCCGGCTCACGACCGCCATGCGCTGGATCGAGCGAGGCGTTCGGCTCCTACAAAAGTAGGCGAGGACGGGGTATCTGTCTCCACAATTACTCGGACTTCCTACTATCTGAGACGGCGACACGGCCCACCCCGCCCTGACCTGCGGTTTCCTACCGGGCCCCGGCCATGGTCCGGCCGCCGATCCCGCCGCGCCGGGGGAGAGTGCGCCCGCCCGGACCGCCCTCGGGTGCCGCCTCGCGGGGGCATGGGAACGGGCCGGGAAGCCTGCTCGGGGGTCAGGCTTCCCGGCCCGTGCTGCGGGGCGGGCCGGGCTCAGCCCATGTGCGGGTAGCCGTACTCGGTCGGCGGGACCAGGGTCTCCTTGATGGCGCGGGTCAGGGTCCAGCGCATCAGGTTCTGCGGGGCGCCGGCCTTGTCGTTGGTGCCGGAGGCGCGGCCGCCGCCGAAGGGCTGCTGGCCGACCACGGCGCCGGTCGACTTGTCGTTGATGTAGAAGTTGCCGGCCGCGTAGCGCAGCTTCTCCATCGTGTACGCCGCCGCCGCGCGGTCATTGGCGATGACCGAGCCGGTCAGGGCGTAGTCCGACACCGACTCCATCTGGGTCAGCATCTCCTCGTAGTGGTCGTCCTCGTAGACGTGCACGGCGAGGATCGGGCCGAAGTACTCGGTGCGGAACACCTCGTTCTCCGGGTCGGAGCACTCGACGACGGTCGGGCGGACGAAGTAGCCGACCGAGTCGTCGTAGGTGCCGCCCGCGACGATCGTGCAGGCCGGGTCCTCCTTGGCCCGGTCGATCGCGGCCTTGTTCTTGGCGAAGGAACGCTCGTCGATGACCGCGCCGATGAAGTTCGACAGGTCGGTGACGTCACCCATGGCGATGCCGTCGACCTCGGCCGCGAACTCCTCCTTGAAACCGGAGTTCCAGATGGAGGCCGGGATGTACGCCCGGGAGGTGGCCGAGCACTTCTGGCCCTGGTACTCGAAGGCGCCGCGGGTCAGCGCGGTCTTGAGCACCGCGCGGTCGGCGCTCGGGTGGGCCACCACGAAGTCCTTGCCGCCGGTCTCGCCGACCAGGCGCGGGTAGGAGCGGTACTTCTCGATGTTGTTGCCGACCGTCTTCCACAGGTACTGGAAGGTCTTGGTCGAACCGGTGAAGTGGATGCCCGCCAGCTCGCGGTGGTTCAGGGCGACCTCGGAGACCGCGATGCCGTCACCGGTGAGGAGGTTGATGACACCCTTGGGCAGGCCGGCCTCCTCCAGCAGCTTCATGAGCAGCACGGCCGCGTGGGTCTGGGTCGGGGACGGCTTCCAGATCACCACGTTGCCCATCAGGGCCGGCGCGGTGGGCAGGTTGGCGGCGATCGCCGAGAAGTTGAACGGGGTGATCGCGTAGACGAAGCCCTCCAGCGGGCGGTGGTCCATGCGGTTCCACACGCCCGGGGAGTTGGCCGGGGGCTGCTCGGCCAGGATCTGGCGGGCGTAGTGGACGTTGAACCGCCAGAAGTCGACCAGCTCGCAGGGGCTGTCGATCTCGGCCTGCTGAGCGGTCTTGGACTGGCCCAGCATGGTGGAGGCGGCGATGGTCTCGCGCCAGGGGCCGGCCAGCAGCTCGGCGGCGCGCAGGATGATCGCGGCGCGGTCGTCGAAGGACATCGCGCGCCAGGCCGGGGCGGCGGCGAGGGCCGCGTCGATGGCGTCCTGTGCGTCCTGCTCCGTGGCGTTGCGGTACGTGCCGAGGACCGCCTTGTGGTTGTGCGGCTGGACGACCTCGAAGGCCTCGCCGCCGCCCATGCGCTTGTCACCGCCGATGGTGCAGGGCAGGTCCACGGGGTTCTCGGCGAGCTCCTTGAGCTTCGCCTCCAGACGGGCGCGTTCGGGGGAACCGGGGGCGTAGCCGTGCACCGGCTCGTTGACGGGGGTGGGGACCTGGGTCACAGCGTCCATGGGTTCCGTAACTCCTTGACTTGAGCGGTGTTGCGAGCGGGGGCGTGGCTCGAGCGGGGCGGGCTCAGCCCTTGCTGACCATCGAGCGGAGGAAGAAGCGCAGGTTCGCCGGCTTCTCCGCCAGGCGGCGCATGAAGTAGCCGTACCAGTCGGTGCCGTAGGCGGTGTAGACGCGCATGCGGTGGCCCTCGGCGGCCAGCCGCAGGTGCTCCTCGCCGCGGATGCCGAACAGCATCTGGAACTCGTACTCGTCCAGCTTGCGCCCGGAGGTCCGCGCCAGCTCCTGGGCGATGGAGATCAGCCGCGGGTCGTGCGAGCCGACCATCGGGTACCCGTCGCCCTCCATGAGGGTGCGCAGGATCCGGACGTACGCCTTGTCGATCTCGTGCTTGTTCTGGTACGCGACCTCGGCGGGCTCCTTGTAGGCGCCCTTGACCAGGCGGACCCGGCTGCCGCTCGCGGCAAGACGGACGGCGTCGGCCTCGGTGCGGAAGAGGTAGGCCTGGATGACGCAGCCGGTCTGCGGGAAGTCCTCGCGCAGCTCCTCGTGGATGGCGAACATCGAGTCGAGGGTGGTGTGGTCCTCCGCGTCCAGGGTGACCGTGGTGCCGATCGCGGCGGCGGCCTCGACGACCGGGCGGACGTTGGCGAGCGCCAGCTCGTGGCCGCCGGGCAGCGCCTGGCCGAACATCGACAGCTTCACCGACATCTCGACCTTCGGGCCGAGCTCGAGCTCCTTGATCCGGTCGATCAGGCGCAGGTAGGCGTCGCGGGCGGCCTCGGCCTGCTCGGGGGAGGTGATGTCCTCGCCGACCACGTCCATGGTCAGCTCCAGGCCCCTGCCGGTCAGGTCCTCGATGACGGGGACGATGTCATCCACGGTCTCGCCGGGGATGAAGCGGTCGACGACCTGCTTGGTGACCGGCGCCGCCGAGATCAGGCGTCGCATCCGGTCGCTGCGCGACGCGGCGAGAATCACGGGACCCAGCACGGGGCACCTCCACAGGCAAGCAACAGACGGCCGAAACCCGACCATTCGGGGACGGCACGGAGAACCACCGTGAAACCTAAGGATCCCTGCGATCGTCTGCCATCGACAGCTGTCACGCATCCGTGCACTGGATCTCAGACAGATGTATGAAGCGCCTGCGAAAATGCGGGAGAATGCCTGAGTGACGCCGGATTACAAGGGTGACTACCAGGAGCTGGTCGACGAGATCTCGGAGCTGCTCGGCGCGCCGGCCACCCTGGAGAACCGGAACTTCGAGCTGATCGCCTTCGGCGCCTACGACGTCGAGGGCGACCTGGACCCGTCGGCCCTGGACCCGGTGCGCACCCGCTCGATCCTCACCCGCCGCTCCACTGCCGCGGTGCGCCACTGGTTCGAGGGCTTCGGCATCACCCGCGCGACCGGGCCGGTGCGCATCCCGCCCACCCCGGAGGCGGGCGTGTACCGGGGCCGGATCTGCCTTCCGGTACGCCATCGGGGCGTCGTCCTCGGCTACGTCTGGCTGCTGGACTACGACCCCGGGCCCAGCGAGCAGCAGCTGGCCGCCGCCATGCGGGTGACCGGGCGGATCGGTGCGCTGCTGGCGGACGAGGCGCAGCACGGCGCGGATCTGACCCGGGAGCTGCGGGCGGTGCTGACCGCCGAGCCCGGCTGGCAGCGGGACATGGCGGTGGCCGAGCTGCGGACGGCCCTCGGGGTGCGGGCGGACGGACCGCACACGGTGGTGTGCGTGGCGCCGTGGCCCTCGGCCGACCCCGAGGACGCGCCGTCGGTGCGCACCCTGCCGGGCGCGACGGCGCTGTGCATGGTGCCCTGGGGCACGGCGGAGCACTGCCTGGCGGTGCTGGTGCGGCTGCGCTCGACGGACACGCCGACCCCGGCGGTGTCGGCGGCGACGCGGCTGCTGGACCGGGCGGGCGCCGGCGGTGGGGGCGCCCGCGTGGCCGCCGGGGTGGCCGGCGCGCGGCTGGGGCTGGCCCAGCTCGGGACCGCGTGGACGGAGGCGGTGGCCGCCGCGCGGGCGGCGGCGGCGGAGCCGCGCCTCGGGCCCGTGGCCCAGTGGGCCTCGATCGGCCCGTTCCGCCTGCTGACCGCGCTGCCCGCGCGGGCCGCGCACGACCCGGCGGTGGGCGTCCTGCTCTCCCCCGCCCACCGGGAGCTCGCCCGCACCGCCGAGGTGTACCTCGACTGCGCGGGCCAGGCCGGCCGCACCGCCGCCGAGCTGGGGATCCACCGCCAGACCCTGTACTACCGCCTGTCCCGGGTGGAGCAGCTGACCGGCCTGGACCTCGACGACGGCGAGGACCGCCTGCTGCTGCACATGGCCCTCAAGGCGGCCCGGCTCTAGGCTTCCCGGCCGCTTTCCCGGACCCCCGCGATCACCCGGCGCAGACCCTCGGTGAGCTGGTCCGCGCCGGTCGCGGAGTCCGGGTCGAACAGCCACTGGACCATCAGCCCCTGGAGCAGGGTCTGGTAGAGCCTGCCCTCGGTGTCGACGGCCTCCTTGCCGAGGTCGGCCTCGGGGACGTCGCTGAACAGGGGGATCAGCCCGGAGCGCCCCTCCTCCTGGGCCTCGACCAGCAGCTTGCGCACCTCGGGGAGCCGGTCGCCCTGGAGGATCAGCTCGAAGCTGATCAGCCACACGGCCCGCGACTCGGGCAGGGAGCGGATGACGTTCGCCCAGACCTCCTGGAAGCGCTCCAGCGAGCCGGCGGGCGTCTCGGTTCTGCCGCCCGCCCCCCAGCCCGGGTCGAAGCGGTCGCCCATCTCCTCGATCAGCGCGACGTACGCCTTCACGAGCAGGGCGTCCTTCGAGCCGTAGTGGTAGCCGATCGAGGCGAGGTTGGTCCCCGACTCCTTGACGATGTCGCGCGCGGTGGTGCGTACGAACCCCTTCCGCAGCAGGCAGCGCTTGGCGCCCTCGAGCAGGTCCTCCCGGTGTCCCATGACGCCCACCCTACCCGCGATCCATACAGCCGTCCTAGACGGCTGACTTATACGCATGTCTTACACGAGCGACTTATACGAGTGTCCTAGACAAGCGTTTAAGACGCCCGTACAGTCCTCGGCATGACGAACTCACCCCGCACCACCACGACTTCGGCCGCGCCCCCGGCGCGCGCCGGCCGCCGCGAATGGACCGCGCTCGGCGTGCTGATGCTGCCGCTGCTGCTGGTCTCGATGGACGTCTCGGTCCTCTACTTCGCCATTCCGGCGATCAGCGCGGACCTCAGGCCGAGCGGCACCCAGCAGCTGTGGATCTTCGACATCTACGCCTTCGTGCTGGCGGGCCTGCTGATGACCATGGGCGCGCTCGGTGACCGCGTCGGCCGCCGCAGGCTGCTCCTGTTCGGGGCCGCCGCCTTCGGCGCCGCCTCCCTGGTCGCCGCGTACGCGAACAGCCCGGAAACCCTCATCGCCGCCCGCGCGGTCCTCGGCATCGGCGGCGCGACCCTGATGCCCTCGACCATGGCGCTGGTCCGCACCCTGTTCACCGACCCCGCCCAGCGGGCGAAGGCGATCGGCGTCTGGTCCGGCGTGATGACCGGCGGCATCGCGCTCGGCTCGGTGCTCAGCGGTGTCCTGGTGCAGTACTTCTGGTGGGGCTCGGTCTTCCTGGTCAACCTGCCCGCGATGGCCCTGCTGCTGGTGCTCGGCCCGGTCCTGCTGCCGGAGTCGAAGAACCCCGGGCCCGGCCGCTTCGACCTGCTCGGCGTCCCGCTGTCGATGGCCGCGGTGCTCCCCGTCGTCTACGGCCTGAAGGAGATCCCCTCCGAGGGCTGGCACCCGCTCTACGTCGTCTGTGTCACCGTCGGCCTGCTCTTCGCCGCCCTGTTCGTGCACCGCCAGCGCACCGCGGCCTCGCCGATGATCCCGCCGGCCCTGTTCCGCGGCCGGGGCTTCGCCCCCGCGGTGGTCCTGAACCTGGTGTCCGCGTTCGCGATGATGGGCTCCGCCTTCTTCACCACGCAGTACCTGCAGTCGGTGCTCGGCAAGAGCGCGATGGAGGCGGCCCTGTGGTCGCTGCTGCCCTCGGTGCCGATCGGCATGGCCGCCCCGCTGGCGGCCGCGCTGGTGCGCAAGGGCGTCGAGCGGGCGTACGTCGTCACGGCGGGCTTCGCGATCGCCGCGGGCGGCTACGGGATGCTGGCCCTGGCCGACACGGACTCGCTGTGGCTGGTGCTGACCGCGTGCGCGGTCCTCGCCTCGGGGATCGTGATGGTCATGTCCCAGATGACGGACCTGGCCCTGAGCGCGGCCCCGGTGGAACGCGCGGGCACGGCCTCCTCACTGCTGGAGACCGGCTCGGAATTCGGCGGCGCGCTGGGGATGGCGGTGCTGGGCTCGATCGGTACGGCGCTCTACCGCCACGGCATCCCGGCGAGCGCCCCGGCCCCGGCCCACGAGACCCTCGGCGGCGCGCTGGCGGTGGCCCGGCACCTTCCGGGGCGCACGGGAGACGCCCTGGTGGCGACGGCACGGGAGGCCTTCACCCACGGCATGGAGGGCGCGGGCGTCGCGGGAGCGGTGGTACTGGCCCTGGCGGCGGTGGGCGCGGCGACGACGCTGCGTGGAGAACGCCGGACAAGCCCGGTCAGCCCGTCCGGCGTTCGAGGAGGAGGCCGTTCAGGCCGGAGCGGGGATCCGGTGGCTACGGCCCCCGGCCCGGCCGGCCTCAACGGCGCTCACGACTAGGGCCTCTCTTCCGGATCTTGCCGCCGGTCGCGGTGGCTGGCACGCACATCTGCGGCGTTGTCGTCGGTCGCCGACGCTCCGCGTCGACTCCCTCCTCCGCCTTGCATCTGCACGCACCAGCCACCGCTCGGGTCTGCCGGGAGGCGAGGCGGCTCGGAGCCGGCCTGATCCGGAAGAAAGGCCCTAGACCAGGTTCACCGACCGGGCGGAGGTCGCGCCGATCTCGGCGGCGACCTCCGCGAGGACGTTGGCGGGCACCGTGTCGTCCACCGTCAGGACGGCCAGTGCCTCCCCGCCCGCGGCGGCCCGCGCGACCTGCATCCCCGCGATGTTGATGCCGGCCTCGCCGATGACCCGGCCGACCGTGCCGACCACGCCGGGACGGTCCTCGTAGCGCAGGACGACCATGTGGTCGGCGAGCGCGAGGTCGACGTCGTAGTCACCGACCGCGACGATCTTCTGGACGTGCTTGGGGCCGGCCAGCGTGCCGGAGACCGAGACCTCCTGGCCGTCGGCGAGGGTGCCGCGGACGGTGACGACGTTGCGGTGGTCGGCCGACTCGGAGCTGGTGGTCAGGCGGACCTCGACGCCGCGCTCCTGGGCGAACAGGGGGGCGTTGACGTAGGAGACCGTCTCGTCGACGACGTCCTCGAAGACGCCCTTGAGCGCGGAGAGCTCGAGCACCTTCACGTCGTGCTGGGTGATCTCGCCGTAGACCTCGACGTCGAGGCGGACGGCGACCTCGCCCGCGAGGGCGGTGAAGATGCGGCCGAGGCGCTCGGCGAGCGGCAGGCCCGGCTTGACGTCCTCGGCGATGACACCGCCCTGGACGTTGACCGCGTCCGGCACCAGCTCGCCGGCGAGGGCCAGGCGCACCGAGCGGGCGACGGCGATGCCGGCCTTCTCCTGGGCCTCGTCGGTGGAGGCGCCCAGGTGCGGGGTGCAGACGACCTGGTCGAACTCGAACAGCGGGGAGTCGGTGCACGGCTCCTTCGCGTACACGTCCAGGCCGGCGCCGGCGACGCGGCCCTCCTTGAGCGCCGAGTACAGCGCCTCCTCGTCGACGATGCCGCCGCGCGCGGCGTTGACGATGCGCACGCTCGGCTTGACCTTGCGCAGCGCCTCGTCGCCGATCAGGCCGAGGGTCTCGGGGGTCTTGGGCAGGTGGACGGTGATGAAGTCGGAGACCTCGAGCAGCTCGTCCAGGGTCAGCACCTTGACGCCCATCTGCGCGGCCCGCGCGGGCTGGACGTAGGGGTCGTAGGCGACGACCTTCATGCCGAAGGCGGACATGCGCTGGGCGACGAGGGCGCCGATGCGGCCGAGGCCGACCACGCCGAGCGTCTTCTCGGCCAGCTCCACGCCGGTGTACTTGCTGCGCTTCCACTCGGCGTTCTTCAGCGCCGCGTTGGCCTGCGGGATGTTGCGGGCGGTGGCGAGGATGAGACCGCAGGCCAGCTCGGCGGCGGTCACGATGTTGGAGGTCGGGGCGTTGACGACCATCACGCCGGCCTTGGTGGCGGCGGAGACGTCGACGTTGTCCAGGCCGACGCCGGCCCGGGCGACGACCTTGAGCCGCTTCGCGGCGGCGATGGCCTCGGCGTCGACCTTGGTGGCCGAGCGGATGAGGATCGCGTCCACGTCGGCGATGGCGGGGAGCAGTTCGGCGCGGTCGGCGCCGTTGCAGTGCCGGATCTCGAAGTCCGGGCCGAGCGCGTCGACGGTCGCGGGCGACAGCTCTTCAGCGATGAGTACGACGGGTTTCGAGCTCACGTGAGTCCTCACAAGTCCAATGCGGACGGCCGTCCCGACGGCCGCTGGCGGAGGGGTGCTAGCCGCGTGGAAGACGCACGACGCTGTGGGCCTGACGCGTTGTTGTGCAGCAGTCTAGTGGCGTCGCGACCGCCGTATTGCGCCGCTGCGGAAGGATCACCCGTCCGTGGCTGGACGGGGTGGACAACGCCGCGAATCCACCGTGAACTCCGACGTTACCCCGGGTTCGCCGAAGAGGCCGGGGCGTTCCCGCACCCGGCCTCCTGGCGTGAGGACTACGCCTCCTCGTTGACCCAGCTCATGAGCTTGCGCAGCTCCTTGCCGGTGGTCTCCAGCAGGTGCTCGGAGTCCTGCTGCTTGTACTCGTTGTACTTCTTCAGACCGCCGTGGTACTCGTCCATCCAGTTGCGGGCGAAGGAGCCGTCCTGGATCTCGGCGAGGACCTGCTTCATCTCGGCCTTGGTGGCGTCGGTGATGATGCGCGGGCCGGTGACGTAGTCGCCCCACTCGGCGGTCTCGGAGATGGACCAGCGCATCTTCTCCAGGCCGCCCTCGTACATGAGGTCCACGATCAGCTTCAGCTCGTGCAGGCACTCGAAGTAGGCGATCTCCGGCTGGTAGCCCGCCTCGACGAGGGTCTCGAAGCCCGCCTTGACCAGCGCGGCGGTGCCGCCGCACAGCACGGCCTGCTCGCCGAACAGGTCGGTCTCGGTCTCCTCGGTGAAGGTGGTCTTGATGACGCCGGCCCGGGTGCCGCCGATGCCCTTGGCGTACGACAGGGCCAGCGCGAAGGCGTCCCCGGAGGCGTCCTGCTCGACGGCCACGATGCACGGGACGCCGCGGCCCTCCTCGTACTGACGGCGCACCAGGTGGCCCGGGCCCTTGGGGGCGACCATGCAGACGTCCACGCCGGCCGGGGGCTTGATGAAACCGAAGCGGATGTTGAAGCCGTGGCCGAAGAACAGCGCGTCGCCGTCCTTCAGGTTCGGGGCGATGGACTCCTCGTAGACCTGGGACTGGATCGGGTCCGGCACCAGGATCATGATGACGTCGGCCTCGGCGGCGGCCTCGGAGGGCGTCACCACGCGCAGGCCCTGCTCCTCGGCCTTGGCCCGGGACTTGGAGGCCTCGGGCAGACCGACCCGCACGTCGACACCGGAGTCGCGCAGCGACAGCGCGTGGGCGTGGCCCTGGCTGCCGTAGCCGATGACCGCGACCTTGCGGCCCTGGATGATGGACAGGTCGGCGTCAGCGTCGTAGAACAGCTCGGCCACTTTGGGTTCTCTCCTTGGTGTGCGGGTTGTGCGTCCCACCGTATGCCGGTGAGGGGAAGGGAAGTTTCGGGGTCTCGGCATACGGGCGGCCGGTGTCACCCGGCCGCCCGAACGCGCCGCTACGCCGAACGGTCGAGGGCGCGCAGCGACCGGTCGGTGATCGAACGGGCGCCGCGGCCGATCGCGATCGTGCCGGACTGGACCAGCTCCTTGACGCCGAACGGCTCGAGCATCTTGAGCATGGCCGAGAGCTTGTCGCTGCTGCCGGTGGCCTCGATGGTCACCGCCTCCGGGGAGACGTCGACGGTCTTGGCGCGGAACAACTGGACGATCTCGACGATCTGGGAGCGGGTCTCGTTGTCGGCGCGCACCTTCACCAGGACGAGTTCGCGCTGCACGGCCTGCGAGGGCTCCAGCTCGACGATCTTGAGCACGTTGACGAGCTTGTTGAGCTGCTTGGTCACCTGTTCCAGCGGCAGGTCCTCGACGCTGACCACGATGGTGATGCGGGAGATGTCGGGGTGCTCGGTGACGCCGACCGCGAGCGAGTCGATGTTGAACCCGCGGCGGGAGAACAGGGCGGCGATCCGGGCGAGGATGCCGGGGGTGTTCTCGACCAGGACCGAGAGCGTGTGCTTGGTGGACATGACGGTCGTACCTTCCTGAAGTCCTCGGGGGTCCCGGCGCTCTCAGTCGTCCTCGTTGTCGCCGAAGTCGGGGCGGACGTCCCGGGCGGCCATGATCTCGTCGTTGGAGGTGCCGGCGGCGACCATCGGCCACACCATGGCGTCCTCGTGGACGATGAAGTCGACGACGACCGGGCGGTCGTTGACCGAGTTCGCCTCCTCGATGACCTTGTCCAGGTCGTCCGGGGACTCGCAGCGGATGGCGTAGCAGCCCATGGCCTCCGACAGCTTCACGAAGTCGGGGACGCGGGTGCCGGCGCTCGGCCCCTTGGGCTCGGCGCCCGGCCCGGAGTGCAGCACCGTGTTGCTGTAGCGCTGGTTGTAGAACAGGGTCTGCCACTGGCGGACCATCCCCAGGGCGCCGTTGTTGATGATGGCGACCTTGATCGGGATGTTGTTCAGGGCGCAGGTGGTGAGCTCCTGGTTGGTCATCTGGAAGCAGCCGTCGCCGTCGATCGCCCAGACCGTACGGCCGGGCTGCCCCGCCTTGGCGCCCATCGCGGCCGGGACCGCGTAGCCCATCGTTCCGGCGCCGCCGGAGTTCAGCCAGGTGGCGGGCTGCTCGTACTGGACGAAGTGCGCCGCCCACATCTGGTGCTGGCCGACGCCCGCCGCGAAGATCGTGCCCTCGGGGGCGAGCTGCCCGATCCGCTGGATGACCTGCTGCGGGGACAGGGAGCCGTCCTCCGGCTGGTCGTAGCCGAGCGGGTAGGTGTCGCGCCAGCGGCTGAGGTCCTTCCACCAGGCGGTGTAGTCGCCCTTGTGGCCCTCGCTGTGCTCCTTCTGGACGGCCTGGATGAGGTCGGCGAGGACCTCGCGGGCGTCTCCGACGATCGGCACGTCGGCAGCGCGGTTCTTGCCGATCTCGGCCGGGTCGATGTCGGCGTGGACGATCTTGGCGTACGGGGCGAAGCTGTCCAGCTTGCCGGTGACGCGGTCGTCGAAGCGGGCTCCGAGGGCGACGATCAGGTCGGCCTTCTGCAGCGCGGTGACGGCGGTGACCGCACCGTGCATGCCCGGCATTCCCACGTGCAGCGGGTGGCTGTCGGGGAATGCGCCGAGCGCCATCAGTGTGGTGGTGACGGGCGCTCCGGTGAGTTCCGCGAGGACCTTCAGCTCGGCGGTGGCGCCGGCCTTGATCACGCCGCCGCCGACGTAGAGGACGGGGCGGCGGGCGGAGGTGATGAGCTTGGCCGCCTCGCGGATCTGCTTGGCGTGCGGCTTGGTGACGGGCCGGTAGCCCGGCAGGTCCATCACCGGCGGCCAGGAGAAGGTGGTCCTCGCCTGGAGGGCGTCCTTGGCGATGTCGACCAGGACCGGGCCGGGGCGGCCGGTGGAGGCGATGTGGAACGCCTGCGCGATCACCCGCGGGATGTCCTCGGCCTTGGTGACCAGGAAGTTGTGCTTGGTGATCGGCATGGTGATGCCGACGATGTCCGCCTCCTGGAAGGCGTCCGTGCCGATCGAGGAGGACGCCACCTGGCCGGTGATCGCGACCAGCGGGACGGAGTCCATGTGGGCGTCGGCGATCGGGGTGACCAGGTTGGTGGCGCCGGGGCCCGAGGTGGCCATGCAGACGCCGACCTTGCCGGTGGCCTGCGCGTAGCCGGTGGCGGCGTGGCCGGCGCCCTGCTCGTGCCGGACCAGCACGTGGCGCACCCGCGTGGAGTCCATCAGGGGGTCGTACGCCGGAAGGATCGCACCACCGGGAATGCCGAATACGGTGTCGGCGCCGACCTCCTCGAGAGAGCGAATGAGGGACTGCGCACCCGTGACGTGCTCGGGAGCGGACTGGTGTCCTCCGGATCGGGGCCGCGGCTGCGGGTGATGGGCCCCGGTGGCCTGCTCGGTCATCGGCATTCTCTTCTCGATGCTGAGGGTTTTTGCGAGGTTTGTGCGGTGTGCGATTGCCGCTCGGGGGTGCCCGTGCAACAAAAAACCCCTCGTGCCGTAAGGCAAGCGAGGGGAGCGCGCCGGTGAGGGTCGCTGGGGATTCCGGATGTCATCCGGTGGGGTCCCAGCTCAGCCGACGCGCTGTCCAAGTACGAGAATTCGGGTGCGCATGGAACTGACCCTCCCCCCGGCGCGCACTCACTGTCAAGTGGGTGGGACGGGAGTCTCACCATGTGAGCGCAGCGCCGTCCCGCCGCCGATGACGGCGGTCACGCCGGCCGACGAGATGCCGCCGGCGGAGACCGCCTGGGTGTAGACCCCGGCGCCGCCCCCGGCGAAGGCCGGTTCGACCGGTCCGTGCGGCACCGGGTAGTGGCCGGAAGTGAGCGCCCGGCGCAGCCGGTACTCGTCCAGCGGGCCGGCGAAGGCCATGCCCTGGCCGTGGGTGCAGCCCATCGCGCGCAGCGCGACGACCTGTTCCGGCAGGTCGACGCCGTCGGCCACGGACTGCATGCCGAGGTCGCCCGCGATGCGCAGCAGCCCGCTGGTGATCTTGTGCAGCCGGGGCGACTCGACGACGCCCTCGACCAGCGAGCGGTCGATCTTGAGCACGTCGGCGGGGAGCCTGCGAAGGGCCGCCAGCGCGCCGTGGCCGCTGCCGAAGCCGTCCAGCGCGACGCGTACGCCGAGCCTCCTGAGCGCGGCCAGGCGCCGCTCCAGTTCGTCCAGCGGGGCCCGCGGGTCGAGGTCGGCCAGTTCGAGCACCAGCGCCCCGGACGGCAGCCCGTGCCGGGTCAGCAGGGACTCGACGAAGCCGGGGGGCAGCGAGCGGTCCAGCAGCCGGCGCGCGCCCACCCGGACCACCACGGGGACGGTCAGGCCGGTCGCGGCGCGCTCGGCGGCCTGCTCGACGGCCTCCTCCAGCACCCAGCGGACCAGTTCGACCGTGCGGTCGCTGTCCTCGGCCACCCGCAGGAACTCGGCGGGCGTGAAGAGCACTCCCTGCGAGGAGCGCCAGCGCGCCTGGGCGGCGACCGATGCGATCCGGCCGCCGGACAGGCAGACCACCGGCTGGTGCAGCAGGGTGAACTCGCCGTGGTGCAGCGCGGACCGCAGCCGGGTGGCCAGCTCCGTCTTGCGTACGACGTCCTGCTGCATCTGGGGCTTGTAGAGCTCGACCCTGTCCTTGCCGGCCGCCTTGGCCCGGTACATGGCGAGGTCGGCGTTGCGCAGCAACTCCCCCGCGCCGAGGCCCGGTTCGGCGAACGCCACCCCGATGGACGCGGCGACGCGGACATCGTTGCCGTCGATGAGGTAGGGCTGCGAGAGGGTGAGCCTGAGGCGGTCGGCGAGCTCCAGGATGTGCCCCTCGCGGGCGGCGCGGTCGCGGTTGCCGTCCCCGACGATCAGGGCCGCGAACTCGTCGCCGCCCAGCCGGGAGGCGGTGTCCCCCTGCCGGACCGCCTCCTGGAGTCTGCGGGCGGCCTGGACGAGCAGTTCGTCCCCGGCCTGGTGCCCGATCGTGTCGTTGACGGCCTTGAAGCCGTCCAGGTCGATGAAGAGGACGGCCGTGCCGTGGTCGGTGCTGCGGCGGCCGGACAGAGCCTGCTGGACGCGTTTGGTGAACAGCGCGCGGTTGGGCAGGTCGGTGAGCGGGTCGTGCTCGGCGTTGTGCTGGAGCTGCGCCTGGAGGCGGACCCGCTCGGTGACGTCCCGGCTGTTGAAGATCAGGCCGCCGTGGTGGCGGTTGATGGTCGACTCCACGTTGAGCCAGCCGCCGTCGCCGGAGCGGAAGCGACACTCGATGCGGGTGGTCGGCTCCTCGTGCGGCCCGGCCACGAGGAAGCGGCGCACCTCGTGGACCACGCAGCCCAGGTCCTCCGGGTGGATGAGGGTGGCCAGCTCCCTGCCGACCAGTTCCTCCGCGGGCCGCCCGTACACCCCCGCAGCGGCCGGGGAGACGTATCTGAGGATGCCGTTGGGCGCGGCGATCATGATGACGTCCCTGGAGCCCTGCACCAGGGAACGGAAGTGGTTCTCCTGCTGGGCCAGTTCCTGGGCGAGGCCGATGTTGTCGAGCAGCATGATCCCCTGGCGCACCACGAGGGCCAGCACCACGGCGCCGGCGGTGATCAGCACCACGCGGTCCACGCTGTGGCCGTTGAGCACGTTGTAGAGGATTCCGAGGGTGCACACGGCGGCGGCCAGGTAGGGCGTGAGGGCGGCGAGCGATCCGGACACGGGGCGCCCGGCCGGGTACCGCTCGTGATCGCCGCCTTGCGGGACGGGGACAGGTGTCGGGTGGGGCGCTGTCCGGAGGCCGGCCGGGCGCTGCCCGGGGATCCGCTCGCGGTGGGCGCGGGCGTGCCCGTTCTCCTCGCCGGTGACGGTGGCGGCCTCGCGGAGGCCTGCCTCGTGACCGGCCGCTCCGTGACCGGCCGCTCCGTGACCGGCGTCCCCGCGAGCGGCGGGTTCGTGGCCGGCGGGTTCGTGGCCGGCCGGCCCGTGACCGGCGGGTTCGTAGGCGAACGGCTCGTGACCGCCCGCCCCGCGACCGAACGGCTGGTGGTCCAACGGCTCGTGGGCGAACAGCTGGTGGGTCAACGGCTCGTCGCCGAACGGCACTGGGCCGCGCGGCTCGTGGCCGTGCGGCTCGTGGCCCCGCGGCTCGTGGCCGTGTGGCTCGTGGCCGGACGCCTGCCGACCGCCCGGTCCTCGGCCGAACAGCGCTCGGCCGAACGCCCGCCGACCGCTCGGCCCGCGGCCGAACAGCACCCGGCCGAACGCCCCCCGGCCTCCAGGCTCGTGACCTCCAGGCTCGCGGACTCCCGGCTCGTGGCCGTGTGGTCCGGCGCCGGTCGTCGCGTGGCCGTCGGCCTCGTACCGGCACGGCCCGGCGTGTTCCGGGGGCGCGTCGGTGGGGTGTGGGGCGGCCCAGGGGGCGTAGGCCAGGAGGAGGGAGCCGGCGAACCAGCCCGCGTCGAGCAACTGGCCCGAGTGGTAGTTGTTGTGCAGCAGCGGCGAGGTGAACAGCGCGTCGCTGATCACGGTCAGGCCGAGCCCGCCGATCGCGGTGTTCACGGCGGTGCGGTTGACCGGTGAGCGCCGGAAGTGCAGGGCGAGCACCATGCTGACCAGGGCGATGTCCAGCAGCGGATAGGCGAGCGACAGCGCGGTGTGCGCGACGCTCGGGCCGTCGAACTTGGCCGCCTGGGCGAGGGCGATGCTCCACGACAGCGTGAGCAGCGAGCCCCCGATCAGCCAGGCGTCCAGCGCGAGGCACACCCAGCCCGCCCTGTTGGTGGGGCGCTTGGCGAGGACCAGGAGCCCGACGATGGCCGGCGGCGCGAAGCACAGGAAGAACAGGTCGGCGTAGCTGGGGCTGGGCACGGGGGTGCCGAGGACGACCTCGTACCACCCCCAGACCGCGTTGCCGAGGGCCGCCATCGCCGAGGACAGGGCGAACAGCAGCCAGGCGGTTCGAAAGCGGACCCGGCGGCTTCGCGCGTACAGGACGCATGAGACGGCCCCGGTGCCGGCCGCGAGGCTCAGCCCGAAGTCCCCCATGATCAGCGCGACCTCGTGCGAACCCCAGCCGCAGGCGGAACCGACGGCGTATCCCGCGCACACCAGGGCCAGCGCGAGCTGGGGAACCGCCCGCCGCCGGTCCGCGGCGGGCGCGGGCGCGAGCGGCCGCGCGTCGTGGCGAGGGCGCCCGCGCAGGCTTGTGCCCAGCGTGGTCACGGCGGGCGGGGGCGGGCTCACCGGTCCCTCCCGGTCCGCGCCGCCGGGTCCCGCGGGTCCCGGTGCGCCGTGTGCGCGTGGCTCCTGCGGCCGGTGGGCCTGCGGTGGTGGTGATGGTGATGGCTGTTGTGGTGGCCGCGTCTGCGCGCGGCAGTGCGCCAGGGCCTCCGGTGGCGGCCCCGCCGCGTCGGATCGTTCGTCCATAGGCCGTGCATCGCCTGTCGCCCCCCTCGCGGTCTGAAATGTCCGTCCCCGGCGCCGAACGGTCGCGGCGCAGCCCCTGTCGGGGACGATACACCAGTCTCGTCACTCAGGGACATAGTTCCTCTACGCTCCGTGACGACCAGCGCATATGCGGGTACGCCCCGCACATGCGGGATCGCGGTCCGTACCCGAAGCGGACTACACGCCTTCCGCGCCCGTCGTCAGAATCACGTTCGCGAGCGGCTCCTGGTTCACGAACCGGCGCAACTGGTCGGCCACCAGCCGCTTGGCGCGCGGCAGGAACGCGGACGTGGGGCCGCCGACGTGCGGGCTGATGAGCACGCCGGGCGCGTGCCACAAGGGGTGTCCCGGCGGCAGCGGCTCGGGGTCGGTGACGTCGAGGGCGGCGGTGAGCCGGCCGCTCTGCAGCTCGGTGAGCAGGGCGTCGGTGTCGACGACGGGTCCGCGGGCCACGTTCACGAGGAGCGCGCCGTCCTTCATGCGGGCGAGGAAGTCCGCGTTCGCCAGGCCCCTGGTGGCCTCCGTGAGGGGTGTGGAGAGGACGACGACGTCGGCCTGGGGCAGCAGGGAGGGCAGATCGGTGAGCGGATGCACCGGACCGCGCGCCGTGGTGCGCGGGGAGCGCGCCACGCGCGCCACCCGCGCGAGCTCGAAGGGCGCGAGCCGGTCCTCGACGGCGGCGCCGATGGCTCCGTAGCCGACGATGAGGACGCTCTTGTCGGCGAGGGCCGGGTGGAAGTCGCTCTTCCACTCCTCCCGCTGCTGGGCGCGGACGAAGCCGGGGATGCCGCGCAGGGAGGCGAGGATGAGGGCGAGCGCGAGTTCGGCGGTGCTCGCCTCGTGCACTCCGCGCGCGTTGCACAGCCGTACGCCGGGGACGATGTCGGACAGGTGCGCGGTGATGTCGTCGACGCCGGCCGTCAGGGTCTGGATGAGGCGGAGGTTGCGCATGTGCGCGAGGGGGCGCGTCTTGACGGGCTGCCGCTTCATGTAGGGCACCACGTACACGGCGCAGTCGGCGGGGTCGCCGGGGAACTCCTGGGCGCCGTCCGCCCCTCCGTCCCAGAAGAGGTAGTTCGGCCCGTCCACAAGCCCCTCGATCTCGTCCGGCGGGATGGGCAGCCACACGTCAGCAGTCATGGTCAGGAGGCTATGTCAGGGGCGCGGGCCGGCAGAGGTTAGGTTGGGGAGCCGCAGGCGAGGGAGGGTTACGGCGAGGTGGAGCGCAGGACGATCGGCGCGGCGGCACTCGCGGTGGGGGCCGTGGGACTCGGGTGCATGCCGATGAGCTGGGCGTACAGCACCTCGCGGCAGCGCGGTCCGGAGTCGCTGAGGGCGGTGCACCGGGCGCTGGACGCCGGCTGCACGCTTCTGGACACCGCGGACATGTACGGGCCGTTCACCAACGAGCTGCTGCTGGGGCGGGTGCTGAAGGAGCGGCGGTCCGACGCCTTCGTGTCCACCAAGGCCGGTCTGCTGGTGGGCGAGCAGCACATCGTGGCCAACGGCCGCCCCGGTTATGTGCAGCGGGCCTGCGACGCCTCGCTGCGGCGGCTCCAGACGGACGTGATCGACCTCTACCAGCTGCACCGCGCCGACCCGGAGGTCCCGGTGGAGGAGACCTGGGGGGCGATGGCGGAGCTGGTGCGGGCCGGGAAGGTGCGGGCCCTCGGGCTGTGCGCGGTGGGGGCGCGCGGGGGGCGCAGGGCGGGGGCGCGGCTGTACGACGGAACGATCCGGCAGTTGGAGCGAGTGCAACAGGTCTTCCCGGTGAGCGCGGTGCAGGCGGAGCTGTCGGTGTGGTCACCGGAGGCGCTGGAGACGCTGCTGCCCTGGTGCGAGGCGCGGGGCGTGGGGTTCCTGGCGGCGATGCCGCTCGGCAACGGCTTCCTCACCGGCACGCTCACGCCGGGCGAGGGCTTCGAGCCGGACGATCTGCGGGCCCGCCACCCCCGGTTCACCGCCGAGATGATGGCGGCGAACCAGCCGATCGTCGCCGGGCTGCGCCGGATAGCCGCGCGGCACGGCGAGGACGTCACGCCGGCCCAGGTGGCCCTGGCCTGGGCACTCGCCCAGGGACCCCACGTGGTTCCGGTGCCGGGCGCCAAGCGGGAACGCTGGGTCGTCGAGAACGCGGCGGCGGCGCGGCTGCGCCTGACGGCGCGGGACCTGGCGGAGGTGGCATCGCTCCCGGCGGCACAGGGGTCCTGGCACTGAGCGGAAGCCCGACGCCGGCAGCCGCCGGCGGGCGGGTCCGATCGGGGTGATCGGGAACTTACGGGGTGCGCGCGGGGTATGACAGGGAGGACCGCGTGCCGGCGGGCCGGGCAGGGCCCGCGACCGTCGAAGGGACAGGATCGTGCGACGTCGAGTGGGGACGGCCGTGTCGGCCGCCGCCGCGCTGCTGCTGGCGGCCGGCTGCTCCTCCGGTGGTGACGGGGGCGGGCCCGGCGGGACGGACAGCGCCGCTCCCGGCCGTACGAGCGCGCAGGCCCCGCCCTCCGGGGAGGCGTCCGGGCCAACCGTGCCGCCGGCCAAGGGATCGGTGAAGGTGCTGCGCACGGTCGCCGAGGGTCTGAACTCGCCCTGGGGGCTGGCCCCGCTGCCCGGCGGGGGGCTGCTGGTCTCCTCCCGGGACAAGGCGACGATCACCCGCGTCGACGAGAAGACGGGGAAGAAGACGGAGCTGGGCACGGTGTCCGGGGTGGCGCCCGAGGGCGAGGGCGGCCTGCTCGGCATCGCGCTCTCCCCGCGGTTCGCCTCCGACCACCTGATCTACGCCTACTTCACCTCCGCCTCGGACAACCGGATCGTCCGGATGCTGTACGACGGCAAGAAGCCGGCCGGGGAGCAACTGGGCGCGCCCGACACGGTGTTCAAGGGCATCCCCAAGGGCGTGATCCACAACGGCGGGCGGATCGCCTTCGGCCCGGACGGCATGCTGTACGCGGGCACGGGCGAGAGCGGCGAGCGGGGGCTCGCCCAGGACACCAAGTCCCTCGGCGGCAAGATCCTGCGGCTGACCCCGGAGGGCGAGCCCGCGCCCGGCGACCCGTTCCCCGGCTCGCCGGTCTACTCCTACGGGCACCGCAATGTGCAGGGCCTGGCCTGGGACGCCGGACAGCGCCTGTTCGCCTCGGAGTTCGGCCAGGACACCTGGGACGAGCTGAACGCGATCAAGCCGGGCGGCAACTACGGCTGGCCGGACGCGGAGGGCATGTCCAAGGATCCGAGGTTCGTGAACCCGATCGCCCAGTGGCACACCGACGAGGCCTCCCCCAGCGGGATCGCCTACGCCGAGGGCTCGGTCTGGATGGCCGCACTGAAGGGGCAGCGCCTGTGGCGCGTCCCCCTCAAGGGCACGACGGCGTCGGCACCGCCGCAGGCGTTCCTCACCGGGGTGTACGGCCGCCTGCGCACGGTCGTCTCCGCGGGCGGCGACAAGCTGTGGCTGGTCACCAGCAACACGGACGGCCGCGGCGACCCGAAGAAGGGGGACGACCGGATCCTGGAGCTGGAGGTGAGGTAGACGTCACTCGTCCTCGATACGTGCCCCCATCATCCCGCCGCCAGCCGGTCCCCCGCTTCCTGCTCGAACAGTCCCAGGCGGTGGGCCAGCGCGGCCGCCTCTCCTCTGCCCGAGACGCCGAGCTTGGCGAGGATGTTGGAGACGTGCACGCTCGCCGTCTTCGGGGAGATGAAGAGCTCCTCGGCGATCTGGCGGTTGGTGCGGCCGGCCGAGACCAGGCGCAGGACGTCCCGCTCGCGGCTGGTGAGGCCGAGCGACTCCACCGGGTCGGCGGGCACGTCCGGCCGGCGCGCGGCCGGCCCCACGGCGAGGCGGGCGCGCTGGGCCAGCAGGGCGACGGCGTCGGCGAGGGGCCGGGCGCGCAGGTGCTCGGCGACCGCGTGGGCCAGCCGGAGCAGTTCCGCGGCGCTGTCCCGCCCGTCCTCCTCGCCGGTGGCGAGCAGGGCCTCGGCCAGCCGGTGGCGGACGCGGGCGAGGTCGTAGGGCCGCTCCAGCGACTCGAAGGCGGTGACGAGCTCGGCCCAGTCCTCCGGGGCGGCGCGGCCCTCGGCGCGCAGCAGTTCGGCGCGCACCCAGCGTTCGTAGGCCTGCCAGACGGGGGCGTGGGTGGCCAGCGACTTGGCGGCCAGCCGGATGCGCTCCAGGATCGCGGGGCGGGCGGGGTCGGCGGTGGGCAGTCCGGCGGCGCGGGTCTCCACGGTGGCGGCGGTCAGCAGCAGCGGCCAGCCGTAGCGCTGGGTGCCGGGCGGGAAGCCGGCCTCCAGGACCTCTTCGAGTTCGGCGCGGGCGTCCGGCAGGCGGCCCTCGCCCGCGGCGACCGCGATCGCTATGCGGGACAGGGGCAGGGCGTGCTGCGGGGCGTGGTCGTACTTGCCGAAGCTCTCGCGGGCCACGGCCAGTTGGCGTGCGGCCTCGGGGCGGTCGCCGCGCGCGAGGGCCAGTTCGGCGCGGTTCTTGGCGTAGAACGCGTTGGGTTTGGCGCTCTGGCCGACGCGGGCGGAGCGGGTCGCCGCCTCGGCGGCCTCGTCCCAGCGGCCGAGGCTGTAGAGGGACTCGGCGAGGTTGCCCCAGATCCAGGCCTCGTGGTCCAGCAGGCCGTGGCTCTGCGTGTAGGCGAGCCCCCGCTCCAGCAGCGGCACGGCGTCGCGGGAGCGTCCGACGGCCTCCAGTTCGGAGGGCAGGTTGACGTAGGAGCGGCCCGCCACGGCGGAGATGCCGTCGTCCACGGTGCGCCGGTTCACCTCGCGCATCTCGGCGAGTCCGGCCTCGACGTCCCCGGCGTCGACCATGAGGCCGCCCAGGGTGAGACGGGCGGTCATCTCGATCTCGCGTGCGCCGACCATGCGCGCGTACTCCACGGCCCGCTCGGCGGCGGAGAGGGCGTCGGGGCCGGGCACGTGGACCATGGACCAGTTGGCGACGTTGGCCAGCACCTCGGCGTGGACCTCGGACGGCGGGAGGCCGCGCACGAGTTCCTGCGCGGTGGCCAGTTCCTCCCAGCCGTCGCCGTGGGACTTCAGCTGGACGAGGCGGGAGCGCTGGACCCAGAACCAGGCGGCGCGCAGCGGGTCGTGCTCCTCCTCCAGCAGGCGCAGGGCCCGCTTGGTGATCTTCAGCGCGCGTTCGCGCTCCCCGCACAGGCGGCCGGCGACGGCGGCCTCCGCCATCAGGTCGAGGTAGCGCAGGGGTGTGGTCGCGGGGTCGCAGCCGCAGGGCGGGTAGACCTCGGTGTAGTCGACGGGCCGCAGCCGCGCCCTCACCTCCTCGGGGGCGGAATCCCACAGCTCCATCGCGCGCTCCAGCAGCCTGAGTTGCTCACTGTAGGCGTGGCGGGAGCGGGCGGTGACGGAGGCGTCGAGGACGGCGGGCAGGGCCTTGGCCGCGTCGTGCGCGTGATACCAGTGGCTGGCCAGGCGCAGGACCCGGTCGGCGGCTGGCACGAGTGCCGGGTCGGCCTCCAGGGCCTCGGCGTAGCGCCGGTTGAGGCGGGAGCGCTCGCCGGGCAGCAGGTCGTCGCCGACGGCCTCGCGCACCAGGGCGTGCCGGAAGCGGTAGCCGTCGCCGGTGGGCGCGGGGACGAGGATGTTGGCGTTGACCGCGGCGCGCAGCGCGTCGATGAGGTCGTCCTCGGCGAGCCCGGTGACGGCGGCGAGCAGTTCGTACTCGACGGTGGAGCCGCCCTCGGCGGCGATCCGCACGACCCGCTGGGCGGCCTCGGGCAGCGCCTCGACGCGGACGAGGAGCAGGTCGCGCAGGGAGTCGCTGATGCAGGCGCGGTTCTCGGTGGCGCAGACGGCGAGTTCCTCGACGAAGAAGGCGTTGCCGTCGGAGCGTTCGAAGATGTCGTCGACCTGGGCGGGGTCGGGTTCGGCGGCGAGGATGCCGGCGACCTGGCGGCCCACCTCGTGCCGGGTGAAGCGGGCGAGTTCGATGCGGCGGACCGTGCGCAGCCGGTCCAGCTCGGCGAGCAGGGGGCGCAGCGGGTGGCGGCGGTGGATGTCGTCGGTGCGGTAGGTGGCCAGGACGACGAGGCGGCCGGTGCGCAGGGTGCGGAAGAGGTAGGCGAGCAGGTGCCGGGTGGAGGCGTCGGCCCAGTGCAGGTCCTCCAGGACCAGGATCACTGTGCGCTCTGCGGCGACGTGTTCGAGCAGGCGCGCGGTGAGCTCGAAGAGGCGGGCCGTGCCCTCCTCGTCGTGCCGGCCGCGGCCGGCGGCGGGCTCGCCGAGTTCGGGCAGCAGACGGGCCAGTTCCTCCTCCTGCCCGGCGGCCGCGGCGGCGAGTTCGCCGGGCAGCTCGCGGACCAGGGCGCGCAGGGCGGTGGAGAACGGGGCGAACGGCAGTCCGTCCGCGCCGATCTCCACACACCCGCCGAGCGCCACGATCGCGCCGCGGCGGCTCGCGGCGCAGGCGAACTCCTCGATGAGGCGGGTCTTGCCGACGCCCGCCTCACCGCCGATGAGCAACGCCTGCGGCTCTCCCCCGGTGCTTGACGCCTGGGAGGTGCCCGCACCGGTCGCGCGGGCGAGCGCGTCGTTCAGCGTGTTCAACTCGTCGGCGCGGCCGACGAACACCGGACTGACGGACCTGGTCTCCACAGCCCCGAGCATCGCACGTGCCTGTGACACCGCGGCACCGGTTTTCCGGGGTGCGGACGGGGTCATGCGGCCCGGGTGAACCGGTGCCGCCGGGACCCCTTGCTATGGGACTCGGCCACCGGGGCCTCCTGGCCGGTACTGCGCCGGCCGGCGCGGCGGCCGCGCAGGGCCGCGAGGGCCAGGCGCTCCCGGTCGGCCTGCGCGCGCAGTTCGGCGGAGCGCATCCGGTGGATCTCGTAGGCGAACATGGCGTACTCCCCGTTCGGTGAGAGGTGATCGTCCGCATCGCGTCCTGCGATGCCATGGACCACCTTCGTCTCCCGGGGGGCCGGCCGGCATCGGGAGGATTCCGCATCTTCGGGGGCGCCGGGGGCCTTAGACGCGCGGGAGGGGTCTGGGGGCCGCCGTAAGGTACTTACGGCGGCCCCCAGACCCCTCGCCGGACGGGAGATCGTCCGGGTGTCTCAGCCGGTCAGGCGGACGGCAGTCCGAGCAGCGCGTCGGTGTACTTCAGGACGGCCAGCAGCAGGCCGACGACCCCGAGGACGACGCCCGCCCAGGCGGCCGACCTGGTCCACGGCGCCTGTACGCGGCCGGGCGCCCCGAACGCGGGCCGGGCCAGCACGACCACGCCGACGACGAGCGCGGCCAGCGCGAACAGCCCGCCCCACAGCGCGGTGGTGTGCCAGGCGTCGCCGTAGACCTCCTTGATCTGCGTGGCCACGCTCGCCGACGTGGAGGTCCGCAGCTGGCCCACGAGCTGTTCGCGGGCGCCGGCCACGGTGCCGATCCAGCTGCCGCTCAGCGAGACCAGGCCGAGCGCGGCGGAGACGAGGGCTCCGGCGCCCTGCCCGACCCCGGAGGGACCCTCCTCGCCGGGTTCAGCGCCCTCTTCCGGCTCCGCGCCCTCCTCGGTCACGGCCGCCGCCGTCTCCTGCTCGTCCTTCCCGCCGGCGGCCCCGCCGGTCTCCGCCCCGGTCCCGGTCGCCTCGGGGGTCCCGGGGGTCTCGGCCCCGCTCGTGGCTTCCGTCTCGTCCGCAGTCCTGGTTCCCATGCCGAGCACCGTACGGACACTGTCTGAGAGGTCCCTTAATGGCCGCGTGCGGCACGCCCGCGCGTGGCACGCCACTCGGGGGCGAGCACCGCCCAGATCTCGGTGTCCTGGCGCACGCCCCGGTAGGGGTAGCTCTCGCGGAGCACGCCCTCGCGGATCATGCCCAGCCGCCGGGCCACGGCGATGCTCGCCTCGTTGGCCGACGACACGTGCCACTCCACGCGGTGCATGCCGCGTTCCTCCACGGCCCAGTCGATGAGCACCCGCGCCCCGCGCGTGACCAGGCCCCGGCCGGTTCCGGCGGGCTCCAGCCAGCAGCCGACCTCGCACGTCCCGGTCGCCGCGTCGAAGACGCGGAAGAGCAGCCCACCGACGAGCTTGCCCTCCAGCCACAGCCCGTGCAGGAAGCCGCTGTCGGCGGCGCGCTTGTCGGCGTACGACTGCAGGACGGCGCGGGCGGACTCGGTGTCCGTGGCGTTCGCCCCGAACGGGATGTGCCGGGTGATGAACTCGCGCCCCCGGTCGAGGTGGGCGAGGAACTCCCCCGCGTGCCAGGGCTCCAGGGGACGCAGTTCGGCTCCGTCGTCACCCAGGGATATCGCGTACATCCGGTTGCGTCTCCTTCGCCAGTTCCGCCACGGCCGCCGTGACCGCCGTGAGCCTCTCATGGGCGGCGCGGCACTCGGGCGGTTCGATGCTGATCCGGGGCAGTACGCGGTCCAGCCGGCGCGGCAGCCACCAGTTGGCGTCGCCGAGCAGGTGCATCAGGGCGGGCACCAGCAGGGTGCGCAGGACGAAGGCGTCGAGGGCGACGGCGGCGGCGAGGGCGATGCCGAACATCGCGATCACGCGGTCGCCGCTGAGCACGAAGGCGAGGAAGACGGAGATCATGATGACCGCGGCCGAGTTGATCACCCGGCTGGTCTCGGCGAGGCCCACGCGCACGGCCCGCCGGTTGTCGCCGGTCTCCAGCCACTCCTCGTACATCCGGCTGACCAGGAAGACCTGGTAGTCCATGGACAGCCCGAAGAGCACCGAGACCATGATCACGGGCAGGAACGGCTCCACGGGCCCCGCCCGGCCGAGGCCGAGGAACTCGCTGCCCCAGCCCCACTGGAAGATCGCGACGACGACCCCGAACGCGGCGGCCACGGCGGCTATGTTCATGGCGGCGGCCTTGAGCGGGATGCCGATGGACCGGAAGGCCAGCAGGAGCAGCAGGCAGCCGAGGCCGACGACCACGCCGACGAACAGCGGGAGTCTGCCGACGATGACGCCGGCGAAGTCGTCGTACCCGGCGGTGACCCCGCCGACGTGCACGTCGAGGCCGGTGCCGGTCTCGGCGCGCGGCAGCACCTCGGTGCGCAGCCGGTCGACGAGGTCGCTGGTGCGCTGCGACTGGGGCGCGGAGTCGGGGACGATGCTCAGGTAGGCGGTGGTGCCGCCGGTGTCGTAGGTGACCGGGGTGACGGCGGCGACGCCCCGGGTGCCGCGCAGCGTGGTGTCGAGGTTGTCCAGGGCGAGCCGGTCCTCGGCGCCGTCGACGCGGGTGACCAGGGTGAGCGGCCCGTTGACGCCGGGTCCGAAGCCCTCGGCGACGAGGTCGTACGCCCGTCGGGTGGTCGTCGTACCCGGGTCGTTGCCCTGGTCGGAGGTGCCGAGGTGGAGGGAGAGCGTGGGCAGCGCGAGCAGGGTGATCACGCCCAGGGCGAGGGCGCCGAGCAGCTTGGGGTGGCGCTCGACGAAGGCCGACCAGCGGGCGGCGAACCCGGTGGGCACCTCGGGTTCGGGCCCGTGCTCGGCCAGGCGGCGCCGCTCGCGCCGGCTCAGGGCGCGCGGGCCGATGAAGGACAGCAGGGCGGGCAGCAGCGTCACCGAGGCCGCCACGGTGAGGACGACCGTCAACGAGGCGGCGATCGCCACCCCGTTGAGGAAGCCGAGCCGCAGGATGAGCATGCCGAGCAGCGCGATGCAAACGGTGGCACCCGCGAAGACGACAGCCCGGCCGGTGGTGGCGGTGGCGTTGGTGACGGCCTCGGGTGTGCTCAGTCCGCGTTTGAGGCCGCGCCGGTGCCGGGTGACGATGAACAGCGCGTAGTCGATGCCGACGCCGAGGCCGATCAGCATGCCGAGCATGGGCGCGAAGTCGGCCACCGTCATGGCGTGGCCGAGCAGTTCGATGGCGGAGTAGGCGGTGCCGACGCCGACCAGCGCGGTGGCGATGGGCAGCAGGGCGGCGGCCGGCGAGCCGAACGCCACCAGCAGCACCGCGGCGGCCACGACCACGCCGACGATCTCGGCGACGTGCCCGCCGGACGACTGGGTGAGGCTGATCGCGCTGCCGCCGAGTTCCACCTGGAGCCCGTCCGCCTCGGCGGCCTTGGCGGCGCTGACCACGGCCTCGGCCTGCGGTTTGGTGATGTCCTGGGCGGGGCGGTCGAAGGTGACGGTCGCGTACGCGGTGTGCCCGTCCCGGCTGATCCGGCCGGCGCCCTGTCCGCCCTTGTAGGGGCTGGTCACGGAGGCCACGCCGGGCAGGGCGGCGATCCGGTCCAGGGCGCCGGACATCGTCTGCGCGACGTCGGCGGCGCGGACGGTGCCGGAGGTGGTGTGCCAGACGACGGTGTCGCTGTCGCCGCCGAGTCCGGGGAAGCCCTCCTGGAGCAGCTGGGTGGCGCGGCCGGAGTCGGTGCCGGGCACCTCGTAGTCGTTGGAGTACGCCGCGCCGGCGACGGTGGAGGCCACCGTGACCCCGCCGAGCGCGAGAAGCCAGAGCAGTACGACGACGAGGCGGTGCCGGACACACCAGCGCGCAAGGGCTGCCACGAACGTGCTCCCGAGTGACTATTTGTGGATCTTTGACCGGGAACAGTGGTCCATGAACGGAACAGCCCGCAAAGAACGCATGAGCAATGGATAACACTGTTGCAGGCGAATCTGATCGTTTACCGCGTTCGTGGGCTTATTCACATGAGTGCGACCCAACTCACAGCACAATCAGGCATGATCTGTCGTCCGCCGGGTGTCCGTTCGGTGATACGGGCCGCGCGGCGGGCTCGCTCAATCGGACTGGTCGCCGAGGGCCATCACCATCACCCCGGCGATCAGCAGCCACAGCGCGCGCCGGGTACGGCCCCGGGCGCCGAGGAGGGCGGCGAGCGCGCACACGGCCGCGCCGGCGGCGTAGGCGGCCGGTACGGCCGCGGGGGCGGAGCGGCTGAGCCGCAGCAGGGACGCGGCGAGACCGGCGAGCGTGAGCAGCGCCCCGGCCCCGCTCGCCGTCCAGCGGGCCCGGCGCGCGACCTCCGCGGGGTCCCCGGACCCCTCGTCGTCCTCGGCCGCCCCGGCGGCGCCGGAGGTCGCGTCGCGGTCGCCGGTGGCCTCGACGTCGTCCGCCCCGGATATGCCGGCGTGCGTTTCGGAATCGGCGCGTCCACTCATGGCGGGCGAGCGTAGCGCCTCCGGGCGGAAAACCCGGATGCGGGGTCGGAACCCGCCCGAATGCGGGTCGGGGTACGGGGCCGGGGTGCGGGCCGGGAGAGCCCGGGAAGCGGTACGGGGGGACGCGCCTCGTCGGCGTGTCCCCCCGTGGTCCGGGCCGCTCGGGTCAGGCGTCGGTGACGCCCAGCTTCTCCAGGATCAGCTCCTTGACGCGGGCCGCGTCGGCCTGGCCGCGGGTGGCCTTCATGACCGCGCCGACCAGGGCGCCGGCCGCGGCCACCTTGCCGCCGCGGATCTTGTCCGCGATGGCCGGGTTGCCCGCGATCGCCTCCTCGACGGCGGTCGTCAGGGCACCCTCGTCGGAGACGACCTTCAGACCGCGCTTGTCGACGACCTCGTCCGGGGTGCCCTCGCCGGCGAGGACGCCCTCGATGACCTGGCGGGCCAGCTTGTCGTTCAGGTCGCCCTTCGCGACGAGCTCGGTGACCCGGGCGACCTGCGCCGGGGTGATCGCCAGCTCGTCCAGCGCCTTGCCGGACTCGTTGGCGCTGCGCGCCAGTTCGCCCATCCACCACTTGCGGGCCGAGGCCGCGTCGGCGCCGGCGTCGATCGTGGCGACGATCGCGTCCAGCGCACCGGCGTTGAGGATGGCCTGCATGTCGGTGCCGGAGATGCCCCACTCGGCCAGCAGCCGGGTGCGGCGGGCCAGCGGCAGCTCGGGCAGCGCCGCCCGGATCTCCTCGACCCACTCGCGCGAGGGGGCCACGGGCACCAGGTCGGGCTCCGGGAAGTACCGGTAGTCCTCGGCCTCCTCCTTCACGCGGCCGGAGGTCGTGGAACCGGTGTCCTCGTGGAAGTGCCGGGTCTCCTGCACGATCGTGCCGCCCGAGGAGAGCACGGCCGCGTGCCGCTGGATCTCGAAGCGGGCGGCGCGCTCCACGGAGCGCAGCGAGTTGACGTTCTTCGTCTCGCTGCGGGTGCCGAACTTGTCCGCGCCCTTGGGCATCAGCGACAGGTTCACGTCGCAGCGCATCTGGCCCATCTCCATGCGGGCCTCGGACACGCCGAGGGCACGGATGAGCTCGCGCAGCTCACGGACGTAGGCCTTGGCGACCTCGGGGGCGCGCTCGCCGGCGCCGGTGATCGGCTTGGTGACGATCTCGATCAGCGGGATGCCGGCGCGGTTGTAGTCCAGCAGGGAGTGGGACGCGCCGTGGATGCGGCCCGTGGCGCCGCCGACGTGCGTCGACTTGCCGGTGTCCTCCTCCATGTGGGCGCGCTCGATCTCCACGCGGAAGGTCTCGCCGTCCTCCAGCTGCACGTCGAGGTAGCCGTTGAAGGCGATCGGCTCGTCGTACTGGGAGGTCTGGAAGTTCTTCGGCATGTCCGGATAGAAGTAGTTCTTCCGGGCGAAGCGGCACCACTCGGCGATCTCGCAGTTCAGCGCGAGACCGATCTTGATGGCGGACTCCACGCCGGTCGCGTTGACGACCGGGAGCGCGCCGGGCAGGCCGAGGCAGGTGGGGCAGGTCTGGGTGTTCGGGTCGGCGCCGAGCGCGGTCGAACAGCCGCAGAACATCTTGGTGGCGGTGCCGAGTTCGACATGGACCTCGAGGCCCATGACGGGGTCGTACGACGCCAGCGCGTCCTCGTACGACACCAGGTCGGTCGTGGTGGTCACGGTGAAAACTTCCCTCTCAGCCCAGCAGGACGTCGTCGTCGCCCAGCCGCTTCAGCTCGCGGTAGAGGATGGCGAGGTTGGTGACGACCGCGGCGCCGGTCACGACGGCGTCGAGCAGCCGCAGCGTGTCGTTGTCGCCACGGGCCTTCTTGATCTGCTTGTAGACACCGACGGCGCCGAACGCCGACGTGGCCATCGAGACGTAGAGACCGGTGCGGGACTTCTTGAACCCCTTGGCCTTGGACAGTGCATTGCTCACAGCGACGGAGCCTCCTCGAGCAGCGGATGTCCCCACTTTTCCACGAAGGCGGCCTCCACGGCCGCGCCGACCTTGTAGAGCCGGTCGTCCTTCATCACGGGCGCGATGATCTGCAGGCCCACCGGGAGGTTGTCCTCCGGGGCGAGACCGCAGGGCAGCGACATGGCCGCGTTGCCCGCCAGGTTGGTGGGGATGGTGCACAGGTCGGCGAGGTACATCGCCATCGGGTCGTCGGCGCGCTCGCCGATCGCGAACGCGGTGGTCGGGGTCGTCGGGGAGACGATCACGTCCACCTGCTCGAAGGCCTTGTCGAAGTCCCGCTTGATGAGCGTGCGGACCTTCTGGGCGCTGCCGTAGTAGGCGTCGTAGTAGCCGGAGCTGAGCGCGTACGTGCCGAGCATGACGCGGCGCTTGACCTCGGCGCCGAAGCCCGCCTCGCGGGTGAGGGAGGTGACCTCCTCGGCGGAGTGCGAGCCGTCGTCGCCGGTGCGCAGGCCGTAGCGCAGGCCGTCGAACCGGGCCAGGTTGGAGGAGCACTCCGAGGGGGCGATCAGGTAGTACGCCGACAGGGCCAGGTCGAAGGACGGGCAGTCCAGCTCGACGATCTCGGCGCCCAGCTCCTTGAGGAGCTCGACGGACTCGTCGAAACGCTGGATGACGCCGGCCTGGTAGCCCTCGCCGCGGAACTGCCTGACCACGCCGACGCGCATGCCGGCCACGCTGCCGTTGCGGGCGGCCTCGACGACCGGCGGGACCGGCTCGTCGATGGAGGTCGAGTCGAGCGGGTCGTGTCCGGCGATCACCTCGTGCAGCAGCGCCGCGTCCAGGACCGTGCGGGCGCAGGGGCCGCCCTGGTCGAGGGAGCTGGAGAAGGCGACCATGCCGTAGCGGGACACCGCGCCGTACGTCGGCTTGACGCCGACCGTGCCGGTGACGGCGGCCGGCTGGCGGATGGAGCCGCCGGTGTCGGTGCCGATGGCGAGCGGGGCCTGGTAGGAGGCGAGCGCGGCGGAGGAGCCGCCGCCGGAGCCGCCGGGGATCCGGGTGAGGTCCCAGGGGTTGCCGGTCGGCCCGTACGCGCTGTTCTCGGTGGAGGAGCCCATGGCGAACTCGTCCATGTTGGTCTTGCCGAGGATCACGACGCCGGCGGCCTTGAGGCGCTTGGTGAGCGTCGCGTCGTACGGCGGGATCCAGCCCTCGAGGATCTTGGAGCCGACGGTGGTCGGCACGCCCTCGGTGGTGAAGATGTCCTTGAGCGCGAGGGGCACGCCGGCCAGCGGGCCGAGCTTCTCGCCGCGCGCCCGCTTCTCGTCCACGGCGCGGGCCTGGGCGAGGGCGCCCTCGCGGTCGACGTGCAGGAAGGCGTGCACCTTCTCGTCGACGGCCTCGATACGGGCGAGGTGGGCCTCGGTGACCTGGACGGCGGTGAGCTCGCCCGAGGCGATCTTCTCGGCGGTCTCGGCCGCGGTCAGCTTGATGATGTCCGTCATGGCTGCTTACTCCTCCCCCAGGATCTGCGGCACCTTGAAACGCTGCTGCTCCTGGGCCGGGGCGCCGGAGAGCGCCTGCTCGGGGGTGAGCGAGGGACGGACCTCGTCCGCGCGCATGACGTTCGTCAGCGGCAGCGGGTGGGAGGTCGGCGGTACGTCTTGGTCGGCGACCTCACTGACGCGGGCCACCGCGCCGATGATGTCGTCCAGCTGTCCCGCGAAGTGGTCGAGCTCTTCGGGCTTCAGCTCCAGACGCGCCAGCCGGGCGAGGTGGGCGACCTCCTCGCGCGTAATGCCAGGCATGCAGCGATCCTCTGGGGTGAGTGCGTGTGGTTTGGGGCCAATCCTATGGGGCGGGGCCGGGTACCCGTGAAACGGTTTCCCCGGCAGGGCGCGCGCCCTCCGACACGGGATGCGCGGCCCGCCCCGGCGCGCCCCCCGGGCCAGGGAGCGCCCCGCCCCGGCGCCCACCGGCCCGGCACGCGCCTCCCTGTACGGCGTTGCGTCTCCGGCCCGGAGTGCGTCTCTTGATACGGCGTTGCGTCCACAGCCCGGAGTACGTCTCCGGGTGCAGCGCTACGTCACGGGCCCAGAGTGTCCTCTCAGGCGCGCGCGTTCCCTGGTCCGACGCGCGGCCCCTGGCCCGACGCGCGGCCCCTGACACCGCGTGCGCGCCCGGCACGGCCAGAATCCCCCAGCGCGGCAGGCACTCCTAAGCACGGCATGCACCCCGAGCGTGGGACGTATCCCCGCGCCAGCGCGTATCCCCCGGTCTGCCCCGTGTTCCCCGGCCTCACGCGGGGTCGCCCGACGTGGCGCGCATCCCTCGCCCGGCGGCCCTCTCCGGCCGCGCGCGCATCTCGCGGCCCGGCGGGCGTCGTCCGGCACGGGCCCCCTGCCCTGGCCCGGCGGGTGTCCTCCAGCCCCGCGCACACGTCCTGGCCCGGCGGCCGGCGTCCGGTACCGGGTGCGGGCACCGACCTGGTGTATCCGCCGGAGCGGCGCGCATCCCTCCTCGTGCCGCGGCTGGCCGCTGGGGGCGCCTGCTCGTCCCGCCTCGGGTGGGGTTCCGAGGGGCGTGTTAGTCGTCGGTGGCTGCCGCGGGGAGGGCCGCTCGGGGGCGGACCCAGCCCCGGGAGCCGCGGGCGCGGAGCCAGGCCGTGGTCTCCTGGGGCGGCATCGCGGCCGCGACCAGCCAGCCCTGTACGGCGTCGCAGCCGAGGTCGCGCAGGCGCTCCCAGGTCTCGTCGTCCTCGACGCCCTCGGCGACGACGAGCAGGCCGAGCGAGTGGGCGAGGTCCACGGTGCAGCGGACGATCTCGGCGTCCTCGGTGTCGACCGCGAGCCGGGCCACGAAGGAGCGGTCGATCTTCAGCTCGCTGACCGGCAGCCGCCGCAGGTGCACCAGCGAGGAGTAGCCGGTGCCGAAGTCGTCCAGGGACATCTTCACGCCGTGCCCGGTCAGCGCGTGCAGGGTGTCGGCGGCGCGCTGGGGGTCCTCGAGGAGCACGTGCTCGGTGATCTCCAGCTGGAGCGCGCCGGCCGGGACGCCGTGCCGGGCGAGCCGGGCGGCGACCGAGCCGGCGAAGCCGGGGGTGTGCACGTCGCGCGGGCTGACGTTGACCGCGACCGGCACGAAGAGCCCCTGTCCGCGCCACTCGGCGACCTGCCCGAGCGCGGTCTCCAGCACGTACTCCGTGAGGTGGGGCATCAGCCCCGAGGACTCGGCTATCGCTATGAACTCGTCCGGCGGGACCTTGCCGCGCTCGGGGTGCACCCAGCGGACCAGCGCCTCCAGGCCGGCCACCTGGCCGTCGAAGCGGACCTTGGGCTGGTAGTGCAGCTCGACCTCGCGGGCGTCCAGGGCCCGGCGCAGATCGCCCAGCAGTCCGAGCCGGTCGGGGGTGTTGGAGTCCCGCTTGGACTCGTAGACCTCCACGCCCGTGCGGTCCCGCTTGGCCTGGTACATCGCCACGTCCGCCCGGCGCAGCAGGCCCTCGGCGTCCAGGGCGTGGTCGGGGAAGACGGCGACGCCGGCGCTGGCCTCCAGGACGAGGGTGAGCCCGTCCAGGTCGAGCGGCGAGCTGAGCGTGGTGACCAGGCCGCGCGCGATCCGGGTGGCCGAGGTGGTGGAGTCGGCGACCGGCAGTAACACGGCGAACTCGTCGCCGCCGAGCCGCGCGGCCTCCGCCCCGCGCGGGAGGGCGGCCCGCAGCCGGTCGGCTATCTGCAACAGCAGCCGGTCCCCGGCGAGATGACCGAGTGTGTCGTTGACCGACCGGAAGCGGTCGAGGTCGATCAGCATCAGGGCGGTCCGGGCGCCGATGCGTTCGGCGTCGTCGAGGGCGGTCCAGATGCGCTCCAGCAGCCACTGCCGGTTGGGCAGTCCGGTCAGCGGGTCGCGCAACTGCTCCTCGGCCCGGGCGCGGGCCATCCACAGGGTGGAGTCCAGGGCGATGAGCGGAATGGCGAACAGGGGCAGCAGGACCGGCTTGGCGGCGGCGACCACGCAGAGCAGGGGCGCGATGCCGAGCAGGGCGACGGCGACCAGGCCCTGTCTGACCAGGACGGTGCGGGCCACGGTGGGCAGTCCCCCGGTGCGCGGCGCGCTGAGGTACCACAGCAGGGTGCGGGTGACCGCGAGGTAGACCGCCGCGGCCGACACCACCTCGAGCGCGGTGTACGCGGTCCAGCCGGCCGGGTACCAGGGCCGCTCCACGCTCGGCACGCGACCGAAGCCGCCGAGCACGAGGGCGGCGGCGCCGATGCCGACGATGTCCACCGCGCCGTGCAGCACGCCGGGCCGCCAGCGGTTGCGCCGGGCGATGCCGACCAGGACGACCACGGTGAGGCTGACCATGCCGGCGGGCACCCAGCCGTAGAGCAGCAGCACGGCGAGGGTGAGGGCGGTGCCTGAGCCGGTGCCGCCCCACCAGCGGGCGCGGCCGAGCATGACGAGGTGGCCGACGATGATGCCGGTGAGCACGGCCAGCGACCAGCCGACCGTGTGGCAGGGGAAGAGCGCGTGGTGGCCGGCGAAGGCGCGGTAGAAGCCGGCGCCGAGGACGAGTCCCGCGGCCGCGACGACCGCGGCGGGCAGCACGGGCCGTGGGGTGTGCGCCCCGGGCCCGGCGTCGGCCGGTCCGGCGCCCTGTTCGGCGGCCGGCTGCGCTGAGGGGCGGACGTCCGCCGCGGTGTACTGTCCGGCGGGGCCGCCCGCCTGTCCCGTACGTCCCGGGGCGCCCGGGCGCTTGGGCGTCCGCTCCCGGCGCCCCCGCAGCGCGCCGGTGAGCCGGCGCAGCCGTGAGTGCGGGGCGGCGCTCTCGGTCGGTTCCATTCCCGTCCCTCTCACAGCCGGCGGTGCCCACGCCACGCGGCCCGGTGCCCGACAACAACCCTCAACGGCTCCGCGCCGGAAAACCCTTCCCCGTGCTCACCAGGAGCACGGGGATGCCCCGACCGCAGTTGGGCACGGCAGGCGCACATCTCAACAGTAGGCCGCGGAAGGCTGTCTGGGGCAGCGGTCGTCGACGGTTGCCCGAATGCGACCCGGCCACCCGTATGCATCTGATATGCGCCGAACGAGTGGACTTCAACCGCTACTCACCGGTCGGAAGCGCGACTTCGGCCGCGGCCTGAGCGCCCCGCTCCAACAGGACCCCGAAACCCTCCTCGTTCAGAACCGGAACCTTGAGCTGCATCGCCTTGTCGTACTTCGATCCGGGGCTGTCACCGACCACCACGAAGGAGGTCTTCTTCGAAACCGAACCGGTCACCTTCGCTCCCCGGCTCTGCAGCGCCTCCTTGGCGCCGTCGCGGGTGAAGTGCTCCAACGTGCCCGTGACCACGACCGTCAGTCCCTCCAGCGGGCGCGGCCCCTCGTCCTCGCCGGAGCTCTCCTCCTCCATGCGCACCCCGGCCGCCCGCCACTTGCGCAGGATCTCCTGGTGCCAGTCCTCGGCGAACCACTCCTTGAGCGAGGCCGCGATGATCGGGCCGACGCCCTCGGTGCCGGCCAGCTCCTCCTCGGTGGCCTGCTCGATGCGGTCGACCGAGCGGAACTCACGGGCCAGCGCCTCGGCGGCCACCGGCCCGACGTGACGGATCGACAGTCCGGTGAGGACGCGGGCGAGCGGGCGCTGCTTGGCGGCGGAGATGTTCTCCAGCATGGCAAGCGCGTTCTTCTTCGGCTCGCCCTGCTGGTTGGCGAAGACCGTGGCGACCTTCTCCTCGCCGGTCTTCGGGTCCCGCTTGGGCAGACCGCTGTCCTGGTCCAGTACGTACGCCTTGATGGGCAGCAGTTGCTCGACGGTGAGGTCGAACAGGTCGCCCTCGTCCCTCAGCGGGGGCTCGGCCGGCTCCAGCGGCTGGGTGAGGGCGGCCGCGGCCACGTACCCGAAGTGCTCGATGTCCAGGGCCTTGCGGCCCGCGAGGTAGAACAGCCGCTCGCGCAGCTGGGCCGGGCAGGACCGGGAGTTGGGGCAGCGCAGGTCGACGTCGCCCTCCTTCATCGGCCGCAGCGGCGTACCGCACTCGGGGCACTCGGACGGCATCACGAACTCCCGCTCGCTGCCGTCGCGCAGGTCGACCACCGGGCCGAGGATCTCCGGGATGACGTCTCCGGCCTTGCGCAGCACGACCGTGTCCCCGATCAGGACGCCCTTGGCCTTGACGACGTCCTGGTTGTGCAGGGTGGCGAACTCGACCTCGGAGCCGGCGACCGTGACCGGCTCGACCTGCGCGTACGGCGTGACGCGGCCCGTGCGGCCCACTCCCACGCGGATGTTGACCAGCTTGGTGTTGACCTCCTCCGGCGCGTACTTGTACGCGATGGCCCAGCGCGGGGCGCGGGAGGTCGAGCCGAGGCGGCCCTGGAGCGGGATCTCGTCGAGCTTGACCACGACCCCGTCGATCTCGTGCGCCACCGAGTGGCGGTTCTCGCCGTAGTAGGCGATGAACTCGCGGACGCCGTCGAGGCCGTCGACCACCTTGTTGTGCGGGGAGGTGGGCAGGCCCCAGGTGTGCAGCAGGTCGTAGGCCTGGGAGAGACGGGTCAGGCCCGTGAAGCCCTCCAGGGCGCCGATGCCGTGGACCACCATGTGCAGCGGGCGGGTGGCGGTGACGCGCGGGTCCTTCTGGCGCAGTGAACCGGCCGCCGCGTTGCGCGGGTTGGCGAACGGCTTGTCGCCGGCCGCGACCAGGCGCTCGTTGAGCTCGAGGAACTTCGACATCGGGAAGTAGACCTCGCCGCGGATCTCCACCAGGTCCGGGACCTCCTCGCCCCCCAGCCGGTCGGGGATCTCGGCGATGGTGCGGACGTTGGGCGTGATGTCCTCGCCGGTGCGGCCGTCGCCGCGGGTCGCCGCGCGCGTGAGCCGGCCGTGCTCGTAGGTGAGGTTGACGGCCAGGCCGTCGACCTTGAGCTCGCACAGGAAGTGGTACGTCTGGTCGCCGAGCTCGCGGGCGACCCGGTCGGCCCAGGCGGCGAGGTCCTCGTCGTTGAAGGTGTTGTCCAGCGAGAGCATCCGCTCGCGGTGGCGGACGGCCGTGAACTCCGTCTCGTAGGAGCCCGCGACCTTCTGTGTCGGGGAGTCGGGGGTGCGCAGCTCCGGGTACTCCTCCTCCAGCGCCTGAAGGTCGCGCAGGAGCCGGTCGAACTCCGCGTCGCTGACGACGGGAGCGTCCTTGACGTAGTAACGGAAGCGGTGTTCCTCGACCTGCTCCGCGAGCTGCGCGTGCTTGTGGCGCGCCTCGGCGGGCACCGCTGTCTCGGCTTGCTGCTTGTCGCCGGCCACCGTCATGTCCTCCCGTTACTCAGGGTTGTCCGCGAGCGATCTCGCCGCCCGGACGCAGTGGGCGAGCGCCCGGCGCGCGTACGCCGGGGAAGCGCCCGCGAGTCCGCACGCCGGGGTGACCGTGACCGACTGGGCGAGCAGCCCCGGCCGCAGTCCCAGCCTGCGCCACAGCGTCCTGACACCCATGACGCTACCGGCAGGGTCTGACAACGGGCCGTCCGTGGTGGGGACGACACCGGCGAGCAGCCGGGTGCCTCCCTCCACCGCTTCCCCGACCGCCTCGTCGTCACGCTCGGTGAGAAGCGAGAAGTCCAGGGAGACCGCGTCGGCGCCGGCCCGGCGCAGCAGGGCGATCGGCACGTCCGGGGCGCAGGAGTGGACCGCGACGGGCCCGGCGGTGTGCACCGCGACGACGTCCCGCAGGGTCGCCTCCACGGCCTGCCGGTCGACGGCCCGGTGGGTGCGGTAGCCGCTGGCGGTGCGCACCTGGCCGCGCAGGACCGCGGTGAGCGACGGCTCGTCGAGCTGGAGCACCACGCGCGCGCCGGGCACCCGCCGCGCGACCTCGGCCAGGTGCAGCCGCAGCCCCTCGGCGAGCGAGGCGGCGAGGTCCCGGCAGGCGCCGGGGTCGGACAGGACGGCCTCGCCGTTCCTCAGCTCCAGGTGGGCGGCGAGCGTCCAGGGGCCGACCGCCTGCACCTTGAGCGCGCCCTCGTAGCCCTGGGTGAACTCCTCCAGCGCGTCGAGGTCCTCGACCAGCCAGGACCGCGCGCGCCGGGTGTCCCGGCCGGGCCGGTCGCCGATCCGCCAGCCGCTGGGCTCCACGCGCGCGTACAGCTCGACGAGCATCCCCGCGGTGCGGCCGATCATGTCGGCGCCGGGGCCGCGGGCCGGCAGCTCGGGCAGGAAGGGGAAGTCCTCGAAGGTGCCGGTGACGGCCTTGGCGGCCTCCCGGGCGTCCTCGCCCGGCATGGATCCGACGCCGGTCGCGGGGCCGTACCTGAACTGGGTGTTCTCGCTCACCCGTGCAGTATGCCTCCGGCGGTTGTGCGGATTTACCGCGCCGTGGGATGCGGTACGGCCCTGGGTGCCGCGCCCCGGGCCCCGCTTCGGCCTGACGGCCTCGTCCTCGAACGCCGGACGGGCTGTCCGGTGTCACCCGGTGACCAGAGCGTGCCCCTGACGCGCCCTAGTTGCCCGGGCGGACCGTCAGGTCGTTGATCTCGGCGTCCCTGGGGAGGTCAAGGGCCGTGAGGATCGTCGTGGCGACCGACTCGGGGTCGATCCACTTCGCGGGGTCGTACTCCTTGCCCTCCTGCTGGTGGACCTTGGCCTGCATGGGGCTGGCGGTGCGGCCGGGGTAGACGGAGGTGACGCGGACGCCGTTCGCGTGCTCCTCCTGGCGCAGGGAGTCGGCCAGGGCCTTCAGGCCGTGCTTGGAGGCGGCGTAGGCGGACCAGCCGGCGTGGGCGTTCAGGCCCGCGCCGGAGTTGACGAACAGCACGTGACCGCGGGCGGCGCGCAGCTGGGGCAGGAAGTGGCGGGTCAGTTCGGCGGGGGCGACGAGGTTGACGTCGAGCTGGTGGCGCCAGGACTTGGGGGTCAGCTCGCCGACCGGACCGAGGTCCACCACGCCCGCGATGTGCAGCAGGGAGTCCACCCGGTCGGGCAGGCTCTGGTGCGAGAACGCCCAGGACAGCCGGCCGGGGTCGGCGAGGTCGCCGACCAGCGTCCGCGCGCCGGGGAACGCGGCCGCGAGCTCCTTGGCGCGGCCCGCGTCCCGCGCGTGCAGCACGAGTTCGTCCCCGCGCGCGTGCAGGCGGCGGGCGACGGCCGCGCCGATGCCGGAACCGGCCCCGGTGATCACATGTGTAGCCATGACCGCCATGCTCGCACCACGCGCTCAGTGCGCGGCGGGCGGCTCCTCGAGGTAGGCCAGCGCGGCCGCCGGCTCGTCCGCGAAGTACATGAGCTCGGACAGCGGCCGGGGCAGGAAGCCCTCCTCCTCCATCCGGCGGAACTGCTGCTGGAGTCCGTCGTAGAAGCCCGCGGTGTTCAGCAGCACGACCGGCTTGGCGGTGCGGCCGTGCTTCTTCAGCTCCAGGATCTCGGTGGCCTCGTCGAGCGTCCCGGTGCCGCCCACCATGATGACGACGGCGTCCGCCTTCTCCAGCAGCAGCTTCTTGCGCTCGGCGAGGTCCCGCGCGATGACCATCTCGTCGGCGCCGGGCCGCGCCTTGGACGACAGGAAGTCGACCGACACGCCGACCAGCCTGCCGCCGGCCTCCTGCACCCCGTCCGCGACCACCTTCATCAGCCCGGAGTCCGAGCCGCCCCACACCAGGGTGTGGCCGCCCTTGCCGAGCATCCGGGCGAAGTCCCGCGCGGGACGGGTGTAGCGGTCGTCGAGGTCGGCGGCGGAGAGGAAGACGCAGATGTTCATGCGGCCACGGTACGCGCGCGGGAAAGGTGTGCCGTACACGGGAAGAAGCCGGTCCGCGCGGGCGCTGTCCCCGGTATGACCCAAGGACACACGATCACCATCGAGCAGAGCGGCGAGCACGTGCGCGTGGTGCACGGCGGCCAGGTCCTCGCGGAGAGCGACCGCGCCCTGGTGCTGCGCGAGACCGGCTGCCCCCCGCGTTACTACCTGCCGCCCGAGGACGTGCGCCTCGACCTGCTGACCCCGTCGGACACGCACACCCACTGCCCCTTCAAGGGCGACGCGTCCTACTGGTCGCTGCCGGACGCGGCCGACCTGGTGTGGGCGTACCCCGAACCCAAACCGGACGTCGCCGCGATCAAGGGCCACCTCTGCTTCTACGAGGTGGAAGTCTCATGAACAGCCCCGGCTTCGCCGTGTCGTGACCGATGAGTTGGGTGTCTTGCGGCAGTCTGCACGGGCATGGACAAGAAGACGACTTCCCGCGACGGCACCTCCCTCGCCTACGAAGTGACCGGCCAGGGGCCCACGGTGATCCTGGTGAGCGGCGCGATGTCCACCGGGGGCACCATGGCGCCCCTGGCCCAGCGGCTCGCGGACCGCTGCACGGCCGTCGTCTACGACCGCCGGGGCCGCGGCGCGAGCGGCGACACCAAGCCGTACGCGGTCGAACGCGAGGTCGAGGACCTGGCCGCGCTGATCGACGCGGTGGGCGGCGACGCGGGGCTGTTCGGCGTGTCCTCGGGCGGCGCGCTGGTGCTCGAGGCGGCCGCGAGCGGGCTGGCGGTCGGCCGGGTCGCGGTGTACGAGGTGCCGTACGCGGATCATCTGGCCGGTGGCGCCGAGCAGGAGGCGGCGTACAAGGAGCGGCTGAACCAGGCCCTGGCGGAGGACCGGCGCGGGGACGCGGTGGAGCTGTTCCTGCGCCTGACCGGCCTCGGCGAGCAGATGATCCAGGGGGCCCGCCAGTCGCCGATGTGGGCCGGCATGGAGGCCGTCGCGCCGAGCCTGGCCTACGACGACGCCGTGATGGGGGACGGTCTGGTGCCCCGGGAGCGGCTGGCCGAGGTCTCCGTGCCGGTGCTGGCGGTCGTCGGCGGCGCGAGCCCCGCGTGGATGCGCGCGGCGTCCCGGGAGATCGCGGAGACCGTGCCGCGGGGGACGCACCGGGTCCTGGAGGGGCAGACCCACATGGTGGAGCCGGAGGTGCTGGCGCCGGTGCTGGCGGAGTTCTTCGCGGGCGGGGCGGCCGCGTAGACGGTGCGCGGAGGGTACGGCCGCGTGGACGGTGCGCGGAGGGTACGGCCGCGTGGACGGTGCGCGGAGGGAGCGGCCGCGTGGACGGTGCGCGGAGGGAACGGCCGCGCAGGTGTGCCTGGAGGGATGGGTCCGGACCTTTGTGGGCCGCCGTTCCCCGGACCCATCCCCCAGGGGCGCGCGTGCCGTCGGCGTGTGGGGCCGCCGCCGTACGCGCGTCCTGCGGCGCGCCGTGGGTCAGGTCACCGCGCGCCGCGGCTTCGCAGCAGCCGCCGCCGTCCGGCGAGGGCGGCTGCCAGGGTGAGCGCCGCACCGGCGCCGGCCAGTCCGGTCAGGGTGCCGGTGTCCGTGCCGGACGGCTGGTCCGCGGCCGTCTTCACCGTCGTGGAGGCGGGACGGGCGGCCGGCCCGGCGGCGGCCCGGGCGGACTCCTTGCTGAATCCGCCCGCGTAGCCCGAGTGGTCGTACGCCGATCCGGCGAGCCGGGACCCGTAGGCGAAGCGGACGTGGGCGCGGTAGCCGGCCACGGTCGTGCCGTGGGCGCCGATCGCCGCCCGTGCCTCGCCGTTGAGCGGCGCGAGGTGATCGCCGCGCAGCAGGTACCAGGCGTTGATCTGCGGTTCGCGGAACACGATGCCGTGGCCCTGCGCCTTGGCGGCGTACGTGGTCTCGTCGGCGCCGCTGGCGATGTTCACCACCTGCCAGCCGTGCGCGGTGCGGGCGCTCCACACCGACGCGTGCTGCCCGGTGGCCGAGACGGCCTCGGTGGCGACGAACGCCGGGACGGCGACCGGGGCGCCCGCGCGTCCGGCGACGAAGTCGGCGTTGAGCGTGTAGACGGGGACGGCGGCGCCGGTGAGGCGGGGCGCGGCGCCCTTGCCGCCGGCGGTCAGGGCGGGCGCGGCGCCGGTGCCGCGGTCGGGGTCGTGGGCGAAGAACCGCTCGAGCACGCCGAGGGTGGCGCCGCTGCCCGCCGCGTCGCGGGCCGCGGCGATCTGGGCCGCGGCGAGGGCGGGCGGTGCGACGGGGGCCGCCGCGGACGGGGTGGGAGCGGGGGCCTGGGGGGCGGCGCCGGCCGAGACGGCGCCGCTCAGCACGAGCACGGCGGCGGCCAGCGTTCCGGCGGCGGCGGGGCGCAGGACGGCACGGTTGGTCTTCACGGCGTTCACGCCCCTATTCCGTACAGCGTGTGGGTCCAGCTGAAGTCGGCGTTGTTCGCGTAGTAGGCGTAGGTCGCCCAGTTGTAGCGGTAGTCGTCGGGCCAGGGGTCGCCCCAGTAGACCCAGTTCTGGGAGGTGTCGTAGCCGTAGAGGACCTCCATGTGGCCGCCGCCGGAGCTCCACTGGATGCGGGTCTGCACCGGGCGGCCGGCGTCGATCTCGCTCTGGACGCCGCCGTAGCTGATCCGGCCCTGGATGTAGCGGCCGGGGTTCAGCCCCATCCAGTCGTACGCCGTCTGGTCGTCGGCGAGGGTGGCCTGGCTGTTGGGGCAGGCGGTGCCCTGGCTGTAGCCGAAGGCGGCGTCGCAGAAGGAGTTCTGGCTGTAGTCGTAGCCGAACCAGGAGGCGATGGTGGCGCCGCTGGCCGCCCAGCACCAGTTGGACTGCTGCTGGACCTGCATGGTGATGTTCAGCTGGTTGGCTCCGGTGGATGCCGAAGCGGTCGTGGCGCTCGCCGAGGTGAGGGACAGGGCGGTGGCCAGTAGGAGGCCCGCGAGGCCGGCGCCGCGTCTGCGGCGGTGCGGCGGGCGGGCAGGGGTGGAAGACATGGGGCGGTCCTCCCTGGGGGAGATCGGGCGGAAGGAGCGCGTCCGGACGCTTGTTGGAAGAGAATCCGGGAGTGAACGTGCACGGTCAACGCCGGTCCTCGGGGCACGGGCGCGGGTGTGAACGGAGGGTGTACGGCTGTGAACGCCAGATTCCTTACCACTGGTAACATCGCGGCCCGGCGAGCCCGCCGGCGACCGGGGAAGTGAACGTTCACGCCGGCCGGCGTGAACGTGGGACGCGGCGAAGTGGTGGCGTGATGAAGGCACAGGGCGGCGGTGATCCCGACGCCGGGGCGCGGCTCGCGGAGGCGCTGCGCACGGGGCCGTTCCCGGTGGCGCTGCGGGCCGCGCTCGCCGCTCGCGGGCTCGCGCTGCACCGGGTGCGGCACCGGCTGGAGCAGCGCGGCATCAGCGTCGGGGTGACCAGCCTGAGCTACTGGCAGCGCGGGATCCGCCGGCCGGACCGGCCCGAGTCGCTGCGCGCGGTGACGGCGCTGGAGGAGGTGCTCGACCTGCCGGAGCACTCCCTGACCCGCCTGCTCGGACCGCGCACCGCGGCCGACCAGCCGGCGGCCCGGCCGCTGCGGTCGCTGGCCGGCCCCGACTCGGCGCCGGAGCGGCTGCTCGCCGAGCTGGAGGCGCCGCGGGACGGCGGACTGCACACCGTGCTCCAGTACGAGCGGGTGGAGATCGACGGCGACCGGCGGCTGGCCGCCCGTGAGGCCCAGCACGTGGTGCGGGCACACCGGGACGGCGTGGACCGCTACGTGGCGATCCACTGCGGGGAGATCGGCTGCGACACCGGCCTGGTGAGGGTGGCGGGGCTGGAGAACTGCCGGGTCGGACGGGTGCGGCGGGCGCCGGAGGCCGGGGTGGTGGCGGCGGAGCTGCTGTTCGACGCGCGGCTGGCGGCCGGCGAGACGGCGGTGCTGCGCTACCGGTTCGAGGACGGCACGGGCGAGCCGAGCCGCGAGTACTTCCGCGGTTTCAGCTATGCGGGCGGCGGCTATGTGATGCAGGTGGCCTTCGACCGGGCGGCGCTGCCGGTGCGGTGCCGCCGCTTCACCCGGCCCTCGGCGCTGGCCCCGCCGGAGTACGCGGCCGACCTGACCCTGAACGCGCACGGCACCGTGCACCTCGTGGAACCGGAGATCCGCCCCGGCCACGTGGGCCTGAACTGGGACTGGGACTGACCCGGGCGCGGGGCGGCGGGGACGCGGGCTCGGTATTTGCGCTGGCGCCGGCAGGGTTCGCGGTAAGCCGCAGGCGCGTGCGGGATCACCTCACCGCGCCCCGCCACAGCCGCGGTTCCTCGTCCGCGAAGAGGCACTCGCGCTCGTCGGCATCCGGCAGCACGCGCCGGAGGTGTCCGCGGAACTCGGCTCCGTGTCCGGTCGCCCGCAGATGACACAGTTCGTGTACCAGGACGAGATCGACGAGCGCGGCGGGTAGTTGCAGGACGGCCCAGTGAAGGGTGATCGTGCCGTCGGGTCCGCAGGCCCCCCAGCGGGAGCCCAGGTCACGGACTGCCAGTTCCTTCGGTGCCACGCCGACCAGTCCTGCATACGAGGGCATGCGCATGACGAGCCACCGGCTGCCACGTTCCATGTACCAGTCGACGACGCTTCGGCCACCCGCTCGTCGGTCGACGGGCCGAGGCAGTTCGAGCCAGCCCTGGTGAAGCCGTACCCGACGCCCCGCACCGGCCGGAACGAGCCGCAGCCGATGGCGTCGGCCGAGGTAGGAGAAACCCGTCCCGTCCACCAGTTCCTTGACCAGTCCGGCGGGACGCTCACGTCGTCGCCGTACCTCGTTCGCGAGACGGGGCAGCCGTGAACGAACGGCATCGGCCACCTCGCGGGGATCGGCGTCCGGTGGTACGGCGAAGCGCACGCCGCCGTCCGCCGCGATGTCGATGCCCAGGGTCCGTCGCCGGGGCCGCACAACAAGCTCCCACTCCCACTCGTCGGGGATCGGGAGGGCCGCGATCGCTCGCTGGGCGGGATGGACGGGGCTGGCCACCTGCCATTCCTACCATCGCGCGGAGCGCTCCGGGTGCGGGCAGTCCTTGCGGTCATTCGGTCCGGCGCCGGTAGCGCAGGAAGTCGGCGTGCCGCTCGCGGGCAAGTTCCACCAGGTGCCCGGCGAGCGGACCGCCCCACGCCCAGTCCATGTGCAAGTCCTTCTCCAGGTAAACCCGCAGTTCCCGGCGCACCCTGATCTGGGTGTCCACGAGCACGACGAAGTCCTGAGAGCCGACGAGCCGCGCGATCTCGGCGGTGAGGTCGAGGGCCCCCTGGACGATGTCCAATCCCTCCGGAGTCCCGGTCTCCTCGAATGCCTCCCTCAGCAGTCCGTAGACCGGCTGTTCGGTCCACCGGTCAAGGTCGTGCACCCGGTCGTCCCCGGCGTCAACGTAATCCCCGTCCTCGGCCGCGAGGACATCGGTGCGCAGGGCAGCGAGCGCGGCCGCGGCCTGTTCGAAGTCGTCGCCCATTTGGCGGACGATCTCCTCCAGCCGGGCGCTGAACCGCTGGTGGAGCGTGCGGTCGGCGCCGAGACGGGCGTCGATGTGGAGCCGGAGCCTGCTCCTCATGTAGTCGGTTCTGGTCCGCGGGTCCGGGTTGGCGTCCATCCTTTCCATGAAGTCCGCCGCCGACAGTTCGACCGACGGTATGCGTTCCTCGATGCCCGAGACCCGCAGGTGGCGGGAGATGAGCCCGCGCACCTTGGCGCCGTAGCGGCGCGGGCTGAAGTCGTCGCGTCCGTCCAGGTAGCGCTGCCGGGCCAGGTACTGGGTCTCGCCCAGCAGGCGCGCGTCGGTCTCGTACTTCAGTGCGGCGGGCCTCGGCAGTACGGCGTTGAGCGCGGTCAGGAAGTCGCGTACGAGTTCGTCGAACTCGCCCAGCAGCAGGGGGTCGGCGAGCGCGGCGAGCAGGTCGTCGCGCTGCTGCTGGTCGGCGAGCGAGGCGATGCCCCGGTCCGCGAGGAGTTCGGTGATCTGTGTGCGCAGGTCGGCCAGCCGGTCGTCGGCGGCGGCCTCGGTCTCCAGCCACATCCGGTCGCGGACCGGCTGGTCGCCCTCGTAGTCCGGCTGCAGGTGGTCGAAGGACAGGTCCTGATAGCCGTACACGGCGCGCAGGTGGGCCTCGTCGTACTCGGTCAGGGAACGCGCGAGTTCGGGCCCTACGCCGATGTAGTCGACGATCTGGCCCCACTCCTTGTACGGGTAGAGGCGGTTGGTGCGGGCAACCGCCTGGAGCAGTCCGACCCCGGAGAGCGGGCAGTCGAGGTAGAGAACCTGCTCCACGGGGGCGTCGAAGCCGGTGAGCAGCATGGACTGGACGACCAGGAAGGCGATCGGGCCGTCGTCGCCCCCGGTCCGCGCTGTGTCGTCCCGCGCGCCGGGCCAGTCGGCGTGCCATGGGTCACCCGACGTCGCAGGGCCTGCGGGGTACGCGGCATCCACGGATCTGCCGTGCGTCGTCGCCTCCCAGGAGGGATCGTCCGCGGCGGCCCGCGGATCACCGAGTCCGCGCTTGAAGCGCGCGATGTACGCGTCCTGCCGGGACTTCGCCGTCCAGGTCTTCCAGCCCTCCGGGTCCGGGGTCTGCCCCGAGGACGCCTGGGAGATGACCACCGCGGCGTCGATGGAGCGGAGCAGGTGCCGGTGGGGAAGCAGATCCAGCAGTTCGCGCTCCTGCGGGGAGGCGGTTTCGTAGCCGCCGGGGTCGTGCACCAGATCCGGGTCGAGTTCGTCGATCTCCTCCACCAGGCGGGTCCGGGCGGCGAGCAGCGCGTCACGGTAGCGGACGGCCGCCTTCCGGGACACCGTCACGACCTGCGCGCCGAACCGGTCCGGCAGTGCGGTGCGCGCCCAGTGGCGCAGCATGTGCTCGGCCTTGACCGCGATCACCGAGGGCGTTTCGAGGACTTCCTTCCTGCGGGCGAACTTCCGCAGGACCCGTTCCCGCTGCTCCGGGTCGGCGGGGACCTCCACGTCGAAGGACGCGTCCAGAACTGCCTTCTCGATGACTTCGAGGCGCACGTTGTGGGCCTCGTAGCGCACGGGGACGACGGCCCGGTCGATCTCGGCGTCGCGGAGGGTGTAGGTGTCGGTGAAGCCACCAAAGACGTCCTCGGTGGTCTTGCGCGCCTTGCTGAGAATGGGGGTGCCGGTGAAACCGACCAGGACGGCGTTCGGCAGCATGGCGCGCAGCCTGGCGTGCTGCCAGGCGTGGTGCCCCCGGTGTGCCTCGTCGACCAGGACGACGATGTCGTGCCCGGGGTTGGCGACGTGATTCTGAACCACGTCCTGCTCGTCCGGCGTCTCGGCGAGCTTCTCCTCGCGGCCGTCCCAGGCGGTGTCGTCCCTGCGCGCCTTCTGGAGCATCACCAGGGTGACGTCGGGGACGTCGACGGCGAGGTACTTGCGGGCCTGTTCGACCGTGCGTGAGCGGTAGATCTTCTCCTCGGCCGCGGCGAGGCTGCGCCGGATCTGCTTCTCCAGGTCGATGCGGTCGGTGACCACGACGACCTTGTGCCCGCGCAGGTCCTTGGTGCTCCTGAGATGGCGGACGAGGAAGGCCATGGTGAGGCTCTTGCCGGAGCCCTGGGTGTGCCAGACGACCCCGCCGCGCTGGTGGACGTCCTCCCCCGCGTCGAGGGCCCGGTGGCGTTCGCGGAGCGTCGCGGCGATCGCGTGGACTGCCCGGAACTGCTGGAAGCGGCCGACGGCCTTCACGGTGCGTGAGCCGTGCCGGGTCTCCGTCGTGAAGTCCTTGATGAGGGTGAGGAGATGGGCCGGCCGCAGGACGCCGGCGACCAGCGTCTGCTGCGCCGAGAGCTCCCGGTCCTCCGGGACCCCGGTCTCCGCCTTGACCTCCGCCTCCCGGGCAGGTGTCACGGTCCGCCAGGGCGCGAAGTGCTTGGCCTCGGCGGTGACGGTGCCGAGTTCGGCGTGCGTCCAGTCGGTGCCGACGAGCAGCTGCGCGAAACGCGTGAACTCGGCCACGGGTGCGGCGGCGTCCGTGCCCGCGTAGGCGATGGCCTCCATGACCGCCTGGTCGAGCGCGAAGCGCGCGTGCTTGCGGCTGCTGGTCACGGGCGCCTTGCACTCGACGACCACCCAGGGCAGACCGTTCACGAACAGCACCAGGTCGGGGGTGGCAGCCGCTGCACCGGGACGTTCCACCCGGAACTGGGAGACGGCCAGGAAGTCGTTGCCGTCCTCGAACCGCCCGTCCCAGTCAACGAGTTGGATGTGCTCCGGGTCGCCCTTGGTCCAGCCGGGAATGGTCCGGGCGGGAATGCCCTCCCTCAGCAGCCGGGTGACTTCTAAGTTGGCGGTGACTCCCCGACCGGCCGCGCCCTGGCCGGGGGCGGTGCCGCGTACGCGGGCGAGGACGTGGTCGAGCTGCTGGGCGGTGAGCCAGGAGGTGCCGTCCTCCGGGCGGACGTTGATCCGGGCCACGGCGTTGCGGAACCGGTCCACGTAGACGACGTCGGTGAACGACTTGCGCCCGGAGTCCTCGGGTCGGGTGGCGGGCTTTCCCGGGGGCGCGCCCCGCAAGTGTTCCCACCCCATGGCCTCAAGCTGCTCGATCAGCGGCCGTTCGACCTGTACGTATTCCGGCTGTTCCGCCACCGGCTCCCCTTGCCCCGCCCGTTGCCGTACGCACCGTTCACCTCGTCGTGAACAGAGGCGCGGATCAGCCTACCCGCGCGGGTGGTTGACGTCAGGAGGAGCGTGAGTGAGGTGGCATATCCGGCCAACCGGCTTGTGGGGCATGGGATGGGCAGTCGTGGAACCGTGAACACTTGCGCGGCAAGTGTTCACGGTTCTCTGGTGGGCCGGGGCGGCCGTTCAGGCCGCGAGCACCGGCAGTGCGGGCGGTCTCGGCGCGACGCCGTCGCCGGTGCCGCCGCCGGGCGGCGGATCACCTCCGCCGAGCACCAGCTCGAACCAGATGGTCTTGCCGCCCACCCCGAACAGCGGCTCCCCGAGGCTGCATCCGCCCCACGCGTCGGCCAACAGGTCGAGGATCAGCAGCCCTCGGCCGCGCTCGGCGTCCGGCCGGTCCTGCGCCAACGGCACGGGAAAGACGGGACAGGTGTCCATCACGCTGACTCGCAGGACCGGGTTCGTCCAGCACAGTCGCACGGTGGCGGGTCCGAGCGAGTAGCGGACGGCATTGGTGGTCAGCTCGGAGGTGAGCAGTTCCGCCCGGTCGGTGAACTCCCCGAGTCCGTGCGCACCGAGCACGGCTTTGAGCGTCGTACGTGCCACGGCCGGCCCGCGCGGGTCACGGGGGAAGTGCAGCTCGTACTCCCAGGGTTCGGTGAAGGGGATGAGGGGTGGGGCGGGGACGACGGGGTCGTCCCGGCGGAGCGGTTCGGGGGTCTGCTCGTGTTCCGGTTCCGCGTTCTTCACGCGTCACCTCCTTGTGCGGGTTCGCGGTGCGACGGTCACGGTGTCGGTTCGTTGAGGTCGGTCGGTGTGCTGTCCCGTACGGCGCCGCCCACGGCATGGGCCGAGTCCATGGCACCCAGCGGTGGCCTGCCGCCGACCCCATGTCCCGTCGGGCCCGGTACGGGAATGGGGCGGGCGGTGCGCTTCCGCCGGAGGGGTACGCAGTGGTGGCGTGGATCACACGCTAGCGCGTCGACTAAAACGCGTGCTACTAGCTTCACTAAAACGGGTTCTATTTCGGATACCGATGGACGCAGAGCCCAGGTGATCGGCAAACTGTCCGCGCGAGCGAGGAGTTGTTCATGGCACCACGGCAACAGCCGAGCATCCGTCAGCGCCGGTTCGGGGCCGAACTGCGACGGCTGCGCGAAGCCGCCGGCATGGCCGCACCTGCGGCCGCGACACGGCTCGGCGCGGACCGCACGATGATTTCGAACATCGAGTCGGGCCGATTCGGCATCAGCGAGGAGCGGCTACGGCGACTCGCGAGCATCTACGAGTGCAACGACCCTGACCTGATCGACGCCTTGGCCACGATGACAGGCGGCCGCCCCAAGGGCTGGTGGGACGAGTACCAGGGAAAGATTCCGCCGGACTTCCTCGACGTGGCGGAGTTGGAGTACCACGCCACCAGTCTCAGAACCCTTCAGACCGCCCACATCCCGGGCATCTTCCAGACAGAAGATCATGCCCGAGCCCTGTTCGATCTGTTCGTACCAGCACTCCCCCGCCTGGAAGTGGAACTGCGAGTAGCGCAGCGACTCGGCCGTCACACCGTGGTGGCGGACAGCCCCCGGGTGCCGTACGTGGGATACGTCCATGAGGCAGCCCTACGCATGCGGATCGGAGGACGGCACGTGGCCAAGGCACAACTGAACAGGCTGCTCGAGGAAAGCGAACGCGACAACGTCCGGCTGCTCGTCATCCCCTTCACGGCAGAGGGCTTCCCCATGGCCGGGGACACCGTGATGTACGCGTCAGCACCGAACCCGCACCTGGACACCGTGCAGGTGGACTCCCCCATCGGCGCGGTCTTCTTCGACTCCCCCACCCATCTGGCCAACTTCCGAACACGGCTGGACTTGGTCGAACAGGTGGCGTTGAATCCGAGGAAATCGAGGGACCTCCTCCTCGAAATCATCGGCGATCTGTAAGAGGTGCCACCTTTGTCCGAGTTGAAGTGGTTCAAGTCCTCCTTCTCAGAGGCGTCCGGCAACGCCTGCGTGGAGATTGCCATCTCCGACGAGGACGGCGACGTAGCGATACGCAACAGCACCTGCCCACAGCTGACCATCAGAACCAGTCGCGCCGCGTTCGCCGCCCTGGTCACTCACCTACGCACGACCTCACCAGGCTGACCGGAGACGGCTCTGCCACTCAGAAGATCCTCCAGAAGCCCTTGTTGGATAACGCGGAACTTGGACAACTGGCGATCCACCGCAGCAACACGAGACCGAACCGAACGAATCGGACCGAGTAGTTTCGCCTGCTCAGTGAGCGACGGTACCGGGACCAGCATGTGCTTGACCTGAGTGGAATTGATAGAGGCGAGGTTCGTCGTTTGCTTACCGACCCGCTGGAAATAGGCACGGCCGGCATCGGACGAGGTGTACAACGAGAGGAACTCCGACGACATCTCCGCTCCGCACCGCACCCGGAAGACGTGATTCTGATGCAAGCACTGGTCGATACGCCCATCCCAAACCGCACCCCGGCCCAACTTGTCCAGATCTCCGCCTTCCGTCAAGAGCAGGTCGCCCTTGCGTAGCGCGAAGCGCTCGTATTGCGAGCGGAGAATGCGCACCCGCTTCAGGTCAGCCGTGTCGATCCTTCCGTCCAGTACGTTTGCGACACGCAGGTAGGGAAGTTCTACAGTCCCCTCTCCCACCGGTTCGGAGCCCAGTGTCACACCAGCGGCAACCGTTGCGATCGACTCCAGGCGAGCAGTGGGCCAACGTGAGCCCATGTCGGCGAATACTTCAACAGCCAAAGAGGCCTCAGTGACCCTGAACTTGGCCCGCAGACGCTCCAACGCCGCGATCCGCCGCTCCACCACCGCATGAGCAGCGACGATGCTGCGCTGTTCAGCTTCATCAAGATCAGGAAAAGGAACTTCCTCAAGCAACTTTGAGTTAATCGTGTACAGCCCCGAACTCGTGGCACAACGCGTCATCCAGTATGAGCGTACATACGGCGAGTTGAGCCAGAGAACTGCGAACTCGGGAACGGCCCCGGTGAAGCGCAACCTGTACAAATGATTCTGGTACAGAAGCCCAGAATGCTCATCAGTCACGATAGCCGCTCGTCCGATCTGTCCCGGATCTGCGTGGCCCTCCACCACTAGGACATCACCGCGAGCCAGTTCGTATCGGGGACGGTCCTGTTTCTGCTCCTCAAGCGTGGCGATGTCCGAGGTGTCGATCCAACCTTTACGCACGTTGGCCACCCGGAGATATCCACTGGCATGCCTCTTGGGTACTCGATGAGGACCCAATGTGATACCAGCGAGGACAGGTTTCGTGACGTGCTTCAACGGCACACAGAGTTCGGCCAGCCGACCCGGCAGGAAGACGTCATCGCGCATAGCCGAGCTCCTTCAGCCACGCCCCGAACTCCTCCGCCGCACCGTCGCTGTCCGCCTCCAGCTCCGCCAGCGACACCGCGTACTTCTCGGCCCAGCGGCCGAAGTCCACGACCAGCTCGCGACGGCCCGTAGCCGACATCGCCTCCAGGCGAGTGGAGAGGCCCTCGCCGAGGACCTCAAGAACAACACGCTGTCCGCCGTCCTCGGCCTTGGCCATCTCGGCCGCCGCCTTCAGCTCCGGCAGGAACTTCGTGTCGAAGGCCGACCGGCGCTTCGAGGCCGCCGTGCGCTCCTTGCGGCGTTGGGTGACCACATTCTCCAGGGCAGCCATTTCCTCAGGGCCGACCGCCTCGGCTTCCGCACCCTCCGGCTCGGAGGTCTCTTCCTCCTCCTCGCCCGCGTCCGCATCCGAGGCCGCAGTCCCCTGCGCCTCCGCCAGCCTGGCCACCGCCTCCTTGTACGCCGCGTCCGCCTCCGCCAGCGCCGCGTCCGCTCGGGCGACCTCTGCCAGGAACTCCGGGATGAGGGACCGTACGACCGGCTCGTCCAGCGCGCGGCGCTTGTCCGCTGTGGTGACCGTGGACTTGGAGCGGCCACGGCGCGGACGACCGCCCTCGCTCTCCTCCTCGTCGGGGACCACCGGGTTGACCATGGTCTCCACGGTCTCCACCCAGCCGTCGAGCACCCGCTCGTATCCTCCGGCCGCCAGCGCTTTCACGTCGTACCGCGCGGAGGACCACCAGTCGGCGACGATCCCGTCCGTCTCGTACCGGTCCAGGATGCCGACCGGCTCGATCGCCGCCCGGAAGCCGGCGACCAGCCGCTCCCGCAACCGCATCGGCTGCCGGTCCACGCTTAGGTTCGAGAAATGCTCGGCCTGCTCGGCCCACCACTTCTCGTACGCCTCACCCAGCTCGCGCTCCTTCGCCGCCGCGAGGACCGGAATGCGCTCGGCTGTCGCGTCCGGTCCCTCGGGCAGGAAGTCGACGTAGTCCTCGTCGTCCGCTCGTGCCGCGAAGAGGGACGACAGGTCCACGCCGTAGGCCCCGAAGGCCTCCGTCTTCGTGTCGATCTCCGCCTTCGGCACCCCGCCGTACAGGTGAGCGCGCACATCCTGCGGCTCCACGGCCGGCGAGTTGTCGACCCAGCGGCGGATGTTGAGGTTGCAGTCGGCGGCCAGCAGGTCGTCCCTGCTGACGACGCGCGAGTAGCCGTCGATCGGAGTCCAGTCGCGGTAGACGGTGACGATCTTCTCGACGTGCTCGGGGCCGAGGACGTTCTGGTTCTTGCCCGGCCGGTACTCGCGGTCGGCGTTGATGAAGAGGACGTTGCCCTGCCGGTCGCCGTGCTTGCGGTGCGGCTTGCGCAGGATCAGGATGCAGGCCGGGATGCCGGTGCCGTAGAAGAGGTTCGGGCCGAGGCCGATCACCGCCTCGACGCAGTCGTCCTTCAGCAACTCCCTGCGAATGTCGCGTTCCTTGCCGCCCCGGAACAGCACACCGTGCGGCATGACGGTGGCGGCGACGCCGTCATGCTCCAGCACAGAGATCATGTGCTGGACGAACATCAAGTCGGCCTTCTTGCCCGTTTCCGGCGCCCAGCCCCACTTCATCCGGGTGCCGTGCGCCTCCTCGGCCTTCTCGACCTCGTCCTTGTCGTAGGGGAGGGAGAAGGGCGGGTTCGACAGCACTTTGGTGAAAGTCCGCAGCCGCTTGCTGCCTGGCCGCCAGTGCAGCGGCTCGGTGAGGGTGTCGCCGAGCTGGAGATCGAACTCGCGGATGCCGTGCAGCACCATGTTCATGCTGGCCATGGACCAGGAAGGGCCGTTCTTGTCCTGTCCGTTGACCGACAGCAGCTGCGGGTCCTCGCCATGCTCCTCGACGTGTTCCCGTGCTGCGATCAGCATGCCGCCCGAACCCGCGCATGGGTCGTAGACCGATTCCCGCTCCTTCGGGTCCACGAGCCGGACCATCATCCGCACGACCTCGCGCGGGGTGTAGAACTCGCCGCCACGCTGCCCCGCCGAGTCCGCGAAGCGGCCGAGCAGGTACTCGTACGCGGCGCCGAGCATGTCCGGGAACTCGAAGTCCTCGTTGCGCAGCCGGTAGAGGCTGAAGTGCCGGATCAGTGCACGCAGTTCAACCGCCGTGAAACGGGACTTGGTGCCGACCGTGTCGTTGAAGGAGATGTGGGAGGTGACGCCCGCCAGCCGTTCGTTGGAGCCGGTGAGCGCCGCCAGCGCCTGGTCGAGCCCTTGGCCCACATGCTCGGTGAGACCGGAGATGCCGGGCTCCGGCTCCGGGATCGGGCCGCCCTTCTCCAGGGGCTCGTGGTACTTGTGGGGGCCCTTCCACCAGCGTGCCTTCTGGGGCACGTAGAAGACGCGGGGGTAGCTCTCGGGGTCATTGGCGCGGGCAAGGGCGTCCTTCTCGTCCTTGCCCGGCTTGTCGAGTTCCGCGCGGTAGATCCGTTCCCACTCCGGCTGGAACTCGTCCGAGGAACGCTTCAGGAAGAGCATTCCGAAGATGTAGTCCCGGTACTCGGAGGCGTCCATCCGGCCACGCAGAATGTCGGCGGCCGAGAACAAATGCCGTTCGAGCTGGGGCAGGGTCAGTCTGGCCACGGACCGGTCCTTCGTGCGCCGTCGGGATTCGAGAGAACCCCGGCAGCCTAGTCCGGTCGGTCGGCCCGTAAGAAATCGCCTGTCGGACCGCGGACGATTCCCGGCCTCACCGGGCCGACGTCTCGTCCTCGACGATTCCCAGGTGGACCAGGAGCCGCCAGACGTCGGTGGACGGGTCGCGCTTGAGCGGGTCGCAGTTTTCCGCGTGGCCGCTGCGTCGGTTCCACTCCTCGTAGCTCTCGGTGCGCGGCCCGGGAATCGGAGCGTGCGCGAGGTTCCGGGCCGAGCACGACCCGTGCGAGCACAGGCTCACGAGCTTGCGGGCATGGCGTACGGCGTCCTTCTCCCGCCCCAGGAGCGACTGGCCGCGCTGGTCGTCGAGGCCCTTTCCGCGATCGCCCGAGGACCTGTCGTACTCCGCGAAGCCCTTGGCGTCCCGGTGCTCGCGCAGCCGGCGCAGGACGGCGTCGTTCACGCCTCCCTCCTGGCTGGTGAACTGCTGGAAGTGCAGGAGCAGCCACAGTTCGAAGGAGGGGTGGGAGAGCGCGACCTGGACGCCCTGCTCGGCGGCCTCGCGCATCGCGTCCGGGATGTCCTGGTCCCGGTTGTCCCGCGCGTCACGGTCGAAGAGCGCCCACTTCTCGTCCGCCGGGTCGGAGGCGGACTCGATCACCTTCTGCACGACCTCGGTGGGGCGCAGCCCGTTCCTGGCTCCGTGGAATTTGAGCACGAACTTCTTCCGTTCGCCGTAGGTCTTGTTCAGCAGCGCGATGTAGTCCCGTTCGGTCTTCTCGCCCTCGGCGGCGATGTAGACCACCCGGCGCGACTCGTCCTCGTAGGACTGGGGCGGCCGACGCAGCGGCCTGGCCTCGTCGGCGTCGCGGCGGCGCCGGCGGCCTCGCGGCTGGTCCCGGTTCTGGCGGCGGTCCTGTGGTCCCCTGCTCACGCTGTTGCCCGCAGCCCCTCTTCGATGAGTGCGATCTGCCGTGCGATCTCGCCGCTGGTCAGTCGGGGGACGCCCCCGTAGTGGCCGTGCAGGTAGCGGCGTTCCAGGTTGTCGTCGCGGCGGGCCTTGCGGGCCGCCGTGATCGGGTAGAGCTGGGACTCGCCGGTGGCGTTCTTGAGGGCGATCCACACCTGGTCGCGGTCGAGTGGCCGCTCCACCACTGACGGGCCCAGCAGGGTCGCGTCATGCGTGGTGAAGATCAACTGGGCGGTCCGCGGGTTGGCCTCCTCGTCCTGGAAGAGGCGGATGACCTCCGCGGCGAGGATCGGGTGGAGGCTGGAGTCGAGTTCGTCGGCGAGGAGCACCCCGCCCTGGTCCAGGACGTGGAAGAGGGGCCCCAGGAAGGCGAACCAGGCGTGGGTGCCCAGGGACTCCTGGTCCCAGAAGTCCAGGGGGCGGGGGGTGCCGTCGGCGCTGCGGTGCAGCAGCTGCACCTCGCCGCTCTCGGGGTCCAGGGTCAGTCCGGTGATCCCCAGATCCGCCGCGGCCAGCATCGCACCGATGCGCTTGCGCAGCCCGGCACCATTCTTGCGGTCGGTCAGCCGCGTACGGGTCCACTCCGTCCGATGGGGAACGTCCGCGCCGGACGTCACGAGCCAGAGATTGTCCACGAACCAGCGGTGGACGGCTGAGAGCGCCGGATGATTGAGCGTGGCCCCGGCTGTCAGGAACAGGGCGTCAGGGCGAGTGGACGAGACGATCACGTCCTTGTGCCCCTTCAGCCCGTTTCCGGGGAAGCGGAACTCGCCACCCTCCTCGTCCGGGCGGTCCGCCTCGCGGTCGAACCACACCTGTCGTCGCCCGGACGGATAGGCGTGCAGCCACTCGGCCTCCACGCGGTCGTCGGACAACTCGAAGCCGTAGGTGTAGCGGACGGGTCGTTTGCCGAGGAGCAGATCCACCTCGAAGAGACTGGACTCGTCCTGCGCCTCCGAGGCGAGTTCGAACGGCTCCCGTGGCACTCCGGGCCTCTTGCCCCAGTCCGCGAAGGACTCCAGCACCGCCTTCCGCATGAACCGCAGGGCGTCCAGGACATTGCTCTTGCCGGAAGCATTGGCTCCGAAGATGCCGACGGCCGGCAGTACGGACACCGGCCTGCCCTCGGAGCGCGCGGGGGTCTGCCGGGCCGTGCTCTCGTTGAGCTCGGTGGCCACGAGGGAGAGTTCGGTCTCCTCCCGGATGGACCTGTGGTTGGCCACCCGAAAACTGAGCAGCACGGCCGACCTCCAGACGAGGCGGGTACCTGGTTCACCGCCTTGGGCTCCTATGTGCGGGTAATCCGCACGGTCGAGCCTAAAACGACTCGTGGAGATGCGCCAGACCTCGTCATCGAAGGTTGACCGCGTTCTTCCTGCGCCCTGCCTGGAGGAGTGCCTTCAGACCACGTCCGCCGTCGCCCGCTCCGTGGTCGCGATCGTCGCCGAGCCGACCACGCGGGTGCCGTCGTACAGGACGATCGCCTGGCCGGGGGCGACGCCGCGGACCGGCTCGGCGAAGGCGACCCGCAGTTCGCCGTCGGCGAGTTCGGCGGTGACGGCGGTCTCGCCGCCGTGGGCGCGCAGCTGGGCGGTGTAGGCGCCGGGGCCGGCCGGCGCGGCGCCGCACCAGCGGGGCCTGATCGCGGTGAGCGCGGTGACGTCGAGCGCGGCGGCCGGGCCGACCGTGACCGTGTTGTCCACCGGGGAGATGTCGAGGACGTAGCGGGGCTTGCCGTCGGGGGCCGGGGTGCCCAGGCGCAGGCCCTTGCGCTGGCCGATGGTGAAGCCGTACGCGCCCTCGTGGGTGCCGACCACCGCGCCGGACTCGTCGACGATGTCGCCCTCGGCCTTGCCGAGGCGGCGGGCGAGGAAGCCCTGGGTGTCGCCGTCGGCGATGAAGCAGATGTCGTGCGAGTCGGGCTTCTTGGCGACGGCCAGGCCCCGGCGCTCGGCCTCGGCGCGGATCTCCTCCTTGGTGGTGACCGTGTCGCCGAGCGGGAACATCGCGTGCGCGAGCTGGGTGCTGTCGAGGACGCCGAGGACGTACGACTGGTCCTTGGCCATGTCGGAGGCGCGGTGCAGCTCGCGGGTGCCGTCGGGCAGCGTCACCACGCGCGCGTAGTGACCGGTGCAGACCGCGTCGAAGCCGAGGGCGAGCGCCTTGTCCAGCAGCGCGGCGAACTTGATCTTCTCGTTGCAGCGCAGGCAGGGGTTCGGGGTGCGCCCGGCCTCGTACTCGGCGACGAAGTCCTCCACGACGTCCTCGCGGAAGCGGTCGGCGAGGTCCCAGACGTAGAAGGGGATGCCGATGACGTCGGCCGCGCGGCGGGCGTCGCGCGAGTCCTCGATGGTGCAGCAGCCCCGCGCGCCCGTGCGGAAGGACTGGGGGTTGGCGGAGAGCGCGAGATGGACGCCGGTGACGTCGTGGCCGGCCTCCGCGGCGCGCGCGGCGGCGACGGCGGAGTCGACCCCGCCCGACATGGCGGCGAGGACGCGGAGGGGACGGGTGCGCTGCGGGGTGTCAGTCATAGCCCCTCCAGGGTACGGGGGCGCGGGAACCGGGACCGCCGGATATCCGTTGCAGATCGCATGGGGGCGAAGAAGGGCGGCAAGGGCGACGCGGACCGGCGGCCGGGGCGGCGGGCGCTGCTCATCGGCGCGGCGGCGGTGGTCGTGGGCGGGGCCGCGCTGGAGCGCAGCGGGCTGTCCCGGCTGTGGTGGCGGCTGCCGGGCGCTCAGAAGCCGCGGGTTCAGGGCGCGGTGGACTTCGGGGGCGCGCGGTGGGTGGAGGCCTCCCCGGCCAACTACCGGCGGGCGGACCGCCCGGACGACTACCGGATCGACCGGGTCGTCGTCCATGTCACCCAGGGCAGCTACGCGAGCGCGGTGAAGGTCTTCCAGGATCCGGGGCACAAGGCCGCCGCGCACTACATAGTCCGCAAGGACGGGCACGTCACGCAGATGATCCGCGAGCTGGACGTGGCCTTCCACGCGGGCAACCGGGAGTACAACGAGCGCAGTGTCGGCATAGAGCACGAGGGTTTCGTCGAGGACGCCTCGTCCTTCACGGACGCGATGTACGCGGCCTCGGCGCGGCTGACGGCCCGGATCTGCGCGCGGTACGGGATACCCGTCGACCGGCGGCACATCATCGGCCACGCGGAGGTGCCGGGCGCCGACCACACGGATCCCGGCCGGCACTGGGACTGGGACCGTTACCTGCGCCTGGTCCGCGCGGCCCGGACCACGCGGACCTGAGCCGTCACGCCACCACCGCCCCCGCCCGGGCCGTCACGCCACCACCGCCCCCGCCCGGGCCGTCACGCCACCACCGCCCCCGCCCGGGCCGTCGCGCCCTCGCGGGCCTGAGCCGTCTCAGGTCAGGCCCGCCGCCCGTGCCCTCGCCACCGCCGGGCCGATGGCCTTGGCGACCGCCTCCACGTCGGCCCGGGTGGAGGTGTGGCCGAGGGTGAAGCGGAGGGTGCCGCGGGCGAGATCGGGGTCGGTGCCGGTGGCGAGCAGGACATGGCTGGGCTGGGCGACGCCGGCGGTGCAGGCGGAGCCGGTGGAGCACTCGATGCCCTGGGCGTCGAGCAGCAGCAGCAGGGAGTCGCCCTCGCAGCCGGGGAAGGTGAAGTGGGCGTTGGCCGGCAGCCGGCCGGCCGGGTCGGGGTCGCCGCCCAGGATCGCGTCGGGGACGGCCGTGCGGACCGCCTCGATCAGGTCGTCGCGCAGGGCACCGATCTCACGGGCGAACCACTCGCGCTGTTCGGCGGCGAGCCGGCCGGCCACGGCGAAGGAGGCCACGGCGGGTACGTCGAGGGTGCCGGAGCGCACGTGCCGCTCCTGGCCGCCGCCGTGCAGGACGGGTACGGGGGTGTGCTCGCGGCCGAGGATCAGCGCGCCGATGCCGTACGGGCCGCCGATCTTGTGGCCGGAGACGGTCATCGCGGCGAGGCCCGAGGCGGCGAAGTCGACGGGGACCTGGCCGAAGGCCTGGACCGCGTCCGCGTGCAGCGGGACGCCGAACTCGGCGGCGGCCTCGGCGAGTTCACGGACCGGCAGGACGGTGCCGATCTCGTTGTTGGCCCACATGACGGTGGCCAGGGCGACGTCGTCCGGGTCGCGGGCGATGGCCTCGCGCAGGGCGCCGGGGTGGACGCGCCCGTGGGCGTCGACGGGGAGGTACTCGACGGTGGCGCCCTCGTGTTCGCCGAGCCAGTGGACGGCGTCGAGGACGGCGTGGTGCTCGACGGGGCTCGCCAGTACGCGGGTACGGGCCGGGTCGGCCTCGCGGCGCGCCCAGTACAGGCCCTTGACGGCGAGGTTGTCGGCTTCGGTGCCGCCGGAGGTGAACACGACCTCGCTGGGGCGGGCGCCGAGGGCTTCGGCGAGGGTTTCGCGGGACTCCTCGACCGTCCGGCGGGCTCTGCGGCCGGATGCGTGGAGGGAGGAGGCGTTGCCGGTGACACCCAGCGCGGCGGTCAGCGCCTCTGCCGCCTCCGGCAGCATGGGGGTGGTCGCGGCGTGGTCGAGGTAAGCCATGGTGAGGCCGATTCTACGGCCCGCCCCTGGCGCCCTCGGGCCGGGAGCGGGGTGGGGTCTCGGACGGGCGGTGCGCCCGGCCGGCCCGCTCGGCGGTGCCCCGTCGTCCACGGGGCCACGGGGTGGCGTCCGGTACCGGGCGGCTCAGAAGCTCCAGGACACCGTGTTGTCGGCCTGCATGAAGGCGAGCAGCACGAGCAGGTCGGCGATGCCGAGGCCGAGGCCGAGGTAGGCGCGGCCGGGGCGGGTGGTGCCGCGCCACAGGGCGACGCCGGCCAGGGCGATGGCGATGGGGCCGAGGAACAGGTTGAGGACGAGCAGGCCGAGCAGGCCGAGGATGAAGGACGCGACGGCCATGCCGTCCGCGTCACGGGCGGCGGTACGGCGCGTGGCCGGTGCGGTGAGCTGCATGGTGTGTCTCCCGACGGTCGGTGGGGCCTTCCGCTCGCGCGGAGCCCCGGTGCTGGTGGCGGTGGGCCGGCGCTGACCGGCCGGCCCGCCCGGGTCAGTGGGACGGGCCGCGGCGGCGGGCGTGGCGCTCGCGGAGCGCGAAGACGCCGAGCCAGGCGGCGATCGCGACGGCGGCGACGACAGTGAAGTCCAGCGGTGCGTGGGCCACGGTGCCCAGGACCAGGCCGAGCAGCATGAGTGCGGCGACGAGGAACAGCATGGGTTCGGATCCCCCTCCGGTGAAGTTTCGGTGAACGCTTGTAGTAACAGTTGTTCACTGACTCTCGAGTCTAGCGTGTCCGGCCGCTTTTCAATTCCGGAGAACAGTTGTTAACTGCATGGCATGAGTCACACTCTCGGTGTCCGCCAGGCGCAGAAGCAGAAGACCCGGCGGGCCCTCCTCGACGCGGCGCTGGCCCTGCTGGAGGAGCAGAGCCTGAGCAGCCTGGGTCTGCGCGAGGTCACGCGCGCCGTCGGCGTGGCGCCGACGGCCTTCTACCGGCACTTCCGCTCCACCGCCGACCTGGGGGTCGCCCTGGTCGAGGAGGCGCTCGGCAGCCTGCACCCGATGATCCGGACGACGGTGTCCGGTGCGGACGACAGCGACGAACGCATAGCGCGCGCCGTCGAACTGATCGGCCGTCACGTGGACGCGTACCCCGCGCACGTGCGTTTCATCGCCCGGGAACGGCACGGTGGCGTGCAGCCCGTGCGGGAGGCCATCCGCGAGCAACTGGCCCGGTTCGCCTCGGAGGTGAAGGACGAGCTGGCCAAGGACCGCCTGGCGGCGGGCTGGAGCGAGGACGACCTGCTCATGCTCGCCCATCTCTACGTCGACCAGATGCTGATCACCGCCTCCCTCTTCCTGGAGGCGTCCGACGCCCGCGAACGGGCCCGCGTCACGGACATGGCCACCCGCCAGCTGCGCCTGATCAGCCTCGGCCGCAAGCACTGGCCGACCGCCTGACTCCCCGGCGCCGGCGGCCGGTTCAGCAGTACAGCCGCGCCAGCGACGCGGCCGCCTCCCTCAGCTCCTCGCGCGCCTCGGGCGGGGAGACGACCTCCACGCTGTCGGCGTAGGCGAGGAGTTGACGCGTCTCGCGTGGCGAGCCGTAGGAGAGGCGGGCCGTGATCCACTCGCCGGCGCCGTCGTCCTCGGGGAGTTCGGCCAGGGACGAGCCGCTCAGGCGCAGGAACATGTCGAGGCGGTCGCGCCGCACCCGTACCGTCACCTCGAACCCGCCCGGGCGCTCCTCGACCTGGCGGCGCAGCACCTCCCAGACGCCGGCGAGTTCGACGCCAGGGCGCCGCCGCACGGGGTCGTCCAGGAGCCGGGCCGAGCGCACCCGGTCGGCGCGGAACAGCCGCGGCTCGGCGCTCCGGTCGGCGACCAGGTACCAGACGCCCGCCTTGGAGACCAGGCCGTAGGGGTCGACGGTGTACGTCCGCGGCTCGCGGGTGCCGCCGTGCCGGTAGCGCAGCCTGAGCCGCCGGTCGGCGAAGACCGCGTCCTGGAGCACCTGGAGGTCGACGGCCGGGCGCGGGCCGCCCTTCCAGCGGGTGGCGTCGACCAGGATCCGCCGGCTGGTCTCCTCGGCCGCGGGCCGGTGCGGGGCGGGCAGCGCGGCCATCACCTTGCGCAGGGCCGAGCCGAGCGCCGCGTCCAGGCCGAGCGCGGCGTGCGCGCCCTGGGCGGCCAGCACGAACAGCGCGCGGGACTCGTCGGCGGTCAGGCCGGTGACGTCCGTACGGAACCCGGCGAGCAGTTCGATGCCGCCGTGCCGGCCGCGCTCGGCGTAGACCGGGACGCCGGAGGCCGACAGGGCCTCGATGTCGCGGTAGATGGTGCGCACCGACACCTCGAGCCGCCCGGCGAGTTCGTGCGCGGGCACCCGGCCCCGGGTCTGCAGGAGCAGCAGGATCGACAGCAGGCGGTCCGACTTCACACCGGCCAGGATCGCCCACCCCGGGAACGCCCCGCAAATGCTGACGGAAACTGTCAGGTTTTCCCGCGATGCTCGGCACACCGAACCGACGAGGAAGGCACACCATGAACGCCATCGACCCCCGCCCCGTCTACGCCCGCGCCACCGAGCAGGCCGCAGCCCTGATCGGGACCGTACGGCCCGAGCAGCTGGCCGGCCCGACCCCCTGCACGGAGTTCGACGTCCGCGGCCTGCTGAGCCACATGGTCGGCGGCACCCTGCGGATCGCGGTCGTCGGCGAGGGCGGCGACGGGCTCGCCGTGCACCCGTTCGCCGAGGGCGTCGGCGACGAGGACTGGGCGGCGGCCTACGACGAGGTCCGCACCCGGGTCCTCAAGGCCTGGGAGGCCGACGACCGCATGACCGCGACGGTGCGCGTGCCCTGGGGCGAGGTGCCCGGCGCCGCCGCCCTGTCCGGGTACGTGATGGAGCTGGTGACCCACACCTGGGACCTGAGCGAGTCGCTCGGGCACCCCGTCGAACTCGACCCGGAGCTCGCCGAGTTCGCGCTGGGGATCGCCCGCCGGGTGCTGCCGGACGAGCAGCGGGACGAGCAGACCCCCTTCGCCTCCGCCGTCCCGGCCGGCGAAGGGGCCGGCGCCTACGGGCGGCTGGCGGCCTGGCTGGGCCGCGAGCCGCTCAGCCGAGCCTGACCCGGGCGAGCTGACGGGACTGCGCCACCAGCCGGTCGGCGCTGTCCCACACCTCGGCGTCCTCCTCCAGGAAGCCGCCGGCGAGGTTGCGGGTGGTGACGGACACCCGCAGCGGGCCGGGAGCCGGGCGGCAACGGACGTGCACGGTCAGCTCGACGGTCGGGACCCAGCCCTTCAGGCCGATCTCGAAGGCGGTCGGGGGCAGCGCGTCCACCGCGAGGAGCAGGGAGAGCGGGTCTGCGTCCCGGCCGTCGGCGAGTCCGAACCAGGCCCGCATCTCCCCCTTGCCGGAGGGCGAGCCGAGCGCCCACCCGAGGGTGGCGGGGTCCAGCTTGAGCATCAGGCGGTCGGTGATGGCCGAGCTGCCGGGCACGGGGGCCGGGCCGTCCTGGGGGCCGAAGCACTGCTCCATCGGCGGGATGGCGGGCGGCTCGGCCGTGGTGCGCACGTCGTCGGGCAGGGCGTCCAGGTCGCCGTAGGAGGCGAGGACGCGGATGCGTTCGACCTCCTGGCCGTCCGCGTCGTACTGGAAGAGGGAGGCCTGGCCGCTGGAGAGGGTGCGGCCGGTGCGGACCACGTCCGTGCGGACGACGGCCGGGCCGGGCCGGGAGGCGGTCAGGTAGTGCGCCGAGATGGTGAACGGGTCGGGGTGCGGCAGCGCGTCCGCGAGCGCCCGGCCGAGCACGGCGAGCAGGTAGCCTCCGTTGACGGCGTTGATGATGGTCCAGCCGGCCGAGAGGTCGATGTCGTAGACGCCGGGGGCGCGCCGGACGACGGCGGTGTCACGGTCGAACTCGGCGGCGCCGATCGCGGCCCGGCGCGCGGCCGGGGCGGAAGCTGCATCTGGCATGGGTGAACGGTACAACAGGAAACTACTAAGCGGTAGCTTTCCGCTTTCGGCTCATATGACGAACGCCACTCTGGTCGCTCCGCCGCAGCTCAGAGAGTGAGGCTTCAGCAATTTCTCGGTAAGTGTCCCCCCTCGTCCGTGACCCGAGGCCCCTGTTTTCCCTCTATGAGGACATGAGCCTCACCGGGACTCCGTTCCTGTACACCACCATCGCGTTCGCCGTGATCGCCATGGTCCTTCCGTTCGCCCTGTGGACACGGATGAAGGGCCCGAAGGCGCTGCGCCACGCGGCCCGCGCGCTGATGCTGCTGTTCGCCCAGGCCACGGCCATCACCCTGGTCTTCGTGCTGGTGAACAACTCCAACAACCTGTACGACAACTGGGCCGACCTGCTCGGCACCGGCAACCACGTGCAGAAGGCCGCCGACCTGGGCGCCGACGGCACGGGCGGCATCGCCTACCGGAAGCTGCCCAAGGTCCACCAGACGTTCACCCAGGCCGACGGGCCCGGGATGCACGCGGCCGGCGGGGTCAAGGTCACCCAGCTCAAGGGCCGGGTCTCCGGTGTGAGCGGCGAGGTCTACGTGTGGCTGCCGCCGCAGTACGACGACCCCGCCTACGAGGACAAGAAGTTCCCGGTGGTGGAGCTGCTGTCCGGCTACCCGGGCTCGGCGAAGGCCTGGTTCGGCTCCGCGCACGCGCACGAGCAGCTCGAACCGCTGATGCGCAGCGGCAAGGTCGCGCCGTTCATCCTGGTCTCCCCGCGCACCAACCTGATCGCCAAGATCGACACGGGCTGCGCCAACATCCCGGGCACCGTCAACGCGGACAGCTGGCTGAGCATCGACGTGCCGAAGATGGTCATGGACAACTTCCGCACCGAACCGGCGCCGGACGGCTGGGCCGTGGCCGGCTACTCGGCGGGCGCCCACTGCGCGGCCAAGCTCGCCGTCGCCCACCCCGACCGCTACCGGGCCGGGGTCAGCCTGTCCGGCTACAACGACCCGATCGGCGAGCGCAACTCGCTGGCCTCGCAGAACATCGAGGTGCGGCGCGCGAACAACCCGTTCGTGCTGCTGAAGAACTACCGCAAGCCGCCGCGCGTCGCGCTGTACTACTCCGGCGAGGCGAACGACGGCTACCAGGCCGGCGTGGCCATGGAGCAGATCGCGAAGGCGCCGACCACCGTGCGCGTGGTCTTCCTGCCGCGCAGCGCGGGCGGGCACAGCATGGCGCTGTGGCGGCCGCAGGTGCCCACGGTGTTCCGCTGGCTGACCATGGAGCTGAGCCAGAAGGACAACCGGCAGCCGCACAAGGGCTCGCCTACTCCTCGCGTACCGTCGAGCGCCGGTTCCAGGCCCGCGGAGCTCGCCAGTGGTACCGCATCGCGAGCAGGCGCAGGACAAAAGCGGTGAGCGCCGCCAGGCCGCTGGTGAGCGGGCTCAGCACGTCCTGATCGATGCAGAGCGCCACCATGGTGGCGCCGACGATCGCCGGGACCGCGTACAGGTCGCGGTCCCAGCGCAGCAGCGAGGGCACCTCGTTGGCGAGCACGTCCCGCAGCACACCGCCGCCCACGGCGGTGGCGAGCCCGAGGGTCGCCGACGCGGTGAGGTTGAGGCCGTAGGCGTACGCCTTCGTCGTGCCGGACACGCAGAACAGGCCGAGGCCGGCCGCGTCGAAGACGTAGACCGCGCGCTGGATGCGCTCCACGTGCGGGTGCAGGAAGAAGACGACGAGCGTGGCGAACAGCGGGGTCAGGAAGTACCCGAGGTCGGTGAAGGCGGCCGGCGGCACGGCTCCGATGACCACGTCGCGGAACAGCCCGCCGCCCAGCGCGGTGACCTCGGCGAGGACGGCCATGCCGAAGACGTCGAAGTTCTTGCGGACGGCCAGCAGCGCGCCGGAGATGGCGAACACGAAGATGCCGACCAGGTCGAGCGTGTGCTGGACGGTGGGGCTGAACAGTTCGGGAGGCACCCCACATTCTTACTCGGCGCGGGGTGTGGGCCTTGCGATGCAAGGCCCACCGTGGATGCCGGCGTTTACAGGGCGGGTTTCGAGGTCGTGAACAGCCAGGTGTCGAAGAGGTCGCCGAGCCGCTGCCCGGAGATCCGTTCCGCCAGGCGCACGAAGTCGGCGGTGTCCGCGTTGCCGTAGCGGTGCAGGGCCGTCCAGGCCGGCAGCAGGCGGAAGAAGGCCCGGTCGCCGATGCGCTCGCGCAGCACCTGGAGCGTCATCGCGCCGCGCTGGTAGACGGCGGAGGCGAACATCGTGTCGCGCTGCGGGTCGGCCACCTCGACCTGCCAGAAGGGGCTGTCGGCGGGGCGGGAGTCGTAGGCGGCGAGGAAGGAGTCGTGCGCCGAGCGGGTGCCCTGGTGCTCGGCCCACAGCCACTGGGCGTAGGTGGCGAAGCCCTCGTTGAGCCAGACGTCCTTCCAGCGGCGGACCGACACGGAGTCGCCGAACCACTGGTGGGCCAGCTCGTGCACGATCGTCGTCTCGTTGCGCACGGCCGAGTAGGCGGGCTTGCTCTGCACCTCCAGTGAGAACCCGGCCTCCGGCATGTCGTCGACGATGGCGCCGGTCTCCTCGAACGGGTACGGCCCGAACACCTGCGACCAGTAGTCGGTGGCGGCCGCGGTGACGGCGTACACGTCCACGCTGTTGCTGTTCCTCAGCTTGGGGTCGATGGCCACGTAGATCGGGATGCCGGAGGGGGTCCGCCCGGTCCGCACGTCGAACTTCCCGATGGTGGCGGTCGCGAGGTAGGTGGCCATGGGCCGGCTCTCGCGCCAGTGGGTGTACGTGGAGCCGCCCCGGTCGCTCGTGGACACCAGCCGGCCGTTGGAGACGGCGGTCAGGCCCTTGGGCGCCTTGACGCGGATGTCGTAGGTGGCCTTGTCGGAGGGGTGGTCGCTGGAGGGGAACCAGGTGGAGGCCGCGTTGGGCTCGCAGGCGACGAAGACGCCGTCCTCGGTCCTCATCCAGCCGTACTTCGAGCCGAAGACGATGGGGCCGCTCAGCGGCTGGGGCATCCCGCCGTAGGTGACGGCGACCCGGAAGGTACGGCCCTCGCGCAGCACCCCGCGCGGGGTGACGCGCAGTTCGTCGCCGTCGCGGGTGAACCGCGCGCGTCTGCCGTCCACTTCGACGCGGGTGACGGTGAGCTGCTGGAGGTCGAGGTCGAAGGAGGACAGGTTCTGGGTGGCGCGCGCGGTGATCGTCGTACGGCCGTCCAGGCGGCCGGTGTCCGGGGCGTAGGCGATGTCGAGGTCGTAGTGACGGGCGTCGAAGCCGCCGTTGCCCGCGAGCGGGAAGTAGGTGTCGCCGATGCCCGGGGCGCCGGGGGTGGGGGCCGAGGAGGCGGCGACGGTCAGGAAGGAGAGCGCCGCGGTGACGACGGCTCCTAAGCGTGCCGAACGGGAGAGTGCCATGAGTCATCCCTTCAGGCGTGCGCGGATCTGCGGATCACACGGACAGGGACGACTGTGCGCTCTCCCGCTCAGTCATGCGCATGACTTTGCCAAGTCGTCATGCGCCGGGCTTTTCGAGGACTTGGGAAGAGGTTTTGCCGGGTAAATGCGGCAGGCGCCGGCAGGCTCAATTCTTCCTCAACCAATCCGGATTGCAATTGACCGGCCACTGTCAACTGCATAGGCTCGCTCGCGCTTGACGGTTTCCGCCGCAGCGGGGGCCGGACCACACAATAGGGGGGATTCTCATGCGTAAGAGAGCAAAGCTGGCCGCGCTGCTCGTCGCGGGCATCACGCCGGTTCTCGCGGGGGCGGCGCCGGCGTCCGCGGCCGTCACGCCGAAGCGCTCCTGCCCGGTGGACTACGGGGTTCTCATCACGTCGCACAAGGCCTACCGGCTTCCCGCCAAGGGCGCCTACTTCAAGGACGGCCCGGGCGGCACCATGACGGCCTCGGTGACCAAGGCCACCACCATCACGTACAGCGTCTCCACCTCCCTCGAGGTGAGCGCCAGCTACCTGTTCGCCTCGGCCAAGGCGTCGGTGAGCGGCAGCATCACCAAGTCGGTGGCCGTCACCACCGGTCACACCTACTCGCACAACATCAGCGCGCGCAAGTACGGCAACCTGCAGTACGGCTCCAACGGCTATCAGGTGAGCTGGGAGTCCAACCGGACGAACCCGAACTGCTCGGTGACCACTCTCGCCTCGGGCACCGCCAAACTGCCGGCGACCTCGGTCGGGTGGCATTACTGGGAGACCAGTTCCTGATCCGGATTTCTCCGGCTCCGGCTTTTCCTGCGCGTGGGCCCCGGAAACCGATTCCTGGTTTCCGGGGCCCACGCGTCGGTGATTCGCCGCTTACTTCTTGCCTTCGCCTTCCGGCTCGGAGGAGTTCTCCGCGGACGGGGACGCGGGGGCGGCCTCGGCCTCGGCGGTCTCGTCCGCGGTCTCCGCAGCCGCGGCGGTCTTGTCCGCGCTCTCGGCAGCCGCGGGGGTCTCCTCCGCGGTCTCCGCCGCCTCGGCGGCCTCCGCGATCTCGGCGACCTCCGCGGCGACCGCGGCCGAGGTGGCCGCGGACTCCGCCAGGACCTCGTCGGCGACCAGCTCGGCCGCCTCCTTGGCCGCCGTGAGCAGGACGGTGTCCTGGGGCGCCTGGTCCTCGAAGTTCTCCGGGTGGTGGCAGGCCACCCGCTGGCCGGGCTTCAGCTCCAGCAGCGGCGGCTCGGTCGTCCGGCAGATCTCCGTCGCCTTCCAGCACCGAGTGTGGAAACGGCAGCCGCTCGGCGGGGAGATCGGCGAGGGCACGTCGCCCTTGAGCAGGATGCGCTCGCTCTTGGCGTTCTTCCGCTTCGGGTCCGGGATCGGGACGGCCGACATCAGCGCCTTGGTGTACGGGTGCATCGGCGCCTTGTAGAGCGATTCCCGGTCGGCCAGCTCCACGATCTTGCCGAGGTACATCACCGCGATCCGGTCCGAGACGTGCCGGACGACCGACAGGTCGTGCGCGATGATCACGTACGTCAGGCCGAGCTCCTCCTGGAGGTCGTCCAGGAGGTTGACGACCTGCGCCTGGATCGACACGTCCAGCGCCGAGACCGGCTCGTCCGCGACCACGAGCTTCGGGTTGAGCGCGAGCGCCCGGGCGATGCCGATGCGCTGGCGCTGACCGCCGGAGAACTCGTGCGGGTAGCGGTTGTAGTGCTCGGGGTTGAGGCCCACGACCGACAGCAGCCGCTGCACTTCCTTCTTGATGCCGCCCTCGGGCGTGACGCCCTGGAGCTTGAAGGGAGCGCCGACGATCGTGCCGATGGTGTGGCGCGGGTTCAGCGACGAGTACGGGTCCTGGAAGATCATCTGCACGTCGCGGCGCATCGGGCGCATGCCGCCCACGCCGAGGTGCGTGATGTCCTTGCCCTCGAACTCGACCGTGCCGGCCGTCGGTTCGAGCAGCCGGGTGATCAGCCGGCCCATCGTCGACTTGCCGCAGCCGGACTCGCCCACGACGCCCAGGGTCTCGCCCGCGCGCACCTCGAAGTCGATGCCGTCGACCGCGCGCACCGCGCCGACCTGCCGCTGGAAGAGGCCCTTCTTGATCGGGAAGTGCTTCTGCAGCCCGGTCACCTTCAGCAGGATCTCGCCGGCGCCGGCGTCCTTGGTGAGGGTGGCCGTCGCGGAGGTCGCGGCCTGCGTGCCGTCGCTCTGTGCAGGGATGCTCACTGCGTTGTCCTCTGCGTTCTCACTCACAGCTTCGGCGCAATCTCTTCGGTCCAGATCCGCTCCCGCTGCTCCTGCGTCATGTGGCAGGCGGCCCAGTGGTCGCTGCCGACCTCGGTCAGCTCGGGGCGGACCGTGCGGGTGAGGTTGTCCTTGGGGACGTCGGCGTACGGGCAGCGCGGGTTGAAGGCGCAGCCCGAGGGGACGTTGATCAGCGAGGGCGGGGAGCCCTTGACCGGGATGAGCCGGTCCTGCTGCTCGCGGTCCAGGCGCGGCATCGAGCCGAGCAGGCCCCAGGTGTAGGGGTGCCGGGGCTCGTAGAACACCTTGTCGGCCGGTCCGCGCTCGACGCAGCGGCCGCCGTACATCACCAGGATGTCGTCGGCGAGTTCGGCGACGACGCCCAGGTCGTGGGTGATGATGATGACCGCGGAGCCGAATTCCTTCTGCAGGTCCCGGATCAGGTCGAGGATCTGCGCCTGGACGGTCACGTCCAGGGCGGTGGTCGGCTCGTCCGCGATGAGCAGTTCGGGGTTGTTCACCAGCGACATCGCGATCATCGCGCGCTGGCGCATACCGCCGGAGAACTCGTGCGGGTAGTTGTCCACCCGCTTGTCCGGCTGCGGGATGCCCACCCGGTCGAGCATCTCGACCGCCCGCTTGCGGGCGGTCTTCTTGTCGACGTTGTGGTGGATCCGGTACGCCTCCACGATCTGCTGCCCGATCGTGTAGTACGGGTGCAGCGCGGACAGCGGGTCCTGGAAGATCATCGCCATGTCGCGGCCGCGCAGCTTGCGCACGTGGTCGGGGTCGGCGGACAGCAGCTCGGTGCCGTTCAGCCAGATCTCGCCGGAGATGCGGGCCTTGCGCTTGCCGTACTGGCCGGCGGTGTGCAGGCCCATGATGCCGAGCGAGGTCACCGACTTGCCGGAGCCGGACTCGCCCACGATGCCGAGGGTCTTGCCCTTCTCCAGCTTGAAGCTGAGCCCGTCGACGGACTTCACCAGGCCGTCGTCGGTGGGGAAGTGCACCTTGAGGTCGCGCACTTCCAGGAAGGCGGTCGCGGCGTGCGAGGCCGCGGTGGGTTCACCCACGGCCGCGCCGCTCTTGCTGAGTTCGGTCATGCGAGCCTCACTCGGGGGTCGATCACGGCGTACAGGATGTCCACCACGAGGTTGGCCAGCAGCACCGCGAGGGAGGTGATCAGGGTGACGCCCAGGATGATGGGCAGGTCCTGGTTCCTGATCGCGTCCAGCACGGCCCGGCCGAGGCCCGGCAGGTTGAACGTGGACTCGGTCAGGATGGCGCCGCCGATGAGGGCGCCGAGGTCCATGCCCAGCATGGTGAGGATCGGCGTCATCGTGGAGCGCATGGCGTGCTTGCCGATGACGGTCTGCTCACGCAGGCCCTTGGCGCGGGCGGTGCGGATGTAGTCCTCGCCGAGGACCTCCAGCATGGTCGCCCGGGTGATCCGGGCGTACATCGCCGCGTAGAGGAAGGCGAGGGTGATCCACGGAAGGATCATGCCGCCGAACCAGCCGGTGAAGCTCTGGTCCAGTGGCACGTATTGGGCGTTGAGCCATTTCAGCCCGAAGGCGAAGATCGCCAGGGAGAGCATGCCGGTGAAGTAGATCGGCAGGGAGACGCCCGCGAGGGCGACGACCATCGCGCTGCGGTCCCAGAGGCTGCCGCGCTTGAGCGCGGAGAGGACACCCGCCGCGACACCGAAGACGAGCCACAGGACGGCGGCACCGAGCGCGAGACCCAGGGTCACCGGGAAGCGGTCGGTGAGCACCGGCCAGACGGCCTGCTCACTCTTGAACGAGTAGCCGAAGCACGGTGCGGCGCAGTGCGTGACGTCACCGCCGGCCGAGTAGGTGCGGCCGGCGAAGATGCCCTTGAAGAACTCCCAGACCTGCATGTAGATCGGGTCGCTCAGACCGAGCTTCTCCCGCACACCGGCGACCGCGGCGGGGTCGGCCTGCTTGCCCACGAAGCTCAGGGCGATGTCGACGCCCGCCCACTTGGGGACGAGGAAGAAGATGCCGAAGACCACCATGATGATGACCACCAGCATCACTGCGGCGGCGAACAGCCGCCTGATGAGGTAAGCGAGCACAGCTTACGGCCCGCCGCGGACCGCGGGCCGCCGGAGGTCTTCCGGCGGCCCGCCATCACGCCGCGCCGGCCTTCACCTGCCTTTCGTGCCGTACGGCGGGTGTGCCGGGTTTACTTCGGGTTCTTCAGGCCGAGGTTGACGAAGTCGTACATACCGCTGTAGCCGTCGGTGGTGTAGACGTTCGCCAGGTTCGAGGAGCGCCAGTTGATGAACTTCTCGAACACGAAGGGCAGGTAGTAGCCGCCCTCCATGACCTTGTGGTTGATCTCGGTGGCGATGCCGGGCTTCTTCGACGCGTCGGTGGCGTTGACGTAGCTGTCGAACAGGCCGTCGATCGTCTTGTCCTTGATCAGGGCGTAGTTGTTGTTACCGCTCTGCAGGATGTACTTGCTGTCCCACAGCGGCAGACCGAAGCCCTGGACAGTCGGGAAGTCCGGGCCCCAGCCCATGATGATGATGCCGTAGCCCTTCTTCTTCACGTTGGCGGGGCTGCCGATGATGCCGGTGGTCTGCGAGCCGTCGTACTGGTCGATCTGGGCGTTGATGCCGATCTTCTTCAGCGACGCCTGGAGCGACTGGGCCGTGGCCACCTCGACCGGCTTGTTGTTGCGGACGGCGATGGTGGTGCTGAAGCCGTTGGGCTGGCCGCAGGCCTTCAGCTCCTCCTTGGCCTTGGCGACGTTGCCGTTCTTGTTGGCGCCGGCGAGCTCGTACGGGTCGTACTTCTGGCCCTCGGAGCCCGGGACGGACGGCGGCAGCATGTTGGTGCCGATGTCGCCGCCGGCGATGGGGCCGCCACGCGCGGTCTGGAGGGAGACGTGGTCGGCGCCGTAGATCACGGCCTTGCGGCAGTGCTCGTTGTCGAACGGCTTCACGCTCTGCGGGAACACCGCGTAACGGATGTAGCCGGAGACCGGGTTGTCCAGGTTGGCCTTGTGCTGCTTGAGGGCCTCGGTGCGGCCCTGCGGCGACATGCCGGTCTGGTTGATGTCCAGGTCGATGTCACCGTTGATCAGGCGCTGGTCCAGCTCGTTGGCGTTCGAGAAGAACTTGACCGTGATCTTGTCCGGGTACGCCTTGCGGATCGGGTCCGAGGCCTGCTTCCAGCTGGTGTTGCGGACCAGGGTGAGGTCCTTGCCCGGGTTGTACGACTCGAACTTGTAGGGGCCCGAGGAGAACGGGTGCAGGGTGTACTTGGACTTGGTGTCCTTGTCCTGGCGGACCGGGGAGGCCGAGACCAGGGCCAGCATCTCCTCGAAGTCCGAGTTGGCCTTCGGCAGGTGGAAGACGATGGTCTTGTCGTCCGGCGTGTCGATCGCCTTCAGGCCGAGGTGGTCGGCGGCCTTGTCCTTGTACGGGCCCTGGTACTTGGCGTCCGGGTCCAGGACGTCCTTCAGGTAGGTCGGGCCGCCGGACAGCACGTCCTGCGCCCACACGCGCTCGATGCCGTACTTGACGTCCTTGGAGGTGATCGGCTTGCCGTCCTCCCAGGTGATCCCGTCACGCAGGGTGTACGTGTAGGTCTTGCCGCCGTCGGACACCTTGGCCAGACCGGTGGCGAGGTCCGGGGTCAGCTCGGCGCCGGCCTTGCCGGGCTCCGCCTTGGTCGTGACCAGCTGGCGGCTGTAGTAGCGGGCGAAGTTCCACATGAAGCCGTAGTAGCCGCGCGTGGTGTCCCACGAGTCGGCGTCCTGGGCGCCACCGAACTTCAGCGTTCCGCCCTTCTTGACGGCGGAGGCCTGAGCGACCTTGTTGTTGGCCGCGTCGAAGCCGGCCGCACCGTTCTTCGAACCGCCGCCGCTGTCGTTGCCGCCGCCGCACGCCGCCGTGGTCAGCAGCCCTGCGACCACAGCCGCAGCGGCCAATGCCTGCTTGCGCCGCCCTGAGGTGCGTTGGGTAGTCACGATCTCGGATCCTCCGGATTAGATGAGAGACCCCGTGTGAAGTGCCACGGGTCGCTTGGGGTACGGCAGTTCAGCGGGAGCCCTTCGGGTCCAGCGCGTCGCGCACGCCGTCGCCGAAGAGGTTGAAGGCAAGAACGGTGATGAAGATCGCCACGCCCGGAACGATCATGTACATCGGGTCCGAGTCGTAGTAGTCGATCGCGTTCGAGAGCATCTGCCCCCAGGAGGCCGTGGGCGGCTTGACGCCCACGCCCAGGAAGCTGAGTGCCGCCTCGGTGAGGATGTTGGTGGGGATCATCATCGTCGTGTAGACGATGATCGGCGCGACCAGGTTGGGCAGCAGTTCCTTGAACAGGATGTAGAAGCGCCCGGCGCCGAGCGAGCGGGCCGCCTCGACGTACTCGCGTTCGCGCAGCGAGAGCGTCTGGCCGCGTACCACGCGGCCGATGTAGGGCCAGCCGAAGAAGCCGATGACGAGGATCATCACGAAGACGCGCACGCTCGAGCCGGTCAGACCCAGCATGTTGTTCGGCATCACGGAGACCAGCGCGATGATGAAGAGCAGCTGCGGGAAGGCGAGCAGGCCGTCCATGACGCGGCTGATGACCGCGTCCACCCAGCCGCCGAAGAAGCCCGCCAGGATGCCGAGGATGGTGCCCAGCACCACCGCGACCAGGGCCGACAGGAAGCCGACGAGCAGCGAGATCTGGGCGCCGTAGAGGATGCGGGCGAAGATGTCGCGGCCGTTGACCGGCTCGACGCCCAGCAGGTGGTCGCCGCTGATGCCGCCCAGCGAACCCGTGGGGGTGCCGAAGAGCGGGTCGATCAGGTTCTCGTGGTAGACGTCGGGGTCCTGCCCGACGAGGCTGGTGATCACCGGCGCGAGCAGCGCCACCAGGACGAGGACGAGCACGACGACGCCGCCCGTCAGGGCGAGCTTGTCCCGCTTCAGGCGCTCCCAGGCGATCCGGCCCAGGGAACGTCCCTGGACGGCCTTGGCGCCGGTGGTGGCTACCGCCGCTTCCTCGGCCGCGCTCGGGGCCGCTTCCGCGGTCGGCTCGTGCAATGGTGCCGTCATTAGGCAGGGACCCCTCTCAACCGGCGGTAGCCGGCCCGCACTTGCCGCTGTGGCGGCATGATCAGTCCGTCGTACACAGGGGCGAACACCCCCTTGTTGCGGGAGTCTTCAACGCATTGGCGATCTGTTGCCAGACTTGGCGGTGAATGGATGCGTAAACGTGATGCGGGCAGGAGGGTTCCGTTATCCGGACGCTGGGTAACGGGGGTCGGACGCGGTCGAGTTGGGGCTTTCCGGTTGAGAACCGGACTATTCACCCTCATCTACGCGCGAAGAAGTTGCCCTGGCACACGAGTCGGCGTCCCGGTGGGAAGCGTTCCGGTTCAGTATCCGCCACGCGCCGGCGGATACCCGTACCCCGTCGCCGGGGACGGGGACGCGTGGGATTCGCGGTCGTAGAACGGGCGGGAGTTGGCGCGCATCCACAGGGCGACCGGGTCGTACTCGTCGGACATGGCGACGGTCGACACCGGCAGGCCGTCGGGGACGGCGCCGATGGACTGCTGCATCATCGCCCGCACCGAGTCGACGGCCGGCGGTGAGGTGTCGTAGACGTCCAGGCCGATGGCGAGGTACGGCGCCCCGAGCGCCGGCTGCACCCAGGCGCGGCGCAGGGAGCGCACCGCCGGGGTGCGGTGGGCGCTCTGCGCGAGCAGGGCGTAGAACTGGGACACCTCGACGGCCGGTTCGGACAGGCGCAGGGGGCCGGCCGGCTGGCGGTCGAGGCCGGTGGCGATGCGGCGCAGGTCCAGCCAGGGGATGCCCACGCCGCCGCCGGGGGCGTGCGGATTGAGCCAGAGGCCGTAGTGGTCGGGGTAGAGGGTGCGGGCCACGTCGAGGCCGTCCACCACCTCGTACGACCGCATCCAGCCGCTCGCCGAGAGCTCCTGGGCGGAGGTGACGCAGGGCGCGTAGCCGTGGCCGTCGACCTCCATGTGGCCGTACTGGGCGTCGGGGGAGCCGGCCTGGCCGTGCCACAGCAGCATCCACACCTGGCCGGAGGACGGGGAGGCGAGGGCGCGCAGCAGCGCCTCGTAGGCGTCGTAACGCCCGGGCGTCACCTGGCGCAGCGTCTGCTCGACCTGCCCGGCCGCGGTGCCGCTGGCAGTCACTTTTACCGCCCCTTCATACGACCGACGTTCCGACCGAGTCGTCGGTCTAGCTTAAGGCCGCGTTCCGGCCGGGTACGTGCCGGAGTCGTGCGGCCGTGGGTTTCAGCGATCGTACTGATAAAAGGGCCGGACGCCGTCCCGCATCCAGTCGGCGACCGGGTCCTGGGCCACGTCAAGGAGCACCAGGTTGACCGGCCAGACCACCGGGTTGCCGCTCAGGGCGCGTTCCAGGGCCTGCAGGGGCAGCGCCCTCAGGTCGCCCTCCCACTGGGAGAGCTCGACGCCCACGAACATCACCGGTTCGGCCGTCTCGATGGCGGCCAGGCAGCGGCGGGCGGTGCGGACCACGCCCGTGGCGGCGAACTCCGCGGAGGCGGCGGCGAGGAAGTCCACCGGGTCGTCCTGCCAGTCGGGCTCGTAGAGGCGGACCCGGCCACCGCTCGCCGGGCCGTCCAGCGGGGTGCGGCCGGCCCGGCACAGTTCGGCCACGGCGGGCGGCGGCAGCGGGACGCCGACCACTCCGTCGGGGTTGACGGCGATGCCGACCTGGGCGGGCAGGCCGCGCGCGAACTCCACGGCGGGCGCGATGGTGTACGGCATGTGGGAGCCGGCGACCTGGCGCAGTTGTTCCTCGGAGCTGAACACCGGCACGTAGGCCTGGCCGTCGATCTCCAGGGTGGGCAGGTCGAGCGGGCCGCCGTGCGGGCCGCGGCCGCTCGGCAGCGGCACCCATACGAAGCTGCGGCCGAGCACCTCGACGATCCGGCCGGCCGCCGCGGGGATCCCGAGGGAGGCCGACAGCACCTCCTCCAGCTCGTTGCCGGGCCAGCCGCCGTGCGGGTGGGGGTGCGGCTGTGCCGGGAAGTGCGGGGGAAAGTCCGCGGAGAAGTCCGCCGGGATGTCCATCTGCCTACCGCCTGCTGGGAACCACTGGAACTGCTGGGAGTTGTCGATACCGCCCCGGGAGCCGCTGGGGGCGCCCGGAGCCGCTGGGCGGAAAGGCTATCCGGTGCCGGCCCTGGCGGCCTCACCCGGAAAGCCGATCCGCCGCAGTCCTGTCGCCGCCGTGCGGTCCAGCAGCAGCGCCGAGGCGCAGCCCCCGGGCAGGTCGCCGCGCTCCACCGCGTGCAGGACGCGGTGGGCGGCGCGGCGGTGGCGGCGGAAGGCGTAGCGGGAGACGCCCCGGCCGCGGGCGCGCTGGCCGGCCAGGGCGGTGCCGGCGTCGACGTCCAGCACGAGCAGGTGCAGGGCGCCGCCGCGGCGGCGGGCGGCGCGGGCGAGCCAGGCGCGGACCCAGGCCTGGGTGCCGCAGTCGTGGACGACCAGGCCCTCGCCGGTGCGCAGGGCGCGGCGCAGGCCGGCGTAGTGGGCGAGGCGGACCAGGGGGCGGTAGACGGCGTAGGGCAGGCGGCCGGCGAGGCGGGCGTCCCAGCGGTCGCGGGTGTCCTGGGAGTCGATCCGGGGGCCGGGCACCGCGCGCCGCATCAGCGTGGACTTGCCGCCACCGGGCAGCCCGGTCACCACCACGACGTCGCCGGGCCCGAACAGCAGCACGCCCGGCCCCTGCCCGGCCCGCCGGCCGCGCAGGTCGCGGACGACGGGCGCGGGGCGCGCGGGGTGCGCGGCGTCGCGTCCGCGCGACCGGCCGGGGGCCCGCGCCGGCCCGGTGCGGGGCTGGGTGAGGGGGTGGGTCGTGGCGCAGGCCGCGGTCTCGTTCACCGGCATCGTCTCCCCTGGGGTGGTGACGGTTCGCCTCCCCGTCGAGTGTAAAGAGAAGGTAATGCCAGGCGCCTCGCCATTTCGTGCGCGTACGGACACAGGCCGGTTACAGATCCGGCCCTGCCGCGGGCGGCCCCGGGCGTGCAATGATGGGCGCGCCAACTGCATACCGGCCGTTTGAATCCGCGCGGGAGAGTTCTCAGCCCACCGCTGGGGCGCCGAAGGAGCAAGTCCCTCCCTTGAATCTCTCAGGCACCGTTACCGCGCGGGCGAGGCACATCTGAAAAGCGGGCCGCCGGCGCAGGCGGCTCCACCCAAGGTGCAAGCCGTGATCGTCCGCCCGGCGGTCGTGGCGAACCTCTCAGGTTCCGATGACAGATGGGGAGGACACGAGATCCGTCCTCGTCCGTCATTGCCTTGGAGACCGACCGATGAGCAGTACCGAACCGCATCACGCGTCCCCCCAGCCCCGCCGTACCGCGCTCGACGCGCTGCACCGCTCGCTCGGTGCGACGATGACCGACTTCGCCGGCTGGGACATGCCCCTTCGCTACGGCTCCGAGCGCGACGAGCACCTCGCCGTGCGCACGAGGGCCGGCCTGTTCGACCTGTCCCACATGGGTGAGATCACGGTCACCGGCCCGGCCGCCGCCGCCGCGCTGAACTACGCACTGGTCGGCAACATCGCCTCCGTCGGCGTCGGCCGCGCCCGCTACACCATGATCTGCCGCACCGACGGCGGCATCCTGGACGACCTGATCGTCTACCGGCTCGGCGAGACCGAGTACATGGTCGTCGCCAACGCCTCCAACGCCCAGGTGGTCCTCGACGCGCTCACCGAGCGCGCGGCCGGCTTCGACGCCGAGGTGCGCGACGACCGCGACAACTACGCGCTCATCGCCGTGCAGGGCCCCGAGTCCCCCGGCATCCTCAAGTCCCTCACCGACGCCGACCTCGACGGCCTGAAGTACTACGCCGGCCTGCCCGGCACGGTGGCCGGCGTGTCCGCGCTGATCGCGCGCACCGGCTACACCGGCGAGGACGGCTTCGAGCTGTTCGTCGCCCCCGGCGACGCCGAGAAGCTGTGGCAGGCGCTGACCGACGCCGGCGCGGACGCGGGTCTGGTGCCGTGCGGGCTGTCCTGCCGCGACACCCTGCGCCTGGAGGCGGGCATGCCGCTGTACGGGCACGAGCTGACCACGGAGCTCACCCCCTTCGACGCCGGGCTCGGCCGTGTGGTCAAGTTCGAGAAGGAGGGCGACTTCGTCGGGCGCGAGGCGCTGCTGGCCGCCGCCGGGCGGGCCGAGCAGAACCCGCCGCGCGTGCTGGTCGGCCTGGTCGCCGAGGGCCGCCGGGTCCCCCGCGCGGGCTACCCGGTCGTCGCGGGCGGCGAGGTGATCGGCGAGGTCACCTCCGGCGCCCCCTCCCCCACCCTGGGCAAGCCGATCGCCATGGCGTACGTCGACGCCGCGCACGCCGCGCCCGGCTCCGCCGGTGTCGGCGTGGACATCCGGGGCAGTCACGAGCCGTACGAGGTCGTGGCACTGCCGTTCTACAAGCGCCAGAAGTGACACTGTCGTAACCGGTCCGCGGGGCGAGGCGCGTGAGGCGCCCGTCGCCCCTGGTCACGCACGTCCTTCGCTGTCCCCCTTTTCACCAGCACTTCCCCGCGTACAGGAGAATCCAGGCCATGAGCAACCCCCAGCAGCTGCGTTACAGCAAGGAGCACGAGTGGCTGTCGGCCGCCGAGGACGGCGTCGCGACGGTCGGCATCACGGAGTTCGCGGCCAACGCGCTCGGCGACGTGGTCTACGCCCAGCTCCCGGAGGCCGGCGCCACGGTGACCGCGGGCGAGTCCTGCGGCGAGCTGGAGTCGACCAAGTCGGTCTCCGACCTGTACTCCCCGGTCAGCGGTGAGGTCACCGAGTTCAACCAGGACGTGGTGGACGACCCGTCGCTGGTGAACTCCGAGCCCTTCACGGGCGGCTGGCTGTTCAAGGTGCGCGTCACCGAGGAGCCCGCCGACCTGCTCTCCGCCGACGAGTACGCCGAGTTCTCCGGCAACTGAGGAGCCCACGCATGACCGTTCTGAACACACCCCTGCACGAGCTCGACCCGGACGTGGCCGCGGCGGTCGACGCCGAGCTGCACCGCCAGCAGTCCACGCTGGAGATGATCGCCTCGGAGAACTTCGCCCCCGTCGCGGTGATGGAGGCGCAGGGCTCGGTCCTCACCAACAAGTACGCCGAGGGCTACCCGGGCCGCCGCTACTACGGCGGTTGCGAGCACGTCGACGTGGTCGAGCAGATCGCCATCGACCGCGTCAAGGCGCTGTTCGGCGCCGAGCACGCCAACGTGCAGCCGCACTCGGGCGCCCAGGCCAACGCGGCCGCGATGTTCGCGCTGCTCAAGCCCGGCGACACGATCATGGGCCTGAACCTCGCGCACGGCGGGCACCTGACCCACGGTATGAAGATCAACTTCTCCGGCAAGCTCTACGACGTGGTCGCCTACCACGTGGGCGAGGACGGCCTGGTCGACATGGCCGAGGTGGAGAAGCTGGCCAAGGAGTCCCGGCCGAAGCTGATCGTGGCCGGCTGGTCGGCGTACCCGCGGCAGCTGGACTTCGCCGAGTTCCGCCGGATCGCGGACGAGGTCGGCGCGTACCTGATGGTCGACATGGCGCACTTCGCGGGCCTGGTCGCGGCCGGGCTGCACCCGAACCCGGTGCCGCACGCCCACGTGGTCACCACCACCACCCACAAGACGCTGGGCGGCCCGCGCGGCGGTGTGATCCTGTCCACCGCCGAGCTGGCGAAGAAGATCAACTCCGCGGTCTTCCCCGGTCAGCAGGGCGGTCCGCTGGAGCACGTGATCGCCGCCAAGGCGGTGTCCTTCAAGGTGGCCGCCTCGGACGACTTCAAGGACCGCCAGCGTCGTACCCTGGAGGGCGCCCGCATCCTGGCCGAGCGCCTGGTGCGGGACGACGCGAAGGCGGCCGGCGTGGACGTGCTGACCGGCGGCACCGACGTGCACCTGGTCCTGGTGGACCTGCGCGACTCGGAGCTGGACGGGCAGCAGGCCGAGGACCGGCTGCACGAGGTCGGGATCACGGTCAACCGCAACGCCGTCCCGAACGACCCGCGCCCCCCGATGGTCACCTCCGGCCTGAGGATCGGCACCCCGGCCCTGGCGACCCGCGGCTTCACCGCCGAGGACTTCGCCGAGGTCGCGGACGTGATCGCCGAGGCGCTGAAGCCGTCCTACGACGCACAGGCGCTCAAGGCCCGGGTTCGCGCCCTGGCCGACAAGCACCCGCTGTACCCGGGTCTGAACAAGTAAGACACCCACCGCGCCGGAACGACAGCGCGCACGGCCGGCGACCCCGGCCGTGCGCGGTGCCGGCCACCGCCCCGGCTTCCGCCACACCCCGGCAGCCCCGCACCATCCCGTATTGAGGAGTCACCGTGGCCATCTCGGTCTTCGACCTGTTCTCGATCGGCATCGGCCCGTCGAGCTCCCACACGGTCGGCCCGATGCGCGCGGCCCGCATCTTCGCCCGCCGGCTGCACGGCGAGGGCCTGCTGGAGCGGGCCGCGTCCCTGCGCGCGGAGCTGTACGGCTCGCTCGGCGCGACCGGCCACGGCCACGGCACCCCGAAGGCCGTGCTGCTGGGCCTGGAGGGCGACTCGCCGCGCACGGTGGACGTGGAGACGGCGGACGAGCGGGTGGAGGCGATCAAGGCCTCGGGGCGGCTGCGCCTCCTCGGCGAGCACGAGATCGCGTTCTCCTTCGACGACGACATGGTCCTGCACCGCAGGAAGGCGCTGCCCTACCACGCCAACGGCATGACCCTGTGGGCGTACGACGCCTCGGGCGCCGAGCTGCTGACCAAGACGTACTACTCGGTCGGCGGCGGCTTCGTGGTGGACGAGGACGCGGTGGGCGCGGACCGGATCAAGCTGGACGACACGGTCCTGAAGTACCCCTTCCGCACGGGCGACGAGCTGCTGCGGCTGACGAAGGAGACCGGCCTGTCGATCTCCTCGCTGATGATGGAGAACGAGCGCGCCTGGCGCACCGAGGAGGAGATCCGCGCCGGCCTGCTGGAGATATGGCGGGTGATGCAGGCGTGCGTGGAGCGCGGCATGAGCCGTGAGGGCATCCTGCCGGGCGGCCTCAAGGTGCGCCGCCGGGCGGCCGTCACCGCGCGCCAGTTGCGCGCCGAGGGCGACGCGGCCACCCGCGCGATGGAGTGGATCACGCTCTACGCGATGGCGGTCAACGAGGAGAACGCGGCCGGCGGCCGGGTCGTGACCGCCCCGACCAACGGCGCGGCCGGCATCATCCCGGCGGTCCTGCACTACTACATCAACTTCATCCCCGGCGCGGACGAGGACGGCGTGGTCCGCTTCCTGCTCGCGGCCGGCGCGATCGGCATGCTGTTCAAGGAGAACGCCTCCATCTCCGGCGCGGAGGTCGGCTGCCAGGGCGAGGTCGGCTCGGCCTGCTCGATGGCGGCGGGCGCGCTGGCCGAGGTGCTGGGCGGCACGCCCGAGCAGGTGGAGAACGCCGCCGAGATCGGCATGGAGCACAACCTGGGCCTGACCTGCGACCCGGTCGGCGGCCTGGTCCAGATCCCGTGCATCGAGCGCAACGGCATGGCCGCGGTCAAGGCGGTCACCGCCGCCCGGATGGCGATGCGCGGCGACGGCTCGCACAAGGTGTCCCTGGACAAGGTCATCAAGACCATGAAGGACACCGGGGCCGACATGTCCGTCAAGTACAAGGAGACGGCCCGCGGCGGGCTCGCCGTGAACATCATCGAGTGCTGATTCCCGTTCCTCCGGGGGCTACCGCACGGTAACCACTTACCCCTACGCTGCCGCCAACTCGGCATCGGCGAAGGGGAGTTGGATTATGCGTGGGGTGAGACGGGCGGCGGCGCTGCTGGGCGCCGCCGCGATGCTGTTAGGACTGGCCGGCAACGCCCGTGCGGCCGAGGCGCCGAAGTTCTCGCGGACGACGGCGATCGGCACGCACAACGCGTACGACAAGGCCAAGTACACGTACTTCGCGCAGGCGCTGGACTCCGGCGCCTCGCTGCTCGAACTGGACGTCTACACCGACCCGCTGAGCCGCCGCTGGCGGGTCAGCCACAGCAACCCGTTCGGCGACGACAACAACTGCGAGGCCGCCAGGACCCCGGCCGAGCTCTACAGCAAGAGCCGCAACCAGGACCTGGGCAGCTGCCTGGACAACATCGCCGCCTGGCACCAGCTCCACCCGGACCACCGGCCGATCGTCTTCAAGGTGGAGATGAAGAACGGCTTCAACAACAACATCGGCCTCGGGCCCGACGAGTTCGACACCCTGGTGCGGCAGAAGCTCGGCGACATGGTCTACAGGCCGTCCGACCTGCTGGGCGGGGCGTACCCGACGCTGGACGCGGCCGCCCGGGCCGATGCCTGGCCCTCGCGCGACGCGCTGCGGGGCAAGGTCCTCTTCGAGCTGATCCCCGGCACGGTCGAGCAGGCCAACCCCTTCGACCACTACTGGACCGACCGCGAGTACGGCGACCACCTGCGCGACCTGTACGCGGCCGGGAACATCGGCGAGGCCGAGGCCTTCCCCGCCGTCCTCGGCGCCGCCGCGGGCGACCCGCGCACCAGCCGCTACGACGCCTCGATCCAGCCCTGGTTCGTCTTCTTCGACGGCGACGCGGCGGCGTACGTCGGCAACGGCTACGACACGTCGTTCTACTCCAGGAACCACTACATCCTGATCACCACGGACGCGGCCGGGGTCTCGCCCGCGATCTCCTCGACCACTCCGACGGACGCGGAGGTGGCCGCCCGGCTGTCCCTGCTGGCCGCCGACCACGCCAGTCTGATCACGTCCGACTGGTCGGCCAAGTCCCCCGCCGTACTGGGCGCGGTAACCGACCGGAGCTGATGTTCGAACACCCCTGAGGGATGGGCCGTACGGGAGACGGGGCAGAACTCAACCAACCGTCTCCTTCCCCCCACGGCACCTTCAGGGAGTACGCATGCTGCACGGCATCGACGTGAGCGCCTACCAGTCGGCGACGTACGGCACGGACGGCCTCTCCTTCGTCTTCATCAAGGCGACGGAGGGCCGTTCGTACGTCAACTCGCGGCTCAGCGCCCAGACCAAGCACGGCCGCGACGCCGGACTGGTCGTCGGCTTCTACCACTTCCTCTGGCCGGGCGACGTCACCGCCCAGGCCGAGTACTTCCTCTCGCACGCCCCCGAGAGAGCCGGCGACATCCTCGCCGTCGACTGGGAGCGCACGGCCGAGGGCACCCACGCGACGAACGCCGAGAAGGACCAGTTCATCCGCAAGGTGAAGGCCCTGCGGCCGCACAACCGGGTGATCCTCTACACCAACCGGGACTTCTGGCTCAACGTCGACACCACCTCGTACGCGGGCGACGGCCTGTGGATCGCCGACTACGTGAGCGCCGGCCACCCCCGCATCAAGGCCAAGTGGCGCTTCCACCAGTACACCGACGAGCCCCACGACCAGAACGTGGCCGACTTCCCCGGCAAGGCGGCCCTGAAGGAGTGGGCGGGCTGAGCCCGAGGGCCCGGCGGCCGCCCCTCGCGTCCGTCCGCCGCCCGTCAGCCCCGGAAGTCCGCCGGGCGCTCCTTCGGGGCCTGTGCCAGGGCCTCGGTGACGGCCCGCGTGCCGGCGCGGAGGCCGTAGACGGGGGTGCCGGGCTGCTGGCGCCAGGAGTCGTCGAGGCCGCCCGCGTCGACGGTGTCGAAGCCGATCTCGTCGATCAGCGCCCGGACCTTCGCCTTGGCCGCCTCGTCGTCGCCCGCCACCGGCAGGGCCAGGCGGCCGGGGTCGCCGGCCGGGCGGGGGCGGTCGAGGAGGTCCTGGGCGTAGGTGCCGTTGAACGCCTTGATCACCGGGTGGCCGAGGTGCCGTTCGGTCCAGCGGCTCTCGGTGAGGCCCTCGTCCTCGATGCCGGCGATCCTGCCGTCGCGCTGCCGGGGGTAGTAGTTGCCGGTGTCGATCACCACGAGGCCCTCGGCCGCCCCGTCGAACAGGCCGGACGGCAGGTCCGGCACCGCCTTGAGGGGAACGGTGACCACCACGACCTCGGCGCCGCGCGCCGCGTCCTCGACGCGGACGGGGGTCGCGCCGGTCTCCTCGGCCAGTGCCTTGAGGGTCTCGGGACCGCGTGAGTTGGCCACGGACACGTCGTGGCCGACGGCGGTGAACCGCCGGGTCAGGTTGCCGCCGATGTTGCCCGCGCCGATGATGCCGATCTTCATGTCCGCTCGCCTCGTCCTTCGGGGTCGCTGTCGTGCGCAGCTCTGACGGGGCTGTGCAACCTCCGCGACGGGCGGGCTATTCCGGACCGCGGGGGCGCCCGCCGCCAAACGGACGGGCACCCCCGGGTGCCTGGGTCACTTGCTCAGGTACGCCCAGAACTCGTCGAACGACAGGACCTTGTCGCCGTTGAGGTCACGGGTCTTGATGACGGCCTCGGCCACCGTGTCGGTGACGTTCCAGTCGCCCCCCTGAGCGAGGGCGGACTTGAACTCGGCGGCGGTGATGAAACCGTCGCCGTCCGCATCGATCCGCTGGAACTCCTTGCGTGCTTCCTCGATGTCCGCCACCGATCCGCCCCTTTGTGTCGCGTCTGCTCTGACGTGCTGTCGTACTGACGCAGGTCAGATTAACTGCCCGCGCGGCACCTCAGTGCGGCGACCACCCAGGAGAACTCCTCCTCGTACGACGGCAGCGGCTCCAGGCCCTTCAGGGTGGCCGACAACCGGCGGTACCGGGCGACGCGTTCGTTCGAGGCGGCCGTCAGGCGCTGAAGTACGGCGGCCGGGTCGGCGTCGCCGATCAGTCCCCGCAGGATCTCCCCGGCCTCGGGCGCCTCGGGGGCGACGCCCCGGCGCAGTGCCTCGCCGGCGAGCTGCACCAGGCGGCTCATGAACCACAGGGAGGTGCCCGCCGGGACGTCCGGGCCCCGGTCGGCCGCGTTGAACTCGATCATCCTGCGCATCAGGGCGCGGAACTCCGGGTCCTGGATCAGCTCGGCCAGCTCCACCCACGCGTCCACCTGCTCCGGCGTGGGGTCGTCCGGGAGGTCCGCCGTGGCGAACCGGAGCCGGGTGCGGATGTCGGGGTCGGCCGTGTCGAGCCCCTCGAAGACCTCCGCCATGAAGTCGTCGATGATCCGTTTGCGTTCGGCCGCCGACAGCCGTGCCAGTCTGTTCATCAAGGTCGTCTCCTGTGCGCTCGAGCCTCGCCGGGCCACGCTCGACAGCACCGCGCGGGTCACCTTCAGCGATCTGATCTGCGCGTCCAGCGCCGCCACATGCGCCTCGGCGACCTGGGCCACGGTGCGCTCCCCCGAGAGCACCGTGCGCACGTCGTCCAGGCCGAGGCCCAGCTCGCGCAGGGTGCGGATCAGCTCCAGGCGGGCCACACAGGCCGCGTCGTAGAGGCGGTAGCCGCCGGGCGAGCGGGCCACCGGGGGCAGGGCGCCCTCGTCGGACCAGTAGCGGATGGTCCGCACGGTCAGTCCGGTGGCCCGCGCCAGGTCGCCGATGGTGAGGAGTGCGGTGCCGTCGTCGTTCACGTACGCGAGTCTGGGGCTTCCAGCGGGTGGAGACTCAAGCTCAGCGGAAGATGCCGGTGTGGCCGAGCGAGTAGCGGCCCGGCTGGGGGTAGACCGCGAGGCCGTGCGGGCCGCTGCCGACCTTGATGCGGGCCAGCTGCTCGCCGGTGCGGGTGTCGATGGCGTAGACCTCGGAGTTGTAGCGGCCCGAGAGCCACAGCACCTTGCCGTCGGCCGAGACTCCGCCCATGTCGGGACTGCCGCCGTGGGGCAGGCGCCACTTCTTGGTGAGCTTGTCCTGGGTGAAGTCGAAGACGGAGATGGTGCCCTCACCCCGGTTGGAGACGTACATCTCCCGGGAGTCGCGGCTGATGTAGAGGCCGTGGGCGCCCTTGCCGGTGTGCAGGAACGAGGGCTTGCCGAAGGTGGCGCCGTCCAGGATCCACAGGCCGTCGGCGACCATGTCGGCGACGTAGAACTTCTTGCCGTCGGGCGAGACCTTCACGTCCTGCGGCATGGCGCCGTGGAAGTCCAGCTTCTGCCGGCCGACGACCTCCATGCGCGCGGTGTCGACCTTGAGCAGCTCGCCGCTGAACTCGCAGGAGACGATGAAGTAGCGGCCGTCCAGGGAGAAGTCGGCGTGGTTGACGCCGGCGCAGCTGACCGGGACGGTCTTGACCCGCTTCATGGTGTGCGCGTCGCGGAAGACCAGCTGGCGGTCCTTGGAGGCCATCACCACGGCGTACTTGCCGTCGGGCGTGAAGTAGAGGTTGTACGGGTCGTGCACGTCGACGGGCTTGCCCGCCTTGCCGGTCTTCGGGTCGATGGGGGTCAGCGAGTTGCCGAGGTCGTTGTTGACCCAGAGGGTCTTCAGGTCCCAGGACGGCACGACGTGCTGCGGCTGGCGGCCCACCGGGATCGTCTCGATGACCTTGTACGTCGCCGGGTCGATGACCGTGACGGTGTCGGAGTTGGTGTTGGGGACGTAGATCCGGGACGGGAAGTCCTTGACCACGGGCGAGAGCTTGCCCGGGCGGTCGGCGGCGTAGACGTCGGTGGGATCCAGGACGGGCGGCATGCCGGGCAGGCCGTCGGTCTGCTGCTTGGGCGGCTGGGGATTGACGGGCGCCTTGCTGCCGAGCGCCTCGTCGGCGTGGTGGCCCGAGCCGCCGCTGTCGCAGCCGGACAGCGCGGCCAGCGCGGCGCAGACGGCGCCGGCGATCAGGGCGCGGGTGATGCGGGAGGGTGACGTGGAAGGCATCAGCTCAGCAGCTCCGTGGTGGTGACCGCGTGCAGTCCGCGGCGGTCGAGTTCTTTGAGTACGTCGGGGAGGGCGGCGACCGTGTCCGGGTACCCGAAGTGCATGCTGACCACGGAGCCGCCGCGGGCTTCGGCCAGAACCTTGCGGACGACGGCGGGGGCGCCCGGCCGGGTGTAGTCGAGGGAGTCGACGTCGTAGGAGAGCACGTGCGGGTATCCGGCGCCGTGCGCGAGCCGCTGGACCAGCGGGGAGGCGGTCGGGGCGCGGGAGGGGCGGAACCAGGTGCCGATGGACCCGGTGAGCCGCTTCAGGCGGTCGGCGCAGCCGGTGATCTCCGCGCGGGCGTCGGTCTCGGACATGGCGTTGACGGCCAGGTGGCGCTGGGTGTGGTTGCCGAGGTCGTGACCGCCGTCGAGGATCCGGCGGGCCATCTCGGGGTGCTCGTCGAGCCAGGTGCCGACGGCGAGCACGGTGAGGCGGGCCCCGTGCTTCTCGGCCGTGGCCAGCAGGGCGCGGGCGATCCCGGGGTCGCCCTGGCCGTGGAAGGTGAGGGCGAGGCGGGGCTTGTCGCGCGGGCCGTGGGTGATCTGGGCGGGCTCGCCCGGGAAGGCGCGCGGGGCGGGCGCGGCGAGCGGGGGGGCGGAGGTGCGCGCGTCCGTGTGCGAGGGGTCGGCGGCAGCACCGGAGGCGGCGGAGTCCGGGGCGGGGTGCGGGGCGGTGCCGGCCGCGGAACACCCGGCGCCGAGGACACCCCCGGCGACGAGCCCGGCCCCGGCCCTCAGCACACCGCGTCGATCGGTCGTGGTCACCCGAACCATTTAAGAGGGGCGAGGTAAGAAAACGGGCGATTCACACGTATGGAGCGCCGGGTGAGCCTCGGTCAGCGCGGTCAGCGGTCCGCCACGCGCATCTCGAACCAGGTGGTCTTGCCCCGGGGCAGCAGGTCCACGCCCCAGCGGTCGGCGAGTTTGTCGACGAGGAACAGGCCCCGGCCGCTGACGTCGAGTTCCTGAACGGGCATCAGGCAGGGCAGTCCCCGGGAGGGGTCGCGGACCTCTATGCGGATCCAGCCGCGGCGGCGGCGCATGCGCAGCCCGAACACCCGGGCGCCGGTGTGCCGTACGGCGTTGCCGACGAGCTCGGAGACGAGCAGGACGACGTCCTCCGCCAGCATCGGACTCAGTGCCCACTGCCGCAGGACCACGACCTGGGCGAGCCGGCGGGCGGTGGCGGCGGACTCGGGACGGGACGGGAGCGGAACCTCCGACTCCGTGGGGTTGCCGTACAGCTCCAGCGCCTTGAGCGCGCCTTCGTCCTCGACCGCTGGCGACCAGCGCGCCGCGGTCGCACGTGCCGGTCCCCGCGGCTGTCCCATGCCTTCCAGCCCCGCCATGCCCCCATCATGGCCGTCCCCAGGCCCCTCCGGGGCCGTTCCTGCGGAATACGCCCGGTCGGGGCCCCCTCGCACCCGCATTCGCCCGACATATGCCAAAGGCATTTCGGGGGTCGCCGCAACCTGGCTGACCTGCGTGGACGGGGTGCTTTACCGCGACTGGGCCGCTCCCCCGACAAGACACGCTTAAGGCTGCCTTAAGGCGGCCATAAACCGCCCCATCGGGGGAACCGGACCAGACACGGCGTCAACAGCAAGTGTCCTGCGGTCCCTTTATGTCCCCGCCCGTCCCAGGCGGATCCGGCTCAGAGGAACTTGGCCTTGCCCGGCCCCTCCTCCACGAAGCTGCGCATCCCGCGCTCGCGGTCCTCGGTGGCGAACAGGCCCGCGAACCAGTTCCGCTCCACGGCGAGTCCGGTCTCGATGTCGGTCTCCAGGCCCGTGTCGACCGACTCCTTGGCGGCGCGCAGCGCGATCGCCGGCCCCTTGGCGAGCCGGGCGGCCCACGCGTGCGCGGCCTCGTAGACCTCGCCGGCCGGGACGACACGGTCCACCAGGCCCAGCGTCAGGGCCTCGTCCGCCTTGACCTGACGGCCCGTGAAGATGAGGTCCTTGGCCTTGGAGGGGCCGATCAGCCGGGACAGCCGCTGGGTGCCGCCGGCGCCCGGGATCAGGCCGAGCAGGATCTCCGGCTGGCCGAGCTTCGCGTTCTCCCCGGCGATGCGGTAGTCGGCGCAGAGGGCGAGTTCGCAGCCGCCGCCGAGCGCGTAGCCGGTGACCGCGGCGACCACCGGCTTGGGGATGCGGGCCACGGCGGTGAAGGAGTCCTGGAGGGCGCGGGCGCGCAGGACCATCGCCGCGTGGTCCATCACCTGCATCTCCTTGATGTCCGCGCCGGCCGCGAACACCTTCTCCCCGCCGTAGATGACCACGGCGCGCACGTCCTCGCGGCGGGTGGCCTCCTCGGCGAGTTCCCTGAGCCGGTCCTGCGTGGCGACGTCGAGCGCGTTCATGGGCGGGCGGTCGAGGCGGAGGGTGCCGACACCGTCCGCCACTTCGAGGGTTACGGTCATGGGAAGCAGGTTAACGGCGACTAACGACAGCCGGCCCGGTGCGGTCGATCACACCGGGCCGGGGCGGTACGGGCCCACTCCCCCGGAGCCGTACGGGCCGTCAGGAGGGGGCGCTCACGCCTTCCACGCGTCCCAGGACATGTTCCAGCCGTTGAGCCCGTTGGCCGGGTCGACGGTGCGGTCGTGGGAGTTCTTGACGACGACCACGTCGCCGACCATCGAGTGGTTGAAGAACCAGGCGGCCGGCACCCCGCTGTCGTAGCCGCCGCGCACGTCGCGCAGGCCGACGCAGCCGTGGCTGGCGTTGTAGTTGCCGAAGGCGTCGCCGCCCCAGTAGTTGCCGTGGATGAAGGTGCCCGAGGTGGTCAGGCGCATGGCGTGCGGGACGTCCTTGATGTCGTACTCGCCGCCGTAGCCGACCGTCTCGCCGTTCATGCGGGTGACCGCCAGCTTCTCGCTGATGACCATCTGGCCGCTCCACGTGTCGTAGCCGGGCTTGCCGGTGGTGACGGGGATGGTCTTGACGACCTTGCCGTCGTGCATGACCTTCATCGTGTGCTTGGCCGCGTCCACGACGGAGACCTGGTCGCGGCCGATGGTGAAGGAGATGGTCTTGGTCTGCTTGCCGTAGACGCCGGGGCGGCCCTCGACGCCGTCCAGGCTGAGCTTGACGGTGACCTTGGTGCCGGCCTTCCAGTAGTGCTCGGGGCGGAAGTCGAGGCGGTCGTTGCCGAACCAGTGGCCCTCGACGTCGACGGCCGGCTCCGTCTTGATCTGGATGGCCTTCTTCACGGCGTCGGGGTGCGTGATGCCCCGGGTGAAGTTGACGGTGAAGGGCATGCCGACGCCGACCGTGGAGCCGTCCTCGGGCGTGAAGTTGCCGACGAAGGTGTTCTGCGGGGTCAGCGTGGTGAAGCTGGAGTCCTCGGCGGCCTGGCGGCCGGCGGAGTCCTTGGCGACCGCGTGGACGGTGTAGCGGGTCGAGGCGGCCAGGTGGGTGGACGGCGTCCAGGAGGTGCCGTCGCCGGACAGCGTCCCGGGTATCGCGGTGCCCTTGGCGTCCTTGACGACGACCTGGGTGAGCCGGCCCTTGCTCGCGCCGACCTTGAGCGTCCCGCTGGTGTCGACGGACTTGGCGCCGTCCTTGGGCGCGATGGTGACGACCGCCTGCGACTGCTTGCTCCGTTCCGTGCCGGAGCCCTTGCCCCCGCCGCCGGCTGACCCCGGGCCCGAGCCGCCCCCGCCGCACGCGGTGACCGCGAGGAGCAGCGCGCCCGACACGAGTGCCAGCGCCCCCCTGCGACGTCCCCGCGCGTCCACCGAAGCCCCCGATATCGGCCGCACGTTCAAGTTGTTCTCCCCTCCCCGGGCCGGTCCACGACCCGCGCCCCGGCGCGCCTCCCGCGCGCCCTGGCGCATAGTAACCACAAGGTCAGGGGCAAGTTGTCAGACGAATGTCACTGTTCCGTCCCAACTGCGACCACTCGTGGACCGGTTCCAGGGCCCACCCCGCCGGCTACTCGAGCGCGCTGCCCGCCTTCCACGCCTCCCATCCCATGTTCCACCCACCGAGGCCGTTGCCGGGAGAGACCTCCTTGTCATTGCTGTTGACGACTTCCACCACGTCACCGACCAGGCTGCGGTCGAAGAACCAGCCCGCCGGGGTCTGCGAGCCGCCTCCCTTGACGTCCTTCAGCCCCACGCAGCCGTGGCTGACGTTGACGCGGCCGAACGGGTCGGGCGTGGACCAGTAGTTGCCGTGCAGAAAGGTGCCGGAGTCGGTCAGCCGCATGGCGTGCGGGACGTCGGGGATGTCGTACTCGCCGCCGAAGCCGACCGTGCGGCTGTTCATGCGGGTGACCTCGAGCATCTCCATCACCACCATCTTCCCGTTGTAGGTGGTGTGTTTGGGCGCCCCGGCCGTGATGGGCACGGTGGCCAGCAGCTCGCCGTCGCGCCGCACCTGCATGGTGTGCGCGGCCGCGTCCACGAGGGAGACCTGGCTGCGGCCGATGGTGAAGGAGAAGGTCTTGTACTGGAGCCCGTAGACGCCGGGCGCCCCCTCGACGTCCCGCAGGCGCAGTTCCACGGTCACCTGGGTGCCCGGCTGCCAGTAGTGCCGGGGGCGGAAGTCGAGGCGGTCCTTGCCGAACCAGTGCGGCCGGATCTCCACCGGGGGCCTGGCGGTGACGTGGACGGCGCGTTCGACGGCGGCGCGGTTCGCGATCTCCCGGCTGAACGCCAGGGAGACGATCATCCCGGTGCCGACCACGGAGCGGTTCTCGGGGGTGACGTAGCCGATGAAGCGCTCGTCGGGGACGTAGGTGGTGAAGGTGGTGTGCCGGGCGGAGCGGCGGCCCGCGTCGTCCACGGCCACCACGTCGACGGTGTACTTGGCGGCCAGCGCGAGCCGGTCGTCGTCGGGCCGCCAGGTCCGGCCGTCGCGGGAGAGGTGCCCGGCGACCGGGGTGTCCTGCGCGTCCTGGGACTTGACGGCCCTGACGGACTCCAGGTGGCCGTCGGCGACCCGTACCCGCAGCTTTCTGCCGGGGCGCACGTCCTTGCTGCCGTCGTCCGGGTCGACGCGGATCACGTCCTTCGCCTCCGGCGGCTTGCCGAAGACCCCGTCCAGCCCGCCCGGGCCGCCCGAGGTGCAGCCGGCGGCCCCGGCCAGCAGTCCTGCCCATGTCAGTACGGCGGCCAGCGCGGCCCCCGCGCGCCGTGCGCGCCCTTGTGCATGCCTCACGGGCTGCCCAACGACCGGCCCGCCGCCGGGAAACGTGAGTGCGAGCCACGCTCTGGGCAGAACAGTGGGGAGAACCACGCGAGGGGGAGCCGCACCCGTCACCGAGCCGCGTCGGCTGGGGCGCCCCGCAGGCGAACGAGCCGGACAAAGGGGCCGACCAGGTGTCCAGCGCAGCCGAGCAGGAGGCGGTGGCGGGCGGGCGCGCCGCCGGGGACGCGCGCCCGTCCGCCGTCGTGAACGGCGGGCGCCGCGCCGTGCCACCCCCCGGCGTGCCCGTGCGGCCGGGTGCCGCCACCCCGCTGGGCGCCCGCTTCCGCATCGGCCCGGACGGCGTGGCCGGCACCAACTTCGCGCTGTGGGCGGGCGGGGCGGAGGCGGTCGAGCTGTGCCTGTTCGACGAGTCGGGCCGGGAGACGCGCGCCCGGCTCACCGAACTGACGCACGAGATCTGGCACGGCTTCGTGCCCGGCGTGATGCCGGGCCAGCGCTACGGCTACCGGGTGCACGGCCGCTGGGACCCGTGGACCGGCGCCCGCTGGAACCCGGCGAAGCTGCTGCTCGACCCCTACGCCCGTGCGGTGGACGGCGAGTTCGCGCTGCCGCCGGAGGTCTACGGGCACGTGCGGGACTGGCCCGACCAGTCGGTGGCGGACACCGTGCGCGACGAGCGCGACTCGGCGCCGTACGTCCCGAAGGGCGTCGTGGTGCACGACGACGACGACTGGTCGGACGACCGCAGGCCCAAGACCCCCTGGGCCGACTCGGTGATCTACGAGCTGCACGTGCGCGGCTTCACCAAGACGCACCCGGGCATACCCGAGGAGCTGCGCGGAACCTACGCGGGGCTGGCCCACCCGGCGGCGATCGAGCACCTGACACGGCTCGGCGTGACGGCGGTGGAGCTGCTGCCGGTGCACCAGTTCGCGCACGAGGACCACCTGCTCAGCCGCGGCCTGCGCAACCACTGGGGCTACAACTCCATCGGCTACTTCGCCCCGCACGCCGCCTACGCGGCCTCCGGCACCAACGGCCGGCAGGTCGGCGAGTTCAAGCGGATGGTGCGCGCGCTGCACGCGGCCGGCATCGAGGTGATCCTCGACGTGGTCTACAACCACACCGCCGAGGCGGGCGAGTACGGCCCCACGCTGTCCCTGAAGGGCATCGACAACCAGGGCTACTACCGCCTGCGGGCCGACGGCCGCCGCTACGCCGACTACACCGGCTGCGGCAACACCCTGCACGTCGTCCAGCCGCACGTGCTGCGCCTGATCACCGACTCGCTGCGCTACTGGGTGACGGAGATGGGCGTGGACGGCTTCCGCTTCGACCTCGCGGCCGCGCTCGCCCGCTCCATGCACGACGTCGACATGCTCTCCCCCTTCCTCGCCGTGATCGCCCAGGACCCGGTGCTGCGCCGGGTCAAGCTGATCGCCGAGCCCTGGGACGTCGGCTCGGGCGGCTACCAGGTGGGCGCCTTCCCGCCGCTGTGGACGGAGTGGAACGACCGCTACCGCGACGCCGTACGGGACTTCTGGCGGCACGCCCTGCCGGACGTGCGGGAGATGGGCTACCGCCTGTCCGGCTCCAGCGACCTGTACGCCTGGGGCGGACGCCGCCCCTACGCCTCCGTCAACTTCGTCACCGCGCACGACGGTTTCACCCTGCGCGACCTGGTGAGCTACGACCGCAAGCACAACGAGGCCAACGGCGAGGGCAACCGGGACGGCACCGACGACAACCGCTCCTGGAACTGCGGCGCGGAGGGCGAGACCGGCGACGAGCGGATCCTGGCCCTGCGCCGCAGGCAGCTGCGCAACCTGCTCACCACGCTGCTGCTGTCCACGGGCGTGCCGATGCTGGTGGCCGGCGACGAGATGGGCCGCACCCAGCACGGCAACAACAACGCCTACTGCCAGGACAACGAGACCGGCTGGCTGGACTGGAGCCTGCTCGGCGACCCGGGCTACGGACAGCTGACCGAGCTCACCGCCCGGCTGATCGCGCTGCGCCGGCGCCATCCGGTGCTGCGCCGCCGGGCGTTCTTCTCCGGCCGCCCGCACTCGGCGGACGGGCTGCGGGACCTGGCCTGGTTCACCCCGCGCGGCACGGAGATGACCGAACGGGACTGGTACGCCCCCGCGGCCACCCTCGGGATGTACCTGTCCGGCCGGGACATCCCGGGCCGTGACGAGCGCGGCGAGGCGATCGTCGACGACAGCTTCCTGACCGTCCTGCACGCGGGCGACCGCCCGGTGGGGTTCCTCCTGCCGGGGCCGCCCTGGGCGGAGCGCTACGAGGTGGTCGTCGACACCTCCCGCGAGGAGCAGACGCACCCGCCGGGCCTCACGCACCGCGCGGGCGCCGCGATCACGGTCCCGGCCCGCTCGGTGCTGCTGCTGCGGGTGCTCGGCCAGGGCCCGCTCGGCGGACGGGCCCCGGACGGGGATCAGCCGAGGATGCCCCGGTCGTAGGCCACGGCGACGGCGGCCGCGCGGTCGTTGACGCCGAGCTTGGCGTAGAGGTGGGTGAGGTGGGTCTTGACGGTCGCCTCGCTGATGAACAGCTCGCGGGCGATCTCGCGGTTGGAGGTGCCCCTGGCGACCAGGGCGAGGACCTCGCGTTCGCGGGCGGAAAGGGGCTCGTTGCCGGGGGCGGGGGCGCGGACGGCGGACACCAGGCGGGAGGCCACGGCCGGGGAGAGGACGGTACGGCCCTCGGCGGCGGCGCGGACCGCGGCGCACAGCTCGTCGCGCGGGGCGTCCTTGAGGAGGTAGCCGGTCGCGCCCGCCTCGATGGCCGGAATGGTGTCGGAGTCGGTGTCGTACGTCGTCAGGACCAGCACCTTGGCGCGGACGCCCCGCCGGGTCAGCTCCCGGATCGCGTCCACGCCCGAGCCGCCCGGCATGCGCAGGTCCATCAGGACGACGTCCGGGTCGAGTGCCGCGGCCCGCTCCACCGCCTCCACGCCGTTCGCGGCCTCGCCGAGCACCCGGAACCCGGGCGCCGACTCGAACATGCCGCGCAGTCCGTCGCGTACGACGGGGTGGTCGTCGACGATCACGAGGGAGACGGCGGCCGGCTCGCTGGCCGGGGTGGCGGCCGGGCCGGCGGCCGCGGCGGCGGTCGGGTCATCGGTCATGGCGGACCAACGGTACGCGAGCCGACAGGGCGGTGCCGAGCCCCGGCTCCGACTCGACGGTGAGCGAACCGGCGACGCGCTCGGCGCGGGCGCGCATGCCGGGCAGGCCGAAGCCGCCGGAGCGGGAGCGGACGGCCGGGGCGAGGAGGTCGAAGCCGGCGCCGTCGTCGCGGATGTCGAGGATGACCTCGTCGCCCGCGAAGGACAGGGTGACGCCGGCGCGGGTGGCGCGGGCGTGGCGCGCCACGTTGGACAGGGCCTCCTGCACGATCCGCAGGATGGTGGCGGCGACCTCGTCGTGGAGCTGCTCCGCGGTGCCGGTGAGCGTGAACTCGGCGCGCACACCGGTTCGTTCGCCCCACTCGGCGACCGTCTTCTTCAGGGCCTCGGGCAGCTGGTCGCTCTCCAGGGCCACCGGCGCCAGGTTGTGCACGGAGCGGCGGGCCTCGCCGAGGCTGTGCCGGGCCAGGCCGGCGGCGCGTTCCAGGTGGGTGCGGGCGGTGGGCAGGTCGGGGGCGTTGGCGACGACCTGGAGCTGGGCGATGATCCCGGTCAGGCCCTGCGCGATGGTGTCGTGGATCTCGGCGGCGAGCCTGCGTCGCTCGTCGGCGACACCGGCCTCCCGGGCCTGGACCAGCAGTTGCTCGTGCAGCGCCGCGTTCTCCTCCAGGGCCTGCTGCAACGCGGTGTTGGTGCGCTCCAGTTCGGCGATGGTCTCGGCCTGGACGCCGAGCCGTGTCTGCTCCTGCTCGGCGAACCGGGTGAACACACCGACCAGGCCCATGTTGACGGCCAGGACGAGGAAGAAGCCGAGCCACGGGATCAGCCCGTGCGGCGGCCAGCCGCCGATCTCGCTGCCGGCCATGGTGACGGCGGTCAGGAAGAGGCCGGGCAGCACCAGCCGGCGGGGCAGCTCGCGGGCGGCGGTGTAGTAGCCGGTCACGGCGTAGAAGGCGAAGAACGGGTTGGCCCAGCACGAAGGCGATGGCCCAGCGCAGCAGGAAGAGGCAGACACCGGTCCGGCTCGGGTCCGGTCGTTTCCGCTTCGCCCTCGCCCAGTACAGCTGGAGCACGGCGGCAGCGGGCACGAGGACGGCGCAGGCGATCACCCCGGCCCGGTCCATTCCGGTCAGGCGGGCGGAGAGCGTCCCCGTGACCACTCCCACGGCCAGCAGCGCCCAGGGCCCCCACGTGTCGAACGAGGCCCGGTACTGCTGGAGCGGGGTGTTCGTCATCCCCCCAGTCTCCGGCACGGCCCGCTCACTCCCAGCGGAACCAGCGCGCCGCCCCCGCCGTCAGCAGGACGGTCCAGGCGGCGAGCACGCCCAGGTGGCCCCAGCCGGGCCAGTCGCCGGCGGCGGCCTCGTTCAGGGCGCGGGCCGCCGCGCCGAACGGGGTCAGGCCGACCACCCGGGCGAGCGTGTGCGGCATCTCCTGCACCGGCAGCCACACGCCCGCGCAGAACATCATCGGGAAGAACACCGCCGTACCGATCGCGCCCGCGATCTTCGTGGTCCGGGACACCGCGGAGACCACCGCCCCGAGGGCGAGGGCGGCCGCGACCGCCAGGAGCAGGGCCAGCAGATAGCCGGCCGGCTGACCGGGCAGCGTCACGCCGAAGGCGAGCCGGCCGACGGTGAGCGCGAGCAGCGCCGAGCCCAGCGCCACCCCGCCCTGCACGGCCATCTGCGCGCCCAGCAGGGCGGAGGGCCGTACCGGAGTGAGCCGCATCCGGCGCAGGACGCCGCGCTCCCGGTGGCCGGTCAGGGCCTGGGGCAGCGACTGCACGCCCGACATGATCAGCGCGATCAGCACGGCGATGGGCGCGTAGGCGTCGACCGGCCGCAGCCCGCCCAGCGACTTGTCGGCCTCCCGGAAGGACGGGATCGAGCCGAGGATCGCCAGGAGCAGCGTGGGGAAGAGGAAGATCCAGAAGACGGCGCCCGGTTCGCGCCGGAACAGCCGGAACTCGGTGCGCAGGACTGCGGTGTTCACGCGGTGGTCTCCTTGGTGAGGTCCAGGAAGGCGTCGTCGAGGGTGGCGTCCACCACGCGGAGCTGGTGGGCGGTGACGCGGTGCCGGGCGAGCAGGGTGATGACCGAGTTCACGGTGTCGTCGGTGCCGGAGAGCGTGATCCGGCCGTCCTTGCGCTCGATGGAGGCGAGCCCGGGGAGGCCGGTGAGGTCGTCGTCGTCCAGCGGGGCGGACGGGGTGAAGCTGATGACGGTGGCGCCGGCCGAGCGGCGGATCAGCCCGGCCGGGGTGTCCAGGGCGGCGACGCGCCCCTGGTCGACCACCGCGATCCGGTCGCACAGCCGCTGCGCTTCCTCCATGAAGTGGGTGACGAGCAGCACGGTCACCCCGCCCGCGCGGACGTCCTCGATCAGCTCCCAGGTGTCGCGGCGGGCGCGCGGGTCGAGTCCGGTGGTGAGTTCGTCCAGGACGACGACGCGCGGGGCGCCGACGAGGGCGAGCGCGATGAACAGGCGCTGCTTCTGGCCGCCGGAGAGCCTGGCGAACCGGGTGGTGAGCCTGGCGGCCAGCCCGAGGCGCTCGGCGAGCGGCCGCCAGTCGGCCGGGCGGGGGTAGAAGGAGGCGTACATCTCGAGCGCCTCGCGCACGGTCAGCTTGGGCTGCAGTTCGGTCTGCTGGAGCTGGGCGCCCAGCACCTGCGCCACCCGCGCGTGGTCGGCGACCGGGTCGAGGCCGGTGACGCGGACCCGGCCGGAGTCGGGGACGCGCAGTCCCTCGACGCACTCGACGGTGGTGGTCTTGCCCGCTCCGTTCGGGCCGAGGACGCCGAAGATCTCGCCCTCCTCCACGGTGAAGGAGACGCCGTCGACGGCACGACGGCCGCCGTAGGACTTGCGCAGTTCACTGACTTCGATGACGGACATGGCAACAGGCTGGCGGCGGACGGGCCGTGCGGGCATCGGCCGACCCGCTCGAAGCCGCATCGGCCGATCGGATGATGCGGGGCTGCGACCCCCACCCGCGTGCCCGGGTCCGGGCGGTGGAACGCGCAGGTCGTAGGACCAGCGGCGGAGCGCGGTCCGGCCAAAACTCGGTGGGCGTTGTCAGTGGCGATCCGTAGTCTCGCTGATGATGCCCACGACACCTGACACCCCCGAGGACCCGTCCGTCCGCACCCGGCCGGCCGGCCGTTCGGCCGTTCGTACGCTGCTGCGCCTGTGGCCGTACGTCCGGCCGGTGCGCGCCCGGCTGTTCACCGCCGCGTTCGTGGCGGTCGTCGCCTCCTGCACGGGGCTGGTGATCCCGCTCGTGCTGAAGTGGATGGTGGACGGCCCCGTGGCCGGCCGGGACCCGGCCGGGGTGTGGCTCGGGGCGCTGTACCTGCTGCTGCTCGGGGTGGCGGAGGCTCTGCTGTTCGGGCTGCGGCGGTGGCTGGTGGCCCGGCCGCTGTCGCACGTCGAGGCGGAGATGCGGGCCGGTCTGTACCGGCACCTCCAGCGGCTGCCGGTCGCCTTCCACGACCGCTGGGCCTCGGGCCAGCTGCTGTCCCGGGGCACCACCGACCTGATGCTGCTGCGTCAGTTCCTCGCCTTCCCCCTGACGTTCCTCCTGGTCAACGGGGTGACGATCCTCGTCGGCGTGGGCGTCATGCTGCTCCAGGACTGGACGCTGGGGCTGGTGATCCTCGGTCCGGCGGTGCCGGTGGTCGTCATGTGCGCGCTGTTCGAGAAGCGGTACGCGTCGGTGGCGCGGCTGGCGCAGGACCAGGTCGGCGACCTGACGACGGTGGTCGAGGAGAGCGTGCTCGGCATCCGCATCATCAAGGGGTTCGGCCGGCACCGCAGCCAGGCGCGCGCGTTCCACGGGCTCTCGCGCACCCTGCGCGGCACCGAGCTGCGCAAGGCCCGGCTGCTGGCGACCATCTGGGCGGTCATCATGACCCTGCCCGAAATGGCCATCGGAGCGGCGCTGGTGGTGGGGGCGGTGCAGGTGGCGGACGGTTCGCTGTCGGCGGGCACGCTGGTGGCCTTCCTGTCCACGGCCCTCGCACTGCGCTGGCCGGTGGAGTCGATCGGCTTCCTGCTGGCGATGAGCCAGGAGGCGGCGACCGCGACCGAACGCTACTTCGAGGTCATGGACGAGGAGCCGGAGCGGCCGGGGCCCGCCGTCGCCGCCGTCTCCGCGGCCTCCGCGGCCGGGGGCCGCCCCGGCGCGGGCGGCGGTGACGGCGGCGGCGCGGCCGGCGGGCTGCGCTTCGAGAGCGTCCGCTTTCGCTACCCCGACGCCCCGCCGGACTCCCCGCCCGTGCTGGACCGGATCGACCTGCACATCCGCCCCGGCGAGTCCCTGGCCCTGGTCGGCGCGACGGGCAGCGGCAAGACCACGCTCACCGCCCTCGTCCCGCGTCTGCACGAGGTGACGTCGGGCCGTATCACGCTGGACGGCGCGGACATCACGGCCCTGTCCCGCGAGGAGCTGCGCGCGATGGTCGCCGTCGCCTTCGAGGAGCCCACCCTCTTCTCGGCGAGCGTCGGTGACAACGTGCTCATGGGCGCCGGCGACGGCGCGGGACCGGCCGAGCTGGAGCGGGCGCTGTCCGTGGCGCAGGCCGGTTTCGCGCACTCCCTGCCGCAGGGCACCGCGACCCAGGTCGGCGAGCAGGGCCTGAGCCTGTCCGGCGGCCAGCGCCAGCGCCTCGCGCTCGCCCGCGCCGTCGTGGGACAGCCCCGGTTCCTCGTCCTGGACGACCCGCTGTCCGCGCTGGACGTGCACACCGAGGCCGCCGTGGAGGCGGCCCTGCGCCAGGTCCTGGCCCGCACCACCGCCCTGATCGTGGCGCACCGCCCCTCCACGGTCCTGCTCGCCGACCGGGTGGCCCTGCTGTCCGGCGGCCGGATCACCGCCGTCGGCACCCACCACGAACTGCTGCGCGAGAGCGCCGAGTACGCCCATCTGATGACGGGCGCGCCCGCACCGCAAGAGCCCGCGCGGGAGGCACCCGCACGCGAAGCGCCCACACGGGAAGCGCCACCACGGGAAGAGGAAGAGGAGGACGACGACCGATGACGGCCCCCACCACGTCCGTCCCGGCCACCGGCGACGAGGAGGACCGGCCGCGCCCCGCGAGCGCCGGCGACCCCTTCGACCGCGACGTCCTGCCCACGCCCCCCGGGGCCACGTCCGCCCTGCTCCGCTCGCTGCTCGCGCCCATGCGGGCCCGGGTCGCCGGCACCACCCTCCTGCTGCTGCTCCAGCAGGCGGCCGTGCAGGCGGGTCCGCTGCTGGTGGCGTACGCCATCGACACCGCCGTACCGGCGTTCCGCGCCCACGACCACGGCCCGCTGATCGCGGTGGCGGTCGCCTACGTGCTGTCCGCGCTCGCCTCGGGCGGGCTCCAGTGGGCCTTCGTCGTCGCCTCGGCCCGGGTCAACCAGGACGTGCTGCTGGACCTGCGCGGCCGGATCTTCCGCCACGCGCAGGCGCTCAGCGTCGACTTCCACGAGCGCTACACCTCGGGCCGGCTCATCTCCCGCTCCACCACGGACGTGGAGTCGCTGCGCGAACTGCTCAGCGAGGGCCTCCAGGAACTGATCACGGTCATCCTGTCCTTCGTCTACATCTCGGCCATGCTGCTCTGGCTGGATCCCGGCCTCGGCGCGGTCGCGGTGGCGTCCTTCGGACCGCTCTACCTGCTGGTGCGGGCCTACCGGCGGCGCGCGGGCCGGGTGTTCCAGGAGCGGTCCACGGCGATCGCGGCGGTGATCGTGAAGTTCGTGGAGACGATGAACGGCATCCGCCCGGTGCGCGCCTTCCGCCGCGAGGCGGCCAACGACGCCGGCTTCCGCGTACTGAACCGGCGCCACGAGCGCACCAACGGCGACGCCCTGCTGGAGATGGCCCGTTACGTGATCGGCTCCCGCCTGGTGGCCAACACGGCGGTCGCGCTGATCGTGCTGTGGGGCGCCTACCGGGTCGCGGACGGCTCGCTGGAGCTGGGCGTGCTGGCGGCCGCGGTGCTGTACCTGCGCCGGCTGTACGACCCGATCGACCGGCTCGGCATGTTCCTGAACTCCTACCAGTCGGCGGCCGCCTCGCTGGAGAAGATCGCGGGCCTGCTCGCCCAGACGCCCTCGGTGCCGGAACCGGCCGCGCCGCGGCGCCTGCCGCCGCTCGCCTCGGAGCACCCCGGCCGCGAGGTGGTCTTCGACGGCGTGCGCTTCGGCTACCGCACCGGCGGCGAGGTGCTGCCCCGCTTCGACCTGACGATCCCGGCCGGGCAGACCGTCGCGGTGGTCGGCTCCACCGGCGCGGGCAAGTCGACCCTGGCCAAGCTGCTGGCCCGCTTCTACGACCCCTCCGGCGGCCGGGTGCTGCTGGACGGCGTGGACCTGCGCGAGCTGGCCGTGCCCGAACTGCGGCGCGGGGTGGTGATGGTGACGCAGGAGGCGTTCCTGTTCTCCGGCACGGTCGCCGACAACATCGCCATCGGCCGCCCCGAGGCCACCCGCGAGGAGATCGAGCGGGCGGCGAAGGCCATCGGCGCGCACGACTTCATCAGCGCCCTGCCCGACGGCTACGACACGGACGTACGCAAGCGTGGCGGCCGCATCTCCGCCGGGCAGCGCCAACTGGTGGCGTTCGCGCGGGCGTTGCTCGCCGATCCGGCGGTGCTGATCCTGGACGAGGCGACCAGCTCGCTGGACATCCCGGGCGAGCGGGCGGTGCAGCGGGCGATGGCCACGGTCCTGCGCGGCCGTACGGCGGTCGTCATCGCGCACCGGCTGTCCACGGTGGAGATCGCCGACCGGGTGCTGGTGATGGAGCACGGCCGCGTGGTGGAGGACGGCCGCCCGGCCGAGCTGACCGCCGGCACCGGCCGCTTCGCCACCCTCCACCGGGCCTGGCGCGACAGCCTCGTGTAGGCGGTGTCGTACCGGCCCGTCTCGTGTCGTCTCGTACAGGCCGTCTTCCATAGGCCGTGATCTGTCCTGTTCCCGGCCTAGCGTGACCGCCATGACGACCTACGTACTCCTCCCCGGATTCTGGCTCGGCGCGTGGGCCTGGCGCGATGTCGCCGCCGGACTGCGCGGGCACGGGCACGACGTGCGTCCGCTCAGCCTCACGGGAATGGGCGAGCGGGCGCACCTGGCCGGCCCCGGAACCGACCTCGCCACGCACGTCACCGACGTGCTGAACCTCATCCGCTACGAGGAGCTGCACGACGTGGTGCTGGTCGGGCACAGCTACGCCGGCGCGGTGGTGGTCCCGAGCGTGGCGGACCGGGTGCCGGAGCGGATCTCCCGGCTGGTGTTCGTCGACAGCGGCCCGCTGCCGGACGGCATGTGCCAGGCGGAGTTCACCGCGCCGGAGCAACGCGAGCGCGACGAGGAGCTGGTGCGCACGGCCGGGCACGGCTGGCGGCTGCCCCCGCCGCCGTGGCGCGAGCGGGCCGCCGCTCTGGGCGAGCTGTCCGAGGAGGCCCTCGACCGGCTGACGCGGCTGTCGGTGCCGCAGCCCTGGGCCACCGCGACCACGCCGGTCCGGCTGACCGGGGCCTGGAAGCGGCTGCCGCGGCTGCACGTGCTGTGCGGCTTCACGGCGGAGCGGATCCGGGCCATGGCCGCCACCGTGCCCGCCTTCAGGGAGATGGCGGACGGCGATTGGACCCACCGCGATCTGCCCGGAGGGCACTGGCCGATGTTAGACCGGCCGCGCGAGCTGGCGGCGATCCTGCACGAGGCGGCGGCCTGAGAGGCACCCCTCAGGGCTGGGGCCCGCGACTCCGGGCCCCGGGCCCACGAGTTCAGGCCTCGGGCCCGCGAGTTCAGGCCGCAGGCCCGCAAGTTCAGGCCGCAGGCCCGCAAGTTCAGGCCGCAGGCCCGCAAGTTCAGGCCGCAGGCCCGCAAGTTCAGGCCGCAGGCCCGCAAGTTCAGGCCGCGAGCCCGCGGCCGAAGACCGCGGGTCCGCGACCGGTTCGTATACCGAACATGAACATCCGGACAACGAACGAAATCCGGCCAAGTTCCTGACGCGCCCCTGACAAGGGCTGCGATCTCCTGCCACGCTTCCTTCGGCCCGCGTCGACGTCACCCCACAGCACCCCCACGGCACCCCCACGGCACCCCCACGGCAAGTCGGCTCGCCGCAGGCCCGCACGTCCGCACCTGGTTCCGCATTCCCTGTTCTGCCCGGACGGCCCACACCCCGTCCGGATCTCCCCTGGCCGCGCGACCCGCGGCCACGCAGAAGGAGTCAGTGTTGAGTAGCAAGAGCTCTCGCAGACGCACCTCCCACACCACCCCCCGCCGCACCGCGGGCCTCGCCCTCGCCGGTGTCGCCGCGCTGATCGCCGCGGCCGTCCAGACCGGCGCGGCCAGCGCCGCGCCCGCCCAGGCGCCCCACGCCGGAAAGGCCGACCCGGCCCATGTCGCCGTGAAGCTGACGCCCTCGCAGCGCGCCGAGCTGATACGCGACGCCGACGGCGCGAGGGCCCGCACGGCGAAGGACATCGGCCTCGGCGCCCAGGAGAAGCTGGTCGTCAAGGACGTCGTCAAGGACGGCGACGGCACCGTGCACACCCGCTACGAGCGCACCTACGCCGGCCTGCCCGTGCTCGGCGGCGACCTGATCGTCGACACCGCGAAGTCGGGGAAGACCGCGCGGGTCCTCAAGGCGACCAACGCGACCGTGAAGGTGGCGAGCCTGACCCCGGCCGTCGCCGAGTCGGCCGCCCAGAAGCAGGCCCTCCAGCGCGCCAAGTCGCTCGGCGACACCAAGGCCGCGGCGAACCCGTCCTCCCGCAAGGTGATCTGGGCGGCGAGCGGCAAACCGGTCCTGGCCTACGAGACGGTGGTCGGCGGCTTCCAGGACGACGGCACCCCGAGCCGGCTGCACGTCGTCACCGACGCGAGCACCGGCAAGGAGCTCTACCGCTACCAGGCCGTCGAGACCGGCATCGGCAACACCCAGTACAGCGGCCAGGTCCCGCTGACGACGACCCAGTCGGGATCGGCGTACACGCTCAACGACGGCGCGCGCGGCGGACACAAGACGTACAACCTCAACCGCGGCACCTCCGGCACCGGCACACTGTTCTCGCAGTCCAGCGACACCTGGGGCAACGGGACCACGTCGAACGCCGCCACCGCGGGCGCCGACGCGCACTACGGCGCCGCGGTCACCTGGGACTTCTACAAGAACACCTTCGGCCGCAGCGGCATCCGCAACGACGGCCAGGCGGCCTACTCCCGCGTGCACTACGGCAACTCGTACGTGAACGCGTTCTGGGACGACAGCTGCTTCTGCATGACCTACGGCGACGGCTCCGGCAACGCCGACCCGCTGACCTCGCTGGACGTGGCCGGCCACGAGATGAGCCACGGCGTCACCTCCAACACCGCGGGCCTCAACTACAGCGGCGAGTCCGGCGGCCTGAACGAGGCGACCTCCGACATCATGGGCACCGGCGTGGAGTTCTACGCCAACAACTCCACCGACCCCGGCGACTACCTCATCGGCGAGAAGATCAACATCAACGGCGACGGCACCCCGCTGCGCTACATGGACCAGCCCAGCAAGGACGGCGGGTCCAAGGACAGCTGGTACTCGGGCCTGGGCAACCTGGACGTGCACTACTCCTCCGGCCCGGCCAACCACTTCTTCTACCTGCTGAGCGAGGGCAGCGGCGCCAAGGTCATCAACGGCGTCAGCTACGACTCGCCCACGGCGGACGGGCTTCCGGTCACCGGCATCGGCCGGGACAAGGCGCTGCAGATCTGGTACCGGGCGCTGACCACGAAGTTCACCTCGACGACCAACTACGCGAGCGCCCGCACGGGCACGCTGGCGGCGGCGGGCGAGCTGTACGGCACCTCCAGCACCGAGTACAAGGCGGTGCAGGACGCCTGGGCGGCCATCGCGGTCGGCTCGCGCTCCGGCGGGGGCGGCCCGGGCGGCGGCTCGACGTTCGAGAACACCACCGACGTGCAGATCCCGGACCACGGTTCGGCGGTCACCTCGTCCATCAGCGTCACCGGCAGGAGCGGCAACGCGCCGTCGAACCTCCAGGTCTCGGTCGACATCGTGCACTCCTACCGGGGCGACCTGGTCATCGACCTGATCGGTCCGTCGGGCAAGGCCTACCGGCTGAAGAACTCCAGCGGTTCCGACTCCGCGGCCGACGTGCACGCGACGTACACGGTCAACGCCGCCACCGAGACGGCCAACGGCACCTGGAAGCTGCGCGTCCAGGACGTGTACACCTACGACACCGGCTACATCGACGGCTGGAAACTGACCTTCCCGTAAAGGCGGTCCGGTAGGGCCTGTGAACCCCAGGTCAGGGCGCCGTTCCGGAGGTCGAGGACCCGGAGCGGCGCCCGTTCACACGCTCGCAACATTCACCGCAGCGCCATTTTTCGGCCAACATCACTTCGGGGTCATGACATGTACGCGCCCTGGATGCCACTCTTCCACCACCCGCCGCACGAGCACAGCAACCTGACACCCGATCCGGCCCGGTGACCCCACATCGGCCGGAATCCCCCACAGAAGGAGCTTGTGTGACTCCCCGCTACGCGCGTCACAAGCGCACCACCCTGGCCGTCGCCACCACTGTCGCGGCCGGAGCCCTCCTGAGCACCGGTCTGGCCACCACCGCCTCGGCCCAGACCCCGGCCGACACGACCGGCCGGACCACCCTCGCCGCGGCCCCCGCCGCGCTCTCCGACTCCGCCCGCACCTCCCTGCTCGCCAAGGCCCAGGCGGACGCCGCCGACACCGCCCGGAACATAGGCCTCGGCGCCAAGGAGAAGCTGGTCGTCAAGGACGTCGTCAAGGACGCCGACGGCACCGTGCACACCCGCTACGAGCGCACCTACGCCGGCCTGCCCGTGCTCGGCGGCGACCTGATCGTCCACACCTCCAAGGCGGGCAGGACCGAGGGCGTCACCAAGGCCACCAAGGCAGCCATCAAGGTGGCCTCGCTCAAGCCGCAGATCGCCACCGCCAAGGCCGAGAAGCAGGCGCTCACCGCCGCCAAGGCCGCGGGCTCCGCGAAGGCCTCCGCCGACCAGGCCCCGCGCAAGGTCATCTGGGCGGGCAACGGCACCCCGGTCCTCGCCTACGAGACGGTCGTCGGCGGCCTCCAGGACGACGGCACCCCGAACCAGCTGCACGTCATCACCGACGCGGCCACCGGCAAGAAGCTCTACGAGTACCAGGGCATCGAGACCGGCACCGGCAAGACCCTGTACTCGGGCACGGTGACGCTCGGCACCTACAAGTCGGGCTCGACGTACCAGCTGTACGACACCACGCGCGGCGGCCACAAGACGTACAACCTCGCCCGCAAGACCTCCGGCACCGGCACGCTGTTCACCGACGCGGACGACATCTGGGGCACCGGCACCGCCTCCAGTTCCACCTCGGACCAGACGGCCGCCGCCGACGCCGCCTACGGCGCCCAGGAGACCTGGGACTTCTACAAGAACACCTTCGGCCGCAACGGCATCAAGAACAACGGCGTGGGCGCCTACTCCCGCGTCCACTACGGAAGCAACTACGTCAACGCCTTCTGGGACGACAGCTGCTTCTGCATGACCTACGGCGACGGCTCGAGCAACACCCACCCGCTGACCTCGCTGGACGTGGCCGGCCACGAGATGAGCCACGGCGTCACCTCCAACACCGCGGGCCTCAACTACAGCGGCGAGTCCGGCGGCCTCAACGAGGCGACCTCCGACATCTTCGGCACCGGCGTGGAGTTCTACGCCAACAACTCCTCCGACCCCGGCGACTACCTCATCGGCGAGAAGATCAACATCAACGGCGACGGCACCCCGCTGCGCTACATGGACCAGCCCAGCAAGGACGGCGCCTCCGCCGACTACTGGTCCTCCAGCGTGGGCAGCAAGGACGTGCACTACTCCTCGGGCGTCGCCAACCACTTCTTCTACCTGCTGTCGGAGGGCAGCGGCGCGAAGACGATCAACGGCGTCAGCTACAACTCGCCGACGTACAACGGCGCCAAGGTCACCGGCATCGGCCGCGCCAAGGCGCTGCAGATCTGGTACAAGGCGCTGACGACGTACTTCACGTCGACCACCAACTACAAGTCCGCCCGCACGGGCACCCTCTCGGCGGCGGCCGCGCTGTACGGCTCCGGCAGCGCCGAGTACAACGCGGTGGCGGCGGCCTGGTCCGCGGTCAACGTCAGCTGACGACCGGCAGCCGACACGGGCGGCACCCGGGAGCCCCGCGCTCCCGGGTGCCGCCCTACTCTTGGGTCCCATGTCTTCGGCAGACTTCACCTACGAGGAGGTCGGCGCGACCCGCGAGCAGGGCCACTGCCCGCCCGGCTTCCACTCCCTGCGCGTGCGCACCCGCATCGGCGAGGGCGAGGAGGTGTTCCGCCGCGCGTCCGAGGCCGTCCTCACCTGGGAGATGCACCGCGCCGTCGGCGTGGGCGTCGACACCCCCGCCGACCGCGCCGCACCCGGCGTGGACGTCACCGTCTCCCTCGCCGCCGTCGTCAAGGCGCCCTGCCGGGTGGTCTGGACGGTGGAGGAACCCCGCCGGGCCGGCTGGGCCTACGGCACGCTGCCCGGGCATCCGGAGACCGGCGAGGAGTCCTTCCTGGTGGAGCGCACGGGCGACGGCACGGTCTGGCTCACGGTCACCGCCTTCAGCCGCCCGGCCAAGTGGTACGCCCGGGCGGGCGGCCCCGCCACCCGAGCCCTCCAGCACGCCTACGCCCGCCGCTGCGGCACCGTACTGCGCGGCCTGTGCGCGGACACCCCCGAACCCTGAGCCCCGGAGGGCCGGCCCGCCCGCCCCCCACCCGGCTCCGGGGCGGGCCCCCGGACCCCGCCCCGGCTCTCAGCGCAGGAGCACTCCGCCGCCCTCTGCCGCGTCCCGAGGTGGGACCGCGACCAGTCCGAGTTCGGCGCTGGAGGCCAGGAGGCGGTGGGAGGGCAGGATGCGGACCGTGTAGCCGTAGGGGCCGGTGCGGTCCAGGGAGAGCGGGCCCTCGTAGACCCAGCGGCCGTCGGGGTCGGGGGCGCCCGCCGGTTTCAGGGCGACCGTGGTGGCGTCCGTGATCCGGTCCTCCTCGTCCACACGGCCGGAGACGGCCTGCACCTCCACGTCGTCCGGGCCGAGGCCGCCGAGCCCGACGCGCACCCGCAGCCCGAGGGTGGTGCCGAGCTGGGCGACGGCCGAGGTCGCCGCGGGGGCCGAGGTCTCCACGTGGTCGACGGTCACCTCGTGCCAGGCGCCTCGCACCCGCCCCTTCCAGGCGGCCAGTTCCCGCGCCGCGTCGGGACCCAGGGCCCGGTGGGCGTGGGCGGCGGGCGTGTAGAGCCGCTCGACGTACTCGCGCACCATGCGGCCGGCCAGCACCTTCGGCCCGAGCAGGGTCAGGGTCTGGCGGACCATCTGGATCCAGCGGTCGGGCAGCCCGCCCCGCCCGCGCTCGTAGAAGCGCGGCGCGACCCGCTGCTCCAGCAGGTCGTACAGCGCGGCCGCCTCCACGTCGTCGCGGTGGTCGGAGTCGGTGCTCACGCCGTCGGCGGTGGGGATCGCCCAGCCGAAGTCGGGCTGGAACCACTCGTCCCACCAGCCGTCCAGCACGGACAGGTTCAGGCAGCCGTTGAGCGCGGCCTTCATGCCCGAGGTCCCGCACGCCTCCAGCGGGCGCAGCGGGTTGTTCAGCCACACGTCGCAGCCGTGGTACAGCTTCTGCGCCATGGCCATGCCGTAGTCGGGCAGGAAGACGATCCGGTGCCGCACGCGCGGGTCGTCGGAGAAGCGGACCAGTTCCTGGATGAGCCGCTTGCCGCCGTCGTCGGCCGGGTGCGCCTTGCCCGCGACGACGATCTGGATCGGCCGCTCGGGGTGGAGCAGCAGGTCCATCAGCCGGTCGCGGTCGCGCAGCATCAGCGTCAGCCGCTTGTACGAGGGCACCCGGCGCGCGAACCCGATGGTGAGCACCTCGGGATCGAGCACGCCGTCGATCCACCCCAGCTCGGCCGTCCCCGCGCCGCGCTGCCGCCAGGAGGCCCGCAGCCGCCTGCGCACCTCCACCACCAGCTGCTCCCGCAGGTCCCGGCGCAGCTCCCAGACGTCCTGGTCGGGGATGTCGGCGACCGCGTCCCAGCGTTCGGAGCCGCCCACCGACAGCGCGTCCTCGGTGCGCTGCACGCCGATCTGCCGGGCGCCGAGCCGGAACACCTCGGGCGCCACCCAGGTCGGGGCGTGCACCCCGTTGGTCACGGAGGTGATCGGCACCTCGGCGGGGTCGAACCCCGGCCACAGTCCCGAGAACATCTCCCGGCTGACCCTGCCGTGCAGCAGCGACACCCCGTTGGCGCGCTGGGCGAGCCTGAGGCCCATCACGGCCATGTTGAAAAGGTTGGGCTCGCCGCCCGGGTAGGTCTCCATCCCCAGCTGGAGGATGCGCCCCACGTCGATGCCGGGCAGTTCGGCCCCGGGGCCGAAGTGCTGGGCGACCAGCTCCCGGTCGAAGCGGTCGATGCCCGCCGGGACGGGGGTGTGCGTGGTGAAGACCGTCCCCGCGCGCACCGCCTCCAGGCCCGCGTCGAAGTCCAGCCCCTGCTCGCACAGCTCGGCGATGCGCTCCAGGCCGAGGAAGCCGGCGTGGCCCTCGTTGGTGTGGAAGACCTCCGGCTCCGGGTGCCCGGTGAGCCGGCAGTACGTCCGCACCGCCCGCACCCCTCCTATGCCGAGCAGCATCTCCTGGAGCAGCCGGTGCTCGCTGCCGCCGCCGTAGAGCCGGTCGGTGACCTGGCGTTCGCCCAGCGCGTTCTCCTCGACGTCGGAGTCCAGCATCAGCAGCGGGATCCGGCCGACCTGGGCGATCCAGATCCGGGCGTGCAGCGCCTTGCCGCCGGGCAGCGCGAGGGAGACCTGCGCGGGGGTGCCGTCGGCCTCCTCGAGCAGGGTGACGGGAAGCTCGTGCGGGTCCAGCACGGGGTAGTGCTCCTGCTGCCAGCCGTCCCGGGACAGGGTCTGCCGGAAGTAGCCGTGCCGGTAGAGCAGCCCGACCCCGATCAGGGGCACGCCGAGGTCGCTGGCCGCCTTGAGGTGGTCGCCGGCGAGGATGCCGAGCCCGCCGGAGTACTGCGGCAGGGCGGCGGTGATGCCGAACTCGGGCGAGAAGTAGGCGATCGCCGCCGGGAGCCCGGCGGACTGGGCCTGGTACCAGCGGTCGCCGGTGACGTAGTCGTGCAGGTCGTCGGAGGCCGCGGTCAGCCGGCGCAGGAAGCGGCGGTCCCCGGCCAGCTCGGCCAGTCTGGCCGGGCTCACGCTGCCCAGCAGGCGTACGGGGTCGCCCTCGGAGGTCGCCCAGTGCTCCGGGTCGACGGACTGGAACAGGTCGCGTGTCTCGGCGTGCCAGGACCAGCGCAGGTTGCGCGCCAGCTCACTGAGCGGGCGCAGCTGCTCGGGGAGAACGGGACGGACGGTGAACCGACGGATCGCCTTCACTTTCCACCTCAGCGCGTTGGCGTTCGCTGGAAGGACGCACGGCACTGTGCGCCCCGTCACCTTCGACGGTACCCGTCCGGGCGGGGGCGGCGCTGGGCGCTTCGCCCCACTCGCCCCGTATCGGCCCGGCCGGCCGCGTCCGGCGAGGCACTCTTGTACTCCTTCGCCGCCGCACGAGACGCTGCCCGCCTGCCCCAGGGCCTGTCCGGCAATTCCCGTCTGCCACGAGTCGCCATGCACGCACTCTCGCCGCACCGGCCCCAGACCCAAGTACGTCCAGTACGAGGGCCTGGAGCCGGCGCGCCGAGAGCACGCACCTGACGCCGCACGGCCGCCCTTCGGGCGACGACGCGAATTGCCGGACAGGCCCTGGTCGAGGAGGGGAGCTCGGACCATGGCACGGACGCGCACTCGGCGCCCGCGCCGGCTGGGGGGCGTCCTCGCGGCCGCCGCGGCCGCGGTGCTGTCGGCGGTCACCCTGCCCGCGCACGCCGCCGGGGACCGGACCGCCGGCACCGGATACGTGGTCACCCTCAGGGGCGACACCAAGGCCCTGTCGGCCGCCGGGCGGGGAGTCGCCGAGCGGTACGGGGCGAGAATCGGCCAAACCTTCGGCGCGGCCCTGAACGGGTACGCCGTCCGCGCCGACGCGGCCCAGGCGCGCCGCCTCGCGGCCGACCCGCACGTCGCCTCGGTGACCCCGGACGCGCGCGTCGCCCTGGACGGCACGCAGGCCCGTCCGCCCTCCTGGGGCCTGGACCGGCTCGACCGGCCCGGTCTGCCGCTGGACGGGAGGTTCACCGCGCCGGACGGCGGCGGGCGGGGCGTGACGGTGTACGTGATCGACACCGGGGTGCGGATCACCCACCGGGACTTCGGCGGCCGGGCGAGCTACGGCTGGGACTTCGTGAGCGGCGACCGGGGCGCGGGCGACGGCAACGGGCACGGCACCCATGTGGCGGGCACGGTCGCGGGGGCCGCGTACGGGGTCGCGAAGCGGGCCTCGGTGGTCTCCGTACGGGTCCTGGACGACACCGGGGCCGGGACGGTCTCGCAGGTCATCGCGGGCATCGACTGGGTCACCCGGCACGCCCGCAGGCCCGCGGTCGCCAACCTCAGCCTCGGCGGCCCCTACAACGCGGAGCTGGACGCGGCCGTCCGCAACTCGATCAGGTCCGGCGTGACCTACACGGTCGCGGCGGGCAACCACGGCGGCCCGGCCGGGCTGTACTCCCCCGCCGACGTGCCGCAGGCGATCACTGTGGGCGCCACCGACAGCCGCGACGCCCGGGCCGGCTTCTCGGACTACGGATCCGCCGTGGACCTTTTCGCCCCGGGCGTGTCGATCACCTCGGCGTGGTGCACCAGCGACACCGCGCGGGCCACCCTCTCGGGTACGTCGATGGCGGCGCCGCACGCGGCCGGCGCTGCCGCCCTCTACCTGGCGGCCCACCCCCGGGCCACGCCCGCGCAGGTGGCCGGCGCGCTGGTGGGCGCGGCCGCGCCGGTGCGGATCCTCGGCGCCGGGCCCGGTTCACCGGACAGGATTCTCCAGGTTCCGCGGGGGTAATCGCACACCACGGGAACCGGTTCCGTCCGTGTCCGGACGGGACCGGTCTTGTGTGTGGACATACGCGTGAGTAGTTAACAAAGTGCCGGATTGCTCACCCGAATAGGGTGGGAAGGCTCCACCGGTACACCCGACAGGTAGATCACGCAGGACCCACCTCCCCATTGACATCCGCCCACACCCTCGTTGACGCGGACAGGAGCGGTCATGCCCGCCACGCACCACTCGGCAGCACCCCCGACAACCAGCCCGGCAGCCGGCCCGGACGGCGCCCGCGCCACCGCCGTCGGCCGGATCCCCGTCCTGGACGTGCGGCCGGTCGTCCAGCACGGCCGCAGGCCCGCGAAGGCGGTGACCGGGGAGACCTTCGAGATCTCGGCCACCGTCTTCCGCGAGGGCCACGACGCCGTGGCCGCGAACGTCGTCCTGCGCGATCCGGAGGGCCGCGCCGGCCCCTGGACGCCGATGCGGGAGCTGGCCCCCGGCACCGACCGCTGGGGCGCCACCGTGACCGCCGGAGAGCCCGGCCGGTGGACGTACCAGGTGGAGGCCTGGGGGGATCCGGTCACCACCTGGCGCCACCACGCCCGCATCAAGATCCCCGCCGGGCTGGACACCGCGCTGGTCCTGGAGGAGGGCGCCCGGCTGCACGAGCGGGCCGCCGAAGGGGTGCCCGAGGGCGCGGACCGGGACGTCGTACGGGCCGCGGCCGAGGCGCTGCGGGACGAGAGCCGGCCGGCCGCGGTCCGTCTGGCGGCGGCGCTGACGCCGGAGGTGGGCGCGGTGCTGGCCCGCCATCCGCTGCGCGAGCTGGTCACCGCCTCCGAGCCGCTGCCCCTGCTGGTCGAGCGCGAACGCGCCCTGTTCGGCTCCTGGTACGAGTTCTTCCCCCGCTCCGAGGGCACCCCCGAGCAGCCGCACGGCACCTTCACCACCGCCGCCCGCCGCCTGCCCGCCATCGCCGCGATGGGCTTCGACGTCGTCTACCTCCCCCCGATCCACCCCATCGGCACCACTTTCCGCAAGGGCCGCAACAACACCCTCGACCCCACCCCCGAGGACGTCGGCGTGCCCTGGGCCATCGGCTCCCCCGAGGGCGGCCACGACGCCCTCCATCCCGCCCTGGGGACCTTCGAGGACTTCGACGCCTTCGTGGCCCGCGCCGCCGAGCTGGGCATGGAGATCGCCCTGGACTTCGCCCTGCAGTGCTCCCCGGACCACCCCTGGGTCTCCAAGCACCCCGAGTGGTTCCACCACCGCCCCGACGGCACCATCGCCTACGCCGAGAACCCGCCCAAGAAGTACCAGGACATCTACCCCGTCGCCTTCGACGCCGACATGGACGGTCTCGTCGCCGAGACCGTCCGCATCCTGCGCCACTGGATGGCCCACGGCGTGCGGATCTTC
>NZ_BMVF01000020.1 GCF_014650575.1 Streptomyces naganishii JCM 4654
GACGAACGTGGTCTTGCCCACGCCGAAGCCGCCCGCCACCACGATCTTCGCGGAAGTGGTCGCCCGGCTTCCGTCAGAGCTTGCGAAGTCCACTGAGCACCCTTTCGAGCAGCGTCACATCAGGCGCGCCGCCGTTGTTCTCGTCGCCGCCCGGCTGGTGGATGGCCACCAGGCCGGCCTCGGCGAGGTCCGCGACGAGGATCCGCGCCACACCGAGCGGCATGGCGAGCAGCGCCGAGACCTCGGCGACCGACTTCACCTCGCGGCACAGATGGCAGATCCGCTGGTGCTCCGGGAGCAGTCCCATCAGCGCTGCCGGGTCGGCCGTCGTGCTGATCAGCGCCTCGATGGCGAGCTGGTAGCGCGGCCGGGTCCGGCCGCCGGTCATCGCGTACGGACGGACCAGCGGCTGGTCGCCCTCGTCCCCGTACGGCTCGGCGTACGGATCATGAGAGGCGGTGGGCGGGGTCATGAATCCTCCGGGCGGGACAGCAAGTCGTTCGGGCTAGCCGTCTGACGGGGCCGGTGGGGGGATTGTGGCGGCCGGACGGTGATTTGGTGAGACGGGTGGTACCGGGGCCTGTCAGTGGAGCAGACTGCCCTGTAGTTCGGCGCGCAGGTCGGGCGTGAGGACCGCGCCCGCGCGGTCGACGAGCAGCGCCATCTCGTAGCCGACGAGGCCGATGTCGCACTCCGGGTGCGCGAGCACGGCCAGGGACGAGCCGTCCGAGACGGACATGAGGAAGAGAAAACCGCGCTCCATCTCGACGACCGTCTGCGCCACGTTGCCGCCCTCGAAGATCCGGGAAGCCCCGGCGGTCAGCGAGGTGAGGCCGGACGCGACGGCCGCGAGCTGGTCTGCCCGGTCGCGGGGGAAGCCTTCGGACATCGCCAGAAGGAGTCCGTCGGCGGACACAACGACGGTGTGGGACACCCCGGGGGTGTTGTCCACGAAGTTGGTGATCAACCAGTTGAGGTTCTGTGCCGCCTGGCTCATCGGGCTCAACTAACGCTCCTGCTGGTGAGTGGGGCTCGGGAAGCCGCCCGTCTGACCGTTGCCGGCCTGACGGCCCTGTGCGATGCCCCTGCGGAGATTGGTCAGCCGTCCGCGTACGTCGTCAGGCGCACGCGAGACCTGCGGACCGCTCTGGTGCTGTTGCTGCTGAGCCGTGCCCGGGACGAGGTTCGCCCGGGGCACCCGGCGCGGCAGGCCGGAGGTGGTGACTCCGCCCGCGGCGGGCTGCCGTACGCGCTCGGCCTGCCGGACGAGGTCGTCGTTCGGCGAGCTGCGCCACGCGGCGGAGGCGGCGGTCCGCTGGGGACCGGTGGGGGTCTGCGGGGCAGCAGGAGCCTGCTGCTGGGGGGCCGGGGCGCTCGGCTGCTGCTGACGGCCACCGCCGCGGAACCAATTGGTCTCCAGGGTGTCGTACAGCGGCGTCCGTCCGTCGCCGGGACCCGTGGCCGGGGGAAGCGCCTCGGGCTCCTGACGGGCCGGGCGCTGCGCGGCCGGCGGCCGCTGGGCACCGAAGTCGGCGGGACCGCCGGGCTGCGGCCTCTCGAACTGACCGGTGGACGACGGGTCCTGACGGCCCGGCAGGGCGTGCCGGCCGGTGGAGCTCGGGTCGTAGCCGGGCTGGGCGTACTGGCCCGTGGAGCCGTTGTCGTAGGCCTGCGGGGCCTGCACCGCGGGGAACTGGCCGGTGGAGGAGGCGTCGTACGCCTGACCGGTGGGGTACTGGCCGGTGGCCGCCGGGTTCTGCGAGGCCGCGCCGAACACGTCGGAGCGGACGTACGGGCCCGAGTTCTGCGCGCCGGGTGCCGGGTACTGACCGGTGTTCTGCGCGCCGGGCGCCGGGTACTGGCCGGTGTTCTGGCCGCCGCCGCGCTGGGCGTCGTAGCCGGGGCCGGGTATCGCCGGCATCTCCGCCGTGGCGCCGGGGCCCTGGCGGTCGTCGATCCGCGGCATGCGCGAGGTCTGCGCCGGGTCCTGCTCGTCGTGGCCGCGCGGGGCGTCCATCTGGGCACGGCCCTGGGCGTTGTCGTCGGCCCAGCTCGCGGTGCGGGACGGGCCGTTGGCGCCGGGCAGCTCCGCCCGGGCTCCGCCGCGCGGCGGCAGCTGGCGGCCCTGGTCGCCGCCGCCCGCGCGCTGCGGGGGCACGGCGCCGCGGGCGCCGCCGAAGGTGTCCTGGCGGCGGGTGTCGCCGAAGTTCTGCTGCGGGGCCGGACGCTGACCGTCGTTGAAGCCCTGCGGGGCGCCCGCACCGCCGGACTGCGGCGCCTGGCCGCCGAGCCCGCGCGCACCGGGGCCGTTCTGGCGGCCGCCGTTGCCGGGCAGCGCGGCCCGCGGGCCCTGGCCCGAGCCGACCTGCCCGCGCGGAGCGGCACCGGTGCCGAGCCGGCCCGCACCGCCCTGCGCGGCGCCCGCGCCGAGCGCGCCACCGCCCGCCTGGCCGCTCTGCCGGCGTGCCGCGGCGGCGCCTGCGGCGGCCTGCGCGGCCGCCGGACCGCCCGTGGAGGGGGCGCCGGGCTTGCCGCCGGCCGGCTTCTTGCCGCCCTGGGCGACGTCCACCGGCAGCATGACGAGGGCCGTGGTGCCGCCGGAGTCCGACGGGCGCAGCTGGATGCGGATGCCGTGCCGCTGCGAGAGGCGGCCGACCACGAACAGGCCCATGCGGCGGGAGACGGAGACGTCCACGGTGGGCGGCGAGGCGAGCCGCTCGTTGATCGCCGCCAGGTCCTCGGGGGAGAGGCCGATGCCGGTGTCGTGGATCTCGATCAGCACGCGGCCGTCGGGCAGCGCGTGACCGGTGACCTTGACCTTGGTCTGCGGGGAGGAGAAGGAGGTCGCGTTCTCTAGCAGCTCGGCGAGCAGGTGCACGAGGTCGTTGACGACGCGGCCGGCGACCTCGGTGGTCGGCACCGCGGCCAGTTCGATGCGCTCGTACTGCTCCACCTCGGAGGCGGCGGCGCGGAGCACGTCGACCAGCGGGACCGGGCGGGTCCACCGGCGGCCGGGCTCCTCACCGGCGAGGACGAGGAGGTTCTCGCCGTTACGGCGCATACGGGTCGCGAGGTGGTCCAGCTTGAACAGCGAGGACAGCTGGTCCGGGTCGGCCTCGCGGGACTCCAGCTCGGAGATCAGCGACAGCTGGCGCTGGATCAGACCCTGGGAGCGGCGCGAGAGGTTGGTGAACATCGCGTTGACGTTGCCCCGCAGCAGGGCCTGCTCGGCGGCGAGGCGGACCGCCTCGCGGTGCACGTCGTCGAAGGCCGCGGCCACCTGGCCGATCTCGTCCCGGGAGTGCACACCGACCGACTCCACGGACGTGTCGACGTCCTGCGGGTCGGACTCGGACAGCTGCTTGACCAGCTCGGGCAGGCGGTCCTGGGCGACCTTGGTGGCGGTCTCCTGCAGGCGGCGCAGCGAGCGGATCATGGAGCGGGCCACGACGAAGGCGCCGACCAGCGACACGCCGAGGACGAGGAGGATCAGGGCACCGGAGATGATGGCGTCGCGCTCGGTGGCGCTGCGCAGCTCGCGGGCCTTCTGCTCCATCTCCTCGAGCAGCGTGTGCTCGATCTTCTTCATCTGCTCGATCTTGGTCGAGCTGTCATCGACCCAGTCGCGGTAGGACCGCTTGTCGAGCGAGGCCAGACCGTCCTTGCTGTCCAGGACGCGCTTGGCGTACGTGTCCGCGGACAGGATGGTCGGGTTGCCCTCCTCGATGGGCTTGATGAGCTCCTCGGCGCCGTCGCCGTAGATGTTGCGGAAGCTGCTGAGCTCGGAGGTCTGGCTCTCCAGCGCCGAGTCCGCGTAGAGGCGGTCGTTGTCGGAGAGGTGGCCCGGCTCGGTGTTGTTGGCGGGCAGGGCCGCGGCGATCACGGCGCGCTGCACGGACGCGTACTCCTTGGCGGAGGAGAAGGCCGCCAGGGCGCGGGTGCGCTGGATCATCTGCGGGTTGCTGGTCGCCTCGGCCATGTCCTGGGAGAGGGCGAGCAACTCGGTGATGAGGTGGTGGTAGGCCTCGACGGTCTGCGTCGAGTTGTCCTTGGCCTGGTACGCGTTCTTGCGGATCTTGCTCAGGCCGTTGAGTTCGCTGGCCAGGCCGACCAGGGTGTCGCGGACACCCTGGAGGTTGCCGTTCTTGCTGGCGCTGTCGATCTCCTCGGAGGCCGACAGGAAGTTGTCCCGCGCGCGGTCCGTCTTGTCCTGGAAGCCCTTGACGGTGATGGCGCTCGCGCTGGAGGGGTGCGCCAGCGGGCCGGCCGACTGGTCGCGCTCCTCCTGGAGCGCGGCCGCCAGCTCGGTGGCCTGCTTGGTCATGTCCGTCAGCAGCTTCATGTTGTCGAGCTGCTGGATGTCGTCCATGTTCTGGCTGATGCGCAGCGCGCCGAGCGAGGTCGCCGCGACCACGGGGAGCGCGAGCAGCGACACCAGGCGCGTGGAGATGCGCCAGTTGCGCAGCGCCAGGCGCGAGCCAGGGCCCGCGGGGCCCTGGGCCTTGGGCGGTTTCACCGCCGGAGCGGGGCTCGGCGACGCCTGCGTACCGGACGGGCCGGACACGCCGGGGCGGCCGGCGCGCTCACCGCCGTCACCGGAGGGGCCGGGGCCCTGGTTCTGGGCGTGCTGGGGCGAGGAACCGCGGTCGGTCCCGCCGTGCGGCTCCGGCTCCGCCGAAGCGCTGCCATCCCTCTTGAAACGTCCCTGCACTAGCGTCGCAACCTCTGGACCAGGCGCCCCTCCGCGCGAGCGGAAGGACGGTGTCGGCGTCGTGGGAAGCGTCCTGAACACACTTCCCGTGGTGGTCGTGAGTGACCGGCGCTGGCTCCCCCTTCTCGCCGCCACTCGGCGCTGCGTTGCGCCCCCTGCGCGCCGGGTCGATCCTGCGGCGGTCCGTGGCATTCCAGCACAGTGCCGGATCTCCAACAAGGCATGTGGGCCATGCTGTGACCTCCGTGACACGCCGTGAGTGACGGGTTACGGGATGTGGAAAGGGATCTCTCCCATAAAGGACATATGACTGCGATCCATTGGGTCCTCTGAGGTGTCCCGCGGGTGTCCCAGTCGCCATGATCAGGAGCGGAATGAAGGCTTCAGGGGGTTAATGTCCTGATTCGTCGCCACGGAACGCCCCTGATAAATGTCCGCTTTGTCAATGCGGCCGTGAGCAAACTCACACGGAGATCACGGGCTCTTCACGCCTTCGGCCGGGAATTGAATGTTTAGCCTGACGCTTTACAGAGATGGCAAATCCGGCAACCCGCGCCCGCGCGGGGCTCCAGCGGCCCTCGCGGCGCCCGTACACGACGAGGTCTCGTACAACCGTGAAGACGACGATGATGTTCCGCAACATAGCCAACCCCCGGCGCACGACGCTCGCCCACCTCGAGGACGCCGAAGCGCTGCAGACGCCGCAGCAGCCGGAACACTCCGTCATCCTCCCCACCCAGACCGCCAACCCCCGGCGCACCGTCCTCATGGAGGCCCCGGTCGCGGCCTCCGTCGCGGAGTAGTACGCACGCCGGACGCCGGATGCTCACAGTGGGCACGAGGCGTACGAAGAAACGAAAGAAGAGACGAAGAAGACAAGGGGCGCCCCGCCGGCCGGGGCGCCCCTTCTCGTCGCCCGGGCCGCGGTGCGCGCGGTCGCGCGGGCGACGATGCGCGCGGTCGCGCGGGCCGCGACGCGCGCGGTCCGGATCGGCGATGCGCGCCGTCCACCCCGTAATGCGCGAGGTCCCGGGCGCCCGCCGCGTTAGCCTGGAGCGTCAGACTCCAGCCAGTTCAGTCAAGGGGCCAAGCAACCCGTGCGCATCGCCAGGTTCTCCATCGACGGGAACGTAGCCTTCGGCGCGGTCGAGGGCGACAAGCCGGACGAGCTCGTCCTCGACATCATCAAGGGCATCCCGTTCGCGGACTTCGAGCTCTCCGGCACCAAGGTGCCGCTCGCCAAGGTACGGCTGCTGCCGCCGGTGCTCCCCAACAAGGTCGTGGCCTTCGGCCGCAACTACGCCGAGCACGCCCGCGAGCTGGGCAACGAGGTGCCCGACGTCCCCTTCGCCTTCTTCAAGCCGTCCACCTCGGTGATCGGCCCCGGCGACGAGATCCGCTACCCCTCCTTCTCCGAGGAGCTGCACCACGAGGCCGAGCTGGCCGTGGTGATCGGGCGGATGTGCCGCGAGGTCCCGCGCGACCGCGTCAAGGACGTCGTCTTCGGCTACACCTGCGCCAACGACGTCACCGCCCGGGACGTGCAGCGGCGCGAGAAGCAGTGGGCGCGGGCCAAGGGCTTCGACACCTCCTGCCCGCTGGGCCCCTGGGTGGAGACGGACATCGACCTGGCCGCCGCGTCCGACCTGACCGTCCAGCTCACCGTCAACGGCGAGCAACGGCAGCTGGGCCGCACCAGCGAGATGGTCCACCCCATCGAGGACCTCATCGTCAACATCTCCGAGGCCATGACGCTGCTCCCCGGCGACGTGATCCTCACGGGCACCCCGGCAGGGGTCGGCCCCCTCAACGTCGGCGACGAGGTCGCCGTCACCATCGAAGGCATCGGCACTCTCACCAACAAGGTTGTCAAGCGTGGCTAGCGCATCCGGCTCCTCCGTACGCGTCCGTTTCTGTCCCTCGCCCACCGGTAACCCCCACGTGGGCCTGGTCCGCACCGCCCTGTTCAACTGGGCGTTCGCCCGGCACCACCAGGGCACCCTGGTCTTCCGCATCGAGGACACCGACGCGGCCCGAGACTCCGAGGAGTCCTACAACCAACTGCTCGACGCGATGCGCTGGCTGGGCTTCGACTGGGACGAGGGCCCCGAGGTCGGCGGCCCGCACGCGCCGTACCGCCAGTCGCAGCGCATGGACATCTACAAGGACGTCGCGCGAAAGCTGCTCGACGCCGGCCACGCCTACCACTGCTACTGCTCCCAGGAGGAGCTGGACAGCCGCCGCGAGGCCGCCCGCGCCGCCGGCCGCCCCTCCGGGTACGACGGTCACTGCCGCGACCTCAGCGCCGCCCAGGTCGAGGAGTACGAGGCCCAGGGCCGCGCCCCGATCGTCCGCTTCCGCATGCCCGACGAGACGATCACCTTCACGGACCTGGTCCGCGGCGAGATCACCTACCTCCCGGAAAACGTCCCGGACTACGGCATCGTCCGCGCCAACGGAGCCCCGCTCTACACGCTGGTCAACCCGGTCGACGACGCCCTGATGGAGATCACCCACGTCCTGCGCGGCGAGGACCTGCTCTCCTCCACCCCGCGCCAGATCGCCCTCTACAAGGCGCTGACCGAACTGGGCGTCGCCAAGCGGACCCCCGAGTTCGGCCACCTGCCGTACGTGATGGGGGAGGGCAACAAGAAGCTCTCCAAGCGCGACCCGCAGTCCTCGCTGAACCTCTACCGCGAGCGCGGATTCCTGCCCGAGGGGCTGCTCAACTACCTGTCCCTGCTCGGCTGGTCGCTCTCGGCCGACCAGGACATCTTCTCCGTCGAGGAGATGGTCGCGGCCTTCGACATCGGGGACGTGAACCCCAACCCGGCCCGCTTCGACCTGAAGAAGTGCGAGGCGATCAACGCCGACCACATCCGGATGCTGGACGTGAAGGACTTCACGGAGCGCTGCGCGCCCTGGCTGAAGCCGCCCATCGCGCCCTGGGCGCCGGAGGACTTCGACGAGTCCAAGTGGCAGGCGATCGCCCCGTACGCCCAGACCCGCCTGAAGGTCCTGTCCGAGATCACGGACAACGTCGACTTTCTCTTCCTCGCCGAGCCGGTCTTCGACGAGGCGTCCTGGACCAAGGCGATGAAGGAGGGCAGCGACGCCCTGCTGCGCACCGCCCGCGAGAAGCTCGAGTCGGCCGACTGGACCTCCGCGGACTCCCTCAAGGAGGCCGTCCTGGCCGCCGGCGAGGCCCACGGCCTCAAGCTCGGCAAGGCCCAGGCCCCCGTCCGCGTGGCCGTCACCGGCCGCACGGTCGGCCTCCCCCTCTTCGAGTCCCTGGAAGTCCTGGGCAAGGAGAAGACCCTCGCCAGGATCGACGCGGCCCTGGCCAGGCTCGCCGCCTGACCCGCGCGCACCTACGACAGGCGTGGCCCCGGAACCCCCGGGGCCGCCCCTGTCGTCCTGCTTACCGCGCGTCGGCCTCGTCGATCAGGCGGGCGCCCCGCGTCGCCGGTCGTCCGGCGGTACTGTCGGTGGCATGGGGATCCGGGCCGTCCTGTGGGACGTCGACGACACGCTGTTCGACTACACCTCGGCCGACCGGGCGGGGATGCGGGCTCATCTGCTGGCCGAGCGGCTGCTGGACAGGTACGGCACCGCCGAGGAGGCGCTGGCGCACTGGCGGCGGATCACCGACGCGCAGTGGGCGCGGTTCTCGGCCGGCGAGGCGACCTTCGAGGAGCAGCGGCGGGACCGGGTGCGGGTCTTCCTGGACCGGCCGGAGCTGACCGACGGCGAGGCCGACGCCTGGTTCGACCGTTATCTCGGTCACTACGAGGCCGCCTGGGCGCTCTTCCCGGACGTGCTGCCCGTGCTGGACGCCCTGGCCGTCAGCCACCGGCACGCGGTGCTGTCCAACTCCAGCGTCACCGTCCAGGAGCGCAAGCTGCGCGCGCTCGGCGTGCGGGACCGCTTCGAGGCGCTGCTGTGCGCCGCCGAGCTGGGGGTGTCCAAGCCCGAGGCGCGGGCGTTCCACGCCGCCTGCGACGCCCTGGAGCTGCCCCCGCACCAGGTCGCGTACGTCGGCGACCACCCGGACATCGACGGGCGGGGCGCCGCCGAGGCCGGGCTGCTGTCGGTGTGGATCGACCGCGACGGCGTCCACACCGCCCCCGAGGCGGGCGCCGCCCCGCACCGGATCGCCTCCCTCGCCGAACTCCCCGCGCTCCTCGGCGCCGATACCCGTTTTGGAGCCCCGTCCACCTTCGGGTAATGTTCTTCCTGCGCCGCCGGGGAGCGGGCCGGAAGGCCGGAAACCCGACAGGCGCAGTGCTAGAACAAGAACCCCTCAGGGGCTTGCGTTCCAGTGGCCTATGGTGTAATTGGCAGCACGACTGATTCTGGTTCAGTTAGTCTTGGTTCGAGTCCAGGTAGGCCAGCTCGCAGAGCTCATCTGCACCGCGGATCACATCCGCAAGCCCCCGTTGTGTAGCGGCCTAGCACGCTGCCCTCTCAAGGCAGTAGCGCCGGTTCGAATCCGGTCGGGGGTACGGATTCCAGGAGCGATCCAGGGATCAAGGCCCCCGTTGTGTAGCGGCCTAGCACGCCGCCCTCTCAAGGCGGTAGCGCCGGTTCGAATCCGGTCGGGGGTACTGACTGGTCTAAACCATCATTGGTCTATGGTGTAATTGGCAGCACGACTGATTCTGGTTCAGTTAGTCTTGGTTCGAGTCCAGGTAGACCAGCTCGGACCTGCGGAAACGCAGTGTCCTCGCCCCCGTTGTGTAGCGGCCTAGCACGCCGCCCTCTCAAGGCGGTAGCGCCGGTTCGAATCCGGTCGGGGGTACGACATCGAAGGGCCTTCCCCAGGGAGGGCCCTTCGGCGTGCTCACTCGAAGCCGTACCGCCGGGCCGACTCCTCCTCCTGGGCCAGCCGGCGCAGCGCCAGCAGCATCGGCTCGCCCAGCACCGTCCCCAGCACGGCGATCTCCACCCGCTCCGCCTCGGTGGGGTACGTCTCCACGAAGTCCAGGTCCAGCACCGCGGCCTCGTGCATCAGCCGCGCGTACGGCTCCATCCGTTCGGCGCCCCAGCCGTGCCCGAGCCGCCGGAACGCCGCGACCGCCACCACCAGCGAGCGGTAGGCCGGGGAGATGGTCACCAGGGCCTTCGCGTTCGACCAGCCCAGGGTGTCCAGGAGTTGATCCACCTCGTCCCGGGCGGCCCGCACGTAGGCGTCCTCCGCGTCCGGCTCCCGGATCTGCGGCAGCGCCCACAGGGCCGCGCCCATCCGGATCGTACGGCCCAGGGACTCGTCGTCGACGTGCCCGAGCACCTCCCGGACCGTCGCCACCGGCAGCCGCCCCACCTGGATCAGCGCGCGCACCAGCCGCAGCCGGCGCAGATGCTCCTCGTCGTAGTCGGCGGTGGTCGCGTTGACCTGCCTGCCGGGCGCCAACAGCCCTTCCCGCAGGTAGTACTTGATCGTCGCGGTGGACACACCGCTGCGCTCGCTCAACTCGGCCAGCCGCATCTCTTGCGCCTCTCCTTGGGAAGTGACACTATCCAACCATCAGCCGAATGGATAGCGCCGCTATCCGACATGCCGCCAGGGGGTCGTCGTGTTCGCGAAGCCGGTACGGGGCCGTACGACCGCCGACGCCGAGGGCGATGTGGTGGTCCTGCTGATCGGGATGCGGATCAACCACTTCTGGGCGGTGCACCGGTGGCTGCCGGTCATGATGGCGATGCCCCGCATGCTGAGGGAGCTCGCGCGCGACCGCGGGCGCGGCCTGCTGGGCCACGTCCTGCTGACGGCCTCGCCACGGACGTACTACGTCGTCCAGTACTGGGAGTCCAAGGAGCAGCTCTACGCCTACGCGGCCTCGCCCGACATGTTCCACCACCGGGTCTGGGCCCTGATCAACCGCAGGGAGCGGGAGGGCAGGGCGCGCGGCCACGTGGGCCTGTGGCACGAGGCGTACGTGGTGCCCGAGGGATCGTACGAGTCGATCTACGTCGACATGCCGGCCTTCGGTCTCGCGGCGGCCCACGGACAGGTGCCGGTCGAGCGCCGGGGGCGGACCGCCAGGGACCGCTTCGCGCACCGGTCGGCGAAGGCGGCGCAGGAAGCCAACTGACCCCGGAGCCGGGGGGAGCGGGGAGGGTCTGCCGCGGCGTTGAGGCGGGCCCTCCCCGGTGACGTGTGCCCGGTCAGCCCGAGCGGCGCAGTGCCTCGGAGAGGCGGGCGGCGGCGTCGATGACCGCCTGGGCGTGCATCCGGCCGGGGTGGCGCGTCAGGCGCTCGATGGGGCCGGAGACGGAGACGGCGGCCACCACGCGGTTGGAGGGGCCGCGCACGGGCGCGGAGACGGACGCGACGCCCGGCTCGCGCTCGCCGATCGACTGGGCCCAGCCGCGCCGGCGCACGCCCGACAGCGCCGTCGCCGTGAAACGGGCGCCCTGGAGGCCGCGGTGCAGGCGCTCCGGCTCCTCCCAGGCCATCAGGACCTGGGCCGAGGAGCCCGCCTTCATGGTCAGCGTGGAGCCCACCGGGACCGTGTCCCGCAGGCCGGACAGGCGCTCCGCCGCGGCCACGCAGATGCGCATGTCGCCCTGGCGGCGGTAGAGCTGCGCGCTCTCGCCCGTGACGTCGCGGAGGTGGGTGAGCACCGGGCCGGCGGTGGCGAGCAGGCGGTCCTCGCCCGCGGCCGCGGCCAGTTCCGCCAGGCGCGGGCCGAGAATGAACCGGCCCTGCATGTCGCGCGCGACCATGCGGTGGTGCTCCAGGGCCACGGCCAGCCGGTGGGCCGTGGGTCGTGCCAGTCCGGTGGCCGCGACCAGACCCGCGAGGGTGGCCGGACCGGACTCCAGGGCGCTCAGGACAAGGGCTGCCTTGTCCAGGACGCCGACGCCGCTACTGTTGTCCATGAAACGATACTTGCGTCTCACTCTGTGAAACGCAAGTTCAATTTTCCGTGGAACGCGCCACCCTTGAACACACAACGGCCCGTGGACCGGCGGGCCGGCGGTGGCTGCCCGGCTGGGGGGTTCGGGCGCCGCTCCTCAAGATCTCTAGTTGGGCCGGCGCGCTGTCGCGTTCGGCCGGAGGGAAAGCGATGGGTAGGACACTCGCGGAGAAGGTCTGGGACGACCACGTCGTCCGGCGCGCCGAGGGCGAGCCCGACCTCCTCTTCATCGATCTGCACCTGCTGCACGAGGTGACCAGCCCCCAGGCCTTCGACGGCCTCCGCAAGAGCGGGCGCGGTGTGCGCCGGCTCGACCTGACCATCGCCACCGAGGATCACAACACCCCGACCCTCGACATCGACAAGCCCATCGCGGACCCGGTCTCCCGCGTCCAGCTGGAGACGCTGCGCAAGAACTGCGCGGACTTCGGCGTCCGGCTGCACCCGCTGGGCGACGTCGAGCAGGGCGTCGTGCACGTGGTCGGCCCCCAGCTGGGCCTGACCCAGCCCGGCACCACCGTCGTCTGCGGCGACTCGCACACCTCCACGCACGGCGCCTTCGGCGCGCTGGCGTTCGGCATCGGCACCTCCCAGGTCGAGCACGTGCTGGCCACCCAGACGCTGCCGATGGGCCGCCCGAAGACCATGGCGATCACGGTCGACGGCGAGCTGCCCGAGGGCGTCACCGCCAAGGACCTCATCCTGGCGATCATCGCCCGGATCGGCACCGGCGGCGGCCAGGGCTACGTCCTGGAGTACCGCGGCTCCGCCATCGAGAAGCTCTCGATGGAGGCCCGCATGACCATCTGCAACATGTCGATCGAGGCCGGCGCCCGCGCGGGCATGATCGCCCCCGACGAGACCACCTTCGCCTACCTCAAGGGCCGCCCGCACGCCCCCGAGGGCGAGGACTGGGACGCGGCGGTCGCGTACTGGAGGACGCTGCGTACCGACGACGACGCCGAGTTCGACGCCGAGGTCGTCATCGACGCCGCCGCGCTGGCCCCGTTCGTCACCTGGGGCACCAACCCCGGCCAGGGCGCGCCGCTTTCGGCGTCCGTCCCCGACCCTGCTTCGTACGAAGACGCTTCGGAGCGCCTCGCCGCCGAAAAGGCCCTGGAGTACATGGGGTTGGAGGCCGGCCAGCCGCTGCGCTCCATCCGGGTCGACACCGTCTTCGTAGGCTCCTGCACCAACGGCCGCATCGAGGACCTGCGCGCCGCCGCGGACCTGCTGCGGGGCCGCAAAGTCGCCGACGGCGTACGGATGCTGGTCGTGCCGGGCTCCGCGCGGGTGGGCCTCCAGGCCGTCTCCGAGGGCCTGGACGTGGTCTTCAAGGAGGCCGGCGCCGAATGGCGGCACGCGGGCTGCTCGATGTGCCTGGGCATGAACCCCGACCAGCTGGCCCCCGGCGAGCGCTCCGCCTCCACCTCCAACCGCAACTTCGAGGGCAGGCAGGGCAAGGGCGGCCGCACCCACCTGGTGTCGCCGCAGGTCGCCGCCGCCACGGCGGTCCTCGGTCACCTGGCCTCCCCGGCCGACCTGTCCGCCGCCGACGCCCCCACGCCCGCTGGAGTCTGAGAGATCATGGAAGCCTTCACCACCCACACCGGCCGGGCCGTCCCGCTGCGCCGCAGCAACGTCGACACCGACCAGATCATCCCCGCCCACTGGCTCAAGAAGGTCACGCGCGACGGGTTCGAGGACGGGCTGTTCGAGGCCTGGCGCAAGGACCCCGAGTTCGTGCTCAACCGCCCGGAGAGGCAGGGCGCCACGGTCCTGGTGGCCGGCCCCGACTTCGGCACCGGCTCCTCCCGCGAGCACGCCGTCTGGGCGCTGCAGAACTACGGCTTCAAGGCCGTGATCTCCGCGCGCTTCGCGGACATCTTCCGGGGCAACTCGCTGAAGAACGGCCTGCTCACGGTGGTCCTCGACCAGAAGATCGTGGACGAGCTGTGGGAGCTCACCGAGAGGGACCCGCAGGCCGAGGTGACCGTCGACCTCGAGGCCCGCGAGGTGCGCGCCGAGGGCATCACCGCCTCCTTCGAGCTGGACGAGAACTCCCGCTGGCGGCTGCTGAACGGCCTGGACGACATCTCCATCACCCTCCAGAACGAGGCCGACATCGCCGCGTACGAGGCGGAGCGCCCCTCCTTCAAGCCCCGCACCCTGCAGGCCTGAGGCAGACGAGTTTCAGCCACCCGACAGCGCCGCCGTACCCCCGATCACCCCGATCGGGGGTACGGCGTTTTTTCGGCTCCGAAACTCGGGTGCGCCGCCGTGCGCGCGGCCAACTGCCCAGGTTAGGAAGGTTGTTGCCGGGGCACACGCGTCCTTGGACGCCGGTCGGCGGATGTCTCAGGAAGGCGGTCCACGGCGGCAGTTGCCCCCTGCGCAGGCGACAACTCGCCCCAGATGGCACAATCTGTGCATGGACAACGACGGCCAACTCGAGCTCTATACGGCGGTCGCGGCCCAACTGAAGGAAGCGCACGCAAGAGTGCGCGCACTGCAAGTCCCGGAGGGCGTACGGATGGCGCTGACCCGGAAGCTGCTGGTCATTACGGCCGCGGCCAAGCACGATCTCGCCGGTGCGACAAGGCGTCTGGAGCGGTTCACGGCAGACCTCGACGAGGGTCGAATCCCCGGCGAGGAAGGCTGAACAGCCCGAGACCGTCGAGTCCGTTGCGGCACAAGGGTGATTAGCCCGTTTCGTGTTTGATTTGCGGTATATATCTGCCTAACGTGCGAAAAAGCCTGAACACTTTCGTTCCGGCGAGGTCTCCGAAGGGGAAGACGTGAACAAGGCGCAGCTCGTAGAAGCGATTGCCGACAAGATGGGCGGCCGCCAGCAGGCCGCCGATGCCGTCGACGCCGTCCTGGACGCCATCGTCCGCGCGGTCGTCGGAGGAGACCGGGTCTCGGTCACCGGCTTCGGGTCCTTCGAGAAGGTGGACCGCCCCGCCCGCTACGCCCGCAACCCGCAGACGGGCGAGCGGGTGCGGGTCAAGAAGACCTCCGTTCCCCGCTTCCGCGCCGGCCAGGGCTTCAAGGACCTGGTGAGCGGCTCGAAGAAGCTCCCCAAGAACGACATCGCGGTCAAGAAGGCCCCCAAGGGCAGCCTGTCCGGCCCGCCCGCCACGATCGCCAAGGCCGTCGGCAAGAAGGCCGCAGCCAAGAAGACGACCGCGGCGGCGAAGAAGACGGCCGCGAAGAAGACCACCACGGCGAGGAAGACCACCGCCAAGAAGACGGCGCCGGCGAAGAAGACCACGGCCGCCGCCAAGAAGACCACGGCCACCAAGACGACCGCCAAGAAGACCGCGGCCAAGAAGGCCCCGGCGAAGAAGGCGACCGCCAAGAAGGCCCCGGCCAAGAAGTCGGCCGCCCGCAAGACCACCGCCAAGAAGACCACCGCGCGCGCCGGCAAGTAGGCGGAGCTCACGCAGGGGTACTCACGCGCCGGGCCGGACTCCCCAGGGAGCCCGGCCCGCGGTGTGTCCGGGGGCCTCGAGGGACCGCCCGCCGGCTTCAGAAGGTCTGCAGCGTCACCAGCGTGACCCGCAGGCCGTCCCCCGAGCCCTCGGTCTCGATCCGCACCCGCTGCCCGGGCCGCAGCAGCCGCAGACCGCCCGCGTCGAACGCCGGGGCGTCGAAGGGCACCGGGGTGCCGTCGTCGAGCAGCACCTGCCCGCTGCGGCTGACGGGGTCGTACGTGTACGCGGTCGCCTGCATGAACGCAGCCTACTGCCCGGGGATCAGCAGCCGAGCGGCCGCGGCCGCCGTGCGCGGCCCCACCCCGAGGGCCAGTGCGGCCCGCAGATCCTCCCCGGTGTCCACGTCCTGGCGTACCGAATCCACCCCGGCCAGGCGCAGTTCCACCGCGCCCGAGGCCCGGTGGCGGGCCCGGGAACCCCTACCGAACGCCGGGCGCAATTCACCGCCCGCGGCCGCGGCCAGCAGGGTCGTACCCGTTCCCGCCGCATCCGCGAGAAAAGCGCGCGGGAATTGCGCGGCCGCCCGGAGAACTCTCGCCAATTCCACGGACCGCAGCGCGGGGAGATCGGCGTTCAGCGTCGCCACGGGACTTTCGGGACGCGACGCCCCGGCGTGCGCGGCGCCGTGCGCGAGGGCGGCGTTCAGGCCCGCGCGCGGCTCGTCCGCGACGATCCGGGCGCCCAGCGCCGCCAGCTCCTTTCCGGCCAGCGCGTCGTTGGTGACGACCGCCACATCCCCGACCGCCGGGCAGGCCAGCGCGGCCGCCACGGTGTCCTGGGCGAAGGCGAGGGCGAGGGCCGGCCGCACCCCGTCCCCCGCGGTGTCCGAGAGCCTGCTCTTGGCCCGGCTCAGGGGCTTCAGGGGGATGACCAAGGTCCACTGCACGCGCGTCCCGTCCCTCTCTCGTCCCGGACATTCTCCCCGGCCCATCGGGCGCCGCCGAGGTCGGGGCGTACGGTGTTCTCGACAGACCGGCGGCATGGGGCGACACTTGTGCGGCCCCCGGCCCCGGGGGCAGCCCTAGAGGAAGGTGTCCGCGTGCCCCGCCGCAGAATCGGCTTCTGGTACCGCTTCGCAGCGGTGATCTGCAAACCGCCGCTGGTGGTTCTGATCAAGCGGGACTGGCGCGGAATGGAGAACATTCCGGCCGACGGTGGATTTATCACCGCGGTGAACCACAATTCCCACGTCGACCCCTTCGCATACGCGCACTATCAGTACAACACCGGCCGCGTGCCGCGATTCCTCGCGAAGAGCGGGCTTTTCAAGCAGGGCTTCGTGGGCGCCGCGATGCGCGGCACCGGGCAGATCCCCGTCTACCGGGAGAGCACGGACGCGCTGAGCGCCTTCCGCGCCGCCATCGACGCCGTGGAGCGCGGCGAGTGCGTCGCGTTCTACCCCGAGGGCACCCTCACCCGCGACCCCGACGGCTGGCCGATGACCGGCAAGACGGGCGCCGCGCGGGTCGCGCTCCAGACCAAGTGCCCGGTGATCCCGGTCGCCCAGTGGGGCGCCAACGAGCTGCTGCCGCCGTACGCGAAGAAGCCCAGGCTCTTCCCGCGCAAGACCCACCACGTGCTCGCGGGCCCGCCGGTGGACCTCTCCCGCTTCTACGACCGGGAGATGACCCCGGAGCTGCTCAAGGAGGCCACCGAGGTCATCATGGCGGCCATCACGCGCCAGCTGGAGCAGATCCGCGGCGAGAAGGCGCCCGCCGTGCCCTACGACCCGCGCCGCGAGCGGATCGAGCAGCGCCGCAGGACCGAGGCCCAGAACCGCGCCCGCGCCCAGGGCGGCACGGCGGCGGCACAGGACCAGGGCGGGCTGGCGGCGGCCGTACAGGAAGAGGGCGGGAGCGCGCCTGCCGTAAGGGAAGAGGGGCAGGGCACGTGAGCAAGCCGGTCAAGGCGGCCGTCTTCGGCACCGGATCGTGGGGAACCGCCTTCGGCATGGTCCTCGTCGACGCCGGCTGCGAGGTCACCCTCTGGGCCCGCCGCGCCGAACTCGCCGACGCGGTCAACTCCACCCGGACCAACCCCGACTACCTGCCCGGCGTCGAACTCCCGGAGGGCCTGACGGCCACCGCGGACCCCGCCGAGGCCGCCCGCGACGCGGACTTCACCGTCCTCGCCATCCCCTCGCAGACCATGCGCGGCAACCTCGCCGAGTGGCTGCCCCTGCTCGCGCCGGACACCGTCCTCGTCTCCCTGATGAAGGGCGTCGAACTCGGCTCCGCGATGCGGATGAGCGAGGTGATCGAGGACGTCGCCAAGGTCGGAGCCGACCGCATCGCCGTGGTCACCGGGCCCAACCTCGCCCGCGAGATCGCCGCCCGCATGCCCGCCGCCGCCGTGGTCGCGTGCACCGACGAGGCCGTCGCCCGGCGGCTCCAGGCCGCCTGCCACACCCCGTACTTCCGGCCGTACACCAACACCGACGTCGTCGGCTGCGAACTGGGCGGCGCGGTGAAGAACGTGATCGGGCTGGCCGTCGGCATCGCGGACGGCATGGGGCTGGGCGACAACGCCAAGGGCTCGCTCATCACGCGCGGGCTCGCCGAGACCACCCGCCTCGGCATGGCGCTCGGCGCCGACCCGCTGACCTTCTCCGGACTCGCCGGCCTCGGGGACCTGGTGGCCACCTGTTCCTCGCCGCTGTCGCGCAACCACACCTTCGGCACCAACCTCGGCAAGGGCATGACCCTCCAGGAGACCATCGCGGTCACCAGGCAGACCGCGGAGGGCGTCAAGTCCTGTGAGTCGGTGCTGGATCTGGCCCGCCGGCACGGCGTCGACATGCCCATCACGGAGACCGTCGTCGGCATCGTGCACGAGGGCAAGCCCCCGGTGGTCGCCCTCAAGGAGCTCATGTCGCGCAGCGCGAAGCCCGAACGACGCTGAGCGACGCAGGCCCGCGGACGCTGTCTCGGGGCACTACCAACGGGTACTCTCATCGCGATATGAGCACCGAGAACCTCCCCCAGAGCCCTGAGCAGCCGTCCCGCAAGCCGCGCGTGGCCGTCGTGTTCGGAGGCCGCAGCTCCGAACACGGGATCTCCGTGGTCACCGCCGGCGCCGTCCTGCGGGCCATCGACCGGACCAAGTACGAGGTCCTGCCCATCGGCATCACCCGGGACGGCCGTTGGGCGCTCACCGCCGACGCCCCCGAGCGCATGGCCATCACCGACCGCCGCACGCCCAGCGTCGAGGAGCTCGCCGAGTCGGCCGAGGGCGGCGTGGTGCTCCCCGTCGACCCCGCCAACCGCGAGGTCGTCTACACCGAGCCCGGCTCCGTGCCCAAGGCGCTCGGCGAGGTCGACGTCGTCTTCCCGGTGCTGCACGGCCCCTACGGCGAGGACGGCACCCTCCAGGGCCTGCTGGAGCTCTCCGGCGTCCCCTACGTCGGCGCGGGCGTCCTCGCCTCCGCCGTCGGCCAGGACAAGGAGTACATGAAGCGGGTGTTCACCTCCTTCGGGCTCAAGGTCGGCCCGTACGTGGTGATCCGGCCCCGCGAGTGGCAGCGGGACGAGTCCACCGCCCGCAAGAAGATCGTCGACTTCGCCGGCGAGCACGGCTGGCCGCTGTTCGTGAAGCCCGCCCGCGCGGGCTCCTCGATCGGCATCACCAAGGTCGACGACCTCGCGGGCCTCGACGAGGCCGTCGCGGAGGCCCAGCGCCACGACCCGAAGATCATCGTGGAGGCCGCGCTGCGCGGCCGCGAGATCGAGTGCGGGGTGCTGGAGTTCGAGGACGGCCCGCGCGCCTCCGTCCCGGCCGAGATCCCGCCGCCCGAGACGCACGCGTACTACGACTTCGAGGCCAAGTACATCGACTCCACCCCCGGCATCGTGCCCGCCCCGCTGACGTCCGAGGAGACCGACGAGGTGCGCGAACTCGCGGTGCGGGCCTTCGAGGCGGCCTCGTGCGAGGGCCTGGTGCGCGCGGACTTCTTCCTCACCGAGGACGGCGAGTTCGTGATCAACGAGATCAACACCATGCCCGGCTTCACGCCCATCTCGATGTACCCGCAGATGTGGCAGGCCAGCGGCATCGGCTACGGCGAGCTGGTGGACCGCCTCATCCAGGCGGCCCTGCGCAGGCCCACCGGACTGCGCTGAGGTCCGTAAAAGACCCCTTCGGCGCCCCTTTCCGCGCTCAGTCGGCGATCCCCTCGGGGATCGCCTTCTTGATGGCGGGGGCCAGGACGGCCAGCGGTGCCACCCCGTGCCCGGTGCGGCTCTTGGGGATGGTGACCTCCACATAGGCCAGCCGCAGGGTGGTGGTGAAGCGGAACGATCCGTCGTCCCGCTTCTGCAGCAGCCAGCCGACCCCGTCCACCTCGGCGCCGTCGGCCTCCGGATCGTTCATCTCGGCGGGCCGCGCGACACCGCAGCGCAGTATGATCGCCGGGCTTCCCCAGCCCGCGGTCAGCGCCGAGGCGGGCCGGGGGTCCTCGCGGCCCAGCCCGTCCACCGTCTTCGGCAGCGCCCCGTCCAGGTTCCGGCACAGTTTCGCCACCGCCGCGTCCGGGCTGGGAACCGCGGCGGTGGCGCTGTCGTCGCCCGAGGAGCAGCCCGCCGCGGCGCACAGGGCGACGAGGACGGGCAGGCCGAGAAGCCGGTGACGGAAAGAGCTCACCGGCCAAGGGTAGACGGGGGCTACAGATGCACGACCGGGCAGGTCAGGGTGCGCGTGATGCCGTCCACTTGCTGGACCTTCGCCACCACCATCCGGCCCAGGTCGTCGACGGTGTCGGCCTGGGCCCGCACGATGACGTCGTACGGTCCTGTCACGTCCTCGGCCTGGATGACTCCAGGGATCTTGCTGATCGTCTCGGCGACGGTCGACGCCTTGCCGACCTCCGTCTGGATCAGGATGTACGCCTGTACCACGGAACCTCCAGGGCGGCCACGAGGATCATGTGGGGAAAAGGAACGCCACGGTATCGCGTCGCCGCGCGCCGCGGGGAGACCCGCGAAGGGCGCGACGCGCGCGCCGGGGTGCAGGTAGGACAGAAGTTGACGGCCACCTCGACCGTAACGAGGACCGCGGGGACGCGCGACCGGGAATCCGGCCGGGAACCCGGCCGAAAACTCGATCAGGAACTCGATCATCGACACGGCCGGGAGAACGGCCGGGAGCACCAGGACCGTACAGGGACAGAAGGGGCGAAAGGGCAATGAAGGGCACTGTTGGTGAGCTCGGGGAGTTCGGGCTCATCAGGGAGCTCACCTCCCGTCTCACCACCACCCCGGCGGTCCGGGTCGGCCCCGGCGACGACGCCGCGGTGGTCGCCGCCCCGGACCGCAGGGTCGTGGCGAGCACCGACATACTCCTGGAGGGGCGGCACTTCCGCCGGGACTGGTCCACGGCGTACGACGTGGGCCGCAAGGCGGCCGCCCAGAACCTCGCGGACATCGCCGCCATGGGCGCGGTGCCCACCGCGCTGCTGCTCGGCCTGGTCGTCCCCGCCGAACTGCCGGTCACCTGGCCCACCGAGCTCATGGACGGGCTGCGCGACGAGTGCCAGGTCGCGGGCGCCTCGGTGGTCGGCGGCGACGTGGTGCGCGGCGACACGATCATGGTGTCGATCACCGCCCTGGGCGACCTGCGCAACCACGAGCCGGTGACCCGCGCGGGCGCCCGGCCCGGCGACCTCGTCGCGGTGACCGGCTGGCTGGGCTGGTCCGCGGCCGGGTACGCGGTGCTCTCCCGCGGCTTCCGCTCCCCGCGCGCCTTCGTCGAGGCCCACCGCCGCCCCGAGCCGCCGTACCACGCGGGCCCCGCGGCCGCCGGGCTCGGCGCCACCGCGATGTGCGACGTCAGCGACGGGCTGATCGCCGACCTCGGGCACATCGCGGAGGCCAGCAAGGTCCGCATCGACGTGCGCTCGGGCGCGATAGACATCCCCTCGCAGATGAACGACATCGGGCAGGCCGTCGGCGTCGACCCGCTCCAGTGGGTGCTGACCGGGGGAGAGGACCACGCGATCGTGGCGACCTTCCCGCCGGACGTGAAGCTGCCGGCCCGCTGGAAGGTCATCGGCGAGGTGCTCAACCCCTCCGCGCTGCCCCAGGTCACGGTCGACGGGGCGCCCTGGACCAGCAAGGGCGGCTGGGAGCACTTCGGGGACATCGAGTCGTGATCCCGCCGAGGGTCCTCACGGTCGCCGGCTCCGACTCCGGCGGCGGCGCGGGCGTCCAGGCCGACCTGAAGACGATGCTCGCGCTCGGCGTGCACGGCATGAGCGTGATCACCGCCGTGACCGCGCAGAACTCCCTGGGCGTCCAGGGCGCCTGGGAGATGCCGGTGGCGGCGGTGGTGGCCCAGTACCGCAGCGTCGTGGACGACATCGGCGTCCAGGCGGTCAAGACCGGGATGCTCGCCTCCGCGGAACTGGTCGAGGCGGTCGCCGAGTTGATCGCCGGGACCGACGCGCCGGCGGTCGTCGACCCGGTCGGCGTCTCCAAGCACGGCGACCCGCTGCTGGCCGCCTCCGCCCTGGACTCGGTACGCACCCGGCTGCTGCCCGCGGCGACCGTCGCCACCCCGAACCTGGACGAGGTGGCGCAACTGACCGGCGTGCGCGTCGAGTCGGAGGCCGGCATGCGCGAGGCCGCGGGGGCCGTGCTGGCGTACGGGCCGAAGTGGGTGCTGATCAAGGGCGGCCACCTGCCTCTGGGCGGGGGGCCAGAGGGGGAGGACGGGCGCGGCGGCCGGGCCCGGGCGGTCGATCTGCTGACCGACGGCACCGAGGAGCACTGGCTGCGTGCGCCGCGGCACGGCAACCGGCACACCCACGGCACCGGATGCACCCTCGCCTCCGCGATCGCCGCGGAGCTCGCCAAGGGCCGGTCCGTGCCCGAGGCGGCCGCGGCCGCCAAGAGCTACGTCACCGGGGCGATCGCGGCCGGCTTCGCGCTCGGCGCCGGCATCGGCCCCGTGGACCACGCCTGGGCCCTGCGCGGCCCCGAGGGCACCGGGTAGCCCCGGCCCGAGGAGGGGGTGGGAGGAGGGCGTACGGGTGCACGGCAAAAAGCCGGTCCACCGAGGTGGACCGGCTCAGTGCAGCGAACCAGCGGTGGCCGCGCGCTTAGCTGTTGCTGTGCGTCAGCGCGAGACCTTGCCGGCCTTGATGCACGAGGTGCAGGCGTTCACGCGCTTCGGCGTCCCGCCGACCACGGTACGCACACGCTGGATGTTCGGGTTCCAGCGGCGGGACGTACGGCGGTGCGAGTGCGAGATGTTGTTGCCGAAGCCCGGCCCCTTGCCGCAGACGTCGCAGTTGGCAGCCACGGGTCACTCCAAAGACTTCAGATGCACTTACGGTGGATCCCGGCGTGCCGGAATCAGGATCTCAGGCTCGTGAGTGTCTGACATCTGAGTGGCGTAGCCAGGGGGAGAGCCCGATCGGATCGGGCAACCGGAGCAGCATACAACGGCTGCGTCCGTACAACGAAACTACCATGGCGGACCCGGGGCCCGCCCGGGCCCTCCCGGGGCCCGGACCGCCCCTGGGTCTACGCTGCGTCCAGTCCAGCAGCCGCAGCTCAGGGAGGCGCAGGTGGCGCAGGTGCCGCAGACGTTCGACGCGCTGGCGGTACGTACCTGGTGCGGTCTGGCCCTGCGTGCGCTGGGACGCGCGCGCGAGGAGATCGACGCGATCAACGTCTATCCCGTGGCCGACGGGGACACCGGGACCAACCTGTACCTCACGGTGGAGTCGGCGGTCGCGGCGGTGGAGGCCGTGTTCACGGCCCACGAGACGCGCGGGGCGGGGCGTGAGGCGCGCGGGGCAGCGGGCGAGGCCGGCGAGGCGGGCGAGGCGGGGCGTGAGGCGCCCGGCGTGGGGGGTGCCGGCGGTGACGCCGGGGGCGGCCCCGCGGAGCCCGCCGGGGCCGCCGGGCCGTCGCTGGGGGACGCCGCCCGGGCGATGGCGCACGGCGCGCTCATCGGGGCCCGGGGGAACTCCGGGACCATCCTCGCCCAGCTGTTGCGCGGCATGGCCGAGGTGCTGGCTCCCGGCGGCGACAGCGCGCACACCGACGGTCACGGTCTGCGGCGGGCCCTGCGGCACGCGGCCGACTCCGCCCGGCGGGCCGTGGCGCACCCGGTCGAGGGCACGGTCCTGTCGGTCGCCTCGGCCGCCGCCGACGCGGCCACCGGCACGGAGGGCGACTGCGCGGCGGTCGCCCGGGCCGCCCACGAGGGGGCGCTGGCGGCCCTCGCCGCGACCCCCGGCCAGCTGGCGGTCCTGGAGCGCGCGGGAGTGGTCGACGCGGGCGGGAGGGGCCTGGTGGCGGTGCTCGCCGCCCTGGTGGAGACCTTCACCGGACAGGCGCCGGCCGCGGTGCCCCCGGCCGCGCACGTCGAGGGCCAGGACGTGGAAAGGGACGGCCCGGGGGCCTGCGCCCCGTCCGAGCCCGGCCCCGCCTACGAGGTGATCTACCTCCTGGAGGCGCAGGACGCGGCCGTGGACCGGCTGCGCGAGCGGCTCGACGCGCTCGGCGACTCCCTCGTGGTGGTCGGCGGCGACGGGCTGTGGAACGTGCACGTGCACGTCGACGACGCCGGCGCCGCCGTGGAGGCGGGCGTCGAGGCGGGCCGCCCGCACCGGATCCGGATCACCCACTTCGGCGCCGGCGACGTGCACACCGGCGGTGCCGGCCGGCCGCCCCGGGAGCGGGCCCAGCGCGCCGTGGTCGCGGTCGTGCCCGGGGAGGGCCTGGCGGCCCTGTGCGGCGCGGCCGGGGCGACGACGGTGCTCGCCCGTCCCGGGGAGCCGCCCGCGAGCGGCGAGCTCGTCGAGGCGGTACGGCGGGCCCACGCGCGCGAGGTGGTGCTGCTGCCCAACGACGCCGAACTGCGCGACACCGCCGCCGCGGCGGCCGAGCAGGCGCGCGGTGAGGGGGTGCGGGTGGCGGTCATCCCGACCCGCTCGGCGGTCCAGGGCATCGCCGCGCTCGCCGTGCACGAACCGGGGCGCCGCTTCGACGAGGACGTCGTCGCGATGACCTCTGCGGCGGGCGCCACCCGCCACGCGGAGGTCACCGTCGCCGAGCACCGCTCGTGGACCACGGCCGGCATCTGCCAGGCCGGTGACGTCCTCGGGCTCATCGACGGCGACGTGGCCGTGATCGGCTCCGACGTCACGGCCACCGCCGAGACCGTCCTCGACCGCATGCTGGCGGCGGGCGGCGAACTGGTCACCCTGGTCCTCGGCGACGAGGCCCCCGACTCCGTCGCCGACCGCCTCCAGGCCCGCGTCCGCGAGTCCTACCTGGCCGTGGACACGGTCACCTACAGGGGCGGCCGCCAGGGCACCCTCCTCCTCATCGGCGTGGAATGACACCCCACCCCGACCACACCCCCACCCCGCACAACACGAAACCTCATTACGAAGCCCCGTCCCGCGAGGACCTCCCACCCACGGCACCCCTGGCTCTGCGGTGCCTTTCCGCCCGCGGTGGTCGCCAGGCCTGCGGCGGTCGCCCGGCCCGCGTGGGGTGCTGGTCAGCGGCGGCATGGCGGCCTCGGGTCGTGCGGGGCCCTGCCTTGCGGTGTCCCTCGCTCTGTGGGGTCCCTCGCTCTGGGGTGCCCCCCGCCCTGCGGCGGTCGCCAGGCCTGCGGCGGTCGCCCGGCCCGCGTGGGGTGCTGGGTCAGCGGCGGCATGGCGGCCTCGGATCGTGCGGGGCCCTGCCTTGCGGCGGCCTTCTCTCTGCGGCGCCCCCACCCTGCGGTGCGCCTTTCCGCCCTGCGGTGGTCGCCAGGCCCGTGATGGCCGCCAGGCCTGCGGCGGTCGCCCGGCCCGCGGGTTGCTGGGTCAGCGGCGGCCTCCGGTCTGCGGGCGTCCCCGCCCTGCGGTGCCCCCGGCCCTGCGGGGGTCGAACCATGCGGTGGTCGGCGGGCCGGGGGTACCCCCGGCGGCCCTCCCGTCCTGTGGCGCCCCCGCTCCGCGATGGTCGTGCGGTGCGCTGGGGGCGCCCCAGGGGTCCGGCCCGGGTCAGTTCTTCTCTGTGAGGCGTAGGAGGCGTTCGGCCTCCTCGCGGTGGGGGTTGGGCTCTCCGTCGGCCTCGGGGGCGTCGGCGTAGGCCGCCAGGACACGGTGGGCGCGGGTCGCCGCCGCGGTGGGGCGGGAGAGGTCGGTCTCCAGCCAGGCGGCGGCGAGTTCGGCGTCCGCGCGCTCGTGCAGGGCCTCGGGGCCGAGCCGGGTGAAGACGGCCACCGCCTCGTCCAGCTGGGCCAGGGCCTCCTCGAGCAGCGCCGTGTCCTGCGCGTCCCGTCCGGCCGCGCGGGCGAGGAGGTCGCCGAACTGGCGGTGGGTGCCGCCGAGTTCACCGGTGAGGCGGGCCCGCGTCCCGGCGTCGGCCGCCGTGGTCGGCGCCGCCCGGCACTCCGTCAACGCGGCCGCCATCAGCTCCCGCGCCCCGTCCACGCCCGCCCCGGACCGCAGCGCGAGCCACGCGCGGGCGCGCAGCGAGCGCACCAGCCCGTGCGGGGCGTCCAGCGAGCGCCACAGGTCGCCCGCGCGCGCGTAGGCGGCGTCCGCCTCGGCGAGCAGCCCCGCGTGGCTCAGCGACTCGGCCGCCAGGTGCGCGAGCGTGGCGTGATCCTGCTGCTCCGGCCAGTGCCGGGCGATCTCCGCGGCCTCCAGGCGCCGTTCGGCGGCCTCCCGGTGCTCCCCGAGCTCGCTCAGGCAGTCGCCGAGCCACCACTTGGCCTGCACGACCGCCCCGTCGCCGTGGCCCTCGGCCGACAGGTCGAGCAGCGCGGACTCCAGCACCTCGGCGGCCTCGGCCCACTTCCCGAGCCGCAGCAGCAGCCCGCCCAGCATCTGCCGCGCCCAGGCGCCGAGGGTGGCGCTCTCGCCCGCCTCGTCGGCCCAGTGCGCCGCCCGCAGGGCGTGGTCGGCCGCCTCCTCGGCGCGGCCCAGGCCGCCGAGCACCTCGGCGAGCTGGAGGTGCAGCCGGGCCCGCCCGGGCGCCTCCAGGTGGTCCCCGCCGTGCTCCAGGGCGCCCCGCAGCGCCCGTTCGGCTGCGGCCGCGTCGCCCCGGTGGTGCGCGAGGGAGGCCAGCCGGGCCCCGTACTCGACCGCGAACCAGGGCAGCCCCGCGCCGACGTACCCGTCCACCGCCCGCCCGAACAGCTCCTCGGCAGCCTCCAGGTCCCCGGCGCGGGCGGCGACCTGCGCGAGCATGGCCCGCGCCTCGGCGTCCCGGGCCGCGAGCCGTACGTCCTCGTCCGTACGCCCCTCGACGAGCGCGAGCACCTCCCGCGCGGCCTCCTCGGCGGCGGACAGCACCCGCGCGGGCACCGGCCCCTGCGCCTCCTGCACCGGCCGCATCAGGATCCGCGCCCGCGCGATCACCACGGACGCCGTCTGCCGCACGCCGGTGCCCTCCTCGGCGTACAGCGCGAGGACGCGTTCGTACGGCTCCCCGACGGCCGTGAGCGCCCCCTCCACGTCTCCCGCCAGCGCCCGTACGTAGGCCGCACGCGCGCGTGCCGCCAGCGCCTCCCCGGGATCGCCCGCCTCGGCGTACAGCTCCGCGGCCCGCTCGAACAGCTCGGCGCCCTCGGGGCCCAGCCCCATGGCCTCGTGGTCGGCGATCTCGGCCCGGTCCCGGGCGTCCAGCCCGGCGCCCTCCGCGGCCCGCGCGACGGCCGCCCAGGCCTCCACGGCGTGCGGCTGGAGCCCGTCCGACAGCCGCCGCGCCCTCGCGAGCAGCGCGGGCAGGCCGGCCGCCTCCGGCTCCTGCGGTGCGGCGGCGGGCCGCACCCGGGGCGCCGCGGGCGCGGCGGCCGCCGGCGCGGTGCGCACCCCGAGCGGCAGCCGGTCCACCAGCGGACGCCGCGCCATACGCGCGCGCGTCTGCTCACCGACCCAGGAGGTGCCGTTGCGCGCGTCGAACCGCGCGGCCAGCGCCTCGGCCTCCCCGCGCGCGTGCACGGCGAGTTCCGCGGCCGTCCAGGTGCGCCCCGCCGGACCCGGCACCACCCGCGTTCCCAGGCCCAGTTCGGTCAGCCGGTCCATCAGCAGCGTCACCACGGCCAGGAAGTCCATCTTGCTGCGCGGCTGCCCGTCGTCGGTGAAGTACGCGGGCCGCTCGGCCAGCAGCTCCAGCGCGCGTGCCTCGTTGCCGCTCAGCGCGCAGAACTCCACGTGGTCGGCGTAGGCGGCGCGCATGCTCTCCATCGGCCGCACCAGCCGGAAGCCCCGCAGATGGTGGGCGCGCGCCTCGTCCACGCGGCCCAGCCGCAGCAGCGGCAGCAGGGAGGAGGCGAGCGCGGTGTGCGGCTCGTGCGCGCAGCCGAACTCGCCCTCCAGCACCGGGCGCCACAGTTCGACCGCCTCCGGGTCCCGGCCCCGCTCGGCCTGCCACCAGCCCTGCCCGTGCAGCTCGCACGCGTGGCAGTCCGCCATGCGGTCGCGGTCCGCGGCCAGCCACGCCGCGTACGCCCGCTCCGCGCGGGCCACGTCCCCGATGTGCGCGGCGACGCTGAACTCGGCGCTGCGCACGGCCCGTTCACTGTGCCCGGCGAGCCGGTAGCGGTGCTCCATCTCGCCGAGCCACTTCTCTATGGACGCCAGCGGGATGTGCGGCTGGTCCAGCATCCCGGCCGTCATCCACTTGAAGACCCAGTGGAGCGTGTGGGTCTCGTACTCGTCGAAGTCCTCGGGGTGTTCGTCCCACATGCGCAGCAGCCGCGCGAAGGGCACGAACATCTTCGCTTTCTCGGAGCTGTAGTTGTAGACCTTCAGCTGGTGCCCGAGCGCCTCGATGACGGCGAGCGGGATGTCCAGCCGCTCGGCCTCGGCGAGCAGTTGCTCCGCGCGCGCGTTGCGGGCCGGGCCCTCGGGGCGCTCGCCGTTCTCGGCGATCGCCCGGCGCAGCGAGTCGAAGTCCGTGATGCCGGTCACCGGCGGCGGTCCTCCCCGTGAGTGGCCCACTCCAGCAGGCCGATGAACGCCCGGTTCAGCAGCGCCGAGTCGGCCGGCCGCAGCGGGCGCTGCGCCATCAGCAGCGCCTGCCCGTACAGCGACTCGGTCGCGGTGCCGATCAGCTCCGGGTCACCGAGTGAACTGATCCTGCGGATCAGCGGGTTGAGATGGTTGAGCACCAGACGCGCGCGTGGCGTGCCGCCGCGCAGCGAGCCGAGGATGCCCGCCCACAGGTCGTCGGCCTGCGCCTCGGCCTCGGCGCGCGCCTGCTCGTGCCGGGCCGCCCGGTCGTCCAGGTGCAGCGCGGGCACGGACAGCGGGTGGAAGGCGCGCAGCACGACGTCGCAGCCCAGCGGGTCCAGCCTGGCCCGCGCGGCCGCCAGGAAGTCCGACAGGGCCAGCTCCTCGGCCGGCTCGACGGAGTCCAGGTGCGCGGTCACGGTGTCCGCGTCCAACTCGGCGACCGCCGTGCCCGGCCGCACCGACGGCAGCGCCTCGACCAGCTCGCTGTCGTAGGTGTAGCCGCCGTTGACGACGCCGATGCCCTGCGCCGAGGCGATCGGCGCGACCTGCCGGTACTCCTCCACCGTCCGCGTGAAGTGCACCACCGGGTGCCGCTGCGCGAACTCCTCCAGGGACAGCCGCCCGTCGGTCGTCTCGAACGGCAGCCACGGCAGCATGGTGCGCAGCATCTCCGCGTCGTGCCGCGCCAGCGACTTCACGCCCAGGTGGTGCACGGACAGGAACGCGGCCAGCCGCTCCGGGTCCCCGGCCGCCAGGGAGGTCAGCCAGGACCTGATCCGCTCGCCCAGCGCCTCACGGACCCCGGCCAGCGTCTCGTCCTCGTACAGCGACTCGCGCGAGGCGGTCGGCCGCAGGCTGTCGGTGTCGAGCACGCAGCGCACGAAGAACGCCCAGTCGGGCAGCAGCTGTTCGGCCCGCTCGGTCAGCAGCATGCCCTTCAGGTGCACCCGGTGGCCGGCCCGCTGGGCGGGGCTGACCGCCGACGGCAGCACGTACGCCACACCGCGGATCCCGGCCAGCGGCACGTCCAGGTCGATGGTGTCCAGCGGGGTGAAGCCGAACAGCTCGTGGCAGTGCCGGGCGAGCGCGACCCGGCGGTTGGCGGGGGAGGGGTACGCACGGTCCCAGGGCGCGGGCAGGTCGGTGACCGCCTCCTCGCCCACCCGGACGTCGTAGGGCAGCAGCGACCCGAAGTCCCGGGCCAGCGCCAGCACCCGCTCCCCGGTCAGCCACTCGCCCGCCCCGGCCCGCGCCCGCAGGTGCACGGTGGTGCCGGGTTCCGGGCGGGCCGAGTCGGGCAGGGTACGCACGGTGTACGAGCCGTCGTCGCACGCCGTCCACTCCACCGGCGGCGCGCCGGGCGTACGGGCGCTGCGGCTGACCACGCGGATCCGCTCGGCCACCACGAAGCAGGCCAGCAGGCCGATGCCGAACTGGCCGAGGAACTCCGAGCGGGCCGCCTGGAGCCCCTCGGCGCGCTTGGAGCTGCGCCCGATGGTCGCCAGCAGCTCGTGTACGTCGGACTCGGTGAGGCCGATGCCGGTGTCCTCCACGCGCAGCGTGGCGCCGTCGGCGGACAGCCGCACCCGGGCGGGCGCGTCCGGGTCGCCGGCGCGGCGGGCGGTGATGGCGTCCACGGCGTTCTGCAGCAGCTCGCGCAGATAGACCCGGGGACTGGAGTACAGGTGGTGCGAGAGCAGGTCCACCAGACCGCGCAGGTCGACCTGGAACGTGTGGGCGGACGGGGATGCCTGGGGTGATGCCGGTGAGGTCTGGGAGTCCATCGTCACGGCGCCGTTGGGGGGACCAGGAGGCTCCTGAGGGAACAGAAGCCGCCGGTGACGGCGCGGGGTCGGGCGGTCCCTGGTGGGGCGGTGACCGCGGAAGGGAGGCCGGAGCGCGTCATCCTAGAGCCCGGACGACCCGGCTGACCAGGGGTTTCCCGGCACGTATACGGCATTGTCGGTGGCGTGGTGTGCAATGGATCTCGTGCCCGCACTGGAAGAACCACTCAAAAAGGTGCTCGGCCCCGCCACCGCGAAGGTGATGGCCGAGCACCTCGGCCTGCACACCGTCGGCGACCTCCTCCACCACTACCCGCGCAGATACGAGGAGCGCGGCCAGCTCACCCACCTCGCCGACCTGCCCATGGACGAGCACGTCACCGTGGTCGCCCAGGTCGCCGACGCCCGCCTGCACACCTTCGCCTCCGCCCGCGCGCCGCGCGGCAAGGGCCAGCGCCTGGAGGTGACGATCACCGACGGCAGCGGCCGGCTCCAGCTGGTCTTCTTCGGCAACGGCGTGCACAAGCCCCACAAGGAACTCCTGCCGGGCACCCGCGCGATGTTCGCGGGCAAGGTCTCCGTCTTCAACCGCAGACTTCAACTGGCCCATCCGGCATACGAGTTGCTGAAGGGCGACACCGAGGAGACCGTCGAGTCCTGGGCCGGCGCCCTCATCCCGCTCTACCCCGCCACCGCCAAGCTGGAGTCCTGGAAGATCGGCAAGGCGGTCCAGACGGCCCTGCCCAGCGCCCAGGAGGCCCTCGACCCGCTGCCCGGCGCCCTGCGCGAGGGCCGGGGCCTGGTCCCCCTCCCCGAGGCCCTGCTCAAGATCCACCGCCCGCAGACCAAGGCCGACATCGAGGACGCCCGCGCCCGCCTGAAGTGGGACGAGGCCTTCGTCCTCCAGGTCGCCCTCGCCCGCCGCCGCCACGCCGACGCCCAGCTGCCCGCCGTACCCCGCAAGGCCGGCCCGCGGGGCCTCCTCGCGGACTTCGACGACCGCCTGCCCTTCACCCTCACCGAGGGCCAGCGCAAGGTGTCCCGCGAGATCTTCGACGACCTGGCGGCCGAGCACCCGATGCACCGGCTGCTCCAGGGCGAGGTCGGCAGCGGCAAGACCCTCGTCGCGCTGCGCGCCATGCTCGCCGTCGTCGACGCGGGCGGGCAGGCCGCGATGCTCGCGCCCACCGAGGTCCTGGCCCAGCAGCACCACCGGTCGATCACCGAGATGATGGGCGAGCTCGCCAGTTGGGGGCTGTGGCGCGAAGCGCCTCCGCAGAAGGGCGGTGGCGGGCGACGGGAGGGCGGCATGCTCGGCGGGGCGGAGCACGCCACCAAGGTGGTCCTGCTCACCGGCTCCATGGGCGCCGCCGCCCGCCGCCAGGCCCTGCTCGACCTGGCCACCGGCGAGGCCGGCCTCGTCATCGGCACCCACGCGCTGATCGAGGACAAGGTCCAGTTCCACGACCTCGGACTGGTCGTCGTCGACGAGCAGCACCGCTTCGGCGTCGAGCAGCGCGACGCCCTGCGCGGCAAGGGCAAGCAGCCCCCGCACCTGCTCGTCATGACCGCCACGCCGATTCCGCGCACGGTCGCGATGACGGTCTTCGGCGACCTGGAGACCTCCGTCCTGGACCAGCTCCCCGCCGGGCGCTCGCCCATCGCCAGCCATGTCGTCCCGGCCGCCGACAAGCCCCACTTCCTGGCCCGCGCCTGGGAGCGGGTGCGCGAGGAGGTCGCCAAGGGCCACCAGGCGTACGTCGTCTGCCCCCGCATCGGGGACGAGGAGGACGACCCGGGGAAGGGCGCCTCCGGCAAGGCCTCCGGCGGCAAGGCCTCCGGCGGCGCGGGCGCGGGCGAGGAGGCCGACCGGCGCCCGCCGCTCGCCGTCCTGGAGGTCGCCGACCAGCTCGCCCGCGGCCCCCTGAGCGGCCTGCGGGTGGAGGTGCTGCACGGCCGCATGCAGCCCGACGACAAGGACGCCGTCATGCGCCGCTTCGCCGCCGGCGACGCCGACGTGCTCGTCGCCACCACGGTCATCGAGGTCGGCGTCAACGTCCCCAACGCCACCGTCATGGTCATCATGGACGCCGACCGCTTCGGCGTCTCCCAGCTGCACCAGCTGCGCGGCCGCGTGGGCCGCGGCTCCGCGCCCGGCCTGTGCCTGCTGGTCACCGAGATGCCCGAGGCGAGCCCGGCCCGCGGCCGGCTGAACGCGGTGGCGGCCACCCTCGACGGCTTCGAGCTCTCCCGCATCGACCTCGAACAGCGCCGCGAGGGCGACGTCCTCGGCCAGGCCCAGTCCGGCGCCCGCTCCAGCCTGCGGGTCCTCGCCGTCATCGAGGACGAGGAGATCATCGCCGAGGCCCGCGAGGAGGCCGCCGCCGTGGTCGCCGCCGACCCCGAGCTGGAGCACCTGCCCGGCCTGCGCACGGCCCTGGACGCGCTCCTGGACGAGGAGAGGGAGCAGTACCTGGAAAAGGGGTGAGGCAGACTGAACCCGAAGCCGTCCACGACCAAGGACCGAAGATGACCCGCGTGATCGCCGGCACGGCCGGCGGACGTCGACTCGCCGTGCCGCCCGGCACGGGAACCCGTCCCACCTCCGACCGCGCACGCGAGGGCCTCCTCTCCACCTGGCAGTCCCTCCTCGGCGGCCCCCTGGACGGCGAACGGGTCCTCGACCTCTACGCCGGCTCGGGCGCGGTCGGCCTGGAGGCCCTCTCCCGCGGCGCCGGCCACACCCTCCTCGTCGAGGCCGACGCCCGCGCCGCCCGCGTCATCCGGGAGAACGTCAGGAACCTCGGCCTCCCCGGCGCCGAGGTGCGAGCGGGCAAAGCCGAACAGATCATCCGGACCCCGGCGCCCGCCGAGCCGTACGACATCGCCTTCCTCGACCCCCCGTACGCCGTCACGGATCACGATCTTCGGGAGATTCTCCTCACACTCCGCTCGGGAGGCTGGCTCGCGCCGGGGGCGATCGTCACCGTGGAGCGCAGCACCAGGGGCGGCGCATTCGGGTGGCCGCACGGTTTCGACGCGATCCGGGCCCGCCGCTACGGCGAGGGAACGTTTTGGTACGGTCGCGCCGCCTCTACGTGCGAAGACGCACGATGACCGGACCGGAGAGCGAGGGATCACTAGTGCGCCGCGCCGTCTGTCCCGGGTCGTTCGACCCAATCCACAACGGACATCTCGACATCATTGCCCGCGCCTCCCGCCTGTACGACGAGGTCTACGTCGCGGTGATGATCAACCAGTCCAAGAAGGGGCTGTTCGAGATCGAGGAGCGGATCGAGCTGATCCGCGAGGTCACCGCCGACTACGCCAACGTCCGGGTCGAGGCCTTCCACGGCCTCCTCGTGGACTTCTGCAAGCAGCGCGACATCCCCGCCATCGTCAAGGGCCTGCGCGCGGTCAGCGACTTCGACTACGAACTGCAGATGGCCCACATGAACAACGGGCTCACCGGCGTCGAGACGCTGTTCGTGCCCACCAGCCCCACGAACAGCTTCCTGTCCTCCTCCCTGGTCAAGGAGGTCGCGACCTGGGGCGGCGACGTCTCCCACCTGGTGCCGCCGGCGGTCTTCGACGCCCTGTCCCGGCGCCTGAAGAAGGACTGACCTCCTGACAACCCGTCACCCGGTGTCCGGCGGCCGCACCAGGGTCGTACAGTCGTCCCGTCCGTCTCCAACACACCGGTAGAGAGTGGCGAGCACACCGTGGACGTGCAGAAGAAGCTCGACGAGATCGTGGCCGCGGTCTCCAGCGCCCGGTCCATGCCCATGTCGGCCTCCTGCGTGGTCAACCGCGCCCAGCTGCTCGCGCTGATCGAGGAGGTCCGCCAGGCGCTGCCCGGCTCGCTCGCGCAGGCCCAGGAGCTGATCGGCGACCGCGAGCAGATGGTCGAGGAGGCCCGCCGCGAGGCCGAGCGGATCATCGGCGCGGCGCACGCCGAGCGCGGCTCGCTGATCTCCGACACCGAGGTCGCCCGCCGCTCCCAGGCCGAGGCCGACCGGATCCTCGCCGAGGCCCGCCAGGAGGCCGAGGAGGTCCGCGCCGAGGCCGACGACTACGTCGACTCCAAGCTCGCCAACTTCGAGGTCGTCCTCACCAAGACCCTCGGCTCGGTCGGCCGCGGCCGCGAGAAACTGCTCGGCACCGGACCCGGCCTGGACGAGCAGGGCTACGAGGACGAGGACGCCCCCGAGCGCAGCCACGACCCGGAGACCCTGCGCCGCGACGCCGACGCCTACGTCGACGCCAAGCTCGGCGCCTTCGAGGCGGTGCTCGCCAAGACCCTGGAGGCCGTGGGCCGCGGCCGCCAGAAGCTGCACGGCCGGATCGCCACCGACGACCTCGGCGCCCTCGCCGACGACACCACCACCCTTCAGCACTCCAGCGACGCCGACTACCTCGCCGACCTCGCGGCCCTCGCCGAGACCCCCTCGGTCCCGGCCCAGGCCGCCCCCGCCGAGCCCCCGGCCCAGCCCGCCTACGAACCGCAGCCCGCCGCCTACGGCTACGCCCAGCAGCCGGCGCAGCCCGACCCCTACGGCGGCTACCAGCAGGGATACGCCCAGGACCCGTACGGCTACCAGCAGGCCGACCCGTACGCCTACCAGGGCTACGACGCCCAGCAGCAGGCGTACGACCCGGCGCAGGCGCAGGGCCAGCAGCACCAGGTACAACAGCACGAGGCACAGCAGCACCAGGCCCAGCAGGGCTACGCCCAGCAGCCGCAGGCGCACGCCCTGGACGAGACCAGCCTCTTCGACACCGGCATGATCAGCGCCGAGCAGCTCAGGGCGTACGAACAGGGCCGCGGCCTGTAGCGACCGGCGCCGGAGGCGGGCCGCGCGGCGGGCGCCGGAGGCCGGATTGGGCCGAGAGCGAAAGGTCCAGTATCCTGGCTCTTCGGTCGCGCGTACGTCCGCGATCAACGCTGCCCGGGAACACCACCGGGGAGCGTCCCCCACGAGTTCGGAAACCGAAAGCAGGAATGGCTCACAACGCCCGCCTCGACCACCGCGACCCGTTCGTGTTCGACACGCACGAGCTGGGGCGGCGTCCGGGCGCGCTGCAGCGCCTGACCCGCACGGTCCCCGCTCCCCGCGACTTCGGCATCAAGGGAGTGATCGGAGTGCCCGAGGGCGCCCCGGTCGAACTCGACCTCCGGCTCGAGTCGGTCATGGAAGGTGTGCTCGTCACAGGCACCGCCCGTGCACAGGCCGAGGGGGAGTGCGTAAGGTGTCTGGAGCCGCTCGGCCTCGAGGTCGAAGCGGACTTCCAGGAGATGTTCTCGTACCCTGACGCCGACGACCGGGGCCGCGTGATCGCGGAACCGGGCGACGACGCCGAGGACGACGAGGACAGGCTCTTTGTCGAGGACGGTCTCATCGGCCTCGAACCCGTGCTGCGCGACGCGGTGGTGCTCGCACTGCCGATGCAGCCGGTGTGCCAGGAAGACTGCCCGGGTCTGTGCTCCGAGTGCGGAGCGCGGCTCGCGGACGACCCGGACCACCACCACGACGCCGTCGACATCCGTTGGGCGGCTTTGCAGGGACTCGCCGGCACCATGTCGGACGGCGAGAAGGACGAGATGGGCGGCGCCGAAGCGGGCGTCGACGAGAAGCAGGAGAAGTAGCCGTGGCTGTTCCGAAGCGGAAGATGTCGCGCAGCAACACGCGCCACCGCCGGTCGCAGTGGAAGGCTGCGGTCCCCACCCTGGTTGCGTGCGAGCGCTGCCACGAGCCCAAGCAGCAGCACATCGCGTGCCCGTCTTGCGGCACTTACAACAAGCGCCAGGTCCTCGAGGTCTGAGCGGCTGGTGAGAGGCACCGTGTCCACTGCCAAGAAGGCGGCTGACGCCAAGGCGGAACAGTCCGCCAGGAAGAAGTCGGACAACACGGCCTCGTCCCACACGCTTCTGGAAGGGCGGCTCGGCTACCGGCTCGAGTCCGCCCTTCTGGTGCGTGCGCTGACCCACCGTTCCTACGCGTACGAGAACGGCGGCCTGCCGACGAACGAGCGGCTGGAGTTCCTCGGTGACTCCGTCCTCGGCCTCGTCGTCACGGACACGCTGTACCGCACCCACCCCGACCTGCCCGAGGGCCAGCTGGCCAAACTGCGGGCCGCGGTGGTCAACTCGCGCGCACTGGCCGAAGTGGGACGCGGACTCGACCTGGGTTCCTTCATCCGGCTCGGCCGCGGTGAAGAGGGCACGGGCGGCCGGGACAAGGCGTCCATCCTCGCCGACACCCTCGAAGCGGTGATCGGCGCGGTCTATCTCGACCAGGGCCTCGACGCGGCCTCCGAACTGGTGCACCGCCTGTTCGACCCGCTGATCGAGAAGTCCTCCAACCTCGGAGCCGGCCTGGACTGGAAGACGTCCCTCCAGGAGCTCACCGCGACCGAAGGACTCGGCGTCCCCGAGTACCTGGTCACGGAGACCGGCCCCGACCACGAGAAGACCTTCACTGCTGCCGCCCGCGTCGGAGGCGTCTCGTACGGCACCGGCACCGGCCGCAGCAAGAAGGAGGCGGAGCAGCAGGCCGCCGAGTCCGCCTGGCGCGCCATCCGCGCCGCGTCGGACGAGCGCGCCAAGGCGGCCGAAGAAGCGCAGGCGGCCGAGGCCGCCGGGGCTTCCGACGCCGCCGGAGCCGCCGCGGCGGGCGGCGCCGGGAACGCCGACGAGGCCTCGGCCTCCGCCTGACCCGCACAGCACGAACCGAGCGCCCGCCCCGCCCGGGGCGGGCGCTCGGCCCATGCGAGCGGCCCGCCGGGACCCGCCGTCCCGACAGGCCGCCGCGCACCCGGGCCCGAGCCGGCCCGGAGACCGGCCCCCCGGGGCCGCGGAGGATACGGGGAGAGCGCCATGCCCGAGTTGCCCGAGGTCGAGGTCGTACGGCGGGGCCTGGAGCGGTGGGTCGCCCACCGCAGCGTCGCCGACGTCGAGGTGCTGCACCCGCGCGCGATACGCCGTCACCTCGCCGGCGCGGACGACTTCGCGCACCGGCTCAAGGGCCACCGCGTCGGCACGCCGAGCCGCCGCGGCAAGTACCTGTGGCTGCCCCTGGAGGACAGCGGTCAGGCGATCCTCGCCCACCTGGGCATGAGCGGACAGCTGCTGGTCCAGCCGCACGAGGCGCCCGCCGAGAAGCACCTGCGCATCCGTGTCGGCTTCGCGGACGCCCTCGGCACCGAGCTGCGCTTCGTCGACCAGCGCACCTTCGGCGGCCTCTCGCTGCACGAGACCGGCACGGACGGGCTGCCCGACGTCATCGCGCACATCGCCCGCGACCCCCTCGACCCGCTGTTCGACGACGAGGCCTTCCACCGGGCGCTGCGCCGCAAGCGCACCACCATCAAGCGGGCCCTGCTCGACCAGTCGCTGATCAGCGGGGTCGGCAACATCTACGCGGACGAGGCGCTGTGGCGGGCCCGGCTGCACTACGACCGCCCGACCGCCACCCTGACCCGGCCGCGCACGGCCGAACTCCTCACCCACGTCAGGGACGTGATGAACGCGGCCCTCGCCGTGGGCGGCACCAGCTTCGACAGCCTCTACGTCAACGTCAACGGCGAGTCCGGCTACTTCGACCGCTCCCTGGACGCCTACGGCCGCGAGGGCCTGCCCTGCCGCCGCTGCGCCACCGCGATGCGCCGCCGCCCCTGGATGAACCGCTCCAGCTACTTCTGCCCCAAGTGCCAGCGCCCGCCGGCCGCTCCCCGGGCCGTCAGGCCCTGACGGAGCTCAGCCCCCCTGGCGGCTGTCGTACTCCTCGCGCGCCGCGAGGACGTCGTCCATGCGGTCCTCCACGCAGTGGATGAGGGCCAGCAGATGCCCGGCGACCTGGCGGCCGAGCGGCGTGAGCTCGTAGTCCACGCGCGGAGGGTTGGTCGGCTGGGCCTCGCGGTGCACCAGTCCGTCGCGCTCCAGCGCCTGAAGGGTCTGGGACAGCATCTTCTCGCTCACGCCGTCCACCCGGCGGCGCAGCTCGTTGAAGCGCAGCGAGCCCTCCCGCAGCGCGCCGAGCGTCAGCGCGCCCCAGCGCCCCGTGACGTGCTCCAGCGTGCCGCGCGAGGGGCAGGCCTTGGCGAACACGTTGTACGGGAGGTTCTGCTCCTCCGCGCGCTCCTGCGTGATGCTCATGCCTCCAGCGTACGCGAACTCAGCGCTACCCGACAGGTTGCACTAACTCGTGGTTAGTGCTTTCCTTTCCTCACCGTCGATGAGCTGCCGTGCGCCGCTCCGCCCGACGGCCCGCTGTCTTCTGCCGAGCTCACAAGGAGAGCCGACCGTGACCACCCCTGTTGTCTCCATCGCCTACCACTCCGGCCACGGCCACACCGCCGTCCTCGCCGAGGCCGTCCGTGCGGGCGCCGTGGAGGCGGGCGCCGAGGTGCACCTGATCAAGGTGGACGAGATCACCGACGAGCAGTGGGCGGCGCTCGACGCCTCCGACGCGATCGTCTTCGGCTCGCCGACCTACATGGGCACCGCCTCCGGCGCCTTCCACGCCTTCGCCGAGGCGTCGTCCAAGCGCTGGTTCGGCCAGGACTGGCGGGACAAGCTGGCCGCGGGCTTCACCAACTCCGGCTCCAAGAGCGGCGACAAGCTGCACACGCTCCAGTTCTTCCAGATCCTCGCCGGGCAGCACGGCATGCACTGGGTCAACCTCGGCCTGCACCCGGGCTGGAACAGCAGCTCCGCCTCCGAGCACGACCTCAACCGCCTCGGCTTCTTCGCGGGCGCGGCCGCCCAGACCAACGTCGACGAGGGCCCCGAGGCCGTCCACAAGGCCGACATCGCCACCGCCGAACACCTGGGCCGCCGCATCACCGAGACCGCCCGCACCTTCCGCAGGGGGAGCGCGGCGGCCTGACCGCACGGAGTGCGGCGGCGTCGGCCACCCACGACTCGGCTGCCGGTGATCGCCGGCGCTGGTCCTCGTCGCGGTCTCCGGCCTGCGGCTACGTCAGTAGCCGAAGTCCTGCGTCCACCAAGGGCCGCCCGCGCCGAAGTGGACGCCGACGCCGAGGGTCTTGAAGTCGCAGTTCAGGATGTTGGCGCGGTGGCCGGGGCTGTTCATCCAGGCGTCCATCACGGCCGCCGCGTCGGCCTGGCCGCGGGCTATGTTCTCGCCGCCCAGGCCGGTGATGCCCCGCTTGGCCGCGCGGTCCCACGGCGAGGCGCCGCTCGGGTCGGTGTGGTCGAAGAAGTTCTCGTCGGCCATGGCCTTGCTGAAGGACTCGGCGAGGCCGGTGAGGGCGCTGTTGGCCGCGACCGGGCTGCAGCCGACCTTCGCCCGCTCCTCGTTGACGAGCTTGAGCACCTCGGCCTCGGCCGCGGCCTCCTGCGAGAGCGTGGCCGGGGCCTCGGTCTTCGGGGGCGCCTTGGGGGCCGGCGTGCTCGGAGTGGTCTTCGGCTCCTTCGTCGGGGCCGGCGCGGCCGTCGGCTCGGTGGCGGCCGGCTTCGTGGGCGAGGCGGACGGCGCCTCGGAGGCGGAGGCGGACGCCGTGGGCGAGGAGGAGCCGGAGGCGGAGGCCGACTGCGCGGGGGCGGCCGGGCGGCCGGAGTCACGGCTGGTGCCGGAGCCGCCCGAGCGGTCGCCCGCCTCGGCGCTGCCCGACGTGCCGCCCTGCTGGCTCGCGCTGTTGGTCGGCGAGCCCGCCGCCTGCACCTTGTCCGCGCCGCTCGACGTACCGCCGCCCAGCTTGTAGTTCTGCAGGCCCGGCACCGCACCCGTGGCCACCGCGACCGTGCCGAGGGCGACCGCGGCCGAGACGCCGAGCAGGCCGGTGCGCACCGGCGTCGCCGCCTTCTTCTTCTTGCGGCGGCCGGGGCGGCGCGGGCCGTCGGAGGGGCTGAAGCCGTCGGACGGGAAGGCCACGGTGTCGGCCGCCGTCGCCCGGGCGTAGTCGTCGTCCGTGGCGTAGAGGTACTCCTGCGCCTTGGCGTAGGCGTCGGCGTACATCTCCGGGTTCAGGTAGGGCGCGATGCCCATGCGGTCGTCCGCGTACGAGTCCCCCGGGTCGCGGCCCTGCGCGTACGTGCCGTGCGCTTGTGTGACCCCCGTGGCGCGGCCCGTGGCGGCGCGGCCGGCGTCCGAGCGTCGGTGGCGTCCCATGTCCTGGCCTTCCTCATCCCTGCGGCCGACGCGCGCCCTGAGCCGTCGCGGTCAACCAAGATCACTCGATTGAGTGAGTTTCATATGAGATTCATTGGGTCGGGACGGTACCGCATGGCGCGAGGGGAGGAAGTGCCCGGAGAGACATTGGCCGGTTAGGTTGCACCCATGAGCGAGGATGTGCGACTGGTCGCCTGGGTGCGCGGACAGGTCCAGGGAGTGGGTTTCCGCTGGTTCACGCGGGCCAGGGCGCTGGAGATCGGCGGCCTGAGTGGTTTTGCTCTCAATCTGGGCGACGGACGCGTACAAGTGGTCGCCGAGGGGCGGCGGGAGGCGTGCCAGAAGCTGCTCGACTGGCTCCAGGGCGGCGACACGCCCGGACGCGTGGATGGTGTCACGGAGATCTGGGACACACCGCGCGGGGGCTACGACGGCTTCGCGATCCGCTGATCGGGCCGCGCCGCACGGCCCGGACGGAAGCCGCGAAACCTGTCATCGGGCCCCGCCGGGAGGGAAAAGCGGCAGGTGATTGCCAGATACCCCTTGTCGTGGGAGGCTCCGCACGGCAGAGTGATCGCCACGCCCCGAGGGGCCCGCTGGAGCCGCAGCGCCACCGTTTCCCGGTCGCGCGCCCCCGGGACACCCTGGATACGGGGTGTGATCGTGTTGACCGTCAAACTTTTTGGTGAGACGCTGAAAGCCCGCGCACCTTAGCTGTTTGGCATGGATGAACGGCAGCACAAACTCAACAGTGCCAAGCACCACGGGTGCGAATCCCTCACGACCCACACCGCATCGGTCGGTCACTCAGTGTGGAGGACCATCCATCATGGCAAAGGCGCTTCTCGGTTACGTCGGTGGCTCCGACCCTCGACTCCTCGCCGAGATGCGACGGCTCCAGCAGCGTGTCCAGGATCTTGAATCCGAGCTCGGACGGATCCAGGCCGAGAACGACGCGCTGACGGCTGCCGCTTCTCACGACAGGATCATGGAGCGCGTCGACGCACACCAGGCGGAGCCTGCGCTCACCTGATCACTGCATCGCACAACGACACAGTGGTTGGGCAGCCCGTATCAACCGCTCAGTTGTCAGAAGTTGCAAGGGACGCTTCGGCGTCCCTTCTTTCTTGGCCCTTCCCGGCCGATTCCCGGGCCGCGCGCCTTCCGCCCCGCCTTTTCCTTCCCCCGCGCATCCTTTCACCTTCTTCAACGTTTGGTCTGCCCGTCATGTTCATGTGTGAAACCGGACGGCCTCGAGGGTTCATGGAGTGAGATGCCGGGGCCGGGTAGAGTCCGGCGGCGTGCACCTCAAGGCCCTGACCCTCCGCGGGTTCAAGTCGTTCGCATCGGCGACCACGCTCCGGTTCGAACCGGGGATCACGTGCGTCGTCGGACCGAACGGCTCGGGCAAGTCCAACGTCGTGGACGCGCTCAGCTGGGTCATGGGCGAGCAGGGCGCCAAGTCGCTGCGCGGCGGCAAGATGGAGGACGTCATCTTCGCCGGCACCACCGGGCGGCCGCCGCTCGGCCGCGCCGAGGTCTCCCTGACCATCGACAACTCCGACGGGGCCCTGCCCATCGAGTACGCCGAGGTCACCATCACGCGGATCATGTTCCGCAACGGCGGCAGCGAATACCAGATCAACGGCGACACCTGCCGTCTCCTCGACATCCAGGAACTGCTGTCCGACTCCGGCATCGGCCGCGAGATGCACGTCATCGTCGGCCAGGGCCAGCTCGACTCCGTCCTCCACGCCGACCCCACGGGCCGCCGCGCCTTCATCGAGGAGGCCGCGGGCGTCCTCAAGCACCGCAAGCGCAAGGAGAAGGCGCTTCGGAAACTGGACGCCATGCAGGCCAACCTGGCCCGCGTCCAGGACCTCACCGACGAACTGCGCCGCCAGCTCAAGCCGCTCGGCCGGCAGGCCGCGGTGGCACGCCGGGCGGCCGTCATCCAGGCCGACCTGCGCGACACCCGCCTGCGCCTGCTCGCGGACGACCTCGTACGCCTGCGGGACGCGCTGAAGGCCGAGATCGCCGACGAGGCCGCCCTGAAGGAACGCAAGGAGGCCGCCGAGGAGGAGCTGCGCAAGGCACTCCAGCGCGAGGCCCTGCTCGAGGACGAGGTGCGCCGCCTCACCCCGCGCCTGACCGGGGCCCAGCAGACCTGGTACGAGCTGTCCCAGCTCGCCGAACGCGTACGCGGCACGATCTCGCTCGCCGACGCGCGCGTGCAGAGCGCCACCTCCGTGCCGGTCGACGAGCGCCGCGGCCGCGACCCGGAGGACCTCGAACGCGAGGCCGCGCGCGTGCGCGAACAGGAGGCCGAGCTGGAGGCGGCCCTGGAGGCGGCCCAGCGCGCCCTGGACGACACGGTCGCCCACCGCGCCGAACTCGAACGCGAACTCGCCGTCGAGGAGCGCCGCCTGAAGGACGCCGCGCGCGCCATCGCCGACCGCCGCGAGCACCTGGCGCGGCTCAGCGGCCAGGTGGGCGCCGCCCGTTCCCGCGCCGCCTCCGCCCAGGCCGAGATCGAGCGGCTGGCCGCCGCCCGCGACGAGGCCCAGGAGCGGGCCGCGGCCGCGCAGGAGGAGTACGAGACCCTCAAGGCCGAGGTGGACGGCCTCGACGCCGGCGACCACGAACTCGCCGAGCGGCACGAGGCGGCCAAGGCGGCCCTCGCCGAGGCGGAGAGCGCCCTGAGCGCCGCCCGTGAGGCGGCCACCGCCACCGAGCGCAGGCGCGCGGCCACCCAGGCCCGCCACGACACCCTCGCCCTCGGCCTGCGCCGCAAGGACGGCACCGGCGCCCTGCTCGACGCCCGGGACCGACTGACCGGCCTGCTGGGCCCGGCGGCCGGACTGCTCACGGTCGCCCCCGGCCACGAGGCCGCCCTCGCCGCCGCCTTCGGCACGGCCGCCGACGCCCTGGCCGCCGCCACCCCGTCCGCGGCCGCCGACGCCATCCGCCTCCTGCGCAAGCAGGACGCCGGCCGCGCCACCCTCCTGCTCGCCTCGGCCCCCGAGGAACCCGCCGCCGCCCCCGCCCCCGGCCTGCCGCCCTTCGCCGCCGGCCTCGTGCAGGGCCCCGCCGAACTCATGCCCGCCGTACGGCGGCTGCTGGCCGGGATCGTCGTGGTGGGCACGCTGGAGGACGCCGAGGACCTGGTCCACGCGCACCCCCACCTCACCGCGGTCACCGCCGAGGGCGACCTGCTCGGCGCGCACCTCGCGCAGGGCGGGTCGGCCGGTGCGCCGAGCCTGCTCGAAGTGCAGGCATCCGTGGACGAGGCCGCGGCCGAGCTCGAGGAGCTCGCCGTGCGGTGCGAGCAGCTGACCGAGGCCCAGCAGCGGGCGGGCCAGCGCCGCCGGGAGTGCGCCGCGCTGGTCGAGGAGCTGGGGGAGCGGCGCCGGGCCGCCGACCGCGAGAAGTCGGCCGTGGCCCAGCAGCTCGGCCGGCTCGCCGGGCAGGCGCGGGGCGCCGCCGGGGAGGCCGAGCGCTCCGCCGCGGCCGCCGCCCGTGCCCAGGAGGCCCTCGACAAGGCGCTTGGGGAGGTCGAGGAGCTGGCCGAGCGGCTCGCCGTCGCCGAGGAGATGCCGGTCGAGGAGGAGCCCGACACCCACGCCCGCGACCGGCTCGCCGCCGACGGCGCCAACGCCCGCCAGACCGAGATGGAGGCCCGCCTCCAGGTCCGTACGCACGAGGAACGGGTCAAGGCACTGGCCGGCCGCGCCGACTCGCTCGACCGGGCCGCCCGCGCCGAACGCGAGGCACGCGCGCGTGCCGAGCAGCGGCGCGCGCGGCTGCGCCACGAGGCCGCCGTGGCACGGGCCGTCGCCGCCGGCGCGCGCCAGCTGCTCGCCCACGTCGAGGTCTCCCTGGGCCGCGCGGAGCGGGAGCGCGCCGCGGCGGAGGCGGCCAAGGCACAGAGGGAGCAGGAGCTGACCGCGGCCCGTGCCGCCGGCCGCGACCTCAAGGCCGAGCTCGACAAGCTGACCGACTCGGTGCACCGGGGCGAGGTGCTCGGCGCCGAGAAGCGGCTGCGCATCGAACAGCTGGAGACCAGGGCGCTGGAGGAGCTCGGCGTGGAGCCCGCGGGCCTGGTGTCGGAGTACGGGCCGCACCAGCTGGTCCCGCCCTCCCTGCCCGCCGAGGGCGAGCAGCTGCCCGAGGACCCGGAGCACCCGCGCAACCTGCCCCGCCCCTTCGTGCGCGCCGAGCAGGAAAAGCGGCTCAAGGCCGCCGAGCGCGCCTACCAGCAGCTCGGCAAGGTCAACCCGCTGGCCCTGGAGGAGTTCGCGGCGCTGGAGGAGCGGCACAAGTTCCTCAGCGAGCAGCTGGAGGACCTCAAGAAGACCCGAGCCGACCTGCTCCAGGTCGTCAAGGAGGTCGACGAGCGCGTCGAGCAGGTCTTCACCGAGGCCTACCGGGACACCGCGCGCGAGTTCGAGGGCGTCTTCTCGCGGCTCTTCCCCGGCGGCGAGGGGCGTCTGGTCCTGACCGACCCGGACAACATGCTCACCACGGGCGTGGACGTCGAGGCGCGCCCGCCGGGCAAGAAGGTCAAGCGGCTGTCCCTGCTCTCCGGCGGCGAGCGGTCGCTGACGGCCGTCGCGCTGCTCGTGTCGATCTTCAAGGCCCGGCCCAGCCCCTTCTACGTCATGGACGAGGTCGAGGCGGCCCTCGACGACACCAACCTCCAGCGGCTGATCCGGATCATGCAGGAGCTCCAGGAGTCCTCGCAGCTGATCGTGATCACGCACCAGAAGCGCACCATGGAGGTCGCCGACGCGCTGTACGGCGTCTCCATGCAGGGCGACGGCGTGTCCAAGGTCATCAGCCAGCGCCTGCGCTAGGGTCTCTCGTCTGGATCAGGCCGGGCTCGCGGGCCCTGGCACCGCGCCTCGCGGCGTTGTCGTCGGTTGCCATGGCTCCGCCATGACGCCCTCCTCCGCCTTGCGATGCACGGCACCAGACCCCGCTCCCTGATCCGGCCTGATCCAGACGAAAGACCCTGGAGGTGCTGGCCGGGCCTGCCGGTGGAGTCCCGGCACCGGCGTCCGCCGGGACTGTCACCTCCTACTCGTCCGGGTCCCAGGCGCTGAGCCGGTCGAAGAGACGCCGGTCGCCGTCGAGCCTCAGGGAGTCGAACGGGATGCGGTCGTACAGGATGAGGACCAGTTCGCCGGCCGTGCCCCGAGCGGAGGCGTAGGCGGCGGCCGCGTCCGGGTCCTGGCCGGCGGCGGTGGCCGGTGCGGTGCCGGGCCCGGGGAGGCGGGCTGTCCGTGCGCCGTCGGCGGAGAGCGTCAGGCGCCAGGAGCGGCCCTCGACGGCGTGGAAGTCGATGGCAGCGGGCTCGTGCGGCCAGGCACTCGTCGTCGCGACGCAGGTGAACAGGAACTCCTCCACACCGTCGAGCGCCACCTCCTCCGGCAGCGGCTGCGGGGCGCCTACGGTGATCTGGGCGTCGTACGTGTGCACCGCCAGCTGCTGGAGCTGGTGCCGGGCCACGGCACCGGAGGTCTGCGGCGACTGCGACGTCCCCCACCACGTCCAGCAGCCGCGATCCGGGCCGGCCTTGCGCAACGCGTCCACCAGTTGCCGCGTGGACTCCGCCAGCCAGGCCAGCAGGGCCTCGCGCTCCCGGGGCGCGGCCGGGGCGCCCTGTGCCGCGGACTTGGCCGCGGCGGGCCCCGCGGCGACGGTCACGGCCCAGTCCCGGCGCCCCTCGCCGATGTGCCGCGCCAGATCGAACAGCGTCCACTCGGGGCAGGTCGGCACCTGCGCGTCGAGGCTGGGCGCGGAGGCGACCGCGGCGCGGAAGGCAGCCGACCGTTCGTCGATCAGTCGCAGCAGAGCGGGGAACCCGAGTGTCGTCGTCACCCCGGATCTCTATCACCGCGTTCCGGCGATCGGACAGCGATTTTCCGTCCTCGGCCTCCTCGCCGTGCGGTCCGCCGCCCGTTCTCCCATCGCCCGCGTGTTCGCGCGGCTTCGGGGTAGTCGAAGGGTGTGCAGTGATTGACTACAACACTTGAACACAATCCCTCCACGTCTGAGGTCAAAGCTCACAGCAAGGAGGCTATTGACTTCGAAACTTGAAGGCATAGTCTCTGCAACGTTGCTTTTACCTTCAGGTCCCACGACCTGGAAGGGCTGACCCCCAACCCGGCAGCGCTGCCGGGTGCCCGAGGAGAACACGTGACCAGCACAGCGCAGGCACCCAGGCCGGGAGCCGCCACTCACCCCGATCATCTCGGGCACGTCATCTTCATCGCCGCGGCGGCCGCCATGGGCGGCTTCCTCTTCGGCTACGACAGCTCCGTGATCAACGGCGCCGTCGAGGCCATCCGCAGCCGTTACGACATCGGCCCCGCCACGCTGGCCCAGGTCATCGCCATCGCCCTGATCGGCTGCGCCATCGGCGCCGCGACCGCCGGCCGCATAGCCGACCGCATCGGCCGCATCCGGTGCATGCAGATCGCCGCCGTGCTGTTCACCATCAGCGCCGTCGGCTCGGCGCTGCCCTTCGCGCTCTGGGACCTCGCCTTCTGGCGCATCGTCGGCGGCTTCGCCATCGGCATGGCCTCGGTCATCGGCCCCGCCTACATCGCCGAGGTGGCCCCGCCCGCCTACCGCGGCCGGCTCGGCTCCTTCCAGCAGGCCGCGATCGTCGTCGGCATCGCCATCTCGCAGCTGGTCAACTACGGTCTGCTCAACGCCGCCGGCGGCAATCAGCGCGGACAGCTGATGGGCCTTGAGGCCTGGCAGGTCATGCTCGGCGTCATGGTGATCCCGGCCGTCCTCTACGGCCTGCTCTCCTTCGCCATCCCCGAGTCCCCCCGCTTCCTGCTCTCCGTGGGCCGTCGCGACCGCGCCCGCGAGGTCCTCGCCGAGGTCGAGGACAAGGACGCCGACCTCGACGCCCGCGTCGCCGAGATCGAGCACGCGATGAAGCGCGAGGAGAAGTCCAGCTTCCGCGACCTGCTCGGCGGCAGCTTCTTCTTCAAGCGGATCGTCTGGATCGGCATCGGCCTGTCGGTCTTCCAGCAGTTCGTCGGCATCAACGTGGCGTTCTACTACTCCGCGACGCTGTGGCAGTCGGTCGGCGTCGACCCGACGGCCTCGTTCCTCTACTCGTTCACCACGTCGATCATCAACATCGTCGGCACCGTGATCGCGATGATCTTCGTCGACCGCATCGGCCGCAAGCCGCTCGCGCTGATCGGCTCGGTCGGCATGGCCGTCGGCCTCGCCCTCGAGGCCTGGGCCTTCTCCTACGACCTGGTCGGCGGCAAGCTGCCCGCCACGCAGGGCTGGGTCGCCCTGATCGCCGCCCACCTCTTCGTCCTCTTCTTCGCCCTGTCCTGGGGCGTGGTCGTGTGGGTCCTGCTCGGCGAGATGTTCCCGAACAAGATCCGCGCCGCCGCCCTGGGCGTGGCCGCCGCCGCGCAGTGGATCGCCAACTGGGCGATCACCGCGAGCTTCCCGTCGCTGGCCGACTGGAACCTGTCCGCCACCTACGTGATCTACACGTTCTTCGCCGCGCTCTCCATCCCGTTCGTCCTGAAGTTCGTCCGGGAGACCAAGGGCAAGGCGCTGGAGGAGATGGGCTGACCCGCGGGAAGCGGAAGCCCCCGGAGCCGAGGAGAGGGTCCAAGTCCCCGCTGTCTCTCTCCTCGAACCCCGCAAGGCGCGTACTGCCCCGGCTCACGTGAGCCGGGGCAGTACGCGTCCGCAGAACAGGTGCAGGCTGCGCCAGCCCTCCTCCACGGGCATCCCGCCGGCCAGCGGGTGCAGCACCAGGTGGTCCAGGTCCAGCGCCACGCACTGGTCCGGTGTGACGACGCGGTACACGCCCTCGTCGCGCAGCGCGGCCGCGTCGTGCGCCGCCGACCGCACCGCCGAGCGGATGCCCCCGGTCTGCCAGGAGGCGTAGGTCCGCGCCTCGTGCAGCAGGTGCTCGCCGTGGAGCGCCCAGACGCGGTCGGGGTCCTCCGCGACGTGCAGCATCGGGGTCTCGGCCGCGGGCACCAGGGTCCAGCCCTCGGTGCCGTACTCCGCCAGCCGCTCCTCGTAGTACGCCTGCAGCCGGGGCAGGTGGGCGCTCGGGAAGAACGGCAGCCCCAGCCGGGCGGCCCGGCGGGCGGCCGCCCGGGAGGAGCCGCCGACCAGCAGCAGCGGGTGGGGCCGGGAGTACGGGCGCGGGGTGACCCGTACCGTACGGCCCCGGAACGTGAACGGCTCGCCCGTCCACGCCTTCAGCAGGGTCTCCAGCAGCTCGTCCTGGAGGGCGCCCCGCCGCTTCCACTCCACGTCGAAGTGGGCGTACTCCTCGGGCCGGTAGCCGATCCCGGCCACGGTCACCAGGCGGCCGCCGCCGAGCAGGTCCAGTACGGCGATGTCCTCGGCCAGCCGCAGCGGGTCGTACAGCGGGCCGATCGCCGCCGACACCGTGACCGCGAGGTGCCGCGTGGCGCCGAGGACGGCCCCCGCGAAGGCGAACGGCGACGGCAGCCAGCCGTCGGCCACGCCGTGGTGCTCCTCGGTCTGCACGGTGGTGATGCCGCGGTCGTCGGCGTAGCGGGCCATCTCCAGGGCCGCCCGGTAGCGGTCGCCCAGCGAGGCCGGGGTGGCGCCGGGTTCGACGAGGTTGAAACGGACGACCGTGACGGGCATGGCTGCGTCCCCCTTCACCGGGCGGGTGTGCAGGGGGACGTTAGCTGACGGTGCGTCAGACGGCCAGGCTCTCGGGCGCGGCGTTCCGCTGTCCGGGCAGTGCGCCGGCCGGGTCCTGGGCGGGGGCCGGCGTCGCCACCGGCGGCTTGGGCAGCACCACGTAGAGCAGTCCGGAGATCACCACGGTGGCCACCCAGCCGAGCCCGTACTCGCCGATGACGTTGCCCCGGGCCAGCGGGCCGGTGAACCAGTCGGACGTGGTGAACATCAGGCCCGAGCCGAGGCCGATCGCCCAGGAGGCCACCGCGGCGGGGGAGAAGCCGCCCCGGTACCAGTAGGCGCTGGTGCGCGAGGTGTCGGCCATGGCGGCGCCGTCGTACTCCCGGCGCCGCAGCATGTCCGCGCCGAAGACGCCGACCCAGGCCGAGAAAGCGACGGCCAGCAGCGACAGGAAGGCGATGAACGAGCCCATGAAGCTGGTCGCCGCCAGCATCAGCACACCGCCGAAGGCCAGCGAGATCACGGCGTTGACCGACACCGCCCAGTGGCGCGGCACCTTGAAGCCCAGGGTTTGCGCGGTGAAGCCGGCCGAGTACATCGACATGGCGTTGATCAGCAGCATGCCGATCAGGGCGATCAGCAGGTACGGCACCGCGATCCAGGTCGGCAGGATCTCGCCGAGGAAGGACACCGGGTCGGAGGCGGAGGCGAGGTCCGGCGTGGCGACCGCCATCACCGCGCCCATCAGCACCATCGGCAGCACCACGATGCCGGCGCCGCCGACGGACGTGCCGACGATCGCCTTCGAGGAGGCCGTACGCGGCAGGTAGCGGGTGAAGTCGGGCGCCGACGGGATCCAGCTGACGCCGCCCGCCGCGATCATGCCGATGCCGGTGATCACCGCGGCCGTGGTGCCCGCGGGACGGTCGAACACCTTGGACCAGTCGGTGTCCACGACCAGGTAGCCCAGCACCAGCACCGAGAAGGCGCCGAAGAGGAAGGTCGCGTACTTGTTGCACTCCTGCACGGCGTTGATGCCGAGCCCGGAGATCGCGAAGGTCGCCGCCACGAACGCCAGCAGCATCACCATGTCCAGCACGGCGCCCGCCCGCACCCCGAACAGCACCTTCAGGATGGTGAGCACCGCGTAGGCGCCGGTCACCGCGTTGATCGTCTCCCAGCCCCAGCGGGCGACCCAGATCAGCGAGCCGGGCAGCAGGTTGCCGCGCTGCCCGAAGACCGCGCGGGACAGCGCCATGCCCGGGGCGCCGCCGCGCTTGCCGGCGATCCCGATCAGCCCGACCAGGCCGTACGACACGACGGGCGCCGCGATCGCGACGATCAGGGCCTGCCACAGGTCGAGGTGGTACGCCACGACGAGGCTCGCGCCCATCGTCAGCAGCAGCACGCTGATGTTGGCGCCGACCCAGGTGGGGAAGAGCTCGCGGGTCCGGGCGGTGCGCTCGTGGTCGGGCACCTGCTCGATGCCGCGGGTCTCCAGGGCGCCTTCGGTCTCGGCGGTCTTGCGCATGAAGAAGGTCCGTGCCTCGTTCGTGGGGGGAAGTGGCTGGAACTCCGACCATCGTACTTTGATCCCACTAACGCCCGAATGTGGCGTTTGTCTCTAGCCGCGCGACGCGAGCGGGTCCACGCCACAACCCATGGCCGATACTGGACGCGTTATGGAAACCATCATCCTTGCTGTAGTCATCGCCGTGGTCGTGCTCGGCGCACTCGGCGGGCTCGTCGTCGGCAGCCGGCGCAGGAAGCCGCTGCCCCCGCCGCCACCGTCCGCGCCCGACATCACCGCCCCCCCGGCCGAGCCGCACGTCGGCGAGGAGGCCGAGACGCCGCGGGAGGAGTCGCGGCGGACGATCGAGGAGGTGGACCTGCCCGACGGCTCATCCCCCGTCGTGGTGGAGGAGCCGCCCGTCGCCGAGGAGCTCCCGGCGCCCGCGATCGAGGTGCCCGAGCCCACCGAGGGCCGGCTGGTCCGGCTGCGCGCCCGCCTGTCGCGTTCGCAGAACGCGCTGGGCAAGGGCCTGCTCACCCTGCTCTCCCGCGAGCACCTCGACGAGGACACGTGGGAGGAGATCGAGGACATCCTGCTGACCGCCGACGTCGGCGTGCAGCCCACCCAGGAACTGGTCGAGCGGCTGCGCGAACGCGTCCGCGTGCTCGGCACCCGTACCCCCGAGGAACTGCGCGGCCTGCTGCGCGAGGAGCTCCTGACGCTGGTCGGCCCCGACCTCGACCGCAAGGTCAGGACCGAGCCGGAGACCAGCAAACCGGGCATCGTCATGGTCGTCGGCGTCAACGGCACCGGCAAGACCACCACCACCGGCAAGCTGGCCCGGGTCCTGGTGGCCGACGGCCGCAGCGTGGTCCTCGGCGCCGCCGACACCTTCCGCGCCGCCGCCGCCGACCAGCTGCAGACCTGGGGCGAGCGGGTCGGCGCCTACACCGTGCGCGGGCCGGAGGGCGGCGACCCCGCCTCCGTCGCCTTCGACGCGGTGAAGGAGGGCAAGGAGATGGGCGCCGACGTGGTGCTCATCGACACCGCCGGCCGGCTGCACACCAAGACCGGCCTCATGGACGAGCTCGGCAAGGTCAAGCGCGTCGTCGAGAAGCACGCCCCGCTCGACGAGGTGCTGCTCGTGCTCGACGCCACCACCGGGCAGAACGGCCTGGTCCAGGCCCGCGTGTTCGCCGAGGTCGTCGACATCAGCGGCATCGTGCTGACCAAGCTGGACGGCACCGCCAAGGGCGGCATCGTCGTCGCGGTCCAGCGCGAGCTGGGCGTACCGGTCAAGCTGGTCGGCCTCGGCGAGGGCGCGGACGACCTGGCCCCCTTCGAACCGGGAGCCTTCGTCGACGCCCTCATCGGCGACTGACCGCCGGCCGCACGCCACACCGGAGCCCCGCCCCCTGATCCAGTGGGGGCGGGGCTCCGGCGTTGTGCCGGGGGACGGGGCCCTACGCCGGGCAGTGACGCCGCTCGCGCCCGCACCGGCGAGCGGTGCGGGACCGGCGCATCCGTGTGCGCCCTCCCGGCTGGAGCCCGACCGACCGGGGGCGCGCTCGCGCCTGCCGGGGCGCGGTGCTTGGGCCGCGCGGTGCTCGGCCCGCGCGGTACTCGGCCGCCGGGGCGTGGCTACGCGCGGGAGCGGGGGGTGCGCAGGCGAGGGTGCGGCGAAGGGGGCGGCCTTCCGAGGCGGACCGGTCCTGGGCCGCGCGGCCGGACCCGGTCGGAAGGCGTGGTCGTGTTCGTGGCGCCGACGTCCGTCGCTCGGGGAGGTCCCACCTCCGGGCCGGGTCCGGACCCGGCCCGGCCGACGCCGCACTCGTGCCTGGCGCCCGCGCGCGGTGCCGATCTCGTGGCGCCCGCGCCCGGGCGTGCTCGGCCGATGGCTCGGCGCTGCTCGGTCGTCGCCACGCCGGTACGTGCCGCCGGTGCCCGTCGCTTGAGGAGGACCCGCCTCCGGATCGGGTCCGGGGGTGTCCGGCCGAGGCCGCGCATCGCGCTTGCCGGGGGCGCGCGCTGCTCGGGCCCGCGCCCGGCCGCCCCTGTGGGACCCCGCGTCCGGGCTTGTGGGACCTCTGTCCGGGCCTGTGCTGCCCGCGTTCAGAGCGTGCTGCCCGCGTCCAGCCGTGTGGGACCTGGCGTCCGGCCTGTGCTGCCCGCGTTCAGGACGCGCTGCCCGCGCCCGGCCGCCCCCGTAGGACTCGCGACCGGCCCCGCGGGGGCCCCGCGTCCGGCCCCGTGGGCCCTCGCGTGCCGCCCGTGCCTGCCCGTGCTGCCTACGCCCGTGAGCGGTGGGCCACGTAAGCCAGGGTGCCCAGGAGGAGGCGGGCCTCCGGGGGGCGGGTGGGGTCCAGGGCCGGGGGGCGGAGCCAGCGGACCGGGCCGAGGCCGGCGCGGTCGGAGGGCGGGGCCGTGATCGCGGTGCCGGGGCCGAGGCCGCGCAGGTCCAGGGAGCCGGGGTCGTCCCAGCCCATGCGGTAGAGCAGGGCGGGCAGCGTGTCGGCCGCGCCGGGGGCGACGAAGAAGTGGGCGCGGCCGTCCGGGGTGGCGGTCACGGGGCCGAGAGGGAGGCCCATCCGCTCCAGCCGGGCCAGCGCGCGCCGCCCGGCCGCCTCGGCGACCTCGATGACGTCGAAGGCGCGCCCCACGGCCAGCATCACCGCGGCCCCCGGCAGCTCGGTCCACGCCCGGGTCACCTCGTCGAGCGTGGCGCCGGCCGGGATGACGGGCGCGAAGTCCAGGGGGTGGGCGCCCGGCGCGGGGCAGTCGGCGCGGCCGCAGGAGCAGGCGCCGCCGACGGCCCGCGCGCCCCGCAGCACGTCCCAGCCCCACAGCCCGGTGTACTCGGCCACCGCCGTGCACTCCGACGCGCGGTACGACCGGCCGCGCCGCCGCGTGCCGGAGCGGATCTCGCGCATACCGCCGATCGTGAAGCCCATGCCCCCTCCAACGGGTCCGCCGCCCCGATGGTTACGAGGCGGATCCGACTCGTGACTCTCCGTTCCCACTCCCTCCCCGGCTCCGCCCGATCCAGGCGGCGCCCGGAAGCGCCCCGGGTGGTGCGCTCGACGGTGCGCGCCGTCGCGTACACCGCTCCGCCCGCTCGCGGTTGTCCTATGTCAAGTGAATCGCGCCAACGCCACCGAGAGTTCATTCGATGGGGTGGCGAATGGTGGCGTTTCAGGGATCCCCATGGCTGGACGGGTGATCGTAGGATTACTGTCAGTGTGCGAGTCCTGGGGGCACATGCGCTCGTGGGTATGCCGGGGGCAAGTCGCCTTTCCGTTCGACGGGTGAGAAGCGGCGGACGGAAGGCCTGTTGACCGGCATGCTGATAGGGCTTGGCGCACTCAGCGACAAGTGGTCTCAGGAATGGGGGCGTTCCAGTGAGCGGCAACGGCGGTGGCGGGACGAGCGCGACGAGCGCGGGCGGCGCGGACAAGCGCCCGAACGAACTGCTCGCGTCGTGGTTCGTGCGCAGCGGCTGGTCCAAGGGCGAGCTCGCCCGCCAGGTCAACCGCCGCGCCCGCCAGCTCGGTGCCAACCACATCTCCACGGACACCTCACGCGTGCGCCGCTGGCTGGACGGGGAGAACCCGCGCGAGCCGATCCCCAGGATCCTGTCGGAGCTGTTCTCCGAGCGCTTCGGCTGTGTCGTCTCCGTCGAGGACCTGGGGCTGCGCACGGCCCGCCCGACGCCCTCCACCACCGGCGTCGACCTGCCCTGGACGGCCCCGCAGACGGTGGCCCTGCTCAGCGAGTTCTCGCGCAGCGACCTCATGCTGGCGCGGCGCGGTTTCCTCGGGACCTCGCTGGTGCTGTCCGCGGGCCCGTCCCTCATCGAGCCGCTCCAGCGCTGGCTGGTGCCCGCGCCCCCCGCCCCGCTCCCGGAGCCCGAGCCGGCCGCGGCCACCCGCCGCCCGGGCCGGCTCTCCCCGCCCGAGCTGGAGCTGCTGGAGACCACCACCCGCATGTTCCGCAAGTGGGACGCCCAGTGCGGGGGCGGCCTGCGCCGCAAGGCGGTCGTCGGCCAGCTCCACGAGGTCACGGATCTGCTCCAGGAGGCCCAGCCGGCCCCCACCGCCCGCCGCCTGTTCAAGGTCGCCGCCGAACTGGCCGAACTGGCCGGCTGGATGAGCTACGACGTCGGGCTCCAGCCCACCGCCCAGAAGTACTTCGTCCTCGCCCTGCACGCGGCCAAGGAGGCCGGCGACAAGCCCCTCGGCTCCTACGTGCTGTCCAGCATGAGCCGCCAGATGATCCACCTCGGCCGCCCCGAGGACGCCCTGGAGCTCATCCACCTCGCCCAGTACGGCAGCCGCGACTGCGCCGGCCCGCGCACCCAGTCCATGCTGTATGCGATGGAGGCCCGCGCCTACGCCAACATGGGCCAGCCCGGCAAGTGCAAGCGCGCGGTCCGCATGGCCGAGGACACCTTCGCCGACGCCGACGACTGGGACGAGCCCGACCCCGACTGGATCCGCTTCTTCTCCGAGGCCGAGCTGTACGGCGAGAACAGCCACTCCTTCCGCGACCTCGCCTACGTCGCCGGCCGCAGCCCCGCCTACGCCTCGCTCGCCGAACCGCTGATGGAGAAGGCCGTCCGGCTGTTCGCCGAGGACCAGGAGCACCAGCGGTCGTACGCGCTCAACCTCATCGGCATGGCCACCGTCCACCTCCTCCAGCGCGAGCCCGGCCAGAGCACGCGGTACGCCGCGCGTGCCATGCAGGTGGCCAAGAAGGTCCGCTCCGAGCGCGTGAACACCCGTATCCGAAAGACCGTCGACAGCGCCGTACGCGACTTCGGCGACCTCGGCGAGGTCGCCGACCTCACCGAACAGCTCGCCGCCGAACTCCCCGAGACCGCCGAGGCGGTCTGACACCGACAGCAGGCACGACCTCCCACAGTCCGCGCCCGGCGCGCGGCTCCCTGAACCCCGGCCGCGGCCGGCCTTCCCGAACTGCCCGACTCGGCTCCCCCATGCCAGGTCATCGGAAGGCCGCCCGCGGCCGGCCTCGTTCCCGCGCCCAGTTCATCCACGCGTAACACGCTCGGCGCCTTCGTCACCCCGGCGAAACAACGAGGGGCTTCCACCGAAACCGCGCTGCGCCAGTCTCGTGGCGCATAACCGGCCCAGCCCTCACCCGCCGGACCGCTCAGGCTTCGCCCGCACGGGGCCGTACCAACCGACGAGGAGACGCCGATGGCACCAGCCATCATGCTTGCGGCGGACGCACCCAGGCTGTCGTCCGCCAACACAGGCTTCATGCTCATCTGTTCCGCCCTGGTGATGCTCATGACCCCGGGCCTGGCCTTCTTCTACGGAGGCATGGTCCGCGTCAAGAGCACGCTGAACATGCTGATGATGAGCTTCATCAGCCTCGGGATCGTCACCATCCTGTGGGTGCTGTACGGCTTCTCGATGGCCTTCGGCTCGGACAAGGGCTCGATCATCGGCTGGACCTCCGACTACGTCGGCTTCAGCGGGATCGGCAAGACGGAACTCTGGCCCGGATACACCATCCCGGTCTTCGTCTTCGCCGTCTTCCAGCTGATGTTCGCGATCATCACCCCCGCCCTGATCAGCGGCGCGCTCGCCGACCGCGTGAAGTTCAGCGCCTGGTCGCTGTTCCTGGTGCTGTGGGTCACGATCGTGTACTTCCCGGTCGCCCACTGGGTCTGGGGCGCCGGCGGCTGGGCCTTCAAGCTCGGGGTGATCGACTTCGCCGGCGGCACCGCGGTCCACATCAACGCCGGTGCGGCGGCTCTCGGTGTCATCCTCGTCATCGGCAGGCGCGTCGGCTTCAAGAAGGACCCCATGCGCCCGCACAGCCTCCCGCTGGTCATGCTCGGCGCGGGCCTGCTGTGGTTCGGCTGGTTCGGCTTCAACGCCGGCTCCTGGCTCGGCAACGACGACGGCGTCGGCCCGCTGATGTTCGTCAACACCCAGGTCGCCACCGGCGCCGCCATGCTCGCCTGGCTCGCCTACGAGAAGATCCGCCACGGCGCGTTCACCACGCTGGGCGCGGCCTCCGGCGCGGTCGCCGGACTGGTCGCCATCACCCCCTCCGGCGGCGCGGTCTCCCCGCTCGGCGCCATCGCGGTCGGCGCCATCGCCGGTGTCCTGTGCGCCATGGCGGTCGGCCTGAAGTACCGCTTCGGCTTCGACGACTCCCTCGACGTGGTCGGCGTCCACATGGTCGGCGGTGTCCTCGGCTCCCTGCTGATCGGCTTCTTCGCCAGCGGCAAGGGCCAGTCCGACGTCAAGGGCCTCTTCTACGGCGGCGGCCTGGACCAGTTCTGGAAGCAGTGCGCCGGCGTCTTCGCCGTCCTCGCCTACTCCCTGGTCGTCTCCGCGGTCCTCGCCTTCCTGCTGGACCGCACGATCGGGATGCGCGTCACCGAGGACGAGGAGATCTCCGGCATCGACCAGGCCGAGCACGCCGAGACCGCGTACGACTTCAGCGGCGCGGGCGGCGGAGTCATCGGCTCCCTCGCCGCCTCCGCCCTGGCCGCCACGCAGAGCAAGAAGGTGGACGCATGAAGCTCATCACCGCCGTCGTCAAGCCCCACCGCCTCGACGAGATCAAGGAGGCCCTCCAGGCCTTCGGAGTCCACGGCCTGACCGTCACCGAGGCCAGCGGCTACGGCCGTCAGCGGGGACACACCGAGGTCTACCGGGGCGCCGAGTACACGGTCGATCTGGTACCCAAGATCCGTATCGAGGTACTGGCCGAGGACGACGACGCCGAGCAGCTGATCGAGGTGATCGTCAAGGCGGCCCGCACCGGCAAGATCGGCGACGGCAAGGTCTGGTCCCTGCCGGTCGGGACGGCGGTGCGGGTGCGGACCGGCGAGCGCGGTCCGGACGCGCTCTGACAGGCACGAGGACGGGAGTCGCCGGGTGACGGGCACGGACGTGCACAAGGAAGCGGAGGACTCGGGACCCGGCGGCTACGCGGCGGCCCGGCTGCGCCTGCTCACCGAGGGGACGCGGTCCGGGCCGCCGCGCCGCGCCGCCCTCGCCTCGCTCACCGACGACTGGCTCACCGGCCTGTTCGACGCCGCTGCCGCCGCGGCCGGCGGTCCGCGCGGAATCTCCCTGGTCGCCGTCGGCGGCTACGGGCGCGGCGAGCTCTCCCCGCGCAGCGACCTCGACCTGCTCCTGCTCCACGAGGGCGGCGACCCCGGCGCCGTCGCCGCCCTCGCCGACCGCCTCTGGTACCCCGTGTGGGACCTCGGCCTCGCCCTCGACCACTCCGTGCGCACCCCCGCCGAGGCCCGCAGGACCGCCGCCGACGACCTCAAGGCCCAGCTCGGCCTCCTCGACGCCCGGCACCTCGCCGGCGACTCCGCACTCACCGCCGCGCTGCGCACCGCCGTGCTCGCCGACTGGCGCAACCAGGCGCCCAGGCGCCTGCCCGAACTGCGCGAGCTGTGCGCCGAACGCGCCGAACGCCAGGGCGAGCTCCAGTACCTGCTGGAACCCGACCTGAAGGAGGCCCGCGGCGGACTGCGCGACGCCACCGCCCTGCGCGCCGTCGCCGCGTCCTGGCTCGCCGACGCCCCCCGCGAGGGCCTCGCCGACGCCCGCCGCCGGCTCCTCGACGTACGCGACGCCCTGCACCTGACCACCGGCCGGGCCACCGACCGGCTCTCCCTCCAGGAGCAGGACCAGGTCGCCGCCGAACTCGGCCTCCTGGACGCCGACACCCTGCTGCGCCAGGTCTACGAGTCCGCCCGGGTCATCTCCTACGCCGGCGACGTCACCTGGCGCGAAGTGGGGCGCGTGCTCAGGGCGCGCGCCGTGCGGCCCAGGCTGCGCGCCATGCTGGGCGGCGGGAGACCGGCCCCGGAGCGGTCACCGCTCGCCGAGGGCGTGGTCGAACAGGACGGCGAGGTGGTGCTCGCCCGCACCGCGCGCCCCGAACGCGACCCCGTACTACCCCTGCGCGCCGCGGCCGCCGCCGCGCAGGCCGGACTCCCGCTCTCCCTGCACGCCGTACGGCGCATGGCGGCCACCGTGCGCCCCCTGGCCACGCCCTGGCCCGCCGAGGCGCGCGAACAGCTCGTCACTCTGCTCGGCTCCGGCCGCCCCACCGTCGAGGTCTGGGAGGCCCTGGAAGCGGAAGGCCTGGTCAGCGGCCTGCTGCCCGACTGGGAACGGGTCCGCTGCCGCCCGCAGCGCAACGCCGTGCACGTCTGGACGGTCGACCGCCACCTCATCGAGACGGCCGTCCGCGCCTCCGCCTTCACCCGCCGCGTCAGCCGCCCCGACCTCCTCCTGGTCGCGGCCCTGCTGCACGACATCGGCAAGGGCTGGCCCGGCGACCACTCCGTGGCCGGCGAGATCATCGCCAGGGACGTGGCCGCCCGCATCGGCTTCGACCGCGCCGACACCCACGTCCTCGCCACCCTCGTACGCCACCACCTGCTCCTCGTCGAGACCGCCACCCGCCGCGACCTGGAGGACCCGGCCACCGTCCACTCGGTCGCCCGCGTGGTCGGCACCCACAGCACCCTCGAACTGCTGCACGCCCTCACCGAGGCCGACGCGCTCGCCACCGGCCCCGCCGCCTGGTCCACCTGGCGCGGCTCACTCGTCGCCGACCTGGTGCGCAGGGTGTCCGCGGCCCTCGCGGGCGACCACCCGGACGAGCCCGAGCCCGGCGCTCCCGGCGCCGAACACGAACGGCTCGCCGTCGAGGCGTTCCGCACCGGCGGGCCCGTACTGTCGCTGCGCCCCCAGACCGAGCCACCCGCCCGGCCCGAACCGGACGGGGAGGGCGGGAGCGGCACCGCGGAGCCCGAGCCGCTCGGCGTCGAACTGGTCGTCGCCGTCCCCGACCAGCCCGGCGTACTGCCCTGCGTGGCCGGAGTCCTCGCCGTGCACCGCCTGACCGTGCGCACCGCCGAACTGCGCGCCCTGGAACTGCCCGCCGGCGTCGACGAGGGCTCCGTACTGCTGCTGAACTGGCGGGTCGCCGCCGAGTACGGGTCCCTGCCGCAGGCCGCCCGGCTGCGCGCCGACCTCGTGCGCGCCCTGGACGGCTCCCTGGACGTCGCCTCCCGTCTCGCCGAGCGGGACGCCGCCTATCCCCGCCGCCGCGGCGTGGTGGCGCCCCCGCCGCGCGTCACGGTGGCCCCGGCCGCCTCCCGGCACGCCACCGTGATCGAGGTCCGCGCCCAGGACGCGCCCGGACTGCTGTTCCGCATCGGACAGGCCCTGGAGGACGCCAAGGTACGGGTGCGCAGCGCCCACGTCAGCACCCTCGGCGCCAACGCGGTCGACGCCTTCTACGTCACCGGCCCGGCGGGCGCCCCCCTGCCCCCCGAGGAGGCGGCGACCGTGGCCCGGCGGCTGGAGGACACGCTGCGGGCACGGACGTGAGGCCGTTGAGGGCACGACCGTGACCCGCTCCTGTCCGGCCGGGATACCCTGGAGGGCGATTCCGCAAGCCATCCCCGACACCGAGGACCGACGCCGCCGTGTTCGATACTCTCTCCGATCGCCTCTCAGCGACTTTCAAGAGCCTGCGCGGCAAGGGGCGGTTGTCCGAGGCGGACATCGACGCCACGGCGCGCGAGATCCGCATCGCGCTCCTCGAGGCCGACGTCGCCCTGCCCGTCGTCCGCGGCTTCATCAAGAACGTCAAGGAGCGGGCGCTCGGCGCCGAGGTCTCCCGCGCGCTCAACCCCGCCCAGCAGGTCCTCAAGATCGTCAACGACGAGCTGGTCACCATCCTCGGCGGCGAGACCCGCCGCCTGCGGTTCGCCAAGCAGCCGCCGACCGTGATCATGCTGGCCGGTCTCCAGGGCGCCGGCAAGACCACCTTGGCGGGCAAGCTCGGCAAGTGGCTCAGCGAGCAGGGCCACTCCCCGCTCCTGGTCGCCTGCGACCTCCAGCGCCCCAACGCCGTGAACCAGCTCAGCGTCGTCGCCGAGCGCGCCGGCGTCGCGGTCTACGCGCCCGAGCCGGGCAACGGCGTGGGCGACCCGGTCAAGGTCGCCAGGGACTCCATCGACTTCGCGCGGACCAAGGTCCACGACATCGTCATCGTCGACACCGCCGGCCGCCTGGGCATCGACCAGGAGATGATGCGGCAGGCCGCGGACATCCGGGACGCGGTCTCCCCGGACGAGATCCTGTTCGTCGTCGACGCGATGATCGGCCAGGACGCCGTCAACACCGCGGAGGCCTTCCGCGACGGCGTCGGCTTCGACGGCGTGGTGCTCTCCAAGCTCGACGGCGATGCCCGCGGCGGCGCGGCCCTGTCGATCCGGCAGATCACCGGCAAGCCGATCATGTTCGCCTCCGCCGGCGAGAAGCTCGACGACTTCGACGCCTTCCACCCGGACCGGATGGCCTCCCGCATCCTCGACATGGGTGACCTGCTCACCCTGATCGAGCAGGCGGAGAAGACGTTCAGCCAGGAAGAGGCCGAGAAGATGGCCTCCAAGCTGGCGTCCAAGAAGGGCCAGGACTTCACCCTGGACGACTTCCTGGCCCAGATGGAGCAGGTCAGGAAGATGGGCTCCATCTCCAAGCTGCTCGGCATGCTCCCGGGCATGGGCCAGATCAAGGACCAGATCAACAACCTCGACGAGCGCGACGTCGACCGCACCGCCGCGATCATCAAGTCGATGACCCCCGGCGAGCGCCAGGACCCCACGATCATCAACGGCTCCCGCCGCGCCCGTATCGCCAAGGGCTCCGGCGTCGAGGTCAGCGCGGTGAAGAACCTCGTCGAGCGGTTCTTCGAGGCCCGCAAGATGATGTCGCGGATGGCCCAGGGCGGCGGCATGCCCGGCATGCCGGGGATCCCGGGCATGGGCGGCGGCCCCGGCCGCTCCAAGAAGCAGCCCAAGAAGGCCAAGGGCAAGCAGCGCTCCGGCAACCCGATGAAGCGCAAGCAGCAGGAGCAGGAGGAGGCCGCCCGCCGCGCGGCCGCGGCCCAGGCCGGCGGCGCCTTCGGGCTGCCTCAGCAGGGCGGCCAGGACTTCGAGCTGCCGGACGAGTTCAAGAAGTTCATGGGCTGAGGCCCACGAGGCCCGCGAGTCCGGCGTAGGGAATCCGGCGAGTCCGGTGGCACGGAATCCCGCGAGTCCGGTCGTACGCAAATGAGGGCGCCCCCCGTCACGCGCGGGGGCGCCCTCAGCGCGTGCCGGGGCACGCCGAGTGCCGTAACGTCCAGATATGAGCAATGCCGCGCCACCACGCAAGGCCCCTGACCAGCCGTGGCGCACCGAGGGCACGCCGGACGGGCCGCCGCGGCGGACCGGCGGCAAAGTGCCGCGCGGCCGGTGGTGGGGGCTGCTCGTCACCGCGGTGGTCGTCTTCCTGCTGGCCTACGGCGGACTGACCTACTACAACTCGGGCAACGAGCCGACCATCTCCTACACCGAGTTCAGCAGGCAGGTCGACACCGGCAACGTCTCCAAGATCTACTCCAAGGGCGACGCGATCCAGGGCCAGCTCAAGAGCGCCCGGGACCGGCCCGGTGGCGGCGGCACCTACACCAAGTTCAGGACGCAGCGCCCCGCCTTCGCCGACGACAAGCTGTGGCAGAGCCTGACCGGGCACGGCGTCACGGTGACCGCGCAGCCGGTCGTGCAGCAGCGCGGCTTCCTGTCCAACCTGCTGCTCTCGCTCGCGCCGATCGTGGTCCTCGCCGCGCTGTGGGTCTTCTTCGCGCGGCGCATCGGCTCCGGCCTCGGCGGACCCGGCGGGATCTTCGGCCGCAAGGCGCCGCCCCGGCCGGTCGAGCTCCAGCCCGGCACCCAGCGCACCAGCTTCGCCGACGTGGCCGGGATCGACGAGGTCAAGGGCGAGCTGGACGACGTCGTCGACTTCCTCAAGCACCCCGACTCCTACCGGCGCATGGGCGCCAAGATGCCCCGCGGCGTCCTGCTCACCGGGCCGCCGGGCACCGGCAAGACCCTGCTCGCCCGCGCCGTCGCCGGCGAGGCGGGCGTGCCCTTCTTCTCCGCCTCCGCCTCCGAGTTCATCGAGATGATCGTCGGCGTCGGCGCGTCCCGGGTGCGCGAGCTGTTCTCGGAGGCGCGCAAGGTGGCGCCCTCGATCGTCTTCATCGACGAGATCGACACGATCGGCCGGGCCCGCGGCGCCGGCGCCTCGGTGGGCGGCCACGACGAGCGCGAGCAGACCCTGAACCAGATCCTGACCGAGATGGACGGCTTCTCCGGCTCCGAGGGCGTGATCGTGCTGGCCGCCACCAACCGGGCCGACGTCCTCGACCCGGCCCTGACCCGCCCGGGCCGCTTCGACCGGCTGGTCCAGGTCTCACCGCCCGACCGCGGCGGGCGCGAGGCGATCCTCGCCATCCACACCCGCGAGATCCCGCTCGCCCCCGGGGTCGACCTCGCCCGGGTCGCCCGTACGACCCCGGGCATGACCGGCGCGGAACTGGCCAACCTCGCCAACGAGGCCGCCCTCCTCGCCGTCAAGCGGCGCCAGCGCGAAGTGACGCAGACCGACTTCTCCGAGGCCCTGGAGAAGGTCCAGCTGGGCGCCGAACGCGCCCTGGTGATGCCCGAGGAGGAGCGCCGGCGCACCGCGTACCACGAGAGCGGCCACGCCCTGCTCGGCATGCTCCAGCCCGGCGCCGACCCCGTACGGAAGATCACCATCGTCCCGCGCGGGAGGGCGCTCGGCGTCACCCTGTCCACCCCGGAGTCCGACAAGTACGCCTACACCGAGGAGTACCTGCGCGGCCGGATCATCGGCGCGCTGGGCGGCATGGCGGCCGAGCACGTGGTGTACGCGGTCATCACGACCGGCTCCGAGAACGACCTCGAACAGGTCACCAACATCGCGCGCGGGATGGTGGCCCGCTGGGGCATGAGCGAGCACGTGGGCCGCCTGTCCGCGCTGCCCAACGACGCCCAGCAGGCCTACGGCCTCTCCGCCGCCCCGCAGACCCTGGACTCCATCGACACCGAGATGCGGCGCATCGTCGACGAGTGCTACGAGGAGGCGTGCCGCAAGCTGCGCGACCACCGCGGGCAGCTGGACGCGCTGGCCCGGGCCCTGCTGGAGAACGAGACCCTGGAGGAGGCCGACGCCTACCGGGTCGCCGGCATCACCCGCCTGAAGAAGGACACCGAGGGGGGCGCCGCCGAGGGCGGGAGCGCGATCGGCTAGGGGCGCAACGGGCCCCTCAGGGCGTGCGTGCGACCAGGTAGCGGAAGACGTTCGGCATCCACACCGTGCCGTCGCGCCGCTGGTGCGCGTGCAGGGCCTCCGCCAGCTCCTTGCCGACCTGGTTGCGGTCGGTGGCGTCGACCGCCGCGTCGAACAGCCCCGTGGACATCAGCCCGCGCACCGCGCTGTCGAGGCCGGCGTACCCGAAGGGGCAGGCCACCCGGCCCGAGCCGTCCGGCCGCAGGCCCGCCTGCCGGGCCACCTCCTCCAGGTCGTCGCGCAGCGCCGGACGCGGGCAGCCGGCGCCCCGCAGCGGATCGGCGAGCTTGGCCGCCACCCGCAGCACGGAGGCCGTGGCGCACCGCTCCGGCGGGCCCCAGCCGGCCAGCACCACCGGCGCCCCCCGCTCGGCGAGCGGCGTCGCCTCGGCGAGCATCCCGGCCAGCCCCTCGGCGTCCCCCGCCAGACACCCGATCGGCTCGAACGCGGTGATCAGGGTGTACGGGGGCTCGCCCGCACCCGCGTCCGCATGGGCGCCGGCGCCCCGCACCGCTCGGTCGCCCCCACGGGCATCCGCACGCGGTGCCGCGCCCGCACCGGCGCGCGCCACGCCGGCCGCCGACGGCGGACCCTCGACGAGCCGGGCGTCCGCACGCGCGCGCGTGTCCCACGCCGGGGGCAGCAGCCGCCGCCGGGCGAGGTCGAGCCGCTCGGGGCAGGAGTCGACACCGGTGACCGCCGCGCCTCTGGAGGCCGCCATGAGCAGGGCCAGCCCGGAGCCGCAGCCGAGCCCCAGCAGCCGCGTGCCGGAGCCCACTTCCAGTCGCTCGTAGACGGCCTCGTAGAGCGGGACCAGCATCCGCTCCTGGATCTCGGACCAGTCACGCGCGCGTGCACGCCGATCCACCCGGGACACCGGTCCCGCGTGAGTTACGTGCTGCCGCACGAGCGTAGGTGTCATGGATAAGCGCCCCAATCAGCCGAGAGTTGCCGCCGTGCCGGATTCCGTGGCCCCCGTGCAGTGCGCCCGCACTCCCTCCGTATGCCAGGTAACTCCCCGCTCCCCGTCGCGTCCAGGGGTCTCGGGGCCCGGCTTGCGGCCGGTGCGCCCCCCTGGCGAGATTTCACATCCCGGCAACCTGGGCCCGTACCGCACGCAACGATCGGGCCGCCCGCGCGGGATGGCCGGAACCCGTCGCCCGTCGATGACAGTGGGTGAGCCGGACGGCCGGCTCGGCGGCCCGGTGGCAGGGGCCCGGCCGGCGCCCGGTAACGTCACGGTCGTCACGTACGCAGACCAGGACGACGCCCCCGCGCGGGGAAGCGGCCGAAACACCTCTTGCGCATCGCGCGACCCCGCGCGCCCCGCGCACGTCGGGGGCGTACGCGCCGGTGCGTACGCGTTGCTACGCACCGGCTTGGTATGAGCTGTGAGACTTCTCCGCAGATCAGCGCACCCGCCCTCGTCAGGCAGCATCAGTGGCAACTGACGGGTACGTGCAAATTATTTGGGATGGCCCGGAATAGGAACACAGCGGCACCCAGGCTCGTTGTCATTACGTGAGCACGACACCACCTGTTCTCGCCGCAGAGCTGGCGCAGGCGTGGGCCGATATTCAGCGGTACCACCCCGAGCTGCCGGACCTTGCCGCGCCTGAGTCCCTGATCGGGGAGTCGTCGTCCGCGTGCGGGCACGAACTCTCCTTCGAGCGACTGCTTCACGAGGCAGTCCACGGCATCGCCGCCGCGCGCGGGGTGCGCGACACCTCCCGCGCCGGCCGCTACCACAACCGCCGGTTCCTAGCGATCGCCGAGGAGCTGGGCCTGGACCACCCCGAGGAGCCGCACCCGAGCAGCGGCTTCTCACTGGTCACGCTCAGCCCCGAGGCCAAGCGGCGCTACCGCCCGACGATCGAGCGCCTCCAGCGCGCCCTGAAGGCGCACACCGCCGCCACGTCCTCCGACACCGGACGCACCTTCCGCGGCCCGGCCGCCCGCCACGGCTCCTCCGGCGGCGGCGTGCGGGTCAAGGCGGTGTGCGACTGCGGCCGCAACGTCCGGGTCGTCCCCTCGGTCCTGGCCCAGGCCCCGATCGTGTGCGGGGGGTGCGGCAAGCCCTTCCGGATCCCGGAGGTGGTGGGCGCGGCGGCGGGCTAGGGATGAGGCTGCTCGTGGCAGCCCCATCCGCGGCCCGCGGTCCGCGAGGCTCACGGCGCCGGCGGCACCCGGAGCGCCGGGTGCCGCTCAGGCGTGCGCCGGGTGCCGCTCAGGCGTGCGCCGGGTGCCGCTCAGGCGTGCCCGGAAACACCGGATCCGCCCGTGTCCGTCCGGGGTGCCCACTCTCCGTCGGGAGCGCCCCGCCGGGTATGGCACAATGGCTAGCTGTACTCGACAGCCGCACAGGACCCCTCTCTCCTCCGGCTGACGCGTCCATCGGGCATTCGGGTACCGCAACCCCACGCGGCCTTCCCGCCGTGCCCAACCACGTCAAATCCAGGAGAATCCACTCCCGTGGCAGTCAAGATCAAGCTGAAGCGTCTGGGCAAGATCCGTTCGCCTCACTACCGCATCGTCGTCGCCGACTCCCGCACCCGCCGTGACGGCCGGGCCATCGAGGAGATCGGTCTGTACCACCCGGTGCAGAACCCCTCGCGCATCGAGGTCGACGCCGAGCGCGTGGCGTACTGGCTCTCCGTCGGCGCCCAGCCGACCGAGCCCGTGCTCGCCATCCTGAAGAAGACCGGCGACTGGCAGAAGTTCAAGGGCGAGCCCGCCCCTGCGCCGCTGCTCCAGCCTCAGGAGAAGGCCGCGCGTCCGTCGTTCGAGGCCCTCGGCGGCGACGACGAGGGCAAGGGTGAGGCGATCACCCAGAAGAAGAAGGCTGAGAAGAAGGACGAGGCCGCTGCCGAGTCCGAGTCGACCGAGGCCTGAGCAGCATGCTCGAGGAGGCGCTTGAGCACCTCGTGAAGGGCATCGTCGACAACCCTGACGACGTGCAGGTCGCCTCGCGCAACCTGCGTCGCGGACGCGTGCTCGAGGTCCGGGTCCACCCCGACGACCTCGGCAAGGTCATCGGCCGCAACGGCCGTACGGCACGCGCCCTGCGCACCGTCGTGGGCGCCATCGGCGGCCGCGGTGTACGCGTCGACCTCGTCGACGTGGACCACGTCCGCTGACGCTTTACGCAACCGGCTCGGGCCGGGGAGGGCCACAGGGCCGTCCCCGGCCCGCAGTCGTATCAGCACCAGGTAGGACGAGCGGGCCCGGGCTGTATCGGCAGTCCCGGCGGTCCCGGCAGTTCCAGCAGGAGATGACAGGAGAACTGGACACGTGCAGCTGGTAGTCGCACGGATCGGCCGCGCCCACGGCATCAAGGGCGAGGTCACCGTGGAGGTACGTACCGACGAGCCGGAACTCAGGCTCGCCCCCGGCGCCGTCCTGGCCACCGACCCCGCCTCCGCCGGGCCGCTGACCATCGAGACGGGCCGCGTGCACAGCGGCCGTCTGCTGCTGCGCTTCGAGGGCGTCGGCGACCGCACCGCCGCCGAGGCGCTGCGCAACACCCTCCTCATCGCCGAGGTCGACCCGGACGAACTGCCCGAGGAGGAGGACGAGTACTACGACCACCAGCTGATCGACCTGGACGTGGTCACCGCCGACGGCACGGAGGTCGGCCGGATCACCGAGATCTCCCACCTGCCCTCCCAGGACCTCTTCATCGTCGAGCGCCCCGACGGCAGCGAGGTGATGATCCCCTTCGTCGAGGAGATCGTCACCGAGATCGACCTGGAGGAGCAGCGCGCCGTCATCACCCCGCCGCCCGGCCTGATCGACGACCGCGCGGAGATCGCCTCGCCGAGGGACGACAGCGCGGAGACTGCCGTTCCGAAGGACGACAGCGCGGATGTCGCCGCGCCGGAGGACGACAGCGCATGAGGCTCGACGTCGTCACGATCTTCCCCGAGTACCTCGAACCGCTGAACGTCTCCCTCGTCGGCAAGGCACGCGCGCGTGGCCGCCTGGACGTGCACGTGCACGACCTGCGCGCGTGGACCCACGACCGCCACAACACCGTCGACGACACCCCCTACGGCGGCGGCCCCGGCATGGTCATGAAGACCGAGCCCTGGGGCGAGGCCCTGGACTCCGTCCTCGCCGACGGCTACGAGTCCGGCTCCCGCGCGCCCGCGCTGATCGTGCCCACGCCCAGCGGCCGCCCGTTCACCCAGGAACTCGCCGTCGAACTCTCCGAGCGCCCCTGGCTGATCTTCACCCCGGCCCGCTACGAGGGCATCGACCGCCGCGTCATGGACGAGTACGCCACCCGTGTGCCGGTGTACGAGGTCTCCATCGGCGACTACGTCCTCGCCGGCGGCGAGGCGGCCGTCCTGGTGATCACCGAGGCCGTCGCACGGCTGCTGCCCGGCGTCCTCGGCAACGCCGAGTCCCACCGCGACGACTCCTTCGCGCCCGGCGCCATGGCGAACCTCCTCGAGGGCCCCGTCTACACCAAGCCGCCCCACTGGCGCGGCCGGGGCATCCCCGAGGTGCTGCTCAGCGGCCACCACGGCAGGATCGCCCGCTGGCGCCGCGACGAGGCCCTGCGGCGCACCACGGCCCAGCGGCCCGACCTGATCGAGCGCTGCGACCCCAAGGCCTTCGACAAGAAGGACCGCGAGATGCTCTCCATCCTGGGCTGGTCCCCGGACCCGGCCGGCGAGCCGTACGGCCGATTTTGGCGCAGGACCGAGGGCGTGGAAGAATAGGCGGCTGTTGTGCGCCGTCCGGCGTGCGCCCCTGCCACAGGGGGACACGACGTCCGCCCCGACGGGCACAGCGCAGATCCCGAACACCTAGTTCCCGTTGATGACCTGTGGCATCAGCGAAGAAAGCAGACGAAATGTCTCACCTGCTCGACACCGTCGACGCCGCGTCACTGCGTCAGGACATCCCGGCCTTCCGCCCGGGTGACACCGTCAACGTGCACGTCCGCGTCATCGAGGGCAACCGCTCCCGTGTGCAGCAGTTCAAGGGTGTGGTGATCCGCCGCCAGGGTTCCGGCGTGCGCGAGACCTTCACGGTCCGCAAGGTCTCCTTCTCCGTCGGCGTCGAGCGCACCTTCCCGGTGCACACCCCGATCGTGGAGAAGATCGAACTCGTGACCCGCGGCGACGTGCGCCGCGCCAAGCTGTACTACCTCCGTGAGCTGCGCGGCAAGGCCGCGAAGATCAAGGAGAAGCGCGAGAACTGAGCGCCTTCCGGGATCCACACCGGGGCGGGATAGCATTCCGCCCCGATGGACACCGAAGCACAGCACACGGAGCGCGACCGCTCCTTCCGCCCCTCCGGCGCCGGACCTCACCGGGCTCCGGACCCGAAGGGGCCGGAAGGGCGGTCGCGTTTCGCGTCGGTGGCACGGATCACGGACTGGCTGCCCGGCGGGCGGATCACCCTGACCGCGCTGATCTGCCTGGCCCTTTTGCTCCTCCTCAACACTTTCGTGGTGCAGCCGTTCCAGATCCCGAGCGGATCCATGGAGAACGCGTTGAGGATCGGGGACCGCGTTCTCGTAAATAAGTTGGCGTACCGTTTCGGTGCCGCGCCGCGGCGCGGCGATGTCGTCGTGTTCGACGGCAGCGGGTACTTCGGGGACGCCGACTACGTCAAACGCGTTGTGGGTGTAGGGGGAGACCGCGTGGTCTGCTGCGACAAGGAGGGGAGGATCCGGGTGAACGGCCGGTCGGTCGACGAGTCGACATTCCTCCACCCCGGCGACAAGCCCTCCACGGTGCCCTTCGACGTCGTCGTCCCCGACGGCACCCTGTTCGTCCTCGGCGACCACCGCAGCGACTCCAGCGACTCCCGCGACCACCTCGGCTCACCGGGCGGCGGCATGATCCCGGTCGGCGACGTGATCGGCCGCGCGGACTGGATCGCCTGGCCCGTCGGCCACTGGACCCACCTCACCCGCCCGGACGCCTACGCGCGCGTACCCGCCGCCCAGGGGGCCGGCGGTCCCGCTCGCGCCGGCGGTGCCCATGGGTAACCGCGGCAAGCCGCGCGGCGCGCCGGTCAGCGCCGCCGAGGACCTCCTGCCCACCGGGGCCCGGCGCGCCTCCAGCCCGGCCGGCGGCCGCACCCGCGCGGAACGGCGCAAGCTCCAGCGCAAGGTCAAGCGCAAGCGCAGGCGCTCCGCCGTCCGCGAGATACCGCTCCTGGTCGGCGTCGCCGTACTCATCGCGCTCGTACTCAAGACCTTCCTGGTGCAGGCGTTCGTCATCCCCTCCGGCTCCATGGAGCAGACCATCCGGATCGGCGACCGGGTCCTGGTCGACAAGTTCACCCCGTGGTTCGGCTCCGAACCGCACCGCGGGGACGTCGTCGTCTTCCACGACCCCGGCGGCTGGCTCGCGGGCGAGCAGACCACCAAGAAGAACGACCCGGTGGTCGTCAAGCAGATCAAGGAAGGCCTCACCTTCATCGGCCTGCTGCCCTCCGACAACGAGAAGGACCTCATCAAGCGCGTCGTCGGCGTCGGCGGCGACCACGTCAAGTGCTGCGACGCCCAGGGCCGCGTCACCGTCAACGGCGTTCCCCTGAACGAGGGTGACTACCTCTACCCGGGCAACGCCCCCTCCGACACGCCCTTCGACATCACCGTGCCCAAGGGCCGGCTGTGGGTCATGGGCGACCACCGCGGCAACTCGGCGGACTCCCGCGCCCACCAGAACACGGCCTACGGCGGCACCGTCTCCCTGAATTCCGTGGTCGGCCGGGCCATGGTCGTCGGCTGGCCGGTGGGCCACTGGACCAGGCTCCAGGAACCCCGGACCTTCTCCTCCGTGTCCGACGCGGCCTCCGGGTCGGCCGCCGCCGACCGGCTGTCGCATAGGGTTGCCCAGGACCATCCGAACGGATCGGTTCAGCTCCCGAGCCCTGCGGAACTCCCGCTCGTTATGGGAGTGGTGGGCCTGCGCCGGGCACGGCGCGGGCGGCGGCACGGAGTAAGGAGTTGGCGTGGGGGACGTGGCGGTTGGCGCACGGTCCGGCAACGACGGCGAGGAACACCGCGGACACCCCGTGGAAGCGGCGGACCCCGCCGCGGCCGACGTCGTGACCTCCGGGAGTGAGAGCGAAGCAGCCGAGGACGGCAGGGTGACGGAGCACAACGACAGCGGTGACCGGGCAGACGGCGGCAGCACCACCAAAACGAAGCAGCCCCGCTCCTTCTGGAAGGAGCTGCCCATCCTGATCGGCATCGCGCTGGTACTGGCGCTGCTGATCAAGACCTTCCTCGTCCAGGCGTTCTCGATCCCCTCGGACTCGATGCAGGACACCCTCCAGCGCGGCGACCGCGTCCTCGTCGACAAGCTGACCCCGTGGTTCGGCTCCCAGCCCGAGCGGGGCGAGGTCGTCGTCTTCCACGACCCGGACGACTGGCTGGCCGGCGAGCCGACGGCCAAGCCCAACGCCGTGCAGACGGTGCTCAGCTGGATCGGCCTGATGCCGTCCGCCGAGGAGAAGGACCTCATCAAGCGCGTCGTCGGCGTCGGCGGCGACACCGTCGAGTGCAAGGGCACCGGCCCGCTCATGGTCAACGGCAAGGCGCTGAACGAGGGCGACTACGTCTACCCGGGCAACACGCCGTGCAGCTACGACGACCAGGGCGGCCAGTTCAAGGTCAAGGTCCCCAAGGGCTACATCTGGGTCATGGGCGACCACCGGCAGAACTCCCGGGACTCGCGCTACAACCAGACCGACAAGCACCACGGCATGGTCCCGGTCAAGGACGTCGTCGGCCGCGCCATCGTCCGCGCCTGGCCCATCAACCGCTGGGGCACCCTGCCCGTGCCGGACACCTTCGGCCAGCAGGGCATCGGGCAGCAGTCCTCCGCGTCCGGCGCCCTGACGGTCGCCCCGCAGGGCGTGGCCCTCACCGCGGTCGTACCCGTGGCGCTGTGGCGGCGCAGGCGGTCCCTGAAGGCCGAGACCGGGACGGGCACGCCCACGACGGCCACCGGCAGCCGCTGAGCCCGCCCGGGGGCAGTGAGCCTGCCCGGGGGTGCCGAGCCGGACCGCCGGTGCTGGGCCGGACCTGGGCCCGGGCGCCCTTGTGAAGTCCTGGTGGAACTTCCGGCTCCGCCCCCGAAAGGGGGGCTGCCCCGTTTCGGTACCGCCGGGTAGGGTGCGGGTCCATGGGTGGCGAGAGCACGACGCGTACGGCCCCGCGCAGCGGCGGCACAGGCAGGGGCCCGGCGGGCGGCAGAACCGGACAGCGGCTGTCCGGGCTGGCCGTGGCGCTGGGTCTGGTGCTGTTCCTCGGCGGGTTCGCGTGGGCTGCGGTGGTCTACCGGCCGTACACCGTGCCCACCAGTTCGATGACGCCGACGATCGACATGGGCGACCGGGTACTGGCCCAGCGCGTCGACGGCGACCAGGTGCGCCGCGGTGACGTGGTCGTCTTCACCGACAAGTCCTGGGTGCAGAACGCGCCCGTGGTCAAGCGCGTGGTCGCGGTCGGCGGCGACACGGTCTCCTGCTGCAAGAACGGCAAGCTCACCGTCAACGGCAAGGAGATCGACGAGCCGTACCTGAAGGGCGGCGCCGCCGAGATCAAGAACTTCCCCACGGTCGAGGTGCCCGCCGGCCGCCTGTTCCTGCTCGGCGACGAACGCCAGGGCTCGCTGGACTCCACCGCCCACCTCGACGACGGGGCCAAGGGCACCGTCGCGCGCGCCGACGTGACCGCCAGGGTCGACGCCGTCGTCTGGCCCGCGAAGGGCATGCTGGAGCGCCCCACGGGCTTCGAGGCGCTCGGCACCCTGTCCCAGCCGGGCCCGCTGCGCACGATCGTCCTGCTGATCGTCGCCGGGGCCGTCCTCGTCCTCGCGGGCGGCGCCTACGGCCCGATCGCCAAGCGCGTGGGCGCCTCCCGCGGCCGCGCCGGGACGGAGCCCGCACGTGCCCGCTGAGGCGGCGCACGGGCCGGCAATGCCCCAGGGACCTGCGGAGGTGCCGCGGGGGCCCGCTGAGGTGACGCCGGGGCCTGCGGAGGTGACGCCGGAGGTGCCGAGCGGGGCGGGTGGCGTGGCCGTCGAGGCCGCCGAGGGCGCGGGTGAGCCGCGCAAGGTGGCGCGGGTGGTGCTGCTCGACCCCGCCGACCGCATCCTGCTGCTGCACGGTCACGAGCCGGACGATCCGGCGGACGACTGGTGGTTCACGCCCGGCGGCGGCCTCGAGGGCGACGAGACGCGGGAGGAGGCCGCCGTGCGGGAACTCGCCGAGGAGACCGGCATCACCGAGGTCGAGCTGGGCCCGGTGCTGTGGCGGCGCCGCTGCTCGTTCCCGTTCGCGGGGCGACGCTGGGACCAGGACGAGTGGTACTACCTGGCCCGTACGACCCGGACGGCGACCGGGGCCACCGCGCTCACCGAGCTGGAGCGGCGCAGTGTCGCCGGAGCACGCTGGTGGACGTGCCGGGAACTGACCCGGTCACATGAGACGGTGTATCCGACCAGACTCGCCGAGCTGCTGCGGAGGCTGCTCGACGATGGTCCCCCGGCCGGGCCGGTGACCCTGGACACCGAAATCGTCTAGGGCCCCACGGGACTGGCGCACAATGGTGGGACCGCACGGCTGAAGGGGAACATGCCATGAGCGCCGAGGACCTCGAGAAGTACGAGACCGAGATGGAGCTGAAGCTCTACCGGGAGTACCGCGATGTCGTCGGTCTGTTCAAATTCGTGATCGAGACCGAGCGGCGCTTCTACCTCACCAACGACTACGAGATGCAGGTCCACTCGGTCCAGGGCGAGGTGTTCTTCGAGGTGTCCATGGCGGACGCCTGGGTCTGGGACATGTACCGGCCGGCCCGCTTCGTGAAGCAGGTGCGTGTCCTCACGTTCAAGGACGTGAACATCGAGGAGCTGAACAAGAGCGACCTGGAGCTGCCGGGCGGCTGAGGCCGCCCCGGGCCTGGGAACGCCTGAGGGATTTTCACTCGTGTGGGTGGCGAAGTTGTCCACAACCGGTGAGTAACCCACCAAGATCCACTCAGGCGGGCCGGATGCGTGACCGTTGGCGCCGGAGGTGGTGCCGACATGCACACACATCAGGCGCGCAGCGCGCTCGGCAGGTACGGAGAGGGGCTGGCCGCCCGCCGGCTGGCCCAGACCGGCATGACGGTCCTGGAGCGCAACTGGCGCTGCGGCAGGACCGGCGAGATCGACATCGTCGCCCGCGACGGAGACGTCCTCGTCGTCTGCGAGGTCAAGACCCGCAGGGCGGGAACCTTCCAGCACCCCATGGCCGCCGTCACCGCGGAAAAGGCCCAGCGGCTGCGCGGCCTCGCCGAACGCTGGATCCAGGCCCACGGCGGGGCACCCCCCGGCGGCGTCCGCATCGACCTCGTCGGCATCCTGCTGCCCCGGCGCGGAGCACCCGTCGTCGAGCACGTCAGGGGGGCCGCCTGATGGGATTCGCGCGCACGTGCTCCGTGGCCCTCGTCGGCGTCGAGGGCGTCGTCGTCGAGGTCCAGGCCGACCTCGAACCCGGCGTCGCCGCCTTCACCCTGGTCGGACTGCCCGACAAGAGCCTCACCGAGAGCCGCGACCGGGTCAGGGCCGCCGTCGTCAACTCCGGCGGCGAGTGGCCCCAGAAGAAGCTCACGGTCGGCCTCAGCCCCGCCTCGGTGCCCAAGGGCGGCAGCGGCTTCGACCTCGCCGTCGCCTGCGCCGTCCTGGGCGCCGCCGAACGCATCGACCCCCGCGTCCTCGCCGACATCGTCATGATCGGCGAACTGGGCCTCGACGGACGGGTCCGCCCCGTGCGCGGCATCCTGCCCGCCGTACTGGCCGCCGCCGACGCGGGCTACGAACAGGTCGTCGTCCCCGAATGCGCCGCCGCCGAAGCCTCACTCGTCCCCGGCGTCTCCGTACTCGGCGTACGCAGCCTCCGGCAGCTGATCGCCGTACTCGCCGACGAACCCGTACCCGAGGAGGACCCGGACGACCAGGGCCGCCCCGACCCCCTCCTGGCCGGCCTGCGCGTACCCGGCACCGGCGCCGCCACCGGCATGCGCAGCCTCGGCGCCGCCCAGCACGACCAGGGACACGACCTCGCCGACGTCGTCGGCCAGCACTCCGCGCGCACGGCCGTCGAAGTCGCCGCCGCAGGAGGACACCACCTCTTCCTCGAAGGACCACCCGGCGCCGGCAAGACCATGCTCGCCGAGCGGCTGCCCGCCGTACTGCCCCCGCTCGACCGGCAGGAATCCCTCGAAGTCACCGCCGTCCACTCCGTGGCCGGACTCCTGCCACCGGGCAAACCCCTGATCGACCTCGCCCCCTACTGCGCCCCGCACCACTCGGCCACCATGCAGGCCCTCGTCGGCGGCGGCCCCGGCATCGCCCGCCCCGGAGCCGTCTCCCTCGCCCACCGCGGCGTGCTCTTCCTCGACGAGACGCCGGAATTCAGCAGCCGCGCCCTGGACGCCCTGCGGCAGCCACTGGAGGCCGGGCACGTGGTGATCGCCCGAAGCGCCGGAGTGGTGCGGTTCCCCGCCAGGTTCCTGATGGTGCTCGCCGCCAACCCCTGCCCCTGCGGCCGCTTCTCGCAGCGCGACTCCCTGTGCGAATGCCCGCCCTCCGCCATCCGCCGCTACCAGGCACGCCTGTCCGGCCCCCTCCTCGACCGGGTCGACCTGCGGGTCGAGGCCGACCCGGTCACCCGATCCCAACTGGCCGCGCGCGGCAGCCGTGGCGAATCCACCGCGACGGTCGCCGGCCGGGTGCGCGCCGCACGCGAACGGGCCGCGGCACGGCTCGCGGGCACCCCCTGGCGGACCAACAGCGAGATCCCCGGGCGCGAACTGCGCAGCCGCTGGCAGGCGCTGCCCGGCGCCATGGACGAGGCCGAACGCAACCTGGAGCGCGGCGTCCTCACCGCCCGCGGCCTGGACCGGGTGCTGCGGGTCGCCTGGACCGTCGCCGACCTCACCGGCCACGACCGGCCGGACGCCACCGACGTCGCCCTGGCACTGCAACTGCGCACCGGCGTCCCGCGCGGCGTGCCCATGTCGATCGGAGCCCCGGCATGACCGGACCGAACGGCGCAGCCCAGGACGGCACCGCGCGCCCGGCCGCGGACCGCACGGGCGAACCGGGGGAGTCCGCCATCCGGCAGTACCCGGGACGCGCGGACGGCACGGCCGCCGTGAACGGCGCCGGCGGCGCGCACGGCGTGAGCGGTACCGACGGCACCGGCGGCGTCCACGGCACCCGCGACGGCGCCGGCGGCGCGCACGGCGTGAGCGGTGCGGACGCCGTGAACGGCGCCCATGGCACCGGCGGCGCGCACGACGACGATGCCGAACTCCTCGCCCGCGTCTTCCTCAGCCGGGTGCTCGAACCCGGCGACACCGTCGGCGGCCGCTGGCTGCGCGAACTCGGCGCCGTCCACGTCGCCCGGCGGCTGCGAGAGGGCAGGCTCCCGCTTCCCGGGGTGTCCCAGAAGCGGTGGGCGGGCCTGTGCGCGCGGGCCGCGCGGGCCGACCCCGCCCGCGACCTGGCCGCCGCCCGGGACACCGGCGTCCGCTTCCTGCGGCCCGGCGACACCGAGTGGCCGGCCCAGCTCGACGACCTCGGCGACGCCCGCCCCACCGGACTGTGGGTGCGCGGCGGCCCCAGCCTGCGCATATGGGCACTGCGCTCGGTCGCCCTGGTCGGCGCCCGTGCCTGCACCGAGTACGGTGCCCACATGGCCGCCACCCTCGCCGCCGGCCTCGCCGAACGCGGCTGGGTGGTGGTGTCCGGCGGCGCCTACGGAGTCGACGGCGCCGCCCACCGCGGCACCCTGGGCAGCGGCGGCGCCACCGTCGCCGTACTGGCCTGCGGGGTCGACCGGCCGTACCCGCGCGGGCACACGGAACTCATCGACCGCATCGCCCGACAAGGCGTGGTGGTGGGGGAGCTGCCGCCCGGCGACCACCCGACCCCCAGCCGGTTCATCGTCCGCAACCGGGTCATCGCGGCCCTCACTCGCGGCACCGTGGTCGTCGAAGCCGCCTACCGCAGCGGATCACTGGTCACCGCCCGGGCCGCACAACGCCTGGGCCGGCACACCATGGGCGTGCCCGGACCGGCCACCAGCGCACTCTCCGCCGGCGTTCACGAACTCCTGCGCGGCGGAGCCACCCTGGTCACCGACGCCGAGGAAGTGATCGAACTCGTCGGCGACATGGGCGAACTCGCCCCGGACCGGCGCGGCCCCGTACTCCCGCGCGACCTGCTCGCCCCCGACGCCAGACACGTCCTGGCCGCCCTGCCCGCACGCGGCCCGGCCACGGCGCACGAGATCGCACGCGGGGCCGGCACGACGGCCGACGACGCCATCGCGAGGCTGTACGAACTCCGATCACTTGGTTACGTCGAACGACACGGCGAGGGATGGAAGTTGACACGCCAGGCGATGATCTCGTCCCGCACGGGTCGGGACGGGTGTTGACCGAGCGTGTTCGGCCGTACGGGGGAACGCCGACGCCTGCGGGAATTCCCGCAGTTGGGAGTCCCGCAGGTCACTGAGCGTGACGGACATGACGCGACGGGACGCCCCACGGAACGAATCTGCGCACGCCCCGCGCCCCGCCGTTCGCGCACCGCGACACTCCAGTCACGCTACGCTCACGTGGTTCCGACACCAAAGACCCCGATCCCGACCCGATCCCGACCAGACCGACAGCCCACCCAGACGCCCCACACCACGGCAGAACGGCACAAGGCGACGAATGCCCCAGCACACCTCCGGGCCCGACCGGGCGGCGATCCCCCCAGCCGCCCGTGACGGTGGCAGCGTGCGGCCGCCCGCTCCCTCGACGCTCGACGAGCTGTGGCGGTCGTACAAGGCGACGGGGGACGAACGGCTGAGGGAACAGCTGATCCTGCACTACTCACCGCTGGTCAAATACGTGGCCGGCCGGGTCAGCGTCGGACTGCCGCCCAACGTGGAACAGGCCGACTTCGTCTCCTCCGGAGTCTTCGGGCTCATCGACGCCATCGAGAAGTTCGACGTCGACCGGGAGATCAAGTTCGAGACCTACGCGATCACCCGGATCCGCGGCGCCATGATCGACGAACTGCGCGCACTGGACTGGATCCCCCGCTCGGTCCGGCAGAAGGCCCGCAACGTCGAGCGGGCGTACGCGACGCTGGAGGCACGGCTGCGGCGCACCCCCACCGAGGTCGAGGTCGCCGCCGAGATGGGCATCGCGGTGGATGAACTCCACGCCGTCTTCAGCCAGTTGTCGCTGGCCAACGTGGTCGCCCTGGAGGAGCTCCTGCACGTCGGCGGCGAGGACGGCGACGGGCTGAGCTTCATGGACACCCTCGAGGACACGGCCGCCGACAACCCGGTCGAGGTCGCCGAGGACCGTGAACTGCGGCGGTTCCTCGCCCGCGCGATCAACACGCTCCCGGACCGCGAGAAGACCGTCGTCACGCTGTACTACTACGAGGGCCTGACACTCGCCGAGATCGGCAACGTCCTCGGGGTGACCGAGAGCCGCGTCAGCCAGATCCACACCAAGTCGGTGCTCCAGCTGCGCGCGAAGCTGGCGAGCTTCGGCCGGTGAGCGCCGTCGCTCCCGTCGCGGACGGCCGGTCCGTAAAGTGGTCGACGTGCCAAGGATTCGAGCGGCCTCCGTGGCCGAGCACCGGTCGATGCAGCGGGCCGCCCTCCTGGACGCGGCCCGCACCCTGCTGTCCGAGGGCGGTACGGAAGCCCTGACGTTCCCCGCCCTGGCCGAGCGCACGGGCCTGGCCCGCTCGTCGGTGTACGAGTACTTCCGCTCCCGGGCCGCCGTGGTCGAGGAGCTGTGCGAGGTCGACTTCCCGGTGTGGGCCGCGGAGGTCGCCTCGGTCATGGCCGCCGCCGGCGGACCCGAGGCCAAGGTCGAGGCCTACGTCCGCACACAGCTCGAACTGGTCGGCGACCGCAGGCACCGCGCCGTCGTGGCGATCTCGGCCAGCGAACTGGACGCCGGTGCCCGCGAGAAGATCCGCGCGGCACACGGCGGCCTGATCGCCATGATCGTGGAGGCACTCGCCGACCTCGGGCACAGCAGGCCCCGACTGGCGGCGATGCTGCTGCAGGGAGTCGTCGACGCGGCCGTACGACGCATCGAACTCGGCGCCGCGGAACCGCCCGCGGACATCATCGACGCCGCGGTGTCCATGGCCCTACGAGGCATCCGGGGGTGACCCCCTCCCCCCTCCCCCCCTCCCGCCCTTCCCCGCCCCCCATCCCACGCCCAGCCCACCCCCACCCCCGCCCCTGCCGTCGTCACGGAGGCAGGGGCACGCCCAGTACCGGCAGCAGTCTCGGCGGCCCCGGGTTCAGCAGCCACGGGGGCAGCAGGAGGAGCGGGTTCAGGTAGGTCTCCGCTCTCAGCAGGCCCCAGTGCAGGCAGGCGCTCCCGCAGTGCGAGCCCGTCGCCTCCAATGTGCCGATCACTTCCCCGGCGGCCACCTCCTGGCCGTCGGTCACCGACGCCTGGACCGGTTCGTAGGTCGTCCGCAGGGGCGGGTCGCCCGTGCCCGTGAGTTCCACCGACACCACGCCCCTGCCCGCCACCCGCCCGGCGAAGGACACCCGGCCCGCCGCCACCGCCCGTACCGGAGTGCCGGGGGCGGCGCCGAGGTCGACGCCCCTGTGCCCGGGCCCGTAAACCGTCGCCGGCGGCTCCCAGCCCCGCAGGACCGGGGGGCGCGCCCCCACCGGCCACACCCGCCCGACCGCCGGCACCGGACCGCCGTCCGCACCCGCGGCACCTCCCGCGCCCCTCGTGACCGCGGTGACCGCCGCATCCGCCGCATCCGCCGCGAGCGAGGCGCCCGACGCCACCGCCGCGACAGCGCGCCCTGCGGGCGGTGGAGCCGGCCCGCCTCCACCCCTCCCGGGTGGTTGCGCGACCAGCGTCACCACCAGCCCTGCCAGCCCTGTCAGCGCTGTCAGTTCCGCCAGCCCCGCGGGTGGACAGAGCCGCCCTCGCGCCCAACCGCTCACCGGCAGTCGCACAGGGCGCCGTTCGTATCGATTCGTCCGTGTCCGAGACATGGGTCAACGGTCCCGTACCGCACGGAATCGTGCCGGGGCCTGTGGACAACCCGCTCGTTGTGGACAGCGGCGTCACCCGGCACCTCCCGGGTCCCGTACACTTCTGGTGGCGATCCGGGTCACCGGGTCGACTTCGCACGCCCCGACATCCCGACCGGCGACGGTCGGTGTCAGCGCCCCTCGGTCCCTCGTGGCACGGCGCACCGCGGGCGTCAGGCGCGGAAGCCGTCCGGCATCCGCGGCACAACCGAGAAATTCAAGGAGAGTACGGCCATGGCCGTCGTCACGATGCGGGAGCTGCTGGAGAGCGGCGTCCACTTCGGTCACCAGACCCGCCGTTGGAACCCGAAGATGAAGCGCTTCATCTTCACCGAGCGCAACGGCATCTACATCATCGACCTGCTCCAGTCGCTGTCGTACATCGACCGCGCCTACGAGTTCGTCAAGGAGACCGTCGCCCACGGCGGCACGGTCATGTTCGTCGGTACGAAGAAGCAGGCGCAGGAGGCCATCGCCGAGCAGGCCACCCGCGTCGGCATGCCCTACGTCAACCAGCGCTGGCTGGGCGGCATGCTCACCAACTTCTCGACCGTCTACAAGCGCCTGCAGCGCCTGAAGGAGCTCGAGCAGATCGACTTCGAGGACGTCGCCGCCTCCGGTCTGACCAAGAAGGAGCTCCTGGTCCTCTCCCGCGAGAAGGCCAAGCTGGAGAAGACCCTCGGCGGTATCCGCGAGATGCAGAAGGTGCCGAGCGCCGTCTGGATCGTGGACACCAAGAAGGAGCACATCGCGGTCGGCGAGGCCCGCAAGCTCAACATCCCGGTCGTCGCCATCCTCGACACCAACTGCGACCCCGACGAGGTCGACTACAAGATCCCGGGCAACGACGACGCGATCCGCTCCGTCACCCTGCTCACCCGTGTGATCGCCGACGCCGTCGCCGAGGGCCTCATCGCCCGTTCCGGTGTCGCCGCCGGTGACAAGGGCGAGAAGGCCGCGGGCGAGCCGCTCGCCGAGTGGGAGCGCGACCTGCTCGAGGGCGAGAAGAAGGCCGACGAGGCCCCGGCCGCCGAGGCCGAGAAGCCGGCCGACGCCGCTGCCGAGGCTCCCGCCGCGGCTGCGGAGGCCCCCGCTGCGGAGGCCCCCGCTGCGGAGGCCCCCGCTGCCGAGGCCCCCGCCGCCGAGGCCGCCCCGGCCGCCGAGGGCGAGCAGGCCTGATCCGTCGGCGTGAAGCCGTTGACGGCGGGAGCGGTGCATGAAGTCCGCTCCCGCCGTTCACCCGTAGGTCAGCGGCGCGTCAGCGCCCTCCCGCTTCCTGGGCGGGGGGCCCGCTGCCCCCTGATCTTCGATCTTCCAGACTTCGAGAAAGATTCACAGACTCATGGCGAACTACACCGCCGCCGACGTCAAGAAGCTTCGTGAGCTCACGGGCGCCGGCATGATGGACTGCAAGAAGGCGCTGGACGAGGCCGAGGGCAACGTCGAGAAGGCCGTCGAGGCGCTGCGCATCAAGGGCCAGAAGGGCGTCGCCAAGCGCGAGGGCCGCTCCGCCGAGAACGGCGCCGTGGTCTCGATCATCGCCGACGACAACTCCTCCGGTGTCCTCGTCGAGCTGAAGTGCGAGACGGACTTCGTGGCCAAGGGCGACAAGTTCCAGGCCGTCGCCAGGACGATCGCCGAGCACGTCGCCAAGACCTCCCCGGCCGACCTCGAGGCCCTGCTCGCCTCCGAGATCGAGGCCGGCAAGACCGTCCAGGCGTTCGTGGACGAGGCCAACGCCAACCTCGGCGAGAAGATCGTCCTGGACCGCTTCGCGCAGTTCTCCGACGGCTTCGTGACCGCGTACATGCACCGCACGATGCCCGACCTGCCCCCGCAGATCGGTGTTCTCGTCGAGCTCGACAAGCCGAACGCCGAGGTCGCCAAGGGCGTCGCGCAGCACATCGCCGCCTTCGCGCCGAAGTACCTCTCCAAGGACGAGGTTCCGGCCGAGGTCGTCGAGTCCGAGCGCCGCATCGCCGAGGAGACCACCCGCGCCGAGGGCAAGCCCGAGGCCGCGATCGCCAAGATCGTCGAGGGTCGCCTGGGCGGCTTCTTCAAGGACGCCACGCTGCTCGGCCAGCCGTACGCGCTCGACAACAAGAAGTCGGTCCAGAAGGTCCTGGACGAGGCCGGTGTCACCCTGAAGCGCTTCACGCGCATCAAGGTCGGCATCTGAGTCCGTACCGCGACTCACGCCCGACCCGGATAGGGTCGTAAGCAGTCGTCGGCGCGCGCGTGCGTACGCGGAACGGCGCCCGCGCGCGTGACGGACGACGGCAGATCTGACGAGGAGGCCATTGCCGCTGCATGGGATGCGAAACGCCCCACCGGCAATGGCCTTCTTCGCATGTGCACCACGTAACAGAGGCGGGATCTCATGACCACCAAGGCCCAGAAGAGCGACGACGGCAAAGTATCCGGCCGGTTTCTGCTGAAGCTGTCCGGAGAGGCCTTCTCCGGCGGCGGGGGCCTGGGCGTCGACCCGGACGTGGTGCACGCCATCGCCCGTGAGATCGCCGCCGTCGTACGGGACGGCGCGCAGATCGCGGTCGTCATCGGCGGCGGCAACTTCTTCCGCGGCGCCGAACTCCAGCAGCGCGGCATGGACCGCGCCCGCTCGGACTACATGGGCATGCTCGGCACCGTGATGAACTGCCTCGCCCTCCAGGACTTCCTGGAGAAGGAGGGCATCGACAGCCGGGTGCAGACCGCCATCACCATGGGCCAGGTCGCCGAGCCGTACATCCCGCTGCGTGCCGTGCGCCACCTGGAGAAGGGCCGCGTGGTCATCTTCGGCGCCGGTATGGGCATGCCGTACTTCTCCACCGACACCACCGCCGCCCAGCGCGCCCTGGAGATCGACGCCGAGGCGCTGCTGATGGGCAAGAACGGGGTCGACGGGGTTTACGACTCCGACCCCAAGGCCAACCCGGACGCCGTGAAGTTCGACTCGCTCGGCTACGGCGAGGTCATCACCCGCGACCTGAAGGTCGCCGACGCCACGGCGATCACGCTCTGCCGCGACAACAGGCTCCCCATCGTCGTCTTCGAGCTTCTGAAGGAGGGCAATATCGCCCGCGCCGTCAAGGGTGAGAAGATCGGCACGCTTGTGGGTGACCAGGCCGGCCGGGACTGACCGGTCAGCCCCCGGACCGAGGGTCCGCCGGGAAGCCGCCTGTCCGGGGGACGGACGGGACGGACCCGGACCGGGGGATGGACAATGTCCTGCCGGTCGGGAACCGTGCAGGAAGAAGACGCGACGAAGCCGGCCACCGGGCCCCGACGGGATCCGCGGCCGGGCCTACTCAAGACACGCAGGAGCAAGTGGTGATCGAAGAGACCCTCCTCGAGGCCGAGGAGAAGATGGAGAAGGCCGTCGTGGTCGCCAAGGAGGACTTCGCCGCGATCCGCACCGGCCGTGCGCACCCGGCGATGTTCAACAAGATCGTGGCCGACTACTACGGTGCGCCGACGCCGATCAACCAGCTGGCCTCGTTCTCCGTGCCGGAGCCGCGCATGGCGGTCGTGACCCCGTTCGACAAGACCGCGCTGCGCAACATCGAGCAGGCGATCCGCGACTCGGACCTGGGCGTCAACCCGAGCAACGACGGCAACATCATCCGGGTGGTGTTCCCCGAGCTCACCGAGGAGCGCCGCCGCGAGTACATCAAGGTCGCCAAGGGCAAGGGCGAGGACGCCAAGGTGTCCATCCGCTCCGTGCGCCGCAAGGCGAAGGACGCCATCGACAAGCTGATCAAGGACGGCGAGGTCGGCGAGGACGAGGGCCGTCGCGCGGAGAAGGAGCTCGACGACACCACCGCGAAGTACGTCGCGCAGGTGGACGAGCTGCTGAAGCACAAGGAAGCGGAACTGCTCGAGGTCTGATGAACGACTCTTCCTGGGGAGCTCCGCAGCAGGCCGGGTACTGGGGGCAGACCCGCCCCATGCCCGCCGTGCCCGGCGACCCCGCAGGCGGCGGCACCCAGGACGACGACCCGGGGGCCGCCCGGACGGGCGGCCCCCTGTTCCACGACGGCACCCCGCAGCAGCAGACACGCGCGCACCGGCAGCCGTACGACACGCACCAGCAGGCCTACGGCGCCGGGCCGCACCAGCAGCCGTACGAGGCGCCGCAGCCGTGGCCCTACGACCCGCCGCGCACGCCCCCCGCCCACGGGACGGCGACGCAGAATCCGGAGCCCATGCCCGACGCCCCGCAGCAGGCGCCCGCCCCGCAGAAGAAGAGCGCGGGCCGCGACCTGAGCGCTGCCATAGGAGTCGGGGTCGGACTCGGCGTCGTGATCATCGCGTCGCTGTTCGTCGTCAAGGCCGTGTTCGTCGGCGTGATCGCGGTCGCGGTCGTCGTGGGCCTGTGGGAGCTCACCAAGCGGCTCCAGGAGCGCAAGGGCATCAAGGCGCCGCTGGTACCGCTCGCCATCGGCGGCGCGGCCATGGTGGTCGCCGGATACGTGCGGGGCGCCGAGGGGGCCTGGGTGGCCATGGCGCTGACCGCGCTCGCCGTCCTGGTCTGGCGCATGACCGAACCGCCGGAGGGCTACCTCAAGGACGTCACGGCGGGCGTCTTCGCCGCGTTCTACGTGCCGTTCCTGGCCACCTTCGTGGCGATGATGCTCACCGCCGGGGACGGCCCGTTCCGCGTGCTGACCTTCCTGCTCCTGACGGTCGTCAGCGACACCGGCGCCTACGCCGTCGGCTGGCGCTTCGGCAAGCACAAGCTCGCCCCGCGCATCAGCCCCGGCAAGACCCGGGAAGGCCTGATCGGCGCGGTCACCTTCGCCATGGCGGCCGGTGCCCTGTGCATGCAGTTCCTCATCGACGGCGGCGCCTGGTGGCAGGGACTCCTCCTGGGCCTGGCGGTCGCCGCCAGCGCCACCCTGGGCGACCTCGGCGAGTCCATGATCAAACGCGACCTGGGCATCAAGGACATGGGCACCCTCCTCCCCGGCCACGGCGGCATCATGGACCGCCTGGACTCCCTCCTGCCCACCGCCCCGGTGGTCTGGCTCCTGCTGGTCGCCTTCGTAGGCTCAGCCTGACCGGCACCCCGGCCCGCCCCGCACCCCCAGGTGAGACGCACGACCCCGGGCCCCACGGGCTCGGGGTCACCCAAGCCCTATCAGCGGTCCGGGAAGCCGGCCATGCCGCGTAGGGCGATCCCGGTCAAGAAGAGGACTGCCCCCGCTGCAAGCACTATGAGCCACTTCAGCGAGACGTCTTCCGACGACGCGAAGAGGAAGAACACGCAGAAGCAGAAGAAGCCGCACCCCGAAAAGATGTGGCTGAACCCGTGGGGCACGGGACGCAGGACCCGGCCTCGCTCCCAGGGGTGGATCCAGCCGGTGGTGAGTCCGGTCACGCCCAACCCCACCATGCCCAGAGCGAAGGCCGTCAACGCCGACAGGACCACGTAGTTCATCGCACCTCCCAGCGGAGATCGTGGCACGCGAACGCCCGCTCCGGTGACCTCACCACCTATGAAACTTGCGCAGTGATACGGGCCGACAGTCGTAGCAGCCGACAGCCCCAGGTCACCCAAGTCGATCTGCGACACTGGTACCACCATGCCCAAGCCCGGAGAACTCACTTTTGTCGCGCCGCGCGGTGCCAAGAAGCCGCCGCGGCATCTCGCCGATCTCTCGCCCGCCGAGCGCAAGGAGGCCGTGGCCGCGATCGGGGAGAAGCCGTTTCGCGCCAGGCAGCTCTCGCAGCACTACTTCGCGCGCTACGCGCACGACCCGGAGCAGTGGACGGACATCCCGGCCGCCTCGCGCGGCAGGCTGCGCGAGGCGCTGCTGCCGGAGCTGATGACGGTCGTACGGCATCTGTCGACCGACCAGGGCACCACGCGCAAGACGCTGTGGCGGCTGTTCGACGGGACGCTCGTCGAATCCGTGCTGATGCGCTACCCGGACCGGGTCACCATGTGCATCAGCTCGCAGGCCGGGTGCGGGATGAACTGCCCGTTCTGCGCCACCGGGCAGGCCGGTCTCGACCGGAACCTGTCGACCGCCGAGATCGTGCACCAGATCGTCGACGGCATGCGCGCACTGCGCGACGGCGAGGTGCCCGGCGGCCCGGCGCGGCTGTCCAACATCGTGTTCATGGGCATGGGCGAGCCCCTCGCCAACTACAACCGCGTCATCGGCGCCATCCGCGCCCTGACCGACCCCGAGCCGGACGGGCTCGGTCTCTCCCAGCGCGGGATCACCGTCTCCACCGTGGGCCTCGTCCCGGCGATCCACCGGTTCGCCGACGAGGGCCTGAAGTGCCGGCTGGCCATCTCCCTGCACGCCCCCGACGACGAGCTGCGCGACACCCTCGTGCCCGTCAACACGCGGTGGAAGGTGCGCGAGGTGCTGGACGCCGGGTTCGAGTACACCGCCAGGTCCGGACGCCGGCTGTCCATCGAGTACGCGCTCATCCGCGACATCAACGACCAGGCGTGGCGCGGCGACCGGCTCGGCCGGCTCCTCAAGGGCAAGCCCGTGCACGTCAACCTGATCCCGCTCAACCCGACGCCCGGCTCCAAGTGGACCGCCTCGCGGCCCGAGGACGAGAAGGCGTTCGTCGCGGCGATCGCCGCGCACGGCGTTCCGGTGACCGTCCGCGACACCCGCGGGCAGGAGATCGACGGGGCGTGCGGGCAGCTGGCCGCCACCGAGCGGTAGCCGCGGGGTGGGCGGGCTGTAACTCCGCGGTCGGCGGGCGGTAGTCTGAACCCCGTTGTCGACATCTTCATATTCCGACAGGGGAGCGCCACAGCGCTGAGAGTGCGGCAACCTGGCCGCAGACCCTCTGAACCTCGCCCAGGTCATTCTGGGTAGGAAGTTCGGTCATCACTCGAGCTGTTGCGCCCTGCCCGGCATCCCGCGCGGATGCCGGGCAGGGCCGCGTCTCTTCCTGGTCAACCCCAGGAGGAAAATCCAGTGCACACCAAGACGTTCGTCGCCGTGGCGGCCGGGCTCGGCCTGGTCACGCTGTCCGCGTGCGGCTCCGGCGGCGGCACGGCCGACTCCTCGTCCGCCGGGTCCAGGACGGTGACCCTGGTCAGCCACGACTCGTGGGCCGCGTCCAAGAGCGTCATCGCGGCCTTCGAGAAGGAGTCCGGCTACACCGTCAAGGTCCTCAAGGACGGCGACGCCGGCCAGGCCGTCAACAAGGCCATCCTCACCAAGGACAACCCGCAGGGCGACGTCTTCTTCGGCGTCGACAACACCCTGCTCTCCCGGGCCCTGGACAACGGCCTGTTCCAGCCGTACGAGGCCAAGGGGCTCGGCCAGGTCCAGGCCGCCTACCAGCTCGACAAGGACAAGCACCGGGTCACGCCGGTCGACTACGGCGACATCTGCGTCAACTACGACAAGAAGTACTTCGCCGACCACAAGCTGACCCCGCCCGCCTCCCTCGACGACCTGGTCAAGCCGCAGTACAAGAACCTCCTGGTCACCGAGAACGCCGCCACCTCCTCGCCCGGCCTCGGCTTCCTCCTCGGCAGCGCCGCCCGGTACGGGGACGACGGCTGGCAGGACTACTGGAAGAAGCTCAAGGCCAACGGCGTCAAGGTCGTCGACGGCTGGGAGCAGGCCTACAACCAGGAGTTCTCCGGCTCCGCCGGCGGCAAGAAGGCCAAGGGCGACCGGCCGCTCGTCGTGTCCTACGCCTCTTCGCCGCCCGCCGAGGTGATCTACGCAAACCCCCGGCCGAAGACCGCGCCCACCGGCGTCGCCGACGGCACCTGCTTCCGGCAGATCGAGTTCGCCGGCCTGCTGAGCAACGCGAAGAACACCAAGGGCGGCAAGGCGTTCATCGACTTCCTGATCTCCAAGCGGTTCCAGGAGGACATGCCGCTCAACATGTTCGTCTACCCGGTGGTGCAGGGCGCCGCCGTGCCCGCCGAGTTCACCCAGTACGGGCCGCCGGCGAAGCACCCCGAGAACATGGCCCCCGGCAAGATCGCCGCCAACCGTGACCAGTGGGTCAGGACGTGGACGTCACTCGTACTGAAGTAGCCCGCCGCAAGGGCCGCGCCGGCAGCCGCCGGGGGAGCGCGGCGCGGCTCGGTCTCCTGACCGTGCCCGTCGCGTTCTTCGCGGTGTTCTTCGCCTACCCCGTGGCCGCCATCCTCCGGCGCGGCCTGGAGGCGGACGGCGCCTGGCACCTCGGGCCGCTCACGGACGTGCTCGCCGAGCCCGGCATCCGGCACGTGCTGTGGTTCACCACCTGGCAGGCGCTGGCCTCCACCGCGCTCACCCTGCTCGTCGCGCTGCCCGCCGCCTACGTCTTCGCCCGCCTGGACTTCCCCGGCCGGCACGTCCTGCGGGCCGTCGTCACCGTGCCGTTCGTGCTGCCGACCGTCGTGGTCGGCACCGCCTTCCTCGCGCTCGTCGGCCGCGGCGGACTGCTCGACGAGCTGTGGGGCGTACGGCTGGACACCACCGTGTGGGCGATCCTCCTCGCCCACGTCTTCTTCAACTACGCCGTCGTCGTACGGACCGTGGGCGGGCTGTGGGCGCAGCTCGACCCCCGGCAGGAGGAGGCCGCCCGCATGCTGGGCGCCTCCCCGCTGGCGGCCTGGCGCAAGGTCACGCTGCCGGCGCTCGGGCCCGCGGTCGCCGCCGCAGCCCTCATGGTCTTCCTGTTCACCTTCACCTCCTTCGGCATCGTCCAGATCCTCGGCGGCCCCACCTTCTCCACCCTGGAGGTGGAGATCTACCGCCAGACCTCCGACCTGTTCGACCTGTCCACCGCCGCCGTGCTCACCATCGTCCAGTTCCTCGCGGTGGGCGCGATCCTCGTCGTGCACGCCTGGACCGTACGGCGCCGGGAGAGCGCGCTGCGGCTCGTGGACGCCTCCCGCACCGCACGCCGGCCGCGCGGGGCGGGACAGTGGGCGCTGCTGGCCGGCGTCCTCGGCACCGTCGCCGTGCTCCTGGTGCTGCCGCTCGCCGTGCTCGTGCAGCGCTCGCTCACCGCGCCCGGCTTCGGCTACTACCGCGCGCTGACCCGTGCGGACGGCGGCACCTTCCTCGTGGCGCCCGTCGACGCGATCGGCACCTCCCTGTCGTATGCGGCCGCGGCCACCGCCATCGCCGTGGTGATCGGCGCCCTGGCCGCCGCCGCGCTCGCCCGGCGCGACGCGGGCCGCCTCGTGCGGGCCTTCGACGCGCTGCTGATGCTGCCGCTCGGCGTGTCCGCGGTGACCGTCGGCTTCGGATTCCTGATCGCCCTGGACAAGCCCCCGCTCGACCTGCGCCAGTCGTGGATCCTGGTCCCGCTCGCCCAGGCCCTGGTCGGCGTCCCCTTCGTCGTACGGACCATGCTGCCGGTGCTGCGGGCGGTGGACGCGCGGCTGCGGGAGGCGGCCGCCGTGCTCGGCGCGTCGCCGTGGCGGGTGTGGCGGGAGGTGGACCTGCCGATCGTGCGGCGGGCCCTGCTCATCGCCGCCGGCTTCGCCTTCGCGGTGTCCCTGGGCGAGTTCGGGGCGACCGTGTTCATCGCGCGGCCCGGCAACCCGACGCTGCCGGTCGCGGTGGCGCGGCTGCTCTCCCGGCCCGGCGACCTCAACTACGGCCAGGCGATGGCACTTTCGACGATTCTGATGCTGGTGTGCGCGGCGGCCCTGCTGCTCCTGGAGCGGCTGCGCACCGACCGGAGCGGGGAGTTCTAGATGCTGCTGAGCCTTCAGGCCGCGACCGTGCGCTTCGGCGGGCGGGCCGTGCTCGACGCCGTCGGCCTGGACGTGGCCGAGCACGAGATCGTGTGCGTGCTCGGCCCCAGCGGCAGCGGCAAGTCGACCCTGCTGCGGGCCGTCGCCGGGCTCCAGCCGCTGGACTGCGGGCGGGTGCTGCTCGACGGGCGCGACCAGGCCGCGGTGCCGGTGCACCGGCGCGAGGTCGGGCTGATGTTCCAGGACCACCAGCTGTTCCCGCAGCGGGACGTGGCCGGAAACGTCGGCTTCGGACTGCGCATGCACGGCGCAGGGAGGAGCGAACGCGCCGCCCGGGTGGGGGAGTTGCTGGAGCTGGTAGGGCTTCCGGGCGCGGGCCCGCGGGCCGTGGCGTCGCTGTCGGGCGGCGAGCAGCAGCGGGTGGCGCTCGCCCGGGCCCTCGCGCCCCGGCCCCGGCTGCTGATGCTGGACGAGCCGCTCGGCCAGCTCGACCGCTCGCTGCGGGAACGGCTCGTGGTCGAACTGCGCGAGCTGTTCGGGCGGTTGGGCACCACCGTGCTCGCCGTCACCCACGACCAGGGCGAGGCGTTCGCGCTCGCCGACCGGGTGGTGGTGATGCGCGACGGCCGGATCGCCCAGTCGGGTACGCCGCTCGAGGTGTGGCAGCGGCCCGCGGACGCCTTCGTCGCCCGCTTCCTCGGCTTCGAGAACGTCGTCGACGCGGTCGTCGACGGGGAGGCCGCGCTCACGCCCTGGGGCAAGGTGCCGGTGCCCGAAGGCTCCCCGCAGGGCGCGCACACCCTGCTCGTACGGCCCGCCGGGGTGCGTCTGGTCGCCGCGGACGAGGGACTGCGGTGCACGGTCGCCGCCCGCACCTTCAAGGGCACCCATGTGGCCCTCCACCTGCAGCCGCGGCAGGCCCCTCGCCTGGAGGCGGCCTGCGCGCTGCGCGCGGCACCGGAGGTGGGACAGGAGGTGGGCGTGGAGTTCGACGAGGCGGACGTCGCCGTACTGGACTGACCCGCACGGCGCGAACCCCCGGTCCGCCTTGCGCCGTTACGCCGTTACGCCGACACGCCGACACGCCGATGTGCCGGCAAGCCGATGGCCCGCCCCCGAACCCGGGGACGGGCCACCGTACTTGGCGGTGTGCGCGTCAGCGGCCGCTGTTCGCTCCACGACGGCGCAGGCCGAAGAAGACCGCGCCGCCGCCGACGACGACCAGGGCGGCCGCGATGCCGGCGATCAGACCGGTGCTGGAACTGGCGCCGGTCTCGGCGAGGTTGGAGTCACCGACCGCTGGCGAGGGGGCGTTGCTCGCGGTGCCGGCCGGGGCCGAACTGCTCTCCGAGGCGGAGGGAGCCGGCGCCGGGGCGGTGGTGGACGGCTTCGACGGAGCCGGGCTCGCCGGCTTCGACGGGGTGGCCGGAGTGCTCGGGGACTCCGCCTTGCAGGCCGTGGCCGGCGTGGACAGGTTCGGGGTGATGTCCTTGTCGACCAGCTTGCCGCCGGCCTTGACGTGGACGCGGTACATGGCGTTGGGCTGCCAGTCCTCGGCGAAGGTCACCGTGGTGCCGGCGGCCGAACCCTTGACGTTGTGCTGACCGACCTTCTTCGCGTCGGCGCCGTTGTTCTCAAGGAACACGGTGACGACGGCCGGGGTACCGGAGGCGTCCTTGTCGGTGACGACGATGACGCCCTTGCCGCCGTCGCACTTCGCTTCGGCGGAGAACTCACTGATGTCGCAGGCGAGCGCGGCGGACGCGGCGCCGAGCCCGAGCGCGGCGGACGCGGAGGCGACACCGAGGATGCGCACGGTACGTGCGGTACGGCGAGATATGGACAAGATGGCCACTTTGCCCTTCACGGGATGCGCAATTGCGGGGGGCTTAGGGGGTGTTGAGCCGACCACGAGCCGAAGTCCCAGCACCCCCAGGAGACACACAGGTCTATAAGCGCTCCGTCAGAAGTGTCAACGCATATGCCCCGCGAGGCCGTTGGCTTTGCCTGTTTATTAACCGCACTGATGTTTCAGTGCTTGTGACGCCCCGCCGGGCCCGGGCTCAGCCCTGGACCGCCGCCGGGTCCATCCACATGACCTCCCAGGTGTGGCCGTCGAGGTCGTCGAAGGCGCGGCCGTACATGAAGCCGTGGTCCTGGGTCTCGCCGCTCTCGGTGCCGCCCGCCGCGATCGCCTTCCCGACCAGCTCGTCGACCTTCTCGCGGCTCTCGGCGCTCAGACAGATCAGCGTCTCGCTGGTCTTCCTCGAGTCGGCGATCTCCTTCTTGGTGAAGGTGGCGTAGTGCTGCTTGCTGAGGAGCATCGCGACGATCGTGTCGCTGATGACGACGCAGGCGCAGTCGTCGGTCGAGAACTGCGGGTTGATCGCGTAGCCGAGCTCGGTGAAGAACTTCCTCGCCGCGGCCACGTCGTCGGTCGCCAGGTTCACGAAGATCATCTGCTGGTACATGGTCGGGTCTCTCCCGTTCGCTCAGCGTGCCGTTGATGGCGTTCGCAGGGGTAGACCGCGGGCCCGCCGAGAACTCATCGGCGGGCCCGCGACTTCTTTCCGGCGCCCGGTCAGCGGGCCAGCGGCAGGGCCGCGAGGTGCGCGATCGCCAGGGTCAGCGGGACGAACAGGGCCAGCAGCGCGCCGGCGCGCAGGGCGGCGCAGGCGCGCAGCGTCGTGGCGGGCGCCCCGAGGCGTACCAGCGCGGCGATGGTCGCGGCCCGGTCCTGGCGGGCCTCGACCGCGGCGGTCAGCAGCGCCGCCACGGCGCAGCCGGTGACGACCAGTGCGCCGAGGGCGGTGAGCGGGCCGAAGGCCGGTGCGCCGCCCTCGTAGAGCCAGGTCATGGCGTACGCTCCCGACGCCACCGCGCAGACGACGCCGAGGGGGCGGCCGACGCGGCCCGCCTCCGCCATCAGCACGCGGCCCGCCAGCAGGCGCAGCGCGCCCGGCCGGACGGCCTGGAGGAGCCGCCCGCACAGGTGGGTCAGGCCCGGTCCGGCGAGGGCCAGCCCGAACGCGGTGAGCAGCCAGCCGACGAGGACCGGCGCCGAGTCGGCGGCGAGCCCGCCCGGCAGCGCGGTGGCCCGCACGGCCGGGGCGGGGGACCGGCCGGCGTACGCCTCCACGGCGAGCCCGGCGGCCAGCACGGCGACCCCCCAGGGCAGCCCGGAGGGGGGCCGCCTGGGCGGCAGGGGACGCAGCGGGTCCGCTTCCTCGTCCTCCCCTTCGGCGCCATCGAATACGACGGTCGCACCCGCGCCCCCCGGCGAACCGACGCCCACCGCGGCCACGGCCGCCGACACCCGCGCCCGACGCACGGCCGAGGCCGCGGACACGGCCGCCTGCCGGCCGGGCGTGGACGTCCCGCCGGGCCGGTGGCCCGGCGTGGATGCCTCCTCGGTCCGCTGCCCCGGCGCGGGCGCGGATGCGGACGGCACCGGGGCCCGGTGGCCCGGGGCGGCGGCGGAGGTGAGCGTCTCCCCGGGCCGGTGGTCGGGGGCGTCGACGGAGGCGGGGGCGCCCCCGGCCTGGCTGCCCGGGGTGGGTGCGGAGGCGGGCGTCCCTTCGGGCTGTTGGCCCGCGGTGGAGGCGGACGTGCCCTCGTCCTGGTTGCCCGCGGTGGGTGCGGAGGCGGGTGCCGCTTCGGGCCGGTGGCCCCGGCCGGACGCGGCCTCGTGCCCGGGCCGCGAAGCGTGCGTCGCCGGAGTCCCCTGCGCCGGATCCGGCTTGGCCCCGGAACTGTCCTCCGATGCCGGCCTGCCCTGGGGCCTGGGCTCCGGTGCCGGCATCTTCTGACGCCCGTGCTCCGGTGCCGGCGTGCCCTTGGGTGTCTGGTTGGGCGTGGACGGTCCCGTCCGGCCGCCGCGCAGGCGGGTGCCGAGTCCGCTGTGTGTTCCGGCGGTCTCGCGCGGCCGGACGCTGCCCCCGTGCGTCGCGAAGCGGCCGTCCCGCCTGGGGGCCGCGGTGCGGGACTCCCGGGGGCGCAGGGCCAAGGCGACCGTCACCGACGCCGCGAGCGGGATGACGGTCAGGAGGGTCGGGGTGCCCGGGACCGGGAGGGGCTTGCGGGCGCTCAGGAAGCCGGCGGCCGCGCCGTCGTAGGGCAGGCCGGTGAGGCCGAGGGTGCCGCGCAGGTGCAGGAAGACCAAGGCCGCCGCCAGGCAGCCCAGCGCGCAGGACAGGGCCGTCGTCGCCGCCGAGACGGCCATCATCCGCCAGGGGCCGAGGCCGAGCGCGGACAGGCCCGCGCCGGGCCGGGTGCCGGGGTCGGCGCGGGCCACCGCGACCGCGAGGTACACGGTGGCCACCAGCGGCACCGCGCACCAGGACAGCCGCAGCAGCGAGGCGCCCGGGGCGTCCGGGTGGCCGAGGGCGTGGCCGAGGCTGCACAGCAGCAGGAAGCCGGTGCCCGCCGACGCGGCCGCGACCGTGAGGCGGCGCAGGTGGACGGCGGGGTGGGCGACGCGCGTCAGACGGAGAGCGAGCACGCGGCCCGGCCTTCCGTGGTGTCACCGGCCGGGGGCAGGTGCACGGTCCGCACGCACCGCCCGTCGAGCAGCCCCACCGTGCGGTCGGCCAGGGCCGCGGTCTCCGCGTCGTGGGTGGCGAGTACGACCGTGATGCCGTGCGAGCGGGCCGCCGTGGTGAGCGTGCGCAGCACGTGCGCGCGGTCGGCGCGGTGCAGGGGCGCGGTCGGCTCGTCGGCGAAGAGGACCGTCGGCGCGGGCGCGAGCGCGCGGGCGATGCAGACCCGCTGCCGCTCGGCCTGGCGCAGCTGGTGCGGACGCCTGCGGGAGAGGTCGCCCACGTCCAGGCGCTCCAGCCACTCCAGCGCGGCCACCTTGGCCCGGCGCCTGCCGGTGCCGCGCAGCATCAGGGGCAGCGCGGTGTTCTCCCAGACGTTCAGCTCCGGTACGAGCGCGGGCACGGGGTCGATCCAGCCGAACCGGTCCCGGCGCAGCCGCTCGCGGGCCAGCGGGCCGAGGGTGTGCACCGGGGCGCTGTTGAACCAGACCTCGCCGCGCCGCACCCGCACCATTCCGGACAGGCACCGCAGCAGGGTGGTCTTGCCGCTGCCGCACGGGCCGCCGACCGCCAGGATCTCGCCCTGCCGCACGCCCAGCGAGACGCCGTTCAGGCCGGGCGAGCCGTCGTCGTGGGTGTAGTGCAGGGCGCGCGCCCAGAGCACGTCGTTGTCGGGTGGGGCCACCATGACGTACACCTCGCTCGGATCGGTAGTGCCGCGCGGATCGCCGTGCGGGTCCGCTGATTCCCCCGTCCGGGGGAACGAAGCCGGAGCCGATCGGTCACTGGCACGCTAGGCAGCCGACGCGGCGGGGCCGGACAGCACACGGCCCCGGGCCGCCGTTTCTCACTCGAACGGACCGCCCGGGGCCAGTGATCATCATCTGATCGGAGGTGTGCGCCGCGCGGTGCCCGGAAGGGACACGCGCGGCACGCCCGTCACAGCTTCGTCCACGCCTCCGTCAGCGTCGCGCGCAGGATCTGCTCGATCTCGTCGAAGGTCTCCTGGTTGGAGATCAGCGGCGGGGCGAGCTGGACGACCGGGTCGCCGCGGTCGTCGGCACGGCAGTACAGGCCGTTGTCGAACAGCGCCTTGGACAGGAAGCCGTACAGGACGCGCTCGGTCTCCTCCTCGTTGAAGGACTCCTTGGTGTTCTTGTCCTTGACCAGCTCGATGCCGTAGAAGAAGCCGTTGCCGCGGACGTCGCCGACGATCGGCAGGTCGTGCAGCTTCTGGAGCGTGGACAGGAACGCGCCCTCGTTGTCCAGCACGTGCTGGTTGAGGCCCTCGCGCTCGAACAGGTCGAGGTTGGCCAGGCCCACGGCCGCGGAGACCGGGTGGCCGCCGAAGGTGTAGCCGTGCAGGAAGGTGTTGTCGCCCTTGTAGAACGGCTCGGCCAGGCGGTCGGAGACGATGCACGCGCCGATCGGGGAGTAGCCCGAGGTCATGCCCTTGGCGCAGGTGATCATGTCCGGGACGTAGCCGAACTTGTCGCAGGCGAACATGGTGCCGAGGCGGCCGAAGGCGCAGATGACCTCGTCGGAGACGAGCAGCACGTCGTACTGGTCGCAGATCTCGCGCACGCGCTGGAAGTATCCGGGCGGGGGCGGGAAGCAGCCGCCGGCGTTCTGCACCGGCTCCAGGAAGACGGCCGCGACGGTGTCCGGGCCCTCGAAGAGGATCTGCTGCTCGATCTGGTCGGCGGCCCAGCGGCCGAAGGCCTCGGGGTCGTCGCCGAAGATCGGGGCGCGGTAGATGTTGGTGTTCGGGACCTTGTGCGCGCCCGGGACCAGCGGCTCGAAGGGGGCCTTCAGGCCCGGCAGGCCGGTGATGGACAGGGCGCCCTGCGGGGTGCCGTGGTAGGCGACCGCGCGGGATATGACCTTGTACTTGGTGGGCTTGCCGGTCAGCTTGAAGTACTGCTTGGCGAGCTTCCAGGCGGTCTCCACCGCCTCGCCGCCGCCGGTGGTGAAGAAGACCTTGTTCAGGTCGCCGGGCGCGTGGTCGGCGAGCCGCTCCGCGAGCTCCACGGCCTTGGGGTGGGCGTAGGACCACACCGGGAAGAACGCCAGCTCCTGCGCCTGCTTGAAGGCGGTCTCGGCGAGCTCGGTGCGGCCGTGGCCCGCCTGGACCACGAACAGGCCCGCGAGGCCGTCCAGGTAGCGCTTGCCCTTGTCGTCGTAGATGTAGGTCCCCTCGCCGCGCACGATCGTCGGCACGGGGGAGTTCTCGTACGAGGACATGCGGGTGAAGTGCATCCACAGGTGGTCGTACGCGGTACGGCTGAGGTCCTTGCTCACGGTTATCGGGTTCCCCACATGTAGGTCTGCTTCTTGAGCTTGAGGTAGACGAAGCTCTCGGTGGAGCGCACGCCGGGCAGCGTCCGGATGCGTTTGTTGATGACGTCCAGCAGGTGGTCGTCGTCCTCGCAGACGATCTCGGCGAGGATGTCGAACGAGCCCGCGGTCATCACCACGTACTCGACTTCCGACATGTCAGTCAGCGCGTCGGCGACCGACTCCACGTCGCCCTCGACGTTGACGCCGACCATCGCCTGCCGGCGGAAGCCCACGGTGAGCGGGTCCGTGACGGCGACGATCTGCATCACGCCCTGGTCGAGCAGCTTCTGGACGCGCTGGCGCACGGCCGCCTCCGACAGGCCGACGGCCTTGCCGATCGCGGCGTACGGCCGGCGGCCGTCCTCCTGGAGCTGCTCGATGATGGCGAGGGAGACGGCGTCCAGGTGGGGACTGCCGTTCCTGGACTCGCGGGAGTCCCTCTGGTCTGCGCTTCGACTGGCCACGAGCACACTGTGCACGACGTCTCGATAGTTCCGCAAGGCCGCAGCGATGAAATTCGTTGTTTACAGGACTGAGACTTGCGGATTTCGCAGAAGTCGCCGCGACGGGGGTGTTGAAAACGTCGGAGCGCCGACTAGGGTGGGCATCTCAGTGGCTGGACAGCCAGAAACAGCCAGGAAGAGCGACAACCAGACCAGGAGGGCCGGCAGTGAGCACCGAGCTGCGTCGTCTGCGCAACTACATCGACGGTGAGTTCCGGGACGCCGCCGACGGACGGACCACCGAGGTGGTCAATCCCGCGACCGGCGAGGCCTACGCGACCGCGCCGCTGTCCGGCGAGGCGGACGTCGACGCCGCCATGGCGGCCGCCGCCGCGGCCTTCCCCGGCTGGCGCGACACCACCCCCGCGGAGCGGCAGAAGGCCCTGCTGAAGATCGCGGACGCCTTCGAGGAGCGCGCCGAGGAACTGATCGCGGCCGAGGTGGAGAACACGGGCAAGCCCATCGGGCTGACCCGCTCCGAGGAGATCCCGCCGATGGTCGACCAGATCCGCTTCTTCGCGGGCGCGGCCCGGATGCTCGAGGGCCGCTCGGCCGGCGAGTACATGGAGGGCATGACCTCGATCATCCGCCGCGAGCCCATCGGCGTCTGCGCGCAGGTCGCGCCGTGGAACTACCCGATGATGATGGCCGTGTGGAAGTTCGCCCCGGCACTCGCCGCGGGCAACACCGTCGTCCTCAAGCCGTCGGACACCACCCCGGCGTCCACGGTCCTGATCGCCGACATCATCGGCTCCGTCCTGCCCAAGGGCGTCTTCAACGTCATCTGCGGCGACCGCGACACCGGCCGCCTGATGGTCGAGCACCCGACCCCCGCGATGGCCTCCATCACCGGCTCGGTGCGCGCCGGCATGTCGGTCGCCGAGTCCGCGTCCAAGGACCTCAAGCGCGTCCACCTCGAGCTCGGCGGCAAGGCCCCGGTGGTCGTCTTCGAGGACACCGACATCGACAAGGCCGTCGAGGACATCTCGGTGGCCGGCTTCTTCAACGCCGGCCAGGACTGCACCGCCGCCACGCGCGTGCTGGTGCACGAGTCGATCCACGACGAGTTCGTCTCCGCGCTCGCCAAGGCCGCCGAGGACGCCAAGACCGGGCAGCCCGACGACGAGGACGTCCTCTTCGGCCCGCTGAACAACCCCAACCAGCTCAAGCAGGTCGCCGGCTTCATCGAGCGGCTGCCCGCCCACGCCAAGGTCGAGGCCGGCGGCCACCAGGTCGGCGACAAGGGCTACTTCTACGCCGCGACCGTCGTCTCCGGGCTCAAGCAGGACGACGAGATCATCCAGAAGGAGGTCTTCGGGCCGGTCATCACCGTCCAGTCCTTCTCGGACGAGGACCAGGCCGTCGAGTGGGCCAACGGCGTGGACTACGCGCTGGCCTCCTCGGTGTGGACCAAGGACCACGCCCGGGCCATGCGGATGTCCAAGAAGCTCGACTTCGGCTGCGTGTGGATCAACACCCACATCCCGCTGGTCGCCGAGATGCCCCACGGCGGCTTCAAGAAGTCCGGCTACGGCAAGGACCTGTCGGCGTACGGCTTCGAGGACTACACGCGCATCAAGCACGTGATGACGTCGCTCGACGCGTAGCCTTCCGGCGGCATCGCCGGAAAACACCGGGGCCCCGGGCGGAGGACGGACCGCCCGGGGCCCCGGCGCACCCGGCCCCCGGCAGGTCGGGGACCGCGCCGCCGCCTTCTTCCGGGGCGGGGCCGGTCGACAGGGTGCCGGGTGTGGCGGGGCGGGGTCGACGCAGCGCCGATTGTGCGAACTACGTCTGCCCCGTCTCCGCGGCCCAGGACGTCCTCGCCGCCGCCAAGGACAAGGACACGGCCGAACTCGCCGGAACCCCCTGATCTTCGTCGGGTTCGCGCGCCGCTGGAACAGGATCGTGGGCCTGTGGCGGACTCACCGCCGTGACGACAGCCACGGCGGCGGGCGAGTGGGCCCGGAGGTCACCCTCGGGCTGCCGGCCGCGTGGGCCCTGCACGACGCCGAGGAACCGGCCGCCCTGCCGTGCTGGTCGCGGCGCGACGTGCCCCGGCTGCGGCAGCGGCCGACCGCCTTCCAGGTCGCGCTGAGCGGCTTCGGCCTGCACGGCCTGGTCCACCTCGCCCAGGCCGTGGCGGTGCGCGGCTGCACCCCCGGATCCGCGACCTCGCCGGTCGTGGTGGTCCCGTTCACGCTCTGGGCGCGCGGCCGGCCGCGGCGGGCCGGTGTGCCGCGGCCGGCACGCCCGTGGGACGTGGCGGTGGGCATCGGGGCGGCGGCCGCGGCCACGGTCGCCTCGCACATGGCGGCCCGGCGGCTGCTCGGCGGGCTCAGCGGCCGCGCAGGGCGCTCAGCAGGTCGACGCGGTTGGTCGTGACCGAGTCGGCGCCCAGGTCCAGCAGGCGGCGCAGGGAGCGGCGGGTGTCCGGCGTCCACACGGACAGCAGGTGGCCGCCCTTGTGGACGTGGGCCGCGAGGGCGCGGTCCACCAGGCCGAAGCGGTAGTTCAGCCAGCGCGGCCGTACGGCGTCGAGCAGTCCCGCACGCGGGGGAGCGAGCGTCGTCCAGGTCAGGGCGATCTCGGCGGACGGGTCGGCCGCGCGCACCGCTAGCATCGCCTGGGCGCCCGCGCAGTAGTACACGCGCTCCCCGGCCCCGCAGTCGCCGACCACGCCCACGATCCGCCGCACGGCCGCCACGCCCGGGCCGCCGGGCAGGTCCACCATCACCCGGCTGCCCTCCGTCGCGGCCAGCGCCTCGGCCAGTGTCGGCACCCCGCCACCCGTGAGCTCCTCCACCTCCCGCGCGGACAGCGAGCGCAGCGGACGGTCGTGCCCCCACAGCCGCTTGAGCGTCTCGTCGTGCAGCAGCACGGGCACGCCGTCCCGGGTCAGGCGTACGTCGATCTCCACCGCGTCCGCGCCCTGGTCGAGCGCGGAGCGCAGTGAGGCGATCGTGTTCTCGCGGAAGCGGTAGGGGTCGCCGCGGTGCGCCACGGCGGTCACGGTCTGCATGGCCCCCATTGTGTCCCGCGGGCCGGTGTCCGGGCGCGGAGCGGGGGGCAGGGGTCCCGGGGCTCGGATCAGGGGGCGAGCCAGGCCTCGGTGTAGGCGTCGATCTCCTGGGTGAGCCGGGCCTTGCCGGCCTCGTCGAGGAAGGACGCGCGCACCGCGTTCGTGGCGAGCTCGGCGATGCCCCGCTCGTCGAGGCCGAGGAGGCGGGCGGCCACCGCGTACTCGTTGTTGAGGTCGGTGCCGAACATCGGCGGGTCGTCGGAGTTGATCGTGACCAGCACCCCGGCGCGGGCGAACTCCCTGATCGGGTGCTCGTCGAGGGTGCGGACGGCGCGGGTGGCGATGTTGGAGGTCGGGCAGACCTCCAGCGGGATCCGGTGCTCGGCGAGGTGGGCGAGCAGCTTCGGGTCCTGGGCGGAGCTGGTGCCGTGACCGATGCGCTCGGCGCGCAGCTCGGTCAGGGCGGCCCACACCGTCTCCGGTCCGGTGGTCTCGCCGGCGTGCGGAACGGAGTGCAGCCCGGCGGCGATCGCCCGGTCGAAGAACGGCTTGAACTGCGGCCGGGGCACGCCGATCTCGGGCCCGCCGAGCCCGAAGGACACCAGGCCCTCCGGGCGCAGCCGGTCGTCGGTGGCGAGCCGGGCGGTCTCCTCGGCCGACTCGAGCCCGGCCTCGCCGGGGATGTCGAAGCACCAGCGCAGCACGGTGCCGAACTCCGCCTCGGCCGCCTTGCGGGCGTCCTCGATGGCGTCCATGAAGGCGCGCTCGTCGATGCCGCGCCGGGTGGAGGAGAACGGCGTGATGGTCAGCTCGGCGTAGCGCACCTGCTGGCGGGCCAGGTCGCGGGCGACCTCGTAGGTCAGCAGCCGTACGTCCTCGGGGGTGCGGATCAGGTCGACGACGGACAGGTACACCTCGATGAAGTGGGCGAAGTCCGTGAAGGTGAAGTAGTCGGCCAGGGCCTCGGGGTCCGTGGGCACCTTGGAGTCGGGGTGGCGGGCGGCCAGTTCGGAGACGATCCGGGGGGACGCGGAGCCGACGTGGTGCACGTGCAGCTCGGCCTTGGGCAGTCCGGCGATGAAGGCGTGGGGGTCGCGGGGTGCGCGCTGGTCGGTCAAGGTGTCCCTCCCCGGGAACGGCACCGCGGGCCCCGGCGAGGGGTGGCGCGGTGCGGGTGATCGGCTGATCGATGAGCCAGGCCATCGTAGGCGTACGACTGGCGCGGCGCCGGGGCCGGGAGCGGTCCGGGGTGATCCCGGAACGGTGGCGGAGGGAGTTCCAGAGGGACTCGGAGTGATCCCGGAGCCGTTGCGGAGGCCGAGGGCCGGGCGTCGGGACCGGTGGCCGGGGCCGCGTGCCGGGGCCGTAGCATGGCGGGACGATCGACCGAGGGGGACGCGAGTACATGACGGACGGAACGCGGGCGGGCGGGGACGCCGGAGCCGGCGACAACCCGTGGGCGCCGCCCGGAAGCAGGCCCTCGCTGGACAAGACCCCGCCGCAGGACCAGGTGCCCGGGCAGATGCCCGGACAGCCGCCGTACACGCCGCCCTCGGTGCACGACCAGGCCACGATGGCGTCCATGCCGGCCGCGCCCTTCGCCGCGCCCGGCGCCGACTCCGCGGTGCCCCCGCCGCCGGTGGCCCCCACCGGACCGGCCGCCCCGGCCGGCTACGGCTACCCCGCCTACCCCACGTATCCCGGCCCGGCGGGCTACGGCGGCTGGCCGGGCATGCCCATGGCCCCGCAGAACGGCATGGGCACCGCCGCGATGGTGCTCGGCATCCTGTCCTGCTGCCTGTTCTGCCTCTACGGCGTGGTGTCGCTGGTGCTCGGCATCCTCGCCGTGGTGTTCGGCGTCAAGGGCCGGCGCCGGGCGGAGCGCGGTGAGGCCACCAACCACGGGCAGGCACAGGCGGGGCTGGTGATGGGGATCATCGGCATCTTCCTCGGCATCGCCGTGATCGTGCTGCTCGCGATAGGGATCACCACCGCGATCCAGCACGAGGAGGACAGCGACCCGTACTACGGCGCGCTCCGGCCCGCCGTCACGGTGCTCGCCGACCGCTGAACCCGGTCCCGCGCAACAGTCTCGGCGGACGGTGTCCCCCACGGCGAACAGGGCCATTACGATGCCTGACTGTCAACGGAGGGGAGACCAGACCATGTCCGACACGCAGCCCAACCACGGTGGATTCGGGCCGCCGTCCCAGCCGCCGCAGCAGCCCGCGCCGGGCTACGGCTACCCGCAGCAGTCCGGCCCGGGTTACGGCTATCCGCAGGGCCAGCCCGGCTACCCGGCCGCGCCCCCGGTCTATCCGCAGACCCCCGGCTACGGCATGCCCGCGCAGCCGAGCAACGGCATGGGGACCACGGGTCTGGTGCTCGGCATCATCGGCGTCGTGTGCAGCCTGACCTTCATCTTCTGGTTCTTCGGGGTCATCCTCGGCATCCTCGGGATCATCTTCGGCGCCATCGGCCGCGGCAAGGCCACCCGCGGCGAGGCCACCAACAAGGGCGCCGCGACCGCGGGCCTGGTGTGCGGAATCGTCGCCACGGTGGTCCTGCCCCTGCTGGGCCTCCTGGTCTTCGCCAGCTTCATGAGCAGCAGCAGCACCTTCTGACCCCCCGGCCCGCCGCGCCCCCACCCGGCGCGGCCGGCCGACGGGCGGCTCCCACCGCCCCGGCCGCTCGCCGGGTCCGCGCCCCGGAGCACGGCCGGCCCGGCCGTCCTCCGGTGGCCGGCCTCGCCCGCCCGGGCGCGCCGTCGCGCGGCCGCGCGACGCGCCGACGACCCGCCGACGACCCGCCGTGACGGCGGGCTGACGCGCCGCCCATCAGCCGCGGCGCCCCCGACGACCGGGCCTTAAGGAGCCGACCCCGCAGCCGCCCCCGCGCGATCGGCCCGCCGCACCCACCTCCCGAGGCGCACCCACCTCCCGAGGCGCAGCCGCCTGCTCTGCCGCGGCCTGCGGCGACGAAGGTGTGACGCGCGGTGACGCGCAGCCCCCCTGCTCACCGCCGCGTACTCCACGGTCCCCGGGCCGTATCGCGGTGGCGGCGAGGCTACGGCGTCGCCCGCAGGCGGGATCGGGCCTCCATCAGGGCGAAGCCCAGGAGGTTGGGGCCGCGCCACCGGCGTGGGTCGCCGGCCGCCTCGGCGTCGGCCGGGAGGCCTATGCCCCAGACGCGGTCGAGCGGGCTCGCTTCGACCAGGACCCGGTCGCCCGTGTTCAACAGGAACTCCCTCAGGTCCGGGTGGGCCGTGAATTTGTGGATGCTGCCCTCGGTCACCAGGGCGAACCGCTCTCGCGCCCACTTCTCCTCGTCGAAGCCGCGCACCAGGCGGCCCGACTTCTTGGCCTGCGCCGGATGGCCCGCGGCCAGTACCCGCCGCTCCGCCTCCGCGTCCTGGAACAGCCGGGCCTTGCCGGCCATCATCCAGTGCTCCGCGCTCGCGTACGTCACCCCGTCCACGGTGAACGGCGAGGGCCACCACTGGCTCAGGCAGCTCGGGCCCACCCGGCCGTCGGGCCGCGGCCGGTGCCCCCAGAAGTGCAGGTACTTGACCCTCGCCCCCGCCTGGACCTGCCTGATCAGAACTTCCCAGGAATCGATCTTCCCCATGCACGCGAGTGTGGCACGCACCACTGACACTCCGTCCCCCCTTTTCCGCGCCGACTCGACACCTGGTCGACAGATTCCGTCGCGTAACCAAAAGGCAACAACGGAATCACTTGTTGGAGTCCCATAGCTCTGTCAGGATCGGCACTCAAATCGAGCTGGAGCTACGCCAGCCGCCCCCGTGGAAGAGCGGGTGGCGGCGGAGGAGAGCGACATGCACAACCCGGGCACCGCCACCTCGGGCCGGTTTCCGGCCCACGAGCGTTTCGCGGACGGCGCACAGTTCATCGCGGGCCGCTCCGCCAAGGGCACCTCGGGCCGCACGCACGCGGTCGTCGACCCGGCCACCGGCAGGGAGGTCCACGTCTACGACCTGGCCGGCACCGAGGACGTCGACGCCGCCGTAGCCGCCGCGCGCGAGGCGTTCCCCGGCTGGGCCGGCGCCACGCCGGGCGAGCGCTCGGACGCGATGCACCGCTTCGCGGCCGTCCTCGCCGACCGTGCCGAGGACCTGGCCCGCGCCGAGTCCCTGCAGTGCGGCAAGCCGCTGAAGCTGACCCGCGAGTTCGACGTGCCGGGCACCATCGACAACACGGCGTTCTTCGCGGGCGCCGCCCGCCACCTGCAGGGCCAGTCGGCCGGCGAGTACTCCGGCGACCACACCTCCTACGTCCGCCGCGAGCCGATAGGCGTCGTAGGGTCCATCGCGCCCTGGAACTACCCGCTCCAGATGGCCGCCTGGAAGATCCTCCCGGCGATCGCGGCGGGCAACACCATCGTGCTGAAGCCCGCCGAGCTGACCCCGCTGACCTCGCTGATGTTCGCGCAGGCCGCCACCGACGCGGGCATCCCGGACGGCGTGATCAACATCGTCACCGGCACCGGCCGGGAGGCCGGCGAGCACCTGGTCGGCCACCCGGACGTGGCGATGACCTCCTTCACCGGCTCCACGCGCGTCGGCAGGCGCGTCGCCGAGATCGCCACCGCCACCGTCAAGCGCCTGCACCTGGAGCTCGGCGGCAAGGCCCCCTTCGTGGTCTTCGACGACGCCGACCTCGACGCGGCCGTCAACGGCGCGGTCGCGGGCGCCCTCATCAACACCGGCCAGGACTGCACCGCCGCCACGCGCGCGTATGTGCAGCGCCCGCTCTACGAGGCGTTCGTCGAGCGGACGGCCGCCCTGATGGAGACCGTGCGCCTGGGCGACCCGTTCGCCCACGGGACCGACCTCGGACCGCTCATCTCGCACGCCCAGCGCGACCGGGTGGCCGGCTTCGTCGACCGGGCCCGCGCCTACGCGCGCGTGGTCACCGGCGGCGAGGCCCCCGAGGGCGAGCTGAAGGACGGCGCCTACTACCGGCCCACCCTGGTCGCCGACGCCCCGCAGGACAGCGAGATCGTCCAGTCGGAGATCTTCGGCCCGGTATTGGTCGTGCTGCCGTTCGACAGTGATGATGAGGGCATCCGGCTGGCCAACGACACTCCGTACGGTCTGGCCGCCTCGGCGTGGAGCCGGGACGTCTACCGGGCGAACCGGGCGACCCGGGAGATCAAGGCGGGATGCGTGTGGATCAACGACCACATCCCGATCATCAGCGAGATGCCGCACGGCGGATACGGACAGTCCGGCTTCGGCAAGGACATGTCCGCCTACTCCTTCGAGGAGTACACGCAGATCAAGCACGTCATGTTCGACAACACGGCGGTGGCCCGCAAGGACTGGCACCGCACGATCTTCGGGGACCGCTAGCCACCACCGGCCTGTGACCGGGCCGATCCTCCCGAAAGGGCACCACGCGCATGGAGCAGTACGAGCCCGACCGCCTGGCTCCGGCCCAAGTGGCCGCCATACGACGCAGCTTCCGCAACGGGCGGGCCTCCTTCACCCGTCGTTCGCTGCTGCGCGCCTCCGCGGGCGGCGCGCTCACCGTCGGCGGACTCGGGGCGCTGAGCGCCTGCGGGATCCCCGCGGCCGGCAAGACCCAGGGCGGCACCTCCGCCGAGGACCACTCGGCCAAGGAGAAGGTGGTGAACTTCTCCAACTGGCCCGAGTACATCGACGTCGACAGCAGCGGCAAGCACCACCCGACGCTGGAGACGTTCGCCAGGCGGACCGGCATCCAGGTCAAGTACACCGAGGACATCAACGACAACAACGAGTTCTTCGGCAAGATCAAGCCGCAGCTCGCCGCCGGCCAGGACACCGGCCGGGACCTGATCGTCCTCACCGACTGGCTCGCCGCGCGGCTGATCCGCCTGGGCTGGGTGCAGAAGCTCGACCCGGCGAACCTGCCGCAGGCGTTCGCCAACCTGGCCGAGCAGTACCGCAGGCCCGACTGGGACCCGGGCCGCGCCTACTCCTACCCCTGGCAGGGCGTTTCCACGGTCATCGCCTACAACAAGAAGGCGCTGGACGGCATCGAGGTGAAGTCGGTCTCCGACCTGCTGGACAACCCCAAGCTCAAGGGCCGGGTCTCCTTCCTGTCCGAGATGCGCGACACCATGGGCATGACCGTGCTCGACATGGGCAAGGACCCGGCGAAGGTCACCGACGACGACTTCGACGCGGCGATCGCCCGTCTCCAGAAGGCGGTCGACAAGGGGCAGATCCGCCGCTTCACCGGCAACGACTACACCTCCGACCTGGCCAAGGGCGACATCGCCGCCTGTGTCGCCTGGGGCGGGGACATCGTCCAGCTCCAGTCGGACAGCCCCGACGTCGACTACGTCATCCCGGACGCCGGCTGGCTCACCTCGACCGACAACATGCTGATCCCGAACAAGGCCCGCCACAAGGCCAACGCCGAACGGCTGATCGACTTCTTCTACGAGCCCCGGCAGGCCGCCCAGCTCTCCGCCTACGTCGCCTACATGAGCCCCGTCGACGGGGCGAAGGAGGAACTGGCCAAGATCGACAAGGCCTCCGCGGAGAACCCGCTGATCATCCCCACCAAGGACATGGTGGCCAAGGCCCACTCCTTCCGCGCCCTGAGCGACAAGGAAGAGGCGGCCTACGAAGAGAAGTTCGCGAAGCTCACAGGGGCGTGACGACAATGACGACCACGGACAACAGCGGCGACGTCCGCCTCTCCGGAATCAGCAAGACCTACGGCAGCTTCACCGCCGTGCACCCGCTGGACCTGACCGTGCCGCAGGGCTCCTTCTTCGCCCTGCTCGGCGCCTCCGGCTGCGGCAAGACCACCACCCTGCGCATGATCGCGGGCCTGGAGGAGCCCACCCTGGGCACCGTCCACCTCGGTGACCAGGACGTGACGCACCTGCCGCCGTACAAACGCCCGGTCAACACCGTCTTCCAGTCCTACGCCCTCTTCCCGCACCTGGACATCTTCGAGAACGTCGCCTTCGGTCTGCGCCGGCGCGGCATCAAGAGCGTCAAGAAGCAGGTCGAGGAGATGCTGGAGCTGGTCCAGCTCGGCGAGCAGGCGCGCAAGAAGCCGCACCAGCTCTCCGGCGGCCAGCAGCAGCGCGTGGCGGTCGCCCGCGCGCTGATCAACCACCCCAAGGTGCTGCTGCTGGACGAGCCGCTCGGGGCGCTCGACCTCAAGCTGCGCCGCCAGATGCAGCTGGAGCTCAAGCGCATCCAGATGGAGGTCGGCATCACCTTCATCCACGTCACGCACGACCAGGAGGAGGCCATGACCATGGCCGACACGGTCGCCGTGATGAACGCCGGCCGCGTCGAGCAGCTCGGTTCGCCCGCCGACCTCTACGAGAACCCGCAGACCACCTTCGTCGCCAACTTCCTCGGCACCTCCAACCTGATCGAGGCCGAGGTCGACTCCACGAGCGGCGACGACATCGTCCTGAAGGCGGGCGGCGGCAAGCTGTCCCTGCCCTCGGCGCGCTGCTCGGCCCCGGCGGCGACCGGCGGCAAGGTGCTGGTCGGCATCCGCCCGGAGAAGATCTCCCTGACCGCCGCCGCCGACGCCGGGGAGATCCCCGAGGGCCGCAACCGCATCACGGGCCGGATCGTCGACTCCAGCTTCATCGGCGTCTCCACCCAGTACGTGATCGACAGCCCCGTCTGCCCCGAGTTCGAGGTCTACGCCCAGAACATCGACCGCGACGCCCGCCTGGTGCCCGGCGCCGAGGTGGTCCTGCACTGGAACCCGGCGCACACCTTCGGCCTTGACGCGGCCCAGGACATCGACGCCGGCGTGGAGACCGTCGAGGAGGAGGCCGCCTGATGACCGCAGTCACCGAGGCGCCCCCACCACTGGCGCCCACCACCCCCGGCAAGAAGCCCCCGCGCAGGCGGGGCCGCCTCACTCCGTACTGGCTGCTGCTGCCCGGCATGCTCTGGCTCGTGGTGTTCTTCGCGCTGCCGATGATCTACCAGGCCTCCACCTCCGTGCAGCAGGGCTCCCTGGAGGAGGGCTACAAGGTCACCTGGCACTTCGTGACCTACTGGGACGCGCTGTCGGAGTACTGGCCGCAGTTCCTGCGCTCGGTCATGTACGCGGCCTCCGCGACCGTCCTGTGCCTGCTGCTCGGCTACCCGCTGGCCTACCTGATCGCCTTCCGCGCGGGGCGCTGGCGCAACCTGATCATGATCCTGGTGATCGCGCCGTTCTTCACCAGCTTCCTGATCCGCACTCTGGCCTGGAAGACGATCCTCGCCGACGGCGGGCCGGTCGTCGGCGCGCTGAACGCGCTGCACGTCCTGGACGTCACCAACTGGCTCGGCTGGACGGCCGGCGACCGGGTGCTCGCCACACCGCTGGCGGTGGTGTGCGGACTGACGTACAACTTCCTGCCGTTCATGATCCTGCCGCTCTACACCTCGCTGGAGCGCATCGACGGCCGGCTGCACGAGGCGGCGGGCGACCTGTACGCCAGGCCCTGGACCACCTTCCGCAAGGTGACCTTCCCGCTGTCGATGCCGGGCGTGGTCTCCGGCACGCTGCTCACCTTCATCCCGGCGGCGGGCGACTACGTCAACGCCGAACTCCTCGGCTCCACCGACACCCGCATGATCGGCAACGTCATCCAGACCCAGTTCCTGCGGATCCTGGACTACCCGACGGCGGCCGCGCTGTCCTTCATCCTCATGGCCGCGATTCTCCTCATGGTCACGATCTACATCCGCAAGTCCGGGACGGAGGATCTGGTCTAAATGCCCTTCGTCAACTGGCTCAAGCGCCGTCTCGTCGTCATCGCGGGACTGCTGACGCTCGGCTACCTGCTGCTGCCGAACGTCATCGTCACGGTGTTCTCCTTCAACAAGCCGAAGGGGCGCTTCAACTACCAGTGGCAGCAGTTCTCCACCGACGCCTGGAAGGACCCCTGCGGCGTCGCCGGCATGTGCGGCTCGCTGGGCATCAGCCTCCAGATCGCCCTGTGGGCGACGGTCGGCGCCACCCTCCTCGGCACGATGATCGCCTTCGCGCTGGTCCGCTACCGCTTCCGCGCGCGGGCCGCGGTGAACTCGCTGATCTTCCTGCCGATGGCCATGCCCGAGGTGGTCATGGCGGCCTCGCTGCTCACCCTGTTCCTCAACATGGGCGCGCAGCTGGGCTTCTGGACCATCCTCATCGCCCACATCATGTTCTGCCTGAGCTTCGTGGTCGTCGCGGTCAAGGCGCGCGTGATGTCGATGGACCCGCGCCTCGAGGAGGCCGCGCGCGACCTGTACGCCTCGCCCGCGCAGACCTTCCTGCGGGTCACCCTGCCGATCGCGGCACCGGGCATCGCCGCCGGCGCGCTGCTGTCGTTCGCGCTCTCCTTCGACGACTTCATCATCACCAACTTCAACGCGGGCTCGACCGTCACCTTCCCCATGTTCGTGTGGGGTTCGGCGCAGCGCGGCACCCCCGTGCAGATCAACGTCATCGGCACGGCCATGTTCCTCGTCGCCGTGCTGCTCGTGCTCGCCTCCATGCTCATCACCAACCGCCGCACCCGGCAGAAGGCATGACCCGGGACAACCCTGTGGGGAGTTGAAATCATGGCCCCGAGTGCCATGAGCCGCAGCAACGACTGGACGAGATCCCTTTCCGAGGCGCAGCCGGTGCCGTACTGGCTGGACGACCCCGGCCGGCCGCGCCCCGAGCCCGCGCTCACCGGCGCCGACGACTGCGACCTGCTGGTCGTCGGCGGCGGCTACAGCGGGCTGTGGACCGCGCTGATCGCCAAGGAGCGCGACCCGGGCAGGGACGTGGTGCTGGTGGAGGGCCGCGAGGTGGGCTGGGCCGCCTCCGGCCGCAACGGCGGCTTCTGCGCCGCCTCCCTCACCCACGGCCTGGCCAACGGCCTCACCCGCTGGCCGGACGAGATCCACGCCCTGGAGGAGCTGGGCGCCCGCAACCTCGACGCCATCGAGGAGGCGGTCGCCCGGTACTCCATCGACTGCGACTTCGAGCGCACCGGCGAGATCGACGTCGCCACCGAGCCGTACCAGGCCCGGGAACTCAAGGACTGGTACGGGCAGTTGCAGGCCAAGGGCCTGGCCGAGGACATGGAGTACCTCGACAAGGACGCGGTGCGCGAACAGGTCGCCTCGCCCACCTTCGAGGCCGGCCTCCTGGACCGCAGGGGCGTCGCCATGCTGCACCCCGCCAAGCTGGCCTGGGGCCTGAAGCGGGCCTGCCTGAGCCTCGGCGTCCGCGTGTACGAGCACACCCCAGCCCTCACCCTCAAGCCGTACGGTGCCGCAATGGCCGTACGCACCCCCTACGGGCAGGTGCGCGCCCGCCGGGTCGCGCTCGGCACCAACGTCTTCCCCAGCCTGGTCAGACGCGTCCGCTCCTACACCGTCCCGGTGTACGACTACGCGCTGATGACCGAGCCGCTCACGGACGGGCAGATGGCCTCGATCGGCTGGAAGAACCGCCAGGGCCTCGGCGACAGCGCCAACCAGTTCCACTACTTCCGCCTGTCCGCCGACAACCGGATCCTGTGGGGCGGCTACGACGCCGTCTACCCCTACGGCGGCCGGGTGCGCGCCGAGTACGACGACCGCCCGGAGACCTACGCCAAGCTCGCCGGGCACTTCTTCACCTGCTTCCCGCAGCTGGAGGGCGTCCGCTTCACCCACGCCTGGGGCGGGGCGATCGACACCTGCTCGCGCTTCTCGGCCTTCTTCGGCACCGCGCACGAGGGCAGGGTGGCGTACGCGGCCGGGTACACGGGCCTGGGCGTGGGCGCGACCCGCTTCGGCGGCGAGGTGATGCTCGACCTGCTGGCGGGGGAGCGGACCGAGCGCACCGAGCTGGAGATGGTGCGCAGGAAGCCGCTGCCGTTCCCGCCCGAGCCGTTCGCGTGGACGGGCATCGCGCTCACCAAGTGGTCGCTGGCGCGGGCGGACGCGCACGGCGGCCGGCGCAATCTGTGGCTGCGGACGATGGACCGGCTGGGGCTGGGCTTCGACAGCTGACCCCCCGGCGCACGCGAGCGCGGCCTGCGGGCCGGCCCACCAACGAGCGGCCCGTTCCCGCGCAATGGCCGACGGCGACCTCCCTCCACCTCGTGACCCGACCGGCGTCCACGAGGCGAAGGGAGGTCTTCTCATGACGGCACCCGGGCGAGGACGGCGGTCCGGGGGCCGACGACGATCGCGCCGGCCCCCGAGTCGTGCGGCCGGCGGCGGGAGCGCGACCGGCGGGCGACCGCCCTGCCGCCCGCCGGAAAGGCCTGGGACGTACTGACCCTGCCGGGCCGCCTCGGTACGGGCGTGCTCGGCCGGGGCCGCCCCGCGGACCGCCGTGCCCAGTCCGGGCCGCGCCGCGCCGGCGGCAAGGCGTGCCGGCTGGTGCCGCCCGGCGGCTCGGGCGCCCTCCCCGAGCCAGCCCTGCTGGAACGGGTGATGCGCGAGGTGGCGGCGGGCCTGGCCGCGGGGAGGGCCGCCGCGCGGGGGGCGGGAACGCGGGGCCGGCCGGGCGGGCGGGGGTGCGGCGGGGCTTGACAAAGGAATTGGTCTGGACCAAGTTGGGCGCGCTCCACTTCCCATTCCCCGCCCTCCATCTCCCCCATGCCCGGAGGCACTTGTGGATCGCGACAGAACCGGACCCGCCCCCCGCCGCCTGCTCGCGGCGCTCACGGCGACCCTGCTGGCCCTGCCCGGCCTGACCGCACTCTCGTCGGCCGCCGCCCACGCGGCCGACGCGGACCTGCTGCGCAACGGCGGCTTCGAGTCGGGCCTGGACGGCTGGTCCTGCGCGGCCGGCTCCGGGGCGACGGTGAACTCCCCGGTCCACGGCGGCACTTCGGCCCTGCGGGCGACCCCGGCAGGCAGTGACAACGCCCAGTGCGCGCAGACGGTCGCCGTCCAGCCCAACTCCCAGTACACGCTGTCGGGTTACGTCCGCGGCTCCTACATCTACCTCGGCGCGAGCGGCACCGGCACCACCGACGTCTCCACCTGGACCCAGTCCGCCGCCGACTGGCAGCAGCTCACCACCACCTTCCGTACCGGCGCCTCCACCACCAGCGTCACCGTCTACACCCACGGCTGGTACGGCACGGGCGCCTACTACGCCGACGACCTCTCCCTCACCGGCCCGGGCGGCGGCACCGGACAGCAGCCGCCCGCCGCGCCCGCCGGGCTGAAGGCCGGCACGGTCACCTCCACCAGCGTGGCGCTGTCCTGGTCCGCGGTGACGGGGGCGACCGGCTACGCGGTCTACCGGGACGGCGCCAAGGTCCAGACGGTGACCGGCACTTCGGCGACCGTCACCGGCCTCGCCCCGTCCACGGCGTACGCCTTCCAGGTCACGGCGGTCAACGACGCGGGCGAGTCCGCGCGGTCGGCGACGGTGACCGCGACCACGGCCGCCGGTCCGGGCGGCCCGGGCGGCGGCGGCACGGACCTCCCGCCGCACGCGCTGGTCGGCTATCTGCACGCGAGCTTCGCCAACGGCTCCGGCTACACCCGCATGGCCGACGTGCCCGACAGCTGGGACGTCATCGACCTCGCCTTCGGCGAGCCCACCTCGGCCACCTCGGGCGACATCCGCTTCACCCGCTGCCCGGTCACCGAGTGCCCCACCGTGGAGAGCGACGCCGACTTCAAGGCGGCCATCAAGGCCAAGCAGGCGGCCGGCAAGAAGGTCCTCATCTCCATCGGCGGCCAGAACGGCCAGGTGCAGCTGACCACGACGGCGGCCCGGGACACCTTCGTCTCCTCCGTCTCGAAGATCATCGACGACTACGGCCTCGACGGCCTCGACATCGACTTCGAGGGCCACTCCCTGTCCCTGAACGCCGACGACACCGACTTCAGGAACCCGACCACCCCGGTGATCGTCAATCTGATCTCGGCCCTGAAGACTCTGAAGGCCAAGTACGGCGCCAAGTTCGTCCTGACCATGGCCCCGGAGACCTTCTTCGTGCAGATGGGCTACCAGTACTACGGCACCGGCAAATGGGGCGGCCAGGACCCGCGCTGCGGCGCCTACCTCCCGGTGATCCACGCCCTGCGCGACGACCTCACCCTGCTCCACGTCCAGGACTACAACTCGGGCCCGATCATGGGTCTGGACAACCAGTACCACTCCATGGGCGGCGCGGACTTCCACATCGCCATGACCGACATGCTCCTCACCGGCTTCCCGGTGGCGGGCGACTCCTCCAAAGTCTTCCCGCCGCTGCGCCCCGACCAGGTCGCGATCGGCATGCCCGCCTCCACCAACGCGGGCAACGGCTACGTCTCCCCGTCCGAGGTCACCAGGACCCTGGACTGCCTGACCAGGAAGACCAACTGCGGCTCGTACACCACCCACGGCACCTGGCCGGCCCTGCGCGGCCTGATGACCTGGTCGGTCAACTGGGACCGGTTCTCGAACTGGGAGTTCGAGAAGAACTTCGACGCGTACTTCGGCTGAGGAACGCGACGAACAGGTACAGCAGCGACAGCAGCACGGCGCCCAGGCACCAGCTGGCCGCCACGTCCAGCGGCCAGTGGTAGCCGCGCCGCACCAGCCCGAACGACACGGCGAGCACCAGCGCGCAGCACACGGCCACGACCGCGAGACGGGCGAGGGCCGTGCGCAGCAGCGGAAGGAGGACCAGCGTCCCGGACCCGTACGCGATCATGGCGGTCGCGGTGTGTCCGGACGGGAAGAAACCGACTCCGGGCGGCACGGCGGTGGTCCCGTGCCGCCCGGTCCACTCCTTGAGCGGCACGACCAGCGCCGGCAGGACCACCATCAGCGCGGCCGCCGCGAGCGGCGGCGCCCACCACCGGTCCACACCTGTGGCACGCCCCCGCAGGGCCGCGTACGCGAGGACGACGGCCAGCGCCGGGACCGCCACCCCGACGTTGCCGAGGTCGGCGAGCAGTTCGGAGGCGCGGTCGGGGTGCAGCAGCGCGTGGCTCACGTCGCGGTCCACGCCCAGCAGCGGACCGCGGTCGACGACCTGCCAGGTGATCAGCGCGAAGAGGACGGCCGGCAGCCCGATCAGGAACGACACGAAAGGGGCCCACCGGGCGGGACCGGCGGGCCTTGCCTGCGGGGTGGCGGACCCCTGCCCGAGGTCCCGGTCCGTGGCGGCCGACATGGTGCACAGCTTCGCAGACCCGCGCCGCGCACGTCGAAGGACCGGCGCAAGGGGGGGTGTGCGCCGGCCCTTCAGGGGGGCGGTCGTCCCATCTGACGTCGACCGTCCTGACCGGAACGTCGCGCGCCCCGGGGGGTTTGGGGCGGGCGACCGTCCGATCGGTGAGGAGACCCGGAGCCCGGGGGCTCCGGTTGTGTGCGCGAGGCACGGCCAGGTCGAAGCTGGGGAGGCATCGGCCTGATGCCGCCCACAGTCCCCTGTGGGCGGGTGTATCTCTCATCTGCCGTAGAAACTACGGCAGCGAAGGGGCCCGGAACAGCCGGAACGGCGTCCTGCCATCCACCTCGCACACCTTCTTCACACGGTCTGCCGCAGGCGTCACCGGGTGTGCGAATCCGCCGCTCAGATGCGCGTGAACGCCTGCTCGATGATGTCCAGTCCCTCGTTCAGGAGGTCCTCGCCGATCACCAGCGGGGGCAGGAAGCGCAGCACGTTGCCGTAGGTGCCACAGGTCAGGACCAGCAGGCCCTCGGCGTGGCAGGCCTTGGCGAGCGCGCCCGCCGCCTCGGGGGCGGGCTCCTTGGTGCCGCGGTCCTTGACCAGCTCGATGGCGATCATGGCGCCGCGGCCGCGGACCTCGCCGATGATGTCGAACTTCTCGGCCATGGCGCCGAGGCGGGCCTTCATGACCTCCTCGATCCGCCGCGCCTTGGCGTTGAGGTCGAGCTCCTTCATCGTCTCGATCGCGCCGATCGCGCCCGCGCAGGCGACGGGGTTGCCGCCGTAGGTGCCGCCCAGGCCGCCCGCGTGCGCGGCGTCCATGATCTCGGCGCGGCCGGTGACGGCGGCCAGCGGCAGGCCGCCCGCGATGCCCTTGGCGGTGGTGATCAGGTCCGGGACGATGCCCTCGTCCTCGCAGGCGAACCACTGGCCGGTGCGGCAGAAGCCGGACTGGATCTCGTCGGCGACGAAGACGATGCCGTTGTCGGCGGCGAACTGGCGGATCGCGGGCAGGAAGCCCTTGGCGGGCTCGATGAAGCCGCCCTCGCCGAGCACCGGCTCGATGATGATCGCGGCCACGTTCTCCGCGCCGACCTGCTTGGTGATCTGGTCGATGGCCTGCTTGGCGGCCTCGGGGCCGGCGTTCTGAGGGCCGGTCGGCCAGCGGTAGCCGTAGGCGACCGGGACGCGGTAGACCTCGGGCGCGAAGGGGCCGAAGCCGTGCTTGTACGGCATGTTCTTGGCGGTGAGCGCCATGGTGAGGTTCGTACGGCCGTGGTAGCCGTGGTCGAACACGACGACCGCCTGGCGCCTGGTGTACGCGCGGGCGATCTTGACCGCGTTCTCCACCGCCTCGGCGCCGCTGTTGAACAGGGCCGACTTCTTGGCGTGGTCACCCGGCGTGAGCTCGGCCAGCGCCTCGGCGACGGCCACGTAGCCCTCGTACGGCGTGACCATGAAACAGGTGTGGGTGAAGTCGGCGAGCTGCGCGGAGGCGCGGCGTACGACCGCCTCGGCGGAGGCGCCGACCGAGGTCACGGCGATGCCGGAGCCGAAGTCGATGATCCGGTTGCCGTCGACGTCCTCGATGATGCCGCCGCCCGCGCGGGTGACGAAGACCGGCAGCGTGGAGCCCACGCCCTGCGCGACCGCGGCGAGACGGCGGGCCTGCAGCTCCTGCGACTTCGGGCCGGGAATGGCGGTGACGACGCGGCGCTCCTGCTCAAGTGCGGTCATGGGGGCTCCCTGATGAGATCTTGCGAGTCTTGCCCTCGGGGGCGTTTTTCGGACGCTTTCCTGCTTTCTTCGCAGGTTAGGGCGGCAGAAGGGGGGTGGGCATGCTCCATGTGGGCGTTGTCTGGAGTCGCCGTTGTCCGCGATGGACATAGAGGGGAGGGAAGAAGGCCGCGGGCCGGGAGAGCACGGGCGCGGGCGCCCCGCCGGGCGCCTTCGCGCGCAATCGGTGAACTCCCCTTGCCCGGGCGTTAGATTGACTCGCTGATGGTGGACGGAACGGCTGGTCAGGGGGCAGGGCAGATGGACGACGGGACGCAGGACGCCCGGGGTACGCATCCCAAGCATGCGCACCCGGTGCCGCGCCCGGCGGTGCCGCGGGACGCTCCCGCGCCACCGCCCCGGCCGGCGCGCCCGCCGGGTGCGCCCGGTGTGCCGGACGCGTACGGGTACGAGTCGCCGGGGGCACGGCCCGGCCAGGCCCCCGCACCCGCCCCGCGCGCGGCGGTGGCCGACTGGCTCGACGCGCCCCGGCCGGCCGCCCGCACCGGCATCTGGCGCCTGGGCCACCGGCCCCCCAAGGGCGCCGAGAGCCCGCGGCGGCTGCCGTCCATCACGGTCGTCGGCCTGCTGATCCCGCTCGTCGTGGCCCTGCTGGTGTGGTCGCTGTGGCGGCAGGGCGCCCTGCCCTACCAGTGGGCCCCGCTGAAGCTGTTCACTCCGGGCGACTGGTGGTGGGGCGGCACGGTGTCCCCGAAGGGCATGCAGGGCCGCGAGGCCGTGGTGGTCTACGACGGCGTCTTCTTCGCCGTCCTCGTCTACGCCGTGGCGCACCTGGGCAGCTGGCCCGAGGTGCTGCGGCACTTCGTCGGCCGCCGCCCGCAGCCCGCGCGGGCCCTGCTCGCCGCCGCGGGCGCCCTGATCACGCTGAGCCTGGTCTTCCCCAGCGCCTTCCCGGGCGTCGGCTGGAACCCGCTGCCCGTGGTCGACCCGGTGTTCTCCCTGGTCGTCCTCCTCTCCGGCGGCTACGACCTGTTCGCCTCCCAGCTGTTCACCGACACCCTGTACGCGCTCATCACCCTGCTGGTGGTGTGGCCCTTCGCCCGCCTCGGCGGCTGGTGGGGTTACGCCAGGGAGCTCTCCGCCCGCCGCCGCGCCGCCGCCGGCCCGGCCGCGCCGCCGCCCGCCGACCAGCCCCGCTCGCAGTGGCCCGGGCTCAGGGACGCCGGGCAGCACCAGGCCGCCGACGTGCTCACCGCCGAGGTCGCGGGCGGCCGCATGAACGACGTGGACTGCGCCCGCCTCGAGCGGGCCTGGGAGCAGGCCCGGCGCGAGGCGCGCACGCCCGGCTTCGCCGACACCGTGCTGCGCGAGGGCGGCGCCGCCTGGACCCACCCCTCCGGCGCCCGCGACCTGCCCCGCCGCGCCGCCCGGCACGACCTGCTGGAGGAGCAGGTGCGCATCGGGCGCTGGGTGCCGGGGGAGCGGGCGCCGCGCGCCTACCACGACGCCGGCGCGGCCGTCGGCCCGGACACGCTCGGCACCTCCCTGCTGGTGGTCGGGCCGTCCGGCTCGGGCAAGACCCGGCACGTCACCGAGCCGGTCACCGAGGCGCTCGCCCTCCAGGCGCTCACCGGCCGCTGCGCGGTGGTCGCCGTCTCCGCCGCCGGCTCGCCCCTCGGCCCGGACTCGGCGTACGACGTGGTGGTCCGCATCGGCGACCCCGCCTCCGTGCACGACCTCGACCCCTACGCCGAGTCCGACGACCCCGACGAGGCCGCCGCCTTCCTCGCCGAGGCCCTGGCCGGGGACCTGGACACCGTGGGCGCCCAGGGCGCCGCCACCGCGCTCGCCCAGCTGCTCGGCCCCTACCGCGCGGTGCACGGGCACTTCCCGCCGCTGCCGGTGCTGCGCGAGCTGCTGGAGGGCGACCCGGGCGCGCTGGCCTCCCTGCGCGCCGGGCTTGCCGCCGACGAGCACGCCGTGATGCGCCGCGAGCTCGACGCGCGGATGCGCCAGGCGGGCGGCGCCGCCGACGCGGGCCCCGCCCTCGCCGACCGGCTCGCCCTGCTCGACCGGCCCGTCTTCGCCGACTTCTTCGGCACCCAGGGCGCGGACGGCCGCCCCTTCTCGCTGCGCGCCGTCGCCCACCATCCGCTGCGGGTCCGCATCGACCTGCCCGAGCGCGGCCACGAGGAGGCGTCCCGGCTGATCACCCGGCTGGTCCTGGCCCAGTTCCACACCGTCGTACGGGACTCCCGGCGCCCCCACTTCGCCTGCCTGGTCCTCGACGACGCCACCGGCACCATCACCCCCGAGTCGGTGCGCCGCATCCAGCGGCTGCGCTCGCAGAACGCGGGCGTCGTCCTCGCCCTGCGCACGGTCGCCGACGTGCCCGAGGCGCTGCACGGCCCGCTGCTGGGCGCCGTCGGCTGCCGGATGGCGCTGTCCGGGGTCACCACCTGGGACGGCAGCCGGTTCGCGCACGCCTGGGGCACCGAGTGGGTGGAGACCAAGGAGGTCGCCAAGCACACCGTCTTCGCCGACCAGCCGATGACCCGGGCCATCCACGCCCTGCGCAAGCTGGTCACGGGGAAGGCGGTCACGACGGACGCGGTGACGACCAAGCAGGTCGAGCGGGAGCGCTGGTCGGCCTCCGAGCTGGCCCACGAGGTGCCGCCGGGCCACGCCGTGCTGTCCCTGACCACCGTGGCGGGCGAGCACGCGCCGCCGCTGCTGGTGGATCTGCGGGGCTGAACCGGGCGGACGACTGTGCGGACGGCCCGCGGGGCCCATACAGTGAGGCAGAATCAGCACAGGCCGTTCATACGTGGCGGCCAAAAGATCACAATGATCATCAGACCTCCGCAGACCTGAAGGCTCAAGGCCCCATGCCCCCGACGCTCGCCTCGCTCGTCCACCACTCGGCGCTGAAGCTGACCGTGCGGGCGGGCGCGGACCGCCTGGACGTGCCCGTCCGCTGGGCGCACGTCAGCGAGCTCGCCGACCCCGTGCCGTACATGGAGGGCGGGGAGCTGCTGCTGATCACCGCGCTCAAACTGGACGCGGAGGACCCCGAGGCGATGCGCCGCTACGTGAAGCGGCTGGCCGCGGCCGGAGTGGTGGGCCTCGGCTTCGCCGTCGGCGTCAACTACGAGGAGATCCCGAAGGCGCTCGTCGACGCCGCCGAGGCGGAGAACCTGCCCCTGCTGGAGGTGCCCAGGCGCACCCCCTTCCTCGCCATCAGCAAGGCCGTCTCCGCCGCCATCGCCGCCGACCAGTACCGAGCGGTCACCGCCGGCTTCGCCGCCCAGCGGGAGCTGACCCGGCAGGCGCTGAGCACCGGCCCCGAGGGACTGCTCGCCGCGCTCGCCGCCCAGGTCGACGGCTGGGCCGCGCTCTACGACGCCTCGGGCGCCGTCGTCGCCACCGCGCCCGAGTGGGCGGGGCGCAGGGCCGCCCGGCTCACCGCCGACGTGGAGCGGCTGCGGGACCGGCCCGCGCCCGCCTCCGCCGTGGTCGGCGGCCCCGAGACCGAGGACCGCGTCGAACTGCACTCCATCGGCACCGGCCGCCGCCCGCGTGCCGCCCTCGCCGTGGGCACCGCCGCCACGCTCGGCACCGCCGAGCGCTACGCCGTCCACTCGGCCATCGCCCTGCTCACCCTCACCACCGAACGCTCGCGCTCGCTGCACGCCGCCGAGCAGCGGGTCGGCGCCGCCGTGCTGCGCATGCTGCTGGCCGGCCAGCCCGACCACGCCCGCGCCGTCGCCGGGGACCTGTACGGCGGGCTGCTGGACGCGCCGTTCCGGGTGATCGTCGCCGAGTCGGCCTCGGCGTCCGCCGCGCGGGCGCACGCCGACGGGCACGCGCGCGTGCAGTCCGCCAAGCCCGCCGCGGCCGCCGTGCCGGCCGCCTCCGGCCCCGGCGGCGACCCGCTCGCGGCGCTCGCCGAGGTGGTGGAGGCCGCCGCCGCGCGCGCGGGCGAGGCCGTGCTGGTCGTGCCCGAGGGGGAGCGGCTGGTGGTGCTGGCCGGGGACGGCGGCGCGGCCGTCGCCGCGTGCGGGGAGTACGCGACCGGGCTGGAGGCGGCGCGCGCCGCGGCGGTGTCCGAGCAGGGCGCCGGCGAGGAGGACGAACTGGTCGTCGGGCTCTCCGCGCCCGCCGGGCCGATCGCGGCCGCCGGCGCGTACAAGCAGGCCGAGCAGGCGCTGTCGGTGGCCCGCCGGCGCGGCCGGGTGCTCGTCGAGCACGAGCAGCTGGCGTCCGGGTCCGTACTGCCGCTGCTGGCCGACGACGCGGTCAGGGCGTTCGCGGACGGGCTGCTGCGGGCGCTGTACGAGCACGACGCGACCGGGCGCGGCGACCTGGTGGCCTCGCTGCGGGCCTGGCTCTCCCGGCACGGCCAGTGGGACGCGGCCGCCGCCGACCTGGGCGTGCACCGGCACACGCTGCGCTACCGGATGCGCCGGGTCGAGGAGATCCTCGGGCGCTCGCTGGACGACCCGGACGTGCGCATGGAGCTGTGGCTGGCCCTGAAGGCGACCTCGACGGAGCCGGCGTAACGCCTCCCGCGGATGTGCCGTGCGCCGCCTGCGCCAATCCGGCACACCCGGGGGCCGCACTGCTCCACGTCGGACAAGCGCTGATCAGCGGGGCCGGCCCTACCGTTGACGACGCAAGCAGACAACCCCCAACGCGGAAGGGCCGGGACTCCTCAATGACTTCCACCACCGCCTTCTGGCTCGCCGGCCGCCAGGTCACCGGCGAGGACACCTTCGACGTCACCTCCCCGTGGGACGGCCGGCTGGTCGGCAGGGTCAGCGTGCCGACCGACGCCCAGGTCGAGGAGGCCGTGGCCGCCGCGTACGCCGTGCGGGACGAGCTCGCCGCCACCCCGGCGCACGTGCGCGCCGCCGCCCTGGACCACGTCAGCAAGCGGCTCGCGGAGCGCGCCGAGGAGATCGCCCAGCTCATCTCCGCCGAGAACGGCAAGCCGCTCAAGTGGGCGCGCGGCGAGGTCGGCCGGGCCGTGTCGGTGTTCCGGTTCGCCGCCGAGGAGGCCCGCCGGTTCAACGGCGGCGAGGCCCAGCGCCTGGACACCGACGCCGGCGGCCAGGGCCGTCTCGCGCTCACCCGCCGCTTCCCCAAGGGTGTCGTGCTCGGCATCGCGCCGTTCAACTTCCCGCTGAACCTGTGCGCGCACAAGGTCGCCCCGGCGATCGCGGCCGGCGCCCCGATCGTCCTCAAGCCGGCCCCGGCCACCCCGCTGTCCGGCCTGATCCTCGGCGACCTGCTCGCCGAGACCGAGGGCCTGCCGGCCGGCTCCTGGTCGATCCTGCCGGTCGCCAACGACAAGATGCCCGCCCTCGTCCAGGACGAGCGGCTGCCGGTCATCTCCTTCACCGGTTCCGAGAAGGTCGGTTACGCGATCATGGACTCGGTGCCGCGCAAGCACTGCACCCTGGAGCTCGGCGGCAACGGCGCGGCCGTCGTCCTGGCCGACTGGGCGAGCGACGCCGACCTCGACTGGGCCGCGAACCGCATCGCCACCTTCTCCAACTACCAGGGCGGCCAGTCCTGCATCTCCGTGCAGCGCGTGATCGCCGACGCCTCGGTGTACGACCGGCTGCTGCCGCGCATCGTCACCGCCGTGGAGGCGCAGGTCACCGGCGACCCGTCCGACGCGGCGACCGACGTCGGCCCGCTGGTCAGCGAGGACGCGGCCAAGCGCGTCGAGTCCTGGGTGCAGGAGGCCGTGGAGGCCGGCGCCACCCTGCTCACCGGCGGCAAGCGCGAGGGCGCCTCGTACGCGCCGACCGTGCTGACCGACGTGCCGGCCGATGTCACGATCTCCTGTGAGGAGGTCTTCGGGCCGGTCCTGACCGTGCAGAAGGTGGACGGCGAGGCCGAGGCGTTCGCCGCGGTCAACGACTCCAAGTACGGCCTCCAGGCGGGCGTGTTCACCCACGACGTGCAGGTCGCCTTCCGCGCCCACCGCGCCCTCGAGGTCGGCGGCGTGGTCGTCGGGGACGTCCCGTCCTACCGCGCCGACCAGATGCCCTACGGCGGCGCCAAGCAGTCCGGCGTGGGCCGCGAGGGCGTGAAGTTCGCGATGGACGACTACACCTACGAGCGCGTGCTCGTCCTGACCGGCCTGGCCCTGTAGGCCCGGTTCGCCCACGACGGCCGGAGCCCGCTGTGCGGGGGCTCCGGCCGTCGTCGTTTCCCGCCCCGGCCGGGCCGGTCAGCCGTTGGTCAGGCGGGCGGCCAGCAGGGCCACGTCGTCGTGCAGGGCCTGCTCGTGGGCGAGCAGGGCGTCGCACAGATGGTCCAGCGGGCGTGTGGTGTGGGTGGCGGCGATGTGCGCGGCCCGGTCCATGCCCTCGTCGATCGGGTGGGCGGGGTGCTCGACCAGCCCGTCCGTGTGCAGCAGCAGGGTGGAGCCGACGGGGATCGCCTGCTCGTGGTCCGGCCGGGGCAAGCCGGGGTCGACCCCGAGGGGCAGGCCCGTGTCCGCGTGCAGGTAGCGGGCGCGGTGGTCGGGCGTGACCAGCAGCGGGGGGAGGTGGCCGGCGCTGGACCAGCGCAGCAGGCGGCCGCCGTCCGCGGCCGGCTCTAGCCGCGCGACCAGCACGGTGGCCAGCGGTCCGCCGTGCAGCTGGTGCAGTACGGAGTCCAGGCGGCGCAGGATGCGGCTGGGCGGCTCCTGCTCGTCGAAGGCGATGACCCGCAGCATGTTGCTGATCTGGCTCATCACGGTCGCCGCCTCCAGCCCGTGCCCCATCACGTCGCCCACCATCAGGCAGGGCACCTGGTCGGGCAGGTGGATCAGGTCGTACCAGTCGCCGCCGATCCGGGGCGCGTCGGTGGACGGCTGGTAGCGGGAGCGCAGCTCCAGGCCGGGGAGGCGGGGCAGGTCGGGCAGCAGTCGCCGCTGAAAGTCCTCCGTGGCCTGGCGCAGCCGCTCGAAGAGGCGGGCGTTCTCGATGGCCACCCCGGCGGCTCCGGCCAGCGCGGTGACGATGTCCTCGTCGTCCTCCGTGAAGGAGCCGCCTTCCTTGTCGGCGAGGTAGAGGTTGCCGTAGACGGTCCCGCGGACCCGGATCGGCACCCCGAGCAGGCTGGTCATGACGGGGTGGCCCTCGGGGAAGCCCGCGGAGCGGGGGTGCCTGGCCAGGTCGTCCACGCGCAGCGGCCCCGGATGGCGGACCAGCTCGCCGAGCAGCCCGGTGCCGTGCGGCAGCTGGGCCCCGCCCGGCCCGCGGAACTGGTCGGCGCCGAAACCGGAGGTGATCAGCGACGTGAACTCGTGGTCCTCGCCGAGGATGCCGATCGCCGCGTAGCGGGCGGTGACCAGGGTCCGGGCCGACTCCGTGATGGTGCGCAGCACCACGTCCAGCTCCAGGGCCCCGCTGATGGTCACCACGGCGCCGAGCAGGGCGCGCATGCGGTCGTGGGCGTGGGCGATCTGGCGCAGCCCGGCCTGGAGCTGGTCGAGGTCGTCGACGCCCAACAGCGGCGGCAGCCGCGCCCCGGCGGGCCGGTGCGCGGCTTCACGGCCCTGGTCGTCCGCGTTCACGGCACCCGCCACCTCCTCCACCGGCGCCTGCACCCTTACGGGTACCCGCCACCGCCGCCCCATGTGCTGGCACGGGCCTACGGGCCCGGGCCTCACGATCTGGTGGCGGCCGGGCCCGAGCTGGTGCGGGGGGTCAGGTGCGGGGGGAGGAGGAGCACCTCGTCCGGGGTGTGGCCGTCGAGTTTGGCCACCAGGCGTTCGACCGCGCGGCGGCCCATCTCCTGGGCGGGGATGCCGACCGAGGTCAGCCGTACCGAGGCCTGCACGGCGACCTGGTCGGGGCAGATCGCGGCCACCGACACGTCCTCGGGCACGGCCCGGCCCCGCTGCCGCAGCAGGGCGAGCAGCGGCTCCACCGCCGACTCGTTCTGCACCAGGAAGCCGGTGGTGTCCGGGCGCTCGTCGAGGGTCCGGGCGAGGGTCGCCGCCATCGCGTCGTAGCCGCCCTCGCACGGGCGGTGCAGCACGCGCAGGCCCAGTTCGGCGGCCCGGTTGCGCAGGCCGTCCAGGGTGCGTTCGGCGAAACCGGTGTGGCGTTCGTAGACGGCGGGCGCCTCGCCGATGACCGCGAGGTCGCGGTGCCCGAGCATCGCCAGGTGTTCCACGCACAGCGCGCCCGTCGCCCGCCAGTCGAGGTCCACGCAGGTCAGCCCGGTGGTGTCGGCGGGCAGCCCGATCAGCACGGCGGGCTGCCCGCTCGCGCGCAGCAGCGGCAGCCGCTCGTCCTCCAGTTCGACGTCCATCAGGATCATGCCGTCGGCCAGCCCGCTGCCGGTGACGCGGCGCACCGCGCCGGGACCCTCCTCGCCGGTGAGCAGCAGCACGTCGTAGCCGTGGGCGCGGGCGGTGGTCGTGACGGCGATGGCGATCTCCATCATCACCGGTACGTACATGTCCGTGCGCAGCGGGATCATCAGCGCGATGATGTTGGAGCGGCTGCTGGCCAGCGCCCTCGCGCCCGCGTTGGGGTGGTAGCCGAGCTCCCGGATGCTCGCCTCGACCCGCTGCCGGGTGCTCGCCGAGATGGACCGCTTGCCGCTGAGGACGTAGCTCACCGTGCTCGCCGAGACTCCGGCGTGCTGGGCGACCTCGGCGAGGGTGACCATCGGGCTCTCCAGGTTCGCGAAGCGCTTCGACAGTGCGCGTCAACGGTGGGATGCGGGGCGTGAGGGCCGTTCGACAGTAGCTTCGGGGGAGGCGCGTGTCCATAGGCGCCGACCGGATGGTCCGGGCGGGCTGGCCGCATCGAAGCGCTTCGACTCCTTGGCTCGGGCCCGGATCGGCCCCCGTCTCCCCACGGCCGGCGGTACGCCGACGCCGCAGGTGTCGGCCGGCCGTGCCGTCACCCGTTCGGTCCTGCGGCCTACCGCGTTCCCGACCCTCACCCGATGCTGGTAAAACCGCCCCGAAACAGACGGTGGACCGCCGGCCGCCGTGCGCGAGGGGTGGTGAGTCCGCCCCGTATCGGGTACATACGATCAAGTAGCACTGGTGAGTAACGTACGTCCCAAGATCCCTATTCGCGGCGAGGTGAGCCTCATGTCCGCACCAACGGCCAACAAACGCACCGTCACCGAGCGTGAGGCGCGCCAAGTCGCGGAAGCGGCGCGGGAACAGGACTGGCGCAAGCCCAGCTTCGCCAAGGAACTCTTCCTCGGGCGCTTCCGCCTCGACCTCATCCACCCCCACCCGCTCCCGGCCGACGACGACGTCCAGCGCGGGGAGGAGTTTCTCGCCAAACTGCGCGACTTCTGCGAGACGAAGGTCGACTCGGCCCGGATCGAGCGCGACGCCCGGATCCCCGACGAGGTCGTCACCGGGCTCAAGGAGCTCGGCGCGCTCGGCATGAAGATCGACACCAAGTACGGCGGCCTCGGGCTGACCCAGGTCTACTACAACAAGGCGCTCGCCCTGGCCGGTTCGGCCAGCCCCGCGATCGGCGCCCTGCTCTCCGCCCATCAGTCGATCGGCGTACCGCAGCCGCTGAAGATCTTCGGCACCCAGGAGCAGAAGGACACCTTCCTGCCGCGCTGCGCCCGCACCGACATCTCCGCCTTCCTGCTCACCGAGCCGGACGTCGGCTCCGACCCCGCCCGCCTGGCCACCACGGCCGTCCCGGACGGCGACGACTACGTGCTGGACGGGGTCAAGCTGTGGACCACCAACGGGGTGGTGGCCGACCTCCTCGTCGTCATGGCGCGGGTGCCGAAGTCCGAGGGCCACCGCGGCGGCATCACCGCCTTCGTCGTCGAGGCCGCCTCCGAGGGCGTCACGGTCGAGAACCGCAACGCCTTCATGGGCCTGCGCGGCATCGAGAACGGCGTCACCCGCTTCCACCGGGTGCGGGTGCCCGCCGCCCACCGCATCGGCGAGGAGGGCCAGGGCCTGAAGATCGCCCTGACCACCCTGAACACCGGCCGGCTCTCGCTGCCCGCCATGTGCGCCGGCGCCGGGAAGTGGTGCCTGAAGATCGCCCGCGAGTGGTCCGCCGCACGCGAGCAGTGGGGCAAGCCGGTCGCGCTGCACGAGGCGGTCGGCTCCAAGATCTCCTTCATCGCGGCCACCACCTTCGCCCTGGAGGCGGTGCTCGACCTGTCGTCCCAGATGGCCGACGAGAACCGCAACGACATCCGCATCGAGGCCGCCCTCGCCAAGCTCTACGGCTCCGAGATGGCCTGGAAGATGGCCGACGAGCTGGTGCAGATCCGCGGCGGGCGCGGCTTCGAGACCGCCGCCTCGCTCGCCGCGCGCGGCGAGAGGGCCGTCCCCGCCGAGCAGATGCTGCGCGACCTGCGCATCAACCGCATCTTCGAGGGCTCCACCGAGATCATGCACCTGCTGATCGCGCGCGAGGCCGTCGACGCGCACCTCTCCGTCGCCGGCGACCTCATCGACCCCGACAAGTCCCTCACGGACAAGGCCAAGGCGGGCGCGAACGCGGGCGTCTTCTACGCCAAGTGGCTGCCCAAGCTGGTCGCCGGACCCGGGCAACTCCCGCGCTCGTACGCCGACTTCCACCCCGCGGGCCACGTCGACCTCTCCGGCCACCTGCGCTACGTCGAACGGCACGCCCGCAAGCTCGCCCGCTCCACCTTCTACGCCATGTCCCGCTGGCAGGGCCGGATGGAGACCAAGCAGGGCTTCCTGGGCCGGGTCGTCGACATCGGCGCCGAGCTGTTCGCGATGAGCGCGGCCTGCGTGCGCGCCGAGCTCCTGCGCACCCAGGGCGACCACGGCCGCGAGGCCTACCAGCTCGCCGACGCCTTCTGCCGCCAGTCCCGCATCCGCGTGGAGGAACTCTTCACCCGCCTGTGGAGCAACACCGACGACCTCGACCGCAAGGTCGTCAAGGGCGTGCTCGGCGGCGCCTACGAATGGCTCGAGCACGGCGTCATCGACCCGTCGGACGACGGCCCGTGGATCGCCGACGCGGACCCCGGCCCGTCCACGAGGGAGAACCTGCACCGCCCGAGCCCCTGACACCCGCCCGCAGGCCCGTCGCCCGTCCGGCCACCCGACCGGCCGGGCGGCGGCCCGGCGCCCCCGCGGGACGCGCCCGCCGGGTCCGTCACGCGGCGGGCGGCACCCGCCCGGGGGACGCGCTGTCCTTTCCGGGGGCCGTTGCGGCCACAATGGGGGGATGAGCGACAGTCCAGCCCCTCTCGCCGATCCGCATCTCGTGTTCGATCCCGTCGCCGGGGACGGGCCCAAGGACGTGGTGGTCCTCGGGTCCACCGGGTCCATCGGCACCCAGGCCGTCGACCTGGTGCTGCGCAACCCCGGCCGCTTCCGGGTGACCGGTCTCTCCGCCAACGGCGGACGGGTCTCCCTCCTCGCCGAGCAGGCGCACCGGCTCAGGGTGCGGACCGTGGCGGTGGCCCGGGAGGACGTCGTGCCGGCGCTGCGGGAGGCGCTGTCCGCGCAGTACGGCCCCGGCGAGCACCTGCCCGAGATCCTCGCCGGCCCCGACGCGGCCACCGCGCTCGCCGCCTCCCCCTGCCACACCGTCCTCAACGGCATCACCGGTTCCATCGGCCTCGCGCCCACCCTCGCCGCCCTGGAGGCGGGCCGCACCCTCGCGCTCGCCAACAAGGAGTCGCTCATCGTCGGCGGCCCGCTGGTCAAGGCGCTCGCCAAGCCCGGCCAGATCATCCCGGTCGACTCCGAGCACGCCGCCCTCTTCCAGGCCCTCGCCGGCGGCACCAGGGCCGATGTGCGCAAGCTGGTGGTCACCGCCTCCGGCGGCCCCTTCCGCGGCCGTACCAAGGAGGAACTGGCGCACGTCACCGTCGAGGACGCCCTCGCCCACCCCACCTGGGCCATGGGCCCGGTGATCACGGTCAACTCCGCCACCCTTGTCAACAAGGGCCTGGAGGTCATCGAGGCGCACCTGCTCTACGACATCGGCTTCGACCGCATTGAGGTGGTCGTGCACCCGCAGTCGTATGTCCACTCGATGGTTGAGTTCACCGACGGATCCACCCTGGCCCAGGCGACGCCCCCCGACATGCGCGGGCCCATCGCCATCGGTCTCGGCTGGCCCGAACGCGTCCCCGGCGCCGCGCCGGCCTTCGACTGGAGCAAGGCCTCGACGTGGGAGTTCTTCCCGCTCGACGAGGAGGCCTTCCCCTCGGTCGGCCTCGCCCGGCACGTGGGCCGGCTCGCCGGAACCGCCCCGGCCGTGTTCAATGCCGCCAACGAGGAGTGCGTCGACGCGTTCCTGCGCGGCGCACTGCCCTTCAACGGAATCATGGAGACCGTGACACAAGTGGTCGAGGAGCACGGCACCCCCCGCGCGGGAACTTCGCTCACCGTGCCGGACGTCCTCGAAGCGGAGACCTGGGCCCGCGCCCGGGCCCGCGAACTGACAGCCCAGACGGCGACCGCGGAGGCGCGTGCATGACGTCCCTGATGATGATCCTCGGCATAGTCGTCTTCGTGGTGGGCCTGCTGGTCTCCATCGCCTGGCACGAGCTGGGGCATCTGTCCACCGCCAAGCTCTTCGGCATCCGCGTGCCCCAGTACATGGTCGGCTTCGGCCCCACCATCTGGTCCCGGCGCAAGGGCGAGACGGAGTACGGCATCAAGGCCATCCCGTTCGGCGGCTACATCCGCATGATCGGCATGTTCCCGCCCGGCGAGGACGGCCGTATCGCCGCCCGTTCCACCTCACCCTGGCGCGGCATGATAGAGGACGCCCGCTCGGCCGCCTTCGAGGAGCTCGGCCCCGGCGACGACCAGCGCCTGTTCTACACGCGCGCCCCGTGGAAGCGGGTCATCGTGATGTTCGCGGGCCCCTTCATGAACCTCGTTCTCGCCGTCGCGCTGTTCCTCACCGTGCTCATGGGCTTCGGCATCTCGCAGCAGACCACCTCGGTCAGCTCCGTGTCCCAGTGCGTCATCGCGCAGAGCCAGAACCGCGACACCTGCAAGAAGGGCGACGCCCCCGCCCCGGCCGCGGCCGCGGGCCTCAAGGCGGGCGACAAGATCGTCTCCTTCGACGGGGTCGCCACCGACAACTGGAACAAGCTGTCCGACCTCATCCGTGCCAACCCCGGCAAGCAGGTCCCCATCGTCGTCGAGCGCGGCGGCCACGACGTCACCCTGCACGCGAAGATCGCCACCAACCAGGTCGCCAAGAAGGACTCCCACGGCCAGATCGTCCAGGGCCAGTACGTCACCGCCGGCTTCCTCGGCTTCAGCGCCGCCACCGGCATCGTCCGCCAGGACTTCGGCCAGTCCGTCACCTGGATGGGCGACCGGCTCGGCGAGGCCGTCGACTCCATCGCGAGCCTGCCCGGCAAGATCCCGGCCCTGTGGAACGCCGCCTTCGACGGCGCTCCCCGCCAGCCCGACTCCCCGATGGGCGTGGTCGGCGCGGCCCGCGTCGGCGGCGAGATCTTCACCCTGGACATCCCGCCCACCCAGCAGCTGGCCATGGCCCTGATGCTGGTCGCCGGCTTCAACCTCTCCCTGTTCCTCTTCAACATGCTGCCGCTGCTCCCGCTCGACGGCGGCCACATCGCCGGCGCGCTGTGGGAGTCGCTGCGCCGGCACCTGGCCCGGGTGCTGCGGCGTCCGGACCCCGGTCCGTTCGACGTGGCGAAGCTGATGCCGGTGGCCTACGTGGTGGCCAGCGTCTTCATCTGCTTCACCATCCTGGTCCTGATCGCCGACGTGGTTAACCCCGTCAAAATCACCTAGCCACGCGCTGTTCACGGCGGCCGGGCGGGCTCCCCGCCCGGCCGCCTTTACTCGAGTGGTCCGGCGGGTGGAATGTGCCGGAGCGGGGCCACGTACCCTAATCTCGAAGCCTGGAGCCCGCCGCTGAACGGGGCCGGACCTTGATCCACGACTTGGGGTTGCACAGCAGATGACTGCGATTTCTCTCGGCATGCCGTCCGTTCCGACCAAGCTCGCCGAGCGCCGCAAGAGCCGGCAGATCCAGGTCGGGTCGGTGGCGGTGGGCGGGGACG
>NZ_BMVF01000021.1 GCF_014650575.1 Streptomyces naganishii JCM 4654
CTTCGCCTACGACGACGAGGAGACCTGCATCGCCGAGGTGCGCTACCTCCTCTCCCTCCTTCCGCAGAACAACCGCGAACTGCCCCCGGACGCACCCTCCGGCGACCCGGCCGACCGCGGGAACGGGGCGCTGTCGGCGCTGGTGCCCGTGGACGGCACCCGGCCCTACGACATGCGCGCCGTGATCGAGGAGATCGTCGACGACGGCGAGTTCATGGAGGTCCACGAGCGCTGGGCGACCAACGTGATCGTCGCGCTCGCCCGCCTGGACGGCCGCGTGACCGGCATCGTCGCCAACCAGCCGCAGGTGCTGGCCGGCGTCCTCGACATCGAGGCCAGCGAGAAGGCCGCCCGCTTCGTGCAGATGTGTGACGCCTTCAACATCCCGCTGGTCACCCTGCTCGACGTACCCGGCTTCCTGCCGGGCGTCGACCAGGAGCACGGTGGAATCATCCGGCACGGCGCGAAGCTGCTGTACGCCTACTGCAACGCCACCGTGCCGAGGATCTCGCTGATCCTGCGCAAGGCGTACGGAGGTGCCTACATCGTGATGGACTCCCAGTCGATCGGCGCCGACCTGACGTACGCCTGGCCGACCAACGAGATCGCCGTGATGGGCGCCGAGGGCGCGGCCGGAGTGGTGTTCCGCCGGCAGATCGCCGAGGCCGACGACCCCGAGGCCATGCGCGAACGCATGGTGAAGGAGTACAAGGCCGAGCTGATGCACCCCTACTACGCCGCCGAGCGCGGCCTGGTGGACGACGTCATCGACCCGGCCGACACCCGCGAGGTGCTGATCCGCGGTCTGGCGATGCTGCGCACCAAACACGCCGACCTGCCCTCCCGCAAGCACGGCAACCCCCCTGCCTGACCCACCGGTTCACACCCGCCACGCCCGCGAAGGCCGCGGGCGGAGCACGCACATCCCCCAGAGGAAGGCCCCGCACCCACCATGACCGACCAGCCCCACGGCGTCGTCCCGCCTCGCGGACCGGAGGAGTCCGAGCGGACCCTCCACTACGCGGGCCCGGCCACCTTCGGCCGGGTGCCGCGCCTGGACGAGGTCGAGAACACCGACATCGCCGTGGTGGGCGTGCCCTTCGACTCGGGCGTCTCCTACCGTCCCGGCGCCCGCTTCGGCGGCAACGCCATCCGGGAGGCCTCCCGCCAACTGCGGCCCTACAACCCGGCCCAGCAGGTCTACCCCTTCCACTTCGCCCAGGTCGCGGACGCCGGCGACATCACCGCCAACCCCTACGACCTCAACGAGGCGGTGGAGACCATCGAGGCCGCCGCCGACGAACTCCTCGGCACCGGCGCCCGGTTGATGACCCTGGGCGGCGACCACACCATCGCCCTGCCCATGCTGCGCGCCGTGGCCCGCCGGCACGGTCCCGTCGCCCTGCTGCACTTCGACGCCCACCTGGACACCTGGGACTCCATCTTCGGCGCGCAGTACGCCCACGGCACGCCGTTCCGCCGCGCGGTCGAGGAGGGCGTGCTCGACACCTCCGCCCTCTCCCACGTCGGCATCCGCGGCCCGCTCTACCACCAGAACGACCTCGCCGAGGACGCCAAGCTCGGCTTCGGCATCGTGACCTCCGCCGACGTCATGCGGCGCGGCGTGGACGAAGTGGTCCAGCAACTGCGCGAGCGCATCGGCGAACGCCCCCTCTACATCTCCGTCGACATCGACGTCCTCGACCCCTCCCACGCCCCCGGCACCGGCACCCCGGAGGCGGGCGGCCTCACCTCGCGCGAACTCCTCGAGATCATCCGCGGCCTGTCCGACTGCCGGCTGGTCTCCGCCGACCTGGTCGAGGTCGCCCCCGCCTACGACCACGCCGAGATCACGTCCATCGCCGCGTCCCACACCGCGTACGAACTCGTCACCATCATGTCCCGCCAGATGGGCCCGGCCCGCTGGGGAGCCAAGTGAACGGACGACCACCCGGGGCCCGACCGGCGTAGCCTGTCGCCGACCGGCCGGCGGCGACGGACACGAGGTGACAGATGCGGTTCACCACCCGCCCCACGCTCCAGGGCACCTTCGGCATGGTGTCCTCCACCCACTGGCTGGCCTCGCAGTCGGCCATGGCGGTGCTGGAGGACGGCGGCAACGCCTACGACGCGGCCGTCGCCGCCGCCTTCGTGCTCCACGTCGTCGAACCCCACCTCAACGGGCCCGCCGGCGAGGTGCCGATCCTGCTCGCCCCGGCCGGCGGCGAGGTCCGGGTGCTGTGCGGGCAGGGCGTCGCCCCGGCCGGCGCGACCGTCGCCCACTACCGCGGCCTCGGACTCGGCCTCGTACCCGGCACCGGACCGCTCGCCGCGGCCGTGCCCGGCGCCTTCGACGCCTGGATGCTCCTGCTGCGCGACCACGGCACGAAATCCCTCGACGACGTCCTGAAGTACGCCATCGGCTACGCCGAGCACGGACACGCGCCCGTGGAGCGCGTCGGCCAGACCGTCGAGACGGTACGGCGGCTGTTCGAGACCGAGTGGACCTCCTCGGCCGAGGTCTACCTGCCCGGCGGGCGCCCGCCCCGCCCCGGCGAACTCCTGCGCAACCCCGCGCTCGCCGCCACCTGGAAGCGGCTGCTCGCCGAGACGGCCCACGCGGGGGACCGGGAGGCGCGGATCGAGGCGGCGCGCGAGGTCTGGCGCACCGGCTTCGTCGCCGAGGCCCTCGTCCGGCAGTCCGGGCGGCCCACCATGGACACCAGCGGCGAACGCCACGCCGGCACCCTCACGGCCGCCGACCTCGCCGGCTGGTCCGCCGCCTACGAGAGCCCGGTCACCTACGACTGGAACGGCTGGACCCTCTGCAAGGCCGGGCCGTGGAGCCAGGGCCCGGTGTTCCTCCAGCAACTCGCCCTGCTCCCGTGCGAACCGTCCGAACTGCCCGCACGCGGCTCCGCGGACTACCTGCATCTGCTCATCGAGGGCTGCAAGCTGGTGATGGCCGATCGCGAGGCCTGGTACGGGGACGCGGCCGAGGTGCCGCTCGCCGAGCTGCTCTCGCCCGGCTACAACGCCGGGCGGCGCGCACTGATCGGCCCCCGGGCCTCCTTGGAGATGCGGCCCGGCAGCCCCGGCGGACGCGTCCCGCGGCTGAGCGCGCACGCGACAGCGGCGGGGGCGGGCTCGGCGGCGGTCGTGGGGGAGTTCGACGCCCTGGGCGTCGGCGAGCCCACCGTGGCCAAGCCGCCGACCTCCCCCGTGCCGGGCGAACCCCAGGTCGCCGCCGACGGCACGACCCGGGGCGACACCTGCCACCTCGACGTCGTCGACCGCTGGGGCAACATGGTCGCCGCCACGCCCAGCGGCGGCTGGCTCCAGTCCAACCCCGTCGTCCCCGAACTGGGCTTCCCGCTGGGCACCCGGCTGCAGATGGCCTGGCTGGAGGAGGGCCTGCCGAACTCGCTGACCCCCGGCCGCCGCCCCCGTACCACCCTCAGCCCGTCGATCGCGCTGCGCGAGGGCGTGCCGGTCATGGCCTTCGGCACGCCCGGCGGGGACCAGCAGGACCAGTGGCAGCCGCACTTCTTCCTGGCGGCCGCCCTGAGCGCGCCCGTCCGCGGCGGCCTCGATCTCCAGGGGGCGATCGACGCGCCCAACTGGCACAACGACTCCTTCCCCGGATCCTTCTACCCGCGCGGGATGCGCCCCGGCAGCGTCACCGTGGAGTCACGCACGGACCCCGGGGTCGTCGCCGCGCTGCGCCGCCGGGGCCACCACGTGACGGTCGGCGAGCCCTGGTCGGAGGGCCGCCTCTGCGTCGTCGCCCGCGACCCGCGCACCGGCATCCTGTCGGCGGCCGCCAACCCGCGCGGGATGCAGGGGTACGCGGTCGGCCGCTGAGCAGGGGGTGCCCTGGTGATCCGCGGCACCACGTGTTCATGCCGATTCCACCCGGTGTGCACCGGCCGGGCGGGGATTGTCACAGGCGCGTGGTCTCATGGAGGGCATGATCGAAGAATCGGAAACCATCGAGGAGTTTCTCGCACGCCACTCGGCGGACGTGGAGGACGCGGTGCGCAAGGCGGCCGCCGCCGAGATCATGCCCCGCTTCCGCAGGCTCGCCGAGCACGAGGTCGACCAGAAGTCCGGCCCGCACGACCTGGTGACGGACGCCGACCGCCTCGCCGAGCTGTACCTCACCGACACCCTCGCCGCCCTGCTGCCCGGCTCCGTGGTGGTCGGCGAGGAGGCCGTCCACGCCAACCCGGCCGTCTACGAGGCGATACGGGGCGAGGCCCCCGTGTGGATCGTCGACCCCGTCGACGGAACGCGGCAGTTCGTGCACGGCGACCCCGGCTTCTGCACGCTCATCGCCCTCGCCCACCACGGAGTGGTGCGGGCCTCCTGGACCTACGCCCCGGTCCGCGACCAACTCGCCGTGGCCGTGCGGGGACAGGGCGCCCACCTGGACGGAGCCCGGCTGCGCTCCGGCACGCCCGAGCCGGGCCGCCCGCTCCAAGTCGCCACCTCCCACCCGGACTTCACCACCGCCGAGCAGAAGCACGCCCTGCTCGGCCTGCGGACGGAGGGGGTCGCCCCCCGCCCCTGCGGCTCGGCCGGCCTGGAGTACCTGGCGGTCGCCCGGGGCGAGCTGGACGCCACGGCCTTCTCCTGGGAGGCCGCCTGGGACCACGCGGCGGGCCTGCTGCTGGTCGAGGAGGCCGGCGGCGCCCACGCCACCTCCACCGGTGAGCCCTTCCGCATAACCGGCGGCAACGCCCTGCCGTTCACGGCGGCACGCGACGCGGCCACGGCCCGCCGGTTGGTGGCGCTGCTGTCGCCGCCGGCCTGAGCCCGCGTGCCGGGCCGCGCCCTACCGCGGCGGCCGCGGTCGCGCGGGTGCTCGTGGTTCGTCGGCCGCGGGCGGTCGCGCGTGGGTGCTTGTGGTCCTTCGGCTGCGGGCGGTCGCGCGTGGGTGCTTGTGAACCATCGACCGCGGGTGGCCCCGGCCGGTTCCGCGCGGGCTTTCGTGTCCGGCGGCCGCGGGTGGTCGCGGCGGTTTCGCGTGGGTGGCCGGGTGGTCCGAGCCCGTGCCGTGCCGGCCGGCCCCGCGGCATATCCTGAGCGCAAGTGGCCATCGGCTGACGAAGGGGTCCGAAGGTGCCGTCGATGCTCGATGCGGTCGTGGTGGGTGCGGGGCCGAACGGACTGACCGCTGCCGTGGAGCTCGCCCGGCGCGGCTTCTCGGTGGCCGTGTTCGAGGCGCGGGACACCGTCGGCGGCGGCGCCCGCACCGAGGAGCTCACCCTGCCCGGCTTCCGGCACGACCCGTGCTCCGCCGCGCACCCCCTCGCCATCAACTCGCCCGCCTTCCGCGCCCTGCCCCTGGAGCGGTACGGCCTGGAGTGGCTGCACGCCCCCCTGCCCATGGCGCACCCCTTCGCGGACGGCACCGCGGCCGTCCTGGCCCGCTCGGTCGCGGAGACGGCCGCCTCCTTCGGACCACGTGACGCGGGCGCGTACCGCAGACTGGTCGCGCCGTTCCTGCCCAGGTGGGACACCCTGGTCCGCGACTTCATGTCGCTGCCCATCACGGCCCTGCCCCGCGACCCGGTCACCCTCGCCCGCTTCGGCCTCGCCGGCCTGCCCCCGTCCACCTGGCTGATGCGCCGCTTCCGCGACGAGCGCGCCAGGACCCTCGTCGCCGGCCTCGTCGCCCACGTCATGGCCCCCCTCAGCGGCTTCGCCACCGGCGCCATCGGCCTGGTCTTCCTCCTCGCCGCCCACGCCCGCGGCTGGCCGGTGGCCCGCGGCGGCTCCCAGGCGATCTCCGACGCCCTCGCCGCGTACCTGAAGGACCTGGGCGGCGCCGTGCACACCGACTACGAGGTCAAGCGCCTCGACGACCTGCCACCCGCGCGGGCGTACGTCTTCGACACCTCGCCCACCGCCCTGGCCCGCATCGCCGGCCTCGGCCGCTACTACGAGGGGTACCGCTACGGCCCCGGCGTCTTCAAGATCGACTACGCGCTGGACGGCCCGGTCCCGTGGACGGCCCAGGAACCCCGCCGCGCCGGCACCGTGCAGATCGGGGCCGACAGCGCCGAGATCGGCGCGGCCCTGCGCGCGGCCTCCCGCGAGGGCCGCGCGCCCGACCGGCCCTTCCTCATCACCGTCCAGCCCAGCCTCGTCGACCCCACCCGCGCCCCGGCCGGCAAACACGTCTTCTGGGCCTACGGCCACGTCCCCAACGGCTGGAACGGCGACCTCACCGACGCCGTCGAGCGTCAACTGGAGCGCTTCGCACCGGGGTTCCGCGACCGCGTCCTCGCCCGCGCCACCGCCGGACCGGCCGAACTCGCCGCCCGCAACGCCAACTACGTCGGCGGCGACATCGGCACCGGCGCGGTGGCCGGACTCCAGCTCCTGCTGCGCCCCAAGCTGTCCCTGTTCCCGTACACCACCCCGCACCCGGCGGTCTTCATCTGCTCCTCCGCCACCCCGCCCGGCCCCGGCGTGCACGGCATGTCCGGGCACAACGCGGCGAAGGCCGTATGGAGGAGGCTGCGCCAGACATGAGCACCGGACAACCCGTCCTCACCCTCGTACAGGGCGACATCACCCTCCAGAGCGCCGACGCCATCGTCAACGCCGCCAACTCCTCCCTGCTGGGCGGCGGAGGCGTCGACGGCGCCATCCACCGGCGCGGCGGCCCGGCCATCCTCGAGGAGTGCCGCGCCCTGCGCGCCTCCCTTGCCCGAGCGGGAAACCCCCTCGGCCGTGGTCTGCCCACCGGACAGGCGGTCGCCACCACCGCGGGCAGGCTGGACGCCCAGTGGGTGATCCACACCGTGGGCCCGGTCCACAGCACCACCGACGACCGCTCGCCCCTGCTCGCCTCCTGCTACCGCGAGTCCCTGAGGGTCGCCGATGAGCTCGGCGCCCGCACGGTGGCCTTCCCCGCCATCTCCACCGGCGCCTACCGCTGGCCCGTGGACGACGCGGCCCGGATCGCGGTGACCACCGTCCGGGCGACGGAGACGGCCGTGGAAGAGATCCGCTTCGTCCTCTTCGACGGGCGGGCGTACGAGGTGTTCGCCACGCACCTCGGCGGCTGACCGGAGGACGCCCCCACAGGCCACCGGGTGATCCGCGTGGTCCCAGTACAGCCGACCTTCATGTCGGATTCTCGCCAGCCCCACGCCCGCCGGTGCCCGATGCTGGAGGCATGCAGAACGGGATGCACAGCGACCGTGAGCGCTGCGTGCGCGCAGTCCAGTCCAAGGACGCACGGTTCGACGGCTGGTTCTTCACCGCCGTCCTGACCACGGGCATCTACTGCCGGCCCAGCTGCCCGGTGGTACCGCCCAAGCCCGAGAACATGACCTTCTACCCGAGCGCGGCCGCCTGCCAGCAGGCCGGATTCCGCGCCTGCAAGCGCTGCCGCCCCGACACCAGCCCCGGCTCACCGGAGTGGAACCAGCGCGCCGACCTGGTCGCCCGCGCCATGCGGCTGATCGCCGACGGCGTGGTGGACCGCGAGGGCGTGCCGGGGCTCGCCGCCCGCCTCGGCTACAGCAGCCGCCAGGTCGAGCGCCAGCTCCGCGCCGAACTGGGCGCCGGCCCGCTCGCGCTCGCCCGCGCCCAGCGCGCCCAGACCGCCCGGCTGCTGATCGAGACCACCGCCCTGCCGATGGCCGACATCGCCTTCGCCGCCGGCTTCGCCTCCATCCGCACCTTCAACGACACCGTGCGCGAGGTCTACGCACTGTCCCCCGGCGACCTGCGCACCCGGGCCGCCGCACGGTCCACGAGCCGCACGGCGACAGCCCCGGCCCCCGCGGCGCCCACCACTCCCGGCGCCCTCTCCCTGCGCCTCCCCTTCCGCGCCCCGCTCAACCCGGACAACCTCTTCGGCCACCTCGCGGCGACCGCCGTACCCGGCGTCGAGGAGTGGCGCGACGGCGCCTACCGCCGCACCCTGCGCCTGCCCTACGGAAACGGCATCGCCGCGCTCACCCCGCGGCCGGACCACATCGCCTGCCGCCTCACCCTCAGCGACCTGCGCGACCTGCCCGTCGCCATCAGCCGCTGCCGGCGCCTGCTCGACCTCGACGCCGATCCGGTGGCCATCGACGACCAGCTCCGAGCCGACCCGGTCCTCGCGCCCCTGGTCGACAAGGCCCCGGGCCGCCGGGTGCCGCGCACCGTCGACGAGGCCGAGTTCGCGCTGCGCGCGGTGCTGGGCCAGCAGGTCTCCACGGCCGCCGCCCGCACCCACGCGGCCCGCCTGGTCACCGCCCACGGAGAACCGGTCGACGACCCCGAGGGCGGCCTCACCCACCTCTTCCCCTCCGCCGGGGCGCTCGCCGCCCTCGACCCCGAGTCGCTGGCGATGCCCCGGACACGGCGGACGACGTTCACCACACTGGTCCGCCGACTGGCCGACGGTGAGCTGCACTTGGGCGCGGACAGCGACTGGCAGGAGACCCGCACCCGTCTCCTCGCGCTCCCCGGCTTCGGCCCCTGGACCGCCGACGTCATCAGCATGCGCGCCCTGGGCGACCCCGACGCCTTCCTCCCCACCGACCTGGGCATCCGCCGGGCCGCACAGGAACTCGGCCTGCCCTCCACCCCGGCCGCCCTCACCGCACGCGCCGCGGCCTGGCGGCCCTGGCGGGCCTACGCCGTGCAGTATCTGTGGGCGACTGACAGCCACCCGATCAACTTCCTTCCCGTCTGAGGACGTTCCCACGATGAACGAGCACATCACCACCAAGCGGCACACCGCGAACAGGCCGGGCACCACGACCAGGCAGCACACGGTCACCGACAGCCCGTACGGCCCACTGACCCTCGTCGCCGAGGACGGCGTCCTGTGCGGCCTCTACATGACCGACCAGCGCCACCGCCCGCCCGAGGAGACCTTCGGCGACCTGGACGACACCCCCTTCACCGAGGCGAAGGAACAACTGGAGGCCTACTTCGCGGGCGACTTGAAGACCTTCACCCTCGAATTGCGCCTGAACGGCACCCCGTTCCAGCGCAGCGTCTGGGAACAGCTGCGCGCGATCCCGTACGGCCAGACCCGCTCCTACGGCCAACTCGCCGACGCCCTCGGCAATCCGGGCGCCTCCCGCGCGGTCGGCCTCGCCAACGGCAGGAACCCCGTCGGCATCATCGTCCCCTGCCACCGCGTCATCGGCTCCGGCGGCGGCCTCACCGGCTACGGCGGCGGCCTGGCCCGCAAGCGACGCCTGCTCGACTTCGAGCGGGGAGCGGGCCTCTTCTGATCCCGCCGGGCCCTGATCCCCCCGGACTCCGCCCCCTCGGACCTGTCCCCTCGGACCTGTCCCTTCCGACCTTTCCTTTCAGACCTGTTGCGCGATCTGCACAGCGCGTTCGCGGCCTGAACACGGCACCTGACGGTGCGCCTGCTTGGATTCCACAGGTCGCGGCCCGTCCGTCCCCGGCGGGGCCGCACCCCGTTCCCGCAACACAGGTACGAAGGGAAGTTCCCCATGCGCTCCGCTCACCACTTCGAGACGGCCGAGCTCTCCGAGACCGAGCTCGACACCGTCTCCGGCGGCCTCGCCCCGCACGTCGCCGTCGTCGCCGGTCCCACGGCCCTCACCGACTCCGACCTCCTGGCCCAGGCCGGCGCGGTCCAGAACCAGGTCCTCGGCACCCTCGGCGAGTACCACCAGGCCGGCGTGGCCGTCTCCTTCTGACCGGCACCGCATGCCCCGAGGCCCGGCCGCCCACCCGTGTCGGGTGAGCGGCCGGCCCCGGACGGGTCAGCCCACGCGGTGGCCGTTCTCCAGTTCCGCTGTGCCGGTGCCGTCCGTGAGGACGTCCAGGGCGGCCAGTACCCGGCGGCCGAGGGCGCCCGGCAGGTGGGCGGTCAGCTCCTCGCGCGGGACCAGACGCCAGGACAGCAGCTCCTCCTCCTGGAGCCGGATCGCGCGTAGGTCGTCCTCCGTGAGGGTTCCGCCGTCGTAGAGATAGGCGACCAGCGGCGGGCGGCCGGTGCCGTGCACCCAGTCCACGGCGAGCAGCCGCCCGAGTTCGCGGTCGAGCCCGATCTCCTCCAGCGTCTCGCGGCGCGCGCCCTGGCGCGGGGTCTCCCCGTCGTCGGACTCGATGGTGCCGCCCGGGAGCGCCCAGCCCTCCCGGTAGTTGGGCTCGACGAGCAGCACCCGGCCCTCCGCGTCGCGGAAGAGCGCGGCGGCGCCGGAGATGACGCGGGGCAGGCCCGCGATGTACGTGGCGAAGTCCGCAGTGGTCATCCTGGAAGGGTAACCAGTCGCAGCGTGCGCTCGGCCAGGTCCGAGACGCGCACGCCGTCGAAGCCGAACACCGCGCTGCGGACCGTGTCCTCCAGCGGGTCCTTCCACTGCGCCGGAATCGCCCGCGCGCCGGTGAGCACCCCGGCCACCGAACCGGCCGTGGCCCCGTTGGAGTCGGTGTCCAGGCCGCCCCGGACGGTCAGCGCGATCGTGCGGGTGAAGTCGCCGTCGCCGTAGAGCAGCCCCGCCGTGATGACGGCCGCGTTCGGCACGGTGTGGATCCAGCCCAGGCCCGCCGTCTCCTGCGCGAGCGTGCTCAGCGTGTCCTCCCACCGCATCCCGGCCTCGTGCAGCGAGGCGGCCCGCCGCACGGTGCGGGCCAGCCTGCTGCCCGCCGGCACCACCAGCAGCGCCCGCTCCACCGCCGCGCGCACAGTCGGTGCCGTGAACGCCGACGCGATCAGCGCCGCCGCCCACATCGCGCCGTAGACGCCGTTGCCGGTGTGCGACAGCACCGCGTCGCGGCGGGCGAGCGCGGCCGCGCGGCCCGGGTCGCCGGGGCTGGTCCAGCCGTAGACGTCCGCGCGGATCAGCGCGCCGATCCACTCCTGGTACGGATTGTCGTACGTCGCCGTCAGCGGCGGCTTGATCCCCGAGGCGAGGTTGCGGTACGCGGCGCGCTCCGCGGTGAACGTCTGCAGGTACGGCAGCCGCAGCAGCCACAGGTCGCCGACCTGCTCGGTGCTGAAGCCGAAGCCGTGCGTCTCCAGCAGGTGCAGGCCGAGGACCGCGTAGTCGACGTCGTCGTCGCGGCAGCTGCCGTGGATCCGCCCGCGGACGCATTCCCGCCACTCGGGGCGCAGCGCGAGGCAGGTGTCCTCGTCGGGCGGTTCGGGGAGGTAGTCCGTCAGGGGCAGCGCCCGCGACAGGCGCAGGTAGCGGTCGATGCGTTCGCGCGTCCACACCTCGCCCTGCTCGACCGGCTTGCCCAGCATGTTGCCCGCGATCCGGCCCAGCCAGCCGCCGAGGACGCGGTCGGCGAGCCCCGGCTCGTCCTCGGCAGGGATCACTGGCTCGCCCTTCACAGGGGCGCCCTCCACAGGGGTCATAGGGCTGATGTACCCGGATTTGCCAGGGGCTTCCCAGGGGCTTCCGAGCGGCGCCACGGGTCCTTCGCAGGGTTCGGCCGGGCATGGCGGCGCGGGCGCGTTCCCGGTTAAGGTCGCAGTGGCGCGACTGGTCCCGACACGCGCGGGGCCCGGAGAGCAAGGGGATGGCAAGGTGGCGGACGCTGCAGTGCGGGACACCCGCAGGGTGCTGGTTGCCGCGGACAAGTTCAAGGGGTCGCTGACGGCCGTGCAGGTCGCCGAGCGGGTGACCGCGGGCCTGCGCAGGGTCGTACCGGACCTTCCAGTCGAGACGCTGCCCGTCGCCGACGGCGGCGACGGCACGGTCGACGCGGCGGTCGCGGCCGGCTTCGAGCGCCGGGAGGTACGGGTCGCCGGTCCCCTCGGCCAGGAGGTGAGCGCCGCCTTCGCGCTGCGCGAGGGCACCGCGGTCGTGGAGATGGCCGAGGCCAGCGGGCTGCAACGGCTGCCCGCCGGGGTCTTCGCCCCGCTCACGGCCTCCACCTACGGCTCGGGAGAACTGCTGCGCGCCGCGCTGGACGCGGGCGCGCGGACGATCGTGTTCGGCGTCGGCGGCAGCGCGACGACGGACGGCGGCGCGGGCATGCTGTGCGCGCTCGGGGCCCGGTTCCTGGACGCGCAGGGCGAGCCGGTCCCGCCCGGGGGCGGGGCACTGGCCGGACTCGCCCACGCCGACCTGTCCGGCCTCGACCGGCGGCTCGCCTCCGTCGACCTCGTCCTCGCCAGCGACGTCGACAACCCCCTGACCGGGCCGCTGGGCGCGGCCGCCGTCTACGGGCCCCAGAAGGGCGCCTCCCCGGACGACGTCGAGACGCTGGACGCGGCGCTGGCGCACTTCGCGAAGGTGCTGGAGGACGCGGTGGGGGAGCGGGCGGCGAAGTGCGCCCAGTCGCCCGGCGCGGGCGCCGCGGGCGGCATCGGGTACGGCGCGCTGCTCCTCGGCGCGCGGTTCCGGCCCGGCATCGAGGTCATGCTCGACGTGCTCGGGTTCGCGCCCGCTCTGGAGCGGGCGTCGCTGGTGATCACCGGCGAGGGCTCGCTGGACGAGCAGACGCTGCACGGCAAGGCCCCGGCCGGGGTCGCCGCGGCGGCGCGCGCGGCCGGCAAGGAGGTCGTGGCGGTGTGCGGACGCCTGGCGCTGCAGCCCGCCGCCCTGGGACGGGTCGGCATCCGGCGCGCGTACGCCCTGACCGACGTCGAACCGGACGTCGCCACCTGCATCGCCGAGGCGGGGGACGTCCTGGAACGGCTGGCGGAGCGGGTGGGCCGCGACTTCCTGCTCTGACGCGGGCTCCCGCCCGCCGCGCCCACGGCGTGCCGCGCACCTCGAGGTTACATGTGAGCCGCCGGCGGGCGGCACGGGAGGCGGCACGTGAAGGGCCCCGAACCGGTGACCGGTTCGGGGCCCTTCACGGCGTGGGGCGGCGGGGCGCTACGGCAGCTGGGCCGTCCGCGCCTCGCGGCGGTTGTCGCGGAAGTTGTTCACCCGGCGGGCCGTGGCGAACAGCGGGATCACCGCGCCCATGACCAGCTGGAGCGCGCAGCCGGTCTGCAGGAGCAGCTGGCCGCTCGGGGCGTCGAAGGCCCAGGCGGCGAGCAGCCCCATGGACAGCACGATCCAGGAGAGCATCGCCACCGCGAGCCGGCCCCGCGGCTTGGGGTACTCCACCCGGCTCACCATCAGCCAGGCGGTGCCGAGGATGGCCAGCAGCGTCGCCACGAAGGGCAGCTCCAGGAGCACGATGGAGACCACCGTGAGCGCCCCGAAGGGGCTCGGCATGCCCTGGAACACGCCGTCCTTCATCGTCACGCACGAGAAGCGCGCGAGTCTGAGCACCACCGCCAGCAGCACCACGATCGCGCCGAGCGCGGCCACCCGCTGGTGGGCGTCGTCGGCGACCATGCCGTAGACGAGGACGAAGTACGCCGGGGCCAGGCCGAAGCTGATCAGGTCGGAGAGGTTGTCCAGCTCCGCGCCCATGGGCGAGCTGCGCAGCTTGCGGGCGACCAGTCCGTCGAACAGGTCGAAGACCGCCGCGCACAGCATCAGGATGACGGCGGTGGCGGCGCTGTGCCGGGCCATGCCCGACTCCTGGCTGCCGGTGAGGTGCGGGATCAGGATGCCGGTGGTGGTGAAGTACACCGCCATGAAGCCGCACGTGGCGTTGCCCAGGGTGAGGGTGTCCGCTATCGACAGGCGGAGCGAGAGGGGCATCTCCTCCTCGTCGTCCACTTCGTCGGCCTCGGGCACCCAGCCGGCCTGGGTCTCGGGATCAATCACGGTCAATGCGAGTCACCCCAGCCACGGTCTTCTGGCCGACCTCGACCGCGACCTCCACGCCCTCGGGCAGGTAGATGTCGACGCGCGAGCCGAACCGGATGAGGCCGATCCGCTCGCCCTGCTCGACCTTGGTACCGGACGGCACGTAGGGGACGATGCGGCGGGCCACCGCGCCGGCGATCTGGATCATCTCGATGTCGCCGAGCTCGGTGTCGAAGTGCCAGACGACCCGCTCGTTGTTCTCGCTCTCCTTGTTGAACGCCGGAACGAACCCGCCGGGGATGTGCTCGACCGACGTGACCGTGCCGGAGAGCGGGGCGCGGTTGACGTGGACGTTCAGCGGGCTCATGAAGATCGCGACGCGGGTGCGGCCGTCCTTCCACGGCATGATGCTCTGCACCACACCGTCGGCGGGCGAGATGACCCGGCCCTGGGCGATCTCGCGCTCGGGGTCGCGGAAGAACCACAGCATCCCCGCCGCGAGCGCGGTGGCGGGGACGGCTACGGCCTTGGCGGCACCCGAGCGGCGGGCGCGTACCAGGCTGACGGCTGCGGTGGCGACGGTCGGCAGAAGCCACGGCGAGGCTCCGCGCGCGAGGCGTACGCCGGCGAGGCTGTCGCGAGGTGCAGAGGTTTGGCTGTGGGGCATGGATGACCTTCGTAACGGATGATGCCGCGTTTTCGACGGGGGACGGCGGCTTTCCGCGATCGTAGCGGTTAAGGGCCACAACTGGGTAAGCCGAGCTGCCGAGTCGGCGGCGGAAGCCCCCGGACGGGGTGTGATCTTCTTCTCGGAGAAAACACCCCGTATCCGGACATTCAGCCCTGGAAGCGGTACTCCTCGAGCAGCCTGCGACCGATGATCATTTTCTGGATCTCGGCGGTGCCCTCACCGATGAGCAGCATCGGGGCCTCGCGGTAGAGGCGCTCGATCTCGTACTCCTTGGAGAAGCCGTAGCCGCCGTGGATGCGGAAGGCGTCCTCGACGACCTCCTTGCAGTACTCCGAGGCCAGGTACTTCGCCATGCCCGCCTCGAGGTCGTTGCGCTGGCCCGAGTCCTTCTTGCGGGCCGCGTTCACCATCATGGCATGCGCGGCCTCCACCTTGGTGGCCATCTCCGCCAGCTTGAACTGGATGGCCTGGTGCTGGGCGATCTGCTTGCCGAAGGTCTGGCGCTGCTGGGCGTACTGCACGCCGAGCTCGAAGGCGCGCTGGGCGACGCCGCAGCCACGCGCCGCCACGTTCACCCGGCCGACCTCCACGCCGTCCATCATCTGGTAGAAGCCCCGGCCGGTGACGCCGCCGAGGACCCGGTCGGCCGGAACGCGCAGGCCGTCCATGATCAGCTCGGTGGTGTCGACGCCCTTGTAGCCCATCTTGTCGATCTTGCCGGGAATGGTCAGACCCGGGCGGACCTCGCCGAAACCGGGCTCCTTCTCCACCAGGAAGGTCGTCATCGACTTGTGCGGGGCCGTGCCCTCGGGGTGACCCTCGTCACTGCGCACGAGGACGGCGACGAGGGAGGAGGTGCCGCCGTTGGTCAGCCACATCTTCTGGCCGTTCAGGACGTACTCGTCGCCGTCCTTCACCGCCTTCGACGAGATCGCCGACACGTCCGAGCCCAGCGCCGGCTCCGACATCGAGAAGGCGCCCCGGATGTCGCCGAGGGCCATCCTCGGCAGGAAGTGGTCCTTCTGCTCCTGCGTGCCGTGCTGCTTGAGCATGTACGCGACGATGAAGTGGGTGTTGATGATGCCGGAGACCGACATCCAGCCGCGGGCGATCTCCTCCACGCACAGCGCGTAGGTCAGCAGCGACTCGCCCAGGCCCCCGTACTCCTCGGGGATCATCAGGCCGAACAGGCCGAGTTCCTTCAGGCCGTCGACGATCTGCTGCGGGTACTCGTCGCGGTGCTCCAGCTCGGTCGCGACCGGGATGATCTCCTTGTCGACGAAGTCCCGGACGGTGGAGACGATCTCCTGCTGGACGTCCGTGAGACCGTGGGTCTGGGCGAGTCGCGCCATGGCTTACTTCTCCTGCTGCTTGGGTTCCGGACGGCCCGGCTGCTCGCCGCCGCGCTCCTTGATGTACGTCTCGGTCGGCACCATCACCTTGCGGCGGAAGATGCACACCACGGTGCCGTCCTGCTTGTAGCCCTTGGTCTCGACGTAGACGATCCCGCGGTCGTTCTTCGACTTCGACGGCCACTTGTCGAGCACCGTCGTCTCGCCGTAGATCGTGTCGCCGTGGAACGTGGGCGCCACGTGCCTGAGCGACTCGATCTCCAGGTTGGCGATCGCCTTGCCGGACACGTCCGGTACGGACATGCCGAGCAGGAGGGAGTAGATGTAGTTGCCCACGACGACGTTCTTGCCGAAGTCCGTCGTCTTCTCCGCATAGTTGACGTCCATGTGGAGCGGGTGGTGGTTCATGGTGAGGAGACAGAACAGGTGGTCGTCGTACTCCGTGACCGTCTTGCCCGGCCAGTGCTTGTACGTCGCCCCGACCTCGAACTCCTCGTACGTGCGTCCGAACTGCATGCCGCTCAGGCCTCCGGGATCTCGAACTTGCTGGTGCGCCGCATGCCGGCGGCACGCCCCTTGCCCGCGATGACCAGGGCCATCTTGCGGCTGGCCTCGTCGATCATCTCGTCGCCGAGCATCGCCGAGCCCTTCTTGCCGCCCGCCTCGGACGTGCAGTATTCGTACGCGTCGAGGATCAGCTCGGCGTGGTCGTAGTCCTCCTGGGAGGGCGAGAACACCTCGTTGGCGGCGTCGACCTGGCCCGGGTGCAGCACCCACTTGCCGTCGAAGCCCAGCGCGGCGGCGCGGCCGGCCACCTCGCGGAAGCCGTCCACGTTGCGGATCTGCAGGTAGGGGCCGTCGATCGCCTGGAGGTCGTTGGCGCGGGCGGCCATCAGGATCTTCATCAGGATGTAGTGGTAGGCGTCCGCCGGGTAGCCGGGCGGCTGCTCGCCCACGACGAGGGACTTCATGTTGATCGACGCCATGAAGTCGGCCGGGCCGAAGATGATCGTCTCGATGCGCTGGGAGGCCTGCGCGATCTCGTTGACGTTGTTGAGGCCCTGCGCGTTCTCGATCTGCGCCTCGATGCCGATGCGGCCGACCTCGAAGCCCATCGTCTTCTCGATCTGCGTCAACAGCAGATCAAGAGCGACGACCTGCCGGGCGTCCTGGACCTTGGGCAGCATGATGCAGTCAAGATTGGGGCCGGCCCCCTCAACAACCGTCACGACGTCCCGGTACGTCCACTCGGTCGTCCAGTCATTGACGCGCACCACCCTGGTCTTGCCCGTCCAGTCGCCCTCGTTGAGGAACTTGACGATGGTGTGCCGCGCCTCGGGCTTGGCCAGCGGCGCGCACGCGTCCTCCAGGTCCAGGAACACCTGGTCGGCCGGCAGCCCCTGCGCCTTCTCCAGGAAGCGCGGGTTGGAGCCCGGTACGGCCAGGCAGGAGCGCCGTGGGCGCAGTCGGTTGACCTGGGGAGCGGGGCTGGTCATGCGGGGACCTCCAGGGGGTCGAGCTTGTTCGCTTTCCGGATCTCGTCGACGATCGCGCCGATGATCCCGGTGATGTCGAAGTCCTTCGGGGTGAACACCGCGGCCACTCCGGCGGCCCTGAGCTGCTCGGCGTCACCATTCGGGATGATGCCACCGGCGATCACCGGTATATCTGTGGCACCGGCCACACGCAGCCGCTCCAGCACGTCCGGCACCAGCTGGGCGTGCGAGCCGGAAAGGATGGACAGGCCGACCGCGTGCACGTCCTCGGCCAGGGCCGCGTCCACGATCTGCTCCGGGGTGAGCCGGATGCCCTGGTAGACCACCTCGAACCCGGCGTCGCGGGCCCGCACGGCGATCTGCTCGGCGCCGTTGGAGTGCCCGTCCAGGCCCGGCTTGCCGACCAGGAAGCGCAGCTTGCCCACGCCCAGGTCCCGTGCGGTGGCGTCCACCTTCCGGCGGACGTCGGCCAGCCCGCCGCCCTCCGCGGCGGCCACCGCGACGGGCGCGGAGGACACGCCGGTGGGAGCGCGGAACTCGCCGAACACCTCGCGCAGCGCCCCGGCCCATTCGCCGGTCGTGACGCCCGCGCGGGCGCACTCCAGGGTGGCCTCCATGAGGTTGCCGGTGCCCTTGGCCGCCTCCTTCAGCCGCTCCAGCGCCTTGCAGGGGCGCGGGTGGTTGAACGGAGGCTGGTAGCGGGTGTCCCGCCAGTTGCGCAGCGACTCGACGACGCGGGCCTCGACCGCCGGGTCGACCGTCTGGATCGCGGTGTCCAGGTCGGCCGTCAGCGGGTTCGGCTCGGTGCCCTCGAAGATGTTGACGCCGACGATCTTCTCTTGACCGGACTCAATACGGGCCCGGCGCTCGGCGTGCGAGGCGACCAGTTGCGACTTCAGGTAACCGGACTCGACGGCCGCCATCGCGCCGCCCAGCTCCTGGATGTGGTCGATCTCGGCGAACACCGCCTCGACCAGCTCGTCCACCTTCGCCTCGATCACCTTCGAGCCCTCGAAGATGTCGTCGTACTCCAGCAGGTCCGACTCGTACGCCAGCACCTGCTGGATGCGCAGCGACCACTGCTGGTCCCACGGGCGGGGCAGGCCGAGGGCCTCGTTCCAGGCCGGCAGCTGCACGGCACGCGCGCGTGCGTCCTTGGAGAGGGTGACCGCCAGCATCTCCAGCACGATCCGCTGGACGTTGTTCTCCGGCTGGGCCTCGGTCAGGCCGAGCGAGTTGACCTGGACGCCGTAGCGGAAACGGCGGTGCTTGGGGTTCTCGATGCCGTACCGCTCACGTGTGATCCGGTCCCAGATGCGGCCGAAGGCGCGCATCTTGCACATCTCCTCGATGAAGCGGACGCCCGCGTTCACGAAGAAGGAGATGCGGCCGACCACGTCGCCCATGCGCTCCTGCGGCACCTGGCCGGAGTCGCGCACGGCGTCGAGCACGGCGATCGCGGTGGACATCGCGTACGCGATCTCCTGCACCGGCGTGGCCCCGGCCTCCTGCAGGTGGTAGCTGCAGATGTTGATCGGGTTCCACTTGGGCATGTGGGAGACCGTGTACGCGATCATGTCCGTCGTCAGGCGCAGGCTCGGCCCGGGCGGGAAGACGTGCGTCCCGCGGGAGAGGTACTCCTTGACGATGTCGTTCTGGGTCGTGCCCTGAAGCTTGGTGATGTCCGCGCCCTGCTCCTCGGCGACGACCTGGTAGAGCGCCAGCAGCCACATGGCCGTGGCGTTGATCGTCATCGAGGTGTTCATCTGCTCCAGGGGGATGTCCTGGAACAGCCGGCGCATGTCACCGAGGTGTGCGACCGGCACGCCGACCCGGCCGACCTCGCCGCGGGCGAGGACGTGGTCGGAGTCGTAGCCGGTCTGCGTCGGCAGGTCGAACGCCACCGACAAACCCGTCTGACCCTTGGCGAGGTTGCGCCGGTACAGCTCGTTGGACGCCTCCGCCGTGGAGTGACCGGCGTAGGTCCGCATGAGCCACGGCCGGTCCTTCTCCCGCCTGGATGCGGCGGGCTGACGCTCTGTCATCTGTGACCTCCGCTGCCTCAGATGTTCCGGAAGCGGTTGATGGCGTCGATGTGCTGGGCGCGCATTTCCTCGTCGCGCACGCCCAGGCCCTCCTCGGGGGCCATGCACAGCACGCCGACCTTGCCCTGGTGGAGGTTGCGGTGCACGTCGTAGGCCGCCTGGCCGGTGTCCTCCAGGGAGTAGACCTTGGAGAGCGTCGGGTGGATCTTGCCCTTGGCGATGAGGCGGTTGGCCTCCCAGGCCTCGCGGTAGTTGGCGAAGTGCGAGCCGATGATCCGCTTCAGGGACATCCACAGGTAGCGGTTGTCGTACTCGTGCATGTAGCCCGAGGTGGAGGCGCAGGTGGTGATGGTGCCGCCCTTGCGGGTGACGAACACCGAGGCGCCGAAGGTCTCGCGGCCGGGGTGCTCGAAGACGATGTCGATGTCCTCGCCGCCGGTGAGCTCGCGGATGCGCTTGCCGAAGCGCTTCCACTCCTTGGGGTCCTGGGTCTGCTCGTCCTTCCAGAACTTGTAGCCCTCGGCGTTGCGGTCGATGATCGCCTCGGCGCCCATGGACCGGCAGATGTCGGCCTTCTGCGGCGAGGAGACGACACAGATCGGGGTGGCGCCGCCGGCCAGCGCGAACTGCGTGGCGTAGGAGCCGAGGCCGCCGCTCGCGCCCCAGATGAGCACGTTGTCGCCCTGCTTCATGCCGGCGCCGTTGCGGGAGACCAGCTGGCGGTAGGCGGTGGAGTTGACCAGGCCCGGGGCGGCGGCCTCCTCCCAGCTGAGGTGGGCGGGCTTCGGCATCAGCTGGTTGGACTTGACCAGGGCGATCTCGGCGAGGCCGCCGAAGTTGGTCTCGAAGCCCCAGATGCGCTGCTCGGGGTCGAGCATCGTGTCGTTGTGGCCGTCGCTCGACTCCAGCTCGACGGACAGGCAGTGCGCGACGACCTCGTCACCGGGCCGCCAGGCGTTGACGCCCGGGCCGGTGCGCAGGACGACGCCGGCGAGGTCGGAGCCGATGATGTGGTACGGCAGGTCGTGGCGCTTGGCCAGCTCGTTGGTGCGGCCGTAGCGCTCGAGGAACCCGAAGGTGGACAGGGGCTCGAAGATCGAGGTCCACACGGAGTTGTAGTTGACCGAGGAGGCCATGACGGCCACCAGGGCCTCGCCCGGGCCCAGCTCGGGCAGCGGCACCTCGTCGAGGTGGATCGACTTGCGCGGGTCCTTGTCGCGGGTCTCCAGGCCCGCGAACATCTCCGTCTCGTCCTTGTGCACGGTGATCGCGCGGTACGACTCGGGGAGCGGCAGAGCGGCGAAGTCGGCGGCGGTGGAGTCCGACGACTGGATCGCGTCCAGGATGTCCTTCACGGTCACGGTGTTGCCTCCGGCGATGAGCGCCCCGAGGGAAGGGCGCTGAGGGTTACGTCGGTGCTGCTGAGGGTTGGATGAGGGGTGCCGTCGGTTCGGCGGGGGTGGAGCTTCGGCAGCGCTTTGTGGCGCGGGAGGTGCCTGTGACGCAGGCGTCCGGGCGGACAGGCCATCGGTCTGCTGGGACGGCCCGGACCTCTTCAACGTATGACACCGCGTGTCAGCTGACAAGGCACTGAGTGCCATGAATTTCGCTCAAGCGAAATCTTTACGTAACAAATGAGCGATGATCGATCGAATCGGGTCGCAGAGGCGTGCGAAAAGGGCCTCTGACATGCCAAAACGGCCACCCCGAAGGGTGGCCGTCATCACATGGCCGACAGGGCCGGAGGGGACGGGCGAACCGCGCTCAGCGGTCCTTCAGCGCCTCCTCGATGGTCCGCATGACCTCTTCCAGAGGGGCGTCGGTGCGGGCCACCGTCACCAGGACCTCGCCCTGCCGGGAGGCCACCGCCGCGGCCTCGGGACGGGCGCCGGCGGTGGCGGTGGCGCCGGCGGTGGCGGGAGCGGCACTCGCCGGGACGGTGCCGCGGCCGGCCCCGATCCCCGTGCCGAACGTCTTGCGCACGATGGCGAAGGCGTGGTCCAGCTGCGCCTCCACGTCCCCCTGGCCGTCCGCCCGCAGCCAGCGCCGCAGCACGTGGTTGTGCGCGGTGACGACCGCCGAGGCGGCCACCTCCGCGAGCAGCGGATCGTCGTTGGCGTCGTCGGCGTGCGCCCGCTCGTCGAAGTGGCCCAGCAGATAACGCGTGAACAGACGCTCGTAGCGGGCCACCGAGGCGATCTCGGCCTCGCGCAGCGTCGGCACCTCGCGGGTCAGCTTGTAGCGGGCGACCGAGATCTCCGGCCGCGCCGCGTACATCTTCATGACCTCCTTGATGCCGCGGCACACCGTGTCGAGCGGGTGTTCGTGCGCGGGGGCGGCCTTGAGGACCGCCTCGGCGCGGATCAGGGTGTCGTCGTGGTCGGGGAAGATCGCCTCTTCCTTGGAGCGGAAGTGGCGGAAGAAGGTGCGGCGGGCGACCCCGGCCGCCGCGGCGATCTCGTCGACCGTGGTCGCCTCGTACCCCTTCGTCGCGAACAGTTCCATCGCGGCGGCCGCCAGCTCCCGTCGCATCCTGAGCCGTTGGGCGGCCGCGCGGGAGCCCGCGGCACTCTCCGGCGCGTCGGGCGTGGCTGGTGTACGTGAGGACTTGGCGGGCTGGGGCATGACCCGAACGTACTGCATCCGCGCAGCTTGGTGCGCGTGTCCCCGGTTTCCGCCGTCCCCGGCGGGGGCGGGGCCGGCCGCCGGGTCGAGCAGCCCGCCCCACTCCCGTCCCGCGCGGAACCGGTCGCCGGGCCGGTCTTCGCGCCGGTCGGGCCGGTCAGCGGCGGGCATATTCGCGGAAGCCGCGGCCCGTCTTGCGGCCGAGGCAGCCCGCGGCCACCAGGTGCTCCAGCAGCGGCGCCGGGGCCAGGCCCGGGTCGCGGAACTCGCGGTGGAGCACCTTCTCGATGGCCAGCGACACATCGAGGCCCACGACGTCCAGCAGCTCGAACGGGCCCATCGGGTAGCCACCGCCCAGCTTCATCGCCGCGTCGATGTCGTCGAGGGTCGCGTAGTGCTCCTGCACCATCTTGATCGCGTTGTTGAGGTACGGGAACAGCAGCGCGTTCACGATGAACCCGGCCCGGTCGCCGCAGTCCACGGCGTGCTTGCGGATCTTGCCGCAGACCTCGCGGACCGTGGCGTGCACGTCCTCGGCGGTGAGCACCGTGCGCACGACCTCGACGAGCTTCATCGCCGGCGCGGGGTTGAAGAAGTGCATGCCGATCACGTCCTGCGGGCGCGAGGTGGCACGGGCGCAGGCGACCACGGGCAGCGAGGAGGTGGTGGTGGCCAGCACCGCGCCCGGCTTGCAGACCTTGTCCAGCGTCGCGAACAGCTGCTGCTTGACGGCGAGGTCCTCGGCGACGGCCTCCAGGGCGAGGTCGACGTCGGCGAAGTCGTCGTAGGTGCCGGTCGCCGTGATCCGGTCCAGGGTCTGCGCGGCGGCCTCGGCGGTCATCCGGCCCTTGTCGACGGAGCGCGAAAGCGACTTGCCGATACGGGCCTTGGCGGCCTGCGCCTTCTCCGCGCTGCGCGCGGCGAGCACCACCTCGTAGCCGGCCTTGGCGAAGACCTCGGCGATGCCCGAGGCCATGGTGCCCGACCCGGCCACGCCGACCGAGCGGACCGGACGGCCGGGGGTGAGGGAGTCGCCCTCCAGCGGGGTCAGCGCGTCGCGCACGACCGTGCCGCTGCCCGGCGCCTCGTAGGTGTAGAAACCGCGGCCCGCCTTGCGGCCGGTCAGGCCGGCCTCGCTGAGCTGCTTGAGGATGGGCGCGGGGGCGTGCAGCCGGTCGTGGGACTCGGCGTACATGGCCTCGAGGACCGTGCGCGCGGTGTCGACGCCGATCAGGTCGAGCAGCGCCAGCGGGCCCATGGGCAGGCCGCAGCCGAGCCGCATCGCGGCGTCGATGTCCTCGCGGGAGGCGTACTTCGCCTCGTACATCGCGGCGGCCTGGTTGAGGTAGCCGAACAGCAGGCCGTCGGCGACGAATCCGGGCCGGTCGCCGACCGCGACGGGCTCCTTGCCGAGCTCCAGCGCGAGGTCGGTGACGGCGGCCACGGCCCCCGGCGCGGTCAGCACCGAGGAGACCACCTCGACCAGCTTCATGGCCTGCGCCGGGTTGAAGAAGTGCAGGCCGATCACGCGCTCGGGGTGGGCCGAGTCGGCGGCCAGGCGCGTCACCGACAGGGCGTTGGTGCCGGTGGCCAGGATCGCGCCGGGCCGCACGATACGGTCCAGCTCGCGGAAGATCTGCTGCTTGATCTCGTACGACTCCGGGGCCACCTCGATGACCAGGTCGGCGTCGGCGGCGGCGGTGAGGTCGGTGGAGGTGCGCACCCGGGCGAGGACGTCCGCGCGCTCCTGCCCGGTGAGGCGGCCGCGCTCGACGGCGCGGGCGGTGGAGGACTCCAGCGCGGCCACGGACTTGGCGGTCGCGGCCTCGCTGATGTCGATGCCGACGACCTCGCGGCCGGCGCGGGCGAGGACTTCGGTGATGCCGGTGCCCATGGTGCCCAGGCCGACGACGGCGATCGTCTTCAGTGGGGACAGGGGGCTGTCGGAGAGGGGAGTGGCCATCGCGGGACTCCAGGAATGAGGGTGACGACTGGGAGCGCGCCCCGTGTGCGCCGAGGAGGCGCACACGGGGGGCGGAAAACGCTGAGGGAATGCGGGTGTTGCCGGGCTGCGAGCGCACACGCCCGGATGCCTCTCGCCGCGGGCGCGCACACGCCCGGGCTGCGGCGGGATGCCGACCGGCTCTGTCCCGGAGCCGAGTCGTACTGCGGTACCTGAAGTACCGAACCGACAACACTCGCAGCGGCTGCGTCACCAGGCCACTGCAAGTCAGTGCGAGTGGGTAACTCGCTCGTCTGAGCTTAACCGGTGGGTAACGAGCGCGCCACCCCCCGACTTTGTGATGTACGTCCCGCGCGGAGGCGCGTCCTCCTAAGCTGGCCCTCGTGGACGAAGAGTTGCGATCACTCACGGACCGTGCACGGCGGGAGTCGGGCGGCTCGGCGGCGTACGAGCATCTGGCGGCCACCGGCGACCTCGACGAACTCGCCGAAGTGCTCACCGCCCCGGGACAGCCGCTGTGGGCCAGGGAACTGGCCGCGTTCCGCCTGGGAGTCGCCGGCGACCGGCGGGCCTTCGAATCCCTGGTCCTGTTCCTGAACCACCGGGACCCCGAGCGCTGCGCCGCCGCGGCCCACGCGCTGGCCCGCCTCGGCGACCCGCGCACCGCCCGCGCGGCGGCCGCCCTCGCCACCAACGAACTCCGCGTCGCCTACGCCCTGCACCCCGTACGGCTCCTCGTGGACCTGCGCGCCCCCGAGTCCGTGCCGGCCCTGATCACCACCCTCCAGCGCCGCCTGCGCCCCCACGACCCCTACCGCAGGGTCGCCCTGGCCTGCGTGGAGGGCCTGGGCGCCCTGGGTGACCCGCGGGCCCGCCCGGTCCTCTCCGAGGCCCTGGCCCACCCCTCCCTCGCGGAGGCGGCCGTCCACGCCCTGGCCCGCATCCCGCGTCAGAGGTAGGGCGGGGTCACCCCGCCAACTCCCTGACGTACCGCACCTCGGGCACGGCGACCCCGTCCGCCTCGAACGGCTCCTCGGCGCCGTCCGCTTCAAAGCCGGCCCGCTCGTAGAAGCGGCGGGCGCGCCTGTTGCCTTTCAGTACCCACAGGTACACGCGCGCGTGCCCGGCGGCGGCGCATCCGCGCACAGCCTCGTCCAGCAACGCCCGCCCGATCCCCTCGCCGACCCGTCCGGGGTCCACGTAGAGCGCGTACAACTCGGCATCCCGGGTGCGGACTTCGCCGTCCCGGTACGGGCCGTGGCACGCCCAGCCGGTGACGCCGCCGTCGTCCTCGGCGACGAGGTTCACCCCCCCGGTGTCGCCGCGCGCGAGGAGCGCGCGGCGCCGCTCCGCGTCCCGCGTCACGCTGAGCGCGTCGAGGTACGACGCCGGTATGAGGTCGCGGTAGGCGGTCTGCCAGCCGCGTATGCGGATCTCGGCCACCCGGTCGCAGTCGGCGGGGGTCATCGCCCGCACGCGCGGGTTCACTCGTCGTTCACCACCGCCAGGGCCTCGATCTCCATCAGGAACTCCGGGCGGACCAGGGCGGCCACCTGGACGGCGGAGGAGGCGGGGAGGCGGTCGTCGGGTATGTGGGCGACGCGGGCCGCGCGGATCGCGGGGAGGTGGGCCGTGTCGGTGACGAAGTAGGTGAGCTTGACCACGTCGTCGAAGCCCGCTCCGGCGGCGGCCAGGCAGCGGCGGAGGTTCTCGAAGACCTGCCGGGCCTGGGCCGCCGCGTCGCCCTCGCCGACGATCCCGCCCTCCTCGTCCAGCGGGAGCTGGCCGGAGACCGCGACGAGGCGGCCGGTGGCCATGACGACGTGGGAGTACTGGGCGGCGGGGAAGACCCCGGCGGGGGCGGTGATTCTGGTCGGCTCACTCATGCGTCCATGGTGGACCATGGGTCCGACAACGCCCGCCCCCGCCCGGGGTTCAGCCGCGGAAGCCGACCAGCTCGTGCAGCGCCGCGCCGCGCGGGGCGCCCGAACCGGACGGCGCCCCCTTGACGGTGGACGCCTTCGTGCTCAGCGGCTTCGGGTCGGGCAGCTTCTGGCACACCGCGTCGGCCACGCCCGTGTGCCCCCGCGGCACCTTGCCCTCGGCCAGGTACGCCGACAGGTACTTGTCCAGGCAGGCGTTCCCGCTCAGCGTGATGCCGTGGTTGCCGCCGCCCTGCTCGACGACCAGGCTGGAGCCGCGCAGCAGGTGATGCACCGTCACACCGCCCTCGTAGGGCGTGGCCGCGTCATTGGTCGCCTGGAACAGCAGCACCGGCCCCAGCTTGCCGTTGGCGATGTTCACCGGCCGCATCGTGGAGGTCGGCCAGAACGCGCACGGCGCATTGTACCAGGCGTTGTTCCAGGCCATGAATGGCGCCTTGTCGTACACCGCCCAGTTGTCCTCGCGCCACTGCCGCCAGTCGCGCGGCCAGGCGGCGTCGCGGCACTGCACCGCGGTGTAGACGCTGTAGCCGTTGTCCCCGGAGGCGTCCACGGCGCCGAACCTGCCGTACGCATCGACCAGCGGGCCGGTCTTCTTCTCGTTGACGTACGCGGCGAAAGCCTGCGCGAGAGAGGGCCAGTAGCCGTTGTAGTAGCCGCCCGGGATGAAGGTGTCCTCCAGCTCCGAGGCGCCGACCTTGCCGCCCGCGGGCTTCTTCGCGAGCGCCGCCCGCATCGCGTACCACTTGGCCTCGACCTTCTGCGGGTCGGTGCCGAGCTTGTACGTCGAGTCGTACTTCGCGATCCAGGCCATGAAGGCGCGGTGGCGGTCGTTGAAGGCGTAGTCCTGCTGGAGGTTGTCGTCGTACCAGACGCCGGCCGGGTCGACGATCGAGTCCAGGACGAGCCGGCGCACCCGCTCGGGGAAGAGCTTGGCGTACACCGCGCCGAGGTAGGTGCCGTAGGAGTAGCCGAAGTAGTTGATCTTCTTCGCGCCGAGCGCCCGCCGGATCGAGTCCATGTCGGTGGCGGCGTTGACCGTGTTGACGTACGGCAGCAGCTTGGCGTACTTGCGGCCGCAGGCGGCGGCGAAGGACTTCGCGCGCGCGAGGTTGGCCTTCTCCAGCGCCGCGGTGATCGGCACCGAGTCGGGCCGCACCGGCTTGAACTGGCCCGGCTTGCAGTCGAGCGCGGGAGTGCTGGCGCCCACCCCGCGCGGGTCGAAGCCGATGACGTCGTACTGGGCCGCGACCGCCTTGGGCAGCGAGGAGGCGACGAAGCCGGCGAGCGAGAGCCCGCTGCCGCCGGGACCGCCGGGGTTGACCAGCAGCGGCCCCTGGTACGTCTTCGCGGTGTGCCGGACGCGGGACAGGGCCAGCGTGATCTTCTGCCCGGACGGGTGCCGGTAGTCCAGCGGCACCTTCAAGGACCCGCACTGCATGCTCGGTTGGTCGGTGGTGCCGCACTTCTTCCAGGCGACCTTGGCGACACGGACGGCGACTGCGGAGTGCGACGTGCTCGCGTCGGCGGGGACGGCCGTGACGGAACCGGCGACCACGACGGCGGCACCGCACAGCACGGCAGCGCTTTTTCTCATGCGTGCTCCCAGGACGGAGAGGCTGCGGACCGCGGGTCTCGCGATCCTCGCCGCATCGTCCCGGAAAGCACCCCTGGAAGAACGTGTTCTGACAATTGTTGACCCAATTGGGCCGCGCGATGCGCTCGAACGATCTCAGATGAGCGAAAGTTGCACCGGTTCGGTCATCGAGGGCGTCGAGGGCGCATCCGGACGGGTTTCTTCCGGCCGTATGCGGCGCGCCATCCCCGCACGCGCGGGTCCGATGCCGTACTCGCTCGCCAGCTCGTGCACCTGACGGGTGATCCGGCGCTGGTACCACTTCGGGGCGTAAGCCCCCTCCGCGTACAGCCGCTCGTAACGGCGCACCAGGTGCGGGTGGTGCTGCCCCAGCCACGCCATGAACCACTCCCGGGCGCCCGGCCGCAGATGCAGCACCAGCGGCGTCACCGAGGTCGCCCCGGCCCGGGCGATCGCCCGCACCGTCGCGCGCAGTTGCGCCGGGTGGTCGCCGAGGAAGGGGATCACCGGCGCCATCAGCACGCCGCAGCCGATGCCGTGCTCCCCGAGGGTGCGCACGACGTCCAGGCGGCGCTCGGGCGCCGGGGTGCCCGGCTCCACCGTGCGCCACAGCTCGGTGTCGGTGAAGCCCACGGAGACCGAGATGCCGACGTCGGTGACCTCCGCCGCCTGGGTCAGCAGGTCGAGGTCGCGCAGGATCAGGGTGCCCTTGGTCAGGATCGAGAAGGGGTTCGCGCGGTCGCGCAGGGCGGTGAGGATGCCCGGCATCAGACGGTAGCGGCCCTCCGCGCGCTGGTAGCAGTCGACGTTGGTGCCCATGGCGATGTGCTCGCCCTGCCAGCGGGGCGAGGCCAGTTGCCGGCGCAGCAGGTCCGGCGCGTTCACCTTGACCACGATCTGGCTGTCGAAGCCGAGGCCGGTGTCGAGGTCCAGATAGCTGTGCGTCTTGCGGGCGAAGCAGTACACGCACGCGTGCGTGCAGCCCCGGTAGGGGTTGACCGTCCACTCGAAGGGCATGCGCGAGGCGCCCGGCACCCGGTTGATGATCGAGCGGGCCCTGATCTCGTGGAAGGTGATCCCGCGGAACTCCGGCGTGTCGAAGGTCCGGGTGGTCACCGCGTCCGCGCCGAACAGCGCGGGGTCCGCCGTGCGGCCGTGGCCGCCGGACTCCACTGTGAGGTTCTCCCAGCGCATGACGCCTCCTCGGTAGCGGTGCCTCCCGAGTGAAACACGTGTTCGAATTATCGTGCAAGTGCGCTTTCTGATCGCTTCGGACTCCGGCCGCCACCCCGATTTGGGCGCCCCCGGGCCGGGGTGGTTGGCTTGCCCCAAGTGCGGATACGGATGTCCTGGAGGAAGTCAATGGCGCAGGTCGAGGCCACTACGGAGCGGGTCGTCGCGGCTGACGCGGAGAAGGTGTTCGACGCCCTCGCCGACTACAGCGGCACCCGCGAGCGGATGCTCCCCGAGCACTTCAGCGAGTACGAGGTGCGCGAGGGCGGCGATGGCGAGGGCACCCTCGTCCACTGGAAGCTCCAGGCCACCAGCAAGCGGATCCGCGACTGCCTGATGGAGGTCACCGAGCCCACCGACGGCGAGCTCGTCGAGAAGGACCGCAACTCCTCCATGGTCACCACCTGGCGGGTCACCCCGGCGGGCGAGGGCAGCTCCCGGGTCGTGGTCACCACCACCTGGAAGGGCGCCGGCGGCATCGGCGGCTTCTTCGAGAAGACCTTCGCCCCCAAGGGCCTCGCCAGGATCTACGACGCCATGCTCGCCAGGCTGGCCGCCGAGACCGAGAAGTAGCTCCCCGCCCCGTAACTCGTCGCGCTTGTTCGTAGTTGTCGTTCAATGCGGGAATTGTGACAGGTGCGACGAGGGAGCGGTACGTGGGCGGGATCACTCTGGTGCAGGACGAACCGGTCGTGGCGCCGGCCGGCATCCCCGCCACGCCACCGGTCCCGGACCGCCGTCTCAGCCCCCGCCGTGTGCGGCTGGTCTTCTTCGGGCTGATGCTCGCGCTGCTGCTCGCCGCCCTCGACCAGATGATCGTGGCGACCGCGCTGCCCAAGGTCGTCGGCGAACTGCACGGCCTGGACCGGATGTCCTGGGCGATCACCGCCTACCTGCTCACGGCCACCGTCGGCCTGCCCGTCTACGGCAAGCTCGGCGACCTGTTCGGCCGCAAGGGCGTCTTCCAGTTCGCCATCGGCGTCTTCGTGATCGGCTCCGCGCTCGCCGGCCGGGCCGGGAGCATGGACCAGCTGATCGCCTTCCGCGCGGTCCAGGGCGTCGGCGCGGGCGGCCTCATGATCGGCGTACAGGCGATCATCGCGGACATCGTGCCGCCCCGGCAGCGCGGCCGCTTCATGGGACTGATCGGCGCCGCCTTCGGCCTCGCCTCCGTCGCCGGACCGCTGCTCGGCGGCTACTTCACCGACCACCTCTCCTGGCGGTGGTGCTTCTACGTCAACGTGCCCTTCGGCCTGGTCACCCTCGCCGTCGTCACCGTAGTGCTGAGGCTGCCGAAACCTCCCGCCAGGGGCCGCTTCGACGTCCTCGGCGCCCTGCTGCTCGCCGCGGCCTCCACCTGCCTGGTGCTCCTCACCAGCTGGGGCGGCACCGAGTACGCCTGGGGCTCCCGGGTCGTCCTCGGCCTCGGCTCGGGCGCGGCGGCCGCCGCCGTCCTCTTCCTGGTCGTCGAGCACTTCGCCGTCGAACCCCTCATCCCGCTGCGCCTGTTCAGGGACTCGGTCTTCAACGTCAGCGCCCTGGTCGGACTGGTCGTCGGCGTCGCGCTGTTCGGCGCGGCCAGCTACCTGCCCACCTTCCTGCAGATGGTCGACGGTGCCTCGGCCACCGGGTCCGGACTGCTGATGCTGCCCATGATGGGCGGCGTCGTCTGCGCGTCGATCGTCTCGGGGCAGCTCATCAGCCGCACCGGCCGCTACCGGATCCACCCGATCCTCGGCGGGGCCCTCGCCGCGACCGGCATGTGGCTGCTCTCCCGCCTGCGGACCGACACGCCACGACTGCACTACAGCCTCTGGATGGCCGTCCTCGGCGCCGGCATCGGCCTGGTCATGCCGGTCCTGGTGCTCGCCGTGCAGAACTCCGTGCGCCCCGCCGACCTCGGCACCGCGACCAGCGCCAACAACTACTTCCGCCAGATCGGCGGCAGCGTCGGCGCCGCCGTCTTCGGCACCCTGTTCGCCGGCCGGCTCACCGACGCCCTGCAAAAGCGCGTCCCCACGCGCGCGGGCGCCGCCCTGCCCGACCCCGAGTCGATCACCCCGCAGGCGGTCCACGCGCTGCCGCCGGACCTCCGCGACGCCTACATCCACGCGTACGCCGACGCCATGCCGCGGATCTTCCTCTACCTCGTGCCGGTGCTCGTCCTCGGCCTGATCATCGCCTTCTTCCTCAAGGAGAAACCCCTGGTGTCCCACAACGTCCCCGAGACCGAGACCGAGACCGAGACCGCGCCGCTGAACCCGACCGTGCCCCCGCAGGCCCGCTCGGCCCACCCCGCGGGCGTCCCCGTGTGCGGCACGGTGCAGCACCCCGACGGGACCGTGGTGCCCCGCGCGGCACTCACCCTGATCGACGTCACCGGGGCGCAGATCGGCCGCGGCGCGAGCGGCGACGACGGACGCTACGCGCTGTCCACGCCGGGCTCGGGGGCGTACGTCCTGATCGCCGCGGCGGGCGGACACCAGCCGCAGGCGGTCTCGGTGACCGTCGGCGAGCGGCCCGTCGAACTCGACGTGGTCCTCGGCGGCGCCGGGCGCCTCGCGGGCAGCGTGCGCACCGCCGACGGCAGCCCCGTGCGGGACGCCGCCGTGACGCTGACCAACGTGCACGGCGAGGTCGTCGCCTCCACCCGCAGCGGACGCGAGGGCGGGTACGCCATCACCGAGCTGGTCGCCGGGGAGTACACCCTCGCCGCCAGCGCGCCCGCCTTCCGCCCGGCCGCGCTGCCCGTCACGGTGCAGGCCGCGCGGGAGACCCGTCAGGACGTGGAGCTCGCGGGCGGCGCCGTGCTGCGCGGCACGGTGCGCGCGGGCGGCGGCCGCCCCGTCGAGGACGCGCGCGTGACCCTGCTCGACGCGGCGGGCAACGTCGTCGACACCCTCACCACCGGACCCGACGGAACGTTCCGGTTCGTCGATCTGTCCTCCGGCGAGTACACCGTGATCGCCGCCGGCTACCCGCCGGTCGCCACGGTGCTGCAGGTCGCGGGCGGTGGACGCACCGAGCGCGATCTCCAGCTCGGGCACGAGGACTGAGCTCCGCCCACGCGGGGACCCGCTTCCGCTCACGCGGCCGCGCCGGGGTCGATTCCGGTGATTGCCGCACACCGTGACCGGCCGGGGCCGTACCGTGGTGGACGGGGAACAGATCTTGCGGAGCCGTGCGGAGAGAGGGCCTGGGCCATGGACCGTGGCACCGAGAGGGACGCGCCTGCCGGCCACCTGGCCGCGGCCGGCGCGCCGGCGGGGGACGTCACGGCGGCCGGCCGCGTGCCGCTGGCGGTCGTCGTGGTCGACCGGGACGGCCTGGTGTCCCACTGGAGCACCGGCGCGCGGCGGCTGTTCGGCACCGGCAAGCAGGACGCGATCGGCCGCCCCGCCGCCGACCTGCTGCCCGTCTCCGGCGCCCTGCCGGACGACGGCGACGACGAGGCCCCGTACGGGAGCTGGGGCGGCGACGACGGGCTCGGGCCCGGCCTGGAGAGCTCCCTGGACGGGCGGCTGTCCTACCCGGCCGCGGGCCGCGCACGGCTCACCGTGCCCAGGCACGACCGGCTCGACGTCCTGTGGTGGGCCTATCCGCTGGTGGGCCCGGGACGGGAGCGGCTGCTGGTGCTCGCCGCCGACGCGGACGCCCTGCGCCGCGCCGACCGCGACGACCCGCTCCGGGCCGCCGCCTTCGAGCGCATCGCGCCCGCCTTCGCCCTGCACACCGACTTCCCCGGCGCGGAGGAGCTGGCCCGCCGGCTGCCCGAGATCCTGCCCAGCATGAGCGTCGGCGAGAGCGCCAGGATCGTCGCGCAGGTCCTCGAACTGGGCTATCCCGTCCTGGAGTTCAGCCAGAACGACCGGGTGCCCGTCACCCCCGACTGGGGCGTGCCCCGGCGGGCCGGGCGCCGCGCCCGCCGCGAGCGCGCCGCCCGGGCCGCCGCCCAGGGCCTGCCGGTGCCCGCGGACGCGGCCGACGACGGAAGCGAGGACCTGGAGTACGCCGCCGTACGCGAGCGCCTGGAGTTCCTCAACGAGGTCAGCGGCCGCATCGGCACGTCCCTCGACCTCGCGCGCACCATCGTCGAGGTGAGCCGGGCCGTCGTGCCCCGCTTCACCGACGTCGCCGGGACCTATCTGCGCGAGCAGGTCGTCGCCGGCGAGGGCTTCCCGGAGGGCGTGCCCGACACGACCACCATGTGGCACCGCGTGGCCCTGGAGCACACCGACGAGCCCGGCCGCTGGGACGACGTCGTGCCCGTCGGCGAGGCCATGCCGTTCCCCGCGCACACGCCCTTCTTCCAGTGCATGACCTCGGGCGAGCCCGTGCTGGTGCCGCGCATCAGCACCGAGATGGGCCACGCCATCGCCTCGCAGTTCGAAAAGCGCGACATCCGGCCGCTGATCACCCACCGCTCGATGCTGGTCGTGCCCCTCAAGGCCCGCAACGTCGTCCTCGGCTTCATGATCCTGCTGCGCCACCCCGAGCGGGCCGAGTTCAACGACATGGACAGGGTCACCGGCGCCGAACTGGCCGCCCGCGCGGGACTCGTACTGGACAACGCGCGCATGTACACCTACCAGGAGAGCGTCGCCGAGACCCTCCAGGACAGCATGCTCCCGCACATCCCCGCGCGGATGGCGGGCTGCGACATCGCCACCCGCTATCTGCCGGGCACCCTGCTCGGCCGGGTCGGCGGCGACTGGTTCGACTCCGTCAAACTGCCCGGCGCGCGCACCGCCCTGGTCGTCGGCGACGTCATGGGCCACGGCCTGAACTCCGCCGCCATGATGGGCCAGTTGCGCACCGCCGTGCAGACCATGGCCGCGCTCGACCTGCCGCCGGCCCAGCTGCTGCGCAACCTCGACGACCTCGCCCAGCGGCTCGGCGACACCTACCTGGCGACCTGCCTGTACGCCGTCTACGACCCGATCGCGGGCGAACTGAGCCTCGCCAACGCCGGTCACATCCCGCCCGTCCTGGTGTGCGCCGACGGCCGCAGCGAACTGCTGGAGCTGCCCACCGGGGCTCCCATCGGTGTCGGCGGGGTGCCCTTCGAGGCGGTACGCGTGCGCGTGCGGCCCGGTGACCGCCTGGTGATGTGCACCGACGGGCTGGTGGAGGTGCGCGGCGAGGACATCGGCGTGGGGCTCGCCGCCCTGTGCGAGTCCGCCGCGCACCCGGCCGCATCCATGGACGACGCCTGCGACACGATCATCCGCGCCCTCAACACGCGCGGGGGCCGCAAGGACGACGTGGCCCTGCTCATGGCCCGCCTCAACGGCATCGAGCCCGACGACGTCGCCGAGTGGCGCCTGGCCCGCGACCCCGCCGAGGTGCGGCGCGCCCGCGCGGCCGTCCGTGAGCAACTCCACACCTGGGACCTCGCCCGGCTCGCCGACCCCGCCGAGCTGATGGTCAGCGAACTCGTCACCAACGCCGTACGGCACTCCCACGGCCGGCCCGTCGAGCTGCGGCTGGTGCGCGGCGACACCCTGCTGTGCGAGGTGGACGACGACGATCACGAACTGCCCACGCTGCTCAGCGCGGGCCCCGGCGACGAGTCGGGGCGCGGTCTGCGCGTGGTCAGCACCCTGGCCCGCGAATGGGGCACGAGCCGTACGGCCGGCGGCAAGACGGTCTGGTTCGAGCTGACGCTGCCGCGCCGCTGAACCGGAGGAACACGCGGGGCGCTTGTGACGCCGACCCGGGCGCGATACACCGTACTGGCCCGTCACTTACGACGGATCGCCGCCGCACTCCGGGGAGTTGGGCATGAGCGTGACGAGTCGGTACCGTGAGGCCTGGGAGAGATTCTGGCGCGAGGCGCCCGGGGAACCGGAGGCGGTGTTCTGGGACGCCGCACCCCGGCTGGCCGCCGGCGTGCATCTGCCCCTCTTCGAACCGCACCTCACCGACCCGCATCTGCCGCTGCTCGACCTAGGCTGCGGCAACGGCACCCAGACCCGCTTCCTCGCCGAGCGCTTCCCGCACGTCGTCGGCGCCGACATCGCCGCCGCCGCCATCGAGCACGCCCGGCGCGGCGACCCCGCCGGACAGGCCACGTACCGGGTGCTGGACGCCACCGACAAGGGCGAGGCCGAGGCCCTGCACGCCGAGCTCGGCGACGCCAACGTCTACATGCGGGGCGTCCTGCACCAGTGCGAGCCCGGCGACCGGCAGCCGCTGGCCGACGCGCTCGCCACGCTCACCGGCGAGCGCGGCCGTGTCTTCCTGGTGGAGCTGGCCGAGGCCGCGGGACCCATCCTCGGCGGCCTGGCCCAGAGCCCTTCCGGGCCGCCGCCCAAACTCGCGCCCGTCCTCCGGCACGGCATAGCCCCCGGCGAGGTCGCCGACGCCGCCGTTCCCCGGCTGCTGAGCACGGCCGGCCTCACCGTCCTCGCCGGCGGCGAACTGCCGCTGGCCACCACCGAGTCCGCGCCCGGCGGCGGTCGGCTGCGGCTGCCGTCCAACTGGTGCGTGGCGGCCCGGGCACGGTGACCGGTCGGCCGCCGCGGCGGCCGGGCTGCGTGTCAGTGGGGCGGCGTATTGTCGCATTGACGTAGTTTGCAGGGGGTGGGGGATTCGGCTGCCCCTACACGCTGTAGGGTTACGTCCACCCTGCCGCAGCCCCAACGGACAGAGACGAGAGGTGGCCGTGTCGACCGTCGCGCCCGATCCGGACGTCAGTGTTGTCGTCATCGTCTACAACGACGAAGAGCGACTTCCGACGGCCGTTGGTTCCGTCCTTGAGCAAACACTGCGCAATGTCGAGGTGATCATCGCCGACGACTGCTCGACGGACGGCTCCTACGAGGTCGCGCAGAAGCTCGCCTCGGCCCACCCCGGCAAGGTCCGGGCCATCCGGCTCCCCGAGAACAGCGGAGGCTGCGGAGAGCCCCGCAACCAGGGCGTGAAGGTGGCCCGCGGCCGCTACGTGATGTTCCTCGACAGCGACGACACGCTGGAGAGGAACGCCTGCCGCAACATGATCGAGGCCGCCGACCGCACCGGCGCGGACCTCGTCTCCGGACTGTGTGTCCGGGTTCACACCGACAGTCGTCACGACAAGCGGATCCTCTGGTACCCGTGGCTGTACCGCGGCACGCGCACCCTGGACTCCGTCGCCGAGCTGCCGGACCTGTTCGTCTTCGACACCCTGTCGACGAACAAGTGCTACCGCCGCGACTTCCTCCTCGCCAACGACCTCACCTTCCCCCGGGGCATCCACTACGAGGACCTGCTCTTCTCCGCACAGGCCTACCTGGCCGCCGAGAAGATCACCCTGATCCCCAACACGGTCTACTACTGGAACGTCGTCGAGAAGACCGCCGCCAAGTCGATCAGCAACCGGCGCAACGAGATCCGCAACTTCGCCGACCGGGTCGAGATCCACCGCCGCATCGACGCCATCCTGGACCGCCAGGGCCAGGACGAGCTCAAGCTGCGCAAGGACATCAAGTTCCTCAAGCACGACCTCGTGCTCTACCTGCGCGAACTGCCCTTCCTCGACAACGACTACCGGCACGGCTTCGCCGAGCTGGCCCGCGGCTACGTCCAGGACTTCCCCGAGGCCGCCTACGCCGAGCTCGACCGCGTCCACGCCATCTGCGCCCAGCTGCTGCTGCGCGAGGACTGGACCGACCTCATGCCGGCCATCGACACCCTGATCAACCGCAACAAGATCTCCGCACCGCTGGTCGAGCACGACGGCCGCATCTACTGGACCGACCGCTACCTCGACGACCCCGAGATGCGCGCCGTCCTCGACGTCACCACCCTCGGCTACCACGCCAAGCCGGTCGACGCGATGTTCCTGCGCAACCAGCTCACCGAGTACACCGCGCGCGGCGGCGACCTGGTCCTCGCCGGCGAGATCGTCAACCCGCTGCACACCATCGCCCCGGACGCCACGCTCGCCGCCGAGCTGGAGTTCCGCGCCCGGCGCCGCAGCCTGCAGACCTTCCGCTTCCCGGTGGCCACCCCGCGCCACGAGGGCGACGCGATCGCCTGGCGGGCCGAGGTGCCCCTCGCCCGGCGCTTGAGACCGCTCGGCATCATTGACGACGTGTGGGACGTCCGGCTGCACCTCACGGTGGACGGCAAGCGCACCACCAGCCGGCTCACCGTCGGCACCGTCGACCTCGAGCACGCCCAGGACCTGCCCGTCCGGCCCCGGCTGACCCGGCTCATGGCCGACCGCGTCGAGGCCCAGGTGTCCGCCAAGGGCCACCTCGCCTTCCGGCTGATCCAGCAGGGCCAGGCCGCCCGCACCGGCCGCGCCGTCGTCGAGCGCAACCTGCACGGCGGCCCCGCGCGCGCCGCCAAGGGCGCCTACCGCAAGCTGCGCGCCGTGCGCCGCGACCTGAACTCCGGCGACCGCAAGCTCCAGGTCTACGAGCGGATGCTCACGCGGCTGCCCGTCCGCAAGGGCACGGTCGTCTTCGAGAGCCACCTCGGCAAGCAATACAGCGACAGCCCCCGCGCCATCTACGAGGAGCTCAAGCGCCGCGGCACCCCGATCACCGCGATCTGGTCGTACGCCGGGGAGCGCCCCACGGGCTTCCCCGAGGACGTCGAGCTGGTGCGCCGCTGGTCGTGGCGCTACCTCAGGGCGCTCGCCCAGGCCGAGTACTGGATCGACAACCAGGGCTACCCGCTGCGCCTGGCCAAGCGCCCCGAGACCACGTACATCCAGACCTGGCACGGCTCCGCCCTCAAGCGCATGGGCTTCGACGAGCCCACCTACCGGATGCAGTCCGAGCAGGAGCAGCGCGCCTACCAGCAGGCTCTGGACCGCTTCGACCACTTCGTGGTCCGCAGCGAGCACGACGTGCGCACCCTCGCCCGCGCCTACCGCATCCCCGAGCACAAACTGCTGCGCACCGGCTACCCGCGCAACGACGCCCTGGTCCGCGCCCGCGAGGGCACCGAGGCCGGCCCGGAGGCGCGGCGGATCGCCGAACGCCTCGGCATCGACCCGAGCCGGCGCGTCCTGCTGTACGCGCCGACGTTCCGCGCCCACCCCGACGGCCGGGTGCGGGACTTCGAGTTCCCCTTCGACGTCGAGCGCTTCGCCGCCCGCTACGGCGACCAGTTCACCCTGCTCGTCCGCGCGCACTATCTCAACCGGCTCACCCTGCCGCCTTCGGTGGCCGGACGCGTCGTCAACGTCAGCGCCGAGCCCGACATCACCCCGCTGATGCTGCTCGCCGACGGGCTGATCACGGACTACTCCTCGGTGATGTTCGACTACGCCCTCCTCCAGCGTCCGATCGTGTTCTACGCGCACGACTGGGAGGAGTACGCCGAGGACACCCGCGGCACCTACTTCGACCTGCTCACCGAGGCGCCGGGCCCCGTCCCGCGCACCGAGGAGGAACTGTTCTCCGTGCTCGACGACCTCGGCGGCGTCCACACCCGGCACGAGGCGCGGCTGAAGGAGTTCGTGGACAAGTACGGTGAGTACGACCGCGGAGACGCCGCGGCGCAGATCGTGGACCGTTTCTTCGGCCCCGCGGGAGAGGCCCGATGACCGAGCGCGACATCATCTTCGTGGCCAACGAGGTCGACGAACTCGGCGGCGTGGGCCGCTGGCAGGCCCAGCTCGCCGGGCTGCTCGCCGACCGCGGCCACCGGGTCACCATCGCCGGCATCGCCCCGGCCAACCACCCCATGGACCTGGGCGAGAACCCGCCGTTCAAGACGGTGACCCTCTACGCCCAGCGCCCCCCGGGCCGCCCGAGGCGCCGCCGGCTGCTCGGCCCCGCCGACCCGGCCCTGCGCCGGCACGAGGCGCACATGCGGGGCGCCGCCGACCGGCTCACCCAGCTGTTCCGCGCCGCCCGGCCCGGAGCCGTGATCATCGTCACCCAGGTGTGGGCGATGGAATGGGTGGCGCTCGCGGACACCGCTGGGCACATCGTCATCGGCATGACCCACGAGTCCTTCGACACGGCCCGCAAGTCCTCCCGCTTCGAGCGGGTCAAGAAGTACTACCAGGACGTCGACCGCCTGCTCGCGCTCACGCAGGAGGACGCCGACCGCTGGGTGGGCGAGGGCATGAACAACATGGGCTTCATGCCGAACCCGCTGCCGATCGTGCCCGACACCCCGTCGCCGCGCACGGAGAAGGTGGTGGCGAGCATCGGCCGGCTCTCCCACGAGAAGGGCGTCGACCTGCTCCTCGACGCCTGGGCCGAGGCCGCGCCGAAGCAGCCCGGCTGGACCCTGCGCATCTACGGCCGCGGAGAGGCCGAGGCGGAGCTGCGGGCGCGCTGCACCGAACTCGGGCTCGACGACTCGGTCGACTTCGCCGGCCAGACCGAGGACGTGCCCGGGGCGCTGCGCGCCTCCTCCGTCTTCGTGCAGTCCTCCCGCGGCGAGGGCTTCCCGCTGGTCCTGCTCGAGGCGATGGCGTGCGGACTGCCCTGCGTGGCCTTCGACTGCGCCCCCGGCGTCCGGGAGATCGTCACGCACGAGGAGGACGGCCTGCTGGCCCGCCCCGGCAACACCACCGAACTCGCCCGCCACCTGGTCCGGCTGATGTCCGACGAGCGGCTGCGCGACGCGATGGGCGAGCAGGCCCTCAGCAGCGTGCGGCGCTTCGACCCGGACGCCATCACCCGGCGCTGGGAGGAGCTGTTCGACTTCCTGGAGCGCTGAGCGCGCCCGTGAGGACCGCCCCATGGCGCCCCGGCACCCTCGGTGTCCGGGGCGCCATTGGTCTGTGCCGGTGAGAGTTTTCCACAGGCATGGCCGCGCTTCACCGTGACCGCGTAGCGTGAGGCGGCATGAAGATCCTCATCAGCGCCGACATGGAGGGCGCCACGGGCGTGACCTGGCCTGCCGACGTGCTGCCGGGGGCACCGGAGTGGGAGCGGTGCCGGTCGATGTTCACCTCCGACGTCAACGCCGCCGTGCTCGGCTTCCTCGACGGCGGCGCCGACGAGGTCCTGATCAACGAGGCCCACTCGACCATGCGCAACCTCCTCCTGGAGGACCTGGACGAGCGGGCGCAGATGCTCACCGGGCGGCACAAGTCCCTGTCCATGGTGGAGGGCGTGCAGCACGGCGACGTGGACGGCATCGCCTTCGTCGGCTATCACGCGGGCGCCGGCATGGAGGGCGTCCTCGCCCACACCTATCTCGCCAACCAGATCACCGGGGTCTGGCTCAACGACGTACGGGCCAGCGAGGGCCTGCTCAACGCGCACGTGGTCGCTGAATACGGCGTGCCGGTGGTCCTCGTCACCGGTGACGACGTGGCCTGCGAGGACGCCCTGGGCTATGCGCCCGAGGCACTGAAGGTCGCCGTCAAGGACTACGTGTCGCGGTACGCGGCGGTGTGCCGCACCCCTGCCCGCACCGCCGCCGACATCCGCGCGGCGGCCAAGGAGGCGGCCGCCCTGGCGGTCCGTCACGAGCCGGTCGACGGCGGGCCGTTCACGGTCGCGGTGGAGTTCGACGCCGAGCACCTCGCCCTGGCCGCCACCGTCGTGCCCGGCGTCGACCGGGCCGCCGAGCGCAAGGTGGCGTACACCAGCGCCACGATGTTCGAGGCGATCCGTACCTTCAAGGCGGTCACCACGATCGCCTCGGCCGCCGTGGAGGAGCAGTATGGCTGACGCGCAGGCACTGGACGAGGTCGTCACGTTCACCTCCGACCTGATCCGCATCGACACCACCAACCGGGGCGGCGGCGACTGCCGTGAGCGCCCGGCCGCCGAGTACGCCGCCGAGTGGCTGGCGGGCGCCGGCCTGGAGCCCCTGCTGCTGGAGCGCACCGAGGGGCGGACCAACGTCGTCGCCCGGATCGAGGGCTCCGACCCCTCCGCGGACGCCCTGCTCGTCCACGGCCACCTGGACGTGGTGCCGGCGCGGGCAGAGGACTGGAGCGTGCACCCGTTCTCCGGGGAGGTGCGCGACGGCGTGGTCTGGGGCCGGGGCGCGGTCGACATGAAGAACATGGACGCGATGATCCTGGCCGTGGTGCGGGCCTGGGCCCGGCAGGGCGTCCGGCCGCGCCGGGACCTGGTGATCGCCTTCACCGCCGACGAGGAGGCCAGCGCGCGGGACGGGTCGGGGTTCCTCGCCGACGAGCACGCGGAGCTGTTCGAGGGCTGCACCGAGGGCATCAGCGAGTCCGGCGCGTTCACCTTCCACGACGGCGCCGGCCGGCAGATCTACCCCATCGCGGCCGGCGAGCGCGGCACCGCCTGGCTGCGGCTGAGCGCACGGGGCCGGGCCGGGCACGGCTCCCGGGTGAACAAGGAGAACGCGGTCACCCGCCTGGCCGCCGCCGTCGCCCGGATCGGCGTGCACGAGTGGCCCGTGCGGCTCACCCCCACGGTGCGCGCGGCCCTGACCGAACTCGCCGCCGTGTACGGCGTCGAGGCCGACCTGCGCAACGTGGACAGCCTGCTGGACAAGCTCGGCCCGGCCGCCCGGCTCGTCGAGGCCACCCTGCGCAACAGCGCCAACCCCACGATGTTCGACGCGGGTTACAAGATCAACGTGATCCCGGGGGAGGCCGTGGCCCACGTCGACGGGCGGTATCTGCCCGGCGGCGAGGAGGAGTTCCGGGCCACCATGGACAGGCTGACCGGCCCGGACGTCGACTGGGAGTTCCACCACCGCGAGGTGGCCCTGGAGGCGCCCGTGGACTCACCGGCCTTCTCGGCGATGCGGGCCGCCGTCGAGGCGTTCGCACCCGAGGGGCACGTGGTGCCGTTCTGCATGCCGGGCGGCACCGACGCCAAGCAGTTCTCCCGGCTCGGCATCACGGGGTACGGCTTCTCGCCGCTGAAGCTGCCCGAGGGCTTCGACTACCACGCCCTCTTCCACGGGGTCGACGAACGCGTCCCCGTGGACGCGCTGCACTTCGGCGTCCGCGTCCTGGACCGCTTCCTGCGGACGGCCTGAGCGGTGGGGGAGGGGACGGTGGAGGAGAGGACAGTGGGGGAGCCGGTGACGGGGCGGGAGGTGCGGACCCTGCCGTACGGATCGTGGCCCTCGCCCGTCGACGCGGCGCTGGCCGCCGCGCACGACGGGAAGCCGGAGTTCGTGGGCTTCGTCGGCGACGAGGTGTGGTGGACCGAGCCGCGCCCGGCCGAGGGCGGCCGACGGGCCCTGGTGCGGCGGCGCGCCGACGGCACACAGGAGTCGCCCCTGCCGGCTCCGTGGAACGCGCGCAGCCGGGTCATCGAGTACGGCGGCCGGCCCTGGGCGGGCGCCGTACTGGACGGCGAACCGTTGCTGGTCTTCGTGAACTTCGCCGACCAGCGGCTCTACCGGTGGCGGCCCGGAGACGATCCGCTCCCCCTCACACCGGCGTCCGCCGTGGGCGGCGGACTGCGCTGGGCGGACCCCCAGGTGCTGTCCGGCCGGGGCGGTCCGGCCGGTCCGGGCACGGGCGAGGTCTGGTGCGTACTGGAGGAGTTCACCGGCGAGGGGCCCGGCGACGTGCGGCGCGTCCTGGCCGCCGTACCCCTGGACGGCTCGGCGGCGGCCGACCGCGGCGCGGTGCGCGAACTCACCGACCACCGGCACCGGTTCGTGACCGGCCCCCGCCTCTCGCCCGACGGACGCCGCGCGGTGTGGCTGACCTGGGACCACCCGCGCATGCCCTGGGACGGTACGGAACTGCTGCTGGCCGAGGTGGGCGAGGACGGGGTCCTGTCGGCGCCCGAGGTCGTGGCGGGCGGACCCGAGGAGTCGATCGCGCAGGCGGAGTGGGCCCCGGACGGCTCGCTGCTGTACGCGAGCGACCGGAGCGGCTGGTGGAACCTCTACCGGGACGGCGAGCCGCTGTGCCCGCGCGAGGAGGAGTTCGGCGGACCGCTGTGGAAGCTCGGCCAGCGCTGGTTCGCACCGCTGGACGGCGGGACGGTCGCCGTTGTGCACGGCAGGGGCGCCGCCGCCCTCGGCGTGCTCGACCCCGAGACGGGCGAGGTCGTGGACGCGGCCGGCCCCTGGACGGAGTTCGACGCCACCCTCGCGGTGCGGGGCGAGCGGGTGGTCGCGGTGGGCGCGGGCCCGTACAGCGCCCACGAGGTGGTCGAGCTGGACACGCGCACCGGCCGGGCCCGCGTCATCGGCGCCGCCCACGAGGACCCGGTCGACCCCGCCTACTGCCCCGAGCCGCTGATCCGCGCCTTCACCGGACCGGACGGCCGCGAGATCCACGCCCACGTCCACCCGCCCCGCAACCCCGGATGCGTGGCACCGCAGGGCGAGCTGCCGCCGTACGTGGTGTGGGCGCACGGCGGGCCCACCAGCAGGGCCCCGCTCGTGCTGGACCTGGAGATCGCCTACTTCACCTCCCGGGGCATCGGGGTGGCCGAGGTCAACTACGGCGGCTCCACCGGGTACGGCAGGGAGTACCGCAACCGGCTGCGCGAGCGGTGGGGCGTGGTCGACGTGGAGGACTGCGCGGCCGTCGCCCTCGCCCTGGCCGACGAGGGCACCGCCGACCGTGCCCGGCTCGCCATCCGGGGCGGCAGCGCGGGCGGCTGGACCACGGCCGCCTCCCTGACCGCCACCGACGTCTACGCCTGCGGCACCATCCTCTACCCGATCCTCGATCTGACCGGCTGGGGCTCGGGGGAGACCCACGACTTCGAGTCGCGGTATCTGGAGACCCTCGTGGGACCGCTCGCCGAGGTGCCCGAGCGGTACGCCGAACGCTCGCCCGCCGAGCACGCCGACCGGATCACCGCGCCCTTCCTGCTGCTCCAGGGCCTGGACGACGTGATCTGCCCGCCGGCCCAGTGCGAGCGGTTCCTCGCCCGGATGACCGGCCGCGGCGTGCCCCACGCGTACATCGCCTTCGAGGGCGAGGGGCACGGCTTCCGGCGGGCGGAGACCATGGTGCGCGCACTGGAGTCCGAGCTGTCGCTGTACGCTCAGGTGTTCGGCCTGGACGCGGCCGGCATCCCGACCCTGGAGCTAGGCACGTGAAGGAACTCCGGCGCCCCGGCCGGCTCGCCCCCGGCGCGCGCGTGGCCGTCGTCGCCCCCAGCGGACCGGTGCCCGAGGAGCGGCTCCAGGCCGGTCTCGACGTCCTGCGCGGCTGGGACCTGGACCCGGTGGTCGCCCCGCACGTGCTCGACCGGCACGGCACGTTCGCCTACCTGGCCGGCACGGACGCCGACCGCGCCGCCGACCTCCAGGGCGCCTGGTGCGACCCGGAGGTGGACGCGGTGCTGTGCGCCCGGGGCGGGTACGGGGCGCAGCGCATGGCCGACCTGCTCGACTGGGACGCGATGCGGGCGGCGGGACCGAAGGTGTTCGTGGGCTTCAGCGACATCACCGCGCTGCACGAGGCGTTCGCCACCCGTCTCGGCCTGGTCACACTGCACGGGCCGATGGCGGCCGGCATCGACTTCGTGAAGAACACCCGGGCGCAGGAGCACCTCAGAGCGACCCTGTTCGCGCCCGAGACGGTCCGTACGATCGCCTCCGGCGGCACCGCCCTGGTCCCCGGCCGGGCCCGGGGGATCACACTCGGCGGCTGCCTGGCGCTGCTCGCCACCGAGCTCGGCACCCCGCATGCCCGGCCCTCCGCCCACGGCGGCCTGCTCTGCCTGGAGGACGTGGGCGAGGAGACCTACCGGCTCGACCGGTACCTCACCCAACTCCTGCGCGCCGGCTGGCTCGACGGCGTGCGCGGGGTGCTGCTCGGCTCCTGGGAGGCCTGCGACACTCCGGGCGCGGTGCGCGCGCTGCTCGCCGACCGGCTCGGCGGGCTCGGTGTCCCGGTCGCCGAGGACTTCGGGTTCGGCCACTGCGAGGGCGCGGTGACGATACCCTTCGGCGTCGCCGCCGAACTGGACGCCGGCGCGGGCACGCTCACCCTTGACGAGCCGGCCCTGGACTGAGCGGGGCCGCGGGTGACGGCGCACGTGCGGGGGCCGGTCAGCGCCGGGACCCGGCCTTGTAGTTGATCTTCATGGTGTCGAGGTCCGTGACGGTCGACTTCAGGGCGCCGAAGCCGTAGCCGAGGCCGCGCAGCGATGTCTCGGCGCGATCCTCCGCGATCGCCGCCGCCATCTCCTCGCCGTCCTCGGCGTCGCACACCACCACGTAGCGCATCGAGAAGTGCTTCAGCGGCGAGGACTCGTAGGTCAGCGTGCCCTCCTCGGTGAACCGCATGCTCGTCAGCCCGTGGCCGTCCGCCTCGGCGAGCAGCCGGGCCCGCGCCTCCTCGGTCAGTCCGTCCCAGGTTCCCCTGACGATCACCCGGTAGGTGTGCTGCTCGCTCATCGGCTCCCGTACTCCTCGGTACACATCGGTACACGTCACGCGGGGGCCGACTCTACGGCCCCCGGGCCGCACCGCCTACGGAATTTCCGCCCGGTCCCGAAAGCCGCCTTTGCGCAATCCTGACCGGTCCCGCCCCTGGCCAGGTCATCCCCGAGCGGGTTCCATGGTCATCGTGACGACGATCCGACGTGAGGTACTGACGCTGCCCGCCGCACAGTTGGGCTCCGACAACCCCCTGCCCGCCCTGCGCCCGCTCGACGAGATGCACCACATCGAGGACCGTGACAAGGAGGACCTGCCCCGCGACATGGCCCGGCAGGTCGGCTACGCGCCGCTGCACAGCCTGCTGCCCGTGCGCGTCCGCGACGGCTACGGCAGGGCCCGCGAGCCCCGCCCCGTGGACGCCCTCGTCCTGGAGAACGACCGGCTGCGCGCCACCGTGCTGCCCGGACTCGGCGGCCGTGTCGCCTCCCTCGTCCACAAGCCCACCGGACGCGAACTCCTCTACCGCAACCCGGTGCTCCAGCCCGCCAACTTCGCCCTCAACGGCGCCTGGTACTCGGGCGGCATCGAGTGGAACATAGGCGCCACCGGCCACACCACCCTCTCCTGCTCGCCGCTGCACGCCGCCCGCGTCCCCGCCCCCGACGGCGGGCAGATGCTGCGCCTGTGGGAGTGGGAGCGGCTGCGCGACCTGCCCTTCCAGGTCGACCTGTGGCTGCCGGAAGGCTCCGAATTCCTCTACGTCGGCGTCCGCGTCCGCAACCCGCACGAGCGGGAGGTGCCCACCTACTGGTGGTCGAACATCGCCGTGCCCGAGGAGCGCCGGGTACTGGCCCCCGCCGAGGAGGCCTGGCACTTCGGCTACGAGCGCCGGCTGCGCCGGGTGCCGGTCCCCACGTACGACGGCGTCGACCGGACGTACCCCCTCAACAGCGTCTATCCCGCCGACTACTTCTACGAGGTGCCCGAGGGGCGGCGCCGCTGGATCGCCGCACTCGACGTGCACGGCCACGGGCTGGTGCAGACCTCCACCGACGTGCTGCGCGGACGCAAGCTGTTCGTCTGGGGCTCGGGCCCCGGCGGCCGGCGCTGGCAGGAGTGGCTCACCGAGCCGGGCACCGGCGGCTACTGCGAGATCCAGGCCGGCCTCGCCCGCACCCAGCTCGAACACGTACCGCTCGCGGCGGGCAGCGAGGTGGCCTGGCTGGAGGCGTACGGCCCCCTGGACGCGCCGGCGCCGGACGGGGAGTGGGACGCCGCCGTCGCCCGGACCGAGGCCCACCTCGACGCCGCCCTGCCCCGCGCCGACGTGGACGCCGCCTACGCCGCCTGGAGGCCGCACGCCGACGCCGAACCGGGCGAGATCCTGCACACCGGATCCGGCTGGGGCGCGCTCGAGGTGATGCGCGGCGGCTGGAAGCTGCCCGGCACGCCCTTCCCCGAGACCACCATCGGCGAGGCGCAGGAGCCCTGGCGGGAGCTGCTGCGCTCCGGTTCGTTCCCGGAGCCGCGCCGGGTCCGGCCGCCGGGGGAGAGCCTCGTGGCACCGCACTGGCGGGACATGCTGGAGACGGCGCCCGCCACCCCGCTCACCGAGTACCACCTGGGCATCGCCCAGTGGCAGGCCGGCGACCGCGCGCAGGCCGTGCGCAGTTGGGAGAGGGCGCTCGAACTCGCGCCCTCGCGCTGGCCGTCGCTGCGCTGCCTCGCCGTGGCCGACCAGGAGGCGGGCCACCACGAGCGGGCCGCCGACCGGTACGCGGAGGCCTTCGACGACCTGTGCCAGGAGCGGCGGGACGGCGAGCCCTGGACGGCGGCCACGGCCGCGCTCGGCCGCGAGACGATCGAGGCGCTGCTGAAGGTGCGCCGGCCCGAGCAGGCGCGCGCGGTGTGGGAGCGGGTGCACCCACAGACCCGGGCGCGCGGGCGGTTCCGGCTGCTGGAGGCCGAGTTGCTGCTCGCCGAGGGGCGGCCCGACCGGGCGCGGGCCGTCTTCGACGAGGGCTTCGAGGTCGCCGACCTGCGTGAGGGCGACGAACGGATCGGCCAGGTGTGGGAGCGCGCCGAAGGCGGTGAACTGCCCGACCGGTACGAGTTCCGGATGCGCCCGCCCGCCTCCTGAGCGGGCTCAGCCACGGCGGTCCACGTACTCGTAGACCGTCCCGTCCGGATGCATGGCAAGGAGGTTGCGGCCCGCCGGGGTCCGCACCGGGCCCGCGACGACGCGGGCGCCGAGCTCGCTCAGTACCCGGTGGGCCTCGTCCACGTCCTCCACGGCGATGGTCGCCACCACCTTGCGCAGCACCTCGAGTTCCGCCTCCGGACCGCTCATCAGCAGGAAGCAGCCGACCGCCGCCACCTGGACACCGCCGCGCTCGAACCGTTGCGCCCGGCCGCCCGCGAGGCGTTCGTAGAAGGGGACCGCGCTCTCCAGGTCGTCGACGCAGACTCGCAAGGTGGTACCCAGAATCTCCATGCGCACGAGCCTAGTTGGGGCGCCGGGCAGGTCGGGGCGCGTACGCCCCGTTGTGCTCGCGCCTCGTTACGCGCACGCCCGTGCGGGTACCCGCGCCGCATGGAGCGCTTGGATCATCTGGAACACCTGGACAGGCAACTGGTCGACGAGCTGGCGCAGGTGGCCCGTGAGACGGTGCGCGACGAGCTGCGTGAGCAGACGCGCAGGCAGCGCCGCACGGCCATGCTGTACGCCGGGTCCGGCGCCGCCGCGCTGTACGCGGGCGCGGCCGTCGCGCTCGCCGTGGGACTGGCCCTCGCCATCGGGCTGCCCGGCTGGGCCGCCGCGCTGATCACCGCGGCGATCCTGGGCGCGGTGGCCTACGCGCTGCGGTCCGCGGCCCGGCCCGCGGCGGCATCGGCCGGCCCGGACGCGTCGGCCCGCCCGGCGTCCCGGCCTTCACCGGAGCACACCGGGGACCCCACGGCCGGTCAGGGGCAGGGTTACGGCCAGTGCCACGGCCGCCGTGACGTGGCGTACCCGCCCGTGCCGCCGGTCCCGCCCGCCCCGCCCGCCGGCTACAGCGACTGACGACCGATGGACGGGATGGGCCCCGCCTGCGCGAAGCAGGCGGGGCCCGTCCCATTCGCTCACGATCCGCTCACGACCGCGTTCACAGCTGCGGCAGCACCTTCGTGCGGTAGAAGTCGAAGAAGCCGCGGTGGTCCGGGCCGATCTGGTTGACGTAGATCCGGTCGAAGCCCGCGTCCGCGAACTGCTTGAGTTCCGCGACGTGTTCGTCGGCGTCGTCCCCGCACACCCGGTTCTCGCGCACCATGTCCTCGGTGACCAGTTGCTGCGCCTGCTCGAAGTGCCGCGGCGAGGGCAGCACTTGGCCCAGCTCGCCCGGCAGCAGCTCGTTGGGCCACAGCCGGTGGACGGTGCGCACGCACTCTTCCTTGTCGGTCCCGTAGCAGACCTTCGTGCCGCCGCTGACGAGCTTGCCGCCGCCCCCGCCCTTGCGGTACTGCTCCACCATCGCCGCGTCCGGCATCATCGTGATGTAGCCGTCGCCGACCCGCGAGGCCAGCTGGGTCGCCGCCGGACCGAAGCCGGAGACGTCGATACGCACCGGCTCGTCCGGCACCGTGTAGAGGCGCGCGTTCTCCACCGTGTAGTGGGTGCCGTGGTGGCTGACCTCCTCGCCGGTGAACAGCCGCCGCATCACCTGGATCGCCTCCTCCAGCATCTCCAGGCGGACGTGCGCGGGCGGCCAGTGATCGCCCAGGATGTGCTCGTTGAGCGCCTCCCCGCTGCCGACGCCGAGCCGGAAGCGGCCGCCGGTCATCACCGCGCTGGTGGCCGCGGCCTGCGCCACGACGGCCGGGTGCATACGCACGGTCGGGCAGGTCACGGCGGTCTCGACGGGCAGGGACACGGCCTCGGACAGCGCGCCGATCACGGACCACACGAACGGGCTCTGCCCCTGCGCGTCGTTCCAGGGGTGGTAGTGGTCGGAGATCCACAGCGCCTGGAAACCGGCCTGCTCGGCCATCCGTGCCTGCTCGATCAGCTCGGCGGGCCCGTACTGCTCGCACGAGAGGAAATAGCCGTATTCGGGCATGGGGGTGTGCCTCCGTGACGTGGTCGGGGTGGAACGCCCCACCGGGTTTCCCTCCCGCAACGCCGGAAACCGCGCCCGCCCCGCCGGAAACCGCGCCCGCAGCCCCGGCGCACGTTTGGACGCCCGGGCCAGGGGGACGCGGGAGGTTCCGCACGAGCTGTAAATGCTGTGGCAACCGCACGAGCCACGCGACCGCGCCGGAGGCGAACCGTGAGTCGACCCCGCATCGTGATCGTCGGTGCCGGCTTCGCCGGCTACCGGACGGCCCGGACCCTGTCCCGCATGTCCCAGGGCAAGGCCGACATCACCCTGCTCAACCCGACCGACTACTTCCTGTACCTGCCGCTGCTGCCCCAGGTGGCCGCCGGCATCCTGGAGCCCCGCCGGGTCACCGTCTCCCTCTCCGGCACCCTGCCCCACGTCCGGCTGGTCCTCGGCGAGGCGCACGGCGTCGACATGGACGCCCGCACCGTCCAGTACACCGACCCCGAGGGCAACGGCGGCACGCTCGCCTACGACCGGCTGGTGCTGGCCGTGGGCAGCGTCAACAAGCTGCTGCCGATCCCCGGTGTCGCCGAGCACGCGCACGGCTTCCGCGGACTGCCCGAGGCGCTCTACCTGCGCGACCACGTGACCCGCCAGGTCGAGCTCGCGGCCGCCGCCGAGGACCGGGACACCTGCGCCGCCCGCTGCACCTTCGTGGTGGTGGGCGCCGGGTACACCGGCACCGAGGTGGCCGCGCACGGCAAGATGTACACCGACGCCCAGGTGCGCAAACACCCGCTGCGGCAGGGCATGAGCCCGCGCTGGATGCTGCTGGACGTCGCGCCCCGGGTGCTGCCCGAGATGGACGAACGGCTCTCGGCCACCGCCGACCGGGTGCTGCGCGAGCGCGGTGTGGACGTGCGCATGGGCACCTCCGTGAAGGAGGCCACGCACGAGGGGGTGCTGCTCACGGACGGCGAGTTCGTGCCCAGCCGCACGCTGGTGTGGTGCGTGGGCGTGCGGCCCGATCCGCTGGTGGAGAGCACCGGCGAGGCGCTGGAGCGGGGGCGGCTGGTCGTCGACCCGTACCTCCAGGTGCCGGGGCGGCCCGAGGTGTTCGCGTGCGGTGACGCGGCGGCCGTGCCGGACCTGAACAACCCGGGCAAGTACACGCCGATGACCGCGCAACACGCCTGGCGGCACGGGAAGGTCGCCGCGGTCAACGTCGCCGCCTCGCTGGGCGTGGGCGAGCGGCGTCCTTACCGGCACCGCGACCTCGGCTTCGTGGTGGACCTCGGCGGCACGCAGGCCGCCGCCAACCCGCTCGGCGTCCCGCTGTCCGGCCCGGCGGCCGGCGCGGTGACCCGCGGCTACCACCTTGCCGCGATGCCGGGCAACCGGGTCCGGGTGGCCGCGGACTGGCTGCTGGACGCCGTACTGCCGCGCCAGTCCGTGCAGTTGGGTCTCGTACGGTCCTGGTCGGTGCCGCTGGAGTCGTCCTCCCCGGAGCTGGCCCGCGTACCGGGCGGCCCGGGCGGGCAGGCCCGCACGGACGAACCCGCGGGGACGGAGAGTCGGCCGGGCGGTGAACCCGCGAAGAACCAGCCGGGCGGTGAACCCGCGAAGAACCAGCCGGGCGGTGAACCCGCGAAGAACCAGCCGGGCGGTGAACCCGCGAAGAACCAGCCGGGCGGTGAACCCGCGAAGAACCAGCCGGGCGGCGAGCCCGCCAAGAACCAGCCGGGCGGCGAACCCGCCAAGAACCAGCCGAGCGGCGAGCCGGCCAAGAGCCGGTCCGGGGCGCCCGCGCGTTCCGGGCGGGCCAAGCGAAGGCATCCCCACCACCCCGCCCCCGGCCCCGTCGAACGTGACGACTGACGCCAAGCAGCCGGCGCAGCCGACGTAGTTGACGCAGCCGACGTAGTCGACGCATCGACGCATCCGAGCAGGAGACCGAAGGAGACTCATGGACACCGCCGAACTCGTCGAGCTCGGCCAGCAGTTGCGCGTGGACAGCGTGCGGGCCGCCGCAGCGGCGGGCTCCGGGCACCCGACGTCCTCCATGTCCGCCGCGGACCTGATGGCCGTACTGCTGGCCCACCACCTCCGCTACGACTTCGACCACCCCGAACACCCCGGCAACGACCGCTTCGTCCTGTCCAAGGGACACGCCTCGCCCCTGCTCTACTCCGCCTACAAGGCGGCCGGGGCCATCGACGACGAAGAGCTGCTCACCTTCCGCAAGCTGGGCAGCCGGCTGGAGGGCCACCCCACTCCGCAGCGGCTGCCGTGGGTGGAGACGGCCACCGGCTCGCTCGGCCAGGGGATGCCCATCGGCGTCGGCATCGCGCTGGCCGGCAAGCGGCTCGACCACGCCGACTACCGGGTGTGGGTGCTGTGCGGGGACAGCGAGATGGCGGAGGGCTCGATCTGGGAGGCCGCCGAGCACGCCGGGTACGAGCACCTGGACAACCTGACCGTGATCGTGGACGTCAACCGGCTGGGCCAGCGCGGCCCCACCCGGCACGGCCACGACCTGGACGCCTACGCGCGCCGCTTCCGCGCCTTCGACTGGCACACGGTCGAGATCGACGGCCACGACGTGGACGCCGTCGACCGCGCCTACGGCGAGGCGATCTCCACCAGGGGCCAGCCCACCGCGATCATCGCCCGCACCCTCAAGGGCAAGGGCGTCCACGCCACCGAGGACCGCGAGGGACTGCACGGCAAACCGGTCAAGGACGCCGACGAGGCGATCGAGGAACTCGGCGGGGTCCGCGACCTGCGCGTGAGCGTCCACGCCCCGCCGGACGTCCGCTCCCGCCGGCCCGTCGGCGACGGCGGCCTGGAGCTGCCCCGCTGGGACAAGGGCGAAAAGGTCGCGACCCGCGACGCCTACGGCGAGGCGCTCGCCGCGCTCGGCACCGCGCGCGGCGACGTGGTGGCCCTGGACGGCGAGGTGGGCGACTCCACGCGCGCGGAGTTCTTCGCCAAGGAGCACCCCGAGCGCTACTTCGAGTGCTACATCGCCGAGCAGCAGATGGTCGCGACCGCGGTCGGCATGGCCCGCCGTGGCTGGGTGCCCTACGCCTCCACCTTCGCGGCCTTCCTCACCCGCGCCTACGACTTCGTGCGCATGGCCTCGGTGAGCGGCTCCGGCATCAACCTCAACGGCTCCCACGCGGGCGTCTCGATCGGCCAGGACGGGCCCAGCCAGATGGGCCTGGAGGACCTGTCGATGATGCGGGCGATCCACGGCTCGACCGTGCTGTACCCGAGCGACGCCAACCAGACCGCCAAGCTCGTCGCGCGGATGGCGGACCTCGACGGCATCCGCTACCTGCGCACCTCGCGCGGGGAGAGCCCGGTGCTCTACGGGCCGGACGAGGAGTTCCCCGTGGGCGGCAGCAAGGTGCTGCGCTCCTCCGGCGCCGACCGCCTGACGATCGTCGCCGCCGGCGTCACCCTGCACGAGGCGCTCGCCGCCGCCGACGCGCTCGCCCGGGAGGACATCGCCGTCCGCGTGATCGACCTGTACTCCGTCAAGCCCGTCGACCGGGACACCCTGCGGCGGGCCGCCGAGGAGACCGGCTGCCTGCTCACCGTCGAGGACCACCGCGAGGAGGGCGGCCTCGGCGACGCCGTCCTCGACGCGTTCCTCGACGGCCGCCCGGTGCCGCGCCTGGTCCGCCTCGCCGTCCGTACGATGCCGGGCTCGGCCTCGCCCGCCGAGCAGCTGCACGCGGCGGGCATCGACGCCGAGTCGATCGCGGCCTCCGCACGGCTGCTGGTCGAGGAGGCGATCGTGCGGTGAGCCAAGCGCCGCGCGCGGTGCGAGCCGGCCGGCGCACGGTCCCGGTGCACCGGCCGGAGAAGGTCCTGCTGGCGGGGCGCGAGGAGGACGAGGCGACGGGGTACACCAAGGGCGACCTCGCCGACTACCACCGCGCCGTCGCCCCGTACATGCTGCCGCATCTGCGCGGCCGGCCGCTGATGCTGGAGCGGCACTCCGACGGCCCGGACGGCCCGGTGTTCATGCAGAAGAACACGCCGGACACCTACCCGGACTGGATCACGCGGGTGGAGGTCCCCAAGGAGGGTGGCACGGTCACGCACACGGTGTGCGACGACACCGCCACCCTCGTGTACCTCGCCGACCAGGCGTGTGTGACGCTGCACCGCTGGCTGTCCCGCGCCGACCGGATCCGCTGCCCGGACCGCATGGTGTTCGACCTCGACCCGCCCGGCGACGACGTCGTGGACTTCGCGCCGGTGCGCGAGGCGGCGCGCCGCCTGCGCGAGCTGCTGGACGAGCTGGGGCTGCCCTCGGCCCTGATGACGACGGGCTCGCGCGGCCTGCACCTCGTCGTGCCCCTCGACGGGCGCGAGGACGTCGACGAGGTGCGCGCCTTCGCCCGTGACGCCGCCGACGTGCTCGCCGCCGCGCACCCCGACCGGTTCACCACCGCCGCCCGCAAGAAGGACCGCGGCGGGCGCCTGTACCTCGACGTGCAGCGCAACGGGTACGCCCAGACCGCGGTCGCCCCCTATACCGTCCGGGCCCGCCCCGGCGCGCCCGTGGCCGCGCCCGTCTCCTGGGACCAGCTGGACGACCCGGACCTCGACGCGCGGCGGTGGACCATCGCCGACGCCGTCGAGCACGCGCGGACCCGTCCGTGGGCCGGGATCCCGCGCCGGGGCCGCGCCCTGGGACCGGCACGGCGCCGCCTCGACGCGCTGCGTGGCTGATACACGCAGCGCCCTGCGCAGGTGGAACGCCGTGTCCTGGGGCACGCCTGTACCCGTACAGGTTTGGCCATGGAACCTGCGGCCACACGGAGAGAAGAGGTGGCCATGGCGAATACAGAAAACACATCAGAGTCGCAGGATTCACAAGAGCCACAGGAATCTCAGGAGTCACGTACCGAAGACGACAACCACGCGACGGCGCGCCGGCCCAGGCCCATGGAGGTACTGCGCGAGGCGCGCGCCCAGTTCGCCGAGCTGACCAACCTGACCCCGGAGTCGGTCACGTCCTTCGAGCAGACGGACGACGGCTGGTCCCTGGAGATCGAGGTGCTCGAACTCGCCCGCGTGCCCGACACGATGAGCCTGATGGCGAGCTACGAGGTCGAGCTCGACGACGAGGGCCAGCTCGCCGGTTACCGGCGGCTGCGCCGCTACGAACGCGGACGCTCCGACGCGCAGCGGCACGGCGGCCGCTAGGCCGCCCGCCCCCGACGCGCGGCAGCAACAGGCGAAGACATCGACCGACGCATCAACCGACACATCGACCGAGACAACCACTGAGACAACAACAAGGAGGCACGGCCGGCATGACCGTAGTCCCGGCACAGACGTCCGGCGGCGGAGGCGGAAGCAGCGGCCTCTACGACGTACTGGAACTCGTCCTCGACAGGGGGCTGGTGATCGACGCGTTCGTGAGGGTTTCCCTTGTAGGCATCGAGATCCTGAAGATCGACGTGCGTGTCGTCGTCGCCAGCGTGGACACGTATCTGCGCTTCGCCGAAGCGTGCAACCGGCTCGACCTGGAGTCCGGGCCGCACAAGAGCCCGGGCCTGCCCGACATCGTCGGCGAGGTCACGGAGTCCGGCGCGCGCGGCAAGTCCAAGGGCGCGCTCTCCGGCGCCGCCCAGACCGTTTCCGACGCCTTCAAGCAGGCCCGCTCCGAGAGCTCCGGTGACTCCGAGCCCCGGCCGCGGGCGCGCAAGGCCACGCCGGCGCGCAGGAAGGAGGAGCAGGAGTGAGCACGTACGTCTACGGGATCACCGCGGCCTCGCACCCCTCCCTGCCGGAGGGCATGGGCGGCGTCGGCGACCCGCCGCGGCCGGTGCGCATCCTCAAGGCGGGTGAACTGGCCGCCGTGGTCAGCGACGCGCCGGAGGGCCTGCGCCCCAAGCGCAAGGACCTGCTCGCCCACCAGAACGTGCTCAGCGAGACCGGCGCGGGCGGCTGCGTGCTGCCCATGCGGTTCGGCAGCGTCGCCCCCGACGACGACGCCGTCGGCGGTGTGCTCACCGAGCGCGCCGCGCACTACACCGAGCGTCTGCGGGCGCTGGACGGCAAGGTCGAGTACAACGTCAAGGGCAGCCACGTCGAGGAGGCGGTGCTGCACCGGGTGATGGCCGAGAACCCCGACATCCGGGCCCAGGCCGAGGCCAACCGGCGCTCTGGCGGCGGAAGTTACGACGACAAGATCCGGCTCGGCGAGATGGTCGCCGCCGCCGTGCAGGCCCGCGAGGCCGGGGACGCCGCCGAGGTGGTGCGCGCCCTGGAGCCCGCGGCCGCCGCGGTCAGCGCCGGCCCGGAGTCCACCGGGTGGCTCGTCAACGCCTCGTTCCTGGTCGACCGGGGCTCGGCGGAGGAGTTCCTGGCCGCCGTCGAGCAGGCCCGCAAGGACCTGCCCCACCTGGAACTGCGCGTCAACGGGCCGCTGCCGCCCTACAGCTTCGTCGAGCCCGGCCCGGCCGAGCCGGCGGGGACCGCGGCGGGAGCCGACGCGGGAGCGGAGTGAGGTCATGGGACTGATCTCGGAGGTGCTGCTGCTGCCGTTCGCTCCGGCGCGCGGCAGCGCCTGGGTGATCAGACAGGTGCTGCACGAAGCGGAACGGATCTACTACGACCCGGCCACCGTCCGGGCCGAACTGGCCCGGCTGGAGGAGCGACTGGAGGCGGGCGAGATCACCGAGGAGGAGTTCGACCGCCAGGAGGACGAACTGCTGGACCGGTTGGAGACCGGCATGGGCGGGGGCGCGGAGACGGGTGAGGGGACGGCACGATGAATCGAGTGGGACTGGGCCTCGCGGTAGGGGCCGGATACCTGTTGGGACGCACGAAGAAGGCGAAACTCGCCTTCGCCGTGGGCAGTCTCGTCGCGGGCAAGAAGATGAACCTGGGACCGCGCGCGATAGCGGACCTGGTCAACCAGCAGCTCAAGGACAACCCGCAGTTCAAGGAGATCGGGGACCAGCTGCGCCAGGACCTCAGGGGTGTGGGCAAGGCGGCCTCGGGCGCGATGGTCGAGCGCCAGATGAGCGCGCTCGCCGACCGGCTGCACGGCCGCACCGCGCAGGTCCGCGACCAGCTCGCCGGCGTGGTCCCGGAGACCGGGGACGACGGGAACGACGAGGCTCGTGAAGGCCGCGGGGACGCCGACGAGGGCGCCGCCGAGGACGAGTACGACGACGACTACGACGACCGCGAGGGCCGTGAGGCCGACGAGGCCGACGAGGAAGCCCCCGAGGACCGGGAAGACCGGGACGACCGGGACGACCGGGACGGCGACGGGGCCCGGGACGCGGCCGGGAAGGCCGCCAGGAAGGCGCCGGCCCAGCAGGCGGCGAAGAAGCCGCCCGCGAAGAAGGCTCCTGCCAGGAAGGCCCCCGCCAAGAAGGCGGCGGCCAAGAAGACCGCGGCCGCGGGCAAGACGGCCGCGAAGAAGACGGCCGCGTCCGGCGGCGCCTCACGCGCCGCCCACTCCCGGCCGGCGAAGGGTGGCGGTGACCGATGACCGAGACCCTCGGATCCGCGACGTCCGCCGCGGGCAAGGCCGCGGGTGGTGCGGCGAAGGACAACCCGCTCACCGGGCTCGCCCACAGCGAGGCCGCCGACCGGCTGAAGGCGGAGGTGCAGGAGTACCTCTCCGCCCAGGCCGAACGGGTGCTGGCCGGCTTCGGCCGCAAGCTCGGCGAGACCACCGGCAAGCTCAACGACATCGCCGAGGGCAACAGCCCCGGCTTCGCCAAGCTCGCCCTCGACACCGGCCGCAAGGTCGCCGAGGGCAAGGGCCCGGTGCGTTCGATGCTGGAGGCCGGGGCCTCGCGCGCCAAGGACAGTGTGATGGACACGGTCAAGAACCTCGGCGGGGGCGGAAAGGGCAAGCGCAAGAGCGGCGGGGGCAACAAGCCGACCGTCATCATGGAGTACGTCGACGTCGGCGTGCCGTTGCGCACCGCCTACGACCAGTGGACCCGGTTCCAGGACTTCAGCACCTTCGCCAAGGGGGTCAAGAGCGCCGGTCGCGCCGACGACACCCACTCGGACTGGCAGGCGAAGGTCTGGTGGTCCAGCCGCAGCTGGAAGGCCACGACGACCGAGCAGGTGCCCGACTACCGCATCCAGTGGACGTCGGAGGGCGCGAAGGGCAGCACGAAGGGCGTCGTCTCCTTCCACAGCCTGGAGGAGAACCTCACCCGCGTCCTGCTGGTCATGGAGTACTACCCGAGCGGCTTCTTCGAGAAGACGGGCAACATCTGGCGCGCCCAGGGCCGCCGGGCCCGGCTCGACCTGAAGAACTACGCCCGCTTCATCACCCTCAAGGGGGAGGCGGAGGACGGCTGGCGCGGCGAGATCCGCGACGGCGAGGTCGTCCGCAGCCACGAGGACGCCCTCGCGGAGGAGGAAGAGGAGGGCTCCGAGGAGGGCGCCACCGCCGAGGACGAGAACGAGGACGAGAACGAGGAGGAGCCGGAGGAGGAAGAGGCCGCCTACGAGGACGAGGACCGGGGCGAGGAAGAGGAGCCGTACGAGGAGGACGAGGAGGAGGGCCCCTACGCCGAGGAGGAGAACGGCGAGGAGGGCAACGGCGAGTACGAGGACGAGCCCGAGGCGGAGGCCGCCGACGAGGGTGAGCCCGAGGCGGAGGCCGAGGACGTCGACGAGGACGAGTACGCCGAAGGCGGGAGCCGTCGATGACGACTCCGAGGCGGCTGCCCGATCCGTACGGCGGCCCGAGCAGCGGTGCCAACCTCGCGGACATCCTCGAGCGCGTCCTCGACAAGGGTGTGGTGATCGCGGGTGACATCCGCATCAACCTGCTGGACATCGAACTGCTCACCGTCAAACTCCGGCTCGTCGTCGCCTCGGTGGACAAGGCCAAGGAGATGGGCATCGACTGGTGGGAGAGCGACCCCGCGCTCTCCTCCCGCGCCCGGCGCGACGAACTCGCCCGGGAGAACGCGGAGTTGCGCGAGAGGCTGGCGCGACTCGAGGAACTGGAGGAGGGCGGTGGCCGGAGTGCCGGCCGCCGGCTTCCCAGGGAGGCACCATGACAGGACTGCGGTACGTGTACGCCGTCTGCCGTCCCCTCGAGGCGCCGCTCCAGGCGCAGTTGACCGGGGTGGCCGGGGCTCCGGCCAAACCGCTGGCCCACCACGGCCTGATCGCCGTGGTCAGCGAGGTACCCGAGCAGGACTTCGCCGAGGAACCCCTGCGCGCCCATCTGGAGGACCTGGACTGGCTCGCCGCCACCGCCCGCGCCCACCAGGGCGTGATCGACGCGCTCACCGTCGTCACCACCCCGCTGCCGTTGCGGCTCGCCACCGTCTTCCGGGACGACAGCGGGGTGCGCAGCATGATCGAGGCCCGCGAGGACCACATCCGCCGGACCCTCGACCGCCTGGAGGGGCGCGTGGAGTGGGGCGTCAAGGTCTACCTGGAGAACGCCGGGGCCGAACGAGCGGCGCAGGCCGCCGAGCCGGCGTCCAGGCCCGCCTCGGGCCGCGACTACCTGCGCCGGCGGCGGCAGGAGACCAGGGCGCACGAGGACCAGTGGCAGCGGGCGGAGGCCTTCGCCACCGCGCTGCACGGCAAGTTGTCGGCGTTCGCCGAGGACGCCCGGCTGCACGCGCCGCAGAACGCGGCGCTCACCGGCGAGGCCGGGCGCAACGTGCTCAACGCGGCCTACCTCGTGCCCCGCGCGCACTCCGAGGAGTTCGTGGAGCTGGTGGACCGCACGAAGGACGACTCCCCGGGCATGCGCGTGGAACTCACCGGCCCCTGGGCGGCGTACTCCTTCGCCGGCGACACCCCGCCGGACGAGGCGCCGGACGAGGCACCGGGTGGGGAGGGGCCGGCATGACGGTCGTCGAACGCCGTGAGATCGCGCTGGTCGACCTGCTGGACCGGCTGCTGGCCGGCGGGGTCGTCATCACCGGGGACGTCACCTTGCGCATCGCGGACGTCGACCTCGTCCGCATCGACCTCAACGCCCTGATCAGCTCGGTGAACGCCAATGTGCCGTCCCCCTTCGAGGCACTGGAACCCCAAGAGGAGCAGTGAGCCGCCGTGACCGCGCGCAAGCGTCTGGAACTCGAACCCGACACCGTCGAACGCGACCTGGTGAAACTGGTCCTGACGGTGGTGGAACTGCTGCGTCAGCTGATGGAACGGCAGGCGCTGCGCCGCTTCGACGTCGGTGACCTGACCGAGGAGCAGGAGGAGCGCATCGGCCTGACGCTGATGCTGCTCGAGGACCGCATGGCCGAACTGCGCGACCGCTACGGACTGCGGCCCGAGGACCTGAATCTGGACCTCGGGCCGCTGGGACCGCTGCTTCCCCGGGAGTGAGCGGCCCGGGTCTCCCGGGCGCCGTCCCCGCCTACCGGACGACTACCACCTGTACCAACGGCCCCTGCCGCCGGCGGTGGTCGTACCGCGGACCAGGAAGCCCAGCAGCCACACGACGAGCACCGCCAGCGCAATCCACCAGAGCACCTTCACCGCGAATCCGACCCCGAAGAGAATCAGCGCCAGAAGCAGTACGAGCAGGATGGGAACCATAATGAACCTCCTGCTGGTCCGGGTTTCCCGCAAAGCCGCGATCAGGCCCCCTTGCGGCACAGGATTTCCCCGTGCAGGACGGCGAACCAGCCGTCCTCGCGCCGCCCCCACTCCCGCCAGGCGTCCGACACCGCCCGCAGCCGGTCCGCGGTGGCGTGACCGCCCTCGGTGGCGCGGTCGGCGTACGCGGACGCCAGGGTCCGGTCGGCCCACAGCCCGCTCCACCACGCGCGCTCGTCCTCAGTGACGTAGGTCCAGGTGGAGGAGGTGGCCGTGACGTCCGCGCAGCCGGCCGCCAGCGCCCAGGAGCGCAGCCTGCGGCCCGCGTCGGGCTCGCCGCCGTTGGCGCGGGCCACCCGCCGGTACAGGTCCAGCCAGTCGTCCAGGCCCGGCACCTCGGGGTACCAGGTCATCGCCGCGTAGTCCGCGTCCCGGACGGCGACGTACCCGCCCGGCTTCGTCACCCGCAGCATCTCGCGCAGCGCCCGCACCGGGTCGCCCACGTGCTGGAGCACCTGGTGGGCGTGGACCACGCAGAACGTGTCGTCCGGGTAGTCCAGGGCGTGCACGTCCGCGACCGCGAAGTCCACGTTGCTCAGCCCCCGTCGAGTCGCCGTCGCGCGGGCCTGCTCCAGCACGCCGGGCGCCCGGTCGACGCCGGTGACGTGCCCGGCGGGCACCAGCTGGGCCAGGTCGGCGGTGATGGTGCCCGGACCGCAGCCGATGTCCAGGATCCGCATGTGGGGCTTGAGCGAACCGAGCAGGTACGCCGCGGAGTTGGCGGCGGTGCGCCAGGTGTGCGAACGCAGTACGGACTCGTGGTGGCCGTGCGTGTAGACGGCCGTCTCCCGCGGCTCGGGCATGGCTGGACCCCTTCCGTCGAACCGGTGCGTCCAGGGGTCCCGTGACACCCCGGCCGGTGTCCGTCACGGTACGCCCGCGTGCCGCATGATGAGATACGCGTTTCGTATACTGGACTGACGGACGGTCGGGGACGCCGAAAGGGCGGCCCACGGGAGAACACGTCGGCCGCCCCCCGGGTTCACTGGGGCGGCAGCGGCCGGTACACCGTCAGCGCCTGCGGCAGCTTCTCCAGCCACACGTCGCCCTCCACCTCCATCACCTCGCCGTCGTAGGCGAGCAGGGTGCCGGGGGCGACGCCGGCCAGATGCAGCCGGCCCACCTGGACGGCGGCGTGCGCGGGGGAACGGGTCAGCGGCCCCGCCAGAGCGGCTGACAGCAGCCTGAGAGCGGGCCGCCGGCCACCGTGCACCACGCGCACGTCGAGCCGGCCGTCCGCCAGGTCCTGCCTGCGGCCGGGCGCCAGGCCCATGCGGTGGTACATGCCGTTGCCCGCGAACAGCAGCCACAGCGGGTGCCGCCGCCCCGCGAACTCCGCCTCCAGCGGGTGGCGGTCGGCGCGCAGCACCCGTACGGCCGCCAGCACCCCGGCCGGCCACCCGCCGATCCGCTCCGACCAGCGCTCCCGCTCGCGCACCAGCTCCGGGTAGACGCCGAGGCTGAAGGTGTTGAGGAAGACGCCCCGCTTCCGCCCGGCGACGAAGCGGCCCACGTCCACCCGCACGCCCTCGCCCTGCTCGACGGCCCGGCTCAGATCGCGGGCGTCCTCCACGCCGAGGTCGTAGGCGAAGTGGTTGAGGGTGCCGCCGGGCAGCACCGCCAGCGGCAGGCCGCGGCGCAGCGCCACCCCGGCGGCCGTGTTCACCGTGCCGTCGCCGCCGCACACGCCGAGCACCCTCGCATGGCCGGCCGCCCGCTCCAACTCGGCCTCCACGTCCTCAGGTTCGCACTCCACGACCTCGGCCTTCGGCAGCGCGTCGCGCAGCGCGCGGGCGCGGTCGGCGCTGCCGGAGGCGCTGTTGGCGACCAGCACCAGTCCCTCGCCGCCCGGCAGCGCCGGCAGGTCGGCGCGCGGCCGGGCCGGCGGCGCGGCCTGGGCCCGGGTCGGCACCAGGGCCCGTACGGCGAACGCGGCGCCCACGCCGAGGGCCGCGCCCGCCAGCACGTCGCTCGGGAAGTGCACGCCGGTGTAGACGCGGGACAGCGCGACCGAGGCGGCGACCGGGGCCACCGCCGCGCCCCAGGCCGGGGACTCCAGGGCGACCCCGGTCGCGAAGGCGGCCGCGGAGGCCGCGTGGCCGGACGGGAAGGACGTGGTGATGGGCTGCCGCTTGAGCCGGCGCATCACCGGCACCGGGTCCAGGACCGGCCGCGGGCGCCGCACCGAGCGCTTGCCGAGCGTGTTGATCGTCAGGGAGGCCAGGCTCAGCGATGCCAGGCCCCGGACCGCGGCACGGCGGGCGCGCGGGGTGCGGCTGGCCGTGATGGCCGCGGCCGCCGCGAACCACAGCACCCCGTGGTTCGCGCTCCGGCTCAGCCGGGGCAGCACGGGCCCGGCGCCCGGCCAGTTCCGCTCGGCCGCGAACTCGAAGAGCCGGCAGTCCAGGGCGAGCATCCGCTTCAGGGCGCTGTGGGCGCCGGTCTTCGGCACGGTGAGGTCGACGTCTGGGGTCATACAGGCACCGCTACCCTGATGTGGCCGTTTCTTGTGCGCCCGGTCGCGCGCGGGCGGCGCCACTCCTCCGTCCGGCTCCACGAACCGGCTCCTACGCCCGGGAAAGCCCGCATGCGCCTGCTCCTCGTACGCCATGGTCAGACCCCGTCCAACCTGGACGGCCTGCTGGACACCGCGCCGCCGGGCGCGGGGCTCACCGCACTCGGTGAGCGGCAGGCGGCCGCACTGCCCGAGGCGCTCGCCGGCGAGGACGTCGAGGCCGTCTACGCCTCGTCCCTGCTGCGCACCCGGCTCACCGCCGCGCCGCTGGCCGCCGCCCGCGGCCTGGACGTGCTCGTCCGCGACGGCCTGCGCGAGGTGGCCGCGGGCGAGCTGGAGATGGAGCCCGGCGACTCGCCGCGCGGGCAGCGGTACATGCGCACGGTGCTGGCCTGGGCCGCCGGGGACACCGCCCTGCGCATGCCGGGCGGCGAGAGCGGGGCGGAGACGCTGGCACGCCTGGACGCGGTCGTCGCCGAGGCGGCGGACAGCGGGGCCCGGACCGTCGTCATGGTCGGCCACGGCGCGGCCGTCCGGCTGTGGACCGCCGCCCGCGCCCACAACCTCGACGCGGACTTCGCCGCCGTCCACTCCCTGCGCAACACCGGCGTGGTGATCCTGGAGGGCTCGCCCGCGGACGGCTGGAAGGCCCTGTCCTGGGCGGGCGCGCTGGTGCCGCCCGCCGGGGAGAGCGGCCCGACCGGGCGCCCCGTACCCGGGGAACGGCCCCCGCGGCGAGGGCCCGCCCGGCACGAGCGGTAGGCCCCTCCCGGCCCGCCAGCGCGCGCCGGCCGGGATAAGCGTTTGCCGTGCCGTTGGGGCCGCCCGCAGAATGCGTGCTCATGGGACATCTGGAGGCCGCGCACCTGGAGTACTACCTGCCCGACGGGAGGGCGCTGCTCGGCGACGTCTCCTTCCGGGTGGGGGAGGGCGCCGCGGTGGCCCTCGTCGGCCCGAACGGCGCGGGCAAGACCACCCTGCTGCGCCTGATCTCCGGTGAGCTCAAGCCGCACGGCGGCACCGTGACCGTCAGCGGCGGCCTGGGCGTGATGCGCCAGTTCGTCGGCTCCGTACGGGACGAGACCACCGTGCGCGACCTGCTGGTGTCGGTCGCCCCGCCGCGCATCCAGGAGGCCGCGCGCGCCGTCGACGCGGCCGAGCACGCCATCATGACGGTCGACGACGAGGCCGCCCAGCTCGCGTACGCGCAGGCGCTGGCCGACTGGGCGGAGGCCCGCGGCTACGAGGCCGAGACCCTGTGGGACATGTGCACCACCGCGGCCCTCGGCGTGCCCTACGACAAGGCGCAGTGGCGGCAGGTGCGCACCCTGTCCGGCGGCGAGCAGAAGCGGCTGGTACTGGAGGCGCTGCTGCGCGGCACCGACGAGGTCCTGCTGCTCGACGAGCCGGACAACTACCTCGACGTGCCCGGCAAGCGCTGGCTGGAGGAGCGGCTGCGGGAGACCCGCAAGACGGTCCTGTTCGTCTCCCACGACCGCGAACTCCTCGCCCGCGCCGCCGAGAAGATCGTCTCCGTGGAACCCGGGCCCGGCGGCGCCGACGCCTGGGTGCACGGCGGCGGCTTCGCCACCTACCACGAGGCCAGGCGCGAACGCTTCGCCCGCTTCGAGGAGTTGCGCCGGCGCTGGGACGAGAAGCACGCCCAGCTGAAGAAGCTGGTGCTGAGTCTGCGTCAGGCGGCCACCATCAGCCACGAGTTGGCCTCCCGCTACCAGGCGGCGCAGACCAGGCTGCGCAAGTTCGAGGAGGCGGGGCCGCCCCCGGAGCCTCCGCGCGAGCAGGACATCCGCATGCGCCTGAAGGGCGGCCGCACCGGCGTCCGCGCGGTCACCTGCGCGAACCTGGAACTGACCGGCCTGATGAAACCCTTCGACCTGGAGGTGTTCTACGGCGAGCGGGTCGCCGTCCTCGGCTCCAACGGCTCGGGCAAGTCGCACTTCCTGCGGCTGCTGGCCGGCGAGGACGTGGCCCACACCGGGCAGTGGAAGCTCGGCGCCCGCGTGGTCCCCGGCCACTTCGCGCAGACCCACGCCCACCCCGAGCTCCAGGGCCGCACCCTGCTGGACATCCTGTGGAAGGAGCACGCGCAGGACCGCGGCGCGGCGATGTCACGGCTGCGCCGCTACGAGCTGACCGGCCAGGCCGAGCAGGCCTTCGACCGCCTCTCCGGCGGCCAGCAGGCCCGCTTCCAGATCCTCCTGCTGGAACTGGCCGGCGCCACGGCCCTCCTCCTGGACGAGCCGACCGACAACCTCGACCTGGAGTCCGCCGAGGCGCTCCAGGAGGGCCTGGAGGCCTTCGAGGGCACCGTCCTCGCCGTCACCCACGACCGCTGGTTCGCGCGCTCCTTCGACCGCTACCTGGTCTTCGGCGCGGACGGCCGGATCCGGGAGACCCCGGAACCGGTCTGGGACGAACGCCGCGTCGAACGCGCACGGTGAGGGCCGGGCGGTCACTTCCAGCGCAGGAGCGCGCCCAGCCCGCCCGCCGGTGAGCCCTCCGCCGCCTCCGCGGCGCCGCCGGCCCCACCCGGCCGACCGGGCTCACCCGGCTCGCCGGGATCGGTCATCGGGGCCAGGGACAGGACGGCGGCGTCGGTGGTGACCGCCGAGCGGATCAGGGCGTCGTCCGCGCGGGCCGGCCAGGAGTGCTGCTCGCCGAGGATCTTCAGCTCCGTACGGCGCACCGCCACCTGGTCGGGGTCCTCGCCGATCCACACCTCGCGGTGGCTGTCCGGCCCGTCCGGGGTGATCAGCAACTCCGCGAGCCGGTGCTCTCGGGCCGCCTCGACCAGCGCGGGCACGCCCTCCACGGCACCCGCCCGGCCCTCGTCGTCGGGGGCGCGGGCGGCCCGGAACCTGTCCAGCTCCGCCTCCACGCGCTGCCGCACGTGCTCGTCGCGGATCCGCTCCACCTCCTCGTCCAGCAGCCTGCTGCCGCTGCCGTGGGAGGCCTCGGCGACCCGGTCCCGCAGCCGCTTGGGCAGCCGGTCGCGCACCTCGTGCCGCTCCCGGTCGTCACCGACCATGATCAGCAGATCGGCCCCGCTCTCCTCCTGGCACACGCTGAGCGCGTCGGCGATCTCGGCCGCGTTGTGCTCCCAGGTGTTCTCCACCTTCAGCTGGAAGTGCCGCTCCGACCAGTCGACGCTGCCGGTGCGGTGCACCGGCCACTGCCGGCCCACCACCGAACCGGCCTGCTCCCGGCCCAGCGCGCTGCGCAGCTCGAAGTCCGCGCCCTTGCGGTCCACGTACGCCACGATCGCCACCGGATCCTCGCCGGCCAGCTCCAGCAACGGCCCGACGCGCGGGAGCGGCGCCCACTCGGCCCAGCTGCCGCCCCGCGGCGGACGCGCCAGCGGCGGGTCCAGGACGACCGTGCCGGCCCGGGCGAACAGGGCCCGCCCGTGCGGGTCGGGGGAGTGGCGCAGATCCTCGACGGCTGTCTCCACGGCCCGGCAGGTGGCCTCGTCCGCGCCCTGCCGGGACAGCTCGCGGCCCATCGCCTGAGCCGTGAGGTGCAGCTCGTGCGCGGTGTCCTCCGTGCGCCGGGAGGTGTCGACGTACACGGAGGCCCAGGGGCCCGGGTGTTCGTACAGTGGATTCAGAAAAGCGAGATCCATGGCGTCCCTCCCGGGTGCCGTTCGGTGGTAGTGCACGCCGGGCGGGTACCCGGGCCGCATGAACGAACACGACGAGCGGGGCAACACCATGACCGGAGTCGAACCGGGCCGGCTGGACGACCAGCAGCTGATGAAGGAGCTGGAGACGATCCACCGCACGCGTCACGACACGCTGCTGTACGGCTCGAACGACGCGCTGCGGGCCCACAACGAGCGCATGGCCCAGCTCGAGGGCGAGTACCTGCGCCGCAACCCGCGGCGCACGGTCTCCGCGAGCCGCACCCGCGAGGGGGCCCGGGAACGCGGATGCGGGGAGTCGGCGACTCCCCGCACCTGAACCGGCTCCCGGCCGCAACCGGATCCCGGCCGCCCGAGGCGGCTCGGGCCGCCGGGCCGGACGTGTCCGCCGGCGCGCTTCCTGCGGCGCGCCGGCGGGCTCCGGCCGTCCGGACCGTACCGCCTCGGAGGCGTCCGGGCCGTACAGCCTCGGGCGCGTCCGGACGGGACCGCCCCGGGCGGCCCGCGACCGGCTACGCGACCGGCTAGGCGGTCTGCTGCGCGAACACGTCCAGGAACGCCTCGCAGAACGCCTTCAGGTCGTCCGGCTTGCGGCTGGTGACCAGCTTGTTCGGGCCGTGGTCGCAGATCTTCACCTGTTCGTCCACCCAGGTGCCGCCCGCGTTGCGGATGTCTGTCCGCAGGCTCGGCCACGAGGTCAGCACCCGGTCGCGTACGACACCGGCCTCGACCAGGGTCCACGGCGCGTGGCAGATGGCGGCCACCGGGCGGCCCTGCTCGAAGAAGTCCTTGACGAACGCCACGGCCTTCTCGTCCATCCGAAGGAAGTCCGGGTTGGCCACGCCGCCCGGCAGGACGAGCGCGTCGAAGGAGTCGGCGGAGGTGTCCCCGACGACCGCGTCGACGGGGAAGGTGTCCGCCTTGTCCAGGTGGTTGAACGCCTGGACCTTCCCCGGCTTCGTCGAGACCAGTACGGTCTCGTGCCCGGCGTCCTTGGCCGCCTTCCAGGGCTCGGTGAGCTCTACCTGCTCGACGCCCTCGGGTGCGGTCAGAAATGCGATGCGCATGATGGTTCCCACGTCCTCTCAGCCGGCCTGGGTGCGGTCCTCCCGCGCGGGCCGCTCGGTCTGCGTCAGCTCTTTCGCCAGTTCCTGCACGTTGGCGTACTGCGCCTTGCGTGGCAGCCGCTCCAGCGCCTCGACCAGCGCGTCGGGCGCGTTCTTGCGGCGCAGCACCCGGATCAGCTCGGCCGGGCCCGCCGGGAAGGCGCTGCGTCCCAGGATCCTGGCCAGTTCCAGGCGCACGGTCTCCAGGGACGCCCGGGACCCGCCCGGCGCCACCGGTCCGCCCCAGATCTCCGGGTCGTCCTCGGCGGTCGGCTCCGGGTCGTGCCACTCCTCGCTCCGCGTGGGGTGGCCGGACCTGAGCAGGCCCTGAAGTTCGTGCTTCATCTCGTCGTCACGGTGGACACTCAGCCGGTCACTGCCTCGCTGCATGTCTCCCTCCACATCGTCGGGGGTGGCCCCCGCGTACCCGTGCAGCCCCACCCGACACGGCCTTTCCGGACCGCACCGGGGCATGCCACCGGCGCCGGGCCGCCCCGCCCGGGCAGCCCCGTCCTTTCTTGACGCGGGCGGGTGTTTGCCCGCGGGGGCCCTGGGCAGGCGCACACTCAGTGCTTCGGACCGGAGGCACGTCCGTGGGAGCGGCGCCGTCGCGCCGCCGTCCTTCGCGGCCGTCCGGATCGCGCCCGCGCCCCCACGGTGACCGTCGTCCACCGCAGAGCACTTCCAAGAGTTGCGAGGCACCATGCGAACCCGAGCGAGCGCAAGGCACCACCCGCACGACGACGCCCCCGACACCGCCGACGCCTTCCGGCGCCTCGGCACCCTCACGGACGGACCCCGGCGCGACGCGCTGCGCGACGAGATCGTCGAGGCCTGGCTGCCCATGGCCGAGCGGCTCGCCGGCCGCTTCCGCAGCCGCGGCGAGAGCTACGAGGACCTGCGCCAGGTCGCGGCCCTCGGCCTGGTCAAGGCGGTCGACCGCTACGACCCCGAGCGCGGCAACGCCTTCGAGAGCTACGCCGTCCCGACCATCACCGGCGAGATCAAGCGGCACTTCCGCGACCACATGTGGACCCTGCACGTGCCGCGCCGGGTGCAGGACCTGCGCAACCGGGTGCGCTTCGCGCGGCAGGACCTCACCCAGACCACGCCGGGCCGGCAGCCCACCGTCACCGAGATCGCCGAGCACGCCGGCATGAGCGAGGAGGACGTCCGCGTCGGCCTGGAGGCGCTGGAGAGCTTCACCGCGCTCTCCCTCGACGCGGAACTGCCCGGCAGCGAGGACGGTTACTCGCTCAGCGACTCCCTCGGCTCGCCCGACCCCGCGCTGGACACCGTCGTGGACCGCGAGGCCGTCAGGCCCCGGCTGGCCGCGCTGCCCGAGCGCGAGCGGGCCATCCTCTACATGCGCTTCTTCGGCGACATGACGCAGAGCCGGATCGCCGAGCAGCTGGGCATCTCGCAGATGCACGTCTCGAGGCTGATCAGCCGGTGCTGCGCCCGCCTGCGCGAGCAGGTCATGCGGGACGGGGCCTGAGCCGCCCACCCGCACGGGCGGGCGTCCGTGGACGTCACCCGATAGGCCGTTGGTGTCCCGCTAATGGGGCTCGGCCGCGCGCGGCGAGGGGCGCGAGCGGATGTGATGGCTGCGGAAGGCACGGACGTCGTGCCTTCGGCCGCCGTCGGTCCGAGGAGCCCCGCTCATGCGCCGTACCACTCCCAGTGCCCTGTCCGCCGTCCTCCTGGCCGGCCTCATAGCGGGTTCCGCCGCTCCGGCCGCCGCCGCACTCGAGGGATTCGGGCCGCGGGCGACCGCCGCCGCAGCGCCCGCTGCCCTACAGGACGACCCTTCCGACGACCCCTCCGACGACCCGGTCCTGCTGGACGCGCTCGCCCACGACCCCGCGCGCCACCTGTCCGTCCCGGACCTCGCCGGCGACTCGTCGCCGAACAGCGCGGTGACGCCGAACAGCGCGGCCACGCCGTACAACGCCGTCCCGCCGTACGGCGCCGCGTCCTCGGCCGGCCCCACGCGCACGCCCACCAACGCGCCGGCGTACGACCCCTCCCGTGATTCCTCCCGCGACCCCTCCCACGCCCCGTCCCTGGGCACCGCGCCCCTCGACCCCGGCCGCGACCAGGCCTCGCGGGGCCCCTCGCGCACCCCGGCCCGCGACCACGCCACGGCGGAGCCGTCCCGCGCGGGATCGTCGTTCCCGTCCGCCGTGCAGGCGGGCGACGGCGGTTCCTTCAGCGTGTCGCTGCCCGCGCTGATCGGCGGCGGCGCGCTGATCGCCGCCGCCCTGGGCGCGGCCGTGCACCGCACGTGGCGCCGCCGGACGACCGACGGCTGACCTCGGTCGGCCATGGGGCGGCGCCGCTCTGGGTACCCGTACCCCGTACGACCCGAAGGCGCCCCCGCGCACCACCCGTCCCGCGCGGAACGCCCCGGCACGACACGGCACCCCAGCCCCTGCCCGGAGGCACACATGCGGCGAACGGACCCGGCGGACCCGACGGACTCGGACGGCCGGGCGACCGAGGGGCACGGGCCGGTCCGGTACGGGCCGTCGGTGCTGCCCGGGGACGGGCTGCCGGTGCTGCCGGAGCTGGCCGCCGTGCTGGCCGCGGCCGCAGGGCGCGGGAGGCACCGGGCCATCGGCGGGGGTACGGATCTCCTCGACGCGGCCTGCGGCTACTGGATGCGGCGCGGGCTTCCCGCCTGGCCCGACCACGTGGCCGCCGCGCCCGGGGCGCCCACCCTGCTGCTCGCGCTGACCGCCGCGCTCGGCGGCGACGTCCTGGTGCCCCGGCCCTGCGCCGCCTGGTGGGCGCCGTACGCGCGTCTGCTCGGCAGACCCGCCTTCCCCGTGGCGACCCCGGCCGAGTGCGGTGGCGTACCCGATCCGTACGCGCTGCTGGAGACCGTCCGCAGGGTCCGCGCCGAGGGCGGCGACCCGCGCCTGCTGGTGCTCGCCGTCGCCGACGACCCCACCGCGACCGTCGCGCCGCCCGAGGTGCTGCACGAGACCGTCGAGGCCGCCGCCGGCGAGGGACTGCACCTGGTCAGCGACGAGACCTGGCGCGACACCGTGCACGAGCCGCACGAGACGGTGCTGCTCAGCCCGGCCGAGATGCTGCCCGAACGGGTCACCGTGGTCAGCGACCTGGCCGGCGCCTTCCTGCCGGCCGGCTGGCCCGCCGCGGTCGCCCGCTTCCCCGCCGGATCCACCGGCCGGGCCCTGCACGCGCGCGTGCTCGACGTCCTCACCGCGCTGGACGCCCGCGTCGCCGAGCCCATCGCCGTCGCCGCCGCCTACGCCCTCGACGAACCCGAACCGGTCACCGAGCGACTGACCGCCTCCGTGCGCCTGCACGCGCGCCTGGCGCACGCCGCGCACACCGCCGTCGTTGCCGCCGGCGCCCTCGCCCTGCCACCGCAGGCGGGCCGCCACCTCTACGCCGACCTCGGCCCGCTGCGCTCCGCGCTCGCCGCCCGGGGCGTGGGCGACGCCCAGGAGCTGGAGGACTTCCTCGGCGCCCGCCTCGGCGTGCCCGCGCCCGGCGGCCACCGCTTCGGCGACGACCTCGGCGCCCTGCGCGTACGGCTGTCCACCGCCGAACTCCTCGGTGACACGCAGGAGGAGCGCGCGGAATGCCTCGTGTCCCCCGAGCCGTTGGAACTGCCACACGTGCAACGCGCGTTGATCTCCTTGAGGTCGGTCTTCGACGATCTCCGCGACGACGCTCAGCGATGGGAGCCTCCTCGATGACGCAGCAGTCCGAGTCGACAACGTCCATGACCACGGCCACCACCGCCACGACCACGACGACAACCACCGCCGTCCAGGCGCCAGACGCCCCTGCCGTCTCCGCCGCCCTCGCGTCCCCGCCCTCCCCGCCGCTCGCCGAGCCCCGGCCGCTCGGGGAGCGGCGGATGTGGCCGCGCGCCTTCCACGACCGGCTCACCGCGCCGCTGCCCGGCCTGAAGGCCCTGGCCAGATTCGCCCGCGAGGGCGCCGTACGACCGGGCAGAGAAGGCCTCGCCGACATCCCGCTGCTGCCCTGCGAACCCGGCCCGCCGCCCCGCGTGGACGCCCGCACCCTCGCCGTCACCTGGGCGGGACACGCCAGTTGGGTCGTGAGCATCGGCGGGCTCACCGTGCTGACCGACCCGGTGTGGTCCCGCCGCATCATCGGCACCCCCGCCCGCATCACCCCGGTCGGCGTCCCCTGGGACAGCCTGCCGCGCGTCGACGCGGTCGTCATCAGCCACAACCACTACGACCACCTGGACGCCCCCACGCTGCGCCGACTCCCGCGCGACACCCCGGTGTTCGTGCCGGCGGGGCTCGGCCGCTGGTTCAGGCGCCGCCGGTTCACCCGCGTCACGGAGCTGGACTGGTGGGAGGCTGCCGAACTGTCCGGCGTCCGCTTCGACTTCGTACCGGCCCACCACTGGTCCAAGCGCACCCTCACCGACACCTGCCGCAGCCTGTGGGGCGGCTGGGTGCTCACCGACCCCGACGGGCAGCGCCTCTACTTCGCCGGCGACACCGGCTACGGCCACTGGTTCTCCCGCATAGGCGCCCGCTACCCCGGCATCGACCTCGCCCTGCTCCCCATCGGCGCCTACGACCCGCGCTGGTGGCTCAGGGACGTCCACTGCGACCCCGAGGAAGCCGTCCGGGCCGCCCAGGACCTCGGCGCCCGCCGCATGGCCCCCATGCACTGGGGCACCTTCGTCCTCTCCGCCGAACCGGTCCTGGAACCCCTCACCCGCGTCAGAGCCGCCTGGGAGAAGGCGTCCCTGCCCCGCGAGGACCTCTGGGACCTCCCGGTCGGAGCGTCACGCGTCCTGGACTGACCCACGGCCCCCGTCAGTTCGGGCGCTCGGCCGGCGACTCGGCCCGGCGGGCGCGGCGCCACAGGCCCGGGGCCGCGCCCACCGCCACCGTCAGCAGGATCGCCGCGAGCACGCCCTCCCAGGGCTCGGGGAAGAGCGAGCCGCCGAGGATGCCGATCAGCTGGTACGTCAGCGCCCAGGCCAGGCAGGCCGGGAGGTTGCCGCGGGAGAAGCGCCGCAGCGGCCACTCGGCCAGCAGGCAGGCCAGCATCACCGGTATCCGCCCGGCCGGCACCAGCCGGGACAGCACCAGCACCGCCACCCCGTGCTCGGCGAGCTTGCCCTGGGCCTGCTCCAGCCGGTCCCGCGGCGCACGCGAGCGGATCGCCTCCAGCCAGCGCGAGCCGTTCCTCGACCTCAGTCCGCGCCGCCCCAGCCAGTACAGCGCCGCGTCCCCGAGGAACGCGGCCAGCGACGCGGTCACGAACACCAGCGCCAGCGAGAACGGCGCCGTCTGATGCACCGCCACCACGGCCGCGGAACTGACCAGCGCCCCGGTCGGCACCACCGGCACCAGCGCGCCGATCAGCACCAGCAGGAAAAGCGACGGATACCCCAGCGCCTGCTGGGTCGCCTCCGTCGGCACCACCGAGGTCACGGCGGCGGCGAGCCGTATCACCGGGCGACCTCCAGGCGCACGCTCTCGCCGTGCGCGAGCCGGTGCACCGCCACCCGGGGCACGCGGCGCGCGGCCAGGCGCACGAACTCCTCACCCGGCGCGTGGAATTCATGGGGGCGTACGGCGTCCATGCCGATCGGCCAGTACGTGCCGTAGTGCACCGGCACCGCGCTGCGGGGCGCGAGCTCGGCCAGCGCCTGCGCCGCCCGCCCCGCGTCCAGGTGCCCCTCGCCGAGGTACGGCCCCCAGCCGCCCACCGGCAGCAGCGCCACGTCCACCGGCCCGACCTCCTCGGCCATCGTCTCGAACAGACCGGTGTCCCCGGCGAAGTACGTCCGCGCCTGCCCCTCGACCACGTAACCGAGCGCGGGGGCCCGGTGCGGTCCGACCGGCAGCCGCCGCCCGTCGTGCCGGGCGGGCACCGCCCGCACCGTCACCCCGCCGGCCTCCACCCGGTCACCGGCCGCGACCTCGGTGATCCGCAGCCGCCCGAGCCGGCGCAGCGCCGGTACCGCCCGGGGTGCGCCCCGGGGTACCAGCAGGCGCGTGCCCGGGGCGAGCGCCGCCAGGGACGGCACGTGCAGATGGTCGGCGTGCAGATGGGAGACCAGCACCACGTCCGCGCGCCGGGCCGCCGCCGGGGGCAGCGCGCCGCGCCGGCGGCGCAGATGCGCGAGCCGGCGGGCGAACAAAGGGTCGGTGAGCACGCGTACGTCCGAGTCCTCGACCGTGCAGGTGGCGTGCCCCCACCAGGTGATCTCCACCGGCACTCCTTTGCCTCCTTCGCGCGACTCCCCCCGAGCCTACGTGCAGGAGTAGGGTCGGCGGCGAAAAGCGGGAGGTGAGGGGGACCCCATGGGAGAAGTGCGGGACACCGCCTCCGGCGCGGCCGCAGCGCGGGGCGTCCGGGTCACGGCGATCGCCAGCCTGACGCCCCTGGAGGAACTCAACGACGACCCCTTCCTCGTCGACTCCCGCAGCCAGCACGCGATGTGCGCCCGCTGGGCCGCCGAGCACGGCTACGTCGTCGCCCGCGAACTGCTCGTCGGCGGCCTGCGCGCCGACCACTCGGCCCTGTGGGACGGGGTGCGGGCCGGCGTCGACCTGTTCGTCGCGCCCAGCCGCCGGGTGCTGGAGCGCGCGCTGGCCTCCGTGGAGGAGTTCACCGCCGAGTGCGCCCGGCGAGGGGTGCGGGTGGAGACCGTGGGCCAGGCCGAGCCGTCGTACGACGCCCAGATGAAGGCGCACGTCCACCGCCGCCTGTCGATGCCGACCGCGGGCTACGACGGCCGGTAGCGCCTCCCGCGCGATGCCGCTCCCGGCGTCCGCGCGGCGCCGCTCACGGTGCCCCGAGGGGCTTCGGGCGCGGTGTGACAAGCTGGAGCCGGCCCGGTGGGGCGAGCGGGCGGGACGTGAGGGGTGTGCGGGAGTGCGGGACGGGTGGTGGCGGCGGGCCGCCAGTCAGGTCGGCCGGAGCATCGCCGTGTGGGCGGTGTCCACGGTCACCATGCTGGTGCTCGCCGGGATCCTCCCGGACTTCCAGCTCCAGTCGCCCGACGGCGACAGCGCGACGACCATCGCCGTGACCGCGGCCCTCGGCGCCGGAGCGTTCGGGGTGCTGTCGGCGGTCGTCTGGCCGCTCCTCGTACGGCTGCTGCTGCTCGTGCCCGCGCTCGTGCTCGGCCTGCTGGTGTTCTTCCTCAACGGCTCGCTGCTCCTGCTCGCCCTGCGCGTCAACCCCTCGGGGCAGCCCGAGGCCGCCCCCGAGACCGCCGTCATCGTGGCCGCCGTCATGTCCGCGGTCGCCTCCGCCACCGGCGCCGCGCTCGCCGTCCGCGACGATGAGGCCTACCGGCGCCGGCTGCACCGGCTCGCGGTCCGCCGCCGCAGACGGCAGCCGCCGTGCTCCTCCGCGCCCGGCACCGTCGTCGTACAACTCGACGGCGTCGGCCACGACGTGCTGCGCGACGCGGTGGACAGGGGCCTGATGCCCACCGCGGCCCGCTGGCTCGGCGCCGCGCCCGGACAGGACCCCACCCACCGGCTCACCCCCTGGCGCACCGACTGGTCCAGCCAGACCGGCGCCAGCCAGCTCGGCATCCTGCACGGCTCCAACCACGACGTCCCCGCCTTCCGCTGGTACGAGAAGGACACGGGCGAGGTCATGGTCTGCAACCGCCCGGCCGGCGCCGTGGAGCTCCAGCGCCGAGCCGTCGAACGCACCGGCGACGGCGGGCTGCTCACCGCCGACGGAGCCAGCCGCGGCAACCTGTTCAGCGGCGGCGCCGGCGAACTCGCCCTGGTCCTGTCCGTCTCCGCGCGCCGGGGCCGCGAGAACCGCTCCCGCGCGGGCTACTTCGCCTACTTCTGCGACCCCGCCAACGCCGTCCGCACCGCGCTGTCCTTCGTCGCCGACGCCGGCCGCGAGATCGGCCAGTCCCTGCGCGCCCGCGCCCGCGGGCAGCGCCCGCGCGTCTCGCGCGGCGGCCTGTACCCCCTCGTGCGCGCCTTCGCCACCGTCGTCGAGCGGGACGTCGTCGTCGCCGCGGTCATCGGCGACCTGCTCGCCGGCCGCACCGCCGTCTACGCCGACCTGGTCGCCTACGACGAGGTGGCCCACCACTCCGGCCCGCGCAGCCGGGACGCGGAGCAGGTGCTGCGGCGCCTGGACCGGGCGCTGGCGCTGATCGAGCGGGTCGCCGAGCACGCCCCGCGGCCGTACCGGATCGTCGTCCTGTCCGACCACGGGCAGAGCCCCGGGGAGACCTTCCGCGCCCGCTACGGCCTGACCCTCGCCGACCTGGTGCGCGCGGGCTGCGGACTGCCGGTGCCGCGCCGGGCCGTGGGGGTCCCCCCAGGCGTTGAGCCCTGGGGGAGCACCCGCAGCGGCGCGGAGGCGCGGGCCGCCGTACGGGCCGCGCTGCGCCGCCCGGCCGAGGAGCGCGGCGAGCGCCACCGGCCCGCACGCGGCTTTGAACCGGTGGTGCTGGCCTCCGGCAACCTGGGCCTGATCTCCTTCCCGGACGTCCCGCACCGCATGAGCCGCGAGGAGATCGACGCCCGCCACCCGGCCCTGCTGCCCACCCTCGCCAACCATCCGGGCGTCGGCTTCCTGCTGGTGCGCAGCGAGGAGCACGGCGGGGTGGTGCTCGGCGCGCGCGGCGCGGAGACACCCCTGGACCGGCTCGACGCCGAACCCGGACCGCTGGCCGCGTTCGGCCCCGGCGCGGCCGCCGCCGTCCGCCGCACCCACTCCTTCCCGCACACCGCCGACATCATGGTCAACTCCTTCCACGACCCGGCCGACGGCGAGGTGCTCGCCTTCGAGGAGCAGATCGGCTCCCACGGCGGCCTCGGCGGCGACCAGGGCCGGCCCTTCCTGCTGTCGCCGCTCGCCCTCTCCCCGCCCGTGGACGGGGGCGGGGAGGTCGTCGGCGCCGAGCAGGTCCACCGCGTCCTGCGCCGCTGGCTGGAGGAGGCCGCGGGCCCGCAGGTCCCCCTCGCCGCGCGGCAGGCTCCGCCGGAGGGACCGGCGGAGCCGGTGGGGGACCAGCCCGGGGAGCGGGCCGCCTGACCGGAGGGTCAGTACTGCGGCCAGAACCCCGAGCGGACCCTGCCGAAGTCGCTCATCGCCATGATCGCGGGCGCCGTCGCGCCCCCGGCCTGCGGCATGTCGCTGAACGACACCCGGGTGTCCAGCGTGCCCGTGAGGGTGATCAGCTTCTGCAGGGTGACCTGGTCGTCGCGGAACTCCTTGGCCGGCAGCCGGCTGTGCGCGGCGCGCAGCACCTGGATGTGGTGCGTCAGCCGTTTCGTCGCCGCGTCCCGGTCGCGGTCGTAGAGGTCGTCCAGCGCCTGGAAGGTGACCTCGCTGGTCCACAGGCCCACCGCGTGCACGGTCACCGTCTCCTCGGGCAATGTCCAGCCGGCGCCCAGGTCCAGCTCGTGCCGGTGCGGCTCACGCGTGAGGGTGTCGACGTACTGCACGGTGGCGCCGCCGATCCCCGGCGCCTCGCGGCCCGGGGGCACCGAGAGCTCCAGCACGATCCAGTACGTCTCCTCGAAGGCGAGGTCGGGCGCGAAGATGCGGATACCCTTGTCCTCGGTGATGAGGTCGGGCAGGGCCTCGGCGCCGTAGTCCTGCCGGGCCCGCTCGGCCGCCCGGCCCGCCTCGCGCAGTACCGCGGCCCTGGCCCGGGGGTCGGTGACCAGGTCGTGGCCGTACAGGTGCCGGATCTGCATGTCCGGGGCGATGTCCAGCTTGAGCTGGATGCCGATGGCGGCCAGGTGGTCGCGCCGGCCGAGGTCGGCGAGCAGGTCCGCACCCACCTGCTCGGGCCTGGTCACGAACGTGGAGTGCCCGCCGGCGAGACCGGCCAGCGCGGCCAGTTCCGGCATCCGCGCGTCGGAGCCGAAGCCGAAGCAGGACACGGTGAGGTCGCCGCGGAGCTTGGCCGCGATGTTGGTGCGGATCCTGATCCAGTCCCGTTCGCCGGACGTCGGGTCGCCGTCGGAGAACAGGTACAGGCAGTTGACGGTGCGGCCGTCCACGGCGTTGCGGGCGATCTCGTCGATGCCGTACTGCACACCGAGGTGGATGTCGGTGCCGCCGCCCGCTCTGAGCCGGCCCACCACCTCGGCGAACCGCTCGGCCGGCAGGTCCTGTTTGGCGGTGGCCGCCAGGACCGTGCGGACGTGGTGGTCGAAGGTGATGATGCCCAGGCAGTCCGCGGGGCGCAGCCGGTCGTACAGGCCCTGGAGGGCGGCCTTGACGCAGTCGAGCTTCTCGCCGTGCATCGAGCCGCTGGTGTCCACGACGAACACGAAGTTGACGGGGAGCGGTTCGCCGGGCGCGTCCTCGGGGTGCGCCTCGCCCGCCTTGAGGGTGATCTCCAGGAAGTGGGTGGTCGCCTCGTCGGCCCTGAAGTCCCCCTCGGCGGCGGCCAGTCCGTGGCTGACGCCGATCGCCCGGCCGGGCGGGGGGCCCGGCACCTGGTCGGTGCGTGCGGCGACGAAGTCGTCGAAGCGGATCTGCTCCTGACCGATGATCACGCCCTGCTCGATGAGGTCGCGCACCCCGAGCGGGGAGCGGGTGCCGAAGGCGCTGTTGCGGCGGATGAACAGGCCGTCGTGGGGGAGGGGTTCGCCGGTACGCCGGGAGAAGGGAGGCCGGTGCCCGCCCGCGCCGCCGTGGCCGGCGCGGCCCTTTTGGAGCAGTACGCCGGCACCGTCGACGGAGAGGAAGTCGGGGAGTTCGAGGTCGTCGAGGTCGTCGAAGTCGTGGCGCATCGCCTGGCGCGTCCTGAGACGCTCGACCTCCATCAAGCGCGCCACCTGCATGTCGTCGATGTCGCCCCGGGCCGCGGGTGGCGGGCCGGCCGGGTCGGCGGAGGCGGGGACGGGCCGCTCGTCGTCGCCGTCGTCCAGTCCCAGAAACCGGCCCCGGCGCACCTCGGGGGAGGCGGACAGGCGTTCGAGGCGCTCCGCATCGCCCCCCCGGCGCAGCTCCCACGGGCGCGGCCGCCGCTCGAACACCGACCGGATCTCCCGGCCGGCCCGCAGCCACTCCCACAGCAGCGCGTCCGCGCTGTCCGGAGCGGGGGGCGTGACGTCCGGGTGGACCACGGCCGTCAGCGGCCGGGGGCCGCGCACGACGGACCGCAGAACCTCCGCCCAGTCCGCGGCGTTCCGCCCGAGCACGAACCCGGGCGTCAGGCCGTGACTCTGCGCGAACCCCCGGCACCGTGCCGCGCGCTGCGCCTCCGCCCGCGGGTCCGCGTCCGCCTCGCCGTCCTCCTGCGGCAGGTCCACCACCAGCAGGGCCTCGCCCTCGACGGGCGTCGCGGGTGAGGCGTACAGCCGTAAGGCGACTCCATGGCGCAGCAGCTCCCACAGCGCACCGCCGGGCAGGGGCTCCGTCCGCGCCCGCTGCCGCCCCGGGTGCACCACGACCACGGCGTCCGGATGCCGCGCGAGCAGCGCCCGAGCGGCGTCGGCCGAGTACGCCACGGGTTCCACGACCCGCAGCCCACCGCCCTCCGCGGCGAGCCACGCCTCCCGCACGAACCCACCGGCCCCAGCGCCGAAACCGGCTCCCCAGGCACGATCCGCCCCGGCCCCCGGCCCGCCCGGAAGGGCTGCCCCGCCCGGCGGCGAGCCCGCGCCCGCACCGGGCGAGCCGGCTCCGGGTCCGCCCACCGCCGGCGGGGCCGGAGCCGCCTCCTCCGCCGGCACGTCCGGCACGGTGGCCGGCCCCGGACCGCTGGGCACTGGGCCCGGGCCGGGCGTGTCCGCGCCACCGGGCGGCCCCGCGTCGGGGGCGGGTGCGATGAAGACGATGGCCTCGCGGTCAGTCCGCATGGGCGTTCTCCGGGGTAGGGGTGGGCAGCGGGCACAGGGACTCGAGGCGGGTGCGGGTGCGCAGCCCCTCACCGAACATGCCCTCGGCCCGCAACTGGCGCAGCCACGCGTCGAGTTCGCCGCTCAGTCCGGTGCTGTCCTCGGACAGCCGTGCGGCCTGGTCGCGCTGGACCCGCCCGTTGGCGAGCAGCAGCAGCTCGATCTTGAGCGCGATGACGTACGGGTCGCGGGCGTCGAGCTTGAGCGCCTCCTCGACGTAGCCGGAGGCCACGTCGAGGTTGGGCCGGGCCAGCGCTATGCGGGCCTTCCAGTACCAGAAGGCCGTCGAGTCCCGCGCCAGGCGGGCCCCCTCCAGCGCGCGTTCGGCCTGCTCCGGCTCCCCGCTCTCGACGTGCCGGCGCACCGCCGCGAGCGAGCGCTCGCCGTCCGCGCGGCCCCCGCTCCCGGCGCGGGCCGCCGGCCCGGTGAGCGCGCGTACCGCGATGAACGCCACGGCGAGCAGGAAGAAGAGGATCATGCCCACGAGCACGAGGAACTGCTGGACGCCCCTGCTCTCGGCGAGCGTGGCGAAGATCCCGAGGATCGCGACGGCAAAGGCGAGCACGACAACGGCCCCGAACAGGACGGTCGCCTGTGCCGACGTGAGGGTCCGGAACATCCGCCGGCGGATGATGTCGCGCACGAGGTCCCGGTAGAGCAGGTACAGGACGCCGAGAGCGACCCCACCAAATCCCGCGATTCCCCCGAGGACTTGGAAGAGTTCGACCATGGAACGGAGCGTAGGGCCTCACCCGGCCGCCCGGCAGGCGATTTCCGGAGACCGCCCGGCAGGTCGCGGCCCGTTCGATGGGTGCGGGCGGCCCGGATGTGGTCGGATGGTGACTACGGAACCCCGGCAACGGGACCCTAGGCGAAAGGTATGGAACAAACCGTGGCAACCACGCGCACCGCTCACACCGTCTGGGAAGGCAACCTGCTCGAGGGCAACGGCGTCGTCACCTTCGACTCCTCCGGCATCGGCCAGCAGCCGGTGTCGTGGCCGTCGCGCGCCGAGCAGGCGAACGGGAAGACCAGCCCCGAGGAACTGATCGCCGCCGCCCACTCCAGCTGCTTCTCGATGGCGCTGTCGCACGGCCTGGCCGGTGCCGGCACGCCGCCCACCAAGCTCGAGACGAAGGCCGACGTCACCTTCCAGCCGGGCGAGGGCATCACCGGCATCCACCTCACCGTCGAGGGCACGGTCCCCGGCATCGACAACGACGCGTTCGTCGCCGCCGCCGAGGACGCCAAGAAGAACTGCCCGGTCAGCCAGGCCCTGACCGGCACGACGATCACCCTGGACGCGAAGCTCGCCTGACGGAACCCGCCCTTCCACCGGTGCCGCGCCCGCGACAAGGCGCGGCACCGGCGTTTTTTAAGCCACCCCAGCCCCCGCCCCGCCCACATCCACAGACGTAGGTAGGCGGCATTGACATCGGCCCACTCAAGTTTTGTGCTGGAAGCCTGGAAGACGGGAAGACTGGAAGTGTGGCAGGTGCCCTCGCGGAAGGGGACGGAAAATGGCACGTGCGGTCGGGATCGATCTTGGAACGACGAACTCGGTGGTGGCCGTGCTGGAGGGCGGTGAGCCGACCGTCGTCGCCAACGCGGAGGGCGCGCGGACCACACCGTCGGTCGTGGCGTTCGCCAAGAGCGGCGAGGTGCTGGTCGGCGAGGTCGCCAAGCGGCAGGCCGTGACGAACGTGGAGCGCACCGCCCGCTCCGTCAAGCGCCACATGGGCGACGCGCACTGGCGCTTCCCCGAGCAGGGCTCCGTGGACGGCACCCGCTACCGGGCCCAGGAGCTGTCCGCGCGCGTGCTGCAGAAGCTCAAGCGGGACGCGGAGGCCTACCTCGGCGAGGACGTCACCGACGCGGTGATCACCGTGCCCGCCTACTTCGACGACGCCCAGCGCCAGGCCACCAAGGAGGCCGGGGAGATCGCCGGCCTGAAGGTGCTGAGGATCATCAACGAGCCCACGGCCGCCGCCCTCGCCTACGGCCTCGACCGGGGCGAGGAGCAGACCGTGCTGGTCTTCGACCTCGGCGGCGGCACCTTCGACGTGTCCCTGCTGGAGATCGGCGACGGAGTCATCGAGGTAAAGGCCACCAACGGCGACACCCACCTCGGCGGCGACGACTGGGACCAGCGGATCGTCGAGCACCTCGTCAAGCGGTTCAAGGGTCAGTACGGCGTGGACCTCGGCCAGGACAAGATGGCGCTGCAACGGCTGCGCGAGGGCGCCGAGAAGGCGAAGATCGAGCTGTCCTCCTCCTCCGAGACGACCATCAACCTGCCCTACATCACCGCCTCCGCCGAGGGCCCGCTGCACCTGGAGGAGAAGCTGACGCGGGCCCAGTTCCAGGAGCTGACCGCCGACCTGCTCGACCGCTGCAAGACGCCGTTCCACCAGGCGGTCAGGGACGCGGGCGTCAAGCTGTCCGCCATCGACCACGTCATCCTGGTCGGCGGCTCCACCCGGATGCCCGCCGTCACCGACCTGGTGCGCGAGCTGACCGGCAAGGACCCGCACAAGGGCGTCAACCCCGACGAGGTGGTGGCCGTGGGCGCCGCGCTCCAGGCGGGCGTGATCCGCGGCGACGTCAAGGACGTGCTCCTCCTCGACGTCACCCCGCTGTCCCTCGGCATCGAGACCAAGGGCGGCATCATGACCAAGCTGATCGAGCGCAACACCACGATCCCCACCCGGCGTTCGGAGATCTTCACCACCGCCGCCGACAACCAGCCCTCGGTCGGCATCCAGGTCTACCAGGGCGAACGCGAGATCGCCGCGTACAACAAGAAGCTCGGCGTCTTCGACCTCACCGGGCTGCCGCCCGCCCCGCGCGGGGTGCCGCAGATCGAGGTCGCCTTCGACATCGACGCCAACGGCATCATGCACGTCTCCGCCAAGGACCTCGCCACCGGCCGCGAGCAGAAGATGACCGTGACCGGCGGCTCGGCGCTGCCCAAGGACGACATCGACCGCATGATGCGGGAGGCCGAGCAGTACGCGGAGGAGGACCGCAAGCGCCGCGAGGCCGCCGAGACCCGCAACCAGGCCGAACAACTCGTCTACCAGACCGAGCGGTTCCTCCAGGACAACACCGACCGCATCCCCGCCGAGACCAGGACGGAGGTCGAGGAGGCCACCGCCGAGGTCAAGACCCTGCTGGAGCAGAACGCCGACACCGCCGCGCTGCGCACCGGGGTGGAGAAGCTGGCCTCCGTCAGCCAGAAGATGGGCCAGGCCATGTACGCCCAGGCCCAGCAGGCCCAGGAGGGGGGCGCCGGGCAGGGCGGCGCCCCGCACGAGCACGAGCAGGGGCACGGGCACGAACGCGACGACGAGGGCGTGGTGGACGCGGAGATCGTCGACGACGAACGCGACACCAAGGGCGGGGCCGGCGCCGCCTGACCCGCGCGACCCGCGTCGCACCCGCGACCGGCCCGGGTCGCGCTCCGCGGGAGCGGACCCGGGCCGCCCTCACGGCTTGACGGCCACCCCCGCGTACACGGGCACGATGCCCTCCTCCTGGGCGGCCACGTCGACCGGCTCGGGCCGCCACCCGGTCACCGGGATGATCCCGGGCCCCAGCAGCCGCAGCCCCTGGAACAACCGCGCGAACTCGGCCAGCGAGCGCGGGAAGAAGGGCGTGCCGTTCCGCCGGAACAGCGCGGCGGCCTTCTCCACCGCCTCCGGGTTCAGGTCCGGCGTCACCTGGGACAGGACCAGGTGGCTGCCGGGGGCGAGCGCGTCGACGTACCGCCGCAGCACCCCGTGCACGTCGTCGCCGTCGGCCTCGTCGCCGAGGTAGTGCGTCAGCGCGACCAGCGACAGGCAGACGGGCCGGGAGAAGTCCAGCGACTCGGCGGCCCTGCACAGGATGGTGTCCGGCTCGCGGACGTCGGCGTGCACGTACTGCGTGCTGCCCTCGGCGGAGCCGCGCAGCAGCGCCTCGGCGTGCCGCAGCACGATCGGGTCGTTGTCGGCGTACACCACCCTCGACTCCGGGGCCACCTGCTGGGCCACCTGGTGCAGGTTCGGCTCGGTGGGGATGCCGGTGCCGATGTCGAGGAACTGCCGCACCCCCGCCTGCGCGGCCGTCCGCACCGCCCGGTGCATGAACCGGCGGTTGGCGCGGGCCCCGCGCACGGCGGTGTCGTCCACGGCGAGGATCCGGCGGGCCAGCTCCTCGTCCACCGGGTAGTTGTCCTTGCCGCCCAGCCACCAGTCGTACACCCGGGCCGGGTGCGGTCGGCTGGTGTCGATACGGGCGCGCGCGGCGTCGGATCCGGTCATCGCGGTGATTGCTCCTCGGCTTGGTCGGGGCGTCGGTGGCAGGGGGACGAACTGTTCGGTGAACTGCTCTTGGTGACGCGTGCGGGCGCTCAGTAGTTCTCGCGGCACTCCCGGAGCAGCTTGCGGGTGCGTTCGGCGGACGCGGCGCGCGCCGTCATGTGGTCGAGGACCTCCAGGTGGGTGGAGACCTCCTCGCGGGAGTCCAGGTACAGGGCGCCGGTCAGGTACTCGGTGTAGACGAGGTCGGGCAGTTCCGGTTCGGCGAAGCGGAACAGCGAGAACGGCGCGTACGTCCCCGGGTGGGGGCCGTCGCTGAACTCCGCCACCTGCACCGTCACCCGGTCCCGCTCGGTGTACTCGAGGAGCTTGTCCAGCTGCTCGCGCATCACCTGCCCGTGGACGCTCACCGGCCGCCGCAGAACGGTCTCCTCGATGATGACCCACAGGTGCGGGGCGTCGGCCCGCTCCAGCAGCTTCTGCCGGGCCATGCGCAGCGACACGTGCCGCTCGATCGCCTCGGGACCGACCTGACCGACCGTCCCGGCCTCCATCACCGCACGGGCGTAGCCCTCGGTCTGCAGCAGCCCCGGCACGAAGTGCGGCTCGTAGGAGCGGATCAGCCGGGCCGCGCCCTCCAGGCTGACGTACAGGCTGAACCAGTCCGGCAGCACGTCGTGGAACCGCTGCCACCAGCCCGGCTGGTTGGCCTCCTCGGCCAGCGCCACGAACGCGGCGGCCTCCTCGTCGGGCACCCCGTAGGTGGTCAGCAGCACCTGCACGTACGGGATCTTCAGCGCGACCTCGGCCATCTCCATGCGGCGCACGGTCGCGGGGGCCACCCGCAGCACCTGCGCCGCCTCCTCGCGCCTGAGGCCGGCCTCCTCGCGCAGCTCCTGGAGCCTGCGGCCCAGCACCACCTGGCCCACGGTCGGCGCGGGCCGCCGTTCACTCATGCCACGCCTCCCCAGCCGCGCGCACGCCGTCGGTCAGCAGTGTGTCATGCGCCGCCGTGGCCCCATCAGGACATCGTCGAATGAAGGTACTTGACGGTCGCCGGGTCGGCCGGCAGGAACGTCTCGATCGCCAGTTCGGCCACCGTCACGTCCATCGGGGTGTTGAAGGTGGAGATGGAGGAGACGAACGACAGCACCCGGCCCTCGTGCTCGATCCGCATGGGCAGCGCGAAGTACGGCACCGGCTCGACCGGTTCCGCCGGCTCCCCGCCGGTGTCCGGCACCGGGTACGCGGTCACCTCCTCGTACAGCTTCCTGAGCTCCGGCGAGCGGTGCAGCGCGATCTGCCGTTCCATCTGGGCCAGCAGGTGCCCGCGCCACTCGGGCAGGTTGCGGATGCGCGGCGCCAGGCCCTCGGGGTGCAGGGTCAGCCGCATCGCGTTCAGCGGCGGCGCGAGCAGCGACTCGGGGACGCCCTCCAGCAGCATGGTGATGCCCCGGTTGGCGGTCACCACGTCGTACGTCGCGTCGACCACCAGCGCCGGATAGGGCTCGTAGCCCTGGATCAGCCGCTCCAGGCCCTCGCGCAGGGCGCCCAGGGCCGGGTCGTCCAGCGGGGTCTCGGGGTAGTGGGGGGCGTAACCGGCCGCCAGCAGCAGCGCGTTGCGCTCCCGCACGGGCACGTCCAGGTGCTCGGCCAGGCGGAGCACCATCTCCTCGCTGGGCCGGGAGCGGCCCGTCTCGACGAAGCTAATGTGCCGGGCCGAGGACCCGGCGCGCAGCGCCAGCTCCAACTGGCTGACCCTGCGCCGCTCCCGCCAGGCCCGCAGCAGCGGGCCGGCGCCCTGGCCCGCGGAGCCGGCAGGGGCCGCGAGGGGGACAGCGGGGGGCACGGTGTCGAGGGTCGCGGTCTTGGCCATGAGCACGACCGTAGTCGAACACGGGCGCGGACGGGGCGCCACCGGGACGCCACCAGGCCGCCCGGAGCCCGCCGAACCGTTCCCCCACAGGCCCGTGACCAGGTGCGCCACGGCCTTCCTGTGGCACGCTGAACGAAAGACGCGCCCTCGGGCGGTACCCAGGAAGGGAGCGACCCCATGCCCGTCGAACCGCTGTCGCAGAAGGAGATCGAGGACCGGCTGGCCGGACTGCACGGCTGGAGCGTCGACGGAGACCGTCTCACCCGCTCCTTCCGGCTCGGCTCGCACTTCGCGGCGGCCGCCATGGTCGTGCACATCGCCCGCGTCCAGGACGAGCTGGACCACCACTCCGACCTCACCCTCGGCTACAACACCGTCTCCCTCGCGGTGAACACCCACAGCGCCGGCAGCGTAGTGACCGAAAAGGACTTCGAGCTCGCCCGCCGCGTGCAGGAGCTGGCCCCGGCCCACGGGGCCGGCTGAACGACACGGCCGGGCCCGGGCGGGGGGAGCGGCGTGCTGGACTACGACGAGGAAGCCGAACGCTACGACGCCTCGCGCGGCGGCGAGCCCAGGGCGGAGGCCGCCGCCCGGGCGGTCCTCGGCCTGCTGCCGCCGGGCACCCGGGACCTGCTGGACGTCGGCTGCGGAACCGGCATCGTCACCCGCCGGCTCGCCGCCCTGCGCCCCGCCCTGCGGGTGACCGGCGTGGACCTGTCGGCCGGGATGGCACGGCGGGCCGCCGCCCGGCTGCCCGGCGCCGTCGTCCGCGCCGACAGCCGCCGCCTGCCCTTCCCCGACGCGCGCTTCGACGCCGTCAGCAGCGTCTGGCTGCTGCACCTCGCGCCGAGCGCCGGGGACGCCCGCGCCACCGTCGCCGAGTGCGCCCGCGTGCTGCGCCCCGGCGGGGTGTACGTCACCACCGTCGACAAGGGCGCCTCCCACAACGTCGGCAGCGACATCGACGCCGTCCTGGCCTCCCGCCCGCGCAGCCCGGTCCCGGACGCCGAGGACGCCGTGGCCGCGTACGCCGCCGAGGCCGGGCTCGTCCCGGCCGGCCGGGACCGCTTCCGCGGCCGGGGTCAGGGCCGCAGCCCCCGCCGCACCATCGCCGACCTGCGGCGCGGCTGGTTCGTGACGCTGCCGCCCGGCGACCCGCTCGCCGAGGACTTCGCCGCCCGGCTGGCCGCCCTGCCCGACCAGGACCGCCCCCGCCCGGACCCGGTGTTCACCCTGCGGGCGTTCCGCACACCGGCGGGCGCCTGAAGCGACGGCGCGCACGCGACCGGGCGCACGCGACCGGGCGGATCCCGCTCCCGCCTGGATCCGCCCGGTGCGGCACGCGGAGCCGTGGCGGGGACCTGTTCGACCGGCTCCGCGTACGAGCCCATGGCGAGGGGTCCATGGTGCTGGTTCCTCCTTGCGGCTCGGAGACGTGGGGGAGGAGCGACAAGCCGTGAACCAGTGGGAGCGCTCCCATAGTGGGGACGGGCAACCACCCGGTCAAGTCCTCGACGCAGCGAAAACCTTCGACGCCCTTGCCACCTGGGCAAGTTGATGGAAAGTCAGCGAAAGTCGGTGACTCCCCTGTCCTTCCCGGTCACCAAGCGCTACCTTCACTCGCACCAGTGGGAGCGATTCCATCAGTCGGCGCGTCCGCCACGGCGCGCCAGAGCTGCAAGGAGTCGCTCATGCGACACCCCCCGCGTTCATTGCTCTCGGCCGTCACCGGCGCGCTCGCGCTCCTCGCAAGCGCCGTCGTGCCGGTGGTCACCGCCCACGGAGCCACCCCCGCCTGCACGGTGGACTACTCCGTCACCGGCCAGTGGGACTCCGGCTTCCAGGGCGCCGTGCACATCACCAACAACCAAGCAGCGCTGAGCAGTTGGACCCTCACCTTCGACCTGCCCGGCGGTCAGGAGGTCACCCAGGGCTGGAACGCCAAGTGGTCCCAGTCCGGCACGACGGTGACCGCGGCGAACGAGAGCTGGAACGGCTCGCTCGGCACCGGCGCGAGCGCCGACGCCGGCTTCCTCGCCTCCTGGTCCGGCGGCAACACGGCACCGGCTTCCTTCAAGCTCAACGGCACCGTCTGCGACACCGGCACGGAGCCCACCCCGCCCCCGACCGACCCGCCGCCCACCGGCGGCGGCGCCGCGCCCGCCCTGCACGTGGCGGGCAACAGACTCGTCGACGCGGACGGCCGGACCCGCCGGCTGCTCGGCGTGAACCGCTCCGGCGCCGAGTTCATGTGCGTCCAGGGCCACGGCATCTTCGACGGCCCCGTCGACGACGCCGCGATCGCGGCCATCGCCGGCTGGAAGGCCAATGCCGTCCGCATCCCCGTCAACGAGGAGTGCTGGCTGGGTCTTTCCGGCATCAAGCCCGAGTACGCGGGCGCCCACTACATCGGCGCGATCAGAAACCTGGTGGCCCGCGTCGAGGCGCACGGCATGACACCGGTGATCGACCTGCACTGGACCTACGGCCAGTACACCGGCAACTCGTCGGGCTGCTCCGACGTGCACGCCACCTGCCAGAAGCCGATGCCCGACGCCCAGTACGCGCCGTCGTTCTGGTCCTCGGCCGCCGGCGTCTTCAAGGACGACCAGGCCGTCGTCCTCGACCTGTTCAACGAGCCCTACCCGGACCGCGCGACCGGCGACGCGGCCGGCGCCTGGAAGTGCTGGCGCGACGGCGGCGCCTGCCCCGGCATCGGCTACCGGGTCGCCGGGATGCAGGAGCTGGTCGACGCCGTACGGCAGACCGGCGCGAGGAATGTGCTCCTGGCCGGGGGACTGGCGTACTCCAACGACCTGAGCCAGTGGCTCGCCCACCGGCCGGCCGACCCGGCGGGCAATGTCGCCGCCGCCTACCACGTCTACAACTTCAACTCCTGCGCGAACGAGGGCTGCTGGAACTCCACGCTCGCCCCGGTGGCGGCCCAGGTGCCGCTGGTGGCCGGGGAGATGGGCGAGAACACCTGCGCCCACTCCTTCACCGACCAGGTCATGAAGTGGTTCGACGAACGGGGCCTGTCCTACCTCGGCTGGACCTGGAACACCTGGGACTGCACCTCCGGCCCCTCCCTGATCTCCGCCTACGACGGCACACCCACGTCGTACGGAACGGGGCTGCGCGATCACCTGCGCGCCCTGAACGGCTGACCCCACCCCAAGGGCAACACCGACAGGAAGAAGGAAACCCCCACTCATGAGCCGTAGCAGAACAGCGATGCTCGCCGCCCTGGCGCTGGTCGCCGGGGGCACCGGGACCGCCCTGGTGGCCGCGCCCGCGGGCGCCGCCACGACCGCCGTCCCCTGCACCGTCGACTACAGGATCCAGAACGACTGGGGCTCCGGCTTCACGGCCGCCGTCACCGTCACCAACAACGGCGCCGCCAAGTCGGCCTGGTCGGTGAAGTGGTCCTACGCCGGCGACCAGAAGGTCACGGGCGGCTGGAACACGAAGATCACCCAGAGCGGGGCCGACGTCACCGCCGCCAACGAGAGCTACAACGGCACACTGGCCACCGGCGGTTCGGCGAGCTTCGGCTTCCAGGGCGCCTACAGCGGCACCAACGCGGTCCCCGCCACCTTCACCCTCGACGGCGTCACCTGCAACACCGACGACGGGGGCACCGGGGGTGGCGGCGGCACGGGCGGCGGCGGAGGCGGCGGCACCGGCAGCCGCGTCGACAACCCCTACGCCGGCGCCAAGGTCTACGTGAACCCCGAGTGGTCCGCGAAGGCCGCCGCCGAACCCGGCGGCACCCGCGTCTCCGGCCAGCCCACCGGCGTCTGGCTCGACCGCATCGCCGCCATCGACGGCGTGAACGGCGGCATGGGCCTGCGCGACCACCTCGACGCGGCCCTCGCCCAGAAGGGCAGCGGCGAGGAGGTCGTCCAGCTGGTCGTCTACGACCTGCCGGGACGCGACTGCGCGGCCCTGGCCTCCAACGGCGAACTCGGCCCGACCGAGATCGACAAGTACAGGACGCAGTTCATCGACCCGATCGCGGCGATCCTGTCCGACCCCCGGTACGCCTCGCTGCGCATCGTCACCACCATCGAGATCGACTCGCTGCCCAACCTGGTCACCAACACCGGCAGCCGCGCCACCGCCACCGCCACCTGCGACACGATGAAGGCCAACGGCAACTACGTGAAGGGCGTCGGTTACGCGCTGGCCAAGCTCGGCGCAATCCCCAACGTCTACAACTACGTGGACGCCGGGCACCACGGCTGGCTCGGCTGGGACGACAACCTCGGCCCCTCCGCCGACCTGTTCAAGCAGGCCGCCACGAGCGAGGGCGCCACGGTCGACGACGTGGCCGGCTTCATCACCAACACCGCCAACTACAGCGCCCTGAAGGAGAACAACTTCACCGTAGACGACACCGTCGACGGCACCTCGGTGCGCCAGTCGAAGTGGGTCGACTGGAACCGCTACGTGGACGAGCTGTCGTACGCCCAGGCCCTCCGCGCCAAGCTGGTCTCGGTCGGCTTCAACTCGGGCATCGGCATGCTGATCGACACCTCCCGCAACGGCTGGGGCGGCTCCGCCCGGCCCGCCGGACCGGGCGCGAGGACCAGCGTGGACACCTACGTCGACGGCGGCCGATACGACCGGCGCATCCACATCGGCAACTGGTGCAACCAGTCCGGCGCCGGCCTCGGCGAGCGGCCGCAGACGAGCCCCGCGGCCGGGATCGACGCCTACGTCTGGATGAAGCCGCCGGGGGAGTCCGACGGCTCCAGCAGCGCGATCGCCAACGACGAGGGCAAGGGCTTCGACCGCATGTGCGACCCGACGTACACGGGCAACGCCCGCAACGGCAACAGCATGTCCGGCGCGCTGCCGGGGGCCCCGCTGTCCGGGCACTGGTTCTCCGCCCAGTTCCAGCAGCTGATGCGCAACGCCTACCCGCCGCTGTCGTAGTGGGGTGACGGGTGGCCCGCCGGGGTCAGCGCGGCCCGGCCGTCAGGCCCCGGCGGATCGCCGCTTCCACCGCCGAGTAGTCGCCGTCCGCCCGCTCCAGCTCGCAGGGCGCCGCCGGGTGCAGCGGCGGCTGCGCCATGAAGCGGGGCCGCGAGCCCCGGTGCGGCTGGGCGGCGTGCACCAGGAAGGGGTGGCACAGGTACACGTCGCCCGGCCGGCCGGTGGCGTGGGCGAGCGGTCGGTGCGCCGTGGCCTCGACGAGGCGCGGCGCGATCTCCAGCCCGCTGACGCCCGCCTCCCCGTACGGTTCGAGCAGCGCCGGCACGTCCAGGTGGGAGCCCACCCGGATCCGGGTCGGCGCGTCCTCCTCGGTGACCTCGGAGAACAGGAACAGCATCAGCAGGGCGCGGTCGCGCGAGCGCAGGTTGGTGAAGTACCACTGCTCGCCCTCCGGCAGATAGCTGCCCTCGATGTGCCAGCCCGTGTCGCCCGGGTCCCGCTCGTGCGGGAAGCGCAGCGGGAAGGTGCCGAGCGAGTACCGCGGCTCCCAGCGGCCCGCGCCGACCAGCAGGTCGAACGCCTCGTGCAGCGCCGGGGTGTTGGCGGCGGCCGCGAAGGGGCCCTGGGCCATGCCGCCCACCCGGACCACGGGTTCCTTCCAGGTGCCGGGGTCCTCCGGGTCGTACCCCGTCTCCCGCCACAGCAGGCGTGCGCAGTCCTCGGCGACGCGCGGTGGGAAGGCGCCCTCCATCCTGACGAACCCGTCCTCGAGGAAGCGTTCCACCAGCGTGTCGTCCATGGGCCCATGGTGGGGCGCGGACCGGGAATCACGCACCCGGTTTTTTGCCGTCCCGGCAACGCGACTGGCCGCCGCACGGTGTGCCGTCGCACGCTGGCCGTACCGAGAGGAGAGGCTGACCACCATGGCGCATCAGCACGAGGAGCACCCCGGGCACCAGGGGCCCGGGAACCAGCACGGACACGAGGACCACGGACACCAGGACCACGGCCACCACCACGGTCACACCGACATCGACTGGGCCGTGATGGCACCGCTGCTGGAGTCGCAGGCGGAGTTGTTCGCCCCGCTCTACGAGCGGGCCATGGCCTGGCTGGCGAAGGAGGTGACCGAGCCCGGCCTGATCGTCGACACGGGCAGCGGTCCCGGGGTCGTCGCCTGCCTGTTCGCCGAGACCTTCCCCGGCGCCCGGGTCGTCGCGGTGGACGGCTCCGAGCCGCTGCTGGAGCGGGCCCGCGCCCGAGCCGCGCGCCTCGGCATCACCGACCGCTTCACCACCGTCACCGGTGAACTTCCCGGTGTCCTCGTCGAGTTGGACTACCCGGCCGATCTGCTGTGGGCGAGCAACGCGCTGCACCACCTCGGCGACCAGCGGGCCGCCCTGGCCGCGTTCGCCGAGCGGCTCGCGCCCGGCGGCACCCTCGCCCTGCTGGAGGGCGGGCTGCCGGCCCGCTTCCTGCCCAGGGACATCGGCTTCGGCCGCCCCGGTCTCCAGGCGCGGATCGACGCGGTGGAGGCCGACTGGTTCACGCGGATGCGCGAGGACCTCCCGGGTTCGGTCGCCGTCACCGAGGACTGGCCGGCGCTGATGGCCGCCGCCGGGCTGAAGCCGGCCCGCACCCGCAGCTTCCTCCTCGACCTGCCCGCGCCGGTCTCCGACCGGGCCCGCGCCTACGTCGTGGCCTCCCTGACCCGGACGCGCGAGTCGCTGGAAAGCGGTCTGGACGCCGACGACCTGGCCGCCCTGGACCGGCTCCTCGACCCGGACGACGAGGCGAGCGTGCACCACCGGGCCGACCTGTTCGTGCTCAAGGCGCACACCGTCCACACCGCCGTCCGCACCGGCTGAGCGCGCTCCCGGGCCGCCCTGCCGTTCCGGCGCCGCCTGCCGCCGCTTGACTTGGAGCGCTCTCCAACTGATGAACTCCCCCGTGTCATCGACAACAGGGGGCAGACATGACCGACTCTCCGGTCGCACTCATCACCGGCGGCGGCAGCGGCATCGGCGCGGCCGTCGCCCGCCGGCTGCTGGACAAGGGGCACCGGGTCGCCATCAGCGGCCGGGGCGAGGAGCGGCTGCGCGCCTTCGCCGCCGAACTCGGCGAGCCGGACGGCCTGCTGACGCTCGCCGGCGACGCGGCCGACTACGACCGTATCCGCTCGGCCGTCGACCGCACGGTCAAGGAGTTCGGCCGGCTGGACACGGTCGTCGCCAACGCCGGGTTCGCCACCCACGACACGGTGGCCGAGGGCGACCCGTCCGGCTGGACCGACATGGTGCTGACCAACGTGCTCGCGCCCGCGCTGCTCATCCGCGCCTCGATCGACGCGCTGAAGCAGTCGCGGGGGCGGATCGTGCTGGTCGGCAGCGTGGCCGGGTTCGTGAACACGCCCGGCAACCTCTACGGGGCCACCAAGTGGGCGGTCACCGGCCTCGCCGAGAACACCCGCCGCCAGGTCACCGACTGGGGCGTGGGGGTGACCCTCGTCGCGCCCGGCCGGGTGGAGACCCCGTTCTGGGACGGCATGGGCAGCCTGCCGAGCGGCCCGCTGCTGACCTCCGACCGGATCGCCGACTCGGTGGTCTGGGCGATCGGACAGCCAGAGGGCGTCGACGTGAACACCATCGTCGTACGCCCCCTGGGCCAGCCCAACTGAGCCGTCCGGCGCGGTGATCGGCGGTCCGGCGGCACTGCCGCGCCACCGGACCGGCCCGCCCTCCCGGGGGGCCGGTCGCCGGAGACGGTGCCGTCAGACGACCTCGAAGGCCGCCGGGTCGGGGCCCAGGCGGCGGTCCTCGTTGAGGGCGCTGATCGCCGCGAGGTCCTCGTCGTCCAGGCTGAAGTCGAACACCTCGATGTTCTCCTTGATCCGGGACGGCGTCACCGACTTCGGGATCACGATGTTGCCGAGCTGGACGTGCCAGCGCAGCACGACCTGGGCCGGGGTGCGGCCGTGCTTCTGTGCGATCGCCACGATCGCCGGCACCTCCAGCAGGCCCTTGCCCTGGCCGAGCGGCGACCACGCCTCGGTGGCGATGCCCCGCTCCGCGTGGAACTCGCGGGCCGCGCGCTGCTGGAGGTGCGGGTGCAGCTCGATCTGGTTGACCGCCGGGATCACCGAGGACTCCTCGATGAGGCGCTCGAGGTGCTCCGGAAGGAAGTTGGAGACGCCGATGGCCCGGGCCCGGCCGTCCGCGAGCAGCTTCTCGAACGCCTTGTAGCTGTCGGCGTAGGCGCCCTTCGACGGCATGGGCCAGTGGATCAGGTACAGATCGACGTAGTCCAGGCCGAGCTTGGCCAGCGACGCGTCGAAGGCGCGCAGGGTGGCGTCGTACCCGTGGTCGCCGTTCCAGAGCTTGGTGGTGACGAACACGTCCTCGCGGGGCAGACCGGAGGCCGCGACGGCCCGCCCGGTGCCCTCCTCGTTGCCGTAGATCGCCGCTGTGTCGATGCTGCGGTACCCGGCCTGAAGCGCGGTGGCGACGGCGCGCTCCGCCTCGTCGTCCGGCACCTGCCAGACGCCGAAGCCCAGCTGGGGCATCTCGACGCCGTTGTTCAGGATGATCGGGGGGACCTTGCTGCTCACGAGCTCTTGATCCTTCGGTTGTCGTCAGGTGGTACGCCCATGGTCAACGATCACGGGGCCCGGCGCATTCCTGACCGGCGGAATCAGGCCTGGTACAGGGCCTCGACCTCGTTGGCGTAGGCGTTCTCGATGGCCTTGCGCTTCAGCTTCAGCGACGGGGTGAGCAGGCCGTGCTCCTCGGTGAAGGGCTGGGCGAGGATGCGGAAGGTGCGGATGGACTCGGCCTGCGAGACGAGGGTGTTGGCGGCGACCACCGCGCGCCGCACCTCGGTCTCCAGGTCGGCGTCGCGCACCAGCTGGGCCGGGGTCAGCCGCGGCTTGCCGCGCATCTGGAGCCAGTGCTCCACGGCCTCCTGGTCCAGGGTGACCAGGGCGGCCACGTAGGGGCGGTCGTTGCCGACGACGATGCACTGGGAGACCAGCGGGTGGTCGCGCACCCGCTCCTCCAGCAGGCCGGGCGCCACGCTCTTGCCGCCGGAGGTCACGAGGATCTCCTTCTTTCGGCCGGTGATCGTGAGGTAGCCGTCCTCGTCGAGGGAGCCGAGGTCGCCGGTGGCCAGCCAGCCGTCGTGCAGGGTCTGGTCGGTGGCCTTCTGGTTGTTGAGGTAGCCCTGGAAGACGTTGCCGCCGCGCAGCCAGACCTCGCCGTCGTCGGCGATGTGCACGGTGACGCCCGGTACCGGCTGGCCGACCGTGCCGTAGCGGGTCCGCTCGGGCGGGTTGGCGGTGGCGGCCGCCGTGGACTCGGTCAGGCCGTAGCCCTCGTAGATCTGCACCCCGGCGCCCGCGAAGAACAGGCCGAGCCGGCGGTCCATCGCCGAGCCGCCGGACATGGCGTTGCGGATCTTGCCGCCCATCGCGGCGCGCACCTTGGCGTAGACGAGCTTGTCGAAGAGCTGGTGCTGCACGCGCAGGGCGGCCGAGGGGCCGGGGCCGATGCCCCACGCCTTGGCCTCGACGGCGTCCGCGTACTTCACCGCGATCTCGACGGCCTTCTCGAAGGGGCCGTCCTTGCCCTCCTTCTCCGCCTTGCGGCGGGCCGCGTTGAACACCTTCTCGAAGATGTACGGCACGGCGAGGATGAACGTCGGCTTGAACGCCTGGAGGTCGGGCAGCAGGGCGGCGGCGTTCAGCTGCGGCTGGTGGCCGAAGCGGACCCGGCCGCGGATCGCGGCCACCTCCACCATCCGCCCGAAGACGTGCGCGAGCGGCAGGAACAGCAGGGTGGCCGCCTCGTCGCCGCGCTTGGTGTGGAACACCGGCTCCCAGCGCTCGATGACGGTGTCCGCCTCGTACATGAAGTTGCCGTGCGACAGGACGCAGCCCTTGGGGCGGCCGGTGGTGCCGGAGGTGTAGATGATCGTCGCCACCGAGTCGGGGGTGACGGCCTCGCGGTGGCGGTGCACCACGTCGTCGTCGATGTGCGCGCCGGCGTCGTACAGCTCGCGTACGCAGCCGGAGTCCAGCTGCCACAGGCGGCGCAGCCGCGGCAGCCGGTCGATGACGGTGGCGATCGTCATGGCGTGGTCCTCGTGCTCCACGACCGCCGCGGACACCTCGGCGTCGTACAGCATCCAGAAGCACTGCTCGGCCGAGGAGGTGGGGTAGACCGGCACCACGTGGGCGCCGATCGTCCACAGCGCGAAGTCGAACAGCGTCCACTCGTAGCGCGTACGGGACATGATCGCGACCCGGTCGCCGAAGCGGATGCCCTGCGCGAGCAGGCCCTTGGCCAGGGCGAGCACCTCGTCGCGGAACTCGGCGGAGGTCACGTCCCGCCATTCGCCGGCCTCGTCCTTGCGGCCGAGCGCGATGTGCAGCGGGTCGTCATGGGCATGCTGGAAGACGACGTCGGCCAGTCCGCCCACCGGCGGTGGCAACGTCAACGGAGGGCTCGTGTACTCGCGCAAACCCCGCTCCCGGTCCTTGTGACGCTCCGCACAGCGCCGTGAAAGCTACCCCACCGGGCCGCGGGGCGGGAGGGGGGCCGAAGGCGAGCAGTGCTCACATAAGCACTGGTCAACGGCAAAAAATACGCTCACAAGGGGTAGGGCCGGACAGAAACCTTACGGTTCCGTAAGTTTCGGTGCGAGATTCTCCACCGAATCTGTACGACCCGAGCACGGCCCTCCGCCCCCCCGGCCCGGCCCCCGTCACGGTCGGCCGCCGACGTCAGCCGCGGCGCGCCACGGTCACTTCCGTCAGCGTCCCGGCCCCGGAATCCGTCACTGCCCCACCCGTCCCGCGCGGAGTCCGCCGTCAAACGCCGGCTGTCCTCCCTGGTGGCGTCCGGGGCGATCTACATCGACGTCGAGTACGCGCCCGAGATCTTCGGCCACCGCGTCAGCGCCGCTCTGTGGATCACCGCCGCCCCGGCCACGCTGCACCGCGTCGGCCAGGCCCTCGCCCGCCACCCCCAGATCGCCCACGCGACCGCCACGGCCGGCCCGTCGAACATCATGGTCACCGCGGTGAGCCGCAGCACCGCGGACCTGTACGGCTACCTCAGCGGACCGCTCGGGGCGCTGGAGGGCGTGCAGCACGTCGAGGCGACGCCCTACCTGCGCCGCGTCAAGCAGCTCACCTACGCCCGCGCCCGCCGCGCCGGGCCGCCCTCGGCGCGGGCCGCCAGGTCCTGACGGTTCAGGCGCTCCCCGCCCGCCAGGACGGCCGCCGCCAGCGCGTCCGCCGCGTGCTGCGCCGAGGGCCGGTGCCGGCCGTGCACCAGCACGAAGTCGACCCGTCCCAGCTCCGGCAGACCCGCCCGCTCCGGCACCCGCACGAGCCCCGGCGGGATCAGCCCCTGCGAGTGCGCCATCACGCCGAGGCCCGCCCGGGCGGCGGCGATCAGGCCGTTGAGGCTGCCGCTGGTGCAGACCACGCGCCAGGGCCGCCCCTGCCGCTCCAGCGCCTCGAAGGCGAGCGCCCTGGTGATGCCCGGCGGCGGATAGACGATCAGCGGCACCGGACGGTCCGGCTCCAGGCGCAGCCGCTCGGCGCCGATCCACACCAGCCGGTCGCTCCGCACCGGCTCCCCGCCCGGATCCTGCGGGCGCCGCTTGGCCAGCACCAGGTCCAGCTTCCCCGCGGCCAGCTGCTCGTGCAGCGTGCCCGACAGCTCCACCGTCAGCTCCAGGTCGACCTCGGGATGCTCGTAGCGGAAGCCCTCCAGGATCTCCGGCAGCCGGGTCAGCACGAAGTCCTCCGACGCGCCGAACCGCAGCCGGCCGCGCACCCGCGTGCCGGTGAAGAACGCGCTCGCCTGCTCGTGCACCTCCAGGATGCGGCGCGCGAAGCCCAGCATCGCCTCGCCGTCCTCGGTCAGCTCCACCGAGTGCGTGTCCCGCGAGAACAGCAGCCGCCCGGTGGCGTCCTCCAGACGGCGCACGTGCTGGCTGACGGTGGACTGGCGCACGCCGAGCAGCCGCGCCGCCCGCGTGAAGCTGAGCGTCCTCGCGACGGCCAGGAAGGTGCGCAACTGCGCCGGGTCGTACACACTCCTCACCCTAGCCGTCCATCGCGGAACGTGATGACAGTCAGCGCGGTATGACGGATTCCCGGTCAACGGGTGCCGGAGGACCATGGACAGGGGACCCGTGACCGCGACGACCACGAGCGAGTGGAGCACCGTGAAACGCCTGCGCCGGCCGAGCCGGATGCCGATCGACCCGTACGTCCTGCTGCTGCTCGCGACGGTGGGCCTCGCCGCGGCCCTGCCCGCCCGCGGCACGGCGGCCCACGTCGTCTCCGGTGCCTCGACGGCCGCGATCGCCTTCCTGTTCTTCCTCTACGGCGCCCGGCTCTCCACCCGCGAGGCGCTGGACGGCCTCAGGCACTGGCGGCTCCACGGCACCGTCCTGGCCTGCACCTTCCTCGTCTTCCCGCTGCTGGGGCTGGCCGCCCGGGGTCTGGTCCCGGTCCTGCTCACCCAGCCCCTCTACCAGGGCCTGCTCTTCCTCACCCTGGTCCCCTCCACCATCCAGTCCTCCATCGCCTTCACCTCCATAGCCCGGGGGAACGTGCCCGCCGCGATCTGCGCCGGCTCCTTCTCCTCCCTCGTCGGCATCGTCCTCACCCCGCTGCTCGCGGCCGCGCTGCTCGGCGGCAGCGGCGGCGGCTTCTCCGCGCACTCGCTGGTCACGATCGTGCTCCAGCTGCTCGTGCCGTTCCTCGCCGGGCAGGTGCTGCGCCCCTTCATCGGCCGCTTCGTCGCCCGCCACAAGAAGGTCCTCGGACTGGTCGACCGGGGCTCCATCCTCCTCGTCGTCTACACCGCCTTCAGCGAGGGCATGGTGCGCGGCATCTGGCACCAGGTCAGCGCCGTACGGCTCGGCGGACTGCTCGTGGTGGAGGCCGCGCTGCTCGCCGTGATGCTGGCGCTGACCTGGTACGGCGCGCGGGCACTGCGCTTCGGCCGCGAGGACCGCATCGCCATCCAGTTCGCCGGCTCCAAGAAGTCCCTGGCCTCCGGACTGCCGATGGCGAGCGTCCTGTTCGGCGCGCACGCCTCGCTGGCCGTGCTGCCGCTGATGCTCTTCCACCAGATGCAGCTCATGGTGTGCGCGGTGATCGCCAAGCGCCGCGCCCACGACCTCGACCCCGCCCCGGACGTCACCCCGGCGGCCCCGGCCGCACCGTCACGAAACGCGGCCGGTACAGCGACACCTCCCCGCTGACAGCCGCCGGCACGTTCGCGGCGTCCAGCCGGTTGACGTCGTAACTCAGCACCAGCCGCCCCCCGCCCCCGAGGGCGGGATGCACCTGCGGGTTGTACGCGGCCACCGCCCCGCCCGGCAGCGGCACCGCGAAGTCCCCGCCCGGCCCGTGCCAGGGCCCCGTCGGGGAGCACGCCCAGTACGAGGTCACGGTGGTCAGCCCCCTGGCCCCGCCGGCCATGGTGAACAGCAGGTAGGTCCCGCCGTCGCGCACCACGGAGAAGGCGCTCCCCACCCCTCTGGCCCGCCCGTCCCCGAGCACCGGCCGCAGCGAGCGGGCGCCGGCCACCCAGGCCGAGCCGTCCCAGTACCGCCAGGCCCCCGGATCGGCGAGCCGCCCCCGCTCCACCCGGGCCGCGTAGGCGTACGACACCGGCCGGCCGACGGCCCGCCGGTCGTCCCCGCCGAAGACGTACGTCCACTCGCCCGCCGCGACCAGCGCCGTCCCGAACAGCACCCGCCGCGCCGGGTCGGGGACGAGCCGCTGGTCCAGCACCGGCACCACGGACTCCAGCCGCAGCCCGGGCAGCGACAGCGTGGCCACCTCGGTCGCCGACGGCACCCCGTAGATCCACGGCGGCGCACCGGCCGTACGCACCCACAGCAGCACCCGTACGACGCTCTCGGCCGAGCCGGGGGAGCGGGGCTCCACCCGGGCGGCGACCGGCCAGCGCCACTGCCCTGGCCCCGGATCCGGGAAGAGCGGCGCGGCGAGCGTGCGGACCAGCCTCCCATCGGCGTCCATGACGACCGCCGAGTTGCGCACCAGCGGAGCCGAGGCGTCCCGCCAGGCGGCGGACTCGCCCGAGGGCCCCGGCGGCGCGTGCACCTGCCCCAGATAGGTGTCGGAGAACAGCCACAGCACCCGCCCGTCCGGCAGCCGCACCGAGTGGGTCCCGTCGCCCCCGGTCCAGTCGTCGGTGCGGGAGGAGTCGTCACCGTAACGGGCGAAGGCGCCGGTGAGCGCCGCGTCGGCCGACCAGTGGCCGCCGGTCAGCGCCCGGCACCCCCCGCCTGGCCGCCCCCCGGGCAGCGAGCCGGGCAGCACGGCCGCGAGAACCAGGACCAGCAGCAGCCCGCACCCGGCCCCCGTCCGCTGCCGCGCTCGCACGTCCCCGGGCACGCCCAGGCACGCTAGCGCCCGCCCGGCACCGGGTCCATGGGCGTGCGCGGCGACCCGTTCACGGCCTGTTCGATCCGGATTTCCGGCACGCACGGGTGATGGCGGCTAACGTTCCGTCATGACCGCACCCGACGCACTCGATCCCCGGCGCAGCGCCCTCGTCCTGGTCGACCTGATGGACCGCATCGTCGCCCTGCCCCTGGAGCCCCGCAAGGGCACCGACGTCCTGGCCGTGGCGGAGGACCTCGCCACCCGGTTCCGGGCGGCCGGGGCCCCCGTCGTACTGATCCGGGTCGAACGGCCCGGCGTCGCCGAGCAGCCGCCGGGCAGCTCCCTGGCCGCCGGTCTGCGCCACGAGGGCGACCTGGAGATCGTCAAGCGCACGATCGGCGGCTTCCAGGGCACCGGCCTGGACGAGCGCCTGCGGGAGCGGGGCGTGACCACGCTGGTCTTCGGCGGCATCGCCACCAACCTGGGCGTGGAGTCCACCGCCCGCGCGGCCGCCGACCTGGGCTACGACCTGATCTTCGCCGAGGACGCGATGGCCGCCTTCACCGCCCCCGAGCACGAGGCATCGGTACGGCTGGACTTCCCCCGCCTGGGCACGGTCACCCGGTCGGCAGCCCTGCGCTTCACGGCCACCTAGGCCCCCCTAGGCCGTGCCCTGGGCCGCCGGGGTCCGCAGGGCGAGGCGGTGCTCGCCGGCGTACACGTTCATGGAGTTCCCCCGCAGGAACCCCACCAGGGTCAGGCCGGTCTCCGCCGCCAGGTCCACGGCCAGGGACGAGGGGGCCGACACCGCCGCCAGTACGGGGATGCCCGCCATCACGGCCTTCTGGGCGAGCTCGAAGGAGGCGCGGCCCGAGACCAGCAGGACGGCTCGGGACAGCGGCAGCTCGCCGTTCTGCAGGGCGCGGCCGACCAGTTTGTCGACCGCGTTGTGCCGGCCCACGTCCTCCCGTATGTCGAGCAGTTCGCCGTCCTCGGAGAACAGGGCGGCCGCGTGCAGGCCGCCGGTGCGGTCGAAGACCCGCTGGGCCGCGCGCAGCCGGTCGGGCAGGCCGGCCAGCAGGTCCGCCTCGACGCGCACCGGGGGCGTGTCGGAGATGGGCCAGCGGGCCGTGGTACGGACCGCGTCCAGGCTCGCCTTGCCGCACAGACCGCAGGACGACGTCGTGTAGACGTTCCGCTCCAGGGTGATGTCGGCGACGGCCACGCCCGGCGCGGTCCGCACGTCCACCACGTTGTACGTGTTGGAGCCCGCACCGAGCTCCCGGCCTCCCTCGAGAAGGGAGGGGCCCCCACCGGTCGCCCCGGCGCAGTACACGATGTTCTGGAGGTCGGACGCGGCGGCCAGGACGCCCTCGCTGACGAGGAACCCGGCGGCGAGCGCGAAGTCGTCGCCGGGGGTGCGCATGGTGATGGCGAGCGGCTTGCCGTTGAGCCGGATCTCCAGCGGCTCCTCGGCCACCAGGGTGTCCGGCCGGGAGGAGACGGCCCCGTCCCTGATGCGGATCACCTTGCGTCGTTCCGTGACTCGTCCCATGTCCTCATCAGCCCCGGTTCTGTACGTGCTGGCGGCCGAAACGGCCCTTGATGCAGAGGTTGCCGCGGGGTCACCGGGTTGTCGTGCGGGGAGGTGACCTCGACGATCTCATTGTCCTGCACGTGCTGGGTGAGATCGCGGCCCACTGCGCGGTGGGCGCAGACCGTGGTGGTGCGGGTCTGCGCCGTCTCGTCCCAGGTACCCGCCGCGCGGGTGTGGAACTCGGACGTGAGCGTGTCGGACTCGGACGTGAGCCAAGGCGTGGGACCTGACGGAAGCCCACAAGGCGGGTGCCCGATTCCTGTGGCCTCGCCTGCCGTGCTACCGGTGAGTCACTGATCAGACTGTGAACCCCGCTACCCACGGCAACGAGGGGGACCACCCGATGAACGGCTCGCGCATCGCCGCCGTAGGCCACTACCAGCCCGCCAAGGTGCTCACCAACGAGGACCTGGCGGGGATGGTGGACACCAGCGACGAGTGGATCCTGAGCCGGGTGGGGATCCGGTCCCGGCACATCGCCGGCGCCGACGAGCCCGTCGACGAACTCGCCGCGCACGCCGCCGCCAAGGCGCTCGCGGCGGCCGGCCTCGCGCCCGGCGACATCGACCTGGTCCTGGTCGCCACCTCCACCGCCGTCGACCGCTCCCCGAACACCGCCGCCCGCGTCGCGGCCCGGCTCGGCATCCCGCGCCCGGCCGCCATGGACGTCAACGTGGTCTGCGCCGGCTTCACCCACGCTCTGGCCACCGCCGACCACACCGTGCGCGCGGGCGCCGCGAGCCGCGCCCTGGTCGTCGGCGCCGACAAGATGTCCGACGTGACCGACTGGAGCGACCGCAGCACCTGCGTGCTGGTCGGCGACGGCGCCGGGGCGGCCGTGCTCGAGGCCTGCCCCGCCGGCGAGGAGCCGGGGGTCGGACCGGTGCTGTGGGGCTCGGTGCCCGAGATGGGCCACGCGGTACGCATCGAGGGCACACCCCCGCGGTTCGCGCAGGAGGGGCAGAGCGTCTACCGCTGGGCCACCACCCAGCTCCCGCCGCTGGCCCGGCAGACCTGCGAACGGGCGGGCATCCGGCCCGAGGACCTGGCCGCGGTCGTGCTGCACCAGGCCAACCTGCGCATCATCGAGCCGCTAGCCGAGAAGCTGGGCGCCGTCAACGCGGTGGTCGCCCGCGACGTCTGCGAGTCCGGCAACACCTCGGCGGCGAGCATCCCGCTGGCCCTGTCCAAGCTCGTCGAGCGCGGCGACGTCGGCACCGGCGACCCCGTGCTGCTGTTCGGCTTCGGCGGCAACCTCTCCTACGCCGGGCAGGTCGTGCGCTGCCCCTGAACGCCGCGGCACCGCCCGGTGCGACGCGCCCGCCGTCCTTGGATCACCGCTCCGGTGCGCCGTGGAGACGAAGGACAATCGATGCCGGGCCACGGGCCGATCGGCTCCCCGGCCGCTGTGCACGGCCCTGCCGAGGAGGGGACCCGCGATGTTGCCGACAGGACTGCCGCTGGGTGCGGCGCCGAGGCTCGACCGGCCCGGCCCGCTGCGCGAGAGGGTCTACGAGGCCCTGCTCGAACTCATCACCACCCGGGCCCTGCAGCCCGGCCGGCACCTGGTCGAGAGCGAGCTCGCAGGACACCTCGGCGTCTCCCGGCAGCCGGTGCGCGAGGCGCTGCAGCGGCTGAACACCGAGGGCTGGGTCGATCTGCGCCCCGCCCAGGGCGCGTTCGTGCACGAGCCCACGCAGGAGGAGGCCGGCCAGCTCCTCACCGTGCGCACGCTGCTGGAGGCCGAGGCCGCCCGCCTTGCCGCCGCCCACGCCGACGAGGCCGGCGTCGAGGCGCTCCGCTCACTGTGCGCGCGGGGTGAGCAGGCCGTCGCCGAGGACGACGCGGACGCCGCCCTGGGGCTGAGCGCCCACTTCCACGCCAAGATCATGGAGCTGGCCGGCAACGCCGTCCTCGCCGGACTCGCCGCCCAGGTCGACCGCCGGGTGCGCTGGTACTACAGCCCGGTGGCCCGGCAGCGCGTCGGCCAGTCCTGGGTGGAGCACCGGGAGCTCACCGACGCCATCGCCGGTCACGACCAGCAACGCGCCACCCGCCTCATGCGCGAACACACGGAACACACCGAGCACATTCGCGCCTCCCGCCACGAGCGGGCGCAGTCCTGACAGCCTTGCCCGAACCGGGAAGTAACTTCACTCACAGTCCACGCTGGATCACTGTGCGCCGCTGTGCCGGCTCACTAGCGTCTTTCGACGAGGTCCTCGCACCCTGCTGCGAGCGACAGCCGCGAACCCCCGCCCCCGACCGTGCACCGGAAGCGGAGCAGCGATGGCACAACCACCCACCGAGCAGCCCACCCTCACCCTGAAAGCGGGCACCTCCTACGCCGACGCCTGGCGGCGCTGCCTGGCCCTGGCCCCCGAGGCGTTCCGCGACGACCGCGTACTGAACCTCTGGAACGCCGCCTGGCGGACCGACGGCCGCGCCCTGCCCGCCACCAGCCCCATCGACGCCACCCCCATAGCGGGAGCGCCCCGCCTGGACCGCGCCACCGCCGAGCGCGCCGTACGGGCCTCACTCGACCAGCACCGGGCCTGGCGCCACGTCCCCCTGCCGGAGCGCCGGGCCAGGATCGCCGCCACCCTCGACGCCCTCACCGAACACCGCACGCTCCTGGCGCTGCTGCTGGTCTGGGAGATCGGCAAGCCCTGGCGGCTCGCCCTGGCGGACGTCGACCGCGCCATCGACGGCGTGCGCTGGTACGTCGACGGCATCGACTCCATGATCGCGGACCGTTCCCCGCTGGACGGCCCGGTCTCGAACATCGCCAGCTGGAACTACCCCATGAGCGTCCTCGTCCACGCCATGCTGGTGCAGGCCCTGGCGGGCAACGCGGTCATCGCGAAGACCCCCACCGACGGCGGCATGGCCTGCCTGACCCTGGCCTGCGCGCTGGCCGCCCGGGAGGGCGTCCCCGTCACGCTCGTCAGCGGCAGCGGCGGCGAACTGTCCTCGGCGCTGGTGCGGGCGCCCGAGATCGGCTGCGTCTCCTTCGTCGGTGGCCGCGACACCGGCGCCGCGGTGGCCACGGCGGTCGCCGACCTCGGCAAACGCCACATTCTGGAGCAGGAGGGCCTGAACACCTGGGGCATCTGGAACTACAGCGACTGGGACGCCCTCACCGCCGTCATCCCCAAACTCTTCGACTACGGCAAGCAGCGCTGCACGGCCTACCCGCGCTTCGTCGTCCAGCGCGACCTGTTCGACCGGTTCCTGGCGGCGTACCTGCCGGCCGTGCGCGGCCTGCGCGTGGGCCACCCGCTCGCCGTGGAGCGGCCGGACGACCCCCACCCCGAGCTGGACTTCGGCCCGCTGATCAACGCGGCCAAGGCCAAGGAACTGCGCGACCAGGTGACCGAGGCCGTCGACCGGGGCGCGATCCCCCTGCACCGCGGCAGCGCGGCCTGCGCCCGCTTCCTGCCCGGCCAGGACACCTCGGCCTACGTCCAGCCGGTCACCCTCCTCAACCCGCCCCCGTCCTCCCCGCTGCACCACGCCGAGCCCTTCGGCCCGGTCGACACGATCGTCCTCGTCGACACGGAGGCGGAACTGCTCGCCGCCATGAACGCCTCCAACGGCGCCCTGGTGGCCACCCTGTCCACCGACGACCGCGCGACCTTCGACCGCCTGGCCCCCCACGTCCGCGCCTTCAAGACCGGCCACGGTCGCCCCCGCTCCCGCGGCGACCGCGACGAACTCTTCGGCGGCTTCGGCGCCTCCTGGCGCGGCGCCTTCGTCGGCGGCGAACTCCTGGTCCGCGCCGTCACCCAGGGCCCGGCGGGCGAGCGCCTGCCGGGCAACTTCCCCGACTACCACCTCATGGCGTGACGCTCGGTCGAGGAGGCGTACGCGAGGCGTACAGGCCCGCGCGAACGCCTCCCCGGCCACCCCTCAGCCCACGGAAAACGCAGGTGAAAGGCACCGCGAAACCTTGGTATGGTTGTCCATGTCGCCCCCCGGGGAACACCCCGCAGGGCGATAGACACCTGGTCCGGGTGGCGGAATGGCAGACGCGCTAGCTTGAGGTGCTAGTGCCCTTTATCGGGCGTGGGGGTTCAAGTCCCCCCTCGGACACTCCTTACTCCTTATAACGATACGCAAGCGAGGGCCTCGACCTGACGGTCGCGGTCCTTGTTGCGTTGTTGTATGTGATCGTGATGCCCAGGGCTTCGTAGAGGGGCTCCTTCTTTTCGGCGTCGGCGGCTTGGATACGTTGTGCGATGTCTCCGAGTCTCTCAGTGATCTCCTGGATCTGGTCGGCAGTGAGGGGTGGTTCCTTCTTTCGGGTGGCGTTGGGCAGTGCGGCGAGCTTCTTCTGTGCCGCTTCCTTGTCGCGTTGTGCGTCGTTGATCCATTGGGTGATGACGGCTGGGTCGGCTCCGGAGTCGAGGGCGGCCTGATAGCGGGCAAGACGCCGCTCGCATTCCTTGAGAGCTTGGCGGGCTCGGGCCTGCTCGGGGGTTTGGGGCTGCGCGGTGCTTGCCGCGATGCTGGCCTGGCTGAGTGCGGTGATCGTGGCGGCGAGCCGCTTGGGGGCGAAGGTGCGGGCGATCCATGCATCCAGTGCCCGGCAGACGATGTCTTCGCGCAGGTTGATGGTGCGGGGATGGTCGAGGCCGGGGTAGAGGGCTGCTTCCTGTTCCTTGTACTCGCATCGGTAGTAGACGCGGTCACGGATCGAAGAGGGCTGCATCTTGCGTCCGCACAGAGTGCACTTCACCCGTCCTCTCAGGACCATGCCCCGTAGCCCCGTGGCACCAACGCTACTCCGCAGGATCATGGCCCAACCCTGCTTCGCCAAACTCAGCCGGGGACAGATCGACCACCTCTCGCCTGTCCCGCCCGTGTTCCCCAACCACGCGGCGTCGGTCCCGGACGACCGCCCGGGACCAAGAACCGCCCTCCCGCTACAGCGTGGGCAAAATCGTCAAACGTCCCGAGACTCTCAAAGCCATCGGCAGACCTGGCCGATCTTGGTAGATAAAGCCCGGTCGGCGTTCGCTGGATTCGATGCCTTTGCGTGCGATCTGTACTCCGATCCGTTTGCCACGTAACCATTTCCGCAGGTCGGCGCCGGTCGTAGGTGGCGGTGCGCCAGTCGGCTCCCCTGCCGACTGTGGCCAGCACCGCACGCGCCCGCCTTGCAGGTCGATGGCATTCGGATCGCGCAGGGGGCACAGGTGCGCGAGGCATGGGGAGCACACCACGGCCACCGAAGCCGCGTCACCGAAACCCTGGCCCGGCTCAAGCTCCTGCCGCTCTGGGCCGACTCCCGCTGGCTGGTCTGACGGCGGGTGGGCCGGTCGTGTAGCGGAATGTATTCAGTTGACGACCTGCGGTCAGCGATGAAACGGTGAAGCGGCGTCACAAATGAGGCGCTTGGTACACCAACTCCTCGCTGACCACGGGGAGAACAGAGGGGAACCCATGCTTCACAACACTGCGGCCAAGGCAGCGCTGGCTGCTACTGCCGCCATATCGGCTCTGCTGATCCCGGCGGCCGGTTCCGCGTTCGCCGCGTCCCCCGCATCCGGGGCCACCGTCACACCACGGGCCGACAGCTATGACGCCACGTGCAGGAGTCACAGCCGCACCTACGTCCTGAAGAAGTACTACCGCCGGGTGCCCGTTGGCCCCCCCACCTTCTACACCCTGCGCTGTGGCACACCCACCTGGGGCTGGAAGCACATCAAGGCGGGCCACGGCTGGAACAGCACGATGGACCGGAAGATCAGCGCCGCCATCGGGACCGGGGACCCCAACGGCCGCGGCGGTTACTCCACCTACCTCAATCAGTGTCCGCGAGTGGAGAAGTTCCGCACCATCATCGGTACCCCGGCCGGGAGCAACGACCTCCTGACGGCCTACAACGTTGATCGGCCAGCCGTCGCCGGCGCTGCTCGCTGCTGAACACGGTGTCGGGGTGCGGGCCGAGGTGAAAGGGTGGTTACCGTGGAGGAACCGACACCAGCCGAGCAGGCTCTCAGCCGCTCGTACGCCACCGCTGACGGACTCCGGTTCGAAGTCATCAGAATGACGATCGAGCACCATCCGGACCGCAGCGTGACGTTGAGGTACTGGCTGACCGTAAGACGCCAGAACCATCCGGATGAACAGTGGATCGTCGCCCTGCCCTGGGAGGACAAGTCCTGGGCGGATGTGCTCGCCTCGCCCGCACCCCCCTCCGACCGGCTGCTGCAGCTCGTGCACCTCGTCCACGCCCATCTGGAAGAGTGGTGGGACACGAAGGGACACAACCGGCGGTCAGCAAAGATGGGACGGCGACTTACCTGACCCGTCACGCCCACGCAGCACCCCCTCCGGACGAACTGTACGAGACCAGCGTGAGGGGCTGGCGATGCTGGTGGACCGCGCCCGTACGGACGGGCTGCAGCTGACCGGCGAGGGCGGCTGCTGCAGATGCTGACCAAGCGGGTGCTGGAGTCCGCCCTGGAAGGCGAGATCACCGATCACCTCGGCTACGAGAAGCACGATCCAGCCGGGCAGTACAACGGCACAGCCGCAACGGCACCCGGGCCAAGACCGTGCTGACCGACGTCGGCCCCGTCGAGGTCCGGGTGTCCCGGGACACCGCCGGCAGCTTGGAGCCGCAGATCGCCAAGGAGCGGCAGCGCCGTCTGACCGGCGTCGACGAGATGGTGAGGGCCGCGGCACCGCCGTCTCCGGTATTGCCGTGGTGATGGCCGCAGATTCCCCTGCACCGCATGACACGGCCACCTGTGATCACCGCGTCTGAGGAACTTCCCCCGGCCGCGTACCGAACGGCCGGGGGAACGGGATCAGCCGAGGGGCTTGGAGAGGACCGCCTTGCGGTGGCTGAAGGTCGCCATGGAGTAGGGGCCGTGATAGCTGCCCATCCCGCTTTCCCCGACGCCGCCGAACGGCAGGTCGGGGATGGTGAGATGGGCCACCGGCAGGCCGAACCCGAGGCCACCGGAGGAGGTTTCGGCTGCCAGCCGTTCCCGGGTGGTGTCGGATTCGGTGAACGCGTAGAGGGCCAGGGGCTTGTCGCGGCCGTTGATGAAGGCGATGGCCTCGTCGAGCCCGGCCACCTCGACGATCGGCAGGATCGGGCCGAAGATCTCCTCCTGCATGACGGGAGCGTCCGGCGACACCTCGGCCAGGACGGTCGGAGCGATGTACTTCGTCTCGCGGTCGTGCGCGCCGCCAGTGACGAGGCGGCCGGAGCCGAGGAGGGCGACCAACCGGTCGAAGTGGCGCTCGTTGACGATACGGCCGTACCCGGGGGAGGCGGAGGCGTCCGCTCCGTACATGTTCTCCACGGCCTTGGCCAGCGCTCCCTCGAGCGTCCGCGCGGTCTCAGGGTCGGTGAGGACGTAGTCGGGCGCGACGCAGGTCTGGCCGACGTTGAGGAACTTCCCGGTCGCGAGGCGGGCGGCGACGGCGTCCGGATCGGTGTCCCGGTCCACGAACGCCGGTGACTTTCCGCCCAGTTCGAGGGTGACGGGTGTCAGGTGCCGGGCGGCGGCGGCCATCACGATGCGGCCGACCGTGCCGTTGCCGGTGTAGAAGATGTGGTCGAAGCGCTGCTCCAGCAGGGCGGTGGTCACCGGTACCCCGCCTTCGACCACGGCGACCGCGTCGGTGTCGAGGTACTGCGGCAGGAGGCGGGCCAGGGCGGCGGACGTGGCCGGGGCCAGTTCGCTGGGCTTGGCGACCACCGCGTTACCGGCGGCCAGGGCACCGGCCATCGGGGCCAGCAGCAGCTGCGCCGGGTAGTTCCAGGGCGCGATGACCAGGACGACGCCCAGCGGGTCGTACTGCGTCCAGGCGCTTGCCTCGCCCAGGAACGCGGGCACCGGGGCCGGCTCGGGGCGCAGCCAGGTGTCGAGATGCTCCAGCGTGTGGTCGATCTCGCGGATGACGAAGTCGACTTCGGTGCTGTATGCCTCGGTGGAGCTCTTGCCCAGGTCGGCGTGGAGCACGGCGGCGAAGGTTTCACCCTGCTCGGTGAGCATGGTGCGCAGCCGGCGCAGCTGCTCCGTGCGCCAGGCCACGGGCTTGGTGGTGCCGGCGCGGAAGGCGGCGCGCAGCCGGGCGACGAGTTCGGCGGGCGGTTCGGGCACTGGGTGGTTCATGGTTCTCTCACAGGGGCGCGGCGTGGCGTGGATGGGGCGGCGGCCGCCCGCGCGGCGGTCCGGGCCGGACTGGTCGCGCGGGCGGCTACGGGCCGGCTTCGGGAGTTCTCAGCCGCGGTTCAGGACGTCGATAATGTTTTGGGCGAGCTTCTCGGAAGAGGCCGGGTTCTGGCCGGTGTGGAGGTTGCGGTCAGTCACCACATGCGCGCTGAACGGGGCGGCGGCGGCGAAGTCGGCCCCCAGCTCCACCAGGCGGTCCTCCAGCAGCCACTTGGCCTTGTCGGCGAAACCGGCCGCCGCCTCCTCGGTGTTGGTGAAACCGGTCATCCGGTATCCCGTGAACGGCCAGCTGCCGTCCTCGCGCCGGGCGGCGAGCAGAGCCGCGGGGGCGTGGCACAGCACCGCGAGCGGCTTGCCGGAGTCCAGCGCCGCGGTGAGCAGGCGGCCGGAGGCGGGGTCGACGGCGAGGTCCTCCATGGGGCCGTGGCCACCGGGGTAGAGGACGGCGTCGTACGCGTCGAGGTCGACGTCCTCGAGCTTGGCGGGGTTCTCCAGGTCGGCGTGGATGGAGGCCAGGTACCCGGCGATGGCGTCGGCCCGCTCCTTGCCCCCGGTGGACTCGGCGGCAAGGCTGACGGCGTCGAGGGTCGGGGCGACGCCGCCGGGAGTGGCGATGGTGACGGCGAACCCGGCCTCGCGGAACAGCCGGTGCGGTGCGGCGAGTTCCTCCGCCCAGTAGCCGGTGGGGTGCGAGGTGCCGTCGGCGAGCGTCCAGTGATCGGAGCCGGTGACGACGAACAGGACTGCGGGCATGGTTGCTCCTTCAAGATGCGCTCGTGCTGTGCGGAGAGGGCTTTTCCTCATCCGGTGGGGGTGTGCAGGTGAGGGTGTGGCGAGGTCCGCGGTGATCGGGCAGTGCGCGTCGGCTTCTTGCCGTGCTGGTCGCCCAGCCGGCCGAGCAGAGGGGTGAAGACGGCTGCGGAGAGCAGGGTCGCGGTCGTGACCCAGCTGATCTGGGCAGTGCTGCTGCCGAGGCTGGTGCCGATCAGACCGAGGACGGGGACCACCAGCGTCTGCATCATCGACACGACCACGGCGGCGAGGCTGAGGACGAGGATGACTGGGATCTCATGTCGGTGTCGGCTGGGCGACGGGGCAGCGGTGGGGGACACGGGAGCTCTCTTCGCGGCGGGGTACAGGACCGAAGCCCGGAGCCGGTAACGGGCGGGTAGTTGCGTAATGCATCCAAGTCACGAGCAATGACGGTAATACTCAAAGGTTTAGGAAGTCAACCTTTGACTTTGACCTAGACTGGACTCCATGCCCCGTACTCCCGCCGCGCACGAGACCGCCGGCGCCCCTGACCCGCAGAGAAGCGGTCCCACATACGTCGAGCTCATGGAACGTCTGGCGCGTGCCGCTGCCGGCTACTACCGGGACCTCACCGCGTCCGCTGCGGAGCACGGTCTGACCATGGCGCAGGCCAAGATGCTCACCCTGCTGCGGCAGCCCCTGCCCATGCGCGCCCTCGCGGGACTGCTGGCCTGCGACGCCTCCAACATCACCGGTCTCGTCGACCGCCTGGAGGCCCAGGGCCTGGTCTCGCGGCACCTCGACCCGGGCGACCGCCGGGTCAAGAACGTGGTCGCCACGGAGAAGGGTGTGGAGGTCGTCCGTCTGATCCGCGCGGGCATGCGGGCCACCTCGGCAGCCTTCAACCGCCTCGACGACGACGATCGCCGCGCCCTCTACGAACTCCTGGGCCGACTGCACCCCGACGGTACTCCCTGACCCATTCGGGGCCTCCTCGAACGGCGTGACGCGTTCAGGGCCTCCTCGAACGGCGTGCGGGCGGCCACCAGCTCGGGCAGGGGACGGGCGGCCTCTCGATGGCGGGGCAGTGCGGGCGGCTCCAGCCGTCACAGGCGGCTGGCAAGGCTCGCCACCGGAAGGCGGCGACCTCTTCGGGGTTGACTGCCCTGACGCAGGTCCGGTGTTCCGGCGAGGCGCGCCGGAGGGCGACGCCGCGTCCGTAGCCGGCTCCGGCAGAGCCAACGCCGCCACCGCCGGCCCTTGCGCGGCAAGCCTGCCCAGCAGGCCCGACTCCCCGTCTTTCGCCTCCTGCATGCTGCTCACCGCATGCCAGTCGGGCGGCGGCTCGACGGGAGCGGCCCCCGCCTCCACGCCGGCCGACGGCGGTTCCTCTTCCGCGGCGTCCCCCAGCGGCGCCTCCCCGTCCGCCGTTCCCGCCGGTGCGGCCTCCCGGCCGGCCTCGCCCGCCCCGCTTCCCACATCGCACGGCACCACATCCGCCACGCCCGCCTGTGCCGCCGGGGCACTGACCCCGTCCGCGGCACACGGCCTCGAGCCGAACCCGGACCACACGTACGGCGTCCTGCTCAACCTTGCCAACAGTGGCAGCCGCACCTGCCTGATCGAGGGCTTCCCCACCGTGGCGATCGCTGGACAAGGCGACCCCACTCGCAGCCGACCGCTGAAGGTCACCCCTGAGGGCACCGCCCACCCCGTGCGCCTGGCGCCGGGCGGCCGGGCCTATCTGAAGCTCACCTTCCACGAGGTCATGGGCGAAGCCGACGGATACTGCCCCTCCGGCGCCACGCCCGCAGCACCGCCCTCCCTCGTCGTCGGTGCTGCCGGCGGCCGCTTCCAGGTCGAGATGGGCGACGGCGGCGGCAACTTCGCGGAGTGCGACGACATCGTCCGCACCACCGCCTTTCTGTCCGACCAGCCCTGACCGTCCGCCAGCGGACTGCGGCAGGCCGCGCCACACCGGTGCGGCCCCGGAACCGAGGTTTCAGACCCTGAGACCTCAACGAGCGCACCGCTATTCGCCCCGGAAGCCGGAGGACGTCGCCGCGGCCCTTGTGCCCTCGCTTCGGTCAACTGCTGGGCGGCATCGGTGACATGGAGGACAGACGTGTCCGGTGGTTTCCCCGCTCGATACGTCCCGTGATCGGCGAAGCGGGGCGCGAGCGCCGCTGCCGGCAGTGCCGGCCCGGTCGGGTCGAGGGCCGGGAAGGCAGCCGGTACGGCGACGTACGGGTTCGGTACGGCACCGGCGTACCGGTGCCCTTTTTCCTCACGGGGGACTCCCGCTCGGCAGTGCGTCGGCGCCGCCGGGACCCGGTGGGACGGGCTTCGTGCGTACCGGGCCGGACGGGGTACGCGGCCATGCCGTACGCGCGGCCAGGCAGCCCAGAGCGAAGGACGTCAAGTGGCCGACGTCGGCGAGTTTCTGGTCGTACAGCACCGCGGCCGTCAGCGCCGCAGCGAGCAGGGGCAGGCCGTAACGCCGCAGCGGGCCGTCGACGAGTGTCAGCAGGCAGGCGCCGGTTGTCACCAGGCCGTAGCTGATGCCCACGTCACGGGACCGGGTGGGGACGCCCGGCAGA
>NZ_BMVF01000022.1 GCF_014650575.1 Streptomyces naganishii JCM 4654
TCGCCGAACTCGCCGTACTGGGACGGGACTCGGGTCAGAAGCACGGGTCCGGGCAGGGCCATCCCGTGCGCGTGGCCGACGCCACCGATGCGGCTCGGAGTGCGGCGGCACGGTACGCCGACGTGGCGCTGATGCGCGCGGCCCGGTTCACGCAGGCGGGCACCTTGCGGGGCCAACTGCACGTGGGCGTGGCCGAGTCGGGCCGTGACTCCGGTGTCCCGCGGGTGCTGGTCAGCCTGCTCGTAGGCCTGGGCGACGGCGAGCTCGCGGCCGGGCGGGGCCACGGCGGGGCGGGCCCGGACACCCACCGCACGGAGGGCGTTGTACCGGGCGGCCCGGTCGACCGCGCCGAACTGGTCGCCACCTGGCGCCAGGACGGGCCGCCGACGGCTCTACCTAGTGCCCACCGAGTCGCGCCGCGACCTGGAGCGCCTGGTCGACGCCACCGTGGCCCTGCCCCGGCGCCGCGTTCCGTTCCGCACCTCCTGCAGTCGGCGGCACCCTGCGCGAGCACGCGGGGCTCGCCCGCCCCGCGGGACGGTACGCCGTCACCGGGGGGAGCGGCCTCGTGACCGGCCCGCAGGGCCATCCGGCCGCCGTCCGGACGGGGGATTGGGGCCCGGAGCGCCATCCCCGGGCGGACGCCGCCCGACTCCGCCGCGCGGACGGCGCCGACAGGGGCGCACCGCGCACGCAGTACCGGGGCACCCCAGTGCGCTCGCGCCCCGGTTTGGCCGCCCGGCCGCGCATGGAAGGGTTGATCACATGACGGACGCATCCGATCAGTGGAAGCAGTGGCACGAGCGCCGCACCGAAACGGTGCCGGCGCCCTGCGGCCCGCTCGCGCTGACCGGCACGCACTGGCTCGCGGACTATCCGGACGGTCGAATTCCGGACATCCCCGGGTCCTGGGCGGCCGACGGCGGCGCGGTCGTGCTCACCGCCGCCGCCACGGACGGGCCGACCGTCGACGGCCGGCCCGTCGCCGGCCGGGTGCGGCTGGAGCCGGACACCGGTCCGGTGGCCTCCCCCCGGGTGGCGCTGGGCGAACGCCGGCTGGTCGTGCTGGTCCGCGAAGGGGCGTGGGGCGTGCGCGACTACGACCCCGGCGCCCCCGCGCGCCGTACGTTCCGCGGCGTCGCCGCCACCGCGTACGACCCGGACCGGGCGGTGCCGGGGCGCTTCGCGCCGTACCGGGAGAGCCGTACCGTGCGTGTGCCGAACGCGGCCGGGCGCGGCCGGGGCCCGGCCCTCGACGGGGAGCCGGCCTGCGAACTCGGCGGGGAGCGGCGGACGCTGAGGGAGGCCCGGCGGCCGGACGGCTCGCTGTGGGCGGTGTCCGCCGACGCCACCAGCGAGGACGGCGGTTTCCGGTTCCGTTTCCGGTACGCCGGGGCTCCCGACGTCGAGGGGCTGACCGCGGTGGACCTCAACCGCGCGCAACTGCCGCCGTGCGCGTTCGCCGGCCACTTCGCCCGCCCCTTCCCGCCGCCCGGGAACACCCTAGGCCTGGCGATACCGGCCGGGGAGCGCACCCTGCTCTGAGGCGACTTCCCGGCTACTGACGGAGCGTCAAAGCACCTTTATCGCACACAGACCACTCGGATCGCACAGACCCGCACGGCCGAAAGGCACCCTTGCGCCGACCGGCCGTTCGGCCGAATACTCCCCCTCAGCGCTTGTCAGGGGCACGGCTTGTCCGGAATCCGGACGCGCGCCCCCCTGGCTGCGCCTCACGGGCCCCGACCCCACGCGGGCCCCCGACTTCCTTTGTGGAGGACCGAAAAGTGAGGATCAAGCGCACCACCCCCCGCAGCGGCATCACCAGACGGACCCGGCTGATCGCCGTGGCCACCGGCCTGGTTGCCGCCGCCTCGTTCGCGATCCCCAGCGCGAACGCGTCCGACACCGGAACCTTCAGCGCCGCCCAGCTCACCAAGGCGAGCGACTCGGTGCTCAAGGCCGACATCCCGGGCACCGCCTGGGCGGTGGACAGCAAGACCAACCGGGTCGTCGTCACCGTCGACAGCCGGGTCTCCCAGGCGGAGATCGCCCGGATCAAGCGGCAGGCGGGGACCAACTCCGGTGCCCTGACCATCAAGCACACACCGGGCAGGTTCAACAAGCTGATCTCCGGCGGCGACGCCATCTATGCGAGTAGCTGGCGCTGCTCGCTGGGCTTCAACGTCCAGGACTCCAGCGGCAACTACTACTTCCTGACCGCCGGTCACTGCACCGACGGCGCCGGCACCTGGTGGTCGAACTCCTCGCACTCGACCACGCTCGGCACCACCGCCGGCTCCTCCTTCCCCGGCAACGACTACGGCATCGTGCGCTACACCAACAGCTCGGTGACCAAGTCGGGCGCCGTGGGCAGCGTGGACATCAAGAGCGCGGCCACCCCGTCGGTCGGCACCACCGTCTACCGCCGGGGCTCCACCACCGGCATCCACAGCGGCCGCGTCACCGCGCTCAACGCCACGGTCAACTACGGCGGCGGCGACGTCGTCTACGGCCTCATCCAGACCACGGTCTGCGCCGAGCCCGGCGACTCCGGCGGCCCGCTGTACTCCAACAGCGGCATCGCCTACGGCCTGACCTCCGGCGGCAGCGGCGACTGCACCTCCGGCGGCACGACCTTCTTCCAGCCGGTCACCGAGGCACTGAGCGCCTACGGGGTCCACGTCTACTGACGTCCCGGAGGGAACCCGGCCGCCGCGCGCACGGCCGGGAAGCCGGAGCCGGCATCGGTGCCCCCGCACGCGACCCAGCGTGCGGGGGCTTTCCCTCGCCCGGCCGGGGGCCGGTTTCAGGACAGGACCAGACCTCACGGACTGTTGACCGGTCGCTCGCACGGGGTGTTTGCAGTGCGAACGCGGCCTTGGTGACCTCGTACGCTCAAGGCATAGGGGGCGTACGCCGGTTGACGTACGGGCGTCCAGAACTCGACCTTGTGTGCTCCTGGCGGGCATCGGAATAGTAGGCGCCGTTCAACCGCCTTCCGGCCCGTGAGGTCCCCACAACCTCCCGGACCGGTCCCCCACAGGAGGAAGCAAGTTGAAGCACCGACGCATACCCCGGCGCCGTGTGGCCGTGGCGGGCGCGGGAATCGCCGCCCTCGTCGCCGCCGGTCTCACCTTCCAGAGTGCGAACGCCAGTGAGCCCGCCAAGGCCCCCACGGCCCGCGTCCTGTCCGCCCCCGCGGCCGGAAAGCTCGCCTCGGCCCTGCTGAAGGACCTCGGCGCCGACGCGGCGGGCACGTACTATGACGCGCGGGCCAGGAGCCTGGTGGTCGACGTGCTCGACCAGAGCGCGGCCAAGGCGGTGGAGCGGGCCGGGGCCAGGGCGAGAGTCGTGGCGAACTCCCTCGCCGAACTCGAGGGCGCCCGTACCACGTTGAAGAAGGACGCGGCCATCCCCGGCACCTCGTGGGCGACCGACCCCGTCACCAACAAGGTCGTCGTCACAGCGGACAGGACGGTCTCCAAGGGGCAGTGGGCCAAGCTGTCCGAGGTCGTCGGCCGGCTCGGCGCCAAGGCCGAACTCAAGCGTTCCAAGGGGCAGTTCAAGCCCTTCGTCGCAGGCGGCGACGCCATCACCGGCTCCGGCGGGCGCTGCTCGCTCGGGTTCAACGTGGTCAAGGACGGGCAGCCGTACTTCCTCACGGCCGGGCACTGCACCCAGGCCATCTCCACCTGGTCCGACCCCAGCGGCCAGGTGATCGGCGCCAACGAGCGGTCCAGCTTCCCGGGCACCGACTTCGGCCTGGTCAAGTACACCGCGGACGTCGACCACCCGAGCGCGGTCGACCTCTACGACGGCTCCTCCCAGCAGATCACCAAGGCGGGCGAGGCGACCGTCGGCGAGCACGTCACCCGCAGCGGCTCGACCACCCATGTGCACAGCGGCACGGTCACCGGCCTCGACGCCACCGTGAACTACTCCGAGGGCACGGTCAGCGGGCTCATCCAGACCGACGTGTGCGCCGAGCCGGGCGACAGCGGCGGCTCGCTGTTCGACGGCGACACCGCGATCGGCCTGACCTCCGGCGGAAGCGGCGACTGCACCTCCGGCGGCGAGACCTTCTTCCAGCCAGTCACCGCGGCGCTCTCGGCGACCGGGAGCCGGATCGGCTGAACCCGCCCGCCACTGAACGTTCCCGAGAACACAGGCACCCCCCACGGGATCCTCCGGGATCCGTGAAGGCCCCGCCCTCGCGCGTGAGCGCACGAGAGGGCGGGGCCTTCGCGCGCCGGGCCTTCGCGCGCCGGGCCTTCGCGCGCCGGGCCTTCGCGCGCCGGGCCTTCGCGCGCCGGTCAGCCGGCGCGGTCCGGGTCGGTGAAGGTGTCGTTCCTGGGCCGGCCGCCGGCGGCGCGAGGGGCGGGCTCGTCGGGCCGGCCGCCGGCGCCGTCCCCGGTGGGCTCCGGCTCGTACGGCCGCTCCTGTCCGAGTTCCCCCTGCCCCCCTTCGCGTTCCCGCCGCTGCCGTTTCTGCCGCAGGGCCGCCGCCAGCAGGGTCAGGACCACCCCGGCGGCCGCCCAGGCCGCCAGCACCAGCAGGGAGGACGTCAGGGCGTTGCTCCGGAAGTACGCGATCGAGCGGGCCGCCCAGGTGCCCGCGCCCGGTGGCAGCGCCGGGCCGATCGCCCGCCAGAACGGCGGCAGCATCGGCAGCGGGAAGGCGCCGCCCGCGCTCGGGTTGCCCGCGATCACCACCAGCAGGATCGCCAGGCCGATGCCGACGATGCCGAAGATCCCCTGGAGGGCCAGGGTGGCGGCGCCCACCGCGAAGGTGACCAGCGCCCCGAGCCCCCACAGCTGGAGCACCCCGCCCGGCAGCGCGCCGAGGACCGGCCCCACGATGACCGCGCCGCCCAGCCCGCCGACGGCCGCGACCAGCGCCATCGCACCCAGCCGGATCGCCGCGCGGCGCGGGTTGGCGGGCCGTGCCCCGGCGCTGACGGCGAGGATCGAGGCGCACAGGTACCCGCCGACGCTCCAGCCCACGACCAGGTAGAAGGACGACAGCCCGTCGAAGTCGCCGGGGGAGGCCGGGGCCACGTCGACCGTGCGCACCGTCCGCCGCTCGGTGCGCTCCACGGCGGTGAGCAGGTTCTCCAGGGCGGTGGCGAGGACGGTGCCGCCGCCGGAGGCGACCAGCAGGGTGTCGGTGGTGCCGGCCGGGTCCACCAGCAGGGCGCCGTCGACGTCCCGGTGCAGGATCTGTCGGCGGGCCGCCGCCTCCCCGGCCACCTCGCGCGGGTCCAGGGGCGAGCCGGGCAGCCGCTCCAGCCGGGCCACGGTCCGCGCGGCCGCCTGCGGCGCGACCACGCCGAAGGGCACGTCCCTGGGGCGCGGCTTGTGCAGCGCGCCCACGTAGGAGGCGATGAACAGCAGCTGGAGCACGACCACGCCGATCACGAGCAGCGTGGCCCGCGGGGTGACGGTCACTCACCTCCTCGCGGAAGGGGCTGAGGCGTCGGTGGGCGTGGGGGTGTGTCATGCCCTTCACGCTGCGTGGCGGGCGGTGTTTGCGCAGGTGGGACACGCCCGAACGGATGTCGTACATACGTTCGGGGATGGGGGTATGGTGGGGAGGAGAGAGTAGGGAACTGATGTTCGAGAGCCCGTCGCGGGCTCACGGCTGCGGGAGGTTGCGGGTGCCGGGCTTCACGCATCTGCACACCGTCTCCGGGTTCTCCCTGCGCTACGGCGCCTCGCACCCGGAGCGGCTGGCCGAGCGCGCCGCCGAGCGGGGCATGGACGCCCTCGCGCTCACCGACCGCGACACCCTCGCCGGCACGGTCCGCTTCGCCAAGGCCTGCGCGGCGGCCGGGGTGCGCCCGCTGTTCGGCGCGGAACTGGCGGTGGCCGGCCCCGAGCCCGTACGGGACGGGGAGCCCGGGCGGCGGGGAGCGTCCGCGGGGCGGGCGGAGCGGCGCCGGGCGCCGGTGCGCGGCGGCGCCTTCATCGACGAGTCGACCCCGCGCGTCACCTTCCTCGCCCGGGACGGCGCCCGCGGCTGGGCCGACCTGTGCCGCCTGGTCAGCGCCGCCCACGCGGCCTCCGGGCCCTCGTCCGCGCCCGGACAGGGGGCGTCCCCGTCCGGCACCCCACTGCTCGGCCGGTCCGACAACCACGCCGACGGCCTGACCGTGCTGCTCGGCCCCGCCTCCGACGTCGGCCGCGCACTGGCCGCCGGCCGCCCCGACCGGGCCGCGCGGCTCCTCGCCCCCTGGCGCGAGGTCTACGGCGACGCGCTGCGCCTGGAGGCCGTCTGGCACGGCCGCGAGGGCACCGGGCCCGGCTCGCTGCGCCTGGCCGCCCGCACCGTGGGCTTCGCCGCCGAGCAGCGGGTGCGGCCGGTGCTCACCAACGCCGTCCGCTACGCCGACCCCGGCCAGGGCCCGGTCGCCGACATCCTGGACGCCGCCCGCCGGCTGGTCCCCGTCGACACCACCAAGGAACTGGACTCCGGCGAGGCGTGGCTGAAGGACCCGGCCGCCATGCTGCGCGCGGCCGAGCGGATCGTCGAGGCCGCGGGCTTCCGGCGCGAGGCCGCCCACCGGCTGCTGGAGCAGACCCGCGCCACGGCCGCCGAGTGCCTGGTCGACCCCGAGGACGACCTCGGCATGGGCACCGTCCACTTCCCCGAGCCGCACCTGGTCGGCGCCGCCCGCCGCACCGCCCAGCGCACGCTCGCCTCCCGGGCGGCGGCGGGCATGGTGCTGCGCGGCTACGCGGGCCGGCGCGACTACTGGGAGCGGATGCACCACGAGCTGGACATCATCGCCCACCACGGCTTCGCCTCCTACTTCCTCACCGTCGCCCAGGTCGTGGACGACGTGCGGAGGATGGGCATCCGGGTCGCGGCCCGCGGCTCCGGCGCGGGCTCCCTCGTCAACCACCTCCTCGGCATCGCCCACGCCGACCCGGTCGAGCACGGGCTGCTGATGGAGCGGTTCCTGTCCAAGCGGCGGACGGTCCTGCCCGACATCGACGTCGACGTGGAGTCCGCGCGCCGCCTGGAGGTCTACCGCGCGATCATCGGCCGGTTCGGCACCGAGCGGGTCGCCACGGTCGCCATGCCGGAGACGTACCGGGTGCGGCACGCCATCCGGGACGTGGGCGCCGCGCTGTCCATGGACCCCGCCGAGATCGACCGGATCGCCAAGTCCTTCCCGCACATCCGCGCCCGCGACGCCCGCGCGGCCCTCGACGAGCTGCCCGAACTCAGGGCGCTGGCGGGGGAGAAGGAGCGGTACGGCAGGCTCTGGGAGCTGGTCGAGGCGCTGGACGCCCTCCCGCGCGGGGTCGCCATGCACCCGTGCGGGGTGCTGCTCTCCGACGCCTCCCTGCTCTCCCGTACGCCGGTCATGCCCACCAGCGGCGAGGGCTTTCCCATGTCCCAGTTCGACAAGGACGACGTGGAGGACCTCGGGCTGCTCAAGCTGGACGTGCTGGGCGTGCGGATGCAGTCGGCGATGGCCCACGCGGTCGCGGAGGTGGAGCGGACCACGGGGGAGCGGATCGACCTGGACGCGGTGCCCGAGGGCGACCCGGCGACGTACGGGCTGATCCGCTCGGCCGAGACCCTCGGCTGCTTCCAGATCGAGTCGCCGGGCCAGCGGGACCTGGTGGGGCGGCTCCAGCCGGCCACCTTCCACGACCTGGTGGTCGACATCTCGCTGTTCCGGCCCGGGCCGGTCGCCGCCGACATGGTGCGGCCGTTCATCGAGGCCCGGCACGGGCGGGCGCCGGTGCGCTATCCGCACCCGGACCTGGAGGAGCCGCTGCGGGAGACGTACGGCGTCGTCGTCTTCCACGAGCAGATCATCCACATCGTGCACCTCATGACCGGCTGCGGGCGCGACGAGGCCGACCGGGTGCGGCGCGGGCTGTCCGACCCGGAGTCGCAGGGGCGGATCAAGGTGTGGTTCGCGCAGCACGCGGCGGCCAGGGGGTACGACGCGGAAACGATTCGCCGCACCTGGGAGATCGTCGAGGCCTTCGGTTCGTACGGCTTCTGCAAGGCGCACGCGGTGGCCTTCGCCGTGCCGACGTACCAGTCGGCCTGGCTGAAGGCCCATCACCCGGCCGCCTTCTACGCGGGGCTGCTCACGCACGACCCCGGGATGTACCCCAAGCGGCTGCTGCTGGCGGACGCGCGGCGGCGCGGGGTGCCGATCCTGCCGCTGGACGTGAACAAGTCGGGAGTCGCCCACCGTATCGAACTGGTGTCTGAATCGAAGGAATGGGGGCTGCGGTTGGCGCTCTGCGACGTGCACGGGATCAGCGAGGCCGAGGCGGCGCGGATCGCGGACGGACAGCCCTACGCTTCGCTGCTGGACTTCTGGGAGCGGGCCCGGCCGAGCCGGCCCGTCGCCGGACGGCTCGCCCAGGTGGGCGCGCTGGACGCGTTCGGCGCCAACCGCCGCGACCTGCAACTGCACCTGACCGAGCTGCACCGCGGCGGCCGGGGCGCGGGCGGCGGCCAACTGCCCCTGGCCGGCGGCCGGAAGACCGCCGCGGCCGGGCTGCCCGACCTCACCGACGCCGAGCGGCTCAGCGCCGAACTGGGCGTGCTGTCCATGGACGCCTCACGCAACCTGATGGACGACCACCGGGAGTTCCTGGCCGAGCTGGGCGTGGTCTCCGCGCGCCGGCTGCGCGAGGCGCGGCACGGGGAGACCGTGCTGGTCGCGGGCGCCAAGGCGGCCACGCAGACCCCGCCGGTCCGGTCCGGCCGGCGGGTCATCTTCTCCACGCTCGACGACGGCACCGGCCTGGTCGACCTCGCCTTCTTCGACGACTCCCACGACGCCTGCGCGCACACCGTCTTCCACTCCTGGCTGCTGCTGGTGCGCGGAGTGGTGCAGCGGCGCGGCCCGCGCAGCCTCAGCGTGGTCGGCTCCGCCGTCTGGAACCTCGCCGAACTGGCCGAACTGCGCGCCGAGGGCGGCCTGGAGGAGGTCGCGGCCCGGCTGGCCCGGCCGGGCGGACCGCCACGGGAGCCGGACGGAGAAGCGGGCAGCGAACCGGGTGCGCGCGCGGGCGGTGACGGCGAGGGCGCGCGGCGGGCCAGGCTCGCCGGTTCCGACGGCCTGCCCGCCCCGGCCGGCTCGGCGGCGCGGGACCCGATGGAGGACGCCCGCGCCCGCAGCATCCGCATGCCCACCGGCTACGAGATGCACCCATGGGCGGATCTGCGGCCCGCGGGCGAAGGGCCCGCGAGCGGAAGGAAGTTGTGGCACCAGAGTCCGGGGAGTGCGGGATGACCATCCTCTGCGTACGTTTCCAGCTGCCGCCGGAGAGCGAGGCGGCCCTGCCGGGGCTGCTCGGGCTCCTGGAGGAGTTCACCCCGGTGGTCGAGGCGCTGCCGCCGGACGGGGCGCTGGCCGATCTGCGCGGCGCCGAACGGTACTTCGGACGGGACGCGGTCGAACTGGCGTCGGTGATCCGGGTCCGCGCCCTCGCGCTGCACGGCGTCGACTGCGCGATCGGCGCCGGGCCGGGCCCGATGCTGGCCCGCATGGCCCTGCGCGGCGCCCGCCCCGGGCTGACCCGCGCGGTGCCGGACGACCCGGACGCCATCGCGGGGTTCCTCGCCGGGCTGCCGGTCACCGCGCTGCCCGGCGTCGGCACGGCGACGGGCCGCACCCTGGACGAGTACGGCCTGGACACGCTCGGCCGGGTCGCCGCCGCACCCCTGTCCACGCTCCAGCGCCTGGTCGGCGCGCGGGCCGGCCGCGAACTGCGCGAGAAGGCGGGCGGCGTCGACCGCGGCCGGGTCGTCCCCAACGGCGTCTCCAGGTCCCTGGCCGCCGAACGCCCCTTCGACCGCGACGAACTGGACCCAGGCCGTCACCGCGGGGCGCTGCTGTCGGCCGCGGAGGAGCTGGGCGCCCGGCTGCGCGCCGTCGGCAAGGTGTGCCGCACCCTGACCCTCACCGTGCGCTACGCCGACCGGTCCGCCACCACCCGCAGCCGCACCCTCGCGGAGCCGACCGCCCACTCGGCCGCGCTCACCGGGACCGCGTACGCGATGTACGAGGCCCTGGGCCTCCAGCGCGCCCGGGTCCGCGCCATCGCCCTGCGCGCCGAGGGCCTGTCCCCCGCCGAACAGGCCTCCCACCAGCTCACCTTCGACCCCGTGGACGAGAAGCTCCGCCGCCTGGAGGAGGTCGCCGACCGCGCGCGGGCCAGGTTCGGCCCCCGTGCGGTGATCCCGGGCACGCTGGCCGCCTGACCCTCAGCCGGCCCACGGAGGGGTGATCCGGGTGCCGTCCTCCAGGCGGGCCTGAAGCCCCAGGGACGTGGTCACCCAGGAGACGGCGGTGCGGTCCGTGGGGTTCTCCACGGCGAACAGCGTGCCGGGGCCGACGATCACCGCGTCGCCCGGGGTGATCCGCTCGGTGCGGCCGTCGAGGGTGACCAGCAGCTCGCCCTCGAGCAGATGGAAGATCTCCTCGTGGCTGACGGTGTGGGCGGGCGCCCTGGTGCCCCCGGGGATCTCGCCGCGCCAGGCGGCCAGTTCACGCGCGCCGGTACGCGCGGCGGCGTACGAGACGAAGCGGGCGCCGTGCATCTCGTGGGTCACGGCTTCGGACGGGCGGACGATAGGCATGGGTCTCCTCCGGTGGATGATGGTCAAGCTGCTTGACTATCCTGCTCGCCACTATGGTCAAGCCGCTTGACCGATACGTCAAGGGTGTTTCAATGCCCTCGTGCAGAACTCCGAGGCCATGGCCCTGTCCGCAGCCCTGCTCGCCGTTGCCGGTGAGCTCACCCATCGCATTCACGACGGGGTCGTGGCGCGAGGGTTCGAGGGGGTCAGGCCGGCGCACGGGTTCGCGTTCGCGCGGCTGGCCCCCGGTGGCGCGACGGTCACCGAGCTCGCCGCCCACCTCGGCGTCACCAAGCAGGCCGCCAGCCAGCTCGTGGACGAGATCGTGCGCAAGGGCTACGCCGAGCGGCGGCCGCATCCCGACGACGCGCGGGCGCGGCTGATCGTGCTGACCGAGCGGGGGTGGGCCTGCACGCGCGCTGCGGAGGAGGCGGCCGCGGAGGCCGTGCGGGCGTGGGGCGCCGTCGCCGGTGAGGCGGAAGTACGGGAACTGGGGAGGCTGTTGGGGCGGATCGCGCCCTATGGGCCCGTGCGACCCGCCTGGTGACGTTTCGTCAGAGTCACTATCACAGCCCCCGGTTACCACTGGAAGTTTTTTACTGACCCGTAACTTCACACTTCCACTACTCGCCCGTAACTTGGCGAGTGAACAGCATCCTCGTGATCCGGATCACAGGGCCCCGTGCCGTCGCACCTCCCTTGAGCCGCAAGGAGATCACACGATGCTGCCCATCAAGCGCGTCCTCAGACCGCTGGCCGCCCTGCTCCTGGCCGCCGCCGTCGCCACCGTCCCGGCCGCCACCGCCACCGCCTCGGACGCCCCCACCTCGGGCTGGAACGACTACAGCTGCAAGCCCTCCGCCGCCCACCCCCGCCCCGTCGTCCTCGTCCACGGCACCCTCGGCAACTCCGTGGACAACTGGCTCTCCCTCGCCCCCTACCTGGAGCACCGCGGGTACTGCGTCTTCTCCCTGGACTACGGCCAGTTGCAGGGCGTCCCGCTCTTCCACGGCCTCGGCCCCATCGACAAGTCGGCCGCGCAGCTGTCCGACTTCGTCGACAAGGTGCTCGCCGCCACCGGAGCCGGCAAGGCCGACCTCGTCGGCCACTCGCAGGGCGGCATGATGCCCCGCTACTACCTGAAGTTCCTCGGCGGGGACGCCAAGGTGAACTCCCTCGTCGGCATCGCGCCCGACAACCACGGCGCCACCCTCAGCGGCCTGACCAACCTGCTGCCGTACTTCCCCGGCGCCGGGGACCTCATCTCCGCCGCCACCCCCGGCCTCGCCGACCAGATCCCCGGGTCCGCCTTCCTCACCAAGCTCAACGACGGCGGCGACACCGTGCCCGGGGTGCACTACACGGTCATCGCCACCAAGTACGACGAGGTCGCCACGCCCTGGCGCAGCCAGTACCTCAGCGGATCCGACGTCCACAACGTGCTGTTGCAGGACCTGTGCCCGCTCGACCTGTCCGAGCACGTGGCGATCGCACTGCTCGACCGGATCGCCTTCCACGAGGTGGCCAACGCGCTCGACCCGGCCCACGCCACCGCCACCACCTGCGCGTCCGTCTTCAGCTGACGTGCGTTTCGGGGCCTGTCCGGCCTGAGCCGCCGGACAGGCCCCGCGTTCGGGTGCGGCCGCCTCAGCGGCCGTGCCTGCCGCCGGCGCCGTTCGCGCGCCGGCGCACCGAGGCGAACAGGGCCGCGGAGCCCAGCGCCAGGGCGGCCGCGCCGCCGACCGCGACGTACGGGGCGCTGCCGTCGCCGCCGGTCTCGGCGAGGCTCCCGGAGGCGCCGTCGGCCTTCGGCCGGCCTGCGGCGGGGGCCGCGGCCGACGTGGAGGCGCCGCCCCGCGCCGCGTGTTCCGCCGCGTGTTCCGCCGTGTGCTCCGTCGCCGGGGACGCGGCCGCCCCCCTCGCCGGGTCCCCGGTCGTACGGGCGTCGGCGTCACCGTGGCCGTGGTGCTCGACCGTCGACCGTCCCGCGCCGTCCTCGATCTGCCGCTCGGTCGGCGCGGACGCGGCCGGCGCGGGCGACGAGCCGCCGGCAGCGCCGCCGTTGCCCCCGCCACCGCTGCCGCCGCCGAACGTCACGTCCGAGCAGGAGTAGAAGGCCTCCGGGCTGTCCGAGCGCTGCCACACCGCGTACAGCAACTGCTTGCCGGTGCGCTCCGGGAGCGTGCCGGAGAACGTGTAGAAGCCGCCCTGGGCGACCGGGTCGACGGCCGTCGCGACCGGGTGCGCCAGGTCCAGGTCCGCCCAGGCCAGAGGCTTCGACGGGTCGTACCCCGGCTTGGTGAGGTAGACCTCGAAGGTGCCCTTGTGCGGGGCGGTCACGCGGTACTTGAAGGTGTACGGGCCGCTGCTCACCGCGGTCGCGGGCCAGTCCGCGCGGGGCAGGTCGAGGCCCTTGAACTCCTCGTTGCCCGCGCTGCACAGCCTGCCGTCCGGTACGAGCTGCTGGTGCCGTCCGTTCGCGTCGCCGATCCGGATGCCGTTCCAGTCGTAGAGCGCCTGGGTGCCGCCGGCCGCGACCGCCGCCCGGCACGCCGCCGACCTCGGATTCTCGGGGCCCTCCGCGTAGCACTGGGCGACCCGGCTGACCGGGTCGCCCATGGTGCCGTGCGCGGACGCGGGCGCGGCGGCCAGCGCGGTCAGGGCGAGCGGCGCCAGGCCGAGGGCGGCGAGCGTGACGGCCGTACGGCGTGCGGGCATGGGGGAACTCCTCGGAACGGTCCGCGAACGGGGAGAACGGGGAACCGGCGGCGCGGGCCAGGGCCGCGGACCGGATCCCGTGGGGGTGATCAGAAACTAGCCCCACCGGACCGTGAAATCGCCTGCTGGAGGCGGTTGGGAGGGATCCTTATGCTCGCGTTAAGGACGGGCTGAGGCTGCGCTCAGGCTGCGCCCGTTCACGCGGCGAAGTCGAAGGGTCTCATCGCGCGACCCGCGCCTGTCATGCGTCCGGCCACCAGGTGCGCGCGATGTCCTTGCGCACCTCGGGGCGTCCGGCGGGACGTTCGTCGGCTTCCTCACGGACCCGGCGCGTGTCCGTCTTCCTCAGGGGCTTCCGCACTGTCATACGGCGCATGGCTGCCTCCTTCGTGCCTACCGGGTTCCGTGTTCTCACGGAGGTAGACCTTGCGGGCGAGAGTTCCTCATCGGTGCGGGTCTGTCTGTGGCCGCGGTCACCAATCGGTTGTCAGTGGCGGGTGTCACTCTGGGACGCATGAGTGAAGGCATGGCAACCGATGGTGACGGGACCGTGGCGGGTGCCCCGGTGGACTGGGACGCGCAGGCCGCCGTCTTCGACGACGAGCCGGATCACGGGCTGCGCGATCCCGGAGTGCGGGCCGCCTGGGCCGAGCGGCTGCGCGGCTGGCTGCCCGGCCGCCCCGCCGAGATACTCGACCTCGGCTGCGGCACGGGCAGCCTCTCGCTCCTCGCGGCCGAGCAGGGCCACTGGGTGACCGGCGTCGACCTGTCCCCGGCCATGGTGGAGCGGGCCCGCGCGAAGCTCGCGGGCCGCGACGCGGTGTTCCTGACGGGCGACGCGGCGCACCCGCCGGTGGGCGAGCAGCGCTTCGACGCCGTGCTGGTCCGCCATGTGCTGTGGGCACTGCCCGACCCCGCCCGCGCGCTCAGGCACTGGCGGGGGCTGCTGAGGCCCGAGGGGCGGCTCGTCCTCGTCGAGGGCGTCTGGGGGAGCGTCACGCCGGTCGGCATACCCGCGGACCGGCTTCTCACTCTTCTCACGCCCCTCGCGCGGGACACACGCCTCGACCGCCTGTCGGCCGACGCCCGGCTGTGGGGCCGCGAGGTGGACGACGAGCGGTACGCGGTGGTGGCGCGGGTGTGAACTCCCGGCGGTCCGACGGCGGTCCGACGGCGGTCGGCGGCTCCGAGGCGGGCGTTCAGCCCAGCAGCGCCTCGAAGCCGCCCTCCCGGGCCAGCGCCTCCAGTTCGTCGAGGGCGGCCAGGGCGGCCGCGGCGGCCGGCGGATCGGTGCGGCTCAGACCGCTCTCGGCGAACTCGTCCTCGTCCAGGCGGCGTACGTCACGGCCGTCGGCGGAGCGCCACAGGTCCAGGTCGAGGTCCTCCACGACGAGTCGCCCTCCGGCGCGCGTGGCGGGCCGGGTGACGTCGCAGTACCAGCCCTTGAGCGCCCCTCGCCCGTCGCGGACCTCCTTCACAGAGTACCACCGGTCGCGCCAGTAGTACTCGGTGAAGACGTCGCCCGGTTCGAAGCGCACGAAGCCGAAGTCGCGTACGCCCCCGCCCGCCCAGGACGCCCGGACGGCGATCCGCGTGCCGTCGTCGGCCAGCAGCTCGGCCGGGTAACTGATCTTCGTACGCCCGCCTTTGACCAGGACGACGTCCACCAGGCCGCTCGCGGGGGCCGGTTCAGCCGAGTTCGCGGACATACCGCACCTCCGTCGCGCAGACCTCGTACCCGAACCACTCGTTGATCGCCAGCATCGGCCCGTTGCCCGCGTCGTTGCCCGTGAACGCCTCGGTGAACCCGGCGGCGCGGGCGCGGTGCAGCGAGTCGTTCTTGGCGAGCTTGGCCAGGCCCCGGCCTCGGAAGGCGCGGGCGGTGCCCGTCATGACCGTGCCGTACCGGGTGCCGCCGTCGGTGCGGGCGGCCGAGAAGGCGGCGGGGCGGCCGTCGACCAGCGCCACGGAGGTCAGCTCGGGGCTGAACAGCGGGTGCCGCCAGGTCTCCTCCAGCCAGGCCTCGTAGTCGCTGAACTCGGTGTCCACGTCGCTCGGTTCGTCCGCCGTCGTCTCCGCGTCCAGCTCGAACAGCGGGCGCGGGTCGGCCGCGAAGTCCGAGCCCCGGCGCAGCTCCACACCCGGCGGCGGGGGCGCGAGCGGGGGCAGGGCGCCGTCCGCGAGGTCCAGGCGCAGGAAGTGGGCGGAGCGGCTGGCGCGGTAGCCGTGCAGTTCGGCGAAGGCGCGGTTGCCCGGCTCGTCCAGCACCCAGGCGAACAACCGCCTCGCCCCGTGCGCCGACAGGTGCTCCTCGGCGGCCCGCACCAGCAGCGTGCCCGCGCCGCGCCGCGTGTGGCGGGGGTCCACGTACACGTTGACGTTGCCCTGGCCGGGCTCGGGGCTCTCGTGCGTCAGGTGCACCTGCGCCGTGCCGATCACCTCGCCGTCGGCCACGGCGATCAGCGGACGGTAGTGGGCGTCGGGGTGCATACGCGTGAGGTCGTGGGTCAGGGACTCGGCGGTGACCAGCAGGAAGGGCAGCGCGCGGTGCCGCACGCGGGCGAAGCCCTCGAGGTCGGCCCGCGCGTCGGGACGAAGGTCGCGGACGATCACAGTCATGGAGGCGCACGCTACGGCGGCGAGGGACAACGCGCCTCCCATTTTCCGCGGGCGCGGGACCGGTGCGGGACAATCACCCCGTGACCTTGAAGATCCACATCGAGGAGGGCGCACCGCCCTACGAGCAGGTGCGCGCGCAGATCTCCGAACAGGCGCGGTCGGGCGAGCTGCCGGTGGGCCACCGGCTGCCCACGGTGCGGGGCCTGGCGGAGTCGCTCGGCCTCGCCGCGAACACCGTGGCCAAGGCCTACCGGGCGCTGGAGACGGACGGGGTGATCGAGACGCGCGGCCGCAACGGGACGTTCGTGGCCGCGGCCGGCTCCGCTGCCGAACGGGAGGCGGCCACCGCGGCGCAGGCCTACGCCGAGCGGGTGCGCAGACTCGGACTGGGCGAGGAGGCCGCCCTGTCCGCCGTACGGGACGCCCTGCGCGCGGCCTACGGTGGCTGACCGGCCGCTCACAGGGGCTCGCGGGCGCTCACGGCACGGCCGGCAGCCGCCTGGGCGTCCGCGTCACCGCCAGGCCCGCCCTGCGCGCCGCCCCCGCGAACACCATGGCGTCCCGCACGGCCGCGCCCGTCGGGTCGTTGTTGAAGTACGCGAACACATCCGCCCCGTCCGGATACGCCGTCGCGATGCGGTCCACCCACGTCTCCAGGGACCGCCGTCCGTAGTGCGGCCACGCCCGGGCGCGGCCCACGTGGAAGCGGACGTAGCCCCAGCCGGCGGTGCGCCACAGCGGGGTCACCGGGCGGGCGTGGGCGTCCGCCCAGCACAGGGCCGCGCCCCGCGCCCGGAGGACCTCGCGCACCTCGGGCGTCCACCACGACTCGTGGCGCGGCTCGACGGCCACCCGGGCACCCGCGGGGAAGCGGGCGAGGCAGGCGTCCAGCAGCCCCGGATCGGCGCGCAGCGTCGGCGGCAGCTGGAGCAGCACCGGGCCGAGCCGGTCGCCGAGGCCGGCCGCGTGGGTCATCAGGCGGTGCACCGGCTCCCCGGGTTCCTTCAGCCGCTTGATGTGGGTCAGGAAGCGGCTCGCCTTGACGGCGACGGTGAAGTCCGGCGGCACCCGCTCCCGCCAGGCCTCGAAGGTCTCCCGCGCCGGCAGCCGGTAGAACGCCTTGTTGAGCTCCACCGTGGCGAACGCGCCCGCGTACTCCTCCAGCCACAGCCGCGTGGGACAGCCCTGCGGGTACAGCACGCCCTGCCAGTCCTTGTACTGCCAGCCCGACGTCCCCACGAACAGGGTCATACGCCCATCAAAACACCCGCGGCCGCCCGCCACCCGCCGCGCTACAGGTACAGCCCCGCGTCCGCGCCCTCGCGCGGCTCCGGCAGGGCCGTCGGCGAGGTGCCCCGGCGCAGCGCGTACAGCTCGGCCAGGCTCGCGCCGTCGCGGCCGACGCCCTCCTCGGTGCCCAGCCAGCCGACCGCCTCCCGGCGGGTCAGCCGGCCCACCTCGATGCGGGCCAGGCAGCGGCCCGGGCGGACCACCGCCGGGTGCAGGCGCTCCAGGTCCTCGTTGGTCGTCACGCCCACCAGCACGTTGCGCCCCTGGCCGAGCAGGCCGTCCGTCAGGTTGAGCAGCCGTGAGAGCGCCTGGCCGGCCGTGTGCTTGGCCTCGCCGCGGATCAGCTCGTCGCAGTCCTCGAGCAGCAGCAGCCGCCAGCGGCCCTTGCCCGCTGCGTCCTCCTCGCCGATCGCGATGTCCATCAGATAGCCGACGTCGCTGAACAGGCGCTCGGGGTCCAGCACGCAGTCGACCTGGCACCAGTCGCGCCAGGAGCGGGCCAGGGTGCGCAGCGCCGAGGTCTTGCCGGTGCCCGGCGGGCCGTGCAGCAGGAGCAGCCGGCCCGCGATGTCCTCGGGCGTCGTCTTCATCAGGCGGTCCATGGCGTCCGCGACCGGGGCGGTGTAGTTGGCCCGGATCTCGTCCCAGGTGCCCGCGGAGATCTGGCGGGTGGTGCGGTGCGGGCCGCGCCTGGGGGAGACGTACCAGAAGCCCATCGTCACGTTCTCCGGCTGGGGCTCGGGTTCGTCGGCCGCGCCGTCGGTGGCCCGGTCGAGGACCCGCTTGGCCAGGTCGGCGCTGGTCGCGGTGACCGTGACGTCGGCGCCCCGGTTCCAGCGGGAGACCAGCAGCGTCCAGCCGTCGCCCTCGGCCAGGGTCGCGCTGCGGTCGTCGTCGCGGGCCACGCGCAGCACCCGGGCGTCCTCGGGCAGCAGGGTGGCGCCGGAGCGCACGCGGTCGATGTTCACCGCGTGCGAGTACGGCTGCTCGCCCGTCGCGAAGCGGCCGAGGAACAGCGCGTCGACGACGTCGGACGGCGAGTCGGAGTCGTCCACGTTGAGCCGGACCGGCAGTGCGTCGTACGGGTTCGCGGGCATGCCGCCATGATCCGTCACCCGGCCGCCGCGCGCACCCTGTTTCCCGGCCGCGCCCCACGTGTCGGACGGCGCACCCGGTGAGATGCCGGTGAGATCCCGGCGGCTCGGCCGGCCGAGCCTGCCCAAACCCTGTCCGAGGGGTGGATTCCGCCCCTACTGTTGTCCTTGATGGGACGTCATGGGTGGAATTCGGGGGCGGGGCGGTGGCGGCTCACCGCGCTGCTGGGCGTGGGCGCGGCCCTGGCGGCCCTGGTGGTGGCCCTGCTCAACGCGCTGCCCGGCGGCGCGAGCACCGAGGGCACCACACGCGACGGCGGCAGGGCGCACGGCACCCCGGCGACCCCGCGCGACGCCGGCGAGCCCTACGTCGGCTGGGGCTTCACGCACACCCGCTTCAGCGCCGACGAGGGCAGCGCGGCGGCGACCGGCCGGGTCGAGCGGCTGCTGTCCCAGGGCGGCGGACTGCCGCAGAACCAGGCGATCATGGGCTGGGGCGCCGACAACCCCGAGCCGGTGAAGGGACGTTACGACTTCGCCGCCCTCGACCGGCGCGTCGACTTCGTCCGCGCCTCCGGCGGCGTCCCGGTGATCACCCTGTGCTGCGCCCCGGACTGGATGAAGGGGGGCCGGGCCGGCGCCGGCAACACCGACTGGAGCCAGGCGGCCCTGGAGACCGCGCCGACGCCCGGCCACTACGGGGACTTCGCCGCGCTCGCCGCGACCGTCGCCGAACGCTACCCGGACGTAAGCCACTTCATCGTCTGGAACGAGTTCAAGGGCTTCTGGAACGACGCCGAGGGCCGCTGGGACTACGAGGGTTACACCGAGCTCTACAACCAGGTGTACCGGGCCCTCAAGCGGGTGAACCCGAGGATCATGGTGGGCGGCCCCTATCTGGTCATGGACAGCGTCGGCCCGCGTCAGAAGGACGACGCGTCGGCCTCCCTGCGCGGCCCCTGGGGCGCCATGGACCAGCGGGTCCTGGACGCCTTCACGTACTGGAACACCCACAAGGCGGGCGCCGACTTCGTGGTCGTCGACGGCTCCAGCTACACCAAGGACGACGAGCTGCTGCCCGACGAGTTCGCGGCCACCGACAAGCTCACGGCCGTCGGCCGCTGGGTGCGGCGGCAGACCCACGGCCTGCCGCTGTGGTGGGCCGAGTACTACGTCGAGCCCGCCGACGGCCACGACGACCGCAAGGGCTGGACCGAGCAGCACCGCGTCGCCGTCCAGGCCGCCGGAATGATCGCCATGGTCAGGGGCGGCGCCTCCTCGGGCTTCTACTGGAACCCCGAGGAGGAGAAGGGCGCCGGCTGCCCCGGCTGCCTGTGGACGCCCACGGCCGCCGCCGGCGGCGGACAGGCCCTGCCCATGTACGGCCTGGTGTCCCGCTTCGGCCGGGCGTTCGGGCCAGGCGCCGGGTTCGAAACGGTCCCGGTCGCCCCGGACGACGTGCCGGACCTCCGTGTCCTGGCCACCGACCGGACCGTCCTGGTGGTCAACACCCTCGACCGGACGATCAGCGCGCAGGTCGACGGCAAGCGGTTCGAGATGAAGGCGTACGAGGTGAAGTGGCTCCAGCGGTGAGGCCCCGGCGGTAGACGCCCCGCCCGGGCCGCTTCTCCTTCGCCCCGGCGGTCGCGCTCAGCCCCGTCCCATCGTCACGAACCGCTGCACCAGCGAGGCGAACAGCACCGCGAGCAGCGGCAGCGAGAACCAGAAACCGCCCTGCAGCCACCGCAGCCGCCGCACGCTCGGCCGCATCGCGACCCGGACCGCCTCCCGGGCGGTGAGCATCACGACCAGCACGAGCGCCGCCAGTCCGCCCACCACTGACCACGGCGTCCACGTCACCTTCGGCCCGACCGGCCCCGGCCGCGGACGCGGCACGGCGCCCGGGGGCCGCTCGCGCAGCGCGTACATGGTCACGTCGCCGTTGGCCAGCACCCTCCTCAGCTCCGGCCGCGCGTCGAGGTTCCTCACCAGCCGCGACTCCCAGGTCGCCGAGTAGCCCACGTCCATCCGCAGATAGGCGACCTGACCGGCGCCGACCATCAGATACGAGTTCGGGCCGGCGTCCTTCAGCGATGTGACGAGCCCCGACACCAGCACCGGGTCGGCCGGCGCCAGGGTCGGCACGTAGTCGACGCGCTCCATGTCCTTCGCGCCCCACGGCATGGCCGGGGTGACGTCGGTGACCGGGTCGTTGCTCAGCCACAGCAGCCGTACGCTCGGCCTGTCGTGGGCGTACACGTAGTCCATGGCCGCGACCTCGCCGGGCCGGATGCGCTCGAAGGACTCGTTGCCCCAGCGGGCCACCAGGAAGCCGCCCATGAGCAGCAGGCCGGCCAGGAGCGCGGCGACCGGCGCCAGGCTCGCCCGGTCCTTCTCGCGCTCCCCGTCGGTGACACCGGCCCTCGGGAACAGGGCGAGCCCCGCGAGCAGTCCCGCGCCCGGCAGCGCGAACATGAAGACGCGCAGCGCCATCTCGCCGCCGTAGGACTGCATGCCGAAGCCGAGGAACGGCACGAAGGTCAGCACCAGCAGCGACCGCTCGCGGTACTGGTGCCCGCGCCGCCGCCACCAGCCCCAGCAGGCGGCCGCCATCACCGCGCCCGCCAGCAGCACCCGTGTGTAGAGCACCAGTTGGTGCGTGGTGTCGCCGCCCTGGATCCGGCCGGAGACGGAGGTCGACACGTTGCTGCCGACCCCGCCGACCCCGCCGAACAGCTCGTCGAAGTGCCCGGACCAGTACGGCTCGGCCATGAAGCCCAGCCAGAACACCACCAGCACGGTGAACAGGATCGGCAGGCCGCGCAGTTCGCAGCGGCCGGCGAGGACCAGCGCGGCCAGCACGCCCAGCATGACGAACGGGGTGAGCTGGTGGGCCGGGACACTGGCCGCGAACAGGCCGATCACCACCGCCAGCAGCACGGCCCGCTGCCGCCGGTCCGCCGGCTCGACCTCGGCCTCGCCGGGCCGCGCCCTGGTCCACAGCACGCGCGGCGCCCGGAACCACACCAGCAGGATCGCCACGAAGGCGAGGTAGAGCAGGTAGGTGAACCCTTGCGGGGAGAAGTAGTCCTGCCCCACCCAGCTGCTGAGCACGAAGATCCAGATGCCGGTCCACCTGGCCCGCCAGCTCGCCCGCATCGAGCGGGTCAGCAGGAACATCGGTGCCAGGCACAGGAGTTGCATGGTCAGCGGCCACCAGCGGATGACCTCGGTGAAGTCGCTCAGCCCGCAGGCCCGCGCGGCGAACGCGGCCACCGCGAAGAACCCGGGCCAGCTCCACCGCGCGTCCAGGTACGGCACGGCCGAACCGGTGCGGTCGATGTAGTCGAGGAAGCCCAGGTGCTGCCAGGCGGTGGCGAACCTCGGCTCGGTCTCGATCACGGCGGGCAGCGCGTGCAGGGACACCACCGTGGCGAGCACCGTCACCAGCAGCAGCGTCCGGTGCTCGCGGCGCAGCCACAGCAGCGCTGCGAACACCGTGACCAGCAGCGCCGCCCCGGCCAGCGTCGCCGGGGGCAGTACGGAGATCAGACCGAGCCCGCCCGTCCGGGCCAGGTCGGAATCGTCCAGCCGCAGCGCGGGCACCCAGTACAGCAGCAGTGCGGCGGCCAGCAGACAGCCGAGGACGGCACCGGTGACCGCCCGGTCCGGTAGGGCGGTCCGCTCCGGTACGGCGGTCCGCTCCCCGGCGGTGGCCGGGGCCTGAGGCACGACCCCCCGCTCCTCGGCCGCGAACGGGGCGTCCACCTCCCACTCGTCGCGCGGTCCGGGCCCGGGCACGGCGATGCCCGCGGGCGGGGTGCCCGGGCCCGGCCGTACGTCGGGCCGGCGCTCCACGTGGTCGAAGTCGACGTGGATGCCGAGGGCGAGGGTGTCGGACTCCACCGCCCGGGCCGGGCGCCGGTCCGGGGCGGCGGGGACCTCGCGCGCCCCCAGGTCGGCGAGGTCCCCGTCGGGCGCCGCGTCCTCGGGGACGGCGGCCGGTGCGGCCCGGACGGTGCGGTACAGCCTGGGCGCGGCGATGGCGACGATCACCGCGAGGCTGGAGATCTCGGCGACGCCCGCGCCGGTCAGCCCCATGCGGGGCAGGAGCAGCAGTGTCAGGCCGAGCACCAGCACGCACAACAGGCCCTGGAGCCAGGCGAGTCCGGCGGTGCGGCTCTGGGCGCGCAGCACCGCGAAGTACGTCTCCATCACGACCCGCAGCAGCGCGCCGACGGCGAACCAGCGCAGCAGCGGGGTGGCCGCGTGGGCGTAGCCCTCGCCGAAGACGTGCAGGATCCGCGGCGCCAGCAGGAACAGCAGGCCGCAGATCGGCACCATGATCCTGGCCATCCGCCTGAGCGCCGCCCGGGTGTTGGCGGCCAGCCGCGCCGGGTCGTGGGAGCCCTCGACGGTGAGCGAGGCGCCCATGTTGATGGCGAGCAGGTTGACCGTGCCGCCGATGGTGGTGGTGATGTAGAAGTAGGCGTTGTCCTCGGAGCTGACCTGGGAGGCGATGATGACCGGCACCAGGTAGACCACGGCGAGCGAGAACAGCGAGCCGGTGTAGTCGCCGGCCAGGAAGCGCCCGATCTCCCGTGTCGTGGGCGGGCTCGCGTGGCCCTCGGTCGCCTTCACGTGTCGGGGCACCAGCCGCCGGAACACCAGCCAGCCCAGCGGCACGACGGAGAACGCGATCGCCATGCCCCAGGAGGCGAACACGCCGGTCGTCGGGATCACGGCGGCCAGCCCCACCAGCAGCGCCAGCTTCACCGCGGAGAACACGGTGTTGCCCACCGGCACCCAGGGCGCGCTGCGCAGCCCGGTCAGCACGCCGTCCTGGAGGGTGAGCACGTTCCAGGCCGTCACGATCACGACGAAGCCGAGGCCGTTCAGGAGCCCGTGCAGGAAGCGGTAGGAGGGCCCCCAGGTGTCGAGGGTGAGCAGGAAGACCCCGGCCGCGCACGCCACGATCAGCGAACTGCCCAGATAGGTACGGGCGATGAGGCGTCCGGTGGAGCGTCCGGCGACCGGGATGAAGCGGGCCAGGGCGCCGGTGAGCGTGACCGCCGTCAGGCCCGCCAGGAGCTTCATGGCGGCGATCGCGGCCGAGCCCTGGCCGACGGCCGAGTCGGAGTAGTAGCGGGCGGCGACCAGCCAGTAGCCCAGGCCCAGCACCGCGGAGATGCCGGTGTTGAGCATCAGCGCGTAGGCGTTGCGGAACAGCTGGTTGCCGCCCGCGGGGCCGCCCCGGCCGGGCAGCCGCAGGCGCAGCCCGCGCCCCGGCTGTCCGGACGGCTCGTGCGCTCCGGAGTGTTCCGACGCCTCAGTGGTGGTCGTGGTGTCAGACACGGGTACCGATGGCCTTCCCGCGGATCCGTCGTGCTCTGCGGACCAGGGCGTAGCCCTTGGTCAGGGCGCGGTCCCCGGCGAAGTCCCGGGCGATCGCGCGGCCCCTCACGAGCCGTTCGAACTCCTCGGTGGTGGTGCCGCGCCGCACGGTGAGCCGCCGCAGGGCGTACGGGCCCTGTGCGCGGCGCGCCAGCCCGTTGCCCACGGCGAGCGCCTGCCGGTAGCCGGCTCCCCGCACCCGTGCCCGCACCCGCCGGCTGGAGTAGCCGTAGGGGTAGGCGAAGGAGACGGGCGCGGCGCCCAGTTCGGCGGCGACGATCTCCTTGCAGCGGATCAGCTCGGACCACAGCGTGTCGTCGTCGAGCTGGTCGAGCTGCGGATGGGTGTGGCTGTGCCCGCCGATCTCCACGCCGGCGGCGGCCAGTTCGCGCACCTGGTCCCAGTCGAGCATGGTGTCCAGGCCGCCGCCCGTGTCGTGGGCGCCGCGCAGCCAGCCGGTGGACACGAACAGCGTGGCCTGGAAGCCGTGCCCCTTCAGCACCGGCAGGGCGTGGCGGTGCACGCCCTCGTAGCCGTCGTCGAAGGTGATCAGGACGGGGCGCGGCGGCAGCGGCGCGGAGCCCGGCGAGCGCCAGTGGGCGGCCAGGCCGGCGGTGGTGACCGGGTGGAAGCCCAGATCGTCGAGGACCGCCGCCTGCTCCGCGAACGCCTCCGGCGTCACGGACAGCCTGCGCGTGGCCGCGTTGGGCTCGCGCGCGACCGCGTGGTACATGAGCACCGGCACGGGCGTGTTCATACGGTTCCCCCTTCCTGGCCGTCGCCGGTCTCCCGGGCGCCGTCGCCGATCTCCACGACCCGGAAGGCCGTGCGGCCCCGGCGGCCCCTGAGCGTGCCGACGGCGTAGCCGCCCGCCGCGGTGAGCACCCCGGCGACGATCGCGCCGGCCCGGCCAGCGCCGCCCGGCCGGCCCAGCAGCGCGTCCCGCAGCCCGCGGGCCACCCCGGCGGGCAGCACCCGGGTGGTGTAGCGCCGCTCGGACTGAAGGCCCTTGTCCGCACCGACGCTGCGCGCCACCAGGGCCTTGGACAGCCCCTCGGCCCAGGTGCGGGTGCGGAAGTAGCGGAAGTGCTCGCGGGCGCCGGGCACCCGGTGGTGGATGACCGCGCGGTCGTCGATCAGCAGGACCGCCTCCGGACGGGCGCGGCCCAGCCGGATGCACAGCTCGGTCTCCTCGCAGCCCAGCGGCCGCTTGTCGCCGTCGCGTCCGATGCCGGTGGCGAAGCCGCCCGCCGCGTCGAACGCCGTACGCCTGAAGGAGGCGTTGCCGCCGAGCACATTGCGCACCCGGATCCGGCCCGGGGGCAGCCCGCGGTAGCTGCAACCCACCACCCAGTCGAACTCCTCGGGGAACCAGGAGGGCCGGCGGCCCGAGGCCCAGACCGGCACGGTCCGGCCGCCCACGGCCATCACGCGCGGGTCCGCGTAGCCCTCGGCGAAGCGGCGCAGCCAGTCCCGCTCGGCGACCGCGTCGTCGTCGAGGAAGGCGACGACCTCGCCGCGGGAGGCGGCGATGCCGGTGTTGCGCCCGGCGGACAGCCCGCGCGGGCCCGCGTTGGCGAGCACCCGCACGTCGCCGGCCTCCTTGTACTCGCCCGTCAGACGGTCCAGCAGCGCCGGGTTGTGGTCGACGACCAGCAGGGTCTCCAGGGCCGGCCGGGACTGCGCCCGCACCGAGGAGACCGCCGCGAGGATGTCCTCCCAGCGGTCCTCGGTGTAGACGCAGATCACGACGGAGATGCCGGGATCGCTCAAGACGCCTCTCCCGGGAACGAGTCCAGCAGGGGGGAGTGGCGTTCCCTGCGGCGCAGCTCACGCCGGTTGGAGCGCTCCCTGAGGATGACCCTCAGCACCCGCAGCCCGTCCCGCACCGCGCGCAGATTGCTGGCGCCGTGGATGCGCAGGTACTCGTGGCTGGGTATCTCCTGCACCTTCAGACCGGCCTTGACCACTCTGATGTTCATGAGCGTCTCGACCTCGAAGCCGGTGCAGTCCAGCTCGATCTTGTCCAGGCAGTGCCGCCAGAACGCGTTGTACCCGTAGCACAGGTCGGTGTACCGGGCGCCGAACTTCCGGTTGACCACCGCGCACAGGACCCGGTTGCCGAGCTTGCGGACGAAGGTCATGTCGTCGGTGCCGCCGCCGTTGGCGAAGCGGGAGCCCTTGGCGAAGTCCGCGCCCGAGACGAGTGCGGAGACGTAGCTGACGATCTCGCCGCCGTCGGCCGAGCCGTCCGCGTCGACCATCACGATGATGTCGCCGGTGCACGCCTCGAAACCGGTGGTCAGCGCGTCGCCCTTGCCCCTGCCTCGCTGCGGGACGACCCGCACCTTCGGCCAGAGCTCACGGGCCACCTCGATCGTGTTGTCGGTGGAATTGCCGTCCACGAGAACGACTTCGTGTATCCAGTCGGGAAGTGTCTTGAAGACGTACGGGAGATTGGCCGCCTCATTCATCGCGGGAATCACCACGCTCACCGGTGGCGCGATGGCCAGGTGAGAGGAGACCGGGCGGTACGGGGAAGCCGTTAACGGATCCTGGCCCGACGGAGGCGGGTGGAGAACTGAGCTCACGAGTCTTGGTCCCTCTCGTCCGGCGGACCGCCCGCCCCTGGGCGGCCCTGGCTGTGTGTCCGGTTCGAAAGGGGGGTTTCCGCCCACCCGGGACAGTCGGAGGCGAACTCCGGGCATGCCGGGTGAGCTGGCAAAAGCATGCCGGACCACCGTGTTCGACGGCGGCCGGTCGCGCGGCACGGCCCGGTCACCCCCTCGGGCCACCGGGCACGGCACCCCCCTACCGCGCCCCCGCGCCGGCATGTCCCGGTCCTCGAGCCCTCCCCTGGAACCGTGAGTGGACGGACCGATGCGGGTGAGATGTACGACGGTATTGACGATTGAACCAGTATGGCAAGACCTGGAACGGGGCCTCACGTTTTTGTTGGTTTCGCCGTTACGTAGATTTTGTACCGGCAGTTCGATGTCTCGAACGGATTTTTCCCATCCGTTTGAGAATTCTGTCGGCCGGCTCGAACAGTTCGGGCCGGGACTGCACCGCATTGCGCAGCGCGCGCACCGGCGCACGCCGCGCCCGGTGCCCCGCCGCCACCGGATGACGTCTCGTCACCCACCCCTCGCACACGCTGAGTTCGCGCGTCCGGAGGGAGTCCTTGTACTCCTTCTGGCCCCGCCCGAGGTCCAGGTAGGCGATGCCGTCGGCGGCCGCCGCCTCGGCCATGCGCAGATGCAGGACGAGCCCGGGGGAGTACTTCGCGTACACCGGGTCGTAGGCCGGGAACCAGCACGCCAGCACCCGCTCGGTGCGCAGCCCGAAGTGGGCGGCGACCGGGCGGCCGTCGGCGTAGAGCACCGACAGGATCCCGGCGAAGTCGTCGGTGCGGGTGTGGAACAGCCGGGTCACCAGGCGGGTGATCCACTCGTGGGCGAAGCGGTCGCTGCGCCCGGTGCGCCGGTACTGCGCCGACTTCCAGCTCATCAGGGTGCGCAGCACCGCCGGGTCGCGCTCGTCGTGGACGTACGTCACCGGGCCCGCGTCCCGGCCCAGCCTCCGGTCCTTGGCGAGGGTGGTGCGGGTGAACTTCGGCGAGCGGGCGCGCAGTTCACGCAGGTAGACGTCGTAGCCCCGGTCGACGTCCATGACCGGGGACGGGTAGGTGCCGGTGGCCGAGGACGCGAACGGCTTCTGGCCGGACACCAGATGGTCGTACTCCCACACGGCGAGCCCGCAGGCCCGCAGCAGTTCGCGCGCGTCCCAGGCGAAGCCGGGCCGGTGCACGAGGCCCTGGCAGTCGGAGACGCCGAGCCCGACGGCCCGGCCGACGCCCGCGGCCGATCTCTGGAACGGGAAGAACGCGGCCGGCTCGCCCTCCTCGCGCACCACCGCTATCCGCACCCCGCGTCTGCACCGGCCCACCGCGAGGGCGAACTCGGGGGAGAGGAAAGGGTTCGCCAGTTCCTCCGCCCCGTGCAGATGGGCCTTGGACTGCATGGCCGTCCACGCCGCCCGGTCGGCGGCGCTGAGCTCGCCGGGGCGGTACACGCTGATGTCCACGTCACAAGCCCCGTCTTCTCGCCGTACGGCCGCGCGCCCGGCCCAGCATCACCAGCAGGAGAACCAGGGAGCTGAGCGCGGCGACGGCCAGCAGGCCGCCGCGCACGGACCACCGGTGCACGGCCAGCATCCCCTGGGCCACCAGCATGTCGAGGACGACCGCGCCCGCCAGTGAGGCCAGCACACGGCCTAAGGGATCCAGTCCGCGCAGGCCGGCCGCGACGGCGCAGGCCGGGGCCCCGAGCAGGAAGAAGAGCGTCAACGGGCCGCGCAGCACGAAGGATGAGCCGGTCAGCGCGAGCAGCGCGCCGGCCGCCGCCGCGGCCGTGGCGGCCCCCGCGAGCAGCGGTGACAGGTCCCTCCCCGGCCCTGTCCGCTCCCGCCCTGCGCCGTCTGTTGAAGGTGTCTTGACGCGGATGGTCTGCATTGGCGACTTTGCCCCCCGAAGCGCCGGATGCCGGACTTCAATGTCGCGCAGCCGCAGGGGGGCCGTCAAGGTGCTGACGGGGCGTCGGGAATACCGACCGACCGGTTGGATTTGGTTGAGCGCCGAAAAAGTTTTGGCATGGACACTTCCTGTCAACACGCGTAGCTGCTACCACGGTTATGGCAGAGATCCTGCTAAAGGGAGGTTCCATGAGACGTTCCCGATTTGCCGCCTACGTCGGCTCCCTCCTCCTGGCCCTCGGTCTCGCCCTCACCGGGGCGGGCACGGCGCAGGCATCCCAACTGGCCGCCGCCGGCGGCTATGTGGCCCTCGGCGACTCCTACTCCTCCGGGGTCGGCGCCGGCAGCTACATCAGCTCCAGCGGCAGCTGCGACCGCAGCACGAACGCGTACCCCTACCTCTGGAACGCCGCGCACTCACCCTCGTCGTTCGACTTCACGGCCTGCTCGGGCGCCCGAACGGATGATGTTCTGGCGAACCAGCTCGCCCCGCTCGGCTCCGGCACGTCCCTCGTCTCGATCAGCATCGGCGGCAACGACGCCGGTTTCTCCGACGTCATGACGACCTGTGTGCTCCAGTCCGACAGCACCTGTCTCTCCCGCATCAACACGGCGAAGGCGTACGTCGACTCGACCCTGCCCGGCAAGCTCGACAACCTCTACTCCGTCATCCGCTCCAAGGCGCCCAACGCCCACGTGGTCGTGCTGGGCTACCCGCGCTTCTACCTGCTCGGCCAGACCTGCCTCGGCCTGTCCGACACCAAGCGCTCCGCCATCAACGGAGCGGCCGACTACATCGACGCCGCCATCGCGAAGGTCGCCGCCAACCACGGCTTCACCTTCGGCGACGTCCGCACCACGTTCTCCGGCCACGAGATCTGCTCCGGCAGCTCCTGGCTGCACAGCGTGAACTGGCTCGACATCGGCGAGTCGTACCACCCGACGGCGGCCGGCCAGTCCGGCGGCTACCTGCCGGTGTTCACCAACGCGGCCTGACCCTCACGGCGAGGGAGTGACCGTGCCCGAAGCGGAGGCCCCGCCCGACGGGGTCTCCGTCACACACGTCACCGAGAACGGCACCGGGTCGGACGTGGTGTGCACCGGGGTCCTCACCCGCACACTCACCGCGTCGCGGTACGCACCGCCGCCCGTGCCGCCGGAGTACGCCGACACGGTCACCGTGTCCCGCTTCGACTTCCCGCCCCCCGCCGGGAACGACAGCGTCCGCCACCCCGCGTCCGGGAACTCCCCGCTGCCGAGCACCCACCGGTAGGAGACCTCGGCCGGCAGCCGGCCCACCGTGAACGTCGCCGTGAACGACGGCGCCTGCGCGTGCGGCGGCGGGCACGTCCCCGAGTAGTCCGTGTGACTGCCGCTCAGCTCCACCGTCACCGACTGCGGCGGCGCGCTGCCCGACGGACTCGCGCTCGCCGACGCGCTCGCGGAGGTACTGCCGCTGGTCCGGTCGCCGCTCGGCGACGCCGAAGGAGTGCTCCGCGTCCCGCCGCTGCTCGCGCTCGTCCCGCCGGACCCCGTACCGTCGTGGTGCAGCAGCGCGTACGTCAGTCCGGCGAGCGCCAGCGCGAGCACGACCACGCCCACCACCAGAGCGACGGCCGCACGGCGGTCGCGGGCCGGGCGGCCGTTCGCGTCCGCTCCTTCGGCCAGGGGCCGGGTGGGGGCCGTCGGGGCCGTGGGACCCGGCAACGGCGGTGTCGGCGAGGGCCGTCCGGGATGCGCGGCGATCGTGGGAGGGCCGGCGGCGCCCGGCACCGGGTAGGCGCGCGGGCCGCCCGCGCCGATGAGCCGCAGGTCCCGCTCCGCACGCTCGGCGGACAGCCGCTCGGCCGGGTCCTTGCGCAACAGGCCCTCGATGACCGGGGCGAGCGGACCGGCCCTGCGCGCCGGCGGCAACTCCTCGTCCACGACCGCCCGCAGCGTGCCGAGCGGGGTGTCCTGCCGGAACGGCGAACTGCCCTCCACCGCCGCGTACAGCAGCACGCCCAGCGACCACAGGTCCGACTCCGGCCCGGGAGTGCGGCCCAGCGCCCGCTCCGGTGCCAGGAACTCCGGCGAGCCGATGACCTCACCGGTCATGGTCAGGGCGGAGCTGCCCTCGACCGTCGCGATGCCGAAGTCGGTGAGCACGACCCGGCCGTCGTTCTCCAGCAGCACGTTGGCCGGCTTCACGTCCCGGTGCAGCACTCCCACGGCGTGCGCGGCGCGCAGCGCGGACAGCACCTCCGCGCCGATGTGCGCGGCGCGCTGCGGGCTCAGCGGGCCCTCGGCGTCCAGCACGTCGGCCAGCGACAGCCCGCGCACCAGCTCCATGACGATCCAGGGGCGGCCGCCGTCCGTGGCCACGTCGTACACGGTGACGACGTTGCGGCTGGCGACCCGGGCCGCCGCCCACGCCTCACGCTCCAGGCGGGTGTACATCCGCTCCACCTCGGGGGCGGGCAGGCCCGCCGGGGCGCGCACCTCCTTGACGGCGACCTCGCGGTGCAGCACCTCGTCGCGGGCGCGCCACACGGTCCCCATACCGCCCTCGCCCAGCGGGGACAGCAGCCGGTAGCGGCCGGCGATAACACGCTCACGGCCGGATTCCTCGGACACCGGCGCCCCCCATCCACGTCCGGGCGATGACTCCACTCCACATCGTGTCGCCGCGTGATTCCTTCCCAAAAGTAGCTCAGCCCAGCGCGGTTGCCGCCCCCTTGAGCATCAGCGAGGCGCCCAGGGCCAGGACGACGAACGCGGACCCGAGCGGCGCGGCCCTGCGCACCAGCGCCGCCGCCGGACCGGCCGACCAGCGCGGGCGCCTGTCCAGCAGACGGTTCATGCCGCTGCCCAGCCGGACCACGGCGAACCCGGCCGCCGTCAGGGTCAGCGCGAGCCCGGCGCCGTACGCCACGACGAGCAGCAGCCCGAACCACGCCTGCCCCAGCGCGGCGGCGCCCACCAGCACCACCACCGCGGAGGGACTGGGCACCAGCCCGCCGGCGAACCCCAGGAGCAGGGTGCCCCGGAGGGTGGGGGCGGTGGGGTGCGTGTGGGTGTGACCGCCGTGGGTGTGTTCGAGGGGCTGGTCGTGGGGGTGCTCATGCGGATGGTCGTGGGGCTGGTCGTGGTCGTGCGGGTGGGCGTGGTCCTCGCCGGTCGCCCGCACGTGGTCGTGGGCGGGACCGTGGCTGTGGGCGTGGTCATGACCGTGCCCGTGCCCGTGCCCGTGTGCGTGCGGGTGGGTGCTGTTGCGCCAGGCGCGGCGTACGAGACTGGCGCCCGCCAGGGTCACCAGGACCCCGCTGGCGATGCCCAGCCAGGCGATCACCGAGGGGGCGGCCGCGGAACCGGCGGTGACCAGCAGACCGAGGGCGACCACGCCGAGGGTGTGGGTGACCGTCACCGAGGCGGCCAGCGGCAGGACGTCCCGGAGGCGGGCCCGGCCGCCGCGCGCCGCCGCCGTCGCAGCCATGATCGTCTTGCCGTGGCCCGGGGCCAGCGCGTGCACGGCGCCCAGGCCGATCGCGATGAGCAGGGCGAGCGCGGCGAAGCCGGGGGTGAGATGGTGCCGGGCCACCAGGTTGTCCAGGGCGCGCGTCCAGCGGTCGGCGCCCCGGGGCAGTACGGACGCGGCGGGCGCGGCGCCCTGGTCGCCGGCCAGGGCGGGACCGCCGGGCCGCACCCGCAGCGAGGCGGTGGAGGTGTCGGCCGGGGAGGAGAGCAACTCCTTCGGATAGCTGGTGAGTTCGTGGGAGGTGGAGGTCGCCGGCACGTCGGAGGAGGTGAGGGTGGTGCGGTCGCCGCGCGCCGTGATCTCCCGCCAGCCGGGCCCGGTGGAGAGGCCCGCGCTGTGGAACCGCACGGCGAGGGACCGCCCGTGGGCGAACTCCGGCAGCCGTGCGGTCAGCCGGCACTCCACGCGCAGGGTGTCGAGACCGGCCTGACCGGGGCGCAGCCGCGCCGCACTGCCGTCCACGGAGAGCTTGGCGGCACGCCCCTCGACGGTGACCCTGCCCTCCCCGGCCGCCCGCTCGCAGCGCTGCCGGGCCCACGCGGTCATGCCCAGCCGCTCGATGTCCGGCTTGGCCTGGGTGGCCGGGATCTCGGCCAGGTCCTCGACGTGGAGGTCGCGGAGCGTGCCGGGCGCGGTGACCAGCCCGTCGTAGCGGTTGACGGTGAAGTTGCCGAGCGGGTGCGCGCCCGCGGCGGCCGCGGGCACGAGGAGCAGCGCGCACACCGTCGCGAGGAGCGCGGCGGCGCGGGCGAGGGGGCGACGAAGTGCGGTGATCGTGCGGCTCACTCGGCGCCCCCCAGGGCCTCGAGGGCGCTGCGGGCCTGGCGGGCACCGAGCGGGGAGAAGCCGGGGTTGAGCCGCAGCGCGGCCGCGAGGTGGGTGCGGGCGTCGCCGGTGTGGCCCGTGGCCCGCTCGATCATGCCGCGGTGGTAGAGGAACGCGGCGTTGCGGTAACCGGTGGCGGTGGCCTGCCGGGCGTAGGGGAGGGCCTCCTGGTCGCGTCCGTTGACGTGCAGCGCCCAGGCGAGGGCGTCCGCGGTGTGCACGGTGTGGCGGCGGGCCCACTCGGCACGGGCCGCGCGCAGGGCGGAGGCCTTGTTCCCGTGGTCGGCGGCGGCGAGCGCGGTGTCGAGGTCGGCGTTCACGCCGTTGGCGCGGGCCAGCGCGATCCAGGCGTCGACGAGGGCGTACTGGTCGCGGGCCTTGACCTCGTCCCCGGCCGCGCCGCGCGCCTCGTACAGCTCGCCGAGCTCGACGAGCGGGGCGGGCAGCGGGTAGCGGGAGACGACGAGTTCCATGCCCTTGACGGCGGCCGCGGTGTCCCCGCTCGCCGCCTGGGCGCGGGCGCGGCCCTCAAGGGCGGGCAGGTAGGAGTCGTCGGCGGCCAGGGCGCGCGCGTAGTGGCGCAGGGCCGCCTTGTAGTCGCCCTGGTTCCAGGAGAGCTGGCCGAGCTGGGCGGCGACGTAGGCGATGTCGCCGCGGGAGGTGGCGGTGGCCAGCGCCTGCTCCAGGACCCGTCGGGCGGTGGCGGTGTCGCCGCGCAGCTCGCGGACGTAGGCGTAGCGCGTGAAGACCGGCACGCCGGGGCGACGGGCGTCGGCGGTGTCGGCCGCCTCGGCGGCCTGGTCGTAGCGCCCGAGTTCGACGAGGGCGTCGATACGGGAGGACAGCGCGCGTTCGCTGTACGGGTTCTGCTTCAGGGCGCGGTCCGCGTAGGTCAGGGCGTCGGCGAAGTCGTGCCGGGCGGCGGCGAGGGCGGCGCGACCGGCGAGGGCCTGGTCGTCGCCGGGCGCCAGCCGCAGCGACCGCGCGAGGGCCTTCTCGGCCTGCGGGTAGCGCGACGGGTCGCCCTTGGTGCGCGCCTGCTCGACGTAGGCGAGGCCGAGGGTGGCCCAGCCGCCGTGGTCCCTGGGCTGGGCGCGCAGGTGCGCCTGGAGCGAGGCGATGCTCGCGTCGAGGCTGCCGCCGGTGAGCAGCTGCGGTGACACGTCACCGGAGGCGGGGGCGGAGACCGCGACGGCGTCCGCGCCGTCCCGGACCGCCCCGACGGCCACCGCGCCGCCGGTCAGCGCCACGGCCAGCAGCAGGGCGCAGGTGGCGAGTTGCCCGGCCCGCCGGCGCCGCCCGGCGGCGGCCACCCGCCGCAGGGCCGCGACCCGCTCGTCCACGGGGGAGCCGTCGGTGGAGGTGCCGGCCGCCTCCGCGCCGGACGGGTCCGCACCGGACGGGTCCGCGCCGGCGGCTTCCACGCCGGCCGTCTCCGCGGGCGCGCCGACGGCACCCTCCCGGCCCTCGCCCGCGGGATCCTCCCGGCCCGCGCGGTCGTCCTCGCCCGCATGCTCCTGCCGGTCCCTGTCGTCCTCGTCGGCCGGTGCGCTGTCGTCGTTCCGCGGGGCCATGCCCTCTCCTGTCGTCACCTGGGTGGTCCGTCTCGCGTGGGGTGGCGCGGCCCGCGCGCCGTGGGGGATGGGTGAGCGCGGGCCGCGCCAGTCGGTGGGGGCGTGGGTCAGTACGGGCGCTGCATCCGGCGGCGCCACCAGGCCAGAGCGGTGCCGATCAGCAGGATCCCGGCCGCGCCCGCGGCCGCCGAACCGGCGATCAGCACCGTGTTGTCCGTGCCGCCCGAGGCGCCGGCGGGCTGGAGCGCGTCGCCCAGCTGGCTGCGCACGTCCGTACCGCTCTTGGTGCCCTTGGCCAGCGGCCCGCGCGAACCCGAGGTCGGCTCGGCGACGTAGGGGAAGTTCTTCTCGAACTGCTTGTCGTTCTCGTTCACCGCGTCGCCCAGGTCGTTCTTCGCGCCGACCAGCGCGCCCTCCATCACCTGGAGTGCCTCGTCGACCACGTCGTCGGTGAGCCGGCGGCCGTTGGGGAAGCCCGCGTTGTCGCCGTCGAGGACGCCCAGCCGCTTGGGGTGGGCGGCCGGCTTGACGGAGGTGTTCAGGCGCAGCTCCTCCGCCGGGCGGACGTTCGGCGGCTGGTTGAGGCCCTTCACGCCCTTGAGGAACACGTCGACGAGGTCGTTGCGCGGCTCCGCCGGGGCCTTGATCTTGTAGATCTGCTCGATGAGCTTGGGCAGTTCGGGGTGGGTGACGTTCTTCAGGAACTGCGCGTCGTCCCACGGCGCGGACGCGTTGAACCTGTCCTTGTCCTTCTGCGGGTTGACGACCTCGTTGACGAGCGGGTTGCCGAGCCGGGAGACCTGGGTCCAGCCGCCCCGGGCGTTCTTGCGCTGGGTGGTGGACCATATGCCGACGACCGGCTGCTTCTCCGACTCGCGGATCATGTCGTTCGGCACCTGGAGGGCGATGGTGTTGACGTTGTAGCCCTTGAGGGTGTCGTTGCCGACCTCGGAGAGGTTGCCGCCGTACAGCAGGTCGAAGACGCGCAGGTCGGCGAAGAAGGGGTCGTCGGCCTGGCCGGCGAACGTCGACGCGCCGCTCGCGGTCTTGTGGACGGCCTGGGAGCGCAGCTTGCCGTAGTCCGGCATGGACGCCTTGCCGACGTCGGACGGCGCCACCGGCACGTCGTCCGCGAGGCGCGTCCTGGACACCTGCTTCTGGTGGCGCAGCTTGATGAGGTCGAGGTCGTACGTCTGCGTGACGTTGAGGTTCGGGTCGTCGAGGCTCTTCACCGGGCCCGTGTTGTACAGGAAGGTGTTCTTGTTCTTCACGTGCGTCCTGAACGTGTACCGGAAGATCAGCTCGCTCTGCGCGTCGCCGTTGTTGTCGACGTGCAGGTCGTACTGGGCGTCGTCCGCGAACGTGTAGAAGTTCGGTCCGCCGGCCGGCTCCTCGAACGGGATCCAGTTCGCCACGATCGTCGTGGTGTCGGGCTTGTCCGGGCTGACGAAGGCGTACACGTCCGTGTTGTCGTACTGCGGGGTCCCCGAGATCAGAGGGGCCTCACGGTGGCTGGAGGCGGAGGCCGTCCCGGGCACCAGCGCGGCCGTGCCGGCCGCCGCGAGCGCCCCGGCGGCCAGCGCGCCGCAGAGGAGGGAGGCGATACCCCCGCGCCGCCCCGAACGGTCCCCGAAGAGACTGGAGAAAGGTGTCATGCCGATCCGTCCTCAGTGCCGACTTGCCTGTCGCTCGGGCATTCGGAGAACCGGCGGGGGCGGATTGGTCGGGCCGCGGATTTTTCTTTCTCCCTGCTCGACCCGCGTTTTCGGCCCGCGCATCCGTATTCCGTCCAAGGGGTGCGCCCGGGGGCGCACCTCGCGTGATGTGAGCGGCGCGGGCGTGCGCCGGCGGAGAGGGGGACACGAGTGGAGGCGGACGAACTCCTGGTGCTCGTGGCAGGGGGCGACCAGAAGGCTTTCGAGGAGCTGTACGGGCTGGTGTCCGGGCCCGTGTACGGACTGGTGCGGCGCGTGGTGCGCGACCCCGCGCAGTCCGAGGAGGTGACCCAGGAGGTACTGCTCGAGATGTGGCGCTCCGCCGCCCGGTACGACCCCGGGCGCGGCAGCGCCCTGTCGTGGGTGCTCACCGTCGCCCACCGACGCGCCGTCGACCGGGTGCGCAGCGCCCGCGCGGCCGGCGAACGCGAGCAGCGCGAGGCCGCCCGGGCCGGGTTCCCCGCCTTCGACCACGTCGCCGAGGAGGTCGAGGCGGGCCTGGAGCGCGAGTGGGTGCGGCGCTGCCTGAAGCGCCTCACCACCCTCCAGCGCCAGTCCGTCACCCTCGCGTACTACGACGGCTACACCTACCGTGAGGTGGCCGAGCGGCTTTCGCTGCCGCTGGGCACCGTCAAGACCCGCATGCGCGACGGGCTGACCCGGCTGCGCGAGTGCCTGGGGGGTGTCGCATGAGCCTGCTCGCCCGCATGTTCGGCCGCGAGGGTCTGCACTCCCTGGCCGCGCCCTACGCCCTGGACGCGCTGGAGCCCGCCGAGCGGGTGCGCTTCGAGAGGCACCTGAGGAACTGCGCGCGCTGCGAGGCGGAGGTGCGGGACCTGAGCGAGGACGCGGTCCGGCTGGCCTGGTCCGCCGCGGTCCGGCCGCCCGCCGAGCTGCGCGACCGGGTGCTGGCCGCCGTACGGACCACTCCGCAGGACCCCGCGCCCGCGCGGGAGCACACGCCCCAACTGCCCCCGCACGTCTGGGGTACGCAGCCGCCCCCGGCGCGCGTCCGTGCGCCCCGGCAGCGCCCCCTGTTCGTCCCGTTCGCCACCGCGACCGCCGCCGCGGCCCTCGTCGTGGCCGGGCTGTTCGCCGTCCAAGCGGGCCGTACGCAGGACGAGTTGAACGCCCAGCGGGACCGGGCGCGTGAGATCGCACACGTTCTGTCCGCCTCCGACGCCCGCGCCACCACCGGCCAGGACGCGCGGGGCCGCCGTATCGGAGTGATCGCCTCCGCATCCGAGGGGCGGGCCGTCGTCACGCTCAGCGGATATCCGGCCCCGCCCGGCGGCCGGGTGCGCCAGCTCTGGCTCATGCGCCCCGGCGCACAACCGCGCTCCCTCGGGCTCTTCGCGGGTGACACGCCCTTGGTCGCCTCCGGTCTCGCCCGCTCCGCCACGTCACTCGCCGTCACCCTCGAACCCGACGGCGGGTCAGCTCAGCCCACTACGCGGCCAATTGTTCAACTCGCCTTGAAATCGGTCGGATTCGGAGAGTAATCGTCAACACCCTTACAGGGAAGGTGAATCCTGTGACCGCGATACACGAGTGCCCCCACGGGGCGATAGGGTTACTCTGCCCGGGCCGGGTGGACTCGTACGGGTGGGGAGTGACATGGAGCAGATAACAGTGCGCAGCAGGGCCAGGGTCCCTGCGATCACCTGCGGAAGCAGCGCGACCAGCTCGCGCCTCGACCGCCATCTCTCGGTGCTGTCGGGACCGGCCGTCCCGCAGCGGGAGACGGCCGAGGCGACGTCGCTGATGCGCGAGCTGACCGCACGTGACGCGCGGGACCGCACGGGCAGGGGCGCACGGGTCGGCCGCGTGTCGCTGTTCGCACCGCTGCGCCGGCTGCGCCGCTCGCTGTTCGGCGGGCGCTGAGCCGTACCGGCGCGACCCTCCGGCCCCCTCACCGGGCCCGCACTCAGGCCACCACACCGTCCCGGCGCAGCGCTGCGATCTCCTCGTCCGTCATCCCCACGGCACGCAGCAGCGCCTCGGTGTGCTGTCCGAGCGCGGGCACCTCACCCATGCGCGGCTCCGCCCCGCCCGGCAGCGTGATCGGCGGCAGCAGCGCTCTCAACGGCCCCACCGGCGTGCCCACCTCCCGCCACCGCTCACGGGCCGCCAGCTGCGGGTGCTGCGCCAGCTCGTGCACGTCCCGCAGCCGCGCGCAGGCGATGCCCGCCTCCGACAGCCGGGCCACGGCCTCGTCCGCGTCCATCCCGCCCAGCGCCTTGCCGACCAGTTCGTCGGTGCGGTCCCGGTGCGCGACCCGCGCCGCGTTCGTGGCGAACGCCGGGTCCGAGCCCAACCCCGGCCGGCCGAGGACCTGTTCGGCGAGCCTGCGCCACTCCCGGTCGTTCTGCACCGACAGCAGCACCCGGCCGCCGTCCGCCGTCGGGTAGGCGTCGTACGGCGCGATCACGGCGTGCGCGAGGCCGGTGCGGGCCGGGGCGGTCCCGCCGTGCATGGCGTGGTGCAGCGGGTGCCCCATCCACTCGGCCAGCGCCTCCAGCATCGACACCTCCACCGGGCCGCCCCGGCCGGTCGTGCCGCGCCGGACCAGGGCCGCGAGCACGCCCGAGAAGGCGTACATGGCGGCCGCGACGTCCGCCGCCGGAATGCCCGCCTTCACCGGCTGCTCCGGCGTCCCGGTCACCGACACCAGCCCCGCCTCGCACTGCACGAGCATGTCGTACGCCCGCTGCCCGGCGTACGGGCCACCCGCGCCGTACCCGGAGATGTCCACCGCGACCAGCCTCGGGTGCGCGGCGCACAGCGTGGCCGCGTCCAGGCCGAGGCGGGCAGCCGCGCCCTGGGCGAGGTTCTGCACGAACACGTCCGCCCCGGCGACCAGCCGCCGCAGGACGGCGAGCCCGCGCGGGTCCTTGAGGTCGAGGGCGATCGACTCCTTGCCCCGGTTGCACCACACGAAGTGCGAGGCGAGCCCGGCGGCGGCGGTGTCGTAGCCGCGCGCGAAGTCGCCGCCGTCGACCCGCTCGACCTTCACCACCCGGGCCCCGAGATCGGCGAGCTGCCGGGTGGCGAACGGCGCCGAGACGGCCTGTTCGACGGCGACGACGGTGATGCCCTCCAGGGGCAGCGGGAGACCTTCCATACCGGCGATCATGTCCCGCGGCCGGTGCGCTTGTCAGCCCCGGGCGCAGCGGCGGACGGCGAGGGGGGCCGACAGGGCGAGCAGCACGGCGCACCAGATCAGGGAGCCCGCGACCGGATGGGCCACCGGCCAGGCGGCGCCGGCGGGGACCGGGGCGTTGCCGAAGAGGTCGCGCAGGGCGGTGGTCACCGCGCTGATCGGGTTCCACTCGGCGAGGGTGCGCAGCCATCCGGGCAGGTTGTCCGTGGGGATGTAGGCGTTGGACAGCAGCGGCAGCACGAAGGTGGACGCGCCCAGCTGCCCGGCCGCCTCCTCGCTGCGGCTGAGGAGCCCGAGGAGGATCCCGGTCCAGGTGCACGCGAACCGGAACAGCAGCAGGAGCCCCACCGCGCCCAGCACCCCGCCGGCCGAGCCCTGAACCCGCCAGCCCACGGCGAGCCCCGCCAGCAGCAGCGGCACCGTGCCGATCGCGGTGACCACCAGGTCCGCCACCGCCTGCCCGAGCGGCACGGCCGCCCGGCTCACCGGCATGGTGCGCAGGCGGTCCATCACGCCCCGGTGCGAGTCCTGGGCGGCCTGGAACATCCCCGTCATGACGCCGCCCGCCGCGGTCGCCACCAGCAGCCCGGGCACCAGGAACGAGCGGTACTCACGGCCGGGCACCGCGAGCGCGCTGCCGAAGACGTAGCCGAAGAACAGCAGCATGTTGACCGGCATGACCTGGGTGAGGACCGTGATCCCCGGGTTGTTGCGGACCCGGCGCAGCTGCCGCCCGGCCATCGCCGTCCCGTCGTACACCAGCGCGCTCATGCCGCGACCTCCTCGAGACCGCCGGGCTCCGAGGTGAGCCGCAGGAACACGTCGTCGAGCGTGGGCGGTCTCAGGCTCGCGTCGAGCAACGGCACGCCCGCGGCGTCGAGTTCGCGCACCAGCCGGGGCAGGGTCAGGGTCGGGTCGGTGGTGACGGCGCCCACGGCGCAGCGGTCGCGGTCGAAGACCGGCTCGGCGCCCGTGAGCCGGTCGAGCACCCCGGCCGCCGCCGTCATCGCCTCGGCCCGCGCGACGACCGCCTCGGCGTGCGAGCCGACCAGCGCCTTGAGCTCGGCCGGCGACCCGGTGTGCGCGACGCGGCCCCGGTCCACCAGGGCGACCTCGTCGGCGAGCTGGTCGGCCTCCTCCAGGTACTGGGTGGTCAGCAGCACCGTGGTGCCCTGCTGCCGCAGCTCCCGCACGGTGTCCCACACGCTGTTGCGCGCGGCCGGGTCGAGCCCCGTCGTCGGCTCGTCGAGGAACAGCACGCGCGGCCGGCGCAGCAGCCCGGCCGCGAGGTCGAGCCGGCGCAGCATGCCGCCCGAGTAGGTCGCCGCGCGCCGGTCGGCGGCCTCGGTGAGCCCGAACCGCTCCAGCAGCTCGTCGGCCCGCCCCGCCGCGTCCCGCACCCGGTGGAGCCGGGCGAACAGCCGCAGGTTCTGCCGTCCGGTCAGGTCCCCGTCGACCGAGGTGTGCTGCCCGGTGACGCCGAGCAGGGCGCGCACGGCGGCCGGCTCGCGGACGAGGTCGTGGCCCGCGACCCGCGCCGAGCCCGCGTCGGGCCGCAGCAGCGTCGTCAGCAGCCGTACGCCCGTCGTCTTGCCCGCCCCGTTGCGCCCCAGCAGCGCGCAGACCGTGCCCTCGGCGACCGCGAGGTCCAGCCCGCGCAGGGCGTGGACATCGCCGAAACGCTTCTCCAGTCCTTCACTAAGTACAGCGTACGTAGTCGTCATGGTGTGACCATAGCGCATTACGTACGGCGTACGTAACTACGATGGTGGGCGAGGTGATGACCGATGGTGGGCCGAGGGGACGAACCCGAGGTGATCTGGGCCCGTCCCGAACGCACGGGCCGGGGGCCGAAACCGGCGTACCGGCGCGGCGACATCGCGGCGGCCGCCGTGCGCCTCGCCGACGCCGGGGGTCTGGACGCCGTGTCCATGCGGCACGTCGCCGCCGAGCTCGGCTGCGGCACCATGTCGCTCTACAACTACGTCCCCCGCAAGGAGGACCTGTACGAGCTGATGGTGGACGCCGTCAGTGGCGAGCACGAGCTGTGGGAGCCGACCGGCGACTGGCGGGCCGACATGCTCCGCGTGGGCCACCAGACCCGGGCCCTCATGCGCAGGCACCCCTGGCTGCCCCGCCTGATGTCGGGGATCTACGGCTTCAGCCCCAACGCCCTGCGCTACCTCGAGCACTGCCTGGCCTGTCTGGACCCGCTGGAGGTCTCCCGCGGCACCAAGATGGAACTCGTCGCCATGCTCAACGCCGTGGTGACGATGTACGTGGCCAACGAACTGGCCGTCGCCGAGCGCACCCGCTCCCTGCCCTGGTCGGAGGAGCGGGAGACCGCCGTCCGGATCGCCTACCTGGGCTCGCAGGTCGCCACCGGCGCCTACCCGCGCCTCGCCGCGACCTTCGCGGAGGGCGCCGGCCCGGTCGACCTGGAGGCCGTCTTCGAGCGGGCCCTCGGACGGGTGCTGGACGCCTTCACGCCACGCGGCTGACCCGGCCGCCGGCCCGCCTCCCGGCCCGTCAGAGCAGGGCGAACTGGCCCTCCGGGCCCTCCTCGTGGTGGTCCAGGACGGAGGCGGGGCGGCGGGACGCCGCCGGCGCCGGGAGGACGCCCGCCGAGCGCAGCACGGCCGGGGCGATCCGGTCCGGGAACGTCAACGCGTCCCGGCGGGGCCGCAGTTCGGCGAGGAGGGCCAGGACCGTGATCAGCTCGAGGAGTTCCGAGGTCCACGCCTGGGGCCAGGTGGCCGGGCGGATCGCCGTCAGGGTGCCCGGCTCGCCCTCCGCGGCCCGGGCCGCGAACCACTGCTCCAGCACCCGTACGCCGTCCGCCTCGAAGTCCCAGGCCTCGGGCGGCACCGGTGCGACGCGGCCCTCGTCGAGGTGCAGGGTCTCCTCGTCCCGGTCGTAGCGCAGGGTCAGCGGCCGGGCCGGCAGGGGCGCGCGCACATAGGGGCGGCGGCCGCCGGGGAGCTTCGGGCGGTCACCGTCCCGGCGCATCAGCCACAGCATGCGACGGCCCAGCTCCACGCCCCGCGCCCACGCCCGCGCGTCGGACGTCAGCGGGACGGCCGGTCCGTCCGGCCCCGGCCGCGCCGAGGCCAGCGCCCAGGCCAGGACCTCGGCGGGCGCGGGAGCGTGCCCGAGGCGGGCGGCGAGGAACTCCGTCAGCCCCGGCGCCAGATTCGGCTCCTGGCCGCCCGGGCGGCGGTACAGGGGGTGGACGCGGCCCGGGCGCAGCAGGGGCAGCAGGGACGTGGCCAGGAGGGCGGGAGCCGCCGTACCGGCGGGTGTCTCCAGCACGAAGACCTGATGGGCGTCCGCCACCCGCCACAGCTCGGGCCGCGCCGCGTCGATCAGCCGCTGGTCGGGGATCAGCCACTGCTCGTCGAACGGCGCCGCGAGCACCCGTACCGGCTCCGGGCACGGGCCCGAGGCGCGGATCAGCTTCTCCGTGCCGCCCCGCCGTCCCGGCAGCTGGCCGACCGCCGTGTACGGCGTCCGTGAGCGCGTCGGCCCGAACAGCGCCTCCCTGTCGGGCCCCTCGGCCTTCAGCAGCGCCTCCCAACGGGCCTTCAGGCAGCTCGCGTCGGGCGCCGCCGGCCACGCCCGGCCGAGCCGTGGCGGCGCGACGGACCACGGCATGAGGTCGCCCAGCGGCACAGCGTCGTCGTGCGTCACGCCGGGCATCGTACGACCTGCCACGACGGCCGGTCAGGTGGCGTCGAGCGTGACCGTGAACGAGAAGCGGTCGCCGCGGTAGTGGATGACCGCCACGTCCAGCGGCCTCCCCGCCGTGTCGTAGGTGATGCCCGTGTAGTGCAGGATCGGGCTGAGCAGCGGCACTTGGAGCAGCCGCGCGGTCTCCGGGTCGGCCAGCCGCGCCTCGACGGTGTCCGTGATCCGGCTGATGCCGGCGCCCACCACGTCCCGCAGCACCTTGGTCATCGGCCAGCGCACCAGGTCCTCGGGGGCTATCCGGTGGGCCAGTTCCGGACGGACGTAGTTGCGGGCGTGGTTGGTCGGCTCGCCGGTCTTCTCGTCGCTGCGCAGCCGGTGGTAGGCCCCCACCTCCTCCAGACCGGGGAAGTGGTCGGCGAGTTCGGCGGGCACGGGCGCGGTGCCGTGGTCCAGCAACTCGGTCGTCATGCCGGACTGCTGGGCCACGATGGCGTCCACCGAGCCCAGCAGCCGCACGGGGGCGCCCCGCCGGACTCCGGGCTCGATGAACGTGCCGCGCCGCCGGTGACGGGAGATCAGCCCCTCGTCCTCCAGTTCCTTCAGCGCCTGTCGCATGGTGAGCACGCTCACCCCGTAGTGCCCGGCCAGTTGCTCCTCGGTGGGCAGCCGGAGCGGGTCCCGCGGGGAGCGGCCGAGGATCGAGGCGCGCAGCGACTGCGACACCTGGTACCACAGCGGCAGCTTGCGGTTCAGGACGATCGAATCCGGGGCGAAGGAGGTCACGGGCCATCCGTACCGGTAGCGAACGATCAGTGCAAGGGGCGGAAGTGGCGCTCGAGGCCCTGCCAGACGTCGTCGTAGCCCTGCTGGAGGTGCTCGGCGCGGGCCGCCTGCGGGGTGAGCGTCAACGGCCAGCGCGTCTCGAACATGAACGCCAGCCCGTCGTCGACCTTCTGCGGCCGCAGTTCCGCCGCGCTCGCCCGCTCGAACGTCTCCCGGTCCGGGCCGTGCGCCGACATCATGTTGTGCAGCGAGCCGCCGCCCGGGACGAAGCCCTCCGCCTTCGCGTCGTAGGCGCCCTCGATCAGGCCCATGTACTCGCTCATCACGTTCCGGTGGAAGTACGGCGGCCGGAAGGTGTCCTCGCCCACCAGCCAGCGCGGCGCGAACACGACGAAGTCCACGCCGGCCAGCCCGGGGGTGTCGCTCGGCGAGGTCAGCACCGTGAAGATCGACGGGTCCGGGTGGTCGTAGGAGATCGTGCCGATCACGTTGAAGCGGCGCAGGTCGTAGACGTACGGGACGTGGTTGCCGTGCCAGGCGACGACGTCGAGGGGGGAGTGGTCGTAGGTGGCCGTCCACAGGTTGCCGCAGAACTTGTTCACCACCTCCACCGGGCCCTCGGTGTCCACGTAGGCGGCGACCGGCGCCATGAAGTCACGGGCGTTGGCGAGGCCGTTGGCGCCGATGGGGCCGAGGTCGGGCAGCTGGAAGGGGGCGCCGTAGTTCTCGCAGACGTAACCCCTGGCCGAGTCGTCCAGCAGTTCCAGCCGGAAGCGCACCCCGCGCGGGACCAGCGCCACGTGGCCGGGCTCCGCGTGCAGCAGGCCGAACTCCGTGCGCAGCAGCAGCCCGCCGCGCTCGGGGACGATCAGCAGCTCGCCGTCCGCGTCGCTGAAGACGCGCTCCATCGAGGAATTGGCGTGATACAGGTGCACGGCCATGCCGGTGCGCTGGGTGGCGTCGCCGTTGCCGCCGAGGGTCCACAGGCCGGCCAGGAAGTCCGTGCCGGGCCCGGGCTCGGGCAGCGGGTTCCAGCGCAGGCGGTTGGGGTCGGGCACCGTCTGGTTGAACGGCGCGGTGCGCAACTGGCCGTTGCCGCCGCGGGTGAACGCCGGGTGGGCGGCCGAGGGGCGGATACGGTACAGCCACGAGCGGCGGTTGTTCGCCCTCGGCTCGGTGAACGCCGAACCGCTCAGCTGCTCCGCGTACAGCCCGAGGGGGGCGCGCTGCGGGGAGTTGCGGCCCTCGGGCAGCGCGCCCGGAACCGCCTCGGAGCTGTGCTCGTTGCCGAAACCGGAGAGGTAGGCCAGTTTCTCGGCGGTCTTGCGTGCGTCCCCGCTCATGATCGCTCCCTTGCAACCTGATTCCTATGGGACACCGTAGGATTGCGTTTTCCCGCGCGCAAGAGGTACTTCGGTCCTCCTTCCGGGGTAGCAGCCGGAACCAGACCCCAGGGGGATGAGGCGCGCGCTCCGCCGTTCTACGCTCCCGGCATGTCGTCGTGGACGCGCGCACCCCTCGCGGCGCTCGCCGTCTGTCTCCTGCTGCTCGCCGGTGCGGCGGGCTGCGGCTCGGGCGGGGCGCGGGGGCACGGGAAGGGCGGTTCGGCCACGCCGGTGGGCAAGCTCCTGGACCACACCGACGAGGCGGGGCGGCGCTACCGCGAGGTGGGCAGGAAGAGCGCACCCGAGGTCGGCGTCGAGGTCCAGCCGGACGCCGGCGGCAGCTGGGACGTACGGCTGACCGTGCGCCGCTTCCGCTTCTCGCCGGCCGGCACGGCGGCCCGGGCGGTGGCCGGGCGCGGGCTCGCCCACCTGCTGGTGGACGGCCGCCTCGTCTGCCGCCTGCGCACCCCCGAGTACCACCTCGCCGCCCGTCTGGTCCCCCGCGGCACCCACCACATCACGGCCCGCCTGTACGCGGACGACGGGACGGTGTGGGCGGTGGAGGGCAGGCCCGTGCAGAGCACGGCCGACATCACCGCCTCCGAGCCCGGTCCGGACCCGACCGGATCGGCCGGGCACGCGGCGAGCGGAAGGCCGGGGGCGTGATGGGCGGGCGGCTGGGGTGTGCCCGGCGGGAGGGGGTGGGCAGGCGGTGGGCGGTCACCGGGCAAGGCGAGGGTGGCCGCCGGGCGTGGCGGTCCGGGCCCATGACCAGGCCATTGCCCGCTCTTGGGGGAGGGATGGCAGGAGCGTGAACGGGACATGACCGGGTTCCGCCCCGCCCGGTGGTCCTGATCCCGCCCCCGTGAACCAGGGGCGAGCTTCACCCGGTCGCCGGGGGACGGCATCATGAGGGCCGTGCCCCATGCGACCCCGCTCCGTCGCGCGCCCGTGCAGAGGCGCAGCGCCGAACGGCTGACCAGGATCCTCGACGCCTGCGCCGACCTCCTCGACGAGGTCGGCTACGACGCCCTGAGCACGCGCGCCGTCGCCGTACGGGCCGGTGTGCCCATCGGCTCCGTCTACCGCTTCTTCGGCAACAAGCGAGCGATGGTCGACGCGCTGGCCCAGCGCAACCTGGAGCGGTACACGGAGCGGGTCGGGGAGCGGCTGCGGAAGTCGGGGGATACGTGCTGGCGCGCGGCGATGGACGCGGTGCTGGACGAGTACCTGGCGATGAAGCGGACCGCGCCCGGCTTCTCCCTGGTCGACTTCGGCAACCAGATCCCGATCGGCGCCGGGCAGGCACAGCCCAACCGCCGGGTCGCCGACCGCCTCACCGACCTGCTCTCGGTCCATCTGCGCCGCGAGCCCGACGACGACCTGCGCCGCACCTTCCTGATCGCCGTCGAGACCGCCGACGCCCTCGTCCAACTCGCCTTCCGCGTGGACCCGGAGGGCGACGAGAAGATCATCACCGAGATACGCGAACTGCTGCGCGCCTACCTGGGCCGAGTGCTCGACTGACGGCCACTAGGCCGACGCGCGGGGCGCGGCCGGCGCACACCGCGCCGGCGCGCCGCTCGGCGCGCCGCTCCGGCCGGCCGGTCACGGTTTCCCCATCGGTGCGCGCCGGGGGGTCCCCTGCGTGCATACCGGTCGGTATGCTCTGCGGACGCCGTTGTCGCGCATACCCCGGGAGGCCCCGTGTCCCGCACCGCCCTGCGAATCTGCCCGTTGTGCGAGGCCACCTGCGGGCTGACGCTCACCGTCGACGGAACCCGCGTCACCGGCGCGCGCGGTGACCGCGACGACGTGTTCAGCAAGGGGTTCATCTGCCCGAAGGGCGCCTCCTTCGGCGCCGTGGACGGCGATCCCGACCGGCTGCGCACCCCCCTGGTCCGCCGGGACGGCGAACTGCGCGAGGCCACCTGGGAGGAGGCGTTCGACGCGGTCGCCGCCGGGATACGGCCGGTCGTCGAGCGGTACGGACCGCACTCCGTCGGCGTCGTCCTCGGCAACCCCAACGTGCACACCATGGCCGGCGCCCTCTACCCGCCCGTCCTGCTCGCCGCCCTCGGCACGCGCAGCCTGTTCACCGCCTCCACTCTCGACCAGATGCCCAAGCACGTCTCCAGCGGACTGCTCTACGGTGACGCCAACGCCATCCCCGTGCCCGATCTGGACCGCACCGACCACCTGCTCCTGATCGGCGCCAACCCCCTGGAGTCCAACGGCAGTCTGTGCACCGCCCCCGACTTCCCCGGCAAGCTCAAGGCGCTCAGGGCCCGCGGCGGCACCCTCACGGTCGTCGACCCGCGCCGCACCCGCACCGCACGTCTGGCCGACCGGCACATAGCCGTCCGGCCCGGCTCCGACGCCCTGCTCCTCGCGGCCATGGCCCACGTGCTCCTGGAGGAGGGCCTCGCCGACCTGAAGGACCTCGCGCCGCACGTCGAGGGGCTGCCCGAACTCCGGGAGGCGGTACGCGACTTCGCCCCCGAGGCCGTGGCGCGGGCCTGCGACGTGGACGCGGCGCTGATCCGCACCCTCGCCCGCGAACTCGCCGCCGCCCCCACCGCCGCCGTCTACGGCCGCATCGGCAGCTGCACCGTCCCGCACGGCACCCTGGCCAGCTGGCTGGTGGACGTCCTCAACATCCTCACCGGCAACCTCGACCGGCCCGGCGGCGCGCTCTTCCCGCAGGCCGCCACCGACCGGACGCCGCGCCCGGCCGGCCCCGGCCGCGGGTTCGCGCTCGGCCGCTGGCGCTCCCGGGTCGCCGGCCACCCCGAGGCCAAGGGCGAGCTGCCGATCTCCGCGCTCGCCGAGGAGATCGACACCGCCACCGACGAGGGGGAGCCGATCCGCGCCCTGGTCTGCGTGGCCGCCAACCCCGTGCTGTCCGCCCCCGACGGCGACCGGCTCGACAAGGCCCTCGGCTCCCTGGACTTCATGGTGAGCGTCGACCCGTACCTCAACGAGACCTCGCGCCACGCCCACGTGGTACTGCCCCCGCCCCCGCCCGCGCAGAGCCCGCACCACGACTTCGCGTTCAACACCCTCGCCGTGCGCAACCAGGTCCGCTACACCCGCCCGGCCGTCCCCCTCGAGCCCGGCCGGATGGCCGAGACCGAGATCCTGGCCCGGCTGATCCTCGCCGCCACCGATTGGGGTCTCCCCTGCTCGAGCGAAGCCGAGAGCTTGGGGAAGCACGGCGCCGACCCGGCGGCGGTGGACGCCATGGTGATCGAGCAGAGCCTCGGCAAGGCGGCCGCGGACCCGCACTCGCCCGTGCACGGCCGGGATCCGCGCGACCTCGCCGCACGACTCACCGGCGCCGACGGCCCCGAGCGGCGCCTCGACATGATGCTGCGCCTCGGCCCGTACGGCGACGGCTTCGGCGCCCGCCCGGACGGGCTGAGCCTGGAGAAGCTGCTCGCCCACCCGCACGGCATCGACCTCGGACCGCTGCGGCCCCGCCTGCCCCAGCCGCTGCGGACCCGCTCCGGCAGGATCGAGCTGCTGCCCGCGCCGATCGCCGGCGACCTGCCCCGCCTGCGCGAGGCCCTGCACGCAAGCCCGGCCGCGCTGGTCCTCGTCGGCCGCCGCCACCTGCGCTCCAACAACAGCTGGATGCACAACGTGCCCGCCCTCACCGGCGGTTCCAACCGCTGCACCGTGCACATCCACCCCGACGACGCCGGCCGCCTCGGCATCGCCGACGGCGCCCCGGTGCGCGTCAAGGGCGCCGGCGGCGAGGTGACGGCGCCGGCCGAGGTCACCGACGGCATACGCCCCGGAGTGGTGAGCCTCCCGCACGGCTGGGGCCACGACCGCCCCGGCACCCGGCTGGCGCACGCCGCCACGGACCCCGGCGTCAACGTCAACCAGCTCCTCGACGGCAGCCTGCTCGACCCGCTCTCGGGCAACGCGGTCCTCAACGGCGTACCCGTCGAGCTGACCCCCGCGGGCTGAGACGCGAGCTCCGGCCCGGCCGCGGCTGGGCCGGACGGGGGACTTCGGGCGGCGTGTCGGCCTGCTTGCCGCTCCGCTCGGGGGCGGACGTGAAAGAGAGTCAGGTGAAAGAGCGATTTGTATGAAAATCGTCTGACTCTGAGGAGCGCGCATGCCCACCCTGACACTCCCACGCATCCTCGGCTCCCGCGTCGGTGCCGCCGCCGCTCTCACGGCCCTGACGGCGGTGGGTGCCACGTGGATGGCGGCACCCGCCATGGCCGCCCCCGGTGACGACGGCGACATCAAGATCCACCGCGTGGGCGTGCCCTTCGGCGTCCCGAAGGACGACCCGGCGGTCTGCCGGTTCTATCTCGACGGCGTCAACTTCGACAGCCTCACCCGCCTCACGTACATGATCCAGGCCAACCCTCCGCTGCCCAGCACGGCCACCGTGACCGGCACCCTCGTCCTCACCGGCGGCGCCGGGCACAGCGATCCGATCAGCCTGACCGACGGGCAGTACACGCTCATGTGGACCGTGCCCACCGGCACCCCCAAGGTGAAGATCTTCCGCGTCAACTGCCGCGAGGAGAACGAGCGCCACGACGGCGCCCAGGGGCCCGGCCACCAGATCGAGGACCAGGGCCGCGGCAACGATGACCCTGGGCGCGGCCACGAGGACCAGCGCGGGGGACCGGCCTCCGGCAAGGACGACCGTGAGGGCCCGCCCAGGGGCGGCGTCCACGCGGGCGGCGGCGGTCTGGCCCGCACGGCCGACGCCTTCTCGCCGCTGACGGGCGCCGCGGCCGTCGGCCTCGTGGTGGTCAGCGGGGTCGTGTACTTCCGGCTGATCCGCCGGCGCCCCCATGGCGCCGCGTAGGCGCCGACGCAGGCCCTGGCACCGGACCCGCGCCTACCGACTCGCCAGGACGGCCGTGCTCGCGGTCGTCCTGGTCACGGCGGGGGTCCGGTGCGGGGCACACCTCGAGCCCGCGGCACCGGCCCGAGCCGCGGGCCCGGGCGCCTCGGTTCCGGCCTCCCGCTCACCGGGCTCCTCCGGCCGCACCGGCCCGAGCGCGCGGGAGGACGAGCGGTCCGCCCCGCCCACCGGTACGGCACCGTCCCCGCCCCCGCCCGCCCCCCTGCCCAGGTCCCGCGCCGTCTCCCTGCGCATCCCCTCCCTCGGCGTCGACGCCCCCGTCATCGGCGTCGGCCTCGACAAGGACCGCCGGCTGGAGACGCCCCCGGTCGACAAGCCGAAGCTCGTCGGCTGGTACACGGGCGGCCCCACGCCCGGCGAGGCCGGCACCGCGGTCGCGGTCGGGCACCGCGACACCACCACCGGCGCCGCCGTCTTCGCCGCGCTCGGCCAGGTCGGACCCGGCCGCCACATCGAGATCCGGCGCGCGGACGGCCGTACCGCCGTCTACACCGTGGACAAGGTGCGGGTCTTCGACAAGAGCCGCTTCCCCGACAAGGAGGTGTACGGCCCGGTCCGCCGGCCCGAACTCCGCGTCATCACCTGCGGCGGCCTCTACACCCGCAGGGCCGGCTACTCCAGCAACGTGGTCGTCTTCGCCCACCTGACCTCGGCGACCTGAGCCCGCCCCCGCGGCCCCGGCCTCTGAACGGGACCGTCCGCTTTCTCACCTGGTGGACTCGTCCGCCCGATCACGACCGTTGTCTTCCCCCGGGCGCGCACATTCCGTTAACTTCCGTGACTCACACGCCCCGTACGACCCGCACGAGGCGTCCGACGCGGAGCGCCAGCGCTCCGGGTGAGTGAGCCCCGGGGGGCACCCCTCATGACACGCGCCATCTCTCTGCACGACGTGAGCAAGACCTACACCAAGGGCGTCCGGGTGGTGGACCGGCTCTCCCTCGACATCGCGCCCGGCGAGTTCCTGGTACTGCTCGGGCCCTCCGGCTGCGGCAAGTCCACGGTGCTCAGGATGATCGCCGGACTGGAGGAGATCACCGAGGGACAGCTGCTCCTCGACGGCGAGTACGGCAACGACCTGCCGCCCTCCGGGCGCGACATGGCGATGGTCTTCCAGAACTTCGCGCTCTACCCCAACATGACCAGCCGCGACAACATCGGCTTCCCGCTGCGCATCGAGTCGCCCGGGGCCGACCCGCGCCACCGCGTGAACGCCACCGCCCGCATGCTCGGCATCGAGGACCTCCTCGAACGCTTCCCCAGCCAGCTCTCCGGCGGCGAACGCCAGCGCGTCGCCATGGGCCGGGCCATCGCCCGCCACCCCTCCGCCTTCCTGATGGACGAGCCGCTGTCCAACCTCGACGCCAAGCTCCGCAACCACCTGCGCGCCGAGATCGCCAAGCTGACCCGGGAGCTGGGCGTCACCACGGTCTACGTCACCCACGACCAGGCCGAGGCGATGTCGCTGGGCGACCGGGTCGCGGTCCTGCGCGGCGGGGTGCTCCAGCAGGTCGGCACCCCGCGCGCCGTCTACGCGCTGCCGCGCAACGTCTTCGTCGCCGCCTTCATCGGCACCCCGCGCATCAACCTCCTGCGCGGCCTGGTGCGGGCCCCGCTGGACGGCGCCATGACCATCAGCCTCGGCAAGCAGTTCCTGCGACTGCCCGAACCGCTGTCCCTGGACCACCAGTTGCTGCGCGTCCAGCAGGGCCGCGAGGTGATCGTGGGCCTGCGCTCGGAGGCCGTGCGCATCTCCCCCAGGTTCTCGGCCTCGCGCGAACAGGGGGGACTCGCATCGCCCTCGTGGGCGCGGCCCGGCGAGGTGGAGATCACCGGGCTGGTGGAGCACATGGAGTTCCAGGGGCACGAGGTCCTCGTGCACTTCGACACCGGGTCGCGCCCCGCCGTCGTACCGGACCTGGAGGCCGCGCGCCCGTCCCGCCGTCCGGTGCGGCGGCGCCGGCGCGAGGGCACCGTCCTGGAACGCCTGCGCGAGAAGGCGGGCACCCTGCGCGCGGGTCCCGTGGTGGTGATGGACCACCCCGCGGACACCGGCCCGGACCCGGACACGGCCCTGTCCCCGGACGGGCGCCTGCCCGGCGACCTGGTCGTGCGCACCACTCCCGACATCCGGCTCCGGTACGGCATGCAGGTGCCGCTCCTGGTCGACCTCGCCCACCTCTTCGTCTTCGACCAGCACGGCGAGCGCATCTGCCCGGCCCCGGACCATCTGCCCGACCTGGAGGAGTGACCCCGGACACCCCGCCGGACGCGTCTGGCGCCGGAAAACTATCGGCGCTAGTTTATGGGGTCAGTCGGTAGGTTGTGACGCGCACCGGCACGGCCGTGCGAGCGAGCCGGGCGCCACGACGTACGCCCGCCCCGGAGGAGCACCATGAAGGCACACGACGGCATGTACATCGACGGCGCCTGGCGCCCCGCCGCCGGCCGGGACGCCATCGAGGTGGTGAACCCGGCCGACGAGCAGGTCATCGCCACCGTCCCCGCGGGCACCGCCGAGGACGTCGACGCGGCCGTGCGCGCCGCCCGCGCCGCCTTCCCCGCCTGGGCGGCCACCCCGCCCGCCGAGCGCGCCGCCCGCCTCGCGGCCCTGCGGGACGTCCTCGTCGCTCGCAAGGACGAGATCGCCGAGACCGTCACCGCCGAGCTCGGCTCGCCGCTGCCGTTCTCCCAGGCGGTCCACGCGGGCGTTCCGATCGCGGTCGCCGGCTCCTACGCCGACCTGGCCGCGACGTACGCCTTCGAGGAGAAGGTCGGCAACTCCACCGTGTTCCACGAGCCGGTCGGCGTGGTCGGCGCGATCACCCCCTGGAACTACCCGCTGCACCAGATCGTCGCCAAGGCGGCCCCCGCGCTGGCCGCCGGCTGCACGATCGTGCTCAAGCCCGCCGAGGACACCCCGCTCACCGCCCAGCTGTTCGCCGAGGCGGTCGACGAGGCGGGGATCCCGGCCGGGGTGTTCAACCTGGTCACCGGGCTCGGCCCGGTCGCCGGGCAGGCCCTCGCCGAACACCCCGGCGTCGACCTCGTCTCCTTCACCGGCTCCACCGCCGTGGGCAGGCGCATCGGCGCCACCGCGGGCGCCGCCGTCAAGAAGGTCGCCCTGGAGCTGGGCGGCAAGTCCGCCAACGTCATCCTGCCGAGCGCCGACCTCGCCAAGGCGGTGAACGTCGGCGTCGCCAACGTCATGTCCAACTCCGGCCAGACGTGCAGCGCGTGGACCCGCATGCTGGTCCACCGCGACCAGTACGACGAGGCGGTGGAGCTGGCCGCCGCGGCCGCCGCGAAGTACGGCGACCGCATCGGCCCGGTGGTCAACGCCAAGCAGCGCTCGCGCGTGCTCGGTTACATCGAGAAGGGCGTCGCCGAGGGCGCCCGCATCGTCGCGGGCGGCCCCGAATCCCCGTACGAGCGCGGCTACTTCGTCAGCCCCACCGTCCTCGCCGACGTCACCCCCGGCATGACCGTCGCCCAGGAGGAGATCTTCGGCCCGGTCCTGTCCGTCCTGCGCTACGACGACGAGGACGACGCCCTGCGCATCGCCAACGGCACGGTGTACGGCCTGGCCGGCGCGGTCTGGGCTGGCGACGAGGCCGAGGCGGTCGCCTTCGCCCGGCGGATGGAGACCGGCCAGGTCGACATCAACGGCGGCCGGTTCAACCCCCTTGCCCCGTTCGGCGGTTACAAGCAGTCCGGCGTCGGCCGCGAGCTCGGCGCGCACGGGCTGGCCGAGTACCTCCAGACCAAGTCGCTTCAGTTCTGACCCCTTCCAGTTCCAGGCCAGTCCTTTCAAGTCCCAGCCGACCCAGGAGCCACGCCACCATGGCCGTACGTGCCGCCGTCCTGCCCGCCATCGGCGCCCCGCTGGAGATCACGGAGATCGAGCTGCCCGAGCCCGGCCCCGGCCAGGTCCGCGTGCGCCTGGCCGCCGCCGGGGTCTGCCACTCCGACCTGTCGCTGGCCAACGGCACCATGCGCGTGCCGGTCCCGGCCGTCCTGGGCCACGAGGGCGCGGGCACCGTCCTCGCCGTCGGCGAAGGGGTCGCCCACGTCTCGCCCGGCGACCGAGTGGTCCTCAACTGGGCGCCCTCCTGCGGCGAGTGCCACGCCTGCTCGCTCGGCGAGGTGTGGCTGTGCGCCAACGCGCTGAACGGCGCCGCCGGCGTCCACGCCACCCGCGCCGCCGACGGCGCCGAGCTGCACCCCGGCCTCAACGTCGCCGCCTTCGCCGAGGAGACGGTGGTCGCCGCCCCCTGCGTGCTCCCGCTGCCCGACGGCGTGCCGCTCGCCGACGCCGCCCTGCTGGGCTGCGCCGTCCTCACCGGATACGGCGCCGTCCACCACTCGGCGCGGGTGCGCGAGGGCGAGAGCGTCGCGGTGTTCGGCGTCGGCGGGGTGGGCCTGGCCACCCTCCAGGCCGCCCGGATCGCGGGCGCGGCGAAGATCGTCGCCGTCGACGTGACCCCGGAGAAGGAGGAACTCGCGCGGCGCGCGGGCGCCACCGACTACGTCGTCGCCTCCGCGAACACCCCCCGCGAGATCCGCGCCCTCACCGGCGGGCAGGGCGTCGACGTCTCCGTGGAGTGCGCGGGCCGTGCGGTCAGCATCCGCGCCGCCTGGGAGTCCACCCGGCGCGGTGGCCGCACCACGGTCGTCGGCATCGGCGGCAAGGACGAGCAGGTCACCTTCAACGCCCTGGAGATCTTCCACTGGGGCCGCACCCTGTCCGGCTGCGTCTACGGCAACTGCGACCCCGCCGAGGACCTGCCCCTCCTCGCCGCCCACGTCCGCGCCGGAAGCCTGGACCTCACCGCCCTGGTGACCGAACGCATCACCCTGGACGGCATCCCGTCCGCCTTCGAAAACATGCAGGCGAGCAAGGGCGCCCGCGCCCTGGTCACCTTCTGACCCCCACGCGGCCCCCCACCTCACGGCACCGGCCCGGGACGGGCGCTCCCGCTTTGCGGCTTCCGCCCGGGGCGGGGGCTCGCCTTACGGCGCCGGCTCGGGGCCCTAGCTTCTGCCTCACGGCACCGGTTGGGGGCGGGTGCCTTTGCCTCACGGCACCGGTTCGGGGCGGGACGCCCCCATACGGCACGCGCTTCGGCGGCGGGCGCGTCCGCATGACGGCGTCCCGGGGTGGGCGGCCCCGCCTTGCGGCTTGCGCTCGGCGCGGGGCGCACTGCTTACGGCGCCGGTTCGGGGCGGGTGCGCCTGCCCTGGCTTCGCTCGGGCCGTGACGTCCGCCTCTCGGTATGCGGCCGGGACGGAGCGCCTGCCTGCGGCTTCCGCTCGGCGCGGGCGGCCCGTACGGCAGCCGCGCCGGGTGGGGGCGGCTGCCGTACGGGTCGTGGTCGGCGGCTTGCCGCCGTTCTACGGCACTCGTTCGGGGCGCGGCCGGTTCTCCGCCGTGGGCCGGTCGTGACGTCGTCGGTGAGGCCGGGATCTCGATACCGCCACGCCCGCCAGGCACAGCACCCCGCCGCCCAGCGTCAGTCGGCCCGGCACCTCGCCGAGCGCCAGCCATGACATCAGGACCACCAGCGCGGGCACCGCGTACGTCGTCGCGCCCATCCGGCTCGCGGTCGTCCGGGCCAGGGCGTAGGCCCAGGTGGTGAACGCCAGCGCGGTCGGGAAGACGCCCAGGTAGACCATGTTCAGTGTGGCCGGCAGCGGCGCGCGGGCCGCCTCGTGGACCAGTTGCCCGGCGAACGGCAGGCAGGCCGCCGCGCCCACCAGACAGCCGTACGTCGTCACCTGGAGCGCGCTCGCCCGGCCCAGCGCCGGCTTCTGCGCCACGACACCGCAGGCGTAGGCGAGGGCCGCGAGCAGGCACAGCACCACTCCGACCAGCGACGACCCGCCCCCGCCGGACATCGAGAGCCCGACGGTCACCGCGCCCGCGAAGGACACGCCCATGCCCGCCAGCAGCCTCGGCGGCATCGGATCGCCGAGCAGCCGCGCCGAGAGCAGCGCGATCAGCAGCGGGCCCACGTTGACCACGAGGGCGGCGGTCCCGGCGTCCACCCGCTGCTCGCCCCAGTTCAGCGCGACCATGTAGAAGCCGAACCACAGCACCCCCGACAGCGCGATCCCGCGCCACGCCGTCCGCGGCGGCAGGCCCTCCCGCCGTACGAGACAGATGGCGACGAGAGTCACCGCCCCGGCCAGCAGCCGTCCCAGCGCCAGCGCACCGGGTGAGTACACGTCGCCCGCACTGCGGATCGACACGAAGGCCGAGGCCCAGAGCACCACGGTGACGGCGGCCGCACCGGCGGCCAGGCGACCGGGGGTGAACTTCATCATGTCTCCAGAGGTCAGCAGGTCAGCAGGTCAGCAGGTCAGTAGGTCAGGCGGCTCGACGGCACGCGAGCTCGCGGTTCCCGGACGGGGAGGCCGGGCGGGTACCCGGCTCAGCGCAGGGCCGTAGTGGCGATGCCCAGCAGGTCGGACAGCGCGCGCTCGCCCGCCGGTGTCACCTTCACGGCCCGCTCGGTGCCGACGCGCACGCACCAGCCCGCGTCCAGCGCGTGCCGGCACAGCGCGGCGCCCGCGACGCCCGCGAGATGGGGCCGGCGCTCGGTCCAGTCGAGGCAGGCGCGGGCCAGCGGGCGCCGGCCGCGTCGGTCAAGCCCGATGCCCACCGCGCCGAACCACCCCACCCCGGCGTCCGTGAGCGCGAACCCGGTGTCCTGCCGCAGCAGTCCGCGCGCGGTCAGCGCGTCGGTCACCGCGATCCCGAGCCGCCCGGCGAGATGGTCGTAGCAGGTGCGTCCCCGCGCCATCGCCGATCCGGCGCTCGCCTCCCGCAGACCGCGCGGCGGCCGGACCGCCCCTGGCGCGACCTGCGCGGCGAGGTCCTCCACGAGCTGGGCCACCCGCGCGTCGGCCAGCCGCACGTACCGGTGCCGCCCCTGCCGTTCCTCGACGAGCAGCCCGCCCGCGACCAGCTTGCCCAGGTGCTCGCTCAGCGTGGACGCGGCGACGCCCGCGTGCCGGGCCAGTTCACCGGCCGTCCACGCCCGCCCGTCGAGCAGCGCCAGCAGACAGGCGGCCCGCGTCTCGTCGGCGATGAGAGCGGCGAGGGCGGCGAGTCCGGGCGCCTGGGGGTTCTTGGCGGTCATGCGACCAGCATGCGGCACGCACGCTTCGGCGCCCGCCGAAGTGTCCTTACGCCTGCTGCCCGGCCCGCTCGTACTGCCGCGCCAGCCCGTCGAGCAGCGCCGTCAGACCCGCCTCGAAGGCCCGCTCGTCGATCTTCTCCTGCTGCTCGGCCAGCAGGTGCGCCTGCCCGAGGTGCGGATAGTCGGCCGGGTCGTAGGCGCTGGCGTCGTCCACGAAACCGCCGGCGAAGGAGCCGAGCGCGGAGCCCATGATGAAGTACCGCATCAGCGCGCCGATGGAGGTCGCCTGGGCCGGCGGCCAGCCCGCCTCGACCATCGCGCCGTAGACCGCGTCGGCCAGCCGCAGCGCGGCGGGGCGGCGGCCGGGGCCACGGGCGAGCACCGGCACGATGTTCGGGTGGTCGCGCAACGCGGCCCGGTAGGAGACCGCCCAGTCGTGCAGCGCGGTCCGCCAGTCCCGGCCGTCCTCGAACATCGACAGGTCGACCTGCGCGCTCACCGAGTCCGCGACCGCCTCCAGGATCTCGTCCTTGGTGCGGAAGTGGTTGTAGAGCGACGGGCCGCTCACCCCCAGTTCGGCGGCGAGGCGGCGGGTGGAGACGGCCGCCAGGCCCTCCGCGTCCACGAGGTCCCGCGCCGTGACGACGATGCGGTCGGTGCTCAGCAGGGGCTTGCGCGGTCGGGCCATGGCGCACATAGTAGGGCTGCGGCATTAAACTAGCAGTGCTAATTTAAAGGTTCAGCGTTCAACAGGGGTGATCCGTCATGAATCTCGAACTCAGCGAGGAGCAGGCCGCGGTCCGCCGGCTCGCCCGGGACTTCGTCGAGCGCGAGATCGCCCCGAACGTCGTCGCCTGGGACCGCGCCGAAGAGGTCGACCGGTCCCTCGTGAAGAAGCTCGGCGAGGTCGGCTTCCTCGGCCTGACCGTCGACGAGGAGTACGGCGGCTCGGGCGGCGACCACCTCGCGTACTGCCTGGTCACCGAGGAGCTGGGCCGCGGCGACTCCTCCGTGCGCGGCATCGTCTCCGTCTCGCTCGGCCTGGTCGCCAAGACCATCGCCGCCTGGGGCGACGAGGAGCAGAAGAGGCGCTGGCTGCCCGGCCTGACCTCCGGCGAGTACGTCGGCTGCTTCGGCCTCACCGAGCCCGGCACCGGCTCCGACGCCGGCAACCTCGCCACCCGGGCCGTGCGCGACGGCGACGACTACGTCATCAACGGCACGAAGATGTTCATCACCAACGGCACCTGGGCCGACGTCGTCCTGCTCTTCGCCCGCTCCACCGACGCGCCCGGACACAAGGGCGTCTCCGCCTTCCTCGTCCCCACCGACACGCCCGGCCTGACCCGCAGGACCATCCACGGCAAGCTGGGCCTGCGCGGCCAGGCGACCGCCGAGCTGGTCCTGGAGGACGTGCGCGTGCCGGCCTCGGCGATGCTGGCCCCGGAGGGCAAGGGCTTCTCGGTGGCCATGTCCGCGCTGGCCAAGGGGCGGATGTCGGTGGCCGCAGGCTGCGTCGGCATAGCCCAGGCCGCCCTGGACGCGGCGGTGCGCTACGCGGGGGAGCGCGAGCAGTTCGGGAAGACCATCGCCCACCACCAGCTCGTACAGGAGCTGATCAGCGACATCGCCGTCGACGTGGACGCCGCCCGGCTGCTGACCTGGCGGGTCGCCGACCTCGTCGACCGGGGGCAGCCCTTCGCCGTGGAGTCCTCCAAGGCCAAGCTGTTCGCCTCCGAGGCCGCCGTGCGCGCCGCCAACAACGCCCTCCAGGTCTTCGGCGGCTACGGCTACATCGACGAGTACCCGGCGGGCAAGCTGCTGCGCGACGCGCGCGTGATGACCCTGTACGAGGGCACCAGCCAGATCCAGAAGCTGGTGATCGGCCGCGCGCTGACCGGGGTCTCGGCTTTCTGAGTACGTCCCTGAGTATTCCGGCGGATGTGGCGGGGGCCACGTCCTCCGATGATCGGTGCCATGAGTGACACACCGGTCAAGCAGCAGAACACGGCCGCCTTCTACGGCCAGGCCGTCGCCTCCTTCGCCATCGCCATGGTGGCCACCGCGATCGGCATCTTCCGGCTGAGCGCCGACGCCTGGGTGCGGTCCTTCCTGGCGATCGCCGTCCTCTACCTCGTCACCTCGGCCTTCACCCTCGCCAAGGTCGTACGGGACCGCCAGGAGGCCGGGCAGATCGTCAGCCGGGTCGACCAGGCCCGGCTGGAGAAGCTGCTCGCCGAGCACGACCCCTTCGAGAAGCTGTGAGAAAGTGACGCGATCGCCCCGCTGCCGGGCGATCGCGCTAAGCGCTCGCTCACCCATCCCGGTATGGTGTTACTCCTGCCAGTGAATGAGGTGAGCGATGAGTATGGCGGAGGAGACGGCCGGCACCGAGGCGTCGCCGTGGGGTGAGGTCACGCCCGACGCGGCCCGGCGGCTGCTGCTCGCCGCGGTGGAGGCGTTCGCGGAGCGCGGCTACCACGCCACGACGACCCGTGACATCGCGGGCCGCGCCGGCATGAGCCCGGCCGCGCTCTACATCCACTACAAGACCAAGGAAGAGCTGCTCCACCGCATCAGCCGGATCGGCCACGAGAAGGCGCTCGACATCCTGCGCACGGCGGCCCGCGCCGAGGGCAGCCCCGCCGAGCGGCTCGCCGAGGCCGTCAGCTCCTTCGTCCGCTGGCACGCCGGCGGACGCACCACCGCGCGGGTCGTGCAGTACGAACTCGACTCGCTCGGCCCCGAGGCGCGCGCCGAGATCCTGGCGCTGCGCCGGCAGGTCGACGCCGAGGTGCGCGGCATCATCGAGGAGGGCGTGGCATCGGGGGAGTTCGACGTCCCCGACGTGCAGGGCACCACGCTCGCCGTGCTGTCCCTGTGCATCGACGTGGCCCGCTGGTTCAACGTCGACGGCCCCCGCACCCCCGAGGAGGTCGGCGCGCTGTACGCCGATCTCGTCCTGCGGATGGTGGGCGCGGGGGAGCCGTCCGGGACCGCTCAGAGGTAGTAGCGGGCCACCGACTCGGCCACGCACACCGGCTTGTCGCCGCCCTCGCGCTCCACGGTGAACGCCGTGGCGACCTGCACGCCGCCCGGCACCTCGTCCACGGCCGAGATCGTCGCGGTGGCGCGCAGCCGCGAGCCGACCGGCACGGGCGCCGGGAAACGGACCTTGTTGGTGCCGTAGTTGACGCCCATCTTCACGCCCTCGACGCTGATCAGCTGCGGTCCGAACAGGGGGAGCAGCGAGAGGGTCAGATAGCCGTGGGCGATCGTCGTGCCGAAGGGACCGGAGGCGGCCTTCTCCGGGTCGACGTGGATCCACTGCTGGTCGCCGGTCGCCTCCGCGAACAGGTCGATCCGCTTCTGGTCGATCTCCAGCCAGTCGGTGTACCCCAGCTGCTCGCCCACCGCCGCCTTCAGCTCGTCGGCGGACGCGAAGATCCTCGGCTCTGCCATGTCCCCGGCCTCTCCCATCGCAAGTCAACATCCCTAAGCAACTGCTTAGCATGGTCTCCGGGACGGCCTCTGTCAACGGGACACGACCCGATGGCGGCACGCCCTCGCCGCCGCGTGAGCCCGGTTCGCCCTGCCCGCGTCCGGCGCCGGCGTGTCCGCGCGGCGCGGCCGTCGGCAACTCGGCGTCGGCCGGGGCGCGTTGGCCGTCGGGGGGGGGGTGGAGGGTGTCCGCCAGGCCGATGCGGGCGGTGAGTCCCAGGCTTTCCGCCAGGCGCGGGACAGGCCAGGCGGTGGCGTCCTCACTGTGGGGCGGGAGCGGGCGGCCGTGGGCGTCGCCGAGCGCCGACAGGCTGCGTACGCGGACCGCTCGGCCGTATCCGGTCAGGCGCCCGTCACCCCGTATCCGGTCAGGCGTCCGTCACCTTCGCCGCCACCCGCCGCCCCCTCGCCCCCAGCGGCGAGGCCGCGAACCGGGCCGCACCGTCCGTGCCGGAGCGGACTGCCGACGGGCGTCGCCGCGACCACGCGCGGGAACAGGCTCTCCCGGTCGCACGGCGTCCTCGGACGGACGTGGACCAAAGTGGCCCCGGCCGTGACGGCCCCGGCGGCGAACTTTGCGAGGGCCGCGGGCGTCAGCGGCACCACCGCGCCGTCGGTGGCCCGCCGGGACCCGTGCGGGCACGCCCGCACCACCGTAAAGCCCCCGTTCGATCGTGAAGCCCCCCGTTGTCGATCGTGAAGCCCCCGTTGAGAGGGGTGCGGCATCCCCCAGCGCACCCCTCGCCGTTCTCAGGCGGACACCAGCAGTCGCCCCCGCCTGGCGTACGCCAGGGCCTCGGGGGTGAGGACGGGACGCGGCACCAGGATCCCGCAGTCCGCGCAGACCGGACCGGACGAGGGCTCGTGGTCCAGGTCGTACCGCCAGACCAGGCGCTCCCCGGCGCACACCGGGCAGGACGCGCCCGGGTCGCGCTCCAGCGCCGCGATCAGCCGGCGCAGCACCTCCGCCAGCGGCTCGCCGGGGTGCACGCGCGGGTCGTCGCACCAGGCGACCCCGAATCCGCCCCAGGTCAGCCGGTGCCAGTCGTCCACGCTGCCGGGCCTGCGCAGCCCGTCGTGCTTCTCCTTCCTGCGGCGCCTGGCGAACTCGACCTCGTAGTCGAGCCACACCGAACGCGCCTCCTCGAGCTCCTCCAGCGCGGCCACGAGCCGCACCGGATCGGGGGACCTGTCCTCCGGGCCGAACCCGGCCCGTGAGCACAGATGGTCCCAGGTGGCCCTGTGCCCGTAAGGGGCGAAGCGCTCAAGGCACTTGCGCAACGAGTAACGCCGCAGCGCCAGATCGCACCGCGGGTCGCGCACCTGTCTCGCCAGACTCCGGAAACCGGCCATCGCCCTGCACCTCCGTCACACCTGCACCTGTACTCCGGTCACTTCGGTCACTTCGGCGTCGTCGTGCGGAGTCGTCGTAACGACGTCGCCGAGTAGACGTATCGACATGCGATCCGGCTCCATCCGTTTTCCGATGGCCCCCATAACGCCTCCCTTGCCGACCTCCACGAGGCAACTCCAAAAAGTGACGCATGTTCATCTTCCAACTCGGGGATACCGGCGGTAACGTCCCGCACCACCACCGTCGGGAGGAGCTGCCATGCCACGGCGCACCCCACAGTTCGCGCTCGACAGACTGAGAACTCCCCGCAGATTCCACGGGTTCCTGAAGACGGCATCCGTATGCGTCCTCATTGCCGGTCTTTTGTCGCCCTTTTCCCAGGCGATGGCCGCCGAGGCCGCCCCTGTGAACGCGGCCGCGGCCGCCAACGACTACTGTGGCGGCCAGTGTTCGGACATCCTGCCGCCCGGCGAGAACGGCAACGCCACCCTTGCCCAGATCCTCCTCAACCAGGCCTTCGGCACCCAGCCCGGCCATGCCGAGGACCAGCTCGGACCGTACGCCGGACTCCCCACCGGCTACTCCTCGCTGACCGACGCGAAGATCAACGACTTTTTCAACGACGCCTCCTTCGGGGTCCCCTCCGACCAGGTCGCGTCCACCGAGAAGCCCGCCGGCCGCGGCGACGTCACGATCGTCCGCGACAAGAAGAGCGGTGTGCCGCACATCACCGGCACCACCCGCTACGGCACCGAGTTCGGCGCCGGGTACGCGGCCGCCGAGGACCGGCTGTGGCTCATGGACGTCTTCCGGCACGTGGGCCGCGGGCAGTTGACCGCCTTCGCCGGCGGCGCGGCCTCCAACCAGGGCCTGGAGCAGGAGTTCTGGCGCAACGCGCCCTACACCGAGGCCGACCTCCAGGGGCAGATCGACAACGCGGTGGCCAAGGCGGGCCCGCGCGGTCGGCAGGCCCTCGCGGACGTCAACGCCTACCTCGCCGGCGTCAACGCCTACATCGACGCCTCCGACTCCGGCCGCTACTTCCCCGGCGAGTACGTCCTGACCGGCCACAAGGACGCCATCACCAACGCCGGCACCATCGAGCACTTCAAGGTCACCGACCTGGTCGCGCTGGCCTCCGTGATCGGCTCGCTGTTCGGCTCCGGCGGGGGCGGCGAGGTCAACAACGCGCTCTCCCTGCTGGCCGCGCAGGCCAAGTACGGCGTGCAGGAAGGCACCAAGGTCTGGGAGTCCTTCCGTGAGCGCAACGACCCCGAGGCCGTCCTCACCGTCCACGACGGCCGCAGCTTCCCCTACGCCACGAAGCCGGACAGCGCCCAGGGGGAGGCCCTGCCCGACGCCGGCTCGGTGACCCAGGAACCCCTGGTCTACGACCGCACCGGCAGCGCGGCGACCTCCGCGGCCAAGGGCGCCTCCACGACCGCCGCGAAGACCTCCCTGTCCTCGGCCAGGCGCGGGATGTCCAACGCCCTGGTGGTCGGCGGCAAGTCCACCGCGAGCGGCCACCCGGTCGCCGTCTTCGGCCCGCAGACCGGCTACTTCGCCCCCCAGCTCCTCATGCTCCAGGAGATCCAGGGCCCGGGCATCAGCGCCCGCGGCGCCTCCTTCGCCGGCCTGAGCATGTACGTCGAGCTCGGCCGCGGCCAGGACTACTCCTGGAGCGCCACGACCTCCGGCCAGGACATCATCGACACCTACGCCGTCGAGCTGTGCCAGGACGACTACCACTACCTGTACCACGGCGCCTGCACGGCGATGGACAAGGTCGAACAGACCAACTCCTGGAAGCCCACCGTCGCCGACGGCACCGCGGCCGGCTCCTACACGATGCGCGTGTGGCGCACCAAGTACGGCCCCGTCGAGTACCGCGCCACCGTCGGCGGCAAGAAGGTCGCCTACACCACCCTGCGCTCGTCGTTCCTGCACGAGGCCGACTCGATCATCGGCTTCCAGATGCTCAACGACCCGGACTACGTGAAGGGCCCGCAGGACTTCCAGCAGGCCACCCAGCACATCAACTTCACGTTCAACTGGTTCTACGCCGACTCCTCGCACGTCGCGTACTACAACAGCGGCGACAACCCGGTGCGCGCGAGCGGTGTCGACGCCGAGTTCCCGGTGTGGGCGCGGCAGGGCTACGAGTGGCGGAACTGGGACCCGGCGACCAACACCGCCGACTACACCCCGGCTTCGGCCCACCCCAACTCCGTCGACCAGGACTACTACGTCTCCTGGAACAACAAGCAGGCCCTGGACTACGCGACCGCGTCCTGGGGCGACGGCTCCGTGCACCGCGGGAACCTGCTGGAGGACCGGGTGAAGAAGCTGGTCGCGGCCGGCGGGGTCACCCGCGCCTCCCTGACGCGGGCCATGGCGGACGCGGCCCTCGCCGACCTCAGGGCGGAGGACGTGCTGCCCGAGCTGCTGAAGGTGATCGACAGTTCGGCGGTCACCGACTCCACGGCGGCGGCCGCGGTGAGCAAGCTCCAGGCCTGGGTCACCGCGGGCGCCAAGCGCACCGAGACCTCGGCGGGCTCGAAGGCGTACGCGAACGCGGACGCCATCCGCATCCTGGACGCCTGGTGGCCGTTGCTGGTGAAGGCCGAGTTCGAACCGGGCCTCGGCAGCGACCTCTACGCCGCGATCACGAACAATCTGCCCATTGACGAGTCGCCGTCCGCCGGGCACGGCCCGACCGGCTCCCACGCGGGCAGCGCCTTCCAGTACGGCTGGTGGAGCTATGTCGACAAGGACATCCGCACGGTGCTCGGTGAACAGGTGAGCGGCCCGCTGGCGCAGAAGTACTGCGGCGGCGGCAGCCTGAGCGCCTGCCGGGACGTCCTGATCAGCACCCTGAAGCAGGCGGCGGGCATGACCGCGGCCCAGGTCTACCCCGGCGACGACCAGTGCTCGGCGGGCGACCAGTGGTGCGCCGACTCGATCGTGCAGCGCGCCCTCGGCGGCATCAAGCACGGGAAGATCAGCTGGCAGAACCGGCCGACCTTCCAGCAGGTGGTCGAGTACACCAGCCACCGCTAGAGCACCAGAGCGGTGACCTGCTGCGGCGGGCCGTGTCAGTGGACGCGGCCCGCCGCCAGCACGACCCGGGCCAGTTCGGGGTGCACGATGTCGCTGTGGGCGCCGCTCGGCGGACCGCCGCGTCTGACCACCTCGGCCGCGTCCACGTTCACGCAGCCCGTGACGGGCAGGGGCGCTGCCAGCGCCTCGGTGAGGGTGCACGCGCGCGTGCCGGGCACGGCCTGCACGCCGTTGTGCCCCATCGCGCCCCACCGGTCGCCGAGCAGGCTCCCCACGTCGACGCCGAGCACCGACCGGTCGTCGTCCGCCATCCGCGAGGCCAGCGGGTACAGCGTGCCGAGCGCCGAGTCGTAGCGGGAGTAGCAGCACACCAGGGGGCCGTCGACGCGTCCCTCCTGGCCCTGGAGCACACCGCACGCGCCCGGGTCGCCGGGCACCCGGGCCGCGAACGCGTAGTGGGAGAAGGCCCCTTGGAACAGGGTCACCGACTTCACGGCCCGCACGCCCTCGGGCAGCCCGCGCAGCGCGAACGACACCAGCCGGCCGCCGAAGCTGTGCCCGACCAGATGGACCCGCAGACCGGGCGCCGACCGCGCGAGCAGGCCGACCACCGGTCCGAGGCCGCGCTCGCCGACCGTGCCCGCGCGGCGCTTCATCGCGTAGTACGTCGCCTGCCGCAGCAGCTCCTTGGCGCCGTCCCACGGGTTCGGCAGGCTGAACGACTCCTGCCCGTCCGGGGCCCGGAGTCCCGCCACGGCCCGCGCGAACTCGCCGCACACCTCCCGCGCGGGCCGGGCGAACATCTCCGGTTCGCCCTCCGGCACCCCTTCCGCCTCGGTGTCCGCCGAGAACAGCGCCTGCGGCCCGGGCGGCACCTCCTCCACCAGCAGCCGCACCAGCCGCCCGAACTCGTCCAGACCGCCCTCGTCCTCACTGCCGGGGCGCTCGTCCAGCAGTCGCGCGATCCGGTCCACGACCGTGGCCCGTCCGGGGAAGCTCTCCAGCAGCGCGTGCCGGGTGTCCTTGTCGAGCGCGGGGGCCGGCACGGGCCCGGCCGCGGTGGAGCGCGGGAAGTCGGGGATCGGCTCGTCGCAGAACCGCATCGACGGCCAGATCACGCCCACGTACCCGATCCGGGCGGTGGGCGCGAGGCGCGGGACGGGCGCGAAGAAGTGACTGTAGAGCGCGGTCGCGCCCGAGCGGTCGTTGTTCCATCCGTGCGCGAAGACGATCAGGTCGCGCACGCCCCGCGCGGTGACCTGGGCCAGCAGCCGGTCCCGCTCGGGGCCGTCCACGTCGCCGTCCGCGTCGAAGGTCAGCTCCCAGTAGGGAGCCACGCTCACCGCCGGATCCGCCATGACCGACCCCCTCGAGGCGCTTTCAGTGGTGCGATGTGTCCCGCATCGTCCTGCCAACGGGGGAAGTTGGCCATAGGTCACGGCTCATCCGTAGAGCAGATATTCCTTCCGTACTTTCCGGAACGCGGCCAGTTCCTCCCGCCAGGCGGCCACCACCTCGTCGGCGCCCGCCCCGGCGTCGATCATCGTGCGCACGCGCGTGGAGCCGGTGAGCTTGTCGATCCAGTCGTCGGAGCGCCAGGCGAAGCCGCTCCACACCTGCCGCGCGGTCACCAGCAGCGCGATCCCCGTCCGCACGGGGTCGAAGGCGGCCCGGTCGTGCACATGGAGCTGCACGCCGCCGACGGTCCTGCCCTGGAACTTGGAGAACGCGGGCGCGAAGTACGCCTCCCTGAAACGCACGCCAGGCAGCCCGAGGGCGTTGGCCGCGGCCGCCCAGCGCCCGTCGATCCCCTCCGCGCCGAGCAGTTCGAAGGGCCGGGTGGTGCCCCGCCCCTCCGAGAGGTTGGTGCCCTCGAACAGACAGGTCCCCGAGTACACCAGCGCGGTGTCGGGGGTCGGCATGTTGGGGCTCGGCGGCACCCAGGGCAGTCCGCTCGCGTCGTAGAAGTCCGACCGCTTCCAGCCGCTCATCAGGACCGTGTCCAGGCGTACGGGGGTGGTCAGGAACTCGCCGTTGAACAGCCGCGCGAGCTCGGCGACCGTCATGCCGTGCGCCTGGGCGACGGGCTGCCGCCCGACGAAGGTGGCGAACTCCTTGTGCAGCACCGGTCCGAGCGCCTCGCGCCCGGTCACCGGGTTGGGGCGGTCGAGGACCACGAACCGCTTGCCGGCCAGGGCGGCCGCCTCCATGCAGTCGTACAGCGTCCAGATGTACGTGTAGAAGCGGGCGCCCACGTCCTGGATGTCGAAGACGACCGTGTCCACGCCGGAGGCAGTGAAGACGTCGGCGAGCGGCTGCCCGCTCTTGAGGTACGTGTCGTACACGGGCAGCCCGGTGGCCGGGTCGTCGTAGCGGCCCTCGGAGCCGCCCGCCTGCGCGGTCCCGCGGAAGCCGTGCTCGGGGCCGAAGACGGCGGTCAGGCGCACGCGCCGGTCGGCGTGCATCACGTCCACGATGTGACGCACGTCCCGGGTGACGCCGGTGGGGTTGGTGACGATGCCGACGCGCTGCCCGGCGAGCGCGGCGTAGCCCGTGGCGGCCAGGCGCTCGAAGCCGGTGCGCAGGGCGGGGGAGCGCCTCGGCGCGGCCTGGGCGGAGGCGGCGGGTGCGGTGGCGGCCGCGACCGCGGCCGTGGTGGCGAGCAGGCTCCGTCTGGACAGCTTCATGCGGTGACCTCCGTGATCGCGGCGGGTGTCATGCCCACGCACGCTAGCGTGCACGGGGGCGGTGCGGAACGAACCGCGCGCGTCCGCCGCCGCGACCCCTCTTCCGCACCACATACCGACCGGTTAGTCTGACGCCGCAGCGCGGGGTAGCGGCCGGGAGGCGGCCGGTCCCGTCACGCCGGAGCCGAAGGAGACCGATGGTGGAAGCCGTTCAGGGTGCGGGAGTCGTCGTCACCGGGGCCGGGGGTGGCATCGGGGCCGCGCTGGCCCGCCGGTTCGCCGCCGAGGGCGCGAGGGTCGTCGTCAACGACCTCGACGCCGGCCGGGTCCGGGCCGTCGCCGAGGAGATCGGCGGCATCGCGCTCCCCGGCGACGCCTCCACGGTCGTCGCCGACGCCCGCGAAGCGCTCGGCGGCACGGTCGACGTCTACTGCGCCAACGCCGGCCTGGGCTCGGGCGGTTCCGAGGCGGCCGGCGAGGACGTCTGGGCGCGCGCCTGGGACGTCAACGTCATGGCGCACGTGCGCGCCGCCGAGGCGCTGGTCCCTCACTGGCTGGAGCGCGGCGGCGGACGCTTCGTCTCCACCGTCTCCGCCGCCGGGCTGCTCACCATGATCGGCGCCGCCCCCTACAGCGTCACCAAGCACGGCGCCTACGCCTTCGCCGAGTGGCTGTCGCTGACGTACCGCCACCGCGGGATCAAGGTCCACGCGATCTGCCCGCAGGGCGTGCGCACCGACATGCTGGCCGCCACCGGCAGCGCGGGCGACCTGGTCCTCAGGCCCACCGCGATCGAACCGGAGGACGTGGCCGACGCCCTGTTCAAGGGCATGGCCGAGGACCGCTTCCTGATCCTGCCGCACACGGAGGTGGCGGGCTTCTACCGGGCCCGCGCCACCGACCCCGACCGCTGGCTGACCAGCATGAACCACATCCAGCAGAGGTGGGAGGAGAACCAGTGACCGACCCCCGCCCCGAGGCCGTCCGCCCGGACGCCTCCCGCTACGCGGCCAAGCCCTGGCTCGCCCTCCTCGACGAGGCCCAGCGCGCCCCCGTCGACCCCGCCGCATCCCTGGTGCACGCCCTGCGCCGCTCGGCCGCCGAGGCGCCCGACCGCACCTTCCTCGCCTACTTCGACGCCCGTCTGACCCACCGCGAGACCGACGAGCTCAGCGACTCGGTCGCCGGCCACCTCGCCGCGCGCGGGCTGAAGCGCGGCGACCGGGTGGCGGTCATGCTCCAGAACTCCCCGCACTTCGTGCTCGCCGTGCTCGGCGCCTGGAAGGCGGGCGCCGTCGTCGTGCCCGTCAACCCGATGTACAAGTCCGGCGAGGTCGCCCACGTCCTGAACGACGGCGAGGTGGCCGCGCTGATCTGCTCCGACCGGGCCTGGGAGTCGTACCTGCGCGAGACGGCCGCCGGGTCCCCGGTGCGGATGGTGCTCACCGGCTGCGAGCGGGACTTCCAGACCCGCGACGACCCGCGCGTGCTGAGCTTCGAGCGGCTGCCGCAGGCGGCCGACGCCGACGACCTGGTGACCGTCGCCCGCGCGGGCCACCCGGCGCCCGAGGGCCGCGACCCCGCGCCGGACGACACCGCGCTGATCAGCTACACCTCGGGCACCAGCGGCATCCCGAAGGGCGCCACCAACACGCACGCCAACATCATGTACAACGCCGAGCGGCAGCGCACCGGCCTGGGCCTGCCCGAGGCGCCGGTCTACTTCGCGCTGGCGCCGCTGTTCCACATCACCGGCATGGTCTGCCAGTTCGGCGCCTGCCTGAACAGCGCGGGCACGCTGGTGCTGGCGTACCGCTTCGAGCCCGGGGTCGTCCTGGAGGCCTTCGCCGAGCACCGGCCGCACTACACCGTCGGGCCCTCCACCGCCTTCATGGCGCTGGCCGCACACCCGGCCGTCACCCCCGGCCACTTCTCCTCCTTCACCGTCATCTCCTCCGGCGGCGCCCCGCTGCCGCCCGCGCTGGTGGAGAGGTTCCGCGCCCGCTTCGGCCCGTACATCCGCAACGGCTACGGCCTCACCGAGTGCACCGCCCCCTGCGCCTCCGTGCCGCCCGGCCGCGAGGCCCCCGTCGACCCGGTCTCCGGGACCCTGGCGGTGGGCGTGCCGGGACCCGACACGGTCGTGCGGATCGTCGACGACGCCGGCGCCGAGGTGCCCTTCGGCGAGCAGGGCGAGATCGTCGTACGCGGCCCCCAGGTCGTGCCCGGCTACTGGCGGCGCCCCGACGCCACCGCCGAGACCTTCCCCGGCGGCGAACTGCGCACCGGCGACATCGGGTTCATGGACGAGCAGGGCTGGCTCTACGTCGTCGACCGCAAGAAGGACATGATCAACGCCTCCGGCTTCAAGGTGTGGCCGCGCGAGGTCGAGGACGTCCTCTACACCCACCCCGCGGTGCGCGAGGCGGCCGTCGTCGGCGTGCCCGACGGCTACCGCGGCGAGACCGTCAAGGCCTACATCAGCCTGCGGCCGGGCGCCGAGACCGACCCCGGGGAACTCGCCGCCTACTGCAAGGAGAGACTGGCCGCCTACAAGTACCCGCGCCGGGTCGAGATCCTGCCGGAGCTTCCCAAGACGGCGAGTGGGAAGATCCTGCGGCGGGAACTGCGTTCCCGCACCGACGACCATTAGCAGCAGCGAGCGACACACAGCAGCAGCACGGAAAGGCAGGTGGCGACAGTGCCCAGGACGACGGACTCGGACGGGACGCCCGTCCCGCAGCGACTGCTGAACGCCGCCACCCGCCTCTTCGCCGAACAGGGCTACGACCGCACCTCGGTGCAGGAGATCGTCGAGGCGGCCGGCGTCACCAAGGGGGCGCTGTACCACTACTTCGGCTCCAAGGACGACCTCCTGCACGAGGTGTACGCGCGCGTGCTGCGCGTCCAGCAGGAGCGGCTCGACGCCTTCGCCAACGCCGACGAGCCCATCGAGAAGCGGCTGCGCGGCGCCGCCGCCGACGTCGTCGTCACCACGATCGACAACCTCGACGACGCGATGATCTTCTTCCGCTCGATGCACCACCTGAGCCCGGAGAAGAACAAGCAGGTGCGCGCCGAGCGCCGGCGCTACCACGAGCGCTTCCGTGCGCTCATCGAGGAGGGCCAGCAGCAGGGCGTCTTCTCCAAGGCCACCCCGGCCGACCTGGTGGTCGACTACCACTTCGGCTCCGTCCACCACCTGTCCACCTGGTACCGCCCGGACGGCCCGCTCGGCCCCCAGGAGGTCGCCGACCACCTGGCCGACCTGCTGCTGCGCGCGCTGCGGCCGTAACGGCTCCCCGGCCCACGGCCCACGGCCGACAGGTAAGGGGCGGTCGCCCATGGCGACCGCCCCTTACTACGTCCTGTCACGAACTCACAGGGACGGACTCACAGGTACTTCTTCAGCTCCCGCCGCGCCAGCGACCGCTGGTGCACCTCGTCCGGGCCGTCCGCGATCATCAGCGTGCGCGCGCCCGCGTACAGCTCGGCCAGCGGGAAGTCCTGGCTCACCCCGCCCGCGCCGTGCAGCTGGATGGCCCGGTCGATGATGTCCACCACCGCGCGCGGGGTGGCGATCTTGATGGCCTGGATCTCGGTGTGCGCGCCCCGGTTGCCGACCGTGTCCATCAGCCAGGCCGTCTTCAGCACCAGCAGGCGCAGCTGCTCCACGGTCACCCGGGCGTCCGCGATCCAGTTGTGCACCACGCCCTGCTGGGCCAGCGCCTTGCCGAAGGCCTGCCGGGACACCGCGCGCCGGCACATCAGCTCGATCGCCCGCTCGGCCATGCCGATCAGCCGCATGCAGTGGTGGATGCGGCCCGGGCCGAGGCGGGCCTGGGCGATGGCGAAGCCGCCGCCCTCCTCGCCGATCAGGTTGGACACCGGCACGCGCGCGTGGTCGAAGACCACCTCGGCGTGACCGCCGTGGAAGTGGTCCTCGTAGCCGAAGACCTGCATCGGACGGGTGATCGTGACGCCCGGTGTGTCGCGCGGCACCAGCACCATGGACTGCTGGCGGCGGATGTCCGCGCCGTCCGGGTCGGTCTTGCCCATCACGATGAAGACGGTGCAGTCGGGGTGCATCGCCCCGGAGATGTACCACTTGCGGCCGGTGATGACGTACTCGTCGCCGTCCCGCTCGATCAGCGTGGTGATGTTGGTGGCGTCCGAGGAGGCCACCTCCGGCTCGGTCATCGCGAACGCCGAGCGGATCTCACCGGCCAGCAGCGGCTCCAGCCACTGCTTCTTCTGCGCCTCGTCGCCGAACTGGGCCAGCACCTCCATGTTGCCGGTGTCCGGGGCCGCGCAGTTGGTCACGGTGGGCGCGAGCTGCGGGGAGCGGCCGGTGATCTCCGCCAGCGGGGCGTACTGGAGGTTGGTCAGGCCGGCGCCGTACTCCGTGTCGGGCAGGAACAGGTTCCACAGGCCCTGCCGGCGTGCCTCGGCCTTCAGCTCCTCGACCACCGGCGGGTTCTCCCAGGGCGAGGCCAGGCGTGCGCGCTGCTCGTGCACGGTCCGCTCGGCCGGGTACACGTGCTCGTCCATGAAGGCGAGGAGCTTGGCGCGCAGTTCCTCGGTGCGCGCGTCGTACGCGAAGTCCATGTCGGATCAGCCCTCCTGAAGGCCTTCGTGAAGAGTGGTCAGGCCGTGCTCGATGAAGACGGGAACCAGGTCGCCGATGCGGTCGAAGCCGCGGCCGACGGTCTGGCCGAGCGTGTACCGGTAGTGGATGCCCTCGAGGATCACGGCGAGCTTGAACCAGGCGAACGCCGTGTACCAGGAGACGGCCGACACATCGCGCCCCGACGCGGCGGCGTACCGCTCGATCAGCTCGGCGGGCGAGGGGTGCCCGGGCGCGGCGGCCGTGGTGGAGACGGGGGAGTGGGGCAGGTCGAGCGGCGTGCTGTACATCACCAGCAGACCGAGGTCGGTCAGCGGGTCGCCGAGGGTGGACATCTCCCAGTCCAGGATGGCCCGGATGGAGTCGTCGGCGCCGATCAGCACGTTGTCCAGGCGGTAGTCGCCGTGGACCACGGCCGGCGCGGGGGAGGCGGGCAGTTCGCGGCCGAGGGCGGCGTGCAGCTCGTCGATGCCGGCCAGCTCGCGGTTGCGGGAGGCGTCGAGCTGCTTGCCCCAGCGGCGCAGCTGGCGGTCCAGGAAGCCCTCGGGGCGGCCGAAGTCGGCCAGGCCCACCTCGGCGGGGTCCACCGCGTGCAGCCGGACCAGGGTGCCGGTCAGCGACAGCACCGCGTCGCGGGTGCGTTCCGCGCCGAGCGCGGCGAGCTGGTCCGCCGTGCGGTACGGGGTGCCCTCGACGAACTCCATGACGTAGAACGGCGCTCCGAGCACCTCCTCGTCCTCGCACAGCAGGACCGGGGCCGGGACCGGCACGTCGGTCGGGTGCAGGGCGCTGATCACCCGGTGCTCGCGCTTCATGTCGTGCGCGGTGGCGAGCACGTGCCCGAGCGGCGGCCGGCGGACCACCCACTTCGAGATGCCGTCGGAGACCGCGTACGTCAGGTTCGACCGTCCGCCCTCGATCAGCCGGCCGGTCAGCGGGCCCTGGGCCAGGCCGGGCCGCTCGCGCTCCAGCAGGCCGCGCAGCCGGTCGAGATCCAGTCCGGGCGGGTGGTCGGGGCTCATCATCGCTCCTACGGGCGGGTCAACGGGACGCGACCATCATGCCGACCAGTCGGTATGTAGTCCAGAGGGCGGACCGGACGTGATCGGGCCCACGATAACGCCGTCAGAACACCAGCACGGCCGCGCACACGGCCAGGGCCACCGTGCACAGCACGGCCACGGCCGCCTGCCGCACGGCGAGCACGGGCGGCACCCGCGCGGGCCCCGCCCCGCTCTCGAGGGTGCGGATGCGGAGGTGGGCGACGCGCAGGAAGCCCAGCCAGAGCGCGCAGCACAGCGCGCAGACCACGATCCCGGCGGCGGTGGCCCCGCCATGGAGCGCCGTCCGCACGGCGAGCACGGCGGCCACGGTGCTCGACAAGGTCGTACGCCGCCAGGCCAACCGGGTCCGCTCGGGCTGCAGCCCGGGGTCACGTCCGGCGTCCGCACCGCCGCCCGCGCGGTCCGCCGCGCCGTCGGTCATCCCGCCCACCCCGCGAGCACGACCACGACCATCGCCACCGCGACCACCGCCACGACGATGCTCAGCAGGGCCGGGAAGCGCGAGGCCGGGAGGTCCTCGCCCCGGCGCATCGCTCGTTCGCAGCGGACCCAGTGGTTGACCGCGCGCAGGGAGCACAGCACGCCCGCGGCGAGCAGCGCGAGGGCGAGGCCGATCCGCCAGGCCCAGCGCAGGTGCGGCAGGAACTGGTCCACCGCGAAACCGCCGCCGATCAGCGCCAGGGCGGTGCGCAGCCACGCCAGGAAGGTGCGCTCGTTCGCCAGCGAGAAGCGGTAGTCGGGCGTGTGCCCCTCCCGCCTGACCTCCTCGGGGGCGAACCAGAGGCGGACGTTCCGTACGAAGTCGATCACGCGAGCGACCTTACCCAGCCCCGCTCACTCGATGCCCGCCCACCGTCGGCCCGGCCGCCGAGAGCCCACCCACCGTCGGCCCGGCCGCCGAGAGCCCACCCACCGCCGGCCCGGCCGCCGAGAGCCCGCTCACCGCCGGCCCCGGCCGTCTCGCCCCGCCGAGCGGTGCGCCTTCAGGCGCTCGTACGCCGCGAGGCCGTCCGGCGTCCACTCCCACTCGGCCAGCCGGCGCTCCACCTCCTCGTCGGTGAGGAAGGCGTGCCAGTCGATCTCCTCGGCCTGCGGACGCACCGGCAACTCGCAGCGGACCTGGTACACCGCCGACCACCAGGACCGCCCGGCGCCGTCGTCGGAGAGGAACTTGAAGAGGAACTCCGGGCGGGGCAGTCCGCTCACCCCCAGTTCCTCCTCGGCCTCGCGCAGCGCCGCGTCGTCGTAGGACTCGCCCGCGCCGACCACACCGCCCACGAACACGTCGTAGAACGACGGGTACACCAGCTTCGTCGGCGTGCGCCGGTGCACGAAGACGCGGCCCTCGGCGTCCCGGACCTCGATGAAGGCGCAACGGTGGCGCAGCCCTTCGGCGTAGGCCGCACCGCGCGGTGACCGGCCGACGACCCGGTCCTGCTCGTCGACGATGTCGAGAATCTCCTCAGCAGCGCTCATGCCGCCCATCCAAGCAGGCGCCGCCGGCAACGCCCCCCGGCCGGTCCGGCGCCTCAGTGCGGCTGGAGGTCCCGCTCCGGCTCGCGGACCGCCGCGCCGCAGGGCATGGCCGGATGGAGGCCGAGCAGCACGATGCCGCCGACGATCGCGGCCAGAGCCGCCGCCTCCCAGGCGAGCGCGCCGGTGTCGGTGCGCAGCCGGTCACCGAGGAAGCCGACGCCACAGGCGATGCCGGCCAGCGGCTCGGTCGCGGTCAGCGCGGGCAGCGACATGCGCAGCGGCGCCGTCTCGAACGCGCTCTGCACCAGGACCAGTCCGCTCGCGCCGATCACCAGCAGCGCGTACGGCTGCCAGCCGGTGAACAGCTCGGTCCAGCCGCCCGCCGAGAACCGCTGCCCGCTCACCCGTGTGAGCGCGTCCTGCACGCCGTACAGCAGCCCGGCGGCCACCGCGAGCAGCACCGGACCCCAGCTCAGCCGGGACCGCTTGGCATACGTGGTCAGCAGCAGCGCGAGGCCCACCATGACCCCGATGATCAGCCAGTGCCGCAGCGGATCGGTCACCGCGCTGCCCGCGCGCGGCTCGCCCGCCACGATGAACGCGGTCACGCCCCCCGCCAGCAGGGCGAGTCCGACCCACCCCTGGCGGCCCAGCGGCTGCCGGGTCTGTCTGCGCGACAGGGCGAGGGCGAACAGCAGGTTCGTCGCCAGCAGCGGTTCCACGAGCGAGATCTCGCCCCGCCCGAGCGCGACCGCGCCCAGCACCATCCCGGCGATCATCAGTGCGAGGCCGCCCAGCCAGCGGGGCACCCTCATCAGGTCCAGCAGCAGCCGGGGGGAGAGGAAGTCGCTCAGTGGCGCCTGCTGGGCCGCGTTCTGCTGAAGCACGAATCCGAAGCCCAGGCAGCAGGCGGCGCTCACGGCGAGAGTCAGAACCAGAACCGACACGCTGCGTACCTCGTTCATCCGGCCGGGCCACGGGGTGCGTAATGGCCGACTGTAGCGTCCCAGGGCGCTGTGTGCCGCTGGGAGTACCCGGAATCCGGGCGGTCGACTCCGTCACGACGCCCTGCGGTCAGGGGCGATGGCACGGCCGCACCGCCATGGTGGAGCGTGCCGCTCCGCCGCGCCATGGCGTACGCCACACCTACGCCGCGCAGGTGACGCCACATCCGTGAGGTCCGCGCTCCGGCCGGCCGCACCATCCGCCGCGTACTACCACAAGTGCCCCTGAAATCCGCGTAGTTGACGGCTGAATCGCTTGACCCGCCCTTGACGTGAAGCAATGGCTGGGGGTTTGCTGTCCGTGATCGGATGATGGCGGGCCGATGACGTGACCCGGCCGATCCGGCCTGACCGACCGAAGAGCGAGCCGGGCGAGTGAGCGGACGGGGCAGCCCGCCCCGGCGCGGCGAGCCACGAACACGAGAGCGCGTGAGGAAGACCCGCGGTGCCCCCACCCCCGCCTCCCCTCGGCCGCGGCCGCAGACGCGCGGCCCACACCTTCGACGCCGCTCTCGACGACGACGAACTCGTGGCCGCGCGCGCCGCGTTGGCACAGGGCCGCTGGCAGGCGGTCAGGTCGCTGCTGGTGCGCACGGGTGACGACCCCGACCGGCGCGGGCACCGCGTCACGGTCCTCGCCCAGGAGCCCCACGCCGCCGCCTGGACCCGCGACTGGCTGCTGGCCGAGCCCGAGTCCGCCGACGCCTCCGTGCTCCTCGGCGTGTCGCTCGTCGAACGCGCCCTGCGCGGCAAGGAGAAGCCGGACCCCGCCCGCGAGGCCTGCCGGGCGGCGGCCGGCCGCGCTCCCGCCGACCCCACCCCGTGGCTCGGCCTGCTCCTGCTGGAGCGCACCCTCGGCACCGAGGAGGACGTGGTGCGCCTCTTCGACGAGGTACGCCACCGCCACCCCGACCACCACCACGCCCACCACCTGATGGTGGCCCGCCTCGCCGAGCGCCGCGCCGCCGCCGGCCCCGACCCGCTCCACGAGGTGTACGACTTCGCCAACTGGGCCGCCGAGCAGGCACCCGCCGACTCCCCGCTGGCCATCCTGCCCGTGGTGGCGCACGCCGAGCGCTACCGCGCCCTGGCCCGCGCCGGCCACGCCCGCGCCGACCCCTACTCCAGCGGCCACTGGGCCGACCGCAGGGCACGGCAGGTGATGAAGGCCGCCTTCGACTGGTGGCTGGAGTGGGGACAGGAGGGCCACCCCCGGCGGCTGGTCGACCTGAACTACCTCGCCCACGCCAAGTACTGCGAGGGCCGCGCCGCCGAGGCCGCCGCCCTCTTCCACCGCATCGGCGACCACCCCACCCCCGCCCCCTGGTCCTACCCCGACCGCGACCCGTACACCGCCTTCCGCACCGCCCGCGCCGGCGCCCTGGGCACGGCCTGACTGCCGAAAGGACGACTTCCCGATGACGACGGGCAGTTCGAGCACGAGCAGACCCACCGCCGGCGACGGCGCCATCAGCACCTTCAAGGGGCAGGAGCGCGCCCTGCGCGCCGACCGCCTCGGCACGGGGGGCCTGCTGCTCTCCGTGCTCGCCGCGACCGCCCCGCTCATGGTGGTCGCCGGCGTGATGCCGACCACGTTCGCGGTGATGGGCATCGTCGGCCAGCCGCTGCTCTTCGTTGCCCTCGGCGCGGTGCTGATCCTCTTCAGCGTCGGATACGCCGAGATGAGCCGCCACGTGCACAACGCGGGCGCCTTCTACGCGTACATCTCCCGCGGCCTGGGCGGTACGGCCGGCGCGAGCGCGGCCCTCGTCGCCCTGGTGGCCTACAACGCCCTCCAGGCCGGCATCTACGGCATCTTCGGCTTCGAGGTCTCCAACCTCTTCGCCACCTACGCCGACACCACCGTCGCCTGGTGGATCCCGGCCCTGGCGGCCGTCGCCGCGGTCGGCGCGCTCGGCTGGCTGAAGATCGACGTCAACGCGCGCGTGCTCGGCGTGCTGCTGGTGATCGAGGTGGCGCTCGTCGTCGTCTTCGACGTGGCCGCGGTCTCCGACCCCGGCAGCCAGGGCCTGTCCCTGCACGCCTTCGACCCGGGCACGCTTTCCGGCGCCGGCATCGGCACCGCGCTGTGCTTCTGCATCGCCGCCTTCCTCGGCTTCGAGCAGGCCCCGGTGTACGCCGAGGAGACCAGCCGCCCGCACATCCTGGTGCCGCGCGTGATGTTCCTCGCGGTCGGCGGGGTCGCCGTGTTCTTCGCGATCAGCTGCTGGGCCCTGACCGTCGCCACTGGCCCCTCGGCGATCGTGGCCACCGCGCAGAAGGAGAGCGCCGGGCTGCTGTTCACGCTGACCGAGTCCCGGCTCGGCGGCACCTTCACCGACGTGCTGCACGTGCTGTTCGTCACCGGCATGTTCGCGGCCATGCTCAGCTTCCACAACGTCGTCGCCCGGTACGCCTTCGCGATGGGCCGCGAGGGACTGCTGCCCGCCGCCTTCGGGCGCACCTCCAGCAGCAGCGGCGCCCCCGCGGCCGGCTCCCTGTCCCAGACGGCCGTGTCGCTGGTGATCGTGCTCGCCTTCGCCCTCACCGACGGCAAGCCCACCGGCGACCCGACCGCGCCGGTGCTGCACCTGTTCACCTGGGGCGGCAACATCGGCGCGCTCGGTGTCATCGTGCTGATGGCGGCGGCCTCCCTGTCGGTGATCGTCTTCTTCGTGCGGCGCGGCGCGGCCGGCGCCCAGGCCTGGCGGCTGATCACCTCCGCCCTCGCGGGCACGGCCCTGCTGGTGATCGCGGTCTACACGGTGAAGGACTTCGACATCCTGGTCGGCACCGGCCCCGACTCGGCGCTGAGCTGGGTGCTGCCCGGCATCATCGGCCTCTCCCTGGCCGCCGGCCTCGTGCAGGGCGCCGTACTGCGCTCGCGCAGGCCCGCCACGCACGCCCGCATCGGGCTCGGCAACGAGGCGTTCCAGCTGGAGAAGGCGGCGGAGGCGGAGGCGGAGAGCGCGGGGGAGAGATGACGGAAATCTGACGAGCACCCGCGATCCCTGGCCCGCCGGGGGGCGCGGGTGCTCGAATGAAGGGGTGACCTCCGTACCACCCGAACCGCCGGAATCGCGACCCGCGGAACCCCATGCCCCCTCCGAGGAGGCCGGCCGCCCGATAGGCCGCCGCGTCCTGCTCGGCACCCTCGGCCTGGGCGCCCTCGGCGTGCTCGCGGCGCCCACCCTGCAACGCGGCCTGGAGGGCTTCCTCGGAGCCGCCGCCGACAAGGACCCCACCGGCCTGACGGGCCTGCTCCCCAACGGCGGCGGCTTCCGCTACTACTCGGTCGCCGCCTCCGTCCCGCACAAGGACGCCACGGACTACCGCCTGACCGTCGACGGCCTGGTCGACCGCCCGGCGGCGTACACGCTGGACGACCTCAGGTCGATGCCGCAGACACGCATGACGCGCGACGTGCAGTGCGTCACCGGCTGGCGGGTCCCCGGCACCCCCTTCGAGGGCGTACGGCTGTCCCGGCTGCTGGACGCGGCGAAGGTGCGGCCCACCGCGAAGGCCGTCCGCTTCACCTGCTTCGACGGCACCTACACCGAGAGCCTCACCCTCGGCCAGGCCCGCCGCGCCGACGTACTGGTCGCGCTGCGCATGCAGGACAAGGACCTCGGCCACGACCACGGCGGCCCGGTCCGCCTCTACGTCGCCCCCATGTACTTCTACAAGTCGGCCAAGTGGCTCTCCGGCATCACCGTCACCGACGAGGTACGGCCCGGCTACTGGGAGGAGCGCGGCTACGACGTCGACGCGTGGGTCGGCCGGTCGAACGGACGCAGCGATGACCCTACGAGCTGACCCCGCCGCCCCGCCCGGCGCGCGGGCCGTACGCCGCTTCACCCGCGCCGAACGCTGGGTGCACCGCGCCACGGCCGCGCTGATGGGCGTCTGCGTCGTCACCGCCGCCTGCCTCTACATCCCGCAGTTCGCCGAACTCGTCGGCCGCCGCGAGCTGGTCGTGCGCGTCCACGAGTGCGCGGGCATCGCCCTGCCCGTGCCCGTCCTGCTGGGGCTGGCCTCCCGGGCCTTCCGCGCCGACCTGCGCTTCCTCAACCGCTTCGGCCCGCACGACCGGCTCTGGCTGCGTGCCGCCCTGCGCCGCGACCAGCGGCCCGCGTCCCGCCCCGCGGGCAAGTTCAACGCCGGCCAGAAGGTCTACGCCGCCTGGATCGCCGGCGCCGCCCTGGTCATGCTCGGCACCGGCCTGATGATGTGGTTCACGCACCTCACCCCGCTGGTGTGGCGCACCGGCGCGACGTTCGTGCACGACTGGCTGGCCCTGACCGTCGGCATAGTCCTGGCCGGGCACATCGGCATGGCCATCGGCGACCCGGAGGCCCGGCGCGGCCTGCGCACGGGGTGGGTGACCCGCGACTGGGCGGACTCCGAGCACCCGCTGTGGCGGCCCTGAGGACGCGCCCCGTACCCGGCGAGGTCCGCCGGCGTCAGCCGCCGAAGTCCAGCAGCACCTTGCAGGACCGGCCGCGGTCCGCCGCCAGCGCGAACGCCGACTCCGCCTCCCGCACCGGGACCACCGCGCTCACGAGCGCGTCCAACGCCGGCTCGGCGGCCAGCAGCCGCAGCGCGTCGTTGAACTCGGTGTCGAAGCGGAACGCCCCGCGCAGCTCGATCTCCCGGCTCACCACCAGGTTCCCGGCGAACGGCACCTGTCCCGGCGGCAGCATCCCGAGCTGGACGACGGTCCCGCCGCGCCGCACCAGCCGCAGGCAGGCGCCGAGTCCGGCGGCCACGCCCGAGGCCTCCACGGCCACGTCCACCTCCTGCGGCCATCCGGCGTCCTCGGGATCGTCGGCCCGTACGACGGTGCCCGCGCCCACGGCGCAGGCGTACTCCAGTGCCCGCGGCAGCAGGTCCGTGACGGTCACCCGGGCCGCGCCCGCCGCCCGGGCCGCCGCGACCACCAGGCAGCCGATGGGGCCGGCGCCGGTCACCAGCACATGCCGGCCCGTCACGTCCCCGGCCCGCCGCACCGCGTGCAGCGCCACCGACAGCGGCTCCGCCAGGGCCGCCCGGCGCAGGCCGAGACCGTCCGGCAGCGGCCTCAACTGCTCGGCGGGGACGGCCACCCGGGCCGCGAAGCCGCCCTGTACGTGCGGGAAGCGGGCCGCGCTGCCCAGGTAGCGGGTGTCCCGGCAGACGTTGCGGCGCTCCCCGGCGCACTCCGGGCACACCCCGCACGGCGTCGCCGGGTGCACGGCGACCGGGGTGCCCGGGGCCGGGCCCCGTGCTCCGGCGCCGTAGGAGACGATCGTGCCGACCACCTCGTGGCCGAGCAGCATCGGCTCGCGCAGCCGGAAGTCGCCGACCCCGCCGTGCCGCCAGTAGTGCAGGTCGGAGCCGCACACCCCGCCGTAGCGGACGGCCACCAGGGCCTGTCCCAGCGCGGGTTCGGGCACCGGCAGCTCCTCGACGCGCAGGTCGCCCTGCCCGCGGATCACACAGCCCAGCATGCGCGCCGCCCCTTTCACAGCACGCTCGTCATGCCGCCGTCGACGTACAGCACCTGCCCGGAGACGAAGTCCGCGGCCGGGGAGGCGAGGAACAGCAGCCCGCCCACCAGGTCCCCGGTACGGCCCCAGCGGCCGGCCGGGGTGCGGCGGCGCACCCAGGCGCTGAACTCCCCGTCCTCGACGAGGGGCCGGGTCAGCTCGGTCTCGATGTAGCCGGGGCCCAGGCCGTTGACCTGCACGCCGTGCGGGCCCCAGTCGGCGCACATGCCCTTGGTGAGCATCTTCAGCGCGCCCTTGGTCGCCGCGTACGGCGCGATGCCGGGGCGGACCACCTCGCTCTGCAGCGAGCAGATGTTGACGATCTTGCCGTGGCCGCGTCCGGTCATCCGGCGGGCGGCCTCACGGCCCACGAGGAAGGCGCTGGTCAGGTTGGTGTCCAGGATCCGGTGCCAGTCGGTGTCCGTGAACTCCAGCAGTGGCGCGCGCAGTTGCATGCCCGCGTTGTTGACCAGGATGTCGAGCGGGCCCACCCGCTCCTCGACGTCCGCGATCCCGGCGGCCACCGAGGCGCCGTCGGTCACGTCGAACGCGGCGGTGTGCACGCGGCCGCCGGGCAGCCCGGCGGCCGCCTCGGCGAGGGTGTCCTCGTCGCGTCCGTTGAGGACGACCGTGCAGCCGGCCTCGGCCAGGCCCCGGGCCAGTGCCAGGCCGATACCGCGGCTGGAACCGGTGACCAGGGCCGTGCGGCCGCCGATGTCGAAGAGCGGGTGAGCCGCCAACTCCGTACTCCTGTTACTTGTGGTGACGAGTGCCGCTAGACGACCAGGGACAACAGCAGCACCAGACCGCCCGCGACCACGGAGATGATCGTCTCCATGACGGACCAGGTCTTGACCGTTTGCCCGACGCTCAGCCCGAAGTACTCCTTCACCAGCCAGAAACCGGCGTCGTTGACATGGCTGAAGAAGAGCGAGCCGGCGCCGATGGCCAGGACCAGCAGGGCGGCGTGGGTCGTCGACATGTCCGCCGCGAGCGGGGCGACCAGACCGGCCGCTGAGACCGTCGCCACTGTCGCCGAACCGGTCGCCAGCCGGATCGCCACCGCGATCAGCCAGGCCAGCAGCAGCGCCGGGATCGACCAGTCCTTGGAGATGTCCAGGATCATCTGGCCCACACCGCAGTCGATCAGCGTCTGCTTGAAGCCGCCGCCGGCGCCCACGATGAGCAGGATGCCCGCGATGGGCATGAGGCCCTTCTCGACGGTGGAGGAGATGCGCTCCTTGCTGAACCCGGCCGGGCGGCCCAGCGTGAAGATGCCGACGAGCACGGCGGCGAGCAGGGCGATCAGCGGGGAGCCGACGACGTCGAAGACGCGCTGCGTCATGTTCGCGCTGTCGTCCACGACGATGTCGACCAGTGCCTTGGCCAGCATCAGCACGACCGGCAGCAGCACCGTGAACAGCGTGGCGCCGAAGCCCGGGCGCCGCTCGAGTTCCTCGGAGGCGCGCTGGGGAAGCATGCGGTCGGGGGCGGGCACGTCCACCCAGCGGGCCGCCACCTTGGAGAACAGCGGACCGGCGATGATCACCGTGGGGATGGCGACCAGGATGCCGAACGCCAGCGTCACGCCCAGGTTGGCCTTGACCGCGTCGATCGCGACCAGCGGGCCGGGGTGCGGCGGGATGAGGCCGTGCATCACGGACAGGCCGGCCAGCGCCGGGATGCCGATGCGCATCAGCGAGTAGTTGCCGCGCTTGGCGACCATCAGCACGACCGGGATCAGCAGCACGATGCCGACCTCGAAGAACAGCGGCAGGCCGACCACGGAGGCGATCAGCACCATCGCCCACGGCATCGCGCGGCCCCCCGCCTTGGCGAGGATCGTGTCCACGATCTCGTCGGCGCCGCCCGAGTCGGCCAGCATCTTGCCGAGGATCGCACCGAGCGCGATCAGCACGCCGACGCCGGCGACCGTCGAGCCGAGGCCCGTGGTGAAGCTCGTGATCGCCTTGTCCAGCGGCGCCCCGGCGATCGCGCCGAGGACCAGTGACCCGATGGTCAGGGACAGGAAGGCGTGCAGCTTGAACTTGGTGATGAGCAGGACGATGACGGCTATGCCCGCCAGGACGGCGATGCCCAGCTGAGCGTGTCCGGCCGAGGTGATCGGCGGGGGCGCGTCCGCTGCCAGCATCTCGACGCTGAGTCTGGTCACGGTGTTCCCTTGCAGAAGAAGAGGGATATTTGGGGAGAAATGAACAGGCCGCGCGGGGCGCGGGGGTGGTGCCGCAGTCGGCGACCGTGGGGGAGAGGCGGCCGGGTCCTGTCACCAGAACCGGAGGGGACCTAGCGCGGGGACGGCCCGGCCTCGTCGGACTGCGTGGAGCTGTCGAGGGCGTCCAGCGCGGCCTCGGCGCGCGCGGTGATCTCCTCCGGGGAGCCGGAGACGTCCACCGCGACGCCCCGCTCGTCCGCCTCGAGCGGCTGGAGCGTGGCGAACTGGGAGTCCAGCAGGGCCGTCGGCATGAAGTGACCCCGGCGGTGCGCCATGCGGTCCTCGATCAGCTTCCGGTCGCCCGTCAGGTGGACGAAGGCGATCCCGGGAGCCGCCGCCCTGAGCCGGTCACGGTAGGACCGCTTCAGGGCCGAGCTGCTCACCACCCCGCCGAGCCCCGCCCGCTCGTGCGCCCAGGCGCCGATGGCGTCGAGCCACGGCCACCTGTCCTCGTCGTCGAGCGGGACGCCGGCCGACATCTTGTCGATGTTGGCCTGCGGGTGGAAGTCGTCGCCCTCGGCGTACGGGACGCCGAGCCGGGCCGCGAGCAGGGGACCGATCGTGGTCTTGCCCGTGCCGGCGACGCCCATCACCACGACGACGTGGGGGGTGCGCATCACTGCCTCGCTGTCTTCCTCGACATGCGACGCCGACATCCGGCGTCGGGCACATGAAACCTATTAGGTACGACAAATACAAGAGTCTGTGATGTATAAGTCTGACTTTTTGGTTGCCGTGATCCACCCCGTACGCTGAGTGCATGACCACACCGGGCCGGGGGCTGCACGGCCATGTACTGGACACCCTCGGGCCCGCCATCACCGCGGGTGAGTACCCGGCGGGCAGTGTTCTGCGCACCGACGAACTGGCACAGCGTTTCGACGTCTCACGCTCCGTGATGCGCGAGGCGGTCCGCGTCCTTGAGTCCATGCACCTGGTCGAGTCCCGCCGCCGCGTGGGCGTGACCGTGCTGCCCGCGTGCGAGTGGAACGTCTACGACCCCCAGGTCATCCGCTGGCGACTGGCCGGCGCCGACCGGCCGCGCCAGCTGCGCTCGCTCACCGTGCTGCGCTCGGCCGTCGAACCCGTCGCCGCGGGCCTCGCCGCGCGCCACGCCACGCCGGAGCAGTGCGCCGAGCTCACCGAGTGCGCGCTCGGCATGGTCGCCAACTCACGCGGCCACCGCCTCCAGGGGTACCTGGTCCACGACATGGCCTTCCACCGCGTGATCCTCACCGCGTCCGGCAACGAGATGTTCGCCCGCCTCGGCGACGTCGTCGCGGAGGTCCTCGCCGGGCGCACCCATCACGAGGTCATGTTCGAGGACCCCGACCCTGCCGCCGTCACCCTGCACGTCCAGGTCGCCGAGGCGGTCCGCGAGGGCGACGCGGACCGCGCCGAGCGCCTCACCCGCGAGATCACCGTCGGCGCCCTCCAGGAACTGGACATCCTGGCGCCGTAGCGCGACGGGCGGTCACGGGGCACGTACGGCGCGGCGTGCGGTCACGGGGGCACGTACGGCGCGACGGGCGGTCACGGGGGCACGTACGGCGCGACCGGCGGGCAGCCATGGGGGGGCGCGCACGGCGCGACGGGCGCCCCGGCCCGGCTACTCCAGGAAGTCCCCGTCCACGTACACCCACGCCCCGTCGACCCGCTCGAACCGGCTCCGCTCGTGGAGCGAGCCGCCCCGGTAGGAGGCCCGGAACGTCACGGTCCCCGTGGAGTGGAAGGCCGACCCGTCCGAGGTGTCCAGGATCTCCAGCCCCGTCCACCGCGGCCCCGGATCCAGCTCCAGCCGGGCGGGCCGCGTCCGCGGATGCCAGGTGCGCAGCAGATACCCCGCCTCCCCGCGCACGAACGCGCTGTAGCGCGACCGCATCAGCGCCTCGGCGGTGGGCGCGGCCCCCTCACCGCGGTGGAAACGCCCGCAGCAATCCTCGTACCGCGCACCCAGCCCGCACGGACACAAACCCTTGGTCATGGGGGCCATTGTGCCCATGCGGCGCGAGCGCCGCGGAGGCACAGTGGAAGTGGGTGTCGCGGCCCGCGAGTTGCGCCGCGCCGGAGTCGAGGAGGGACCGACGATGACCCGACCCGTCGGCAACCGGCTTCCGTCCGCCAAGGAGTGGCGGCTGAACCTGTACCTGTCCGAGCACGATCCGGACACCACCGCCCGGATCGTCCTGGACACCGGGGACAACGTCCTGGAGAGCTGCGCCGAGGCCCGCCGCAACCCCTACGACCGGGACGTGCCCGAGATCGGCGACGAACTCGCGGCCGGCCGCGCCCTCATCGCCCTCGGCCGCGAACTGGTGCGCGCCGCCGCCGGGGACATCAAGGCGATGGGCGCCCCCGAGGCGACACCGCCCACCCCGCTGTGGTCCCCCCGCGAGTGAGGCGATCGCGGTGCTCTTCACGGACCGCGTCCAGGCCGGACGGCAGCTCGGCGCGCGCCTCGCGCACCTCGCGGGGCAGGACGTCGTGGTCCTGGGACTGCCCCGGGGCGGGGTCCCGGTCGCCGCCGAGGTCGCGGACGCCCTCGGCGCGCCCCTGGACGTCTGCCTGGTGCGCAAACTCGGCGTGCCCGGCCAGCCCGAACTGGCCATGGGCGCGATCGGCGAGGACGGCGTGCGCGTACTGAGCGAGGACGTGCTGCGCGAGACGGGCGTCCCGCCGCACGCCCTGGCCCGCGTCGAGGAGCGCGAGCGCCGGGAGCTGCTGCGCCGCGCCGAGCGCTACCGCGGCGAGGGCCCCCCGGCCGCCGTCGCCGGACGGACCGTCGTCATCGTCGACGACGGAGTCGCCACCGGCTCCACCGCGCGGGCAGCCTGCCGCACGGTACGGGCCAGGGGTGCGGCCCGCACCGTCCTCGCGGTGCCCGTCGCACCGCCGGACTGGACCCGGCGGCTCGCCGGGGAGGCCGACGAGCTGGTCAGCCTGGCCAGCCCCCACGGCTTCTTCGCGGTCGGCCAGTTCTACGACGACTTCGCCCAGCTCGAGGACACCGACGTGATCGCCGTGCTGCGGCGCGCGGAGCGGCGCCCGAGCCGCCCGAGCCGCCCGAGCACCCCGAGCACCCCGGACCCGGCCCCGGACCCGCCGGACGGCGGCGGCCCCGGCCTGGACCAGGAGGTCGGGATCACGGCCGGGACCGTACGGCTCGGCGGACGGCTGACCGTGCCCGCGGGCGCGGCCGGCGTCGTGCTCTTCGCGCACGGCAGCGGCAGCGGACGGCACAGCCCCCGCAACCGCTTCGTGGCCGAGGGCCTGAACCGGGCCGGCCTCGGCACCCTGCTGTTCGACCTGCTCACCGAGGAGGAGGCGGGGGATCGGGCCAACGTCTTCGACACCGGACTGCTGGCCGCGCGGCTCACCGAGGCCACCGGCTGGCTGCGCGCCCGGCCCGGGACCGGTCACCTCGCCGTCGGGTACTTCGGCGCCAGCACCGGCGCGGCCGCCGCCCTGCGGGCCGCCGCCGCTCCCGGCGCGCGTGTGGCCGCCGTCGTCTCCCGCGGCGGCCGCCCCGACCTCGCCGGACCCACGCTCGGGGACGTCACCGCACCCACCCTGCTGATCGTCGGCGGCGCCGACCGGACCGTACTGGAACTCAACCGGCAGGCCCAGGCTCGGCTGCGCTGCGAGAACCGGCTGTCCGTCGTGCCCGGCGCCACCCACCTCTTCGAGGAGCCCGGCGCCCTGGAGACGGTGACCGCCCTGGCCCGCGACTGGTTCACCGACCACATGGCGGCGGCGCACGTGTGAGACCGGAACCGGCCCCTGCGGCCTGGAGGAACAGGCCGGCGGCCTGGAGAAAGACGAAAACGGTGCCCGCCTGTGAAGGCCGGCACCGCTTTTCGGTGTGGTGTCCGAGGGGGGACTTGAACCCCCACGCCCGATAAAGGGCACTAGCACCTCAAGCTAGCGCGTCTGCCATTCCGCCACCCGGACGGGGTGTGTACCGCGTGGTTCCCCTCGCGGCGACGAAGGAAACATTACCAGGCTTTCGGGTGTGCCCGATCACCTCCCGTCCCCGCGCGAACGGCGTGTGACGGGCCGGGGGCTCCCTTGGGGCCCGACCCGGTCGGGGGGAGGATGAGGGGACCAGCGGCACACCAGGCGGACCGCCCAGGAGGCGGGCCGCCAGCACACAGCGGGAGGAAGCAGCGTGAGCGAGACGGACACGGCCAGGGGCGTCACCGGCGAGGACGAGGTCGTGGACCTCTGCCGCGAGCTGATCCAGATCGACACCAGCAACTACGGGGACCACTCGGGCCCGGGCGAGCGCAAGGCCGCCGAGTACGTCGCCGAGAAGCTCGCCGAGGTGGGTCTCGAGCCGAAGATCTTCGAGTCGCACCCCGGCCGCGCCTCCACCGTGGCCCGCATCGAGGGCGAGGACCCGTCCCGGCCCGCGCTGCTCATCCACGGCCACACCGACGTCGTACCGGCCAACGCCGTCGACTGGACCCACCACCCCTTCTCCGGCGAGGTCGCGGACGGCTGCGTGTGGGGGCGCGGCGCGGTCGACATGAAAGACATGGACGCCATGACCCTGGCGGTCGTGCGCGACCGGCTGCGCAGCGGGCGCAGGCCCCCGCGGGACGTCGTGCTGGCCTTCCTCGCCGACGAGGAGGCGGGCGGCACGTACGGCGCCCGGTACCTGGTCGACAACCACCCGGACCTCTTCGAGGGCGTCACCGAGGCGATCAGCGAGGTCGGCGGGTTCTCCTTCACCGTCAGCGAGCAGCGGCGGCTCTATCTGATCCAGACGGCCGAGAAGGGCATGCACTGGATGAAGCTCACCGTGGCCGGCACCGCCGGGCACGGCTCGATGATCCACCGGGACAACGCGATCACCGAGCTGTCGGAGGCCGTCGCGCGGCTCGGGCGGCACCGGTTCCCGGTGCGGGTGACCAAGACCACCCGGGCCTTCCTCGACGAACTCGGCGACGCGCTCGGCGTCCGGCTCGACCCGGAGGACATGGACGGCACCATCGCCCGGCTCGGCGGCATCGCCAAGCTCATCGGCGCCACCCTGAGCAACACCGCCAACCCCACGCAGCTGGGCGCCGGTTACAAGGTCAACGTCATCCCCGGCGAGGCCACGGCGCACGTCGACGGCCGGTTCCTGCCCGGCTACGAGGAGGAGTTCCTCGCCGACCTCGACCGGATCCTCGGGCCGCGGGTCAAGCGCGAGGACGTCCACTCCGACAAGGCCGTGGAGACCACCTTCGACGGGGCGCTGGTGGAGGCCATGCAGTCCGCGCTGGTCGCCGAGGACCCGGCCGCCAAGGCCATCCCGTACATGCTCTCCGGCGGCACCGACGCCAAGTCCTTCGACGACCTCGGCATCCGCGGCTTCGGGTTCGCGCCGCTGAAGCTGCCGCCGGAGCTGGACTTCGCCGGCATGTTCCACGGCGTGGACGAGCGGGTGCCGGTGGACGGGCTGAAGTTCGGCGTGCGCGTGCTGGACCGGTTCCTCGACGCCTCCTGACCGGTCATCAGTCAATTGACTTCGGAATTCGACAGCACGTGCGGGAATGACTGAGAAGGGTGAATGCGACCATAAGCTCGTAGCTGTATTACTCCGTCCTCGTTACAGGTAATGCGATCAGCAAGACGGGATCGCGTTTGCCAACTAGGAGGAATAATGATCAAGAAGGTCGTCGCTGCCGCTGTTGCCACCGGTGGGCTCGTTCTCGCGGGCGCGGGCATGGCCGCTGCCGACTCCGGTGCCCAGGGTGCCGCCGTGCACTCCCCGGGTGTCCTGTCCGGCAACGTCGTCCAGGTGCCCGTCCACGTCCCGGTGAACGTCTGCGGCAACACGATCTCGGTGATCGGGCTGCTGAACCCCGCCTTCGGCAACACCTGCATCAACAAGTGACGTTGTGCCCCGCCCCGTGAGGGTCCGGCTCCGTCGACTCCGTGGCGGGTTCTGAACCAGTCGGCCCCGGAGCGCACGCCATGCGCTCCGGGGCCGCCCGGTTTTCCGCGAAGTTTCCCCGAAAAAGTCGAAGGCAGGAATTCATCACTATGCGACAGGTCACCCGCAAGGGCCTGATGACCATGGCGGCGGCCACCGGCGTGCTCGCCGCCGCGGCCGGCGCCGCCCACGCCGACGCGGGCGCGGCCGGTGCCGCGTCGGGCTCCCCGGGCGTGCTCTCCGGCAACACCGTGCAGGTCCCGGTGCACGTGCCGGTGAACGTCTGCGGCAACACCGTGAACGTCGTCGGGCTGCTCAACCCGGCCGTAGGCAACAGCTGCGCCAACGAAGGCGGCGGCAGCGGCTCGTCCGGCGGGTACGGCGACTCCGGCCACGGGGATCACGGCCACGGCGGCGCCCACGCCGGCGGCCACACCGGCGACTCGCCCGGCGTCGGTTCGGGCAACCACGTCCAGGCGCCGGTCGACGTGCCCGTCAACGTCTGCGGCAACAGCGTCAATGTGATCGGCGTGGGCAACGCCGCCGTGGGCAACGACTGCGCGAACACGGGCGGCGGCCACCACAACCCTCCGGGCGGCCACGAGAACCCGCCCGGCACCCCGGGCCAGCCCGGTCACCCGGGACACCCCGGTCACCCCGGCACGCCCGGTCACCCCGGCCAGCCGGGCCATCCCGGAACCCCCGGTCACCCGGGCACGCCCGGCCACCCCGGCACGCCCGCGACGCCGCCCTCCACCGGAGGGAAGACGCCCGGCGGCTCCTCGCGCGTGAGCACGCCCGGCACGCAGACCGTCGCCGTGCCCGGCGGCCGGGCACAGCTCGCGCACACCGGCAGTGACCTGCCCATGGGCCTCGTCCTCCCGGCGGGCGCGGGCGCGCTGCTCGCCGGCGCCGTGCTGTACCGCAGGGCGCGCGCCTCGGCCTGACCCGGCGCATACATGACAGAGCGGGCCCCGCGTCCGGCGGGGCCCGCCGCTCGTCGGGACCGTCTCAGCTCACCACGTGGCGCGCACCTGGCGGATGATCCGCCGGCGCAACCGCACCCTGCGGCTGCCGTCGCGCAGCAGGCTCAGACGGTACAACTCCCAGTGACCGTACTCGGCGTGGTCCGTCAGCAGGCGTGCCGTCTCCTTGCGGGACACCCCGCGCGGTACGTACACGTCGACAAATTCGTATTCCGGCATCGCATCTATTGTGCGGTCCGGGGCCCGGTACGGATAGCGTCTGCACTATGTCTGATGCTGCGCAGCCCACCGCTGCCGAGGTACGCGCCGCCGCCGAGGCGGTCAAGACCGCGCTCGACCGCCACCTGGCCGCGGTCGAACGCAGGTCGGGGGAGGACGACCCGGCCGTCTACGAGGCGTTCAACCAGCTGGCGGCGGCCGCCGAGGCCTACGACGAGCTGCTCTACGACCGCTACGACGAGGTCACGCCCTTCGAGATCCCCGGTGACGACACGCTGCCGCCGTACACGGGCCCCGAGGAGCCGCACGCGATCAGCGTGCTGATCCGCCGCGACTACACCGTGGCCGAGCCGCAGCGGCTGCTGGCCCAGGCCGAGCGGGTGGAGGCCGCGGACTCCGAGGCCGGCGTGGGCGCGGGCGGGGACGCCTCCGGCACGGTGCCCGGGGCGCTCGGCGTCCTCTTCGGCGAGTTCGAACCGGACGAGATCGCCTCACGGCACAAGGAGTTCGGCCTGGAGGAGGCCGACTCCACCCTGTGGGTCACGGCTTCGGACGAGCCCTCCGACCCCGGCGAATGGCTGGAGACGCCCTTCGAGCACGTCGACCCCGACCGGGTGGTCTGCCGCTTCGACGTGAGCGCCGTCTTCGACGACGAGGAGGACGAGGAGGACGACCTCGACACCGACCTCGAGGAGGAGGACGAGGACCTGGAACCGCTGGACGCGACCGACCACTGAGCGGGCGCTGAGCGGGGCCGCCCTCGCCCGCTCCGCCGCCCTCCCCTCAGACCTCGGACCCGGCCTAGCCCGCCGCCTGCTCGCTCGCCTGTGTGCGGAGCAGGACGGGCAGGCGGGTCGTACGGGGTCTGGCCGCGACCTCGGCCACGGCCCGGGGGAGTGCCTGGTCCACGCCGTGCACCACGGACAGGTGCCGGCTCGCCCGCCCGAACGCCGTGTAGACCCACGGCCGGCTGAGGGCCTGCGCCGCGTCCCCGGGGAGCACCACGACCACGGCGGGCCACCGGCCGCCGGCGGCCTGGTGCGCGGTCAGCGCCCACCCGTGCCGCACCGAACCCTCCACCCGGTCCCTGGGTACGACGACCGTCTCGCCCGGGCAGGACAGGCGCAGCCCCTCGGCCTCGGCGCCCACCACCTCGCCCGGCACCGTACGGCCGGGGGCGGGGGAGTAGGCGATCCGGTCGCCCGGGTCGAACCCGCCGAAGCGGCCGGGACCCGGGTTGAGCCGTTCCTTGAGCGCCGCGTTCAGCACCCGGGTGCCCGCCGCGCCGCCGTGGCCCGGAGTGATCACCACGGTCTGCGCGGCCGGGACGCCGATCGCCCGCGGCACGGAGTCCGCGACGAGCTGCACGGTCCGGTGCACGGCCTCGCCGGCGTCCCGCACCGGCACGATGACGACCTCCTTGCCGGGCGCCTCCACCTGGGTCAGCTCGCCGATGCCGATGCCGGAGACCAGCTCGCCCAGCGGACCCGGGTCGGGCACCCGGGAGGCGACCTGCGGGCACACCCGCGCCGCCAGCAGGTCCGCGAAGACCCGGCCAGGACCCGCCGACCACAGCACCCCCGGATCCCCCGCGCACACCAGGCGGGCCCCGTCCGGCAGCGACTCCACCAGCAGCGCCGCGGTCTCGACGTCCAGCTGGGGCGCGTCGAGCACGACGAGGAGGTCCAGGGCGAGCGCCCCGTCGCCGTCCCGCCCCGGGCCCTCGGCCCCGGACAGCAGCCCGGCGACCGTGACCACACCGGGCTGCCCGGAGCTCCCGGTGCCGGGGTCGCCGCCGGGGTGGCCGGCGGGCCGTGCGTCCCGCAGCAGTGCGGCGAAGTCGTCCCGGCCCAGCGGGCTGTGCGCGGCGGCCCAGGCCCGCAGCCCGAGGGCGCTCGCCTCGGCGAGCAGCCGCGCCGGCTCCACGCGGGAGGCCTCGCCGCCGGTGTGCAGGACCAGGCCGTGTCCGGCGACCGCGCGGATCAGCTCGGCGGCGGAGCCGCGCGCCGAGGCCGCGGCCCGCTCCCAGCCCTCGGCCGAACCACTCTCCTTCGGCACGGAGTTGAGCAGCCGGGCCAGTCCGTCGGCGAGGCTCTCCTCGGCGAGCGCGTACCGTTCGAGGCCGACCAGGACGCGGACCGGGCGCCGCGGGCCCTCGGCGTCCCCGTCCTCGCCCTCTTCCTCGTCCGTGGGCTCGGCGACGGGGGCCCCGGGCTCCTCCAGGGCGTCCTGGAAGACCAGTGCCTCGCCCTCGGTGAGCGCGCTGCTCAGCGCGGCCTCGGGGTCGGGCACCCCGCGCTGGGCCAGGGCGGCGGTCAGCGCGGGCGCCTCCAGGGCCGTATGCCCGGCGAGGGCCGCCTGTTCGAGAAGCCGGACCGTGAAGGCGCGGCCGCGCCGCTCGTCGTCCGGGCCGCACTCCGCGCCGAGCAGGCCCCGCGCGAAGGTGTCGGCCTGCTCGAGGCGTACGCCGGTCACGCGCAGCAGCAGCCAGGGGTCCGCGCGCAGCCGCTGCGCGGCGCCCTCGCCGAGGACCGCGGCGGCCTGCGCGGCGAGCGCTTCGGGTGCGCCTCCCTCGGCCAGGACGCCGCGCACCGCCTGGACGGCCTCCGGCGCGGGCCCGGCGGGGGCGGGCGCCGTCTCGGCGGGCACGGGCGCGGGCCGCCGCACCGGCTCCGGGGCGGGTCGGCGGCGGGCCGGCTCCGGCTCGGCGAACAGGTCGGCCGTGGGCTTGGCACCGCTCTCCACGGCACGCACCGCGGCGAGCAGATCGGCCGCCGTGCCGGTCAGCTTGCCGCCGCTCTCGACGGGTCGGGCCTTCTCCGCCTTCCGCTGCTCGATCCGCTCCCGCTCGATCCGCTGAGCAGCGAGCTCGGCCTCCGCCTCGGAAAGCCCGCCGCCACCGGCGTCACCGCCGTCACCCGCACCACCGCCGGCGGCACGGGCCTCACCGGTGCCACCCGCAGTGGCATCCGCCTCACCGGCGTCGCCCGGGCCGCCCCCGTCGGACGGAAGGTCCGGGGTCCCCGGCTCGGCCTGCTCCGTGGTCTCCGGGTCCGTGCTCACAGCGTGCTCCAGTCGTGATCGGGATAGCGGTGCAGGGGCGCCGACACGTCGTCGAGCGCCCGGCAGATCTCGTCAGGAAGACTAAGCGCCTCCACTGACAACGCCGCCGTGAGCTGCTGCGCGTTGCGCGCGCCGACGATCGGGGCGGCCACGCCCGGCCGGTCGCGGACCCAGGCGAGGGCGACCTGGAGCGGGGTCACCGCCAGTCCGTCCGCGGCCGTGGTCACCGCGTCCACGATGCGGCTCGCGGTGTCGTCGAGGTACGGCTCCACGAACGGCGCCAGGTGCTCGGAGGCGCCCCGCGAGTCGGCCGGGGTCCCGTTGCGGTACTTGCCGGTCAGCACCCCGCGCCCCAGCGGGGAGGAGGGCAGCAGGCCGATGCCCAGGTCGACCGCGGCGGGCAGCACCTCGCGCTCGACGCCGCGCTGGAGCAGGGAGTACTCCATCTGCGTGCTCGCCAGCCGGGTGCGCGCGCCCGGCGCCGCGAGCTGCCAGGTCGCGGCCTTGGCCAGCTGCCAGCCGCAGAAGTTGGACACCCCGGCGTAGCGCACCCGGCCGCTGGTGACGGCCAGGTCGAGGGCGTGGAGGGTCTCCTCCAGCGGGGTGAACGGGTCGTAGGCGTGGACGTGCCACACGTCGACGTGGTCCGTGCCCAGGCGGCCCAGGGAGGCGTCCAGTGCCGCCAGCAGATGCCCGCGGGAGCCGTCGAAGCGGCGGTCCGGGTCGGGGACGCTGCCCGCCTTGGTCGAGATGACCAGGTCACGGCGTGGCACCAGGCCGTCTATGAGCCGCCCCAGCAGATACTCGGCCTCCCCGTCGCCGTACACGTCGGCCGTGTCGACGAGGGTGCCGCCCGCCTCCCAGAACGCCTTCAGCATGTCCGCGGCGTCGTGCTCGTCGGTGTCCCGGCCCCAGGTGAGGGTGCCGAGGCCGATGCGGGACACGCGCAGGCCCGTACGGCCGAGATGCCTCTGCTCCATGAACGCCGAGATTACTGGCCAGGGATGAGGCGTGGGTTACCTGTGGACAACCGGATTTCCGGCCGGCGGGGCCGCCCCGCGAGGCGGCCGTCACACGCGCCGTGGCCTGCCACGACGGGCGCCCGCGCGCTAGGGTCTCCCGCACAAGGGACGTTACTGATCGGTAAGGGGAGCGGCATGCAGCTCGGGATCAACCTCGGCTACTGGGGTGCCGGGATGGACGCGGACAATCTGGCCGTCGCCAGGGAGGCGGACCGCCTCGGCTACGCCGTGTGCTGGGCCGCCGAGGCGTACGGCTCGGACGCGGCCACCGTGCTCGCCTGGGTCGCCGCGCAGACCGAGCGCATCGACGTCGGCTCGGCGATCTTCCAGATCCCCGCCCGGCAGCCCGCCATGACCGCGATGACGGCCGCGACGCTCGACTCGCTCTCCGGCGGCCGTTTCCGCCTCGGCCTCGGCGTCTCGGGACCGCAGGTCTCCGAGGGCTGGTACGGCGTCAAGTTCGACAAGCCGCTGGCCCGCACCCGCGAGTACGTCGAGATCATCCGCAAGGCCATGACCCGCGAGCGCCTCTCCTACGACGGCGAGCACTGGACGCTGCCGCTGCCCGGCGGCCCCGGCAAGCCGATCAAGCTGACCGTGCACCCGCAGCGCGAGCACATCCCGCTCTACATCGCCGCCATCGGCCCGAAGAACCTGGAGCAGACCGGCGAGATCGCCGACGGCGCGCTGCTGATCTTCCCCTCCGCCGACCACCTGGAGGACACGGCGCTGCGCCACCTGCGCGCCGGGCGCGAGAAGGCCGGCCTGACCATGGAGGGCTTCGACGTCTGCCCGACCCTGCCGCTCGCCGTCGGCGAGGACCAGGACGTGGGCCGCCTCGCCGACACCTTCCGCCCCTACACCGCCCTCTACGTCGGCGGCATGGGCAGCCGCAAGCAGAACTTCTACAACCAGCTCGCCTGCCGCATGGGCTACGAGAAGCAGGCCGCCGAGATCCAGGACAAGTACCTGTCCGGCGACAAGCAGGGCGCGGCGGCCGCCGTACCGCAGGAGCTCATCGACCAGACCACGCTGCTCGGCTCGGTGGACCGGATCGCCGACCGGATGCGGGCCTACGCGGCGGCCGGCGTCACCACGCTGACCCTGGCGCCCGCCGGCTTCACCCTGGACGAGCGGCTCGCCTCGCTCCGGGCGGGCACCGAGGCCCTGGAGCGCGCCGGACTGGCGTGACGCCGGCCCCGGCACGAGCGGCGACGCCGGACGGCCGGAGAGCCACCGCGAGTCTTCCGCGGCCGTGGTGGGGGCTCGGGGGTCTTCCCCGCCACGGCCGTCACGAGGAACAACGCGCCCGGCGCCCCGGGGTTACGCCCCTGGGACGCCGTCGTCGCACACCGGCCCCGGACCGCCGTTCCTCCGTTCGGCGCAGTGGTCCGGCACCCCTGTTGCGGCACCCCCGCACCCGCACTTGACTCGTCCCGTGCGGCGGTCCGGCGGTCCGGCAGGGAGGTGGCCCGATGCTTTCGCCCAGGAGCCTGTTCCAGGAGATCCTCGACCACGACGAGTCGTTCCGGCTGTTCTGCTCGATCGCGGCCGGCGGGGAGGCCCAGGGCGGCTGGGAGAACGGGCGCATCGCCGCCCTCGTACCGCCGCGGGAGCGCGCCCTCGCCCCGAAGATCGCGCGCCACGGGGCCGACGAGGACAAGCACGGGCGCATCTTCCGCGCCCTGCTCTCCAGGCGCGGTCTGGAGCCCGTCCCGGTGCCCCCGGAGACCGACTACACCATGCTCCTGGAGCGGCGGGGCATCGGCCTGGCGCACGAGCGGCTGCGCTCCGACGAGCCGCTCACCGTGGCGGACATCGTGGTCTACCTGGCGCACAGCCGGGTCACCGAACAGCGCGCCGCCGAGCAGATGCGGCTGCTGCGCCGGCACTTCGGCGACCACCCCGAACTCGGGCGCGCCGTGCGGATGATCGCCGACGACGAGGACAACCACCTCGCCTACTGCCACGAGGAGCTGCTGCGCCTGGCCGCCGCCGGGCACGGACGGCACATCCAGCGCACCCTGCGCGCCTGCGCGCTGGCCGAGATCCGCGTCCACCGGGACGTGAGCCTCGCCGTCATGGCCCGCATGGGCGGCATCCTCGGCTGGTCCCGGGCCAGGTCCGCGCTGCTCGCCGCCGGCATCCACGCCCTGCACGCCTACGAACGCCTCGCCGGCTGGCGGCGCATGGTCACCCTGAAGGCGCCCGCCCGCCGCGACCCCCTCGGCGGCCCGGCCACCCCGTCCCCGGAGTACGCCTGACCCCGGCGGCGCCCGGCCGCAGTGGGGACTACAGCCATCCCCGGCGCTTGAACGTGCGGTACAGGAGCACCTCCAGACCGGCCATCACGGCGATCACGGCCGGGTAGGACCACAGCCAGTGCAGCTCGGGCATGTGGTCGAAGTTCATGCCGTAGATGCCCGCGATCATCGTCGGGATCGCCGCCATCGCCGCCCACGCGGAGATCTTCCGCATGTCGTCGTTCTGCTGCACGCTGATCTGCGCCAGATGGGCCGACAGGATGTCCGAGACGAGGCGGTCCAGGCCCTCCACGGACTCGTTCACACGGGTCAGGTGGTCGCTGACGTCACGGAAGAAGGGCCGCGCCTTGTCGTCCACGAAGGGCAGGGCCGTGGCGAAGGACCCCGTGGTGGTGCCCGCGAGCCGGGACATGGGCAGCGCCAGCGGACCCGTGGCCCGCCGGAACTCCGTGATCTGGCGCTTGAAGTTGTAGATCCGCGAGGCCGTGTGCCGCGAACCGCCCCGGTCCGGGGTGAAGACCTCCGTCTCCAGCTCCTCCAGGTCCGTCTGGAGCTCGGTCGCCACGTCCAGGTAGTGGTCGACCGAGGTGTCCGCGATCGCGTACAGCACGGACGTCGGCCCCTTGCCCAGCATCTCCGGCTCCTGCTCCAGCCGGTGCCGTACGGCGGCCAGCCCGTCGCCCTCGCCGTGGCGCACCGTCACCACGAAGGAGTCGCCCAGGAAGATCATGATCTCGCCGGTGGAGACGGTGTCGCTGTGCGGCTCGTACATCACCGGCTTCAGCACCACGAACAGCGAGTCGTCGTAGATCTCCAGCTTGGGCCGCTGATGCGCCTTCAGGGCGTCCTCCACCGCCAGTGGGTGCAGCGCGAACTCCTGGCTGACCAGGCCGAACTCCTTCTCCGTCGGCTCGTGCAGGCCCACCCACACGAAGCCCCCGGCCGCCCGCGCGCCGGCCAGCGCGTCGGAGAAGTCCTCGGGGCCCTCCCTCCGGCGCCCGTCCTGGTAGATCCCGCAGTCGACGATCACGGAGTGTGTTCTCCCTTCGCCCGGCCGTCGCCGGGGTTGTCCGTACGCCTACCCTGGGCCGCATGCCCACGTTGATCCTCGTCAGGCACGGACGTTCCACCGCCAACACCGCCGGAGTGCTCGCCGGCTGGACCCCGCACGTGGCCCTCGACGAGCGCGGCGCCGAGCAGGCCGCGGCGCTGCCCGGCCGGCTCGAGGGGCTGCCCGTCGCCGAGGTGGTGACCAGCCCGCTCCAGCGGTGCCAGGAAACCGTACGGCCTCTCCTGGACGCCCGGCCAGGCCTTGTGGCTCACACCGACGAGCGGATCGGGGAGTGCCACTACGGCGACTGGTCCGGCCGCAAGCTCGCCGAACTCAAGGACGAGCCGCTGATGGAGGTGGTGCAGGCGCACCCCTCGGCGGCGGCCTTCCCCGGCGGCGAGTCCATGCGCGCCATGCAGACCCGCGCCGCCGAGGCCGTCCGCGAGTGGAACGCGCGCGTGGAGCGCGACCACGGCGCCGACGCGGTGTACCTCATGTGCTCGCACGGTGACATCATCAAGTCACTGGTCGCCGACGCACTCGGACTTCACCTGGACCTCTTCCAGCGGATCTCCGTCGAGCCCTGCTCCGTCACCGCGATCCGCTACACCCGGCTGCGGCCCTTCCTGGTGCGACTCGGGGACACCGGCGACTTCGCGTCCCTCGCGCCGCGCGAGGAGCCCGCGGGCGACGACGCACCCGTCGGGGGCGGCGCGGGCGCACCGTGATCGTCGGCCGCAGTAGGGTGAAGCGGTCGCCGACTTCCCGACTCCGCCGACCTCCCGACCCCCCGCTCTTCAGATCCAGTCGTTCCCCCGATCCCCATGGAGACAGGACGTGTCCCGTCAGGTGTTCCTCTACGACCCCCCGGACCGCTTCGTGGCCGGCACGGTCGGACTGCCCGGACGCCGTACGTTCTTCCTCCAGGCCACCGCCGGCGCCCGGGTGACCAGCGTGGCCCTGGAGAAGACCCAGGTCGCCGCGCTCGCCGAGCGCATGGAAGAACTGCTCGACGAGGTCGTGCGGCGCAGCGGGGGCAACGCCGCCGTGCCCGCCATGGCCCCCACCGAGATCTCCGACACCGGCCCGCTGGACACCCCCATCGAGGAGGAGTTCCGGGTCGGCACCATGGCCCTCGCCTGGGACGGCGAGGACCAGCGCATGATCGTCGAGGCGCAGGCCCTGGTCGAACTCGACGCCGAGTCCGAGGAGGACCTCGCCGAGGCCGAGGAAAAGCTGCTCCAGGACGAGGAGAACGGCCCCCCGATGCTGCGGGTCCGGCTCACCGGCGCCCAGGCGAGAGCCTTCGCCAAGCGCGCCCTGGACGTCGTCAACGCCGGGCGGCCGCCGTGCCCGCTGTGCAGCCTCCCGCTCGACCCGGAAGGACACGTATGCCCGCGCCAGAACGGATACCGCCGCGGGGCGTGACACCCGGCGGGACCGCGGACGCGGCGGTCGCCGGGCTGCTCGCCCGCGGTGAGCTCACCGTGCGCGGCCGCATCCGGGACGCCTCCAACGCGGCGCTGTTCTGCACGGTCGCGCACGAGGGCCGGGAGGTGTCCTGCGTCTACAAGCCGGTCGCCGGGGAGCGCCCCCTGTGGGACTTCCCCGACGGCACCCTCGCCGGCCGCGAGGTGGCCGCCTACGAGGTCTCCGAGGCGACCGGCTGGGGCCTGGTGCCACCCACCGTGCTGCGCGACGGCCCCTACGGCGAGGGCATGGTCCAGCTGTGGATCGAGGCCACCCCCGAGGCCGAGCTGCTCGCGCTGCTCGACGCCGAGGAGCCCGGCCCCGGCTGGAAGGCGATCGGTTTCGCCGAGGCCGGCGAGGGCCGCACCGCCCTGCTCGTGCACGCGGACGACGAGCGGCTGCGCCGGCTGGCCGTGCTCGACGCGGTGATCAACAACGCCGACCGCAAGGGCGGCCACCTGCTGCCCACCGCCGACGGGCGGCTCTACGGCATCGACCACGGCGTCACCTTCAACACCGAGGACAAGCTGCGCACCCTGCTGTGGGGCTGGGCGGGCGAACCCCTGCCGCCGGAGGCCACCGGGGTCCTCAAGCGCCTCAGGGACGCCCTGGGCGACGGCGGCACGCTTGCCGCGCGGCTCGCGAGCCTGATCACCCCGGCCGAGGTCGACGCCACGCGCGCGCGGGTGGACGCCCTGCTCGCCTCCGGCACGCACCCCGAGCCCGGCGGCGACTGGCCGGCGATCCCCTGGCCACCGGTGTAGGGCCTGCCACGGCGGTGCGGGGGCTGCCACGGCGGTGCGGGGCCTGCCACGGCGGCGCGGGGGCTGCCACGGCGGCGCCGGGTCTCGCGCGGCGGCGGGCGGCGGCCCGCGGCACACTCGCGAAGATCACGCAAGAGCGCCTTCCCGGACATGTGCGGCCGTCCGGTTCGTAGACGGGACCACGGTCCGGTTACGCTCATGACATGCATGCCTGGCCCGCTTCCGAGGTCCCCGCCCTGCCTGGTCAGGGCCGCGACCTGAGGATCCACGACACCGCGACCGGCGGCCCGGTCACCCTCAGCCCCGGTCCCGTCGCCCGTATCTACGTCTGCGGCATCACCCCGTACGACGCGACCCACATGGGTCACGCGGCGACCTACAACGCGTTCGACCTCGTCCAGCGCGTGTGGCTCGACACCAAGCGGCAGGTGCACTACGTCCAGAACGTCACCGACGTCGACGACCCCCTCCTGGAGCGGGCGCAGCGCGACGACGTCGACTGGGTGCGGCTGGCCGAGCGGGAGACCGCCCTGTTCCGCGAGGACATGACCGCCCTGCGGATGCTGCCCCCGAGGCACTACATAGGCGCCGTGGAGGCCATACCCGGCATCGTCCCGCTGGTGGAGCGGCTGCGGGACCTCGGAGCGGCGTACGAGCTCGAGGGCGACGTCTACTTCTCCGTGGAGTCCGACCCGCACTTCGGCGAGGTCTCCCGGCTCGACGCCGCCGCGATGCGGCTGCTGTCCGCCGAGCGCGGCGGCGACCCCGACCGCCCCGGCAAGAAGAACCCCCTCGACCCGGTGCTGTGGCTGGCCGCCAGGGACGGCGAGCCCAGCTGGGACGGCGGCTCGCTCGGCCGCGGCCGGCCCGGCTGGCACATCGAGTGCGTGGCCATCGCCCTCGACCACCTCGGGATGGGCTTCGACGTCCAGGGCGGCGGCTCCGACCTCGCCTTCCCGCACCACGAGATGGGCGCCTCGCACGCCCAGGTGCTCACCGGCGAGTTCCCCATGGCCAAGGCCTACGTCCACGCCGGCATGGTCGCCCTCGACGGCGAGAAGATGTCCAAGTCCAAGGGCAACCTCGTCTTCGTCTCCCGGCTGCGGCGCGACGGCGTCGACCCCGGCGCCATCCGGCTCGCGCTCCTCGCGCACCACTACCGCGCCGACTGGGAGTGGACCGACCAGGTGCTCCAGGACGCGCTCGCGCGGCTGGGCCGCTGGCGCGCGGCCGTCTCCCGGCCCGACGGCCCGTCCGCGGCCGCGCTGGTCGAGGAGATCCGCGACGCCCTCGCCGACGACCTGGACGCCCCGGCCGCGCTGACCGCCGTGGACCGCTGGGTGGCGCTCCAGGAGGAGACGGGCGGCACGGACACGGGCGCGCCCGGGCTCGTCTCGCGCGCCGTGGACGCGCTGCTGGGCGTGGCGCTCTGACCCACGGGCCCCACGTGACCCCGGAACGTCTCAGGGGCGGTGCGCACGTCGCGCACCGCCCCTGACCGTCTCCGCCGCCGCCCTCTCAGTCGCCCGACGGCTCCTCGCCGTCCGGCTCGTCGCGGGCCTCACGGGCGTCCGGCTCCGCTTCGGGCCGGGGCGGTTTCGGCGGGCGCGTACGGCCGCCGCCGGGGCCCTCGCGCCGGTACGAGCCGCCGTCCCCGCCCTCCGCCGTGGCGTGGCCGCCGGGAGTGGGGCCGCCGCCGTCCCGGCGGCGCAGATACCGCTCGAACTCGCGCGCGATGGCCTCGCCCGACGCCTCCGGCAGCTCGGCGGTGTCCCGGGCCTCCTCCAGCGTCTGCACGTACTCGGCGACCTCGCTGTCCTCGGCGGCCAGCTGGTCCACGCCCACCTGCCAGGCGCGCGCGTCCTCCGGCAGCTCGCCCAGCGGGACGCGCAGGTCGAGCAGGTCCTCCAGGCGGTTCAGGAGCGCCAGCGTCGCCTTCGGGTTCGGCGGCTGGGAGACGTAGTGCGGGACCGCCGCCCACAGGGAGACCGCGGGGACGCCGGCGTGCGTGCAGGCCTCCTGGAGGACGCCCACGATGCCGGTCGGGCCCTCGTACTTGGTCTCCTCCAGGTCCATCCGGCGGGCCAGGTCCGCGTCCGAGGTGGTCCCGCTGATCGGGACCGGGCGGGTGTGCGGGGTGTCGCCGAGCAGGGCGCCCAGGATGACCACCAGCTCCACGCCCAACTCGTGGGCGAAGCCGAGCAGTTCGTTGCAGAACGAGCGCCAGCGCATCGACGGCTCGATGCCGCGCACCAGCACCAGGTCGCGCGGCTTGTCGCCGCCGACGCGCACCACCGACAACCGTGTCGTCGGCCAAGTGATCTTGCGCGCTCCGGCTTCCATGAACACCGTGGGGCGGTTCACCTGGAAGTCGTAGTAGTCCTCGGCGTCCAGCGCCGCGAACACCTCGCCCTTCCACTCCCGTTCCAGGTGCGCGACCGCGGTGGAGGCGGCGTCACCGGCATCGTTCCAGCCCTCGAACGCGGCCACCATGACCGGGTCGATCAGCTCGGGAACCCCCTCGAGCTCGATCACCCAGCGCCTCCTTCCGACGTGCCCTCGCCTGACCCACCAACCTTACGGCGTCCGGCGGGGGCGCCCGCGACCCCCTTGCACGGGGGAGTGAACGGATGACTGCCCCGTTCCCCGGGCCCGGACACCCATGATCACAGAAGCGGCCGGCCCCAGTGCGGTGGGAGCCGGCCGCCCGTTCACTGCGCGGTGACCGCTGCCCCGGTCACCGTCGCGCGGTCACTTCCCGTCGAGGACGTCCCGCACCTTCGCGCGGACCTCGTCGGTGGCGAGACCGCGGATCGTCAGCGTCGTACGCCGGCGCAGCACGTCGTCCTCCGTCTCGGCCCACTCGTGGTCGCGGGCCCACACGACCTGCGCCCAGATCTCCGGGGCGTCCGGGTGCACCCGCTCGCCCAGCTCCGGGTTCTCGTTGGCCAGCCGCGCGATGTCGAAGGCCAGCGAGCCGTAGTGGGTGGCCAGGTGCCTGGCCGTGTCGGCGGCCATCCGCGGGCCGGGCGCCGGGCGGTCCACCAGCAGGCGGTGGGCCACCGCGCGCGGGTTGGCGATGCCCGGCAGCGGCAGCTTCCTCGGCAGCGAGGAGATCGGCTCGAAGTCCTCGCCCAGCGGGGCGCCCGGCAGCGACTCCAGCTTCTGCATCACCGTACGGCCGATGTGCCGGAAGGTCGTCCACTTGCCGCCGGCGACGGACAGCATGCCGCCCCTGCCCTCGGTCACCACCGTCTCGCGCTTGGCCTTGGCGGTGTCGCCGGGGCCGCCCGGCAACACCCGCAGACCGGCGAAGGCGTACGTGATCAGGTCACGGTCGAGCTGCTGGTCGCGGATGGAGAACGCGGCCTCGTCGAGTATCTGGGCGATGTCCTTGTCGTTGACCGCGACCTCGGCCGGGTCGCCCTCGTACTCCTCGTCGGTCGTGCCGAGCAGCAGCATGTCCTCCCAGGGGAGGGCGAAGGTGATGCGGTACTTGTCGATCGGCGTGGCCAGCGCGGCCTTCCAGGGGGAGGTCCGCTTGAGGACCAGGTGCGCGCCCTTCGACAGGCGGATGGACGGCGCCGCGTTCGGGTCCTCCATCTTGCGCAGATGGTCGACCCAGGGGCCGGTCGCGTTGAGCACCAGGCGGGCGCCCACGCCGAACTCCTCGCCCGAGAGCCGGTCCTTCAGCTCGGCGCCGGTGACCCGGCCCTTGGTGAAGCGCAGGCCGGTGACCTCGGCGTGGTTGAGGACCACCGCGCCCGCCTCGACGGCCGCGCGGACCGTCATCAGCGCCATGCGCGCGTCGTTCATCTGGTCGTCGCCGTAGACGGCCACGGCCTTCAGGTTCTCGGTGCGCAGCTCGGGCACGTCCTGCGCGGCCTTGGAGGGGCTGAGCAGGTGGCCCACGCCGTCACCGAAGGCGGAGAGCGCGGAGTAGGCGAACACGCCCGCCCCGAGCTTCGCCGCGCCGTGCGGCCCGCCCTTGTACACGGGGAGGTAGAACGTGAGCGGGTTCGCCAGGTGGGGGGCCACCTGGCGGGAGACCGCACGGCGCTCGAAGTGGTTCTCCGCCACCAGCTTCACCGCGCCGGTCTGCAGGTAGCGCAGACCGCCGTGGAGGAGCTTGGAGGAGGCGGAGGAGGTGGCGCCGGCGAAGTCGCCGGCGTCGACCAGAGCCACCCTGAGGCCGGACTGCGCGGCGTGCCAGGCGGTGGAGATGCCCAGGATGCCGCCGCCGATCACGAGGAGGTCGTACGTCGCCTTCGAGAGCTGCTCCCGGGTCTCGGCACGGCTCGGACCAACGCCGAAGGCCGGGCGCGTTCCCAGGGCAGGCACGGACTGCAGGGTGGACTGACTGGTCATTGGGGTTTCTTACTCCTCGTCCTCGAGCCAGCCCATGGTCCGCTCGACGGCCTTGAGCCAGTTCTTGTACTCACGGTCGCGGGTGTCCGCGTCCATGCGGGGGGTCCATTCCGCGGCCCGGCGCCAGTTCTGGCGCAGGTCGTCGGTGGAGGCCCAGAAGCCGACGGCGAGGCCGGCGGCGTAGGCGGCGCCGAGGCAGGTGGTCTCGGCGACCATCGGGCGCACCACCGGCGCGTCCAGGAAGTCCGAGAGCGTCTGCATCAGCAGGTTGTTGGAGGTCATGCCGCCGTCGACCTTGAGGGCGGTGAGCTCCACGCCGGAGTCCTTGGTCATGGCGTCCGCGATCTCCCGCGTCTGCCAGGCGGTGGCCTCCAGCACGGCGCGCGCGAGGTGCGCCTTGGTGACGTACCGGGTCAGGCCGGCGATCACACCGCGGGCGTCGGAGCGCCAGTACGGGGCGAACAGGCCGGAGAAGGCCGGCACGAAGTAGGCGCCGCCGTTGTCCTCCACCGAGAGCGCGAGCGTCTCGATCTCGGCGGCGGTGGAGATCAGGCCCATCTGGTCGCGCATCCACTGCACCAGGGAGCCGGTGACGGCGATCGAGCCCTCCAGGGCGTAGACCGGCTTCTGGTCGCCGATCTGGTAGCCGACCGTGGTCAGCAGGCCCGAGTAGGAGTTGATGATCTTGTCACCGGTGTTCATCACCATGAAGGTGCCGGTGCCGTACGTCGACTTGGTCTCGCCCTCGGCGAAGCAGGTCTGGCCGAACAGGGCCGCCTGCTGGTCGCCGAGCGCGGAGGCGACCGGGATGCCGCCGAGCAGGTCGCCCAGCCTGCCGCCCGTGATCTCGCCGTAGACCTCGGCGGAGGAGCGGATCTCGGGCAGGATCGCCGTCGGCACGCCGATCGACTCGGCGATCTTCTCGTCCCACTCCATGGTGTGCAGGTTCATCAGGAGGGTGCGCGAGGCGTTGGTGACGTCGGTGACGTGCTTGCCGCCGTCGACGCCGCCCGTCAGGTTCCAGATGACCCAGGTGTCCATGGTGCCGAAGAGGATGTCGCCGGCCTCGGCGCGCTCGCGCAGGCCGTCGACGTTGTCCAGCAGCCAGCGGGCCTTGGGACCGGCGAAGTAGGAGGCGAGGGGGAGGCCGGTCTCGCGGCGGAAGCGGTCCTGGCCGACGTTGCGGCCGAGCTCGCGGCACAGGGCGTCGGTGCGGGTGTCCTGCCAGACGATGGCGTTGTGGACGGGCTCACCGGTGTTCTTGTCCCACAGCACGGTGGTCTCGCGCTGGTTGGTGATGCCGATGGCCTTGATGTCGTCGCGGGTGATGCCGGCCTTCTCGATGGCTCCGGCGACGACCTCCTGGACGTTGGTCCAGATCTCGGTGGCGTCGTGCTCGACCCAGCCGGGCTTGGGGAAGATCTGCTCGTGCTCCTTCTGGTCGACGGAGACGATCCGGCCGTCCCGGTCGAAGACGATGCAGCGCGAGGAGGTGGTGCCCTGGTCGATGGCGGCGATGAACGGGCCGGCGGTGTGGGCGTCGGTCACTGTGTGCTCCTGAGGAAGTCCGTGGTCAATGGGGCTGGGGCTGGGGGTACGGCGCGTGCCGGGACCGGGCGCTCCGTGCCGCGGGCACGGAGCGCGGCGGCCGTCAGGCGAAGGCGACGTTGTAGAGACCTGCTCCGATGGCGCCGCCGATCAGCGGGCCGACCACCGGGATCCAGGCGTAGCCCCAGTCCGAGCCGCCCTTGTTGGGCAGGGGCAGGAGGGCGTGGACGATGCGGGGACCGAGGTCGCGCGCGGGGTTGATGGCGTAGCCCGTCGGACCGCCGAGCGAGAGGCCGATGGAGACGACCACGAGCGCGGTGATCAGACCGCCGAGGATGCCGAGGCCGTTGCCCTTGTCGTTGAGGCCCTGGGTGAGGACGGCGAGGATCAGCACCACGGTGCCGATGATCTCGGTGAGGAGGTTCTGCACCGCGTTGCGGATCTCGGGGCCGGTGGAGAAGACACCGAGGACCGGACCGGCGCCCTGTTCCTGGGCCTCGACCGCCTTGGCGGCGGTGGCCTGGGCGCCCGGACCGCCGACGATCTCCTTGTCGGTGAGGTGGGCGTGGAACTGGCCGTAGTAGGCGACCCAGACCAGGGCCGCGCCGATCATGGCGCCGAGGAGCTGCCCGGCGATGTAGGTGGGGACGTTCGTCCAGTCGCTGTTCTTGATGGCGAGGGCGATCGTGACGGCGGGGTTGAGGTGGGCGCCGGAGAGCGGGCCCGAGATGTAGACGGCCGTCATGACGGCGAAACCCCACCCGAAGGCGATGGCGAGCCAGCCGGCGTTACGGGCCTTGGAGGCCTTGAGCGTGACGGCGGCGCACACTCCGCCGCCGAGCAGGATGAGTATGGCGGTACCGATGGTCTCGCCGATGAAGATGTCGGAGCTGGACACCCGCGACTCCTTTGTCCTTCGTCCAGGGGTAGCCGTACCCCGGGTCCCTCCGGGGGTCTGGCGCCCTCGGGGGATGAGAGCGATGCCGGCCCTTGGCGTTGCCACACTCTAACGCGAATTGCCGCAAGGTGTTCGACAATGCCGACCGATGGACGGGAGTCTCACCTTGCCGTCACACGGGCGTCAAGACTTCTGGTGCCGAAACCCCGATCGTTACTGATCGGCCACCACGCCGGGCCCCGGCACGGCCACGACCCGTACCCACTCGAACACCCGGGGACACACCCAGGGCCGGGTGAGGGCACGCCGAGGCGACGCCCGGCGGACGGTGAGGACGCCTCGGGGCGGTGGCGGTGAGGGGCGGTGCGGGTCGGTGACGCTCCGGAGCGGCGCCGGGGGCGCGGGGCCCTGGGGCCGGGAAACGGGGGACCGTACGGCGCCGGGGGAGGCGTGCCGTGTCGGGCGGGCCGGGGTGATGTGGGCGCCCGGGGATCCGGGGGCGTGAGGTTCCCGAGGGCCCGGCCCTTGGTGGCCTGGGGCGCGGGGTGCGGGGCCGGCGCGACGGGCGGGGTGCGGGGTGCCGGGTCCTTCGGGTACGGCCGGGGCCGGGGTGGTCACAGGTCGGGCCAGGGGCGGGGTGCCCACGGTCTGGGCCGGGGCCGGGGGCGCGCGCACGCCTGGCCGCGGCCCCGTGGGGCGTCGTGTCGTCGTACGGGGCCCGGCGGCGGGTCAGAAGCGGCCGGCGCCCAGGTCCCGCGAGACCGCGCGGGCGCAGTCGCGTACCGCCGCGATCAGTTCGTGCCGCAGTTCGCCGTCGCGGCACACGCGTTCCACCGCGCCGGTGATGCCGACCGCGCCGACCGGCATGCGCCGCCGGTCGTGGATGGGCGCGGCGATGGAGGCCACGCCCTCCCAGGTCTCCTCCACGTCGGCGGCGTAGCCCCGCGCGCGGGAGAGGTCGAGGATGCGCTCGAAGCCGTCCATGTCGCACACGGTCCGCTCGGTGAACGCCTTGCGGTCGGCCTCGATCGCCTCGCTGTGCGCCACCGGGTCGTAGGCCGAGAGCACTTTGCCGAGCGCCGTGGAGTGCAGCGGCTGCATCGCCCCGATCTCCAGCACCTGCCGGCTGTCGTCGGGGCGGAAGACGTGGTGCACGATCAGCACGCCGTGCTGGTGCAGCACGCCCAGGTAGACGCTCTCGCCGCTGGAGCGCGCCAGGTCGTCGGTCCACACCAGCGCCCGCGCGCGCAGTTCGTGGACGTCGAGGTACGTCGTGCCCAGGCGTAGCAGCTCCGCGCCGAGCTGGTAGCGCCCGGAGGCGTCGTCCTGTTCGACGAAGCCCTCCTGCTGGAGGGTGCGCAGTATGCCGTGGGCGGTGCCCTTGGCGAGGCCCAGTGACGAGGCGATGTCCGACAGGCCCAGTCGCCGCTCGCCGCCTGCCAGCAACCGCAGCATCGCGGCCGCCCGTTCGAGCGACTGGATGTTCCGTGCCATCGCCGTCCTGCCTCCGTCCCCTTGGGCCGTCGGCGGACGACCCGGTCTGCCGCCGTTCGGCAATGCCGAACACTACCGGTCGATGCCGACTCCCCGCCAATGTTCGGTCGACACCTGTTACGTGACCCGCCGCCGCGGACTGGAACGGGCGCCATCTTCGTCCGCGTGGTGGACGCCCTGACCATCCGGGGCCGGTCCCGGCTACCCTTGCGGCGTGCGCCCTCCTTGGGAAGCTCCCCGGGGCATTCCCGGGAGGACGCAAAGCCGACAGCCGTCGCACCTCAAGGGAGCCCCTTCATGGCCTCGTTGCCGCCGACCCCTGCCACCGACAGCCGGACCCGCGTGTCCGCCCTCCGCGAGGCCCTCGCCACCCGGGTGGTGGTAGCCGACGGGGCGATGGGCACGATGCTCCAGGCCCAGGACCCCACCCTCGAGGACTTCCAGAACCTCGAGGGCTGCAACGAGATCCTGAACCTCACCCGGCCCGACATCGTCCGTTCGGTCCACGACGCCTACTTCGCCGTCGGCGTGGACTGCGTGGAGACCAACACGTTCGGCGCGAACCACACCGCGGCCTCCGAGTACGAGATCTCCGACCGCGTGCACGAGCTGTCCGAGGCCGGCGCCCGCATCGCCCGCGAGGCCGCCGACGAGTACGCCGCCCGCGACGGCCGCACCCGCTGGGTGCTCGGCTCGATCGGCCCCGGCACCAAGCTGCCCACCCTCGGCCACGTCGGCTACACCGCCATCCGCGACGGCTACCAGGCCAACGCCGAGGGCCTGCTCGCCGGCGGCGCGGACGCGCTGATCGTGGAGACCACCCAGGACCTGCTCCAGACCAAGGCCTCCGTGCTCGGCGCCCGGCGCGCCATGGAGGCCACCGGCACGGACGTGCCCCTGCTGGTGTCGATGGCCTTCGAGACCACCGGCACCATGCTGCTCGGCTCCGAGATCGGCGCCGCGCTCACCGCGCTCGAACCGCTCGGCATCGACCTGATCGGCCTCAACTGCTCGACCGGCCCCGCCGAGATGAGCGAGCACCTGCGATACCTCACCCGCCACTCCCGCATCCCGCTGCTGTGCATGCCCAACGCGGGCCTGCCGGTCCTCACCAAGGACGGCGCGCACTTCCCGCTCGACCCCGAGGGCCTGGCCGACGCCCAGGAGAACTTCGTACGCGACTACGGGCTGTCGCTGGTGGGCGGGTGCTGCGGTACGACGCCCGAGCATCTGCGCCAGCTCGTCGAGCGGGTCCGGGAGGCGACCCCGGCGGAACGCGAACCGCGCCCGGAGCCGGGTGCCGCCTCGCTGTACCAGACGGTGGCGTTCCGGCAGGACACCGCCTACCTCGCCATCGGGGAGCGGACCAACGCCAACGGGTCGAAGAAGTTCCGCGAGGCCATGCTGCAGGGCCGCTGGGACGACTGTGTGGAG
>NZ_BMVF01000023.1 GCF_014650575.1 Streptomyces naganishii JCM 4654
CTACGACACCGGCGACCGCGGCGACTACCTGCGAGCCATTGTCAGACTCGCATGCGAACGTGAAGACCTGGGCCCCGACTTCAAGGCCTGGCTTCGCCGGTACGCAGCCGAGGAGATGTAACGACGTTGAGCAGCGCCGAGCCCCGCACTCCGGGCCCCGACCACCTCTGGTCGGTGGACGAGCACCTGGCAGACGTCCTCGCCACCGTCCGCCCCCTGGAGCCCATCGAGCTGCAACTGCTCGACGCCCAGGGGTGCGTCCTGGTCGAGGACGTCATGGTGCCCCTGTCCCTGCCGCCGTTCGACAACAGCTCCATGGACGGCTACGCGGTGCGGGTCGCGGACGTCTCGGGCGCGAGCGAGGAGTTCCCGGCGGACCTCGAGGTCGTCGGGGACGTGGCCGCGGGCGCGGCCGACCCCGTCCGGGTCGGGCCGGGCCAGGCCGCCAGGATCATGACCGGCGCCCCGCTGCCGCCCGGCGCGGAGACCGTCGTACCGGTGGAGTGGACCGACGGCGGGCTCGGCGAGGGACCGGTCAGCGGGATGCGCGCCCGCAGCCTGGCCCCCGAGGGCGCCACCGGGCACGTGAGCGTGTACCGCCCGGCCGAGGCCCGCGCGCACGTGCGCGCGAAGGGCGGCGACGTCAAGGCGGGCGACCGCGCCCTGAGCGCGGGCACCGTCCTCGGGCCCCCGCAGATCGCGCTGCTCGCCGCCATCGGCCGCGGGACGGTCCGGGTGCGCCCGCGCCCACGCGTGGTCGTGCTCTCCACCGGCAGCGAACTCGTCCAGCCCGACGAGCAGCTCGGCGGCGGCCAGATCTACGACTCCAACAGCTTCGCCCTGACCGCGGCCGCGCGGGACGCCGGGGCCATCGGCTACCGGGTGGGCGCCGTCGCCGACGACGCCGACACCCTGCGCTCCACCATCGAGGACCAGCTCGTCCGCGCGGACCTCATGGTCACCACCGGCGGGGTGAGCGTCGGCGCGTACGACGTCGTCAAGGAGGCGCTGTCCCACGTCGGCGACGAGGACGAGCCGGGCGCCGGGGTGGAGTTCCGCAAGCTCGCCATGCAGCCCGGCAAGCCCCAGGGCTTCGGCACGGTCGGGCCCGACCACATCCCGCTGCTGGCCCTGCCCGGCAACCCGGTGTCGTCGTACGTGTCCTTCGAGCTGTTCGTGCGCCCCGCGATCCGCACCCTGATGGGCCTTCAGGACGTCCACCGGCCCACCGTCCGGGCGCGGCTGAACGCGGACAAGGCGCTCAGCTCGCCGCGGGGCCGCAGACAGTTCCTGCGCGGAGCCCACGGCGACGGCGAGGTGACGCCCGTGGGCGGTTCCGGCTCGCATCTGATCGCCGCCCTCGCGCAGGCCGACGCGCTCATCGTCGTACCCGAGGACGTCGAGACCGTGGAGCCCGGCGCCGAGGTCGAGGTGATCCTGCTCGGCTGAGCGGGCGGGGTTGGCGGTACCGTGTCGCGCACAGCAGGCCCGCGCTCCGCACCGCGCCGGGCCCCGACCGGGAGCGCCACACGATCATGACCGTGCCTTCCCGGGGGGAGACCCCCGGATCCCCCGTACCGCCCGCGCAGGACGACGCGCGGGGCCGGCTGACCCACATCGACGAGGCGGGCGCGGCCCGCATGGTCGACGTGTCCGGCAAGGACGTCACCGCGCGCACCGCGCGCGCCCGCGGCCGCGTCCTCGTCTCGCCCCGCGTGGTCGAGCTGCTGCGCGGCGAGGGGATGCCCAAGGGTGACGCCCTGGCCACCGCGCGGATCGCCGGGATCATGGGCGCCAAGCGCACGCCGGACCTCATCCCGCTGTGCCACCCGTTGTCGGTGTCGGGTGTGAAACTGGACCTGTCGGTCGCGGACGACGCCGTGGAGATCACGGCCACCGTGCGGACGACGGACCGCACGGGCGTGGAGATGGAGGCGCTCACCGCGGTCAGCGTCGCCGCGCTCACCGTGATCGACATGGTCAAGGCGGTCGACAAGAGGGCGGTCATCACGGACGTACGGGTGGAGGAGAAGACGGGCGGCAAGTCCGGCGACTGGAGCCGGACATGACCTACCGCGCACTGGTGGTCACCGCCTCCAACCGGGCGGCGGCGGGCGTCTACGAGGACCGGGGCGGCCCGCTGATCGCCGACGCCCTCGAGCGGTTCGGATTCCTCGTCGACGGCCCCCGCGTCGTGCCGGACGGCGACCCGGTGCGCGCCGAACTGCGCGCGGCCGTCGAGAGCGGTTACGACGCCGTGGTCACCACCGGCGGCACCGGCGTCTCGCCCACCGACCGCACGCCCGAGGCGACCCGCGAGGTCATCGAGTACGAGGTGCCGGGCATCGCGGAGGCGATCAGGGCCTACGGCCGGGACAAGGTGCCCACCGCCGCGCTGTCGCGGGGCCTTGCCGGGGTGGCCGGGCGGACCCTGATCGTCAATCTGCCGGGCTCCACCGGCGGGGTGAAGGACGGCCTCGCGGTGCTGGAGCCCCTCCTGACGCACGCCGTGGACCAGATCCGCGGCGGCGACCACCCCGGATCCGGCGCGGGGGGTGCGAGCTGAACACCCCGTCGTGGCCCGTGGTGCTCGCTGAGGGCGCGGTCGTCCTGAGGCCGATAAAGCTGCGCGACCAGCGGGTCTGGCGCGAGGTCAACCGGCGCAACCGGGACTGGCTCAGACCCTGGGAGGCGACCATCCCGCCGCCCACGCCCGGCGGCCCCCTCACACACCGGCCGACGTACCGGCAGATGGTGCGGCACCTGCGTTCCGAGGCGCACGCCGGCCGGATGCTGCCGTTCGTCATCGAGTACGAGGGGCGTCTCGTCGGGCAGTTGACGGTCGCCGGGATCACCTGGGGCTCGATGTGCTCGGGCCACATCGGCTACTGGGTGGACGAGTCGGTGGCCGGCCGCGGGGTGATGCCCACGGCGGTGGCACTGGTCGTGGACCACTGTTTCCGCACCGTCGGACTGCACCGCATCGAGGTCTGCATTCGCCCCGAGAACAGGCCGAGCCGCCGGGTCGTGGAGAAACTCGGATTCCGCGAGGAGGGGCTGCGGCCGCGTTATCTCCACATCGACGGAGCCTGGCGCGACCACCTGGTCTTCGCACTCACCGCGGAAGAGGTGCCCGAGGGACTGCTGAACCGCTGGCGCCGCAGCCGGCCGCGCGACTCCGAGAACAGCCAGGGGAATCCCGCGCGCCCCGGAAATTGAATAAGTGTTCGAAAATGATCGTCCCGAGATCCGGGTGCGATCGTCTTCGACTCATTGAATTCGCCGCCTTGACGGGCTGTTGATCGCATCGGTCGCAAAAAAAGTTCGAAATATCAGCCGGATCGTGCGACACACCGGCCCAATTGGCAGATGGCCTCACGCAAACCCCTCTACCGTGTGAGGCGTGAGCAGCAGCGGCCTCATCTACGCAGTCATCGTCGGGGCCTGGGCCGCCTACTTGGTGCCGATGTGGCTCCGTAGGCAGGACGAGCTGAACGAGGCCCGTCCGACGGAACGCTTCAGCACCGCCATCCGGCTGCTGTCCGGACGGGCGGGTATGGAGCGCCGGTACGCCAGGGACCTGCGGGCGCGCTCCGCCGAGGAGGGGGAGTCCAGCGCCGTGGAACCGGACGCCGTCACCGACTCGGTGGACGTCCGGGCCTTCGCCGTGCCCCCGGCCCGGGAGCGGGAGCGCGAGCAGGCGCCGGCGCACCCGCCGCAGGACCGGCCGGAAACCGCCCGCGAGCAGGCGGCGGCCCGCGACGCACGTGAACAGGCGGCGGCCCGCGACGCACGGGAACAGGCGGCGGCCCGCGACGCACGGGAACAGGCGGCGGCCCGCGACGCACGTGAACAGGCGGCGGCCCGCGACGCACGGGAACAGCGCGAGCAGCGCGGCCGGGCGGCCGACGGCAGGCAGGGCCAGGGGCGCGCCCAGGGCTCCCGGCCCCCGGCGGCGGTCCCGGCCCAGGGCACCGCTTCCCGCAGGGTGACCTCCGAGGTCCCCGCGTCCTCCGCCAACCCCTCTACCGCCCCCGACCGCCGACGCGTTCCCGCCGCCCGGCGCGCGCCCGGCGCGGAGGCGGCCGCCGCGCGCGCCCGGCGCTCCAAGGTCCTCGCGCGCCGTCGGCGCACCACCGTCGTACTGTTCCTCGCCTTCACCGTCGGCGCGATCGTCGCCGCGGTCGGCGGGCTCGCGTTCCTGTGGGCCCCCGCCGTGCCGGCCGTGATGCTCAGCGCGTACATCGCGTATCTGCGCGCCCAGGAACGGCGCCGCTTCGCCTACCAGATGGACCGCCGCCGCGCCGAGGTCGCCGCCCAGCGGCTGCGCGAGAACCGGCACCAGCCGCGCCGGCGCACGCCCCTGGACCCGGCCGCCGACGAACCGGACGCCGGTCCCGAACCGGAGACCGACCCCGGCCTCGCCGCGCTCGCCGCCGACCGGCGCGCCCTGGTCGAGCAGACCGACCACGCCGAGTGGCTGGACCAGCAGCGCGAGCGCCGCAGCCGCCCCGGCCAGGGCGACAGCTGGGACCCGGTGCCGGTGCCGCTGCCCACCTACGTGACCGCGCCGGTCGCCCCGCGCGCCACCCCCGACGTGGACCTGGGGGCGCCGGACGCCTGGAGCTCGGCCCGCTCGTCCTCCGTCGTGCCGGAGCAGGAGGCGGCCCCGGCCGCCGAGGAGCCGCCGCACGCCGGGCAGCACGCCGAGCCGCCCGCCTACGACGACAGGCCCGGCGCCGACGGCCGCACCGACGCCCGCCGCGCCGCCTCCGCCCGCCGCTCCCGCGAGCGCGGCCGGACCCCGCTGTTCGACCAGTACGAGGACGGCGACCGCCCCCGCGCGGCCAACGAGTGATCCCCGCCCCTGACCAGCCCGGGTACGGATTTCCAACCACCCGGACGGGGATGCTAGAGTTTCACTCGTTGCAAGGGCCTGTGGCGCAGTCCGGTAGCGCACCTCGTTCGCATCGAGGGGGCCAGGGGTTCAAATCCCCTCAGGTCCACGCAGCTCGAAGCCCCCGTCGGGAAAACTGACGGGGGCTTCGACATGTTCGGCCTCGTCCGAAGCCGAAGCCCCGGCCGAAGCCGAGGGCCTAGGCCAGGGCTTCGGTTACAGCTTCTTCGCGAAGCACATGCTCGACTCGTACTCCCGGTAGTAGCCGAACTTGACGCACGGTTCGTAGCCGCTGGAGGTGTAGAGGGCGATGGCCTCCGGCTGCTGGTCGCCGGTTTCCAGGACCATGCGGCGGCGGCCGGCGGCGCGGGCGTCCTCCTCCAGCGCGGCGAGCATCCGGCGCGCGAGCCCGCGGCCGCGCATCTGCGCGATCACGAACATGCGCTTGAGCTCGGCGTCGCCGTCCTCGTTGCCCTCCTCGTTGCGGTCCTGGCTGCGCCAGCCGCCGGTGGCCACCGGGGTGCCGTCCTCGTCGTAGGCGATCAGGTAGACGCCGTGGGGCGGCCGGAACTCGGCCGGGTCCAGGGGGGTGGCGTCGCCGCCGTCGCCGTAGCGGACGTGGTATTCGGCCTGGACCTCGTCGTTCAGCTTGACGGCGTCCGGGTGGTCGAAGGGAACAGGGCGCAAAATCATGTTGGGCACCGTATATCAATGCAATCGGTAACGGGAGAGCGGGACAATGGTCTCTTACGAGGCCCCGTCCAGTGTGCCGGTAAAGTGCCCGCGTGCTGACTGTGACCTCCGCCAATGTGAACGGGCTGCGCGCCGCCGCCAGGAAGGGCTTCGTGGAGTGGCTCGCGGGGACCGGCGCCGACGTGCTGTGCCTCCAGGAGGTGCGCGCCGAGCCGCACCAGCTGCCCGAGCAGGTGCGCGCCCCCGAGGGCTGGCACGTCGTGCACGCGCCCGCCGCCGCCAAGGGCCGCGCCGGCGTCTCCCTCTACACCCGCCGCGAGCCGGACCGGGTCCGGATCGGCTTCGGGTCCTCGGAGTTCGACGCGAGCGGCCGTTACGTCGAGGCGGACCTGCCCGGGGTCACGGTCGCCTCCCTCTACCTCCCCTCCGGTGAGGTGGGCACCGAGCGCCAGGACGAGAAGGCGCGGTTCATGGGCGAGTTCCTCGGCCACCTCAAGGAGCTGCGCGAGCGGGCCGCCGCCGACGGCCGCGAGGTACTCGTCTGCGGCGACTGGAACATCGCCCACCAGAGGGCCGACCTGAAGAACTGGCGCGGCAACACCAAGAACTCCGGCTTCCTGCCGGAGGAACGCGCCTGGCTCACGCGCGTGCTCACCCCCGAGGACGGCGGCTACGTCGACGTCGTACGCGCCCTGCACCCGGACACCGAGGGACCGTACACCTGGTGGTCGTACCGGGGGCGGGCGTTCGACAACGATTCGGGATGGAGAATCGATCTCGCCGTGGCGACGCCCGGGCTCGCTCAGCGTGCGGTCAAGGCGATCGTGGAGCGAGCGGCCAGCCATGCAGAGCGGTGGTCGGACCACGCCCCGGTGACCGTGATCTTCGCGATGTGACGCTGACCGCGCGGGAGGCCCTGCCGGCAGGTGCTGCTCTCCCGTGCGGTCTCGTCGGTCAGCTCAGTGGTCCCACCGGCTGTCGCTCGGTTCTCCGATGGTGAAGGTCAGGCGTGCGGTGTCCGGCCCATGGTTGCGTTCGGGCCCGCCGCCGCGTCGGCCCTTGGCGGCCGTTACGCGGACTCCGTCGCGGAGCAGGCCCTCGCGGACTGCTCTCCCGTCCTTCCCCGTCGCTTGGTGGTAGCGGTCGAGCGTGTACCGCTCGAGCCAGTCGGAGCGCATCCCCGCAGGTGCGGGGCACACCTCACCGCGAGCGGTCGCTCGGCACAGGTAGTCGCCGTACGCGTAGCCCTTGCGCGCGGCGAAGTACATGCGTCCGCCGCACCCTTGGCAGTGCGCCACGCCGATGAGCAAGGCAGTCGTTCGACGCCTCGGGCGGTGGGTCCCGTTGGAGCGGGCCCGCAAAGTGACCTGTAAGGCGTCGAACTCGGCATCGGAGAGCAGCGGACGGCCGATGAGCACGGGCGCACCCAGTTCATCGCGGACGGTCTGGCCACCATGGGTGCGGTGGCCCATCAAGGTCGGGCTGCGCAGCACCTTGGACAGGGTGCCGGACGTCCACCGGAAGCGGTCGAAGTCGCGCCCGTGGCGGCGGCCCCCCATGGAGCGCCCCTGGAGCTGGGCATGGCGGTCCCGAGGGACGGGCACGCCCTGCTCGTTGAGGTCGCGCGCGATGGCGAGCAGCGACCGTCCCGATTCCACATCGCTCACGATCGACCGCACGAGGGGGGCGGTATCGGGGTCGGGAGCCAGGCACCACCCGCTTCCCGAAGGATGAGGTGCCTTCCGGTATCCGAAGGGCACCAGCCCACCGCCGTAGCGACCGGTCTCGCGCAGGGCCGCGTGGGCGCTGGTGAGGCGCGCGGAGATGGTCTCCGCCTCCTGCTGGGCGTCGCGGGCCAGGTCCACGCAGCGTTGGACGACGGAGTCGCCTGAGAGAGGTGTCATCACCAGCGGAAAACCGTCCTCGGGCATCCCGAAGACGAGAATTCGGCCGTGCCGGCGAGCCCATGCGATCAACTCGGTCATGTGTTGAACGGAGCGCACCGCACGGTCGACGTGCGACCAGACGTCAGCCTCGTACGCGTGGGGTCGTTGCAGCCACGGTGAGAGGGCCGGCCTTTCGAACGGAGATGTCTTACGTGCCGAGACGCCGACGTCCGAGGCTTCGGCGATCAGAGTGAAGCGGAGTTGGTCGGCGCAGCGCCGGACGGCGGAGCGCTGCCGGCCGGGTGATGTTGTCACACTGGTGGCGCAGCTCAGACGCAGAGCTGCCAACGCCCGGAGCGGACGGGCGCGGAGCGGGTCGAAGCAAGCGGGAAGGGCCGAGAGCGGGCTACGCTCGGGCATGTCGACACTCCTTGGAAGAGTCGGCCGTACCCCGGGGCTGCTGACACAGCCGCCGGGGCCTTTTCGGTCCCACTCTCGGAGGTCGAATCGACTTTCGTCGGCGCTTGCCCTGAGTGTGCCCCGATGGAGTGAACGACCGGCGGATCCTTAAGTCCGCTTGCTGAGCCGCCGGTCCAGGGCCATCGACAGTTCCGCGTCGACCACGCTCTTCGCCAGGGGGCGCAGGCGCGGGAGGTCGCCCTCCGAGGCGTGCCGGAGGATCAGGTCGGTGAAGAGGGCGGCCAGGGCGTCGGCGTGGTCGCGGACGCGGCGGCCGGCGGCGAGCACCTCGGCCAGGGGGATGCCCTCGCGGACCAGGGCGGCGGACACGTCCAGCAGGCGGCGGCTGATGTGGACGATCTCGTCGCCGTCGGTGCCGAGGTAGCCGAGGTCCATGGCGGCGGCCAGGTTCTCGGCGGTGACTTCGCCGGCGAAGTGGTCGGCGAGTTCCTCGGGTGTCAAGCGCACCGGGGTCTCCTCGGTGGGGGCGCCGATGCCGAGGAGGTCGCCGACGTCGCGGCCGTGGTCGAAGGCCTCGGCCAGTTCCGCGATGCCGCTGAGGGTGTGGCCGCGCTCCAGCAGGGCGGAGATGGTGCGCAGCCGGGCCAGGTGGTGGTCGTCGTACCAGGCGATACGGCCCTCGCGGCGCGGTGGCGGGATCAGCTTGCGCTCGCGGTAGAAGCGCAGCGTGCGCACGGTGATGCCGGCCAGCCGGGCCAGCTCCTCCATGCGGTACTCGCGCGGGCCCGCGCCCCGTCCGTCGCGTCGTCCAGCGTCTTCAGCCACGGCAGCAGCCTATGTTGTACCGCCGGTAACTTTCCTTGCCCGCCCCCTACCGATCGGTACGGAGCTCCTCTACGCTCCCCATTGCGCCAGTGTTCACTGGCAGATTCGCTGTGAGGAGGGGCGCTCCATGGCCGAGCGGGAACACGGGCACGTGCACGGGCAAGGACACGGGCAAGGGCCCGGTCACGAGAACGAGCACGTGCGGGTGGCGGTGATCGGGTCCGGGTTCGGCGGCCTCGGCGCCGCCGTGCGGCTGCGCCGCGAGGGGATCACCGACTTCGTCGTGCTCGAACGGGCCGGCAGCGTCGGCGGCACCTGGCGCGACAACAGCTATCCGGGGTGCGCCTGCGACGTCCCCTCCCACCTGTACTCCTTCTCCTTCGCACCCAACCCCGAGTGGCCGCGCACCTTCTCCGGCCAGGAGCACATCCGCGCCTACCTGGAGCACGTGACCGACGTCTTCCACCTGCGCCCGCACATCCGCTTCGACTCCGAGGTCAAGAAGATGACCTGGGACGCCGGAAGGCTGCGCTGGGACATCGAGACCACCGGCGGCAACCTCTCCGCGGACGTCGTGGTCTCCGCGACCGGACCGCTGTCCGACCCGAAGATCCCGGACATCCCCGGGCTCGACACCTTCCCCGGCCGGGTCTTCCACTCCGCCCGCTGGGACCACGACTACGACCTCGCCGGCAAGCGGGTCGCCATGGTCGGCACCGGCGCCTCCGCCATCCAGATCGTGCCGTCCATCCAGCCCGAGGTCGCCCGGCTCACCCTGTTCCAGCGCACCCCCGCGTGGGTGATGCCCCGTGTCGACCGCGCGATCAGCGGCCTGGAGCGCTCGGTGCACCGCGCGCTGCCGGTGACCACCCAGCTGCGCCGCGGACTGCTGTGGGGCATCCGGGAGTTGCAGGTCCAGGCGTTCACCAAGCGCCCCGACGAGCTCGGCTTCGTCGAGCGGCTGGCCAAGCGCAACATGGCCCGCGCCATCAAGGACCCCGCGCTGCGCGCCAAGCTGACCCCCGACTACCGCATCGGCTGCAAGCGGATCCTGCTGTCCAGCACGTACTACCCGGCGCTCGCGCGGGACAACGTGGACGTGGTGGCGTCCGGGCTCAGCGAGGTCCGCGGCTCCACCGTGGTCGCCGCCGACGGCACCGAGGCCGAGGTCGACGCGATCGTCTTCGGCACCGGCTTCCACGTCACCGACATGCCGATCGCCGAGCGGGTCGTCGGCGCGGACGGCCGCACGCTCGCCGAGAGCTGGCGGGGCGGCATGGAGGCGCTGCGCGGCGCGTCCGCGGCCGGCTTCCCCAACTGGATGACGATCATCGGGCCCAACACCGGCCTCGGGAACTCCTCGATGATCCTGATGATCGAGTCGCAGCTCAACTACATGGCCGACTACCTGCGCCAGCTCGACGTCCTCGGCGGCCGGGCCGCCCTGGACGCCCGCCCGAGCGCGGTGAAGGCCTGGAACCGCAAGGTGCAGGACCGCATGAAGCGCACGGTGTGGAACACCGGCGGCTGCACCAGCTGGTACCTGGACGCCTCCGGCCGCAACACCACCATCTGGCCCGGCACCACCACGGAGTTCCGGCGCGCGACCCGGCGGGTCGACCTCGCCGAGTACGAGGTGCTGCGCGCGCCCGCCCGCGAGGGCGCCACCGCGCCCGCCGAGCCCGCCGGGCAGACCCAGCCCACCGAGCCCGCCGAGCCCGCCGGGCAGACCCAGCCCACCGAGCCCGCCGTGCCAGCCGAGCGCGACGAGCGCGCCGAGGCGGTGGAAGCGTGAGCCGCACGACCCACGTCACCTCCGGCCCGTACGCCCCGCCCACGCCCGCCCGCGAGCTCACCGTCACCTCCGCCGACGGCGCCCGCCTGCACGTCGAGGTGCACGGCCCCGCCGGCGACCCAGCAGTCCCCGCCGTCGTGCTCGCCCACGGCTGGACCTGCTCGACCGCCTTCTGGGCCGCGCAGATCCGCGACCTGGCCGCCGACCACCGCGTGATCGCCTACGACCAGCGCGGCCACGGACGCAGCCCGGCGAGCCCCGCCTGCAGCACCGACACGCTCGCCGACGACCTGGAGGCCGTGCTCGCGGCCACCCTCGCCCCGGGCGAGAAGGCGGTCGTGGCGGGCCACTCCATGGGCGGCATGACCGTCATGGCCGCCGCCGCCCGGCCCGGCTTCCAGGAACACGCGGCGGCCGTACTGCTGTGCAGCACCGGCAGTTCGGGGCTGGTGGCCCGGTCGACCGTGGTCCCGCTGCGGTCCGGACGGGCGCGCACCTGGCTGACCCGGCACGTCCTCGGCTCGCGCGCACCCCTCGGGCCGGTCACGCCGCTCGCCCGGCGGATCCTCAAGTACGCCACCATGGGCCCGGGTTCGGCGCCGCACATGGTCGAGGCGTGCGCCCGGATCGTGCACGGCTGCCCGAGCCGGGTGCGGCACGCCTGGTCCGAGGTGCTGAACCTGCTCGACCTCGACCACGGCGTACGGGAGTTGCGGGTGCCGGCCGCGGTCGTGGTGGGCACCGCCGACCGGATGACCCCGCCGGTGCACGCACGGGCGCTGGCCGCCGCGCTGCCGCAGTGCGTCGGCCTGACCGAACTGGCCGGCCTCGGCCACATGACCCCGGTGGAGGCGCCCGAGCTGATCACCGGCAAGATCCGGGAACTCGTCACCGCCTACGGGCAGTCGCACGCGCACCCGGACGGCGGCGCGGGCGCCGGCGGTCGCGACGGCGACGAGAACGACGACGACGTACGGATCAAGGAGGGCGCATGAGCAGGGTGAGCCTGGAGGGACAGGTCGCGGTCGTCACCGGGGCCGCGCGGGGCGTGGGGGAACTGCTCGCGCGCAAACTGTCCGCGCGCGGCGCGCGGGTCGCGCTGGTCGGTCTGGAGCCTGACGCGCTGAAGCAGGTCGCGGAACGGCTGCACGGCGAGAGCGCGTACTGGCACGCCGACGTCACCGACCACGAGGCGATGACCCGGGTCGCCGCGGAGGTCGAGGAGCGGTTCGGGAAGGTGGACATCGTGGTCGCCAACGCCGGTGTGGCGACCGGCGGTCCGTTCGCCGGCTCCGACCCGGAGTCCTGGCGGCGCGTGATCGAGGTCAACCTCATCGGCTCGGCCGTCACCGGGCGGGCGTTCCTGCCCGCGCTGACCAAGAGCCGCGGCTACCTGCTCCAGATCGCCTCCCTCGCCGCCATCACCCCGGCGCCGATGATGACGGCGTACTGCGCCTCCAAGTCCGGTGTGGAGGCGTACGCGCACAGCCTGCGGGCCGAAGTCGGCCACCTGGGCGTGCGGGTGGGCGTCGCCTACCTGTCCTGGACCGACACCGACATGGTGCGCGGCGCCGACCAGGACGACGTGATGCGGGAGTTGAGGCAGAGGCTGGTGTGGCCGTCCAACAAGACCTACCCGCTGGGTCCGACGGTGGACCGGATCGTCGAGGGCGTCGAGCGGCGCTCGAGCCACGTCTACGGGCAGTGGTGGCTGCGCGGGATGCAGGGCGTGCGCGGGTATCTGCCGGGCCTCATCGGGACGGTGGGCCAGCGGGAGATGCGGCGGTTCGCGGACCGCCTCGCCGGGATGCGGACCGGGCTGGTGGGAGCGGGCGGCGCCGCCGACGAACAGCACCGCGGCACCCGGAGCACTTCGGGCCCGCGCCGCCGCTGATCCCCCGCTCACGCGGCCGCCGACCCGCCGATTACGCACCGTCGTTGATCGACATGCGCACGGTCACCGCCCGTGTGAATCTGGTCGAGGTCGATCCCCTCACCCACTTGGGGATCCCCTTCACCCACACGGGAGTGAAACAGCATGGCTATGAAGGACAAGTTCCAGGACCAGGCCGAGCAGTGGCAGCAGCAGGGCAAGGAGCGCACCGGCGAGGGCCGCGAGAAGGCCGGCCAGCGCTCGTCCCAGCAGCGCGAGCGTGCGCGTCAGGGCATCGACGACACGCACGACGAGATGGAGGACCGTCTCAACGAGGACTACGACCGGTAGTCACCGTCGTCACCGTAGTCATCGTGTGATGCCATGCTCGGCTTCGGCCGGGAAGACGCGGGGTGCCCTGTGTGTCGGGGCACCCCGCGTCCGTGCCCCCGCCGGGACACCGCGGCCGCGGGCCGCCTCAGGGGCGCGGGGGCAGCTTCGGGCGGGACCGGTCGGGCACGTCGCGGTAGTCGGGCGGGTCGGCGGCCGGGTTGGACTCCAGGAGTTCCAGGGCGAGTTCGATGGCGTCGTCCATCTCCACGTGCCGGCCCTCGGCCCAGTCCATCGGGGTGCGCAGGCTCTCCACGTCCGGCGCGACGCCGTGGTTCTCCACGGACCAGCCGTACGCGTTGAACCAGGCCGCGTTCATCGGCACCGTGATCACCGTGCCGTCGCCCAGGCGGTGCCTGCCGGTCATGCCGACCACTCCGCCCCAGGTGCGCTGGCCGACGACCGGCCCGAGCTTCAGCAGCCTGAAGGCCGCGGTGATCATGTCGCCGTCGGAGGAGGTCGCCTCGTCGGCGAGGGCCACGAGCGGCCCGCGGGGCGCGTTGGAGGTGTACGACACCGGCTGCGCGCCCCGGGTCAGGTCCCAGCCGAGGATGGTCCGGGTCAGCTTCTCGACGACGAGTTCGCTGATGTGCCCGCCCGCGTTGCCGCGCACGTCGACGATCAGCGCGGGCCGGGAGACCTCCATGCGCCAGTCCCGGTTGAACTGCGCCCAGCCGGAGCCGCCCATGTCGGGGATGTGCAGATAGCCGCACCGGCCGCCGCTCAACTCCCGCACCACCGCGCGCCGTTTGGCCACCCAGTCCTGGTAGCGCAGCGGCCGCTCGTCGATCAGCGGGACGACGGCCACCCGGCGCGCGGGTCCCCCGCCCTCGGCCGGCGCGAAGGTCAGCTCCACCGTCGTACCGCCGGAGCCGGCGAGCAGCGGGTACGGGCCGGCGACCGGGTCCACCGGGCGGCCGTCCACGTGGGTCAGGACCGCGCCCTCGCGGATGCCCGTGCCGGCCAGCGGGGAGCGCGCCTTGGAGTCGGAGGAGTCGCCGGACAGGATCCGCCCGACCACCCAGCCGGCCTCCCGGTGCGCGAAGTTGGCGCCGAGCAGGCCCTGCCAGCGCTGGTAGTGCGGCGGCCCCTCGTTGCGGCGGGCGGCGGCGACGTAGGCGTGCGAGGTGCCGAGCTCGCCCAGCACCTCGCGCAGCAGGTCGGCGAACTCGTCGGGGGAGGCGACCCGTTCGACCAGCGGGCGGTACTGCGCGAGTACGCCGTCCCAGTCGATGCCGCACATCCGCGGCTCCCAGAAGTAGGCGCGGATCAGCCGGCCCGCCTCCTCGTAGGCCTGGCGCCACTCGGCGGCCGGGTCGACGACCTGCACGATCCGGCGCATGTCGATCCAGGCCGTGGTGTCGAGGTCGCCGATCTCCGTGGACGGCACGGCCCGCAGGTCGCCCTCGTCGACGACGACCAGCCGGGTGCCGTCCCCGCTGACCCCGAACCAGTCGAGGTGGCCGACGAGTTCGGACTTCTTCGCCTTGCTGATGTTGAAGTGCTCCAGGGTCGGGCGGCCGGTGGTGTCGTCCGGGTTGGCGAAGGTCTCGCCGAGCGCGCCCGAGATCGGCCAGCGCAGCCAGACCAGGCCGCCGCCCGCCACCGGGTACAGGCCGGAGTACTTGGAGGCGATGACCGGGAACGGCGTCACCCGGTTCTCCAGGCCCTCGACCTCGACCGTCACGGTGCCCGACTCGCCGCTGTCCTCGTCCTCCACCGGGTCCAGGCCGCCCGCCGCCGGGCGGCCCTCGGGGTTGAGCGCGAAGGGGGAGGGGGTCGCGGAGGACAGCGGGACCAGGTAGGGCTTGCAGCCGAGCGGGAAGGACAGGTCGCCGGTGTGCACGTCGTACACCGGGTCGAAGCCGCGCCAGGACAGGAAGGCGAGGTAGCGGCCGTCCCGGGTGAACACCGGGTTCTCGTCCTCGAAGCGGCCGTTGGTGACGTCGACGACCGTGCGGTCCTTGATGCGGGCCATCCTGATCTGCCGCAGGGTGCGCCCGATCCCGGGGTGCGACCAGGTCAGCCAGGCCCCGTCGGGGGAGAAGGCCAGGTCCCGCACGGGCCCGTTGACGGACCGGACCAGCTCGGTGACTCCGGCCCCGGTCTCGACCCCGGCTTCGGCCCCGGTCTCGACCCCGGCTTCGACCTCGGTCGCGACCTCGGCTTCGACCCCGGTCTCGCCCTCGGCCCCGGCCTCACCCTCGCCCCCGGCCTCGGCTTCCGCTTCGGCTGCCGTCTCGCCCGCGGTCTCACCCTCGGCGTTCGAGCCCTCGGCTTCCGCGCCCACGCCGTCCGTGCCCCCGCCGTCCGTCACGTCGAGCAGCAGCAGGCGGCCGTCGTGGGAGGCGATGGCCAGGCGTTCGCCCGCGGGGTCGGCGACCATCTCCAGGACCCGGCCCAACCGCCCGGAGGCGAGCCTGCGGGGCGGGCGTGCGCCGGTGGCGCGGGGGAGGTGGGAGATCTCGACGGCGTCCTCGCCCTCGGCGTCGGTGACGTAGGCGACCTGGCCGGTCTCGCCGAGCATCTCCGGCAGCCGGACGCGTACGCCCGGGGTGTCGATGAGGGTGCGGGCCGGGCCGTCGCGGTGGGTCAGCCAGTACAGGGAGCCGCGTACGACGATCGCGCTCGCGCGGCCGGTCTCGTCCACCGAGAGGCCGTCGACGTGCTGGGAGGCCGGCACCTGGTACGGGCGGCGTCCGGCCCGGGGCCCGCCCAGGCGTACCTCCAGCCGGCGCGGGACGGCGCCGGGGGAGAAGTCGTCGACGATCCACAGGTCGCCCGCGCACTGGTACACCACGCGCGTGCCGTCGCTCGAGGCGTGCCGGGCGTAGAAGGCGTCGTGGTCGGTGTGGCGGCGCAGGTCGGTGCCGTCGTGGGCGCAGGAGTAGAGGTTGCCGACGCCCTCGTGGTCGGAGAGGAAGGCGATCCGGCCGCCGACGAACATCGGGCAGGCCAGATGGCCGTCGAGGCCGGCGAGCAGCCGCCGCCCGTGCAGCCAGAGGCGGCCCGTGGCGCCGCCGCGGTAGCGCTTCCAGGAGGCGGGTTCGTGCGGCGGGGTCCCGGTCAGCAGCAGGCTGCGCCGCTCGCCGTCGACGTCGGCGACCTGGATGTCGGAGACCGGCCCCCAGGGCAGCTTGCGGCCGGGGGAGCCGTCGGTGTCGACCTTGTAGGCCCAGGTGAAGTAGGAGAACGGCTCGCCGTGCGAGGCGACGGCGAGGATCGCGGTGTGGCCGTGCTCGTCGGGCGGGCTCCAGCCGCACACCTGGGTGTCGGAGCTGCCCCAGTACGTCAGCTGCCGGCCGGGCCCGCCGTCCACGTCGAGCAGGTGGACCTCAGGCACCAGGCTGCGCCAGCTCGTGTACGCGAGCCGGCGGCCGTCGGGGGAGAAGCGCGGGTGGCCGGCCTTGGTGCGGTCCACGGTGAGGCGCCAGGCCCGGCCCGCGCCGTCCAGCGGCGCCAGCCAGAGGTCGTCCTCGGTCACGAAGCACAGGAGGTCGCCGCTGATGTGCGGCAGGCGCAGATAGCTCACCTCCCCATGCTTCGCCGGGGGATGGAGCGGGGCAAATCGTGAAAGACGGGACCGTGTGCGGAGCGCGTGACCCAGCACACGTACGAAACAGTTTCGTTTCGCTTTGGTCCTGCGCTACATTCGTTCGGTACGACGCGTACGAAACCGTGTCGTTCGCAAGCGGTACCGGAGCGGAAGGGGTGACGGACATGGCCGAGGGCGCGACCCAGCGGCGCAGCCGCATCACGCCCGAGCGCGAGGCCGAGCTGTACGAGGCCGTGCTCGACCTGCTCCGCGAAGTCGGCTACGACGCCCTCACCATGGACGCCGTCGCCGCCCGTACCAAGTCCAGCAAGGCGACGCTCTACCGCCAGTGGGGCGGCAAGGCCGATCTGGTCGTCAAGGCGCTGCGGCACGGCAAGCCGGGCCGTCTCGACGAGATCGACACCGGCTCCCTGCGCGGCGACCTGCACGCCCTGGTGGCGCTGGAGGACGACTGCACCATGGAGCGCAACTCCGCGCTCATGCGGGGCGTCGCCATGGCGATGCACCACAACGAGGATCTGCGCCAGGCCTTCCGGGAGCAGGTCATCGACCCGGAGATGGGCGGGTTCCGGCAGGTCATGCGGCGTGCCGTGGACCGCGGGGAGATCCGCGAGGACTGCCCCGCCCTGGAGTTCACGCTGCACATGATGGTCGGTGGCTTCGCCACCCGGGCCCTGCTCGACGACCAGCCGCCCACCCGCGCGTTCCTCATCTCGTACATCGACGCCGTGGTCCTCCCCGCCCTCGGCGTGTCCCCTCACTGACACCTCCCCGGCAAGCCCACCCCCTGACGTACCCTCCCCCATCGCCTTGACGGCATGGGCGGTGCCCCCATCGTCGTCGGGCTGATCACCCCTGCCCAGAACCGAACACGACCTGACCGGGAGTACGCCCCCGTGGCCACGTACCTCTACAAACTCGGCCGCCTCGCCTTCAGGCGACGGCACTTCGTCGCCCTGATCTGGGTGGCGCTGCTGACGCTCGCGGGCGTCGGCGCCGCCTCCGCGCCCGCCGCCGGCAACACCTCCTTCTCCGTCCCGGGCACCGAGGCCCAGAAGGCCTTCGACCTGCTGGAACAGCGGTTCCCCGGCGCGAGCGCCGACGGGGCGACCGCGCGGGTCGTCTTCAAGGCGCCGGCCGGCGAGAAGATCACGGACGCCCGGAACAAGGCCGCCGTGAAGAAGACGGTCAAGGAGCTGTCCGGCGGCGCCGAGGTCGCCTCCGCCGGCGACCCGTACACCGGGCGCGCCGTCAGCAAGGACGGCACGATCGCGTACGCGTCGGTGAAGTACAAGGTCTCCGGCATGGAGCTGAAGGACTCCTCCCGCACCGCCCTGAAGAACGCGGCGCAGGACGCGCGCGAGGCCGGGCTGACCGTCGAGGTCGGCGGCGACGCCCTCAACGCGGCCCCCGAGACCGGCGCGACCGAGGTCGTCGGCATCGCCGTCGCGGCCGTCGTCCTCGTCATCACCTTCGGCTCGCTGCTCGCGGCCGGGCTGCCGCTGCTGACCGCGCTGATCGGCGTGGGCATCGGAGTCTCCACGATCACCGCGCTCGCCCACGCCCTCGACCTGGGCTCCACCACCTCCACCCTGGCCACCATGATCGGCCTCGCCGTCGGCATCGACTACGCGCTGTTCATCGTCTCCCGCTACCGCGCCGAACTCGCCGAGGGACGCGAGCGCGAGGAGGCCGCCGGGCGGGCCGTGGGCACCGCGGGCTCCGCGGTGGTCTTCGCCGGCCTGACCGTCGTGATCGCCCTGGTCGGCCTGTCGGTCGTCGACATCCCGATGCTGACGAAGATGGGCGTCGCCGCGGCCGGCACGGTGGCCGTCGCCGTCCTGATCGCCCTCACCATGATCCCGGCCCTGCTCGGCTACGCCGGCCGCAGGGTCAAGCCGGCCGGCGAGAAGAGCAGGCTGCTGGGCGGCGCCCGCGCCGCGCGCCGGGGCGGCCAGGACCGGCCCAACATGGGCACCCGCTGGGCGAGCTTCGTCGTCCGCCGCCCGGTCGCCGTGCTGCTGCTCGGCGTGCTGGGCCTCGGCGCCGCCGCCGTGCCCGCCGCCTCGCTGGAGCTGGGCCTGCCCGACGACGGCTCCCAGCCCGTCTCCACCACCCAGCGCCGCGCCTACGACCTGCTCTCGGAGGGCTTCGGCCCCGGCTTCAACGGCCCGCTGCTGGTCGTCGTCGACGCCAAGGACAGCGCCCGCCCCAAGGCCGCCTTCACCCGGGTGACCGACGAGATCAAGAAGCTGGACGACGTCGCCACCGTGACCCCGGCCCAGCCGAACAGGGCCGGCGACACCGCGACCGTCACCGTCGTGCCCGACTCCAAGCCGTCCTCGGCGAGCACCGAGGACCTGGTGCACGCCATCCGCGCCGCGGGCGGCGGCATCGCGGCCGAGACGGATGCGAAGGTGCTGGTCACCGGCTCAACGGCGATGAACATCGACGTCTCGCAGAAGCTCAACGACGCGCTGTTCCCCTACCTCGCCCTGGTCGTGGGCCTCGCCTTCCTGCTGCTGATCGTGGTGTTCCGCTCGGTGCTGGTCCCGCTGAAGGCGGCGCTCGGCTTCCTGCTGAGCGTGATGGCGGCCCTCGGCGCGGTCGTCGCGGTCTTCCAGTGGGGCTGGCTGTCCGGTCTGATGGGCGTGGAGCAGACCGGGCCGGTCATGTCGATGATGCCGATCTTCATGGTGGGCGTCGTCTTCGGACTCGCCATGGACTACGAGGTGTTCCTCGTGACCCGCATGCGGGAGGCCCACGTCCACGGCGAGAAGCCGGGCCAGGCGGTCGTCACCGGCTTCCGGCACGGCGCGCGGGTCGTCACGGCGGCCGCGGTCATCATGATCGCCGTGTTCTCCGGTTTCATCGGCTCGAGCGAGTCGATGGTCAAGATGATCGGCTTCGGCCTGGCGATCGCGGTCTTCTTCGACGCGTTCGTCGTACGGATGGCCCTCGTTCCCGCCGTACTGGCCCTGCTCGGCCGGAAGGCCTGGTGGCTGCCGAAGTGGCTGGACCGGGCGCTGCCCAACGTGGACGTCGAGGGCGAGGGGCTGCGCACCGGGCACCCGAGGGACGCGGACACGGACACGGACACGGACACGGATCCGGACGCGGAGCGCGAACTGGTACGGGTCTGAGCCGCCCGGCGGGGGCCCGGGCCCCCGCCGACGCGCTCATAACAACGCGCTCGCGTGGCACCTGCACCCGCCGCTAGCGTGCCTTGCATGACGACGACAGCCGCCACTGACGCCGAGGGCTTCGGAGCCCACCCGCGATTCGCCGAGGCGCTGCGGGAACTGGGGCTCGGTGAGCTCACCGCCCGGGTCCGGCGCTTCCCCGACGCCACCCGCACCGCCGAGCAGGCCGCCGCGGCCGTCGGGTGCGAGCTGAGCCAGATCTGCAAGTCGCTCATCTTCGCCGCCGACGGGGTGCCGGTGCTGGTGCTCATGGACGGCGCCTCCCGCGTGGACGTCGAGCTCGTGCGCAAGGAGCTCGGCGCCGAGAAGGTGACCCGGGCCAAGGCCGACGTCGTACGCGAGACCACGGGATACGCCATCGGCGGGGTGCCGCCCTTCGGGCACCGGACGCGCACCCGCGTACTGGCCGACCGGTCGCTGCTGGAGCACGACACGGTGTGGGCGGCCGCGGGCGACCCGCACGCGGTGTTCCCCATCGCGCCGGACGCGCTCGTCGCCCACGCCGGGGCCACCGTCGTGGACGTGCGCGAGCGCACCGCGTGACGGACGCGGTCCTCCCCGCCGCCCTCCACGCCGTCAGTACGCGTGAGCCGCGGTGACCTCCGCGGAGCGGGCCAGGGCCTGCTGGGCGTCCGGACCGCGCAGGGCCAGCAGGGTGAGGGCCAGTGCGTCCACCACGACGAGATGAGCGAGGCGGCCTGCGACGGCTTCCAGGCCGAGGGTGAGGTCCTGGCCGCCGGCGAGCAGTGTGCACTGGCTGGTCTCGGTCAGCGGTGAACGGGCGTAGCTGGTGAGCGAGATGACGGTGGCTCCGCGTGCGTGGGCCCGTCGGGCGGCGTCCACGGTGGTGCGGGTGGCGCCGGTGTGGCTGACGGCCAGGCAGACGGCGTCCGCCGGAAGCGTCGAGGCGGCCACCTCGGCGGTGAGCGGGTCGGTGGGGGCGTCGACGGCGCAGCCCAGGGCCCTGAGGCGGTAGGCCGCGTCGGTGGCCACGGCGGTGGACAGGCCCGCACCGACGACCAGGATCCGGCTCGCGCCGTGCAACGCCTCGGCGGCGGTGCGCAGGTGGTCGGGAGAGACGGTCGCGGACAGCCCGTCCAGGGCCTCGCGTGCCGCTTGCACGGTGTCGGCCAACGCGCGGGAGGTGGGATCGGCGCCTTCCGGGGTGGTGGGCCGGGGCGCCTCCCGGGCCGCCGTGATCTTCACCTCCTGATAGCCGCGGAAGCCCAGCCGCTGACAGGCGCGGACCACGGAGGAGGGCGCCGTGTGCGCCATCGCGGCGACGTCGCTGACGCTCAGCCGGACCAGTTCGGGGCCCTGATCGAGCAGGACCTGGGCGACCCTGGCCTCCGCGTCGCGCAGTTGCGGCAGCCGGGCGCGTACGTGGGCGGCGAGATTCCGCACGCCGGCGGCCCGTGCGTCCGCGGAAGTACTCCCGGTCGGGGAATGTCGTTCCATGTGGGTAGCATAATGCGGAATTCAATTCCCTACCGCCTCACCTTCCGGAACGGTCGACGCTCATGGATGTGTTCATGCGAGCAGGCACCGCCGTGCCCGTAGTGGTGCCCGTAGTGGTGCTGGCCGCGGCGGTGCTGCACGCCGTGTGGAACGCGCTGGCGCACGCGATGCCGGACAAGCTCGCCGGCTTCACGCTGATCAACCTGGCCTTCGTCGGCGTCAGCGCGATCTGGGTCTGTTTCACCCCGCTCCCCGGCTCCGCCGCCTGGCCGTTCGTCGCGGCCTCGGCCGTGCTCCAGGCCGCCTATCAGACGCTGCTGCTCCAGGCTTACAGGCTCGGTGACTTCGGCCAGATGTACCCGGTGGCGCGCGGCGTCGCGCCCATGCTGGTCGCCGTCCTCTCGGTGAGCGTTCTCGGCCAGGAGCCGTCAGCCCCCGAACTCACCGGCGTCCTGATCATTTCCGCCGGGCTGGTCGCCCTCGCTCTGGCGGACGGCCTGCCGGACCGCACCCAGTTGCCGGCACTGGCGGCTGCCCTCGGCACCGGCGTCATGATCGCCTCGTACACCGTCGTCGACGGCACGGGCGTACGGCGCTCGGACAGTGTCTTCGGCTACATAGCCTGGAGTTTCCTGCTGCAGGGCGTGCTCTTCTGCGCGGGCGCCTTGGCGCTGGGCGGGCGCGGACTGTCATCCCGGCTGCGGCGCGCCCCGATACGCGGACTGACCGGTGGGGTGCTCTCCCTGACCGCGTACGCACTGGTGGTATGGGCGCAGGATCACGGCGACCTGGCGTCCATCGCCGCACTCCGCGAGACGAGCATCGTCATCGCCGCGCTGCTCGGCACCGTGCTCTTCCGCGAGCGACTGGGTGGCCGACGGCTGGCCGCGAGCGTCACCGTGGTGGCCGGCATCGCCGTGCTCCAACTCGCGCACACCTGAACGTCCGGGCCCACAAGCGCCTGACCGTCGGCCGGCCCGCGCAGCCCGCTCGGTCCCGGAGCGAGCGGACCACCGTGGCTGGTCACTGGGTGCCGCTGAGTGGCGTAGGGTGTTCCTACACCGACGCGGGGTGGAGCAGCTCGGTAGCTCGCTGGGCTCATAACCCAGAGGTCGCAGGTTCAAATCCTGTCCCCGCTACTACACACGAAGCGGAGCCTGGGCATACACGCCAGGCTCCGCTTCGTATTTGGTCGCGTCCCGTCGCCACACGCACTCTCACCGCGCTGCGCCCGCGGCCCTGTGGGAGCACCCTGGAAGGAGGTGTTGTGGAGGTGACCGTCATGATGAACACCGCTGTGGGATGGCATGTGGAGCTGGAGTTCACGGAGGACGACCAGCACACGCGGGCGGCGGCGCTGGTCCGGCTGCCCGACGGCAGCGAGGTCCGGGCCCACGGGCGCGCCAGCCGTCACCACACCGACTCCAACCAGCCCCGGGTGGGCGAGGAGATCGCCGGCGCCCGCGCGCTGAACGAGCTCGCCATGCAGTTGCTGACCAAGGCGCACGGCGAGATCGACGACGCCTCGGGGCGGACGTCCCAGCCCATTCACGTCTGAGCGGACCGGGCCGGCGGGTGGCTCAGGCCTCCGCGGAAGCCGGCCTTCGCCCGGATATCGCCGCCGCCACCGCCCGGACCAGGGCCTGCGCCCTCGGGTCCGCCGTGACGCCGGAGCGGAAGCCGTTGGTGACGTAGCCGAAGGCGATGCCCGACTCCGGGTCGGCGAAGCCGAGGGAGCCGCCGCGTCCGGGGTGGCCGAAGGAGCCGGGGGCCAGCAGCGGGGACGCGGCGCCGTGCAGCATGTAGCCGAGGCCGAACCGGGTGCCGACCACGAGCACGCGGTCCGGCCCGGCGGAGTGCTCCGTGCGGGCCAGTTCCGCCGTCGCCGGTGTGAACAGGCGGGTGCCGCCGTCCACTTCGCCGATGAGCGAGGCGTAGAAACGGGCGAGTCCGTCGGCGGTGGCGATGCCGTTGGAGGCGGGCAGGACGGCAGCCCGGTAGGCGGGGTCGTTCTCCTCGGGCAGCGGCGTGATCGCGGCGAAGGCGCGCCGGGTGAGCGAGTCCGGGTCGGCGTAGGCCTCGGCGACCGCGCGCTTGGGGCGCGTCCTGAGGGTCCTCAGACCGCCCGCGGGGGCGGGCGCGTCCACGGGCCCGACCCGGCCCACGCGTCCCGTCTCGTCCGCGGGCAAGCCGACCCACAGGTCGGCGCCGGCCGGTCCGGCGATCTCGCGCGCGATCCACTCGCCGATGGGCCGGCCCGTGACCCGGCGGACCAGTTCGCCGGTCAGCCAGCTGTATGTCTGCGCGTGGTAGCCGTGGTCCGTGCCCGGCTCCCACGCCGGCGCCTGCGCGGCGACGGCCTCGGCGCCGAGTACCGGGTCGGCGGCCTGCTCCGGGGTGAGCGGACGGTCGAGCGCGGGCACCCCGGCGCGGTGCGCGAGCAGATCGCGTACGAGGGTGTGCTCCTTGCCCGCCGCCTTGTACTCGGGCCAGTACGTCCCAACCGGCGCGTCCAGGTCCAGCTCGCCGCGCTGGTGCAGCAGCAGGAGTACGGCCGCGGCGACGCCCTTGGTCGCCGAGCGCACGATCTGCGCGGTGCCCCGCTCCCAGGGCGCCGAGCCGGGGACGCCGTCGAAGTCCTTCGTGCCCGCCCAGAGGTCTGCGACCTTGCGCCCGTGCCGGTAGACGGCCACCGCCGCGCCCCGCTCGCCCCGCGACGCGAAGTTCTCCGCGAACGCCTCCCCGACCGGCTCGAAGCCCTCGGCCACCGCGCCGTGCACGTCCACGCCCACGTCCGCCGTCCTCTCTGCACTGCTGCCTGCGACAGTGGGTGCAACAAGCACGTACCGCCCGCGATTCCTGGGCGCGGTGTCAGGCGCCCATGGTCACGGACCGGGGGTCGAAGCCGAAGGGCAGCTCCAGCCGGTGGGCGCGCATCAGGTCGTCGTCGCCGAGCAGCTCGCCGGTCGGGCCGTCCGCGGCGATCACCCCGTCGCTCAGGACCAGCGCACGCGGGCACAGCTCGAGCGCGTACGGCAGGTCGTGCGTGACCATGAGCACGGTCACGTCCAACGAGCGCAGGATGTCGGCGAGTTCGCGGCGCGAGGCCGGGTCGAGGTTGGACGAGGGCTCGTCCAGGACCAGGATCTCCGGCTCCATCGCCAGCACGGTCGCCACGGCCACCCTGCGGCGCTGGCCGAAGGAGAGGTGGTGCGGCGGACGGTCGGCGAAGTCCGCCATGCCGACCCGCTCCAGCGCGGTGCGCACCCGCCGCTCGAGCTCCGCGCCCTTCAGTCCGGCCGCCGCCGGGCCGAACGCCACGTCCTCCCGCACGGTCGGCATGAACAGCTGGTCGTCCGGGTCCTGGAAGACGATGCCGACCCGCTGCCGGATCTCGGCCATGTGCTTCCTGCCCACCGGCAGCCCGGCCACCGTCACCGTGCCGGCGCCGCCGGTCAGGATGCCGTTGAGGTGCAGTACGAGGGTCGTCTTGCCGGCGCCGTTCGGGCCGAGCAGCGCGACCCGTTCGCCGCGCGCGACGGTGAAGTCCACGCCGAACAGGGCCTGGTGGCCGTCGGGGTAGGCGAAGGCGAGGCCGGAGACCTCGAGGGAGGCAGGTGCAGTCGTCACAGGACCCATCCCAGCAGACACACGACGAGGGCGGCACAGGGCAGGGCGAGGGCGTACGACCACTGCGCCCGGGACGCGGTCACCTCGTCGATCACCGGCATCGAACCGGAGTAACCGCGGCTCACCATGGCCAGGTGGACCCGCTCGCCGCGCTCGTAGGAGCGGATGAACAGCGCGCCCGCGGACTTGGCGAGCACGCCCCAGTGCCGCGGGCCGCGCGCCTCGAAGCCGCGCGACTCACGGGCGATCCGCATGCGCCGCATCTCGTCGGTGATGACGTCGCCGTAGCGGATCATGAAGGAGGCGATCTGCACCAGCAGCGGGGGCAGCCTCAGGCGCTGCAGGCCCAGCAGCAGCTCCCGCAGCTCGGTGGTGGCGGCGAGCAGCACGGAGGCGGCCACGCCGAGGGTGCCCTTGGCGAGCACGTTCCAGGCGCCCCACAGGCCGCTCACGCTCAGGGACAGCCCGAGCACGTCCACCCGCTCGCCCTCGGCGACGAACGGCATGAGCACCGCGAAGGCCACGAACGGCACCTCGACCAGCAGCCGCCGCAGCAGGAAGCGGGCGGGCACCCGCGCCGCCGCGGCGACGGCGGCCAGCAGTACGGCGTAGAGCGCGAACGCCCACATCGCCTCCCGCGGGGTCGACACCACGACCACCACGAACGCGAACGCGGCGGCCAGCTTGGTGTGCGGCGGCAGCGCGTGCACGGGCGAGTGCCCGTGCCGGTACAGCCGGTGCGCGTGGCCGGCGCCCATCTCAGGCTGCCCCGGCCGTGGAGGACCCGGGGGCGGCCGTACGGCGCCTGCGGACCACGTAGAAGACGGTGCTGCCCGCGACGACGGTCGCGCCGACCCCGATCACCCCGGCGAGGCCGCCGGACAGGCGGGCGTCGGAGACGTCCTCGACGCCGTAGCCGGCGAGCGGGGAGCCGGCGGAGGCGTGCCGCTGTTCCTTCTTGTCCATGCCCTGGTCGTGGGCCACCTTCTCCAGGCCGTCGGGGCTGGCGGAGGCGTAGAAGCTGACGAAACCGGCGAGCACCAGGGACGCGACCAGGCCGGTGATCCACAGCTTGCGGTGGGACCGGGCGGCGGCCGGTGCCGGGGCGGGCGCGGCGGCGGGGACGTCGACGAGTTCGCCGCCCACCCGCAGCTTCAGCCGCTGCTCCAGGCCCCGCGCCCCGTGCACCAGGTCGGGCCGTACGGCGATGACGGCGCCGACGGTCAGCGCGGTGATCACCGCCTCGCCGACGCCGATGAGCACGTGCACGCCGATCATGGCGGTGGCGACCTTGCCGATCGCCACGTCCGTGGTGCCGCCGAGCGCGTAGACCAGCGTGAAGGCGACGGCGGCGGCCGGCACCGAGACCAGCGCGGCGGCGAAGGAGGCGACGGTGACCGAGCGGCGGCGGCGCGGGAGCACTTTCACCAGGCCGCGGAAGACGGCGTAGGCGACGACGGTCGTGACGATCGCCATGTCGGTGATGTTGACGCCGAGCGCGGTCAGGCCGCCGTCGGCGAAGAGGACGCCCTGCATGAGCAGGACCACGCTGACGCACAGGACCCCGGTGAAGGGGCCCACGAGTATCGCGGCGAGCGCGCCGCCGAGGAGGTGGCCGCTGGTCCCGGCCGCGACCGGGAAGTTGAGCATCTGCACCGCGAAGATGAACGCGGCGACCAGGCCGGCCAGTGGCGCGGTCCGCTCGTCGAGTTCGCGGCGGGCGCCGCGCAGGCTCACGGCGAGGGCGCCGGCGGCGACGACTCCGGTCGCGGCCGAGGTGGGGGGGTTGATGAATCCGTCAGGCACATGCACCGTTCGATGATAGTGGCTTGTTGCGAACGACTTGCAAGAGCGAGTGCGTCCTGACTCGGTCCCGGTCGGGATGGACGGGGTTCGAGAGGCGCAATCAGGGAAATATGCGACATTGAAGGAAGAGGATGAACAGCTTCCGCAGAGGTCACACGGCGTGAGGGGTCGTCCGATGTCGGTAGTCGAACAGTACGAGCGTGCGCACATAGTCACGGACCACGACATCCAGGACGACCGCGACGCGGTCCCCGTCGTGCTGCGCTACGACCCGCGGGACGACCCCCGGCTGGTGCGGATCGGTCTGCCCGGGGCCCATGAGTACGCTTTCTCGCGCTCCCTGCTCGAACAGGGACTGCGCTCCCCGGCCGGCACCGGTGACGTGCGGGTATGGCCGTGCGGGCGGGTGCAGGCGGTGGTCGAGTTCCACTCGCCGCAGGGTGTCGCGGTGGTGCAGTTCGACAGCGGGGCGCTGCTGAGATTCCTCCGGCGCACCTACATGGCGGCGGCGACGGCCGCGGCCGTCGCACACCGCTGACGCCTCCGGGTGCGTCAGCCGCCCGTCTTCAGGGGCCCGTCTTCAGGCGCCCATCTTCAGCAGGGCCGCCACGATCGGGCCGGCCGTGTCGCCGCCGTGGCCGCCCGCCTGGACGACGCCCGCGGCCGCGAGGTCGCCGCGGTAGGCGGTGAACCAGCCGTTGGGCTTCTTCTGGCCGTCGACCTCCGCCGAGCCCGTCTTCGCGCCGTAGTCGGGACCGAGACCCGCCATGGCCTGGGCCGCCGTGCCGTAGGCGGCGGTGTACCGCATCAGCTCGCGCAGCTGGGAGAGCGTCGAGGCGGACAGGGTGCGCGAGGCGGTGGCCAGCTGCCGGTGGTCGACGGACGGGGACACCAGGTACGGCTGGTGGAAGGTGCCCGACTTCACGGTCGCGGCCACCGAGGCCATGTTCAGCGGGTTCATCCGCACCCCGCCCTGGCCGATGAGCGAGGCCGCCATCTGCGCCGCCGACTGCACGGGCACCGAGCCGTCGAAGGACGGCACCCCGATCGCCCAGTTGTCCAGGGACAGCCCGAAGACCTCCTGCGCCTGCCGGGTCAGGTCGGAGTTCTGCAGCTTCTTGGCCTGGCTGATGAAGGCCGTGTTGCAGGAGCGGGCGAAACTCGCCTTGAAGGTGCCGCCCTTGATCTCGAAGTCGTCGTCGTTGTGGAACTTCCAGCCGCCGTAGGTGAACGTCTTCGGGCACGGGTGCTGCTTCTCGGCCGACGCCAGGCCCTTGTCGATCAGCAGCGAGGAGGTGATGACCTTCATCGTGGAGCCCGGGGCGAGGGAGCCCTGGAAGGCGGTGTTGAAGCCGTGGCCGGTGTTGGCCACCGCCAGGATCTCGCCGGTGGACGGGCGCAGCACCACCACCGAGGCGCGGTCCTGCTCGGCCACCCGCTTCTCGGCGGCGGCCTGGAGGGTGGGGCTCAGCGTCGTCCTCACCGTGCCCGGGGTGCCCTTGCTCAGCTCGGCGAGCGTCTTGTCGGACAGCTCCGCCTTCTTCGACGCCGCGCCGCGGACCACCCGCAGTTCGACGCCCGCCTTCCCGCCCGCGGTCTTGCCGTACTTCTCGCGCAGCCCGTCCAGCACCGTGCCGAGCGAGGGGTACTTGGCGGCGGTCAGCTCGCCGCCGTCGCGGTCCAGGGCCTTCACCGGCGGGGTGCCGGACTCGCCCGTGACCAGCGTGTCGCCGTCCTTCAGCTCCGGGTGCACCACGGCGGAGTGCCAGTCGACGACCGGCCGGCCGTCTTCGGCGCGCCGCACGACGGTCAGCGCGCTGTCGTACGCCAGCGGCTTGCTCAGGCCCTTGTACGAGACGGTCGCCTTCACCGAGAAGGGGACCTTCGCGCCGCTCGGCGTGCCCTCGGTGAGGGTGACGTCCTTCAGGTGCGCGTCCTTGGAGTACCCGGTGAGCAGGGCGCTCGCCGCCGCGGAGTCGCTGGTGGCGGCCGCGGCCTCGGCGGTCCTGCCCTGCTGCCAGGCCGTCAGGAAGCGCTCGGCCGTGGTGCGGACCTCGGCGGCCGACGGGGGACCGGTCTCGACGTTCCTGGTGCGGGCGGTGGAGGCGTCCTGCGAGCGGCCCTCGGCCGCGGCCCCGCCGCCGTACAGCGCGTACCCGCCGACGCCGGCGCCGCCGACGACCGCGGCGATCACGCCGCCGACCACGAGGGGTCCCGTCCTCCGTCGCTCGGCGACGCGCCTTCTCTTGCCCACTGCCTTCCGTCCTCCGCCAGTACCCGGGGCGCCCCCGCTGCCCTCGCAGCCTCACACTCGTCAACGACGGCAACCACCCTAGAGTCCCGTTCTCGCGGAACGCCCCCGGGCACCTGTCCGTAGCCAAGCTGGGACATTGGGAGCGCGTCCCCGCCGGGCCGGCGCGGGCCGGTTCAGCCCGCCGCGCGCAGCACGGCTGCCACGATCGGGCCGGCCGCGTCGCCGCCGTGGCCGCCCTCCTGGGTCATGGCGGCGGCCGCCACGTCATTGCGGTAACCGGTGAACCAGCTGTTGGACTTGGCCTGCCCGTCGACCTCGGCGGAGCCGGTCTTCGCGCCGATGCTGCCGCTCAGCCCGGACATGGCGACGGCCGCGGTGCCGGTGGTGGCGGTGCGGCGCATCATCTGCCGCAGCTGGGCGACCGTGCCCCCCGGCAGGCCCTGGGCGCGGGCCAGTTCCCGGTCGTCCAGACCCGGCGCGACGAGCACCGGCTGGCGGAACTCGCCCGTCATCGCGGTGGCTGTCACCGACGCCATGTTCAGCGGGCTCATCTGGACCTGGCCCTGCCCGATCAGGTTGGCCGCGGTGTCCGGTCCGCCGGAGGCGGGGACCGAGCCGTCGAAGGAGGGGATGCCGGTCTTCCAGTTGTCCCGGCCGAGCCCGAAGCGGTCCTGCGCCTCCCTGGTCAGGGAGTCGACCTTGACGGCGTCGGCGTACTTCACGAACGCCGTGTTGCAGGAGCGGGAGAAGCTGTCGGAGAGCGTGGCGTGCTCGTCGGGCCGCATGCCCTTGAGGTTGTGGAAGGTCTGGCTCTGCCACACCGCCTGGTCCGGGCAGGGCGCGGGCCCGGCCGCGCTGGTGATGCGGTTGTCGATGAGGGTGGCGGCGCTGATGATCTTCATCGTGGAGCCGGGGGCGAGCCGGCCCAGGAACGCCGCGTTGAAGGCGTCGTCGCGGTGGTTGGCCACGGCCAGCACCTCGCCCGTGGACGCCTTGACGGCCACGACCGAGGACTCGGCGTAGCGCCGCACCGCCTGCTCGGCCGCGGCCTGCGCGCTCGCGCTGAGCGTGGTGCGCAGCTTGCCCGCCCTGCCCTTGGCGAGGGTGATGAGCGGGGTCTCGGCCGCGTTGGTGTCGGCGTGGCGGATGCTCAGCTCGACGGCCGGGGTGCCGCCGGCCTTGTCGCCGTACTTGGCCCGCAGCTCGTCCAGGATCGGCCCGAGCGAGGGGTAGTCGTCCTTGGTCAGCACGGTGCCGTCGCGGTCGACGGCCTGGATCGGCGCGGCCTCGGACTCGCCGGTGACCAGCGTGTCGCCCTTGCGCAGCTCCGGATGGACCACCGAGGGCTGCCAGTCGACGAGCGGGCGGTGGGTGCTGGCGCCCCGCACGACGCTCAGCTCACTGCGGTAGGCGAGCGGCTCGGACCTGCCGCCGTAGGAGACGGTGGCCTTCACGGAGAACGGCACGGTGGCGCCGGTGGCGGGCCCGGGCGTGATCCGTACGCCGGTGATGTGCGCGGCGCCCCCGTAGGCCGAGAGCAACTCGCCGGCCGCCTCGGGGAAGTTGGTGTACGAGGCGGCGGTGGCCGCCTGCCCCTTCTCCCAGGCCGCGAAGAACTTCGCCGACGTGTCCTTCACCTCGTCCGCACCAGGCGGCCCGGTCCGCACCGGCTGCGCCCCGCCGACGACCGAGTCGCCGTTCAGCGCGGACACGAAGGTGACCACCCCGTACCCTGCCCCTCCCACCACAGCGGCGAGCACCGAGCCGATCACGGCGACCTTCGCCCCCTTGCGCATACCGCACTCCCCTCCCCGTGGCCAACCCACGCACTGTAGGTGGCCGGAGAGGCTCCTGTGACGGTTGTTTTCGGATGTTCTCCGAACAGAGATCAGCCCGCTGACTCAAACCCAGGTATCCAGCCACATACGTGAACGCCATTGCTCGATCGGGATGGACGTGCCGGTGTAGAGCGGCCAGAAGTAGATGAAGTTCCAGGCGATCAGGAGGACCAGGACGCCCGTGGCGGTGGCGCCGGCGACGCGGCGGGTGTCGCCGGCGCCGGGCGGGCCGATGACCGCGCCGATCAGCATCGTCACGGCCAGGCAGAGGAAGGGCACGAAGACGACCGCGTAGAAGAAGAAGATCGTGCGCTCCTGGTAGAGGAACCAGGGGAGGTACCCGGCCGCGACGCCGCAGGCGATGGCGCCCGCGCGCCAGTCGCGGCGGAAGAACCAGCGCCACAGCACGTACACCAGCGCCGCGCACGCCACCCACCACAGCACCGGGGTGCCGATGGCGAGCACCTCGCGGGCGCACTTGCCGCCCGCGTTCGCCGGGCAGCCGTCCGTGCCGGGGGAGGGCGACTCGTAGAAGTACGACACCGGGCGGGCGTCGACGATCCAGCTCCAGGGGTTGGACTGGTAGGTGTGCGGCGAGGACAGGCCGACGTGGAACTCGTAGACCTCGTGCTCGTAGTGCCACAGGCTGCGCAGCCAGTCCGGCAGGAAGGTCCAGTCGCCGCCCTTGCCTGCGGTGGCCGCCCAGTCGCGGAAGTAGCCGCCGTCGCCCTTGTCGGAGGAGCGGATCCAGCCGATCCAGGAGACCAGGTAGACGGCGGTCGCGACCGGGACGGTGGCGAGGAACGTGATGCCCGTGTCGCGCCTGAGGACCGTCGCGTACGGGTGGCGCGCGCCGGCCACCCGGCGGGAGCCGGCGTCCCACAGCACCGCCATCACGCAGAAGGCGGCCAGGATGTAGAGGCCGTTCCACTTGGTGCCGATGGCCAGGCCCAGCATCAGCCCGGCCGCCCAGCGCCAAGGGCGCCACCCCAGCCGGGTCGACTCGGCGGTGTCCGCGTCGGGGCGGACGCGGCCGTCCGCGTCGGCCGGCAGCGCGGCGGCCAGCCGTTCGCGCGCCCGGTCGCGGTCGATGAGCAGGCAGCCGAAGGCGGCCAGCACGAAGAACATCAGCACGCCGTCGAGCAGCGAGGTCCGGCTCATCACGAAGTGCAGGCCGTCCAGCGCCATCAGCGTGCCCGCCACGCAGCCGAGGAACGTGGACCGGAACAGGCGGCGGCCGATCCGGCACAGCATCAGCACCGAGAGGGTGCCGAGCAGCGCGGTCATGAAGCGCCAGCCGAACGGGTCGAACCCGAAGAGCAGTTCGCCCAGGCCGATCACGTACTTGCCGACCGGCGGGTGCACGACGTACGCCGCCTCGGTGGGCAGCTTGACGTGGCCGCCCGAGTTCAGGATGAGGTTGTTGGCGTTCTTGTCCCAGTTGAGCTCGAAGCCGCGGTGGACGATCGCCCACGCGTCCTTGGCGTAGTACGTCTCGTCGAATATCACCGCCTTCGGGCTTCCCAGGTTCCAGAAGCGCATCACGCCCGCCATCAGGGTGACCAGCAGCGGGCCGCCCCAGCCCGACCAGCGGGCGAGGCGGTCGCCGAGCGTGCGCGGGAAGCCGAGCGCCGCCCACAGGCGCGCGCTGGGCGCCGTGTACGGCGGCACCAGGCGCTCGCGTACGTCGCTTGCGGGCCCCGCCTGCCCCGCCGTGTAGCCGAATCGGCGCAGCCGCTGCTGCCACGACGGCCGCTGGTCGTGCGGGGCCGGTCCCTGCCGGGTGTCCGTGGAGGACGCGGTACTGGTCACCGCGCCATCGTAGGGAACGGGGCTGTGCGAGTCCCGTGCATGCCGCATCCGGTGCCGAATGCGTCCGCCCGCACCCGGGGCCGGTGCGGGGTCCGGGAGGGTGCCGTCCGGGGCTTGAGAGGATGGGACGCGTGACTGGAACCCTTGTTTTGGCGGGCACCCCCATCGGCGACGTCCAGGACGCGCCGCCCAGGCTCGCCGCGGAGCTGGCCGGCGCCGACGTGGTGGCCGCCGAGGACACGCGGCGGCTGCGCAGGCTGGCGCAGGCCCTGGACGTCACGCCCGGCGGGCGGATCGTGTCCTACTTCGAGGGCAACGAGTCCGCCCGCACCCCGGAACTGGTCGAGGAGTTGCTCGGCGGCGCGCGGGTGCTGCTGGTGACGGACGCGGGCATGCCGTCCGTGTCCGACCCGGGCTACCGGCTGGTCGCGGCGGCCGTGGAGAAGGGCGTGCGGGTGACCGCCGTGCCCGGGCCGTCCGCGGTGCTCACCGCGCTCGCGCTGTCCGGGCTGCCGGTGGACCGGTTCTGCTTCGAGGGGTTCCTGCCGCGCAAGGCGGGCGAGCGGCTGACCCGGCTGCGGGAGGCCGCGGCCGAGCGGCGCACGCTGGTCTACTTCGAGGCCCCGCACCGGCTCGACGACACCCTCGCCGCGATGGCCGAGGTCTTCGGCGCCGACCGGCGTGCCGCCGTGTGCCGCGAGCTGACCAAGACCTACGAGGAGGTACGGCGCGGCGGCCTCGCCGAGCTGGCCGCCTGGGCCGCCGACGGCGTGCGCGGTGAGATCACGGTCGTGGTCGAGGGCGCCCCGGAGAAGGGCCCCGAGGAGATCGGCGCGGACGAGCTGGTGCGGCGGGTGCGGGTGCGCGAGGAGGCCGGCGAGCGCCGCAAGGAGGCCATCGCGGCGGTCGCGGCGGAGGCCGGCGTCCCCAAGCGCGAGGTGTTCGACGCGGTGGTCGCCGCCAAGCACGCGGGCTGACGAACGCCGCCGCGCGATCGGCCGCCGTGCGATCGGCCGGCACGCGATCGACTGCCGTGCGATCGGCCGGCACGCGATCGACTGCCGTGCGATCGGCCGGCACGCGTTCGCGGGTGCGGCGCGCGCCGGTGAGAGAGGTGGCTCACACCCGCTCTGAGCAGGACGTATCTCTCATGAGCGTGCGCCCCATGAGGGGGTAAACGGCTGGGCGGAAAGGCAAAGCGACACCTGCCGTCCGGGCGACCCTTTGGCAAGCAACCGCCAAATCGCCTCCAACACTCGGCAGGCCTGGTGCGTTCGGCCAGGTGAAGTCGTCCACTGGGGGAAAGGGACGCATACCCGTCCCTTCGTCCAGCGGACACGAGGAGCTGGCATGAGCGAGAGCGCAGGGCAGACCGGCCACCGCGGCACGGCCACCGCCGTCGTCAACGAGTCCTACTCCTTCGCCTGCATGCGATGCGGGCACGGGTGGGAGCAGGCGTACGAGATAGAGCACCACACCGACGCCGACGGCAACGAGTTCGTGCTGTACGTCGTGGAGGGCAGGGTCGTCCCGTCCCCGCTGACCAGGCCGAGCTGCCAGAACTGCGACGGGCAGGTCGTGCGGATCATGCGGGCGGGCCAGGTGTCCTCCGTGCAGCACCACCTGCACGAGCACGAGCGCCGGCACCAGCCCCAGGCCGGACCCGTGGTGTCCCCGGCGTCCGAGTCCCCGTCCGGGGAGGAGGCGGCGGACCGGAAGCAGGGCGACCACCACTGGCACCTGTCCGACCTCCTGCACCCCTTCCACCACAAGGCGGGCTGAGCCGCCCCCGGTCTCCGGCGCGAGGCGGGCCGGTCCGGCCCCCGCCTCCTGCGTGAGGCGGGCTGGTCCGGCCCCGGGTGTGCCCCTTTCGTACGATCGGGGCATGCCCTCCGACAAGAACGCGGCGCCCCCCTCGCCCGAGCCCCTGCGCACCCCGGTCGCCGACTCCCACACCCACCTGGACATGCAGTCCGGCACCGTGGAGGAGGCCCTGGCCAGGGCCGCGTCCGTGGGCGTGACGACGGTCGTCCAGGTCGGCTGCGACGTCAAGGGTTCGCACTGGGCCGCCGAGACGGCCGCCGCGTACGACAACGTCCACGCGGCGGTCGCCCTGCACCCCAACGAGGCCCCGCGCATCGTCCACGGGGACCCCGACGGCTGGTCGCGGCAGGGCGCTCGCGAGCCGGGCGGCGACGCCGGGCTCGACGAGGCCCTCGCCGAGATCGACCGGCTGGCCGCGCTGCCCCACGTCAAGGGCGTCGGCGAGACGGGACTGGACTACTTCCGCACCGGCCCCGAGGGCAAGGCAGCCCAGGAGCGCTCCTTCCGCGCCCACATCGAGATCGCCAAGCGGCACGGCAAGGCCCTGGTCATCCACGACCGCGAGGCCCACGCCGACGTCCTGCGCGTCCTGCGGGAGGAGGGCGCCCCCGAGCGGACGGTGTTCCACTGCTACTCGGGCGACGCCGACATGGCGCGCGTCTGCGCCCGCGCCGGCTACTACATGTCCTTCGCCGGCAACGTCACCTTCAAGAACGCCCAGAACCTGCGGGACGCCCTCGCCGTCGCCCCGCTGGAGCTGGTGCTGGTCGAGACCGACGCGCCCTTCCTGACGCCGATGCCCCACCGCGGCCGGCCCAACGCGCCCTACCTGATCCCGCTCACCGTGCGCGCCATGGCCGCCGTACGCGGGGTCGACGAGGACACGCTGGCGGCGGCCCTCGCCGCGAACACCGCACGCGCCTTCGGGTACTGACTCCATCGGGCCACCACTGTGTGTGGTCGCGCCGTTTTGGAGAGTGACGGGCGCTCCGCTAGGTTCTGGGGGCCCGATCCGGACTCCCGGACTCCTCGGACCCCTGGAGTGTGCCTGCGTGAGCAGATCGCCGTACGAGACGACGTACGACACGGCGTACGGGACGGCGTACGGGACGGCGTACGAGCCGACGCAGCAGGTGACCTACGAGCCGTACGAGCCGCCCCATGAGTCCCGCGAGCTCTACGAGCCGCACGAGGCCTACGGCTCCTACGAGGCGTACCACGCCGCCGACACGCTGCCCTATGGCGACACCTACCGCCCCGCTCACGAACGCCGCACCGAGCCGGACCCGGTGCTGCCCCGGCAGGCGGGCGGCGGCGGGCGGCGGGGCGCGCGGCGGCGCCGGGCCCGCTGCGCCGAGCGCCCGGAGGCCGGCGTGCGCAGGCTGCTGCCGCAGGCGCTGGTCGTCGCGTTCCTGGCCGGCGGCACCACCGCGTTCGTCGCCAAGGACAAGGCGGTCGAGCTCGACGTCGAGGGCCGCTCCCGCACCCTGCACACCTTCGCCGACGACGTCTCCGAGCTGCTGGCCGAGCAGGGCGTGCCGGTCGGCCCGCACGACGAGGTGGTGCCCGGCCCCGGCACGGCGCTGGCCGGCGGCGACGAGATCGAGGTCCGCTACGGGCGCCCGGTCCGGCTCACCCTCGACGGGCAGCGGCACGAGGTGTGGACGACCGCGCGCACCGTCGAGGGAGCGCTCAGGCAGCTGGGGGTGCGCGCGGAGGGCGCGTACCTCTCGGTCGCGCGCTCCCGGCCCATCGGCCTTGCCGGGCTCGCGCTCGACGTGCGCACCGAACGCTCGGTCACGATCATGGCGGACGGCCGGGCGCGCACGATCCGCACCAACGCGGCTACCGTGCGCGAGGCGGTCGAGGAGGCCGGGATCACCCTGCGCGGACAGGACGCCACCTCCGTGCCGCCCGGCAGCTTCCCGCGCGACGGGCAGACGGTGACCGTGCTGAGGATCACCGGCACCCGGGAGGTGCGCGAGGAGCCGATCCCGTTCGTGGTGCGGCGCACCGCCGACCCCACCCTGTTCAAGGACACCGAGGTCGTCGACCGGGCCGGGCAGCCGGGCGTGCGCCGGGTCACCTACTCCCTGCGCACCGTCAACGGCGTCCGGCAGCGGCCGCGGCGGCTGGGCTCGGAGGTGGTGCGCGAGCCGCGCGCCCAGCTCGTCCGGTACGGCACCAGGCCCCGGCTGCCGTCGGTGCGGGGCGCCGAGCACCTCGACTGGCAGGGGCTCGCCCGGTGCGAGTCGGGCGGCCGGCCGGACGCGGTGGACTCCTCCGGCACGTACGGCGGGCTGTACCAGTTCGACACCGGAACCTGGCAGAGCCTCGGCGGGTCCGGCCGTCCGCAGGACGCCTCGCCGGAGGAGCAGACGTACCGGGCGAAGAAGCTGTACGTGCGCCGCGGCGCGAGCCCCTGGCCGCACTGCGGGGACCGCCTGCGCTCCTGAGCCCGTCCCCGGCCCCCGTACCCTGGTGCGGTGAGCAGCCCCACCCCCGACGCCCTCCTGGGCCCCGCCGACGTCCGCGAACTCGCCGCGGCCCTCGGCGTGCGGCCCACCAAGCAGCGCGGCCAGAACTTCGTGATCGACGCCAACACCGTCCGCCGCATCGTCCGCACCGCGGGCGTACGCCCCGAGGACGTGGTCGTCGAGGTCGGCCCGGGGCTCGGCTCCCTCACGCTGGCCCTGCTGGAGGCGGCCGACCGGGTCACCGCCGTCGAGATCGACGACGTGCTGGCCGCCGCGCTGCCCGCCACGATCGCCGCCCGCATGCCCGGCCGCGCGGACCGCTTCGCCCTGGTCCACTCCGACGCCCTGCACGTCACCGAGCTACCGGGCCCCGCCCCGACCGCGCTGGTGGCCAACCTGCCCTACAACGTGGCCGTCCCGGTGCTGCTGCACATGCTCGACACCTTCCCCGGCATCGAGCGCACCCTCGTGATGGTGCAGTCGGAGGTCGCCGACCGCCTCGCCGCCGCGCCCGGCTCGAAGGTGTACGGCGTTCCGTCCGTCAAGGCGAACTGGTACGCCGAGGTCAAGCGGGCCGGGGCCATCGGCCGCAACGTCTTCTGGCCCGCGCCGAACGTCGACAGCGGGCTGGTGTCCCTGGTCCGGCGGGCGGAGCCGGTCAAGACCACCGCCACCAGGCGCGAGGTCTTCGCCGTCGTCGACGCGGCCTTCGCGCAGCGCCGCAAGACCCTGCGCGCCGCGCTCGCCGGCTGGGCCGGTTCGGCCGCGGCCGCGGAGGCGGCCCTGGTCGCCGCCGGGGTGTCGCCGCAGGCGCGCGGGGAGTCGCTGACCGTCGAGGAGTTCGCGCGCATCGCGGAGCACAGGCAGCCCGTGGAGAACAAGGAGTCCGGCAACCAGTGAGCGTCCCCGCCCCCGTCCCCGCCGCAACGCCCGCCGCGGTCACCGTCCGCGTCCCGGCCAAGGTCAACGTCCAGCTCGCGGTCGGCGCGGCCCGCCCCGACGGCTTCCACGACCTGGCGAACGTCTTCCTCGCCGTCGGCCTGTACGACGAGGTCACCGTCACCGAGTCCGACGAGCTGCGGATCACCTGCTCGGGCCCGGACGCCGGCCAGGTCCCCCTGGACCGCACCAACCTCGCCGCCCGCGCGGCCCTCGCGCTCGCCGGGCGCCGGGGCATCGACCCGGCGGTGCACATCCACATCGCCAAGGACATCCCGGTGGCCGGGGGCATGGCGGGCGGCAGCGCGGACGGGGCGGGCGCGCTGCTCGCCTGCGACAGGCTGTGGCAGGCGGGCGCCTCCCGCGCCGAACTCCTGTCCATCTGCGCCGAGTTGGGCAGTGACGTGCCCTTCAGCCTGGTCGGCGGGGCCGCCCTCGGCACCGGGCGCGGCGAGCAGTTGCGGACGCTGGAGGCCGGCGGGACCTTCCACTGGGTGTTCGCGGTCGCCGACGGCGGGCTGTCGACCCCGGCGGTCTACGGCGAGTTCGACCGGCTGAACGAAGGCGTACGGGTCCCCGAGCCGACGGCGTCCGAGGCCCTGCTCGCCGCGCTGGCCAAGGGCGACGCGGAGGCGCTGGCCGCCACGCTCGCCAACGACCTCCAGCCGGCCGCGCTCTCCCTGCGCCCGTCCCTCAGGGACACCCTCGAGGCCGGCCGCGCGGCCGGCGCCCTGGCGGGCCTGGTGTCGGGCTCGGGCCCGACGACGGCGTTCCTCGTCGGGGACGGCGACACGGCCGAGAAGGTGGCACAGGCCCTGACCGCCTCGGGCACCTGCCGCACGGCCCGGGCCGCCGTGGCCCCGGCACTTGGGGCCACGGTGGTGTGAGGGACGGGCGCGAGCGCTAGAGCTCGTCGATTGCAGTGAGGTCGATGTCGATGGCGTAGGGAACGTCGACCTTGATGCGATCGTGATAAATGCCCGTCAGAGCGTACGTGCCAGTGACGTGCGCCAGTTCGTACACCTCAATGACCGGGTGGAGATTCGGATTGGCCATGTCGACCAGCCAGAAATGGCGGATACCCGCTGCGGCATATTTGTGCGGCTTGGTGTGACGATCACGGGACTCCGACTCCGGAGAAACGACCTCCACGGCCATCACCACGTCCTCGCCCATGAAGCGAGTCTGAAGAGGTCCCTTCTTCGCCTCGGCCCTCACGACGGAGATGTCCGGCTCAGGGCCATTGCGCCGGTCCAGCACCACGGTCATCTCACGAGCGACTTTGAAATCGGACGGAATGGTCCTTCTCAGGCCGCTCACCAGCAGATCGATCGCGGTGAAATGGAAATAGCGCTGCGGGCTCACAAGCACCAGACTCCCGTCGATCAGCTCGGTGTGCGGCGGGAGATCAGGCAGTGTGAACAGATCGTCCACGGTGTAACCGTCCGTCGGCGGCATCGGCCAACGCGACTGCTCGACGGACTCGGCGGTCATGGTTCCTCCCATGGACGGGATCCTGTTGCCTGCTCTCCACGGTAGCGGCCCGTTCGCGATCACGTCATCACAAAGGGTGACGTAGCGCTCGCTCTCCGACCCCACCCCCGGAGGCCCTACGCTTGAAGGCTGATCGATCCCCCCGGGCAGGAGTGAAATGGCCGTCAACCTGGTCAGTGTCGAGAACGTCAGCAAGGTGTACGGAACCCGTGCCCTGCTCGACGGTGTGTCGCTCGGCGTGTCCGAAGGGGACCGGATCGGGGTCGTCGGGCGCAACGGCGACGGCAAGACCACCCTGATCCGGATGCTCGCCAAGCTGGAGGAGGCCGACACCGGCCGGGTCACGCACTCCGGCGGGCTGCGGCTCGCGGTGCTCACCCAGCACGACTCGCTCGACCCCGCCGCCACCGTGCGGCACGAGGTCATCGGGGACCTCGCCGACCACGAGTGGGCCGGCAACGCCAAGATCCGCGACGTGCTGACCGGGCTGTTCGGCGGCCTCGACCTGCCCGGCTTCCCCAAGGGCCTCGACACCGTCATCGGGCCGCTGTCCGGCGGCGAGCGGCGCCGGATCGCGCTGGCCAAGCTGCTCATCGACGAGCAGGACCTGATCGTCCTGGACGAGCCGACCAACCACCTCGACGTCGAGGGCATCTCCTGGCTGGCGCGGCACCTGCGCGAGCGGCGCTCGGCGCTGGTGTGCGTCACCCACGACCGGTGGTTCCTCGACCAGGTCTGCACCCGCATGTGGGACGTCCAGCGCGGCGACGTCCACGAGTACGAGGGCGGCTACTCCGACTACGTCTTCGCCCGCGCCGAGCGCGAGCGCATCGCCGCCACCGAGGAGGCCAAGCGGCAGAACCTGGTCAGGAAGGAGCTGGCCTGGCTGCGGCGCGGCGCGCCCGCCCGCACCTCCAAGCCGCGCTTCCGCGTGGAGGCCGCCAACGAGCTGATCAAGGACGTGCCGCCGCCCCGGGACAGCAGCGAGCTGATGAAGTTCGCCTCCTCGCGGCTGGGCAAGACGGTCCTCGACCTGGAGGACGTGTCCGTACAGGCCGGCCCGAAGGTGCTCCTCAAGCACGTGACCTGGCAGCTCGGTCCGGGCGACCGCGTCGGTCTCGTCGGCGTCAACGGCGCCGGCAAGACGTCCCTGCTGCGGGCCATGGCCGACGCCGTCCGCAGCGAGGGCGAGATCCAGCCCGCGGCCGGCCGGGTCGTCGTGGGCCGCACGGTCAAGCTGGCGTACCTCTCCCAGGAGGTCGCCGAACTCGACCCCTCCTGGCGGGTCCTGGAGGCCGTGCAGCGGGTGCGCGAGCGCGTCGACCTCGGCAAGGGCCGGGAGATGACCGCCGGTCAGCTGTGCGAGACCTTCGGTTTCACCAAGGAGAAGCAGTGGACGCCGGTCGGCGACCTGTCCGGCGGCGAGCGGCGCCGGCTGCAACTCCTGCGCCTGCTCATGGACGAGCCCAACGTCCTCTTCCTCGACGAGCCCACCAACGACCTCGACATCGAGACCCTCACCCAGCTCGAGGACCTCCTCGACGGCTGGCCCGGCTCGATGATCGTCATCTCCCACGACCGGTTCTTCGTCGAGCGCACCACCGACACGGTGTACGCGCTCCTCGGCGACGGCACCCTGCGGATGCTCCCGCGCGGCATCGACGAGTACCTCGAGCGGCGGCAGCGGATGGAACAGCAGGCGGCGGCCGCCGCCTCCGCCCCGGCGCCCGCGCAGGACAGGGCAGGAGCCGAGAAGAGCGCGGCCGGGCTGCGCGCGGCGAAGAAGGAACTCCAGAAGATCGAGCGGCAGTTGGACCGGATCTCGGAGAAGGAGTCCGGGCTGCACGCTCGGATCGCCGAGAACGCCACCGACTTCGCGAAGGTCGCCGACCTCGACGCCGAGCTGCGGGACCTGGCGGGCGAGCGCGAGGAACTGGAGCTGCGCTGGCTCGAACTCGCCGAGGACGCCCAGGGCGCGTGAGGGCCGGCGCGCGCGCCGTGTGAAGGGCGTGTGAGGGCGCGTAACGGAGGCATCACAGCCCGGTCCTCCCTTGGGAACAGGGGCGGACGCGGGCCGGTGGGCCGTCGGCGGCGGGTGATAGAAAGGGCCGTCCGAGAACCGTTTGAGAACCGCCGGGGACCGCTTCCGCACGTCCCCGGCTCCGTCACGTTCACGTGCCTCGGGGCGTGGCTCAAAATCAGTGAACTAGGGGGAGAGGCGCTGATGACCCAGCCGCCCGACCAGCCGCAGCAGGGCGGCTCAGGAGCACCGCAGGACCACCCTCCGCGGCAGCCACCACCCTCGCCGCCCCAGGGCGCCTTCGGCGCACCCCAGGGCACGCCTCCGCCCCCCGCCCAGCCGCCGCAGGCCCCCGCCGCACCGCCCTCCGGGCCGCCCCAGCAGCAGCCCGGTTACGGCTACCCGCAGCAGCCCGGTCCGTACGGCGGGCCCCCGCAGCCGGGACCGTACGCCCAGCCCGGCCCCTACGGCCCTCCGCCCGCCCCCGGCCCCTACGGACAGCCGCCGCAGCAGCCCGGCCCCTTCGGACAGCCCCAGCAGCCCGGCGCCTTCGGGCAGCCCCCGCAGCCGGGGCCGTACGCGCAGCCCGGATACGGCTACCCGCAGCCGCAGTTCCCGGGCGCGCCCGGCGCCCCGCAGCCCAGCGGCTCGCGCAACCCCTTCAAGGGCCGCCCTGCCGTGGTCGCCGGCGCCGCCGTGGCCGCGCTGCTCGTGATCGGCGGCACCGTCTGGGCCGTGACCGGCAACGGCGGCGACGGGAAGAAGCCCGTCGCCGCGAAGAGCGGCGGCGCCACCGGCACCGCCTCCGACGCCCCGGTCAACCCCGGCGACGGCAGCGGCGACGGCGGCAAGGACCCGGAGAACCTCAACTCCGGCCGCAAGGCGGGCGAGGCGAAGGTCCTCTGGTACAAGGAGGCCCCGGACGCGCCAGGTTCGGGCGCCGACGCCCCCGGCATGTGGATCACCGCCAAGGCGGCGGTGAAGGCCGCGTACAAGCAGGTCTTCGCCTACAACGTCGGCGACGGGAACCCCACTTGGGCGCCGATCGCCTTCCCGCAGAAGATCTGCGCGGTGACCCCGCACAAGTCGGCCGACGACAAGGTCGTCGTCGCCTACATGAGCGGCAGCAGCGACCGCGCCAAGTGCAACCAGTTGCAGCAGATCGACCTCGACACCGGCAAGAAGGGCTGGAGCCTCCAGGTCCCCGACGGCCAGCTCTTCGACAGCACGCTCACCGTCGAGCTGTCGCTCACCGGCAAGACGCTGATGGTGGGCCGCTCGCAGTCGGGCACGGCGTACGACGTCGACAGCGGCAAGCACCTGTTCGACAAGCAGCACTACGGCGCGGCCTGCTACCCGGCGGGCTTCGCGGGCGGCGCCCGGCTGCTCGTGGTCTCCTGGTGCGGCGCCGGCGGCCCGAACGAGCACGACGAGGTGCAGGAGCTCGACCCGGCCACCGGCAGGGCCAAGTGGACGAAGAAGATCCCCAAGGGCTGGTCGGTCCAACGCGCCTACTCCCTGGACCCGGTGGTGCTGTACTCCACCGACAAGGACAAGAAGCACTGGAACATCTCGACCCTGAACGCCGACGGGTCGATCCGCTCCCAGGTCGACTCCAAGGCGACCTTCGACGCCCAGTGCGGCTTCGCGATCCTCGACCGCGACCTCCAGGGCTGCCAGGCCGTCGCCTCCGACGGTGGCACGCTGTACCTGCCCACCCGGTCGGTCACCGGGCCCAACCAGATCGTCGCGATCAGCCTCGCCACCGGCAAGGAGAAGTGGCGGGTGAAGTCCCCGCAGGACACCTCGATGACGCCGATGAAGGCGGAGGACGGCAGGCTCGTCGCGTACGTCGCCCCGTCCTACGACTCCGGCGGGCGGGTCGTCTCCGTACCGGTGACCGGGTCGAGCCACACGCCGACGACGCTGCTGCAGAACCCGCAGGGCACCGCGAAGATCGAGAGCGGTTTCTTCTCCAAGGACGTCGACTGGGTCGACGGGCGCTTCTACATCTCCACCACCCGGCTGAACGGCAACGACGCCTCGAAGGAGAAGTTGATGCTCGCCTTCGGCAAGTGAGGCCGGCCGGCCGCCGCGCGCGGCCGGTCCCCGCACGCCGTTCCGGTCACCCCACTTCTCCGCGCTCCACGTCCCCGTCCCCCGAGGTGCATCCGTCATGACCCAGCCGCCGCCCCCGCCGCCCAACCAGCCCCCGCAGCAGGGCGGTTTCGGCCCGCCCCAGGACCAGCCGCCCCAGCAGCCGCCCCCGCCCGCGCAGCCCCCGCAGCAGCCCCCGGCGGGCGGCCCCGACCTGTCCAAGCCCCCGCAGCAGCCGGCCCCGCCACCGGGCTACGGCTACCCCCAGGCGCCTCAGCCGCCCCAGCCGGCCCCCGGCTACGGCTACCCCCAGGCGCCTCAGCAGCCCCAGCCCCCCGCCGGCTACGGCTACCCGGGCCAGCAGCCCAACCCGTACGCCCAGCCCGGGTACGGCTACCCCGGTCAGCCGACCGTGCCCATGCACCCGCAGGCGGCGCAGCCCGGCGGCGGCAGGCAGGGCCGGACCCAGCTGATGATCATCGTCGCGGCCGTCGTGGCGATCGCGCTGATCGTCGGCGGCGGGGTCCTCTACGCCAAGTCCTCCGGCGGCGACGGCAAGAAGGACACCGCGAGCTCCAGCGGCGGCACCGGGGGCGGCGGCTCGGACAAGGGCGGCAGCGGCGGCACCACCTCCGGCGGCAAGGAGAAGGTGCCCTCGGACACCGCCTCCAAGGTGCTCTTCCAGGTGCCGATGCCCGCCGTGACCGACACGGTCGCCACGCCCGGCTCCTGGCTGACCGGCAAGGCGTACGTCAAGACCGGCGTCGCCGAGATCGTCGGCTACGACCCCGACAAGGGCACCAGGCTCTGGACGATCAAGCTGCCCGGCCCGGTCTGCCAGGCCAGCCGGCACACCACCACCGACGACCGCACGGCGATCGTCTACGAGCCGGCCATGCCGACCAAGGCCAAGCCCTCGCACGGTTGCAGCCTGCTCGCCGCGATCGACCTCGACGCCGGCCGCAAGCTGTGGACGACGTCGGTCAAGTCCGGTGACCAGCCGATCGGCCTGGACAACGTCACGGTCAGCGGGACCACGGTCGCCGTGGGCAGCACCAGCGGCGGCGCCGCCTTCGACATCGCCGACGGCAAGGCCCTGTGGCTGCCCAAGCCGGACGACACCTGCTACGACGCCGGCTACGGCGGCGGGCCCAAGCTGGTCGCGCTGCGCAAGTGCGGCCAGTACGGCCAGCGCCAGCTGCACGTGCAGACCCTCGACCCGAAGAGCGGGAAGGTGATCTCCGACTACAAGATGTCCGAGGGCATCGAGTACGCGGCGATCGTCTCGACCGACCCGCTGGTCGTGGCGGCCGACGTCGGCGACAGCGCGGGCGACGGCAGCGGCATCTCCGACTTCTTCTCCGTCGACAACAAGACCGGCAAGCTGCGCGCCCACATCTCCGCGCCCGGCGACAAGTACGCGGCCCGCTGCGACGGCATCACCCGGATCGAGTTCTGCACCAGCCTCGCGGTCGGCAACGACCGGCTCTACGTCCCGACCGAGCAGCACGACGGCAGCGGCCAGTACAGCAAGACCAACGAGATCGTCGCCTTCGACCTCGCCACCGGCCGCCAGACCGGCCAGCGCGCGGACGCCGGCGACGGCTTCCAGATCTACCCGCTGCGCATGGACGGCGGCAACGTGATCGCCTACAAGCGGCCGCCGTTCAACAAGGGCGGCCAGATCGTGAGCATCGACGGGGGCAGCTTCAAGCAGACCAAGCTGCTGGAGAACCCCGACACCGAGGCGGTGCGCGACGCGGAGACCGCGATGTCCCCGGACTACGCGGAGATCCGCTACGCCCAGGGGCACCTGTACATGTCGGCGGTCTTCGCCCACAAGTCGACGTCCTCCTTCGGCAAGGAGTACCTGGCGCTGGCCCTCGGCGCGGGCGGCTGATCCGTCCCGCGCGGCTCCCGCCGGCGTGCGGCGGTTGTCACGGCCCCGCCCCTGCTCAGGGGCGGGGCCGTGCGCATTGTGCTCAACTCTGCTCGAACGTGATGATTTTCGGCGATCCGGGGCACTTCTCGCCGGTAGGGGCAGCGCGATCTCGAACTTGCGTGTAGCTTCCGGGGGCATGACGGGCGGGTGTGCCGGGGGGCCACCTCCCGTAGGGCTGTTCGTGCGGTTGTCCGATGGCCTGTCCCTCGGATGCGGTGGGCAGCCATAGTGGGCATCCGTGGGGGGGGACTGGGGGGTTGCTCGATGGGAGTGCGGCTCATGGTGGTCGACGACCACCGCTTGCTCGCGGAGGCGCTGGCCTCGGCGCTGAAGCTGCGGGGCCACCGTGTGCTGGCCGCGGCGGCGCCGGCCGCGGGCGCGGCGGAGCTGGTGATCAGCAGGGCGCCCGAGGTGTGCCTGCTGGGCACGGCGGCGCCGGCCGAGCCGGACGCGTTCGATCCGGTGGCGCGGATCAAGCGGGAGCGTGCGCAGGTGGCGGTGGTCGTGCTGGGCCCGGTGCCCTCGCCGCGCGGCATCGCGGCGGCCTTCGCGGCGGGCGCCTCCGGTTACGTACGCCATGACGAGCGCATCGAGGGCGTGGAGCGGGCGATCATGAAGGCCCGCGCGGGTGAGGCCGCCGTCGCCCCGCAGTTGCTCCAGGGCGCCTTCAGCGAGCTGCTCAACCCTGCCGCGCAGCCCGACGACGAGGGCCAGCGGCTGCTGCAGATGCTGACCCCGCGCGAGGTTGAGGTACTGGTCAGGGTCGCCGAGGGCGAGGACACCCGGCTGATCGCGGCCGGCATGGGCATCGCCCCGAGCACGGCCCGCACCCATGTCCAGCGGGTCCTGATGAAGCTCGGCGTCGGCTCCCGCCTGGAGGCGGCGGCCCTGGCGGCCCGCACCGGCCTGCTGGACCGCGCGGGCCCGCTGCCCCGGACAGCGCCGGCCGGCGGCCTCGGCGCCGTGGACCGGATGCCGGGGCTGGAGCCGTAGGCCGCATGGGCCTGTCGGGCTCCAGCCGGACGGCGCGGGTCACTCGGGCCGGTTCTGCTCCTCCAGGAGTTCACTCACCGGCGGCGGGGTCACCGGGCGCAGCTTCATCCACACCAGGAAGAAGACGCCGAGGACCAGCATGCCGAGGCCGGTCCACAGGTTGATGTTGACGCCCTGGGCCTTGTCGATCGCGGCCTGGGAGTCGGTGATGCCGGCGATCGTGACGATGATTCCGTACAGCACGAACAGGCCGCCGATGATGCGCCGCAGGTCGAAGATGCGGGCGGCGGTCGCCGACTTCTGCTCCAGCTCGGTGACTTCGCGCTGGACGTCCTGCTCGGAGTATCCGGAGTACTCGTGCTCTGCCATGGTCTCTCAATCCTCCCGCGGTCAGAACGAGAACGGGATGTAGCACAGGGCGGCGATGACGACCGCGCCCCAGCCCAGCAGGGCGGGCTTGCGGTACCAGGCCTCGTCGCCGGGGGCGGGGGGCTCGGCCATGCCGGGGGACCTGGTGCCGTAGACCAGGCCCTGGAGTTCCTCGGCGGGCTTGGGGCGGGTGAACAGCGACACCGCGACCATGACGACCGCGCCGGCCACGAAGCCCGCGATCGCGGAGACGAAGTTCGCGCCCTGGTCGGTGGGGATGTCGATGATGCCCTGCTTGTAGATGACGAAGTAGTTGACCATCGCGGCGGTGGTGCCGGCGAGCAGGCCCCAGAAGCCGGACTTCATCGACGCCCGCTTCCAGAACATGCCGACGATGAAGACCACGAACATCGGCACGTTGAAGAAGGAGAACAGGGTCTGCAGGTAGGCCATGATGTTCGAGAACGACGAGGCCAGGAACGCGGTGCCGATCGAGGCGAGCACGCCGACCGCGGTGATGAGCCGGCCGAAGCGGACGTAGTAGGCGTCCTCGCGGTGCTTCACCACGTACTTGGCCCAGATGTCGGTGGTGAACACGGTGTTGAAGGACGACACGTTGGCCGCCATGCCCGCCATGAACGCGGCGAGCAGGCCGGTCACCGCGATGCCGAGCACGCCGTTGGGCAGCAACTCCTGCATCAGGTAGGGGATCGCGTCGTTGTACTGGTAACCGGAGCCGGGCGTGCCGAACTTGGGCACCAGCGCGGCGGCGACCAGGCCCGGGATCATCACCAGGAAGACGATGAAGATCTTCGGGAACGCGGCGATCAGCGGGGTGCGCTGGGCGGCGGAGAGGTTCTTCGCGGACAGCGCGCGCTGCACCTCGGCGAAGTTGGTGGTCCAGTAGCCGAAGGACAGCACGAAGCCGAGGCCGAGGACGATGGTGAGCCAGTTGGCGCCGAGCGGGTTGGCGTGGCCGATGCCGGTGCCGCCCCAGGCCGTGGTGAAGTCGGCCCCGTGGGTGGCGGTGAGCCTGTGGGTCAGGCCGTCCCAGCCGCCGACCTTCTTCAGGCTCAGCGCCACGATCGGGATGAGGGCCGCGAGGATCACGAAGAACTGCAGCACCTCGTTGTAGATCGCGGAGGACAGTCCGCCCAGGGTGATGTAGGCGAGCACGAAGAAGCCGGCGACCACGATCGCGACCCACTGCGGCCAGCCGAGCAGCGCCTCGACGACGATCGCGAGGGCGTAGAGGTTGACACCGGCGATCAGGATGGCCGCGAAGGCGAACAGGATCGAACTCAGCAGGTGGGCCGCGCGGTCGAAGCGCAGCAGCAGGAACTCGGGGACCGAGCGCACCTTCGAGCCGTAGTAGAAGGGCATCATCACCAGGCCGAGGAAGACCATGGCCGGGATGGCGCCGATCCAGTACCAGTGCACGGTGTACGCGCCGTACTGGGCGCTGTTGGCGGCCATGCCGAGGATCTCGGTGGCGGCCAGGTTGGCGGAGATGAACGCCAGGCCGGTGATCCAGGCGGGCAGGGACCGGCCGGACAGGAAGAAGTCGAGGCTGGTCTTCACCGACTTGCGGGCGGCGAAGCCGATGCCCAGGACCACGACGAAGTAGATGCCGAGGATCGTGTAGTCGAGCCCGTTCGTGGGGAGCCGTAGGCCCGCAGCCAGCTCCACGGGGGCGTATGTGGGGGTTTGCATGAGTACTCGCTTCGTTGCGCGAACTGGTCCAGCGGGGAACCTACGCCTCCGCGTTCAGTATTTGAACACTTTTGTTGGTCGTCTTTGTTTGATTGTGATGTGAGAAGCCCGATGATTGGTTGTGACGTGTTATGTTTGATTGTGTTGGTGAGTGGTGGGGGACCCAGTAGGGAGACCGGCAGTGAAGAAGACCTCGACCCGGCTGGCCGACGGTCGTGAGCTGATCTACTACGACCTGCGCGACGACGCCGTGCGCGGCGCCGTGGACCGGCGCCCGCTGGAGCCGACCGTCACCAGCTCCGCGATCCGCCGGGACGAGCTGCTCGGCGACCGCGTGGCCGTCGCCTCGCACCGCCAGGGCCGCACCTACCACCCGCCGGCCGACGAGTGCCCCCTGTGCCCGTCCCGGGGCGAGCGCCTGAGCGAGATCCCCGACTCCTCGTACGACGTGGTGGTCTTCGAGAACCGCTTCCCCTCGCTGGCCGGCGACTCCGGGCGCTGCGAGGTCGTCTGCTTCACCTCCGACCACGACGCGTCCTTCGCCGACCTGAGCGAGGAGCAGGCGCGGCTGGTCCTGGACGCGTGGACCGACCGGACGTCGGAGCTGTCCCATCTGCCCTCCGTGGAGCAGGTGTTCTGTTTCGAGAACCGGGGCGCCGAGATCGGCGTGACACTCGGTCACCCGCACGGCCAGATCTACGCCTACCCCTTCATCACCCCCCGCACCGCGCTGATGCTCCGCTCGCTGGCCGCCCACAAGGAGGCCAGTGGCGGGGAGAACCTCTTCGACGCGGTCCTCGCCCGGGAACTCGCCGGTGAGCGGGTCGTCCTGGAGTCGGCCCACTGGGCGGCCTTCGTGCCGTACGCGGCGCACTGGCCCTACGAGGTCCACCTGTACCCCAAGCGCCGCGTCCCCGACCTGCTCGGCCTCGACGAGGCGGCGCGCACAGAGTTCCCCCAGGTGTATCTGGAACTGTTGAGGCGCTTCGACCGGATCTTCGGCGAGGGCGAGCCGCCGACGCCGTACATCGCGGCCTGGCACCAGGCCCCGTTCGGCCCGCTGGCGGACTTCGAGGGCGTCGTACGCGACGACTTCGCGCTCCACCTCGAGCTTTTCACCATTCGCCGCACTTCCGGCAAGCTGAAGTTTCTCGCGGGTTCCGAGTCCGGCATGAGCGTGTTCATCAACGACGTGCCGCCGGAGCGCGCGGCCGAGCGACTGCGAGAGGTAGCGAGTTCATGAGCGGGAAGTACCTGGTGACGGGCGGCGCGGGTTACGTGGGCAGCGTGGTCGCCCGGCACCTGCTGGAGGCCGGCCACGAGGTCGTCGTCCTGGACAACCTCTCCACGGGGTTCGCCGAGGCCGTCCCCGGGGGCGCCGCCTTCGTCGAGGGCGACATCCGCGACGCCGCCAAGTGGCTGGACCCCTCCTTCGAAGCGGTTCTGCACTTCGCCGCCTTCTCGCAGGTCGGCGAGTCGGTGGTGAAGCCGGAGAAGTACTGGGAGAACAACGTCGGCGGCACCATGGCGCTGCTCGCCGCGATGCGCGAGTCGGGCGTGCGCACGCTGGTGTTCTCCTCCACGGCGGCGACCTACGGCGAGCCGGAGCAGGTGCCCATCACCGAGACCGCCCCCACCCGGCCCACCAACCCCTACGGCGCCTCCAAGCTCGCCGTAGACCACATGATCGGCGGCGAGGCGGCCGCGCACGGCCTGGGCGCGGTCTCGCTGCGCTACTTCAACGTGGCCGGCGCCTACGGCGCGAGCGGCGAGCGCCACGACCCCGAGTCGCACCTCATCCCGCTGGTCCTCCAGGTCGCGCAGGGCCGCCGGGACGCGATCTCCGTCTACGGCGACGACTACCCCACCCCGGACGGCACCTGCGTACGCGACTACATCCACGTCGCCGACCTGGCGGAGGCCCACCTCCTCGCCCTGAGGGCGGCCCGCCCGGGCGAGCACCTGATCTGCAACCTGGGCAACGGCAGCGGCTTCTCCGTCCGCGAGGTGATCGAGACCGTCCGGCAGGTCACCGGCCACCCCGTCCCCGAGGTGACGGCCCCGCGCCGGGCCGGCGACCCGGCGGTCCTCGTCGCCTCCGCCGACGCGGCCCGCGAGCGGCTCGGCTGGCGGCCCTCCCGCACGGACCTCGCCGGTATCGTCGCGGACGCCTGGGAGTTCGCGCAGCACATCGCAAGGGAGAGCTGAGTGGGGGCACAAGAGGTCCGGGACGGCTTCGCCGCGCTGTACGGCGCCGAGCCGGACGGGGTGTGGGCGGCGCCCGGCCGGGTCAACCTGATCGGCGAGCACACCGACTACAACGACGGCTTCGTGATGCCGTTCGCGCTGCCGCACGTCACGGTCGCCGCGCTCGCCCGCCGCACCGACGGCGTGCTGCGGCTGCACTCGGCGGACGTGCCGGGCGGCCCCGTCGAACTGCGCGTGGACGCTCTGGCCCCGGGCTCGGACAAGGCGTGGACCGCCTACCCGGCCGGGGTCGTGTGGGCGCTGCGCGAGGCGGGCCACGCGGTGACGGGCGCCGACGTGCACCTGTCCTCCACGGTCCCCTCGGGCGCCGGGCTGTCCTCCTCCGCCGCCCTGGAGGTCGTCATCGCCTCCGCCCTCAACGACCTCTTCTCCCTCGGCCTCGAGGGTTGGCGCCTGGCCCGCCTGTGCCAGCGCGCCGAGAACGTCTACGTCGGCGCCCCCACCGGCATCATGGACCAGACCGCCTCCGCCTGCTGCGAGGCGGGGCACGCCCTGTTCCTCGACACCCGCGACCTGTCCCAGCGCCAGATCCCCTTCGACCTCGCGGCCGAGGGCCTGCGCCTGCTGGTCGTCGACACCCGCGTCAAGCACGCCCACAGCGACGGCGAGTACGGCAAGCGCCGGGCCGGCTGCGAGAAGGGCGCGGCGCTCCTCGGCGTGGACGCCCTGCGGGACATCCCCTACGACGGACTCGGCTCCGCCCTCGCCCGCCTCGGCGACGAGGAGGAGATCCGCCGCCTGGTACGCCACGTGGTCACCGAGAACGAGCGCGTCGAACGCGTGGTCTCCCTGCTCGAGTCGGGCACCCCCCGCGCCATCGGCCCCGTCCTGACGGAGGGCCACGCCTCCCTCCGCGACGACTTCCGCATCTCCTGCCCCGAACTCGACCTGGCCGTCGAGAGTTCCCTGGCGGCAGGCGCCCTGGGCGCCCGCATGACCGGCGGCGGCTTCGGCGGCTCGGCGATCGTCCTGACCGCACAGGCGGACGTTCCGGCCGTCACGAAGGCGGTGGAGGAGGCCTTCACGACAGCGGGCTTCACACCCCCCCGAACCTTCGAAGCGGTACCGTCGGCGGGAGCGGGCCGCCTGTCCTGACCACCCGCCCCACGGCCGGCTCCGACGGCCTGGCGTGTGAACGCCCCGGTCAGCGCAGGGGTTTGAGCAAGGTGTACTCCGTGACTCCCGGGGGGTAGTCCGGGATGGCGCAGACGATCTTGTAGCCGTGGCGGCGGTAGAAGTCGGGGGCCTGGAAGTCCCAGGTCTCCAGGCGGGCGCCGTGGCAGCCGCGTTCGGTGACGGCCAGGCGTTCGGCGCGGGCGAGGAGGCGGGAGCCGAGGCCGGCGCCGCGGTGGCGTTCGTCGACCCACAGGTACGCCACGTGCAGCCAGGTGGTCCAGGTGTGGCCCACCAGACCGCCCGCCAGGGCGCCGGTCCCGTCCAGGGCCCAGACGTGCAGGGGGAGTTCGCGTTCGGCGGGTGTTCCGCGCAGGGCGGCGAGGACGGGCGACGCCGCCGTGTTCGTGTCGCGGAGGCGGGAGCGGAGCAGATCGCACCGCTCTTTGTCGACTTCTGCCTCAATACGAAACATGCGGCACACCCTAAACGCGCTCGACGGCCAGTTCTGCGAATTGCCTTCCCCTCCAGGCGCCCGCCCGTACTCTGAGGAACGGTGCCGGTGGGGGCCGGCGCCGTTCAGGGGGCGAGACAGCCGGGTTCGATGCCCGAAGCGGGGGTAGCAGTTCCGCATGGCGGCGGCCGTGCGGTCATCCCGCCGCGGGCGTCGGACCCGTGCCGGCCGGCACTCCTTGGACGATCGGGAATCCCCTGCTCCTCAAGGAGCCTGGGGAAGGGGGTTTTCAGTGGTTCGCATCCGAGTCCTGGTCGTCGACGACCACCGCATCTTCGCCGAGTCGCTCGCCGCCGCCCTGGCCGCCGAGCCCGACGTCGACGTCCTGGCGGCCGGCTCCGGCCCGGCGGCACTGCGCTGTCTGGAGCGCGCCGCCGCCGAGGGCCGGCGCTTCGACGTGCTGCTCGTCGACGCCGACCTCGGCGGCAACGTGATGGGCGGCCGGGCCGCCGTGCCCGTGCAGGAGGGCAACGCGGACGGGCTCGTCGACGGCATCTCCCTGGTCGCCGGCGTGCGCGGCGCCCAGCCGGGCGTACGGACCGTCGTACTCGCCGAGAAGGACGACCCGCGCCGGGCCGCGCTCGCGCTGCAGGCCGGGGCGTCCGGCTGGGTGGCCAAGGACTGCTCGCTGTCCCGGCTGCTCACCGTCATCCGGGGCGTGCTGCGCGAGGAGACCCACCTCCCGCCCGCCCTGCTCACCGGCGTACTGCGCGAACTGACCGCCGCGCGCAAGCACCGCACCGAGAGCGAGCGGCTGGTGGAGTCGCTGACCCCGCGCGAGCGCGAGGTGCTGCGCTGCATGGTCGCGGGCCTGGGCCGCAAGGCCGTCGCCGAGCGGCTGTACCTGTCCCCGCACACCGTGCGCACCCACATGCAGAACGTCCTGGGCAAGCTGGGCGTGCACTCCACCCTCGCCGCCGTGGCGCTGGCCCGCAGGGCCGGGGTCGGCCCGGTCGACCTAACCGGGGATGTTGTCGAACGGGGCGGTCAACTGGCGTAGCAGACTCGCCAGTTCGGCGCGCTGGGCGGGGGACAGCTCCCCGAGGATGGCGCGTTCCTGGTCGAGCAGTCCCGCCAGGGACCGGTCGGCGCGGTCCTTGCCCTCCTCCGTCAGCCGGACCAGCACACCGCGCCGGTCACTGGGGTCGGGCAGCCGCTCCACCAGGCCCTTCTTGGCCAGCCGGTCGATGCGGTTGGTCATCGTGCCCGAGGTGACCAGGGTCTGGGTCAGCAGTTGTCCGGGCGAGAGCTGGTACGGGGATCCCGCGCGCCTGAGCGCGGTCAGCACGTCGAACTCCCAGGGCTCCAGGCTGTGCTCGGAGAAGGCAAGCCGGCGTGCGCGGTCGAGGTGCCGGGCCAGCCGGCTCACCCGGCTGAGCACCTCGAGCGGTTCCACGTCGAGGTCCGGGCGCTCCCGGCGCCACGACGCGACCAGTCGATCGACCTCGTCCTCCATGGCGATCAGTGTAGTGGTTGTGTCGACGTGAAGTCTCTTGACATCAAGCTTCTTGACATCAAGCTTCTTGACATCAAGCTACCTGCTCCGGGAAGGTGGGGGACGGACAACGGAGTACGACTCGAAGGAGGCCGCCGTGCCCGAACCGACCCCCGTATGGGACCCCGCCCAGTACCTGCGCCACGCCGGCCACCGCGCCCGCCCCTTCACCGACCTCCTCGCCCGCGTCCCCGCACTGCCCTCCGGCCGGCCCCGGATCGCCGATGTCGGCTGCGGCCCCGGCAACGTCACCGTGCTCCTCGCCGCCCGCTGGCCCACCGCCGGCGTCACCGGCTACGACAACTCCACCGAGATGCTCGACAAGGCCGTCGTGGAGCACGCGGGCCCCACCCCGGACGGCGGCCGCCTGGATTTCGCCCACGCCGACGCCCGCACCTGGAGGCCCGCGCAGCCGCACGACCTGATCATCAGCAACGCCACACTCCAGTGGGTGCCGGGGCACGTGGACCGCTTCGCCGACTGGGTGGCCGCCCTGAAGCCCGGCGGCACCTTCGCCTTCCAGGTGCCCGGCAACTTCTCCGCCCCCAGCCACCGCCTGATGCGGGACCTCGCGGCCTCCGCCCGCTTCGCGGACCGCCTCGGCGGCGTCCTGCGCCACGAGGACGCCGTCCACGAGCCCGCGGCCTACCTGGAGCGCCTCACCGCGCTCGGCTGTTCGGCCGACGTGTGGGAGACGACGTACGTCCATCTGCTGCCCGGCGAGGACCCGGTCCTGGACTGGGTGAAGGGCACGGGCCTGCGCCCGGTCCTCACCGCGCTCGCCGACGAGCCGGCGGCCCGGGACGAGTTCCTGGCCGCGTACCGCACCGCCCTGCGCGAGGCCTACCCGGCGGGTCCGCACGGCACCCCGTTCCCCTTCCGCCGCGTCTTCGCGGTGGCCACCAAGGAGGCCTGAGAAATGCTCACCGCCGTCGACCATGTGCAGCTGGCCGCGCCGCCCGGCTCGGAGGACCGCCTGCGGGCGTACTACGCCGGAGTGCTCGGCATGACGGAGATCCCCAAGCCGCCCGTGCTCGCGGCGCGCGGCGGCTGCTGGTTCCAGGCCGGGGCCGTCCAGCTCCACGTCGGCATCGAGGACGACTTCCGTCCCGCGAGGAAGGCCCACCCGGGCCTGCGGGTGACCGGCATCGAGGCCTACGCGGCCCGCCTCGCCGAGCGCGGTGCACCGGTCACCTGGGACGGCGACCTCCCCGGCCACCGCCGCTTCTACTCCGAGGACCCGGTGGGCAACCGCCTGGAGTTCCTCGAACCGGCCGGCTGAGAGCGGCCGCCCGGCCGGCGGCGGCGCCGTCAGCTCCTGCGGTGCCCGATCAGGCGCGGCTTCTGCTCCAGGCCGTCCAGGCCGTGCCAGGCCAGGTTCACCAGGTGCGCGGCCACCTCCGCCTTCTTCGGGCGGCGCACGTCCAGCCACCACTGCCCGGTCAGGGCGACCATGCCGACCAGCGCCTGGGCGTACAGCGGGGCCAGCTTGGGGTCGAAGCCGCGGGACTTGAACTCGCGGCCCAGGATGTCCTCCACCTGGGTGGCGATGTCCGAGATCAGGGAGGCGAAGGACCCCGTCGACTGCGGGATGGGGGAGTCGCGGACGAGGATGCGGAAGCCGTCCGTGTACTCCTCGATGTAGTCCAGCAGCGCGAACGCCGCCTGCTCGCACAGCTCGCGCGGGTGACCGGCCGTCAGCGAGCTGGTCACCATGTCCAGCAGCCGCCGCATCTCGCGGTCCACCACCACCGCGTACAGCCCCTCCTTGCCGCCGAAGTGCTCGTAGACCACCGGCTTGGACACCCCGGCCTTCGCCGCGATCTCCTCCACCGACGTGCCCTCGAAACCCTTCGCCGCGAACAGGGTGCGACCGATCTCCAGCAGCTGCTGGCGGCGCTCGGCACCGGTCATCCGGGTGCGGCGCGCACGCCGCGGCTTCTCATTGCTGGGAGTGCTGCTGGAGTCGGTCGCCACGGCGTCAATCATGCCGTCTCGGCCGTCTCCTTCCGGCGCCGGGAGCCGTCTTCGCCCGTGTTCCGGCGGGAATCGATACGCGAGCGTGACGGCCAGCGCACGTCGTAGGCCCAGCCGAGCTTCTCGAACCAGCGGATGATCCGCGCGGAGGAGTCCAGCTGGCCGCGCTCCACGCCGTGCCGGGCCGACGTCGGGTCGGCGTGGTGCAGGTTGTGCCAGGACTCGCCGCAGGACAGGACCGCCAGCCACCACACGTTGCCCGAGCGGTCCCGCGACTTGAAGGGGCGCTTGCCGACCGCGTGGCAGATCGAGTTGATCGACCACGTCACGTGGTGCAGCAACGCCACCCGGACGAGCGACCCCCAGAAGAACCCGGTGAACGCCCCCCACCACGACATCGTGACCAGGCCGCCGATCAGCGCCGGCAGCGCCAGCGACACCGCCGTCCACAGCACGAACTGACGCGAGACCGCCCGCAGCGCCGGATCCTTGATCAGGTCGGGCGCGTACTTGTCCTGCGGGGTCTGCTCCTCGTCGAACATCCAGCCGACGTGGGCCCACCACAGGCCCTTCATCAGCGCCGGGACCGTCTCGCCGTACCGCCAGGGGGAGTGCGGGTCGCCCTCGTGGTCGGAGAACTTGTGGTGCCTGCGGTGGTCGGCGACCCACCGGACCAGCGGGCCCTCGACCGCCATCGACCCCGCGACCGCCAGCGCGATCTTCAGGGGCCGCCTGGCCTTGAACGAACCATGGGTGAAGTGCCGGTGGAAACCGATCGTGATGCCGTGACAGCCGAGGTAGTAGAAGAAGACCAGCAGGCCGAGGTCCAGCCAGCTCACTCCCCAGCCCCAGGCCAGCGGCACCGCCGCGAGCAGGGCGAGGAACGGGACGGTGATGAACAGCAGCAGCGTGATCTGTTCGATCGAACGCTTCTGCTCGCCACCCAGCGTGGCGGAGGGTGCAGCGGTGTCGGTCGCCTTCGGGGCGTCGTCGATCACATCGGAGCTTGTGGTCATGGGCGTCCCCTGTGGGGTCGAGGGTCGAGGCAGACGCCGCGGGTTCCGGAGACCGACCAGCTCCCTACGGTTCCGTAACCTACGGCGTCGTAAGTATGGCAGTGCGTCGCCGCGCGGCAAGAGCCCGTGGCCTGCGCGCGCCGCCCGCCACCTAGACTTGGTGTCGGTCGGACAGCGCGGTCCGCTGAAGAAGATTCCTTCCCGGATGCCCGGCCCGTATGCGGCAGCCGCCGCGCGGCACTCGTCCGGGTTCCCTCTCAGACGATCCCTACCCGTCGCCCGCCACGACCCTTCCAGGGAGACGCCGGCGCGACACACCTTCTGATCACTGCAAGGAGCCGCACCTGTGAGCAGTGCCGACGACCAGACGACGACCAGCAGCGAGCTGCGCGCCGACATCCGCCGACTGGGCGACCTCCTCGGGGAGACCCTGGTGAGGCAGGAGGGCCCCGAACTCCTCGACCTGGTCGAGAAGGTCCGCCGCCTCACCCGCGAGGACGGTGAGGCCGCCGCCGAACTCCTGCGCGGCACCGAACTGGAGACCGCGGCCAAGCTGGTCCGCGCCTTCTCCACCTACTTCCACCTCGCCAACGTCACCGAGCAGGTCCACCGCGGCCGCGAACTGCGCGCCCGCCGCGCCGCCGAGGGCGGCCTCATCTCCCGCACCGCCGACCGGCTCAAGGACGCCGACCCCGAGCACCTGCGCCAGACGGTCAGGCACCTCAACGTCCGCCCGGTCTTCACCGCCCACCCCACCGAGGCCGCCCGCCGCTCGGTCCTCAACAAGCTCCGGCGCATCGCCGCCCTGCTGGAGGCCCCGGTCATCGAGTCCGACCGCCGCCGCCACGACACCCGGCTCGCCGAGAACATCGACCTCGTCTGGCAGACCGACGAGCTGCGCGTCGTACGCCCCGAGCCCGCCGACGAGGCCCGCAACGCCATCTACTACCTCGACGAACTCCACGCCGGCGCCGTCGGCGACGTCCTGGAGGACCTGACCGCCGAGCTCGAGCGCGTCGGCGTGAAGCTGCCCGACGACACCCGCCCGGTCACCTTCGGCACCTGGATCGGCGGCGACCGCGACGGCAACCCCAACGTGACCCCGCAGGTCACCTGGGACGTGCTGATCCTCCAGCACGAGCACGGCATCAACGACGCCCTCGACATGATCGACGAGCTGCGCGGCTTCCTGTCGAACTCCATCCGCTACACCGGCGCGACCGACGAACTCCTCGCCTCCCTCCAGGCCGACCTCGACAAGCTCCCCGAGATCAGCCCGCGCTACAAGCGGCTCAACGCCGAGGAGCCCTACCGGCTCAAGGCCACCTGCATCCGGCAGAAGCTCGTCAACACCAAGCGGCGCCTGGCCACCGGCACCCCGCACGAGCCCGGCCACGACTACCTCGGCACCGCCGAACTCCTCGCCGACCTGCGGCTCGTGCAGGACTCCCTGCGCGCCCACCGCGGCGGGCTGTTCGCCGACGGACGGCTCAACCGCACCATCCGCACCCTGGCCGCCTTCGGCCTCCAGCTGGCCACCATGGACGTACGCGAACACGCCGACGCCCACCACCACGCCCTCGGCCAGCTGTTCGACCGGCTCGGCGAGGAGTCCTGGCGCTACGCCGACATGCCCCGCGAATACCGCGCCAAGCTGCTCGCCAAGGAGCTGAGGTCCAGAAGGCCGCTCGCCCCGACCCCCGCCCCCGTCGACGAGGCCGGCGCCAAGACCCTCGGCGTCTTCGAGACGGTGGGACGCGCCCTGAACGTCTTCGGGCCCGAGGTCATCGAGTCGTACATCATCTCCATGTGCCAGGGCGCCGACGACGTCTTCGCCGCCACCGTCCTCGCCCGCGAGGCCGGACTGCTCGACCTGCACGCCGGCTGGGCGAAGATCGGCATCGTGCCGCTGCTGGAGACCACCGACGAGCTCAAGGCCGCCGACACCATCCTCGAGGACATGCTCTCCGACCCGTCCTACCGGCGGCTCGTCGCCCTGCGCGGCGACGTGCAGGAGGTCATGCTCGGCTACTCCGACTCCTCCAAGTTCGGCGGCATCACCACCAGCCAGTGGGAGATCCACCGCGCCCAGCGCCGGCTGCGCGACGTCGCCCACCGCTACGGCGTACGGCTGCGCCTCTTCCACGGCCGCGGCGGCACCGTCGGCCGCGGCGGCGGCCCCACCCACGACGCGATCCTCGCCCAGCCGTGGGGCACCCTGGAGGGCGAGATCAAGGTCACCGAGCAGGGCGAGGTCATCTCCGACAAGTACCTCATCCCGTCCCTGGCCCGGGAGAACCTGGAACTGACCGTCGCGGCCACCCTCCAGGCCTCCGCCCTGCACACCGCGCCCCGCCAGTCCGGCGAGGCCCTCGCCCGCTGGGACGCGGCCATGGACGTCGTCTCCGAGGCCGCCCACACCGCCTACCGCAAGCTGGTGGAGGACCCCGACCTGCCGACGTACTTCCTGGCCTCCACGCCGGTCGACCAGCTCGCCGACCTGCACCTGGGCTCGCGGCCCTCCCGCCGCCCCGGCTCGGGCGTCTCGCTCGACGGACTGCGCGCCATCCCGTGGGTGTTCGGCTGGACCCAGTCGCGGCAGATCGTGCCCGGCTGGTTCGGCGTCGGCTCCGGCCTCAAGGCGCTGCGCGAGGCAGGCCTGGACACCGTGCTCGAAGAGATGCACCAGCAGTGGCACTTCTTCCGCAACTTCATCTCCAACGTCGAGATGACGCTCGCCAAGACCGACCTGCGCATCGCCCGGCACTACGTCGACACGCTCGTCCCGGACGACCTCAGGCACATCTTCGACACCATCCGCGCCGAGCACGAACTCACCGTCAGCGAGGTCCTGCGCGTCACCGGGGAGAGCGAACTCCTCGACGCCCAGCCGGTGCTGAAGCAGACGTTCGCGATCCGCGACGCCTACCTCGACCCGATCTCCTACCTCCAGGTCGCCCTGCTCAAGCGCCAGCGCGACGCGGTGGCCGCCGGTGAGGAGCCCGACCCGCTGCTCTCCCGCGCCCTGCTCCTCACGGTCAACGGCGTGGCGGCCGGCCTGCGCAACACCGGCTGACCGGACGGAACAAGGGTGCCCCCGGCCCAGTGGGAGATCACCGGTCTCCCACGGACCGGGGGCACCCCCGTGTCCCTTCCGGGCCGCTCACAGTGCCAGGAACGCGGCCGTCAGCAGGGCCAGTCCCGAGCCGGCGAGCGCCCACGCGGCCCGGGCGCGGCGCAGCCCGCCCGCCACCACCACCGAGGCCAGCAGCAGCGCGCCGCCCAGCGGGGCCCACGCGTACAGGATCCCGGCGGGGCCCGAGCGCAGCACCTCGTCGGTGCCGGGCTTGACGACCACGCTGTAGGTGCGCCCCTTCTTCACGGCCACCGTGTGCGCGATCACCACCCGGTCGCGGGCCGCCGACCCCGTCGTCACGGGGGTGTACGGACCCGTGCAGGTGTCCTCGCCGCAGCGCGTCACCACGACCGTGCCCTGCTCGCGGCCCTTGGTCAGCATCACGTAGGGCGCCCTCTCCCAGGACGCCCACACGCCCGCGACGACGATGAGCACGGCGACCGTCCCCATCAGCGCGACCCGTCCGAACCGGAGCGCGGCGGACGAGGCCTGGCGGGGCTGTCCCTTCCGGCGGGGGCGGCGGGCGGCGGCAGCGGCAGGCATGGCCGGGATCATTGGCCATACCCGCACAGCCGGTCAACTCGGCGGCCGTCCGGCCGGGCGACAAGTCAGGAGTTGTACGAGCTTTGCGCCCGCTCCAGCCCCTCCGCCAGCAGACACTCCACCGAGTCCGCGGCCCGGTCCACGAAGTAGTCGAGCTCCTTGCGCTCGGTGGGGGAGAAGTCCTTCAGCACGAAGTCCGCCACCTGCATACGGCCCGGCGGGCGCCCGATCCCGAAGCGCACCCGGTGGTAGTCCGGGCCCATCGCCTTCGTCATCGACTTCAGCCCGTTGTGCCCGTTGTCGCCGCCGCCCAGCTTCAGCCGCAGCACCCCGTAGTCGATGTCCAGTTCGTCGTGCACCGCCACGATGTTGGCGAGCGGCACCTTGTAGAAGTCGCGCAGCGCGTTCACCGGGCCGCCCGACAGGTTCATGTACGACATCGGCTTGACCAGCACCACCCGCCGGCTGTCCGGTCCGGGCGGGCCGATCCGCCCCTCCACCACCTGGGCCTGCGCCTTGCCCGCCCGCTTGAACCGGCCCCCGATCCGGTCGGCCAGCAGATCCACCACCATGAACCCGACGTTGTGCCGGTTCATGGCGTACTCCGGTCCGGGGTTGCCGAGGCCGACGATCAGCCAGGGGGCGTTCGCGGGGGTGCTCACGGCGGTGTCTCCTCGATGTCCTCGATACGCGCCGGCCGCCGCCCCCGTGCGTAGGGCCTGTCTGACCATTCGCGTCGTCGCCCGAAGGGCGGCCGCGTGGCGTCAGGTGCGTGCTCTCGGCGTGCCGGCTCCAGACCCTCGTACTGGACGTACTTGGGTCTGGGGCCGGTGCGGCGAGAGTGCGTGCATGGCGTCTCGTGGCAGACGGGAATGGTCAGACAGGCCCTGACACGGGGACAGCGGCCGGCGAAACGACGTACGGCAGATGCGGCGATCAGGCCTCGGCGGCCTCTTCGCCCTCGCCTTCCTCGCCCTCCGGGGCCTCCTCGGCCTGGGCGGCCAGGACCTGGAGGACGACCGCGTCCTCGTCGACGGCCAGCGAGATGCCGTTCGGCAGGGTGATGTCCTTGGCGTGGACCGAGGCGCCGGCCGCGAGACCCTCGACGGACACGGTGACCTGCTCCGGGATGTGGGTGGCCTCGGCCTCGACCGGCAGCGCGGCCAGGACGTGCTCCAGCAGGTTGCCGCCCGGGGCCAGCTCGCCCTCGGCGTGCACCGGGATCTCGACGGTGACCTTCTCGCCGCGCTTCACCAACTGCAGGTCGACGTGCTCCAGGAAGCCCTTCAGCGGGTCGCGCTGCACGGACTTCGGGATCGCCAGCTCGTTGGTCTTGCCGTCGATGTCCAGCGAGATCAGGACGTTCGGCGTACGCAGCGCCAGCAGCAGGTCGTGGCCCGGCAGGGTCAGGTGCAGCGGGTCCGAACCGTGGCCGTACAGCACACCGGGGACCTTGTTGTCACGGCGGATGCGGCGGGCGGCGCCCTTGCCGAACTCGGTGCGCGTCGCGGCGGCGATCTTCACCTCGGACATGCTCTTCACTCCTCGCAGTAGTAAGGGGACTGGTCACCCGGCCACACGAACGGCCTGCTACGAAGAGCGCGTCGATTACGGACCGCCGCATCCGTCCCCGAAAGAACGGCCACGGCCTCCCTCGCCGAGCAACTGGTGCAGTCTACTCGGCAGGGGAGGCCGAACCCAAAACGATCTACCTGGCGGCCGGAGCCCGTCCGCCTACTGCTCGTCGAACAGGCTCGTCACCGAGCCGTCCCGGAACACCTCGCGCACCGCGGACGCGATCGTCGGCGCGATCGACAGCACCGTGATCTTGTCCATCTCCAGCTCGCCCGGCGTCGGCAGCGTGTCCGTGAACACGAACTCGCTCACCTTGGAGTTCTTAAGCCGGTCCGCCGCCGGACCCGACAGCACACCGTGCGTCGCCGTCACGATGACGTCCTCCGCGCCGTGCGCGAACAGCGCGTCCGCGGCCGCGCAGATGGTGCCACCGGTGTCGATCATGTCGTCCACCAGGACGCAGATACGTCCCTTCACGTCACCGACGACCTCGTGCACCGTGACCTGGTTCGCCACGTCCTTGTCGCGCCGCTTGTGCACGATCGCCAGCGGGGCGCCCAGCCGGTCGCACCAGCGGTCCGCCACCCGCACCCGGCCGGCGTCCGGCGACACCACGGTCAGCTTGGCACGGTCCACCTTGCTGCCCACGTAGTCCGCGAGCAGCGGCAGCGCGAACAGGTGGTCCACCGGGCCGTCGAAGAAGCCCTGGATCTGGTCCGTGTGCAGATCCACCGCGAGGATCCGGTCCGCACCCGCCGTCTTCATCAGGTCCGCGATCAGACGCGCCGAGATGGGTTCACGGCCCCGGTGCTTCTTGTCCTGCCGCGCGTAACCGTAGAACGGCACGATGACCGTGATGGAGCGGGCCGACGCGCGCTTGAGCGCGTCGATCATGATCAGCTGCTCCATGATCCACTTGTTGATCGGAGCGGTGTGGCTCTGGATCAGGAAGCAGTCCGCGCCGCGGGCCGACTCCTGGTAGCGGACGTAGATCTCGCCGTTGGCGAAGTCGAAGGCCTTGGTCGGGACGACCCCGACACCCAGCTCGTGGGCGATCGCCTCGGCAAGCTCGGGGTGGGCGCGGCCGGAGAAGAACATCATCTTCTTCTCGCCGGTCGTCTTGATCCCGGTCACAGCACAGTCTCCTCAGAGGGGGTGTTCGCAGCTGGGTGTGGAGATGCCCCGCCAACCGCGCCAAAACCGGGCGCGCGAGGCCGTCTCAGCTGATGGGGTGCGGATGTGCACTTATCACGGTACGCCGTGTTCGGCGCACCCGTTTCCTGTCAGGCCTCCTCGCCCGGCTCCCGGGACGCCGCCTCGGCCGCCTTCGCCGCCGCGCTCCCCGGGCGCTTGCGAGCCACCCAGCCCTCGATATTCCGTTGCTGGCCGCGGGCCACGGCCAGCGAACCGGGCGGCACGTCACGCGTGATCACGGACCCGGCGGCGGTGTAGGCGCCGTCCCCGATCGTGACAGGAGCCACAAACATGTTGTCCGACCCCGTACGGCAGTGCGACCCCACCGTGGTGTGGTGCTTGTCCTTGCCGTCGTAGTTCACGAACACGCTCGCGGCGCCGATGTTGGAGTACTCGCCGATCGTCGCGTCGCCCACGTAGGACAGGTGCGGCACCTTCGTGCCCTCCCCGATCCGGGCGTTCTTCGTCTCGACGTACGTGCCCACCTTGGACTTCAGCCCGAGGCGCGTGCCCGGACGCAGATACGCGTACGGCCCCACGGACGCCTCCGGGCCCACCACGGCCCCGTTGGAGACGGTGTTGTCCACCCGCGCCCCGGCCCCGACCTTGGTGTCGGTCAGCCGGCTGTTGGGCCCGACCACACTGCCCTCGCCGAGATGCGTGGAGCCGTGCAGCTGCGTGCCCGGCAGGACGGTGGCGTCCTGCTCGAAGGTGACGGTCACGTCGACCCAGGTGGTCGCCGGGTCCACCACGGTCACGCCCGCGAGCATGGCGGCCGTCAGCAGCCGGTCGTTCAGGATCCGGCGCGCCTCGGCCAGCTGCACGCGGTTGTTGATCCCCGCGATCTCCCGGTGGTCGCCCGCCACGCACGCGCCCACCCGGTGCCCCGCCTCGCGCAGGATGCCGAGCACGTCGGTGAGGTACTCCTCGCCCTGGCTGTTGTCCGTGCGCACCTTGCCCAGCGCGTCCGTGAGCAGCCGGCCGTCGAAGGCGAACACCCCGGAGTTGATCTCCCGGATCGCCCGCTGCTCGTCGGTCGCGTCCTTGTGCTCCACGATCGCCGTCACGGCGCCGCTGGCCGGGTCCCGCACGATGCGCCCGTACCCGGTCGCGTCCGGCACCTCGGCGGTCAGCACGGTGACCGCGTTGCCGTCGTCCTGGTGCGTGGCGGCGAGCTTGCGCAGGGTGTCCCCGGTGAGCAGCGGGGTGTCACCGCAGACGACGACCACGGTCCCGTCCACGGAGCCGCCGAGCTCCTCGAGGCCCATGCGCACCGCGTGCCCGGTGCCCTTCTGCTTCTCCTGGACGGCCGTACGCACCTGGGAGTCGGTCTCCGCCAGGTGCGCGGTCACCTTCTCGCGTGCGTGCCCGACCACGACGACGAGGTTCTCGGGCTTCAACTCGCGCGCGGCGGCGAGCACATGACCGACGAGGGAGCGGCCACAGATCTCGTGCATGACCTTGGGTGTGGCCGACTTCATACGGGTGCCCTCACCCGCTGCGAGAACGACGACGGCTGCCGGGCGAATGGCGCTCACGGGATGCCCTTCGGCTTTTGGGTGGGGTGGACATCCGCAGGATACCGGGGCGGTTGTGGAGGGAGATGAGAGCGGCCCTGACCTCTGGGTCAGGGCCGGCGTCCCGCAGCTCCCCCATCAGGATTCGAACCTGAACTTAAGGGACCAAAACCCTCAGTGCTGCCTGGTTACACCATGGGGGAACAAGCCCGGCCGAACCGGACATCGACTCGGATCACCGGGTCGGATCACCGGGTCGGCACCCCACACTATGCCGCACCGCGACCCTTCGGTGCGACGGTACAGGTCCGCGCCCGCCGGGACTTCGCCCACCGGGCGTCACGCGCGGGGCGAATATGTCATCCGCATACCGTCCAGCCGGAATGCGCGGTGTGGGGCGGTAGCGGAAACTCGTCGGAAAAGGCGGGGTGAGCGCCCGTAGGCTGGAGGGCATGACCAGTACGGGGGAAGAACACCGGGCGGCCGGGGACGGGCCGTGGTGGTGGGCGCGGTGGCGCGGCGCGGTGCTCGACGGGAGCCTCGCGCTGGTGTCCGCGCTGGAGTGCGCCGCCGAGGGGATCCCCTTCGCGCGCGACGCCGGGGTGCCGTTGGCCGTCGGGGTGGTGTTCGGACTGCTGGCCGGCTCGGTGCTGCTGATCCGGCGGCGGTGGCCGATCGCGGTGGTGCTGGTGGCGATCGCCATCACACCGGCCCAGATGGGCTTCCTGATGGGCATCGTGGGCCTCTACACGCTGGCCTCGTGCGAGCTGCCGCGGCGGATCATCGCCGCGCTGGCCGGGATGTCCCTGTTCGGGACGATGATCGTGACGTTCGTGCGGGTGCGGCAGGACATGGCGCGGGGGGACCTGACCCTCGGGGACTGGTTCGTGCCGTTCGCCGCCGTCACCACCTCGCTGGGACTGACCGCGCCTCCTCTCCTCCTCGGCCTGTACGTGGGCGCCCGGCGGCGGCTGATGGAGTCGCTGCGCGAGCGGGCGGACAGCCTCGAGCGGGAGTTGCAGCTGCTCGCGGAGCGGGCCGAGGAGCGGGCCGAGTGGGCCCGCAACGAGGAGCGCACGCGGATCGCGCGGGAGATGCACGACGTGGTCGCGCACCGGGTGAGCCTGATGGTGGTGCACGCCGCCGCCCTCCAGGCCGTGGCCCGCAAGGATCCCGAGAAGGCGGTCAGGAACGCGGCTCTGGTCGGGGACATGGGGCGCCAGGCGCTGACGGAACTGCGGGAGATGCTCGGGGTGCTGCGCAGCGGGGAGGAGCGGCCGCCGGTGCCCGCGCCCCGGCCGGCCTCCGCCTCCCCGGTCCCCTCCGTGCCGTTGGCGGCGGTGGGGGCGGCGGTCGCCGCCGCGGCCTCGCGGGCCGTCGAGGGCGAGGGGCCGTCGCTGTCGGAGCTGGAGGAGCTGGTCGGGCAGTCGGCCGCGGCCGGGATGGTCGTGAACCTGTCCGTGGAGGGGGAGGCGCGGCCGTACGCCGCGGAGGTCGAGCAGACCGCGTACCGGGTGGTGCAGGAGGCGCTGACCAACGTGCACAAGCACGCGGCCGGCGCGAAGACGCATGTGCGGCTCGCGCACCGGGTCTCGGAGATCGCGATGCAGGTGGAGAACGAGCCGCCGCCGGAACTCGCCTCGGCGTCGGCGGCGCGGCTGCCGTCCGGAGGAAACGGTTTGCTCGGCATGCGCGAGCGGGTGACCGCGCTGGGCGGCGTGTTCGTCTCGGGGCCGACCGACGCGGGGGGCTTCCGGGTGTCGGCGGTGATCCCGGCGGCGACCTGAGGGGCGTCCGTCTCTTGGGCCGAGGGGGTGCGGGCGGGCCGGGGTCAGCCCGTGGTCAGGCGGAGGGGCTCGGCGCCGGAGAGCAGGGCGGACAGGGCCCGGTCGATGTCCGGGCCGAGGTACCAGTCGCCGGTGTGGTCGAGGGCGTAGACGCGGCCCTCGCTGTCGATGGCGAGCAGCGACTCGGTGCCGGTCTCGGAGCCCAGCGGGCACACCTCGGTGTCGAGGGCGCGGCCGAGGTCGCCGAGGGTGCGGGCCATGTGCAGGCCGTGCAGCGGGTCGAGGTGCAGGGCGGCGGGCGCGATCACGCGGCCGGGCCCGGTGGGGTGGACGCGCAGTCCGCCGAACTCGGCCCAGGCCTCGACGGCCGCGGGGAAGACGCAGTGGCGGTGCCCCGCGGGCGAGGTGTACTCGCGGAGGGTGTCGGCCCAGACCTCGGCCTGCTTTATGTCCCAGCGCCCGGGCTGCCATCCGGCGGCGCGCAGGGCGGCGTCGACGGGTACGGCGAAGCGGGTGGTTGAGGTGCGGTCGGTGTGCATCTGCCCTTCGTTCGTCGAGGCGGCGGTGGTCGTGCGGGGGTGAGGGAGGCCGGGCGCGGGGCGCCGGGCGTCAGTCGCCGTCGGCCGCCGGGTCGACGACGCGGACGCCGAAGTGGGCGCTGAGCGCGGCGCAGGCCCGGCAGGGCGCGGCGAAGCCGCCGTGCAGGGGGTCGCCGTCCTCGCGGATGTGGCGGGCGGTGAGCTTGGCCTGCTTGAGGGCCTTGCGCGCCTCGCCGTTGGTCATGGGTTTGCGCGCGGCGCGTTTGCTGCGGGCGGCGTCGGCGGCGGCGATGTGCCGGGAGATGAGGATGGTCTCGGCGCAGCGGCCGGTGAAGCGGTCGCGCTGGGCGCTGGTGAGGGTGTCGAGGAAGTCCTGCACGAGGGGGTGCAGGGCGGGCGGCTCCTCGCCCCGGGCGGCGGTGCCGGTGAGGGTGGCGCCGCGGACGGAGAGGGCGGCGGCGACGGTGGGGAGTATGCCGTCGCGGCGGTGGCGCAGGACCGGAGCGTGCGGCGCGTCGGTGCCGCTCCAGCCGATGCGCGGGTCGCCGCCTGTGCCGGTGTGCGGTCCCGTCTGCGTCGCGTTCATGATCGTTTTCCCCTCCCGGGCTTCCCCCGAAGGACACAGAGTGCCAAATGCCGTGGCTGGTGCGGAAGCTGGGGCGGCGCGACACGCCCGTGCGGGGCGGTGCGTCACGGCGGGGTGACGGCTGGTCACGGCGGGGGCGGGGGCGGCCCGCGGTGGGCGGGGCCGCGGAACCGGAGGCCCGGTGACCGGTGTCGGCGTACCGCATAGGCTGTCGGCAGCCGCGATGCGCGCGGCCGACGCGTTTGGAGAGAAGTAGTCGATACGGGCTTCGGTTCGCGGGGGCGGCAGCCCCTCTCGCCGAGGGCCGTACAGAGTGCCGCAGGGGGCAACCGCCATGACGACAGGTCGGCTCGGGCTCGGGGTTCCACCCGGCCGCCAGGCCGGGGGACAGGCCACGCCGCCGAACGCGGCCTATGCCGGGCAGGTCGTGCACTTCCCGGATCCGGTGCGCGCCTCCCGTCACCCGCGAGGGGTACGGGTGGACGAGCACGGTCACCCCGATTTCTCGCCGTACGCCCGGGCGGCGGCGCAGATCGCGGACCCGCCGGAGGGTTTCGGCGTCGACGAGTTGCGGCTGACGGACTACGTGTCGGCGAACGCGGCGCTCGCCGCCTCGGGGCACGAGCTGTGGGACACGGTGCCCGACGTGGCGACCCCGCACGGCTGGACGTGGCACCACGTGGCGGGCGGCCGGCGCCTGGAGCTGGTCCCGGTCGAGGTGAAGGCGCTGCTGCGCCACCACGGCGGGATCGCGACCGCGAACGTCGACCAGACGAAGCGGGGCACGCGGCCGCTCCAGGAGACGCGCCCCGCGCACTTCGGGCTGCCGAAGTCGGGCGTGGCGGTCACTGAGCAGCAAGTGCAGGGCGTCGAGGAGGAATTGGGGTACCGGCTGCCGGGCGCCTACCGCACGTTCCTGAAGGCGGCCGGCGGCTGCGCGCCCGTGGGGACCGCGCTGGACGCGGAGTTGGGGCTGCTGATCGACCAGCCCTTCTTCACGGTGCGCGAGGAGGCGGCGGTCAACGACCTGGTGTACGTCAACAAGTGCCTGCGCGACCATCTGACCAAGGACTACCTGGGCGTCGGGTTCGTGCAGGGCGGGCTGCTCGCGGTGAAGGTGAAGGGCGACCGGCTCGGCTCGGTGTGGTTCTGCGCCTACGACGACGTACGGGACGTGGATCCGTCGTGGTCGCAGGCCGAGCGGGTGGAGCGGCTGCTCCTGCCGTGCGGTGAGGACTTCGACGCGTTCCTGTCCCGGCTGGCGGGGTCTCCGCCGGAGCTGGAGACGGTGGCGAACCTGATGGTCGACGGCGGCTTCGCGAAGGCCGTCCCGGTCTCGTCCGGCTCGTCGGTGGGGGAGTGAGGTAGCGGCGATGGTGACGTTCGCGCAGGCGCAGGAGCGCGCCGAGGAGTGGGTCAACGGGGACGTGCCGGCGTACCAGCACCGTGAGGTGCGGGTACGTGAGTTCGGCCTCGGGTTCGTGGTGTGGGCGGAGGACCGCGAGGGCGGGCCGCGTTCGGAGGGCGGTGCCCAGCGGCTGGTCATCGCCCGCGACAGCGGGGAGGCCACGCTGTGGCCGGCGCTGCCGGTGGGCGAGGTGATCCGCCGGTACGAGGAGGAGTACGGCCGCGCGGAGGACGTCCAGGACGCGGTACCGGCGCCTCCGGCGCGCGTCGACCTCAACCAGACGTCGTTCCTGCTGAGCCCGCCGGAGTGGCTCCAGGAGGCGGCGGACAAGCTGGGCATCCCGGACCGGCGGCAGCCGGGTCCGGCCGCCGGTCCGGAGTCCGGGGCGGCTCGAGGCGGTTCGCTGCCGCAGACCCAGGCGGGCGTGCCGCTGGGGGCGTCCACGGGCACGCCGACCGGCGCCACCGGCCAGGCCGCGCCCGCGGGCGCCGGGGGCGCGCCCGCCGGTCCGCCGGCCGGGGCCGCCGGTCCGGTCGCGCCCGCCGGGCCCGCGGGGTCGCCCACCGCGCCTGGAGGGCCTTTCGGCTCACCGGCCGGGCCTGCCGGATCGTCCGCCGAGCCTGCCGGTGCCGCCGGTTGGGCGTCGCCCGCCGATTCGCCGACCGGGCCTGCCGGATCGTCCGCCGGGCCCGCCGGTCCGTCGGTCGGGGCCGGTGGTTCGTTCGCCGGGGCTGCCGGTTCGGCGGCTGAGGCTGGTGGTTCGTTCGCCGGGGCTGCCGGTGCCGCCGGTTGGGCGCCGCCTGCCGATTCGCCGGCCGGGCCTGCCGGATCGTCCGCCGGGCCCGCCGGTCCGTCGGTCGGGGCCGGTGGTTCGTTCGCCGGGGCTGCCGGTTCGGCGGCTGGGGCCGGTGGTTCGTTCGCCGGGGCTGCGGGTGCCGCCGGTTGGGCGCCGCCTGCCGATTCGCCGGCCGGGCCTGCCGGATCGTCCGCCGGGCCTGCCGGTTCGTCCGCCGGGGCTGCCGGTCCGTCGGTCGGGGCCGGTGGTTCGTCCGCCGGGGCTGCCGGTTCGGCGGCTGAGGCTGGTGGTTCGTTCGCCGGGGCTGCCGGTGCCGCTGGTTGGGCGCCGCCGGCCGATTCGCCTGCCGGGCCCGCAGGATCCGTGGGCGCGCCCGCCGGGTCTGCCGCTCCGGGCGGGGCCACCCCGTGGGCCGGGACCGACACCAACGCCGAGGGGGGCGAGGACCGTTCCGTGCCGCTGCCCGCGACGGTGTTCGCGCCGCAGCTCGGTGAGCCGGGTGACTCCGGCGACGGCACCCCTCCGCCCGCCGCCCCGGACGCCAAGACGGCGCTGATGGCGGGCGGCAGCCAACTCCCGCCGACCGCGATGGCACCGGCGGTGGGCGCCCCCCACAACCCCGCGGGGCCGGGTGCTCCGGGCGCACCCCAGGGCACGCTTCCGCCTCAGCCCCCGGCCGGTCCGCCGCCGTACGGCCGTCCGCAGGCACCGGGGACTCCGGCCGACGACGGGCGGCCCGCGCGGCCGCTCGCGTCCGACGCCGGTGACATCGCGGACGCGGCGACCAGCAAGGCTGCGCCTCCGCCGCGTCGCGGGCGCGGCGGTTCGACCACACCCCCGCCGCCCGGCGCCCCGGGCACGCCGGGCGCCCGGCCGGGTGCGGCCCCCGCCGTGCAGGCCGGCGCGGGCGGTTACGTGCCGACCCAGCTGGTCTCGTCGCTCGGCCACGGCGGTCCGGGCGGTCCGGACGCGCCCGAGGGCCCCGCCGGTCCCGTACCGCCGAACACGCCCGGTGGCACACCGCCCGGTGGTGTCCACCACGCGGCCACGATGCTTGCCGACCCGAACGCGCTCGGCGCGGGCGCGCCCCGGCCCCCGGCCGCACCTGGTGCGCAGGGTGCCCCCGGCCAGCCCGCCGCCCCCGGAATGCCGGGTACGCCCGGAGCCCCCGGTACCCCGCCCGGCGGTGTGCACCGTGCCGAGACCATGCTGGCCGCGCCCCCGTCCGGCGGGCCGGGCGCGCCCGTGCCGCCGCCGCAGGCCCCCGGTACGCCCCCGGGTCCCCCGCCGCCGCCCGGCGCGATGCCGCCGCCCGTGGGGCAGCAACCGCTGCCCCCGCACGCGGCTCCGCCGATGCCGCCCGGCGCGATGCCGCCGCCGGTTCCCGGTCAGGCCGTGCCCGGGCCGCCTCCGCCGCCGCCCGGGCACCCCGTCCCCGGGCAGCAGCCGCCGGCCTACGGCTACCCCCAGCAGGTGCAGCCCACCGTCGGCCCCGGGTACCAGGCCGTGCTGCGCTACCGCGCGCAGGACGGTTCCGAGCAGCAGTTGATCCGGCGGTCCGCGCCGGGCACCCCGCACCCGGAGTGGCAGATCTTCCACGAGCTGCGCGCCATGAACGTGCCGCCGGACCAGGTGCTGGAGCTGCACACGGAGCTGGAGTCCTGCCAGTTGCCGGGCGCTTACTGCGCGCGGATGATCCGCGAGCAGTGGCCGCAGGCGCGGATCACCTCGATCGCGCCGTACGGCACCGACCACGCGAGCCGGCAGCAGGGGATGCGGCAACTCCTCGCGCACCAGGGCGAGTTGCACCAGGTCGCGGACGGCCCCGCCCGTCCGGCCCCGGTGCGTGCTCCGCTCCCGCCGGTGCAGCCCGTGCCGCCGGTCCCGCCGGAGGCGATCGCGCAGGAGCTGGTGGGCGCGTTCGGGCCGGGGATCTTCCGGTTCGAGCAGGCGGCCGTCTCCCGCCAGGGCGTGCCCCCGGTCGTGGCGCACACGCTGGTGGTGGCCGGTCTGCCCACCGACATGGGCCCGTTCTTCTGGGCGCAGGCGCAGCCGGGCCGCCCGGTGCCGACGCTGGCGGAGCTGGCGGCCGAGCGTGGGGTGCAGCCGGCGCCGGACGCGGGCTCGTACCTGGTGATGGGCAGCGACTTCGGCAAGGCGCTCTGCGTCCAGTACGGCACGGCGAACATCGTGGCGGTGCCGGTGGAGGCGGGGCCGGGCGGTACGGCCGTACCCCCGCAGTTCGTGAACACCGGACTGCCGGAGTTCGCGCGCTGCCTGGCGCTGCTCGGGCGGATGTGGCGGCTGCGGTTCGGGCTGAACCAGGAGCAGGCGGGCCGCTGGACCGTCGACTTCCAGGCGCAGCTCGCCGCGCTCGACCCGGCGGCGCTCGGTTCGCCGGAGAGCTGGTGGTCGGTGCTGCTGGAGCAGATGTGGGACGGGCTGCTGTGAGTGCCTGAACGCCCCGGATCGGGGCCGGACCTGGTGCATGTGACCAGGTCCGGCCCCTTTTTGTGCGCTGTCGCTCCGTCACGCTTCGATGCCGATCGCATCATGCGCTCGGAGTGTCGCGTTATGAACATTTCCGCTCAATACCCCAAGATATGCGCGAAATCATCTTGTCGCGTCCGTTCGGCGGGACCTCGGCGGAGAGGGTTCGGGATGAGCAGCGCATCGAAGTCGCCCCACGGCTTCGCGGCCGTACGGGGACGCGGTTACCGCCCCCGGCAGGTGGACGCGTTCGTGCGGGAGCTCTCCGACGACCGCGACGCCGCCTGGGAGCGGGCCGCCCGGCTGACCGTTCTGGCCAGGCACATGGAGGCCGAACTCGCCGAGTTGCGGGAGACCGTCGCGCGACAGGGCGAGCAGACCTACGAGTCGCTCGGCGAGGGTGCCCGGCGGCTGTACCAGCTGGGCCGGCAGGAGGCGCAGGCCGTGCGCGAGGGCGCGCGGGCCGAGGCCGATCGCGTGGTCGAGGAGGCGCGCGCGTACGCGGACGAAGTGCTGCGGGCCGCGCGCGAACACGCCGACGCCGTACGGGCGGAGGCCGACGAACGCGCCCGGCACCGGCTGCTCGCCGCCCGAGCGGAGGCCGACGAACTGCGGATCTCCGTACGGCGCGAGGTGAAGGCGTGCCGCGGTGAGGCGCTGTCCGCGCTGCGTGAGGTGCGGCAGCGGACCTCCGGGATGCTCACCGAGCAGGCCCGCGAACACGCCGAGCGGCTCGCCGGGGCCGAGCGGGCGCAGGCCGAGTGGGAGGAAGCCGCCGAGGCGGACCTCCAGGCGCGGATCGCGGCGGCCGAGACGGCGCTGACCGAGGCGGCGCGGGCGCTCGCCGACGCGGAGGCCTTCGCGCGCCGGGCCCCGGACCTGGGCCGGGCCCGGGCGGCGGAGGTGCTGGCCGACGCCCGGCTGCGCGCGGAGCGGATCTCCCAGGAGACGGAGCGGGTGCTGCGGGAGCACGGCGAGATGTGGGACGACGTGCGCGAGCAGATGGACACGGTGCAGAGCAGCATCACCGCGCTGACCGGCCGCCCCTGGGCGCCGTAGGAAGGCACCCCGGGCGCTCGCCGTCGCCGTGCTCAGCCGCCCCTGCGCACCGCGCCCGCCAGGATCCAGCCCTCCACCGCCTCGTACTGGCGGCGCTGTTCCTCCGCCTTGCGCCGGCCGGAGGCGAGCGTGCCGAGCCAGCCGAGGAGGAAGCCGAGCGGGATGGTGACCAGGCCGGTGGTGGTGAAGGGGAAGTAGTTGAAGTCCAGGTCCGGGAAGGCGGCGACGGGGGAGCCGGAGACGAGGTTGGTGCCCGGCATCAGCAGCAGGACCGCCAGGGTGCCGCCGATCAGCGTGCTGAGCAGGCCGGTCCGGGTGTAGCGGCGCCAGAAGAGGCTGTAGACCAGGGCGGGCGCGATGGCGGAGGCGCCCAGGCAGAAGCTCAGCGTCACCAGCGGCTGGAGGCTGCGGTGCTGGACGAGGGTGGCCAGCGCGATGGTGGGGATGCCCACCGCCAGCGCCGACAGCCGGGCCAGCGTCATCTCGCGGGGCGCGGGCATGTCCTGCACCCGGGCGGCGAAGACGTCGTGGGCCAGGGAGTTGGCGCAGGCGAGGATCATCCCGGCGACGGAGGCGAGCAGCGTCAGGAACAGTGCGGTGGTGACCGTGGTGAACAGGAACGTCTCGCCCGTCGACACGTCCGCGCCGAAGGCCGCCCGCGAGCCCAGCAGGTAGGCCGTGTTGCCCTGCGGATCGGCCTGCGCGATCACCGACCGCCCGATCAGCGCGGTCGCCCCGAACCCGACCACCGTGACGACCAGCACGAACAGCGCCACGCCGGAGACCGCCCAGGACATCGACCTGCGCACCTGCCGGGCGCTGGAGGCGGTGTACGTGCGCATGGTGACGTGCGGCAGGCAGGCGCCGCCCAGCACCACCGTCAGCTCGGAGGTGATCATGTCGAGGCGGGGGCTGCGGCCACCGGCGAACTCCAGTCCCGAGTGCAGGAAGGCGGAGCCCACCCCGCTCTGCCGCGCCGCCGCGTCGAACAGCGTCCCCGGGTCCCAGTCGAAGCGGCGCAGGATGAGCAGGGCGACCACCGCGCCGGAGCCGAGCAGCATCACGATCTTCAGGATCTGGATGAGGGCCGTGCCCTTCATCCCGCCGATCGCCGCGTAGCTGATCATCAGTACGCCGAGGCCGATCACACAGCCGGTCTTCAGCGCGTCGCTGGAGAACCCGAGGATGAACGCCAGCAGTTGGCCGGTGCCGGCGAGCTGCACCAGCATCAGCGGCACCAGCGCCGCGATGGTCACCACGCAGGCCGTGACGCGGACCGCGCGGCCGGGCATCCGCCGGGCCAGTGCGTCGCCCATGGTGAACCGGCCCGCGTTGCGCAGGGGTTCGGCGAGCAGGAACATCATCAGCATCAGCGACAGCGCGGTGCTCAGCGCGAGCACGATCCCGTCGTAGCCGCACAGGGCGATCACCCCGCCGGTGCCCAGCACGCTCGCCGCCGAGATGTAGTCGCCCGCGATGGCCAGGCCGTTGCGCATCGGGGACAGGGAGCCGTAGCCGGTGTAGAACTCGTCGAGGTCGTCGCGGTCCGGGCCGGTCATCACGCACAGCAGCAGCGTGATGGTGGCGACGGACGTGAACGCCACCAGGGACATGGTCTGCGCCGACCCGCTGAACTGCGCGGTCACCGTGCCGCCTCCCGTTTGGCGTCGACCTCGGCCTGCTTGCGTATCCGGTCGGCGATGGGATCGACGCGCCGGCGCGCGGTGTACTCGTACAGCGCCGTCGCCAGCCAGGTGACCGGCAGCTGGACCAGGGCGAGCAGCAGCCCGGTGGGCAGTCCGTCGGCGACCTCGCCGGTCATGAAGGACGGGGCGAACGCGGACAGGACGAGGAACGTCGTGAAGTAGCCGAGGGCGGTGAGCGTGGCCACGCGCCGCTGCCGGCGGTAGGCGCCGCGCAGGATCCGCAGGTCGCTGTGGTGCCCGAGCGCGGACCGCCGCGGCGGACGCGGCCCGGCCTCGGACTCGGGCTCGGGCGGCTGCCAGGGGTAGGTGGCGTACGGCGGCGTCTGGTGGTGGGGGACGGGGTAGGGCGGTGACGCCTGGTGCTGGGGGACGGGGTACGGCGGTGGCGCCTGGTGCCGGGGAGCGGCGTACCGCGGCGGCGCGGGTGGGGGGTACTGGTAGGGCGGGTGTGACGAGAGCGGCTCGTACGACATCCCGGTCTCCTCGAGTGGCGGCTGCGGCAGTGACGTGGGGAGTGGGGGTGCGAGCCACGCACGCTACTCGGCGCCCCGGGGACGCGCGGCGTTTTCGCCAAACTGAGCGGTCGGTATGCGCTGACTCGTTGTGAGTCCTTGACCCTCCCGCGACGGAAGGGTGGAGGGTGAGTGGGCCGGTGGGTGGAGGCAACCCTGAGAAGGCATCCACCTGTCGGTGGACAGCCCCTAGGGGTTGCTCCGTACTGAGGGTCGGGGAGGGTTCGTCCCGGCGGAGGACGAGGAGGGGCCCCCGTCCTCCTTAACCTGGCTTTACGCCGCCGGGGGGCGGTGGACGTAACCGTCGGGGGTGGGGATTTCCCCAGCGGAAGACTGCGATGGGCACCAGCGCGCCGCGGGACTTCGCCGACCAGACTCGTCACCGGCAGCGCGTTGCAGGCAGCGCGTGACACACACCGCGCGCGGCAGTGCGCGGCTCATCCGCTCATCGACAGTAGGAGACGTACCGTGACATCGGCTGTGACCATTCCCAGGCACGGGGGTACTGGAGGGACTACGGCCGTTGCCGCGCGGGCGCGGCAGGTCGTGAAGGCCTACGGGGCCGGCGAGACCCGGGTCGTCGCGCTCGACCACGTCGACGTGGACATCGCCCGCGGTCAGTTCACCGCGATCATGGGCCCCTCCGGCTCCGGCAAGTCCACCCTGATGCACTGCCTCGCCGGCCTGGACACGGTGACCAGCGGTCAGATCTATCTCGACGAGACCGAGATCACCGGCCTGAAGGACAAGAAGCTCACGCAGCTGCGCCGGGACCGGATCGGCTTCATCTTCCAGGCGTTCAACCTGCTCCCGACGCTGAACGCGATCGAGAACATCACCCTGCCCATGGACATCGCGGGCCGCAAGCCCGACAAGGCGTGGCTGGACCGGGTGGTGGAGACGGTGGGCCTGGCCGACCGCCTCAAGCACCGCCCGAACCAGCTCTCCGGCGGCCAGCAGCAGCGCGTCGCCGTGGCCCGGGCGCTGGCCGCCCGCCCCGAGATCATCTTCGGTGACGAGCCCACCGGAAACCTCGACTCCCGCGCGGGCGCCGAGGTGCTGGGCTTCCTGCGCCGCTCGGTGGACGAGCTCGGCCAGACCATCGTGATGGTCACCCACGACCCGGTCGCCGCCTCCTACGCGAACCGGGTGCTCTACCTCGCCGACGGCCGGATCGTGGACGAGATGTTCAACCCGACCGCCGACCAGGTGCTGGACCGGATGAAGGACTTCGATGCCCGGGGACGGACGTCATGACCGTCCTGAAGACCTCCCTGCGCAACTTCTTCGCGCACAAGGGACGCATGGCGCTGTCCGCCGTGGCGGTGCTGCTGTCGGTGGCCTTCGTGTGCGGCACGCTGGTGTTCACCGACACCATGAACACCACGTTCGACAAGCTGTTCGCGGTGACCGCGTCCGACGTGACGGTCTCCCCGAAGGCCGCCAAGGTGGACGAGGCCTCGCGGGGCGGGGTGCCTGAGTCGCTGCCGGCCTCGGCGCTGGCCCGGGCCCGGCAGGCCGAGGGCGTCAAGTCCGCCGAGGGCGGCGTCAGTTCCACGAACGTCACCGTCGTCAACGGCGACAACAAGAACATGGGCTCCTCCACCGGCGCCCCGACCATCGCCGGCAACTGGAGCGACAACGAGCTGAAGTCGATGGAGCTCACCTCCGGTCACGCCCCGCGCGGGCCGGCCGAGATGCTCGTCGACGCCGACACCGCCGGCAAGCACCACCTCAAGATCGGTGACGAGCTGCGCACCATCGCGCAGACCGGTGACCTCAAGGCGCGCATCGTCGGCATCGCCACCTTCAAGGTGACCAACCCCGGCGCGGCCATCGTCTGGTTCGACACGCCCACCGCGCAGCGCGAACTGCTCGGCGCCACCGGCCGGTTCACCCAGATCGACATCACCGCCGCGTCCGGCGTCTCGGACGAGCAGCTCAAGCAGAACGTCACGCGGACGCTCGCCGGCACCGGCGCGTACAAGATCCAGACGGCCAAGGAGAACGCCGACGAGGGCCGCAAGAGCGTCGGCTCCTTCATGGACGTCATCAAGTACGCCATGCTCGGCTTCGCCGGGATCGCCTTCCTGGTCGGCATCTTCCTGATCATCAACACCTTCAGCATGCTGGTCGCCCAGCGCACCCGCGAGATCGGCCTGATGCGGGCCATCGGCTCCTCCCGCCGCCAGGTCAACCGGTCGGTTCTGGTCGAGGCGCTGCTGCTCGGCGTCGTCGGCTCGGTCCTCGGCATCGGCGCGGGCGTCGGCATCGCGGTCGGCCTGATGAAGCTCATGAGCGCGGCCGGCATGGACCTGTCCACGCGGGATCTGACGGTCAAGGCCACCACGCCCGTCGCCGGACTGGTGCTCGGTGTGGTCGTCACCGTTCTGGCCGCCTACCTGCCGGCCCGCCGCGCCGGCAAGGTCTCCCCGATGGCCGCCCTGCGCGACGCCGGCACGCCCGCCGACGGCAAGGCCGGCCGGGTGCGCGGTGTGATCGGACTGGTCCTCACCGCGGCCGGCGTCGCCGCCCTGTTCGCGGCGGCGTCCGCGAAGAAGGCGAGCGAGGGTTCGCTGGTCCTCGGCCTCGGCGTGGTGCTCACCCTGATCGGCTTCGTGGTCGTCGGCCCGCTGCTGGCGGGCGGGGTGGTCCGGGTGATCAGCGCGGTGCTGCTGCGCGCCTTCGGACCGGTGGGCCGCATGGCCGAGCGCAACGCCCTGCGCAACCCCCGGCGCACGGGCGCCACGGGCGCCGCCCTGATGATCGGCCTCGCGTTGGTGGCCTGCCTGTCGGTGGTCGGCTCCTCCATGGTCGCCTCGGCCACCTCCGAGCTCGACAAGTCGGTCGGCGCGGACTTCATCGTCGCGGGCAACCAGCGGATCTTCCCGCAGGCGGAGCGGGCCATGGAGAACAGCCCGGGCCTCGCGCACGTCACCCGCTACAAGGTGATCGACGCCACCCTGACCTCGCCCGACGGCAAGGCCGACGACAAGGGCGTCACCGCCGCCGACCCGACGTACGCCGACGACCTGCGCCGTACGACGACGGAGGGCACCCTGAAGGCCGCCTACGGCGACGACGCCATGTCGGTCGGCTCCGACTACGCCAAGAAGCACGGCGTGCACGTCGGCGACACGATCACCGTCGCCTTCAAGGGCGGGAAGACCGCCAGGCTCAAGGTCGCGGCCATCACCAGCGACGACTCCGCCCTCGACAAGGGCGCGCGCTACATGAGCCTGGCGACCATGGAGAAGTACGTCCCCAAGGACCGCGTCCCGCCGAACCAGATGATGTTCGCCAAGGCGAAGGACGGCCAGGAGAAGCAGGCCTACGCGGCCCTGAAGAAGTCGTTGGAGAGCTACCCGCAGTACCAGGTGCGCGACCAGACCGACTACAAGCAGGAGCTGAAGGACCAGGTCGGCCAGCTGCTCAACATGGTCTACGGCCTGCTCGCGCTGGCGATCATCGTCGCGGTCCTGGGCGTGGTGAACACCCTGGCCCTGTCGGTGGTCGAGCGGACCCGGGAGATCGGTCTGCTGCGCGCGATCGGCCTCTCCCGCCGGCAGCTGCGGCGCATGATCCGCATGGAGTCCGTGGTGATCGCCCTGTTCGGCGCCCTGCTGGGCCTCGGCCTGGGCATGGGCTGGGGCGCGACCGCGCAGAAGCTCCTCGCCCTGGAGGGCCTGAACGTCCTCCAGATCCCGTGGGGCACGATCATCGCCGTCTTCATCGGCTCGGCCTTCGTGGGCCTGTTCGCCGCGCTGATCCCGGCGTTCCGCGCGGGCCGCATGAACGTACTGAACGCGATCGCCACCGAGTAGCGGGCGCGAGCGGCCACCGCACACGGGGGTTGCGGGGGAAGGTCCGGGGTGCGGGAGTCGGAGGACTCCCGCACCCCGGACCCGTTTCCGCGGCCGCCCCGGACCCGTTTCCGCGGCCGCCCCGGACCCGGGCCGGTCACCGGTCCGGAGCCGGGCCGGTCACCCGGTCCGGCGCGCGGGACGTCGTCCACAGCCCCACCGGCCGTCCGCGCGCCGTCGTAGGCTGGAGGGACCCCCGGCCCGCGGCGCGCGTCGGGCCTGTCGTGTTGCCCGCCTACCACGGAAAGCCCCTCCATGAGCCTGCACGGTCTGCTCGACGCCGTCGTCAAGGACCCCGCCCTGACGGAAGCCGTCACCGCGGCGGCGGACGGCAACCGCATGCACGTCGACCTCGTCGGCCCGCCCGCCGCCCGCCCCTTCGCGATCGCCGCCCTGGCCCGCGAGGCCGGCCGCCCCGTCCTCGCGGTGACCGCGACCGGCCGCGAGGCCGAGGACCTGGCCGCCGCCCTGCGCTCGCTGCTGCCGCCCGAGGGCGTCGTGGAGTACCCCTCCTGGGAGACGCTGCCGCACGAGCGGCTCAGCCCGCGCAGCGACACCGTGGGCCGCCGCCTCGCCGTGCTGCGCAGGCTCTCCCACCCCCGCCCCGACGACCCCGGTACCGGCCCGGTCTCCGTCGTCGTCGCCCCCGTGCGCTCGGTGCTCCAGCCGCAGGTCAAGGGCCTGGGCGACCTGGAGCCCGTGGCGCTGCGAACCGGGCGGAGCGCCGACCTCGGGGAGGTCGTCCAGGCCCTCGCCGCCGCCGCGTACTCCCGCGTGGAGCTGGTGGAGAAGCGTGGCGAGTTCGCCGTGCGCGGCGGCATCCTGGACGTCTTCCCGCCCACCGAGGAACACCCCCTGCGCGTGGAGTTCTGGGGCGACGACGTCGAGGAGATCCGCTACTTCAAGGTCGCCGACCAGCGCTCCCTGGAGATCGCCGAGCACGGCCTGTGGGCCCCGCCCTGCCGCGAGCTGCTGCTCACCGAGGACGTACGCGCACGTGCCCGCGCCCTGGCCGAGCGCCACCCCGAGCTCGGCGAACTGCTCGGCAGGATCGCCGAGGGCATCGCCGTCGAGGGCATGGAGTCCCTCGCGCCGGTCCTGGTGGACGACATGGAGCTGCTGCTCGACGTGCTGCCCAAGGGCGCGATGGCCGTGGTGTGCGACCCGGAGCGGGTGCGCACCCGCGCGGCCGACCTGGTGGCGACCTCCCAGGAGTTCCTCCAGGCCTCCTGGGCGGCCACGGCGGGTGGCGGCGAGGCGCCCATCGACGTGGGCGCGGCCTCCCTGTGGTCCATCGCGGACGTACGGGAGCGGGCGCGCGAGCTGGACATGATGTGGTGGTCCGTCTCGCCCTTCGCCGCCGACGAGACGGCGTACGAGGGCGACGGGGACGCGGCGGACACCCTCAAGCTGGGCATGCACGCGCCGGAGACCTACCGCGGCGACACCGCCAAGGCCCTCGCCGACACCAAGGGCTGGCTCGCCGACGGCTGGCGCGCGGTGTTCGTCACCGAGGGCCACGGCCCGGCCGCCCGCACGGTGGAGGTGCTCGGCGGGGAGGGCATCGCAGCCCGCCTGGACGCCGACCTCGGGGCGCTGTCGCCGTCCGTGGTGCACGTGGCGTGCGGCTGCATCGACCAGGGCTTCGTCGACCCCGCCCTGAAGCTGGCCGTGCTCACCGAGACCGACCTGTCCGGCCAGCGCACGGCCACCCGGGACGGCGCGCGGATGCCGGCCCGCCGCCGCAAGACCATCGACCCGCTGACCCTGGAGGCCGGCGACTACATCGTCCACGAGCAGCACGGCGTCGGCCGCTACATCGAGATGGTGCAGCGCACCGTGCAGGGCGCGACCCGCGAGTACCTCGTGGTGGAGTACGCCCCGGCCAAGCGCGGCCAGCCCGGCGACCGCCTCTACATCCCCACCGACCAGCTGGAGCAGATCACCAAGTACGTCGGCGGTGAGGCGCCCACCCTGCACCGGCTCGGCGGCGCGGACTGGACGAAGACCAAGGCGCGCGCGAAGAAGGCGGTCAAGGAGATCGCCGCCGACCTGATCCGGCTGTACTCGGCGCGCATGGCGGCCCCCGGGCACGCCTTCGGCGCCGACACCCCCTGGCAGCGGGAGCTGGAGGACGCCTTCCCCTACGCCGAGACCCCCGACCAGCTCACCACGATCGCCGAGGTCAAGGAGGACATGGAGAAGTCCGTCCCGATGGACCGCCTGATCTGCGGCGACGTCGGCTACGGCAAGACGGAGATCGCGGTGCGCGCCGCCTTCAAGGCCGTCCAGGACGGCAAGCAGGTCGCGGTGCTGGTCCCGACGACGCTGCTGGTGCAGCAGCACTTCGGCACGTTCTCCGAGCGGTACGCGCAGTTCCCGGTGAACGTCCGCGCGCTGTCCCGCTTCCAGACCGACACCGAGGCCAAGGCGGTCCTCGAGGGCCTGCGCGACGGCTCGGTGGACGTGGTCATCGGCACCCACCGGCTGTTCTCCTCCGAGACCAAGTTCAAGGACCTCGGCCTGGTCGTCGTCGACGAGGAGCAGCGCTTCGGCGTCGAGCACAAGGAGCAGCTGAAGAAGCTGCGCGCCAACGTGGACGTGCTGACGATGTCCGCGACGCCGATCCCGCGCACCCTGGAGATGGCGGTGACGGGCATCCGCGAGATGTCCACGATCACCACGCCGCCCGAGGAGCGGCACCCGGTGCTGACCTTCGTCGGCCCCTACGAGGAGAAGCAGATCGGCGCCGCGATCCGGCGCGAACTGCTGCGCGAGGGCCAGGTCTTCTACATCCACAACCGGGTGGAGTCCATCGACCGGGCCGCGGCCCGGCTGCGCGAGATCGTCCCCGAGGCGCGCATCGCCACCGCCCACGGGCAGATGTCCGAGCAGGCGCTGGAACAGGTGGTCGTGGACTTCTGGGAGAAGAAGTCCGACGTGCTGGTCTCCACGACGATCGTGGAGTCGGGCATCGACATCTCCAACGCCAACACCCTGATCGTGGAGCGCGGCGACAACTTCGGCCTCTCCCAGCTGCACCAGCTGCGCGGCCGGGTGGGCCGCGGCCGCGAGCGCGGTTACGCCTACTTCCTCTACCCGCCGGAGAAGCCGCTCACCGAGACCGCCCACGAGCGCCTGGCGACCATCGCCCAGCACACCGAGATGGGCGCGGGCATGTACGTGGCGATGAAGGACCTGGAGATCCGCGGCGCGGGCAACCTGCTGGGCGGCGAGCAGTCCGGGCACATCGCGGGCGTCGGCTTCGACCTGTACGTGCGCATGGTCGGCGAGGCCGTCGCCGACTACCGGCGGCAGCTGGAGACCGGGGAGATCGAGGAGGAGCCGCCGCTCGAGGTCAAGATCGAGCTTCCGGTCGACGCGCACGTCCCGCACGACTACGCGCCCGGCGAGCGGCTGCGCCTCCAGGCCTACCGGTCGATCGCCGCGGCCAACTCCGAGGACGACATCAAGGCCGTACGCGAGGAACTGACCGACCGCTACGGCAAGTTGCCCGAACCGGTGGAGAACCTGCTGCTGGTGGCCGGGCTGCGGATGCTGGCGCGGGCCTGCGGTGTCGGCGAGGTCGTGCTCCAGGGCGCCAACATCCGTTTCGCGCCGGTGGAGTTGCGCGAGTCGCAGGAGCTGCGCCTCAAGCGCCTGTACCCGGGCTCGGTCGTCAAGCCGGCCGCCCACCAGGTCCTCGTGCCGCGCCCCAAGACCGCCAAGGTCGGCGGCAAGCCGCTGATCGGCCGTGAACTGCTCGGCTGGGTGGGGGAGTTCCTCGCCTCGGTCCTGGGGTCGTAGTCACGGCGCAGACGCCTCACCGCGAGTACACCCTCCGCGCCGCCCGCGCCGCACATCTTCCCCGCTACCGTGGGCACCAGCTAGACATGCCCGCGTCACAGGACGGGCCAGGCGAGCAGGGGAGTAGCACAGGTGAGGCGTCTGAGGGGCGGGGCGACGGCAGCGGTCGTACTGGCGTTGGCGGTGGCGGGGTGCAAGGGCGGCGCTACGCCCGCGGACGGCGGACCCTCGGGTTCCGCCGTCCCGACGTCCGGCGACGCGCGGGCCGTGAGCCCGCTGGACAATCCCGACGGCACCAAGCCCGGCCTGGCGCCCGTCACTTCCGCCGCGGACAAGGCGAGGGCGCGGTCCGTGATCGCCAAGGTGGCGACCAAGGGCCGCGGGCCGAAGACGGGTTACGCGCGCGACGAGTTCGGCTACGCCTGGACGGACTCGGCCCCGGGCGGCATCCCGTTCTCCCACAACGGCTGCGACTCGCGGAACGACCTCCTCAAGCGCGACGGTGAGAACGTCCGCTTCCGGTCCGGCTCCAACTGCGTCGTCACCTCCATGACGCTGCACGACCCGTACACCGGCAAGACCATCGGCTGGTCCAAGTCCCACGCCACGACGGTGCAGATAGACCACGTCATGCCGCTCTCCTACGACTGGCAGATGGGCGCCTCGCGCTGGACCAAGGGCAAGCGCGAGGACATCGCCAACGACCCGCTGAACCTGATCCCCGTCGACGGCCCCACCAACGGCGCCAAGAGCGACTCCGGCCCCGCCACCTGGCTTCCGCCGAACAAGCAGATCCGCTGCTCCTACGCCCTGCGCTTCGCCCAGGTCTCCCTCAAGTACGCCCTCCCTGTGACCCCCGCCGACAAGCAGACGATGCTGAACCAGTGCGGGGGCTGACGTCAGGCGCTGACGGGGAGGGCGGCCGCGAAGCGGGGCCCGTCCGCGCGGTGCTGGACCGGGAAGGTGATCTTCAGGGCCTTCTCCTGGCCGGGCACCGTCAGGTGGGTGACGTACTGCAGGCCCAGGAAGGCCTTCTTCGAGCCGGTCGCCGTGACGTACTGCAGGGGCAGCTCCAGTACCAGGGCGCCCGGCTTGCCGCCCCGGTTGCCGTCGAGGAACAGCACGCGGCGGTCGGTCAGGACGATGTACATCGGGCGGGGCGTGACCGTGGCGATCACGGTGCCCGCGCTGAGCGCGCCGACCACCGCGGCGGTGACGGCGCGCCTGCGCACGGAGACCGAGCCGACACCCGCCAGGGTGGCCAGCCGTATCTCCTCGCCCTGGGCGAGCGAGGGAGCGGTGGCGTCGAGCAGCTGGCGGGCGCGCCGGGCGTTGAGGGACATGGACTCGGGACTCCTTGGAAGTGGTGGAGCGGGTGAAGCGGGAGGAGTGACCGGGCGGCCCCGGGCCGGCGCGACGGCGGGACGTTCCAGGACGCGCGGTCAGCGTCCGTACGGGTAGCCGTACGGGCCCTGCTGCGGTGCCATCGGCGCCGCCCCGTAGGGAACGGCCGGCCTCGGCAGCCGCCGGTCGAACATGGCGAACAGCAGCATCGCCGTCGCCCCCAGCAGGCACAGGATGATGACGATGCCGAGGACGGCACTGGAGTCGCCGTCGTCCGGCAGGACGGAAAGTCCCGTCACGGTCGCCACCTCGTACACCATGAACGCGGCGAACGCGCCCCAGTCCGATCCCCGGCCGCGGCGGATCGCCACGTACAGGAACGGCACCCACACCAGCAGGCCCAGCGAGAACCAGACCAGGACCGACCAGGCGATCCGCTGGAACCAGCCGGCCTCCAGCCGCTTTTCCATCTCCACCCCCCACAGGCGCCCCGCCGCACCGGCGGAGTCGTAGCAGGGGGAAAGATTAAGCCACCGCGTGCCGCGCGGAAGCCGGGGCGGGAGGGAGCGCGCGCCGTCGTCTTCGCGCGCCGGTGTGAAGGGCGTGTCCGCGTGCGGTGGTTCAGGACGTCGAGTGCAGCGCCCCGACGAGCCGTTCGGCCAGCTTCCGCGCCGTCGCGGCGCCGTTGTCGTGGCCGTCCGTCGACAGCACGCTGACGACGTCGGTGCCGGACCGGGCCGCGATCAGCGTGGTGCCGTTCTCCCAGGCGGGGTCGGTGAGGGTCAGCGTGTAGGCGCCGTCGCCCAGGCCGGACACGGCACGGCCGGTGACCTTCACCCTGGAGTGGGTCTGGGAGTCCGTGAAGCCGTGGCAGGCCCCGGCCGTCTTCTCGACCGCCTTGAGGACGTCGGCCGCCGTCGTACCCCGGTAGGCGTCGATCTCCTGGCCGATGTCCTCGGAGGTGTTCTTGTTCACGTAGTCGTTCTGCGCGAACGACACCCCGGTGACGCCGGTGATCCCGATCCAGCCGGTCCCGTCCAGCTTCGCGCAGTCCGGCTTGGCGGCGGGCGCCGTCGACGGGGGCGCGTAGGTGTCGCCGGAGTCCCGGGCCGCGCTCGGGTCCACCGCGAAGCCCGGGTGGAAGAACGAGGCCGGCGCGAGCGCCTTCTTCAGCTGGGCGCCCGTGAGCAGCCCGGCGTTCGGGTCCTTCGACGGGGCGGCCGAGGACTTGGCGTCACCGGACTGTCCGGAGGAGCCGGAGGAGCCGCAGGCCGCGAGGGCCAGGGGAAGGGCCGCCAGCGCGAGAGCGCGGGCGGCACGGGACGGGAGGCGCATGTGAATCCTTGGACTGGGCCACTGAGGGGGGCGGCCAGCGGACCCTACGGCACACAGCGGGCGCACGGTGCGTGCAGAGGGCAAGTATTGAAGGAATTTGCCGCCGCTTGGTCTTGTATTGCACATGGCAAGAGTTTGCGATGGGTGCTCCTTGGCCGCGCGCCGGTACCGTGCGGTCTCCGTGCGCCGGCACTCGGCGCACCCGAGGACAGGGGTGGGAATGGCCGAGCACCGGCAGTCGAAGAAGCGCAGGTACCTGACCTGGACCGTGGCCGGCGCCGCGGTCGTCGCGGGCGCCGGGATCGCCGCGCAGACCTCCATGGCGGCCACCACCTGGCCGGCCCAGAAGACCTTCACGGGCCACGCCTTCGACACCTGCGCCGCGCCCTCCCTCAACGCCATGAAGGCCTGGCACACCGGCTTCTACGGCGCCGCCGCCGTCTACGTCGGCGGCAGGAACCGCGGCTGCGCCCAGCCCAACCTCACCGCCTCCTGGGTGAAGTCCGTCAGCTCCCTCGGCTACAAGCTCATCCCGATCTACGTCGGCGCCCAGCCGCCCTGCCAGAGCGGCTCCAACCCCGAGCAGCTCACCGCGTCCACCGCCGCGTCCCTCGGCACGAGCGACGCGAGCGACGCGGTCGCCAAGGCCGCCGCACTCGGCATGAAGGCCGGCAGCCCGGTCTACCTCGACATGGAGCCGTACGACATCACCAACAAGTCGTGCAACGACGCCGTGCTGACCTACGTGCGCGCCTTCGACAAGCAGCTGCACGCCAAGACCTACCGGGCCGGCTTCTACGGCTTCACCAGCTCCAGCGCCAAGGCCGTCGCCACCGCCGCCGACAAGACGGACCTGCCCGGCAACCTCTGGTACGCCCTGTGGGACAAGCAGTACACGACCACCGCCGACTGGCCCTGGGGGTCGGGCCAGTACACCAACCACAGCCGCGGTCACCAGTACATGGTCAACAGCAAGGAGACCCGCAACGGCTACACCATCACCGTCGACCGCGACGCCTGGGACGGCCCGGTCGCCATCACGGGCTGAACCCGGGGCCGCGGTCGGGCGCGGCGGTGCCCGAACTCCTGGTGAATCGTTGGTCCAATGGGTTGGCCGGAGCCCGGCCGCTGCCTAACATCGATCACCGCAGGACCTTGTGCCGTCGCACAATCTCTTCCCGGGAGGTCTCCTTGCACCGCCGCCGTCGCACCGCGTTCGTCCTGTCCGCCGCGATCGCCGCGACGGCCCCGCTCCTGGCCGCCTGCGGAAGCCAGGCGCACCCGGGCGCGGCCGCCGTGGTCGGCGGACAGCGGATCACCGTCGCCGAGCTGCAGAGCCGGGTGGGCGAGGTGCGCCAGGCGCAGCGGGCCGCGATCCCCGACACCGCGCAGTACGAGCAGGTCGTCGCCAAGACCGGCACGCTCACCCGGGACACCCTGCACCAGATGGTCCTGGACCGGGTCCTCGACCGCGCCGCGCGGGACGCGGGCGTCGGCGTCAGCCGGCGCGAGGTGCAGGAGATGCGCTCGGGTCTGGAGCGGCAGGCGGGCGGCGCCAAGGCGCTCCAGACCGCCTGGCTCCAGCAGTACGGGGTGGCGCCGCGGCGCCTCGACGACAACCTGCGCCTCCAGCTCGAGGCCCAGAAGCTCGCCTCCCGGCTCGGCACCGACACCAGCCAGCCGGCCTTCTGGAAGGCCCTGTCCACGGCCTCCGGCGAGCTGAACATCGACCTCAACCCGCGCTACGGCAGCTGGGACGTGCAGAAGAGCAGCCGCGTGGAGGCCAGGACGCCGTGGCTGCGGGACGTCTCGACGGGGGCGGCGCGGCAGCAGGCGTAGGCGGCCGGGCGCCCGCCTGTGGACAACTCGGGCGGTGTCGCCGCGGTGCGTTACGTTCGGAGCGTGAACACCACCAGCGCCCACGCCTCCCGCTCCGGGGCCCCCGCCCCCGGCCGTGTCGTCCTGCTCACCACCAGCCACCGGGTGGCCCCCGGACTGCTGTCGTGGCCGGCCTGGCAGGCACTGCGCGAGGCCGACCTGGTGCTGTGCGCGGACGGGGCCCATCCGCAGCTGCCGTATCTACGCGAGGCGGGCATAGCCGTCGAGGAGGCGGCGCCGAGCGCCGAGGAGGTCCTGGACGCCTGCGCCGGCGGGCGCACGGTGGTGGTCGTGGCCACCGGCGAGGGCGAGCCGGCCCTGACCGACGGCCTCGCCCGCCTCGCCGGCTCCGGACGCGTGACGATGCCCGAGCTGGAGCTGCTGCCCGCCTCCTACGACCTGCCGGGCGCCCGGCTGCTCGACCTCGTGCAGGTCATGGACCGCATCCGCGCCGAGTGTCCCTGGTCCTCCCGGCAGACCCACGAGGGCCTGGCGAAGTACGCCATCGAGGAGGCGTACGAGCTGGTGGAGTCGATCGAGGACGGAGACCGGGACGAGCTGCGCGAGGAACTGGGGGACGTGCTGCTCCAGGTCGTCTTCCACGCCCGGATCGCCGAGGAGGACCCCGAGGAGCCCTTCTCCGTCGACGACGTGGCCGGCGGCATCGTCGCCAAGCTGATCCACCGCCACCCGCACGTGTTCGGCGACGAGACCGCCACCACCCCCGAGGAGGTCAAGGCGCACTGGCTGCGCACCAAGGCCGAGGAGAAGCGCCGCGTCTCCGTGACCGACGGCGTCCCGCTCGGCCAGCCCGGCCTCGCCCTCGCCGCGAAGCTGGCCTCCCGGGTGCGCACGGCGGGCCTCGACGTCCCCTTCCCCAAGGGTGAGGGCATCGGCTACGAGCTGCTGGCCCTGGCCGCCCGGGCCGAGGCGCGGGGCGTGGACCCGGAGGCGGCCCTGAGAGCGGCGGCCCGCACCTACCGGGACGCGATCAGGACCGCGGAGGGCGTCCCGGAACGGACCTGACATCCCGGCGTGACCCGCAGGGCAGGGGCCCGCGGGTCGACCGGGCGGGTCCGGAGACGGTCGGGCAGGCCCCGGGGCTGGTCGGGCAGGCCCAGGGTCGGCTGGGGAGGTCCCGGGTTGGTCGGGCAGGGCAGGACCGGGGTCGGCAGGGCGGTCGGGCAGGTCCCCCGGGGCGGCCGGGCAGGTACAGGGTTGGTCGCGGGCAAGTCCCGGAGTCGGCCGCGCAGGCCCCAGGGTTGATCGGGCAAGTCCCGGGGTCGGCCGCGCAGGCCCAAGGTTGGCCGGGCAGGTCCCGGGGTCGGCCGGGCAGGCCCAGGGTCGGCTGGGGAGGTCCCGGGTTGGTCGGGCAGGGCAGGACCGGGGTCGGCAGGGCGATCGGGCAGGCCCCGGGGCTGGTCGGGCAGGTTCCGGGGTCGGCCGTGCAGGCCCAGGGTTGGTCTCGGGCAGGTCCCGAGATCGGCCGCGCAGGCCCAAGCTTGGTCGGGCAGGTTCCGGGGTCGGCCGTGCAGGCCCAAGGTTGGCCGGGCAGGTCCCGGGCTCGGCCGGGCAGGCCCGAGGGGGCAGGCGGGTCCCAGGGTTGCAGGGAGCCGGGCAGGTCCCAAGGGCGGTCGCGCAGGCCCTAGGGTCGGTCGCATGCACGACCAGCCTGCCTCCACCCCTGCCCCGGACCCCGGCCGGAGCACGCCGCCCGAGCTCTTCACCTGGGAGTTCGCGAGCGACCCCTACCCGGCCTACGCCTGGCTGCGCGAGCACGCCCCCGTGCACCGCACCCGCCTGCCGAGCGGCGTGGAGGCCTGGCTGGTGACCCGTTACGCCGACGCCCGGCAGGCCCTCGCCGACCAGCGGCTCAGCAAGAACCCCGCGCACCACGACGAGCCCGCCCACGCGAAGGGCAAGACGGGCATCCCGGGCGAGCGCAAGGCCGAGCTGATGACGCATCTGCTCAACATCGACCCGCCCGACCACACGCGCCTGCGCCGGCTGGTCAGCAAGGCGTTCACGCCCCGCCGGGTCGCCGAGTTCGCGCCCCGCGTGCAGGAGCTGGCCGACGGCCTCATCGACGGCTTCGCCGGGCGCGGCACCGCCGACCTGATCCACGAGTTCGCCTTCCCGCTGCCCATCTACGCCATCTGCGACCTGCTCGGTGTCCCGCGCGAGGACCAGGACGACTTCCGCGACTGGGCGGGCATGATGATCCGGCACGGCAAGGGCCCGCGAGGCGGCGTCGCCCGCTCGGTGAAGAAGATGCGCGGCTACCTCGCCGAGCTCATCCACCGCAAGCGCGCCGCGCTCCCCGCCGAACCCGCGCCCGGCGAGGACCTCATCTCGGGCCTGATCCGCGCCTCCGACCACGGCGAGCACCTCACCGAGAACGAGGCCGCGGCGATGGCCTTCATCCTCCTGTTCGCGGGCTTCGAGACCACGGTCAACCTCATCGGCAACGGCACGTACGCCCTGCTCACCCACCCCGGCCAGCGCGAGCGGCTCCAGGCCTCCCTCGCGGCCGGGGAGCGCGGCCTGCTGGAGACCGGCGTGGAGGAACTCCTGCGCTACGACGGGCCGGTGGAGCTCGCCACCTGGCGGTTCGCCACCGAGCCGCTCGCCATCGGCGGCCAGGACATCGCCCCCGGCGACCCGGTCCTCGTCGTCCTCGCCGCCGCCGACCGGGACCCGGCGCGGTTCCCCGGTCCGGACACCCTCGACCTCGCCCGCAGGGACAACCAGCACCTGGGGTACGGGCACGGCATCCACTACTGCCTAGGCGCCCCGCTCGCCCGTCTGGAGGGCCAGACCGCGCTCGCCACCCTCCTCACCCGGCTGCCCGACCTGCGACTCGACGCCGACCCGGCGGAGTTGCGCTGGCGCGGCGGGCTCATCATGCGCGGGCTGCGGACGCTGCCGGTCCGGTTCGCCCCCAGGTGAACCGGTTCCTGGCGGATGGCGCGCTCGGCGCTCCTGACGACACCTCTCTGACGAGCGCAAACATGACGCACGTTCAACTATGTGATCTTCACGTGATCTGCGCGGCATTAACTTGTGACAAGTGATCGGCAGCCGATACCTTCACGCATCAGCGTGGCGCGGAGTACCTCCCGCCGCGCGGGTCACCGCTGTCGTACGAAAGGCCTCCGCATGCTCTCCGGGAACGGTCGTCACCGTCGCCCCCGTCAGGCTCCGGCCCTCCTCGTCGCCGCCGGAGTGACCGGCTCCGCCATCGCCATCCCGCTGCTGGGCGCGAGCGGCGCGAGCGCGGCCGACGGCACCACGTGGGACAAGGTGGCGGAGTGCGAGACCGGCGGCTCCTGGAGCGCCGACAACGGCAACGGCTACTACGGCGGCCTTCAGTTGACCCAGGACGACTGGGAGAAGTACGGCGGCCTCTCCTTCGCGCCGAGCGCGGACCAGGCCAGCAGGTCCCAGCAGATAGCCGTGGCCGAGAAGATACTCGCCGACCGCGGTCCGGGCGCCTGGCCGACCTGCGGTCTGCTCTCCGGGCTCACCAAGGACTCCGGTGCGGCGAACGTCGACACCGGCGTGGCCGGCTCGTCCTCCGGTTCGTCCAACTCGTCCAACTCGTCCGGCTCGTCCGGCCGCTCCGGGGCGAGTGACCACGGTCTGTCCGACTCCACCCAGGGTTCCGCCGACTCGACCGGTTCCTCCGGTTCGTCCGGTTCGCCCAGCCCCTCGGCCAAGCCCTCCGACTCGTCCGGCTCGTCCAGCTCGTCCGGTTCATCCGCGAAGCCGGGATCGTCCACCGGGTCCCCCTCGAAGCCCTCGACTTCGGCCCCCACTTCCGGCGAGACGGACCAACCGGCCAAGTCCGGCACGGCTTCCGGTGCCGGCGGCTCCGGCACTCCCTCCGCCTCGCCCTCCCCGAGCACCGAACCGGGCGAGTCGGACAACTATGTCCAGAGTGCCGGTTCTTCGGCCCTCGTGGACACCGGAGCCCTCGGCGGCGGCCGGCACCGCGGCGGCAGCGCCGCCGAGGGCCCGGACGCCGACGGCGCGGCGGCCTCCTCCGGCCGGCACGCCTCGCGCGGCGGCGAGGACGTCCGCACCCTCGCCGGCACCACCTACACCGTCCGCTCCGGTGACTCCCTCGCGTCCATCGCCGACTCCCTTTCCGTCAGCGGCGGATGGCGCGCGCTCTACGCCGCCAACGAGCAGGCCATCGGCGCCGACCCGGACCACATCGTCGCCGGTCAAAGCCTGGATGTCCCGGTCGAAAACGCCCAGAAGTAGCGGGAGTTCGCGTCACACTTCGCACTGAATGTCCCTTTCGGTGAAAGTGTGGGATGAGTCTCAGAAGCCCTGATCGTCTTTGAAATTCGGCGGATCACGTGTCTACGGTCGTGACCGCTCGCCACCGCGAGCCCCGGCGGCCGCAACGCCGAATCCTGCCAGCGGCCGTACGGGAACAGTCGTCGCGTCAAGCGCCGTCGGCAGGAGCGGGGGACCCAAGGTAAGTGCCGCGCCGGGCAGTTCGCCGGAGCGGCTAGGGGTGAAGCCGTGCCTCACAAAAGGGGCACGGCCGGGCAACTCAACCGGCCCGAACCCGACAGCTCACCTCGCAGGCGTCGGTGAGGGGATCCATCCATGCTGTTCTCCAGCAAGGGCAAGCACCGCCGTCCGTCCAAGGCCACCCGCGTCATCGCGCTCGCCGGTGTCACCGGCGCCGCCGTCGCCGCCCCGCTGATGGCGGCCGGCAACGCCTCCGCCGCCACCGCCTCCGAGTGGGACGCGGTCGCCCAGTGCGAGTCCGGCGGCAACTGGTCCATCAACACCGGCAACGGCTTCTACGGCGGCCTGCAGTTCACCAACTCCACCTGGGCCGCGTACGGCGGCACCGCCTACGCCTCGCGCGCCGACCTCGCCTCCAAGTCGCAGCAGATAGCCGTGGCCGAGAAGGTCCTCGCGGGCCAGGGCAAGGGCGCCTGGCCGGTCTGCGGCAAGGGCCTGTCCGGCGCCGGCTACACCGGCAGCGCCCCCTCCTCGTCGAACAGCGGCTCCTCGAGCGGCAACTCGACGAAGAGCACCACCACGAGCCGCTCCACCGAGCAGCAGGCCGCCAACCGCTCGGCGACGCGTCCGGCCCCGAAGAAGACCGTCACCACCCCGACCGGCAAGAAGGTCAAGAAGGGTGACGGCGAGTACAAGGTGGTCACCGGCGACACCCTCAGCTCCATCGCCGCCAAGCACCACGTCAAGGGCGGCTGGGAGAAGCTGTTCCAGCTGAACAAGGACATCGTCGACAACGCCGACCTCATCTACCCGGGCCAGCAGCTGCACCTGAAGTGACAGCCCGCCCAGGGCCCGGTCGCACGCCCCGCACAGGCGCGGCGCGCATGACCGAGGCCTCGTGGGGCTGACCCCCACGGCCCCACGAAACCCCCCGTCCCGGTGCGTTCTCCCCCGTACGCGCCGGGACGGGGCTTTTCCGTTCCCGGCTACGGCCCTGCCACCTCGCCCTTTGTTCCGCGAGGGAACAATGTGTACCGTCACCCTGTCCACGGGACGGTCGGTCGGTCGCCGGGCGGCCCGCGGCGGTTAGGCTCTAGTCGCAAGGCACTCCAGCCGCGCACCTCAAGCGTCACATCCCAGAAGGAGATGCTCGTGCCGTCCATCGACGTCGTCGTAGCCCGGGAAATCCTGGACTCCCGAGGCAACCCCACGGTCGAGGTCGAGGTCGGCCTCGACGACGGCAGCACCGGCCGTGCCGCCGTCCCGTCCGGCGCCTCCACGGGCGCCTTCGAGGCCATCGAGCTCCGCGACGGTGACCCGGACCGCTACCAGGGCAAGGGCGTCGAGAAGGCCGTCCTCGCCGTCATCGAGCAGATCGGCCCGGAGCTGGTCGGCTACGACGCCACCGAGCAGCGCCTGATCGACCAGGCCATGTTCGACCTGGACGCCACCGACAACAAGGGCTCGCTCGGCGCCAACGCCATCCTCGGCGTCTCGCTCGCCGTCGCCCACGCCGCCTCCGAGGCCAGCGACCTCCCCCTCTTCCGCTACCTGGGCGGCCCCAACGCGCACCTGCTGCCGGTGCCGATGATGAACATCCTGAACGGCGGCTCGCACGCCGACTCCAACGTGGACATCCAGGAGTTCATGATCGCCCCGATCGGCGCGGAGTCCTTCTCCGAGGCCCTGCGCTGGGGCGCCGAGGTCTACCACACCCTGAAGAAGGTCCTGAAGAGCAAGGGCCTGGCCACCGGCCTCGGCGACGAGGGCGGCTTCGCCCCCAACCTCGGCTCCAACCGCGAGGCCCTCGACCTCATCCTCGAGGCGATCAAGGAGGCCGGGTACGCGCCCGGCGAGCAGATCGCCCTCGCCCTCGACGTCGCCGCCTCCGAGTTCTACAAGGACGGCAAGTACCTCTTCGAGGGCAAGGAGCGCTCCGCCGCCGAGATGACGGAGTACTACGAGGAGCTCGTCGCGGCCTACCCGCTCGTCTCCATCGAGGACCCGCTGTTCGAGGACGACTGGGCCGGCTGGAAGGTCATCACCGACAAGCTCGGCGACAAGGTCCAGCTCGTCGGCGACGACCTGTTCGTCACCAACCCCGAGCGCCTGGCCCGCGGCATCGAGGAGGGCACCGCCAACGCCCTGCTGGTCAAGGTGAACCAGATCGGCTCGCTCACCGAGACCCTCGACGCCGTCGAGCTCGCCCAGCGCAACGGCTTCAAGTGCATGATGTCCCACCGCTCCGGCGAGACCGAGGACGTCACCATCGCCGACCTGGCCGTCGCCACCAACTGCGGCCAGATCAAGACCGGCGCCCCGGCCCGCTCCGAGCGCGTGGCCAAGTACAACCAGCTGCTGCGCATCGAGGAGATCCTCGACGACGCCGCGGTGTACGCCGGCCGCTCGGCCTTCCCCCGCTTCAAGGGCTGAACCGCTGAGCCGTTGAGGGTCAAGCCTTAGCCAGTCGTACGTACGTCCCCGTACCGGTCCCGTACCGTGTCCGGGGACGTACGCGCGTACGCGCGCGGGCCGTGAGGCGCACGAACGGGAGGCGGGACAATGGCCGTGAAGGACCGGGACCGGTTCTCCACCGCGACCAGGCTGAGGCTGCTCGGGGAGCAGACCGCGGCCCGGGTCTACCGCTCCCAGACCCGGCGGCAGGCCCGCCGCTCCCGGCTGACCGGCCGCGCCGCGCTGCTCGCGCTCGTGGTGTGCTCGATGGTGGTCGCGCTGGCCTACCCGATGCGCCAGTACGTCTCCCAGCGCGCCGAGGTCGCCGACCTGCAACGGCAGAAGCGGCAGGCGCGGGAGCGGGTCGAGCAGCTGCGCGACCTCAAGGCCCGCTGGCAGGACGACTCCTACGCCGAGCAGCAGATCCGGCAGCGGCTGCACTACGTGCTGCCCGGGGAGACCGGCTACACCGTGGTCGACCCCGGCGCCGCCAAGCGGTCCCGCGCCGAGCAGGGGACGGCCCGCCGCCCCTGGTACACGAACGTCTGGTACGGCGTCGACAAGTCCGACGCCGCCCACCGGTGAACCGACAGAGAGATCTTCGTACAGGCATGCACACCCCTCCGCCGCCCACCCCGCGCACCGAACCCACCGACGCGGACGTCGAGGCCTTCAAGCAGCAGCTCGGGCGGCCGCCGCGCGGGCTGCGCGCGATCGCACACCGGTGCCCCTGCGGGCAGCCGGACGTCGTCGAGACCGCCCCGCGGCTGCCCGACGGCACGCCCTTCCCGACGCTGTACTACCTGACCTGCCCGCGCGCGGCGTCGGCCATCGGCACTCTGGAGGCCGAGGGCGTGATGAAGGAGATGACGGAGCGGCTGGCCGCCGACCCGGAACTCGCCGCGGCCTACCGCGCCGCGCACGAGGACTACATCCGGCGGCGGGACGAGATCGAGGAGCTGACCGGCTTCCCGAGCGCGGGCGGCATGCCCGACCGGGTCAAGTGCCTGCACGTGCTGGTCGCCCACTCGCTGGCCGCGGGACCCGGTGTGAACCCGCTGGGCGACGAGGCGATCGCCCTGCTGCCCGAGTGGTGGCGCAAGGGCCCGTGCGTGACGGTGCCGGACGCGTGCGAGAAGGACGAGGAGGAGGGCCGGTGACCCGGGTCGCCGCCGTCGACTGCGGTACGAACTCCATCCGCCTGCTCGTCGCGGACGTGAACCCCGAGACGGGCGAACTGGTCGATCTGGACCGGCGTATGACCATCGTGCGGCTCGGCCAGGGCGTCGACCGCACCGGCCGGCTCGCCCCCGAGGCGCTGGCCCGCACCTTCGCGGCCTGCCGCGAGTACGCCGAGGCCATCAGGGAGCACGGCGCCGAGCGCCTGCGCTTCGTGGCCACCTCCGCCTCCCGGGACGCCGAGAACCGCGACGAGTTCGTGCGCGGGGTGGTGGACATCCTGGGCGTCGAGCCCGAGGTCATCACCGGCGACCAGGAGGCGGAGTTCTCCTTCACGGGCGCCACGCGGGAACTGACGGGGCGTGCGGATCTGCCCCGGCCGTTCCTGGTGGTGGACATCGGAGGCGGCTCCACGGAGTTCGTGGTGGGCGACGACCACGCGCGCGCCGCCCGCTCGGTGGACGTGGGCTGCGTCCGTATGACGGAGCGTCACCTGGTGCGGGACGGCGTGGTGAGCGACCCGCCCACCGAGAAGCAGATCGCCGCCATACGGGCCGACATCGAGGCCGCCCTCGACCTCGCCGAGGAGACGGTCCCGCTGCGCGAGGCGCACACGCTGGTGGGCCTGGCCGGTTCGGTGACCACCGTGTCGGCGATCGCGCAGGAACTGCCCGAGTACGACTCGTCGGTCATCCACCACTCCCGCGTCTCCCACGACCGCGTCCGCGAGATCACCGAGGCTCTGCTCCACTCCACGCACGCCGAGCGGTCCGCCATCCCGTCCCTGCACCCGGGCCGGGTCGACGTGATCGGCGCGGGCGCCCTGGTGCTGCTGGCGGTCATGGAGCGGATCGGCGCCCAGGAGGTCGTCGTCAGCGAACACGACATCCTCGACGGCATCGCGTGGTCCTTGGCGTGAGCGTCTCGGCGGGCGCTGTGTGAAAGAGGGTGTGCTTTGTTTCGTATGTTCCGTTTTGGGGCTGGTGGGGCGGAGAACCGGGAGGTGAACAGCTCCGAAGAAGGGTGAAACGCGCATGATCACCAGAGAGCAGCTTCCGGCCGTCCTGGACCACCCGGTCCTCGACGAGGGCGGGAAGAAGATCGGCGACGCCAAGCACATCTTCCTCGACGACGCCACGGGACGCCCGGAGTGGGTGTCCGTCAAGACGGGCCTGTTCGGCACCAGCGAGTCCTTCGTGCCCCTGCGCGACGCCGACCTGGTGGGCGACCACATGGAGGTCCCGTACACCAAGGGCAAGGTCAAGGACGCCCCGCACGTCGACATCGACTCGGGCGGCCACCTCTCGCAGGACGAGGAGCACCAGCTCTACGACTACTACGGCATCGACTGGGACGAGGCCTGGTCGAGGGCCAACCGTCCCGGCGAGGGCGGCTGGGCGCACGGCGCCGGCGGAGCCGCGGCGGGCGGCGCGGCCGCGGGAGGCGCCGCGGGTGCGGCGGGTGCCGCCGGGCGGACGGCCCCGAAGCCCGGCCCGGGCCCAACCGCTCGCGACACGGCGGCCACCGGGCGCCCGCAGGCCGCGGCCGGCGGCCGCAGCGAGGCCGCCACCGGCCGCCGTACGCCCGCGACGGGCGCCCAGGGACGCACGCGCGAGGGCGACGACGCCATGACGCTCTCCGAGGAGCGCATGCACGTGGGCGTGGAGCGCCGTGAGGTGGGCCGTGCGCGGCTGCGCAAGTACGTGGTGACCGAGGAGGTCGAGAAGACCGTCCCGGTGCGGCACGAGGAGGTCCGCGTCGAGCGCGAGCCCATCACCGACGCCAACCGCGACGCCGCCCTGTCGGGGCCCGAGATCAGCGAGGCCGAGCACGAGGTCGTGCTGCACGAGGAGCGCCCGGTGGTGGAGACGGAGGCCGTGCCGGTGGAACGGGTGCGGCTGACCACCGAGGAGCACACCGAGCAGGAGACCGTCCGCGGGCGGGTGCGCAAGGAGCGCATCAAGGGCGAGGCCGAGCCCGTCGCCGACGAGACCGGCGAGACCGGCGACATCGACGACACGGGGCGGGGCCGCAGGCGCCCGTGACCCGTTGGTCCGCGGTCCCTCACGAGCGCGGCCCGGCACCCCGGACGACCCGGGCCGCGCGTCACCGCGGGGGCGTGAGCCCCGTCTCTTCGCGGCCCCGGTGCTACTGATCGGTAGCCTCGCCTGAGCGGTTTGGGTAACGTGTGAGCGAGGTTCCGGGCCGCTCCGGTGGCCTGCGACGACACCCCGCCGGAAAACTTCGTGAAGTTCTTCACAAGGATTTCGGCCGACCCGGAGGATTCAAGGACCCTCGTTGCCCCGTCCGGGGACTCAAGGGCCCTTGACGGGAGCTCAAGAGAGTGCCTCCCGCCTCCCGTCCGGGCATCGCGCCCGACCCTCCCGGAGGGCCGCCGAGGTGCCAAGTGGCAGCTCACGCGCCCTTGACAACGGTCGGAACCGGACACCGACGCCCATGGGCCGTCCCGCCCCCGGCCAGGCGGGCCGCGGAGTCTAACACAGGGCATGTCCGAGCTTGTGAAGGGGCGCACGAGCGACCCCCCTGAGGCAGGTGGATACTCGATCCCATGAGCACCACGGAGCGTCCCAGGATCCTCGTAGTAGGCGGTGGGTACGTAGGCCTGTACGCAGCTCGGCGCATTCTCAAGAAGATGCGCTACGGCGAGGCGACCGTCACGGTCGTCGACCCCCGGTCGTACATGACCTACCAGCCCTTCCTCCCCGAAGCCGCCGCCGGCAGCATCTCCCCGCGTCACGTCGTCGTCCCGCTGCGGCGCGTGCTTCCCAAGGCGGAGGTCCTCACCGGCCGGGTCACCACCATCGACCAGGACCGCAAGGTCGCCACGATCGCGCCGCTCGTCGGCGAGGCGTACGAGCTGCCGTTCGACTACCTGGTCATCGCGATGGGCGCGGTCTCCCGCACCTTCCCGATCCCCGGCCTCGCCGAGCAGGGCATCGGCATGAAGGGCATCGAGGAGTCCATCGGCCTGCGCAACCACGTTCTGGAGCAGCTCGACAAGGCCGACTCCACCACCGACGAGGAGATCCGCCGCAGGGCGCTCACCTTCGTGTTCGTCGGCGGCGGCTTCGCCGGCGCCGAGACCATCGGTGAGGTCGAGGACATGGCCCGGGACGCGGCCAAGTACTACAACAACGTGTCCCGCGAGGACATGCGCTTCATCCTCGTCGACGCCGCCGACAAGATCCTCCCCGAGGTCGGCCCGAAGCTCGGCCAGTACGGCAAGGAGCACCTCGAGGGCCGCGGCGTCGAGGTCTACCTGTCCACCTCCATGGACTCCTGCGTCGACGGCCACGTGGTGCTGAAGAACGGCCTCGAGGTCGACTCCAACACCATCGTGTGGACCGCCGGCGTCAAGCCGAACCCGGCCCTGGCCCGCTTCGGCCTGCCGCTGGGCCCGCGCGGTCACGTCGACTGCGAGCCCACCCTCCAGGTCAAGGGCACCGACTACATCTGGGCCGCCGGCGACAACGCGCAGGTGCCCGACCTCGTCGGCCGCAAGGCGGGCAACGAGAACGCCTGGTGCCCGCCCAACGCCCAGCACGCGCTGCGTCAGGCCAAGGTCCTCGGCGACAACGTGGTCTCCGGCATGCGGGGCTTCCCGCAGAAGGAGTACAGCCACGCCAACAAGGGCGCGGTCGCGGGCCTCGGCCTGCACAAGGGCGTGGCGATGATCGTCATGGGCAAGATGAAGATCAAGCTGCGCGGCCGCCTGGCCTGGTACATGCACCGCGGCTACCACGGCCTGGCGATGCCCACCTGGAACCGCAAGATCCGCGTCTTCGCCGACTGGACCCTGGCCATGTTCCTCAAGCGCGAGGTCGTGTCCCTGGGCGCCATGGAGAACCCCCGCGAGGAGTTCTACGAGGCCGCCAAGCCCGCGCCGGTCGCCGCCGCGAGCTCGACCGGCGAGAAGGCCAAGGCCTCCTGACGCCCTGTCGGTGACCGTCCCGAACGCGACGGCCGTCCCGAACGCGACGGCCGTCCCGAAGGGCACCACCGTTCCGTAGGGACCACCGTCCCGTAGGGAACCTCCCGAAGGGGCCGCCCGCCATCCGTGGTGCGGGCGGCCCCTTCGGCGTGTCCGGGCTCGCCCGCGCGGCCCCGCGAGCCCGGATAGGTGGTCTCTGCAAGCGCTTTGCCCAGTCGTAACCCCATTGCGGGACTGCGCGGTGGGCCCGTTGGTGTTTACGTGGTGGATGACATTCCGGCGTTCGTCGTCACGGAGGTGTGCACCATGCCCGACGCCGCGCTGCGGCTCACGCGACTGCTCGAACAGTTGATGGGAACACCGATCCCGGTGCGCCTGCGCGCCTGGGACGGCTCCGAGGCCGGCCCGCCCGGGGCGCCGACGCTCGTCGTACGCAACCGCCGCGCGCTGCGGCGGCTGCTGTTCAAACCGGGCGAACTCGGCCTCGCCCGCGCCTGGGTGGCCGGCGACCTGACCGTCGAGGGCGACCTGTACCGCGCCCTCGAACTGCTCTCCGGCCTCGTCTGGGAGCGCGGCGAGGACACCCGCGGCCTCGCCCAGGCGCTGCGCGACCCGGAGTTCCGCGCCGCCGTCCGCGGCCTGGTGAAGCTGGCCGGCCCGCCGCTGCCGCCCGCCCCGCCCCCCGAGGAGGTCCGCCGCCCCGGCCACCTCCACACCCGGCGCAGCGACAAGCGCGCCATCAGCCACCACTACGACGTCGGCAACGACTTCTACGAACTCGTCCTGGGCCCGTCCATGGTGTACTCCTGCGCCTACTGGCCGGCCCCGGAACCCGCCGCCACCCTCGAGGAGGCCCAGCGCGACAAGCTCGAACTCGTCTGCCGCAAGCTCGACCTGAAACCCGGTCAGCGTCTCCTCGACGTCGGCTGCGGCTGGGGCTCGATGGCCGTCCACGCGGCCCGCGAGCACGGCGTGAGCGTCGTCGGCGTCACCCTCTCCCAGGAGCAGGCCGCCTACGCCCGCAAGCGCGTCGCCGACCAGGGCCTCACCGACAAGGTCGAGATCCGCGTCCAGGACTACCGGGACGTGACCGACGGACCCTACGACGCCATCTCCTCCATCGGCATGGCCGAACACGTCGGCGCCGCCCGCTACCTGGAGTACACCCGGACCCTGCACGCGCTGCTCAAGCCCGGCGGACGGCTGCTCAACCACCAGATCGGCCGCCGCCCGCACCACGACGAGTCGGCGTACCACGTGGACGAGTTCATCGACGCCTACGTCTTCCCCGACGGCGAACTCGCCCCCATCGGCACCACCGTCACCCAGCTCGAACGCGCGGGCTTCGAGGTGCGCGACGTGGAGTCCCTGCGCGAGCACTACGACCTGCCCCTGCGCCGCTGGGTCGCCAACCTGGAGGCGGACTGGGCACGCGCGGTGCAGCTCACCAGCCCCGGCCGGGCCCGCGTCTGGAAGCTCTACATGGCGGCCTCCGCGCTCGCCTTCGAGCGCAACCGCATCGGAGTCAACCAGGTGCTGGCGGTGCGGACCCCGGAGTCCGGCGACTCCGGGATGCCGCTGCGCGCCCGCACGTGGGGAGCGCCGGCCGTATAACCGAATACGCGAACGGGCCCCGTTCCGCGGCGGATGCTCGCGGCGGAACGGGGCCCGAAGTCGCCTGCGACTACTCCGACTTGATGGCCTGGAGCATGTTCAGCCGGGCCGCGCGCCGGACCGGCCACAGCGCCGCGAGCACACCGACCGCGGCCGCCAGCAGCAGGAACACCGCCATCCGCGCCCAGGGCAGCACCAGTTCGTACGTCGCCATCCTGGTGCCGAGCAGCTCACCGGCCGCCCAGCCGAAGAACACCCCGAGCCCGATCCCGAGCACCCCGCCGAACAGGGAGATCACCAGGGACTCCAGGCGCACCATCCGCTTGATGCCCCGGCGGTCCAGACCGATGGCACGGAGCATGCCGATCTCCTGGGAGCGCTCGAACACCGACATCGCCAGCGTGTTGATGACCCCGAGGACCGCGACGATCACCGCCATGGCGAGCAGGCCGTAGAGCATGTTCAGCATCAGCGTGAACATCTGCGCGATGCTGTTGGAGATGTCCTTCTTGTCCTGCACCTTGATGGCCGGGTTGGAGCCGAGGGCCTCGGTCAGCCGGTCCTTGGCCGCGCTCGAGGCGCCGCCGGCCGTCTTGACCATGACCTGCATGTCGGCCGGGTCCTTGACGTGCGGGGTGAGGGTGGCGTTGTCGAGCATGATCCCGCGGATCATCTCGTTGCCCTCGTACACCCCGGCGACGGTCAGGCGCTGCCTGCGGCCGTCCTCGTAGGAGACGGTGAAGGCCGAACCGGCCTTCCAGCCGTGCGACTTGGCGGTCTTGTCGTCCACGGCCACCCGGCTGCCGGCGACCGTGAAGGCGCCCTCGTCGACCTTCAGGTCGGTGAGCTTCGCGATCGCCGAGCCGTCGACACCGGTGAGGTACTCGGTCTCGCCGCCGATCCGGGAGGGGGCGTTGCGCAGCGGGCTGGTCGCGGTGACGCCCTCGGTGGCGGCGAGCTTCCTGCCGACCTCGGGAGAGAGGGAGTTGCCGTTCGCCATCGACACCACGTAGTCCGCGCGGATCGCGGCCGAGGCCATCTTGTCGATCGAGCGCTGGAGGCTGCCCGCCATCACCGTCATGCCGGTGATCAGGGTCAGGCCGATCATCAGGGCCGAGGCCGTGGCCGCCGTACGGCGCGGGTTGCGCACCGAGTTCTGGCGGGCCAGCCGGCCCGACACCCCGAAGGCGCGCAGCAGCGGGGCCGCGGCCGCGATCAGCGGGCGGGACAGCAGCGGGGTCAGGATGAACACGCCGATGATGAGCAGGACCGCGCCCACACCCATCGGGGCCTGCCCGTCGGAGCCGTCCATCGTGGTGGCCGCCAGGACCACGGCCACACCGGCCGCCGAGAACAGCGCGCCCAAGGTGTTGCGCAGCACCAGCGACTTGGTGGTCGCCTTGGCGTGCACACTGCTCATCGCCGCGACCGGCGGGATCCTGGCGGCCCGGCGGCCGGGCAGCCACGCGGCCAGCATGGTCACGAGGACACCGACCGCGAGCGCGGTGGCGACCGTGCCGGGCGTGATGGCCAGCGGCCCGTCGGGCACGGTCGCGCCCAGCGAGCCCATGAGGGACCTCAGTCCGGCGCCGATGCCGACGCCCGCGACCAGGCCGGTCACCGCGGCGACCGCGCCCACCACGAACGCCTCGATCAGCACCGACCGCGTGACCTGCCGGCGGGAGGCGCCGACCGCGCGCAGCAGCGCCAGTTCCCTGGTGCGCTGCGCGACCAGCATGGTGAAGGTGTTGGCGATGATGAACGTGCCCACGAAGAGCGCGATCCCCGCGAAGACGAGCAGCCCCTGCCGCAGGCCGCTCATCGAGGCGGAGATCATCCGCGCCTGGTCGTCGGCGAGCTGACGCCCGGTCGTCGTCTCCGTCTTCCCCGCGGGAAGCGCGCGGTCCAGTTGCGCCTTGAGCGCGGCCTGGCTCGTGCCCGCCTTCGCCCGCACGTCGATCTCGTCGTACGTGCCCGGCTTGCCGAACAGCTTCTGGGCGGTGGCCGTGTCGAACAGGGCGAGGCTGCCGCCGGCGGCGACGTTGCCGTCGTCGGTGGTGAAGACGCCGGTGACCTTCGGGGTCAGGACGGGCCCGTCGACGGAGAGGCGCAGGGTGTCGCCGACCTTGTACCCGGTGCGCCGGGCGGTCTCGGAATCGATGGCGACCTGGTCCCGCCCGTGCGGGGCGGCGCCCTCCTTCAGCGGGTAGCGCGGGTCGTCCGTCCCCCAGTAGTTGCCGCCCTGCGACTGGAAGCCGTCACCGATCAGCTTGCCGTCCTTGCCGGCGATCGCGGTGAAGCCCCTGACGACGCCGATCGCGGAGGCGGCCCCGGGCACGTGCGCGCTCCTGTCGAGCTCCGCCCGGGTCAGCTCGGGCGTCCTGCCGAGCCGGTCGCCCTTGCTCTCCTGGTACTTGGCCTCCACGGCCACGTCGACCTGGTCGAAACCCTTGGCGGAACTCCTCTGGTAGGCGTCGGAGATGGTGTTGGTGAAGACCAGGGTCCCCGACACGAAGGCGACGCCGAGCATCACGGCGAGCACGGTCATGAGGAGCCGGGCCTTGTGCGCGAGTACGTTGCGCAAGGCGGTGCGGAACATGGGAGGTCTCAGTCCAGGTCTACGAGGTGGTGGTGGGGGCCGGGCGTAGGCGGCGGCGGGAGGGGCGGTACGCGGACGCCCGGGCGGAGGCGGTGGACGCTGGACCGGGCGGGTCCGGCCGCCACCGCCGGGTCAGCTGGTGCGCCCCTTGGCGTCGAACTGCTTCATCCGGTCCAGGACCGACTCCGCCGTGGGCCCGTACACCTCGTCCACGATCCGGCCGTCGGCGAGGAACACCACGCGGTCCGCGTACGCGGCGGCCACCGGGTCGTGGGTCACCATCACCACGGTCTGGCCCAGTTCGCGTACGGAGTTGCGCAGGAACCCGAGCACTTCGGCGCCGGAGCGGGAGTCGAGGTTTCCGGTCGGCTCGTCGCCGAAGACGATGTCCGGCCGGGAGGCGAGCGCACGGGCGACGGCCACGCGCTGCTGCTGGCCGCCGGAGAGCTGGGAGGGCCGGTGGCCGAGCCGGTCGGCGAGCCCGACCATGCGGATCACGGTGTCCAGCCACTGCTTGTCCGGCTTGCGGCCGGCGATGTCCATGGGGAGCGTGATGTTCTCCAGGGCCGTCAGCGTCGGCAGCAGGTTGAACGCCTGGAAGATGAAGCCGATCTTGTCCCGGCGCAGCCTGGTGAGCTGCTTGTCCTTCAGCGAGCCGAGCTCGGTGTCGCCGACCCGGACCGACCCGGAGGAGAAGGTGTCGAGACCGGCCACGCAGTGCATCAGCGTGGACTTGCCGGACCCGGACGGTCCCATGATCGCGGTGAACTCGCCCTGCGCGAAGTCGACGGAGACCCGGTCGAGGGCGACCACCTGGGTCTCGCCCTGTCCGTAGATCTTCGACAGATCCGTGGCGCGCGCGGCCACTGCGGTGGTCCGGCCGGCGATGGAAGAGGTGGTCACGGCGGGGGGCTCCTGACGGTACGGGAAACGGTGGGACGGCCTTTTCGAAGACCTGTCCATCGTCTCCGCCGCCCGGCCCGCTGGAGTCAGCCGCTGTTCCGGTTCCGGGGGCCGACTCGGGACGGACGGCACCGGCCGCCGTCATACCTAGGGATGACGGGCCTCCCTGAGAGCCGCCGGGGCGCGTCCCCTGGAAGGGGGACATCGGGAACAGGTGGAGCCCCCTGGTCGGGACGGTGAAATTCCGTCATTCCGTGCGTGCCGCGGGGCCCGGTCCGCAACGCTGGTGGCGAGTGCCGATGGGCGCGCACGAGGTCTGATGCTCCCTCACATGTCAATAAAACAAGACAACATGAGTACACCCAGCCACTGAACGGGGGGTCCGTCCCGATAGGCTCGGAACCGCAGTGCGAGCCCATGGCCTGCCCGGATGGTGGAATGCAGACACGGCGAGCTTAAACCTCGCTGCCCCTCGCGGGCGTACCGGTTCAAGTCCGGTTCCGGGCACCACTCCGCCTGCGACGCGGGGCGAGGGCCACCCCTGGGGGGGGGCCTCAACGGTGACCCGCTGGTTGCATCTGATTGCAATTGCAGTTTCCGCAGCGCCCCGCCGAGCCGTTTCGCGGCGTCCTTCGTCAGATTGCGCACTGCTGATTCAGCGACGCTTAGTGACAGACAGGGGCAGTCGCTCCCACGGTGCGCCGGGGCGTACCGCGCAGCTACAGGTCCTGTCCGGGGTGATGGCGGCCCCGCTCGGCCTGGGCTGCATGCCCCAGGGAGCGCCGACCGCTACTGGGTTCGCCATGATCTGCACTCATGGTCTCAATCGGGCTCGTCTCCGGGTGCATGCGCCGGCCCGGCTGACACTTCCACCGCCCGTATGTCCCTGCTGCCGCCGGCACCCGCCTCGCCGGAGGAACTGACTCGCTTCCACAGTGCCAGCACACGGCGAGACCGCGCCCGCGGGGATGGTCCCATGGGCTGGCGGCCAAACGGCCCACCCCAATAGTGCCCCGCGCCTGCGGGGAAGGCCCCTGTTCGGTGAGTTGATCTTCGTCTTCTGTTGACGCGACTGAACGGTCTACTCGAGTCGGCCAGCCCGCTGGTGGAGCGTGGCCTCAATGGAGCAATGCCGCAACCGCAGTCGGAGAGCCCCGCGTCGTGACGGTCTCGGGTTGGCGGCCGTCGGGCGAAGCTCACGACTAGATCACGACTGGGACGTACGTGTAGATCACATGTATGCCTAGTGCATACTCTGTGCCGCCCGACTCCCCGTGCACCACGTAGTTGCCGGTCAGGGCTTGAAGGAGCTTGCGGTGGAGAACACGTCGCCCCGTACCCCGGACCTCCCACCACGCCCGGCCAGTGCTCCCACCGCGCACCTGGCGATCGGCTCGGATGCGGTCCCGCACGGTTGGCGGGACGAGTGGGAGAGCGATCCGGAGTATCGGAAAATCCTTGCCAGGATGGAGATGCCCCGGTGGAAGCGACCGGTGGTCCTGTGGAGCGGGGTTGTCGCCGTTGCGGTCGCTTCATTCTTTCTGGGCGGTGCAGTCCTGGGCTCCGGTGGAGGTTCCGGCACCTCTTCCCCAGATCCCTGGGTACAGGGGCAGGGAGACCAGTCGCAGAACGACCAGCAGCAGAACAACCAGCCTGTCGGGCTCACTCCTGCCCAGAAGAGTCAGATTCTGACCAAGTACTGCAAGCAGCAGGCTGGCGGTCCGTACAACGTGTCGGAGGCTGGGCTCCTGGAGTGCCTGCAGAGCTACGAGGTGACGGACCAGGGAATGGTCATGCCGAAGTAGCTCGGCATCCCTCGCGTCACGCAGCGGGCACCAGTGTGCGCTTGACCCCGTCTACTCGTCGGAGGGACCATCCCCGCGGGTTCGGGGAGCAGGGCGCACAGGGTGCCCTCCCCAACAAGGACGCGGCCGCCCCGGGACCATCCCCGCGGGTGCGGGGAGCAGAGACCCCCGTCCGGGAGGCGAAGGGAGTGGACGGGACCATCCCCGCGGGTGCGGGGAGCAGACGAGGGACTCGCTGGTGCAGGCCGGCGAGCAGGGACCATCCCCGCGGGTGCGGGGAGCAGAAGTACGGCCCGGAGGGCGCGGCGGCGATGTGGGGACCATCCCCGCGGGTGCGGGGAGCAGATGGTGACGTCGCGCATCGTGACGTTCTGGATGGGACCATCCCCGCGGGTGCGGGGAGCAGTTGTCCCGGTACAGGCCCACCGGCGGGTGGCAGGGACCATCCCCGCGGGTGCGGGGAGCAGGGGCGCTGGAGCACGGAGCCGATGACGCGCCGGGGACCATCCCCGCGGGTGCGGGGAGCAGTGGCCGACTCGGGACGTGGACGTCGTGAAGAAGGGACCATCCCCGCGGGTGCGGGGAGCAGCCGCCACTTGCGGGCCTGCTTGTCATAGGTGCGGGACCATCCCCGCGGGTGCGGGGAGCAGCGCTCCGGGGGGGCCTCTATGTCCTTCGTCAAGCGAGCTGTGGGGTTCGGGGTTCGTAGAAGGTTCCGTCGC
>NZ_BMVF01000024.1 GCF_014650575.1 Streptomyces naganishii JCM 4654
GCAGCCCTTGCCCACGTCCCCGTACCCGCACACCACGGCCGTCTTGCCGCCGATCAGCACGTCGGTGGCCCGGTTGATCCCGTCCACCAGCGAATGCCGGCACCCGTACTTGTTGTCGAACTTCGACTTCGTCACCGAGTCGTTCACATTGATCGCCGGGAACAACAGCGTCCCGTCCCGCTGCATCTCGTACAGACGGTGGACACCGGTGGTGGTCTCCTCCGTCACACCACGGATCTCCGAGGACAGCTGGGTCCACTTCTGGGGGTTCTCGCCCAGGGTGCGGGTCAGCAACTGGAGGATGACGCGGTGCTCGTCGGACTCGGCGGTGTCGACGGAGGGGACCTTGCCGTCCTTCTCGTACTCGACGCCCTTGTGGACGAGGAGGGTGGCGTCACCGCCGTCGTCCAGGATCATGTTCGGCCCGCCGGTGGGGCTGTCCGGCCAGGTCAGCGCCTGCTCGGTGCACCACCAGTACTCCTCCAGGGTCTCGCCCTTCCAGGCGAAGACCGGGATGCCCTTGGGGTTGTCGGGGGTGCCGTCCGGGCCGACGGCGATGGCGGCGGCCGCGTGGTCCTGGGTGGAGAAGATGTTGCAGGACGCCCAGCGGACCCGGGCGCCCAGCGCGACCAGGGTCTCGATCAGGACGGCCGTCTGCACGGTCATGTGCAGGGAGCCGGTGATCCGCGCGCCCTTGAGCGGCTGGCGCTCGGCGTACTCCTCGCGGATCGCCATCAGGCCCGGCATCTCGTGCTCGGCGAGGCTGATCTCCTTGCGGCCGAACTCGGCCAGGGAAAGGTCGGCGACCTTGAAGTCCTGTCGGTTCTCGACAGTCGTCATTGCGGGCTGCTCCTCGGAGTCGGGTCGAGGTGGGTACGGCTGACCTGCGCGGCGGCGGACACAGGAGTGCCCGAAAGAGGACACAGGCATGCCCGCGTACGCGCAGCGCAGTCCGTCGGAGGCCCTCTCTCCCTCGGCCGGCCCGTCGTGGGACCGCCCGACCGCCATCAGCAGCGACGTCTGGCTCCGTCCCAAGCTACACCGGGAGAGCGGGCGGCCCCCAGCCCGCCTCCGGCCACTTGGACGCTTCCCGGGGGCGTACGGGGGACCGTGGTGGGCGGCGGCGGCAGGCCGGCGTCCGCCCGATGAGCCGTACGGTGTCGCGGTCGGTGGTGGCTCAGTGGGAGTCGCTGTGCGGGGCCGGGCCGCCGGGGGTGGCCTCGCGGTCCGGGCCCTTGGCGGCCTCGGTCTCGCTGTAGATGTCGGGCTCGAGGTAGATGACGCGGGCGATCGGGACGGCGGCACGGACGCGGGCCTCGGCGGCGTCGATGGCGGCGGCGACCTCGGTGGCCGTGTCGTCGTGCCGTACGGCGATCTTGGCGGCGACCAGCAGTTCCTCGGGACCGAGGTGGAGGGTGCGCATGTGGATGACGCGGGTCACCGTTTCGCCGTCGACGGTGGCCCGCTCGATCTGCTGGACCACGTCGGCGCCCGCGGCCTCGCCGAGCAGGAGGGACTTGGTCTCGGCGGCCAGGACGAGCGCGATGAGGACCAGCAGGACACCGATGCAGAGGGTGCCGACGCCGTCCCAGACGCCGTCACCGGTGAGCAGGGACAGGCCGACGCCGCCGAAGGCGAGGAGGAGACCGATCAGGGCGCCGAAGTCCTCCAGGAGGACGACCGGCAGCTCGGGCGCCTTGGCGCGGCGGATGAACTGCGTCCAGGACAGCGTGCCGCGCAGTTGGTTGGACTCCTTGATCGCGGTGCGGAAGGAGAAGCCCTCGGCGACGATCGCGAAGGCGAGGACGCCCACCGGCCAGTACCAGTGCTCGATCGCGTGGGGATGGGTGATCTTCTCGTAGCCCTCGTAGATGGCGAACATGCCGCCGACGGAGAACAGCACGATGGAGACGAGGAAGGCGTAGATGTAGCGTTCCCGGCCGTAGCCGAAGGGGTGTTGCGCGGTGGCCTCGCGTTGGGCCCGCTTGCCGCCGATGAGCAGCAGGAACTGGTTGCCGGAGTCGGCGAGCGAGTGCACACCCTCGGCGAGCATCGACGAGGAGCCGCTGAACGCGAACGCCACGAACTTCGATGCCGCGATCGCGAGGTTGGCGCCGAGTGCCGCCACGATCGCCCTGGTGCCGCCTGACGCGCTCATGTGTCCGCGTTGTCCCTTCGACTTCGTACCCAGTTGCCGGCCCGTCCGGTCTTTGCCCGTCCTTTGCCGGTGGGTCATTGTTGCAGCCCGCTCCGGCGGCGGTGCGTCAGGTCATACGACGACCGTGGCGCGGAAGACCGTGCCCGCACCGGAGACCGCGGCCTTCTCCCCCGTCGGCACGAACACCGACTGGCCGGGGGTCAGTTCGTGCTCGCCCGCCCGGACCGAGCCGGCCGTGCACAGCAGGATCTGCGGGGTGCCGAGGGTGAGGTCGTGGGCGGCGGTGCCCTCGGGCAGGACGTAGCGGGACAGGCGGAACTCGTCGATGGGGGTGTCGTAGACCTCCTCGCCGTCCGGGGCGGCCTCGGGGCGCAGCACTCCGGGGCCGGCCGCCTCGAAGCGGACGACGCGCAGGAGTTGGGGGACGTCGACGTGCTTGGGGGTCAGGCCGCAGCGCAGCACGTTGTCGGAGTTGGCCATGATCTCGACGCCGAGGCCGCTGAGGTAGGCGTGCGGGATGCCGGCGCCGAGGAAGAGGGCCTCGCCGGGCTGGAGGCGGACGTGGTTGAGGAGCATGGCGGCGAGGACGCCGGGGTCGCCGGGATAGTGGCGGGCGATCTCGGCGTAGGGGGCGTGTTCGCCGCCGAGGCGGGCGCAGGCGGCCGCGGCCTCGTGGACCGTGTGGGCGATCTCCTCGCGGTCGGCGGTGAGGATGGCGGTGAGCACCTCGCGCAGGGCCGCCTCCTCGGGGCGGGCGCGCAGCACGTCGACGTAGGGCTCAAGGGAGTCCACGCCGAGTGCGGCGAGCAGGCGGGCGGTCTCGGCGGGGGCGCGGAAGCCGCACAGGCCGTCGAACTCGGTGAGCGCGCAGATCAGTTCGGGCTTGTGGTTGGCGTCCTTGTAGTTGCGCCGGGGGTCGTCGACGGGGATGCCGCGGCGCTCCTCGTCGGCGTAGCCCTCCTCGGCCTGCCGGAGGTCGGGGTGGACCTGGAGGGAGAGGGGGGCGCCGGCGGCGAGGAGTTTGAGCAGGAAGGGCAGGCGGGGGCCGAACCGGGCGACCGCCTCGGGGCCCAGCTCCCGCTCCGGGTCGGCCTCGACGACCTCGGCGAGGGTGCCGCGCGCGGTGCGCGAGGGCGCTCCGGGGTGGGCGCCCATCCACATCTCCGCCTGGGGTTCGCCGCTCGGCTCGACGCCGAGCAGGTGCGGGATGGCGGTGGTGGAGCCCCAGGCGTAGGGGCGGACGGTGTTGTCGAGGCGGTCCATGCGTCTCTTTCTGCGGTGTGGCGCGGGCTCTCGCGGCTGGAGACAGATCAGCGGCAGATCAGGCGCGGGAGGCGAGCGCCAGGTAAACGGCGGTGAAATCCGTGACGGCGATCAGTTCGGCGAGGGTCTCCAGTTCGCCGCCGGGGTCGGGTTCCAGCTCGCTGACCGGCGTGTCGTGGCTGAGGGCCAGGTCACGGGCGGCGGGGGCGGCGGTGAGACCGCCGAGCGGGCGGTCGCGGAGCAGCACCACGCGCGCGTGCCAGGCGGGCGCCTCCTCGACGCGGTCGCGGAAGAAGTCGTCGGGGTCGGCGCTGGCGGCGAGCGGGCCGGCGAGCAGCGCGCTGTGGGCGGCGAGGGCTTCGGGCAGTTCGGCGACGACGGAGGGGAGGCCGGCGAGTTCCGCGAGCCCGGCGGCGAACCGGCGGCCCGCGGGTCCGGCCGAGACGCCCTCGGTCCAGATCACCGGCAGGGCGTCGGCGAGTTCGGCGGCCAGGGCCTTGGCGGGGTTGCTGTAGGTGACGATGGCGGGCCCGCAGCGTTCGGCGATGTGGTCCAGCCGGTCGGCGACGGCTTCCAGGGCGTCGGGCGGGGCGGTGAGCAGGCCGACGCGGTCCAGGAGGGCGAGCAGCGGGGTGAGCAGCGCCCACAGGACGCCGGGGGCGGATCCCGCGAGGGGTTCGTCGTGGTCGTAGGGGGCCGTGGCCATGGGGAGGAACAGGCCGTGGGCGCCGTCGACGGCCTCGGCGAGCGGGGTGCCGACGGGGGCGACGGCGACGACGGAGCACCCGCGGCGGTAGGCCTGGTCGACGAGCAGGGACAGGCTGGGTTCGGTGCCGTCGGGGGTGGTGATCAGCAGCAGGTCGACGGAGCCGGCCCAGCCGGGCAGTTCCCAGCGCAGGGCACCGGAGGCGGAGGCCACGCCGCTGGGGGCCAGGCGGGTGACGGGGCTGCCGGCGCCGGCGAGGGTGCCGAGCAGGTCGGCGGCGTGGGTGGCGGCCGCGCCGGGTCCCGCGATGAGTACGGCGCGGGGGCGGCCGTCGGGTTTGAGGTCGGCCACGCCGGCCTCGGCGGCGTGCCGGGCGGCGGTGCGGACGCGGGCGCCGGCCTCGGCGGCCCCGCGGAGCAGTCCGCGGCGGTCGGCCTGGGCGAGATCCTCCGGGGCGTCGAGCAGCGATTCGTCGAGCATGGGCGGCAGCCTCCGATCGGGCTCCGGTCACCGGGTCGTCGGGTGTACGGGCGCAGCGCCTCGTGCGGCCGGGCCGCGGCCCGTCTCCGTCCCGTGTCCGGTAGGACTTGGTGGGGGCGGGGCGGCCGGGCCTCAGGCGGGGCGGCGGGCCTCGTCGACGAGCAGGACGGGGATGCCGTCGCGCACGGGGTAGGCCAGGCCGCAGTCCTGACCGGTGCAGATCAGCTCGGTGTCCTGCTCCTTGAGGGGGGCGTGGCAGGCCGGGCAGGCGAGGATCTCCAGGAGGCCGGCTTCGAGCGGCATGGGGGTTCCCTTCGGGGCGGACGGACGTGTGTGTGGTCGTACGGACGTGCCTGGTCAGGGTACCGCCGGTGGGGGCCGGGTGGCGGGGCCGGGCGGGGACCGTCCGGCGCCCGCCCGGCCTGCCCCACCGGGTCGTCGAAGGGTGAACCCTCAGGGGTGAACCTCAGCCGCGGATGATCGCCAGGGCCTCGTCGCGCACCTTGGTCATCGTGGCCTCGTCGCGCGCCTCCGCGTTCAGCCGGAGCAGGGGCTCGGTGTTGGAGGGGCGGACGTTGAACCACCAGTCGGCGGCCGTGACCGTCAGGCCGTCGAGTTCGTCGAGGGTGACGTCCGGGCGGCCGGCGTAGGCGGACCTGATCGCGTCGAGGCGGGCCGCCTGGTCGGCGACGGTGGAGTTGATCTCGCCGGAGCCCGTGTAGCGGTCGTACTGCGCCACCAGGGCCGACAGGGTGCCCGGCTGGCCGCCGAGGGCGGCGAGGACGTGCAGGGCGGCCAGCATGCCCGTGTCGGCGTTCCAGAAGTCCTTGAAGTAGTAGTGCGCGGAGTGCTCGCCCCCGAAGATCGCGCCGGAGCTCGCCATCTCGGCCTTGATGAAGGAGTGGCCCACGCGGGTGCGCACCGGGGTGCCGCCGTTCTCCCGCACGACCTCGGGGACGGTCCAGGAGGTGATGAGGTTGTGGATGATCACGCCCTTGCCGCCGTTCCGGGCCAGTTCGCGGGCGGCGACCAGGGCCGTGATCGCGGACGGCGGGACCGGCTCGCCGCGCTCGTCGACGACGAAGCAGCGGTCGGCGTCGCCGTCGAAGGCGAGACCGAGGTCGGCGCCCTCCTCGCGCACGCGCCGCTGGAGGTCGACGATGTTCGCCGGGTCCAGCGGGTTGGCCTCGTGGTTGGGGAAGGTGCCGTCGAGTTCGAAGTACAGGGGGACGACGTCGAGGGGCAGGCCGGCGAATACGGTGGGGACGGTGTGGCCGCCCATGCCGTTGCCCGCGTCGACGACGACCTTCAGGGGGCGGATGGAGGCCACGTCGACGAGGGAGCGCAAGTGTGCCGCGTAGTCGTCCAACGTGTCGCGCCGCGTGATCGTTCCCGTCCGGGGCGCGGGGCCCGGAGCGCCCGACTCGAGCCATTTCTCGGCCAGTTCGCGGATCTCGGCGAGGCCGGTGTCCTGGCCGACGGGGGCCGCGCCCGCCCGGCACATCTTGATGCCGTTGTACCGCGCGGGGTTGTGCGAGGCGGTGAACATCGCGCCGGGCAGGCCCAACGCGCCCGAGGCGTAGTACAGCTGGTCCGTCGAGCACAGACCGATCAGGGTGACGTCGGCGCCGCGGCCGGCCGCCCCGCGCGCGAACGCGCCGGACAGTCCGGGCGAGGAGGGCCGCATGTCGTGCCCGACCACGACGGCGCTCGCGCCGGTCACCTGGACGAAGGCCGCGCCGAAGAGTTCGGCGAGCGCCTCGTCCCACTGGTCCGGGACGACCCCGCGCACGTCGTACGCCTTCACGATCTGCGACAGATCAGCAGCCACGGCCAACCCTCCTGGATGTCCTGTCCGGTGGCGCCGGTGACGCCCCGGTGACGACAAACTACCCGTCCCGGACGGTGGCGTGGTGCAGGGCGTCCGGGCCGTGGGCACGGGCGTCGCCCGAGGTGGGCGGAGGTGGGCCGGGCGCGCTGAACGGTTTTGTCAGTTGTCCGGGGAGCGCAGCACCCGGAGATGGCCGCGGCGCGCGACCTCCATCGGGTCCGCTCCGCGCGGGCCGCCGCCACCGGCCTCGGCCGCGCGCTGCTGCGGACGGGCCGCCTCGCGCACGGCGTTGGCGAGCGCTTCCAGGTCGTCGCCGCTGGGGCGGGCGGGAGCCGACGCGTCCAGGAGCCGGACGACCTCCCAGCCGCGGGGCGCGGTGAGGCGCTCGGAGTGCTCGGCGCACAGGTCGTAGCAGTGGGGTTCGGCGTAGGTGGCGAGCGGGCCGAGGACGGCGGTCGAGTCGGCGTAGACGTACGTCAGCGTCGCTACGGCGGGACGGCCGCAAGCGGTGCGCGAACAGCGACGTACAGGGCTCACGACGTTGGACGGTACCGCACTCTTGAGCGGGCCGCGACGACTCTGCACCAGGTCACTCCCCCGTGTCGTGGTGTGAAACGCCCCACAAGCCCCTGCTGACACACCTTGCTGACCTGCGCGGACGTCTGCGTTCGAGATTCCGGACGTCTCTTTCTCCGGTCACGACTTGGTACAAACACCGTCAATTGCCTTGAGCTCCACGGTCCTGGAGAGATACGGAATCGAGCCCAACCTTGGCTGGAACGGTCATCAACCGGCACGCCCGGGCACGGCCCGGCAGGGGGTCCGCGACGCCACGCGGGGCCGGGCACGCGAGGGCGCCGGGGACTACCCTTCACCAGTGATGGACAACCGTGTACCGCCCCGAGCCGCAGGCCCCGGGCCCCGCCGTCGTGACCGCCACGGCCGGGGCATGCGCGGCCCGATCGCACCACCGCAGGTACCCCTCGCCGCGAGCCGCGCCGAGGCGTTCGCGGACCTCGTGCAGGACTCCGTGGAGCGACTGGAGCGGCGCTGGCCGCAACTGGCCGACATGGACTTCATGGTGCTGGAGGTGCCCCGGCTGGACGGCCCCGGGCAGGGGTGGAACGACGAGGCGGTGCCGCTCGGCGGGACGGTTCCCGCGCGGGACGGACGCCGGGCGCGCGTGGTCGTCTACCGGCGGCCGGTCGAGATCCGCACCAAGGGGCGCGACGAGCGTGCCGCCCTGGTGCACGAGATCGTCGTCGAGCAGGTGGCGGAGCTGCTCGGGCTGACGCCGGAGACGGTGGATCCCCGGTACGGGGAGGACTGAGCCCGGGGCCCAGAGCCCGGGGCTCAGTCCGGGGCCGAGGGCCCGGGGCACACGTCGGCCGGCGGGCCCGTCCGCTCACCTCTGCAGGATCGACAGGTCCTGGTCGGCCTGCGGCACCGCGACCGTCCCGCGGTCGTCCGGCAGGTTCTGGACCGTGAAGCCGGGTACGCCCTCCTTGGTCGCCGTCAGGGTGCGCGACCCGTAGACCGGGCCGCCCGAGAGCCGCTCGACCGTCAGCGCGTACGTGCCCTTCAGGCCGGACGGGACCGGCGGGGCGATGTCCTGGGTGGTGCCCGCCTTGATCGTGTACGTCTTCGACACCGCCGTACCGCCTTGGCTGCCCGCCGACGCGGTGACCCTGACCTCGGCGGTGGCCGTGGGGGCGGTCAGCGAGAGCGTGGCGTCCTTGGCGCCGTTGCCGGCGGAGGTCGCCCGGGTCTCGACGGGGGCGGTCGCCGGGATGAACGCGGTCTCCTGGTCGCCGGCCTTGCCCCGCAGGACCCGCACGGCCGCGACCACGGGCACCGACTGGGACGTCGGCGTGAGCACCAGCGAACCGGCCTCCCCGCGCGTGACGTCGCCGAGGTCGACGGCGGTCGTCATGCCGCCCTTGATGTGCACCGTCTCGTGCCCCGCCGGGGTGATCAGGCCGGACGGCGAGGCGAGGCGCACCCTGAGGTCGGCGTCGGAGTCGGCGGGCGTGAAGGCGATCAGGCGCACGGCGGTGGCGTCCTTGGGGATGCCCGGCAGCACGAGGCTGCCCGCCGGGTCCGTGGACGCCGCCAGCCAGTCCCCGCCGAGCTTGGCGTCGAGGGCCTGCACCGCCGCGCCGACCCGGCCGCTGCGCACTATGACGTGCACGGTGAGGTCCTGCTGCGGCGCGTCGGCGAGGGTGGAGAGCAGGACCGGCTCGCTGGAGTGCGGCGCGACCGTGATGCCCTCCCCCACCGTCGACTTCACGGCGCCGTCCTTGCCGTAGAGCTCGATGTCGACGACGGCCGCGGAGTCGTCGGGGTTGGTGAGGTGGACGTAGTCGGAACGGTCCGCGGCGGTGCTCGCGCCGGGGAACCAGAACTCGGTGTCCGGAGCGGTGCAGTCGACGCCGAGCAGCCCGCGTCCGGTGCCCGCGGCGACCTCGGTGGTGGCCTGCATCGTCCAGCCGGGCGCGAAGCGGCCGTCGGCGGTGCCGATCAGCGCGGGCGCGTCCGCCCCGGAGGTGTCGCCGGAGGCGGGGGTGCCGGGCGCCTTGGGGTCGAGCACGGGCTTGGGGGCCTTCTTCTTGGCGCCGCCCGCCTTGCCCTTGCCGGTGCCGGTGCCCGGTGTGCTGCCGGTGGCCGTGCCCGACTCCTCGGTGGCGGCCTGGAGTTGTGCCTTGCCCGCGCTGTCGGTGCCCTTGGTCACGGGCGTGAACGACGTGTACGAGGTGTCGGCGATGTCCGAGCTGCTCGGCGCGGGGCACACCAAGGTGGTGCGCTCAACAGGCAGTTGGGCGGCGGCCTTGGCGGGGCCGGCGCCCGCCGCGTCCGGGCCGTTCAGCGCGGCGAATCCGGTGACGGCGGCGAGCGCGGTCACGCCGGCGATCAGGGACAGGGTCGTGCGGTTCACTGCTGGCTCCCGTCGGGGCGCTCACTGCCGATGCCGTGCTGGTGGTGCCGCGCCGGGTCGTACGGCTCCTCGTAGCCCTGGGGCTCCTCGTAACCCTGGTGGTACGGCTGCTCGTAGGAACCCGGTGCCGTGGTGCCGCCGTACGCGTACGGGTCGTACTGGGCGCCCTGGTAGGGGTCGGCCTGGCCGCTCCCGTACGGGTCGGCCTGGTAGGTCTGGTCGTAGGCGCCCGCCGGGTACTGCTGGGGCTGGGCGCCCTGGTACTGCTCGCCGCCGTATCCGGCGTACTCCCCGGCTCCCTGGTAGCCGGTGGCGCCCCAGTCGTCGTAGGTCTGCTGGTGCGGGACGGCGGCGGGGGCGGGGGCCTCCTGCGGAGGCAGGGGCACGGCGTCCGGCTCGGCCGGGACGGGCTCCTGGTCCGATTCCCGGGCCTGTTCGGCCTCCGCCTCGGCCTGGGCGCGCAGCCTGCGGGCCCGGCGTCCCTCGCCGTCGGCGGCCTGGACGGGCAGGGGTTGCTCCTCGGGCAGGTCGTCGTCGATGTCGCGGCGCCTGCCGGGCAGGGCGAGCACGACGAGGACGACGGCGAGGGCGCCCTGCGCCCACAGCCAGGCGGTGTGGGTGACCGGGTCGTCGAAGGTGACGTCGAGCTTCCCGCCGGAGGCGGGGAGCCGGAAGCCCTGGGCCCAGCCGTCGAGCGTGGTGCGCTCCAGCGGCTTGCCGTCCAGGGTGGCCGTCCAGCCGGGGGCGGCCGAGTCCGCGAGGCGGAGCACGCGGCCGTCCTGGCCGCCGGGGATGGTGGTGTGGATCTCGACGGGTCCCGCGGCCACGGGCTGGGCGGTGGCGGCGGTGCCCGGGGCGGAGGCGGTGCCGGAGCCCGGCGCGGCGACGATCGCGGCGCGCGAGACCTCCTGGTCGACCCGCCACAGGGCGCTGCCCTTCTGCTGGCTGAGCCGGGACAGGCCGGGGGTCGCGTCCAGAACGCGGCTGACCTCGCGGGGCGCGCCCTGGTGGACGAGGACGTAGCGCACGGCGAAGCCGCCGAGCTGGCCCGCCTGGTCGGCGCCGGAACCGGCGACGAGGTTGGCGACGACCTTGTCGAGCCTGCTGTTCCCGCCGTCCGCGGCGGCCAGTTCGGCGTCGCCCATGCGGGCGCCGGAGCCGCGTACGAGCACGTAGCCGACGTGGCCGGTGGAGTCGCTGTCGAGGACGAGGGTGCGGGCCTGGTCGCGGGTGCTGCTCTCCTCGGCGACGAACGCGGGCACCTGCACCGGGTCGCGGCGCTCCAGCGGCCCGTCGGCGCCGCGGATCATCCAGCCGGCGACGGCCAGCAAGGGGCCCGCGACCGAGGCGAAGGCGATCAGCGCGGCGACGGGCTGGCGCCAGCCGAAGCTCTGCTCGGCCACGCGCGCGCGTGCCCCGTCGGCGCCGAGCACGGCCGCGGTCAGCAGTGCGATGCCGTAGACGAGGGTCGCCGGGCCGGCCCACGTGGAGGCGTTGGACAGGGCCGCGAAGACGAGTCCGACGAGGGCGACGACCCAGGCTCCGCGGATGCCGGACTGGCGCTCGGAGCGCAGCAGGGCGGCGAGGGCGGCCAGGACGATGCCGATGAGCATCAGGCCGTGCACCGTGCCGGGGCCGCCGGGGCCGGCGCCGAGCAGGTCCAGCGCGGAGGCGGCCGACGGGCCGAAGTCCAGGCCGGCCTGTTTGAAGAAGCCGAACGGCAGCAGGGTCAGCGACCAGGGCGCCAGCATCAGCAGCGGGGTGCCGAGCTGCGCGAGGAAGCGCGGTGCGTGGGCGACGATGTCGCCGCGCCGCACGACCAGCACCGCGAGGCCGAGGACGAGGGCCACGGGCCACACGATGGGGGTGAAGGCGGTGGTGATGGTGAGCAGCAGTGCGTACGCCCAGGTGGCGCGCCAGCTGCCGCGGGCGCCGGAGGGCCTGGCGAGGCCGCCGGCCGCGATGCCCGCGCGGGCGAGCAGCGGCAGCAGCACGGCCAGCACGGAGGTGCCGATGCGGCCGCCCGCCAGGGCGCCGGTGGTGGCCGGCAGGAAGGCGTAGACGACGGCCGCCCAGGCGCGCAGCAGCCGGGACTCCACGAGCGGGCGGGAGGCGAAGTACGCGCTGAACCCGGCCAGGGGCACCGAGCCGATCAGCAGGACGGTGACGGCGAGGCCGGTGGAGCCGAACAGCAGGGAGGCGAGCATCGCCACGAGCGCCAGGTAGGGCGGTGCGGAGGGGGTGCCGCCGGCGCCGACCGGATGCCAGGAGTCGAGGTAGCGCGACCACAGCTCGGAGGAGTCGGCGGGGGCGGGCAGCAGGGCGCCGCCCGCGAGCGCGCCGCCGCCGAGCAGGGCCCGGCACGCGGCGAGGGAGACGAACAGCAGCACCAGGAAGAGGACCGGGCCGGGCTTGCGCGCGATGCGCTTGAGGCGGGCGAACTGCTCCACCTCGAGGAAGTCGGCGTCCTCGCCGCCGGGGCCGGACTCGACCGCGCCGCCGTGCCGGCCGGCGGAGGAGACCTCGGGGTCGGAGCGGCCGACGACGTTGCTCGCGAGCTGTTCCACGGTGGCGCGGACGGTGGCGCCCGGCGGCGGGAACAGCGCTCTGAACTCGCCCTTGTCGAGCTGCGAGCGGCCCCGTCTGCCGCGTCCGGCGATGATCCGCTCGGGCCGCAGCAGGGTGCCCATCAGGCCGCGGATCTCGTCCAGGGCCTGTCCGGGGACCTTGCCGACGAGGTAGGCGACGGTGCGCAGGAGGGTGCCGAGGACGAGACGGAGCAGCACCCAGGGCAGCGCGGCGGTGCGGGTGTTGACGAGCAGGGTGTAGACGGCGCCGGCCTTGTCGACCTTGTGCGGGGAGGCCGTGGTGCGCCCGGCGCAGTCGACGGTGCGGCGCTCGCGGGAGGCCGCCTCCGCGTGCCGTACGACGGCCTCGGGGGCGACGAGGACGCGGTGGCCGGCGGTGTGGGCACGCCAGCACAGGTCGACGTCGTCGCGCATGAGGGGCAGCCGGCGGTCGAACCCGCCGAGCTCGTCGAAGACATCACGGCGGATCAGCATCCCGGCGGTGGACACCGACAGCACGGGCCGTACGTGGTCGTGCTGCCCCTGGTCCTGTTCGCGCCGGTCAAGGCCGGTCCAGCGGCGGCCGGAGTTGGCGATGCTGACGCCCACTTCGAGCAGCTGCCGCCGGTCGTACCAGCCGCGGAGCTTGGGGCCGACGACCGCCACGTCGTCGCGGCCCAGTTCCAGTTCGCCGTCGACGACGCGCAACAGCTCCGACAGGGCGCCGGGTTCGGGTGCGCAGTCGTCGTGCAGCAGCCAGAGCCACTGGACGGGCTCCCCGTGGGGCAGGTCGGGCATGTCGTAGGCGTCGTCGCGCCAGGTGCGCGTGACGGGGTCCCAGCCGCTGGGGCGCTTGAGGTAGGGCAGGTCGTCGGGGGTGAGGACCGGGGCGCTGCGGACGGCCTCCTCGACGGCCTGTCCGAAGCCGGTGCGCCGGGCGAGATGCAGCACGCGGTCGGCGCCGAGGGCGTCGGTGATCAGTTGCGCGGAGGCGTCCGCGCTGCCGGTGTCGGCGGCCACGGCGTCCTGTACGGGGCGCTCCTGGCCGAGCAGGCCGGCCAGGGCGTCGGGCAGCCAGCGGGCACCGTCGTGGGAGACGAGCACGGCGGTGACGACGTGACGCGGGAACTCGGGCGGGCGGTTGGGGTCGAAATCCGCCGCGCGCGCGGGCTCGGACGGCGCTGCGGCAGCGGCGTCGTAGTGGGCTGCCGTACGGCTGTGCACGGACATCGAGATACGGCCCCGGTTCGGTGTGGACTGCGGTGGACGCCTGTGCCCGTGGGGGCAGCGGGGCGTCTCGGACGAGCGACCACACTATCGGCTGGCCAGCAAGGCGGCCCGTCGCCTGTGGACAAGCCACCGGCAACGGGCCGTTCGTGAACTTCTCGTGGGGATGCGCGCGAGGGCGCGGTCAGACGGCCGCCTTCTTCAGCCGGCGCCGCTCGCGTTCGGACAGACCGCCCCAGATGCCGAAGCGCTCGTCGTTGGCGAGGGCGTACTCGAGGCACTCGGAGCGGACCTCGCAGGCGAGGCAGACCTTCTTGGCCTCGCGGGTGGAGCCGCCCTTCTCGGGAAAGAAGGACTCGGGGTCGGTCTGGGCGCACAGCGCGCGCTCCTGCCAGCCGAGTTCCTCGTCCGCGTCGTCGACCAGCAGTTGCTGCACCAGCTCGGTCATGTGCGCCCCTCGTCCGTCTTTCGCGTCCCCGTGATGTAGCCGTTACCGATTCCGGCTGAACGACACGAGTGAAATTACAAGTGTGCTGCTCCGGGCGAGTCAAGCCGAGATCTGCTATTGGGCCCCTTATTCACTCTGCGGAACCAAGGCCATGCGGAAAGTGTTCAAATCGGCATAAACCTTGACACGCAGCCGCGACCCCCGGGTGTCCCGCGTCCGGCGCGGGACCCTCACGGGCCCGTACCGGGAAGGACGCCCAGGGCTTCGATCTCGTTCCGACACGCGTGCCGAAGCGAACCGGATCACAGTCGGATCACGGGATCGCAACGGCGCTTGCGTGCCCGGCATGTGCGCCATGTGTCCCGGTCCCCGCGTGAGCAAACCTTTCACCTGGGAGATGAACCGGATGAGGTGAAACATGTCCCACATTCCGGGCGTCGAGTTGACAGTGGAGGTGTGAACCGCTGTCCTTGTGGGCATGCTCGCGAACTCGGCACTCACCCCGACCCGCACCGCCGGGTCCCACGGTGCTGCCCGCGCTCGCTGTAGCTGTCGCCACTGCGGCTGTTGAGCCACGCGCGTCAAGCGCGCTCCAGCCGCCGCCCGGGTCCTCGTGTCCCCGGGCGCACCCGTTCCCCGCTGACCTTCTTTCACTGAGGAACCCCCCACCCCCATGAACAGCGACAGCGACATCCAGATCGCCGGCGACATCCTCGAAGTCCCGCACCTCCTCCAGGCCCCGCGCGAGCACCCGGTCACCGTGGCCGAGTTCGCCGGCCTCGCCCGCTCCGTCGCCGCCGACCGCGCCCAGTGGGAGCACCTCGTGCGCTACGACGCCACGACACGCTGGTACCACCGGCTGCGCACCGGTCCCGGGTACGAGGTGTGGCTGCTGTCCTGGGTGCCCGGGCAGGGCAGCGGGACCCACGACCACGGCCGCTCCTCCGGCGTGCTGACCGTCCTGGACGGCACGCTGACCGAGCGCACGGAGCGCGGCACGCGCGCGCTGGGCCCCGGCGCGCAGCGGGTGTTCGCGCCGGGTTACGTCCACGAGGTCGTCAACGACACCCTGGAGCCGGCGATCAGCCTGCACGTCTACTTCCCCGGCCTGACCGAGATGCCCATGCACACGTCGGCGCCCGCGCACCCGGAACACGCGGACGCGGACGCAGGCGCGGGCGCGGACGCGGCGGCACGGGCGGCGGCGCGCTGCTGACGGCCTCGCGGTGCCGGCGGTCACGCGGTGCCGGCGGTCACGTAACGCCGAAGGCCGCGCGGTGCCGGCGGGTGCCGTGCCCCGTCGTGTGCCGCGTTGTCGTAGCGGCCTGCAAGACTTGCCCCCATGCGGATTGTGGTTCTGGCAGGCGGCATCGGCGGTGCCCGGTTCCTGCGCGGTCTGAAGCGGGCCGTGCCGGACGCGGACATCACGGTCATCGGCAACACCGGTGACGACATCCACCTCTTCGGGCTGAAGGTCTGCCCGGACCTGGACACGGTGATGTACACGCTCGGCGGCGGCATCAACGAGGAGCAGGGCTGGGGCCGGGCCGAGGAGACCTTCCACCTCAAGGAGGAACTCACGGCCTACGGCGCCGGTCCCGAGTGGTTCGGGCTCGGCGACCGGGACTTCGCCACGCACATCGTGCGCTCCCAGATGATCGGCGCGGGCTACCCGCTCAGCGCGGTGACCGAGGCGCTGTGCGACCGGTGGAAGCCCGGCGTGCGGCTGATCCCCATGACGGACGACCGGGTGGAGACCCATGTCGCCGTCGAGATCGACGGCGAGCGCAAGGCGGTGCACTTCCAGGAGTACTGGGTGCGGCTGCGGGCCTCGGTGCCGGCCGAGGCGGTCGTGCCGGTCGGCGCGGAGCAGGCGAAGCCGGCGCCGGGCGTGCTGGAGGCGATCGCCGAGGCGGACGTGATCCTCTTCCCGCCGTCCAACCCCGTCGTCTCCATCGGCACCATCCTGGCCGTGCCGGGGATGAGGGAGGCGATCGCCGACGCCGGGGTGCCGGTGATCGGCCTGTCCCCCATCGTCGGGGACGCGCCCGTGCGCGGCATGGCCGACAAGGTCCTCGCGGCGGTGGGCGTGGAGTCCACGGCGGCGGCGGTGGCCGAGCACTACGGCTCGGGGCTGCTCGACGGCTGGCTCGTGGACACCGTGGACGAGGCCGCCGTGGAGCGGGTGGAGGCGGCCGGGATCCGCTGCCGCGCGGTGCCGCTGATGATGACCGACGCCGACGCGGCCGCGCAGATGGCGCGCGAGGCGCTGGCGCTGGCCGAGGAGGTGCGCACGACGTGAGCGGTACGAGCGGTACGCCGGCTGACCCCGCGCGGGGCGACGGGCGACCCCCGGCCCACCGCGCCGGCTCCGACGCCCCGGGGCGCCCCGCCTACCGGGTCTGGGCCGTGGCCGGGATGCCCGAGGTGGCGTACGGCGACGACCTGGCCAAGCTGATCGCCGCCGCGGAACCCGCACTGGCCGACGGGGACGTGCTGCTCGTCACCTCCAAGATCGTGTCCAAGGCGGAGGGGCGCCTGGTCGAGGCCGCCGACCGGGAGGCCGCGATCGACGCCGAGACCGTGCGCGTGGTCGCCCGCCGCGGACCCCTGCGGATCGTGGAGAACCGGCAGGGCCTGGTCATGGCGGCCGCCGGGGTCGACGCCTCCAACACCCCCGCGGGCACCGTCCTGTTGCTGCCCGAGGACCCCGACGCCTCCGCGCGGGCGATCCGCGACGGGCTGCGCGACATCCTCGGCGTCGACGTCGGGGTGCTCGTGACCGACACCTTCGGGCGCCCCTGGCGCGCGGGCCTCACCGACGTCGCCATCGGCGCGGCCGGCCTGCGCGTCCTCGACGACCTGCGCGGCGGCACCGACGCGTACGGCAACCCGCTCAGCGCGACCGTCGTCGCCACCGCCGACGAACTCGCCGCCGCCGGCGACCTGGTCAAGGGCAAGGCCGCCGGACTGCCCGTCGCCGTGGTGCGCGGACTGGCACACCTCACGCACGGGCACGGCGGGCGGGACGGACACGGCGAGGACGGCGAGGACGGCGGACAGGGCGCGCGTGCCCTGGTGCGTGACGCGCGCGACGACATGTTCCGCCTCGGCACCTCCGAGGCCGTACGGGAGGCGGTGACCGGACGGCGTACCGTACGGTCCTTCACCGACGAGCCCGTCGATCCCGGCTCGGTGCGGCGCGCGGTCGCCGCCGCGGTGACCGCTCCCGCGCCGCACCACACCACGCCCTGGCGGTTCGTCCTCCTGGAGTCGCCGGAGTCGCGCACCCGGCTGCTCGACGCGATGCGCGAGGCCTGGATCGCCGACCTGCGCCGGGACGGCAGGAGCGAGGAGTCGATCGCCAAGCGCGTCCGGCGCGGGGACGTCCTGCGCAACGCCCCGTACCTGGCGGTCCCCTGCCTGGTCATGGACGGGTCGCACACCTACGGCGACGAGCGGCGCGACGCGGCCGAGCGCGAGATGTTCGTGGTCGCCGCCGGCGCCGGGGTGCAGAACTTCCTGGTCGCGCTGGCGGGCGAGCGGCTCGGCTCGGCGTGGGTGTCCTCGACGATGTTCTGCCGTGACGTGGTGCGCGAGGTGCTCGGGCTGCCGCGGGACTGGGACCCCATGGGCGCGGTGGCGATCGGGCATCCCGCCGAACCGCCGAAGCCCCGGCCGGACCGGGACGCGGACGCGTTCATCGAGGTGCGGTGAGAAGGCGCGGTGAGACGCGGGAGCGGTGAGCCGCCGGGCGCTGTGAGACGCGGGAGCGGTGAGCCGCCGGGCGCTGTGAGACGCGGGAGCGGTGAGCCGCCGGGCGCTGTGAGACGCGGGGGCGGTGAGCCGCCGGGTGTTGTGAGACGCGGGGGCGGGGAGCGGCCGGGTGTTGTGAGATGAGCTGAGGTGGGCGTGCCCGGCGGGACGACCGCATAGGCTCTCCTGGGCCCTCGCTCTCCGGCCGCCCGCAACACCACCCACAAGCACCCCCATCCGACACCCCCTGGAACCCCGCCGTGGCAGGACGCTTCGCACCGCGCCCCACCCGCACCACCGTGCGCGGTGGTCATGTCGCCGTGCCCGCGGCGCCCGCGGCACCCTCCGCACCCGCGGCACCCTCCGGGGCCGTCCCGCGCCAGGCGGTGCAGCCGGCCCGGGAGCGCATCTGGGCGCCGGACGGACCGCTGGACCTCGGCCTGGTGCTCGGTCCGCTGCGGCGCGGGCCGGGCGATCCGACGTTCCGCGCGATGCCCGACGGCTCGGTGTGGCGGGCCAGCCGCACTCCCCTGGGCCCCGGGACGCTACGGGTCTTCGCGCGCGGTGGGCAGGTGTGCGGCCAGGCGTGGGGGCCGGGGGCCGAGTGGCTGCTGGAGCGGCTGCCGGAGCTGCTCGGGGCCGCCGACGACCCGTCCGCGTTCGAGCCCCGGCACCGGCTGCTCGCGCTGACCCGGCACCGGCGGCCGGGGCTGCGGCTGACCCGGACCGGGCTGGTGCTGGAGTCGCTGATCCCGTCGATCCTCGAGCAGAAGGTGACGACGGCCGAGGCGTACGCCTCCTGGCGGGTGCTGGTGCGGAAGTACGGGGAGCCCGCGCCCGGACCGGCGCCCGGGCGGATGTGCGTCATGCCGGCGCCCCGGACGTGGGCGCTGATCCCCTCCTGGGAGTGGCACCGGGCCAACGTCGACTACAAGCGGGCGTCGGCCGTCCTGCGCGCGGTGCGGGTCGCGGCGCGTCTCGAGGAGGCGGTGCGGATGCCTCCGGCGGCGGCGCGGGAGCGGCTGGAGCTGGTCTCCGGGATCGGGCCGTGGACGTCGGCGGAGACCGTGCAGCGCAGCCACGGCGCGGCGGACGCGGTGACGGTCGGGGACCTGCACCTGCCGGGGATCGTGGGCTTCGCGCTGGCCGGGAACCGCGGCGCGGACGACGCGGAGATGCTGCGGCTGCTCGAGCCGTACGCGGGACAGCGGCACCGGGCCGTCCGGCTGATCCTGCTGAGCGGGCGGGTACCGCCGAGGCGTGCCCCGCGGATGCCCAAGGGCGACATCGGACGGTTGTGAACCGCGGCGAGGTGGGCCCCCTACGGCACACCCCGCCCCACGGTCACCCGCCGACCGCTTACCGGCCACCAGCCCCGGACACCGGCCACCGGCTGCCCGCGACCGCCGCCGTCCGCCTACTGGTCGGACGAGAAACGCACGGCCCCCGCCGGGATCCGGGCGTCGCACCACACCCGTACGCCTTCGCGCAGTTCGTTGTCCGCGCCCACCACCGCGCCGTCGCCGACGACCGTGCCCGTGAGGACGGAGCGGGTGCCGATGCGGGCGCGGGTGCCGATGAGCGAGTCGGTGATGACGGCGCCGGGCTCGATGACCGCGCCGGGCAGGATCGTGCTGCCGTCGACCCGCGCGCCCTCGGCGACGAACGCGCCCTCGCCCACCACGGTCCCCCCGGTCAGCTTGGCGTCGGGCGCGACCACGGCCGTGGGCAGGACCAGGCGGTCGCCGCAGCGGCCGGGCACGGCCGGGGACGGGGCGCGCCCCATGACCAGGTCGGCCGAGCCGCGGACGAAGGCGGCCGGGGTGCCGAGGTCCAGCCAGTAGGTGGAGTCCACCATGCCCTGGAGATGCGCGCCGGCGGACAGCAGGCCGGGGAAGGTCTCGCGCTCCACCGACACGGGGCGGCCGTGCGGGATCGTGTCGATGACCGAGCGGCGGAAGACGTACGCCCCCGCGTTGATCTGGTCGGTGACGATCTCCTCGGGGGTCTGCGGCTTCTCCAGGAAGGCGAGGACCCGCCCGGTCCCGTCCGTGGGGACGAGGCCGTACGCCCGGGGGTCGCTCACCTTGGTCAGGTGCAGGGAGACGTCCGCGCCCGTCGCCTCGTGCGTGCGCACCAGCGCCCTGATGTCCAGCCCGGTCAGGATGTCGCCGTTGAAGACCAGGACCGGCTCGTCGGGGCCGGAGTGCAGGCGCGAGGCGACGTTGCGGATGGCGCCGCCGGTGCCCAGGGGCTCCTCCTCGGTCACGTACTCGAGGTGGAGGCCGAGCGAGGAGCCGTCGCCGAAGTACGGTTCGAAGACCTCGGCCAGATAGGACGTGGCGAGCACGATGTGCTCGACGCCCGCGGCTCTCGCCCGCGCCAGCTGGTGCGTGAGGAACGGGACCCCCGCCGCCCGCACCATCGGCTTGGGGGTGTGCACCGTCAGAGGGCGCAGCCGGGTGCCCTTGCCGCCGACCAGGAGGATCGCTTCTGTCACCTGTCGTCTCTGCTTCCTGCCGGGACCGGCCGAACTGTTCTTCGGCCGGCCAGTGTATGCAGACGGTTGTCCAGCTCTCCGACGCCATGGGTGCCGTTCGGTTTTCCGTCCGTCAGCGTCCCTGGTAGCGCGCCGCGGCCGAGCGGGCCGAGCCGAGCCTGCCGTAGAGCTGCTTGCCGGGGCAGTCGGTGGCGAAGCCGTCCCGGTGGCCGGAGATCACGTTCAGGCGTACGTTCTTTCCTTTTTGGTAGAGGTTGCCACCACCGGACTTCAGATATGTCTTTCCGCGCGGATTCATCCCGTAGAGGCCGAGCTTCCACGCGGTCAGGCGTGCGACGGCGGTGACGGCGGCCGCGGAGGGTTTGGTCCTGCTGTAGGTGCCGATCACGGCGATGCCGACGCTGTTGCTGTTGAAGCCCGTGGTGTGGGCGCCCAGCACGGCCTTCGCCACGCCGCCGGCGCGGCCCTCGTAGATGGTGCCGCACTTGTCGACGAGGAAGTTGTAGCCGATGTCCCGCCAGCCCATGCTCTCGACGTGGTAGCGGTAGATGCTGCGGATGACCGAGGGGGCCTGGGAGCAGCGGTAGTTGTTGCCGGAGGCGGTGTGGTGGACGAAGGCCGCCTTGACCTTCTTGGTGTAGACGAACCCGTGGGCGCGCAGCGACTCGTCCGCGCCCCAGCCGCGGCGGGTGACGATGCGGGGGCGGGGGCCGATGTGGGGCTGCGCGCGCTGGCGTTCCGTCAGTTCGTCGCCGCGCAGGGCGAGCAGTTCCCGCTCGGTGTCCTCGCGGTCGAGGGCGGGGATCTCGGTGGCGCCGAGCGGGGCGAGGCCGGCGTTGGCGGCGGAGGCGGCGGTCGCCTCCTCGCTGAGCTCGCCGGTGCGCGAGGGGTCGCCGGCGGGGCCCGCGGCGGGGGCGGCCGCACCGTCCGCCTGAAGTGCGCCGTCGAAGTCACCGGGCACGCCGGAACCACCCGAGTCATCGAGGACGCCGGAACCACCCGAGTCGCCGGGGTCCCCCGGGTCGACGAGTTCGAGGCGCAGCCCGGACGGCAGCGGGACGGGCGGGTCGCCGGCCGCGCCCCCGCCGTGGTCGCCGGTGTCCGCGCGGACGCGCACGTCGACGCCGTCGCAGTCGCCCACCCACAGGGGGGCGGTGGCGCCGCGCGGATGGCCCGTGGTGCGCTCGGCGGTGCCGGGGTCGGCGCCGTGGTCGGCGTTGTGGGTGTCGACGTCCTGCCAGTCGGACCAGGCGCCGGTGTCGGTGGAGCGGGTGCGGACCTGGACGCTGCCGTGCAGTGGGGTGTCGGGGTTGTCCCAGACGACGCCGACGAGCGAGAAGTGCCGTACGTCGGCGCGGTACAGGCCCTGTTCGGCCGCGCCGGAGGCACCCGGCGCGCGGTCGCGGGCGAGGGGGGCCAGGGGCAGGGACCGGGTACTGCCGGGGACGGCCGGCGCCGCTGTCTCTGTCGCCGGTCCGGGCCGGGTCCGGGCGGCGGCCGAGGCCGCCGGCAGGCCCGGGGCGAGGATGAGCGCGGCCGCGCAGGTGACACCGATCGAGGACGCAAGGAATCCGTATCGACGCATGCCCCTGATCTTGGACATAGTCATACATATCTGTCCATCGGGGAACTGACGGAGCGTCTGCTGTCGCTGCGCCGAACCGGTGGTGCGCCCGGCGTACCCTTGCGCGGGTGAACGCCACCGAACGCACCCCTGCCGACCTGCTGCGTTCCGCGCTCGCCGCGGACCCCGGACGCCCCCTGGTCACCTTCTACGACGACGCCACGGGCGAACGCGTCGAACTGTCCGTGGCCACCTTCGCCAATTGGGTGGCCAAGACCGCGAACCTCCTCCAGGGCGACCTCGCCGCCGGACCGGGCGACCGGGTCGCGCTGCTGCTGCCGGCGCACTGGCAGACGGCGGTGTGGCTGATGGCCTGCGCGTCGGTGGGCACGGTCGCGGACGTGGGCGGCAACCCCGCGGCGGCCGACGTCGTGGTCAGCGGTCCGGACACCGTGGAGGCCGCGCGGGCCTGCCGCGGGGAACGGGTCGCGATGGCGCTGCGGCCGCTGGGCGGGCGGTTCCCGCAGCCGCCGGAGGGCTTCGCCGACTACGCAGTCGAGGTGCCCGGCCAGGCAGACGTGTTCGCGCCGTTCGCCCCGGCGGAGCCGGAGGAGCCCGCGCTGATCGTGGCCGGGGCGGAGTACACGGCGGCCGAGGTCGTGGAGCGGGCGCGGCGCGACGCGCCGGGACTGGACCTGACGGGACCGGGTTCCCGGCTGCTGTCGGCGCTGCCGTACGACACCTGGGAGGGGCTCAGCGCGGGGCTCTACGCGCCGCTGGCCGCCGGCGGCTCGGTCGTGCTCTGCCGGAACCTGGACCGCCTCGGCGAGGAGGCCCTGGCCAAGCGGATCGAGAGCGAACGGGTCACGGCGACCGCCCGCTGACGCCCGCCCCCACCCGCCCCGGTTGACCCGTTCGGCCCACCACCTGTCACCCCCGCCGCCCGGCCCGGGTCATGGTCGTAGGAGGAGGAGCACAGGAGCGGGCGCGCACGGCTCGTACGGCTCGTACGGCAGAGGGGTGGTCCTGAGGTGACCCGAAGCGCTGGGACGCCGGGGGAATCGTCCGGGGACCGTACCGCGAGCGTGGGGCCGGGGACGGGCGCGTCGGCCACCGGGGACGGGCTCGTACGGCGGCGGCGCGCCCGGCGGCTGCGGATCGCCGCCCTCGGCGCCTGTGTGCTGGTGCTGGGCGGCCTCGGCGCCGGGCTCGCCGCCTACGTCAAGCTCAGCGGCAACATCACCGCCGACGAGGCGGCCGCCGAGGAGCTCGGGCGGTACGAGAAGGAGCGGCCGACCGCGCTGGTCAAGGGCGCCCAGAACATCCTGCTGATCGGCTCGGACACCCGCTCCGGCCCCGGCAACGCGCGGTACGGGCACGACAACGGCACCGAGCGCTCGGACACCGTGATCCTGCTGCACCTGGCCGCCGACCGGCGCAGCGCGACCGCCGTGTCCCTGCCCCGCGACCTGATGGTGAACGTGCCGAGCTGCCGCAAACCGGACGGAAGCCGCACCGAGCCCACGTTCGCGATGTTCAACTACGCCTACGAGACGGGCGGCTCGGCCTGCCTGATCCGTACCGTCGAGAAGCTGACCGACATCCGGGTCGACCACCACGTCGTCGTCGACTTCACGGGCTTCAAGCGGATGGTGGACGCGGTCGACGGCGTCGAGGTGTGCCTGAAGCAGCCGGTCACCGACAAGGACGCCGAACTGCGGCTGCCCGCGGGGCGGGTGACGCTCGACGGCGAGCAGGCCCTCGGCTACGTGCGGGCGCGCAAGTCGCTCGGCGACGGCAGCGACACCGACCGCATGGAGCGCCAGCAGCGCTTCCTCGGCGCGCTGGTGAACAAGGTGCGCGGCGAGGACGTCCTGCTGAACCCGGTGAAGCTGTACCCGGTCCTGGACGCGGCCACCTCCTCGCTCACCACCGACCCGGCGCTCGCGAGCCTGCGCGGCCTGTACCAACTCGTGCGCGGGCTGAGGGAGATCCCCACCGACCGGGTGCGGTTCATGACGGTGCCGCGCGAGTCGTACGTCCACAACGTCAATCGCGACCAGCTCGTGGAGCCGGAGGCCGGAAAACTGTTCGCCAGGCTGCGCGCCGACCAGCCGGTGGAGGTCACGGGGGTAGTTCCGCGGGATCCGGGGGCAAACGGCTCCATTCCGGGCGTCAATTCGCCTTCCGCGGGTTCGAACACCCCGCATTCCGCGCCGGATTCCCCTCCCGTACGGGATTCTTCTGCGCAGCCGTCCGGCTACGGTGAGTACGTTTTCGAGGCCGCGTTCGACGGCGGCACGCCGCTCGCCGGCCCGGTCCGGGCACCCTCTCCCACCCCGACGTTCCACGGGAACACCGCCGCCGACGACCCCTGCGGGTAAAGCCGCGGCCAAAGGCGAACTTTTGTCCAAGGAAATGGGCGGATTGCCCAGTTGTAGGGACGTGGAATTCGTCACCGGCGTCGCTCGATGCCGAACCGGCCGGATAGTGTGAGCGATCCGGTGCATGCGGCCGCGAGGTCTTCCTGGGGTCGTGCACTGTGTGACCAGAACTGAGCGCCTTGTTGGGGGAGGGCGCCGCGTGGCCCCGACGGAGGATTCGGTAAACCGTGGACGCGCAAGGCCGTGGGCGGGCGGACAACGTCGACCCCGCAGACCAGTGGGTGCTCAATCCGAACACCGGCGAATACGAATTGCGACTGGCTCCTTCCGCTCCGCAGTCGGCGGTCCCGAGTCCGCGCAGACCCGCACCGCGCGACACCGGCGGCAAGGGTGGCGGCACGAGCGCCCGCGGTACGGGGAATCCGGCCGCCGGCCGGCGCTCCGCCGCGCCCGGCCGCCAGCAGGTCCGTGACACCGCGCAGCCCGGCGCGGTGCCGGGCCAGCGCCGCCGGCGCGGCACCCCGCCGCCGGAGGAGCCGCTGCCGGGACGGCGCGGGCGCCGGCCGGAGAAGAGGAAGTCGCGGACCAAGAAGGTCCTGCTGTGGACCGGCGGCACCATGGCGTTCGTGGTGGTCGTCGCGGGCGTCGGCGGCTACCTGGTGCTCAAGCACCTGGAGGGCAACGTCACCACGACCGACGTCGGCAGCGCGGCCAAGCAGGGCTTCAGCAAGGACGAGGCCTTCAACATACTGGTCATCGGCACCGACAAACGCACCGGCAAGGGCAACGAGGGCTACGGCGACAAGGGCAGCGTGGGCCACGCGGACACCAACATCCTGCTCCACGTCTCCAAGGACCGCACGAACGCGACCGCGCTGAGCATCCCGCGCGACCTGATCGTGGACGTCCCGGACTGTCCCACCAAGCAGCCCGACGGCTCCACGAAGGTCATCCCGGGCACGAACCACGTCCGCTTCAACACGAGCCTCGGCCAGGACGGCCGCGACCCCGGCTGCACCATGCGCACAGTCAAGCAGGTCACCGGCATCGCGCCCGACCACTTCATGATGGCCGACTTCAACGCGGTCAAGACGCTGACCTCGGCGGTGGGCGGCGTCGACGTGTGCCTCAAGCACGCCGTCAACGACCCCGACTCCCACCTGAAGCTGTCCGCCGGCGAGCACAAGATCCAGGGCGAGCAAGCGCTGGCGTTCGTGCGGACCCGGCACAGCTTCGGCAACCAGGGCGACCTGGACCGCATCAAGGTGCAGCAGCAGTTCCTCGGTTCGCTGATGCGCAAGATGTCCTCCGGCGACACCCTCACCAACCCGGCCAAGCTGTACGACCTGGCCGACGCGGCCACCAAGGCGCTCACCGTCGACACCGGCATCGGCAACGTCGGCACGCTCAAGGACATGGCCCTGGAGCTGAAGAAGGTGCCGACGAAGAACATCACCTTCCTGACCACCCCGGTGATCGACAACCCGGCGGAGAAGGTCCACGCGACCGTGGTCCTCAACCCCACCACCGCGCCGCAGGTGTTCGACGCCATCAAGAACGACGTGTCCTTCACCGAGGTGAAGAAGAAGCAGAAGCAGCAGAAGGACGCCGAGGCGGCCCGGCTCAAGGGCACCCAGTCCGCGGCCTCCGAGGTGCGGGTGCGCGTCCTCAACGGCGGCGCCGCCGCGGGCAGCGCACAGGAGACTCTTACCTGGCTGCAGAACGATGAGGGCGTGCTCAAGTCGGAGAACGCGGGCAACGCGCCCCAGGAACTCGACAGGACCACGCTCGAGTACGCGCCCGACCAGGCGGCCCAGGCCCGCAAGCTCGCGGCCGTCATGGGCCTGCCCGGGTCCGCGCTCAAGCCGGGCAGGAGCGTGACCAACTCCCAGGGCCTGCCGGCGATGACGCTGACCCTGGGCAAGGACTTCAAGGGCGCGGGGACGTCGATGACGGCTCCCTCGAAGGCGCCGGAGGTCGACAAGTCCACGGCGGACAAGGTTCAGTGCGCCAGTTGAGCGCACCGTGTGACCTGACGGGCCTGTCACGCGTCTAACACGACGTATGACAGGCCTGTTCGATGGCTAGGGTGGGGAGGATGGGGAGTTGACCCAGAGCGGTCTGCGCGGGGAGGGGCCTGCGGTCGATGACACGATGTCGCTCACGCCGCGAGACGGCGGCGCGCCGGGGGGCGGCGGCCGGCAGGGCGGCGGAGGAGACCGCGGCAACGGCCGCGGCACGGGGGGCAGACGCCCCAAGAGGCGGGTACTGCGCTGGTCGGCGACCGTGCTGGCGGTGGTGATACTCGGCACGGCCGGCGCCGGATACCTGTACTACCAGCACCTGAACGACAACATCCGCAAGGGCGAGCGCAGCAGCGGCGACTCCAAGGCGCAGAAGACCGGGCCGAACGCGGCCGGCCAGACGCCGGTGAACATCCTGCTGATCGGCTCCGACAGCCGCAACTCCGACGCGAACATCGCGCTCGGCGGCAGCCGGGACAACCGCGGCAACCCGCCGCTCGGCGACGTGGAGATGCTCATCCACCTCTCCGCCGACCGCAAGAGCGCCGCCGTGGTGAGCATCCCCCGCGACACCCGGGTCGACATCCCCAAGTGCACGGACCCCAAGACCGGCAAGGCGTATCCGGCGACCAACGCCATCATCAACGAGTCGCTGGCCCGCGGCGGCGCCGGCTGCACCCTCGCCACCTGGCAGAACCTCACCGGTGTGTACATCGACCACTGGATGACGATCGACTTCTCCGGCGTGGTGCAGATGGCGGACGCGATCGGCGGCGTCGACGTGTGCGTCAAGCAGAACGTGTGGGACCGCCCGCTGCCCGGCGTGCCCGGCGGCTCGGGCCTGAAGCTGAAGGCCGGCACGACGAAGGTGGAGGGCAAGCAGGCACTGCAGTGGCTGCGCACCCGGCACGCCTTCTACAGCGACCTCGGCCGGGCCAAGGCCCAGCACCTGTACCTGAACTCGATGATCCGCACGCTCAAGAGCCAGAACGTCTTCACCGACACCGGCCGGCTGATGGACCTGGCCGAGGCTGCCACGAAGTCGCTCCAGGTCTCGGAGGAGATCGGCACGGTCAAGAAGCTCTACGACCTGGCCATGCAGCTCAAGACGGTCCCGACCAACCGCATCACCATGACGACGATGCCCAACGTCGAGGACCCGCTCAACCGCGACCACGTGGTGCCGGACGGCGAGAACGCCAAGAAGATCTGGCAGATGCTGCGCGACGACGTGCCCTTCGACGCCAACGGCAAGCCCACGGACGCCAAGCAGGAGAGCGCGGCCAAGCCGGCCGCCTCCGCCGACCCGGCCGCGCCGGCCGGCCAGATCGGCGTCACGGTGCAGAACGGCACGGGCACGGCCACGCTGGGCCCGGTCCCGCACCGCGCCGCCGCCGTCGCCGAGTCGCTGGTGCAGAGAGGTTTCATCAAGGCATCGGCCGACGCGTCGGGTTCGGTGTCCGCGGACCAGACGGTCGTGCGCTACCCGAGCGCCGAGCTGAAGGGCGACGCGGAGGCGGTCGCCAAGGCGCTGGGCGTTCCGGCGGGTTCGGTGGAGCGCTCCACGGACGTCTCCGGGGTCACGGTCGTCGTGGGCGCGGACTGGCGCACCGGCGCCACGTACCCGAAGCAGGCGGCGCCCAAGGCGGGTGACATCCCGAAGAACTCCGACGCCGTCAACGGCGCGGACAACAGCCAGTGCATGGACGTCTACGCGCCCTACCGCTGGTAGCCGGCAGCCGTACGAGAGCGTGGAAGGGCCCCTCCCGGACGGGAGGGGCCCTCGTCGTTCACCGGTGCGCGCGCCGCGGGTCTCAGGCCGAGGTCACGACCGCCGGGCGGCGGGAGGCGATGACCTTCCTCGCCAGCGACTTCGGGCTGGTCAGGAAGCCCCAGCCCCACGACATGTGCATGGTGGCCAGCGCGACGGGTATCCGCAGCCGCGCCTTCAGCGGCAGGCCCTTGCCCGCCGGCACCGACCCGGCCGCGATCGCCGCCAGATAGCCGCCGGGGACCACCAGCCCCCAGGGCGTCAGCACCGCGCCCACCACGATCCCGGCCGCGATCGCGCACACCGCGGCGGGCGGGGCCAGGTAGCGAAGGTTGATGGAGCCCTCGTGGTAGCGGGCGACCACGTGCCGCCAGCGGCCGTAGTCCTTGTACTGCTTGGCCAGCGCCTTCACGTTGGGACGGGGCCGGTAGGAGACCCGCAGCTCGGGCGAGAACCAGATCAGGCCGCCCGCCTCGCGGATGCGGAAGTTCAGCTCCCAGTCCTGGGCGCGGATGAACTCCTCGTTGTAGCCGCCCTGCTGCTCCAGGGCCGCGCGGCGGAAGACACCCAGGTACACCGTCTCGGCCGGGCCGGCCGTGCCGCCGGTGTGGAAGGCCGCGTTGCCCACGCCGATCTTCGAGGTCATGGCCGCGGCGACCGCGTGCTCCCAGTCGTTCTCCCCCTCGGCGTGCATGACCCCGCCGACGTTCTGCGCGCCGGTCTCCTCCAGGAGCCGTACCGCCGTGGCGATGTAGTTCGGCGACAGCATCCCGTGGCCGTCGACGCGGACCACGACCGGATGGCGGGAGGCCTTGATCGCCGCGTTCAGCGCGGCGGGGGTGCGGCCGGTGGGGTTGGGGACGGTGTGCACGCGCGGGTCGTCGCGGACGAGCTCGGCGGCGATCTCGTCCGTACGGTCCGTGGACGGACCCAGGGCGATCACGACCTCCATCTCGCCGTCGTACTCCTGCGCGAGGATCGCTTCCACGGCCCCGCGCAGATGCCGCTCCTCGTTGAGGACGGGCATGATCACAGACACGGCGGGGAGCCGCACGTCGGGCTTGGCGTTCATCGGTGCTCACGTTACCGCGAACGGGGGACACCGGTGCGCGCCGCGGGGGTCGCCTGACCGGGCTGCAGATCGTATGGGCCTACGGTGCTCACGGTGCCCACCCACGCCATATGCGGAGGTGTCCCTGCATGTCCACCACGCCGTCCCGGCCACCCGCGCATGTGCGGCAGGAGCCGCAGCGGGCCGTCGCACCCTCGCGGCCGGACCGGCCGGACCGGCCGGGCAGGCACGAGCGGCCCGGCCGCGTCCCGTACGCGCCCGTGCCGCGCCGGCGGCCGCGCTGGGCCATGCGGGCCGCGACCACGCTGTCGGTGGTGGTGCTCGCCTCGGCGGGCATCGGGCACGCGGTGGTCTCCAGCCTGGACGCCGACATCACCCGGGTCGACCCGTTCAAGGACATGAAGAACCGCCCGCGGGCCGGCCACGGCATGAACGTGCTGCTGGTAGGCACCGACGGCCGCGACCGGATCACCGAGCAGGAGCGGCAGCGGTACCGGCTGGGCGGGCAGCCGTGCCACTGCACGGACACCATGATGATCGTGCACCTGTCGCAGGACCGGGAGCGGGCCAGCATCGTCAGCCTGCCGCGGGACTCCTACGCCGAGATCCCCACCCGCGTGGACCCGGCCACCGGCAGGCAGCGCCCCGCGCACCCGGCCAAGCTGAACGCGGCGTACGCGGAGGGCGGCCCGAACCTGACCGTGCGGATGGTCGAGGGCATGACCCACCTGAAGATCGACCACTACCTGGAGGTGGACTTCACCTCCTTCATGCGGACCGTCGACGTGCTCGGCGGCGTGCAGATCTGCACGGCCGAGCCGCTCAAGGACAGCTACACCGGCCTCGACCTGCCGGCCGGCACGCACCGGCTCACCGGCGGCCAGGCCCTGCAGTACGTCCGCTCCCGGCACGTGGACACAGCCAGCGATCTGGGCCGGATGAAGCGGCAGCAGCTGTTCCTGGCCGCCCTCATCGAGCGGGCGACCTCCTCGCGGGTGCTGCTGAACCCGATGAGGTTCCGGGACGTGACGCGGGCCGTGCTCGGCTCGGTGCGGGCGGACAAGGGCTTCCACACCGACGAGCTGCTGGACCTCGGGCGGGCCATGCGGAACTTCTCGCCCTCCTCCTCGGAGTTCACCACCGTCCCGATCGCTCAGCCGGCGTTCGCGGTGAAGGGGCTCGGCTCGACCGTGAAGTGGGACGAGGCGAAGGCGGAGAAGCTCTTCGGCACGCTGCGCGCGGACCGGCCGCTGGCCGCGGACAAGCCGGCCGGCAAGCAGCCGGAGCGTCCGGCGGACCGGCCGGCGACCGTGGAGGTCGCCCCGCGGCAGATCCGGGTCCAGGTGGAGAACGGCACCAGGACGGTCGGGCTCGGCAGGCGCGTGGACAGCGCGCTGGCGGCGGCCGGATTCCGAACGACGGCGGCGCCCGTGGACTCCAGGGAACGCGGGGTGAAGCGGACGGTCGTGGTCTACGACCCGCGCTGGGACCGCTCGGCCCGCTCCCTGGCCGCCGCCCTGCCCGGCAGCGAGCTGCGCCCCGTCCCGGGCCAGGGCCCCACCCTGCGAGTCGTCGCCGGCACGGACTTCCGCCAGGTCCACAAGGTCCGGACCGAAACCGCGCCCCGGCAGAGCGCCACGGTGGTGCGGGGCGACGAGGTGACCTGCTCCTGAGGCGGCGCCCCCGGATCAGTCCTCGTGGCCCTCGGCCACGCGCTTCTCGCGCAGCTCCATGATGGCGCGGCGGCGGGCGAGGCGGTGGGTGCGGCGGATCTGGGCCTCCTGGTAGCGGCGCTTGTCCCGCTCGGTCTCCGGGAGGACGGGCGGGACCCGGCGGGGCTTGCCGTCGGCGTCCACGGCGGCGAAGACCAGGTAGGCCGAGCCGACCTGGGTGGGCGGGGCGGACTCGTTCCAGCGCTCGGCCAGCACCCGCACGCCGACCTCCATGGAGGTGCGGCCGGTCCAGTTGACCTGGGCCTTCACATGGACGAGGTCGCCGACGCGGACGGGCTCGAGGAACGCCATCTCGTCCATGGACGCGGTGACCGCGGGCCCACCGCTGTGCCGGCCGGCCACGGCGCCCGCCGCGTCGTCGACCAGTTTCATGATCACTCCGCCGTGCACCGTGCCCAGGAGGTTGGTGTCGTTGTGGGTCATGATGTGGCTGAGGGTGGTCCGGGAGGCCGAGGTCGGCTTGCCCGGGATGTCCGGGGTACCGGATTCCGCGGCGGAGGCCTGGTCTGTCATGGCCCCCACCTTATGCCGAGGCGACATCCGGGGAATTTGTGTCAGCTTCGCAACAGCGCTGACCTTATTTCCCGACGGCTCTTGTACGGCACATACTCGCTCCCTGCACACTGGGGCGCATGAATGATTGGCCCGAGGGGTGGTCCGACAACAACCGCGGCGCCGGGTACGGACGCGGCAGTGCCGGCGCACAGCCGGAGAGCGCGCGCGTGATGCGCCAGGTGCGACGCGGCCCGGCGACACCGCCCGGGCAGGGCGGCGGCTACGGCGCGCCGCCGCAGGGAGTCCCGCGGCAGCCGTCGTACGTGAACGGCCAGGGCTACGACGAGGGCCACGGCCAGGACGGCTACGACAGCGGCTACAACACCGGCCAGGTCTACGGCGGCGGCACCGGCGGCCCGGCGGGCCCCGATGACGGGTACGCCCGCGGCGCGCGCCCCGCGCCGAACTGGCGCCGCCGCATCAAGTGGACCGCGATCACGCTGGTCACGGTGCTGGTGGTGACCTCGGTGGCGACCTATGTGTGGGCCGACTCCAAGCTGCACCGCGACGTCGACCTGTCCAAGGTGATCGACCGGCCCGAGGCCGGCAAGGGCACGAACTACCTGATCGTCGGCTCCGACAGCCGCGCCGGCCTGTCGGACGCGGACAAGCAGAAGCTGCACACCGGCTCCGCCGAGGGCAAGCGCACCGACACGATGATGATCCTGCACGTCGGCGACAACGGCGACACGCTGATCTCGCTGCCGCGCGACTCGGACGTGGAGATCCCCACGTACAAGGGCTCGACGTCCGGCAAGGTCTACCAGGGCAAGGGCCGGCACGTGAAGCTGAACGCCGCCTACGCCGAGGACGGCCCCGAGCTGCTGGTGCGCACCGTCGAGTACAACACCGGCCTGCACATCGACCACTACGCGGAGATCGGCTTCGGCGGCTTCGCGAAGATCGTGGACGCGGTCGGCGGCGTCGACATCACCATCGACAAGGCCTTCAAGGACAAGTACTCCGGCGCCGACTTCCAGGCGGGCGAGCAGACGCTCAACGGCCAGCAGGCACTGGCCTTCGTCCGCACCCGGCACGCCTTCGCCGCCTCCGACCTCCAGCGCACCAAGAACCAGCAGAAGTTCCTGGCCGCCCTGGCCCACCAGGTGGCCACCCCCTCCACCGTCCTGAACCCCTTCAAGCTCTACCCCACGATGGGCGCGGGCCTGGACGCCCTGACCGTCGACAAGGACATGGGCCTGTGGGACCTGGCCTCCATGTTCTGGGCGATGAAGGGCGTCAACGGCGGCGACGGCACCTCGATGAACATGCCCATCTCCGGCTCCACCGGCGGCAACCTCGTCTGGGACAAGGCCAAGGTCAAGACCCTGGTCAACGAGCTGAAGAACGACGACAAGGTCACCGTCACCGGCAACTGACCGGCCGCGGCACGAAGGCCGGGGGCACCCGAACGGGCGCCCCCGGCCTCGCGCACGCCAGGCTCACATCCGGGCGCCCGCCATCGTGCGGCAGGTCTCGGCGCAGCGGCGACACGCCTCGGCACAGCGCATCATCACCTGGTCGTCGGGCATGGACATGCACGCCTCGGCGCACATGTCGCACGCCTTGGCGCACATCGCGCACATCTCGGCCGACAGGGGCGAGCGGCGCATCATCATGTCCGCGCACATACGGGTCATCTCCGAGCAGTCCATGAGCGCGCGCATGATCTGCATCTGCGCCTGGCCGCCCATCTGCATGCAGGAGCTCATGGCCTCCTCGCACATGTTGTGGCACGACATGCACGCGTTGACGCAGTCCTGCATCTCCTTGCTCATCGGGGTCATCGTGGGCTGGGCCATGGCTCCTCCTGTGGGCAGGCGGGACCTCGGGGCGGGTCCCGTGCCCTTCCGTCGTACGCCCGGCCGCGGCCCCGCGCCATCCGACGGAAGCGCGGGATCCGCTGCGTCCGTCCGGATGACCCGGGGCCCGCTGTTCACCGGCGCCGCCCGCTCCGCGCGGTCAGTAGTAGATGACCACCGCGGTGTGGGTGGCGGAGTGCCACTCGATCGCGCCGTGCTGGAAGTTGCTGCGCCACCCGGCCGCGATGCCGAACTCGTCGCTCACCGGGAGCCCGAGCCGGCTGCCCGAACCGCCGAGGCTCAGGTACTTCGCGAGGATCCCGCCGTGCACCTCGTGCGCCCCCGTGCCGCCGGACCAGTACACGTTTCCGCCCTGGAACTGCGAGGCGCGGCCCCCGGTCACCACGGTCTCGTCGCTGAGCGGGAAGCCCAGGAAGGAGGTCACTCCGCCCAGGGACAGGAACTTGGTCAGGATCCCTCCGGCCACCCAGTGCACCGGGAGCCCCTTCTTCCAGTAGATCCGCCCGTGGTCGAACCACTGCACCGCCGTGCCGGTGGTGGAGGCCGGCATCTCCACCGTCCGCGCGGCCCCCAGACCGGAGCGCTGTGCGCCCATCGAGGCGTACTTGGCGCCGATCCCTCCCTGGGTCACCGTCCGGAACGGGTCGGTGAAGCCGTAACCCATGGCGCGCAGCGTGGAGATCACCTGCGGCAGCGCCGCCGGGTCCGAGGAACCCTCACCGGGGTGCATCAGGATGATCGCGCCCGGCACCGTGTACTGGCGCACCCGCGCCAGGATCGTCGCGGTGGAGGCGCCCTTGTAGCCCGTGGTGTCGAAGGTCCAGTCCCAGTTGACGTAGTACTTGCGCAGCGCCAGGTCCCGGTTGAGACCCGGGTCGGCGTAGCCGTCCCGGTACGGCGCGCGGAACCATCCGCCCGACTCGTGACCGAGCTTGCGGTAGGCCGCCTCGGCCTTGTCCAGCTCCGCCCACCGCTGAGCCCGCGTCAGTTTGCTGAAGTACGGGTGGTCGTAGCTGTGGTTGACCAGCTTGCTCCCCGCGTTCATGATCGCGCCGGTCGAGGCCGGGTAGCGTTCCACGAACCGCCCGGTCAGCGAGAAGGCGGCCGTGATCCCGTTCGCCTTCAGGGTTTTGAGCACGCTCGGCACCCCGGCGTCGCTCCAGTCGGCGTCGAAGGTCAGCGTGACCACCTTCGTCGTGTCGTAGCCGCGCTGGAGCACCTGCGCCCGGTACGGCGCCGCGTCCGCGGCCCCCGCGGGCGGTGCGGCCACCGCCGCCGCCGTGGCGGCCGCAAGCCCGACGGCCGCCGCCTTCCCCCACGCCCCGCGGCGGGTCACCGGCCGGGGCACGTTCACCGGACTCCACCTCATCGCAGCCACCCCTCCTCTGCCAGGCCCCGCCCAACACCACCGTGCGCCCGCCGACGCACCGCGGTACCACCCCGAAGGTCCCGCACCCCACGACCAACGGCCCATGGACCCCCGCTCCGTACGACGACAGCCCCCGGCGCGATCCCGGGCCGATGGCTCGATCGGTCCGCGCGCTTTGATCGCCTCCGAGCCTGCTGGCTAGGTTGGCCGGCATGGCTGACCCCAGACCTCTCGCCTGGCCACCTGCCCCGATCAGGACCGAGCGCCTCGTACTCCGCGAGTCGCAGGCCCGGGACCGCGCGACGGTCATCGAGCTGAGCGCCTCACCGGAGGTGAACGCCTACCTCGGTGGCCCTCGGCCGCGCGCCGAACTCGAACGCGCGCTGCCCGAGGTGCCCGGGCAGCGCCGCGGCTGGTTCGTGGTCGAACGCGACGGAGCGATGATCGGCACGGTCCAGCTCAAGCCGCACGCCCCCGATGGACCGGCCAACTGCCGCCTGGAGGCGGGGGATACGGAACTCGGCTACCTGTTCCTGCCGCAGGCGTGGGGCCACGGGTACGCCACCGAGGCGTGCACAGCGGCACTCGACTGGTTCGCGGACGCGCTGCCCGGTGAGCCGGTGGTGCTCTACACCCAGACCGCCAACGCCGGTTCGATGCGCCTCGCGGAGAAGCTGGGCTTCACCGAGGTGGAACGCTTCGAGGCATGGGGCGCCGAGCAGTGGTTCGGCGTGTGGTCCTCGCCCACACCGTCCGGCTGACCGGCTCCGACGACCGACGATCGCACGGGTTTCCCAGTCCCCCGGCCGGCCACCCCGCGCGAACAGCACAGCCCCCGGCGCCATGCCGGGGGCTGTGCTGTTCGCGCAGGTCAATGACCGTTTTCAGCCTGGCTTCCGACCTCGGAAACCCCGCTAGGGAAGGTTCCTCGCCATCACGATGCGCTGGACCTGGTTCGTGCCCTCGTAGATCTGCGTGATCTTGGCGTCGCGCATCATGCGCTCGACCGGGTAGTCGCGGGTGTAGCCGTAGCCGCCGAGGAGCTGGACGGCGTCCGTGGTGACCTCCATGGCGACGTCGGAGGCGAAGCACTTGGCGGCGGCGCCCTGGAAGGTGAGGTCGCTGTCGCCGCGCTCGGACTTGGCGGCGGCCGCGTAGGTGAGCTGGCGGGCGGCCTCGATCTTCATGGCCATGTCGGCGAGCATGAACTGGATGCCCTGGAAGTCGGCGATCGGCTTGCCGAACTGCTTGCGCTCCTTGACGTAGCCCTTGGCGTAGTCGAGGGCGCCCTGGGCGATGCCGAGGGCCTGGGCGGCGATGGTGATGCGGGTGTGGTCGAGGGTCTTCATCGCGGTGGCGAAGCCGGTGCCCTCGGCGCCGATCATGCGGTCGGCGGGGATGCGCACGTTGTCGAGGTAGACCTCGCGGGTGGGCGAGCCCTTGATGCCGAGCTTCTTCTCCGGGGCGCCGAAGGAGACGCCCGGGTCGGACTTCTCGACGACGAAGGCGGAGATGCCCTTGCTGCGCTTGTCGGGGTCGGTGACCGCCATCACGGTGTAGTACTCGGAGACGCCCGCGTTGGTGATCCAGCGCTTGACGCCGTTGAGGACGTAGTAATCGCCGTCGCGGACGGCCTTGGTCTTCATGCCGGCCGCGTCGGAGCCGGCGTCCGGCTCGGAGAGGCAGTACGAGAACATCGCGTCGCCCTTGGCGAGCGGGGTCATGTACTTCTTCTTCAGCTCCTCGGAGCCGGAGAGGATCACCGGCAGCGAGCCGAGCTTGTTCACCGCGGGGATCAGCGAGGAGGACGCGCAGACGCGGGCCACCTCCTCGATCACGATGACCGTGGCGAGGGCGTCGGCGCCCGCGCCGCCGTAGCTCTCGGGTACGTGCACGGCGTGCAGGTCATTGGCGACCAGGGCGTCGAGGGCCTCCTGCGGGAAGCGGGCCTCCTCGTCCACCGCGGCGGCGTACGGCGCGATCTTCGCCTCGGCCAGCGAGCGGACGGCGTCGCGGAGCATGTCGTGCTCCTCGGACGGGCGGTACAGGTCGAAGTCAGCCGATCCGGCCAAGGTCTCTCACTCCAAAGAAGACGCACTGACGCTAATTACCGTTAAGTAACTCAATTTTAGTGGCCCGCTCGGGGCCCTGAGTACGTGAGCTTGGCGACAGCAGGGACATCGCCCGGCGAAGGCCCCGCGCACGCCCCGGATATGCTCGGCACCGCATTACCATCGTCCCTCCTGGAGCACCCATGAGCCTCAAGATCACCGTGATCGGCACCGGCTATCTCGGCGCGACGCACGCCGCGGCCATGGCCGAGATGGGGTTCGAGGTGCTCGGTCTCGACGTCGTGCCCGAGAAGATCGAGATGCTGCGCCGGGGCGAGGTCCCGATGTACGAGCCGGGTCTCGAGGAGCTGCTGCGCCGGCACGTGGCGGGGATCGAGGGCTCCACCGGGCGGCTGCGCTTCACCCAGGACTGGGCCGAGGTGGGCGCCTTCGGCGACATCCACTTCGTCTGCGTGAACACCCCGCAGAAGCACGGCGAGTACGCCTGCGACATGTCCTACGTCGACTCCGCGGTCACCTCGCTCGCCCCGCACCTGGCCGGCCCCGCCCTGGTCGTCGGCAAGTCGACCGTGCCGGTGGGCTCGGCCGACCGGCTGGCCCGGACGATCGCCGAGCTCGCGCCCGCCGGCGAGGACGCCGAGCTGGCCTGGAACCCGGAGTTCCTGCGCGAGGGCTTCGCCGTCCAGGACACCCTGCACCCCGACCGGATCGTGGTCGGCGTGCGCAGCGAGCGGGCCGAGAAGCTGCTGCGCGAGGTGTACGCGGCGCCGATCGGCGAGGGCTCCCCCTTCGTGGTCACCGACTTCCCCACCGCGGAGCTGGTGAAGACCTCCGCCAACTCCTTCCTCGCCACGAAGATCTCCTTCATCAACGCCATGGCCGAGGTGTGCGAGGCCGCGGGCGGCGACGTGGCCAGGCTGGCCGAGGCGATCGGGTACGACGACCGGATCGGGGCCAAGTTCCTGCGCGCCGGGATCGGCTTCGGCGGCGGCTGTCTGCCCAAGGACATCCGGGCCTTCATGGCGCGCGCCGGTGAGCTGGGCGCGGACCAGGCGCTGACGTTCCTGCGCGAGATCGACTCGATCAACATGCGCCAGCGCGGGCAGATGGTGGAGCTGGCCCGGCAGGCGCTGGGCGGCGGCCCGTTCCTGGGCAAGCGGGTCGCGGTGCTCGGCGCGACCTTCAAGCCCGACTCGGACGACGTGCGCGACTCGCCCGCCCTCAACGTGGCGGGGCAGATCCATCTCCAGGGCGGCCAGGTCACGGTGTACGACCCCAAGGGCATGGAGAACGCCCGGCGGGTGTTCCCGACGCTCGGCTACGCCGATTCCGCGCTGGAGGCGGTGCGGGGCGCGGACGTGGTGCTGCACCTGACGGAGTGGCGGGAGTTCCGGGAGCTGGACCCGGCCGAGCTGGGCGGGGCGGTGGCCTCCCGGCTGATCCTGGACGGGCGCAACGCGCTGGACGCGGAGCTGTGGCGGCGCGCCGGCTGGACGTACCGCGCGATGGGGCGCCCGACCGCCTGAGGGCGCCCGCCCCGGCGCCTGCGCGGTCTCTTCCGGCGCCCGCGCGGTCTCTTCGCGGGTGACGCCGGTTCGGCCGAGGCTCAGTCGGCCGAACCGGCGTCTTCACGCATTCTGCACCACGGCGCGGCGGCGCGGTGGTGAACCTCCTGTGAGTTCACGCTTCCTTCGCGCGGTAGCGGCGCATCTTGGCGCGCGCCCCGCACACCCGCATCGAGCACCAGCGGCCGCGTCCGGCCGGGCTGCGGTCGTAGTACGCCCAGTGGCAGGTGTCGGCCTCGCACGCCTTCAGCCGGGTCCAGGTGTCCTCGACGAGTGCCTGGGCGACCGCGGCTGCGACCCGTGAGAGCAGGGTGCCGCCGTCGGCGGGGGCGAGGGCGGCCGAGCCGTCGCGCTCGTCGACGTCCAGGACCAGCGGGGCGCCCGCCAGCAGCCGCCCGAGGGGGGTGACCTCGCCGTGCGGCGGGTGGCCGGCGTGCGCGAGCAGCGTGGCGCGCAGCGACTCGCGCAGTTCGCGGGCGAGCGGCAGTTCCTCCTCGGCGATCCCGAAGCGCGCCCTGCCGTCCGCGGTGTCGAGGGAGTCGGCGCCCGTCTCGATGTCCAGCGTGTTCACCAGGGACTCGACGAGAGCCAGGCCCCCCGGTGCGGGCGATCGCTCACTCATGTCAGTGACGGTACCTCCCCAATCCGGTTGCGTCGTTACCGGCTCTACGGGAGTATCAGGTAACGGTTACTGGTTGCTGGCTCCTACAGGTAACCGGCAATCAGCAACCCCGACCGTCACTGGAGGAAGTCATGGCTCTGGCCGAACTGGGTGTCGTCGTACTGGACTGTCCCGACCCGCGCGCGCTCGCCGGGTTCTACGCCGAGGTCCTCGGCGGAACCGTGGAGGGTGAGGGCGACTGGGTGGACCTGAAGGTGCCGGGCGGACAGGCGCTGGCGTTCCAGGCCGCCCCCGGGTTCGTCCCGCCGCGGTGGCCCGCCGCCGACCACTCGCAGCAGTTCCACCTGGACCTCGTCGTGAAGGACCTGGACGCGGCCGAGAAGGGTGTCCTCGCGCTCGGCGCACGGCCGCTGGACACCGGGGACCGCGAGCGCACATTCCGGGTCTACGCGGATCCGGCCGGGCACCCGTTCTGTCTGTGCGCCTGCTGAGGATCCGCACCCGGCGGGGTCAGCCGTCCAGTTCGGCGATCCGGGCCGTGGAGGGGGCCCGGCGCTGCCGGGCGGCTCGTGCCGTGAAGTCGGCGGTGCGCAGGACGCGCTGGATGTTGCCCCAGGTCAGCAGGGCCACGTCGGACTCGGGCCAGCCGCGGCGCAGGAGTTCGGCGATCAGGTGCGGGTAGCCGGTGGCGTCGGGCAGTTCGCGGGGGTGCGCGGTGCCGGCGTCGTACGTGCCCGACAGGCCGACGCACTCGGGGCCGGCGAGGGCGCGGACGTGGTCGAGGTGGTCGGCGACGTCACGCAGCGAGGGCCCGGTCTGCTCGGCGGTCATCGGCACCAGGCACAGGCCCTTGGCGGCGCCCAGCCCGGCGAGCAGGTCGTCGGGGAGGTTGGCCGGGTGGGGGCGCAGGGCGCGGGCGGCCGAGCGCGCGCACAGCACGGGCGCCCGGGATGCGGCGAGGGCGCGGCGCACGGTCTGTTCGGAGGCGCCGGACAGGTCGGCGATCACGCCCAGCCGGTTCATCTCCCGGATCACCTCCTCGCCGAAGCGGGTGAGCCCCGCCTCGCTCGCCCAGGAGGCGCCGGACAGGGTGAGCACCCGCAGGCCGAGGGCGTGCAGGGAGCGCAGGATGCCGAGGCTGTCGCCGAGCGCGCCGGCTCCGGCGGGCCCGAGCAGCACGGCGACGCGGCCGCAGTAGCGGACGTCGGCGACCTCGCCGGCGGTGTGCGCCAGGCGCAGCCCCTCGGGGTGGGCGGCGACGACCGTGCGGACCAGGTCCAGCTGTTCGAGGGTGGCGCCCACGGCGCGGTCGCCGGCCAGCCCCTCGGGCAGGTGCAGCGACCAGAACACGGCGCCGACGCCGCCCTCCCGCAGTCGGGGCACGTCGGTGTCCAGGTCGCTCTCGCCCAGTTCGAGGTCGTACCAGGGCAGGCGTCTGAGGGCCCAGGGCAGCCCGCAGTAGCCGTCGGCGACGGGGTGGGCGGCGAGCAGTGCGCGGGCGCGCTCCAGGGGTGCGGCGTCGGGGGTGTACGGCGTCGCCGCGAAGGGGTCCTCGACCAGCTCACCGAGTTCGTCGAGGTCGTCCAGGCCGTCGACCCCGGGCGTCGCGTGCAGGTCGTCCTGGAGGTCGGCCATGGCGTGCTCCGTACGTACGTCGGGACCGCGTCGTGGACGCGGTCGTGAGCGCGGTACGGTCACCGTCGCACGGAGCCGGGGGTGCTTCCTGGTGGGTGGGGCGTTCGGGGGTACCGGAGCCGGGGCGCCCGGCGCCGGACGCCCCACCCGCGCGGGTCAGCCGTCGAGCTGCTCGATCGTGGCGTTGGAGGGCGCGCGCGTGGCCCGCAGATCGCGGGCCACGTCCTCGGCGGCGCCCAGCACCCGTACCGCGTTCTGCCAGGTCAGCTTGGCCAGGTCGGCCCTCGACCAGCCGCGGTCGAGGAGTTCGGCGATCAGGTTGGGGTAGCCGGAGACGTCGTTCAGCCCGTCGGGGGTGAACGCGGTGCCGTCGTAGTCGCCGCCGATGCCGAGGTGGTCGATGCCGGCGGCCTCGCGCATGTGGTCGAGGTGGTCGGCGACCGTGGCGGCGGTGGCGACGGGGCGCGGGTTGCGCTCCTCGAAGGCGCGGTGGACCTTCATGGCCTCGGCGGTGGTGTCGAGGTGGTGGAAGCCGTGCGCGCGCATGTTCTCGTCCGCGGCGGCCGTCCAGTCGACGGCGGCCTGGAGGACGAACTTCGGTACGAAGGTCACCATCGCGACGCCGCCGTTGGCGGGCAGCCGCTCCAGTACGTCGTCCGGGATGTTGCGCGGGTGGTCGCACACGGCCCGCGCGGAGGAGTGCGAGAAGATCACCGGCGCGGCGCTCGCGTCGAGGGCGTCCCGCATGGTCGTCGCGGCCACGTGGGACAGGTCGACCAGCATGCCGAGGCGGTTCATCTCCGCGACCACCTCGCGGCCGAAGGCCGACAGACCGCCCACGCGCGGCTCGTCGGTCGCGGAGTCCGCCCAGGCCACGTTGTCGTTGTGGGTGAGCGTCAGGTAGCGCACGCCGAGCGCGTAGAGGCCGCGCAGGGTGCCGAGGGAGTCGGCGATGGAGTGGCCGCCCTCGGCGCCCATCAGGGAGGCGATACGGCCCTCGGCGCGTGCCGCCTCCATGTCGGCGGCGGTCAGCGCGGGCGCCAGGTCGGCCGGGTAGCGGTCGAGCAACTGCCGTACGCAGTCGATCTGTTCCAGCGTCGCCGGCACCGGGTCGGGCAGGTCGGCGCGGACGTACACCGACCAGAACTGCGCGCCGACGCCGCCCTCGCGCAGGCGCGGGATGTCGGTGTGCAGGTGGGCGTCCTGCGGGCCGGCGATGTCGCGGGCGGCCAGGTCGTAGCGGACCTGCTCGCGCAGGGCCCAGGGCAGGTCGTTGTGGCCGTCGACGACGGGGAACTCGCGCAGCAGTGCCCGCGTCCGCTCCAGGGAGCTCACCGCGCTCACTTCCCCGTGCCGAAACCGAAGCCGCCGGTGCCCTCGGCCTTGGCGCGCAGCCGCTTGCCCTTCTCGGTGGCCTGGTCGTTCAGGTCCTGCTGGAACTCGCGCATGCGGCCGAGGAGTTCCTCGTCGTGGGCGGCGAGGATACGGGCGGCCAGGAGTCCGGCGTTGCGGGCACCGCCGACGGAGACGGTCGCCACCGGGACGCCGGCCGGCATCTGCACGATCGACAGCAGCGAGTCCATGCCGTCGAGGTACTTCAGCGGCACGGGCACGCCGATGACCGGCAGCGGGGTGACGGAGGCGAGCATGCCGGGCAGGTGGGCGGCGCCGCCCGCACCGGCGATGATCGCCTTCAGTCCGCGTTCGGCCGCCTGCTCGCCGTAGGTGATCATTTCGCGCGGCATGCGGTGCGCGGAGACGACGTCGACCTCGTACGCGATCTCGAACTCGTCGAGCGCCTTCGCGGCGGCCTCCATGACGGGCCAGTCGGAGTCCGACCCCATGACGATGCCAACAACTGGGCTCATTCGGTGATGGTGCCTCTCAGGTAGCCGGCTGCGTGACGGGCGCGCTCCAGCACGTCGTCCAGGTCGTCGCCGTAGGTGTTGACGTGGCCGACCTTGCGGCCGGGCTTCACGTCCTTGCCGTACATGTGGATCTTCAGCTGGGGGTCGCGGGCCATGCAGTGCAGGTACGCGGAGTACATGTCGGGGAAGTCGCCGCCGAGCACGTTGACCATGACCGTCCACTTGGCGCGCGGGCGCGGGTCGCCGAGCGGCAGGTCGAGGACGGCGCGGACGTGGTTGGCGAACTGCGAGGTGATCGCGCCGTCCATCGACCAGTGGCCGGAGTTGTGCGGCCGCATCGCCAGCTCGTTGACGAGGACGCGTCCGTCGCGGGTCTGGAACAGCTCGACCGCGAGGTGGCCGACCACGCCGAGTTCCTGGGCGATGCGCAGCGCCATCTGCTCGGCGTGCAGCGCGAGGTCGTCGTCCAGGCCGGGGGCCGGGGCGATCACGGTGTCGCAGACGCCGCCCACCTGACGCGACTCCACCACCGGGTAGGCCACGGCCTGGCCGTGCGGCGAGCGCACGACGTTGGCGGCGAGCTCGCGCACGAAGTCGACCTTCTCCTCGGCGAGGACGGGCACGCCGGCGCGGAACGGCTCGGCGGCCTCCTCCTCGGAGCCGACGAGCCACACGCCCTTGCCGTCGTAGCCGCCGCGCACGGTCTTGAGGACGACCGGGAATCCGCCCGCCCGTCGCCCACCACCGCCCTTGTCCGAGGGCACTTCGTGCCCGCCCCTTTCGAGCTCGGCCGCGAAGGCCGCCACGTCGGCCGGACCGCTCACGATCCGGTGCCGCGGGCAGGGCACGCCGAGCGCGTCGAGCCGCGCGCGCATCACGCCCTTGTCCTGGGCGTGCACGAGCGCGTCGGGGCCCGGGCGCACGGGGATGCCGTCCGCCTCCAGGGCCCGCAGGTGCTCGGTGGGGACGTGCTCGTGATCGAAGGTGATCACGTCACAGCCCCGCGCGAAGGCGCGCAGCGTCTCCAGGTCGCGGTAGTCGCCGATGACGACATCGCTCACGACCTGCGCCGCCGAGTCCTGGGGGGTGTCACTGAGGAGCTTGAACCTGATGCCGAGCGGGATGCCCGCCTCGTGTGTCATACGAGCGAGCTGGCCCCCGCCGACCATGCCGACTACCGGGAACGTCACGCTCCTAGGGTATCGGCCGCGCCAGTCCGGCCGGATTCCGTCCCCCGCGCACGCCGCGCGACCGGCCCGCCCGGCGTGCGCGAGCGCCTTCTTACCGGTGGTTTCCAGGTCTCTTTCCAGCCTTTTCCGTGACTCTTCCCGATCCGTTTCCCAGCTCATGGCAGGTCCACAGGCGCGGGACCCGCCCGCTGGTTAGCATGGCGGGGTTGACGAAACCGACCGGACGGGGGCCTGCACGGCCATGGAACAGGGTTCCTCGGGGCTTCGAGCGGCGTCCGCCGCACCGGGCGGCGCGCTGCGCCGCCGTATCGGGCGGCTGTGGCGCGAGATCGCCAAGTTCGGCGCGGTGGGCGGTGCGGGGCTCCTCGTCAACCTGCTGGTGTTCAACCTGGTACGCCACGTGACCGGGCTGCAGGTGGTGCGGGCGAGCGTGATCGCGACGGTCGTGTCGATCGTCTTCAACTACATCGGCTTCCGCTACTTCACCTACCGGGACCGCGACAAGAGCGGCCGCACCAAGGAACTCACGCTGTTCCTGCTGTTCAGCGTGGTCGGCCTGGTGATCGAGAACGGCGTGCTGTACCTGGCGACGTACGGCTTCGGCTGGGACAGCCCGCTGCAGAGCAACGTCTTCAAGTTCCTCGGCATCGGCATCGCCACCCTGTTCCGCTTCTGGTCCTACCGCAGCTGGGTCTTCCGGGCGCTGCCGTCGCGGGACACGGTGGCGAACGCGGAGTCGATCCTGGCGGCGTCGCCGGCCAAGCCCCGCCCGAAGGTCTTCCGCTAGCAGGTCCGGGTGCGGGTGCGGGTCCGGTCCACCGGGAGCGGCGCCCGCCCGCCGCGGCCGCGGTCAGCGGACCGTGGGCAGTTCGTCCGGCGTCCGCTTCAGCGGCGGGGTCCGCGAGAGGAACAGGCCGAAGACCGGCGGCTGCGCCTGGAGCAGTTCGAGCCGGCCGCCGTCGGCCTCCGCGAGGTCGCGGGCGACGGCCAGGCCGATCCCGGTCGAGTTGCGGCCGCTGATCGTGCGCTCGAAGATGCGGGCGCCCAGGTCGGCGGGGACCCCTGGGCCCTCGTCGGTGACCTCCACGACCGCCTGGTTGCCGGTGACGCGGGTGCGCAGGGCGACCGTTCCGCCGCCGTGCATGAGGGAGTTCTCGATCAGCGCGGCCAGCACCTGGGCGACCGCGCCCGGGGTGCCCACGGCCCGCAGGTGCCGCTTGCCCGAGCTGACGATCGCCCGGCCGGCGCTGCGGTAGGCGGGCCGCCACTCGGCGATCTGCTGCTGGATGACCTCGTCCAGGTCGAAGGAGACGGCGGAGCCGGTGCGCGGGTCGCGGGAGTTCGTCAGCAGCCGCTGCACCACGTCCGTCAGCCGCTCGACCTGGGTGAGCGCGACGTTCGCCTCGTCCTTCACCGTGTCCGGGTCGTCGGTGAGGGTGATCTCCTCCAGGCGCATCGACAGCGCGGTCAGCGGTGTGCGCAGCTGGTGGGAGGCGTCGGCGGCCAGGCGCCGCTCGGCGGTGAGCATCCGCGCGATGCGCTCGGCGGAGGAGTCCAGCACGTCGGCGACGCGGTCCAGCTCCGGGACGCCGTAGCGCTTGTGTCGGGGGCGCGGGTCGCCGGAGCCGAGGCGCTCGGCGGTCTCGGCGAGGTCGGTCAGCGGGGAGGCGAGCCGGTTGGCCTGGCGGATGGCGAGCAGCACCGCGGCCACCACGGCGAGCAGCGCGACGAGGCCGATGATCAGCAGGGTGCGGCCGACCTCGCGGGTCACCGAGGAGCGGGGCTCCTCCATGCGCACGGTCTCGCCCTGCTCGCCCTTGGCGGTGGAGTGGATGACCTCGCCGGACGGCTTGTCGCCGACCTGGATGGGCTGCTGCCCGGACAGGGTGATCACCGCGTACTGGCCGGCGGCCACCTGGTCGCGCAGGACGTCCGCGTTCACCGTCTCCGCGCCGAGCAGGCGGCTGTCGACGATGCTGGCCAGCCGCAGCGCCTCGGAGTCGACGCGCTCCTGGGCGCTGTTGCTGATCGTGCGGGTCTCCACGATCACCAGGGAGACGCCGAAGACGGCGATCACGACGAGCACCACGGCGAGCGTGGACTGGATCAGTCGACGGCGCATGACCTCTTACCTGACGGGAGCCCGGCCGGGCTCAGCTCTTCTCGAAGCGGAAGCCCACGCCCCGTACGGTCGCGATGTAGCGGGGGTTGGCCGCGTCGTCGCCGAGCTTCTTGCGCAGCCAGGAGATGTGCATGTCGAGCGTCTTGGTCGACGACCACCAGGTGGTGTCCCAGACCTCGCGCATCAGCTGGTCGCGGGTGACCACCCGGCCGGCGTCGCGCACCAGCACCCGCAGGAGGTCGAACTCCTTGGCGGTGAGCTGGAGTTCCTCCTCGCCCATCCAGGCGCGGTGGGACTCGACGTCGATGCGCACGCCGTGCGTGGCGGGCGGCTGCTGCGGTTCGGCGGCGCCGCGCCGGAGCAGGGCCCGGACCCGGGCGAGCAGCTCGGCCAGCCGGAAGGGCTTGGTGACGTAGTCGTCGGCGCCCGCGTCCAGGCCGACGACGGTGTCCACCTCGTCGGCGCGCGCGGTCAGGATGAGGATGGGTACGGTGTGACCGTCGGCACGCAGCCGGCGGGCGACCTCCAGGCCGTCCATGCCGGGCAGGCCGAGGTCCAGCACGACCAGGTCGACACCGCCCTGCATTCCGGCGTCGAGCGCGGTGGGTCCGTCCTCACGCACCTCGACCTCGTAACCTTCCCTGCGCAGTGCGCGGGCCAGCGGCTCCGAGATGGACGCGTCGTCCTCGGCGAGCAGTACACGGGTCATGGGGTGATGGTAGTCCGACCGTGCCGCCTGCTGGGGTGGTGCTGCGGTGTGATCACGCGGACCCTCTTACCTTCCCGCCTGGTGACGGGAACCTTCACCACTCCTTCCCCGCCCGCGGCCCCGCGGTGGTCCGAACCAATGGGGCAGGGATGCGATCCTTGAATACACCTTCGAAATCGGTTGCGGGGTTCCTCCGTTTCCTGTGATCCGTGTCTCAAGTCCTTCCATATCCGGCAGTGTCCTGCCGTATGGTGAGTTGAACGCCTCTAGCACACAGCGGACCTTCGGCGCTCACTCGGCGCTGAGGGTCCTCTTCGTGTGCGGGCCGGCTGCCGTCGGCCTTGGAAAGGAATGACCTAGGGCCGGGCCTCGTTCGCGCATCGACGCGGACGCGAGGCGTGGATCCCGGTGACCGCCGTCCGCCGCTTCCGTGATCCGGAGGCGGACTCCCCCTGGGCGTGGGGTGGACGCACGGTCCCGCCGGTGCCGGCCGCCCCCCACCGGGCGCGCATCCGCTCATCGCAGCGCGTCCCGACCAGCAAGGAACGACCATGGCGTCCAGCCTGACGAAGGACTCGGTCTCACCGGACACCCCCGGCTCCGAGAAGACCTTCTTCGGCCACCCCCGCGGCCTGGCCACCCTCTTCATGACCGAGATGTGGGAGCGCTTCTCCTACTACGGCATGAAGGCCCTGCTCCCGCTGTACCTGGTGGCACCGGGCGGCCTGCACATGAACGCGGCCACCGCGACCGCGATCTACTCGGTGTACCTCTCGCTCGTGTACCTGCTCGCCCTGCCCGGCGGCTGGTTCGCGGACCGGGTCCTCGGCCCCCGCAAGACGGTCGCCGTCGCGGGCACCGTCATCATGCTGGGCCACCTGACGCTGGCCCTGCCCACCGCCGGCACGTTCTTCGCCGGTCTCGGCCTGGTGGCGATCGGCTCCGGTCTGCTGAAGGCCAACATCTCCACGATGGTCGGCCACCTCTACGACGGCCCGGACGACCCGCGCCGTGACGGCGGCTTCACGCTCTTCTACATCGGCATCAACCTGGGCGCCTTCGCCGCCCCGCTGGTCATCGGCACCGTCGGCGAGAACGTCAACTGGCACTTCGGCTTCGCGCTCGCCGCGGTCGGCATGGCGGTGGGCCTGGCCCAGTTCCTGCTCGGCACCCGCCACCTGAGCTCCCGCTCGGACGTCGTCCCGACCCCGCTGACCGCCGAGCAGAAGCGCGCCACGCTGATGAAGGCCGCCCTGTGGGCGGGCGTCGCGGTCGTCTTCTACGCGATCGTCGGCTTCTCCGGCGTCTACACCCTGAACTGGCTGCTGGTCCCGATCACCGTCGCCGGCCTGGTCATCCCGGTCCTGGTGATCGCCCGGATCAAGCGGGACAAGGACCTCGACCGCGCGGACCAGTCGAAGATGACGGCGTACATCTGGTTCTTCGTCGCCGCCGCCGTGTTCTGGATGATCTACGACCAGGGCGGCTCGACCGTGTCCCTGTTCGCCGACTCCTCGGCGAAGAACACGATCTTCGGCTGGAACTTCCCGGTCTCCTGGTACCAGTCGGTCAACCCGGTCATGATCATGGCGCTGGCCCCGGTCTTCGCCTGGGCGTGGCTGGCGCTGGCCCGGCGCGGCAAGGAGCCGAGCACCGCGGTCAAGTTCGCGATGGGCCTGGTGCTGATCGGCGCGTCCTTCTTCCTCTTCCTCGCCCCGCTGGCGATCGCCGACGGCGGTCACAAGGCGGCCGCGATGTGGCTGGTGGCGATCTACTTCGTCCAGACCGTCGGTGAGCTGACCCTCTCCCCGGTGGGTCTGTCGGTCACCACGAAGATGGCGCCCGCCAAGTACGCCTCCCAGATGATGGGCGTCTGGTTCCTGGCCGTCACCGCCGGTGACGCCACGACGGGCCTGCTCTCCATCGCCGGCGTCGACCTCAACAAGACGGGCATCGTGACCCTGGAGGCCGCCCTCGCGGTGCTCGCCGGCGCCGCGGTGTGGATGTACCGCGGGAAGGTCAAGGAGCTCATGGGCGACGTGCACTGACGCACCCGCGTCCCGCCGAGCCCACGGAGGGCCACCGCATCCCCTCGGACGCGGTGGCCCTCCGGCCGTATCCGGGACGTGCCGGCTAACGGCCGCGGCGGCGCGGCATCAGCGTGAACACGGCCCCGCCGAGCAGGATCGCGGTGCCCGCGACCAGGCCGAGGGCCTTGAGGGCGCCGTGGTCGTCGGCGCCGGTCTGCGCGAGGCCGCCGCCGGACGACGTACCGCCGCCGCTGCTGCCGGACGCTGCGCCGCCGGCCGAGCCGCCGGTCGAGCCGCCGGTCGACTGGCCGCCGGAGGCTCCGCCCGGCTGCCCGGTGGTGTCCAGGGTCAGGGAGTCCTCGGTCCTCGCGGGGGTGCAGGTCGTGGTCGTGCCGAGGGCCTCGATGGTCAGGACGCCGGGCGAGAGGGTCGAACGGCCGCTCGCGCCGGGCTTGTACGTGCCCGTCAGGTCCGGGATCTCGATGGGGTCGCCGGACTTGATGGGCGCCGCGTTGGCCGGGCCGGCCACGTGCACCGTGCCCTTGTCGGCGCCGCCCAGGACGACCTCCATGGAGGGCTTCACGGAGCCCGCGGGGATGTCGGCGGGGCTGTTCATCACCGACTTCTTGAACCGCACGGTGAGGCCGAAGTCACCGCCGCTCCTCTTCGCGTCGACCTGCACGGGCGAGACCGCGTTCCTGTCGCCGATGGGCGTCTTGCACTGGTAGGGGACCTGGACCTCCTTGCCCTTGAAGTCGGTGGGGCCACCGCCGCCCGTGTCACTGGGGGCGGGCGACGGGGAGGTGACCGTCGGGGTCGGGGTCGGTGTCGGAGTGGGGGCCGGGGAGCCGCTGCCGCCGCCCGGTCCGCCGCCGCTCGCGTCCGTCACCTTGATGGTCGCGCCCGGCTGCACGGCCTCCTTCGGGGAGCACTTGGTGTCCGTGGAGATCGGCCGGCTGACGTTGATGTCGTACGCGTCCGGCGTCAGCGTCACCTCCCCCGCCGCCGTCAGCTTCAGCTTCCCCGTCATGTCGGACAGCTTCATGTCGCTGTTCTTCGGGATGGGCGGGTTGGAGCGCGGGCCCTCCATGGCCACGGACGCCGTCTGCGCCCCGGCCGCCCTGAGGGTGCCGGTCGGCTTGACGGTGTCCTTGCCCAGGTCGAGGACGTCCGGGTTCTTGGCGGCCGCCTGGACGAACTTCCAGGTGACCGTCACCTCGTCGCCGACCTTGGCCTCGGCGGGCGCGGTGATCTGCACCTTGGTGGTGCCCTCCACCGGCGGCAGACCGGAGATGGCCGGCGGGACGCACTCGGTGCTGTACGAGACCTCGGCGGCCTGGGCCGTACCGGCGCCCAGGCCGAGCAGGGCGCCGGCCCCGCCGAGCGCCAGCGCGAGGCAGGCCGGGGTGACTCTCCTTCGCGTTCTCACGTGGGTCCCTTCCTGGTGGGAGCCGCGGGGTCGGTGGGGTCCTCGCGGCCCGCGCGGCTCGTCGGGGTGGTGTGGTGCGGTGCGGAGAGCCGGCCGGCGGCGCCCGGATCGGAGTCCGGGGTGAACCACGGCAGGGTCGAGGTGGGGGAGCCGTCCCCGGCGGTACGCGAGCGTGCCGGGCGCGGGGCCGGCGCGGTGAGGCGGGACGCGAACGCCGCGAGCGACCGTGGGCCCAGGGTCCGGCCCGGTCCCGGCTCGATCGGGCGGGAACGGAGGCGATGCGGGCGTACCCGGTCCACCACGGCCATCCCGGCGCGGAACAGCGCGCCCGGCACGACCAGGCCCAGCAGGACCCAGAACAGCGTCACACCCCAGGGACGGCCCACGCCCCACGGCTGCTCGGCCAGCACCCGGCCGCCGTACCTGAGCGAGACGGTGTAGTCGCCGTGCGCCCCGGCGGACAGCTCCACGGGAAGCGTGACCCGCGCCCTGCCGCCGGGCGGGATCGTGCCGCGCCACCGCTGGTCGTCCCACTGCGGGGCGAAGACGGCGTGGGAGGTGCCGACCTGGAAGACGGGGTCCTTCACCGTGGTCGGCCCGACATTGCCCACGGTGAAGGCGAGGGTGCGGGAGGGCGGCGCCCCGAACCAGGTCAGCAGCCCGCTGGAACCGTCGAGTTCCGTGTCGCTCAGGATCGACAGCCGCCCCTCGCCGGTCACTTCGGCGGGCAGCGGCTCCACGGCGTGCCCGGCGACCTGGAAGATCGCGTCGGCGTCGGCCCGCGTGCCGGTCACTGTGGCCACGTGCACCACGCAGGGGCAGGGCACCGGCGGCTCGGCCACGGGCAGCCGGCGCTGGAACCGGCCGCCCGCGTCGGTGGTGACGGCCCGGCCGTCGGCGTTGGCGCAGGAGTTGGTGCCGCCGATGACGCCACGGGACGGCACGGACCGCCCGCAGATCAGCAGCATCAGCAGGGTGCGCGGCCGCCAGCCGCTGCCCGTGACGGTGATCGAGCCCCCGGTTCCCGCCTGGGAGGCGGACAGCGTGACACTCGGTCCCCCGGCGGCCGCCGCGGGGCCCGCGAGGGGCGCCAGGAACAGCGCGAGCAGCACCAGTACGGCCGTGAGTCCCCGCGAGGTGCGCGGCCCGCCGTTCACCTCGCCGCTCCCGTCAACTCGGCTCGCGCGGGCGCCGGTTCGCCGTCCTCCGCGCGGCCCGGCCGACGGCGCCCGCGCCGTCGTACGGTGAACAGCGCGCCGCCCGCCAGCGCCGCGCCCCCGCCGGTGCCTGCCGCCAGCGGTCCCCACGGCACGAACCACGCGGACGTGCCCGTCGTGTCGTGCGCGCCGCCGGGGGCGGTCACCGTCAGCCGCACCCGCACCGCGTCCAGCGCGGGCCGGCCGGGCCACGGCTCGCTCAGCCGCAGCCGGCGGCCCGGCTCCAGCCTGACGGGCAGGGCGCGCGGGGCCCGGTCCAGGACCGTGCCGAGGACGCCCCGCGCGTGCACGGCAAGGCGCGGTGCGAGGACCGTCGTACCCCGGTTGACCAGCTCGTACGTGATGCGGTCACCGCGCACGGCCACGTGTTCGACGGTCAGCGCGGCCAGCGCCGGTCCGGCGGCCCGCAGTCTGATGCGCACGGTCGCGCGGTGGCCGTCGCCGTCGAGCGCGCCGATCGTCCCGGCGAGGTCGCCGGGCGCCCCGGTGCCGGGCACAGTGATCGTGAACGGCGCGTCGGCGCGGGTGCGGGCGGGCACCCGTATCTCGGTGCGGGCCGGGACGACCGGCAGGCCGGTGCCGCGCAGCCGTACCGTGACCGGTGCGGCGCCCCGGTTGGTGACCGAGACCGCGTCCTGGAGGACGGTGCCGGGGGCGCCCTCGGCGTAGAACGCGGGGCGGCCGCCGCCCGCCGGAGCCAGGGACCAGCCCGGTCCGGCCGCGGCCGGGGTCCCGGTGGCCGCGGTCGCCGGGACGGCCGCGGCGACCGCTCCGGCGACCGCTCCGGCGATCGAGAGGATCGGCAGGCGGAACAGGCGGAGCACCCGGGACGGGTGCGGGACGCGGGCGGTGGACGGCATCGGCGGCTCCGGCACTCGTGCCTCGTCGGGGATGTCAGCGGCGTGCGCGGGCCGCCGGCTGGCCGCGCCGGGTCAGCCACAGCGCGCCCGCCGCGCCGGCGAGCAGCACGGTGCCGCCGAACGTGCCGAGGGCGACGGCGGAGTCCTCGGGGCCGGTCTGCGGCAGCTGCCCGCCGGATCCGGCGCCGCCCTGCGCGCTTCCGGCGGATCCGCGCGAGCCCGAGCCGCCCGAGGCCGAACCCGAGCCGCCCGGGCCGCCCGCCGCCGTGACGCCGAGGGTGAGCGACGGACCGGGGCTGTTGGTCGGGGAGCACGTGGTCGTCGTACCGAGGGCCTTGATGGTGAGAACGCCCGCGGTGAAGGTCACCTTGCCCGTCTTGCGCGGGGTGTAGGTGCCGCTCAGGTCGTTGATCTTTATCGGGGTGTTGGCGGGGATGGCGGCCTGGTTCGCCGGGCCCGTCACCGACAGGGTGCCGCTGTCCGCGCCGCCCAGCCGGATGGTGGCGCTCGGGTTCATCGCGCCCTTGCCCAGCTCGACCGGGCTGGAGGAGACGCCCTTCTGCCAGGACATGGTGATGCGGTAGCCGCCGCCACCGCGCACGCCCTTGATGTCGATGGGCGAGACGGCGCTCTTGACGCCGATCGGCGTCTGGCAGCGGTAGTCGACGTCCACGACGTCGGCCCGCGCCGTGGGGGCGCTGAGCAGCACCGCCGAGCCGGCCAGGGCCGCGGCGGACACGAGCGCGGCGGTTCGTTTCTGGTTCGGCACGGGCCACCTCGTTCCTGACGGCACATCAGATCGGCCGTCAAGGTACGCCCGGGGCCTTGCCGAGGGAAGACACGATGCGCCCCGGATCCGTGGGGATCCGGAGCGCGGAAGGGAAAGGCCGGGTGAAAGAGTGACCGCGGGTAACCCGAGGCGGGGCGGCCGCCCCGGGGCGACCGGCCCGGGGCGGGACGATTCGCCGGGGACCTACGCCGGTGCGCCGAGCTCCGCCCAGACCTTCTTGCCGGCCACGCCGGGGGTGCGGACCACTCCCCAGTCCAGGCACAGGCGCTGGACGATGAACATGCCGTGGCCGCCGGGACGGCCCGCGCGGTGCGGGGTGCGCGGTGCGGGCTGGCCGGTGCCGCGGTCGGACACCTCCAGGCGGATCACCTTGCGGTCGCAGGTGATCTCCAGCTGCTCGGGTCCCTCGGCGTGCAGGCAGGCGTTGGTGACCAGCTCGGAGACCACGAGGAGCACGTCCTCCGCCGCGGCCCGCCGGTCGGCGGTCGCGGCGGGCAGCCAGCCCCACGCGTACAGCGCCTGCCGGGTGAAGTCGCGGGCGAGCGGCACGACGCCGCTCTCGCCGTCGAAGCTCAGTCTGCGGACCTGACGACCCCCCGACGACGCCGCGGGCGCGGTCGGCGCACCCCCGGCGGACACCGCTGTCCCCGGCGTGTCCCCTTCGGACGCCCCAGAAGCGCCGCTGGGCTCCGGGCCGCGGTCGCCCGGCGAGTAGGGCCGGGTGGTGCTCATCAGCGCTTCACCTCACCGATTCACCAGTTCACGATTCAGAAGTCTCTACACATGTCACCGCGCACGCCGCGCACGCGCCGCCGCCGCGCCCGCCGCTGCACGCGCCACCGCGTACGTACGAGGTACGTACGCCGGCACCCACGCCGTTCGGCCGCTGCCCGGATCCCGTTCTGGCCGCCGATCCGTTCACAGCATGTCTCCTGCCCGACCGATCCGCCCGGACACCCCCGTTTTCGGCACACGGGGCCCCACGCCCGGCGGGTGCCGGTCGGGGAGGTACGGAGGAGACACGTCGTCGGCCCGCGAGTCCGGCTCAGCCGGTCTCGTCGGCCAGGGCGTCCTCGAGTGTGTCGTGCACACTGAAGACGGCGTCCGCCCCTGTGATCTCGAACACGCGCGCCACCACCGGAAGCATCCCGGCGAGGTGCACGCCCCCGCCGGCCGCCTCGGCCTTCAGCCGCGCGCCCAGCAGTACGTTCAGCCCGGTGGAGTCGCAGAACTCCAGGCGCGAGCAGTCCACCACGAGCCGCGACCGCCCCTTGTCGAGGCACTCCTCCAGCGGCTCGCGCAGCAGGTCGGCCGTGTGGTGATCGAGCTCACCCGCCGGCGTCACCACGGCACTGGAGCCCTCTTGCCGCACCTCGACCAGAAGTCGGCCCGACTGTGCGCTGCCGACCGTCCCGCGGTCCATGCCGTCTCTCTCTCCCGGGGTCTTGGCTGCCTGACTGACGCCCTCGAACACTACGCCCTTCCCACACCACTCCGACACCCGAACAACCGCACACAAACGGACATACCCACACATAACGCACTTGCGGTGGTGTTGGGAAAGCGGGTAGGGCTAGTAGAGACACGTACCCGACACGGCCGGCTTTGGAGGCGCCGCACACCGCAGTGCACGAACTGGCTTCGGCAGCCATATGCCGAGAACGATGGAGGACATCATGTCACCCCGGCTCGACGCATCGCATACCCGGAGGGCGACGTCGGCATACCCGGCGGGCTGGACCGGCGCCCCGGCCGGCCTCCCGGACATCCCCCCGTACGACGAAGTGGCCCCGGACGACGCCCGGGCGCTGTCCAAGACCCTCTTCGAGCGGCTGGAGTCCCTCGAGGAAGGCAGCCACGAGTACTCGTACGTCCGCAACACGCTCGTCGAACTCAACCTCGCCCTGGTCAAGTTCGCCGCCTCCCGCTTCCGCTCCCGCAGCGAGCCGATGGAGGACATCATCCAGGTCGGCACGATCGGCCTGATCAAGGCGATCGACCGCTTCGAGCTCTCGCGTGGTGTGGAGTTCCCCACCTTCGCGATGCCAACCATCATCGGTGAGATCAAGCGCTTCTTCCGCGACACCTCGTGGTCGGTGCGCGTCCCGCGCCGGCTCCAGGAACTGCGGCTCGACCTCGCCAAGGCCGGCGACGAGCTGGCCCAGCGGCTGGACCGCGCCCCGACGGTGGCGGAGCTCGCCGAGCACCTCGGCCTGAGCAACGACGAGGTCGTGGAGGGCATGGCCGCCTCCAACGCGTACACCGCGTCCTCGCTGGACGCCCAGCCCGAGGAGGACGACTCCGAGGGCGCGCTGGCGGACCGCATCGGCTACGAGGACCACGGGCTCGAGGGCATCGAGTACGTCGAGTCGCTGAAGCCGCTGATCGCCGGGCTCTCCTCCCGGGACCGGCAGATCCTCTCCCTGCGGTTCGTCGCCAACATGACCCAGTCGGAGATCGGCGAGGAGCTCGGCATCTCGCAGATGCACGTCTCGCGGCTGCTCTCCCGGACCCTGGTGCGGCTGCGCCGGGGACTGACCCTCGAGGAATGACCGGTGTGACACGAGGTGTCCGTCCCCGCCCCTGAACGGCGCCGGACGGACCCCCCGGTTACCCGCGGGAACCCCTTTTCCGCCTCCGCCCCGCACCACTAGGGTCACCCCCCAAACTGGCCGGTACGTCAGGACTGGGAGCCCGGCCGGGGGCACGAGGAGGCGGGTGGATGGCTCGGGCCGACGGGACCGGCGACGAGGCCGAGTCCGGGGACACGGGCGGCGAAGGAGCGGACTGCGGGACGAACGCGTCCGACGCGCGTCTGACCGCGCTGCTGCGCGCCGGCTCCCCGATGGTCTATCCGGCGCTGCGGGAACTGCGTGCCCGCCACCGACCCCGCGTCCTCGCCTACGCACGCAGGTGCACGGCGAGCGACTCGGCGGCGGCGCAGCTCGCGGCGCAGGCGTTCACGCTCGCCGCGCGCGAGACGGCCCGCGGGGTGGACCAGGGCGTCCCGGTGCGCCTGCAGCTCCTGCTGCTGACGGGGCGCCTGGCCGCGTCGTGGGCGCGGGACGGCCGGTCCGGCGGCCTGGACTCCGGGCTGCTGCTCGTGCTGAACACGGCCGGCGGCGAGGGGCCCGTACCGCCGCTGCTCGGGGCCTTCCAGTCGCTGCCGCTGCGCGCCCAGGGCCTGATCTGGTACCGGGTCGTGGAGCAGGAGTCCGAGGAGCGGACGGCCGCGTACCTCGGGGTGACCCGGCAGGACGTCGTCCACGAGACCCCGCGGGCGCTCCAGGCCATGGCCCAGGCGTGTCTGCGGACCCGCCTCGCCGCCTCCGACGACCCTCGCTGCGGCGACTTCCGCCGTCTGATCGAGGAGTCGGTACGGCCGGAGAACCCCCGTACCAGCATCGATCTCCAGGCGCACATGGCCTACTGCGGGCACTGCACGGCCGCGTTCGAGGAGCAGTCCGCCCTGCGCGACCACCCGCGCACCGCCCTCGCCGAGGGCCTGCTGCCCTGGGCCGGCGCGGCCTACGTCAGCCTGCGACCGGCCGGGGTGGGGCCGGCCGACGGCACCGGCGCGGGACCGGGGAAGGGCGGCGGAGGGGGCGGGGCCGGGACCGGCGGCCCGGACGCGGACGGCACCGGGACGGCTTCGCGGTCGACGAGGGCCCGGGCCGGGGGCCGGACCTCCGCGTGGCCGCCGTCCCGGCGCTACATGCTGGCCTCGGCGGCGCTCGGCGTGGCGCTCGCGCCCTTCCTGATCTTCGCGCTCACCTCCAGCGGCGGTACGCGGTCCCAGCGCTCGGCGGGCGCGGTCACCACCCCGCCCGCACCGGCGCCGCGGGTCACGGTCACCGCGACGGTGCCCGGCCCCACGGTGACGCCCTCCCCCTCGGCCACCTCCCGGCCGCCCTCGCCGAACCCCGAGCCGCGCCCGAGCCGTACGGCCCGTCCGGCGCCGACGCCCACCCCGACGCCGTCGCCCACGCCGTATCCGCCGGGCGCCTCCTACGCGCAGGTGGTCAACGTGGCCACGGGCCGCTGCCTGGACGTGGCGGGCGACTTCGACAACGGCACGGACGTGGACCTGGAGCCCTGCGGCTCGGCCGGCACCCAGCGCTGGCGGGTGGACGCCTCACGCGGGGTCGTGCAGTCGGCCGCGGACCCCGACTTCTGCCTGGACAGCCGCGGCTCCGTGGACAACGGCGTCGGCATCTGGCACTGCGACTCGGTCGACGGCAGGAACGGCCGGAACCTCACCTTCACCGTCGACCCGGACGGCGTGATCCGCCCGGCGATAGCCCTCGAGACCGGCCTCACCCCCCACTCGGACGGCAGCCTGTCCTTCGACCCCCTGACCGGCGGCACGGCACAGCGATGGCAGGCGGGGGCGGCCTGACGGGCCGGACGCACCCGACGGATCTGTAGCGGCCGACGCGGGCCGGACGGGCCTGACGGACCTGTCGGCGGGGTCCGGTCCGCGCGTGGCGCCGGTCAGACCTCGCGTACGCCCCGGCGCCAGACCTGGGTGACCAGGGGGACGCCCGGGCGGTAGGCCAGGTGGACGTGGCTCGGGGCGTCGAGGACGGCGAGGTCGGCGCGGGCGCCGGGGGCGAGACGGCCGACGTCGGTGCGGCGCAGGGCGGCGGCGCCGCCCGCGGTCGCCGACCACAGCGCCTCGTCCGGCGTCATGCCCATGTCCCGCACGGCGAGCGCGACGCAGAACGGCACCGACGAGGTGTACGACGAGCCCGGGTTGCAGTCGGTGGACAGGGCCACGGTGACCCCGGCGTCCAGGAGGCGGCGGGCGTCGGGCCACTGGGCGCGGGTGGAGAACTCGGCGCCCGGCAGCAGCGTGGCGACCGTGGAGCTGTTGGCCAGGGCGTCCACGTCCGCGTCCGTGAGGTGGGTGCAGTGGTCGGCGCTGGCCGCGTCGAGCTCGACGGCGAGCTGCACGCCGGGGCCGTGGGAGAGCTGGTTGGCGTGGACGCGCGGGTGCAGTCCCCTGGCCTTGCCCGCGGTGAGGATCGCGCGGGCCTGGTCGCCGTCGAAGGCGCCCTTCTCGCAGAAGACGTCGATCCAGCGGGCGTGCGGGGCGCAGGCGTCCAGCATCTCGCCGGTGACCAGGTCCACGTAGGCGGCCGGGTCCCCGGCGTAGTCGGGGGAGACGATGTGGGCGCCTAGGTAGGTGACCTCGTCGGTGTGGCGGGCGGCGATGCGCAGGGCCCGGGACTCGTCGGCGACGGTCAGGCCGTAGCCGGACTTGGTCTCGAAGGTGGTGGTGCCCTGGCGCAGCGCCTCGGCGAGGTGGCGGGTGAGGTTGGCCTCCAGTTCCGCGTCGCCGGCGGCGCGGGTGGCGGCGACGGTGGTGCGGATGCCGCCGGCGCTGTAGGCGCGGCCGGACATGCGGGCGTTGAACTCCTCGGTGCGGTCGCCCGCGAAGACGAGGTGGGAGTGGGAGTCGACGAAGCCCGGGATCACCGCGCGGCCGCCGGCGTCGACACGGTTGTCAGTGGCGGGTGCTTTCCTTGACTCACCGGTCCACACGACCCGGTCGCCCTCGATGACGACGGCCGCGTCCCGGACCAGACCGAGAGGGGAACCGTCGCCGAGGGAGGGGTCGTTGGTGACCAGCGTGGCGATGTTGTCGATGACGGTGCTCGCACCGGTGCTGCTGCTCGCGCTGCTCATGGTGTCGGTGTCCGTGTCCTTCGGGATGACGGTGGGATTCAGCCGCGCAGGGCTTCGACGGCGGCGCTCAGCGCCCGCGGCACATCGGGCACGAGGGCGTGGACTCCGTCGCGCACGACGTGCCGTCCGGCCACGACGGTGTGCCGCACATCGGCCGCCGTCGCCGCGAATACGGCAGTCTCGGCGCCCAGCCTGGGCAGTGTCCCCGCGGTCCTGACGGAGTCCAGCGCGATCGTCGTGAAGTCGGCGAGCGCGCCCGGGGCGAGGCTGCCCGCGTCGCTCCAGCCGAGCGCCGCGTGGCCGTCCGCGGTGGCCGCGCGCAGCAGGGCGGCGGCGGTCCAGTGGCCCCGGCTGCGGGTGCGCAGCCGTTCGTCCAGCTCCATCGCGCGCGCCTCTTCGAGTACGTCGACGACGGCGTGGCTGTCGGAGCCGAGGCTGAGCGGGGAGCCGGCGCGCTGGAGGGCGACGGCGGGCCCGATGCCGTCGGCCAGGTCCCGTTCGGTGGTGGGGCACATGCAGGTGCCGGTGCCCGAGCCGCCGAGCAGGGCGATGTCGTCGCCGGTGAGGTGGGTGTTGTGCACGCCGGTGGTGCGCGGGCCGAGGACGCCGTGGTCGGCGAGGAGCCGGGTCGGGGTGCATCCGTGGGCCTGGAGGCAGGCGTCGTTCTCGGCGGTCTGCTCGGACAGGTGCACGTGGAGCGGGGCCCGCCGCTCCTCGGCCCACCGCGCCACCGTCGCCAGCTCCCGCGCGGGCACGGCCCGCACCGAGTGCACGGCGGCGCCGATCCGCGCGTGATCCTGCTCCTTGAGAACTGAACAGCGTTCGGCCCAGGCCTCGGCGCTCCCGTCGGAGAAGCGGAGCTGGTGGGTGCCGGGAGGCTGCCCGAAGCCGGCGGACAGGTAGCAGGTGTCCAGGAGGGTGATGCGGATGCCGGCCTCGGCGGCGGCCGCGATCAGGGCCTCGCCCATCACGTTGGGGTCGGCGTACGGGGTGCCGCCGGGGGCGTGGTGGACGTAGTGGAACTCGCCCACGGCCGTGATCCCGGCCAGCGCCATCTCCGCGTACACCGCGCGGGCCAGCGCGTGGTAGTTCTCCGGGGTGAGCCGGTCGGCGGTGGCGTACATGACCTCGCGCCAGGTCCAGAAGGTGCCCGAGCCGACCTGGACGGTGCTGCGCAGGGCGCGGTGGAAGGCGTGGCTGTGGGCGTTGGCGAGGCCGGGCAGGGTGAGGCCGCGCAGGGGCTCGGCGCCCGGCGGCGGGGCGCTCACGTCCGGGCGGAGGGCCACGATGCGGCCGTCGTGCACGTCGAGGGCCACGCCCGGCTCGACGTGCGTGCCGAGCCAGGCCTGCTCCAGCCAGTACGTCCGTGTCCGCTCGGTGGGGGTCACGTGCAGGCCAGTCCTTCCAGTACGTCGGCGAGTGCGCGCACCCCGGCCACGCAGTCGTCCTCGGCCGCGAACTCGGCCGGGGAGTGCGAGACGCCGGTGGGGTTGCGCACGAACAGCATGGCGGTCGGGATGCTCCCGGAGAGGATTCCGGCGTCGTGTCCGGCGCCGGTGCCCAGGACGGGTACCCGTATCTCGCGGTCCCTGCCGTCCCCGCCGCCCGTGCCCAGGATGCGGGCGAGCTCGTCGCGCAGGGCGTGGTCGAACTCGACGACCGGGGTGAAGGACTCGCGCACCACGTCGAGGTCGACGCCGTGCGCGGCGGCGTACTCGCGGGCCGCCTTCTCGATGCCGGTGACCACGGTGTCCAGGGTCGGCTGGTCGGCGGCGCGGGAGTCGAGCCAGCCGCGCACCAGGGACGGGATCGCGTTGACCCCGTTCGGCTCCACGGCGATCTTGCCGAAGGTGGCGACGGCGCCGGCGAGTGCGGCCTCGCGGCGCGCGGCGAGCACGGTCTCGGCGTACGACAGCATCGGGTCGTGGCGGTCCACCAGCCGGGTCGTGCCGGCGTGGTTGGCCTCGCCGCGGAAGTCGAACCGCCAGCGCCCGTGCGGCCAGATGGCGCCGGCCACGCCCACCGCGTCCCCGGTGAGGTCCAGGGCGCGGCCCTGTTCGACGTGCAGTTCCACGAAGGCGCCGATGCGGGCGAGCCGCTCGGGGTCGGGGCCGATGGCCTCGGGGTCGTAGCCGGCGGCCTCCATGGCCTTCGGCAGGGTGACGCCGTCCGCGTCGGTCAGCCGGTGCGCCTGCTCGACGGTGAGGTGCCCGGCCGTGAGCCGCGACCCGACGCAGGCGAGCCCGAACCGCGCGCCCTCCTCGTCGCCGAAGTTGACGACCGCGAGGGGCTTGGTGAACCGCGCTCCCCTGGCGCGCAGTTCGTCGAGGGCGGCGAAGGAGGAGACCACGCCGAGGGGTCCGTCGAAGGCGCCGCCGTCGGGCACGGAGTCCAGGTGGGACCCGGTGACGACGGCGTCACCGGCGGCCGGGTCCCCGAGCCAGGCCCACTGGTTGCCGTTGCGGTCGGCCTCGTAGGCGAGCCCGCGCGACTCGGCCTGCTCGCGGAACCAGGCGCGGCACTCCGCGTCCGCTCCGGTCCAGGCGAAGCGCCGGTAGCCGCCGGAGGCGAAGCTGCGGCCGACCGGCAGCAGCTCCGCCCACATGCCGTGGAAGCTCAACGCTCCTCGCCCTCGCGCATCGGGACGCGCACGCCCCGCTCGCCGGCGACCGACTCGGCGATGTCGTACCCGGCGTCCACGTGCCGGATGACGCCCATGCCGGGGTCGTTGGTGAGCACGCGCCGGATCTTCTCCCCGGCCAGCGGGGTGCCGTCGGCGACGGTGACCTGGCCGGCGTGGATGGAGCGGCCCATGCCGACACCGCCGCCGTGGTGGATGGAGACCCAGGAGGCGCCGGAGGCCACGTTCACCATGGCGTTCAGCAGCGGCCAGTCGGCGATGGCGTCGGAGCCGTCGAGCATGGCCTCGGTCTCGCGGTACGGGGAGGCGACGGAGCCGCAGTCGAGGTGGTCGCGGCCGATGACGATGGGCGCATGGAGCTCGCCGGCGGCGACCATGTCGTTGAAGCGCTCGCCGGCCTTGTCGCGCTCGCCGTAGCCGAGCCAGCAGATGCGCGCGGGCAGGCCCTGGAAGTGGACGCGCTCACCGGCCATCTTGATCCAGCGGGCCAGGGACTCGTTCTCCGGGAACAGCTCCAGGATCGCCTTGTCGGTCTTGGCGATGTCGGAGGCCTCGCCGGACAGGGCGGCCCAGCGGAAGGGGCCCTTGCCCTCGCAGAAGAGCGGCCGGATGTAGGCGGGGACGAAGCCGGGGAAGGCGAACGCCCGGTCGTAACCGGCGAGCTGGGCCTCGCCGCGGATGGAGTTGCCGTAGTCGAAGACCTCGGCGCCGGCGTCCTGGAAGCCGACCATGGCCTCGACGTGCCGGGCCATGGACTCGCGGGCGCGGGTGGTGAAGCCGGCCGGGTCCTTGGCGGCGGCGTCCGCCATGTCCTCGAAGTCCACGCCGAGCGGCAGGTAGGACAGCGGGTCGTGGGCGGAGGTCTGGTCGGTGACGATGTCGATGGGCGCGCCCATGGCGAGCAGCTGCGGGACCAGCTCGGCGGCGTTGCCGAGGACGCCGATGGACAGGGGCCTGCGCTGGTCGCGGGCCTCGGTGGCGAGCTGGAGGGCGTGGTCGAGGGAGTCGGCCCTGACGTCGAGGTAGCGGTGCTCGATGCGGCGGTCGATGGCGCGCGGGTCGCAGTCGACGCAGATGGCCACGCCGTCGTTCATGGTGACGGCGAGCGGCTGGGCGCCGCCCATGCCGCCGAGGCCGGCGGTCAGGGTGATCGTCCCGGCGAGCGTGCCGCCGAACTTCTTCGCGGCGACGGCGGCGAAGGTCTCGTAGGTGCCCTGGAGGATGCCCTGGGTGCCGATGTAGATCCAGGAGCCGGCGGTCATCTGGCCGTACATGGTCAGGCCGAGGGCCTCCAGGCGGCGGAACTCCTCCCAGTTGGCCCAGTCGCCGACGAGGTTGGAGTTCGCCAGCAGCACGCGCGGGGCCCACTCGTGCGTCTGCATGACACCGACCGGACGCCCGGACTGGACGAGCATGGTCTCGTCCGCCTTGAGGGTCCTCAGCGTACGGACCATGGCGTCGAAGGAGCGCCAGTCCCTGGCGGCCTTTCCGGTGCCGCCGTAGACGACGAGCTTGTCGGGGTGCTCGGCGACCTCGGGGTCGAGGTTGTTCTGGAGCATCCGCAGCGCGGCCTCCTGCTGCCATCCCAGGGCGCTCAGTTCCGTACCGCGCGGGGCTCGGACACCACCAGGGGGCGGCCCGTAGGGCCTCGTTTGAGGGTGGTGGCGGGAGACGGGCGGGCGGGGTCCTGACATGGTCTGCCTCCTGAGGGATGGGTTCCCCGGCTGCGGGGTCCGGCTGATTGTTGCTGCTGTTATTCACATCCTGACCCGCTGAATATAACTAGTCAATACGTCGGCGCGTACGGCACGGGCACGCCCCGGGTGTTTGGCTTGGGGCATGGCTGCCGGCATCGACGGGACGGGGGACGACGGCATGGGCGAGGGCACGGGTGAAGGCATGCGCGAGGGCATGGACGACGGCACGGGCCACAGCGTCGGCGACGGCGTCGGGGGGCGGCGCCACGGTGACGGGGCGGGCCCCGCGGACCGGGCGCGGGCCCGGCGGCGGGACGAGGCGGTGCGGGCCGCGGTGGAGTGCGGGCTGCTCGGGCCCGGCACGCCCCTGGTGGGCCTGCTCGACGTGCGGGGCATCCGGGAGTCGGCGGCCGCACTGAGGGAGGCGTTCGAGGCGGTGGTGGCGCCGGGCACCCCGGTCCTGCACGCCTTCGCGGTGAAGGCCACCCCGCTCGTGCCCGTGCTGCGGCTGCTGCACGAGGAGGGCGTCGGCGCCGAGGTGGCCAGCCCCGGCGAGCTGGCGCTGGCCCGCGCGGCCGGGGTGCCGCCCGCCGCCACCGTGCTCGACTCCCCCGCCAAGACCGGGGCCGAGCTGCGCGAGGCGCTGGAGCTGGGGATCGCCGTCAACGCGGACAACCCCCAGGAGCTCGACCGCATCGACGCCCTCGTGGGGTCCTGCCCCTCCCCCCGCTCACCGCTGGGTATCCGGGTGAACCCGCAGGTCGGCGGGGGCTCCATCGAGGCGCTGTCGACGGCGACGGCCACCTCCAAGTTCGGGGTGGCCCTGCGCGACGAGGGGGCGCGCGAGTGGGTGGTGCGCGCCTGCCTGGACCGCCCGTGGCTGACCCGGCTGCACGCCCACACCGGTTCGCAGGGCATCCCGCTGTCCCTGATGGCGCAGGGCGCGGCCCGCACGTACGCGCTCGCCGAGGAGATCAACGCGCGTGCCGGGCGGCGGCAGATCGACACCCTCGACATCGGCGGCGGCCTGCCGGTGAACTTCGGCTCGGAGGCGACGGCGCCGACCTACGCGCAGTACGCGCGGCTGCTGGCCGAGGTGGTGCCGGGACTGTTCGACGGGCGGTACGGGCTGGTCACCGAGTTCGGCCGGTCGCTGCTGGCCAAGCAGGGCACGGTGGTGGCGCGGGTGGAGTACACCAAGAGCGCCGGCGGGCGGCCGGTCGCGGTGACGCACGCGGGCGTGCAGGTGGCCACGCGCACCGTCTACGCGCCCGGGGCGTGGCCGCTGCGGCTGGCCGCGTACGACGCGAAGGGGCGGCCCAAGAGCGGGCCGGAGGCGGTGCAGGACGTGGCCGGCCCCGCCTGTTTCGCCGGCGACCTGCTCGCCGAGGCCCGCGCGCTGCCGCTGCTCGAACCGGGCGACCATGTGGCGGCGCTGGACACGGGCGCGTACTACTTCGCGCACCACTACGCCTACAACTCCCTGCCCCGGCCGGGCATTTACGGCTTCGCCCCGGACGGCTCGGGCGGGGTCGCCTTCGCCACCGCGCGCGAGCCGCAGGCGCCCGAGGAGATCGTGACGGAGGCCGGAGGGGCGCACGCCTCGGCGCTCACCACCCTGCGCGCGTCCGGGCGCCCTTGAGGCACACCGACAGCACCGGGTGCAACTGGTGTGAAACACGGGTCAGTTGACCCACATTAGCCCCTCGGTCGCATGTTCCACCGGAAAATGCCGTAACCCCCCTGACTTTCGCACACGGTGCGTAGCGTCGGCATCACTCAGCCGAAACCCCAGGCGGGAGGGGAACAACGGTGCCCGGAATCGACGAGTGCCTCCTGGAAGCCATGCGGCTGCCCGGTGCCAGAGGCGCCGCGCTGGTCGACTGGACGAGCGGTCTTGCCCTGGGCACCGTGGGCGAGTCCCCGGGCGGCGACCACGAGACGACCGCGGCGGAGGCCGCCGAGCTGGCCCGGCTGGCCGCCGAGCACGGGGCGTTCGCCTCCGCCGACGACCCCGGGGGCGAGCGGCCCCCGGTCGAGGACCTCATCGTCAGCAACCGCGACAGCTACCACCTGCTGCGCTTCGTGGACACCTCCTTCGACAGCAGCGTGTTCCTGCACCTGTGGCTGGCCCGTTCGGACGGCAACCTGGCCCTGGCCCGGATACGCATGGGCGAGATGGCGCAGCGGCTGGTGCTGGGATGACCGTGGTCGACACTCCCCCGCCCCGCCTGCCGGTGCGGCACCGGGCGGTCGCCGCCGAGCGGGCCTGGGGCGGCGTCTCACCGATGCTGACCCGGCTCGCCGCCGAGCAGGCCACCGGCGTCCTCGTCCGCGAGCGCGGCACCCTCTACCTGGACGAGGGCCGCGTCGTGCACGCCGAGAGCCCGCTCTCCCCCGGCCTGGACGCACTGCTCACCGCCAACGGCACACTGGGCGCCGACGCCTGGCGTGACGCCCTCTCCCGCGCCGACGACCAGCGGGGCGCCGCCCACCTGCTGCTGGCCGGCGGCCATCTGACCAAGGGCGCCCTCCAGCTCTGCCACCTGAGCGCGGTCTACGACGCCGGGTACTTCGCCCTCGCCCCGAGCAGCACCCCGGGCCGCTTCCGCTACGGCATCGCCCACCGGATCGGCCCGGTCCTGCCCGTCCCGGTCTCCGCCCTGGAGCGCGAGACGGTCCGCCGCCGCGGCCTGCTGCACCGCATCTGGCCCGACACCCGCGCGGACAGCTCCCCGCTGGTGCGGACGTACGCGACCGCGGCGCCACGGCTCACCGCGCGCCAGCACGCCCTGCTGGAGCTCGTCGACGGCACCCGCACCGCGCCCCAGCTGGCCCGGGCGCTGGGGCGGCAGGCCTTCCACACGCTGGTGGACGTCCGCCGCCTGGTGGCCGCCGGGCTCATCGCACCCCGGCAGGTCCCCGAACGGGAGGCGACCGCACCGGCGCCCGCCCTCGCCGACCGCCTCGCCCACACCACCGACCCCCACATCACGCTGCTGAAAAGGCTCAGGGATGCGCTGGAGGCCCTTTGAAAGGAGACACCGGATGGCAGCCGAGCCCGAGATCCTGGACGAACTGCGCCGACTGAGGGCCCGCGTCCCACAGCTCACCGGCGCCCTCGCCGCGAGCGTCGACGGCCTGGTCCTGGCCCACGACACCCCGGGCGTGGAACCGGAGAGCGTGGCGGCCCTGACCGCCACGGCGCTCGGCGTCGCCGTGCGGATGGCGGACGTCACCGGCCAGGGCGACCTGCGCGAACTGCTCGTGCGGGGCGTCTACGGATACGTCGCCACCTACGCGGCCGGCCGCACCGCCGTGCTGACGCTGCTCGCCCAGGACCGCGTCAACGTCGGCCGGCTGCACCTGGAGGGCCGCCGGGCCGGCGCCCGCATCGGCGAACTCGTCGACGCCGAGGCGACGGCGCGCGACGCCGGCAAGGCCGCCGCCAGGACGGCGAAACCGGCGGCCAGGACCGCCGCCCCACGGACCAGAACCACGCGCGCGCCCCGCACCACGGGCACCAGCGCGCCCACCACCACCGAAAGTTAGAGAACAAGGAGACCCGGCCATGGCCAACACCGAGACCTGCCTGAAGGAATGCCTCGCCTCGATCGAGGGAGCGACCGGCGTAGCCCTGGTCGACTACACCAGCGGAATGGCGCTGGGCACGATGGGCGGCAGCAAGACCTTCGACCTGAACGTCGCCGCCGCCGGCAACACCGACGTGGTACGGGCGAAGATGCGCACCATGGAACACCTCGGCCTCAAGGGGCAGATCGAGGACATCCTGATCACCCTGAACGACCAGTACCACATGATCCGCCTGATCAGCGGCCGCGGCGGCAACGGCCTCTTCCTCTACCTCGCGCTGGACGCCAAGCGGGCCAACCTGGCGATGGCCCGCCACCAGCTCAAGAGGATCGAGGAGGACCTGGAGGTCTGACCCGCAGATCACACGAGCGCAGTGGTGCGGCGGCGCGCCCCGCCCGGGGCGGCGTCGCCGGCCGCGATGCCCGTACTGCGGTACGCCCTGACGGCCTTGCCCGCCGGGCGTCCGCCACGCCGGTCCAGCCAGTCGACGCGCACCCACAGCAGCGCGTCCCCGGCCCGTTCCAGCCGGCCGATCCAGGCAGCCTTCAGCCGCAGCCCGCAGCCGGCGCCGGCCAGCAGCAGGCCGCCGGCCGCGGGCGCCGCGAAGGCGCTGCCGAGCGCGGCGAGGAACGCGAGCAGCAGCCACCAGCGGTGTCCCCGCCGCCAGTTGCGGACGCCGACCGCGCGGTCCTGGAGGACGTCGTACCGGCCCGCCCGGGCCGTTCCGCGGGCGAGTTCCCGGTAGCGCCGCCGCCGCACGCACGCCACGGCCGCCGCGCCCGTCAAGAACAGCGCGGCCCCCGCGAGCACTCCGATACGGCGCCCGGTCAGCCCCGGCACCAGCAGGCCGAGGCCCGCCGCGAACACCCCGGACCACCACATGGGCGCGGCCCCGGCGCGTACGACGACCGCCACCCGAACCAGTCCCTGACCTCCGCGTGCCACGTGCCGCCTCCTCCTCGTCCTGCCGTCCGGCACAGCCAGTCGGGGCGGGAGGTTAGCGGCCGTTGGTGAGACGAGTCTGAGAGCGGGCAGGCACGGACAGCGGGCAGGCCCCGGCGGTCCGGCCCCGGCGGGGCTACTCCACGAACAGCCCCCGCGCGGCCGCCGTCGCGTCGAACTCCTCCAGCCGGGCCTGCGCTTCGGGCAGGTGGTCGCACATGGCCTCCAGCAGCACCCGCCCGAGCAGCATCGGCGCGCACGCGGTGTCGAAGGCGAGCCCGGTGCCGACGGCAGCCGGCAGCAGCAGGTCGGAGTACTTCGCCACCGGCGCGAAGGCCGAGTCCGCGACGGTGACCACGGTCAGGCCCGCGTCCCGGGCGTAGGCGAGGGTGTCGACGACCTCGCGCGGGTGCCGCGGCAGCGCGAAGCACAGCAGCGCCGACGCCCCGGCCCGCACGGCGCCGTCGATACGGTCCTGGATCATCGTGCCGCCCTCGTTGAGCAGCCGTACGTCCGGGTGGACCTTGCCGGCGAAGTACGCGAAGCCGTAGGCCTGGGAGGCGGCGGCCCGCAGGCCGAGGACCGGCAGCGGGCGCGAGGCGGCGAGGACCTGCCCCGCCTGCCGCACCGGACGCGGGTCGGCCAGCGCCTGGGCCAGGTGCCGCAGGTTCTCGATCTCGGCCTCGACGGCCTGCTGGTACTCGTTGTACGCGGTCGCCCGCTCCGCCGGCTCGACGGGGGCGACCTCGCGCAGGTGCCGGCGCAGCGCCGGGTAGCCGTCGAAGCCCAGGGCGACGGCGAAACGGGTCACCGACGGCTGGCTGACCCCCGCCAGCTCGGCCAGTTCGACGCTGGACAGGAACGGCACGTCGGCGGCCCTGCGCACCATGCTGTGCGCGATGCGCCGCTGCGTCGGCGTGAGCCGGTGCCCCTCGAAGAGCGCCTGCAGCCGCGCGGCAGGACTGTCCGTCACGCTCATGTCGTGCTCCCCCTCCAGAAGTCGTCGACGACCCGGGAGAGTACTCCCCGACCTGTTCCTATTCAGACAACTAGAACTCTGCATGACCTCATGCAGCGCGGGCAAGGGATGGACCAGGCATCGACCAAGTGTCGCCAAACAGCTACCAAACGTGACAATCCCTGTGCTAATCGTGAACGGACGCACCTCGCAGACCCCTGAGGAGGCGTCAGGGCCCACCACCCCGGGCCCGTCCGACGGCCACCGCCGTCGGCGCCGTGCCGGACCGCAGCCCCGGCCGGCCGCCGGCGGCGGCCGGCCTTCCGCTCCACCCCCGCCCGACTGGGGGGCTAACCCCAGTGCGGCCGCCACCACGGCTCCCTAGCCTGGTCGGCATGACCGGTATGGACGCGCGTGACGCCGACCTGAAGAAGGAACTGGACGCCACCCTGCAAGCCCGCAGGGAACTGGGCGAGGAGTACGAGTCCGCGCTCGTCGACTCGTTCCTGGAGAAGGTCGACCAGCGCATCGACGGCGCCGTCGAGCGCAGGGTGCGCCGGCAGTTCGCCGAGCAGCGGATGACGGCGGCCCGCGACTCCCGCACGCCCAAGGCCACCGACTCCTGGGGCGAGCGCTTCGGCTTCGGCATCGTCTCACTGGTCCTGGCCGTACCGCTGTCCGCGATCGGCGGCGGCATCGCCCACCTGCCCGGCCTGATCGCCGCCTGGGTCGGCATCGTCGGCGTGAACGCCGTCCAGGCCGCCCGCACCAACCCCGGCCTGTTCAGCGGCAGGGGGCGCCGGGCCGGCAAGGACGGCGACGACTGGGAGGACTGAGCGGACCGGGCGGGCCGGGCGAACCGAGCAGGCCGGGCGGACTGAGCGGGCCGCGCTGGCCGCGCCGACCGGGCGGCTTGTGCGCGGGGACCGCCGCACCCCCGTGACCGGGGGGCGGGACGACGGCGGTCCCCGCGGCGGACGCGGGCCGGGTCAGGGCCGGGCCGGCGCGTCCGAGGCGTCCATGGAGGTCCGGGAGCCGCTCCGGAGGTTCATGGCGCCGTACCACGCCGACGGGTCAGGGAAGCCTCCCCCAGTGCTTGACGCCTGGGTGGTACGCCCACCTCCCCGCCGACGCCACCAATGTGCCCGACCCGTGTTAAGCGGGTGCTGCGCGAACATGACGCGCTCGTACCACTTCGGCGAAGCCGCGGCCGGGTTACTGCTTGCCGCCCTTGGCCAGGAAGGACAGCAGGTCCTGCCGGCTGACCACACCGGTCGGCTTGCCCTCCACCAGCACGATCGCCGCGTCCGCCGCGCCGAGCACCGTCATCAGGTCGGCGACCGGCTCACCCGAGCCGACCTGAGGCAGCGGGGCGGACATGTGCTTCTCCAGCGGGTCCTCCAGCGAGGCCCGCTTGGTGAACAGCGCGTCCAGCAGCTCCCGTTCGACCACGGAGCCGACGACCTCGGCCGCCATGACGTCCGGGTGACCGGCGCCCGGCTTCACGATCGGCATCTGCGAGACGCCGTACTCGCGCAGCACCTCGATGGCCTGGCCCACGGTCTCGTCCGGGTGCATGTGGACGAGGGAGGGGATGGAGCCGCCCTCCTTGTCGCTGAGCACGTCGCCGACGCGGGCGCTCGGGCCCTCGTCCTCCAGGAAGCCGTAGTCCGCCATCCACTCGTCGTTGAAGATCTTCGACAGGTAGCCGCGCCCGCTGTCCGGCAGCAGGACGACCACCACGTCGTCCTCGCCCAGCCGCTCGGCCACCTTCAGCGCCGCGACCACGGCCATGCCGCAGGAGCCGCCGACCAGCAGGCCCTCCTCCTTGGCCAGACGCCGGGTCATCTGGAAGGAGTCCTTGTCGGAGACGGCGACGATCTCGTCGGCGACCGTGCGGTCGTAGGCGGTCGGCCAGAAGTCCTCACCGACGCCCTCGACGAGGTACGGACGCCCGGAGCCGCCGGAGTACACCGAGCCCTCGGGGTCCGCGCCGACGACCTTCACCCTGCCGTCGCTGACGTCCTTCAGGTAGCGGCCGGTGCCGGAGATGGTGCCGCCGGTGCCGACGCCCGCCACGAAGTGGGTGATCCTGCCCTCGGTCTGCTCCCACAGCTCGGGACCGGTGGAGTGGTAGTGCGAGAGCGGGTTGTTGGGGTTGGAGTACTGGTCGGGCTTCCACGCGCCCGGCGTCTCGCGCACCAGCCGGTCGGAGACGTTGTAGTAGGAGTCCGGGTGCTCCGGCGCCACGGCCGTCGGGCACACCACGACCTCGGCGCCGTACGCGCGCAGCACGTTGATCTTGTCCGTGGACACCTTGTCCGGGCAGACGAAGATGCACTTGTAGCCCTTCTGCTGGGCCACGATGGCGAGGCCGACGCCGGTGTTGCCGCTGGTCGGCTCGACGATCGTGCCACCCGGCTTGAGCTCGCCGCTCTGCTCGGCGGCCTCGATCATGCGCAGGGCGATGCGGTCCTTCACGGAGCCGCCGGGGTTGAAGTACTCGACCTTGGCCAGGACGGTCGCCTTGATGCCCCTGCTGACGTTGTTGAGCTTCACCAGCGGGGTGTTGCCGACGAGGCTGATCATCGAGTCGTGGAATTGCACCGTTGTCTCCGGTTGCTGCAAAAGATGCGGTCGTAGTGTGCCGCCAGCCTAAGGCCAGGGCCCTGCCGGGGGCGGGCGTTCACTCCCCGTCGAGATTGGACGACGGTCGGTACGGGGCAAGGAGTGGATGTACGGCTACGAGGAGGTGGCGGCGGGCATGACGAGCATGTCGAGGGCGAGGGTGGCCCGGCGGATCGCGGCCGGCGCCGCGTACGGGGGCGGCGGTATCGGCCTGGTCGGCGCCGCCGCCGCGGGCGTCCTGCTGGCCGAGATGCAGATGGCCAGGCGCCATGTGGGCAACGGCAGCGACAACCACGTGCCGCTCGCCAACGGTCTGTACGGCCACGTCTACGAGACCCCCGGCGAACCCCCGCTGCACCTGATCCTGCTCGGCGACTCCACCGCCGCCGGGCAGGGCGTCCACCGGGCCGGGCAGACCCCGGGCGCGCTGCTGGCCTCGGGGCTCGCGGCGGTGGCCGAGCGCCCGGTGCGGCTGCGCAACGTGGCGCTGCCCGGCGCCCAGTCCGACGACCTGGACCGCCAGGTCGCGCTGGTCCTCGCCGATCCGGCCCAGGTCCCCGACATCTGCGTGATCATGGTCGGCGCCAACGACGTCACCCACCGCATGCCGCCGACCCGCTCGGTGCGCCATCTGTCGGCGGCGGTACGGCGGCTGCGCACCGCGGGCGCGGAGGTGGTCGTCGGCACCTGTCCCGACCTCGGCACCATCGAGCCGGTGCAGCAGCCGCTGCGGTGGCTGGCCCGGCGGGCCTCGCGGCAGCTGGCGGCCGCGCAGACGATCGGCGTGGTGGAGCAGGGGGGCCGGACCGTCTCGCTGGGCGACCTGCTGGGCCCGGAGTTCGAGGCGAACCCGCGCGAGCTGTTCGGCCCGGACAACTACCACCCCTCCGCCGAGGGCTACGCCACGGCCGCGATGGCCGTACTGCCCACCGTCTGCGCCGCGCTGGGCCTGTGGCCGGCGGAGGAGGAGCGCCCGGACGTCTCCCGCCGCGAGGGCTTCCTGCCCGTGGCCCGCGCGGCCGCCGAGGCCGCGTCCGAGGCCGGCACCGAGGTCACCGCCGCCCTCCCCACGGGCCCGCGCGGCCCGTGGGCCCTCCTGAAGCGCCGGCGCCGGCGCCGGGTCCCGGAGCCGGAACCCACCTCGGTGACGCCATCGGCCTGAACAGGCTCGTCCCGACGCCGGACGGTCCGGGGGCCCGCAGACCCAAGCAAGCGCTTAGAAAGCTGCGGCAAGGATCACACCGCGATAGCCGTGACCGATGCCATACGTACGGGTAACTTCCAAACAGCCCCGCCATTGCGCGCCGCAGCACCCCCACACCCAGACCCACACCCGCACCCGTACGCCACTGGAGCCGTGATGCCCGAAGCCGTCATCGTCTCGACCGCCCGCTCCCCGATCGGCCGCGCCTTCAAGGGCTCCCTGAAGGACCTCCGCCCGGACGACCTCACCGCCACGATCATCCAGGCGGCCCTCGCCAAGGTGCCCGAGCTCGACCCCAGGGACATCGACGACCTGATGCTCGGCTGCGGTCTGCCCGGCGGCGAGCAGGGCAACAACCTCGGCCGGATCGTCGCCGTGCAGATGGGCATGGACCACCTGCCCGGCTGCACGATCACCCGCTACTGCTCCTCCTCGCTGCAGACCTCCCGCATGGCCCTGCACGCCATCAAGGCCGGCGAGGGCGACGTCTTCATCTCGGCCGGCGTCGAGATGGTCTCCCGCTTCACCAAGGGCAACTCCGACAGCCTGCCGGACACGCACAACCCGCTCTTCGCCGAGGCCGAGGCCCGTACCGCCGCCGTCGCCGCGCAGGAGGGCACGACCTGGCACGACCCGCGCGAGGACGGACTGATCCCCGACGCCTACATCGCGATGGGCCAGACCGCCGAGAACCTCGCCCGCTGGAAGGGCGTCACCCGCCAGGACATGGACGAGTTCGGCGTCCGCTCGCAGAACCTCGCCGAGGAGGCCATCAAGAACGGCTTCTGGGAGCGCGAGATCACCCCGGTGACCCTGCCGGACGGCACGGTCGTCAGCAAGGACGACGGCCCGCGCGCCGGCGTGACCACGGAGGGCGTGGCCGGCCTGAAGCCGGTCTTCCGCCCCGACGGCATGGTCACCGCCGGCAACTGCTGCCCGCTCAACGACGGCGCCGCCGCGGTCGTGATCATGTCCGACACCAAGGCCCGCGAGCTCGGCCTGACCCCGCTCGCCCGCATCGTGTCGACGGGCGTCTCGGGCCTGTCCCCGGAGATCATGGGCCTCGGCCCGGTCGAGGCCTCCCAGCAGGCCCTGCGCCGCGCCGGCCTGACCATCGACGACATCGACCTGGTCGAGATCAACGAGGCGTTCGCCGCCCAGGTGATCCCCTCCTACCGCGACCTGGGCATCCCGCTGGACAAGCTGAACGTCAACGGCGGCGCCATCGCCGTGGGCCACCCCTTCGGCATGACCGGCGCCCGGATCACCGGCACGCTGATCAACTCCCTCCAGTTCCACGACAAGCAGTTCGGCCTGGAGACGATGTGCGTCGGCGGCGGCCAGGGCATGGCCATGGTCATCGAGCGCCTCAGCTGACGACCTTCGCAACACCCGACGACCCGCGTCACGACGGCCACTTGAAAGACCGTCAGTGTCCGCCTTAGCACCCAGCGTGACCGAATGGCCCGGAATCCAGGAAACCCATGGGTTCCGGGCCGTTTTGTGATCCAATCTCCCCCATGATGTGACCTACCTCGCGCGCGAGGGGGTTTCCGCAGGTCAGCACTGTTTCACCAGGAAGCACAAGGGCCACTTTCCTGTCCGTTTCGTGACGTTACGCACTGACAGCTGGATAGTCCGCCCTTCAAGCTGATGTAGGAAGTCGGGGGTCGACCTTGAACCCGGGAGTACGTCAGTGAGCGCCATGCCCATCGCCCTGCTGCTCACCACGGCCGCCACCGGCGCCGTGGGCGTCGCCGTGCTGCGCACCCTGTGGGTGCTGCGCCGCCAGGTCGCGGCCCTGCACGCCCAGCTCGCCGAGAACCACGCCGCGACCGCACGCGCCCTGCTGCCCGCCGCCCGCAGCCACGCCGACGCCGAGCAGATACGCGCGGCCGTGGTCCAGGCGCTGGCCGAGGAGCGGGAGCGTGAGCTGGCCGAGGCGCGCGCGTTCTGGGCCGCCCAGGAGGCCCGCGACTCCGCCGACGCGCCCTCCCTGCTCGGCCTTCCCGACAGCGAGCTGTTCCTGCCCCGCCAGGCCGACTTCGCGGGCCTGGAGCACCTGGAGCCGGTGACCGAGACCGGCTCGGAGGCCGACGAGTTCTCCGGCAAGGACCACACGCAGGGTGGCTCGGCCGGCGAGTCCCCGGAGCTGGCCGCGGCCCGTCGCCGCCACCCCTCCCACCCGGACTTCACCCCGCACCCGTCCCCGGTCGTGGGCGACCACGAGCGCACCGTCGCCACGCTGGAGGAACTGGCCGATTCCCGCGTGGAACTGGCCGACGTCCGCCCGGGCCCGCTCGGCACCCTCGACGTCTACGTCTTCGCCGACGGTACGACCCTGTGCATGACCCCGGGCCACCGCGAGACCGCGGAGCGCCTGGCCGCCGCACTGCGCGCGGGCGAGGCCCCGGTGCTGCTCGGCGGCTCCGGAGTCTCCGGCGCCTACGCCCTGACCTTCGCCTGCGGCCAGGAGAACATCTACATCCTGGCGGACCGCGTCATCGCCTCCCTGTAGCAAGCACGAGCCGACCCCCCAAGAGACCCGAACCCCGACGCCCCGAGAGAGCCGAAGCCCTCACCTACCCGAAGCCCGGGAAGCCGGAAGGCCGAAGGCTCACAAGCCGGGACGCCGGAAGCCGGAAGGCCGCAAGCCGGAAGGCACGGACGCCGGAGGGCCGAAGACTCACAAGCCCGGGGGCCGGAAGCCGGAAGGGCAGAAGACCAGAAGCCCGGAGGCCCGGAAGCCCGGACGCCGGAAGGCACGGACGCCGGAGGGCCGAAGACTCACAAGCCCGGGGGCCGGAAGCCGGAAGGGCAGAAGACCAGAAGCCCGGAGGCCCGGAAGCCCGGACGCCGGAAGGCCGGAGGCCCAGAAGCCCGGACGCCGGAAGGCCAGAGGCTCACAGGCCCGGGTCCGGAAGCCCGCAAGGCCCGGAAACCGGGAGGCCACGAGGCCCGGCGGCCGGAAGGCCGGAAGCCCGCAGGGCCCGGAGCCCGGAAGCCCGCAGGGCCCGCGGGGCCCGGAGCCCGGAAGCCCGCAGGGCCCGCGGCCCGTTAGCCGGAAGGCCAGGAAGCCGGGAGGCCCGGAAGGGCCTCACACCCCCGCCCGCTTCTGTGCCTCCTCCACCAGCCGTACCGCCTCCTCGACCTCCTCCTCGCTCTTCAGTACGAGCGCGAGGTCGTGCCCGGCGACGGTGATCTGGTCCGCCGCGGCGAACATCCCGGCGTCCGGCATCTCGCGCGGCTCGGCCCCGGGCGTCTCCAGCAGCTGGGCCCGCCGCGCGAACTCCCTGGCCAGCGCCAGCGCCTCCGCAGCGGCCGCCCGCTGAAGCCGGCTCTGCGGCGCCGCCCTGAGGCGGTCGGCGAAGTGATCCACTGCCCGGGTCAGAGATGTCGTGTCAGCCACGCGGCGAGCGTACGCGTCGCGGCAGGACTGTTGCCAATACACGAACCCTCAGGCACGGTGACGTGAAGGACCGGCTTCATCGAACGCGTCCGGAGGCGCCGATGTCCCAAGTCTTCTCCGAAGAGACCCATCGCAATCTGCTCGCCCGCATCCCCCACTGCACCGGTCGTGAAGTCGCCGACTGGTTGCGCACCGTCGAAGAAGGCCCCGCCCTCTGCTTCGAGGAGCGGCTCAGCTGGCTCCGCCACGAGCACAACCTTGCCTACGGCCACGCGAAGGCGATCATCCACGAGTACGACCTGAGGAGGGCCGCCCGCAAACTGCTCTAGGCAGCACGCTCCAGGCGTGGAGCGACGCCGGACGACGAAGGGCCCCGGGAGGAACCCGGGGCCCTTGCGCGTGACCGGTGAAATCCGGTGCGCGTCGCGCTAGTCGCTCTGGTTGAGGATCGCGATGATGCGCAGGAACTCCATGTAGATCCACACCAGCGTCAGCGTGAGGCCGAAGGCGGCGAGCCAGGCCTCCTCGCGCGGGGCGCCGTAGGCGATGCCGTCCTCGACCTGCTTGAAGTCCAGGGCCAGGAAGCAGGCGCCGAGGATGATGCCGATGACGCCGAAGAAGATGCCGAGGCCGCCGCTGCGGAAGCCGAGGCCGTCACCGCCGCCGAACACGGCGAACAGCAGGTTCACCGCCATCAGCAGGACGAAGCCGAGCGCGGCCGCCATCACGAAGCCGTAGAACCGGCGGTTGACGCGGATCCAGCCCGCCTTGTACGCGATCAGCACCGCGGCGAAGACCGCCATGGTGCCGATCACCGCCTGCATGGCCGCGCCGCTGGCGATGCGGTTGTCGACGATGCTGGAGACGACGCCGAGGAACACGCCCTCGAACGCCGCGTACGTCACGATCAGCGCGGGCGAGGCCTTGCGCTTGAAGGACTGCACGAAGGCCAGCACCATGCCGATCAGCGCGGCGCCGACGCCGATGCCGTAGGACCGGCTGATGTGGGCGTCGTCGACCGGCAGCAGCGCCCAGGCGAGCGCGGCCGTGACGATCAGCGTGCCGAGCGTGGTGGCGGTGCGCAGGACGACGTCGTCCATGGTCATCCGGCCGGTGGTGGCCGGGGCCTGGGGCACGCCGTACTGCAGGTCCTGCTGGGCGTAAGGGTTCTGCGCGTAGGGGTTGCCGCTCGGCTGGGCGTACGGGTTGCCCTGCGCGTACGGATTGCCCTGGGTGCCGACAGCGGGACCCCCGGCCTGCGGCGCGGTGTTGAAGCCCGCGTAGCCGTTGTCGCGGCTGAACCCCCGTCGCGAGAAGACCGGGTTTCTGCTCCTCATCTCACTCCTCCATGGCCGCACGTCGCGGCCTTGGCTCAAGAGTAATGGAAAGGCAAAGGATCGACCCTAGTACCTGCGGAGGATCTTTCCCTCTTCCTGGTGCGGAACACGCTACGCGGCCAGGTGATTCCCCGCGACGGACGGTGCCATTCATGACCAACCTGCGACACGTCCGGAACCGGCCGGAGATCACCGTACGCCGCCCGTACGGCCGTCACCCGATCGGGAGGCCCGTGCACGCCTGCTCGCACAGCGGCCGGCCGCCGCGCCCGCGCGATCAGGTTCGCGGACACGGCGGCCGGCCAGAGTGCGGCGGACAGGGCCTTTCTTCCGGATCAGTGACCCGGCCAGCCGTCCAGGTGGCGGTGCATGGTCACGTCGGGCCGCGCGTCGCCCTTGGGAGCCTTCGCGACCGCGTCGTGCAGTACGTCGGTGACCTCGCCGGCCAGGGCGTCGACCCGTGACTTCAGGTCGGCGGCGGGCAGCGAGGACCGGCTCAGCTCGTCCAGCCGGCGGTGGATGTCGGCGAGCTGCCGCTGGGTGCCCCGGTCGAAGGTGAACGGGGTGGGCGTGGAGACCACGAACTGGTAGGCCCCGGCGAGGGTCTGACAGCCCGTGCACCTCTCGTTGGTGGCGTCGCTGAGGTTGACCGCGTTCAGGTGGGTGCGCGCGCCGGCGAACGTCACGATCTGGAAGGACAGCGCCACCGAACGGCAGTCGTCGTCGGCGGAGCAGCCGGCCGAGACGGCGTTGGCCTGGTTGCGTACGGCGGCGGCGTTCACCGTGCCGAACTGGCGCACCGTGAAGGAGTCGTCGGCCTGGGTGTGGTGGGCGCGGTCGGCGTGCGAGAACACGTGGTCCGAGGCGACCGCGGCGTGCGGCGCGGCGGTGGCGGCCTGGGCCGGCACGGCGGTGGCCACCCCGGCGACCCCGGCCGCGAACAGGCCGAGCCGTACGGCCCGTTGGGTGAAGGGACTGCCGGCTGAGCGTGGTTTTCGGTGACTGTTCATGGAAATCTCCAGCGATAGATGTACGTAGACCGCCCCCGGGCGGGGCCGCCCCAGCGACCCCGCGCCGTGCTGGAGCCGGACTGCCCCCGCCCGGCCTCTCAGGGAGAGGCCGCCGCGCTCGGTGAGGTGCTGGGGGGCGGGGTGGGTGATGCGGATTCCGTGGGGACGGGCGACGCGGACTGTGTCGCGGGGGGTGTGGGTTCCTTCGCCGGCGCGGTGGCCGGCGAGGAGGGCTGCCCCGGCTCTCCCGCCGGGCCCTTGCTCGTGGGCGCCGGCTTCTGCGAGGCGCTGGGCAGGGCCGGCGCACCCGACGACGCGCCCGGTGAGGGCGACGCGCTGCCGGACGCCTTGCCTGAGGGCCCGCTGCTCGGTCCCGCCGTGCCGACCGCCCCCGCCGTGCCCGAGGGTGAGGCGGAGGCCCCGTTCGCGGAATCGCCCGGGGACGGCCCGCCGGGTGTGGCGGCGTGCCGCGGCTGCGGCTCCTGCGTGGAGACCCCGGGCTGAAGGATCGGCGCGATCGGCGGCTTCTTGGGCAGCGGCTGGGGCGTCAGCCCCGACACCCACGCGTAGCTCAGCCCGGTGAGGCCGGCCAGCGCCAGCGCGCACACCACCACCCGCAGCGCCGGCCGTCCCGCCGTGGCCCGCTTGGCGGCCCTGAAGAGCCGCCCGCTCAGCTTCACGGACAGATAGACGACACCCGCCATCGGGCACAGCAGCATGACGCAGCCGATGAGACCGACCAGGCCCTCGACGATCTGGCCGTCCACGAAGGCCGAGCCGGTGCCGACGACCTGCTCGGTCAGCGAGCGGGTCATCGTGGCGATGATGCGGGGCAGGTTCCACAGGGCGTAGCCGAGTTCGCCGACCAGCAGCGGCACCATGGTCAGCACCCAGGTGGCGACGATGGTGCGCGCCGACTTCTTCAGCCCGGCGACCTCCGCGCGGGCGGCCCGGCCCTTGCGGCCCGGCACCAGCCCCAGCAGGATCGGTTTGATCTTGCCGTAGAGATCGGGCACCCCGGCCAGGTCGCCGAGGATGTAGTAGCCGTCCAGCCGGACGGCCGGCATCAGCTGCTCCAGGATCTCGAAGTGCCCGAGGTAGACCGCGGCCAGGAAGAACTGCGCCCCGGTGGCGAAGTACGCCCCGGCCATGGCCAGCATGAAGACGACGTTGAAGTACACCCCGCCCAGGTCGGTGCGCAGCCGGCCGCCGCGCCCGATCCGGTAGACGTCGGTGACGTCGGTGTACATCGAGGGCCAGATGAGGAAGAGCCCGCAGCCGATGCACCCGGGGTGGGCGCCGCCGTATCTGCAGGCGGAGGCGTGGCCGAACTCGTGGAAGACGAGCGAGGCCACGGTGAGGACGAAGACGATGAGGATGAGGACGGGCTGGTCGAGCACCTCCAGCACCGGCTCGATCGCCCCGAAGAAGCCGAACAGCCAGACGTCCATCACGACGGCCGAGGCCAGCACCAGCGCGACCACGGCCGGCCGGTGCAGCCAGGCGAACATCCGGGCGATCTTCGCGGTACGGCGCTCGTTGAAGATCACCCGGTGGCCCTTGAGGGCGAGCAGCAGGTCGGAGCGCGGGGCGTCGACCTCCTCGCTCTCCTGCCCGTCGGGGACCGTCACGCCGAGCGGTTCGAGTTTCTTCTCGACCAGGAAGCGGATGTTCTCGCCGCTGACCTCCCGCCCGAACCGCGCGCTGACGCGGTGGGCGATGATCTCGGTGTCGCGCTCTCCGTCGATCGACGACGCGACGAGATACAGCAGCCTCGACAGCTGCACGACCTGCCCGTCCCCCCGGCGGGCGATGTACTTGGGATCGGTGAACCCCGACCCCTGGTACTCGCCGTGCAGCCGCAGTCCCGCACTCAGTCGCGGGACCAGCGGCGCCGGCTGTGCCGTGACGATCGGCAGGGTGCCCGTCGCCACCTGCTCGTACGTCACCGGCCAGCCGCCCGGCCCGGGAACCGGGCCCGTGTCGTGCAGCGTCGGCGCCCCGTCTCCGAGCACCGTCATATGTGGTCTCCCCCCACGTCTCCCCCGTCCTCCCCGCTCTGCCCCGGCGAACCCGGGCCCCGGTCCGGCCGGTTGCCCGGGGTCCGGGTTCGCCTGTCGGGGGCGGACCGCGCCGTACCCCCCGCGCGGTCCGCCCCCGTGGCGTCGTCGTACCGTGGCGCCGCCTCGGGCGGGCGCCGCCGCCGCTACTGCGTGACGCTGATGCTCTGGACGGCCTGCGACTCGGCGGCCGAGGCGAAGGAGTGGTCGTTGAGCGCGGCGGACTGGTTGGACGCCGAGATGTTCGCGATGTGCTTGGTGACGTTGACCGTCTTGCCGAAGCTGAACTTCAGGCGGCCGAGGGCCTCGCGGCCCGGCAGCAGCTCGGCGGACTCGGTCTCCAGCTCGTTCATGTCCATGCTCATGATGGGTGTCCTTTCGGTGTCTTCGGTGTCTCGGGTGTGCGTTCGGCTGTGCGCTCGGGCGAGGGCGGGTGCTACTGGGTGACGGTGATGCTCTGGCCGGCGCCGGAGTCGGCCACGGAGAACGCCGAGTGGTCGTTCAGGGCGGCGGACTGGTTGGACGCCGAGATGTTCGCGATGTGCTTGGTGACGTTGACCGTCTTGCCGAAGCTGAACTTCAGGCGGCCGAGGGCCTCGCGGCCCGGCAGCAGTTCCGCGGACTCGGCCTCGAGCTCGTGGGCGTCCATCATGATCAATTCCCCCTCAGGGATAGGCAGTTCCGGTCGGACGCGGTCAGGTACCCCCCCGACTTCGTCCAACTTGGTCGGACGTGCTGTCCAACGAGATTGGACACTAGGGCCTCGGGAGCCTCCCGCGCAACCCCGATCGCCGATCCCCTCTCGGCCCGCGGCGGCGACGCCCGTAGAATCGGGCCCCACGTGGGGAACTCCCGCGGGTTCAGCCAGGCGGCGAGCAGGAAGTGACCACCAGTGGCCAACGCACTGCAGCAGTTGATCCGGGAGCGGCTCGACCGCAAGGGCTGGTCCTACGGCGACGTGGCGCGCCGCGGCGGCATCCCCCGCTCCACCGTCCACCACCTGGCCACGGCCGACCGTGTGGTCCGCATGCCCCAGCCGGCCACCCTCGAGGGACTGTCCAAGGGCCTGGAGCTCTCGTTGGACACCGTGCGCCGCGCCGCCGCCGAGGCCTGCGGCATCCACGTCTACGGCCCCGCCGCGGACGCCGGCGGCGAGGCGGCCCGCCCCGCCGACCCCGAGGTCGACCTGCTGATCGCCAGCGTCCAGAAGCTCTCGGCGGACGACCGCCGCCATGTCGCCGCCCTGGTCGAGTCGCTCCTGGACCGCTCCCCGAACGAGAAGTGACCCGGCGCGTACCGGCGTCCGTGGCAACACCCACCGAAGGGGGCACACCCACCGAAGGGGCGAGTGACCGGACAGATGACCGACCTGGCGACCGACGCGACCGTCCGGTGACGCCGGATGGCCGATCTCCCGCCAACTCGGGAAAAGAATCCGGACGACCCCAAAAGCCCTGAGATCCGCCGCTAGTCTCTCGTCTGCCCGAGGCGCGAGAGCCGCACGACCCCGGGCTCCCAGGGGGGACATGTGTTGTTCGTGCATGGCGGTCCGACCACGGCCGTGGTTCGCAATCCCGCCGGAGACGCGGTGGTCCTGCTGTCCGGTGAGCTGCCCGAAGTGCTCACCGACCAGGCCCTCTTCGAGCTCCTGGACCTCGCCGCCGCCATCCTGGAGGCGGACGAGCTGGTCCTGTTCCACAAGTGCCTGCAGACCCTCCGCCGCAACGGCATGCGAGCCGGCCGCCGCATCGAGATCGACGGCGCGGTACTGACGGTCTACGAGGGCTGACCGACCCACCCCGCTACCCACGGCGCGGTCGCCGCCTCCCTGGCATCCGGCCGGGGAGGCGGCGACTACCCGCCACGCGATCCGCCTCGGCGAGGCGTGAGCGGGAGCCCCGAAGACGTCAGCCTGATCGTCTCCGTCATCACCGGGCCGGAGGGCGCGAACCCGGCGCGGGCCGCGCCCCTCGCCGCACGGCCCGACTCGCAGGAGCCCCGCACCGGCGATGTCGACCACGCCGGAATGGAAGTACACCGGGGTCGAGGCGGACCCGCGCGAGACCACCCCGGACCAGGCCGCGGCCTGCCCGAAATCCTCACCCGAACCGCGGCCGGGCTCGTCATCGCAGGTGGAGTGGCGCCCGGAACCGGACTTGAACCGGAAGAGGGCGCCGCGTTGTCGCAAGTCAAACGCCTGACCTGCAAGGGGCGCACCGTCTGGCGCACCTCCGGGCGGCCCTGCTCAGGCTCCGTCGGCCAGCTCCTGGACGGCCTGGACGACGGCCACCACCGAGTCCTGGTCGGCCGGGAACTCAAACCGCTCACCGCGCAGCCGGTACACCTCGAACCGGGCGTGCAGCGCCTGTTCCAGGGTCAGGCCCGGGCCAGTCCACAGGATCACCCGAGGGGGGAAGGGGTTGCCGGTCTGGGCCTCGGCCAGGCGGTCCGCCAGGTTGCCCTGGGCTCGGCCTGATGCCCGGGTGGCGGACCAGCTTGGTGAACGCGACGTCGCCGCCCACCTCGAACCGCGGCAGCGCTTGCTCCGGGTCCGCGTCCCGTGTCCGGAGACGGCACGCAAAGGCCCGGACTCACCGCTGGGTTGCGGCAAGTCCGGGCAGGCTTTCCCTCGGCGCGGCGCCCAGGGCTGTGGTCTTGGCCTCGTGTCAGAACTCGATCACGTAGACCGTGACCCTCTTGGGTGTTGCATCTCCCCATGGAGCGGGGCCGGGGAGCACGACCTTTGGAATGGGGGGCGTTTCGACCTCCACTTCCCGCTGCTCGTCGGGCCCAGGCTCAGCAGCCTTTTCCCGGCGCGCGACCGAACGCTTACGCCTGTGCGAACGGAAGAGGGTCTTCCAGATCTTCCATCCGCGTATCAACCTGGCCAACTCCACGAACACGATGACCGGGTGGATGAAGTGCAGTAATACGAACACCACTGCACCGACTGCATCGCCCATGTTTGCCCTTTCAGCACCACGCACACCGCACCGCTTCTGCGATACGGATAAACCCGGGCTTCACGCGAAGGTGGATTGAAGCGCCCACCGTTGCGCTCGCCCTAAACGGAATCGCTTGTTCCGATTCCTTTGGGATGGCTCGACGGTTCGAGAGGCCTGTCGAGACATGCCGCGAGAAACCACCATGATGTTGTGTGGCGTTGTGCCACCCGTGGGTCTCGCCTCGCCGACGTGTCCGCTGACGCGGGCTCCGGCGATTCGGGCTTTGGCGTGTTACAGAAAGTGCAGCATCCCTCCCTTTCTTCCGGCTGAAAGATTAGGCCCCCTTTCCTATTCGATCTTGCACGAATGAGGCTTGGTGCTCACCGGGACCATGGGCGAACAGTCTCCCGCAGGTACACGGGAGGCGACGGATACCGCACATCCAGATTGCCACAGCCGAACAGCGATGCAAATCCGCGCAGTTACTGAGCCGTGTGAGGTCGGCAACACCGCCATGACGTACTGAACGGTAGTTAACTGCGTTGTGTAGCAACTCTACTGAAAGGCCGTCACTCGCTTGTTTAGGCGGCACAGTCACGAAAGTCGATGGACGCTTTGTGGAAGAGAAATTCCGTCAGCTACCGGCCGAGACGCAGCGCACCGGCCCAGGAAGTCGTTAGGCCTCGTACCGCGGTGGCGCACAAGCTTGGCGAACACGACGTCGCCGCTCGCCTCGAACCGCAGGGTCCTCGCGCGGCGAGGCCGGATCAGGTGCGGGCGGGTGCCGTCCAATCCCCGGCCGCAGCGATGCCAGCAGGGCCCGGGCCTGCGGGAGTTCGGTGTATTGCTGCGGCCCGAAGACCGCATCGATCAGGGCCCGGGTGCCGCACTCCACCAGCGCGGTCAGCCGCACCTGCGGATACCCGGCCGGACGGGTGGTGCGGGCCACGTGCCGGGAGAAACAGGCCACGTTCGCCGGGCTGTCCGGCACTTCCAGACAGGTGCCGTCCCAGGCCACCAGCCGCAGACCCCGCCAGAACACTCCCGGCGTCGCCGTCGTGCCGACCGGCCCACGCAGCCGGTCGAACAGCAACGCCAGCGGTTTGACTCCCAGCCGACGACGAGCCTGACGAAGTGCCGCCGCAGACGGGTCCGCCACCATCGTGCGGGGCCAGCCGGCCGTCAGCGCACTCCACACACGCCGGTACCCACAGTCTCCGAACAGAGCCATGGCCAGCACGAAGTAGACCACCACCCGGGCCGGCAGTAATCGCACCCGCTTTTCACGTCGCCCTGCCGCATCCAGGACCTCATCCACCAACACCGGCGGAATCCACCGTGTCAGCGCTCCTAAATGACCCGGCAGCCACACCCACGACCGGTCCCGAACCACCCCAGCAGTGGCACACTGAACAGACAACGGAGCCCCCACGAACCGTGACCTCGACACTCACAGTCCGCGTCGGGCTCCGTTCCCACGTCAACCCTCTGGCCAGCCCAAACAGCCCTAACTTCCCGGTCTTGGGCTTTAGGCGTCCCTCTGGTTGACGAACCCGAGGGATGTCAGGCCCTCGGCCTGGCATAGGCGGTCGGAGGCGCCATCCACCTCCGTCTGCAGGAGTTGGTAAGCGGCGCTGTGCTGGTGGCCCCAGTGCATCGCTGCCCGCCACAGGGCCCGGCCGTAGCCGTGGCCGCGGTACTGCGGCAGCACAGCGAAGTATTGGGGCAGCAGGCGCGCGGATCCGGTGGCGTCGGCCATGGTCTCCATGGGGCCGATGGCGCCGGCCACACGGCCGTGGTGGAGGACAGTGAGGACCGGTCCCACGGTCCCGGCCTGCATCTGCTGGTACAGGAAGGTGAACCCGTCCGCGGCCATCCGCTCGGCGAACTCCGCGAACCCGGCCGACTCGTTGAGCTGCTTGTCCTGGTGGACCAGCACACCGGGAGCATCGCCCGGCCCGTGGGTGAAGTCCTTGAGCTGGACGCGAGTGCCCACACCCCGGGCGTACACCTCGGGCTGCTCGGGACCCAGGAACCACACCACCCTGGCCTTGCCGGCCCCGTGGACGGCGGCGAGCTTGCGGGCCAGGTTGGCGCCGGCGGTCAGGCTGTCCGGCTCCGCCCCGAACACGTGGACCTTGACGACGCCGGTGCCCCGCTCGGTGAGCGTGGGCACGAGGGTCTGGCATCGGTCGTGCTCGACGGCGTCGACCAGGACGCGCTCCGCCTTGACGGCGGACCAGCGGCGGTCTTTGTCGTACGGGAGGAAACGGCCGGTGCCTGCGATATCCACGACGGCCTCAAACAGGTCAGGTAGCGGGTCGCCCTGGAGGACAGGGCCCAGAGTTGGCACGTACGGCACGGGCATCACAGGCTCAACCCAGCCCCAGTGAAAGCGCATGACCGCACGCTACCCAGGGAGCGCCCACGGCGCAGGCCCCGACCCGAGTTGCCGTCTGGGCCTGCGCGTTCACGACCGGATCAGGGGCAGATCAGGCCGCTAGTGCGGGTTGTCGTCGCCCGCCGCACACGAGCACTTCGCGCTGTCCATCACGGTGTCCATGTCGCCGATACTGGTGATCTGGGTCACCGGCTCCACCGGCGCGAGCACCGGCCGCGTGAAGTACGGCGTGCCGTTCCCGGCCGGTCCGTCGCCCGGCAGCGGGCGCCGCGGCGAGATCTCGACTGCTACAGCGGTCATCGTCACCCTGCTTTCTTCTCTCCGTGCTGGCAGTACGCCGCCAGCGGGGCCTTCGCCTCCTGGTAGTGCCTAGCCAGGGGCCTGCACACGCGGCAGGTTCCGGCGAGCGTGCAGCCTGAGCAGCCGCCGGTGCGAAGCATGAGGCGGTCCGCGATCTCTCCCAGCCGGGCCAGGCCCTGGATGCCCTCGTGGGGCAAGGAGATCTGTTCGTCGCGGCCGATCTTGCAGATGGACACCAGGCCGTGCGGGTCCATGTGGAAGAATGTGTGTCCGGCGTTGCAGCCGGTGAAGGTCTTGCGCAACCGCAGGTGCTCCTTGGACTGCGCGGTCAGCACCTCGCCGCCGCCGTAGATCGTCGGCGTCATGTTCGTGAAGACCTCATACTCGACGCCCCACGACTGGCACAGGTCCACCATGGCCTGCTCCTCGTGGCCGTTGTCCTCGGTGACGACGATGCTCATGCGCAGCGGCAGGCGGGCGTGGCGGGCGGCGTTCATACCCTGCACGAACTGGTCCCACGCGCCCTCGCGCTGGGTCAGCTCGTCGTAACGGGCCTTGGTTGCGCCGTACATGGACACCGTGACGCGGTACGGCGGGCACTCCCGGAACAGGCGGAGAAGGTTCTCCCGCCACAGCAGACTGCCGTTCGTGGAGACCGTGATCATCATGCCGAGTTCCCAGGCGTACCGGTACGCACGCAGGAAGTCCTTATCGATGGTCGGCTCGCCGCCGGTGACCTGGAGGAAGAGGACACCAGCCTCCGCCACGATGTCCAGGCACTGCCGCTTGTCCTCCCAGGGATACCGGAGTTGACCTTGAGTCCCAGGTAGCAGTGCTTGCACTTGTAGTTGCAGCCGAGGTTGACCTCCCAGCTCGCTTTGCCGTAGACCCAGGTGGACGGCTGGCGGACGAGCAGGAAGTCACCGGTCGGGCGGCCGGTCACGTCCAGGTCTTCCCACTGCTCCTGCACGGCGTCGGAGAGCCAGAGCGGGGCCGGCTCCGCGGCGTCGCGTTCGCGCAGTTCCTCGTAACGGGCCTCCGGCAACAGGGCGCCGCCGCGGCTCCCCGGCCGGACCAGCACGTGCTGGTCCAGGAACGGACTGGCGATCAGGGAATGCATGCACGCTCCAAGAGAGTCGGTCGCCCGGGAGGGGGCGGGATTCTGTGGGTGCTGATCCCGGCCGCCGTGTCGGCGGCGGCCGGGACCGGTGTCCGGGCTGTCGTCACTCCCCCACGAAGGGTCAGCCAGGACGTGGTGGCCCACCCCTGACCGGGAACCACGAAGGGGTGCGGGTCCTGTGGCGCGGGGAGCCGGTCATTTCGCCACGACCGGCCCGGGCGGGTGTTCAGGGGGTTACAGGAGGCGGACCACGGCCGTGGCGGCGAGGCCAGCCAGCAGTACGGCGCAGGCGCCAGCCGCGAGCGCCAGGCGCGGGTGGCGTTCGGAGATGATCCGCCACCCCTCCCGTCCGGTCCGTCCGTCGGCGTCGGCCCGGATGCCCAGGCCGGTGAACGACAACGACACGAGCTGTACGGGGGTGCCGTCTTCGCGGGGCTGCTGGTTCACGGGACTCCTCCGGTGGTGAGGGCGGCCGACGCTGCTCGTGCAGCCGGTGGCGGACGGAGCGGGACGGGCGGCACGGCCCATGACGTGCTGCCAGAACTTGCGTTCCACGGCGTCCACGCACGGGGCGCACAGGTTGATAGGGGCGTGCTGTCCTTCGGACTGCGCGGGACCGACCCAGGTCACGTTCACGTCGTGGTCATCGCAGCGCCAGCATTCGCCGGTGAACCACTGGACCATCACGGAGCGCCCCGGACGACGGCCAAGGTGAGCACCACGCCCAGCGTGAGGACTATCAGCACGTACACCTGTTGGGCCCTGCGGCTGGCGTACATCGGCACCGAGTGGACCAGATGCGTCTCCTCGTGCTGGTCCGGCTCCAGGTCCGCCCAGACGCGCTTTCCCCAGCCCAGGGGTTCCGTTCCCCACTGGCACGCGAGGGCGGCGACCAGGGCCAGACCACGACCGCCCTCCGCCTCCGCATTCATGGGCCACAGCACCGGCTCGGCGGTGCTCTTGTCCGTGACGGCCACGCGCACGCGGTCCCCTGACTCGCGCCGGAGCGTCACCCGGAACGAGCCGTGCCGCGCGTGCTCGACAGCGTTGGCGCTCAGCTCGGACACGACCAGCTCGGCCGCGTCGATGAGGTGCGGCAGCCGCCAGTCCGCCAGGGTGTGGCGCACCAGGCGGCGGGCGACGGACACCGATTCGGGTTCGCGCGGGAGCACGGTTGTGACGACCGGCGAACCGTCCTCCGCCTCCAGCCGGATTCCGCCGCTGGGCGGACTACTCCTGAGCATGACGTCACCCACCAAGGAGCCTTTCGCCGCCAGGCAGCCGGTAGCGGCCCATCTGAACAAGCTGCGCAACGGTGTCCGCAGCGGCCAGGTCTCCAGCGCTGTTCATCTCCACGCACCAGTAGCTGCGGCGGTCCGGACTGGTGGCGTCCAGCGCTGGCACTCCCAGTAAGCGGCCGCGCCCCAGGAACTCCGCGTCGTCCCTGGCCTGCTCCCACTCCAGCCGTGCCCGGCCACGGTTTTCGGTCGCCATGAGGAGCCAGTGCTCGACGGCCAGGCGCCGCTCGGCGCCGCTCACTACCTCTTTTCTGGTACCTGGCGGTGCCACCGACGGGTGGTGAACATGCTGAACGGTGCCCATGTCTCGTGGCCTCCCAAGTAGCCTGATGCAGGGATAGCCACGACCGTATGTAGTCGACGGCCACGCCTGAAGTGACCGTGAGTACAGGTGGTAATGGGGCAAAGCACCAGGATTGGACTGCTCATGCGGCCAAGGACTCGGCAAACCCTGACCAGCAGTACGGGTCAGGCTGCGCGGCCCCACACGGGCCTGCTCAGCGGGTACGTCCTGCGGGTGATCCGCGAGCAGCAGGGCTACACCCAGGACGAGACGGCCGAGCGCCTGGGGGTGTCCTCAGACACGATCGCCGGGTGGGAGACCGGCCGCCGTCCCCTCACGGCCGTACCGGTCGGCCAGACGCTCGCCTTACGGCACCGGCTCATGCAGATGGGAACCTCCCCCGTACTGCTCCAGGCGCTGGAGCGCGCCCTGGAGGCGGACGTGCTGCTGGCCGGCGCCCTGGACGAGGACACCCCCGCCGAGGAGAGCCCACTGGGCGCCGTGGTCATGCAGCGGGAGCTCGCGGAAGTCTTGGTCTGGCCGCTCAACGGAGTCGCCCCCGGACCCATCCGCGCCCTGCCCCGGCCGGCCCGGGCCCGCCGAGGCCCCGCCCCGACCGGGCCCCAGCTCACCGCGGCCGAACGGCGCACCTTCTTCAAGCGCATGCGGGCCACAGCCGAACAGGCGCGCGGGCCCGGGCAATTCCTGCTGCGTCGCCAGGCCCTCTACTTGTCCGGGTACGACCGAGACGCGGACACCGCCGACTGGCTGGCCCACCAGCAGCGCACCGAGCGCCCCGACGACTGGCTGACGGCCTGGCTCAACAACCGCTCCGTGGCCGCGGTTGCCGCCCGGCACGGCGACCGTGACCGCATGGCTCACTTCATCGACTCTGCCCTGATCGACGACGACGCCGGCGAGGCCGCCAACCTGGCCTATTGGGCGTACTGGGTGGGCGAGGCACCTGTGCCGCAGCTCTCGGATGACTTCATCGCGGACGGCTCACTGGGCCCCTGGCACGGAGACAAACTGCTGGCCCACCTCGCATCCGGGATCGCCCCCGAACACGGCTACGTGGACCTCAACGTGCACAGCGTGTGGGCGCTGCTCCAGGTGCGCCTCAACCTGCTGCGGTCCGGCGAAGCCGCCCGCGCCCTACGCGAGAGGCTGCCGATCATGTTGGATGGCGGAGACCTCTCGCCGCGAGCACGGCGAGAGCTGGAGAGCATCCGGTACGCGATCCGCCTCGCCGAGGCGTGAGAGGAGCCCCACGGTGTCTGACGACCAGGAGCTGACTGCGGTAGCGCGCTTCCTGTACGAGGCGGGGACGCTCAAGAACACCAAGCGGTCCGGGTGGTGGATGGCGGGCGTCAAGGACCCGGAGTCCGTGGCGGACCACTCCTGGCGCACCGCCCTCATCGCCTCGATCATCGCTCAACTGGAAGGCGCCGACCCGGCTCGGGCCGCCTTCCTCGCGGTGTGGCACGACTCCCAGGAGACCCGCACCGGCGACGTCAATCACCTGGGCAAGCGGTACAGCAAGGGCGAGGCGGACCCGCGCGACATCACCGCCGACCAGGTCGCCGGCATGCCTGAGGGCCTGGCCGACGCGATCCGCGCTCTGGTCGGCGAGTACGAGGCGAAGGAGAGTCCGGAGGCCGTCTGCGCCCGGGACGCCGACAAGCTGGAGTGCATGATCCAGGGCCTGGAATATCAGGCCCAGGGCTACGCCGACGTACAGCGGTGGGTCGACAACAGCCGTGGACGGATCACTACCAAGAGCGGCCAGGCCCTCGCGGACGCCGTACTGGAAACCGGTTCCCTGGACTGGCTGCGCGCCGCCCTCGGCGAGACACCGCGCTGACGGCAAGCAGGATCACCGCAAGCGGACTGGCGCGCCGCACTCGGCCGGCGCCGACGACAGGCAGAGCGCGCCACCTGGAAAAGGATCCGGCGACTCGGGCCGGCGAGACCCTGCAGGGAGGTCAATGGGCAACCGGAGCCGCAGCCCACGGACCGCCGCAGTCGAAGCACTCCGGGAGCGGACCTCGCCCCGCGTCGCAGGCGGAGTGGTGCCCGGAACCGGACTTGAACCGGTACGCCCGCGAGGGGCAGCGAGGTTTAAGCCCCCTGAGCCGTGCCGGTGTTCGATTCATTAGCGTTCACCACCGAGGAGGCATTGCTACACGTTCGAATTCGGACGACCGCGTACGAGGGCGAACCGCAACCGGGACTGCAACCGTCGGGCCTCTGATGCTTGCCTTCATTACACCGGCTGCCGATTACCCACGGCTACCGCGAACGTTGGGCACGGGGCCATCCCCGCGGGCGCGGGGAGCACTTCGCCGCGGCGGTGTAGCGGGGAGTCCGTGTAGGGACCATCCCCGCGGGCGCGGGGAGCACTCGGCCAAGAAGGTGGGGAAGGTGGGACCGGAGGGACCATCCCCGCGGGCGCGGGGAGCACCGTTTCGATCTCGCCCCACACGCGGCGCACGTGGGAGCATCCCCGCGGGCGCGGGGAGCACCGGCGGTGCGCTGAGCGGGCGTTGGCGGGGTCGGGACCATCCCCGCGGGCGCGGGGAGCACGGGCCGGTCAGCGCGCCCAGGATCCACGGCCAGGGACCATCCCCGCGGGCGCGGGGAGCACTTTGGGCTATCGCCCGGCTGACACCGCCGGCCGGGACCATCCCCGCGGGCGCGGGGAGCACAAGGGCAGCAACGACCGACGCCTCTACGACGCGGGACCATCCCCGCGGGCGCGGGGAGCACGCCGGCGTCCTGATGCCCGCGCTCAGGAGGTCGGGACCATCCCCGCGGGCACGGGGAGCACGACGAGGGCGTGCGCGTTCTGGTGCCACGCCAGGGACCATCCCCGCGGGCGCGGGGAGCACCCGTCCACGTCCGACACGACCGGGGGCGGGGTGGGACCATCCCCGCGGGCGCGGGGAGCACCCCACGGCCCCGCTCACGACGGCCCACACGTCGGGACCATCCCCGCGGGCGCGGGGAGCACTGCCCGTACTGAATCGCGTGCCGGTTCTGGAGGGGACCATCCCCGCGGGCGCGGGGAGCACGGGGACCGCTTGCCGTAGGCCGGCGCGTCACCGGGACCATCCCCGCGGGCGCGGGGAGCACGGCACGGAGCGGGTGCACGCCCACCATGTGCTGGGACCATCCCCGCGGGCGCGGGGAGCACATGTGGAGGACAGGTGTAGACACGGGTTCGGAGGGACCATCCCCGCGGGCGCGGGGAGCACCCGCCGCGGGTGTCGTGGAGGACGGCGTCGCTGGGACCATCCCCGCGGGCGCGGGGAGCACCCGCATCCGAGCGGCTCGCCACCATCGCCCGGGGGACCATCCCCGCGGGCGCGGGGAGCACGTCCAGCCCGTCAGACCCCACACCGTGTAGGCGGGACCATCCCCGCGGGCGCGGGGAGCACTGCCGGGCGTCAGCGAGCGCGTTGTGCTCGCCGGGACCATCCCCGCGGGCGCGGGGAGCACCGCCCGTCTACAGCTCGCTGAGGATCCCGACAGGGACCATCCCCGCGGGCGCGGGGAGCACCCGTGCTCGGAGGCGAACTCCTCGACCCGCTCGGGACCATCCCCGCGGGCGCGGGGAGCACCCGTGCTCGGAGGCGAACTCCTCGACCCGCTCGGGACCATCCCCGCGGGCGCGGGGAGCACTGAGCGACATTCTGACTCTCCGCCGTTGAGGGGGGACCATCCCCGCGGGCGCGGGGAGCACCCGAAGCTGACGATCGGGCTGCTCATGACCTTGGGACCATCCCCGCGGGCGCGGGGAGCACTGGACAGCAGGCAACCTGCGCCGCAGGTTGCAGGGACCATCCCCGCGGGCGCGGGGAGCACTCGACTCGGACCAGTTCCCGCGTGCCATCCTCGGGACCATCCCCGCGGGCGCGGGGAGCACTCACCGCCCGCGGTGAGTGCCGCGATGGCGTCGGGACCATCCCCGCGGGCGCGGGGAGCACGAGACGGGACGACGACGCACTTTCGCTCACGTGGGACCATCCCCGCGGGCGCGGGGAGCACGTCCTTGCCGACGTCGACGAAGCCCTTTGCGATGGACCATCCCCGCGGGCGCGGGGAGCACAGCTTGTCGAGTTCCTCCGCGGTGGCGCCGCGGGGACCATCCCCGCGGGCGCGGGGAGCACCTCGTCGGCGACGGCAAGGCAGGCAAGTCCCTGGGACCATCCCCGCGGGCGCGGGGAGCACCCGAGGGTGCCACCGCTCTGGGCGATCGCCCGGGGACCATCCCCGCGGGCGCGGGGAGCACCAGCCGGCCGACCCGGCACCGCAGCGGCGGGAGGGACCATCCCCGCGGGCGCGGGGAGCACTGCTGGTCCAGAGAGCGGCCGAACTGGCTCATGGGACCATCCCCGCGGGCGCGGGGAGCACGCCAGCGTCCCAGCCTTGTTCAGCGGTGAGCCGGGACCATCCCCGCGGGCGCGGGGAGCACCACATCCGGATCGGCGGCCCCTTCGGTCGAGGAGGACCATCCCCGCGGGCGCGGGGAGCACTGGAAAATGCCGAAGTGTCCTTTTTTGTACGTGGGACCATCCCCGCGGGCGCGGGGAGCACACTTCATGACCTGCGGCTTTGTCACGGAGACAGGTCACTTCGAAGCAGTTTCGCCGACTCCGATGAAACGCCCATAAGGAACACTTCACGCATCAGCTTTTGCCGTACCGCCGTCGCTTGGATGCGTTACTCCAGCCCTTTCGTGCGGTGCTCGCGGCATTTGAGGAACTCTGGACTTTCGGACGGCGGATCAAGGTCAGGCCCTCGTGGTCGACCGGGTGCCAGGCATGGTCGTGGGTACGGAAGGTGAAGCCCTGTTCATTGTTCGTCGTGTGGGCAAGGAGGGCGCGGCCCTGGTGCGCGTACTGCTGGACCTCGTCCCAGAGCAGATCGCGAATCCTGGCGGAAGGGTTGCCGATGAAGACGCCGGCCGAAATCTCGAGGAGCCAGCGGGTGAGGAAGCCCCTCAGGCCGGGCGGGCAGTTGGTGAGGACGATGACGGTCACCAGGAGAGCTCCACGTCGCCGTAGACGTCGTAATCACCGGTTTCGCTGCCGTAGTTGTGGCCCGCGGCGACAGTGTGGCCCCTGTCGCTCTGCAGCGTGACGACATCGAGGTCGTCTCCCGTCGTCCCCGCTGCGGAAGCCTGCGGCAGCAGGAGACGCTTGATGTCGTTGACGCAGCGGTCGAGCAGGGACGTCTCGCTGATGCGGTCCCGCAAGGCGCGGCGGGTGCGTGGGCCGATGTCCTCCTCGTCCTCGGCGGCCACGTCGAAGGCGAGCGGGATTCCTATCTCCGTCTTGTACAGATCGGCGATGTCCAGGACGAAGGAGAGTTCGTGGCCGGAGTGGATGAAACCGAGCGCCGGACTGCAACCGAGTGAGGCGACGACCGCGTGGGCGATGCCGTACATGCACTGGGCAGCAGCGGTGACTGCCTGGTTGACGGGGTCGCCGCTGGCGAAGTCACCAGGGGTGTAGCGGCGGCCGCGCCAGGGAACGCCGGTGCGGGCGGACTGGGCCCGGTAGCAGTCCTTGACACGACTTCCTTCGCGGCCGAGGAGTTCCTGACGGGTGAGACCGGCGGGGTCCTCGTCGGGGAATCGCAGTCGGTACATGGCTCGGGCGACGGCAAGCCGGCTGCGGGGGTTGGCCCACTGCACGGCTTGTGCTTCGGCGAGCGCGGAAGAGCGGCTCAGGGCGCGGCCGCCGGCGTAGTAGCGCACGCCCTGTTCCCCGACCCAGCAGACGGCGGCGCCCGTTTCGCCAAGGACGCTCATTGCCTGGTGGGTGATGCGGGTGCCGGGTCCGAGGAGGAGAGTGCCGATGGTCGCCGACGGAATATGGGTGGTGCCGTCGGCGTCCTCGGCGGTGATGGCGTTGGCGTCCCGATGCACGGTGCAGCGCTCGAGGTAGACGAAGGACAGCCGTTCGCCGGTGCGGGTGAGCTGGCGTGGGCTGAGCGCGGCCCGCCGGGAGACGGTGGTCACCGTCTCACCTCGCCGTACCGACTGGGGCCAGCGTGAGCAGACCGCAGCCGTATGCCTTGGCCTTGCCGATCCCCTGGGTCAGGGCGCGGCGCAGCAGTTGCGGATCGGTGATCTCCAGTCGCCCGTCGAAGGTGACGGTGACAAGGCTGACGGGCGCCCGGCGGCCGCCCTGGGCGGCGGTGCTGCGGGACTTGTCGAAGGCGAGTACGCGTTTGTCGCGGACGGTCACTTCATACCGGTCGCCGGGGTGAGGCTGCTTGGTACGGGTGGTGCCACTGGGAAGCAGTCGCCTGTCATCTGCCTTCTCCAGTATGCGGAAGCCGCACGTCTCCTGACGCTTGAGGAGCCAGCCCATCTGGTGCACCGGGGTGAGATGTGCGGTGCGCTTGGTCGGTTCGTCGTCCTTGCGGCGGGCGTGGTGGACGGGGTTGGCGGTGAGGCGGAACGCCCACTTGTCCCCCGCGGTGAGCCGGTCGAGGAGTGGGCCGTAGGGGCGGCTCTGCCAGCCTGGCTCGGCCGGGTCGGCGGCGGCTGCGGCGGGCCAGCCGGCTTGTTCGACGAGGTGGGTGAGGTCGGGCCGGTCGGGGCTGACGACGTACAGCATCACTTCGGCGCGGGTGGTGTGGTCCAGCCGCCACAGCACCCGCGGGCCCTCTGAAGGGGGTGTGTCTGTGGGCAGCAGTGTCGGGAAGGACGACATGACGGCCGCGTGCATGGCCTGAGGGGAGGACAGCAGGCGGCGGGCACCGGACCGCGCGGTGTTCACGCGGAAGCGGGTGAGGAACATCAGGCGCTCTCTTCGTCCAGGGCGTCGAACGGGTCATGCCGCGGCAGTTGCCGGGCGGACGGGTTGGGGATACGCACGCTGTAGCTGACCTGGGTGCGCAGAGCGTGGCGTCGGTGCTCCGCGGCGAAGCTGAGCGGCTGGTCCCGCAGGGTGTCCGCGGTGTTCTGCTCGTGTGCGTCCGCCTCGCGAAGCACGGTCAGTTCGACGTCGTTCTGGCCGCGGTACTGCCTGCGGTACCAGGGCGATGCCTGCCACGGTTCCTCGCGCAAAGCGTCCTGCAGACCGGCGTGGTCGTGGAGGTGGAGCTCGACGGGGAGGGAGGGCGGGCAGGAGCGACGGCCGAGGAACGGTGCGTAGACCGGCGCGAGGAGAGCTGCGTGCAGTTCGGCGAGCAGCCGGTGGTCGCCTTCGAGGGCGGCCAAGAAGACGGCGTCGGCGAGGTAGAAACGATTGGACAGTGGCATGGATTTACCGGTGACGCCGTGGTGGGCGGTCTGGAAGTCCCGTACCCGAGTGCCTGGCTGGTCGATCCGGACGCCGAACCGCAAGGCGGCCAGCGGCCTCAGCTTGTTGTCGTCGCCGCGTTCGATGCCGGCTGCCGCAGCGAGTAGGCCGATGACGCCACTCTTGGTGGGGGCAGACTCCGTGGTACGGCGGGCGAAGCGGGCCGAGGCCCCCCAGGATTGCAGGGGGCCTGCGAGCCGGAGGGTCAGGACGCTCATGCGGGCTTCTCCAGGCGCTCGGCGACGGCCTGGCCGATGGCGGCGACGAGTTCGCCGATGTTCTGTGACTCGGCGCCGATGCCGGCGAGCTTCTGCGTGTTCGGGCCGACGCGCAGCACCCAGGTGAGAGTGGACTCTTCGTCGCCGTAGGCACGCTCGATGTCGGGGATGTACGCGGCCAGACGCTCTGACGCCTCGCGGACGTAGCCGCCGCTATCGCCCCGTACCGGGTCCTCGAACGCGGCGACGAAGCTGACGGGTCGGGTGGTGCGCAGCTTGACGATCACCGCGTCGGGCAGTGTGTGGTGCCCGAAGGTGTTGATCTTGCCCGTGGGCAGGGAGGCGATGAAGCCGTGGACGAAGGCCTCCACAGCTCGGCGGACCGGATCGGTGCGCGGCTCGTCGTCGCGCAGGCCCTGTCCGAGGTTGGCGGCGAGCTGGTGGACACCGAGAGCGGCGTAGCGGTACAGGGTGGCGGAGTTGAAGTCGACGGTGCCGATCATGCCGGCGCCGGTCTCTGCGTCGGTGTTCTCGTCGTCGACGGCGGTGTAGTAGTCCGACTCGTTGTCCACGCGGTGGACGCTGATGGCGTGAGCGACCTGGACGGCGGCGTCGACATTGATGTCGGCGTCGTCGGCCACCATGCGGCCGAACAGGGCGATGTCGACGGAGTGGAGAGTGTCGGCGATCTGCTTCGCCCGGCCCTTGTTCTCCTTGTCCTTCAGGTACGCCGTGATGTCGGCGGCGCCCTCGACGGCGAGGCGGGCCAGGCCGTCGAGTTGGCGGGAGCTGAGAAACACCAGGTACTTGGATTCGGGTGCCGGTTCGGGCTCACCGTCCTTGGCCGCGGCCGCCTTGCGCTTGGGAACCTCGGTCTTCAACCCGGTTGCTTTCACGGTCTCGTCCGCGATTCGCAGCGCGGTCTCACCGGTGAGGGAGGGATCGAGCGCGGTGATCCGGTCCGCGACTGCCTCCACGATCTTCTTGGTCCGTACGCCGAGCTCGCTCGCGTCCAGCAGGTGTTCGTCCTTGAAGTACGTACGCGTGGCTCGCTTCCATGCCTGGCTGGAGACGCGGGCGCGCGGCACTCCCCCGTACACCGCGGTCTTCGGGGCACCGGTGTCGTCACGGTTGATGTTGCTGGGCGGGACGGTCTGCAGGGCGTGTACGTCGAGGAAGATGCGGTTCACGAGGCGTCCTTGTCGATTTCCGTGGTGCTGGTGGTGTCGGGGCCGGCGGAGGGGGACTTGCCGTCGGTGGGCTTGCCGTGCCAGGCGTGGAAGGAACGGCCCCACTCCCTGCGGACGGTGTCCGCGCCGCCGGGCCACTGCCAGGTGTAGAGCTGTCCGGCGAGCTGAGCGTGATCCAGTTCGATGTCCTCGCGGCGCAGCAGGACGACGATGTCGCGCAGCCGTTGGGCAAGAACGGTCAGGTCGGGGGCGGTGCCGGCCCGGACCAGGCGCTTGTGCACAGGTTCGTCGATCTCGCCGGGCTTCATCATCCGGCGCACCGCGGCTCCCAGGCCCCGGCGGCGGCCTGGCCGGTCGGCCTGATACATGCCGGTGCGGCGGGACTGCTGGTGCAGCGCGTAGAGGGTGAGTGCGACGTGCAGGGCGTCCTCGGCCCGGATCAGTTCGTTCTCGCTCAGCGGCCGGGCACCGTCCGGCGTTTCGTGAAGGGGACCGGTGTCGATCAGCGCCCACAGGTCGGGCAGTTGCCCGGCCTCCCGGCCGGCGCCGCGGCGGAGCCGGGCGAGGGCCGCGACGGCATGCGGCTGATCATCGAGGTAGCCTCGTTGGAGGGCGGCGATGTGGCCGGCGGCGAGCCGGGCGACGCGCTCGCGTGGGGTGGCAGGTGCGGTGACGGTGGTCATGCGGGTGCCTTCACGGTGGTTTCGAGTGCCGGGCTTGCGTCCGCATCCGGCGGCATGTCAGGGGAATCAGGGCGCCCGAGGCCCTTGTACAGAGCGGCGCGGAACCACTTGCCGGCGAGTGCGGAGTTGAGCCACTCGGTGCCGTGCTTGAGCTGGACGATCCGGCCCTGCCAGGCGGCGTCCCCGGCCGCAGTCATCAGCCGGTCGCCGAGCCCACCGACGATCTTGTACACCTGCTGCTGCCAATCGGCGCGCTGCGCATAGGGGTCGTCGGTGTCGGCCAGGTGTGCGAGCCAGGTGCGGTAGGGGGCCTCGAGGAGACCGTAGGCGAGATCGCGCGCGCTGGAGCGGGGCCCGTCCATCTCGGTGCCGGCCGCGCGGGCCAGGTTGGTGGCGAGGTCGCCTACCGCATTGACCGCAAGATCGGCGTCGCCGACGGCCGCGACGGCCTGCTCGGCGTAGCGCCGGTCCTGCTCATGGAGCAGGACGACGGCCATGGCCACGTGGTCGTCGACAATCTCGTCGATTACAGACTGCTGCGTGCCGTAGCGTGCGCCGATGATCCGGGCCCGGACGAGGAAGCCGCGTTCCAGTTCTCCCTCCGTCACCAGGCGAGCCACCCACTCCAGGATCCCCGGCCGCAGGTAGTCGGCAGGCTCCGCTCCCTGGGCCCTGACAGCCTCGTTGGCGATCAGGGCGCCGAGCCCGCGCCATGCGGAACGCTCGGGAGAGTGCTCGCGCGGCAGATAGACCGGACTCTTGCGGAGCTTTGCCTCCTGAGGCTTGCTGCGCCGCCAGGCGGTCATCGGCTCTCGGTGCTGACGGTCGCGGGCGGTGAGGGGGTCGCCGTAGCCGAGGACGACGCCGTGCACGCCGGTCTCGTCGAAGTGGAGCCGCAGGCGCCGCGTCTGCCAGGTGTACAGGTCGCGTACACCGGTCGGGGCGCGCTCGGCGCCGCCCGGGCCGCACGGCTCCCTGCGCCACGCCGGCGCGTCCGCTTCGTCGATCTCCAGGTTGGAAGTGTCAGCGGCAACCAGGTTCAAAAGCAGCGTCTCGTGCAGCGTTCGACCTTCGACGAAGACGCCGCCGAGGTTCCCGGCCCAGCCCACGCCGAGCGGGTAGACCTTGCCTCCCTTGGCGCGCTTGTCGCCTTCCACGCCGGTCTTGATGCCGGAGGTGTCGTAGGCGTGCGCGTGGACTACCCAGCGGGCTGCCTCGGCGAAGGTGAGCCGCTCGACGGTGGGCATGCGGGCGGTGAAGAACGGTTCTCCGTTGGGAACGTCGGCCACGATCCGGTTGAGGGAGAACACCTCGTCCTTCGCCGTGCACAAACCCGCGGTCTGGAAGAACGGCGTCTTGGCGTCCAACAGATCGAACCGGCCTCGGTGCGCCTCGAGGTACACGCCGACCGGCGCGAAGCAGTTCTCGTCCGCCCACAGCTCCGCCCACGCGTCGGCGTCCTGGGGCCCGCCGAGTGCGTCGTGTGCGACCGCGAGCAGCAGACGGACCAGGGCGAACTCCTGGGTGGGCAGGTCACCGACGATGCGCCGCAAGTCATGGGCCTGCTCGAACACCTGGCGCAGTGACAACTCGTCCTGACTGCCGTCCCTTCTGAGCACGGGGATCCACGGCCGGACAGTGAGGTCGAACGACAACACTCTGTCGCCGTTGTTCTGGTCGGTTTCAGGCACGGGTCACCTCGAGGCCGTCGCTGGGGCTGTACCGGAGGCAGAAGCCTGCCAGGTGGGTCTGACAGTCCTCGTTGAGCGGCAGGATCAGCTGGCCGGCGAGCCAGTGACTGTCCTTTCCCTGCCAGGCGGGCACATACAGTTCCTCAAGCTCGTCGATCGCCCGGTCCATGACGTCGGCGTAGCTGAACTGAATCGGCAGCCGCAGTCCGCAACTTGCCGCCGTGCGGGCCGCGAACGCGGTCGGCACCTGGTCCGTGGGCAGTGGCAGCCCGGCGCGGGGGCGGCCCTTGCGGTCCGGTGCGAGCCAAGGCACCGTGGCGAAGGTCCCATCGGCGCGCCGGTGTACGACCACGACCTCCAGACTCTCCCGGCTGTCGCGGACTTGGGCCCTCCCTTGACGGGTGTCGTCCGCGTCGCCGACCCCCGCTGCGACCCAGCCGAACAGTGGCCGACCGGGGCGGGCGGCGGCGTCAAGTCGGCACGTTGCGGCCCGCTCGGCCTGGTCCGCGCGATGCTCCTCGAAGTGCGCGCGGGCGGTCTGCAGCGCCTCCGTCCAACTGGCCGGGCCGTCGGACTCTTCGGCGTAGGCGTGCTGCACCAGTGGACTGATGTCCGCCGGCAGCCTTACGGGGCGCCTCTGACCGCCGTCGAGGTGCGGCAGCAGGGCGGCAGCGGAACGCAGCAGCGCGTACGCCCCGTAGACGGCGCGCGAGCCGCGCACCGGCTGGGGTACAGGGGTGTTCCAGTCGACACCGGTGACCAGGCAGCGGGCCTGGCGCAGCCGCTCTGGCCGGTCGGTCTGTTCCTCGCCGCCGCGCAAATGCCGGTGCAGGCGTCCCATGCGCTGCAGCATGAGGTCGACCGGGGCAAGGTCGGTGACCAGCAGGTCGAAGTCGACGTCGAGAGACTGCTCGGCGACCTGGCTGGCAACGACGATGTGTGCTCCTTGCGGCCGGTCGGCCTTGCCAGGCCGCCCAAATCTTCGCAGAAGGCCTGCGTCCTTGGCGGCACGGTCGACGTCGATGAAACATGAGTGGGCGACGGTGACGTTCGCCTCACCGAACCTCTCCCGCAGCGCAGCAGCTGCTTCAAGGACACGGCGCACCGTGTTGCGTACGACGACGGCACAGCCGCCTTCGGCCAGTTCCGCCTCCAGCCGGTCGGCTAGTACGTCAATGTCGTCGTCGAGCCGCTCCACCTCGACGTCCGTGCCGCGGTCAGAGGCCTCAGGGCGCCGCATGACCGGCTCGCCCCCGGCCGTGACCGCCGTCAGGAGCGGATACTCGTCGGCCTGGGCAACAGCATCGAACGAGACCACGGCGTCACCGGTGGCCTTCCCCGCGTACGCCTCGGCCAGCTCCCTTCGTCGGCCGGCCGGCAGAGTCGCGGAGAGCACCACCACCGGCACCCGGTAAGCACCCAGCCAGGACAGCACCCGGTCGAGATAGACGCTCATGTACGTGTCGTAGGCGTGCGCCTCGTCGATGACGACGACCTTCCCGGCGATCGCAAGGTGACGCAGCGCCAGGTGCCTGCTCTTGAGCCCGGCGAACAGCAGTTGATCGACCGTACCCGCGACGAACGACGACAGCATGGCCTTCTTCCGCCCCCGCAGCCAGGCGTGGGCGACGAGTTCGGCGGCAGCGAAACGGTTCCGGCTCATCGGCCGCCACTCACGCTCGTCGGATCCGTCCACGTCGACCGCGGCGACCTGTCGGCCCCTGCCCATGAGGTCGGCGAAGTCGTCGTTGAGAGCAGCCTTGGAGTGGGCCAGCTGCACCGAGTAGGACACCCCCTCCGGGGCCGGGAGACGCTTGAGCCACTCCAACAGACGGGGGAACATCGCGTTGCCGGTCGCCATCGTCGGCAACGCGAAGAACACGCCGCCCGCCCCGAACCGCGAGGCAAGGACCTCCACGGCGGCGAGCGCGGCCTCCGTCTTCCCCTCCCCCATCGGCGCCTCGATCACCATCAGCCCCGGCTCATCCATGCCCCACGCCAGTTCGACAGCCGCCTCCTGCACCGGCCGGACCTTCGCCCCAGGCGGAAGGTCGAACCGGGAGACGAAAAGTTCCTGGACATCCCCGACCGGTTCCTTGGCATGCCACGGGCCCGGCAGGTCCAGTCCATGCCAGGCGGCCGCGACCCGCTCGGGGCCCGTACGAGGTACATCCTCAGGAAAGTAGGGGAAGAGGTCGGGATTGCTGGCAATCCAGTCCGAGACGATGACCAGTGCAGAAAGCAAGACCTGCGCTGGTTGCGGCAGTTTCACCGCCTGCCACGCCGCCAGGCGCTCCCGTACGCCGAACTCGTCCGCGCATCCGTCGAGCAACTCCTCCTGCACCCGCTTCCACAGCACCCGGCTCGACCCGTGCGTACGCAACAGATGTGGGTGACCGTCGAGCGCCTGGATCTGACCGTGCTCGGGCGGCACGCCGTGGTGCCCGCCGACCGCGACCGTGAACTGCCCAGCCTGCTTGACCGTCCAACCGTGCCGCTCCTCCAGCCACTCCCCCAGCAGCACCTGCCCGGCCAGCCCGTGCGGTGCGAGCCGCCGATCCGCGCCCATCGCCTGTTGCGAGCGCATATCCAGCCCATGGCCACGCATGACCTGCGCCAACTGCTCTACCTGGCAGGCGAAGGCGGGCGTCGCCTTCCCGATGTCGTGCACACCGGCCAGCCACACCACCAGCCGGCGCGCATCCACTTCCCCACCAGGCAGCGCGCCGGCGATCAGCCTCCGCACGGACAGCGGCAACCACTCGTCCCATAACCGCCCGGCCACGGCGGCACTGTCTTCCATATGCCGCCACAAAGGCAGCCACCGGTCGGAATCACGCTCGTGCTTGGCCCACACGCTCAACGCCGGCCCACCCAGCCGGGCGCGAAGCCCCACTGGGGTGCCCCCCTCGCCTGTCATGCCAGATACATACAGGATGTAGATGAAGAGTGAAGCCAATATGAAGAAAACGGAGAGGCTCTATCGTTACCCGGAGCGCCGCACCGCAGACCGCGAGCAGAAACGACCTCGGATGGACTTTCGATTGACAGCCCCAAAAGGAAGCCAAGCGGGAGATAGGTACCTTTTGCCGGATTCTACGAAACTCATGAAAACCACGGCACCTGCGTCATAAACCCGCAGGCCGCACAGTCTGCTCCCCGCACCCGCGGGGATGGTCCCGGCCACGCGGGCGAGACCTACTCGCAGTCGAACTGCTCCCCGCACCCGCGGGGATGGTCCCGGCGCGCAGCACAGCCGGCCCCCCCCCTCCCGTCCTGCTCCCCGCACCCGCGGGGATGGTCCCCGCTCCACCGCGACCGGCGACATCACCGTGCACTGCTCCCCGCACCCGCGGGGATGGTCCCGGAAGTGAGTATTGGTCTGGCCACGGCCGTTTCTGCTCCCCGCACCCGCGGGGATGGTCCCAGATGCCTTACGACCGACAGCCGCCCTCGGGTCTGCTCCCCGCACCCGCGGGGATGGTCCCCTGGATCAAATGCGTGTGGTTCGAGTGCGAGACTGCTCCCCGCACCCGCGGGGATGGTCCCCTGCCGTGGGCGGGCCTGAGCGGCGAAGACCGCTGCTCCCCGCACCCGCGGGGATGGTCCCTCAAGGACTTGCAGGCGGAGAACGACCGCCTGCTGCTCCCCGCACCCGCGGGGATGGTCCCGTCACCCGCTGTCCGAGCCGGGACTGCGCCGACTGCTCCCCGCACCCGCGGGGATGGTCCCGGCACCCCCAAGAGCGGCAAGCCCACCAGCAACTGCTCCCCGCACCCGCGGGGATGGTCCCTACATGTCCCCGGTCGGGGACGACCCGCGCCACTGCTCCCCGCACCCGCGGGGATGGTCCCTTCACGCCGCACCGCAGCGAGCACACGTGGGACTGCTCCCCGCACCCGCGGGGATGGTCCCCTCTACCCGTGGTGGACCGGCGGCCGGGAGATCTGCTCCCCGCACCCGCGGGGATGGTCCCTCCACAAGACGGCCACGTTCACGGCCAGCCCACTGCTCCCCGCACCCGCGGGGATGGTCCCTCTCCGCCGAATTCCACAGCCTCCTCGACGCCCTGCTCCCCGCACCCGCGGGGATGGTCCCCACAGGCCGACGGCCCCGCCGAGGATCACGGCCTGCTCCCCGCACCCGCGGGGATGGTCCCCTCGGGCTTGACACCCTGGGGTCCCTGCTCGACTGCTCCCCGCACCCGCGGGGATGGTCCCGAGACCCGCGCCAACACCCGCGAGGCACAAGCCTGCTCCCCGCACCCGCGGGGATGGTCCCGGGGTCAGCTGGACGCCGACCTCGTCGAGGGTCTGCTCCCCGCACCCGCGGGGATGGTCCCTCGATGTTCGACCCGGCTACGGACGGCACCCTCTGCTCCCCGCACCCGCGGGGATGGTCCCACCGGCTGGGTGAAGGTCGGGACGAGAGGGGTCTGCTCCCCGCACCCGCGGGGATGGTCCCCGGCCACCGGGCAAGGGGGGTTCGCCATTTCGCTGCTCCCCGCACCCGCGGGGATGGTCCCCTCCACGTGGAACGCCAGCAGACCGAAGGGATCTGCTCCCCGCACCCGCGGGGATGGTCCCTGAGCTACGGGTCATGGGGGAGGGTCGGGAATCTGCTCCCCGCACCCGCGGGGATGGTCCCGTCGGCCAGATCGACCCCAAGACGGGTTACGTCTGCTCCCCGCACCCGCGGGGATGGTCCCGATGCGGACTTCTATTGGCTGCCCGAGGGAGTCTGCTCCCCGCACCCGCGGGGATGGTCCCAGGAACTCGGCGAGGTGGTCGCGGATCTGTGACTGCTCCCCGCACCCGCGGGGATGGTCCTCAGCCGGACGTGGCTATCGCCTCGTTGGAGAACTGCTCCCCGCACCCGCGGGGATGGTCCCCCGACCGTCATCGGCATGATCTGTGCCGCGCCCTGCTCCCCGCACCCGCGGGGATGGTCCCGCCCTGGGTTCAACGACGTCCAGGATTTCGGCCTGCTCCCCGCACCCGCGGGGATGGTCCCGAAGGGCCCCACGCTCCCTCCCCCCCCCGTTATCTTCTTCGCGGTCCTGCAAGAGGGCCGCTGGCCTCCGGGTCCGGCATGACT
>NZ_BMVF01000025.1 GCF_014650575.1 Streptomyces naganishii JCM 4654
CATCGATGAAGCCGCTGCACAAGCACCACTTCATCTACCGGCGCGACGGCGGCTCGGACGGGCGGACGAACCTTCGCCTCGTACACGCCGACTGCCATCGCCAGCACCATGCCGGCGACCACAGAAGGGCCAAGCAAGATGACCGACCCGCGTGACTCCAGGGGCCCGCTTGAGCCGGATGCGGTGAACAGCCGCACGTCCGGTTCTGAGGGGGCCGGGGGGCGGCAACGCCCTCCGGCTACCCGACTGAGCGTGGTCCTCGCGCCCGCCGCGATCCAAGACGTCGCGGAACTGCGGCAGTTGTACTTCGACGTGTACGGGCACGGCTACCCGGTACCGCTCGGCAGCGATCCGGCCGTCATGCGCAGACTGGTCTGCGACGGCACGGCCCACTGGCTGACCGCCCGCACGCCCCACGGCGACCTGGTCGGCTCCGCCGTCGTGCAGACCGACCCGGGCAACCGTGTCGGCAAGCTCGTTGGGCTGGCAGTCCACCCCGCACACCGCGGCGAAGGACTCGCCTCCCGGCTGACCGGCGCCGTGTGCGCGGAGGCGTTCAGCACCGGTCGCCTCGACTCGGTGTACGCCACCGTGCGCGTCGTCACCGAGGGACCGCAGAACGTCGTCGTACGCAACGGCTTCCGCCCGCTCGGCCTGATGCCCAACGCGGTCGAGGTCGAGGGCTGCGAGAGCCTGGCGCTGTTCGCCCGCTACGCGGACGGCGTGCTGGAGCACCGGGCCCCCGTCGACCACGTACCGGAACGCCTGACGGCACTGCTGTCCGCCGCGGCCTCCGGCATCGGCGTCGACTACAGCGGGGCCGGACAGGTCCCCGCCCGCCCCACGGCGCGGGCCGCCACCGGAGCGGAGCCGATCGAACTGATCGCGGCCCCCGCCTTCGTCCGCCGCCGCTTCCTGGAACGGTTCCCCGGCCCGGACGACCGCTTCTTCCCCCTCCACACACCCAACGCGCTGCTCGTCGCGGCCGACGGCGGCTTCGAGGCGTACGCCGATCTCGATCCGGTCGCGGGCGGTTGCGCCCTGGTCGCCGTCCACCCGCGTCCGGTGTCCGTGGCCGGAGCGCTCGAGGCGCTGATGACCGCGGTCACCCGGGCCGGTGCCGACTACGCCGAGACCCTGCTGCCGCTGGCCGACACCGAGGCCCTGGACGTCTTCCTGGCATCGGGGTTCGTGCCGAGCGCGGTGTACCCGGCGATGCGCCGCATCGGCGACCGCTTCCACGACTACGTGGTGCTGTCCCGCACCAGCCGTCAGATCGATTTCCGCACCACAGCCGTCAGCCCGCTGCTCCAGCCGTACCTGAGGGCCTACCTGACCGCCTGGACCGCCACCTACCTGCCCCTTCACGAGGTTTCCCGATGAACCCCCATCTCGCTCCTGTCGAGGTCCCCGACCCGGGGGCGCTCGGCCACGTGCAACGGCTGTGCGACCTCGCGGCGCCGTACACGACCGGCGCCGACGTCGACGCGTTGTTCGCCGACGCGATGGCCGAGGCCAACGCCTGGCACGCGCGGCGCTCACCGTTCTTCGCCTCGCTCCTGGGCGATCCCCCGGAGGAGGCCGCGCCCACGGTCGGCGAGCGGGTGCGTGCCCCGCTGGTGCCCGCCGCGTTCTTCAAGCGCCACGAGGTGCTCTCTGTCCCCCGTGACGATGTCTTCCTGCACCTGACGTCCTCGGGCACCACCGGCCAGAAGTCGCAGATGTTCTTCGACGAGTGGAGCATCCGCGCGGCGCAGCGCATGGTGGCCCGCGTCTTCGACCACTACGGCTGGATCACGCCCGATCAGCCGGTCAACTACCTGCTCTACAGCTACGAGCCGGCACCTTCCCTGAAGCTCGGCACGTCGTTCACCGACAACTACCTGTGCGACTTCGCCCCGGCCCGGCACACCACGCACGCGCTGCGGCACACCGGCGCCGGCCACGAGTTCGACGTGCACGGCTGCATCACGGCGCTGCACCGCTACGCCGAGGAGGACGTACCGGTGCGCATCCTCGGCTTCCCCGCCTTCCTGCACTTCACGCTGGAGCGGATGACCGCCATGGGTGTGCCGCCGCTGCGGCTGCCGAAGGGGTCGCTGGTGGTGCTGGGCGGCGGCTGGAAGGGCCACGCCGACCGGCAGATCGGGAAGGAAGAGTTCTACGCGGAGGTCACGGAACTCCTCGGAGTCCCCGGCGAACGCATCCGCGACACCTTCGGCTCCGTCGAACACTGCGTGCCCTACGTGGAGTGCGCCGAACACCGTCTCCATGTGCCGGTGTGGTCGCGCGCCGCCGTCCGCGACACGGCCGCCCTGCGGCCGCTGCCGTACGGCGAGCGCGGCTTCCTGCACCTGGTGAGCCCGTACATCACCTCCGTACCGGCCCACAGCGTGGTGATGGGCGACCTCGCCTCGCTGCACCCGGGCGAGGAGTGCGCCTGCCCGCTGTCCACCGACTGGTTCACCGTGCACGGCCGTGCCGGGACGAGCCGTAACCGCAGTTGTGCCGTCGCCGCCGCCGAGCTGCTGAAAGGGACGCCGTGACCACCTTCGTTCCCCGCCCCGTACTCCACCTGTGGCAGGGCGACTTCGTCGACGACGCCGAGGCCGGCCGGCGGCTCGCCGAGCTGCCCGAGCTGACGGGACGCGTCGTCGCCCGGCCGCTGCCCACCGATGTGGTGATCGGCGCGTGTGCCGCGGTCAGTGCCGAACTGGCCGACCCGGCCTCGCCGTTGCACGCACGACTCACGGCGCACCTGCCCCCCGACGAGGCAGGGACCGTCCTCGCCGAACTGGCCGCCGCGCTCAGCCGTCAGGCCCTGGAGCGAAAGCTGCGCCGGGAGTTGGGCGGTGTGCGCCCCGAGCGGCTGACGCGGCCGGACGCCCGCCTCACGACGTACGAGGCCTGGGCCCCGGTGGGTCTGCTGGTGCACATCGCGCCGGGCAACGCCGCCACGGTCGCGCCGCTGAGCGTCGTCGAGGGACTGCTGGCGGGCAACCTCAACGTGCTCAAGACCAGTAGCTCCGACACGCCGCTGGCCGTCGAGTTGCTGGACGCGCTCTGCGCGGCGGATCCCAGCGGGTCGATCGGCGAGCGGGTGGTGGTCCTGCGCTTCCCCTCGTCGCGCCGGGAGTGGCTGCGCGCGCTGTGCGGTCAGGCCGACGCCATCGCGGTGTGGGGCGGCGAGGACGCCGTACGGTCGGTGCGCGACCTGGCGCCGCCCGGCTGCCGGGTCGTGGAGTGGGGGCACCGGATCTCCTTCGCCTACCTGACCCGCGAAGCGGCGGCCGACGTCGCCACCCTCGACGGCCTCGCCGCGGACGTCTGCCGGTTCGAGCAGCAGGCGTGCTCCAGTCCGCAGGTGGTCTACCTCGACACCGAGGACGCGCAGGAGGTCTTCGCCTTCGCCGCAACGTTCGCCGAGCGGCTGGCGAAGGTCTCCCAGGCCCGGCCGGCACCCCGGCCGGCACCGGCCGAACAGGCCGAGATCACGACCGTGGAGCAGCTCGCCAGGCTCGAACGGCACCTGGGCCTCACCCGGGTGATCAGCGCCCCGGACGGCACCTGGCGGGTGCTGGCCGACACCCGCCAGGTGCTGACCGCCTCCCCGCTGCACCGCAGCGTCTGGGTGAAGCCGCTCGCGCGCCACGCGGTCACCGCGACCCTGCGGCCGATGCGCAGGTATCTGCAGACGGCGGCGGTCGGCGGCGACCCGGCCGACGTGGCCGAGCTGTCACGAGCCGTGCTGGCCGCGGGCGTCACCCGGGTCACTCCGGTCGGGTCCATGCACGAGGGCTACGAGGGCGAGCCGCACGACGGCGTGTACGCCTTGCAGCGCTACAGCCGGCGGGTGAGCGTCCGCGCTTCCGCCGCGGCGTTCCGCACGGTGCCCTGCCTGGACGACCTGGTCGCCCCGCCCGTGCTGCCCCCGCCGCCGGACGGCCCGCTGCTGGGCAAGGAGGGCGTGCAGACGGCGCTCGCCTCCCTGCCCGACGAGTACGCGCACCTGTACTTCCGCAGCGGGGGCTCCACGGGGGCGCCGGCCCTGTCGGTGTTCACCTGCGACGACTACGACAACCAGATGCGGGCCGCCGCCGACGGTCTGCTCGCCGCCGGATTCGACCCGGCCCGCGACCGGGCGGCCAACCTGTTCTACTGCGGCGGGATGTACGGGAGCTTCATCAGCTTCTTCTCCATCCTGGAACGGCTCAACGCCACACAGGTCCCGATGGCCGCCGGACCCGACCACGCCGGGGTCGCCGAAGCGCTGGTCAGTCATCGGGTCGACACCGTGTTCGGCATGCCTTCCTACCTGTGGCAGCTGTTCCACGCCGAGGCGGACCGGCTGCGGGCCTACGGGGGCATCCGCACCGTGTTCTACGGCGGTGAGCACTTCACGGCGGAGCAACGCCGGGTGCTGACGGAGGAGTTCGGTGTGGAGGTGATCCGTTCGGCCGCCTACGGCAGTACCGACCTCGGCCCCCTGGGATACCAGTGCGCCGCCTCGCGGGGATCGGTCCACCATGTGCTCACCGACCTGCACACTCTGGAGATCCTCGACCCGCACTCGGACGTGCCCGTGGCGTCCGGTGAACCCGGCCGGCTGGTGTTCACCTCGCGGGCGCGTGCAGGACAGCGGCTGGAACGCTACGAGATCGGCGACCTGGGGCGTGCCGTGGAGGAGTGGTGCCCGTGCGGCAGCCACGTACCGCGTCTGGAGCTTCTCGGCCGCTACGGCGACGTGGTGCGCGTCGGCACGTACTTCTTCAACTACCGGCGCTTCGTGCGGGCCGCGCAGGAGCGGCTGGACTACCGCGGTGAGACGCAGTTGCTGGTCTGCCCCGGCGCCGGCCGCGAGCGGCTGACGGTGCGCCTCGACGAGCAGTACGCCTCCGACGCCGCCGCCGCGCGGGAGGCCTTCGTCACCGAGGTGGCGGAGGTGGCCTCGGCCGAAGCGGAAGGACTCCTGGCCTTCTCCGTGGAAACCGTGCCGAGGGCAGCGTTCGAACGCACCGCGACCAGCGGCAAGCTGCGCACGGTGGTCGACCTGCGCGGGTAGGCGCGGCGCGGCCGGTGTTCGGCGACCACCGGATGACCAACGCCTCCGTCCCTGCGGTCGGTTCAGTGGTCGGCCGACCCCCTGTCCGGGGCTCGCAGAGGTGCCCGGGGGCTTCGGCCGGCGATCCGGTGCAGGGTCAGCGCGGCACCGAGGAGCTGGACTCCGCGGCCGGTGTGCGGGTCGACGCCGGTCAACTCGGCGACGCGGGCCAGGCGGTTGTCGACCGTGTTCGGGTGCACGCCGAGTGCCTGGGCCGTACGGCGCCGGTCGAAGTCGCAGGAGAGGAACGCGGCGACGGTCTCGGTCAAGCCGGGGTGACCGTCCAGCGGTTCCAGCAGGGCGCCCAGTTCGGGCGCGCTGTCCGCGGCCGTCGCCACGTGGTATTCGAGCAGCACGTCCCGCAACCGGTGCAGGCCCGGCCCGTCTGCCACCAGGGCGATGCGGCGTGCTCGTTCGGCCGCTGCGGGCACCTCCTGAAGGGTGTCCGCGGCCGCGACGCCCACGATCGGCGCCGTCGGAGGGTGGGAGGAGAGCCGGCCGGCCACCGCGTCGACCGCGATCCGGGAGGGCAGAAGGACGTGGCCGCCGCGCTCGTCCGGCAGGCTCAGAACGCGTCCCTCGGCCAGCGGGGCGAGCCGGGCGAGCGCCCAGCGCAGCAACCGGCGCGCCGTCACCGGTGTCTGCGGCTCGGGCGCCCGCACGCGGAGCACGAGGTAGCCCGGCTCCAGTGGCAGCCCGTAGCGGGCGGCGACCTCCTCGGGCTCGTCACCGCGGATCAGTGCCCGGGCCAGCTCCCTCGGCGCAGCCTGCTGGTCGGCGAGAGCCGCCAGGTAGGCCTCGGTGACGTTCTCGACGGTGGCCTGCAGCGCCCTCAACTGCATCCGGGTCAGGGACTGCAGCGCGGCTTCCTCGCCCGGACGGGCCAACTCGCCCAGCGCGTCCAGCAGTACCTCCGCCCCGACGTGGTATCCCCGGAGCAACTGCACCAGGGGAAGGCCCTCCTCGGCGCGTTCGGCGGCGCGCTCCCGGAACGGCCAGATGTCGACGTCCGGTTGGCCTCGGACGTGGCGGAGGAACCCGCGCAGCGCATGACGAGCCGTCGCCGCCACCTCCACGTCCCGCAGCTCCGCGGGCAGGAGGTCGAAGCCGGGCACCTCGGCGCGCTGTCGTTCCACGATGGATCTGGCCAGCTGGTTGACCCGCGGTTCGAGGCGTGCGGCCAGCCGGATCGCGCCGTCCCGCGCAGCGTCTGGTTGTGACATGTCCCAACAGTAGGCAGCCATCGGTGGCCCCGCAGTCGATTGCCGCGCGCACGGGTTCACGGTGGCATGGGCCCATGAACTTGTCCCTCACCGATTACGCAGACCGCGTCTGGCACGGCGCCGTCGACGACAGCGTCGTCCATGCCGGGCAGGCGGGTTCCGGCGTCATCGAGGTGGCCGACGGCGTCGGCTGGCATCCCGGCTTCGGCAATGTCGTCACCTTCCGCACGGACGACCAGGTCATCCTGTTCGACACAGGCAACCCGCTCTCCGCCGGCAGTCTCCACCAGGCCGTGCGCGCCTGGACACCACTCCCGGTGACCACCGCGATCTTCTCCCACGGCCACATCGACCACGTCTTCGGGATGGGTCCCTTCGACGCGGAGGACGCAGCACGCCCGACCGTGCTCGCCCACGAGAGAATCGGGGAGAGGTTCGACCGCTATCTGCTGACGGGCGGCTACAACACCCTCATCAATCGTCGGCAGTTCCAGGCACCGGACCTCCGTTGGCCGACCCGGTACCGCAGACCCGACCTGACCTATCGCGAAGCGCTCACCCTGACGCGAGGGGATTTCACCTTCGAGCTCTTCCACGTCGAGGGTGAGACCGACGACGCGACCGTCGCCTGGGTCCCCCGACACCGCATCCTGTGCCCTGGTGACATGTTCATCTGGGTGAGCCCCAACTGCGGCAACCCGCAGAAGGTGCAGCGCTACCCGCGCGAGTGGGCGCTCGCGCTGCGCCGCATGGCCGCCCTGGGCGCGGAGATCATGCTGCCTTCGCACGGAGCGCCGGTCTTCGGCGTCGGCCGGATCCGCCTGGCCCTGACCGAGACCGCCGAGTGGCTGGAGAGTCTGGTCGAGCAGACGCTGGACGGACTCAACGCCGGTGCCCGGCTGGACGACCTGATCCACTCCGTGCGCCCGCCCGCCCATCTGGCCGACCGCGTCTACCTGCGCGCGAGGTACGACGAGCCGGAGTTCATCGTGCGCAACCTGTGGCGGCGTTATGCGGGGTGGTACGACGGGAATCCAGCGCACCTCAAACCGGCTCCCGAGGACCGGCTCGCCACCGCGCTGGCGGATCTGGCGGGCGGTGGGGCCGCCCTGTCGGAGGCGGCCCGGCGTTACGCCGACGCGGGCGAGTTGAGGATCGCGGGCCACCTGGCGGAGTTCGCCGTGCAGGCCGCCCCGGACGACGCAGCCGCACACGCCGCACGAGCCGACGTCAACCAGGCGCGCGCCGAGCACGAGTCCTCCCTGATGGCCCAGGGGATTTTCACCTGGGCCGCCGCGGAGTCACGAGAACGGCTGGGTGACGAGCTCTGACCGGCAGCACAGCCGACGGCGGACCGCTCCCATCCCCTTGTCCGGTCGCGTCTCATCCCCTTGTCCGATCGCGCCGTGCACGACTTTTCCCTTCGTAAGGAGCCGCGATGCCCTCCGCTCGCACGGAATCCCGTCCCTGGCGCCGCAGAGCCTTCGGTCTCGCCGCCACCGCGCTGCTCGGCCTGGCCTCGGCGTGGGTCACTGCCACACCCGGCAACGCCGCCACGGTGAAGCCGATGCCGGACACATCGGCCTTCGACGATGTTCCCCTGAACCAGATCTCCGTGTCCGGACTGCACAACGCCTACGACAAGAGCAAATCGAAGTCGATCACCGCGGGCCTCGACCTCGGAGCCCATCTGCTGGAGATCGACGCCTACAGCACCTACGGCAATCCCGGCGGCTGGGTCGTCAGTCATTCCGATCCTTTGATCAACGACAACAACTGCACCTACCACACCGGTTCGGGCGTCTTCAGGACGACCTGGGAGAACGGCAGCCTCAGAACCTGCCTCGACGATCTCAGGGCATGGAGCGACGCTCATCCCCGTCACGACCCCGTCTACCTCAAACTGGAGCTGAAATGGGGTTTCCGCTCCAACGCGAACATGGGGCCGGCCCAACTGGACCAGCTGGTGACCGCACACCTCGGTGCCGGGAACCTCTTCACCCCCGCTGACATGCTCGGGACCGCCTACCCGACCCTTGACGCAGCGGCGCAGGCCGGCGCATGGCCCTCCTGGGGCCGGCTCCGCGGCAAGTTCATCGTCTTCCCGATCACCGGCACCATCGAGAACAGACTTTCCGGCTACGGACTGGACAACCTCTCCACCGAACAGGAATACGCCCAGCACCTGGCCGACCTTTCGGCGGCCGGCCGACTCCGCACGGCCTCCATGTGGCCCGCCATGACCCACCCCGGCCCGAACGGCGACCCCCGCCTCATCCACGCGGCCGCCCTGCGGCCCTGGTTCGTCATCTTCGACACCCAGGCTACCCACTGGCTGAACGACGGGTACCCCATGTCCTGGTACTGCCGCAGCAACTACCTCACCGTCGAAGGCTCGGCCGAGAGTGTCGCCCCCGCACTCGACGACACCGATCCCGACCCCACCGCCGCCGCCCAGCGCGTGCAGTACCTCGCGCAGCAGGGCCACTCCAGCGCCACGACGTTCGACTGGATGACCGCTCCCGGCGCCTTCACCCTCTGGCCCCGGAACTGTTGACGGGGCCGGCTGATGACGGGAATCTCCGACCGGCAACGGAAGGTTCGGACAGTCGACGGCGAGTGGCCCGAATGGAGTCGCCGCAACGCGCGCTCCGTGCAGACCACCATCGGATGGATCTTCTGGGATCCCGGGGCAACGGCGCGGTACGAGGCCCGCGGTCTGCCAAGCCCGCTCGGGTACATCGCTTCACGCGGAGCGCCTCTAGGTTCTGTCGTCAAACGTCACGTCCACATCAGCAGGGCTGCGAGGGTTGACGGCTGCTTGGTAGGACTCGGTGGTCTTGTCGTACCGGGTGGCGATGCCGCGCCACTGCTTCAACTTGTTGAAGCACCGTTCCACCACGTTGCGCCGCTTGTAGGTGTCGCGGTCGAAGGCCGGGGGCCGTCCGCCACGGCTGCCGCGGTTCAGCCGGTTGCGGACGTGATCGGCTCGCTCGGGAATGGTGTGGCTGATACCGCGCCGACGCAGCCAGGTGCGTATCGCCCTGGAGCTGTAGCCCTTGTCGCCCAGGACGTGCGAGGGCCGCACCCGGGGGCGTCCCGGGCCTGGGCGGGCACCCGGATCGCTTCCATCACGGCGGTGAACTGGGTGCAGTCGTTGGTGTTGCCGCCCGTGACGATGAAGGCGAGCGGGCGGCCGGCACCGTCGCAGGCCAGGTGAATCTTGCTGGTCAGGCCGCCTCGGGAACGTCCGAGAGCTGGACTGCGGAGCCCCCTTTTCGAGCACCGGCGGCATGCTTGTGGGCGTCGACGATGGTGGAGTCGACCGACACCAGCCAGTCGATGTCACCGACGGCGTCGGCCCGGGACTGGGCGGCGCGGAGCATCCGTTCGAACGTGCCGTCCGCCACCCACCGGCGGAAACGGGTGTGCAGCGTGGCCCACGGCCCGTACCGCTCAGGCACATCCCGCCAGGCCGTCCCGGTACGGAACTTCCACACGATCCCGTTGAGGACCCTGCGGTCATCCAGCCGCTTGCGCCCATGCGATGACACGGGCAGCAGCGGCCTGACGAACTCCCACTCGGCATCGGACAGTTCATGGCGACGTATCACCCGTCCATGATCCACCACTCAAGATCATTTGAAGACACTGCATAGGACCGCTACGCGCCAGCGCGCAGGGCCCCGTCGAAGTCCCGACGGGGGCCGGGGTCGAACCGGCTTCCGCCTTTCGGGCCGCGTCCTGGTGGGGCGCGGCCCGATCATAGGGGGCGTGGGTGTGGGGTGGTAGCTGTCTTGGTGCGCTGCTGTCGGCATACGGGCCGGCTCAGGCCCGAAGTCCCGTCGCGCTTCCGGAGGATCGGCCCATGGCCGGTCACTCCTGCGTCACGGCGTCTGGGTGAAAGCTGTGCGTACTCGGGCGCTGATGACGCTGCCGGGGTATGCCTCCGCATGCTTTCAAGCAAACAGGCCATGGGCCGTTTTCGCCGAGAGAGAAGGAGCGCGTGGGTGGAACTGAAGAGCAGGGTTGCTGCGTCACTCGCCGCCGCAGTAGTCATGACATTCGCCGGAGCCGGAGCAGCGCAAGCAGCGACGGGTGCCGGCCCGGCTCAGGTGGTGCGGCTTGCCCACGCCAGACCGACTCCGGAGGGGAGGAAGCACTGCGAGGACATCGACTCGGCGGGGGACGAGTACTACGCCGCCCACGCGTTGTACGTCTCGGCGGTCTGTGACGGGAAGGTGTACGTCTTGACGATCGACCCGACGACCACGCCGCCCACCGCCGTTGGTGGCTGGCAGGCCGTGGGCGGCCCCACAGATGTCGTCGATGCCACGTTGGCGGCCGGCACCCAGGACGTCCTTGGCGGCCCGGTGTTCGTCACCGCCCTGACCCGGAGTGGAGCCGTGTGGCAGGGGGTGTGCGCCAACACTCGGCCGCTTGGGGCGTGCTCGTTCAGGCAGCTGCCCCAGACGCCTCATTGATCCGATGTCGCGCCGGCTCCGCTGTGCGCCTGGCGGGATCTCTGCGCCGCCCTCGTGAGCGGCTGGCGTAATCGACACGAAAACGGCCCCACCGATGATCTCTGGTGGGGCCGTTTTCCCTGGTCATGGCGGCTGTAGCTGGGGCCGGGGTCGAACCGGCGACCTTCCGCTTGCTCCGCGCGTCCGGAGAGGATCGGCTGCACGCCCTCTACGTGCTGGCCCTGGTTCTGGGGGTGCGGCGCGGCGAGCTGCTGGGGCTGCGCTGGGACGCCATCGACCTGGACCGGGAGGCGCTGACCGCGGAGCGTGCGCTACAGCGTGTCGGGGGAGAGCTGTGGCTGGTCCGACCCACGACACAGGCATCGGTCCGCACTGTCCTGCTGCCGCCTCTCGTCGTGAAGGCGCTCCCCGAGCACCGCGAGCGGCAGGCACAGGAGCGGGCCGCCGCCGGCGTCGGGTGCAGGGGCTGATCTTCACCTCCCGCATCGGTACCCCGCTGGAGCCGGACAACCTGCGGCGGAGCTGGGCCCCGCTCCGGAAGCGGCTAGCTGTATTGATCACGAGCGTTGTTGACGCCTGTCGGGCTTGATCATGGCGAAGACCTCCGGTGTGGTGGAGCTGTCTAGGACTGCACCGCACGGAGGTCTTCGTGTCCCACCGTAATGCCCGGCTGACCGTTCATGGCAGGCGGCTGCTGGTCGAGCGTGTCCGTTCCGGCCGCCCCGTCGCGCATGTCGCTGCCGAGATGGGTATCTCGCGGGCCACGGCCCACAAGTGGCTGCGCCGCTGGCGGGCAGAGGGCGAATCCGGCCTGCACGACCGTTCCAGCCGGCCCCACAGGACGCCGCACCGCACGGCAGCAGCGGTCGAGGACCGCATCTGCCGCCTGCGGCAGGATCGCAAGCTCGGCCCGGCCCGCATCGGCCCGATCCTGGGCCTGCCCGCCTCGACCGTGCACCGGGTCCTGACCCGGCATGGCCTGAACCGCCTGGTCTTCCTGGACCGGCCCACCGGCCAGGTCATCCGCCGCTACGAACGCAGCCGGTCCGGCGAGCTCGTCCACGTGGACGTCAAGAAACTCGGCCGCATCCCCGACGGCGGAGGCTGGCGCGTCCACGGCCGTGCCGCCTGCCCCGACCGCCGCCGCACCACTGGCTTCGACTACATCCACTCCGCCGTCGATGACCACAGCCGCCTGGCCTACAGCGAAGTCCTCAGCGACGAGAAGGCCACGACCTGCGCGGCCTTCCTGGCCCGGGCCGCAGCTTTCTTCGCCACCCACGGCATCGACCGGATCGAGCGTGTCCTGACGGACAACGCCTGGCCCTACCGCAAGAGCTTCGCCTGGCGGCAGGCGCTCGCCGACCTCGGCGCGGCCGGCAAGCTCACCCGTATCTACCGGCCGCAGACCAACGGCAAGGTGGAACGCTTCAACCGCACCCTGCTCGACGAATGGGCCTACCTGCGGCCCTACACCAGCAACGACGAACGCACGGCCGCCCTGGCAGCTTCCTGCACACCTACAACCACCATCGCTGCCACACCGCACTCGGCGGCCAGCCACCGATCAGCCGCGTGAACAACCCTGCGGGTCAATACACCGGTAGTGAGCATGGGCATTGCCCACGCATCGGACAAGGGAACGCATGCCGTCAACATCACCATCGACGACGGCCCGGATCCGGTGTGGACGCCGCGCGTACTGCAGGTACTCAAGGACAACGGCGTCAAAGCGGTCTTCTGCATGATCGGGGAGGAAGCGGCCGGCTATCCCGCCGTGGTGCGGCAGGTCGTCGCCGACGGGCACCGGTTGTGCGACCACAGCCTTCATCACGACACGACGATGGGTCGTAAGCCACCTTCCTACCAGTACAGCGAGATCGTCAACGCGAAAGGGGAGATCGAGCGTGCCTCGGGAGGCGTGAAGCCGCTCTACTACCGCGCGCCGGGCGGCGCGTTCACCCCCTACAGTCGGCAGATCGCCGCGTCGATAGGCATGCGCCCGCTCGGCTGGAACATCGACGCCCGGGACTACAAGCGATCCGGTGCGCTGGCGATCGTAAGTACCGTGGAGCATGAGCTGCCCAACGGCCCCACGATCCTTTTCCATGACGGCGGCGGGGATCGATCGCAGACGGTCGCCGGGCTCGCCGCGCTCCTGCCCCGTCTGCGGCAGCAGGGCTATGCTTTCGGTTTTCCCGTGCGATGAAATACGCAGCGCCCAGGAGTGTGTTCCCTCGTCACCAGATCATCGGCGAGGGTGTGGAACGCCGACTCGGAGCGGACGGGCACATCCTGGAACAACACAATCGCGTCCCTGTGAGCCGAACTGCTCATGACCCCTGGGCTGGCGGAGCGGACGTTAGAGAGTGTGCTGTCGTCCGCCGTGCTCAGGGAGCGGTGATCACTCTGGGCAAGTTGACCTTCGGGCGGATCGCCGTGGGAACGGACGACTCCCCGGCAGGGCGCGGGGCGGGGACACGAGCGGCCGAGCGCGAAGGGCGCGGGTCGAGGACAGGAGGGCCTCGTGGTGAGGCCAAGGAGCGGCCATCGGATCCGGGCGGCCGGTGCGTGCCGGGGATGCCAGTGGAATGAGGTAGCCAACGCAGAGCACGCCGCGCGGCGGAGCAGGATGAAGCGCTCTCACTGCGGCCACCGGCGCCTGATCAGGTATGCGGCAAGCCCGAACACTGCCAGGGCCCCGCCCACCATGGCCGCGGCAGTGCTCAAGCCTGCGGAGCCGGAACCAGCAGTAGCGCCTGGTTCCGACGATGGCGTGCCACTCCGAAGGGCGCTCTGCGGTGCCACCAGTTCGCCCACCGGGGTCACCTTGCCGTCTGCTCGGAAACCCCAGTCGAGAAGCTTGGCGGTCTCCTTGTAGACCTGGTTGTGCTCGCGTTTCGCCGGGTGCATCACCGTGACGAGCAGTACCTTGCCGCTCCGCTGGGCGGCTCCGGTGAAGGTGGCGCCGGCGTTGGTGGTCTCGCCGTTCTTCACGCCTGCGATGCCCTGGTAGACGGGTACGTCGGTGTCGCCGCTCAGAAGCCGATTGGTGTTGCGGATCTCACGGGAGTCGAACGTGGCGCTGACCGTCGAGCAGTAGTCGCGGAAGTCCTCCTTGTGCAGCCCGGACCGGGCGAACAGCGTCAGGTCATACGCCGACGACAGCTGGCCCGGCTCGTCATAGCCGTCGGGCGTGACCACGTGCGTGTCCAGGGCCTGCAACTCGTCGGCGTGAGCCTGTATGTCCTTGACCGTCCGCTGGAGCCCGCCGTTGAGGTGCGCCAGGGTGTGCACGGCGTCGTTGCCCGAGCGCAGGAACACCCCTAGCCACAGGTCGCGGACAGTGTAGGTGTGCCCCTGCTTCATCCCGACCACGCTGGACCCGGCGCCCATGCCCGCGAGGTCAGACGGCTCGACCTTGTGCCGGATGTCTTTGGGGAAGCGGGGCAGCAGAGTGTCCGCAAACAGCATCTTGAGGGTGCTGGCCGGAGGCAGCCGCCAGTGCGCGTTGTGCGCGGCGAGCACCTTGCCGGATTGGGCGTCGGCGACGACCCAGGAACGCGCTGTGAGGTTCTTGGGCAGCGCGGGCAGGCCCGGAGCGAGGTTCACCTGGATGCCCGGCCGGCCGAGCCGCTCTCCGCCCACGGTCGACATATGGGCAGGGGGCGTGACCGTCGGGCTCGCCGAGGGGCGGGGGACGGCCAGGGCGGTCGGCGCGGTCACGGACAGGGACAGCAGTGCGGCGGACGTGACCGGCAAGGATCGCCGGGTAAGCTTCTTCGGCGCGGGCACGGTCGCGACCTTACCCGGAGCGCACCGCGAAATCCCGGCTTGCCCTCCGACACGCAACCCGACGCGACGCGAGGCTTCCGGTTCGCCGTCCGCACCCCAATTGCGCATCGTGGTGCCCAGTCGATCACGACAGAGCCTTCCGCCCATTCACTGGCTTTGCCCGGCCGAGCTTCTCCCTGCGATGCCCAACGGCATCGCAGGGAGCGAACGATCGGATGACAAGCAGTCGCCGGACGATGCTGGCGGCCATGACGGGAGGCCTGCTCGCCGGCTGCGCTGGCCCGCAGACCAAGACAAGCGGCCGTTCTGACACCGCCGCCCGCGCTGAATCGACGCCAAACCGGTCGCCTTCCGCCAGTTGGCCGCCGAGCCGCTGTTCGAGATCGCGAACCACGGCACCCACCACCTCCCCTTGTCGGGCACAGGCCGGTCGCAGCATGCGGGAATGATCTTCACCGGATCCTGCGGGGGAGGACGAACCCGCTGTCAGGCTCCGCAAGACCTCGGGCCGATCACCAGGCTCTACGTCAATGCATGGGTACCAAGACCGTCAAGGATCTCCTAAAGAAAAACCGTCCCTGAGACCTCACATCGAGAACGTTGTGCGCTCATCGTCACGGTCCCGGAAGAACACGCTCCAGGGCTTCCCAGCTGGTGTCGCGGGCTTTTTCAGCCGCTTCGGCTTTTCCGCCGCCGCGTAGGCCGAACAAACGTTTTGCGCTGAGGAGGTAGAAGCTGATCGCCACGTTGATGGCCAGGGTCAGGATTTTGGTCGGCGTGATACGTCCTTCGGCCAGCTCATAGATCTCAGGAACGAGCAATACGGTTGTGGCCACGAACGTCAGGTATTCCGCCCAGCGCTTGGCCAGCCACAGTCCGATCGCCTCGATGCCTTCGAGGAGTGCGTAGGCGCCGACAACCAGCCCGACTGCCCACAAAGTCGATGAGCGGGCGGTGAAGGCCTTGCTGAGCTCGCCCAGCATTCCCCGCCCGGATCTGCCAGTGGGGCCGCCGACACCGTTTTGCAGCAAATCCATCGTCCGATAGAACGGCGCACTGAGCCGTCGGCGTTCGTGCGCGAAGCCGAGTACAGCGATCGAAAGAACGCCGAGTACGAGAAAGTGAACCAAACGGTCGAGCGCGATCAGTCGCAGCACATATCGGTCACGCAGCGGCTTGCCCCGCAGCGGGATGTCGATGTCCGCGCGTTCGGGCGGGAACTCCCGGGCCGGGTGTGCTGCGGGTCGCACCGGGAGCCAGGCATCACAGCGCAGACACCGGTGCCAGCGAAGTCCGTCTCCGAAGTCTTTGACCAGGATCGCGTCCGTGCCGCGCACACGGGCCGCGTCCGTGCCCTCCAGATGGTGCCCGCGCCGCGCGCACTCAAAGAGTTCGTACCAGACCAGGTGGTGCCGCTTGGAGCCGATGCCAGGGGGCGCATCCATGATGTCTTCCGTCATGGTCGGTATCGTCTTGCCGCAAGGGCGTCTGCGCAGCCCACCTCGCCGTGTTAGCCCTGCATTTTGTCCACAACGCCTCAACCTCCGCCCATCGGCTACAGGACGGGAAGACGGGCTGCGCACGCCTCAATTCACGGATAGGGCAGGACGGTATGGGCGCGTCACCGGCCTGGCCCGGCGTGATGACGAAGGCCAGCGGCCGGCAACGGCCGTCCGTGACGAGGTGGATCTTCGTAGTCAGTCCACCGTGGAGCGACCGAGGGCATGGTCGGCCGGCTCGCCGGCCGGGTCCCCTTTTGATCAGCCCTGAAGGTACTGGGGGCGTTCGGTCCGGCCGCGGCCGGTGCGGCGGGAGACGATCCGTCGCTGACCACGGCCACCGACGCGCACGCACGTCCTGCCGCAGTCGCCGCGCTGTGGGCCGCGATGGAAGCGGCTGGCCCCCTCCTCCCGAACCCCTGAGGACACCGCGCCCTGAAGGGCCTCTCGCGGCTCTCCAACCAAAGTTTCACCGAACGACTACGGCGTGGAACCCGGCGTCCAGGACGTAGTGGGCGGTCAGGTCGGTCAGGCCGATGTTCGCAGCGCCGGGCCGGTCGCGCTCTCGGAGTACGACGCGGCGGAGATTGTCCTGGCCGACCAGGGCCAGGCCACGGCCGAACCGCTCGCGCAGGCGGGCGGCGACGGACGACTTCCCTGAGGCCCTGTTGCCACGGACCACGATCAGCCGAGTTTCTCCGGTACCCACCACGACGGCCGAGCAACGGCGTATCTGCGGACGAAGACGCAGCAGGTCAGGGAGCGCTCGCAAGCCGGCCGCCGGACCACAGCTTCGTTGCGAACTCCGGCCGCAACCTCCCGCACCGGCATGCTGCGCAGGCCGCTACGGCAACAGGCGGCCAGGCGGGCGGAGTCGTCGCGTACATGATCAACGTGTTCGGGAATGCCTACAGGTCGCACTCGACGTGCTCGATGTCGGTGAAGCGCACCTCCTCCAGCGTGCCGGCGCGGCGGGGGGCGCCCTGGAGTACACCTCTTTGAGTTCTTCAGCGGCGATTCCACCCAGGTCGCCACCTCCGACGGGCAGCACACGACCGCCGGCGCCCAGTGCGAGCACGCCCACCCGGCGATCCTCGCGTGGACGTCAGAGCAAGGCGGCGGACCGTGGCACGCAGGGGTCACGTCCAGGACCTCTCGTGTTGGGGTGCCGACTTCTGGTCGGTTCGGGTCGGGGTGTGCGAGGCTGGTCGGACAACCAGCCTGGTCTGGTGGGAGACCCCGCGTCGCCCTTACAGGTCGCCACGGCGGCCGGGGCGCGGTGCGGGTGTTCTTGCTCGGCTGTGGGCGGCCCTCATGTAGCCGCGCACTTGATGCCCCCGCCGTGTGAGGGGGTGTGATGGGCTCGACCCCCTGATGGGAGGGGCGAACCGTGAACGATCTCACCGTGACCCTCCAGCAGCACACCGACCGCACGGTGATCAACGTTGCTGGAGAGATAGATCTCGACACCTGTCCGGCCCTGGCCAAGGCCACCGGCGCCGTCCCGCAGGGCGGCACAGCGCTGCACCTGGAGATGTCGGGCGTGTCCTTCATGGATTCCAGCGGCCTCAATCTCCTGCTCCAGCTGCGTCAACGCCTCCTTGCCGAGGGCGGGCAGCTGGTCGTCGCCGGCCTGCAGGGCCAGCCCGCCAAGGTCCTGCGCCTGACCGGCGCTTACGACCTGCTGGTCGCCAGCCCTGCCGATACAGCCGATGTCGCTGCAGCTTAAGCGGTGTGGACGCAGGTCGCTGTGGTCGGGACCGCCCGCAAGATGTGCTGAGTGTCGCTTCGAGGGGGCGCGGGGAGCGCTGGACGCGTGGGCGTCTTGATCGCCCTAGTGCTCCAGCAGAAATACAGAAGTCCGGCTCAGAGCCACGACCCTGCGAGCCGGAGGCCCGGCACGTACCGGCCCGGCCTCCTCGGCGCGGGCATCCGCACCATCAACGACAAGAACCTGATCTGGAACGACACCGAAGGCCGGGAACCGGAGCTGATCCCGCCCCGGTTCGAGACTGGCGCCAAGGTCGGCACCGGTTCGACCATCTTCAGTGATGGAGATGACCTGCGCAAAGGCAACGGCTCTGGCGGCCCGCGCGCTGCCCGACCTGATCCCGCCCCGGGACCCGTCCGCCGGCTGGGCGCGCCCACGTCCCCTGCCCGCGGCCCGGCCACGTTCGAAGGCTGCACCCGGCCCGCAACCGGTAGACGGGAAAACCGGTACCGGCCCCGCTTCGGACAGCAAGGAGTGACACCAGGTGGCTACCGCTGTCAGCAGGTGCAGGGCGCGTCTGCCCGGGGAACGCGACGATCACTTCATGCGCCTGCCCGGCGCCCAGGTCGTCTCCAGGCGAGCGCTGCTCACAGCAGCGGGAGAGCATCCGTGCCGCGATCGAGGAAAGCGATGAGCTGCATCTACGGGCAGGCCGGCAACGGCAAGTCCTTCGCGGTCAACGCCTGTCTGCGCGAGCACGCCCCGGCCCTGACCCGCCGCATCCAGTGCCGGGCCCTGAGCCGTCCTCCAGGATGGCCTGTCGGAGCAGTCCCATCCGCAGCTCGAGCGCTCGAGAGAAGTGCTTTCGAGCCGTCTTGCGCGCACGCTGGCCGTCGCGCTGCGTGATGGCGTCAGCCAGCTCCTCGTGCTCGTCGAGGGATTCCGACCACCGGTCCCCGACGGCCAACGTGGTTCCGGGATCGTGGATCAGGTGTCCTGTCAGCCGCTCCAAGAGGTCCACCAGGACGTCGTTGTGGGTACTGCGCCATACCGTCTCGTGGAACTCCATGTTGCTCCGGATCATCTGCTGATCGGAGATATCGCTGCCGAGCGCACGGTCCCGTTGGATGAGAGCCTCGAGACGGAGCAGGTCGTTGATCGTCCGTGCTTCCGCGGCCTGCCCCGCCGCATCCTCCTCCAGCAGGATCCGCAGCGAGTAGACCTGGACCACCGTCTCCGGGTCGACGCGCTTGACGAGCAACCCGCGCTTGCCGCGCACTGCCAGCCCGGTCTGCTCCAGCCGGCTGAGTGCATCGCGGATAGGAGTGCGAGAAAGACCGAACCGCTCGGCCAGGGCCACTTCCCGCAGGGGATGTCCAGCAGGCAGCGTGCCGTCCAGGATCTCGACGCGCAGCTGTTCGAAGACCGCGTCTCGATCCCAGGGTTTGGCATCAAGAGAAGGCATTTCCCCCACGTTCCTTGGGCCGAAGGGTCCGGCACGACCGTATGCACCGAACCCTGTGCTGCAACGATCCTAGGCCAGCGAACCTGCGCGACGTCCGAACACGCAGCCCGCGGCCAACCCCGAGCCACCGGGGTAGTTGTCGGCGAACAGACCGCCGAGCATCTCGCCGGCCACGAACAGTCCGGGGATGGTGTTGCCCGCCTCGTCCTGGACCCGGCCGTGCGTGTCGGACTTCAGCCCGCCGAAGGTGAAGGTGATACCGCAGGTGACCGGGTAGGCGTAGTACGGAGCGGATGCGATCGCCCGCGCCCAGTTGCTCTTCGGCGGTGTGACTTCCGCACGGCGACCATCCAGCACGTTGGGGTCGGACTCCTTGGCGTCGTCGATCGACGCATTGAACTCGTCCAGGGTCCGGCGGAGGGCCTGGGCGTCGACCCCCATCTTCTCCGCGAGCTCCTCCGGCGTATCGGCCACGATCTCGCTGACCCCGGGCATCTGGTACTCCTCGACGCGGAGCATGTCCCGGGTGGAGGCGTCGAAGACCTGGAAGGCGAGGGAACCGGGTTGTTCGAGGATGACCTTGCCGTACTTCGCGTAGGTGTAGTTCCTGAAGTCGGCGCCTTCGTCGAGGAAACGCTCGCCCCGGGTGTTCACCAGGATGCCCAGCGGGTAGCTCTGCCGCGTGAGCCGGTTGGTGAGAGCCCGGTTGCTCTCGTTCTCGGGGTTCCACGCGTCCCACTGCACGGAGTGGCACGAGGCCCAGTCACCGCCACGTCCGGCGCCCAGGTCGAGCGCCGCTTCGAGCACCTCGCCGGTGTTGTAGGGGGTGCCGCGCACCTTGGCGTGGCTCCATCGTTCGCCCAGGTACTTGGCGCGCATCTCCGGGCTGGCCTCGAAGCCGCCCGCTGCAAGGATCACCGACTCGGCGCGCAGCTCCACGGGACCTTCGCCGGTCTCGGCACGGACGCCGGCCACGGCACCGTCCTCGACAAGAAGAGCCACGACGCGGTGCTGGTAGCGGATGTCCACACCGAGCCGTCGAGCGACCCGCAGGTGGTCCTCGATCAGTCCCTCGCCGCCGCCGACGTTCCCCACGTGGAGGCCGCCCCAGAAGAGGTAGGTGCCGTCCGCTTGCAGGTAGGCCTGACGCTCGTACATCAGGCGGTACCGCAGGCCCAGCCCGTGCAGCCAGCGCAGGGTCGGGGCGGCCTCGCGGACGAGGACCTCGGTCAGTTCGGGGTCGTTGCGGCCGCCGGTGACGCGTTCGAGGTCGGCTCGGTAGTCCTCCGGCGTGTAGGCGGGCACCGTGGTGACCTCGTGCCGCGGGTCCGGCTCGACCAGGTCTGACAGGTCCTCGAGCCCGGCGTGTGAGATGCGGGTCGCCCCGGCGGTGTAGAAGCTGTTGCCTCCAGCCTCGTCCTCGGGGGCCTTCTCCAGCAGCACAACCCGTCGTCCTCGTTCGGCGGCGGCGTGGGCGGCGGTGAACGCCGCATTGCCCCCGCCGACCACGATCACATCCGCGTCGTGGGTCCTCGTCTCGTCCGCCATCACCAACCTGGCCGACTCGGTATCGATGAACCCCCTGCTGCTCGGCTGGCTCATCGGCCTGGTGCTCTGCCTTCTGCACCGGATCGGCCACCGTCGGCATCGTCTCGGCGACGGGAATCCTCGCGCCGATGGTGACCGACGCCTCCCCGGGCCTCGTCTCCCTGCTCGTGCTCGCGATCGGGTGCGGTTCCATCGGTCTGAACTGGGTGAACCACTCAGGCTTCTGGTTCATCAAAGAGGTTTTCGGAATGACCATCGGCCAGGCGACCAAGACGCACATGATCGTGCAGACGATCGTGAGCGTCGTCGGTTTCGCGGCGGTGTGGGTGCTGTCGCTGTTCCTCACCTGAGCCACCGTGCGCCCGGCCCGGCCAGGCGCACGCCCCTCATCGTGAGGAGCACCGGCCGGAGATCCGGGCCCTCCAGAAGGCCGCCAGGGCGACGAGGACTTCGCCCGAGGGAGTGTAAATTTAACGGCCGATCCGACGATCACGGGGAGACGCCAAGTGACTGACATCGCCGTGGAGTTGGAGGCTGTGAAGCCTGTAGAGAGTGCCCGGCCTGGGCAGCCTGCGCCCGTGTCCGACGAGCAGCTGGTCGCGATGCTGGTGGAGCGGGCCCGGTCGGAGGGGGCTGCAGCTGACCGGGCAGGGTGGGCTGCTGCAGCAGCTGACGAAGCGGGTCTTGGAATCTGCCCTGGAAGGTGAGATGACCGATCACCTCGGCTGCGAGAAGCACGATGCCGGCGGCCGGGGCAGCGGGAACTCCCGCAACGGGAGCCGGGCCAGGACCGTGCTGACCGACGTCGGGCCGGTCGAGGTCAAGGTCCCGCGGGACACCTCGGGCACGTTCGAGCCGCAGATCGTCGGGAAGCGGCAGCGGAGGCCGACCGGCGTCGACGAGATGGTGCTGTCGCTCTCGGCGAAGGGCCTCACTCATGGGGAGATCGCGGCTCACCTGGCCGAGGTCTACGGGACGGAGGTGTCCAAGTAGACCTTTTGTTCGTCGATGCCATCAACGTCGAGATCAGGGGCGGGCAAGTCGCGAACCGTCCCGTCTCCGTGGTGATGGCGGTGACCGTGGAGGACACCCGCGACATCCTGGGCATCTGGGCCGGCGACGGCGGCGAGGGCGCCAAGTACTGGCTGCACGTGTTCACCGAGCTGAAGAACCGCGGCCTGGGCGACGTGCTCATGCTGGTCTGCGACGGGCTCAAGGGCCCGCCCGAGGCCGTGGAGGCCGTCTGGCCTCGCGCGATCGTCCAGACATGTGTGGTTCACCTGCTGCGGAACTCGTACTGGTACGCCGCCCGCCAGGACTGGGACAAGGTCGCAGGAGCACTCAAGCCCGTCTACACCGCACCCAGCGAGGACGCCGCGACGATACCGCCGACAGAGGCCCTCGCGCCGGACAGATCCCATGCCTTGCAGTGCGGTTCCCAGGCACTGGCCGTCCGACCACAACGACCATCCGTGTGTCTGCGTCGACGACGACTTGGTGATTGGTGGAGTACCTGCAGTTCTTGGACTGCTCGGCGACGTTGTGGTCGCGGGTGGGCACGAGCGTGCCGTCGACGATGAGCACGGTGCCGGGGCGACAGCGTTGCCGCTGTCTGAGCGCCGGCAACGGCCCAACCTGGTCGGTGATGCGGTCGGCAGCTGACTTGGAGATGCCGAACAACACGGTAAGGGCGCAGTGTCACGTTTGTTCGCAAGTACGCGGTGACCAGCACGACCCGGTCTTCGAACGGCAGTGACCAGGGACGTCCCCGGCGAGTCAGCTCAGCACCTTCTCTGCCCGCTGCCAGATCTCGTACAGTCCCGTCATCCATCGTTCCCTCACCGACCGCGTCTCTGCGCCCCGAATCCTATGACGCGCCCCCGTCAACGACCTGAGCGGCAACGCGAAAGTCAGTCCCGCCCCTTGCTCAGGTTCCGCCGGTTGCGCCGCCCAGCAGTTGCTGCATGGAAGCGAGGTCTTCGTCGACCAGGTCGCGCCGTGCCCGCGGGCTGCAGGCGCTCAGCAGACGGGCGAAGTCGGCTGCGGCGGTGGCGATGCGTTCTCCCAGGGCGGAGCCCGCCTGGGAGCCGAAGTCGCTGGTGGCGGCATAGACGGCTCGCGGGGAGACGATCGCGTGCAGGTAGGAGAACATGGGGCGCAGCGCGTGCTCGAGGACCAGGGAGTGTCTTTCGGTTCCGCCGGTCGCGCCGATGAGGACCGGCATGTCGGAGAGGGCCCCTTCCGGCAACACGTCGAAGAAGGACTTGAACAGTCCGCTGAAGGAGGCGTTGAAGGCGGGCGTGACCGCGATGATCCCGTCGGCGCGTACGACCGCTTGGAATGCGGATTGCAGTGCATCGGTGGTGAACCCCGTAAGCATGGCGTCCATGATGGGGTGGGCCAGGGGACGGAGTTCCACGAACGATGCGTCGGCCTGGTCGCCGCGGTGTTCGAGTTCGCCGGCCACGGCTGTCACCAGCCGGTCTGCGAGGAGTCGCGTCGAGGACGGCTCACGCAAGCCGCCCGTGATGATCGTCAGTTTCATCGCGCTTCCGGATTGTCTGCGCTGTCGGACTGCGTTCCTTCGCCGGCCGTGCGGGCACGCAGCAGGGACTCGTGAGTGGGAGCTGCCGGGACATCGGCCGGCCTGCCGACGGCGAACTCCTTGCGGAGTACCGGCACCACCTCTTCACCAAGGAGATCAAGCTGTTCGAGCACCGTCTTGAGCGGGAGACCCGCGTGGTCCATCAGGAAGAGCTGGCGCTGGTAGTCGCCGACGTAGTCACGGAATCCCAGTGTCCTCTCGACGACCTGGGCCGGTGATCCGACCGTCAGGGGCGTCAGCGCCGTGAAGTCCTCCAACGAGGGACCGTGTCCGTAGACCGGGGCATTGTCGAAGTAGGGCCGGAACTCGTTGACCGCGTCCTGGCTGTTGGGGCGCATGAAAACCTGTCCGCCCAGGCCTACGATGGCCCGTTCGGGACTGCCGTGGCCGTAGTGCTCGAACCGCCGGCGATACAGCTCCACCATCGCCTGGGTGTGCGAGGTCGGCCAGAAGATGTGGTTGGCGAAGAAGCCGTCTCCGAAATAGGCCGCCAGCTCCGCCACTTCGGGCGTGCGGATGGAGGCGTGCCACACGAAGGGCGGAACGTTGTCCAGCGGCCTCGGCGCAAGCGTGAACCCCTGCAAGGAAGTACGTAGCTTGCCCTCCCAGTCCACCACCTCCTCGCGCCACAGGCGGCGCAGCAGGCCGTAGTGCTCGACCGTGAGCGGTACGGCGTTGCGGATGTCCTGCCCGAACCATGGATACACGGGGCCGGTGTTTCCCCGTCCCAGCATGACGTCGGTACGACCGCCGGACAGGTGCTGCAGCACACTGAAGTCCTCAGCGATCTTGACCGGGTCGTTGGTCGTGATCAGCGTGGTCGAGGTCGACAGAATGATCCGTTCGGTCTGCCCGGCGATGTAGCCGAGCAGCGTCGTCGGCGAGGACGGTACGAAGGGTGGATTGTGGTGCTCGCCGGTGGCGAAGACGTCCAAGCCCGCTTCCTCGGCCTTGCGGGCGATGGCTACGGTCGCCTGGATACGTTCCGCCTCGGTGGGTGTGCTCCCGGTAGTGGGGTCGGTGGTGACGTCACCGACTGTGAAGATGCCGAGCTGCATTCCGGACGCCTCGGACGAGCCCATGTCGAACTCCCTAGGACGCGCGGTCTTGGGCCGTCTCCCATATTTTCCCACGCACGCGCCCGCCCCGCAGAGCGCGCTCATGGAACGAAGTCCTCGCCGAAGGTGACCTCCGCGTTGCGCATTTCCCGGGTCACAGACCGGGGAACGACTCCTCCAGTGACTCCAGCACATAGTCGGCTTTCGCGGCACGAAGGTGCTGCGCGGTGTAGTGCCCGCTGGCGACTCCGACGGCGGTGGCGTCCGCCGCGTGCGCGGCCTCGATGTCACGTGGGGTGTCTCCGACGACATACACCTCGGTTCTGGCGAGGGCGCGGCCATGAAGTCGTGCGGCCTTCGCGACGGCCAGGCGCGTCACCTCTTCCCGGTCGGGGGAGTCCGATCCGTAGGCGCCGAAGACGAAGTAGCGGCCCAGCTTGCCCGGTTCCATTTTGAGCCTCGCCGCGCCTTCCATGGCGCCGGAGACCACGCCCAGGATGGCACCCGCTCGTCCGAGCCGGCGCAAGGTGGCCTCGGCGCCGTCGAGGACGCGATAGGTCTCGGAGGACCAGATTTCCTCGGACAGGTGCCACAGGTAGGTGCTGTAGAGCCGCATCATCTCTTCATGACTGGGATCACGACCCAGCACCGCCCGGAACGTTTCCCGTCCCACCTGCGGGTCGGTTTCCCCCGCCGACGTGTGTTTTCCGATGTCCGCGGGGACGCCGTGCAGCTGATCAAACGCCCACGCCCAACTGCGTGCTCCCGCACCTCCGGTGTGGACCAGGGTTTCGTCGATGTCGAAGAGGACAGCGAGGGGGCCTGTCATATCCGTTCCTCTGGACGCGAGGTGGTCAGTGGTGTCCGCGGGACCCTGAGCTGCGGACGGACAGATGCTTCCTTACTGCAGGGAACCACACTGCGGGGAACCACGGCGAGGTGTGCTGGGCGCTTCGAGCGGATCCGATGGGAGGAGCCGCGCACGGTCAGCAGCTGGGGCCAATGTCCCGGCAAGCGGGCTGTGCGGATGCGGCGGAGGATAGGGAGCAGGGAGGGCTCGGCGCACGATGAACCGAGTCGGCGAAGGCCGGCACTGGCAGGGATGCCGGCAGCGCATCGCCGAAAACGGTGAGCCAGACGATACCCAGACGATATGGAGAGCGAGCGTGGCAGCTCCGTCCGGCAACCAGTACGAGATTCGTCATGGCGCACAGCGTGTCGTGATCGCGGAGGTCGGCGCGGGCCTGCGGTCGTACCTCGTGGGAGAACGCCGGATCCTCGACGGATACGGGCCCGAGGAGATGTGCACGGGCGCTCGCGGCCATTCCATGATTCCTTGGCCCAACCGTGTCCGCGGGGGCAAGTACACCTGGGCGGGCAAGGAGTTCCAGCTCGACCTCACTGAGCCGGAGAAGCTGGGTGCCATCCATGGCCTGACCCGGTGGGCGCCGTGGAGGTACCTGGAGGGCAGCGCCCACTCCGCGGCGTTCGGGTACGTCCTCCACGCCTGCCCGGGATGGGACTGGGTCCTGGACTGCCGTCTTCAGTACACCCTGGACACGGGCGGGCTCATGGTGTGCACGACGGTGACCAACCGGAGCGGGACGGCTTGCCCCTACGCCACCGGGGCGCACCCCTATCTGCGCGTCGCGACGCCGAAGATCGACACCGCGGTCTGTCAGGTGCCGGGCGCCGTGTACCTGCCAGTGGACGACGCCGGCATTCCCACAGGGCGGCTCCCGGTCGACGGCACCCCCTACGACCTGCGGGAGCCGCAGACGCTCGGTGACCGGCACATCGACGTGGCGTATACGCAGCTGCGGCGCGATGCCGATGGCAGGGCACGGGTGCGGCTCGTTCACGGCGAGGGACCGGCCGTCACCCTGTGGGTCGGTGACGCCTATCCCTTTGTGGAGATCTTCACCGGCGACACACTCCCCGAAGCGGACAGGCGGCGCACCGGTCTGGGCGTGGAGCCGATGACCTGCGCACCGGACGCGTTCAACTCCAGGGACGGGCTGATCACCCTGGAGCCCGGACAGACGCACCAGGCACGGTGGGGCATCGATCCAGGACGTGAGGAGGCCTCGGCATGAAGGCGATCACCGTTGTTCCGGGCGAACCCGGCCAAGTGGCGGTCAGCGACGTCAGCGAACCCGACCCGGTGCAGGGGGCACTGCTCGTGGAAGGGCGGCTGCTCGGCATCTGCGGGACCGACGTCGACATCGTGGAGGGCGGCTACGGTTCACCGCCACCCGGCCGAGATCGCCTGGTGATCGGGCACGAGTCACTCGGTGAGGTGAGGGAGGCACCCGCGGGAAGCGGCTTCGCACCGGGCGACCTGATCGTGGGCATCGTGCGGCGCCCCGACCCGGTGCCGTGCCCGCCGTGCGCGCACGGGGAATGGGACTTCTGCCGCAATGGCCGGTACACCGAGCGAGGGATCAAGGAACGGGACGGGTTCGGATCCCAGCGATGGCGGATCGAACCGGAGTACGCAGTCCGGCTCGATCCGCAGCTCGGCGACTGCGGGGTACTGCTGGAACCCGCCTCGGTGCTGGCCAAGGCATGGGAGCAGACGGAACGCATCTTCAGCCGGGCCTCGTGGCGCCCCCAGGTGGCACTGGTGACAGGGGCCGGGCCGATCGGCCTGTTCGCCGCCCTGCTGGCGGTGCAGCGGGGCCTGCAGACCCATGTCCTGGACATCAGCGACCGCGGTCCGAAGGCCCAGCTGGTCACCGATCTGGGCGCCACTTTCCACACCGGTGACGTGCGGGACGTCGACGTGGTACCCGACGTGGTCATCGAATGCACCGGTGCCGGACCGCTGGTCTTCGCTCTGACGAAGACCGTGGCGCCCGATGCCGTCATCTGCCTGACCGGTATCTCCTCCGGCCGGCGTAGGGCCGAGGTCGGCCTGGACGAGGTGAACAAGGAACTGGTGCTGGAGAACACGGTGGTGTTCGGTTCGGTCAACGCGAACCGTCGTCACTATCAGCAGGCCGCCGACGCCCTGGCGAAAGCCGATCGGAGCTGGCTCGAGCGGGTCATCACCCGCAGGGTGCCGATGAGCCGGTTCTCCGATGGCCTGCACAAGGGCGGCGACGACGTCAAGGTCGTCGTGGACCTGCGGTCCTGATCACCGCCCTGGAGGGGGGGGCACTTCGGCGATGGCAGGTCAGGGCGGTCGAGGGCGGGGCGCGGACTTGCAAGTCGTCCGACTGCTCGGGGGCGGTCCGGGCCGGAGGCGGCGTGCAGCAGCGTGCGTCGCCACCGTGCCACGAGCCCGCGAGGCAGACGCCGCATCACCCCGGACTCATGTCCTGTGGCTGCCTGTTGAACCGGGCCTGCAGTGCGGCGTCGACCTGGGCGAAGTCACGGTCGCGGGTCTCGGGGACGTAGCGGGCCACGAACCACAGCCCGAAGGCGCACACCGCGGCGAAGACCCAGAAGGTCTCGCCCTGGCCGATCGCGTTCACCACCGGGAGGAACACCAGGCTGACCACGAAGTTGGAGGCCCAGTTCACGGTGGTGGACACGCTGGAGCCGGCGGCACGCGCGGAGGGCGGGAAGAGCTCACCGATCAGCACCCAGAACACCGGGCCCAGCCCCACGGCGAAGGCAGCGATGTACACCACCATGAACAGCAGCGACAGCAGCGCGTTCATGCCGAGGACGAAGGACAGCCCCAGCAGGACGAGCATCACCAGCATGCCGGCCAGCGAGCCGAGCAGCAGCTTGCGTCGCCCCGCACGGTCGATCAGCCGGATCGCGGCGATGGTCATCAGCAGGTTGATCACGCCGATCGCCACCGAGTAGAGGATCGAGTTCGCCGCGGTCAGGCCCGTGTTCTCGATCGTCGTCGGCGCGTAGTAGATGATGGTGTTGATCCCGCCGAACTGCTGCACCGCGGCCAGCGTCAGCCCGACGACGAGCGCCGGGCGGACCTGGGGTGACTGGAGGACATGCCACCCCTGGCTCTGTGACGTCCCGTCACTTTGCGTCTCCCCGTGTCTGCGCTGCGTCTGTTCGATGAGTACGTCGGCTCTGGTCTCGTCGCTGACGGATGCGATCACGGTCCGCGCCGTGTCCGCGCGGTCGTGCAGGATCAGCCACTGCGGTGATTCCGGCAGCAGGAACAGCGCCCCCAGCACCATGACGAGCGCGGGGATGGCGCCGACCGCGAACATGCCTCGCCACTGCCCGTTGCTCGAGAAAGCAAGGTTGATGAAGTACGAGATCAGGATCCCGCTCGTGATCATCAGCTGGTTGAGCGTGAGGACGCGCCCGCGGATCTCCTTGGGAGAGACCTCCGACAGGTAGACGGGAACCGTCGCGGAGGACGCTCCCACGGCCAGGCCGAGCACCAGCCGCCCGACGATCAACGTCCAGTAGCCCGGAGCGGTCGTCAGGATCGCGGTGCCGACGAGGAAGACCGTTCCCTCCGCCGCCAGTGCTTTCCTGCGCCCCAGATGCTCGGCCATGCGGCCCGCGGCAACAGCGCCCGCCATCGCCCCGATCAGCAGGATGCTCACCACGCTGCCCTGCTCGAACGCGTTGAGCCTGAAGTCGTGCTTGATGTAGAGCAGCGCGCCGGAGATCACGCCGGTGTCGTAGCCGAACAGGAAACCGCCGAGCGCGATGATCGCCGCCCACCGCCAGACCCGACGGCGTCCCTGCGCCGGGACCCCGGCCAGGGGTCCCTCGGTGCCCGGCTCTCTGGAAAAGCCCTGGACCATGTGCGTTCCTTCGCCTCAGGTGAGCATCGCTCCCGCTCGTCGGACCGGAAGGACTCGTCGTCTTCCGCGTCCGGCTGGGCAGGCGACGAGCTGTCCCGCGGGCACCCCTACTATGTGTCGCTGCGATCCGGGGCCGCCCCGTGAGGCACCGCGATCGGGTGAACCCGTGCCGGAGGGCGGGCCGCCAGGAGCAGGTATCGCCCGACGGTCAGAGATTCAGGCGATAAGGGAGGAGGCACACGACCACGTCGGTGCGCGCGCTCAACACGCCGGCCAGCAGGATGCCGCGTTGGTTCTGCAGGATGCGGAAGCGGCGATGGCCGGGCTCCACCTGAGGGATGAGTACGGCCACCTGCCTGCCGTCGCGGCCGGCCTGCTCCACATAGCCGAGGACCGGATGCACCAGGGAGTGCAGGGGGCTCTCGACGACGTCCAGCCGTACGCCGGGATTCCACCGTGCCCAGTCGGCGCGCATTGCGGCGGCTTCCGCCTGGTCGGAGAAGACCGCCACCGCCACGACTTCGTCACCCAGCGAGAGGGCGGCGGTGACGGCGCGCTCGGCGACGGCGTCGACCTCGCCCAGGGGGACGATGACCAGGCTGGAGGACCGGGCCGGCGCCGCGGGCATCCGCCCCAGTCCGAGTTCGGTGCCGGCGAGCGTGTAGTAGCGCTGGGTCCTGGAGAACAGGAGCATGAGCAGGGGCACGGTGAGCGCCACGAACCAGGCTCCCGCGAGGAACTTGGTGGTGAGCAGCACCACGGCCGCCACGGCGGTGAGCACCGCTCCGACTCCGTTGACCAGCGCCCGGGGCACCCAGCCGGCCGGGCGCAGGGTGGCCCAGTGCCGTACGAGGCCGGTCTGGCTGATGGTGAAGCCGACGAAGACCCCGACCGCGAAGAGAGGGATCAGCCGTTGCGTGTCGGCGTTGACGGCGATCAGCAGCGCACACGACAGCAGGGCGAGAGCGAGGACACCGTAGCGGTGGACGGGCCGCTCGGCACGCAGTGCGAACAGATGGGGCAGGCGGTTGTCCCGGGCGAGCAGGCTCATCAGCACGGGCAGCCCGCCGAAGCTCGTGTTGGCGGCCAGGCCGAGCGCGAGGGTGACGACGAGGCTGGTGGCGTAGTAGGCCCAGCCGGTGCCGTAGGCGCCCGCGGTCAACTGGGCCAGGACCGTCACGCCTTGGCGGGGGACCACGTGGTGACGGTGGATGACCAGCGTCAGTCCGATCAGCAGCGCCGCAAGGAGCACGCCCAGCAGGAGTTCGGTGTGCTGTGCCCGCCTGATGCGCGGCTTGCGGAACATCGGGACGGCGTTGGCGATGGCCTCGATCCCGGTCAGCGCGGAGCATCCCGCGGAGAACGCCTTGAGCAGCAGGAGCAGTCCCAGTGCCTCGGTGACGTGGAAGGACTCAGGCGTACCGACGGTCGCGGCGGGTGCGGAACGCGACAGGCCCACGACGACGATGCCGAGCACGCTCACGACGAAGAGCGCCATGGGCAGCATCAGCAGGCGCGCGCTGTCCGCGATACCCCATAGGTTCACGGCGGTGAGCAGAGCCAGCCCGCCAAGACACACAGCCAGAGAATGGTGTGCGAGGACCGGGAAGGCCGACGCGAGGCTTGCGGCGCCGGCGGCAAGGCTGACCGCGACGGTCAGAACGTAGTCGACCACCAGGCCGGCCGCGGCAAGCAGACTGACCTTGGTTCCCAGATCCTTCTTCGCCACGGCGTACGATCCGCCGCCGTCCGGATGCACCGCGATCACCTGGCAGTACGAGACGACCAGGACGCCCAGCAGCCCGACGATGACCAAGGTGATCGGCAGCGCAGCGGTGATCGCTCCCGCCCCGGCGGCCACCAGCGTGACCATGATGGCCTCGGGACCGTACGCGACCGAGCTCAGCGCGTCCAACGACAGCGCGGCGAGCCCCTCGAGGGTGGTCAGATGTGACTTGTCGCCCTCGCCGTGGCGCCGCGCAACCTTCGGATACAGCTTTCTGTTGGCCAGTCCGAACGTCACGCCAACCCCTCTTGGTTCCTTGGCGACCCCCCACTCGTCTCGGGCATGGACGTGTCACGTCCCTGATGACAGAAGGGATACATTTGTACCGGAATAATCCCTTGCGGTTCGCCCATCGACGGCCGTCGCTTGTACGCGTTCGCTCACCTGGCCGAAGCACCGGCCGGCCAGGGCAGCACTGCGGGTGCGTCGCGACACGCTGCCGGGCGCAAGGGTGACGCGCGGGCCTTCGGCGCATACAAGCGCCGCCGCGGGGGATGGGCACGCAGCTGCGCCAGGCGGCGGCCGGAAGAGCCGCGAGGGCCTCGACCCGACCCTCCGCCCTCCGCTCGGACGGGCAGCCCGGGGCACTGCCGCTCACCCAGCCCGATCGGAAGGCGGCAACTTGAGGATCAACATCGTGGGTCCCGGCAACATGGGCCGAGCCATCGCCGCCCGCGCACTCACCGGCGGCCACGGCGTGTGCCTCGTCCACCCCGAGGCCCAACGCGGCCGAGCGGCAGCCGCCGAGCTCAAACAGCGCTTCCCGGACGGCGAAACCGACTCCGCCACCGCGGCGCAGGCGGCCGACATGACCGTGCCGGCCCTGCCCTACGACGCAACGCCGGAGGTCGCCGGATCCGCCCGTGCCACGCTGTCCGGACAGGTCGTGGTGGACATCCGCAATCCCGTCGACTTCGCCACCATGGACTCGCGTCGCCAACCCTCCGTAGGCTGATGATCGTCTACGAAAGGGGCGGGGTGAACGGCAATCCGCTGTACCACTGGATAGCGCTGGCTGTGTCCACGGCGCTCATGCTGCCGGTGCCGGTGGCGATACTGAGCGGGTGGACACCGCCGTGGTTGCGCAAGCGACAGGCTGGGATGCGGCTTCGCGCCTACGGCATTCTGTGCATCTACGCTCTCACGCTCGTCAACGGCATCCCCCGGATCGCCGACGCCTCATTCGAGACGGTCATGGTCTGCATGAACGTCGGCTTCGGCTTCGGCGCCGCCGCTGCGGTCCTGTTCCTGCTTTCTGCACGCACGGATTCAGGCGGAGGCTGAGGCAGCCTGAACCAAGAATCGGCCGACCACTGGGCCGACCTGGCGCGCGACTGCCAACGCCGCGGGATGCGCGCGGTGACGAGGGTGAGTGCTTGACCGCTTCCTCGACGACGTCGCCGGGCCTGGGGCACAGCCGAACTGAGTCAGTCGGCTGCCTCGAGGTACGACGCCAGGTTGGCCAGCGAGGAGGCGATCCCGGCCTCGTGGACCGCTTGTTCGATGCCGGGTGGCACGTCCGTCGCGGTGACCGTCACCTCGGTCCCCTCACCGGTGGCAGTGAGGTGCCAGGTCATCGTCATGGTGCCCGCGTACGACGGGTCCTCAGCCTCGAACACCGCCCGCTGCACCACGCGTTCCGGTGGCACCAGGGCGGCGAACCCGACGTCGACGACGTCCGTCGCATCTGACGTCTTGCCGGGGCTGTCGGCGGGGTCGAGGTAGGTGAGGACCATCCGGAACCCGCCACCAGGCCGGGGGTCCCACTGCTCGACCCGCCCGCGCATGCCGTCCGGTGGCAGCCAGACCTCGAGGGACTCCCGGTCGAGGAGGGCGCTGTAGACGGTCGCCGGCGGTGCCGCGATCACCCGGCTGGCGCGGTCGGTCCTTCCCATGGCCCGATTCTAGGATCGAGGTTCCCGCCAGGCCCATCGTCATCGACTAATCCGCCAATCCGCCGAAGAAGCCAGCCTGGCATTCGGGTCGGCTGTTGTCGGTGAAACAGAGGGATCAACCTGTGAGTGTTGAATCCCTCTGCTTCAACTGGGGGAGATGCCAGGAGGTGCATCCTTCGGTGACCTGGGGTTGGGCGTGGGGGAGACTGCCGCGCGGGCGGGGGCACCGCTCATTGAAGTGCCACGGCGCCCGCTCACCGGCGAGGGCACCAACTCACAGGTTGAGGACGTCGAGGACACGTTCCATGGCCAGGACGCCGCCCAGTCCGAGGATCGCGAGGACGGTCGTGTAGGTGGTACGGACCTTGATCGCGTCGATGACCGACAGGTTGAAGTACTCCTTGAACATCCAGAAGCCCGGGTCGTTGACGTGCGAGAAGGCGATCGAGCCGCAGGAGACGGCGAGCACCATGACTTCGGCGTGGATCCCGCTGCCCGCGACCAGCGGCAGCGCGACACCGGACGCAGTGACGACTGCGACCGTCGCTGAGCCGAGCGCCACCCTGAGGATCACGGCGATGAGCCAGGCCAGGATGATCGGCGAGACGGACCAGCCCGAGGTCGCCTGCTTGATGTAGTCCGAGATCCCGCCGTTCACGAGGACCTGTTTGAAGGCGCCGCCGGCCCCGATCACCAGCAGGATCATCGCCATCGCCTGCGCCGCTCCCCGGCACGAGGCACTGACCTCCTCCAGGCTCCGGCCGATGCGCGGTCCGAAGGCCCAGATCGCGACGAGCAGCGTCAGCAGCAGCGCGATCGGAGCCGAGCCGACGAAGTTGATGAAGTGCATCACCGGGGTGTCCGCCGAGGTGACCATGTCCGTCACCGCCGCGCCCGCGATCAGCACCACGGGCAGGAGGGCGACCGACAGCGACCAGGCGGCGCTCGGCATCTCCTCCTCCTCGAAGGTGCGGTCGCTCACCAGGCCCGTAGGCACGGAGGGGTTCATCGCCCGGACGAAAGGCAGCCTCGGCCACACCAGGGCGATGAACGCGCCGGCCGGGACGGCGATGAACAGGCCGTAGAACAAGGTCAGTCCGACCGAGGCGTGGAAGGTCGCGGCCACCGCGGTCGGGCCCGGGTGCGGGGGCAGGAAGCTGTGCATGGTGGACAGCGCGATCGACATCGGCAGCCCGACCCAGAGCAGTTTGGAGCGCGTGACCCGCACGAGCGTGAAGGCGATGGGCACGATGATGACGAAGGCGACCTCGTAGAACATCGTGACGCCGATGAGCGTGGCCGTCAGCACCATGGCGACCTGCACCCAGCGCGGACCGCAGACGGCGAGCAGCTTGGCGGCTATTCGCTGGGCGGCGCCGGAGTCCCCCATGACGCGGCCGACCATCGCGCCGAGCCCGATGGTGAGCATCGTGTCGCCGATCTGGCCGCCGATGCCCTTCGAGAGGACGTCCGGGATGTCCGCGACCGGGATACCCCGCACCAGGGCGACGCCGACGGCCACGAGGAGGAGGGAGGCGAAGCCGTTGAGTCTGAGTTTCGTCATGAGGAAGAGCAGGACCAGCACGCTGATCCCGACGACGACAAGTGGCATGTGCAGTTCTCCTTTGAACTGTGCTGTCGGCTGTCTTCCGGCTGTCTTCCGGCTGTTGGGAGGTTTCGTCCGGGGCCAGCGCTTGGCGCCGACCAGGTCCAGTCCGTGGTCCACGAGGTCACGGAGGGCGGCGAGGTCGTCCGTGCCGGGCTCGGTGGGCGGGGCACGTACGGGGCCCACGGGCAGTCCGCGCAGTCGGGCCGCAGCCTTGACGAGCGGGACGGCGTAACCGGGCCTCGCTGTCGCGTAGTTCGACGAGCGGGACGTGGAAGCCGCGCAACAACTTGTTCGTCTGGTCCGGGTCGTTCTTGTCAGGGGCCTCGAAGAAGGCCTGTGCGATTTCCGGGGCGAATGCGTGGACGGCCGACGCGTAGGTGCGTACGCCGATACCGGCGTACGCACGGGCCTGGAGCTCGGCCGTGGCGGCGCCGTTGAAGAGGAGGAAGCCGTTGGGCGCAACCTGGTCGCGCTGACGGGCGATCAGCGGCAACCGGGTGCCGCCACCGATCCTGCGCAGCTGTTCCACGCGGCCGCCCTGGGGTGCCTGGATCGAACAATGCGGGAGGACGAGCGTGGCCTCCGCGCCCGCGTCCTCCGCGATCCGCGCAAACCGCAGTGCCCGGGCCCAGCCGTAGCCGATGCCTGCCACGACCGGGCGGCGTCCGTGCGCCACGTCGGTCGCGACGGTGATGCCCGCGCGGTACTCCTCCTCGTCCAAGAATGTGAACTCCCCGGCCCCGCAGGCGAGGAGGACCGCGTCCGGACCGGCCGCGAGCCGCTGCTCCGGGTAGGCACGGTGGGCGCCCGGATCCAGGTCGCCGTTGCGCTGAATGCTCGTCAGAGGGAAGGACGAGCCACCCCGCTTCATCCACTCATCGAGACGCCGCACGACGTCCGCGATCTTCCTCATGTGCCCACCCCGCTAGGTGGCGTCTTCAATTGAAGACAGCGTCTATGCATGAAGACGGAGGCTAGATACATGAACAGTTGGGGTCAAGGACTCTGACCGACGGGCTTAGGATCGCGACATGGCGCGGAGTGGGGGCGTACCCGAAGTGAAGTCGGCAGTCCGAACCGTGGCACTGCTGGAAGTGCTGGCCGCCAGGGGTGACCGCCCGGCGCGACTGCGTGAGCTCTCCGAGGAACTCGGCGTGCCCCGCAGCAGTATGTATGCGCTGCTCCAGACCCTCGTCGAGCACGGGTGGGTCCGCACCGACACCACCGGAGCCCTGTACGGCATCGGCATCCGGGCACTGCTGACCGGAACCACCTACCTGGACAGCGACAAGCGCGTCCGCCTCATCCGCCCCTATCTCGACGAGGCGTCGGACGCCCTGGGTGAGACCATCCACCTGGCACGGCTGGACGGCGCGGACGTCGTCTACCTGGCGACCAGGGAATCCCACGAGTACCTGCGAACGATCAGCAGGGTCGGCCGCCGGGTCCCCGCACACGTCGGCGCCCTGGGCAAGGCCCTGCTCGCCGAGCGCCCGGACGACGAACTCCCGCTTCCTGAGGACCCGTTGCCGACCTACACTCCGAACACGCTCACCACCCGGTCGTCACTGCTGGCCGACCTGGCCGAGGTGCGGGAACGTGGTTACTCCATCGACCACGAGGAAACCGTCACCGGCATCACCGGCTTCGGCTTCGCCCTGCGCTACGGTCCCCCTGCCACCGACGCCATCAGTTGCTCGGTGCCGACCTCCCGCCTCACCGACGAACACGAACAACGCATCGTCGCCGTCATGCGCGGGGTTCGCGCAAAGATCGAGTCTCTTCTGCCGCTACCGTCCCGTGACGTCGACTGGCGTGAACCGCATCCGTGAGTGAGCAGCAGACCCATGAGCGTCCACGATCGTGGGATGCCCTCCCCACTGCGCCGGCTCGGCACACGTCAACCAGCCGTGGCACGGCGGGTATTTGACCGCCGCGCCCAAGTGCCGGAACCGGCAGGCCACCCTCAATCCTTCTCAATGAGAGGGACATCTTCACCAGGCCGGGCGGCGCGCTGACCAGTTGGTGCGCGCCTCCCGCCACCGTCAGCGCGTGTCCGACCCGCAGCCGCGTGGCGGTCCGACCGGACACCGTCCTCGGCGGCCGCCGTCCCCGCGGCCCGGGCTACTCGCAGGCGACCTGCACGCCGTACGGAGTGGAACTTCACCTCTGCCTGCCCCCGTGCCGTCGCCACGCGCACCGGCGGGCCCGTGCCCCCGTCGACCGCGGCGCAGGCATTTCGTGCGCACGGACGGATTTCAGGTCGCTGGTTCGTCGGCCGGCACCAACAAGCACGGCCCGGTCGGCTCCTAGGGTCAGGGGCCAGCAGGTGTTCGTGAGGAGACGACCATGCAAACACTGTTGCGGGGCGGCCGGGCCATCGATCCCGCCAGGAATTTCGACGGGGCGGCCGACGTACTGGTGACCGACGGGAAGATCGCTGCCGTGGGATCCGAGGTCGAAGCACCGCCGGGCACGACGGTCATTGATGCCACCGGGCTGATCATCGGACCGGGCTTCATCGACCTGCACAGCCACGCTCACTCGATCGCCGGGCATCGGCTGCAGGCGATGGACGGGGTGACCACCGCACTCGACCTGGAAGCCGGGCTGATGCCCATCGCGCGTGCCTACGCCGACGCGGCCGCGGCGGGACGCCCGCTCCACTACGGCTTCTCCGCTTCCTGGAGCGGCGCGCGGGCCCAGGTCCTCGCAGGGATCGAGCCCGACGCCAGCTTCGAATCGGGTCTGGCGGTGCTGGGCAACCCGCGTTGGCAGCGGTCCTCGTCCCCGCGCGAGCTGGCCGACTGGCTGTCCCTCCTGGAAGACGAACTGGCCTCCGGCGCGCTCGGGATCGGTGTCCTGATGGGCTACGCGCCGCTGACCGAGCCCGCCGAGTTCCTGGCCGTCGCGCGCCTCGCGGCACGGGCGGGCGTCCCCACCTTCACCCATGTCCGCGAGCTGGTCGAGACGGATCCGGCCACGCCCGTCGACGGGTCCACGGAGATCGCGATCGCCGCGGCCGAGACCGGCGCCGCGATGCACCACTGTCACGTCAACAGCACCTCCGGCCGGCATGTCGACCGTGTCCTCGGCACCCTTGAGGAGTCGCGGCGGGCCGGGTCGCGCGTGACGGTGGAGGCCTATCCGTATGGAGCGGGCAGCACGGCTATCGGTGCGGCGTTCCTGGCGCCGGAGCGGCTGCGCCTGAAGGGGCTGGGCCCGACGAGCGTCATCATGGTCGAATCGGGCGAGCGGATTGCCGACGAGGGCCGCCTGCACCAACTGCGCCGGCAGGACCCGGGCGCATCCTGCATCCTTGAGTTCCTCGACGAACGCGAGCCTCGCGACCTGGCGCTCATGCGGCAGGCACTCGCGTTCCCCGATGCCGTCGTCGCCAGCGACGCGATGCCGGTGTTCTGGCCGGACGGCCGTCACGACAGCACCCAGTGGCCGCTGCCGCCGGGCGGGACGACGCACCCACGCACCGCGGGAACCTTCGCCAAGGCCCTGCGCATGATGGTGCGCGAAAGCGGTGCCTGGACGTGGCTGGAGGCCTTCCGGCGCTGCTCCTTCCTGCCGGCGCGGATCCTCGACGACGTGGCACCGGCCGCGCGGGCGAAGGGGCACCTGGGGGTCGGGGCCGACGCCGACCTCGTAGTACTGGACCCCGGGGCGGTCACCGACACCGCCACCTACGCTGATCCCACCCGGCCCTCGCGCGGGGTCCGGCACCTGTACGTCGCCGGGGTGCCCGTCGTGTCGGACGGTGCCCTGCGAGCCGATGCGCTGCCCGGACGGCCGCTGCGAGGCGAGCCGCGATGACCGTGCCGGACATCGGCGCTCTGCTCGCCGACATCGAAACCTTGGTGCGCTGCGAGTCGCCGTCCAACGATCATGAGGCACTCGCACAAAGCGCCGTCGCGGTGGCCACCATTGGCCGGCGCCTGCTGGGTGCAGAACCCGAGTACCTCACGACGCAAGGATGCACCCACCTGCGGTGGCGGTTCGGTGACGGCCCCTCCCGTGTACTGCTGCTCGGGCACCACGACACGGTATGGCCCCTGGGGTCCCTGCGCACCCATCCGTACTCCGTGCGCGGCGGGGTGCTGCGCGGCCCTGGCTGCTTCGACATGAAGGCGGGGATCGTGATGGCCCTCCACGCTGCCGCGACCCTCCGGCAACGTGACGGCCTGGCGCTGTTGTTCACCGGGGACGAGGAGATCGGCTCGCCGTGGTCCAGGGCGCTGATCGAGGAGGAGGCCCGCGGATGCGACGCGGTGTTCGTCCTCGAAGCCTCGGCCGAGGGCGGCGGGCTCAAGTGCCGCCGCAAGGGCGTGTCCCTCTACCGCATCGAGGTGGAGGGACGTGCCGCGCACGCCGGGCTGGAACCGGACAAGGGCGTCAACGCAGGCGTGGAGATCGCGCACCAGGTCCTGACCACCGTAGGGCTCGCCGACGCCGCGCGCGGAACATCTGTCGTACCGACGGCCCTGTCGGCCGGCACCACGTCCAACACCGTTCCTGCTGCCGCCGAGGTGGCGGTCGACGTGCGGGCCTGGGACCGGGCGGAACAAGAACGCGTTGATCAGGCCATCCGTGCCCTGCGCCCGGTCCTGCCCGGCGCCTGTGTGCGCATCACGGGCGGGATCAATCGGCCGCCCCTGGACGCGGCCGCGTCCACGGAGCTCTTCGCACTCGCTGACTCGTTCGCAGGAGATCTCGGCATCGGACCGCTCACCGCTGCAGCGGTCGGTGGCGGGTCGGACGGCAACTTCACGGCAGGCCTGGGTGTTCCGACGCTCGATGGCCTTGGCGCGGTGGGCGGCGGAGCACATGCCGACGACGAGCATGTCATCGTGGCGGAGCTGCCGGGGCGCACGGCACTGCTGACCGCTCTCACCAAAGCCGTCCTGGCCCGTCGGGCGGGTGCCGAGCACGCCGAACGAGCCGAACGTCTCTCGCACGGGCCGGCGCTGAACCGGTCAGAGCCCTCGGCAAGGGCGCCGCGATGACGAGACCCGTGACCGACGGGCAGGGGAAGACGCTCGCGGCGATACAGACCGAGGCCGACCTGGCCGCGGGCATCGCGGCCTCCGCCTCGGACGTGACGGTCCGCGAGTTGGCCGGGGTCTCCGAGTTGTCCGCCGTCTCCGAGTTGTTCCAATTGATCTGGGGGTCGGATCGGGGCAGCCGGCCGGTGCCGACCGAACTGCTCAGAGCGATGGCCACAGCAGGCAACTACGTGGCCGGCGCGTTCGACGGCGATCAACTCCTGGGCGCCTGCTTCGGGTTCTTCGGCGAGCCCAGCCGTGGCAGCCTGCACAGCCACATCGCCGGGGTCGCCCCGGGTGGGCTCGGACGGGGGCTGGGCTTCGCCCTCAAGCTGCACCAACGCGCCTGGGCCCTGCGCCGGCAGGTCGGCACGATCTCCTGGACGTTCGACCCGCTGGTGTGCCGCAACGCGCACTTCAACATCACCAAGCTGGGGGCTCGCCCCGTCCAGTACTGGCCTGACTTCTACGGGCCCATGCACGACGGTATCAACGGCATGAGCGAGACCGACCGGCTCCTGGTCGCCTGGGACCTCGCCGGCCCGCCCGCCCGCGCCGGGGCCCGCGGCGAACCGGCGCACACGGACGCGAGCGCCCTACGTGCGCAGGGCGCCGGGATCGCCTTGGCGGCCGGTGAGGACGGCCGGCCGGTGACCGGGCCGGGCGATGGGCCCGTGACCCTTGTGGCGGTGCCGCCCGACATCGAGGCGCTACGTCGGCGTGACCCGGCGATGGGCCAGTCGTGGCGCAGCGCACTGCGGGATGTCCTGCACGGCTTGATGACGGACGGGGCCGCAGTGACCGGCTTCGACCGGGCCGGCTGGTACGTAACGGAAAGGAAGCGCTGGTCGTGAAGCTGAGCGGTATGGAACTCCTCAGGGTCCGCATGCCACTGGTGGCACCGTTTCGGACGTCGTTCGGGACACAGGAGGCCCGTGAGCTTTTGCTGGTGAGGGCGGTGACACCGACCGGCGAGGGCTGGGGGGAATGCGTGGCCCTGGCCGACCCGCATTATTCGTCCGAGTACCTCGACGGCGCCGAGCACATCTTGCGCGACTATCTGGTGCCCGCACTGCTGCGGGCCCAGGAGGTGACCGCGCACAAGGTCGCTCCGCTGCTGGCCCCGGTCAAGGGGCACCGCATGGCCAAGGCCGCACTCGAGATGGCCGTGCTCGACGCCGAACTGCGCGCGTGTGGGACATCGTTCGCCACCGCACTGGGTTCCACGAAGGACTCCGTGCCGTGCGGGGTCTCGGTCGGCATCATGGATTCGATCCCGCGGCTGCTCGACGTGGTCGGCACCTACCTCGACGCGGGATATGTGCGCATCAAGCTGAAGATCGAGCCCGGCTGGGACGTCGAGCCGGTGCGCGCGGTCCGCGAGCGCTTCGGTGACGACATCCTGCTGCAGGTCGACGCCAACACCGCGTACACCCTCTCCGACGTGCCTCAGCTGAAGCGGCTCGACCCGTTCGGCCTGCTGCTGATCGAGCAGCCGCTGGAGGAGGAGGATGTCCGCGGCCACGCCGAACTGGCCCGGAACATCACCACGCCGATCTGCCTCGACGAGTCGATCGTCTCGGCCCGTTCGGCCGCCGACGCGATCGCGCTCGGTGCCTGCCGGATCGTGAACATCAAACCCGGCCGGGTCGGCGGATACCTGGAAGCCCGCCGTGTGCATGACGTCTGCGCCGCGCACGGGGTGCCGGTGTGGTGTGGCGGCATGCTCGAAACCGGACTGGGCAGGGCCGGCAACCTCGCGCTTGCCTCGCTGCCCGGGTTCACACTGCCCGGCGACACCTCGGCCTCGGACCGCTTCTACCGCACCGACATCACCGAACCCTTCGTCCTCGACGCCGGGCACCTGCCCGTGCCGTCCGGGCCCGGCCTCGGCGTCGCTCCGATCCCCGAGGCGCTGGCGGAGGTGACCACCGCCAAGGCCTGGCTACGTTCGTAAGTCCGGACGAAGCAGATGCTAGGTTTCGTCGTCCAGAACCAACTGGCCGGTTCGAGTGTGACCTTCAGATGGAGTTGGCGCCGATGCCTGGCAAGCCCCACACAAGTCTGGCGCGGGTGCTCGACGCCCTCGGGGACGTCCTGCTGGAACCGGTCGCAGGAACACGCAACCGGCCACAGCACCTCGACGGCGTCGTGATCCACGACCCGCTGGACACCTCGGAGCTCCCCGCGAGGGCCGTGGTTCTGGGCGTGTCCGTGCAGGAGCCGGCCGACATCGCCCGGCTGCTGCACGCATACGGCCGCCGGGGCGCGACCGCACTGGTCGTCCGGCAGCCGATCGAGACGACCCCCGAGGTCCTCAAGGCCGCCGATGACACGGGCGTGGCCCTGCTCGGTCTGGCCGCAGGGGCCTCCTGGGCCCATCTCGCTGCCATGCTCCGCACGCTCCTGACCGAGGGTGACGTCGGCGACGCCTCACCCCAGACCCTCGACGGAATACCGGCAGGAGACCTGTTCGCCGTGGCCAACGCGGTGGCCGCACTGCTGGACGCTCCACTGACCATCGAGGACCGCGCCTCACGGGTGCTCGCCTTCTCCGGCCGGCAGGACGAGGCCGATCAGGGCCGGATCAAGACGATCCTGGGCCGCCAAGTGCCCGAGCACTTCACCCGCGGCCTTGAACGCAACGGTGTGTTCGACCGGCTCTACCGTGACCCGGCGCCCATCTACATCGCCCCTGACACACAGGACTTCGAGATGGACATGCCGCGGGTGGCAGTCGCCGTCCGGGCCGGGGACGAGATCCTCGGCTCCATCTGGGTGGCCGTCGCGGGCCCGCTCGGCGAAGCCCGCACGCAGGCACTGACGGACGCCGCCGCAGTGGTGGCCCTTCATATGCTCCGGCTGCTGGCGGGCGCCGATGTCGAGCGCCGACTCAGGGCCGACCTGGTGAGCACGGTGCTGGAAGGTGGCACCGCCGCGCCCGAAGCACTGGCACGCCTTGGCCTGCTCGGCCGACCTGTGATCGTGCTGGCCATGGGACTGGGCGGCGCTTCCGAGACCGCGCCGGAAGAAGATGCCATCCGCATGGCGGACCGGCAAAGGCTTGCTGACGCGCTGTCAATGCACCTGAACGCGGTGCAGCCGCGTTCCGCAGTCGCGCTCGTGGGAGACATCGCCTACGCGATCGTCCCCATGCCAGGCGGCCAGGAAGACTACGCGGAACGCTCGCTGCGCATCACCTCAGCCTTCCTGGAGCGCACAGGACGCCACACGGGGGCAGCGATCGGCATCGGCTCGCCGGCCCAGGACGTCTCCGGGATCCGAAACGCACGCCAGGGGGCAGACCGAGCCCTGCGCGTCCTGCTCACAGCCGGCCACGGCCGCCGCGTCGCCACCATCGAGGACGTGCACATCGAAGCGCTCCTCCTCGAACTCGCCGACCTCTCCGCGGCCCGCAGCGATCGGACGACGGGCGCGGTCTCCCGGCTGCTTGCCTACGACGCACAACACCAGTCCCAGATGCTTCACACCCTGCGTTGCTGGCTCGACGCGTTCGGCGACGTGGCCGCCGCTTCAGCGATGGCACATGTCCACCCGAACACGTTCCGCTACCGTTTGCGCCGCCTGGCCGAGGTCGGCGCAATCGACCTGAACAGCCCGGATCAGCGCTTCGCCGCCATGCTGCAGCTGCGGCTGTTGCCACCCTCCACGGCAAGGGCCGGCCACTGGCCCGCGCCCGCCGAGTAGAGCGGCCACCCTCCCGCTCCCGGCTCACTCCGAACACCACCACGGGAGCGCTCGCCTGGCCGGGCCCGCGCAGGCGGAACGTCCAACGTCTGCACGCCGGCTTGGCGAAGCAGTGCCTCGGCCCCTGCGTCCTCGACAGCGTTCCCCCAAACGGCCCCGTCGGATCGGACGAAACGAGGCTCCTTCTGTCGTGTGCCTGCACGAGTCGGTGACGAACCGCACCGCCCTACGCTCCCCTCCACCAACAGAACGGAGGGACCATCCTTGCGCCCGAACAGCACACCCAGAACCGTCCTTCGCACAGAGAACACCACGCTCGCCCTGCTCATGGGCGGGTACGTCGTCGACTACATCGACCGCGTGATGATCGCGATCGCCCTGCCGCTGATCGGCAAGGAATTCGGACTCACCCGCACCGAACAGGGACTGGTCGTCTCCGCCTTCGCGATCGCCTACATGCTCGTACAGTTCCCTGCCGGCGTGCTCGCCGACCGGATCGGGTCCCGCCCGCTGCTGGTGGTGTCCTTGGCCGCGTGGTCAGTGTTCACCGCCGCGACGGGCCTCGCGCCCGGCTTGCTCGTGCTCCTGCTGCTACGGGTGCTGTTCGGCGTCTCGCAAGCGCTGTTCCCGGCAGCCTCGTTCAAGGCACTCACGGAACGAACCACACCCCGCACGCGCAGCCGCGGCGCCGGTCTCATGATCGCCTCGAACAGCCTCGGCGCCGGCCTGGGCCCGCTGATCGCCGCCCCGCTCGTCGTCATGACGGGCTGGCGCCACACCTTCTGGATCGTCGCTGCCGCCGGACTGGCCATCGGACTGGTCCTGTGGAAGCTGATGCCTCCACCGCTCCCTCGTGAACTCACCGAAGCCGACACCCACGCGGACACCCTGGCGGCAGCCCCGGTCACCCACGTACTGCGCAACGGACTGGTCCTGCGCTGCGCCGTCATGTTCGCCTGCTTCAACATGCTGGACTACGGAATGATCACCTGGGTCCCGTCGTACCTCGTCGAGACCAAGGGAATGTCCATGGTCGAGGCCGGCATATCCTCGGCCATCCCGCTCCTCGTCACGGCCGCCGCCGTAGTACTCGGAGGCCAACTGATGAGCCGCGGACTCGACGCCGATCCGCGGCGGCTGGTCGTCCCCGCCTTGCTGCTCTCCGCCTCGCTGCTGGTCGCCATGCTGCTCACCAACTCGACCACCGCCTTCACAGTCCTGCAGTCACTCGCAATGTTCGCGGCCGGCCTGGCCTCCATCGGAATCATCGGCATGCCCCTGCGCGCACTGTCCCGCGACGTCGTCGGCTCAGGTATGGGGGCGGTCAACACCGGCGGGCAGCTCGCAGGCGTACTTGCCCCGCTCATCATGGGCTGGCTCGCCGACCGTTCCGGCTTCGCGGCGGCGTTCGGGTTCCTGGCCCTGGCCACTGTCGTGGCGGCGAGCATCTCACTGACCACCCGCCCCAACCCCACCACCGAGAAGACAGCTTCACTGCATCCGTCCTCTCAAACTTCGTGATCACCGCCTGCGGGGAACAACGACGACCAGACAGACGCCGCCTCTAGTGCGCCTCTGCCTGTGGCGGCTGCTGAAGCCGCACGGGGGCGGACCCACCCCTTGGCTGACGTTACGAGGGCTGTGGGAAGCCGATCCCGACTCAACGCCTGGAGGTGCGCCCGGCGGCGCGCACCTGCGTACGCTGCGCCGCAGGATGAGGTTTGCCGTGTGCCGAACGCCGTCCGCGCACCCGTCTTCGAACGTGTGGGTGCCGACAATCCCGTCGCCCCTGCTGGGCTGAGTCGTCGGGGGTATGAACGATCACGTAACTTGAATCACTGCCGGATGTGGCGGCTGGACTGGCGAACTCCCGGCTGCCTGGATCTGGTCGGGCTGCAGCGGTGGCTGGTCGGACTGTCCCGCCCTGGGCTGGCCAGGTGCGGCCAGCGCCGGCCCGTTACCCGTCGCGGGGAACGGCGAACGCCTTGACAACGGTGGTGGGGGAGTTCCTACGGTTCGGTGCTTCGCACGGCCGGGTGCCGCCCGACAGAGCCGGGCTGCTGTCCCAGCCGAAGCTGCTGCGTTCACCCCGCCCGGCTTCGACACCGGCGCCGCCTCGGCCACGCCGGGCGAGACGCTGTTGCAGCCGCTCGAACGCAAGCCGACTTTCGTCCCACACCACCAGTTCACCGTTTATACGGGCTACCACGCCTGTCTCGTCAACGGCCACCTTCGAGGCGGTGTGCAAGGTGCAGCAGATCTTCCAGGTGCAGCACCCGTCCGTCGAATCCTGGGAGGGGGACATGGAGCGGCTGGGTCCAGTGCACGGGGATTGCGTCCAGCCCGTAATAGGCCCCCGCGAGGCCTCCGGTAACCGCGGCGACGGTGTCCGTGTCACCGCCGAGGTCGATCGCCGCGCGTATTGCGTCTTCGTAGCTGTTGGTGGTGCGCAGGGCCCAGACGGCGGAGCCCAGGCAGGGCCAGACGGCGCCGTTGAACTCGGTCGCCTGATCGGGGTGCCAGTCGGGCGCGAGGACGGTGGCGTAGCGGCCGCGGTGGTCGGGGTGGACAAGAGCGAGGATGTCCGGGAGTGCGGTGAGGGGGTCGGTGTCCTCGAACGTGACGCGGATGAGTTCGTGGAAGATCGCGGTTCCTTCCCAGGCCGCGCGGTCGCCGTGGGTGAGGGCGGCGATGCGGCGCGCGGCGTCCATGGTGGCTTCTTGGCCGGCGGCCGCGAAGTGGACTGCGGAGGTCGATGCCCGCATCAAGGAGCCGTTTCCCGCTGCTCGTTGGTTGACCTGGAAATGGATCGCGGCGGCGAGGTCCCAGGGCATGCCGTTGGTCAGGACGTCTTCGGTCTGCAGGCCGATGTCCTTGGGGTCTGATGCTGCCCACCGCTGGAAGCGGGCGAAGATGTCCGGAAGATCCAGTCCGCCCTGTTCCAGCAACGACTCTGCGACCAGGACGGCCATCTGCGTGTCGTCGGTGGCCTCGCCGGGGTCCCAGCCGCCGCCTCCGCGCATCTCACCACCGTCACCAGACGCGGGAAACCGCGCGGAGAACGCTCCTTGGGGTCCGAACTCGAAGGGTCCGCCCAGCGCGTCACCCACCGCTGAGCCGACGACCGCGCCAGCAGCCCGCTGTATCCGCTCCATCCGCGCAGGTTATCTGTGCCGCGCCGACGGCCGCGCGGCCCTTTTCCCGTCTTGGGCTCCCCGACCCATCGCCGACGAGCGTGTCTTGTCGTGGTGAGTTGGCACGGCTGTCGGAGGCCAATGTCCACCGGCTTCCGGCCGCATACTTCGCAACGAGGGTGGAGGACGTGAGTGGGCTGTTGCTCTCGAGCCAACGCTGCCCTGGAGCGGTTGCTGTGCGGTACTGCTCGGACCACGGGACGGTATGGGTGGGCGCGGCCGTGGCGGCCGTCGAGCTGATCAGGGCCGCTGATCAGGGCCGTGCCAAGAGGTCCGCTGGGCCTCGCCGCCACACCCGAGGACCGCCTGACCGCTGGCCGACTGCGGGCAGGCGAGCCCTGGTTCGAGAAGGCCTAGCCCGCCCTCCGCGCCTGGCTGGCCGGCACCGGCGAGTACGCCCCGGCGTTCACCCCTGGTAGCGAACACTATTCGCGATCGCAACTTCCGCATGGGTTCCGGGCGCCCCTGATCAAGTAAGTGCAAAAGCCGCTGGCCCAAGCATGGTTGACACCGTCCCGGTGACGGCGTCGCGAGTGCCAAGTCGTTTCGTGTTCCATCAACATTCAACTCCCCATCCCCTGAGCAGCGTGATCAGTCCCTAGGGTCCTTAAGGCTTTTGTAAGGAAGGGACCCATGGAACAACTCCTCGCAATCCGGGCTCGCGGCATCACGAAGAGTTTCGGTGACGTCGTCGCGCTCGACGGCATCGACCTCGATGTGACGCAGGGGCAGATCCACGGCCTGGTCGGACCGAACGGCGCCGGGAAGACGACGTTGCTCGGTCTTCTGCTGGGGCTCGCGGTTGCCGACGGCGGTCGCCTCGAGGTCCTGGGGACGCCGGTCGGGCGGGCGCTCGATGCCCCCGACGGTGTCGCCGGTTTCGTGGATGGTCCCGCTCTCTACCCGTCGCTGACCCCGCGGCAGAACCTCGCCGCGCTGGCCGCACTGCGCGGCCACGACGCGCGCACGGCGGGAATCGACGACGTACTCGCCGAGGTCGGCCTCACCGGCGTCGCCGACGACCGAGTCCGCGGCTTCTCCCTCGGAATGCGCCAGCGGCTCGGACTCGCCGCCGCCCTGCTGACCAGGCCCCGGCTGCTCGTGCTCGACGAACCGTCCAACGGCCTTGATCCGGCGGGAAAGAGGCACGTGCACGGTGTTCTCAACCGGCTTGCGGCCGACGGGACCGCCGTCGTCCTGTCGAGCCACAACATGGACGACCTCGAGGCGCTGTGCTCCGAGGTGACCATCGTCGCCACCGGACGCGTCGTCTTCTCCGGTCCGCTGAGCAAGCTGGCCACCGACAACCGTGAACTCGACTACCGGCTGCTCACCTCCGACCCGCAGGCCGCCCGCCGGATGGCCGACGACACGCCCGGGGTCCGGATCGTCGACGACGCCGGCGTACGCCAGGACGCCGAACTGCTCGTCGTCCGCGCCATGGTGCCCGCCCTCGACGACCTCGTGGTGCGGCTCGTGGACGAGGGCGTCGCGCTGCGCGAGCTCACTCCCGTGGTGTCGCCGCTCGAAGCCGCATTTCTCGCTCTCACCGAGCAGCAGGAGGCCGGCCGATGACCGCGACCCTAACCCAGAGCGCGGAACACGAACACGAGCCCGTGACCCGCGGCCGTCGCGTCCCCGTCACCCGCGCCTGTCGCTTCGAACTCGTCAAGCTCGTCTCCCAGTGGCGCATCCGCCTGCTGGTCCTCGCCTGCTGGATCGCTCCCGCCCTCTTCGTCGCCGGCGTGAGCCAGCAGAGCACGCTCCCCGTGGACACCCTCTTCGGGCGCTGGATGCACGCCACTGGCTGGGCAGGGCCGCTGGTGGTGCTCGGCTTCGCGGGCACCTGGGCGCTCCCGCTGCTGACGTCGGTGGTCGCAGGCGATGTGTTCGCCTCCGAGGACCGGCTGGGCACCTGGCGCCACCTGTTGGTGGCGGTCCGATCGCCTAGACGGATCTTCGCGGCGAAGGCACTGGCCAGCCTCACCGTCATCCTGGTGCTCGTGGCCGGGCTGGCCTGCTCCAGCGCGATCGGCGGCCTCCTGACGGTGGGCAGCCGTCCGCTGGTCGGCCTCGACGGCCACCTGCTGTCGCCGGAGGACGCCGCGCTCAAGGTCCTGCTCGCCTGGGTGTGTGCACTCGCCCCAACGCTGGCCCTCGCCGGCATCGGACTGCTCGGCTCCGTCATGCTGGGCCGCTCCCCGATGGGGCTGCTGCTGCCCGCGCTCGTCGCCATCATCATGCAGGTCACGCAGATACTGCCCCTGCCTGTGGCGGTGCGGCTGGCACTGCCGGGTTACGCCTTCATCTCCTGGAACGGCCTGTTCACCAGCCCCACGCAGCTCGCACCGCTGCTGATCGCCATCGCGGTCAGCCTCGCGTGGGCGGTCCTTGCGACCGTGCTGGCCTATGTGCTGTTCCAGCGGCGGGACTTCACCAATCTCGCCTACGACGGTTCCGGGCGCCACGCGCTCACCGTCGGGCTGCTGCCCCTGGTGGGGGTGACCACCCTCAGCATCGCGGCAGTAGCCGTATCCACATCTTCCATGGGTTCCGGGATCGAGCAGGGCAAGGTGCAGCGCTCCGTCGCAACAGCCTTCGCCCACCTCTATCGCATGCAGACCGACCAACTGCATCGCCCCGCCGTCACGGAGGCGCAACTGCGCACCACGGCGACATGCGCCAAAAGCGCGGGCAAGGGAGCACAGGAGGGCGCAGGCAACAACTGGCGGTGCGCCGTCAGTTGGCATCTGCCAGGCATCGCAGTCACGGGGACGGCGATTTACCAGATCGACATCACCTCAGACGGGCGGTTCGTGGCCGACGGCGACGGTCCCAAGGAAGTGAACGGCTACTTCCTGCTGCGGACATCGACCGGAGACGCCCCGAATCCGCTCTGGCAGTTCGACGGCAACGTCGAACTGCTCGACACCTCCTCGAAGGGATAGTTCCATGCAGGTTGCACGACAGCGCCGGGTTCAGCAGAGGGAGCAGGTCAACCTCTTCGGCAGACTTGTCGGTCGTCGGACCATGATGGTGACCGCCGGTATCGCGGTCGCCCTCGGTGTCACCGGCACGGCGGTCGCCTCGACGGCACAGTTCGGCACCCAGCAGGTCGGCCAGGTCACCGACCACGGCACCGTCGTCTCCGACGACCAGTACATCAAGCCCTACGGTGACCGTACGGTCATCAACTCCGGCAAGATCATGTCGTCGGTGGTCAGCCCGGACGGCAAGCACCTGGCCGCCTCGGTCACCGACGGCGACTCCGCCCTGGTGATCATGGACCTCGCCACCGGCAAGGTCGCGCAGAAGATCGGCACCAACACGGCCGACGACCTGCGCATCAGCAGCAGCGCTGTGGGCCAGGAAGGTCCGACCTACTCGCCCGACGGCAAGTCGCTGTGGCTGGGCCAGGCGACCGGCTACACCAAGTTCACCGTCAACGCCGACGGCACCCTGGCCAACCCGGTCGCCGTGAACATCCCGACGGTCAGCGGCCACCAGGCCCTCGTGGGCGCCGCGGTGTTCTCCGCCGACGGCTCCACCGTGTACGGCGCGGTCAACGGCCAGAACAAGGTCGTCGCCATCGACGCCGCCACCGGCACCGTCAAGGCGACCTGGACCACCGGCACCGCCCCGCGTGGCCTGGCGCTGGTCGGCGGCAAGCTGTATGTCTCCAACGAGGGCGGCCGTCCGGCCAAGGACGGCGAGACCACCATCAACTCGTACGGCACCCAGGTCCCGGCCGACCGGGAGACCGGCGCCGCCACCACCGGCACCGTCAGCGTGATCAACACCGCCGACGCCTCCGCCGCCGTGGGCACCATCGACGTCGGTCTGCACCCGACCGCCGTGTACGCGAAGAACGGCGTGCTGTTCGTCACCAACACCTCCGACAACAGCGTCTCCGTCATCGACACCAAGAGCGACAAGGTCGTCCAGACCATCTCCGCCCAGCCGTGGGCCGAGTCCTCGGTCGGCTACGAGCCCAACGCCGTCACCCTCACCGACAACGGCCGTCTGCTGGTGACCCTGGGCCGCGCCAACGCCGTCGCGGTCTACCGCTACTCGGATGCGGCGACGCCCGCCCGCTACGTCGGCCTGCTCCCGACGGACTACTTCCCCTCGGAGATCGCCCAGGTCGGTGGGAAGATCGTCGTCTCCAACACCCGTGGCATAGACGCCCGCCGTAACCCCTCCAAGCACGGCACCCACGACACCACGTCCAGCCTGACCACGTTCACCCTGCCGAGCGACGACGAGATCAAGTCGTACACGCCCAAGGTGTTCCGGATGAACGGCTGGAGCGGCGACTCGCTCAAGTTGTCCAAGAACAAGGGCAACGTGCCCGCGGTGCCGGTCCCGGCGCGCCTCGGCGACCCGTCGACGATCAAGCACGTCTTCTACCTGGTCAAGGAGAACCGCACCTACGACCAGGTCTACGGCGACATCCCGCAGGGCAACGGAGACCCCTCGCTGACCCAGTTCGGCGAGAACGTCACGCCCAACCAGCACGCACTGGCCAAGCAGTTCGGCCTGTACGACAACTTCTACGACATGGGCACGAACTCCGCCGAGGGCCACAACTGGCTGAACCAGGCGGACAACCCGGAGTACACCGAGTCCTCCGCCGGTGAGTACACGCGCTCCTACGACACCGAGGACGACGTTCTCGGCCACCAGAAGTCCGGCTTCATCTGGACCGGTGCCAAGGCGGCCGGCAAGTCGGTCAAGGACTACGGCGAGTTCCAGACGCTGGAGCAGAAGCCGTCGGGTGCGAGCTGGCAGAACCTGTACTGCGACAGCAAGGACATGGCCGCGACCGGCTCGCCGACCAAGTACCCCATCCAGACGGGTTCGGCGATCCCTTCGCTCAACGACGTCTCGGTGCAGGGCTTCCCGAAGTTCGACACCAGCGTACCGGACGTCTACAAGGAGCAGATCTGGGAGCAGGACTTCAAGAAGAACGGTCCTGCTGACCTGAACATGTTCTGGTACTCCAACGACCACACCGGTGGCCCGGCGAACTCCGCCGCCCAGGTCGCCGACAACGACCTCGCGGTCGGCCGCATGGTCGACACGATCACGCACAGCAAGTACTGGAAGGACTCGGCGATCTTCATCGTCGAGGACGACTCCCAGGCCGGCAAGGACCACGTTGACGGCCACCGCGCGCCGGTCCAGATCATCAGCCCGTACGCCAACCACGGCACGGTCGACAGCCACTACTACTCGCAGGTCACGATGGTCCGCACCATCGAGCAGATCCTCGGCATCCACCCGATGAACCAGCTCGACACCGCGGCCACCCCGATGGCCGGCGCGTTCACGAACAAGCCCGACTTCACGCCGTTCAACGCTGTGGCCAACCGCACCTCACTGACCCTCGGCGTGAGCCCGGCCCCGTCCTGTGGTGTGGACACCCCCGCCCCGCAGAACCCGGCGGCGGCGCCCGCGCCCACGACGACGGCCGTCCCGTCGGCGCAGCGGCCGCTGGCCGACGAGTGGAAGAAGTGGCTCTCCAAGCAGCGTCTGACCGGCGACAACGCCGTGCCGGACTACGCCAACAACGAGCAGATGGACCGCTACACCTGGTACGACACCCACAACTTCGACAAGCCCTACCCGGGTGACAAGAAGATGTACGCGCCCAAGGACGTCCCCGGCGCCAACCTCCCGTCCGCGGAGAACGACGGCTGACGCAGTAGACCAATCGGCCTAGCCTGACCGTCGTCAAAGGGCCCCTGCCCGGCATCCGCCGGCCAGGGGCCTCCGGCCGTTCGGGAGTGCCGAAGAGCAACTGGTCGCGCCAGGCACTCGAAGCCGCCGGCTGGAAGCCATAGCAGGTCACCCCGTTCGCTCGGCAGGACCACGGACTGCCGCTGTGCAGGGGACCGGTCGTCTTCAGGGCCTGAACTGACAAGCGGCGACCGTCCACGCGGTGCCGCGCCCTCGGGGCGGACGGTCGCCTACGTGTCTGGATCCAGCCTGGACGAGTTGTGCGAGCAGTTCGGATGCAGCCCCCACACCCCTTCGAGCCATTCGGAAGAGCCGCGGCGTGGTCCTGCGCCCGAACCGCCGCCGTCACATCCTCGCTGGTGAGTCTTCACCGCCCTGGTGGCCCAGGCCGACGCGGACGAGGACCTCGACTGGGCCGTCCCGGTCGACTCCACGATCGTGCGGGCTCACCAGCGCGCGGTCGGGGCCCCCAGAAGGGGGCCCCGACCGGCGAACCGGACGACCATGCCCTCGGCCGGTCCCGGGGCGGGCTGACCATGAAGATCCACCTCGCTTCCGATGCCCGCTGTCGGCCGGTGGCGTTCGTTCTCACCGCCGGACAAGCCGGTGACGCACCCGCCTTCGCCGATGTCATGGGCCGCCTGCGCGTTCCCCGTCGGCGAGGATGGCCCCGCACACGCCGCGTGCGTCCTGGTATGGGCCGCGTCGGCCGCCTGGACGGGCTGGCAGGCGCCGGGAAGCCGGCAGATGTGGATATCCGTCCTGCTCCTCGCTGTTTTCACCGGCCTCCTCGTCACCGCCGCCCTCTTCCTGCGGAGTCTTCAAGCTCCGGGTACCGGCTGTCCCGCGCATCACACCGCTTCCCGCAAAACCGCACGCCCCGGTCACGCCCACGCCTGACCGCTTGTCAGCGGCAGCTGTGGTCCGGCAGTTGCCGGCTTGCCCGGGGCGTCCTCCCGAGACTGAGCTTTCGGCGTCTGTTCAGGCGATGTCAGGGCATACGGGCTTCACCCACCCTTGTGAGAGGAGCTCAATGCCATGCTCGGCATAGTCGCGGCGGTGCTGTTCTTCGTGTCGTTTCTGATCAACGCCGCGGACCTCAGTACGAATCATGTGTTTTCCTCGACGAACGTGATGCTGCTGGGGCTGACTGCTCTGGCCCTGCATGCGGCCGGGATCGGCGCCGGGTGGTCCCGGAGACGTTGATCCACGCCCTGTCTCCTCGGGCTCGGTGACAGCTCGTCACCGAGCCCGAGGTGCGTCTTCGATCCTCGACCCGGCGGCTCGAGAAGGGGGAAGCAACACGAGATCTACGCCCGCCTCGTCCGCCAACTGAACGCCGTCCCCCGAGGTAGGCTGACGCTGCCGCGCACCGCGGCCCGCCTGGAACGCAGCCCCTACAGGCTGGCCTTCACCGCCCTCGCCGCCAACAACCTTCGCCATGGCCCTGTACCTGCCGTACGAGACCTTCGGTCCCGCCCTGCCCGCAGGCGCCCGCTCCGCCGCGGTGGTGTGGGGCGCTCGCACAGCGCGTCTTCAAGGAGTACCCCGGCGCCATGCGCCGGGCCGGACACCGAAGCGCCGACGCCCTGTGCGACGCGATGCTGGACGGCCGCTCCGGCATCACGTTCACCAAGGACGAGTACGCCGGCGCCTGGAACCACGTACCCCCACCGTGGCCACCGCGTCCCGCCGCCCATCCCCGAACTCCTCGGCCCCTCGCCGCCCTGGACACCACCCCGGCCGTCCACACCAGCGAGGAGTTCCGCACCGTCCTGGCCGCCGGCCGGCGCCGGGCCTTCACCGCGAACACCATCTTCCGGGACAACACCTGGCGCGAGCGCGACCGACAAGGCACGCCGCGCGGCACTGCCCAGGCGGTCGCACGTGCGCCTCCAGGATGTCTCTTGGCGCGCGGCGAGGCGGGCGGCAGGAGCGGTCGCGGCTCTGCCGGTTCGAGTCCAGAGTTCACGATCATGCCCTCTCCGGACTCTTACTGGGTGACGGGCTTCGCGGAAGACGCGGGGCCGAGACACCTGAAGAGGACACGCATGGACTCTGCCACGACGACTCTTGCCTCGCTGATCACAGCGAACGCCTGTGCCCTGACGGCCCTCTGGCTGCGCTTACGCTGGCGCACCCGTGGCGAAGAGGTTCGGCGGCAGTCCCTGCTGGGCGTAACTGAGGCGGTGCCACCAGGCGTTCGGATGGAGCTGGATGACCAGAGCCATGATGGACACCGCATTCGCATGAAAATCACCCGTACCCCGGCTCGCGAGGGAACTGCGGCAGAGTGAGCGACCAAGACCCCCTGGACGGCACCGACCTGCCGAGTGCACCCGCCGCTCGTCGGAAGGATCTCGAGGGAGGCCGCGCCGCGCCCCTCCGGCAGGTGGAAAAAGAATTCTCTGCCTTCTACCGTGAAAATACCCGGCAACTCGTTGGTTTTCTGATCAATCAGGGGGCCGCGGTCTCTGCCGCAGCTGACATTGTTCAGGACACCATGCTCAAGGCGTATGAGCACTGGAACCATCTTCGGGAACCTCGGGCCTGGGCGCACACCGTCGCGTCCCGGGAACTGGCCCGGAGGATCGCATCCGTCGAGGAGAACCCGGTCGAGCAGATCCCCGAACCGACCTCGCTGCTCTCTGATCCGGATGCAATCGCGGAATGGGAGGACCGCTACGACTTGTTGCCGCTGCTGCGTAGCTTGCCACCTCGGCAACGGCAGGTCCTGGCTTGGACTCTCGACGGCTTCACGCCCGGCGATATCGCCGCGCAGCTACGGATCACATCGGAGGCCGTGCGAAGCAATCTTCGGAAGGCACGTCGCGCCGCAGCGGCCTACTTGAAAGCGCGAGAGGGGGAATAGTGACCCACCGCGGCGAGCCCGAATTCCACGACCGGACTGCCGACCGCCTTCTCAGCCAGTACGGAGGCGACCTGGCCGCCCGCCTGGACGACGCCCTGGATGTCGAGGCCGGCCTGCGAGAGGCGCTGCTGCAGGTCCGCCACGACGCAGCGGTGGATCGTCTCGGCTGGGTGCTCGACGTGGAGGCAGGTCTGAGGGCAGTCCTCCCACCCCTGCCTCCGTCCTCCCACACGTCCACTCGCTCAGCCCGTCGGGGCGACGACAACCGGTTCGCCTGGCCGGTCGGTGCGTCAGACCGCTTGTCACTGCGCACGAACCCGCATGTCGCGACGGCCTACCGTGCCCTCACCCGCGACATCGTGGTGGACGGTGAGTACCTGACCGGTGATGACGCACGTGACCTGGACCTGGATCTGGTCCGTGCCCTCGCCCACGACTTGGACCACGCCTTCACCCTCGGCGTGGACGCCGAGCGCGATCGCGGCGGCGATTTCCGACGTGGTCTGGAGCGCGTGCGCTCCCTCAACCTGGCTCTCCGCCTCGACCTCGAGCGCGGTACCGGCCGCAACCACAACGGAAACCGCGACCATCCCCATGCCATCGCGCGCGATCTCGACCGCGTCCGCGCCATGATCCGCGTCCTCGACCGCATCCGTGCTCGCAGCCGCCGTCAAGGTGCTTCCCTCGGACTCCTGCTTGATCGCGCCCACTCTCGCGCCCGCGACCTCGAACTGGCCCTCGGTCGCGCCGGCTCGGACCGCGTTCTCACCTCTACCATCGTCAACATCCGAGTTCACGAAGTTGCACGAGCCATCGGTATGGTGCTGGACCGGGTAGCGCCCGCGCTCGACCTGGACTCCGTGCACGCGTTCATCAACGACTTCACCACCGCTGATCTCCGGGCCGTCGACCTCGACGGCCTCGACCTCGCTGGAGTGCGGTGGTCGGAAACCGGAACCCGGTGGCCTGCGGCGGTGGATGTCGAAGAACTCAAGAGCCGCTCGGAGGAGACTCCTCCCTGCAGCGGGATCTGGGTAGTTCGATCTGGCACTGCGACCGTGCGAGGTCTTCCCGTCGACATGGGATCGTGAATCGATCACCACCGCCCGCAGCACTCTGGTCACCGGGTGAGTCGCTCGCAGGCCGCGGGCCCGCAGCGGTCAAGGGTTCTTGTTCACGTGCCGCGTCGGGCGACCCACACCGGGATCTCGGCAACTCACCGTCACTGACGCAGCCCGTGCCGGTCCACCCACGCGGAGATCGCCGCGGCGATCTCGGCAGGGTGGTCCTCCGGGGTGTGGTGCCCGGCCGGGACGTCATGGCGCTCGATCTCCAGGGCGGCCATGTGCTGCGCGCACCATGCGACGAGGCCGGGGCCCATCATGGTGCCCGGGCCGGGCGCGAAGTCGATCAGCAGCTTGGGGACGTCCGCGCTGCTCGCGAGCCACGCGTCGTACGCCTCGACGCGGGCAACGACATCGGCGGGCTCGCCCGCCAGGGGCATGGCTCGCGGCCACTGCAGCAGCGGTCGGCGGCTCTCCCGGGTCGGGTAGGGCCGGAGGTAGGCCTCCAGGTCGACGGTGTCGAGGGGGGTGGCGACGGTGTCGGGCAGCCCCTTCTCGATCATGAGGTTGTCGTCGAGGATCATGGCCTCTCCCACTGCCTCCGTCTTGATGGCCCGGAACAGCTCGCGGCCGTCCTCGGGGAACTCCTCCCAGGTCATCGGTTTGACGATGGTCTCGGTGAAGGCGATGCCTCGGACCCGGCCGGGGTGGCGGGCGGCGAAGTCGAAGGCGAGCGCGCCGCCCCAGTCGTGCCCGACCAGGACGACGCCGTCGAGGCCGAGCGCGTCGAACCAGGCGTCGAGGTAGCGGGTGTGGTCGTCGAAGGTGTAGTCGATGTCGGGTTTGCCGGACTCGCCCATGCCGATGAGATCGGGAGCGAGCAGGCGGCCCCGGCCGACGGCCGGCAGAACGTTCCGCCACAGATGTGAGGAGGTGGGGTTGCCGTGCAGGAAGACGATCGGCGCGCCGGAGCCGAGCGCGCGATAGTCGATCGTCGAGTCGAGGACGGGGGTGGTCGGCATGAGGATTCTCCCGGAAGTGTGTCGAGGGGACGTGCAACCCGCCGGATCAGCGGAAGGCGGCGGTGCTGCGGGAGGCCCACTCCGCGAAGGGGCGAGGCGCACGGCCCAGGACCCGCTCGACGTCGGGGCTCACCCGGCGCTCGGCGCGCAGCGGCTCTCCGAGGATGGCGAGGGTGCCTTCCACCACCGGTTCGGGCATGAACGCGAGCATCTGCTCCCGGGCTTCTTCGCGGGTCTGCTCCACGAAGCGGACCGGCTCGCCGAGCGCGGCGCCGATCGCCGCGGCCCGCTCGCGCGGGGTGGTCGGAGCGGGGCCGGTGAGCTCGTACACGGCACCGGCGTGGCCGGGCTGCAGCAGCGCGGCGGCGGCGACCTCCGCGACGTCCGCCGGGTCGACCATCGGCAGGCCGACGTCGCCGAACGGCGCGGCGGCCACCCGGTCGGCGCGGATCGCCCCGGCCCAGGCGAAGGCGTTGGAGTTCAGCCCGCCGCAGCGCAGCACGGTCCAGTCGAGACCGGAGCCACGGAGCGCGGTCTCGAAGGCGGCGGGGTGGCGGTAGGCGTCCGGGCGGGTGGCGACGCCCAGGGAGGAGACGAGGACGACGCGGCGGACGCCGGCCGCCCTCGCGGCGTCGACGACGCCCTGCGGGTCGTCGCCGGCCACCAACAGGAACAGTGCGTCGGCGCCGTCGAGCGCGGGGCGCAGACTGCCGGGGTCAGCGAGGTCGGCCCGCACATGGGGCACGCCGACGGGGAGGTCGCGCGCCTCGCCCCGCGAAACCGCGGTCACCGCCTCGCCGCCCTCGGCGAGGATGCGGACCAGTTCTCGGCCGACGTTTCCGGTGGCTCCGGTCACTGTGATCATGAAAGGCTCCAATAAGTTAGTTGGCTGACTTACTGCGACGGTAGCACGTCCCGAGAGGGGATCTATAGTTGGTCAGGTGACTGACTCAGCGAATCCCGGGGCGCGGGCAGCCGACAAGCGCCGACGGCTCACCGCCGCGGCAGCGCAAGTCCTGTACGAGCAGGGCGTCGAGCGCACCACCCTCGCCGACATCGCACGGGCGGCCGACGTCCCCGTCGGCAACGTCTACTACTACTTCAAAACCAAGGACGAACTGGTCCGGGCCGCTCTGTCCGAGCACAGCACGCATCTGGACGAACTCATCGCCTCGCTGGAACAGTTGCCCGACCCCCGCGACCGCCTCAAGGTCCTGATCGAAGCCTGGGTCAGCCGACGCGACGCCGCGGCCCGCTATGGCTGCCCCACCGGAACCCTGGCCGTCGAACTCGACAAGCGTGCCGACGGCACCCTCGATGTGGAGGCCGGCGCCGTGATCCGGCGGCTGCTCGACTGGGCCGGGCACCAGTTCCGCGCCTTGGCTCTGCCCGACCCGGACGACCTCGCCCTCACCCTCGTCTCCGCTTACCAGGGCATGTCTCTTCTGGCCAACGCCCTGCGCGACCCGGACGTCATGACCCGAGAGGGCACCCGCCTCCTCGGCTGGCTCGACTCCCTCAAGGCTCCCGACCGGAGTCCCTGACGGGGCCACGCGGAGGCGACGTGGTGGGTCGTACACCGAGCGATCCCCGCAGGGGCGGGACCGGCCGGCTCACCACCGCGGGCTGCGCTGCCGTATCCGTTCCGGACGTGGGCCCGGGGGAGCTACTGCGTGGGTCGGCCTCGGCACTGCCGGAAGGACAGCGCCGTCCGGTCGACATTGACGGGTGGGTGCTATGAAGGGTGTATGGAGGTTTCTTCCGGGCGCCCTCGGAGCCCGGAACGTCATCCGCTCACCGGACACCCGCGGCGGCGCCGGGGCTTCCTGCTGAACGTGCACAGTGCGGCCGGCCAGGTGTTCCTGCTCCAGGTCGCCATCGTGGTCGTGCTGGTCCTGGCCGCGGTGGCGGCCATGGTGTTCCAGACGGCGCGGGACGCGGTGCAGCGGGGCCGCCGTGAGTCGGTCGTCGCGGCCCAGTCGTTCGCGAGTGCCCCCGGCACGGCGGCGGCACTGCAGAGCCGCCACCCGACGGCGGTGCTCCAGCCGCGGGCCGAGGAGGCGCGCAAGCGCACGGGCGTCGACTTCATCGTCGCCATGAACACGCAAGGCATCCGCTACACGTATCCCTATCCGCAGGAGATAGGAAAGAAGTTCGTCGGCACCATCGCGCCGGCGGTGAACGGCCGGACCGTGATCGAGCAGGCCGGCGGGCCGCCCCTGCCCGCGGGCGGGGGCACGGACGTGCAGGCCGTGGTCCCGGTGACCGACTCGCGCGGCAAGGTGGTCGGTCTGGTCTCCGCCGGAATCACGGTCAGGAACGTATCGGCACTGTGGCTGCCCCAGCTGCCGATCATCCTGGGCAGCGGGGCCGCCGCGCTGGGGATGGCCACAGCCGGGACGACGCTGGTGGCGCGGCGGTTGCGCCGGCAGACGCGAGGCCTGGCCCCGGAGGAGCTGGCGAGCCTGTACGAGCACCACGACGCGGTGCTGCACTCGGTACGCGAAGGGGTGCTGATCACCAGCGCCGACGGGCGGCTCCTGCTGGTCAACGACGAGGCCAGACGGTTGGTGGACCTGCCGGCCGATGTCGAAGGACGTCCGGTACGGGAACTGGGGCTGCCAGAGTCTGTCATGTGTCTGCTGTCGTCGTCGGAGGAGGTCACCGACGAGGTGCATCTCGTCGGTGACCGGTTGCTGACGGTCAACAGGCGGCCGACGCATGGGCACGGCGGCCTGGGAGGCAATGTCGTGACCCTGCGGGACACCACGGAGCTGGCGGCGGTCTCGGGGCGGGCGGAGGCCGCGCGGGAGCGGTTGATGCTGCTGTACGAGGCCGGGGTGGGGATCGGCACCACGCTGGACGTGGAGCGCACTGCCCAGGAGTTGGCCGACGTCGCGGCGCCGCGGTTCGCCGACCTGGTGACGGTGGACCTCCTGGACGCGGTGACGCGCGGGTGGGAACCGACGGCGGAGGGCTGGCGGAACCTGCGCCGGGCGGCCGTCGGCGGTGAGCAGCGGTCGATTCCGGTGTGCCCGCCGGGCGAGGTGGTCACGTTCTCGAGCCGGGCGCCGCAGTTGCGCGCGCTGCAGGAGCGGCGGGGCATGCTGGAGACGGATCTGAGACAGGCGCACGACTGGTGGGAACAGGGCCCGGAGCGCGCCCGGAAGGCCGCGGAGCACAGCTTGCGTTCACTGGTCACCGTACCGCTGCGGGCGCGCGATGTACCGCTGGGCGTGGCGAACTTCTACCGGGCAGCGGACTCCCCGGCATTTCAGCCGGACGACCTCTCCTTCGCGGAGGAACTGGCCGCGCGAGCGGCCACCGCCATCGACAACGCCCGCAGGTTCACCCGGGAGCACGCGATGGCGGTGACCTTGCAGCGCAGCCTGCTGCCGCGGGCCCAGCCGGACCAGGACACACTGCAGGTGGCCTGGCGGTATCTGCCCGCGGAGGCGGGGGTGGGCGGGGACTGGTTCGATGTCATCCCCCTTGCCGGAATGCGGGTCGCACTGGTCATGGGCGACGTCGTGGGGCACGGCCTGCAAGCGGCGGCGACCATGGGGCGGCTGCGCACCGCGGTGCACAACTTTTCCACTCTGGACCTCCCCGTCGACGAGGTGCTGGGGAACCTGGACGATCTCGTCATCCGCATGGGCGAGGAGGAGAGGGCGGGCGATGCGGCGGACGGCCATGAGGGGATGGGTGTGACCGGGGCGACATGTCTCTACGCGGTCTACGACCCGGTTGCGGGGACGTGCACGATGGCCCGGGCGGGGCACCCGGAGCCGGTGGCAGTGTGGCCGGACGGGACGGTGGCCTGTCCCGGCGTTCCGGCCTCGCCGCCGCTCGGTCTGGGTGGTCACCCCTTCGAGACCGCCGAGATCGCGCTGCCGGAGGGTTCACAGCTGGTGCTGTACACCGACGGACTGGTGGACGAACGCGCCCACGACATCGACGTGGGCATGGAGCGGCTGCGAAACGCCCTGGCCGGCTCGGGGGGCCGCGCTCCGGAGGAGACGTGCCAGGCGGTGATCGATGCGCTGAAGCCGTCGCACGCCTCCGACGACGTCGCACTGCTGGTGGCGTGCACCCGGGTGCTCCCGTCCTCGCACGTGGCGCAGTGGGCTGTACCACCGGACCCGGCGGCGGTCCCCGAGGTGCGCGAGCGGTGCAGGCGGACGTTGCGTGAGTGGGGGCTGGGGGAGGCCGGCTTCGCCACCGAGCTGATCCTCAGCGAGTTGGTCACGAACGCGATCCGGTACGGCTCGCCTCCGGTCGGCGTGCGGCTCCTGCGTGGGCGCTGCCTCGTCTGCGAGGTGTCGGACGGCAGCGGAACCTCCCCGCGTCTGCGGCGGGCGGCGACAACGGACGAGGGCGGGCGTGGGCTGTTCCTGGTGGCGCAGTTCGCTCAGCGGTGGGGAACGCGGTACACGACCCACGGCAAGGTCATCTGGACTGAGCAACTCCTCGTCGACGGCACGCCCGCCGCCACGAGCCACGCGCCGGTCGACTTCCTCCTCGACCAGTTCGACGACCTGGAAACGTGAACGCGTGTGGTCCACGGGGGCGCCTCACCCTGAGCGGACGGCCCGTAACGCCCGAGGGTGGCACACCTTTCCCCCGCCCCGCGCGAGGTCGCTTGGGTGCTGCGGCCCGGCGGCACCTTCGTGTACACCGCCCGCCACACTGGCGACGCTCACCGCGGCACCGGCAGCCCGCGGGGACGACATCTTCGAACACGGTGGATCCGCTCGCCTCATGGCTGCCGTGGACGGTTGCTCAGTGCTCTTGCGCAGGGCCGTTGGGGGCAGAATGGGCCGCGCAGCCGTCGGTGTCATCGAGGGCGGAGTCCGGGACTGCGGCGGCGTGCCAGGACGGCACGTAGGGGAGAGGAAGCGGCGGCACCTGCCAGCCGGCAGCGGCCCATTGAACGAACCGGTAGGCACCTGCCCCGGCGGGACGAACAGATGGTCCGTCTCGAACGGCATGTGAAGGACCTCGTCGCCTCCCATGGCACGGTCGAGGGCCGGAAAATGCTGCACCGGTACGCGACGTCGCATCTCCTGCGTCGGCTTCGCCGACGCAGCCGCGGCAAAGAGATTACGCACTACCGGCTCGCGAGCGCACGGCAACATCTGCCGGCGGCCGTCCACCTCCTGGACTGGCTCGAAGAGGAGAATCTGACCCTTCCAACCTGCCGTCAGGCCGACCTTGAACGCTGGATGACCAGCGACGATGTCCGCCATCGCCGGGGGCAGGACACTTCGTGCGCTGGGCCCTGTCCCAGAACATCACCGGCGACCTCAGCTTCCCTGCCGAGCGATGGAACGGACCCTCCCAGGCCATGGTCGACGAGGCCCGCTGGAACACCGCCCGAGCCTGCTGCACGACGACACTCTCAAGCCTGAAGACCGCCTGTGGAGACGGACGGAGCCGTTCGCATCCGCCTCGGCGTCGTGCCGGTCGAGCTTCCCGCACCCGTCGCTGACCTGGCCCGTCAGCAGGTCGCGGCCCGCCGCAGCCATGCCGTTCTCGGCCGGACAGAGTCACACTGGCTGTTCCCCGGCGGCCGGCTCGGCCGGCCGATCGGTGCCTGGTCCATGGGCGAGAGGCTCCGCAAACTCGGCATCCGGCTTGCGGAAGCCCGCTCTACCGCCCTGTTCCAGCTCGCCACCGAGCATCCTCGCCAAGTGCGAATGGATCAAGGATACCGGGTACCGCACCCAAGGTGATCGGCCATGGCGCCTGCCGCGGGATCGGTGTGGAAGTTGTCCAGCGTGATGCCGGTGTCGAGGGCTTGGTTGTGGTCTCGCGGCGTTGGGTCGTGGAGTGGTTCTTGGACCGGCTCGTGCACTGCCGCTGTTTGGCCCGTGCCTGCGGAAGTCCGCGCTCACCGGTTCGGAGCCGTTTTCTTTGTGGTTGGGAAGGTGTGGGGGGTGGTTTTTGGGGTGGATGTGGGTCTGGTCCGGGGTTGTTGGTGGGGTGGGGTGGGGTGGGGTGGGGGGGGTGGGGGGTGTTGGGCATTGCGGTGATTTCGGGTGGGTGTGGGTTGGTGGGTGCTTTGGGGGTGTATAGGGGGAGCAGTGGTGGATGGGTGGTGTCGAGGTGAGGCGTTTTCTGCTGGGCTGTTGGAGGTGGTTGGGGTGTTCGGGCGGGGTCCGTTCGGGTGGGGTCTGCCGGTGTGTTGTGCGCTGTTGCTGTGGGTGCTGTGGGTGCTGTGGGGTTAGTGGATCGTCGATGAGAGTTTTGTGGAGGTGCTCGGCGCTGTGCTGGGATTGCTGGGCTCGAGGGTTGTGGCGGTTTTCGGTGGGGTTGTGGGGGTGGTGCCGGGCTGGTTTGGAGGTGTGGTGACTGTGGCGGGGACACGGTTGGCTTGTGGTGCCGGCGGGGGGTGCTGGTGTTTGTCGGGTTTCGGTGTGCTGGTGCGGGGTGGGGCTGAGGGTCTGTCATGTCGTGGGTGAAGGGCGCGCTTGCTGCTGGTTTTCGTCTGTGCGCTCTGGGAGTTTTCCTGCGGTGCCGTCGCCGTCGCCGTGGTGTCGGGTTTGTGTTGTGGGTGGTTGTGGGTGTTGTCCTTGCTGGGGTGGGCTGGGTTGTGGTCACCGGTTTGTGGGCTGGTGTGGAGGTGGCCGCGGTCCGGAGCGATTTGGGAACGTTGCGCAGTTCGTTGGCGGCGGCGCCTGGAAACCGGGGCGGGGGCCGCAGGGAAGTCGCTGAGGGTACGGTTCGTTCGGTGGCGGTCGGGGCGCACCGCGCGCACTGGCTGACGACAGGTCCGGCGTGGTACGTGGCAGCGCATCTGCCGGGGATCGGTGGTCCTTTTCGCAGTGTGCGCGGGACGGCCCAGGCCCTGGACCGGTTGTCGGGAGACGTGCTGCCGGTGGTGGTGCGGACGGTGGGTCAGCTCACCGCCGGTGCCGGTGCCGGCCCGGTCGGTCTTTCCCGGCTGCGCAGTGCTTTTCCGGACCTGGAGCGCGCCGCACGTGAGGTGGCTGTGGCCCGGGCGGAGGTGGCCGGGCTGCCGCGGCGGACCTGGCTGCCTGCCGTGGACCGTGCTCGGAGTCGGTTTCTGGGCGGGCTGGACCGGATGGCGCCGGCCATGGACAACGTTGCTGCCGGTGCCCGTCTGCTGCCCGGGATGATGGGGGAGTACGGCCGGCGGCGTTATCTCCTGGTGTTCCAGAATCCCGCGGAGGCGCGTGGAACGGGTGGGATGCCCGGTGCTTATGCCGTGCTGACGGCTGACAAAGGCCGCCTGGCACTGCCGGAGTTCGGGCGGGACACCGATATGGCGACGGCCCGTCCGGGCATCGGTCTCGGTTCCGAGTTCGCTGCCATGTACGGGCCGTACGACTCGCTGGGCACCTGGCCCAATTCGAACATGAGCCCTCATGTTCCCTACGCTGCGCGTATTTGGTCTGCGGCATGGCGTGCGAAGAGCGGGCAGAGCGTTGACGGCGTACTGTCGCTGGATCCGGGGGCGCTGGCCACACTGCTGAAGGCTGTGGGGCCGGCACGCACCGCGGACGGTCTCCTCGTCACGGCCGGGAACGTGGTCGATCTGACCGAGCGGGCCAACTACGTCATGTATCGCGACCCCGTCAGGCGGAAGGCGTTCCTGTTGGATGTGGCCCGCGCTGCGGCCGGCCGGATGCTGGGCGCCGTGGGGGATGCCCGGCGGCGTCCCGCCTTGCTGCATGGCCTGTACGAAGTGCTGGCGGGCGGGCAGATGACCGCATGGAGTGCTCACGCGGAGGAGGAGAAGGAGCTGGCGGCTCGCCCGGTCGGTGGTTCGGTGCCGCAGGGGGCGGAGCCCTATGCGGCAGTGGTGGTCAACAACGCTGCGGGCACGAAGCTGGATTACTACCTTGACCGCTCGCTGGAGTGGTCCTCCGGTCGCTGTACTGCCGCCGGCCGTGAGGTCACCGCCAGGGTGACCCTGGCGAACCGGGCTCCCTCTGCGGGCCTTCCCGCCTACGTCACCGCCCGGCTGGACAAGCCTGCTCATGCGACCCGCGACGGCGACAACCGCCTCCTGGTCTCCTACTTCGCGACCGCATCGGCACGACTGGTTGAGGCGAGCATCGGCGGCAAGCGCGTCCTGGCGGCCCCGGGGACCGAGCGGGGACACCCGGTCTACACGCTCGACGTCGAAGTGCCCGCTGGTGAGAGCCGCACCGTGACGCTGCACTTGCTGGAGCCTGTGTCCGATCGGGCGCCTGCAGTGCTGCGTCAGCGACTGGCCCGCCCGATGCGGGTGATGGTGAGCCGCGGCGCGGGGTGCACGGGAGACCGGGGGTAGGGCGCACCGGGTGGGGTGAGGCGGTGCCGCTCAGCCGGCCTGCGCCGGCAGCGGTCACGGCGCCCCGGCCGCCCTCACCCGATAGCACCATCGCCCTGCGGGTTGCCCGTTATAGGGCAGTTGCGCCGGTATGGTGCGTTCGCGGATGTGCTCGGTGGTTCCTTTTGCCCATCACACCTCAACAGGGAGAGCAGATGTGCGGCGTAGCGGGCATGGTGTCGACGGCGTCGCCCGATCCGGCAGACCTCAGGAGCATGTGCGACCTCCTCGCCCATCGGGGTCCGGACGGTGAAGGCTTCTACATCGATGACCACGCCGCCCTCGGCATGCGGCGCTTGGCCGTCATCGACGTGGGTGGGGGCGACCAGCCGGTTTTCAATGAGGCCCGCAGTGTGGTTGCTGTTTTCAACGGGGAAATCTACAACTACCCGGATCTTCGCCGTGACCTGCTGAGCCGCGGCCACACCTTCCGTACGAACGGCGACAGCGAATGCATCGTCCACCTGTATGAGGAATACGGTGAGGACCTGGTCCACCACCTGCGCGGGATGTTCGCCTTGGCCGTCTGGGACGCGGACACGGCACGGCTGCTGCTGGCCCGCGACCGCGTCGGCAAAAAGCCGCTGTACTACCGGGATGTTTCCGGCTCGCTGACCTTCGCCTCCGAGCTCAAGGCGCTGAACGCCGTCGCCCGCAGTCACCGCGAGGTCGACCCGGAGGCCCTTCACCACTACTTGACCTACCAGTACGTGCCGGCACCCTGGTCGATCCTCCGCGGCATCCGCAAACTGCCGCCCGGCTGCCTGCTTTCCTGGCAGCGCGGTCAGGTACAGGTACGGCGCTACTGGCGGCTGGACTTCTCTCCTGCCCCCGTCACGAGCGAGGAGGAGGCGGCTGAGCGTGCCCGGGAGCATCTGCTGGAGGCGACACGGATCCGCATGGTCTCGGAGCGGCCACTGGGAGCCTTCCTGTCCGGCGGCATCGACTCCTCCGCCGTCGTGGCAGCCATGGCGCGGGTCTCCGCAGAGCCCGTGAAGACGTTTGCCATCGGTTTCGACGACGCCCGTTTCGATGAGCGGTCGCACGCCCGTGTGGTGGCGCAGCGGTACGGAACCGATCACCACGAGTTCGTCGTTGACGCCGCCGCGTTGGACATCCTGCCCGCACTCGCCTGGCACTTCGACGAGCCGTTCGCCGATGCGTCCGCCATTCCCTCGTTCTATGTGGCACAGCTCAGCCGCCAGCAGGTGACGGTCGCGCTGAACGGTGACGGTGGTGACGAGTCCTTCGGCGGGTACACACGCTATGCCCGCCTGGCCCGCATGGAACGGTTCCGGGTCCACCGTGCCGCGCACCCGGCCCTCAGGTATGTGGGCCGGATGCTGCCCGCATCCCGTTCAGAGCGCTGGCGCAGGGCCGGCATGGCCCTGACCATGCTGGGCGAGACGTCGCAGCGTCGATACGCCCGGATGATGTCCTACTTCACGCCGGAGCAGAAGCAGGCTCTCTACACGCCGTGGTTGCGCGAGGCGACGTCGGCAAGCGAGAGCTACGAGCTGCTGGAACAGGCCTTCCACGGATCGCGGGCCGCCAGCAGGATCAACCAGCTCATGGATGTCGACGTGAACAGCTACCTGCCAGGTGACCTCCTGGTCAAGGTGGACATCACCACCATGGCCAACTCCCTGGAGGGGCGGTCGCCGTTTTTGGACCATCACCTCATGGAGTGGGCGGCGCGCCTTCCCGCGGAGTTCAAGGTGCGGGGCACGACCACCAAGTACCTCCTGAAGAAAGCACTGGCGGACTGGCTCCCGCACGAAGTGCTGCACCGGCCCAAGCAGGGATTCGGTGTGCCGCTGGCGCACTGGCTGCGCACAGAGCTGAGGGACGTGGCCCGCGATGTGCTGACCGACCGGACCGCGCGGTGCCGGGGATTCTTCCGGCCCGAGGCGGTGCGGACCATGCTGGAAGAACACCAGGACGGCAAGGACCATGCGCGCCAGCTGTGGGCGCTGATGCAGTTCGAGCTCTGGCACCGCAGATTCATCGACCAGCCGCAGTGGGGAGCGCCTGCGGCGTCCGCAGAGCCGCTGCGGCGTATCGGCTGACCGGTGCGGAACGCCCAAGCGCCCTGCTCGCGCTCCCACACCGTGCCCACCCTCTCGACGGGGCGGTTCGATGCCTTCCTCGCCGACGGATCTGCGAAAGGACGCGTGATGGCCACCGCCAGGTCGAACCCGAGTGCGCACCTGACCGCTGTGATCAGCCAGGTGGCGCTGCCGGCCGCGGCGCCGGCCGCCGTGTTCCTCGTGCTGTTCCATGGTGCTGTGGCCGCTGCGGCAGCGGCGGCCTTGTGCCTGGCCCTGGTGGTCTGGCCGCGACCGGACGTGGCCCAGCTGATTCTGCTCGGGCTGGTGCCCGCGATGGCCGCTGCCGGCGCCGGCGGTACGGCGCTGCCCGCGATGGTCTTCGGCGCTGTGGTGTTGTTCCTCTTCCGGGCCGCACTCAACGGTATCCGGCTGCGCGTGGATGTCTTTCTCATCCTGCTGTTGGTCTCCACCGTCACAGTGAGTTGTCTGCTGCCCCAGGAGACGTTCCCCACCGAGCGGCCGTGGAAGGCGTGCGCTCTTCTTCTGACAGGCCTGGGCCTGCTGACCTGCGCCATCCTGGTGCCGCCGGATCCTCGGCGCATCGCGCAGGTGGTGACGGCATCGGGCGCGGGCGTCGCGGTATACCTCCTCGCCCGGGGGGCGTACACCTCCGGCCGCTTGACGGGGCTGGGCCTCAACCCCAACTACGTCGGAGCGGGCTTGGCGCTCTTTGTCGTTGCCGGTGTGGGACTGGTCCGGTTCAGCCGTTCATGGTGGTGGCTCGTGCCGGCCGCGGTCTGTGCCTATGCGCTTGTGGAGACGCGGTCCCGGGGGGCATTCGTGATGGCTGCCGCAGGCCTGGCCTGCGTTCTGCTCGTCGGTCGCCCCCTGCGCCACAAAGTGCTGATCGCGTGCGCGCTCCTTGCCTCGGTGGCGCTGCTTCCGGGCAGCCTGGACTCGCTGGAAGGCAGCCTCACCGGCAGCAGGACGGCGACCGAGCTCACGGCGAACACGGAAGTGCGTAAGCAAGCCGCCCTGCTGGCCGTCCGCGTGGCGCTGGACCATCCGTTGCGCGGCATCGGGTATGCGATGTTCCCCGACTACGCCCGGGCGTCTGCCTCCCTGGGCATTTACATCAACACCCACAACGACTATCTGAGGCTGGCCGCCGAGGCCGGACTGGTGACGCTGGCCGCCCTGGTCGTCCTCCTGTGGCTCGGCCTGGCCCGCCGGTACACGGGATATCACATCATCCTGCAGTCACTGTGCGTGGCGTACGCGGTCGGCCTGCTGTTCGCCAACGCCCTTGCCGACCTTTTCATTTCCACTCCTTTCTGGGTTTCCCTGGGGTGCCTGCTGGCCCGAAGCGCCTACCGGAAGCCGGCCGCATCCCTGCCTTCCCCTCGTGAAAGAAGGAACGCTGAATGATCGACTGCAAGACCGAGATCAGCCAGGGCCGGCGGTTCGCCTTCGGCCAGAACTGGCTCCGGTTCGGGCAACTGATCGACGAGGAGCGTGTCGCCCGGGCCCGCAGATCGCTGGAAACGGCCCTGTCCACCACGGACCTGACCGGACGGACCTTCCTGGACATCGGCTGCGGCAGCGGGCTCTTCTCCCTGGCGGCCCAGCGGATGGGTGCGCAGGTACGGTCCTTCGACTACGACCCGGACTCGGTGAACGCCGCCGAGAAAGTGCGCCAGGAGTTCGCCCCGCACAGCGACTGGAGCATCTGCAGAGGTTCCATCCTCGACAGCGCGTTCGTGCAACAACTGGACCAGGCCGACATCGTCTACTCCTGGGGGGTCCTGCACCACACAGGTGCCCTGTGGACGGCGATGGAGGCGGCCTGCGGCCTGGTGGCCCCGCGCGGGACGCTGTACGTGTCGATCTACAACGACCAGGGAGCCGAGAGCCGGATCTGGACGTCGGTGAAGCGACGCTACAACACGTCCGGGCCCCTGGCGCGCCGCCTGCTGCTGACGGGCACCGTGCTCTATCTCGGCAGGCACTACCCGTTGCGCGCCGCCGTCAGGGTCGCCAACCGCCTCCAGGGCACCGCCGAGGAGACTGTCTCCCGGCCGCGGGGCATGTCACGTAGGCATGACCTCGTGGACTGGGTGGGAGGCTACCCCTTCGAGGTCGCCTCGCCGGAAGAGGTCTTCTCCTTCTGCCGCCAGCGGGGTTTCGAACTGCGCCACCTGAAGACCTGTCGGGGAGGAATCGGCTGCAACGAGTTCGTGTTCGCCCATGGCTCTGCCGTCGGCGGGTGACAACGTCCAGGCACTGGACGCGCAGCGCACCGGCCGGTCCGCAGGTCGTGGCACCGGCCGGTGTGGAGCGCACCGCAACGACGCTTCACCTCCACGCTGATCCGCCTTCCTTCGGCGCTGGTCGGAAGCAGCGATCTCCAACCGATGCCGCTCAGACGCACGAAGTAGGTCACCTGGAAGGCGACGAGCACCAAGTACGCCACAGTGGAGGCGACCGCGCAGCCGACCGGCCCCTGACGGGGAATCAGGACGCCGTTCAGGCCGACGTTCACCACCAGCGCGACCAGGGACGGCAGGACGACGACACGCGACGATCGCATGCGCAGCAGGAAACTGGACAACGGCCGGCCCGCTCCCAGTAGCAGGACGCCGGGAACCAGACAGGCCACGACCGTGGCCGCTTCGGCATACGCATGACCGTACACGGGGGTGATCAGAGCCGATACGGCGGCCACGGTCGTCACCGCCGACGCCATGCCCAGCAGGACCATGAAGCGGACAATCCGCGCCGTGACCAGAGCGGAGTCTGCGACATCGGCGTCGAACTGCCGGGACAACGTCACTTGTGCGAACACGTCGACGGCCAGCCGGCTCAGTTCCGCCAAGGTGACCGCGAGGGTGTAGATCCCGACGTCTCGCGGCCCGCCCAGGGCGTTGAGCAGGAAGACGTCCGATCTCAGGAGCAAGTACCCGGCCGCGGACCCGGGGTGGAATCGCAGTCCCCTGCCGCACGTCGCCCGAGCCAGACTCAGGTCGAGCCGCCCGGCGGTGACTCCGCCCGCGGCGACGAGTACGGCCAGCGAGACCGCGAACGAGATCACCCAGACGATCACCACCAGCCGGACGGTGAGCAATCCGGTCACCCCGAGCACGACCAGGCACAGACACTGGATGACCCCACTGGCCAGCATGGCCCACCCGGCCACCTGCGGACGGTCGCGCAGGACGGTGATGTTCGTCCCGTACAGCACGCTCATGCCCAAGGGGACAGCGCAGCAGGCCGTGACCAGGAGCCAGATGTCCGGGATGTTGCCGTGCCCCTGGAACGCCACCCCCACCCCGACCGCCAGGACGCCGGCCGCGGTGCCCACGGACATTCCCAGGGGAACGCTGTTCGCCTGGAGCGAGGACCGTCGCCCCTTCTGCGCCCACATGGCTGTCTGCGCCTGTTCGACGGAGAGATGTCCCAGTGCCATGGCCGTCGTGGCGAAGGCGACGGCCATGTAGTACGTTCCGCGCCCTTCGACAGGCAAGGCCCGGGCCACGACGACGCTGGCGACAATGCCCATGGCGAGCGTGCCGGCGCGGGCCGCCAGCATCCACAGGAATCGCGGTTGGCGGTCAGTCACAGTGTCGGGAACCTCCGGGCGGCGATCAGTCCCGCGGGCTGCTCGAAATCATGTGGCGTTGCGGTGCGCGTCACGGTTGCCGTCGTCATGTGGTTCGGCATGCCGGTCACACGCAGTCCGGTCCAGCAGCCGGCCGTAAAGTGTGAGGTACCGGTCCACCATGGTGTCGGCTGTGAGGTTCGCCAGGGCCCATTCGCGTGCCCTGCGCCCCAGCATGGCGGCATTTTCCCGGTTGCCGAGCATCTGACGAAGTCCGTCGGCGAGGGCCGGCGCGTCTGCAGGCGGCACGAGGACCCCCCGTCCCTGGAGGAGCTCTGGTGTGCCGCCCACCGCCGTGGCCACGATCGGACGGCCCACTGCCATGGCCTCCATGACGGCGTTGCTGGACCCCTCGAACAGTGACGGCAGTACCACCACGTCGGCCCGCGTCAGAAACCCCGATACGTCGGTGCGGGCACCGAGAAACCGGGTGTCGATGCCCCGTTGCACCGCCAGTTGCTGCAGCGCCGGGCGCTGCGGACCGTCGCCGACAAGGACGAGGGTGCAGGGGGCCCCGGTCTCCTGCAGTTCCGCGCAGGCTTCGAGGAGGTACCGGTGTCCTTTGTGGGTGGCCAGGTTGGCCACGCACAGCACCACGGGCAGCGACGTGAGGACGTCGGCTGGTGCGACGGTCTGGAACTCCCTCGGTGCCATCCCATTGGGGATGACAGCGATCTTCTGTGCCGGTACGCCCTCATCGCGCTGAACCTCGTCGGCGATCGCAGTCGCATTCGCGACCAGGAAGTCCGTCCATCGGGTAGCGACCTTCTCCAGCGCCAGTGCCGTGCGGTTTCCCCTCTTGAAGAAACCCAGGCTCCGGCGCCCCGCAATCAGCACCGGCACGCGTGCCATGCGTGCGGCGGGAGCCGCCAGCACGTAGGCGTGGAACAGAAAAGCTTGGAGCACTTGCGGTCTTTCCCTGCGGAGGAAGGACACCAAGCGTACGAAGGCCCGGACGTTACCGACGGCCGACCTCAACCCCAGGGAGCGGCGTTGGAAACCGAGCCTGACCACCGATACACCCGATTCCCGGAGTTCCTCTTCCCGCGGGCCCGTATCGAACAGCACCAGCAAATGGGTGCGGATGCCCCGCCCGCTCAATCCCCGGGCGAGCAGGACGAGTTGTTTCTCCGCACCCCCGAGACCCAGCTGGCCGATCAGCAGGCATACGCGAGAGGGAATGTGATCCTGCCCGGCACACGGAGCGCCCGGTTTCCGGTGCGCTGGCGCATCGTCAGTCAAAGGCATGTGCGGCACAACCCATTTTACGAGGATCCTGGATGTCGTGACATATCCTATGCTTCACGCTGAACACAGAGCCCGTTTTTTGGCGGACCTATCTCCGCGTGTCCGAGCGGAGCGACTTCCTGCGCAAAGACGTGTGCCGCCGCCTCCCAGAACCAGACAACGGAAGGAACGCCGAAATGAAGAATCGACTCTGCGTATGGGGTGTCCGCTGCTTCTACAAGTTGATCGCGCAGCGGCTGCACTGGCGCCTTCCGGGCGCCCGGACCATTCGGGGCTGGTGCGCACACACGATCTGCGCAGACGTACAACTGCCGGTCACGATCAATGCCCGTGTGGGTCTTCCCCGGTCCTTGCGCATGGGCAGTTACGCCGGCATCGGCCAAGGAACCCAGTTCCTGGGACTGGGCTGCGTGTCCCTCGGCGCTCACCTGACCATGGGCCCCGACTGTCTCTTCATCACAGGCGACCATCCCGTACCCAGATCCGGAGGGAACTTCCGGGACCATGCCCCGGTGCATGCGGACATCGTCGTGGAAGAAGACGTCTTCCTCGGCGCGCGGGTCACCGTCTTGCCGGGGGTGACCATCGGCCGGGGTGCTGCTGTCGGGGCTGGAAGCGTAGTGACGAAAGACGTTCCGGCCGAGGTGGTCGTGGCGGGAAATCCGGCCCGGGTAATCCGAGCTCGCACGAAGTGAGCAGACGCTCCTGGCTCACGGCGCAAGGAGGCGCCCTGACCTCACTGCCGGCCGGCCGCTGATGGCCCGGTCCGCTGCCCTGTTCCCGGCATCCGGGGCAGGGAACAGGGCGGCGGGGGAGCCGAAAGTCCCCACTCCCGGCACGCAGCGTCATTGCTGCGTGACCGCAGCGCCTGCCGTCGGGGACAATGTGGTGGTTGCCTGCCCGCCCTGCGGAGGCGGCCCCACGACCGGCTGAAGCGGCCCGGTGCGGTTTCGGGCCCCTGCGCTGTCCCTCAGCCGCATGGCCAACCGGGTACGGCCGGCCACTGGCGACCGGGCCGGCCCGTCGACGCAGCGCACAACGGTTGCGCCGGAGGGAACTTTGAGCAGTAGCCCCACGGCGCCCGCCCCCACGAGGCAGGCGGCGGCAAGCGCCACGCCGGGAGCGAGCAGCCCGCGGATCACCAGCGTGGCGGACAGGCAGCACACCACCGCGAAAACGCTCAGGCACCGGACGACCTGCTGCACGGTCATCCCCATCCACCGCAACCGGTGGGCGATATGGTCTGTGCCACCCTGCAGCAAAGGCCGCGACTCCAGATAGCGGGAGAGCATCACCAACGTGGTGTCCAACGTCGGGACAAGGGTGGCCAGCAGCAGGCTGGCGGGTCCACCCAGGCCTGCGACGTCGTCGTGCACCACCATCATGGCCGAGGCCAGGGTGAAGCCGAGGAAGAGCGAGCCGGCGTCGCCCAGGAAGATCCGTGCCGGATGCCTGTTGTGGAAGAGGAAGCCGAGACAGGACCCGGCGAGGGCCGCCATCACGACACCCATGCCTGCCGCACCCTCAGCCAGAGCGGTCAGGCAGAGAAATCCGCTGATGACGACGCACAGAGAGGAGGCCGCGCCGTCCATGTTGTCGAGCAGGTTGAACGCGTTCATCACGAAGACGATCCACAGGACGGACAGGACCACGTCCAACGTGCCGCCGAACACATCCGGGTGCCCTCCCACGAGGACCACGACCGCGGCCGCCACCGTCTCGGCGCACAGTCGAATGCCCGGACTGAGCTGGCGCAGATCGTCGACGAGTCCGAGGACGCACATGAGAGCCGCCCCCACCAGCAGTACACCGAGGACCGGATCGAAGGCGCGCCCGGCGAATGCGGCGCCCGCGCCCGCGGCAAGGGTGGCGACCGCGATGGCTACACCCCCGAGATAAGGCGTTGGCCTGGTGTGCGCCTTGCGAGCGCTGGGATGGTCGGCGATCCCACGGTGGAGCGCAAAGCGCCTCAACGGCTCCGTCAGCAGCAGTCCGAGCATCAGCGCCACGCCGCCGGCGCCCGCCGCGGCCACCTGTGCGTCCACGTCGGTCACCGCCCTGCCACAGCGGTCTCGGCAACGGGCCCATGGGGCACGGGGAGCCGTCCCCCCGGGGCACCTGGCACCCGGGCCGACGGGTCGTGGGCGACCGATGCGGCACGGGCGTCCGTGAGGGCGTCGGCGATGACGTCAGCGAGCGTGTGGCGAGGCCGCCAGCCCGTCAGGAGGTGAAGCTTGGTCGTATCGGGGACCCGCCGTTCCATGTCCTCGAAGCCCGGTCCGTAGGCTTCGGCGTAGGAGACATGCTCCACCCTCGAGGTGCTGCCGGCCTGGGCGATGACGCGGTCGGCGAGCGCGCGGACGGTGACCTCCTCTTCCCCGCCGATGTTGAAGGTCTCTCCCACCGCCTTCGGGTCGTCCAGCAGGAGCAACAGCGCCGCGACGGCGTCGGCGACATGCAAGAAGCACCGTCTTTGACCCCCCGTCGCATGGACCGTCAGCGGCTCACCGCGCACCGCCTGTTGGGCGAAGCGGGGGATGACCATTCCATACGCCGGGCTCTGGCGGGGACCTACGGTATTGAAGAAGCGGACGACGGTCGACTTCAGTCCTCGCTCCTGGTGGTAGAGACAGGCGAGGATCTCATCCACCGCCTTCGCCGTGCTGTAGGACCACCGCGCCACGCACGGGCTGCCCAGGACCCGGTCGGAGGTCTCCTTGAGCGGTCCCGATGAGTTCTTTCCGTAGATTTCGGAAGTGCTGGCGATCAGAATCCTACGGTCCTGCCGCAGTGCGGCCTCGATGACGGTCTCGGTTCCCTTCGTGTTCGTGACGAATGACCTCAGCGGCTGCTCAACGATGAGTTTGACCCCTACGGCCGCAGCCAAATGGACGACGGTGTCGCAATTCTTCACCAACTCGTCGACGAGTTGCGCGTCCAGGACGGAGCCGCGACAGAATTGGAAGTGCGGGTTCGTCCGGGCCCGTGCGAGGTTGTCCTGCCGTCCGGTGGTGAGGTCGTCGAGAACCACCACGCTGTGTCCGTTCGCCAGCAATGCGTCCACCAGATGGGAGCCGATGAAGCCCGCTCCACCGGTGACAAGGTAACGAGAACTGCGATCCATGTTCGGCTTCACTCCGGTTCGGGTGGGTCTGATTCCGCGGAGCTCGACGGCTCCTGAGCCAACGTCACCTATGTGACGATGGACGGAAGTTGAAACCCCCCAGGTAAACCTCAACTCCCCGGCGTATCTGTCCGTTACGGAATCAGGGTGACGCTGGTGAGACACATTCCGTGGAGTACTCACAAGATCCATCGCGCATGCATCAATGGGCCGGGCATATGCCATTACCCCCGACAGGACGGAGTGGTGAGAGTGCGTCAGGAACACCGTGCCGACAAGGGCAGGCTGGTCGTCGTAGGTCTGGGATACGTAGGTCTTCCCCTGGCTGTGCGGGGCGTCGAAGCGGGATACTCCGTCGTCGGCGTGGACACGGACGAGTTGCGAGTGAAGCGCCTGAACGCATGCGACTCCTACATCGAAGGTGTCAGCGACGCCTGTGTCATGGCCGCAGCGGACAGCGGCCGCTTCCGCGCCACCACCGGGTACGAACAGATCGATGCGTTCGACGTATGTGTCATCACCGTGCCGACACCCTTGCGCGAGGGGGTACCGGATTTGAGCTTCGTCGAGTGCGCCGGACGGAGCATCGCCCCGCATCTGACACCCGGCGCCACCGTGATCCTCGAGTCCACCACGTATCCGGGAACGACCGAGAGCCTGCTGCGCCCGCTACTGGAGGCGGGCAGCGGGCTGAATGCCGGCAGCGACTTCCACCTCGGCTACAGTCCCGAACGCATCGACCCCGGCAACCCCGACTGGCATCTGGAGAACACCCCCAAGGTGATCTCCGGGATTGACGCCGCCTCGCTGCGCCGCATCAAGCGCTTCTACGGTGACATCGTGGAGCGTACTGTGCCCGTGACTTCCTGCCGGACGGCCGAGCTGACCAAGCTGCTGGAGAACACCTACCGCCACGTCAACATTGCACTGGTCAACGAAATGGCCATGGTGGCAAGGCAGTTGGGAGCTGACATCTGGGAAGCCGTGGAAGCCGCCAGCACCAAGCCCTTCGGGTTCATGCCGTTCAGGCCCGGTCCAGGGGTGGGCGGGCACTGTCTGCCGGTGGACCCCTCCTATCTGTCCTGGCAGGTCAAGAGGCTGCTGAAACAGGATCTGCGGTTCATCACACTGGCCAATGAGATCAACGATCACATGCCTGAGCACGTCGTCCGGCGCGTCACCCGCGGGCTCAACGACCGCGGCAAGCCGGTCAGAGGCTCCCGGGTGCTGCAACTGGGGCTGGCGTACAAGAAGAACACTGGTGACATCCGCGAGTCTCCGGCCCTCGTGCTCGCCCGGTCACTGCTCCAACTCGGCGCCCAGCTGGTCGTGGTGGAGCCGCACACCGATGCGTACCTCGTCCCCTTCGACATCACCCGCGTAGAACTCACCGAGGCGGAGATCCGGGCGGCCGACGCGGTCATCGTGGCAACCGACCATGATGCCTTCGACTACGAGCTCGTCGAAGAAGCCAGCGCCTACGTACTCGACACCCGCAACCGCTGCCGCGGGGCACGGGTCGAAGTTCTCTGAAAAGGGGCCGCTCACGATCAAGCGACCTGGGTGTTCTCGGCCCAGCACGGCGCACCCGGCGCTTGCTGTCTGGGCTCGACGTCGTTGCGCCCGACGAACGAAGGCCCCGCCGCCGCACGGCCCGGGACAAGGCCGTGCTGACAGCGAGGACACAGCCGTCGTATCCGGCGAGCGCGACGATGCCGGTGGTACCCGGGACGGTGGCCGCGGAGACGTCGTCATCCGCTGGCCGTCCTCGAGCGGGGGGCCTGGGCAGCGTTGTTCCGTTCCGGGCTCGCGGTCGCCTGCACGGCCGTGAGCCCCAGAGCGGCCCGCTCCGAGGGTCGCACCGCCCAGGGCGGCCATGACGGTTCTGCGGGTTGCGCCGACCGGGCCGCCAGCCGGCTCAGGGGCGGGCTCGCGTTCTGAGGAATGGAGGAAGGGGGCCTCAGTCATGCGGTCAGAAGGGGGCGTCTGCCAGTCCATGGCATCGATCAGATGACCGGTGAATCGGGCGCGTTACGAAATTCACCGCTGGTTCCTGCGGGTCCCGGGCGGGGAGCACGGGGCTGAACGGGGCCAGGGGTGGCGGGGAGTCCTCCGTCTGTACAGCGCAGCCGGATGTGCCGTGGTCGTCAGCGGTGGCGGCACGGCATCAGGCGGGCTGTTGCCGAGCGGTTCCCCCGGGAGGGCAACCACGGCCACCGCTCTCGGGCGACGGGCAAAGGTCTTGCATGCGACTGCCCGCGAGAGGTCGAAGGCGCCTGTCCGTGCAGGCAGTCGCCATCGACCTGTCCGCACCACCGCGCTGACGTCGACCGGGGGCGCGATATCGGGGGTGCCACGATCCTCCTGGTCGACGACGTCCTCACCGGCGGGGCCCCCTTCCAGCACGTCGCGCTCCGGCTCCGGGCGACCGGCGCCGCTGACGTCCGTGGACCAGTCCTCGCATGCGTTCCGGCGCCGTGGCGGTCGCAGCCGAGCTACGGCGCTCGACGCCAACCCCGGTGGCTGGCGTCGACGCATAAAGCCTCCACCTGTCCCGGACCGGTTCACCGGGCGAGGACATCGCGGCGATGACGTTGACGCGGACCCGTTCATTCTTAGGGCTGATGACGTACCCTACGTTCGCCGGTCAAGATGCGTGCCGGTCTCAGCGTATGCCGGCAGAGAGCGAAACCAGCTGACGGTGTCAGCCAGTCCCTGTTCCAGGGGCACCGCCCTGAGCCGCGCGAAAAGGCTGCGGAGCGCCCCGTCGTCGGCCTGCGAGTCCCGTACGTCACCGCGTCGGGCCGCCTCGTGGCGGATCTCGATCGTCACCTCGAGCGTCTTGGCAAGCTGGTGCGCGAGTTCCAGGACGCTGACTCGGGTACCGAAGGCCAGGTTGACCGGGTTCGGGCACGTTACCCTGCGCAGGACGGCCTCGGCGAGCACCCGTGCGACCGTGCCGACGTAGGTGAAGTCACGGGTCTGGTGGCCGTCCCCGAAGACTGTCAGTGGCCGGCCGCGCAGCGCCGCATCAGTGAAGGCGGGGACGACCGCGGCGTAGGCGTGTCCGGCAGGTTGCAGCGGGCCGTAGACGTTGAAGAAGCGGAAGGCCAGGGTCGGAAGACCGAAGGCGGCAGCGTATGCGAGCGTATAGGACTCGGTCGCAAGCTTGCTGGCCGCGTAGGGGCTGAGCGGACGGGTAGGAAGGTTCTCGTGCTTGGGCAGGTCGGTGACCGACCCGTACACCGAGGACGAGGACGCGGCGACCAGGTGGGTGTTCCGGCGGCGGCATGCCTCAAGCACACGCACCGTCCCGGTCGCGTTGACTTCGTGGCTGGCGAACGGATCCGCCAGGGAACGCGGCACGGACGGCCGTGCGGCCAGGTGGATCACTGCGTCGGCACCTGCCACCACGTCGCCGACCAGATCCCGGTCGAGAATGCTGCCTTCGACCAGTTCCACGTCCGTTCCGGCGAGGTTGGCCGCAGATCCAGTACTCAGGTCGTCCAGGGCGACGACCTTGCCGATGGAACCGTGGGAAGCCAACTCGCGGCAGAGGTTCGCCCCGATGAACCCGGCGCCTCCGGTCACTACGACATTCAACGGTTCTCACCTTTCGGTTGAGGTGTCGGCCACCAGCCGCGGTCACCGGCGATGGAGGCGTACAGGTCGTGGGTGTCCTGAACCAGGCGCTCGGCTCCGAACCGCTGTGTTGTCCAGGAGCGGGCCTGCTGTCCCATGCGGTGGCGAAGCCGGTCGTCGAGGAGAAGTTCGACGACGTGACGGCTGAGGTCCTGGACGTCCGGCGGAGCCAGGAAACCGGTGTCCCCGTGCTGTACCACTTCAGCCACACTGCCCACGTTCGTGGCTACGGTCGGTACGCCGGCAAGACCCGCCTCGATGAGGCTGACCGGCATGCCCTCGTTGTCGGAGGTGAGCAGTACCAGATCCGAGGCGGCGTACACGGTCTCCACATCGGCGCGCCAGCCCAGCAGGCGCATCGACTGGCTCAGATCTACGGCTGTTTCCAGTTCGTAGTGCAGGTCTCCGTCCCCGCAGACCACAAACCGGGCGTTCGGTACGGCGCGGCGTACCTCTCGCGCCACTGACAGGAATCGGTCGGGCCGTTTGACCCTGGTCACGCGCCCGACGTAAGCCACGACGGGGCAGTTCTCTGGCAGGCCGAGCCGCTTGCGCGCTTCGGAGCGCGGGGGCGGCGCGGCCAGAGTGGTTCCGGGCGGCACCACTGCGTATTGCTGGGGTCGGCCGATTCCAGCAGCCACGAGGTCGTCACGGACTTTGCTCCCCACCGCCACCAAGCGGTCTGTGACGGCCGCCAGGCCGCGTTCGGCGCCTACGACCAGCCGCGTCTTGGCCGGTGTGAAATAGCCGTGCAGGAGGTGGCCGTGAAACGTGTGCACGCGCACGGGAACGTGCGCGATCACGGCCGCCATGCGTCCGAGTGTGCCTGCCTTGGCGGTGTGCGTGTGCACGATGTGCGGCCGGAACCGGCGCATCGCCATGGTCAGTTCCACCAGCGCACGCAGGTCAGCAGCGGGCATCACTGCCCGGCCCAGGGTGGGAACCCGGCAGACCTGCACGTCGCGAGCCCGCTGATGCACGTAGTCGGCCTCGTCCGGGCCGACGAATCCGGTGTAGAGCCGATGGTCGAACAGTTCGGTGTCGAGCCCGCGCATCAGCGTGGAGACTTGAAGGGCCGGTCCGCCCACGTTCATTCGGGCGATGACCCTCATCACCCGGATACGGGAGCGTGCGGAATCGTCCTTGCAACCTCGGGCAACAACCATTCAGCCTCACCGCGTTCCTGGCCGACCGCTGAGGCAGGCACCGATACATGATCACGACGGACATTCATGCTGGCAGGACGGGGCGAGGAGCCGACGCTGACGTGCCGTCCGCCGGAGACGGGCCACACCTATGGCCTACGCGACCGGTTTGCGCCTGCTTTCCCTCCGCTCCGCCTGGCCTGGGCCCCCAGTCGTCCGGGCCGGCACGAACGTCACGCGGAACATCGTGGGCCAGAATTTCCCGGTGATCAGAAACTGATCCGTTCCAGGGATGGCTGCGATGCCGTTCAGTGTGGCGCCCGGGGCAAGCTCATCCCCGCGGATCAGGCCCGATGCGTCGATGCTCGCCGTCACCGCTCCGCTGGCGGGGTCGATGCGCACGATCCGGTCGGTGAAGAGCACGTTGGCGTATACGGCGGCCCCGGCGCACTCCAGCTCATTGAGCTTCGACACCGGGTGCCCCCGGTCGGTCACGACAACGTCGCCCGTTCTCGCGAGCGTATGGGGGTCACGGAACGTCAGCCGTGCCGAGCCGTCACTCGTCACCAGCCGACGCCGTGCCCGCTGGAGGCACATTCCCCAACCGTCGTCCGGGTAGGGGACGCGGCGCACCTCTGCGAGGGTCTTGGCGTCGCGCTCGAGGGCGATCCGGTCCCGCCAGGTCAGTTGCCACAGGGTTTGGCCGAGCAGCGTGATTCCCTCGCCGAAGAGCGGTGCCGGCAAGGTCGCACGCGCCTTGGGTGCTTTGCCCGGAGTCCCGGCTCGCACGGAGGACTGAGCGGGCAGCCCGGTACTCTCGTAGAGGGTACCGCCGGACATCTCAAGGCCCTCGGTGAACGCCTTCGGGTCATGCGGCAGAGTCTGCAGCACTTCGACCCGCAGGGACTCGACCGGGTGGCGGGCGGCCGACCCCGCCCCGTCGCCGGGGTGGTGAAGGGCGCCCTCCACGGCGTAGGCGCTGTCTGCGTGCTGACCGGCAGGACACGCTCCGAGCGCCAGCGCACCGGCAAGTGCCACGATCCCCAGCCGCCCCAGACGTTGGGGGAGGCGACGGCCGTACCCGGTCGGCCTGCCGGAGGCGCTGTGCCCGGACGTGCGGACGGCGTCCCGGCCGGGGCCGGGACGCCGTGGTTCCGCTGTGCGGAGGTCTGCCTCCGTCATGAATTGCGGCGACGACGCACGGCCAGCACCGTGCCGCCGCCCGTCACGAGGAGTGCCGCTGCGGCACCGCCCAGAGCCAGGGTCTTGTCGTTGCTGCCCGTGTTCGCCAGGCTGGCCTCGTGCGGCCGTGCGCCCGCATGGGCGGGACCGCGTCCGTCGTCCGCCCCGCCGTGGTCGTGTCCGCCGGTGTAGTCGGGACCGCGTCCGTCGTCCGCCCCGCCGTGGTCGTGTCCGCCGGGGTGCTCGGGCTCACCCGGGGGCTCCGGGCTCGGGTGGTGCGGCGGGGTCGGGCTCGGGCTCGGGGTCGAGCCGATTGGGCCCTGCACGTAGATGCTGACGCCGACGCTGCGGTCGGGCCTGTCGGACGTGAGGCGCAGGACATGCCAGCCGGTGGGGGCCGTCCGCGGAATGGTCACTGTTCCCGACACCGCTCCGGTGGCGTCGGCCCGGAACCGGCCGAGAACGATCGGCCTCGATTCGAGCAGCGCCGTGACGAGCGAACCAGGCTCGAAGACGCTGGTCGAGCTGAAGCTCAGCGAGTCCCCGGCTGTCACAGTGGTGCTGCCGACGGTCAGGATCGGCCCCGCCGGCGGATACGGTTGCGCATGGGCGCTCTGGGCAGCTGCCAGCGGTGCCGCGACGAGCAGGGCAGCGGAGGCTGCCGATGCCAGTGCGACGCGCCATCTGGACGATGTCGCCATCTTCTTCACTCACTTTCCTTGACTTCGGTCCCGTCCGGGCCACTGCTGTCGACCGGACTCAAGATCTGGTTCTCAGAAGCTCGGCATATCAAATAAATGGAACATATCTGCGCCAACTAACGCGGCGTCGTCCAGGAGACACCGGATGGGGTAGTGCTCGTTTCTCGATGGCCCACGCCACTGCTGGGTGAGGTCGCCCGAGTTGTGTGCCGGTCGGGTTCATTTGCTGGCCGGTTGAGGGTGGCTGCCCCATACGTAACGCGTGAATCCCTATCGTTCGGCTGTGCGCAACAGCGAACAAAATGCTCAGTTTCGGGCCGTTTCCTTCGGCCCTACAAGGGGTGCAGCTTGGATCTCCACGGATTCCTGAAGGCTCTTGCCAGACGCTGGCCGACCGTCGCGATCTGCCTGGTGCTCGCGACCGGCGCGGCGCTAGCCGCGACCTACTTGAGCGTTCCTGTCTACGAAGCGAGGACCCAGCTCTTCGTCGCCACCCGCAGCAGTGATGATTCCGCCCAGCTGAACCAGGGACAGAGTTTCTCGCAGGCACGCGTCCAGTCGTACGCGGCGATCGTGGCCACCCGCCAAATCACCGCACCTGTGGTGAAGAAACTCCGACTGCGCACCACGCCGGAGGAACTGGCGTCACGGATTACCGCCTCCGCTCCGCTCAACACCGTACTCATCGACATCGCCGTCCGGGACACCGCACCCAAACGGGCTGCGCGTATCGCCAACGCCGTCGCGGAGCGGTTCAGCGCAGTGGTCGAGCGACTGGAGACCCCCACGCACAACTCCAGCCGGACCCACTCCAAGAAGGGCCGCGCTGGCGACGGATCAGCAACATCACCCGTGTCCCTGGGCGTCACACAGGAGGCCGTAGCCCCTGCCCATCCGGTCTTGCCCCGCCCGCTGCTGAATCTGTCCGTGGGATTGTTCGGCGGCCTGCTCCTCGGTGCCGCAGCAGTCGCCCTGCGCGAGACCCTGGACACCACACTCAAGACCAGCGAGGCACTGAGCGAGTTCACCTCGCTACCGGGCCTCGGTACCATCCCGTACGACAGGAACGCTCCCAGACAACCGCTCGTCAGCGCCGACGGTCACTCCAAACGCGCCGAAGCCTTCCGTAAGCTGCGCACCAATTTGCAGTTCTCACAGGTCGACAACCCGCCCCGGATCATCCTGGTGACGAGTTCCGTGCCAGGTGAGGGCAAGACCAACACCGCGGCGAACCTCGCCCTCTCGCTTGCCGAGGTCGGCATTTCCACCTGCCTGGTCGACGGCGATCTGCGCCGCCCCTGCGTCGCCTCCGTCTTCGGCCTGGTCCAAGACGCCGGCCTGACCAGCGTCCTTATCGGACAGGTCAGCATCGACGACGTCATGCAGCAGGTCGAGGGCCGGCTCTCGGTGCTCGCCAGCGGCCCCGTGCCGCCCAACCCCACAGAGCTGCTCGCCTCCGCGCGTATGGAAGAGGTGCTGCGTGAACTGGCAGACACCTACGAGGTCGTGATCGTCGATACCGCGCCCCTGTTGCCCGTCGCCGACACCGTCGGACTCGCCTCGCTCGCCCAGGGCTCTCTGCTCGTCGTCCGCGCCGCCAGGACCAGCCGGGACCAGGTTCACACGGCTGCGGCATCACTGGAGCGCGTAGGCGCCCGCGTGCTCGGAACCGTCTTCAGCATGGCGCCGGTCCCCAAGGGCGACCGTTATGGCACCTACGGTCGATACGGTGAACTGCCCGCTCCTCGCGCCTCGGCCTCTGAGGAAGAAGCGGGCGAGACCGCGAGCGCCGCAGACACCAGCGGCGCCGGCCAGAAATGATCCGGGTCCTGTTCGTGTGCACCGGCAACGTGCACCGTTCCGTGCTCGCCGAGCGGCTGCTGGCTGCCCGGCTTGTACCCGGCTCGGCCGTGCAGCCGGAGAGCAGCGGAACCCAGGCGCGGCCCCGCCTCGGGATGGAGGCCGCCACCCGAGCGGTACTGGAGGAGTTGGGCGGTGACGGCGCGGGCTTCGCCGCTCGTCCGCTGACCACCCACCTCGTCGCGGAAGCGACGCTGGTCCTCGGGCTCGCACGCGAGCACCGGGAGGCCGCCGTCCGCCTGCGGCCGTCGGCGCTGCGCCGCTGCTTCACCCTGAAGGAGTTTGTCCGTCTCGCCACCGCAGGACCCGACGGAGCACGGGGCACACAAGATCCGGCGGAAGCGCGGCGCTTTGATGAGGTGGTGGCAGTCGCGGCTGCCCGCAGAGGTGCCACCGGTTGCGTTTCGCCAGCCGAGGACGACATCGCGGATCCGTGGGGAAGACCCCGGCATGTGCTGTACGAGTGCGCCTGCCAGATCGACGGGGAGGTGACCAGGCTTGCTGGGCTGCTGAACGGCGGGGCGGCAAGGACGCGGACCTCTGTGTCTGCAAGCTCCACGCCGCAATGACTTGTCCTAGCAGTCCCAGCTCTGCCGCACCGGCCGACTGACTGACCGGCGACCAGCGGTCGGATGCCGTGCAAACAGGCCGGCTGCTGTGCTGGTACTTCATAATGATCACGTCCGGGGCTGGGCAACAGTTCCGCCGGATTGAGCCTGCTCGGCAGTCCGCATCACGCTCGCTCATGCCCTGGCATCCGACCACCGGATGCCGGATTGCGGTCACCGGCGCCGCCGCGTGTTGCCCAGGAAGAGCCGGTCCTCGTGGCGGCTCCTGGTCCTCAAGGGGCGGGGGACCAGGAGCCGCCATCAGACGTCATCTCATGTGGTCGGTCTGCGGGAGCAGATGAGGGTGTCGGCGGTATGCCTTTCACCAGAGGAATCAGGGCCTGGCTGCCGTGCAGGTTCGCCCCAGAGATCCCGACGGACAAGAGCAGACCGGTCCGCTCGGTGATCAAGTGAACCTTCGAGCCGTACTTGCCCCGGCCCACAGGATTCGGGCCTGTCAGGTCCCCCCTTTTTCAGAGCCCGCATGTTCACCGAGTCGACCACGCAGCGGGACCAGCCGAGCTCGCCGCGGGAGCCGAGTTCGTCCAGGACCAGGCGTTCGTCCAGGACCAGGCGATGGAGCCTGGCCCACACCCTGGCCGCCGTCCACTCCGCGAAGCGCCGATGGGCCGTCGCACCCGACGGTCCGAACGACACCGACGGCAACTGCTGCCACGTGCAGCCAGACGCGGCCACGAACACGATCGCGGCCAGCACCTCCCGGTCACCGTGGCGACGCCGGCCACCAACCCTTGAGGCCGCACCGGCGCCTGCGGCACCACTCGCTGGAACAGCTCCCACAACTGGTCCGGCACCAGCCGCTCAACGATCCCCACCACGACCGGCAGCCCACCCGGGCAGCCAATTGAGATGAGGTCTTACTCGCTGCGCGCGGTCACAGCCTGGCAACCCCCACGTCAGCGTCGCGTGATGCAGGCGCAGGCGCCCGCGTGGTCCGCGTTCAGGAACGACTGCAGCATCCAACCACGGGAAGCACTCCCGTCCCCGCCCCTCAAACCAGCCGTCCCAGACGCGGACGCCGAAGACCGGCTCGCTGACAAGACGATGACGCAGCTGACGCTCGCATAGCCCGCCGCCAACCCATCATGTAGCGGCGCGTGATGTCCGTAGCGGGCAGTACTTCTCACAGAACACAGGTAAAATCCACTTCGCGTGTGCCAGAACTGCCTCGCGATAACGCCGCACTTTGAGGGACTTCCGCGGATCCGATCCCCTCTGGCGCGATCGGCTCTGTGCCGCTGACGAAACTCTCGCAGCGAGGCCTGACGGCCCTCAAGCAGCAACTTCAAAAACCCCGGGTCGCTGGCACCTGCACCGCTGGCAGCCCAGGAGGTGTCTCGAATCTCGTCAGGCTGACGTACCCGTCCTGCTGCGAGAACGCCGTGGCGGGCGAGTAACCGGAGCGCTGCCCGGATCCCGGTCGCTCATTTTTGGCGAGCCGGCTTCAGGTGGGCGAACACCACCACGTTGTCCTCGTAGTCCTTGGCAGTGCGGTTGAACGTGCCTCCGCAGGTGATCAGGCGCAATGTCGGTGTGGCAGTGTCGGCGTAGACCTTGTCATCCGGAAAATCTGACTTGCTGAAGGTCTGCACCGAATCGACCTCGAAGTGTGCGACGACACCGTCAGCCCGGGCGATGTCGACGGAATTGCCAGCCTCGAGTGACTCCAGATCCGCGAAGACCGCGGGACCGCTCTGTGTGTCGAGGTGCCCCACGACGATTGACGCACCGCGCTCGCCAGGGGATGCACCCTCCCTGAACCATCCGACGAGGTTCTTATTGTCCATGGGTGGTACCTGGAGCCGACCGGACGGGTCAAGGGACAGCTTGGTGAACGGCGCGTCGACGCCGATGGCCGGGATCGAGATCCGGGTGGGCACGGACCGGGGAAGCGCCTTGTCGTCGGCACGGGCCGCCGTGGGCCGCTGGGAAGAGGGCGTGATGACCGAAGCGGGTTTCCCGAGGCTCTCGACGGGGTGGTGAACAGACTGGTGAACGAGCAGCGCACCCACCCCCACCCCCGCTGCCAGTGCCGCCAACAACAGAGGTCTCCGGCGCCGCCGTGTGAGATTGCCATCGGTGCCGGGCTGATCCGCCCCAGGTGACTGCGAGGAGACCATGCGGATACCTTTCGTGGATAGTGGACGGTGAAGGGGAATGCCGCTGCCGCGGTCTTCGTCACCCTCGGGTGTGACGAAGACCGCGGCGCTGTGTGCCGGACCGAAGAGGACGTCAGGAAGTAGGGGCGTTCGACGTCTTGCGGCGGCGCATCATGTACGCCCCCGCTCCCAGGCCGCCCAGGGCAAGCACGGCACCGGCGCCCAGGCTGCCGCTGGAGTCCGCCAGACCGCCGCCACCGGCGTGGATGCCGCCGTGCGGCTTCTCGCTGCCGCGGCCGCCCTCCTCCTTCGAACCGCCGTCGTCGCCGCGCCCACCCTCGTGCGAGGAGGAGCCACCGTCCTCGTTGCGGCCGCCCTCATCGCTGCCGCCGTGGTCCCCGCCGTGGCCGCCGTCGTCGCTGCTCCTCATGGCCAGCGCGCCGCCACCGGCGTGGATGCCGCCGTGCGGCTTCTCGCTGCCGCGGCCGCCCTCCTCCTTGGAACCGCCGTCGTCGCCGCGCCCACCCTCGTGCGAGGAGGAGCCACCGTCCTCGTTGCGGCCGCCCTCATCGCTGCCGCCGTGGTCCCCGCCGTGGCCGCCGTCGTCGCTGCTCCTCATGGCCAGCGCGCCGCCACCGGCGTGGATGCCGCCGTGCGGCTTCCCGCTGCCGCGGCCGCCCTCCTCCTTCGAACCGCCGTCGTCGCCGCGCCCACCCTCGTGCGAGGAACTCTGGTCGTAGCCGTCACCCTTGGACGAGTGGTCCCCGCCACGACCGTTGTCTCCGGACTCGTCGCCCTGCGAGTCCTCCTGCGACCCGCCGTGGTCCATCACCGCTTCGTGTGAGGATCGCGGTGCGGACAGGTTCATGGCGCCGGCAACGGGAGCGGACAGAGCCACGGTCGTGGCGACGGCCGCAGCGGTGAACAGAGAACGAGTGATACGCATGGATGTTCCTTCCGTCGCCACTGCGAGAGCCGGCACGCTGCCGGCTCACTCGGATCGCAGGTACGACATGATCACATTCAGGGCAAGTGATGACAAAGTCCACTGGAACGCACCATTTGGACTACGAAAAGACCAGATGACCGTGCACCTGACCGCCATTCAGGTGCCCCGGTCTCCGCAGTGCCGGGAAGAGGCGCAATGGCATCCCACCTGGCATAGCTTCGACACCCCGTCCACCGGGGGGGGATCGGTCCCGGCCTCGAGGACCCCCTGCGCTGCGCCTCCGCCTTGCCTGGGCGGGCGGGGACGGAGGGCAGGACCGGCTGGTAACAGCCCGGCTTCCGCCACCCCTTGCTGAGTTCGCGTCCCACGGAGCAGATGAGCCAGAGACCGCTCCGCGAGTTCAGAGGTACCTCGAGGTACGGAAAAGGGCAGGCACTCCCACTGCGCGGCCTTGGCGGAAAGACTGGTCGGTGATGCCTCCGCAGAAGTTGGAGCGGCCAGTCGAAGAGGCCGGGCGCCCCGCGGCTTCTGACAGAGTGCAGGATGGCGATCTCCTCCAACTTGACTGCCCACCCCGCGGGTTGACGACGAACTAGGGGATAGGAACGATATGTGTTGCCTGTCACGCAACGGCAGGAGCGGCAGCCGGACCGGAAGGTTCTGGATAACCACAAGGTGCTGTGCGGAATCATGGTTGCCCTGTACACCGGCATCAGGTGCAAGTGGCTGCCTGCTGAACCGGGATTTTGCTTTCTGGCCTGCGAAATGATGTCCCAGGGTCCCCAGCACGGGAGCGGAGCATGCCGTCAGCACCACAGTTACCCTTGGCGGCCTATAATTTGATGCCGGGCTTGACGATGCCGTGCTCGCGGGGAGGTCGGGTCGTGGATTGGAACCTTGCGTGGCGGTGGGCTCGCATCCGTCGGCCGAAAGAGATCTGTGATGATCCGCGCGTTCGTCCTGTGTTTCTTGTGTTGGGGGAGTAGTACGGCCGGTCAGCGGCAACCCGGTGGATCGGCAGCAGCATGCCGCCCAGGATCACCATCGCCTTCACACGTGGGTCCCGTTTGCAGATGAGCGAGTCTCAGCGGATGCCGGCGGGCCGGCGCTCAGGCGACGCCAACGAGAACCGGTTGCACGGTCGGTGCCGCCGCACCCTCTGCGTGAGGAGAGGGAGGCCCGAGTTGAAGGCGTCCACGCCCGACGGGACAACAAGCACGGTGAAGCCTCGGGAGGAGAGGCCCTGCGTCGTGGGCGGTGCGGTGGTAGGAGTGTTCCGTGCCCTCGGGCCGACGCACGCGATGTTGTCCAGCGCAGCTTCCGCCACCCACAGAGCTCGGCGACTGCGGGCAGTTGGGCCCTGAAGGAGGCGCCAGAGTCCGCTGGCACGTCGAGCGTGGAAGTACGCGGAATCAACAGAGCCCCTCGGCCGCCGGCGTGATGAGTGAGATCATCATGCCGAAGACGAGGGGCTCTGCCACGTCACCACCTCAGTGATCAGGAAGCGATCCGTCCTTCCAGGAAGGACGAAAGAGGTTCAGAGCGACATTGCGGGGAAGCTACCGCATTCGTGCAGGCTGGACCTTTGCGAAGACTGGCCCACGGCCGGTTTGTGCCGGATCAGCCAAACAGGTTCTGCAGCAGGCCGGCGATCCCGCTGGGCTGAGCCTGGTCGGCGGTGGTGCTGTTGGTGCTGGTGCTGGTGGTTCCTTCGGGACCCGCCGAGTTCTGCACCTGGTGGTAGTAGGCGTCGCCGTTGGCGGTGGTACCACTGAGCACGTAGCTGGCGCTCGCCCCGGTCGGCCCGACCTGGTCGGTGCGCTGGTTGTAGGAGTCGGCGCTCGCGCTGCCGACGGAGAGCATCACTGCCGGAGCGATAACGGCAGCCACAACCGCACCACGCAAAACCTTGCGCATTGGGATGAACCCTTTCTCGTGGTCATGTGCCCGGCAAGGGCACACAACGAGTATTGACGGCTAGGAGCTCACGTGGATTGCAAAGTTCAATTCGCCCGTCAGCGTGTTCCGGGCGTTTGTGCAGGTTATAGGCGGGTTAGGGGCCCTTGGATTCACTCCAACGGGCGCTGCCCATCCGGGTCTGCCGGACAGATTCTCACCGCGTCGGTGGAAGCTGTCTCCCTTTGACACTGGACCTTGTGATTCCGATGTCTGCGGGTACTAATAGGATTCCGCTGGATCTTCCTGGCGTACCTGTTCAGCAGCATGGTCGGTCTGTGGACCCACATGAAGTCAATTGCGTCCGGGCGAAGTTGACGTTATTCGGTGTCGGATGTGTTCGCCTCGTACCGGTGAAGGACGGCGGCCCAAGACCGACTGCTGTCTGCGAGGACTGACGATGAAGGGGTACCGCAGGCCGATCCAGGGCCAGGGCTTCGGCAGGTGGTGCACACACTGTGCGGTCGGTGCTGCGGACGGTCGCGCACGCGGCCGCGGTCGGGGCGGTGGTGTGTTGGTTACGGCGACACCGGCCAGGGCAAGACCGTCGCGCTGCAGTACGCCCTGTCCCAGCTGCCGCACCCGGCCAGGGTCCGTCGGGTCAACGTCTGGGTGCTGACCTGGGAGTTGGTGCCGCGTCTTCGCCCGGTCGAGGTGGCAGCGGTGATGGCGGCGTTCCACCCGCTGTGGGAGGGCGTGGGCGAGGACGATGTCGTGTGGGTGGACGAGCATGTGGGCCACGGCAATGTCCGGACGTGGGTGAAGCTCACCTCGCACCTGACCGCCGAGATCTACGGCAAGAGCCGTGCGGCAGCGGACCGCCGGTTGCTGGATCTGGCCTGCGCACGGCTCATGGGGCCGCTGTGACCAGCACCGTAGGGCCGGGAGAGGCTGGCGGCCACGCAGACGGTCCGCGCGCGGGGGGAGTCTGCCTTCTTCCTCTCTGTCGGCGCTGCGCGGCCCTGCCGTGCGCCGGCTGCTCGCCCTGCGACAGGAAGAGAAACTGACGACCCGGCATGTACGGCTGATGGCCCAGTCGTTGGAGGTGACCGAGCGCACGGTGTGGCGGTGGCTTGCCGCTGCCGAGCGTGACGAGTCCGCGACTGCGGAGCCCGGGGCGCGGGCGCAGAGCAAAGACCGCTTCTCCGTCACCCCGGAGGTGCGCCGCCTGCTGGCCTTGTGGAGGGGCAACGTCGCGGCGGTCCATCGCGAGTTGATCGCTCGGGCGGCCAAGGGCGAGGGGGAGCCGCCTCCGTCCGGCCCGGGTGGTGAGCCACCTCTGTACCGCGTGCTGGGAGATCCCCAGGAGGACAGCCACGTTTTTCGTGGCGCCCTTCTCCGTCTTGAGCAGGAGACGCACAGCGGCGTCACGCGTGGGGCACGGGACGGGTCAGCAGCGCTCGCTCGAGGCCCCTGACGATCTCACCCATGCCCGCCCCTGAGCGTTCTCCACCGCGATGGCTGGTGCACGGCGGCTGTCTGCTCTCCCCGATCTCTCACACCTTGCCGCGCACCCCGGCCAGTTCAGGAAAAGCCAGGACACCACCGCAAAAACCATCCGCTCAGGAGCACGAAGCAGCCGAAGTCCGGGGTGCCCCTTCCGGGGACAACCACGCCACCCCCGTTTACGGGATCCGTACGCGTTCGGTACGCGAAAGGTGCGCTTCACGTTAGGGTTGCGGGGCAGGAGGTACTGCATGTCCGAGCTGTTCGACGCGGTCGACGCGCTCATCGCATCCCGCTCCCCGCTGCCGCCCCCGGCGGAGCGCAGGCGGCTGCGCCAGGCGCACGGGCTGACGCTGGACGAGGTGGCCGCCGCACTGCAGGTGCGGCGCGCGACGGTCAGCGGCTGGGAGGCCGGTAAGACCGAGCCGCGGCCGCCCGAGCGCGACGCCTACGCCCGCATGCTCAAGCAGCTCGCCCAGCTCTACCCCGCCAACGCTCCGGTGCCCCCTGAGGACACGGCGATCCCGAAGACGCCCGCCGTTGCCGCCGCTCCTGCGCCAGCGGCAGGCGAACCGGCCCAAGCCCGCACCGCACCCGCAGGTCCGGCTGCGGAGCCCGCGAACACCGCACTGCGCCCCGCTGCCCCTGGCGCTGTACCGCGCCCGGCGGCCACGACCAGGACGACCTCGCGGCGCCCGGCCGCGAAGAAGGCCGCCCCCGCCAGCGCCCCGACGGGCGGCGCCGATCCGCGGTTCGAGAACGGTCCGCTTGCGGTCGTCGACGTCGATGCGGACGGCCAGGTGCTGGCGTACTGCGTCGGCGGCCTGGTCCTGGACGTAACCGCCAAGTCGATCCCGGCCCTGGTGGAGTGGACGCTGCGCGAAGGGCGATTCGGCCAGACGAAGTTGTCCGGGCCGGGCAAGGACGCCGACCCGCTGATCGTGCTGACCGAGGCCGCGTGCGAGTACTACGGTCTGCCCGTCACGCTCACCAAGGAGGAGCGCCTGGCCGGCCGGCTGCCGGAGGGCCACAAGGTCATCAAGCAGCTGACGCGTGCCAACTGGCAGCTGACCAAGCGCGGCTTCGGGCCGTGGGCGCGGATCTACCGCCCCGCACAGGGCGCGGAGCGATCCTGCGTGCAGCTGTGCATCCCGTCATGGGACGCGCTCGACACCCGGCACTGGGCCGACGCCGCCCAGCTGCCGCCGGCGGACCTGGCCCGGCTCCTGGGCACGTATGCGGCCCGCGTGATGACGCCGCGCGGATCGACCGCCGTCACGGGCCTGGAGCTGATGACCGCCCTGCACCCGCCGACCCGCGCCTCCGAACCGGACGCGGACGGCAGGCGGCACTCTGAGCACAACCCCGGCTCGCTGGGCAAGGATCCGGTGGACTGCGCGCCGTGCGAGGCCCCCGACGGGCACCCGCTGCTCGCCGATCTGCCGCGCTTCCACCAGCGCACCCCGGCCGAGGCCCTGGTGGAGGAGGCGTACGACTGGGCACGCCCGCTCACCGACGCCGAATGCCTGCGCCCCCACCTGGTGGGCATCGACGTGAACATGGCCTTCGCCGCCGGCGCGAACGGCCTCACGGTCGGCCTCGGGACCCCGACGCACGTCAAGAACCCCGTCTTCGATCCGAAACTGCCCGGCTCCTGGCTGGTCGACCTCTCCCACGTCGACCTGTCCCGCGTGAAGCTCGCCAAGCAGTGGACGGACCTGGACGGCGAGCTGCTGCCCAGTCCGTTCACACCGAAAGGAGAGCGCCCCACGGGGCCGGCCTGGTATGCCACGCCGACCGTGGCGTACGCGGTGGAGCTCGGCTACGACGTGCGCCCGATCGAGGCGTACGTCCGCCACGACAACGGCCGCTACCTGGACGCCTGGTACAACCGGCTGCGCGACGCCTACCTCGCCACGATGGCCGACCTCGGCGTGCACGCGGACATGGAGCCGGCCGACTTCCTCGCGGCGATGGCCGGCTACCGGCAGCGTGACCCTCAGCTGGCGATCGTGGTGTCCGCGATCAAGGCGACCGTGAAGGGCGGCATCGGCAAGCTGCGCGAACGCCCGCGCGGGGAGGGCTGGAAGCCCGGGCAGCCCTGGCGGGCCCTTGACCGGCCCACCTGGCGCCCGGACATCCGCGCCGCCGTCATCTCCCGCACCCGGATCAACATGCACCGCAAGATCGTCAAGCACGCCGCCTTCACCGGCCAGTACCCGGCCGCGATCCTCTCGGACTGCGCCGTCTACGCCTCCGACGGCCCCTCCCCGCTGGACTTCCTGCCCTACCGGGACGGCAAGCCACTGCCGGGCGGCTTCAAACTCGGAGTGAACCCGGGCCTGGTGAAGTGGGAAGGCACCCAGAGCGTTCTGTGGGGCGAGGGGGTGCGCGAGCAGTTCAACGCCCCGGAACTCAACCTCGCCCGGTACATCAAGGACGGCACCGTCACCGAGCAAGACACGGGGGAGTAGGCAGAGCGCGATGAGCATGTTCGGCAACGGCCTGGACGCCGCGGTGCACAAGGCGTTCACCCGCCCGGCGCCCAAGAGCGCGCCCGCGCAGATGCGGTACCTGGTCAGGCAGCTCAAGGGCACCAAGGCGGTCGCCCAGATGCTGCGTATCTCCCAGCGCACGGTCGAGCGGTACGTGAAGAACCAGATCAAAAAGCCCCGACCGGAACTCGCCGCCCGCCTGGAGCGTGAGGTGAAGAAGCGGTGGCAGCCGCAGATCCGCGCCCAGGCCCGGCAGAAGGCGGCGACCACCGGCGGCATCGTCATCGACACCCGCGCCCGCATCGGCTACACCGCACCGATCGGCACGACGGACGAGGGCCGCCTCCGGCACCTGACGGTCGCCCTGCCGCCCCGCTACGCCGCCCGCCTCTTCGACGCCCAGCAGGCTGGCGCCAGCGACCAGCAGCTCCAGCAGATCGCCGCCGAAGCAGTCAAGGAGGTGTACTTCCAGGACGGCGGCCGCCGCGCCGGCCAGCTGGAGGAGATCCGCTTCACCGACATCGAACACCTTGAGTTCGACCTGTAGATCTCGAAAAGCCGCGCTTCTCGCGCTGGAGCGCTGCTAACGCCTGAAGGGGGGTTTGTTGGTGTACCGAGTGCGTGCTGGCCTGGGATGTTGTGGGTGCGTTGAGAGGTCGGTGGGCGGTTGGGTCGCGCGCTTCGTCGACCAACTGCGTGGTGTGAAACCGCTGTTCGGCGCTCACCGTAGCCGGCCACCGGGCCCCCGAGCCGCCCGACTGGGCTTGTGCCGCCATGACGCGCAGCTGGCCGGCCATCGTGGCCGGCTGCTTTCCCGCTTCAGCCGCCACGGATCCTCCCGCCACCCTGGCGGCCCCGTCTCGTGGCGGCGGGCGCGCACGATCGCGCCCTTCCAGTCGTTCAGCGGGCTGCCGTGGTCGGCTGCAAGTTCGGGTCCCAGCCAGGTGCGGCCCACCCGCTCGCCCAGCCGGTGACAGAACGCATCGCCGGCGTCCCGCGCCCGAGGCCGCATCCCGCCGCTTGCCCGCCAGGTCACCTCGGCCATGGCCGGCTCCAGCAGCGCCCGCGCCACGGCCGTCACTTCCGGGAAGGTCGCCGCGTCCCGGCCGACGATCCGCCACCACTCAAGCGGTGATCCCGCGTTGCCGCCCGCCAAGTGGTGCAGACGGCGCGGCCAGACCCCCTCCTGCTCCCAGTACAGAGCCTGCTCCCACCAGCGTGCCACCACCGCATGCGCCAGTGTGAACGCCTGCGCCGGCTCCACCCCGGCGCGCGATGCACGCCGTGCCACGTCCGGCCACCGCCGCTGCGCGGCCACCACCTCGGGCAGCGGGCGCAGATGGGCGTGTTCCAGCGGCTGGTCGGCGTCCGCGTCCAGCAGCCGGCGCCCGTGCCGCAGGCAGACCCGCTGCCGGCGCGGCAGATACCGCACCGCCCGCAGTGCCTGCCCGGTGCGCCGCGCGGTGCACAGCCGGCAGTCGAACGCTGCTTCCCCCCGCCACCGCGGCCGCCGCCCGCCGCCGTGCCTGCGCCAGGGCGGCGTCCCGGCCGGTGCTGATCGTGGGATCGTCCACGGCGAACGACGGAAGAGCGCGCGCCAGCACCGCCGGTTCCACCCCGCACAGCTCGGCGAGCACAACCCCGCCCGGCCCCGTTCAAGACGACCTCCGCATGCCCGCACACCGCCGCCATCGTGCCGGGTGGGGGAGTTGCGGCACGTCCACAGCCGCAGCACGCTGCCGGCTGCGAGACCGTAGCGGGCCGCCACCCGGCTGATCAGCGAGGAGGTCAGCTCCCCGGCCAGCGGCACGGTTCCCAACACCCCTGCGGCCACACCTCACCCCGATGCCTTCTTCGGCTCGCACAGTGACGTGTGCCAAAGCACGGTAGTTGCCGCCATCGGCATCCGCTGACCTGCGGCCTTCAGCAGGACCAAGCATGGTGGTCGTCACCGATGCGGCGCGCTACCTGTCACCAGTGGCAAGCGAAGCAGGGGCGATGTCACCGCGTTCGGCTCCTGGTGGGCAGGGGGCGGCCCTCGGCGATCACGGGCCATATTTCACGCGACCGACGCGAACCCCGCACCTACGATCATCTGGCACGACTGCTGGAGGGGCGGGCATGCTTGAGGACATCGAGGACGGGACAGCGGCAGCGACGCAGCTCGCGGGAGGTGCGCCGCTTCACAGCATGCTCGATGTCGCCGACCCCGCTGACTGGCTCGCGCTGGACGCAGGAGCGCGCGAGGTGGCCTGGCACCGCCCGCAGCACCTGCCGGGACGGGAGCGCTGCGCCCCGCTGCCCGCCGACCTGGCTCAGCTGGGCGAGTCTCGACTCGCACTCGCCCTCTGCCACCGCGACGGGCGGATCCGTCAGGAGGCGCTGCGCCAGTCGGCCCGATACCCCGGCCTGCTGCCGTTGGTCGTAATCCGCTGCGCCGATTGGGCCGGCCCCGTGCGCGAGCACGCCCGGCAGTTGCTGCGCGAGGCCCTGAGCGTGGACTCTGCCCTCGACCTCGCGCCGCTCATCCTCCACGTCGGCCGCCGCGACAGAGGTGCTTTCGGCGTCGATGCACTCGGCCAGATCCTGCGCCAGGCATCCCACGGGCAGCTCGCTGTTCTTTTCGCTGACCCCGACCGCATCGTCCGGCGCTTCGCGTACCGGCTGGCCATCGAGGGCCGGCTGCTCCGTCCCGCGGAGCTGGCCCGCGCGGCCGCCGGGGACCAGGACACCGTGGTTCAGGACCTGTGTGCCACAGCGGCGCTCGCGGCTCTGGGGGATGAGGATGCCTACGAGGGTGTGCTGCCTCCACTGCTGTCCGCACGCAATCCGCGTACCCGTTCGGCCGGCGTCACCGCGCTGAGACGGGCGGGGCGGTCAAAGCAGGCGGAGCCGTTTCTCAGCGACCGATCCGCGCTCGTGCGTGCTTGCGCCCGGTATGTCGTACGACAGCAAGGAGGTGACCCCACCGCCTGGTACCGGGAGCGGTGCACGGCACCAGACGACCCCGAGCTGCCGCCCGGTGCGGTCATCGGGCTGGCCGAGTGCGGGAACCGCGCGGACGCCGGGCTGCTGCGGCCGCTGCTCACGCACCCGGCGGCCAGGGTGCGGGCGCAAGCAGTGGCAGGGCTGCGGGCACTGGACTGCGTGAATGCGAAGCAGCTGCGGCCGCTCCTCGACGACCCTGCCGCCGCCGTCGTCCGCGAGACCGCCACCGCCCTGCTGCCCTCGGCCAAGGAACTGCCCGCCGACTGGCTCGTGGAACGCACCAGCTCCGGGCGGCCGCAGCACGTCCGCGTCGCCGCGTTCCGGCTGCTCGACGCGCGTGGCGGCATCGTGGCGCTACGCGCGGCGGTCGCTCTGCTCGAGGACCCGGATAGGAAGCTGCGCACCTGGGCCGCGCAATCAGTACAGCGCTGGCATCCGTCGCCGGACGGGCGGCGCGGCGACGCGGAGGTCGGTGAACTGCTCGACCGGAGCCGACACCTCTTCAGCGGCCACGCACTGCGCCGGCGCAAGTGGGAAGCCGGAGTGGACAGCTGAGACTGCACCGCTGTCCCAAACCGCGCTCAGCACTCACCGCCCGGCGGCCCTGGTGCCAGCACGCCCGCCTTGGTGACAACCCTCGTGCTTCGGCTCACCAACTGGGCAGATTCCTGCCCCGGGGTCGGCGCCGGGTCAGTAGTCGAGGTCGGGGTAGTCGATGTCGTTGAGGGTGACGTCGGAGAGTCCCATGGCGCGGGCTCCGCCGTCCTGGAAGTACACGTCCTTGAAGCCTTCGGCGACGATCTGGCGCATGGGTGTGCCGGTGAGTTTCGAGAACGCGTGTCGGTCAGCGGTGGTGAACGCCTTGAGCTGCCGGGTACGAGTGTCGGTGAGTTTTGGCAACACCGGAGGGCTTGCGGTGGGAGCATGGGCATGCTCCATGCTGCGAGGAGGCGTCGATGCCGCCGGAGGCCCGGGCCCCGGGCGGCCGCTGTCCGGATGTCCTGGCACGTCGGCACGCCATCATCCACGGCGAGGCTGCACAGCCCAGGCGTAGCCCAGCTCGGCGAGAGCGGCCCGCTGCTCCGCATCCAGCCGCTCGCGCCTGGCCTTCTGATTGCTCAGAAACACACCCAGTTTGATCACCGTACCGTCCGGCAGCTCTTCAACGTGCCCTCTTCCCACCACAGTTTTGCCTTCCCGGGCGATGTACTGGGCGAGGCCCGCGAGGCCCCGCTGGAAGGCTGCTGACGCCTTTCCCACCGCCTTCCCGGCACGCCCGTCCACCGTTGCCGCAGCGGGCCGTTCAGCGGGCTCGACGCCCAACTCGCGAAGCCGTTTCTGCTGCTCGCCCGACAGTTGCACCCAGGTGCTCGCGTCTCGTTGCCTCACCAGCCATCGTCCGAGGTCATCCCCTTCGAATGCCACGCCGGGTTGGATGTCGGGCAGATGGCCGCGGGGTTCGTCCGCGGCGAGGTCGCGGAGGACGGCGTAGTGGCGCTGCCAGTCGAGTGGCCAAGGGCAGTTCCAGTCGGGATCGATCGCGGCCAGCTGTTTTGCGCGCTCCGCGGCTCGGTCAGAGTCTTTGCCGAGGCCGCTTTTCCTGCGGAGGTTGGCCATGTGCTGCCCGATGGGTACCAGTGTCCCGTCGGCCGGATCCTCCCAGACGGCGTCTTGGCGGGGGGCGAGGTGGCCGTGGGCGCGCCGGTAGGACCGCAGTGCGGCGAGTTTCTTCTCCCAGGCTTCTTCGCCCGGTTCCCAGACCATCCCGGCTTCTGGTGCGTCCAGGAGCTCCTTGCGGTGGGGATCGAGCTCCCCGGCCCGTAGCGCCTTGCGCTGCTGATGCACCCACCGCCCCAGCGGAAAACCCTTGGTCACGCCCACTTCGACCTCGACGTCGTAGGGCACGGCGTACAGGCCGGCGATTTCGTTCTCGTCCCGCCATCGCAGTAGGGCTTGGTAGCCCTGCAGCCAGACGAGGCTTTCGGGCCGGTAGACGCGGGTGCGGAGGAAGGCTGCGATGGTCGCCGCGTCGCGCGGGCTGGAGAAGTGGAGCAGCGCGGACTGGGCAGCGGCCTGGGTGTCGTCGTGCTCCTGGTCCTCGCCGTCGGTCCCGATGATCCGCCCGTCTTCGTCGCGCCGGATGCGCACCTTGCGCTTCCCGCTGGTGAGGGCACGGGAGGCGAGCTGCTCAACCAGGCGCTCATCGTGGCTGCGGAGGCCTTGGAGTACGGCTACGAGGGGGCGGAACGAGGCGGAAGCGACCATGTCCTGCGGGTCCTCGTCGGGCTCCAGGAACACCGGCACGATGATCCTGGCCACCTTCGTGGTGCCGTCCTTGTTGAGCCTCAGCGCTCGGCCGATGTTCTGGACGATCTCGACCTGGGAGCCGCGGGTGTCGGCGAAGCACACGGCCTCCACCCCCCGTTCGCCGGTGATGTCCACGCCTTCCCCGAGGACGCGGCAGCTGGCGAGGAACGCGCGGTGGACCCGGTGGCCGGCGGCGTCGATGCCGCCTGCGAACTGGCGTAGCACTTCCCGTCGTTCGGCGACGAGGTGGTCACCGCACAGCCACGCGGACCAGACGCGGTCCGGGGGTACGTGGCGGCCAGGCTCGAGCTCGTAGAAGTGCGCGTCGATCGACGACGCGGGGAGCCGGTCGGCGGCCGCCAGGTCCTCATCGGTGACGTCGCCTGCGTACAGCTCGGCGGCCGTCTCCGGCATTTTCTCCGCGAACCCCATGGCCTCCTCCACTCTTTGGTGGAAGGTCATGACCGTACGCAAGTTGTACGCGGCGGCGTGCTCGAGGAGCGCGGTCTGCAGGAGCGCCAGGCGCCGGCCCCGCTGCGCATCCTCCGATTCCCCGGTGACGGGGGAGGGGTCGTGGATCTCCAGCACGTCGATCTCGAATCCGGCAAGGATGCCCCGCTCGATCGCCTCGCTCAGTCCGAGCTCGGCAAGCCACGGCCCGTAGGTCTGCGAGTCCGCAGCCATCGACGCGATCTCCAGCTCCTGGCCCTCCGCGCCCTTCTGTGGCCGGGGCGAGGCGAGGATGCGCGGGGTGGCGGTGAGGTAGAGCCGGAAGTCGGCGGGGATGCGGGCGTTATCGTGGATGGCCGCCCACGGCCGCCCGAGATCACCTGCGGTTGAGTGGGCCTCGTCCACGATCGCGAGGTCGAAGCCTGCCATCTGCTGGCCGTAGAGCCGTTCCCCGCCCGCCAGAGCGGCCTCCAGCGGCCCACGGACGTTCCCCTGACCGAACGGGTCCTCCGGGTCCTCGCGGTCCACGAGAGAGGCGTACGTGGCGAACACGACCACCGGCCCCTTCCCGGCCCACAGCGCCAGCTGGATCGCGTTGGTGGTGGTGCGCGCCCCCAGTTCGTTCAGGGCCGGATCGTTCTCCAGCGAGCACACCGCCACCATGGGCGCGCGATGTCCCACCAGGCGCCACGCCTGGGCGGTCTGTACGAGCAGGTCCAGGGTCGGCACGGTGACCAGGATCCGGCCGCTGGGGAAGCACTCCAGCGCGCACGCGGCGGCGGTGATGGTCTTACCCGATCCGGTCGCGGACACGATCGTGCACCTTGCACCCTCCGGCGGCACAGGTGATCTTGCAGGAAATCCGACCCATTCTCGAAATCCTGATTTCTGTTCCACCTGGTGTTCTCGGAGCTGGATCAAAAGAGTTCTCCCGGCTCGGGAAGGCTACGGTAGCGATCCGGTGTCCGCCGCGTTGGTAGAGGCCGCCGTCCCGTCCCTGGTGGCCCAGGCTCTCGCGGCCGCTTCACCGCCTGCCCCCGCCATCAGGTGGACGGCGGGGGCAGGCGTGCCCGGGCTGGAACTGCCGGCCGGGGGGCCGGGCACCGAGCCGGTAGACGCGGTGCCGCCAGATTTCAGAAGCCGCTACACCTGACCGCTCGGCCTCGGCCACCTCTGTCATCAGCCGCTCCCAGACGCCGCTCTTCGTAGCGGATGGCACGCGAGTCGCGGGAGGGCACGTACGCGGCCATCCGCTCCTTCTCCATGAGGCCGGCGATCCGCTCCCACTGAGGGCGCCGCAACTCCGCGATGAGCACCTCGCTCAAGTGATGCGGTTCGGGTGGGACCATCCTCGCTCTCCCGGCGCGTTCCCGAGCCGGGCATACCTGAGCCGCTATCCGACGGTGATCGAGTCCGGCAGCTTTCGCGACCACCCCGAGCCGGGCAAGCTCATGCGGAAGATACTCGTAGACCAGCACGGCAAACCGCTCCCCAACCGGGTGTCCCTGAATTATGCCAATGCTACATGCTGCATCACATCGAGATGCAGACATGCGAGACGCCCCGGAAAGCTCCCTGCACAAGATTCCTTCCGCCCCGATGGCCGTGGCACATCGGGGTACACGGCCCCGCATGGCACCGAAGACCGAACGCATCCAGTTCCTGCGGGCCGTGCGGCAGCTGCACCGCGTCCGCTCCTTCTACGCCGTGGGTGTCCTGCTGTGGGCGGGCTCCGCGGCCTGCACCGGCTGGCAGGCACCCGGGAGCCGGCAGATGTGGGTGTCCGTCCTCCTCCTGACCGTCTTCACCGGTCTCCTCACCACCGCCACCCTCTCCCTGCGGCGTCTCGCAGTCCCCCCGACAGGGCGGCCCGCGCATCACGCCGCCCCGCACAAGATGGCACGTACCCGCCACGCCCACGCCTGAGGACCCATCAGAGGCGTCGCCCATGTCTGTGGGAGCGGTGGCCGGGCATACGGGCTTCACTTCCCATCGAAAGGGGCTCGTCATGCTCGGCATAGTCGCGGCAGTGCTGTTCTTCATCGCCTTCCTCATCAACGCGGCTGAGATCAGCACCAATCCCACGTTCTCGTCAGTCAACGTCATGCTCCTGGGGCTGACCGCATTGGCCCTGCACGTTGCGGGAATCGGTAGTACTTGGTCCCGTAGACGCTGACCCGGAGTCAAGCCCCAGAACCGCAGGGGTCAGCCGGAGAACAGCCCACCCACCCTTGCTGCCGCTCGGGCCGCAGGCCCGTTGGCCGGCCCCGCGTAGCGGGGCCGGCTTCGTGACGCGAAGCGCCACCCGGTGACCGGAGCGCAGCGGAGACACCGCGCGCGGGGGCGTAGCCCCCAACTCCGGGAGCGCAGCGGACGGAGTGTCACCCGGGTTGCGCAGCAACTCGGGTGTGCTGACCGCGCAGCGGTCAGCCAGCGCTCCCGCGGAGCGGGAGCGCAACACCCACGCGCAGCGTGGGTGTTCGCTTGCACATCGCGCAGCGATGTGATACCCGCTCCGCGGG
>NZ_BMVF01000026.1 GCF_014650575.1 Streptomyces naganishii JCM 4654
CATGGAGAAGACCGACGAGGCCGGCAAGGGCACGATCGTGCTCGCCACGGTGCGGGGCGACGTCCACGACATCGGCAAGAACCTGGTCGACATCATCTTGTCCAACAACGGCTACAACGTGGTCAACCTGGGCATCAAGCAGCCGGTCTCGGCGATCCTGGAGGCCGCCGACGAGCACAGGGCCGACGTCATCGGCATGTCGGGCCTGCTGGTCAAGTCGACGGTGATCATGAAGGAGAACCTGGAGGAGCTCAACGCCCGTGGTCTGGCCGCCACTTACCCGGTCATCCTCGGCGGCGCCGCGCTGACCCGGGCGTATGTGGAGCAGGACCTGCACGAGATCTACCAGGGTGAGGTCCGCTACGCCCGTGACGCCTTCGAGGGGCTGCGTCTGATGGACGCCCTCATCGGCGTCAAGCGCGGCGTGCCGGGCGCCAAGCTGCCCGAACTGCGGCCCCGCCGCGTCCGCGCCGCCACCGTCGAGATCGAGGACCGCCCGGAGGAGGGCCACGTCCGCTCCGACGTCGCCACCGACAACCCCATCCCCGCCCCGCCCTTCTGGGGCACCCGCGTGATCAAGGGCATCCAGCTCAAGGAGTATGCCTCCTGGCTGGACGAGGGCGCCCTGTTCAAGGGCCAGTGGGGTCTGAAGCAGGCCCGCACCGGCGCCGGGCCCACCTACGAGGAGCTGGTGGAGACCGAGGGCCGGCCCAGGCTGCGCGGCCTGCTCGACCGGCTCCAGACGGAGAACCTGCTGGAGGCCGCGGTCGTCCACGGCTACTTCCCGTGCGTCTCCAAGGACGACGACCTGATCATCCTCGACGAGCAGGGCAACGAGCGCACCCGGTTCACCTTCCCGCGCCAGCGCCGCGGCCGCCGGCTGTGCCTGGCCGACTTCTTCCGGCCCGAGGAGTCGGGCGAGACGGACGTGGTGGGCTTCCAGGTCGTCACCGTCGGCTCGCGGATCGGTGAGGAGACCGCGCGGCTCTTCGCGGCCGACTCCTACCGCGACTACCTCGAACTGCACGGACTGTCCGTGCAGTTGGCCGAGGCGCTGGCCGAGTACTGGCACGCCCGCGTGCGCGCCGAGCTCGGCTTCGCGGGCGAGGACCCGGCCGGCATGGAGGACATGTTCGCCCTGAAGTACCGGGGCGCCCGCTTCTCCCTCGGCTACGGCGCCTGCCCCGATCTGGAGGACCGCGCCAAGATCGCCGAGCTGCTGCACCCCGAGCGCATCGGGGTCCAGCTGTCGGAGGAGTTCCAGCTGCACCCCGAGCAGTCCACGGACGCCATCGTGATCCACCACCCGGAGGCGAAGTACTTCAACGCGCGCTGAGCCTCAGCGCAAGCCGGGCGGCACCCGCCATGCCCGGCCGGTGGTGCCCGGTGGTGCCCCAGGGCCGGGCGGCGCGCGGTTCCCCGGGCCGAACGGTTCAAACGAGGCGTTCGGCCCGCACAAGTCGTACACTGGTCGGTCCACTGCAGGCCGGTTCCCCGCGCGGGAACCGGCCTGATCGTCCCTCAAGGAGGTAGGCCGGATGACCAGCACGGTCCCCGCGCTCGGAACCCGTACGGCCGAAGGCTCGGCCCTTCAGGCGGTACTCCTCGACATGGACGGAACCCTGGTGGACAGCGAGGGCTTCTGGTGGGACGTCGAAGTGGAGGTCTTCGCGTCCCTCGGACACCGCCTCGACGAGTCCTGGCGGCACGTCGTGGTCGGCGGCCCCATGACCCGCAGCGCGGGGTTCCTCATCGAGGCCACCGGGGCCTCCATCACCCTCGGCGAGCTCACGGTGCTGCTGAACCAGGGCTTCGAGGAGCGCATCGAGAGCGCCCTGCCCCTGATGCCCGGAGCCGCCCGGCTGCTGGCCGAGCTGGCGGAGCACGAGATCCCCACCGCCCTGGTCTCCGCCTCCCACCGGCGCATCATCGACCGGGTCCTGCTCTCGCTCGGCCCGCACCACTTCTCCCTGTCGGTCGCGGGCGACGAGGTGGCGCGCACCAAGCCGCACCCCGACCCGTACCTGCTGGCCGCCTCCGGGCTCGGCGTGGACCCGGCCAGGTGCGCGGTGGTCGAGGACACCGCGACCGGGGTCGCGGCCGCCGAGGCCGCCGGCTGCCGGGTCATCGCCGTGCCGTCCGTGGCGCCCATCGCGCCGACGCCCCGGCGCACCGTGGTCACCTCCCTCCAAGAGGTGGACGTGCCATTCCTGCACGGTCTGATGACGCAAATGCCCTGACCGTTCACCGAGCGTGCAAAGATCGCCCGGACCCGTGGCGGGAATTACGGGCGAGGGCGCGTACGAAAGAATTCGAACCGCTGCGGATGGCTGAATTCCGGTCGACTCCCGCAGAGTTGGCCGTGTGACGTTCCCCACTCCGTGAGGGGTCGACAAGGGGCACGAGGTGTGCTGTTCACCCCCTTTCGGGCGGCGCTCGCGCGCCCTTGTGTCCCGATTGGCGGAACGCTGCACTAATCGTTCCGCGGACGGGTTTTCGGTCCGTCCGCACCCGGTTCCGCTGCGTGATGGGAACTCAACTCCAGCGGCCGCGAACCCTCCTGCGGACGCGGACTAATCTCGTCGCGAGAACATCGCCCCTACCCCCGTGATCCGCCGCACCAACCCTCTGCATGCCGGGTACACGGACATCACAGCTCTGGAGAAACTCGAGCATGAACCGCAAGACTTTGGTGCTGCCGGCGGTGGTCGGCCTGCTCGCCCCGGTACTCGCCGCGTGCGGCGGGTCCGACAGTGGCAGCAAGAGCGGCGACGCCATCGTCGTCGGCACCACGGACCGGTTCACCGCCTCGAAGGAGGACCCGGCGCCCCTGGACCCGGCGTCCGCCTACGACGTCGGCACCTGGAACATCCTGCGTCAGACCGTGCAGACGCTGATGATCCTGCCCAAGGGCGACGGCGACCCCGTCCCCGAGGCCGCCGAGAAGTGCGGTTTCACCGACAGCGGCAACGAGCGCTACGCCTGCACGCTGCGCGAGGGCCTGAAGTTCGCCAACGGCGACCCCGTGACCGCGGCCGACGTGAAGTTCTCCATCGACCGCGCGATCGCCCTCAAGGCGATCAGCGGCGTGGCCGGCCTGCTCTCGACGGTCGACACGGTGGAGACCCAGGGCGACCGCGAGGTCATCTTCCACCTCAACACCGCGGACGCCACCTTCCCGTACAAGCTGTCGACGCCCGTCGCGGGCATCGTCGACCCCAAGGACTACGAGAAGAACAAGCTGCGCGACGGCCTGACGGTGGACGGCTCCGGTCCGTACACCATGAAGGGCACCGTCAAGGACGGCGAGCTCGTCGACGTCGTCTTCACCAAGAACCCCAACTACAAGGGGACGCTGAAGCTCAGCAACAGCAAGGTGGAGATGCGCTCCTTCGACGACGCCGACGCGATGGGCGCCGCCCTGGACAAGGGTGACATCGACGTCATGACCCGCACGATGTCCCCGGATCAGATCCGCAAGCTCTCCAACGCCTCCGGCGGCAACGTCGACCTCGTCGAGATGCCCGGCCTGGAGATCCGCTACCTGGGCTTCAACACCAACGCCCCGACCGTGAAGAGCAGGGCCGTCCGCCAGGCGATGGCCCAGGTCATCAACCGCAGCGCCCTGGTCTCCAAGGTCTACGGCACCCAGGCCGAGCCGCTGTACTCGATGGTCGCGGCCACCGTCACCGGCCACTCCAACTCGTTCTTCAACAAGTACGGCGACCCCAGCGTCTCCAAGGCGAAGAGCACGCTGAGCCAGGCCGGCATCACCACCCCGGTCAAGCTGACGATGCACTACACGACCGACCACTACGGCTCGGCCACCAAGAAGGAATTCGAGATCCTTCAGCAGCAGCTCAACGCCAGCGGCCTGTTCGACGTCCAGATCGAGGGCGCGCCGTGGAAGACCTTCCGCACGGCGGAGCAGAAGGGCCTCTACGACGTCTACGGCATGGGCTGGTTCCCGGACTTCCCGGACGCCGACAACTACCTGGCGCCGTTCCTGGACAAGGACAACACCCTCAACACCCCGTACGTCAACAGCAAGATCCGCAACACGCTGATCCCCGCGTCCCGTCGTGAGGCCGACCGGCTGTCCGCCTCCTCGAGCCTGACGGATATTCAGGACATCGTCGCCAACGACGTGCCGCTGCTGCCGCTGTGGCAGGGCAAGCAGTACGTCGCCGCCCGCGACGACATCACCGGCACCGCCTACGCCATCAACTCCTCGGCCACCCTCCAGCTGTGGGAGCTCGGCCGCGGTGTGAGCGGCTGACGCCCGCCGGACCCCGGCACCAACGAGGGCGCCCCCTCCCGGACTTCCGGGAGCGGGCGCCCTCGTCGCCGCTCGTTTCCCTACTGCGCGCCGGGGCGCACCAGGCCGCTCTCGTACGCGTACACCGCGGCCTGCACCCGGTCGCGCAGACCGAGCTTGGTCAGGACGTGCCCGACGTGCGTCTTGACGGTCGTCTCGCTCACGAAGAGGTCGGCGGCGATCTCGGCGTTGGACAGGCCGCGCGCCACCAGCTTCAGCACCTCGACCTCGCGCTCGGTCAGCGTGTGCAGGGTGTCCGGCACCGGCTCGTCGCCCGAGGGCAGGTGGGTGGCGTACTTGTCGAGCAGACGGCGCGTGATGCTCGGCGCCAGCATCGCCTCGCCGCCCGCGACCACCCGGATCGCCTGCACCAGCTCGTTCGCGGGGGCGTCCTTGAGCAGGAAGCCGCTCGCCCCGGCGCGCAGCGCCTCCACCACGTACTCGTCGAGGTCGAAGGTGGTCAGCACCAGCACCTTCGCCGGGCCGTCGCGCTCCGGGCCGGTGATCTGGCGGGTCGCCTCCACGCCGTCCATCCGCGGCATGCGGATGTCCATCAGCACCACGTCGGGCTGGAGGGCGCGTACCTGGTCCAGGGCCTGAAGGCCGTCTCCGGCCTCGCCCACGACCGCGATGTCCTGCTCCGCCTCCAGGATCATCCGGAACCCTGTGCGCAGCAGTGGCTGGTCGTCGACCAGTAGGACGCGGATGGCCACGTGAGTCTCCTTCGCTAGTCCGGCCCCATTCTGCCCTGCACCGCTCATGTGGCCCGGGTCAGGGGCAGCGGGTAGGGCGGGGGAGTGCCGCCGAACTCCGGGCAGTGCGCGCGGTGGTCGCACCAGCCGCACAGCTTCGTGGGGCGCGGCCGCCAGTCGCCGGTCTCGGTGGCCAGCCTGATCGCCTCCCACAGCGCCAGCAACTTGCGCTCCACGCGCTCCAGATCGGCCAGGACCGGGTCGTACGTCAGCACGTCGCCGCTGCCGAGGTAGACCAGCTGGAGGCGGCGGGGCACGACGTTCTTCAGCCGCCAGACCACCAGGGCGTAGAACTTCATCTGGAACAGGGCGCCCTCGGCGTACTCGGGGCGGGGAGCCTTGCCCGTCTTGTAGTCGACGATCCGCACCTCGCCGGTGGGCGCCACGTCCACCCGGTCGATGATCCCGCGCAGCCGCAGCCCCGACTCCAGCTCGGCCTCGACGAACAGCTCCCGCTCGGCGGGCTCCAGCCGGGTCGGGTCCTCGAGCGTGAACCACCGCTCGACCAGCCGCTCGGCCTCCGTGAGCCAGCGCGCGAGCCGCTCGCCGTCCGCGTCGTCGGCGAACAGCTCCAGCAGCTCGGGCCTGCTCTCGCGCAGCCGGTCCCACTGCCCGGGGATCAGCGCCTTGGCGCGGGGCGCGGTGCGCTCGGCGGCCGGGGCGTCGAAGAGGCGCTCCAGCACCGCGTGCACCAGCGTGCCGCGCGTCGCCGCCTCGCTCGGCTTCTCCGGCAGCCGGTCGATCACCCGGAACCGATAGAGCAACGGACACTGCATGAAGTCCCCGGCCCGGGAAGGCGAAAGCGACCCCGGCCTCCTGGCGACCCCCTCGCCCCGACCACTGGCTCCGTCCGGGCCCGCGACGCCGTCACCTGCGCCTTGCGGGCCCACAGCGCCGTCACCTGCGCCCTGCGGCGCGTCCACGGTGCTGTCGTGCGTGCCTTGCGGGTCCGATGTGCTGTCGTCTGCGCCTTGTGGGTCCACGGTGCCGCTGCCTGTGCCCTGCGGCGCGTCCACGGTGCCGCTGCCCGTGCCCTGCGCGCCGTCCTCGGCCGGCGGGGCGTCGGCGGTGCCGGCGTACGCCGCCTCCGCGCGCGGGCCCGTCGCGGCAGCGCCGAGGGCCGCGGCCGGAGCGTCCGCCCCGGTGAGGGCGACCCCGTCGGGGGCGACGCCCGGGCCGGATCCGGTGGCCGGGCCGGTGGCTCCGGGAGCGGCGGCCGGCCCCGCGGCGGCCGGCACCGCCGCCGCGGCGCCCACCGCGTCCGCTGCCGGCGCGCCCGCCCCCTCCGCCGAGCCCGCTGCCGGCGCCGGCTCCGCCGAGCGCGGCGCCGGTGCCGCCTCCCGCGCCGGTGCGGGGGCCGGGGCCGGGGGTGCCGGCTCCGGCGAGGGCGAGGTTCGCTTCGGCGCGCGCTCTCCTGCGCCTTCGTCGCGGGGCGCCGCCTCGCCCTCCGTGGTCGTCTCCATGCCACAGACCTTACGGCCGGCCACCGACAGTGAGCCGGCCGCGGTCATGAACCGCACGAAGAGGGGAAAACACAGGGGGTGCCGGGCGGAACCGTCCGCCCCGGCCGCATACCATCGACCCGAGACCTTCCGGCCGCCAGGCGCGGGAGACGCGCTTCGAACGAGGGGACACCGTGGACGTGAGCGGCGGGAACGGGCAGCCGCGGTCCGGCAGCGACGAGTCGGCCGAGCGCCCCACGGGCCCGACGGCCCCGGCCGCCGGCTCCGCGCGCCCCGGCACCGACCCGGCCGCGCCCGCGGACCCGGCGGGCCCCGCGGAGGCCGGTGCGGGCGCCGCCGGTCCGGAGCGGCCCACGCAGCCGGCGGACACCCCCGCCGATCCACCGCAGGAACGCTCCGCCGCCGCACCCCCCGAGAAGCCCCCCGCCCATCCGGACACCCATCCCGACCGCGCCCACGCCCACCACTCCGGTGAGCCCGGCGCGCCCCACGCCTCCGGCCGTTCCGACACCCACCCCGACCGCGGCCACGCCCACTCGGGCGCCGGGCAGGCCGGGCCGCCGCGGAGGCGGCGGGAGCCCGGGGGCGGGCTGCTCATGGGGCGGCCCTTCGGCGTGCCGGTGTACGTGGCGCCCAGCTGGTTCCTGGTGGCCGCCCTGATCACCTGGGTGTTCGGCGGCCAGCTCGACCGCGTGCTGCCCGAGCTCGGCGCCGCCCGCTACCTCGTCGCCCTCTTCTTCGCCGTCGCCTTCTACGGCTCCGTACTGGTCCACGAGCTCGCCCACACCATCGCCGCGATCCGCTTCAAGCTCCCGGTGCGCCGCATCCAGCTCCAGTTCTTCGGCGGTGTCTCCGAGATCGAGAAGGAGGCCGAGACACCGGGCCGCGAGTTCGTGCTGGCCTTCGTCGGCCCGCTGCTCTCCCTGGTCCTGGCCGGGGTCTTCTACCTCGCCCTCCTGCCCGTCCAGAGGGGCACGGTCCCCGGTGTCCTGCTCGCCGGCCTGATGATCTCCAACCTCATCGTCGCCGTCTTCAACCTGCTGCCCGGCCTGCCCCTGGACGGCGGCCGCATGCTCCGCGCCGTCGTCTGGAAGATCACCGGCAAGCCGATGAGCGGCACGGTCGCCGCCGCCTGGGTCGGCCGCGCGCTCGCCGTCTCCGTCCTCATCGGGCTGCCGCTGCTCACCCAGTCCGGCACCCTCGGCTCCACCGCCGAGGACAGCGTCGGCATGGACACCGTCACCGACGCCCTGCTGGCCGCCATCCTCGCCGCGATCATCTGGACCGGCGCCGGCAACAGCCTGCGCATGGCCCGCCTGCGCGAGCACCTGCCCGAGCTGCGCGCCCGCACCCTCACCCGGCGTGCCGTGCCCGTGGAGACCGGCACCTCCCTCGCGGAGGCCCTGCGCCGCGCCAACGAGGCCGGGGCCCGCGCCCTGGTCGTCGTGGACGCCCAGGGAGAGCCCCTCTCCCTCGTCCGCGAGTCCGCCATCGTGGGCGTACCCGAACACCGCCGCCCGTGGGTGCAGGCCAGCGAGCTCGCCCAGGAGCTGACCGACGGCATGCGGGTGTCCGCCGAGCTGTCCGGCGAGGACCTCCTCGACGTCCTGCGCGCCACCCCGGCCACCGAGTACCTGGTGGTCGAGGACACCGGCGAGATCTACGGCGTCCTGTCGGCGGCCGACGTCGAGCGCGCCTTCGTGAAGGCCATGGGCCGCCCCACAGCGGCGGCCCCCCGCTGACCGCCCGGCCCGCCCCCGGCGGCGCCGCGAGGTGGTCGGTGGCCCTCCGGGGGACCGGTAGGCTGGTCACATGTCCGAACCGACCGGTGCCGCCCGCCGTCGCGGGCCCTTCAAGGTCGGGGACCAGGTACAGCTGACCGACCCCAAGGGCCGCCACTACACGTTCACGCTCGAAGCCGGGAAGAACTTCCACACCCACAAGGGGTCCTTCCCGCACGACGAACTGATCGGCGCACCCGAGGGCAGCGTTGTCCGCACCACCGGCAACGTCGCCTACCTCGCGCTGCGTCCCCTGCTCCCCGACTACGTCCTGTCCATGCCCCGCGGGGCAGCCGTCGTCTACCCCAAGGACGCGGGGCACATCCTGGCCTTCGCCGACATCTTCCCCGGCGCACGCGTCGTGGAGGCCGGCGTGGGCTCCGGCTCGCTCAGCAGCTTCCTGCTGCGGGCCATCGGCGACCAGGGCATGCTGCACAGCTACGAGCGCCGCGCCGACTTCGCCGAGATCGCCCAGGCGAACGTGGAGCGCTACTTCGGCGGCCCGCACCCCGCCTGGCAGCTCACCGTGGGCGACCTCCAGGACAACCTGTCCGACACGGACGTCGACCGCGTCATCCTCGACATGCTGGCCCCCTGGGAGTGCCTGGAGGCCGTCTCCAAGGCGCTCGTGCCCGGCGGCATCCTGTGCTGCTACGTCGCCACCACCACCCAACTCGCGCGGACCGTGGAGTCCATCCGTGAGATCGGCTGCTTCAACGAGCCGACCTCCTGGGAGACGATGATCCGCAACTGGCACGTCGAGGGCCTGGCCGTCCGCCCCGACCACCGCATGATCGGGCACACCGGCTTCCTGCTCACCGCGCGCCGCCTCGCGGACGGCGTCGAGCCGCCCATGCGCCGCCGCCGCCCCGCCAAGGGCGCCTACGGCGAGGACTACGAGGGTCCCAACGCCGACGGAGGAGCCGGCCGCTGACGCGGCCCGTCGCCGCACCAACGAACGGGCGCCGTGGCGCAGTTCCCGCACCGAGCCGGGAACTGCGCCACGGCGCCCGCGCATTGACCCCGCACCAGGCCCGCACCAGGCCCGCGCCGCGCCCGCACCACGTACCCGCCCGCATCCCGCGCGGACGCGCGACGGCGAACCCGCGCGGGTACCCGCCCCACCGTTCCCCCGCACTGTGACGTGTGGCACGATGCTGGCCACCCCACCGGCACAGCCCTCACGGGAGACACTCCTAGTGCAGCACTCCGCCGTCCCGGAACTGGCACACACGCACACCCGGCCCATCCACTGGGTGGCCACCGCCGCCGCCGTGGCCGGCGTGATCGCACTCTCCCCGCTGCTCCAGCCCGGCTCGGCCACCGCAGCCCAGTCGGCGGGCGGCCCGGCGCCGAAGCCCGCCCGGGCCGCCGCGGCACCCCCGAGCACCACCGGCGTGACGTTTCCCGTGCAGTGCGGCCCGCTCAAGCCCGTCGTCGTGAAGAAGGCCTCCGGGGACCTCGACGGCGACGGCCGCCCCGAGACCGTCGCCGTGGTGCACTGCGACGGCTCCATGGGCACCCCGCCCGACGGCGTCTACGTCCTCACCGGGGCCGCCGGCGCCACGACCCCGCGCGTGGTCGCCACTCTCGTCGCGCCCAAGGACCGGTACACCGTCACGGACTTCGCGGTGCGCGACGGCGCGGTCACAGCCACCCTGCTCGGCTACTCCTCGTCCGACGTGCCCAATTGCTGCCCCGACCTCAAAGAGGGCGTGAAGTGGCAGTGGCGCAACGGCGCGTTCGTCCGCTCCACGCCCGGCCGGGCGCGCGGCGTGTGACCCCACGCCCCACGGCCCCGCGGCACCTCACCACAATTCGCCCCGCCTCGTCGGAGCCCACCGCCCGCCGGAGCGGCGCCCTGTGAGAAATCAGACAGCGGTCACCACCAGCACGCACGCGGTCACGACGCGTCAGGTCCGTACACCTCGACCTTGTCCGAGACGCGCCGTACATGGATGCACTCGCCGGGGCACTCCTTCGCCGAGTCGGCCACGTCCGTGAGAAGCGGCAGCGGCACGGGCGTTGTGGCCCCCTTGGCCTGCAACAGCTCGTCGTCCGCGCCCTTCACGTAGGCCAGGCCGTCGATGTCCAGCTCGAACACCTCCGCCGCGTACTGCGCGCAGATGCCGTCGCCGGTGCACAGGTCCTGGTCGATCCAGACCTCCAGTGCCTCGCCACCGTCCGAGGTCCGCTGCTGCACGTTCATCTCTCCTGCCGTGTACGTCGAGCCGTACGGGGAATCAGGCCAGCTCTGACGGGTGTTGAACGTCTCGACCCTACCTCCGGCGGCTTTCCAATCATGTTCGGTGGGTATTCCCCTGGCGTGAGGGAGAGCGCAAGGGTGAAGATCGGACACACCCCGACAGACTTTGTGATCTAGGGGTTTCAATCGACACCCGCCCAGGTAGGGTCTGGAAGCGTCCAGCTCCCCTTGGAGGAGGTGAGGACCGTGGCAGCCCACGACGACGACATGAACCGCGGCATCCGCCCGGGACGAGGGTCCGAGGACCCGTCCGGGCAGATCGCCTACCTTGAGCAGGAGATCGCCGTCCTGCGACGCAAGCTCGCCGACTCTCCGCGACACACGAGGATTCTCGAAGAGCGGATCGTCGAGCTGCAGACCAACCTGGCCGGCGTGTCCGCGCAGAACGAGCGGCTGGCGAACACGCTCCGCGAGGCGCGCGACCAGATCGTGGCCCTCAAGGAGGAGGTCGACCGGCTCGCCCAGCCTCCGGCCGGCTTCGGCGTCTTCCTTCAGGCCAACGAGGACGGCACGGCGGACATCTTCACCGGCGGCCGCAAGCTGAGGGTGAACGTCAGCCCGAGCGTCGAGCTCGACGACCTCCGCCGTGGCCAGGAAGTGATGCTCAACGAAGCGCTCAACGTGGTCGAGGCCATGGAGTTCGAGCGCGTCGGCGACATCGTGACCCTCAAGGAGATCCTCGAGGACGGCGAGCGGGCCCTGGTGCTCGGGCACACCGACGAGGAGCGGGTGGTGCGGCTCGCCGAGCCGCTGCTGGACGTCACCATCCGCGCCGGCGACGCCCTCCTGCTGGAGCCCCGCTCCGGGTACGTCTACGAGGTCGTGCCCAAGAGCGAGGTCGAGGAGCTCGTCCTCGAAGAGGTCCCCGACATCGGCTACGAGCAGATCGGCGGCCTCGGCAACCAGATCGAGGCCATCCGCGACGCGGTCGAGCTGCCGTACCTCTACCCGGACCTGTTCAAGGAGCACGAACTGCGTCCGCCCAAGGGCGTCCTGCTCTACGGGCCCCCCGGATGCGGCAAGACGCTCATCGCCAAGGCGGTGGCCAACTCTCTGGCCAAGAAGGTCGCCGAGGTGACCGGCCAGGCCGCCGGCAAGAGCTTCTTCCTCAACATCAAGGGCCCCGAGCTGCTGAACAAGTACGTCGGCGAGACCGAGCGGCAGATCCGCCTGGTCTTCCAGCGGGCCAGGGAGAAGGCATCCGAGGGCACCCCCGTCATCGTCTTCTTCGACGAGATGGAGTCCCTCTTCCGCACCCGCGGCTCCGGCGTCAGCTCGGACGTGGAGAACACCATCGTCCCGCAGCTGCTCGCCGAGATCGACGGCGTGGAGGGCCTGCAGAACGTGGTCGTGATCGGCGCCTCCAACCGCGAGGACATGATCGACCCGGCCATCCTGCGGCCCGGCCGGCTGGACGTGAAGATCAAGATCGAGCGTCCGGACGCCGAGGCGGCCAAGGACATCTTCGGCAAGTACCTCACCGAGCGGCTCCCGCTGCACGGCGACGACCTCGCCGAGCACGGCGGCGACAAGGACTCGACGGTCCAGGGCATGATCCAGACCGCCGTCGAGCACATGTACGCCGAATCCGAGGAGAACCGCTTCCTGGAGGTCACCTACGCCAACGGCGACAAGGAAGTCCTGTACTTCAAGGACTTCAACTCCGGCGCCATGATCGAGAACATCGTGGGCCGCGCCAAGAAGATGGCGATCAAGGACTTCCTCGAGAAGAACCAGAAGGGCCTTCGCGTCTCCCACCTGCTCCAGGCTTGCGTGGACGAGTTCAAGGAGAACGAGGACCTGCCCAACACCACCAACCCGGACGACTGGGCCCGGATCTCCGGAAAGAAGGGCGAGCGGATCGTCTACATCCGCACCCTCATCACCGGAAAGCAGGGCGCGGACACCGGACGCTCCATCGACACGGTGGCGAACACCGGTCAGTACCTGTAAAAGCGGGGCGGCTGCGGGTGCCCTCAGCGGGTACCCGCAGCCGGCTGTTTTCCGGGGCCACCGCATGGAGCAGGCAATGACGCAAATGATCTCCCCACCAGCGCAAAGGCGTTCTAGGCTCTTTCGTACCGCCGGATCGCGCAGTGCGGGGACGGGCACCGCACAGGCACCTGCGTCCCAGCGGTACTTGAGCGGCGCCCACGACCGAGGCCGCCGCCGGGCAAGGAGGGCCGCATGACCGTACGGCGAGTAATGGGCATCGAGACCGAGTACGGGATCTCCGTCCCCGGCCACCCCAACGCCAATGCCATGCTCACCTCGTCCCAGATCGTCAACGCCTACGCGGCGGCGATGCACCGGGCCCGCCGGGCCCGCTGGGACTTCGAGGAGGAGAACCCGCTCCGGGACGCCCGAGGCTTCGACCTCGCCCGCGAGGCCGCCGACTCCAGCCAGCTCACCGACGAGGACATCGGCCTGGCCAACGTCATCCTCACCAACGGCGCACGGCTCTACGTCGACCACGCCCACCCCGAGTACAGCGCCCCCGAGGTCACCAACCCCCGCGACGCCGTCCTGTGGGACAAGGCCGGCGAGCGGATCATGGCCGAGGCCGCCGAACGGGCCGCCCAGCTGCCCGGCGCGCAGCCGATCCACCTGTACAAGAACAACACCGACAACAAGGGCGCCAGCTACGGCACGCACGAGAACTACCTGATGAAGCGGGAGACCGCCTTCTCGGACATCGTGCGCCACCTCACGCCCTTCTTCGTCTCCCGCCAGGTCTTCGCCGGCGCCGGCCGCGTCGGCATCGGCCAGGACGGCCACGAGCACGGCTTCCAGCTCAGCCAGCGCGCCGACTACTTCGAGGTCGAGGTCGGGCTGGAGACCACGCTCAAGCGCCCCATCATCAACACCCGCGACGAACCGCACGCCGACGCCGAGAAGTACCGCCGGCTGCACGTGATCATCGGGGACGCCAACCTCTCCGAGATCTCCACCTACCTCAAGCTGGGCACCACGGCCCTGGTCCTGTCCATGATCGAGGACGGCTTCATCGCCGTCGACCTGGCCGTCGACCAGCCCGTGCGCACCCTGCACCAGGTCTCGCACGACCCCACGCTCAAGCGCCTGGTCACGCTGCGCAGCGGCCGCACACTCACCGCGGTGCAGCTCCAGATGGAGTACTTCGAGCTGTCGCGCAAGTACGTCGAGGAGCGCTTCGGCGCCGACGCCGACGAGCAGACCAAGGACGTCCTGGCCCGCTGGGAGGACACCCTCAACCGCCTGGAGAACGACCCGATGAGCCTGTCCGGCGAGCTGGACTGGGTCGCCAAGCGCGAGCTCATGGAGGGCTACCGGCGCCGTGACGGCCTGGACTGGGACGCGGCCCGGCTGCACCTGGTCGACCTCCAGTACTCCGACGTGCGCCCCGACAAGGGCCTCTACAACCGTCTGGCGGCCCGCGGGCGGATCAAGCGCCTCCTGGACGAGTCCGAGGTCGACACGGCGCGTACGAAGCCGCCGGAGGACACCCGCGCCTACTTCCGCGGCCGCTGCCTGGAGCAGTACGCCGACGACGTGGCCGCGGCCTCCTGGGACTCGGTGATCTTCGACCTGCCGGGCCGTGACTCGCTCCAGCGGGTCCCAACCCTGGAACCGCTTCGCGGAACGCGTAATCACGTCAAGGAGCTCCTGGACCGCTGCCGTACGGCCGAGGACCTGGTCAGGGTCCTGTCCGGCGGCTGAGTGGGTACCCGGGGCGAGCAGGCCGGACGGGGTGAAATCCCGGCGTCCGGGAATCATCGAGGTGGGCCTCGTACGTTGGAGAAACTGCGGGGCCGATGTCGGACCCGGCTTGTAGGGTCTGATCATCACCGATCGACCGATCGGCCGTAATGCCGACCATGTCGGGCGAACTGAGCGGGGTGAGGGTTATGGCAACGAAGGACACCGGCGGCGGACAGCAGAAGGCCACGCGGTCCTCCGAGGAGGTCGAGGAGCAGGCCCAGGACGCACAGGCCTCGGACGACCTCAAGGAACGCCACGAGAAGCTGAGCGACGACGTGGACGACGTCCTGGACGAGATCGACGACGTCCTGGAGTCCAACGCCGAGGACTTCGTGCGCTCCTTCGTGCAAAAGGGCGGCGAGTAACGCCCGGCGCCCGTCCCGGCGCGGGCCCGCGGCGAGCGGGTCGGCGCCGGGACGGATGACCGGCGCCGGTACGGGTATGGTCCGTGCACGGATTTGATGATCGGCTCGGCCGTTCCCGGCGGGGCCGCAGCCTTACGTGGAAGGAATCGCGTGGAACCCAACCCTCGTAGCACCGGGCGTCTGCCGGCTGCCTTCCTGACGCCCGGGTCCTCCTCCTTCATGGACTTCCTCTCCGAGCACCAGCCGGAGCTGCTGCCCGGCAGGCGGCAGCTGCCGCCGGTCCAGGGCGTGATCGAGGCGCCGCACGGGACGACCATCGTGGCCGCCACGTTCCCGGGGGGCGTCGTGCTGGCCGGCGACCGGCGGGCCACCATGGGGAACGTCATCGCGCAGCGGGACATCGAGAAGGTGTTCCCGGCGGACGAGTACTCGGCCGTCGGAATCGCCGGCACCGCGGGCCTCGCGGTGGAGATGGTCAAGCTGTTCCAGCTCGAACTGGAGCACTTCGAGAAGGTCGAGGGGGCGCAGCTCTCGCTCGAGGGCAAGGCGAACCGGCTGTCGACCATGATCCGTTCCAATCTGGGGATGGCCATGCAGGGCCTGGCCGTGGTGCCCCTCTTCGCGGGCTACGACCTCGACCGCGACAAGGGCCGCATCTTCTCCTACGACGTGACGGGCGGCCGCTCCGAGGAGCACGGCTACGCGGCGACGGGCTCCGGCTCGATCTTCGCGCGCGGCGCCATGAAGAAGCTCTTCCGCGAGGACCTGTCCGAGGCCGAGGCCACCACGCTGGTGGTCCAGGCGCTGTACGACGCGGCAGACGACGACTCGGCGACCGGCGGTCCCGATGTCGCCCGCCGGATCTATCCGATCGTCACCGTGATCACCGAGGACGGCTTCCGCCGGCTCACCGAGGACGAGTCCTCCGAGATCGCCCGGTCGGTGCTCCAGCGGCGCCTGGAGCAGCCTGACGGCCCGAGGGCCGCGCTGCTGTAGGGCCGGCGAGGGTCCGAGCCGAGGGTGATCGAGTGACTTCCACAGAAAGGGATGGATGACCGGTGTCGACGCCGTTCTACGTCTCACCCCAGCAGGCGATGGCGGACCGGGCGGAGTACGCCCGCAAGGGCATCGCCCGCGGCCGCAGCCTGGTCGTGCTGCAGTACGCCGACGGGATCGTCTTCGTCGGTGAGAATCCGTCCCGCGCGCTGCACAAGTTCAGCGAGATCTACGACCGGATCGGCTTCGCCGCGGCCGGCAAGTACAACGAGTACGAGAACCTGCGCATCGGCGGCGTCCGCTACGCCGACCTGCGCGGCTACACCTACGACCGCGACGACGTGACCGCCCGCGGCCTGGCCAACGTCTACGCCCAGACGCTGGGCACGATCTTCTCCAGCGCGGCCGAGAAGCCGTACGAGGTGGAGCTGGTGGTCGCCGAGGTGGGGGAGACCCCGGAGGGCGACCAGATCTACCGGCTGCCGCACGACGGCTCGATCGTGGACGAGCACGGCTCGGTCGCGGTCGGCGGCAACGCGGAGCAGATCAGTGGCTATCTCGACCAGCGGCACCGCGACGGCATGACGCTGGCCGAGGCGCTCAAGCTCGCCGTGCAGGCCCTGTCCCGCGACACCAACGGCAGCGAGCGGGAGATCCCCGCCGAGCGGCTGGAGGTGGCGGTCCTGGACCGTACGCGCCCGCAGCAGCGCAAGTTCCGGCGCATCGTCGGCCGTCAGCTCGCCCGCCTGCTGGAGGCGGACGGCGCGGCGACGGCGGCGGACGCGGACGCCGAGGCGGACGGCTCCGAGGAGGAGTAGCCGGCAGGCCCACTCGCCCGTCACGCACGTGGTGCGCGCCCCGGCCGGATTCACCGGCCGGGGCGCCACGCGTCTCAGGAGGCCCTGGGCGGCGCCGTGGAGCCCCGAACGACGAGTTCCACGGGGATGTCGCCGCCCTCGGGCGTACGGCCGTCCATGACCGCCAGCAGGGCCCGCATGCCGCGCTCGCCGAACAGCTCGGCGTCCAGCCGGACCGTGGTCAGCTCCGGGTCGATGGCCGTGGCCAGGGCCAGGTCGTCCAGGCCGGTGACGGACATGTCGTCGGGCACCCGCAGCCCGAGCCGGCGCAGTGCCTTGTAGGCGCCGGCGGCGAGTTTGTCGTCGTCGCAGACGAGCGCGGTGGGACGCGGCCCGGGCGCGGCGAGCGCGGCCTCGGTGGCGGCGCGGGCGTCCTCGATGGAGATGGGGGCCCGCGCGGTGCGGACCGAGCCGCCGGGCACCGCGCCCACGCGCGCGGACAGCTCCCGCGCCCGCACCTCGAAGGTCCAGGAGGGCACGTCCGCCGCCAGGTGCAGGAAGCGCCGGTGGCCGAGCCCGAGCAGGTGCCCGGCGACCTGGCGCACCCCGTCCGCGATGTCCAGGTTCACGGTGGCGGCGCCGAGGCTGCCCCCCGGGTCGCTGTCCAGCATGACCAGTGGCAGCGCCTCGCCGCGGATCGCGGTCAGCGCGTCGGCCGCCATGGAGGAGGCGATGACGCCGTCCAGGGCCGCCTGGGCCGAGGCGAAGGGGTTCCTGGCGGGGCCTACGCCCTCGGGGGAGGGGTACAGGACGACGCCGAAGCCGTGCTCGGCGGCCACCCGCGCGGCGCCGGTGTAGACGCCGGCGAAGAACTCCGTGGTCAGCGCGGGCACGACGAGGAGGACCGTACGGGTGCGGCCGAGGCGCAGGTTGCGGGCGGCCAGGTTGGGCCGGTAGCCGAGTTCGAGGGCGGCCCGCCGTACCCGCTCCGCGGTCGCCTCGGCCACCCGGCCGCGCCACTTGTCGCCGAGGACGAGGGAGACGGCGGCCTGGGACACCCCGGCGGCCCGGGCGACGTCACGGCTCGTGGGGCGCGTGCTGGCTGGTGCCACCGTACGGCTGCTCCTCTTCGTCTCCTCGCCGGGCGGGCGCCGTCCGGCGACTGTGTCCGCCAGGTCGTACGCCTGGACTGCCGAACAGCGCACATGGTACGTATGACAGAGCACGTTATACGTACAACCTGACCCTGGGCCGGACCGGCGCCCCCGGGCGGGGCGAGGCCGACGGGGGCTGGGCGATGGCCGCGGGATTCGCGGGATACCTGGAGATCCTCCGGGCGCGGCACGCCGCCCGGCTGCTGGCCGGCACCCTCGTGGGGCGGCTGCCCAACGCCACCGCGGCCATCTCGATCGTGCTGTTCGTCCGCGCCGAGGGCGGCACCTACAGCCTCGCGGGGGCCCTGGCGGCGGTGTACGGCGTGGCCAACGCGGTGGGCCAGCCCGTGCTCGGCCGGCTCGTGGACCTGTACGGGCAGCCCCGCGTCCAGCTGCCCGCCGCGCTCGCCGCGGCCCTGGCGATGACCGTGTTCGCCCTCACCGGCACCGGGCCCCGCGCGCTCGCCTGCGCCGCCGTGGCGGCCGCGGGACTGTTCACACCGCCCCTGGAGGGCGGCCTGCGCGCACTGTGGCCCGGCGTGCTGCGCCGGGAGGAGCAGGTGCACACGGCGTACGCGATGGACGCGGTCGCCCAGGAAGTCATGTTCACCGCCGGACCGTTGCTCGTGACCCTGTGCGTGTCGCTGTGGTCCGCGCGCACCGCGCTGGTGGTGCTCAACGCCATCGGCGTCCTCGGGGCGCTCAGCGTGGTCTGCTCGCCGCCCTCGCGCGCGTGGCGGTCGGCGTCGCGCGAGGCGCACTGGCTCGGCGCGCTGCGCTCGCCCGGGCTGCTGGCCCTGCTCGGCGCGTTCCTCTTCGTCGGCCTCGCGCTGGGCTCCATCACCGTGGCCGCCGTGCCCTACGCGGACGGTCACGGCGGCGACGCGGTGTACGGCTGGCTGATGGCGGCGCTGGGCCTCGGCGCGCTCGCCGGCGGGACGGTGTACGGGGCGCGGCAGTGGCGGGGGCGGCCCGAGCGGCGACTGCTGGTGCTGGTGGCCCTTCTGGCGGTGTGTTACCTGCCGCTGACGCTGATGCCGGGCGCGGTGGCCATGGTGGGGCTGACGGTGCTGTCCGGGGTGTTCCTGGCGCCCTGCATCGCCTGCGCGTTCGTCATCGTGGACCGGCACGCGCCGGCCGGGACGGTGACGGAGGCGTTCTCCTGGCTGGTGACCACGTTCACCGTCGGCGCGTCGGTGGGAACGGGCGTCGCGGGCCCCGTGGTCCAGGCTGGCGGCGCGCTGTGGGGCTTCGCGGTGCCCGGCGCCGCGGGGGCCGTCTCGGCGCTGGTGCTGCTGGCCACCGGAAGGGTCCTCGCAGCTCCCGCCGGGCGGGCGGTCGTTGCGGCTTCATCGGAAAATGATCCAAATCGTGCTGCCGAACCCCGTTTCAGCTCGGGGGATCGGGCGTAATGTTCACTCATGGACCGCCGCATTTTCGGGCTGGAGAACGAGTACGGCGTCACGTGCACGTTCAGGGGACAGCGCCGCCTGTCGCCTGACGAGGTGGCGCGGTACCTCTTCCGCCGTGTCGTGTCATGGGGCCGCAGCAGCAATGTCTTTCTGCGAAACGGCGCCCGGCTCTATCTCGACGTGGGGTCACATCCGGAATACGCGACACCCGAATGTGACAATGTGATCGAACTGGTCACCCACGACAAGGCCGGCGAGCGCATTCTCGAAGGACTCCTGGTAGACGCGGAACGACGCCTGCACGAGGAGGGAATCGCGGGCGACGTCTACCTCTTCAAGAACAACACGGACTCGGCGGGCAACTCCTACGGCTGCCACGAGAACTATCTGGTGGCACGGCACGGGGAGTTCTCGCGGCTCGCGGACATCCTCATCCCCTTCCTGGTCACCAGGCAGCTGCTGTGCGGGGCGGGCAAGGTCCTGCAGACCCCGCGCGGGGCGGTGTACTGCGTGAGCCAGCGGGCCGAGCACATCTGGGAGGGCGTCTCCTCGGCGACGACCCGCTCCCGGCCCATCATCAACACCCGCGACGAGCCGCACGCGGACGCCGAGCGCTACCGCCGGCTGCACGTCATCGTGGGCGACTCCAACATGTCCGAGACCACGATGCTGCTCAAGGTCGGCGCGACCGACCTGGTGCTGCGCATGATCGAGGCCGGCACTGTCATGCGCGACCTCACCCTGGAGAACCCGATCCGGGCGATCCGCGAGGTCAGCCACGACATCACGGGCCGCCGCAAGGTGCGCCTGGCCAGCGGCCGCGAGGCCTCCGCGCTCGAGGTGCAGCGGGAGTACTACGAGAAGGCCGTGGACTTCTGCGAGCGCCGCGGCATCCGCACCGGCACCGTCGAGCAGGTGCTGGAGCTGTGGGGCCGCACGCTGGACGCGATCGAGAGCGAGGACCTCGACCGCATCGGCACCGAGATCGACTGGGTGATGAAGTACAAGCTCATCGAGCGGTACCGGGCCAAGCACAACATGACGATGTCGCACCCGCGGGTCGCCCAGATAGACCTCGCCTACCATGACATCCACCGCCGTCGTGGCCTGTACTACCTGCTGGAGAAAAAGGGCCAAGCCACCCGGATCTGCAACGACTTGAAGATCTTCGAAGGCAAGTCGGTCCCCCCGCAGACCACTCGGGCGAGGCTGCGCGGCGACTTCATCCGGCGGGCCCAGGAACAGCGCCGGGACTTCACCGTCGACTGGGTGCACCTGAAGCTCAACGACCAGGCACAGCGCACCGTGTTGTGCAAGGACCCGTTCCGTTCGGTGGACGACCGGGTGGAGAAGCTGATCGCGGGAATGTGAGACAGGCTCCGGCGCAATTGCCCGCCGGGACGCAACACGGGCGCCGTACGTTTCCCGTACGGCGCCCTTGTCACGCCGTAGAGTTGCGCGCACGCCATCAACAAGATCGACCGATTACGAGGCCCCCACCGTGCGTCGACGCTCACTCCTCCTTTCCGTCCCCGCGGGACTGATCACGCTGGCCGCCTGCGGCAATGACAAGGCCGATTCCAGCAAGCCCAGCGACAGCGCGTCGCCGTCCGCGTCGGCCACCTCCGCCCCGCCGCCGCCCAAGCTCGTCTCCGGGCCGCTGCCGGCGATCACCGCGGGCACCAAGTTCGGCGAGAAGCCGACCGTGGCCAAGGGCAGCGGCGAGCCGTCCAAGGACCTCGCCGTCAGGACGGTCATCGCCGGCGGCGGCCGCACGGTCGCGGAGAACGACTTCATCAAGGCCAACTACCTGGGCCAGATCTGGAGCTCCGCGAAGGTCTTCGACAACTCCTACGACCGCAAGTCGCCCCTGCTCATCCAGCTCTCCCAGGGCAGCATCATCGACGGCTGGCGCTACGGCCTGACCGGCAAGAAGGTCGGCAGCCGCGTCGAGATGGCCGTCCCCCCGACCTGGGGCTACGGCGCGCAGGGCAACGCGCAGGCGGGCATCAAGGGCACCGACACCCTGGTGTTCGTGATCGACCTGATCGACAGCTTCAACACCAAGAGCTCCGCGCACGGCAAGGTGGTCGCGCGCAAGGACGCGAGCCTGCCGACGGTGGGCACCAACACCGACGGCCAGGCCCCCGAGGTCAAGGTGCCCAAGACGGCCGCGCCGAAGAGGCTCGTGTCGGAGTACGTCCTGGAGGGCGACGGCGCCGAGGTCAAGGCCTCGCAGACCGTGCTGTGCCAGTTCGTGGGCGTGGTGTGGGAGAGCGGCAAGACGTTCGAGTCGACGTACCGGCAGGGCCGGCTCAGCCAGTTCGCGCTGCCGCAGATGGAGCAGGTCGTCAAGGGGCTGGCCCAGGGCGTGGCCGGCAAGAAGACGGGCAGCCGTGTGCTGATCGTCGTACCGGCGAACCTGGCCTACGGGGACAACCCGCCGCCCAACAGCGGCATCCAGAAGGGCTCCACCCTCGTCTTCGCGGTGGACATCCTCGCCGCGATGTGACGGGGCCGCCACGCGCGGCGCGCGGGCCGGCGCGGGCTCGTGCGGGCGGCCTGGCGGTGGTGATGAAAGACTGTGCGCGTTGCCTTGTCGTAGATGAGCAGGAGCGAAAGACGTGAACATCGAGAAGCCCGAGATCGACTTCCCGGGCGGCGAGCCCCCGGCCGACCTCGAGATCAAGGACATCTGGGAGGGCGACGGTCCGGAGGCCAAGGCGGGCGACACCGTCTCCGTCCACTACGTCGGAGTGGCCTTCTCCACCGGCGAGGAGTTCGACGCGTCGTGGAACCGGGGCACGCCGCTCCGCTTCCAGCTGGGCGTCGGCCAGGTCATCGCCGGCTGGGACCGGGGCGTGCAGGGCATGAAGGTCGGCGGCCGCCGCCAGCTGATCATCCCCGCCCACCTCGCCTACGGCGACCGCGGCGCCGGCGGCCGCATCAAGCCCGGCGAGACGCTGATCTTCGTCTGCGACCTGGTCGGAGTCTGACAGCACCCGCCCGCGCCGGGGCCCCGGTCGCGGCCGGCGCCCCGGCCCGCTGAGCCGACCCCGGCGCGGGCACGGGGCCACGGTCGTGGGTGCGCCCCCCTACCGGGGCCGGCCTCTTGCACGGGGGCGGGCCCGGCACGCTGAGCGCCAGCGAGCCGCCCGTGCCCGGTGGCGACGCCGGGCACGGGCGCGGCCCTCCCGGCCGTGCGGTGGCCGGCGGCCTCGGCCCTCGGGCTCCAGCCGTCGCCGCGCCGGTTCTGGTCGCCGCCGACGTGATCGTGGCCGACGGTCTGGGAGCGGCGCAGTCCGGTGGTGGCCCCCGGCCCGTGATCGGTGGCGTTCGGGCGTGGGCTGTTGGTGATCGGCGGGGGTCGGGGGGCGGCTGGAAATGGCCGGGTGGGGGGCGGGCCCGTGTGGGCGTGGGGTCTCGGCTTTTGCCTGCGCAGTTCGGGGCGGTACGGTCATCGGTCGTAAGCACCATAGGGAAGGTGACGGGCGTCGATGGCCATTGCCAAGGCCGAGCGGCTGATGAACCTGGCGCTGTGTCTGCTCGGGACGCGGCGTCCGCTCAGCAAGCGCGAGCTGCGCGAGTCCATCGAGGCCTACCTCGAGGCGGGCACCGACGACTCCTTCAACCGCATGTTCGAGCGCGACAAGGACGACCTGCGCGAGCTCGGCCTGGTCATCGCGACGGTCGAGGGCCTGGACGGCGAGGTCGGCTATCTCGCCCGCCGCGACAGCAACCGCCTGCCGCCCATCACCCTGGACGCCGAGGAGGCCGCCGCGCTCGGGCTGGCCGCCAAGGTCTGGCAGCAGGCCCGCCTCGCCGGAGCGGCCAGCGGCGCCCTCCAGAAGCTGCGCGCGGCCGGACTGCCCGAGGACGTCGACCCCTACGAGGCGCACGGCGCCCTGGAGCCGCGCATCCCGGTCCACGAGGCAGCCTTCGAGCCGCTGATGCTGGCCTGCCGCGACCGCCGCCCGGTCGTCTTCGACTACCGCAAGGCCAACGCCGCCCACCCCGAGACCCGGCACGTCGAGCCGTGGGCCCTGGAGTGCTGGCGCGGCCACTGGTACCTGGCCGGCTTCGACCGCGACCGCGGTGCCGAGCGCGTCTTCCGGCTCTCCCGGATCACCGGCAGGGTGCGCAGCCGCGGCACCGGCTTCACCGCCCCGGTGCCCGACGTGGTCACCGTGCGCGAGACCGTCGCGAGCTGGGCGGGCGAGAGCGCCGACCGCTCCGCCCTGATCCGGCTGCGCGCCGGCGCCGGCTACCCGCTGCGGGCGAGGGCGAGCTCCGTACGGGAACTCGGCGACGGCTGGGACGAGTTGGAGATCCCGTACGGGCACGGGCTGGACGCCTGGCTGGTGGAGTTCGGGCCGGACGTGGTGGTGCTGGAGCCGGCCGAGCTGCGGGCGGACGTCGTGGACCGGCTGCGTGCCGTGGCCAAGGGCTGAGGGGGAGCGAGCGACACAGTGGCAGGCAAACCGGTCAGGCCCGTCAACGCCATCGACCAGACCCGGCGGATGCTCTCCCTGGTGACGTATCTGCGCGAGCGCCCCGGCGCCCGGGTCGAGGACGTCGCGCGCGCCTTCGGCATCACCGAGGACGAGCTGGTCTCCGACCTCGACGTGCTGCCCATGTGCGGCACCAGCTTCCGCGGCGGGGACCTGCTGGACATCGACACCGACGGCGAGCGCATCTGGTGGCACAACCCCGCCGCGCTCGGCGCCGAGGCCGCCGAGCCGCTGCGGCTGGCCGCCGACGAGGCGACCGCCCTGCTGGTGGCGGCCCGCGCCGTGGCCACCCTGCCGGGCCTGCGCGAGGGCGACCGGCAGGCGCTGCTGCGCGCGACCGCCAAGGTCGAGGCCGCGGCCGGGGAGGCCGCCGGGGCCAGCTCCCGGCTGTCGGTCACCTTCGAGTCCGAGGGCGGCGTGTTCGCCGACGTGGACCGCGCGATCTCCGAGCGCCGCCGGCTGTGGATCCGCTACTACTCGCCCGCCCGCGACGAGGTCACCGAGCGCGAGATCGACCCCATCCGCCTGGTCAGCGTCGGGCACACCTACGTCGAGGCCTGGTGCCGCCGCTCCGAGGCACGCCGCACCTTCCGGCTCGACCGGGTCGCCGAGATCAAGATCCTCGACGAGCCGTCCGCGCCGCCCGAGATCGAGCTGCGGGACCTGTCGCAGGCGCTGGTGCAGCCCGCCGCGGAGGACCCGGAGGTCGTCGTCGAGGTCGGTCCCGGCGGCCGCTGGGTTGCCGAGTACTACCCGCACGACAGCGCCGATGAGCTTCCCGACGGCGGTCTGCGTATTACCCTGCGCACCCCCGATCCGGCGTCCCTGCGGCGCCTGGCGCTGCGCCTGGGCCGGGACGGCCGGATCGTCGCTCCGAGCGAGCTGGCCGACAGCGCCCGCCGGGCCGCCCGCGAGGCCCTGGCCGCGTACGAAACCGCCTACGAGGTCGGGTACGACGCCGCGTACGGCACCGGGCAGGGCACCGGTCGTGGCGCGGCGGACGCCGGTGACGCCGGCGCCGGGGTGCCGGCCGGGGCCGACCCGGCAGGCGGGCCGCACGACAGGCAGGAGCAGGGGCTTTGAGCGACTCGGCGGCGAGCGGTGTGCGGGGGATCTCGGTGGCGGCCGCGTTCGCCGGGATGAGAAGCGTGGCCCCCGTGATGTTCAGGGCCGGGTGCCCCGACTGCCGCGGCCGCTTCGAGCTCGCCGCGAGCGCGCTGCGCCTGGCCATCGGCGCCAGCAGCCGGACCACGTTCTACTCCTTCACCTGCCCCGAGTGCGGCGCCGCGGTGCGCAAGCCGGCCGGGGAGCGCGTCGTCGAACTGCTCACCGGCGGCGGGGTGCGCACCCTGCGGCTGCACTCCACCCTTTAGGCTTCTGGGCATGTTCTGGCCGATGTTCGCGGTAGCCGCGGGGTTCGTGGGTCTCGCCGTCCTCGGGGTGCTCGCCGTGCGGGTGTTCCTGGAGGCGCAGCGCCTCGGGAGGCAGGTCACGGAGTCGGCGCGCCGCATCAGCAGGGCCGCGGACGACTTGGAGCGGGCGACGGTGAGCGCGGCCCGGTCGGTGGACTCGCTGTGAGGGCCCGCGGCCGACGTGTGAGTCCGGTGAGACGGCCGGTTTGCGCCGCTTCGCCCTGTCATGCTGTCGCTCCCGGCAGGTACGCTGCTGCTCGCGGACCGGAGAACGAGGCCCGGCCGCGGACGGGAGTACGCACGGGGATTGCCTCACGTTCACCCCTGAGCGTTACGATCGCTGCCATGGCGATTGATCGGACATCTGTCCGGCCGGTCGGACAGCATCCCACCCCAGCCGCCTCGGTGAGAAGGTAAAGACTTATGTTCGGAAGGCTCGGAGCTCCCGAGATCATTCTCATCCTCGTCGTCATCGTCCTGCTGTTCGGCGCGAAGAAGCTTCCGGACATGGCGCGCTCGCTCGGCAAGTCCGCCCGCATCCTCAAGAGCGAGGCCAAGGCGATGAAGGAGGAGGGCAACACCGCCTCCGCCCCGGCCCCCACGGGCAACGAGCAGCCTCCCGCGCAGCGCACCATCAAGGCCGCCCCGGGCGACGTGACGAGCTCGCGCCCGGTCAACGAGCCGACGGACACCACCCAGCGCTGACGCGCGGCCGGAGCGATCCGGCCGTGCCGCACGAGATGAGGACGTGGGTTGCTCAAGCCTGCCCGCAAGAAGGAGAAGGACCCCGAGGGGCGGATGCCCCTCGCGGACCATCTTCGTGAGCTCCGCAACCGGCTCGCGAAGGCACTGCTGGCCATCGTCCTGGTGACGGTCGTCGCCGCCTTCTACTACAACGACATCATCAACTTCCTCACCAAGCCGATCCTCGACTCGGTCGGCTGCACCAAGAGCTTCGCGGAGCTGACGAACTCGACCGCGCAGTCCCAGAGCTGCGCGCGGATCACGATCAACGGCCTGCTCGCGCCGTTCACCCTGGCCCTCCAGGTCTCCCTGATGACCGGTGTCGTCTTCGCCTCGCCGGTCTGGCTCTACCAGCTGTGGGCCTTCGTCGCGCCCGGCCTGCACCGGCACGAGAAGAAGTACGCCTACGGGTTCGTCGCCAGCGGCGTCCCGCTCTTCCTCGCCGGCGGCTTCTTCGCGTACAAGGTGCTGCCCACCACCGCCAAGGTGCTGATCGGCTTCACCCCGCACGACGTGGACAACCTGCTGCCGCTGGACGACCTGCTCCAGCTCGTGACGCGCATGGTGATCGTCTTCGGGCTCTCCTTCGAGCTGCCGCTGCTGCTGATCATGCTCAACCTCACCGGGATCCTCAGCGGCCGGCGCATGCTCGGCTGGTGGCGCGGCATGATCCTCGGCATCACGATCTTCGCGGCCGTGGCCACGCCCAGCACCGACCCGCCGACCATGCTGGCCCTCGCGGTGCCGATCTGGGTGCTGTACTTCGGCGCGGTCCTCTTCGCCCTGGGCAACGACCGCCGCAAGCGCCGCCGCGAGGAGGCCGGCCCCGGCGACGACGAGGCCTCCGAGCTCGACCTCACCCCCGAGGACATCGGCGAGATCGAGTCCGTCAACGCCAGCCGCGCCCTGCCCGAGCAGACCGGCACGGACCGGGTCAACGGCTACGACGACGCGACCTGAGCCCGTCCCCGCTCCTCCGGCACGCCCCGGCGACGAGCCGGCCGCCCCGCACCCGGCGTGCGAGCGGCCGGCTTCCCTGTTCAGGGGCCTGTGACCGGGCCTGATCCAGATAAAGATCGTCCTGTTGTCAGTGCGGCCCGGTACGCTCGAAAGCACGATGACACAGGACCTCTCACCGGCCGAGCGGTACGCGGCAGCGCGCAGGCGAGCTGCCGAGCAGGCCACCGCGCTCGCGGGCTTCAGCGAGATGTACGACTTCGGCCTCGACCCCTTCCAGATCGAGGCCTGCCGGGCGCTCGAGGCCGGCAAGGGCGTGCTGGTCGCCGCGCCCACCGGCTCCGGGAAGACGATCGTCGGCGAGTTCGCCGTCCACCTCGCCCTCCAGCAGGGCAAGAAGTGCTTCTACACGACCCCCATCAAGGCGCTGTCGAACCAGAAGTACTCCGACCTGTGCCGGCGCTACGGCAGCGGCAAGGTCGGCCTGCTCACCGGCGACAACAGCCTGAACTCCGACGCCCCGGTGGTCGTGATGACCACCGAGGTGCTGCGCAACATGCTCTACGCGGGCTCCCAGACCCTCCTGGGCCTCGGGTACGTGGTCATGGACGAGGTGCACTACCTCTCCGACCGCTTCCGCGGCGCGGTCTGGGAAGAGGTGATCATCCACCTGCCCGAGTCGGTGACGCTGGTGTCGCTGTCGGCGACCGTCTCCAACGCCGAGGAGTTCGGCGACTGGCTGGACACGGTCCGCGGCGACACCGAGGTCATCGTCTCCGAGCACCGGCCCGTGCCGCTGTTCCAGCACGTGCTGGCCGGGCGGCGGATGTACGACCTGTTCGAGGAGGGCGAGGGCCACCGCAAGGCGGTCAACCCCGACCTGGTGCGCCTGGCCCGCATGGAGGCCAGCAGGCCGTCGTACGCGGACCGCAGGCGCGGCCGCGCCATGCGGGAGGCCGACCGCGAGCGCGAGCGCAGACAGCGCTCGAGGATCTGGACCCCGGGCCGCCCCGAGGTCATCGAGCGGCTCGACGCCGAGGGCCTGCTGCCCGCGATCACCTTCATCTTCAGCCGCGCCGCCTGCGAGGCCGCCGTCCAGCAGTGCCTGTACGCGGGGCTGAGGCTCAACGACGAGGAGGCGCGCGAGCAGGTCCGCGCCCTGGTCGAGGAGCGCACCGCCGCCATCCCGCCCGAGGACCTGCACGTCCTCGGGTACTACGAGTGGCTGGAGGGCCTGGAGCGGGGCATCGCCGCGCACCACGCGGGCATGCTGCCGACCTTCAAGGAGGTCGTCGAGGAGCTGTTCGTGCGCGGACTGGTCAAGGCGGTCTTCGCCACCGAGACCCTCGCGCTCGGCATCAACATGCCCGCCCGCTCGGTGGTCCTGGAAAAGCTCGTCAAGTGGAACGGCGAGCAGCACGCCGACATCACCCCCGGCGAGTACACCCAGCTCACCGGCCGGGCCGGCCGCCGCGGCATCGACGTCGAGGGCCACGCGGTGGTCCTGTGGCAGCGCGGGATGAACCCCGAGCAGGTGGCGGGCCTGGCCGGCACGCGCACCTATCCGCTGCGCTCCAGCTTCAAGCCGTCGTACAACATGGCGGTCAACCTGGTCGAGCAGTTCGGCCGGCATCGCTCGCGCGAGCTGCTGGAGACGTCCTTCGCGCAGTTCCAGGCCGACAAGTCGGTGGTCGGGATCTCCCGGCAGGTGCAGCGCAACGAGGAGGGCCTGGAGGGCTACAAGGAGTCGATGACCTGCCACCTCGGCGACTTCTCCGAGTACGCGCGGCTGCGCCGGGAGCTGAAGGACCGCGAGACGGAGCTGGCCCGCCAGGGCGCCGCCCAGCGGCGGGCCGAGGCTGCCGTCGCCCTGGAGCGGCTCAAGCCCGGCGACATCATCCACGTGCCCACCGGCAAGTACGCGGGCCTGGCCCTGGTCCTCGACCCGGGGCTGCCCGCCGGCCGGTCCAACGGCCACCGCGGCCTCGAGCACCACGACGGCCCGCGCCCCCTGGTGCTCACCGCCGAGCGGCAGGTCAAGCGGCTGGCGGCGATCGACTTCCCGGTGCCCGTCGAGGCGCTGGAGCGGATGCGGATCCCCAAGTCCTTCAACCCCCGCTCCCCGCAGTCCCGCAGGGACCTGGCGTCCGCGCTGCGCACCAAGGCCGGGCACATCCCGCCCGAGCGGCACCGCAAGCGGCGCTCCCAGGCGGCCGACGACCGGGAGATCGCCCGGCTGCGCGCCGCCCTGCGCGCCCACCCCTGCCACGGCTGCAACGACCGTGAGGACCACGCCCGCTGGGCCGAGCGCTACCATCGGCTGCTGCGCGACACCAAGCAGCTCGAGCACCGCATCGAGGGCCGTACGAACACCATCGCCCGGACCTTCGACCGGATCGTCGCGCTGCTCACCGAGCTCGACTACCTGCGCGGCAACGAGGTGACCGAGCACGGCAAGCGCCTGGCCCGGCTCTACGGCGAACTGGACCTGCTGGCCAGCGAGTGCCTGCGCGAGCGGGTCTGGGAGGGCCTCGCCCCGGCCGAACTGGCCGCCTGCGTGTCGGCGTTGGTCTACGAGGCGCGGGTCAGCGACGACGCCATGGCGCCCAAGCTGCCCTCGGGCAGGGCGAAGGCCGCGCTCGGCGACATGGTGCGGATCTGGGGCCGGCTGGACGCCCTGGAGGAGGAGTTCCGCATCAGCCAGACCGAGGGCGTCGGCCAGCGCGAGCCCGACCTGGGCTTTGCCTGGGCCGCGTACATGTGGGCGTCCGGCAAGGGCCTGGACGAGGTGCTGCGCGAGGCGGAGATGCCGGCCGGCGACTTCGTGCGGTGGTGCAAGCAGGTGATCGACGTCCTCGGGCAGATCTCGGCCGCCGCCCCCGGCGAGGGCTCCACGGTCGCGAAGAACGCGCGCAAGGCCGTGGACGGCCTGCTGCGCGGAGTGGTCGCCTACTCGTCCGTCGGCTGACGCCCCGAGACGTCCAGCGGAAGCGGTCCCCCGCCCTGTGCCAAGGGCGGGGGACCGCTTCGTGGTTACGGGCCCGGGCGACGCGGAATCCCTATTCACCCGTCACGGTGAGTCGTTTTCGTACGCCCGTACGCCGTGACCCTCCGCGTTCGAACGGAGTCACAGCGTGTAAACGACAGGAGCGTACTCCTGTCGCGAGGGCCGTTTCAGGTGCTTGCTGAATATGACATGGCGATGATCCGGTCGGACTAGGCTCGCCCGCGGCGCACCGGGTTGAGCCAATTCGCGCGCCTGTTCCCAAAGGTCTGGAAAATCCCGTCAGTTCTCTGACATACCCCCCGCAAGCTGCCCCGAACCCCCCAGCCGATTCGTTGAGAAGGCCTACATGGTGAGTGTTCAATCGCCTCCCGGCGGCCGCGAACTTCCCTACGCGCGCGTGCTGTTGCTGCCCGTCATAGTCATGGCGGCGGTCACCGGAGCCGCCGTCGCCCTGGTGGCGGACCCGGCCCGCCTCGCCGTCGGCTGCTGCGGCGCCGTCGCCACCCTGCTCGTGCTCGCCACGGCCGCCGAGGCCGCGCGCCGCGGTCGTGTCATCCGCGCCGGACAGGCCGAACACGCCCGTCACAGCCAGTATCTGGAGCGGCGCCTGGCCGCCCACGACGCGGACATCGCCCGCCTCGGGAACGAGATCATCCCCACCGCCGTCCGGCACCTGCGGTTCAACAACACGCCCCAGGAGACGATGCGCGACATCGTCGACGCCAACCCGGAGTGGCGGCGCATCCCCGAGTCCCAGCGCGCGGTGCTCTGGACGATCCTGAACATCGTCGACACCGAGGAGAACCTGCGCGACTCCACCCAGCGCTCCTTCGTCGCCCTCGCCCGGCGCGTGCAGGCGATCGTGCACCAGCAGGCCAAGGAACTGCGGGAGATGGAGGAGGACCACGGCCGCAGCCCCGAGGTCTTCGACGACCTGCTGCGCATCGACCACGGCACCGCCCTGATCGGCCGCCTCGCCGACTCCATCTCCGTCATCGGCGGCGGCCGCCCCGGCCGCCAGTGGCCCAACCCCGTCACCCTCTACAGCGTGCTGCGCGGCGCCATGTCGCGGATCCTGGAGTACCGCCGCATCGAGCTGCACTCCATCGCCAAGGTCAACATCAAGGGCACCGACGTAGAGCCCGTCATCCACGCCGCGGCCGAACTCCTCGACAACGCCACCCGCTACTCCCCGCCCCAGACCAAGGTGCACGTCACCGCGATCGAGGTGCAGAGCGGCGTCGCCATCGAGATCGAGGACGGTGGGGTCAGCCTCAACGAGGAGTCCCGCAACCGGCTGGAGAAGATCCTCGAGGCCGCCAAGGCCGGCGTCGACCTCCAGGAACTCGGCGAGAGCCCGCGCCTGGGCCTCGCGGTCGTCGGCCGCCTGTGCTCCAGGTACGACATGCAGATCTCCCTGCGGGCCTCCGCCTACGGCGGCGTCCGGGCCGTACTGGTGGTGCCCGGCAACATGATGACCACCGACCCGGCGCCCGGACTCGCCCACGGCATCGGCGCCACCTCCATCCCGCGGCCCGGCGAGGACGCCGTGGAGGGACCCAAGCGCGCCCCCAAGCGCCGCCGCCCCACCAGCCCCCGCATCCCCGCCTCGGTGTCCCTGGAGGACGACGACGTCCCCGAGGTCACCGAGTGGACGGAGAACGGGCTGCCGCAGCGCCGCAGCCGCGTCAAGATCCCGCTCAGCCAGCGGATCGCCGAGCAGGCCGCCGCCGAGCGCGCCGAGAAGGAGGGCCGCTCGGTGTGGCCGACGCCGGAGCCCGAGCCGGCGCCCGCCGAGAAGGAACCCGAACCGGGCCTGTGGGTCGAGGCCTTCTGGGACGGGCTGAAGAAGGACAACCCGGGCCCCGACCCGACCGCGTTCACGCAGAACCCGACCGCTTTCACCCACCTGATCGAGAAGCCGGCCCGTGCCGAGGCCGACGACGAGGGGGACCTCAAGTGATCCAGCAGCGAGCCAACTTCGACTGGATGCTCAAGGAGCTCAACGACGGTGTACCGGGCATCGAGATGATCGTGGTGCTCTCGTCCGACGGGCTGCGCATCGCCCGCTACGGCGGCGACCCCGACGCCGCCGACCGCGTCGCCGCGGCCTGCGCCGGACTGCAGAGCCTGGCCAGTGCCGTCGCCGTGGAGATCCCCGACAGCGACGGTCGGATGAAGCTGGTCATCATCGAGATCGACGGCGGCTACTTCTACCTCATGTCCGCCGGCGCCAACGCCTACCTCGCGGTGCTCGCCGACATCCGCACCGAGCCCGGTCTCATGAGCGCCCGCATGCGCGACCTCGTGGTCCGCATCGGCGCCCACCTGACCAGTCCGCCCCGGCGGAACGGGCAGACCGTATGACTCCTCCGCGACGCACGAGGCGCTACCCCCGGCACGAACCGACGCCGCCCCCCAAGCCCGCCAAGGAGGGCGAGGAGAAGAACCCCGAGCGGCTGTACGTGGTCGCCGGGGCGGCGGAGGACGGCGCCCGCGCGGCCCTCGACCTGGTGACCCTGATCGTGGCACGCGCCGAGGCGCCGCCCTCGGCCACCCCGGAGCAGGCGGCCGTGCTGCGGCTGTGCACCGCCCCGCTGTCGGTGGCCGAGCTGTCGGCCTACCTCAGCCTGCCGTTCAGCGCGATGACGGTCCTGATCACCGAGCTGCTCACGGCCGAACTGGTGCAGGCGCGCGCCCCGATCGTCCGCCAGGCGGTACCCGACCGTTCCCTTCTCGAAGCGGTGATGCATGGACTTCAACGGCTCTGACACCATCCCCGGCCCGCGCACCGAGGACCACCTGCCGCACACGGCCCAGGCCGCGGCGAAGATCGTCATCGTCGGCGGGTTCGGGGTCGGCAAGACCACGATGGTCGGCTCGGTCAGCGAGATCAGGCCGCTGACCACCGAGGAGACCATGACGCAGGCCGGCGTCGGGGTCGACGACAACTACGGCTCCGAGACCAAGACGGCCACCACCGTGGCGATGGACTTCGGCCGCATCAGCATCACCGACCAGCTGGTGCTCTACCTCTTCGGCACCCCCGGCCAGCAGCGCTTCTGGTTCCTGTGGAACGGGCTGTTCGAGGGGGCGCTGGGCGCGGTCGTGCTGGTCGACACCCGCCGGCTGGAGGTCAGCTTCGACGTCATAGGGCGCCTGGAGGAGCGCGGCGTGCCCTTCGTCGTGGCCATCAACTCCTTCCCGGACGCGCCCCGTTACCCGATCCCCCAGCTGCGCACGGCGCTCGATCTGACCGAGGACATCCCGATGGTCGAGTGCGACGTACGCCGCCGGGCCTCCAGCCGGGACGTACTGCTGACCCTGATGCGCTTCCTGCACTCCCTGACCATGACCGGCTCGCTCACCTGACCGCCTCTTCCCCGCTTCCTCATACGTCCCGAAAGCGACCGCTGTGACGCCTGAAACCCACTACCCGACCGGTCCGGACGACCTCGCCCCCACCCCGCCCCCCGGCTGCCCCGCGCACGGCGCCGGACCCGGCGGGCTGCACCGGCTCCAGGAGGCACGGGACCTCAAAGCGCTCTACGCCCGGCTGCGCGAGCGGTACGGCCCGGTGGCGCCGGTGCTGCTCCACGACGACGTGCCGATGTGGGTGGTGCTCGGCCACGCCGAGAACCTGCACATGGTGCGCACGCCCTCGCACTTCACCCGGGACAGCCGCATCTGGACCCCGCTGGCCGAGGGCATGGTCAAGCCCGACCACCCGCTGATGCCGCACATCGCCTGGCAGCCGATCTGCTCCCACGCCGAGGGCGACGAGCACAAGCGGCTGCGTGGCGCGGTCACCGCGGCCATGGCGACGATCGACCACCGCGGACTGCGCCGCCACATCGGCCGCGCCACCCAGCGGCTGGTCAACCGCTTCTGCGAGACGGGCCGCGCCGAGCTCGTCGACCAGTTCTCCGAGCATCTGCCGATGGCGGTGATGTGCCAGGTCCTCGGCATGCCCGAGGAGTACGACGACCGGATCGTGCACGCGGCCCGGGACATGCTCAAGGGCACCGAGACCGCGATCGCCAGCAACGAGTACATCATGGGCTGCCTGCGGCGCCTGGCCGCCCGCCGCCGGACGCAGCCCGAGGACGACTTCGCCAGCCACCTGGTCAACGACCCGGCCGGACTCACCGACGACGAGGTCGGCCAGCACCTGCGGGTGGTGCTGATCGCCGCGTACGAGGCGACCGCGAACCTGCTCGCCAACACGATCCGCCGGGTGCTCACCGAGCCCGGCTTCCGCGCCCAGCTCAACGGCGGCCAGATGACGGTGCCGGAGGCGGTCGAGCAGTCCCTGTGGGACGAGCCGCCCTTCAGCACGGTCCTCGGCTACTTCGCCAAGGAGGACACCGAACTCGGCGGGCAGCGCATCCGCAAGGGCGACGGGCTGCTGTTCGGCATCGCGCCCGGCAACGTCGACCCGCGGGTGCGCCCCGACCCCACGGCCGACATGCAGGGCAACCGGTCCCACCTCGCCTTCGGCGGCGGACCGCACGAGTGCCCCGGCCAGGACATCGGGCGGGCCATCGCCGACGTGGGCGTCGACGCGCTGCTCATGCGGCTGCCGGACATCCAGCTGGACTGCGAAGAGGACGAGCTGCGCTGGAAGGAGTCGATCGCCTCGCAGCACCTCGTGGAGCTGCCGGTGCGCTTCACCCCGCGCCCGCAGCAGTCCGAGACGGCCAAGCCCAGCCACACCCCGGTGGAGATCCCCGAGCGCCGGATCGTGTGGGACATGAGCGACATGCCTCCCCGCACGGTCCCCGACGAGGAGCCGCCTCCGCCCGAGTGGCGGACCGGTCCGATGCCGCCCGCCGGCCAGGAGGACGCGGCGGCACGTCCGCCCGGCCGCCTGCGGCGCTTCCTGCGCTGGTGGCGCGGCTACTGACCGGCCCAGCCGCCGGGTGAGGACCAGGCCGCCAGGTCCCGCCCGCTGCGGAACCGGTGTTCGGCGCCGGTGACCGGGTCGGTGAACTCCAGCGTCCGCGCGAGCAGTTGCAGCGGACGCCGGAAGTCGCCGGCCGGCGCCGGGCCGGTCACCACCGGATAGAGCGGGTCGCCGAGGATGGGCACGCCCAGCGCGTTCATGTGCACCCGCAGCTGGTGCGTCTGCCCGGTCGCGGGCGCCAGCCGGTAGCGGGCGAGGCCGTCCGCGCGGTGCTCCACCGCCCGCACGAGGGTGACCGCGTTGGGCTCGCCCGGCACCTCGCGGGCGGTCAGCACCCCGCGCTCCTTGACGATCCGGCTGCGCACGGTGCGCGGCGCGTCGAGCGCGGGGTCGTGGGGTGCGACGGCCTCGTACTCCTTGCGCACCCGCCGGTCGCGGAAGAGCGTCTGGTAAGCGCCGCGCTCCTCGGGCCGCACGGTGAACAGCACCAGTCCGGCGGTGAGCCGGTCCAGGCGGTGCGCGGCGGTCAGCTCCGGCAGGCCGAGCTCGCGGCGCAGCCGCGCCAGCGCCGTCTCGGCCACGTGCGCGCCGCGCGGGGTGGTGGCGAGGAAGTGCGGCTTGTCCACGACGACGAGATGCTCGTCGCGGTGGACCACCTTAAGCGGGAACGGCACCGGCACCTCCTCCGGCAGCTCCCGGTGGAACCACACGAACAGACCCGGTTCGTACGGCGTCCCGGCCGCGACCGGACGCCCGTCGGCCCCGACGATCCGCCCGGCCGCCAGCATCTCCTCGACCACTCCGGGACCGGCCCCCGACAGCCGCTCCACCAGGTGCTCGCCCACGGTGGCCCACGGGCCCGCCGCGGGCAGCCGCACCCGCACCGCGTCCACCCCGCGCCGCTGCGGCAGGGGAGAGGGCGGTGCCCCTGACCTTCGCCTCATCCCACGAACCCTACGGCGGACTCGACAAGCGCCCCGAAACGCGATACATCGTGTGCGTTGACGCACCTCGACGGACGCGATATGTTCGGCTACGGATATTCGGTAGCAAGGATCTAGGGAAAGCGGGGTGGTCCTCGTGGCGATGAAGCGGCGCAAGCTGGGCAATCCGCTGGCGCTCGCCGTGATGGCGACCCTCAGGCAGAAGCCGATGCACCCCTACGAGATCGCGCAGACCCTGCGCCGCCAGGGCAAGGACGCGAGCACGAAGATCAACTACGGCTCGCTCTACACGGTCGTGCAGAACCTGGAGAAGCACGGCTTCGTGGCGGTCACCGAGGTCGAACGCCAGGGCAACCGGCCCGAGCGCACGATCTACGGCCTGACCGACGCCGGGCGCGAGGAGATGGTCCAGTGGATGTCGGACCTCGTGGCCGTCCCGGCCAAGGAGTTCCCCATCTTCGAGACGGCGCTCTCCCTCCTCGGCGTCCTGCACCCCGATGACGTCGTACGCCTCCTGCGGGAGCGGCTGAACGCGCTGGAGGTGCAGGCGGCGAGCGCGCGCGGCGGACTCGAGAAGCTCTACGAGACGCTGCCGCGGCTCTTCCTGATCGAGAACGAGTACCAACTGCACATGATCGAGGCCCAGGCCGGCTGGGTGCGCGGCTTCCTCCGGGAACTCCAGGAGGGCTCGCTGCCCGGCATCGAGCAGTGGCGGCGCTTCCACGAGACGGGACAGGTCCCGCAGGACCTCGACGACTGGGAGGCGCCCGGCACCGAGAACTGACGCGAGCGAACGACCCCGGCGGAGCTGTTGCAGCAGCCCCGCCGGAGTCTCGAACCCCGAGCCGAATCCACCGTGAGGCTTCCTCCGGGCGATCGAGGTGCGGCACACCCAGGATAGCCCGGCGCTCCTCACGTGGATCTTCCGTCGGCCACCGGCCGATCCGTCCTCACCACAGGAGCACCGCATGAGCGGCACCCGTGCGCCCGCCGTCGAGGCGCGGCAGCTGATCAAGACCTACCCGGGCGGCGTCACCGCCCTGAACGGCATGGACCTCACCGTCGAACCCGGCACCGTCCTCGGACTGCTCGGCCCGAACGGCGCCGGCAAGTCCACCACCGTCAAGATCCTCACCACCCTGGCCCGCCCCGACTCCGGCTCGGCGACCGTGGCCGGCCACGACGTGCTGCGCCACCCCGACCGGGTGCGCCGCGCCATCGGCGTGGTCGCGCAGAACTCGGGCGCCGACCCGGTGGCCACCGGCCGGGAGAACCTCCGCCTCCAGGGCCGGCTCCACGGCCTCAGGGGCGCCGCGCTCGACCGGCGCGCCGACGAACTCCTGGAGCGCTTCTCCCTCACCGACGCGGCCAGGCGCCCGGTCAAGGGCTACTCCGGCGGCATGCGGCGGCGCCTGGACGTGGCGCTCGGCCTGGTGCACCGGCCCGAGGTGCTCTTCCTCGACGAGCCCACCACCGGCCTCGACCCCGAGGCCCGCGGCGCGATGTGGGACGAGATCGGCCACCTGGCCGGCGAGGAGGGCCTGACCATCCTGCTCACCACGCACTATCTGGAGGAGGCCGACCGGCTCGCCGAGCGCGTCGCCATCGTGGACCGCGGCCGGATCGTCGTCGAGGGCGCCCCCGACGCCCTCAAGGGCGAACTCCGGGGCGACGCCGTCCACTTGGAGCTGCGCGAGCCGCTCGGGGAGGGCGGGCGCACCCTGATCACCGGGGCGCTCGGCGCGCTGCCCGGAGTGCGCGAGGCGCTGGTCGACGGGCGCCGGATCAGCGTCCGCGCCGACGACGGGGCCGCCGCGATGCCCGCGCTGCTCGCGGCGCTGGAGCGCGCGGGGGTGACCGTCGCGGCGGCGACCGTGGCCCGCCCCTCACTCGACGACGTCTACCTGCGCTACGCCGGACGCCGTTACGCCGACGCGGAGGCCGCCGGGGCCCGCACGGCCGGCGACGAGGCGGACGCCGGCACCGCACCCCGCACCGGACCCGGCACCGCACCCGGCACCGCACCCGGCACCGGCCCTGGCACCGACTCCGTCTCCCTCACCGGAGGTGCCCGATGAGCACCGCGATCGCCCAGACCTGGTACATGACCCAGCGGCAGCTCATGGTGTTCGCGCGCCAGCCCGCGTACGCGGTCATCACGCTGATCCAGCCGGTGATCTGGCTGTTCCTGTTCGGCAGCCTCTTCCGCGAGGTCGTCGAGCTCGGCGGCTTCGGGACCACGTCCTACCTGGACTACCTGGTGCCGGGCGTGGTCGTGATGAGCGCGCTCAGCTCCAGCATGTGGGCCGGGATGGGCACGCTGGAGGAGATCCAGCGCGGCACCCTGGACCGCTTCCTGACCACCCCGGTCGGCCGGGCGGCCCTGATGAACGGCAACGTCGTCCACAACGGGCTGGTCACCGCCCTCCAGTCGGTCGTCATCGTGCTGCTGGGCCTGCTCGGCGGTGCGGACTACCCGGGCGGGGCCGGGGGCGTCGCGGTCCTGGTGCTCGCCTCGGTGCTGCTGGGCACGGTGTTCGGGGCGCTGTCCAACGCGCTGGGGATGCTGGTGCGCGAGCGGGAGTCGATCATCGGGATCAACACCTTCCTGCTGCTCCCGCTCACCTTCCTGTCCTCCGCCTTCATGGCGCCGGCCCGGATGCCCGGCTGGATGCGGCACATCGCCGACTTCAACCCGCTCAACTGGGCGATGCTGGCGGGCCGTTCGGCCATGTCCGCGGACCCCGACTGGGGTGTCGTGGCGAGCCGCGGCGGTGCGCTGCTGGGCCTCGCCCTGATCGGCGTATGGCTCTCGATCCGGGCCCTGCGGTCCTACCAGCGCTCGATCTGAACGGAACGCGGAACGGCGGCCCCTTCCTCGGGGCCGCCGTTCCGGCTCGGGCTCCTCGGGGGCCGCCGTCCGGGCTCACGCCGCCGGTGCGGCGCCCTCCTGCTCGGCCTCGACACGGGCGTTCCACTCGCGCTTGGAGGCCTGCCAGCCGTCCTCGTTGTGGCCGAGGCGCCAGTAGCCGGAGATCGACAGGTGCTCGCGCGGGACGCCGTGCTCGACGCGCAGCAGGTGGCGCAGCTGCTTCACGAACCCGGCCTCGCCGTGCACGAAGGCGTGGACCCGGCCCTCGGGGAACTCCAGCGCACGTACCGCCTCCACCAGCGCCTCGCCGACCGGCCGGTTGCCGCGGTGCAGCCAGACCACCTCCACGTCGGAGTCGATCTTCTGCTCCTCCTCCGGGCCGGACACCTCGACGAAGGCATGCGCCGTCGAACCCTCGGGCAGCGCCTCGAGGGAGCGGGCGATGGCGGGCAGGGCGCTCTCGTCACCGGCGAACAGATGCCAGTCGGCGCTCGCGTCGGGGGCGTAGGCGCCGCCGGGGCCCATGAAGCGGACGGTCTCGCCGGGACGCGCCAGCAGCGACCAGGGGCCGGCCAGGCCCTCGTCGCCGTGGACGACGAAGTCCAGGGTCAGCTCCCGGTGTCCGGGGTCCCAGGCGCGCACGGTGTACGTGCGGGTCACGGGCCACTGCTCGCGCGGGAACTCCGCCCTTACGCGCTCCATGTCGAAGGGCTCGGGATACGTGGCGCCGCCGGACGGGAACAGCAGCTTCACGTAGTGGTCCGTGCACGTGCCGGCCGAGAAGCCGGCCAGTCCCTCGCCGCCGAGCACCACGCGCTGCATGTGCGGGGTCAGCCGTTCGGTACGGACGACCTGCGCGGTGTGGGTCCTGCGCGGCTTGCGCGCCGGACGTTCTGCCATGACGGCCTCCCAGTTCCCCATGCTTAGGCTTGCCTAAGTTAGCACCTTCCCCCGGTGAACACCTCTCTCATGAGCACTTCTTGAGCATCCCCGTGCCGCGGCCGTCACGCGCCGAGCGTGGTGAGCAGCCGCTGGAGGGAACCGCCCAGCCCCCAGCGGCCGGCCAGCCGCTCCAGCTCCGCCCGATCGCGCGGCGCGCGCGGCAGCGCCGTGCCGACGTCCGGCAGCGGCACGTCGGCCGCCACCCGCACCACCTTCGGCGCCACCGCCAGGTACGGCCCCGCCTCCCGCAGCCGCTTGCGCTGCGACGGCGTGAGCTTGGCACCCGGGTCGTCGACGGCGGCCAGGATCCCGGCCAGGTCGCCGAACTCGGCGAGCAGCCGGGCCGCCGTCTTCTCCCCGATGCCGGGCACGCCCGGCAGCCCGTCGCTGGGGTCGCCGCGCAGCAGCGCCAGATCCGCGTACCCCCTGCCGTCGACGCCATACTTCTCGCGCAGCAGCGCCTCGTCGGTGGTCTGCAGGGTGCCGACGCCCTTGAGCGGGTACAGCACGCGCACGCCCCGCGCGTCGTCCACCAGCTGGTACAGGTCCCGGTCGCCGGTGACGATGTCGACCGGGCCCTTCGCGCGCGCGGTGAAGGTGCCGATCACGTCGTCCGCCTCGTACTCCGGCACGCCCACGCGGGCGATGCCGACCGCGTCCAGCACCGCCTCGATCACCGGGACCTGCGGGGAGAGGGTGTCCGGCACCTCCTCCTCGTCGGGCCCTGCCTCGTGCTCCTCGGCGACGCGGTGCGCCTTGTAGGAGGGGATCAGCTCCACCCGCCAGGCCGGGCGCCAGTCGGCGTCCATACAGGCCACCAGATGATCGGGCCGGTGGTCCTTGACCAGGCGGTCGATGAAGTCGAGCAGTCCGCGCACGGCGTTCACCGGCGTGCCGTCCGGGGCCCTGACCGAGTCCGGGACGCCGAAGTAGGCGCGGAAGTACAGGGAGGCGGTGTCGAGGAGCATCAGTCGTCCGGTCACGTCTCGCATCATGCCGCACACCACTGACAGTCACGGGGCACGCGACAGGGCGCCGTCCGCGAGGCAAGGCACCGCCCGCGCCGACAGGGCACCGTCCGCGCCGACAGGGCACCGTCCGCGCCGGCAAGGCGCCGTCGTCCGCGCAACAGGTTGCGCTGTGCGCTCACCCGGTGAGGTGGCCCACTTCCGAGTTTGCCCGGGGGGCGCTTGGGCAGGTGCGGCCTCGGAACGAAAGTGATTGCGTTATTCAACTGTTAGCGGCCTTTCGTGTCCGTGCCCCCGGCCCCGAGACGAGAGGTTCGCGTGTCATCCAGGCTTGAGACAGAGCACCTGTTCAAGGTGTTCGGCAGACGACCGGACGCGGCGGTGGAAAGGCTCCGCCAGGGAGCCGACCGCGAGGAACTGCGCGCCGAAGGAACCACCGCCGCGGTCATCGACGCCTCCTTCACCGTCGAGCCCGGCCAGATCTTCGTGGTCATGGGCCTGTCCGGCTCCGGCAAGTCCACGCTGCTGCGCATGCTCAACGGACTGCTGGAACCCACCGCCGGCCAGGTGCGCTTCGACGGCCAGGACCTGACCGCGCTCACCGGCAGGGAGCTGCGCGAGGTCCGCGCCAGGAAGATCAGCATGGTCTTCCAGCACTTCGCGCTGTTCCCGCACCGCAGCGTCCGTGAGAACGCCGCCTACGGCCTGGAAGTGCAGGGCGTGCCCCGCGCCGAGCGCGAACGCCGCGCCGACGAGGCGCTCGCCCTGTGCGGCCTGGCCGGCTGGGAGAAGTCCTGGCCCGACGAACTCTCCGGCGGCATGCAGCAGCGCGTGGGCCTGGCCCGCGCGCTCGCCACCGACGCCGGGCTGCTGCTCATGGACGAGTCCTTCAGCGCCCTGGACCCGCTGATCCGCCGCGACATGCAGGACCAGCTGCTCCAGCTCCAGAAGACCCTGAAGAAGACCATCGTCTTCATCACCCACGACCTCAACGAGGCCATGCGCCTGGGCGACCGCATCGCCGTCATGCGCGACGGCCGCATCGTCCAGATCGGCGGCGCCGAGGACATCCTGCTGCGCCCCGCCGACGACTACGTCGCCTCCTTCACCCAGGACGTCGACCGCTCCCGGGTACTGACCGCGCGGGCCGTCATGGACCGCGGCGTGCGCGGCGACGAGGCCGACTGCGCCTGCGAGACGGCCCGCGAGGACACCCCGTTCACCGAACTGTGCGCGATCAGCGCCCGCGTGCCCCACCCCGTCGCCGTACGGGACGCCAGCGGCGCGCTCGTCGGCGTCGTACCCCGGCAGCGCCTGGTCGGCTTCCTCGGCGACGAGCAGGCCGCGCCCGTGAGCTGCGACGCGCCGCGGGACAAGGGCGGCGAGAAGGCGGTGGCCCGTGCCTAGGATCCCGCTCGGCGACTGGGTCAACTCAGCGGTCGACTGGCTGCTCGGGCACATGGCCTGGCTCTTCGACTTCCTCAAGCTGGTGTTCACCGGCACCTACGACGGCATCAACGCCGTGCTGCAGGCCCCCGAGCCGCTGCTGCTCGCCGGCATCTTCGCCGTGCTCGCCTTCTGGCTGCGCGGCACCCTCGCCGGTGTCCTCACCTTCGTGGGCTTCGCCTTCATCGACTCCCTCCAACTGTGGGGCGACGCGATGGTCACCCTCGCGCTCGTCCTGGTGGCCACGCTCATCGCGCTGGTGATCTCGGTGCCGGCCGGCATCTGGGCGGCCCGCTCCAACCGGGTCAGCGCCCTGGTCAGGCCGGTCCTGGACTTCATGCAGACGCTGCCCGCGATGATCTACCTCATCCCGGCGATCCTGTTCTTCGGCACGGGCGCCTCCGCGGGCATCGTCGCCACCCTGATCTTCGCCCTCGCGCCCGGCGTGCGCATGACCGAGCTGGGCATCCGCCAGGTCGACAAGGAACTGGTGGAGGCGGCCGAGGCGTTCGGCACCACGCCCCGCAACACCCTGCTGCGGGTCCAGCTGCCGCTGGCCCTGCCCACCGTCATGGCCGGCGTCAACCAGGTGATCATGCTCGGCCTGTCCATGGCCGCGATCGCCGGCATGGTCGGCACCGGCGGCCTCGGCGGCGACGTGAACGAGGCGATCGGCCAGCTCAACGTGGGCCTCGGCTCGGAGTCCGGCATCGCCATCGTCATCCTCGCGATCTACCTCGACCGCATGACCAGCGCCCTGGGCACCCAGGTCTCGCCGCTCGGCCGGCGCGCGGCCGCCCGGCTCCGCGCCGCGCGCGGCCTGCGGATCTGGTCCTACCGGCCGCAGCCGCAGATCGCCGTCATCGGCATGGTGATCCTCGCGCTCGTCGCCGGTGGCATGGGCGTCTTCGGCGGCTCAGGCACCGCGGCCACCGCCGACGACCAGGGCGGCGGCAACGACGTCGGCAAGGGCAAGAAGATCTCCATCGGCTACATCCCTTGGGACGAGGGCGTCGCCTCCACCTTCCTGTGGAAGGAGATCCTCGAACAGCGCGGCTTCAAGGTGGACGCCCGCCAGTTCGACGCGGGCCCGCTCTACACCTCGCTCGCCCAGGGCAGCGTCGACTTCGAGACCGACTCCTGGCTGCCGACGACCCACGCCCAGTACTGGAAGAAGTACGGCGACCGGCTCGACGACCTCGGCTCCTGGTACGGCCCCACCTCCCTGGAGCTGAGCGTGCCCTCGTACGTGAAGGGCGTCGACTCGCTCGCCGACCTCAAGGGCAAGGCCTCCCTCTTCGGCGGCCGGATCACCGGCATCGAGTCCAGCGCCGGCGAGATGGGCCTGCTCAAGAGCAAGGTCCTCAAGGACTACGGCCTGGACAAGGAGTACAAGGTCGTCGACAGCTCCACGCCCGCGATGCTGGCCGAGCTCAAGCGCGCCTACAGCAAGAAGGAACCGATCGTCGTCACGCTCTGGTCCCCGCACTGGGCGTACAACGACTACAGCCTGAAGAAGCTCAAGGACCCCAAGGGCGCCTGGGGCAAGGGCGACGGCGTGCACACCCTGGCCCGCAAGGGCTTCGCCGGGGACAACCCGGTCGTCGCCAAGTGGCTGAAGGACTTCAGGCTGGACGAGAAGCAGCTCACCAGCCTGGAGGCCGAGATCAACAAGGCGGGCAAGGGCCGCCAGCAGGACGCGGTGCGCACCTGGCTGAAGGCCAACCCCGGCGTCGTCGGCAAGCTGGCCCCGGTGCCGGGCGGCTCCACCGCCGCGCCGGCCGAGGCGAAGCGGACGCTGAACGTCGCCTGGTTCCCCTGGGACGAGGACATCGCCGTCACCCGGCTGTGGAAGAACGTCCTGGAACGGCGCGGCTACAAGCTCAACCTCAAGCAGATGGACGTCGGCCCCGTCTACACCGGCCTCGCCGGCGGGGACATCGACCTCAACTTCGACGCCTGGCTGCCCTACGCCCAGAAGAACTACTGGGACAAGAGCAAGGACAAGCTCCGCGATCTCGGCACCTGGTACCAGCCGACCTCCCTGGAGATCGCCGTGCCGTCGTACGTCAAGGACGTGAAGTCGCTGGAGGACCTCAAGGGCAAGGCGTCCGCCTTCGGCGGGCGGATCATCGGCATCGAGCCGGGCACCGGCGAGATGAACCTGCTCAAGACCAAGGTCCTGCCCGGCTACGGCCTGGACAAGGAGTACAAGGTCGTCGACGGCTCCACCCCGGCGATGCTGGCCGAGCTCAAGCGGGCGTACGCGCAGAAGAAGCCGGTCGCGGTCGTCCTGTGGTCGCCCCACTGGGCGTACAGCCGCTACGACCTGACCAGGCTGAAGGACGGCAAGAAGCTCTTCGGCGAGGGCAACACCATCCGCACCGTCTCCAGCGGGAAGTTCCCCGAGCAGTACCCGCAGCTCACCCGGTGGATCAAGAACTTCCGGATGAGCGAGGACGAGCTCGGCAGCCTGGAGAGCGAGATCAACGCGCGCGGCCAGGGACACGAGGACGAGGCCGTCGCCGCCTGGCTGAAGCAGCACCCGGACGTGGCGGACCGCATGACGGGGAAGTAGCCCCCGAGACCACCGCGCCGCACACCGCCCGAGGGGCGGGCCCGCCCACGCGTCCTGACCGCGTGGGGCCGGACCCGCCCCTCGGGCCGTTCCACGGAACGGATCCGGCCAACCACGAAGAGCGATGCCCATGCCCCGGCCCCGCCCCCGCCGGTACGCTGACCATGCCGTCGCCCGCGGTGACCGGGCACCGGCCGGGCACCCGGCCGTTGCGAGGGGCCGCCGCACCCCACCGGGCGCCCCGAGTGAGCCCGCGCCGCCCCCCGCAGGCCCCCTGATCCACTGGCGCGAACCGTCGGGTCGGCACCACACGATCCTTACGGGGATGTGACGGCCGCATGAAACGGTTTGCCGAACATGCGTAGGGTGCAGAGAACTCATCAGGAGAAGTGGGCCCGGACCCGGGCCCGCGCACGGCGCGGCGACGAGCGAAGGAGGGAGCCGGAGCGATGGGCGACAACAAAGAACAGCCGCTTCGAGTGGGCGCGGCCGTACGGCGGCGGCGCCGCGCGCTGGAGCTCACCCTCGCCGTCGTGGCCAGGCGCAGCGGCCTGTCGGTGCCCTTCCTGAGCCAGGTCGAGAACGACAGAGCCCGCCCCAGCAGAAGCTCCCTGGAGAAGGTCGCCGACGCGCTGCGCACCACCGCCGTCGAACTGCTCGCCGCGGCCGATCCGGCGTGCAGCGTCGACGTGGTCCGCGCCGAGATCGCCGAGCCGGAACCGGTCAGCGGTCCCCACCTCGAGCCGGAGCCCCGGGTGCGCTCCCTCGTGCGCGGCCATCACCAGCTGCATGCCTCGGAGTTCACCGGGGACCACGACGCCGGACGCGAGTTCCAGCACCGCAACGACGAGCTGATGTACGTGGCGGACGGCGCGGTGGAGATCGAGGCGGAGGGCCGCGCCTACCGGCTGGCGCGCGGCGACACCATGTACCTGACCGGCGGGGTGCGCCACCGCTGGCGGGCTACCGTGCCGGACACGCGCGTGATCGTGGTGGCGGTGGCCGAGCACATCGAGGCGGTGCAGGACCGGTCGCGCTGATGCGGGTCGTCTCCCTGGTGCCCTCGCTCACCGAGGCGGTGGCGGTGACGCTGCCCGGCGTGCTGGCCGCGGCCACCGACTGGTGCAGCCATCCGGTGGACCTGGACGTGCCCCGGATCGGCGGCACCAAGAACCCGAAGACCGAGCGGATCGCCGCGCTCGCCCCCGACCTGGTCATCGCCAATGAGGAGGAGAACCGCCCCGCCGACCTGGACGCCCTGCGCGCGGCCGGCCTCGAGGTGCTGGTGACCGAGGTGCGCGACGTGCCGGGGGCGTTCGCCGAACTGGCGCGGGTGCTGACGGCCTGCGGCGCGGCGGCCCGCCCGCGCTGGCTGGAGGAGGCCGAGGCCGCCTGGTCGGCGCCGCCGCCCGTGGCCGCCCGCCGTCCCACCGCCGTGGTGCCCGTCTGGCGGCGGCCCTGGATGGTGCTGGGCCGGGACACCTTCGCGGGCGACGTCCTCGCCCGGCTCGGCGTGGACCACCTGTACGCGGGCCACGCCGAGCGCTATCCGCGCGTCGCCCTGGAGGAGTTGCGGGCGGCCGCCCCGGACCTCGTCGTACTGCCCGACGAGCCCTACCGGTTCACCGCGGGCGACGGCCCGGAGGCCTTCGGCGGCCTGCCGTGCGCCCTGGTCAGCGGACGGCACCTGACGTGGTACGGGCCGTCGCTGGCCGAGGCGCCGGGGCTGCTGGGCGGGGCGCTGCGAGCAGCGCTCTGCTGACCAGCCCGCGCGCGGTGCCGACCGCGGCGGCGGCCCAGGCGGCGACCAGGACGGCGTACAGGCACACCGCGAGCCCTTCGTAGGCGGCGAGGTGGGTGTGCCGGGCGAGAGCAGCGGCGCCGGTGACGCAGGTGCCCACCGGGAAGGTCAGCGACCACCACGTCATGGCGAAGCCCATGCCCCGCCTGCCGGCCCGCACCACGTGCGCCGCGGCGAGGAGGAACCACATCAGCGCGAACCCCATGACCGGCACGCCGTACAGCACGGCGAGGACGGCGAAGCCGCCGGCGTACGGCGCGGGGACGGTCCCCGGCGCGGTGTCGGCGAAGGCTCCCACGGCGGTCGTGGACTGCCCGAGCGGGCCGAGGACCAGGAACAGCGTCGGGGTGAGCGCGAGCGGCAGCGGCCCGCCGGTGAGCAGCCGGCCGAGGATCACGGGCAGCGTGGCCAGGGTCGCCAGCAGACTGAGCCCGAACATCGCCACGCACGCGAGGAGCAGCGTCTGACGTGCCTGCCCGGCGGGCAGATGCGGCACCAGCGCGGGCCCGAGCGCGGCGGACACCATGGGCGCCACCAGCGGCAGCAGCCACACCGGCGTGGCCTGGTGCGGCTCGATCCGGTGGTGCACGGCCATGAGGTACGGCACCGCGACCGCCGCCGCGAGCCCCACGGCCGTACCGGCGGTGAACAGCACGGCGTCCAGGGCGACCGCGGCCCGGACGCCGATCCAGTCCCGGCCCACCGACAGGGCGCCGCCGCCGACGGCCAGCAGTGCCATGGACAGGCAGCCGTAGAAGGGCGCCGCCGTCGCGTCGAGGAGGTGGGCGCGGGCCTGGTCGCGGTGGTGGGTCCAGTGCAGGGCCCGCGCGGCGAGCAGGGCCACCAGCAGGATCAGGGACAGGGCCCACACGGCGGTGCACAGGGCACGCGGCCCGGGAAGGTGCGTCGGCAGTGCGGCGCCCGCGGTGCCGACCGCGGCGGTGCCCATCACGCAGGCGTACCAATTGGGGCCCAGGTGGCGGACGGCGGGGAAGCGCGGCCGGGGCGCGTCCGGCAGGGGCAGGGAATGTGCTGCGGTGACCATGGGTTCAGGCTTGCCGGGGGCGGCTGCCGCGACCAGGGGGTTTGTGTCTATCGGGGCATAAGCTGGCTTTATGGCCGACCGGTCGGCCGGACGGAAGAACGACGGGACCAGGAGGGCCGCGGGGATGGAAGGGAGCGGGGCGGGGCGGCCGTCGGCGGGTCCGCTGGCGCACCGGGTGCCGGATCTGGGCGCGCTGGAGCTGCTGCTGGCGGTGGCGCGGCTGGGCAGCCTGGGCGGGGCGGCGCGGGAGCTCGGCATCACCCAGCCCGCGGCGAGCAGCCGGATCCGTTCCATGGAGCGGCAGTTGGGCGTGGCGCTGGTGGACCGCTCGCCGCGCGGGTCGCGGCTGACGGACGCCGGCGCGCTGGTGACCGACTGGGCGCGGCGGGTGGTGGAGGCCGCCGAGGCCTTCGACGCGGGCGCGCAGGCACTGCGGGACCGGCGCGACTCGCGGCTGCGGGTGGCGGCCAGCATGACGATCGCGGAGTACCTGCTGCCCGGGTGGCTGGTCGCGCTGCGCGCGCGGCGCCCGGACACGGCGGTGTCGCTGCTCGCCGGGAACTCGGCCGTGGTGGCGGAGCGGCTGCTGGCGGGGGAGGCGGACCTGGGCTTCGTGGAGGGGCTGTCGGTGCCGTCCGGCCTGGACTCGGTGGTGATCGCCCGCGACCGGCTGATCGTGGTGACCGCGCCCGGCCACCCGTGGGCCCGCCGCAGGCGCTCCCTGTCCGCTAAGGAGCTGGCCTCCACGCCGCTCATCCTGCGCGAGACCGGCTCCGGCACCCGCCAGGTCCTCGACGTGGCCCTGGGCGGTCTCGCGCGCCCGCTGATCGAGCTGTCCTCGACCACCGCGGTGAAGGCCGCCGCGGTGAGCGGCGCGGGCCCGGCCGTACTGAGCGAACTCGCGGTCGGCGAGGAGCTGTCCCTGCGCCGCCTGGTGGCCGTCCCGGTGGACGAGGTGGCCCTGCGCCGCGACCTGAGGGCCGTCTGGCCCACGGGCCACCGCCCGACCGGCCCGGCCCGCGAACTGCTCTCCCTCACGCGTAGCTAGGGCTCCTCTTCCGGAGCCTGCCGCCGGTCGTGGCGCCCGGCACGCCCTCCTGCGAGTTCTTCGAGCAGGGGGCCCCGTCATCATCAAAGGTCCTGGGGCCCGTCGTCGCGTTCAGCCGGATCGCCGGCCGACGCGGCGGCCTCCACCAGCGCCCGCATCACGCGGACGTCGTCGGCCATCTCCGGATGCCACTGCACGCCCAGCGCCCAGCCCCTCGCCGGCGGCAGTTCGACCGCCTCGACCGTGCCGTCCGCCGCGTGCGCCGACACGATCAGGTCGGCGCCGAGCCGGTCCACGGCCTGGTGGTGATAGGTGGGCACGCTCGTCTCCTCGGGGACGGCGGCCGCGTACCGCGTGCCCGGCACGGGCTGGACCGCGTGCCCGCCGAAGACCCCGGTCACCTCGGCGTGCCCGTCGAGGTGCTGGACCAGGGTGCCGCCGAGGGCCACGTTCAGCAGCTGCATGCCCCGGCAGATGCCCAGCAGCGGGACGCGCGCGGCGAGGGCCGCCTCGATCAGCGCCAGCTCCCAGGCGTCCCGCGCGGGGGAGGGAGGCCCGGTGCGCGGACCGGGCTCGGCGCCGTAGCGGACCGGCTCGACGTCCGGGCCGCCCGCGATCACCAGCCCGTCCAGCCGCGCCACGGCGTCCGCCGCCCGCTCCGGCTCGTCCGGGGGCAGCATCGCGGCCAGCCCGCCAGCCCGCTGCACCAGCCGCGGATAGCCGGCGGGCAGCAGCGCCGCCTCCAGCTCCCACACGCCCCAGCGCGCCCCCGCCTCCAGGTACGTGCTGACGCCGATCAGCGGTCGTACGGTCATACGGCCCTCCCCGGCCCGCAATGGTGTGGTCGACTACCTTTACCCGATCACCTTGGGCGACCGCCGGCCCCGGCGGCAAGCCCCCCTCAGGCGAGAAAGCCCCGCAGCAGCGCCGCCGTCCCCGCGCAGTGCTCGCGCATCGCCTCCCGCGCCCCCTCCGCGTCCCCGGCGAGCACCGCCTCGACCAGCGCGCCGTGCTGCCGCTGGGAGTGCTCCAGGTTGCGCACCAGCAGCGGGATGCAGTCGAGCAGCTCGTTGACCGTGGCCCGCACCCCGGCGTACTGCGCGGCCAGCGTGGGCGAACCGCTCAGCTCGGCCAGCGTGAGGTGCAGCAGCGTGTCCACGCGCCGGTACTGCGCCGGGGGCGCGTCGCGCGTGCGGTCCAGCGCCGCGCGTAGCCGCTCCGCCCCCGCGGCCGTCAGCCCGTGCGCCGCGCACAGACCGGCCGCGCCGACCTCCAGCACCTCCCGGAAGCGCAGTACGTCCTCGACGTCGACCCCGGCGATCCGCCGCCGCAGCTCCTCCTCGCCGCCCGCGTCCGCCCGCGGCAGCACGAACGTGCCCCCGTAGCGCCCCCGCCGCGCCTCTACGAGCCCCTGGTCCTGAAGCACCCTCAGCACCTCGCGCAGCGTCACCCGGCTGATCCCCAGCCGCTCCGCGAGGTCGCGCTCGGACGGCAGCCGCCCGCCGCCCGGCACCAGGCCGAGCCGCACCACCTGGAGGATCTGCTCCAGCGCCTCCTCGAAGCCGTTGCCCGCCCGGACCGGCCGCAGCACCGTGGCGAGGCGGTCGGCCGGCCCGTCCGGTTCGCTGCCCTGCGCCATCCGGCCGCGCCCCCTTCCCAGGCAATGGTCATCGCCCATACCTTATGGCCATCGCGTCATGGCCGCGACGGCCGTGACGCCGGACGGTTTTGGCGCAGCAGGCCGAAGGAGGCCCTCCCGTGGCAGACCGCACACCCCCGCTCGGCGTCGAGGAACTGCACGCGCTCGTCGCGAGCGGCGAGATCGACACGGTCGTCCTCGCCTTCCCCGACATGCAGGGCCGCCTCCAGGGCAAGCGGTTCGCCGCCCGCTTCTTCCTCGACGAGGTCCTCCACCACGGCACCGAGGGCTGCAACTACCTCCTCGCCGTCGACACCGAGATGAACACCGTCGAGGGCTACGCCATGTCCTCCTGGGACCGCGGCTACGGCGACTTCGCCATGCACCCCGACCTCGCCACCCTGCGCCGCGTCCCCTGGAACCCCGGCACCGCGCTGGCCCTCGCCGACCTCGCCTGGCACGACGGCACCCCGGTCGCCGCCGCGCCCCGCCAGATCCTGCGCCGCCAGCTGGAGCGCCTCGCGGAGCACGGCCTCACCGCCCAGGTCGGCACCGAGCTGGAGTTCATCGTCTTCAAGGACACCTACGAGCAGGCCTGGGACGCCGGCTACCGCGGGCTCACCCCGGCCAACCAGTACAACGTCGACTACTCCATCCTCGGCACCGGCCGCATCGAGCCCCTGCTGCGGCGGCTGCGCAACGACATGGCGGGCGCCGGACTCACCGTCGAGTCCGCCAAGGGCGAGTGCAACCCCGGCCAGCACGAGATCGCCTTCCGCTACGACGAGGCCCTGGTCACCTGCGACCAGCACGCCGTCTACAAGACCGGCGCCAAGGAGATCGCCGCGCAGGAGGGCGTCTCGATCACCTTCATGGCCAAGTACAACGAGCGCGAGGGCAACTCCTGCCACATCCACCTCTCGCTCGCCGACGCCGACGGCCACAGCGTCATGGCCGGGGCACCCGGCGACCCGCACGGCATGTCCGGGGTCATGCGCCACTTCCTCGCCGGACAACTGGCCGCGCTGCGGGAGTTCGCCCTCCTCTACGCGCCCGGCATCAACTCCTACAAGCGCTTCCAGCCCGGCTCCTTCGCCCCCACCGCCGTCGCCTGGGGCCACGACAACCGCACCTGCGCCCTGCGCGTCGTCGGCCACGGCCCCTCCCTGCGCTTCGAGAACCGGCTGCCCGGCGGCGACGTCAATCCGCACCTCGCGGTCGCCGGCCTGGTCGCCGCCGGCCTCCACGGCATCGAACAGAAGCTGGAGCTGCCCGAGCCCTGCCCCGGCAACGCCTACGCCGCCGACTACGAGCACGTCCCGGCCACCCTGCGCGAGGCCGCCGGGCTCTGGGAGAACAGCGCGATCGCCAAGGCCGCCTTCGGCGACGAGGTCGTCGCCCACTACCGCAACATGGCGCGGGTCGAACTGGACGCCTACGACGCCGCGATCACCGACTGGGAGCTGCGCCGCTCCTTCGAACGCATGTGAGGGCCTCCTTGACCGACCAGCACGAACAGCACCTCCAGGTGATCAACCCCGCCACCGAGGAGGTCGTCGCCACCGTCCCCGCCGCCGACGCCCACGACATCGACCGGGCGGTGGCCCGCGCCGTCGCCGCGCAGCGCTCCTGGGCCGCCGCCGCTCCCGCCGACCGGGCCCGCCTGCTGCGCCGCTTCGCCGACGTCGTCGACACCCACGCCGAGGAACTGGCCCGGCTGGAGGTCCGCGAGGCCGGCCATCTGATCGGCAACGCCCGCTGGGAGGCAGAAAACGCCCGGGACCTGCTGCTCTACGCGGCCGGCGGCGCCGAGCGCCTGCTGGGCCGGCAGATCCCCGTGCCCGGCGGCTGGGACGTCACCTTCCAGGAGCCCCTGGGCGTGGTCGGCGTGATCGCCCCCTGGAACTTCCCCATGCCCATCGCCGCCTGGGGCTCCTTCCCGGCGCTCGCCGCCGGCAACGCCGTCGTCCTCAAGCCCGCCGAGACCACCCCGCTGACCGCGCTGCGCCTGGCCGGACTCGCCCTCGACGCCGGACTGCCCGAGCACCTCTTCCAAGTGCTGCCCGGCCACGGCCACATCGCCGGACGCGCCCTGGTGGACCACCCGGACGTCGCCAAGATCGTGTTCACCGGCTCCACGACCACCGGCCGCGAGGTCATGGAGCGCTGCGCCCGGCACGTCAAGCCGGTCACCCTCGAACTCGGCGGCAAGAGCCCGAACATCGTCTTCGCCGACGCCGAACTCACCGCCGCCCTCGACCCGTTCTCCTTCCTGGACAACTCCGGCCAGGACTGCTGCGCCCGCACCCGCGTCCTCGTCCAGGAGTCCGTCTACGAGGAGGCACGCGCGTTCCTCGCCGACGCGCTCGCCGCCGTGGTGGTCGGCGACCCGGCCGACGAGAAGACCCGCATGGGCCCGCTGATCTCCCGCCGGCAGCTCGAACGCGTACGGTCCCACGTCCCCGAGGACGCCCCCGCACTGCGCGGCAGCGCACCCGACGGCCCCGGCTTCTGGTTCCCGCCGACCGTCCTGACCGGCGAGCGGCCCCACTCCGCGGCGGCCCGCGAGGAGATCTTCGGACCGGTCGCCGTACTGCTGCCGTTCACGGACGAGGAGGACGCGATCCGCCTCGCCAACGACACCCCGTACGGACTCGCGGGGTCGCTGTGGACCCGGGACCTGGGACGCGCCCTGCGCGTCTCGCGGGCCGTCCGGATCGGGAACCTGTCCGTCAACTCCCACTCCAGCGTGCGCTACTGGACCCCGTTCGGCGGGTTCAAGCAGTCCGGACTCGGCCGCGAACTCGGCCCGGACGCGCTGACCGCCTTCACCGAGACCAAGAACGTCTTCATCAGCACGGAGGGCCCCTCACAGTGACCGAGGACATCATCTGCCGCCGGCTTCCCGGCCGTACCGCCGTCGTCACCGGAGCCGGCAGCGGCATCGGACTCGCCACCGCCCGCCGCCTCGCCGCCGAGGGCGCGCACGTGGTGTGCGCCGACGTCGACGAGGAGCGCGGCAAGGCGGCCGCCGAGGAGACCGGCGGCCTCTTCGTGCTCACCGACGTCACCGACCCCGAGCAGGTCGAGGCCCTCTTCGCGACGGCCCACGACACCTACGGCAGCGTCGACGTCGCCTTCAACAACGCGGGCATCTCCCCGCCCGACGACGACTCCATCCTGGAGACCGGCCTCGAGGCGTGGAAGCGCGTCCAGGAGGTCAACCTCACCTCCGTCTACCTGTGCTGCAAGGCCGTCATCCCGTACATGCGCCGCCGGCGCCGGGGCTCGATCATCAACACCGCGTCCTTCGTGGCCCGCATGGGCGCGGCCACCTCGCAGATCTCCTACACCGCGTCCAAGGGCGGCGTGCTCGCCATGTCCCGGGAACTGGGCGTGCAGTTCGCGCGGGAGGGCATCCGCGTCAACGCGCTGTGCCCCGGGCCGGTCAACACCCCGCTGCTTCAGGAACTGTTCGCCAAGGACCCCGAGCGGGCCGCGCGCCGTCTGGTGCACATCCCGCTCGGGCGGTTCGCCGCCGCCGAGGAGATCGCCGCCGCCGTCGCCTTCCTCGCCAGCGACGACTCCTCCTTCGTCAACGCCACCGACTTCCTGGTCGACGGCGGTATCTCGGGGGCGTACGTGACACCGCTGTAGGGCGGGTCAGAGGAAGGTGTGGCCCTCGCCCCGGTACGTCGGGACGGTGGCCGTGATCCGGTCGCCCTCGACCAGGTGCAGGGCGTCGAACCGCTCGCACAGCTCGCCGGCCTTCGCGTGCCGGAACCACACCTTGTCGCCGATCAGCAGATCGTCGGCCGGCGAGCCGAGCAGCGGGGTCTGCACCTCGCCGGGGCCCTCCTGCGGGTCGTAGCGCAGCCCCTCGGGCAGGTACGGCACCGGAAGCCGGTCCGGGCCGGCCGCGCCGGAGGCCGGATAGCCGCCGCCGAGGACGGTCACCACGCCCACTCCCGGCCGCCGCACCACCGGCACGGCGAACAGGGCCGCCGGACGGCCCCGGAACGACGTGTAGTTGTCGAACAGCCGGGGCACGTACAGCCCCGAGCCCGCCGCGATCTCCGTGACGGCGTCCTCCGCGGCCGTGTGCTGGACGCTGCCCGTGCCGCCGCCGTTGACGAACTCCAGGTCCGGCGCCACCGCGCGGACCGCCCGCACCACCGCCGCGCGGCGCTCGGCCAGCTCCCGGCGCGCGGCCGCCTGCATCAGCCGGATCGCCCGCGACCGCAGCGGCCGCCCGGCCACCGCGTCGCCCACGCCCGCCACATGACCCTCGTACGCCATGATCCCCACCAGCCGGAACCCCGGCCGCCGGGTCACCGTGCGGGCCATCTCGGCGACCTGGGCGGGGGAGTGCAGCGGGGAGCGGCGCGCCCCGACCCGCACCCGGCCGCCCAGCAGCTTCAGCGAGGTGTCCAACTCCAGGCAGACACGCACCACTTCGCGGCCGCCACCGCGCGAGGCGTCGATCAGGTCGAGCTGCGCCGGGTCGTCGATCATGACGGTCACGGCGGCGGCGAGCTTGGGGTCGGCGGCGAGTTCGGCGAAGGCGGCGCGGTCGGCGGACGGGTAGGCGAGGAGCACGTCCTCGAACCCGGAACGGGCCAGCCACAGCGACTCGGCCATGGTGAACGACATGATCCCCGCGAAGCCGTCCCGCGCCAGGGCGCGTTCCAGCAGCGCGCGGCAGCGTACGGACTTGCTGGCGACCCGGACCGGCTTGCCGCCGGCCCTGCGGACGAGGTCGTCGGCGTTGGCGTCGAAGGCGTCCAGGTCGACGATCGCGACGGGGGCGTCGAGATGGGCGGTGGCCCGGTCGTAACGGGCCCTGTCGGCGGCGAGCGCAGTCATGGACGAAGCCTGCCAGACGCGATTACCGCAGGGTAGGGGGACGTTCCGGGCAGATGCCCCGCCCTCGCGGACCAGTTCCCTCCACAGCCCGGGCAACCCGTAGAGTGACGCGCGCGGACCGCGCGACGAACGGCGGAACGATCCCTGCCACGTCGTTGAGCCGGGATGGCAGTTCGCTCGTACGGGTATGCGTGCCCGGTGACGAGCAGTCCGCGCCGGGCGGGGCAACGAGGACGGCCGCCCAGGGGAAACGGCCCGGGCACGAGGAAACGGGGGGTGCATGAGCACGGAAGCGCGCCACGCCCCCGTCCCGCCCCGGCCCCCGCACCCCCCACACCCCCCGCACAGCACCCACCCGTCCCCGGCCGGGCCCGGGGTGCCTGCGCCCGAGGCCGCGAACGGTTCCGGCGGTGCAGGCGGTTCCGGCGGTGCCGGTAAGGACGGCGGGGCCGGGGCCGCGAGCGGCTCCGGTGAGCGCTCGGGCGGGGCGGTGCCCGTCGCCTCCGCCCCGCTGCGCGGGCCGGGCCGCCACGACTTCCGCCGCACGGGCCTGGCGGGCTCCGCCTCCGCGGCGCGCGGCACCACCGCCCCGTCGACCGCCCCACCGCCCCCGGCCTCGGCCCGCTTCCCGGACAGCCCCCCGCCCCGCGGCACCACCGACCCTCACACCCCGCGCCCGGGGCGGGACGCCACCCCGGCCGCCGGCCGGAACACCGCCCGGGGCACGGGCGGGGACACCGGCTCGCGCCCTGGCCGCGACGCCGAACGGACCCCGGACCGGAACACCGGCCAGGACGCCGGTCGCGGCGCGGACGAGTCCGCCCCCCACGCCGGCACCGTGCCGCCGCCCCCGGCACCGGGGCGCCCGGCACCGCCGTCCCACCGCCCGGCCCAGCCGGCCGAGGCGCCGTCGGCCGGTGGTCCGTCCGCCCCGTCCGGGCCGCCGCCGGGCCGGCTTCCCGGCCCTCCCGCCGGGGCGCCGTGGGCGAGCCGCACCACCGGCCCGCTCGGCACCCCGCAGGCCGGCCGCGCCGACGCCGGCGCCAGCGCCGACGCCGGATCGCCGGGGCGTCCCGGTGGCGCGCGCGCCGAGGCGGCCGGGGAGAGCACCACTCGGCTGCGGGTCCTCCCCGGGCGGGGTCTGCCCCCGCGGCCGGCGGGCGCCCCGCCGGGGGGATCCGTGTCGCCGGATCCGGCGTTGTCCTGGAGCGGGCCCGTGGGGGCGTCCGGCGGCGGGACCCGGCCCGTCGTGGCGCTCGGCGAACCCGAGGGGTACGACGAGCACGGCCGGGCCCGGCCCCTGGGCGAGCGGGTACGCAGCCGCACCGCCGCCGCCGCGGCCTGCGTAGTGCTCGGCGTGGGCCTCATCGGCGGTGCCGTGACCGGCAGTTGGCTCACCGGCGACGACGGCGGCACCGGCGCACCCCGCGGCTTCGCGGCCGCGAGCACCCTCTGGCACAGCGTCCCCGTCGACCGGCTCTTCCCGCCCACCGTCCAGGGCACCGGCGCCGGCCCCGGCGGAGCCGACCGCACCTGGACGCGCATCGCCGTCGCCCCCGACAGCGGCTGCGCGGGCGCCTTCGACCCGCTGCTGCGCAAGGCGCTCGCCCCCGTCGGCTGCGACCGCCTGCTGCGCGCCACCTACACGGACGCCACCCAGAGCTACGTCACCACCGTCGGCCTGCTGTTCGCCAAGGCCGACGCGCCCGCCATGAGCGCCCTCGCCACCCGCTTCAGGACCGAGGGCCTGGACCGCCGCACCGACCTCATGCCCCGCCCCTACGCGGCCAAGGGCACCGTCGCCGCCGCCTTCGGCGACCGCGGGCGCGCCTCGTGGACCATCCACGTGCTGACCGAGGCACCGGTGATCGTCTACGCCGTCTCCGGCTGGGCCGACGGCCGCACCGTGGACACCCCGCAGCCCGCCTCCGACGCGCTGCGCGCCGGTGCCGACACCGCCGTCGCCCAGGCGGGTCTGGGCAACGAGGCCCAGGGCCTGGCCGACCGCATCGAACGCGGCCTGCGCAGGGACAACGCCGGCACGGCCACGGAGAAGCCCTCGTGAGAACCGTACGCAACACCACGACCGTCACCCGGCGGACCGCCGCGCTGAGCCTCCTGCTCGCCGCCTCGCTCACCCTGGTCCCCGCCACCACGGCCCACGCCGACGGCATACGCGCCCAGCAGTGGGCCCTGGACGCCCTGCACACCCAGCAGGCCTGGCGGACCACCAAGGGCAAGGGCGTCACCGTCGCCGTACTGGACACCGGCGTCGAGGCCGACCATCCCGACCTGTCCGGCAACGTCCTGCCCGCCAAGGACATGATCGGCTTCGGCGCCCGGCCCGGCGACCGGGACTGGGCCCGCCACGGCACCGCCATGGCCGGCATCATCGCCGGTCACGGCCACGGCGCCGGAGACTCCGACGGAGTCATGGGCGTCGCCCCGGAGGCGAGGATCCTGCCGGTGCGGGTGATCCTCGAGGACGGCGACCCGGCCCGCGCCCGCGCCCGCACCTCCCGCGGCAACGCCCTCGCCGACGGCATCCGCTGGGCCGCCGACCACGGCGCCGACGTCATCAACCTCTCCCTCGGCGACGACTCCGCCTCCGCGCACCCCGAACCCACCGAGGACGAGGCCGTCCAGTACGCGCTGGGCAAGGGCGTGGTCGTCGTCGCCTCGGCCGGCAACGGCGGCGAGAAGGGCGACCACATCTCCTACCCGGCCGCCTACCCGGGCGTGATCGCCGCGACCGCCGTCGACCGCTACGGCACCCGCGGCGCGTTCTCCACCCGCCGCTGGTACGCCACGATCAGCGCGCCCGGCGTCGACGTCGTCATCGCCGACCCCGACCACAAGTACTACGAGGGCTGGGGCACGAGCGCGGCCTCCGCCTTCGTCTCCGGGGCCGTCGCCCTCGTCAAGGCCGCCCACCCGGGCCTGACCCCGGCGCAGATCAAGAAGCTGCTGGAGGACACCGCCCGCAACGCCCCCCTCGACGGCCACGACGACTCCCGCGGCTTCGGCTTCGTCGACCCGGTGGCCGCCATCCGCGCGGCGGCCCGCCTCCAGCCGCGGGAGCTGCGGCCGGCGGCGTACGGCGAGAAGTACTTCGGCCCGGGCCCCGACGCCGCCGAGTCCACCGACGGCCCCGCCGGCTGGGCGGGCCCCCTCGCGGGCGGCACCGGCGGTGTGCTCCTGGTGGCCGCGGCGGTCCTGTGGCGCGGCCGCCGTGAACGGGACGACGACGACCACGCCGGCACCTTCCACCCGTGGGCCAGGTAGTACGGCAGCGCTCAGTCCGCCGTACCGAACGCCGACACCGCCGCCCGGGCCGCCGTCTCCACCAGGGTGATGCCCTCCTCCTTCGTCGTGTTGCCGTTGGACAGGACGGCCACCAGGTAGCCGGTGCCGCCGGACCTCACGCGGCCGATGCTGTTGACGTCCCACAGGCCGGTCGTGCCGCGGGGCAGCCAGCCGTTCTTCAGCGCCCACGCCGAGCCGTCGGCGGCGGCCGACACGCCCCAGTCCTGGCCCTCGGCGATCCGGCCCATGAGGTCCTGGACCAACGTCCGTGAGGCCTTGCTCAGTTCACTCGAGCCGTCGCCGAAGACCTGGGTCAGCAGCGTGAGCTGGTCGGCCGCCGTCGTCTGCGTCAGCCCCCACAGCGTGCCCTCGCCACCGGAGGTTTCCGTCAGCCCCAGGCGCCGGTTCGCCGCGTCCAGGCCCTCGGCCCGTCCGATGGACCGCCACAGCGCGGAGGCCGAGTCGTTGTCGCTGTTCTCGATCATCGCGGTGGCGTACGCCCTCTCCTGGGTGGTCAGCCGCCGCCCCGCGTCCTGCGCCTGGAGCAGCAGCGCCGCCAGGATGTCGACCTTCACGATGCTCGCCGTGTCGAACGCGCCGGTGCCGTACACGGCACTGCTCCCCGAGTCCAGGTCGAGCACCGCCACCGACACGGCGGCCCCCTCGGCCACCGTCACCGACCGCATCGCGTCGGCTGGCAGCGCCGTACGACCCGCGGCCGCCTCCGTCCCCGTCTCCGTCACCGCCTCCACCGATCCCCTCCCGCTCGCCTCCGCCGACGCCGACGACGATACGGCGGTGGCCGCTCCCGGGGGCTCCGTGCCGGCGATCCTCCAGCCGCCCGCCGCGCGCCCCGTGGGACGGCGGTGAGACGCCGGTCAGGGGACCCTGAGAAGACCGTGAGGGACCCGCCCCGGATAGGGTCGGTCACCGTGGCGAACATGAACATTCCCGACCCCGGCTACTCCGACGACGACGGCTCCGCCGACCCCCGGCTGAGCGCGGCGCTCGCCGCCTGGGCCGAGGACGGCAGCGCCGTGGGCCCGGTCCTGGAGGCCCTGGAGGGCGCCCGGCTGCTCGTGCCCGTCGTGGCCGTGCTCGGCGAGGTGGAGGAGGATGAGCACGGAAGGCGCCGCGAGAAGACCAGTGAGATGGCCGTGCCCACCCTGAAGGCCGGTGACCGCACCGCCCTGCCCGCCTTCACCTCCACCGACTCCCTCGCCCGCTGGGACCCGGGGGCCCGCCCCGTCGCCGTACCCCTGCACCAGGCCCTGCGGGCCGCCGCGCACGAGAAGGCGGACACCGTGGTGCTGGACATGGCCGGACCGGTTCCGTTCGAGCTGACCGGGCCCGCGCTGCTCGCCCTCGCCGAGGGCCGCACCAGCGCCGACCCGCTCGCCGACCCCGCCGTGCGCGAGGCCGTGCGCGAGGCCGTGGCCGCCGAACCGGCCGTGCTGCGCGCCCACCTCGGTCCGGGACAGGCCGACGGCACCCTCGCCCTCGTCCTGGACCCGTCCGCCGCCGTGGCCCCGGCCGAGGCCGCCCGCGCCGTGGCCGGGCGCCTGGCGGCCAGCGACACACTGAGGGCCCGCCTGGTGCGCGGCCTCGACCTGGCACTGCTGCCGGCCGGGGCGACGCCGCCGGGCGAGCCCTTGTACGTGAAGGAGTGACGGGGGCGGGAGAACGGGTGACGGGGGAGGGGTCCGCGCCGGTCAGCCGTAGATGGGGCCGGTGTACTTCTCGCCGGGGCCCTGGCCCGGCTCGTCCGGCACCACCGACGCCTCGCGGAACGCCAGCTGCAGCGACTTCAGCCCGTCGCGCAGCGGAGCGGCGTGGAAGGAGCTGATCTCGGTCGCGCTCGCGTCCAGCAGGCCGGCGAGCGCGGTCACCAGCTTGCGGGCCTCGTCCAGGTCCTTGTACTTGTCACCCTCCTCCGTCAGGCCGAGCTTCACGGCGGCGGCGCTCATCAGGTTGACGGCGACCGTCACGATCACCTCGACGGCGGGGACCTCGGCGATGTCGCGGGCCATCGCGTCGAAGTCGGGGCTCTCAGGAGGGGTCTCACTCATGCCCACACGATAAGCCGTGCGCCGGTACGGCCTGCGATTGGTCGTTGTCAAGCGATCCTGCTAACCTGGTGGACGACCGGTCGGACACCCCTAGGTGCTCGGCCCACAAGTGGAGGCTCCGAACTCCCACCCGACCGCCCTTTGGGACGGCGGGTCAACCCCGGTCAGACGGCTGTCGTCGCCCCGCGCGAGGAAGCCGTCCGAAAGTGCGCCCCGTGGCATCACGGCGGTCGCTCCGGTAGTGCGAGGAGCCCCGCCTGTGATCGTCCGGGGCATTTTTTCTGCTTCGGCGCGGTTAGGTCTAGTCGAAAAAAGACGTACGCGGCAGTCCGCCAGGCCGCCGCGTGGTGCTACCGAGGAGGATCCATCAGCGCCGAGCCCCGCATCAACGACCGGATTCGCGTTCCCGAGGTGCGACTTGTCGGTCCCAGTGGCGAGCAGGTCGGCATCGTGCCGCTCGCGAAGGCACTGGAGCTTGCGCAGGAGTACGACCTGGACCTGGTCGAGGTCGCGGCGAACGCCCGTCCGCCCGTGTGCAAGCTCATGGACTACGGGAAGTTCAAGTACGAGTCGGCCATGAAGGCCCGTGAGGCGCGCAAGAACCAGGCGCACACGGTCATCAAGGAGATGAAGCTCCGGCCGAAGATCGACCCGCACGACTACGACACCAAGAAGGGTCACGTCGTCCGGTTCCTCAAGCAGGGCGACAAGGTCAAGATCACGATCATGTTCCGTGGTCGCGAGCAGTCCCGGCCCGAGCTGGGCTACCGACTGCTGCAGCGGCTCGCGGAGGACGTCCAGGACCTCGGTTTCGTGGAGTCGAACCCGAAGCAGGACGGCCGCAACATGATCATGGTTCTCGGTCCGCACAAGAAGAAGACCGAGGCGATGGCCGAGGCCCGCCAGGCGCAGGAGGCCCGCAAGGCGTCCGCGAAGGCCCACCCCGGTCGCTCGCAGAACCCTGCCGACGCCGACGCCGAGGTGGACGCCGAGGTAGACGCCGACACCGAGGCCCCGGCCGAGGCGTGATCCCGGGGACATCCGTCCCACCCGATACACGAGCGACGCTCCACCGTGCCCGGTTCTCGCGACCGGGCACCGGAGCGCCACCCACGAGGAGAGAACGGCGCTATGCCGAAGAACAAGTCGCACAGCGGTGCCAGCAAGCGCTTCAAGGTCACCGGCTCCGGCAAGGTGCTCCGTGAGCGCGCCGGCAAGCGCCACCTGCTCGAGCACAAGTCGTCCCGTCTGACGCGTCGCCTGACCGGCAACGCCGAGATGGCCCCGGGCGACGCCAAGAAGATCAAGAAGCTTCTCGGCAAGTGACGCTGCGGCGCCCGGTCGGCCCCCGACCGCCGCGCGCCGTACGTCAGGACCGGGACCCAATCGTTTCCGGGCCGTGTGAGGACAACCGCGGCCCCGCTACAAGGAGTTAACAAGTGGCACGCGTCAAGCGGGCAGTCAACGCCCACAAGAAGCGCCGGGCGATCCTCGAGCAGGCCTCCGGCTACCGCGGTCAGCGTTCGCGCCTGTACCGCAAGGCCAAGGAGCAGGTCACCCACTCGCTGGTCTACAACTACAACGACCGCAAGAAGCGCAAGGGTGACTTCCGCCAGCTGTGGATCCAGCGCATCAACGCCGCTGCCCGCGCCAACGGCATCACCTACAACCGCTTCATCCAGGGCCTGAAGGCCGCCAACGTCGAGGTGGACCGCAAGATCCTCGCCGAGCTGGCCGTCAACGACGCGAGCGCGTTCGCCGCGCTCGTCGAGGTCGCCCAGAAGGCTCTGCCGAGCGACGTCAACGCGCCCAAGGCCGCGTGACACCGCGCCCGGCCTGAGCCGACGTGACTGTACGGACCCGTGGGTTTCTTCCTGCGGGTCCGTTGCGTTGAACCTGGTGACCGAAGGTGAATTGGATGCCCCCTGTGACCCCGGAGCTGATCTCTCCCCGTTCCGCGCGCGTGTCCGCCGCCCGGCGGCTGGCCAGGCGGAACTTCCGGGGCAAGGAACGGCTGTTCCTCGCGGAGGGACCCCAGGCGGTGCGGGAGGCCGTCGCGCACCGGCCGGCCGGCGGTGACGCCACCCTGGTGGAACTGTTCGCCACACCCGAGGCCGTCGAGCGGTACGCGGACATCGTCGGCGAGGCGCGCGCCGCCGGCGCCCGTGTGCACCTCGCCCCCGAGGACGTCGTCGCCGACATCTCCACCACCGTCACCCCGCAGGGCCTGGTCGGCGTCTGCCGGTTCCTCGACACCCCCTTCGAGGAGGTCCTCGGCGCCCGCCCCCGCCTGGTCGCCGTCCTCGCCCACGTCCGCGACCCCGGCAACGCCGGCACCGTCCTGCGCTGCGCCGACGCCGCCGGCGCCGACGCGGTCGTCCTCACCGACGCCTCCGTCGACCTCTACAACCCCAAGGCCGTACGGGCCTCCGTGGGCTCCCTGTTCCACCTGCCCGTCGCCGTCGGCGTCCCCGTCGAGCAGGCGGTCGCCGGGCTCAGGGACGCCGGGGTGCGCCTCCTCGCCGCCGACGGCGCGGGCGAGCACGACCTCGACGACGAGCTCGACAAGGGCACCATGGGCGGCCCCACGGCCTGGGTGTTCGGCAACGAGGCCTGGGGCCTGCCCGAGGAGACCCGGGCCCTGGCCGACGCCGTCGTACGCGTCCCGATCCACGGAAAGGCCGAGAGCCTGAACCTCGCCACCGCCGCCGCCGTATGTCTCTACGCGTCGGCCCGTGCACAGCGCGCCCCCGGAGGGTGCCGCTCCGTCACCGCGAACTAGTAGGGTGACCAGCTCGGGGGCCCTCTGCGTCGGAAGAGGTGGGTACGGGGATGGGTGTCGGCACCAGCAGCGCACCGGCGGCACGCGACGCGCAGCGCCCGCCCGCGCCCCGGCAGGACGGCCCCGACGCCCCGGGACCCGGACCCGACCCCGACGACCTGCCCGACGGTCTGGTGATCGCCGACGAGCAGGGCCGGGTCGTCTGCTTCAACGCCGCCGCCGCCCGCATCACCGCCGTCCCCGCCGCCGACGCCCTCGGCCTGCCCCTGGAGCAGGCGCTGCCCCTGGAGGACCTGGAGGGCCGCCGCTGGTGGCAGCTCACCGACCCCTACGGCGGCCTCGCCATCCGCGCCGGCCAGCCCGAGCGCAACCTGCTGCTGCCCGGCGGCCGCGAGGTCCTCGTCACCGCCAGGTACGTCCGCGACCGCCCCACCGGCCCCGTCCGCCGCGTCGTCGTCTGCCTGCGGGACACCGAGGCCCGCCGCCGCACCGAGCGCAGCCACGCCGAGCTGATCGCCACCGTCGCCCACGAGCTGCGTTCCCCGCTCACCTCCGTCAAGGGCTTCACCGCCACCCTGCTCGCCAAGTGGGAGCGGTTCACCGACGACCAGAAACGGCTGATGCTGGAGACCGTCGACGCCGACGCCGACCGCGTCACCCGGCTCATCGCCGAACTGCTCGACATCTCCCGCATCGACTCCGGCCGCCTCGAGGTGCGCCGCCAGCTCGTCGACATAGGGGCCGCGGTCGGCCGGCACATCCAGGCCTACGTCGCCGCCGGCCAGCCCGCCGACCGCTTCCTGCTGCGCATCGAGCAGCCGCTGCCCTCCTTGTGGGCCGACCCGGACAAGATCGACCAGGTACTGAGCAACCTCATCGAAAATGCCGTGCGGCACGGCGAGGGAACCGTCACCATTGACGTCACGCCCGCGGCGTCCCCCCGCGACGGGGAGGACGCCGGCACGTCGGTCACGGTGAGCGACGAGGGGCCCGGCATCCCGGAGGAGTCCATGAACCGCGTCTTCACCCGCTTCTGGCGGGGCAGCAAGCGCGGCGGCACCGGCCTCGGGCTCTACATCGTCAAGGGCATCGTCGAGGCCCACGGCGGCACCATCACGGTCGGTCGCGCCGCCGGCGGCGGCGCCCGGTTCCGATTTACTTTGCCCGTGGGCACCCCGGCGCACCTCCTCTAGGAGCGCCGGCCGGCACCGGCCTGAAGGACCCACGGGCGCGTTCGCTTTCCCCGGCCCCGTTAGACTCGGCCTTTGGCACCTTCGTGTCCCACCACTGGAGACGGAAATGTCCACGAGTCGGTGACGGGGACCGTCAGACTGGGGCACCTCCCAGCGTCAGCTGGAGGACAAACGGAAGCACGGGAAGAGATGTCGGCACCCAATAAGTCGTACGACCCTGTCGAGGTCGAGGCGTTGAAACCGGAACAGATCGAGCGCATGCGGGACGAGGCGCTCGCCGCCTTCGCCGCCGCGGGCTCCCTCGACGCGCTCCACGAGGCCAAGGTCGCCCACACCGGCCCCGCCTCCCCGCTGGCCCTCGCCAACCGCGAGATCGGCGCCCTGCCCCCGCACGCCAAGGCCGACGCCGGCAAGCGCGTCGGCATGGCCCGCGGCGCGGTGAACAAGGCGCTCGCCGCCCGCCAGAGCGAACTGGAGGCCGAGCGGGACGCCCGCGTGCTCGTCGAGGAGGCCGTGGACGTCACGCTGCCCTACGACCGCGTACCGGCCGGCGCCCGGCACCCGCTGACCACCATGATGGAGCGGGTCGCGGACGTCTTCGTGTCCATGGGCTACGAGATCGCCGAGGGCCCCGAGGCCGAGGCCGAGTGGTTCAACTTCGACGCGCTCAACATCGCGCCCGACCACCCCGCCCGCACCATGCAGGACACCTTCTTCGTCGAGGGCGGCAAGGGCGAGGACACCGGCGTCGTGCTGCGCACCCACACCTCGCCGGTGCAGATCCGCTCCCTGTTCGACCGCGAGCCCCCGGTGTACGTCGTCTGCCCCGGCCGCGTCTACCGCACCGACGAGCTGGACGCCACCCACACCCCGGTCTTCCACCAGATCGAGCTGCTCGCCGTCGACGAGGGCCTGACCATGGCGGACCTCAAGGGCACCCTGGACCACATGGTCCAGTCGCTCTTCGGCGCCGACATGAAGACCCGGCTGCGCCCGAACTACTTCCCCTTCACCGAGCCGTCCGCCGAGATGGACATGCTCTGCTACGTCTGCAAGGGCGCCTCCGTCGGCGACCCCGACCGGCCCTGCCGGACCTGCTCGTCCGAGGGCTGGATCGAGCTCGGCGGCTGCGGCATGGTCAACCCCCGGGTGCTCACCGCCTGCGGCGTCGACCCGCAGAAGTACAGCGGATTCGCCTTCGGGTTCGGCATCGAACGGATGCTGATGTTCCGCCACAACGTCGAAGACATGCGAGACATGGTCGAGGGTGACGTCCGGTTCACCCGGCCGTTCGGGATGGAGATCTGATGCGGGTCCCGCTTTCTTGGCTGCGGGAGTACGTCGACCTGCCGGCGACGGAGACCGGGCGCGACGTCCAGGCCAAGCTCATTTCGGCCGGCCTCGAGGTCGAGACCGTCGAGCAGCTCGGCGCCGACCTCAAGGGGCCGCTCGTCGTCGGCCAGGTGCTCACCATCGAGGAGCTGGAGGGCTTCAAGAAGCCGATCCGGTTCTGCACCGTCGACGTCGGCCGGGCCAACGGCACCGGCGAGCCGCAGGAGATCGTCTGCGGCGCCCGCAACTTCGCCGTCGGCGACAAGGTCGTCGTGGTCCTGCCGGGCGCCGTGCTGCCCGGCGGCTTCGCGATCTCCGCCCGCAAGACCTACGGCAAGACCTCCCACGGCATGATCTGCTCCAGCGACGAGCTGGGCATGGGCGACGACGGCAGCCACGGCATCATCGTGCTGCCGCCCGAGCACGAGGTCGGCACCGACGCCATCGAGCTGCTCCAGCTCGTCGACGAGGTCCTCGACATCGCCGTCACCCCGGACCGCGGCTACTGCCTGTCCCTGCGCGGAGTGGCCCGCGAGGCCGCCATCGCCTACGGCCGCCCGCTGCTCGACCCGGCCCTGCTGGACGTGCCCGCGCCCAACGCCTTCGGGCACCCGGTGCGGATCGCCGACCCCTTCGGCTGCGACCGCTTCACCGCCCGCACGGTCACCGGGCTCGACCCCGAGGCGCGCTCCCCGATCTGGCTCCAGCGCCGCCTCCAGAAGGCGGGCATGCGCCCGATCTCGCTCGCCGTGGACATCACCAACTACGTGATGCTCGAGCTCGGCCAGCCGCTGCACGCCTACGACCGCTCCCGGATCGAGGGCGCCATCGGCGTGCGCCGGGCCGAGCGCGGCGAGAAGCTCACCACCCTCGACGGCGCCACCCGCACGCTGTCCACCGAGGACCTGGTCATCACCGACGACCGCGGCCCCATCGGCCTCGCCGGCGTCATGGGCGGCGCCCACACCGAGATCGACGACACCGAGGGCACCACCACCGAGGTCGTCATCGAGGCCGCTCACTTCGACCCGGTCTCCATCGCGCGCACCGCCCGCCGGCACAAGCTGTCCTCCGAGGCCTCCCGCCGCTTCGAGCGCGGCGTCGACCCGCAGGCCGCCTCCGCCGCCGCGCAGCGCACCGTCGACCTGCTGGTCCTGCTCGCCGGCGGCACCGCCGACGCCGGGGTCACCGAGGTCGTCGCGCCCTCCGCGCCGCGCACCATCACGATCCCGGCCGACCACCCCGACAAGGTCGCGGGCGTCACCTACGGCCGCGAGACGGTCGTACGGCGGCTCCAGCAGATCGGCTGCGATGTCTACGGGCAGGACGAGCTGATCGTCACCGTGCCGTCCTGGCGGCCCGACCTGACCGACCCGAACGACCTGGCCGAAGAGGTCATCCGCCTGGAGGGCTACGAGAACCTGCCCTCCACGCTGCCCCGGCCGCTGCCCGGGCACGGCCTGACCGACCGGCAGCGGCTGCACCGCCGCGTCGGCCGCGCGCTGGCCGGCGCCGGATACGTCGAGGCGCTGAACTACCCGTTCATCGGCGAGGCCGCCCTCGACCACCTCGGCCTGGACGCCGACGACCCGCGCCGCACGGTCGCCACCCTCGTCAACCCGCTCTCCGACGAGGAGCCCGCGCTCCGTACGACGCTGCTGCCGGGCCTGCTCGGCGCGCTGCGCCGCAACGACGGGCGCGGCAGCCACGACCTGGCGCTGTTCGAGACCGGCCTGGTCTTCCGGCCCACCGGCCGGGAGGAGATCCCGGCCCGGCTGCCCGCCGACCGCCGGCCCACCGACGAGGAGCTCGCCGCACTCGACGCCGCGCTGCCGCGTCAGCCCCGCCGGGTCGCCGTCGTCCTCGCCGGCGCCCGCGAGCAGGCCGGCTGGTGGGGCAAGGGCCGCCCGGCCGACTGGGCCGATGCCGTCGAGGCGGCGCGCCTGGTGGCCCGCGAGGCCGGCGTCGAGCCGACCGTGCGCGCCGACCAGCACGCCCCGTGGCACCCCGGCCGGTGCGCCGCGCTGTACGCCGAGGTGGACGGCGCGGAAACCCTGGTGGGACACGCGGGCGAACTGCACCCCCGCGTGGTCAAGGCGATGCACCTGCCCGAGCGCACCTGCGCGATGGAGGTCGACCTCGACCTGCTCCAGCGGGCCGGCGAGGCCCTGGTGCGGGCCCCGCGGATCTCCACGTTCCCGGTCGCCACCCAGGACGTCGCCCTCGTCGTGGACAAGCCGGTCCCGGCCGCCGAGGTCGAGGCCGCGCTGCGCGAGGGGGCCGGTGAACTCCTGGAGTCCATCCGCCTGTTCGACGTCTACGAGAACGCCGAGCAGATCGGCGACGGCCGCAAGTCGCTGGCGTACGCGCTGCGCTTCCGCGCCGCCGACCGCACGCTGACGGTCGACGAGGCCACCGCCGCCCGCGAGGCCGCGGTCGCGCTCGCCGCCGAGCGGACCGGCGCGGTACTGCGCGGCTGAGAGCGCTGCCGAGGGGCGGGTCCGGTCGCACCGGCCCCGCCCCTCGCCTGTGACCTGCATAAATGCGCCCTGCCGACACTCACTCATTCGAGTGAGAACAGCGGGCGATCCCACCACCGGGACTCCGCTGACCGACAGAATCGGACCGGCCTCAGGGCCGGTCCGCGCTGTCAGCGCCTCTTGGGGGGCCAAGGTCATGATCCGCATCAGGACTGGGTCCGCGCGCAGGATGCGGCCGGGTGCCGTGTTCCTGGCGGTGGGCACCGGTCTCTTCCTCAAGGCCCGCCGCACGCTCCTGCGCGAGCTGCGGCAGGCCCGCGCGGCCGCCGGCGCCGCGCAGAGCGTGCTGCTGCGGCCGCTCCCGCCGAGCGTGGCCGGGCTCGGCCTCGCGGCGGCCCAGCTTTCCGCCGACCCGGGCGCGGCCGTCGGCGGCGACCTGTACGAGGTGATGGCCACCGAGCACGGAGTGCGCGTGGTCATGGGCGACGTCAGAGGGCACGGCCTGGCCGCCCTCGGCACCGTCGCCGCCGTACTCGGAAGCTTCCGCGAGGCCGCCCACGACGAGGCCGAACTCGCGGGCGTGCTGCGCCGGCTGGACCGCGCGCTGGCCCGCCATCTGCGCGCCGGGGACCCCGACCACCCGGCAGCCGAGGACTTCGTCACCGTGCTGCTCCTGGAGATCACCGACGACGGCGCCCTGCACGCCTTGAACTGCGGCCACCCGTGGCCGTACATGCTGAACACGCGCGGCGCCGAACACCTGCTGTCCGCCGACGTGCTGCCCCCGCTGGGCCCCTTCCCGCTGCCGGAGGACCTGACCGCCGTGCCCGGCGGCCGTCTGCGCCCCGGCGAGACGCTGGTCCTCTACACGGACGGAGTGGCGGACGCCCGGGACGCCGCGGGCCGCTTCTTCCCCCTGCCGGCGGTCCTGACCGAGTCCACCCGGGACGGCCCCGCCTCCCCGCAGACGATCCTGCGCACGGTCTTCACCCGCCTCCTCCACCACACGAGGACCCGCCCCCGGGACGACGCGGCGATCCTGGTCCTGACCAACCCGGGCCACTGCTCGGCCCGGCCCGGCCCGAGAAGGAACGCGGGGAGCCGCGCGACGAGCCCCCACCCACCCGCGGACGGCTGACAACCCCGAAAGCCCCGCCCCCGGCCGCCCTCGAACACCGGCGGACGCCGCCCGCTCCGCCACGGAGTGTCGGGCAGGCGGCGGAACGGACGGCGTGGAAGCGGGCCGCCGCACTGTACGAGGGGGAGCCGGCGGCCCGGCCGGCCTCTGACGAGGCAGTTCAGTCAACCGGTTGTGAACTCTCCGCAACAGCGCGCACACGGTGCGGATTCGCGTACTCCGTTCACACCCCGTGTGAACCGCGCCGCACTACGCTGTGCGCACTCAGTCACCGGGGGCCCGACATGCAGCCCAACACCCTGCTCGACGCGATCCTCGACGAGGCCGGGATCTCCCACGCGGGCCTCGCCGCGCACGTCAACCAGGCCGGCCGGGCGCGCGGACTCGCGCTCCGGTACGAACACACCGCCGTCGCCCGCTGGCTGAAGGGCCAGCGGCCGCGCGGCCAGGTGCCCGACCTGATCTGCGAGGTGATCGCGGCGCGTCTGCACCGGCCGGTGACCCTGGACGACATCGGCCTCGGCGTGCCCGGTGAGCCCGCCGCCCCGCACGGCACCACCCTGTCCGGCTTCGTCGAGCGCGCCACCGCCCTGTGGCGCTCCGACGAGCAGCAGCGCCCGCACATCCTGGGCGCTCCCGCGGTGACCGGCACGCCCGCCGTCATGCCCGTGTGGGAGTGGGAGAACCCGCCCGAGGACGTGGACGTCTCCCGCGGCGGCCGCCACCATGTCACGACCGCCGACATCGAGATGCTGCGCGCGGCCCGCGCCCACTACGAGCAGATGTACCGCAAGGCCGGCGGCATAGCGACCCGCAGCCGCATCGTCGGCTTCCTCAACGCGGAGGCGGCGCCGCTGCTGCGGGGCGGCTACACCGACGCCACCGGCCGTCAACTGCACCGCGCCACCGGCGGACTCGTGGCCATCGCCGGCATCTGCGCCTACGACTCCGACGCGCACGGCCTGGCCCAGCGCTACTTCCACCAGGCGCTGAGGCTGGCAAAGGCCAGCGGGGACCGGGGACTTGGCGCGTACGTGATAGCGCTGCTGGTCAACCAGTCGCTGTTCATGCGGGAGTACCGGCAGGCCGTCGCCTTCGCCGAGGCAGCGCTGCGCGCCGCCGGCAAGCACATCACCCCCGCGCTCGCCTCCGACCTGTACGCGATGCAGGCCAAGGCGTACGCCCACCTCGGGGACGGCACGAGCGCGCTGTCCTGCATCCGGCGGGCCGAGCAGGCCGCCGAACGCATCCGGCGCGGGTACGAGCCCGACGAGACCGGCTATGTCCAGCCCGGCCTGGTCAACGTGCAGGTGGCGGAGGCGCTGCTCAGCCTGGGCGACCTCGCGGCCGCCGCGGAGCACGCGACGGCGGCCGTGGACAACCCGGCGCACGACCGCGGCCGGGTGCACCGCCTCGCCATGCTGAGCACCATCGAGCTGCGCCAGGGCAACGCCGACCGCGCGGCGGTGACGGCGGTGCGGATGGCGGAGCAGGCCCGGGGCATGGAGTCCCAGCGGCTGCGCGACCGGCTGCGCGCGGTGCGCGAACACCTGGTGCGCAGCGGCTGCGCGGGCACCGCGGAGGCGGCCGAGCTCATCGACGGGGCGCTGCGCGTGCCACTGTGACCCCCGCGGCGCCCGCGAGCGGCCGGGAGTGCGCCTGCTGCAGGGCCGCCACGGCTGCGATATTGCCACTGACCCGACGGAAGGTGGCAGAACCGTGCAGTGGACGAAACAGAACGAACAAACTGTGTACGCAAACCGCTGGTTCACCGTCAACCTCGCGGATGTCGCGCTGCCCGACGGCCGGCATCTCGACCACTTCCTGATACGGCTGCGGCCCGTCGCCGTGGCCACCGTGGTCAACGAGGCCAACGAGGTCCTGCTGCTGTGGCGGCACCGCTTCATCACCGACAGCTGGGGCTGGGAACTGGCCGCGGGCGTCGTCGAGGACGGCGAGGACATCGCCCGCGCGGCGGCCCGGGAACTGGAGGAGGAGACCGGCTGGCGGCCCGGACCGCTGCGGCACCTCATGACCGTGGAGCCGTCCAACGGCCTGACCGACGCCCGGCACCACGTCTACTGGTCGGACGAGGGCCAGTACACGGGCCACCCGGTGGACGACTTCGAGTCGGACCGCCGGGAATGGGTGTCCCTCAAGCTCGTGCCCGACATGATCGCGCGCGGCGAGGTGCCCGCGGCCAACATGGCGGCCGCACTGCTCCTCCTGCACCACCTCAGGCTCGCCTGACCGCAGCCCGGCACCGGCACACGCGCCCCCCGCGCCCGGTGCCGGGATCGCGCGATCAGGCGTACGTGTAGAAGCCCGACCCGCTCTTGCGTCCAAGGCGGCCCGCGTCGACCATGCGCTGGAGCAGCGGGGGAGCGGCGTACAGCGGCTCCTTGTACTCCTCGTACATCGAGTACGCCACCGAGGCGACCGTGTCCAGGCCGATCAGGTCGGACAGCTTCAGCGGGCCCATCGGGTGGGCGCAGCCGAGCTCCATGCCGTTGTCGATGTCCTCGCGGCTGGCGATGCCCGACTCGAACATCCGGATCGCGGACAGCAGGTACGGGATCAGCAGCGCGTTGACGACGAAGCCCGAGCGGTCCTGGGCGCGGATCGCGTGCTTGCCGAGCACCTTCTCGGTGAACAGCTGCGCGCGGCTCAGCGTGCCCTCGGAGGTGGTGAGCGCCGGGATCAGCTCGACCAGCTTCTGCACCGGGGCCGGGTTGAAGAAGTGCACGCCGACCACCTGGTCGGGACGGGCGGTCGCGACCGCCAGCTTCACCAGCGGGATCGAGGAGGTGTTGGAGGCGAGGATCGCGTCCGGGCGGGTCACCACCTGGTCGAGGACCTGGAAGATCTCGGTCTTGACCTGCTCGTTCTCGACCACGGCCTCGATCACCAGATCGCGGTCGGCGAACTCCCCGAGGTCGGTGGTGAAGCTCAGCCGCGCCTGCGTCGCCTCCCGCTCCTCCTCGCTGATCTTGCCGCGCTCGGCCGCCTTGGCCAGGGAGCTGAACAGCCGGGTACGGCCGATCTCCAGGGCCTCGCCGGTGGTCTCGGCGACCCTCACGTCCAGGCCGGCCCGGGCGCACACCTCGGCGATGCCCGCACCCATCTGGCCGCAGCCCACCACTCCGACGCGTTCGATGTCGGTCACATCGTCCCTTTCGCTGATGTACGGCGTGTGGCAGGCGGCCGTCTGGTCGTGGTGCCTGCTCCGTTCGTGCACGTTACCCCGGTCGCGCCGATGATCGATCGTCTGGGTCGGGCATGCTGGCCGCGGCGACGGTCCGTGACGGCGCGGATCCACGACGTATCGGGGGTGCCCGGATGGGACCGGTCTCACGGCGCGCGTTCACGGTCGCGACCCTGTCGGCTCTGACCACGGCCCGCGGCGCGGCGGCGGCCGGTGCGGCAGGCGTCTCCTCCGGCGCGGTGGCTGCCCCGGTCGCCGGGGCGGCGGCCCCGGCCGGCGGTGCGGCGGTCGCGTCGGGGCCCGCCGGACACCCGCGCGCCGCCGTCACCGAGATGCGCGGCATGTGGCTGGCGACCGTGGCCAACCGCGACTGGCCCTCGCGCACGGGCCTGACCGCGTCCCGGCAGCGCGGCGAACTGACCACGCTCCTCGACGCGGCCGTGCGCCGCCGGCTCAACACGGTGATGTTCCAGGTCCGCCCGACCGCCGACGCCCTGTGGCCCTCGCCGTACGAGCCCTGGTCGCAGTGGCTGACCGGCACCCAGGGCCGCGACCCCGGCTGGGACCCGCTGGCGTTCGCCGTCGAGGAGGCGCACGCCCGCGGCCTCGCCCTGCACGCCTGGTTCAATCCCTACCGCGTCGCCCTGCACGCCGCCCCGTCCCGGCTCGCCGCCGCCCACCCCGCACGCAGGCACCCCGACTGGGTCGTGCCCTACGGCGGGAAGCTGTACTACAACCCGGGCCTGCCCGAGGTCCGGGCGTTCGTGGAGCGGGCGATGCTCGACGCGGTGGAGAGGTACCCGCTGGACGGCGTCCACTTCGACGACTACTTCTACCCCTACCCGGTGTCCGGCCACGCCTTCGACGACCGCGCGGCCTACGAACGCCACGGCGGCGGCTTTTCCAGCCGGGCCGCCTGGCGGCGGGACAACGTCGACCGGCTGGTGCGCGAGACGGCCGCCGGCGTCCAGCGGCTGCGCCCCGGCACGCGGTTCGGCATCAGCCCCTTCGGGGTGTGGCGCAATGCCTCCACCGACTCGCGCGGTTCGGACACCCGGGCGGGCGTCCAGACGTACGACGACCTGTACGCGGACACCCGCAAGTGGGTGCGCGAGGGCCTGCTCGACTACGTCGTGCCGCAGCTGTACTGGGCCATCGGCGACGACTCCGTCGACTACGCGACCCTGGTCTCCTGGTGGTCCGGGGTGGCCCGGGGCAGCAGGACCAGGCTGTACGTGGGGGAGGCGCTCTACAAGGCGGGCGACGCGTCCGAGGGCGCGGCCTGGCGCGACCCGGGTGAGCTGACCCGGCACCTCACCCTCGCGAAGAAGCAGCCGGAGGTGCGCGGGCACGTCTTCTTCGCCGCCAAGGAGGTCGCGGCGGACCCGGCGGGCGCGATGGCGCGGGTGGTGGCCGACCACTATCGGCGGCCGGCCGCACCTCCGCGCCGGTCCCCGTGACGGGCGAGGACCTACGGTCCTAGTGGTGTTCCATTTCCTTGGGACGCATGTCCTGGTGCCGGACCTGGCAGTCGGGGCCCGGTGACATCACGGCCTCGCGCCCGTCCGGGAAGCGGACCCGGTAGGGCGGTGCGCCCTCCGTGCCCATCACTTCGACGACTTCGGTGACCTGGTCGTGCTGACCGACCACCCTTCCGTGCTGGACGAGCTTGTCACCCACGGATGCGTGCATCTGCAGGGCCTCCTCACGATGTGCGGGAGCAGCGGTCCTCGGCTTACGAGTCTACGGCGCGCGGCGCGCCCCGCGTCGGTGCGGGACCCGCTTCGGTACGCGGCCGCATCGGGGTGGGCCGCCTCGGTGTGCGGCCGCGTTGATGCGGGCCGCCTCGGTGCGCGGGGCGCCGGTTCAGCCACGCGCCCGCTGGGTGACGGCGATGCAGACGAGCACGGCGACGGCCGTCAGCGGGGCGGCCGCGGTGAGGTGCTCGCCGAGCAGCAGCACCGACCACACCAGTGTGAGCAGCGGCTGGGCCAGCTGCAACTGGCTGGCCTTGGGGATGCCGACGGCCGCCATGCCCCGGTACCAGACCACCAGCCCCAGGAACTGCGAGCCCACCGCCACCCACAGCAGACCGGCCACGCCGTGCACGCCGAGGTGCACGGGCTCGTACGACAGCGCGAGCGCGGCGGCGGGCACGCCGACCGGCAGGCACAGCACCAGAGCCCAGCCGATCACCTGCCAGCCGGGCATGATCCTCGCCAGCCGGCCGCCCTCGGTGTACCCGGCGGCGCACACCAGCAGGGCGCCGAAGAGGTAGGCGTCCGCCGAGGTCAGTGCGCCGCCGCTCTGCTGGACGGTGAACGCGGCGACCGCGGCCGCGCCCGCGAGCGCCGCCGCCCAGAAGGTCCGCGAGGGCCGGGCGCCGACGCGCAGCGCGGACAGCAGCGCGGTGGTGAGCGGCAGCAGGCCGACGACGACGGCGGCGTGCGCGGTGGTGGAGGTCTCCAGGGCGAGCGTGGTCAGCAGCGGGAAACCCACGACCACTCCCGCGGCGACCACCGCCAGGGCGGGCCAGTGGCGGCGGGCGGGGGGTGCGACGCGCAGGGCGAGCAGACAGCCGCCCGCGACGAGCGCCGCGAGCACGCCGCGCACGGCCACCAGCGTCCAGGGCCCGAAGCTCTCCAGACCCCAGGCGGTGGCCGGGAAGGTGAGGGAGAAGGCGACGACGCCGAGCCCGGCCTGGAGGAGACCGGCGCCGGTGCGGACGCCCCCGGCGGCGGCCCCCGGCGCCTCGGGCGAGGTGGTGGCGACCGCTATCCGGTCCGGCGCGATAGCGCTACTCTTGGCTCTCATGCAACAGCGTAGCAGCGTCGGTGAACTCGCCCAAGAGCTGCGGCAGGAGCTCGACCGCTACTCACCCGGTGGAAAGCTCCCGTCCAGCCGGGCCCTGGTCGAGCGGTACCGGGTCAGTCCGGTGACCGTCTCCCGCGCGCTCGCGCAGCTCGTGGCCGAGGGCCTGGTGGTCACCCGCCCCGGCGCGGGCGCGTACCGCGCCGAGCCGCCCGGGCCGGCGCCCGCCGCGGCGGGGGACACCTCCTGGCAGGAGATCGCCCTGAGCGCGGACGGCGCCGCCGACCTCGTACCGCGCACGGTCGACGCCTCCGGGGTCACCGTCTCGCTCGCCGCGCCGCCGCCCGGCGTCATCGAGTTCAACGGCGGTTACCTGCACCCCTCGCTCCAGCCGGAGCGGGCCATGGCCGCCGCCCTCTCCCGCGCCGGCCGCCGCCCCGGCGCCTGGGGGCGGCCCCCGCTGGAGGGCCTGCCGGAACTGCGCGAGTGGTTCGCCCGCAGCATCGGCGGCCCCGGCGGCACGGTCACCGCGGCCGAGGTGCTGATCGGCGCGGGCGGCCAGTCCGCGCTGACCACAGCCCTGCGGGCGCTCGCCCCGCCCGGCGCTCCCGTACTGGTCGAGTCGCCCACGTATCCTGGCATGCTGGCCATCGCCCACTCCTGCGGCCTGCGTCCGGTGCCCGTGCCGGTCGACGCCGACGGAGTGAAGCCGGAGCTGCTCGCCGACGCCTTCCGGGCCAGCGGCGCCCGCGTGTTCGTCTGCCAGCCCCTGTTCCAGAACCCCACCGGAGCCGTGCTCGCCCCCGCCCGCCGCGCCCAGGTCCTGCGGACCGCCCGCGAGGCCGGCGCCTTCGTCGTCGAGGACGACTTCGTACGGCGGCTGGTGCACGAGGACGCCGGGCCGCTGCCGCCCCCGCTGGCCGCCGACGACCCCGACGGCGTGGTGGTGCACGTCTGCTCGCTGACCAAGGCCACCTCGCCCAGCTTCCGGGTGAGCGCGCTGGCCGCCCGCGGCCCGGTGCTCGAACGGCTGCGCGCGATCCAGGTGGTGGACAGCTTCTTCGTGCCCCGGCCGCTTCAGGAGGCCGCCCTCGAACTCGTCGGCTCGCCCGCCTGGCCGCGCCATCTGCGGGCGGTCTCCGCCGAGTTGAGGGCTCGCCGGGAGGCCATGACCTCCGCGCTGGGCCTGAACCTGCCCCGGCTCGCGCTCCCGCACATCCCCTCCGGCGGCTACCACCTGTGGCTGCGGCTGCCCGACGGCGCCGACGAGACCGCCCTGACCGCCGCGGCCCTGCGCGCCGGCGTCGCCATCACCCCGGGCCGTCCCTACTTCAGCGCCGAACCCCCGGCCGCCCACGCCCGCCTGAGTTTCGCCGCGGTCGGCGGCACGGCCGAGATCACCGAGGGCGTACGCCGTCTGCGCGCCGCCTGCGCCGAGGCGCTGTGAGCCGGGCGGTGGGTGGCGGCGCGGCGGTGGACGCGGTGATTCCGGATGTGTTGCCCCGGCTTCCACCCACTTGACCCACCCCTTGAGCCTCGCCTTGAAGCAAGTTTTCGCACACCCTCGGTAACCCACAGGTAACACCTCTTGACCTGCCCACTTGGGCGGCTCACGATCGCCGCATGGCACTTCGGGTCACATTCGTCGCCGCCGCACGCAGCTCCCCGCTGCTCGCCGAGCGCTTCGACGACGACCGGCCACTGGACCAGGCCGGCTGGGACGAGGTGCAGCACATCGCCCCCGGCCTGCTGCCCCTGGCCGCCGCCGACCTGCGCTACTGCTCCCCGACCCCGCGCAGCCGCGCCACCGGCGACGCCCTCGGCTACGCGCCTCTCGTCCAGCTCGCCCTGCGCGACTGCGACATGGGCCGCTGGCGCGGGCTCACCCTCGGCGAGGCGATGGCCCGCGAGCCCCAGGCCGTGGACGCCTGGCTCACCGACCCGCGCGGCACCCCGCACGGCGGCGAGTCGCTGCTGACCTTCATCTCCCGGGTCGGCGGCTGGCTGGACACCCGGCCACTGGAGGACGGCTGCCGCGTCGTCGCCGTCGCCGAGCCGTCGGTGATCCGCGCCGCCCTCGTCTACGCGCTCAAGGCGCCCCCGTCGACGTACTGGAACATCGACGTGCGCCCCCTGTCCGCCGTCACCGTCACCGGACGCGGCGGCCGCTGGAACCTCTGCCTGGACGGCCTGCCGGCTCAGGCGTCGCGTGCGTAGTCCGTCGTCAGCACGAGGTCCTTCGCCGGACCGCCCACCCGCCACACCGTGCGCCAGTGGTCCGCGTCCCGGACCGTGAACTCGCCCCGGTACAGGTCCGCCGCGCAGGGGTGGCCGGCGGTGTGCCGGCCCGAGCGCAGGTCCAGGCCGTGGAACGGCTGTCCGTCCGCGAACCGCACGTCCGCCGTCCCGGGCACGGCGCCGGGCAGGAACCGCAGCGTCCGCTCGGCGGGCCGCGCCACGCCCCGCCAGACGAAGGTGCCCGACTCGCGGTGCAGCAGGCCGCCGCCGTCCAGCGCCTCGAAGGCCGTCGTGCCGGTGAAGCGGCCCTCGTCGCCGCTCGCCAGGTCCCGCACCGACCGGCGCACCCGCCAGCTTCCGGACAGATACGCCAGCACGTCCGCAACCGGCCAGACCTCGCCGCCCATCACCGTCCGCACCCCGTTCCTCGCCGCGCCACCCGGTCCCGGACCTCCATCCTGCCACCGCCCGCGACCGCGCCCGAGCGCGCGTACGGAATTCATTAACCGACGGATCATTTTCGGGACGGCTTCCGTTTCCTTTTCCGCAACGGAATTGCACGGAACCATGGGTAAACCGAATTCGCGCCATATTTTTCCGGCGGCCGGACAACCATCGGGAAAGGCCGCCCGTCTGAGTGGTTGCACCGACCAATTCCCTGGGGGAAAGCCGTAAATGGACCGCTCCACGCCGCGAGGGAACCCCGCGCGGGCCGCCGCAATGCTCGCGGCGGCGCTCACCGCCGCCGCGTTCTGCGCCGCCGACGCCGTCGCCCGCAGCTTCCCCTTCGGGCCCCGCACCCGCAGCGTGAACGACCTCGGCAACCAGTACGTCCCCTTCCACGCCCACCTGTGGGACCTGCTGCACGGCCGGGCGGACGGCGGACTCCTCGTCAACTGGCAGTCCGGCTTCGGCTCCAGCTTCCTGCCCGACCTCGGCACCTACCTCGGCAGCCCGTTCGCCCTCCTCGTCGGGCTCTTCCCGCGCGACGAGATCGACCTCGCGGTGTACGCCGTCACCCTGCTGAAGACGGTGTGCGCCGGCGCCGCCATGGCCTGGCTGCTGCCGGCCCTGCGCCCCGGGCGCTGGTGGGCGGCCGGACTGCTCGGCGCCTCCTACGCGCTGTGCGGCTGGACCGTGGCGGACGCCGCGTACAACCCCATGTGGCTCGACGGGCTGGTCGCCCTGCCGCTGCTGTGCCTGGCCGGCGAGTGGGCGCTGACCGGACGCCGCCGCTTCCTCGGCGTACTGGTCGTGACGGCCGCCTGGGTCGCCAACTTCTACACCGCCTACATGGCCACACTCGGCGCCGCCCTGGTCCTGCTGCTGCGGCTGTGGCTCTCCGGGCTGCCGCGCCGGCGGGCGCTCGCGGTGGCCGGGCGGGCCGCGGTGACGGCGGCGCTCGGGGTGGGCCTGGCCGCGCCCCTGGTCGCGGTCGTCTACTTCGGCACCAAGCACGCCTCCCCGCTCCCGGAGCGGACGTTCGTGCCGGTGCCGGGGCAGGACATGCTGGCGCGGCTGCTGCCGGCGACGTACGGCTTCGGCACGCCGGGCATCTTCGTCGGCACCACGGCCCTGCTGCTCGCCCTCGCCCTGCCCTTCCACCGGGCCGTGCCCCGGCGGGTGCGCGCCGGGTGGATCGTGCTGGTGGTCGCGGTGGCCCTGTCGATGCAGTGGGACCCGACCCACCTGGTCTGGCACGCCTTCGCCGAACCCAACGGCAGCGCGTACCGGCAGGCCTTCGTGCTCTGCGCCCTGCTGGTGATCGCCGCCTGGCACACCCTTTCCTACGGGCCGCCCAGCCGGCGCGCGCTGGGCGCGGCGGGCGGACTGCTCGCCCTGACCGCCGCCGTGGCGAGCGGCAGCGACCTGGTGCGGCCCTTCGTCTGGCCGATCCTGCTGTGCGCGGCCGCGGGCGCGCTGGGCGGACTCCTCCTGCTCGGCCGGGTCGCCCGCCCCGCCGGAACCGACGGCAGCGCGGGAATCGACAGCGCCGCCGGAACCGACGGCACCGACGGCACCGGCAGCGCGGGGACCAGTACCGTCGGAACCGGCAGCGCCACCCTCCGCCGCACCCGGCTGGCCGCCCTGGCCGTCGTGCTGCTCGTCGGCGCCCAGACCGTCGAGGCCGTCGCGACCTCGGCCGTCGCCACGCGGCTGCGGCTGGCGCACATGGACGACTACGCGCCCTGGGGCCCCCGGCAGCAGCGGCAGTCCGAGGCGATCGCACAGGCCGACGGCTGGCCGCGCTACCGCACCGACCCCGGCCGGGAGCAGACCGTGGGCAACGACCCGATGATGGTCGGCGGCCAGGGAGCCCAGTACTACAGCAGCCTCACCTCGGACGTCCTCAGCCGTACGCTCACCGCCCTCGGCGGCGGCTGGACCTCGCGCGGCCGCAACCTCCAGAGCCTGGACAACGCCGTCACCGACGCGGTCTTCTCGGTCGGGGCCCGCGTCCACTCGCCGCCCGACCCGCACCAGAACTGGTTCCCGCAGGACGGCAGCGGGGTGACGGTGACGCGGGAGGACGTGCCGCCCCTGGTCACCGTGCGGCCCGCCGGGGCGGCGCGCGACGGGCGCGCCGGAGTCCGCGCCTTCGGCCCGTCCCCCTACCGCAACCAGGAACTGCTGCTCGGCGCGCGCGTCTACACCGTGCCCCGCCTCACCGTGCGCACCGCCGCCGGACGCCGGCCGGAGCGCAGCCCCGACGACCGTCCCGGCCTGCTCATCGGCGCGTCGGCCCCGGGCTCGGCGCACCGGCCGGAGATCGGCGCCCGCTGCCCGGCCGGCAGCGAGGTCTACCTGTGGGCCCCGCACTTCTCCGGCACCGCCCGCCTCTCCGGCGCCCCGGCGCGAAACGGCGCCCCGGCCCCGACCGGGCGGTTCCGGGCCGACCACCCGGTCACCAAGATCGCCCCCATGCAGCCGCTCGGCACGGTCCCGGCCTCCGGCCGGGTGCGCATCGAGCTGTCCCCGGACCGGGCGGGCACCGTCCCGGACGGCGCGGTCGGCTGCCTGGACACCGCCCGGCTGCACACCGCCGTGCAGCGGCTCGAGGTCACCGGCGCCACCGAGGTGACCGTCTCCGGCGGGACCGTCCGGGCCCGCGTCCCCGCCGGCAGCACGGGCGCCGCCGTGATCGCGGCGCCCCGGATCGCAGGCTGGCGCTGCGCGGCCGGCGACGCCCCCGAGAAGCCCGCGAGCCAGTACTACGGCCTGATCGCCGTGCCCCTCGACGGCACCGCCACCAGCCTGACCTGCACCTTCCACCCGCCCGGCCTGCGGCTGGGCAGCGCGGTCGGGGCCGCCTCCCTGCTGGCCCTCGCCGTGCTCGCCGTGCTCAGCGCCGTACGCCGGCGACGGACCGCCGGCCCCGGCCCGCAGCCACCCGCCGGTCCTGGCCCGCAGCCACCCGCCGACCCCGCCCCACGACCGACCGACCGCCCCCAAGAGACCGCCGCTGGCGGCACCGCCCGCACCTCTTAGACCGTGCCCCGGGGAGAACCATGCTCATCTCGATCGTCGCCCCCTGCTACAACGAGGAAGACGTCCTCGCCCGCTTCCACGAGCAGGTGCAGAAGGCCGCCGACGAACTCCTGCCGCTCGGCCACGACATGGAGTTCGTGTACGTCGACGACGGCAGCCGCGATCGCACGCTCGACGTCATGCGGCACCTGGCCGACCGCGACCCGCGCGTGCGGTACGTCTCCTTCAGCCGCAACTTCGGCAAGGAGGCCGCGCTGCTCGCCGGTCTGCGCCACGCCACCGGGGACTCGGTCGTCGTGATGGACGCCGACCTCCAGCACCCGCCCGAACTGATCCGCCGCATGGTCGAGTTGCGCCTCCAGGGCCACGACCAGGTCATCGCCCGGCGCAGCCGCACCGGCGACCCCGTCACCCGCACCCTCACGGCCCGCCTGTACTACCGGCTGGTCAACCGCCTCGTCGACGTCGAACTGATGGACGGCGTGGGCGACTTCAGGCTGCTGTCCCGGCGGGTGGTGGACGCGGTGCTGAGCCTTACCGAGTACAACCGCTTCTCCAAGGGCCTGTTCGCCTGGGTCGGCTTCCCCGCCACCACCTTCGAGTACGAGAACGCCGAGCGCGCCGACGGCCGCAGTTCGTGGACCCTGAAGGCCCTGCTCAACTACGGGATCGACGGGCTGCTGTCGTTCAACAACCGGCCGCTGCGCGCCGCCCTCCACCTCGGCATGGCGCTGCTGACGTGCGCCGGCCTCTACACCGCGTGGATCGTGGGCGCCGCGCTCGTCAACGGCGTCCAGACGCCCGGCTATGTCACCATCATCACGGCGGTCACGGCCCTCGCGGGGGTGCAGATGGTGATGCTCGGCGTCATCGGCGAGTACACCGGCCGCATCTACTACGAGGTGAAGGGCCGCCCGCACTTCCTGGTGAAGGCGACCAACGTGGAACGGACGAAGGACCTCATTCCCTGATGCGCACCCTGATGACGCGGCCGATGGCGAGGCAGATCCTCACCTTCGCCGTGGTCGGCGGCGTCAACACGGCCGTTTACTACGGTCTTTACCTGCTGTTCCTGACGCGTTTGCCGTATCTTGCCGCGCACGTTCTCGCATTCACGCTCAGCATGGTCGGATCGTTCTTCCTGAACGCCCGATTCACCTACCGCACGCGTCCGACCTGGCGGAAATTCCTTTTGTTCCCGCTGACCAACGCCACCAATTTCCTCGTCACCACGACGGGTGTGTACGTGATCGTGGACGTCCTGCACGCCGGAAGCCGTCTCGCGCCCCTGCTGGCCTCGGCGGCCGCCATCCCGGTGACGTTCGTCGTCTCCCGCATGATCATGCTGCCCAAGGTGGACACCGCATAGGATTGCATAAACGTGCAGCGATACGTATAGTCATGCCATCGAGGAGGAGGGTTCATGGCTGTACGTGTGGCGGTCGCCGGAGCGAGTGGGTACGCGGGCGGGGAAGCGCTGCGTCTGCTCCTTTCGCACCCCGAGGCCGAGATCGGCGTCCTGACCGGGAACTCCAACGCCGGCCTGCGCCTCGGCGCGCTCCAGCCGCATCTGGCGCCGCTGGCCGGGCGCGTGCTCGCCGAGACCACGCCCGAGGCGCTCGCCGGACACGACGTCGTCTTCCTCGCCCTGCCGCACGGCCAGTCCGCCGCCGTGGCTCAGCGGCTCGGGCCCGACGTCCTCGTCATCGACATGGGCGCCGACTTCCGTCTGAAGGACCCGGCCGACTGGGAGCGCTTCTACGGCTCCCCGCACGCCGGCACCTGGCCCTACGGCCTCCCCGAACTTCCGGGTGCCCGCGCCGCGCTGGAGGGGTCCAAGCGCATCGCGGTACCCGGTTGCTACCCCACCGCCGCCTCCCTCGCGCTCGCCCCGGCCTACGCCGCATCCCTCACCGAGAACGAGGCGGTGATCGTCGCCGCCTCCGGCACCTCCGGCGCGGGCAAGGCGCCCAAGGCGCACCTGCTCGGCTCGGAGGTCATGGGCTCCATGTCCCCCTACGGCGTCGGCGGCGGCCACCGGCACACCCCCGAGATGGTCCAGAACCTGAGCGCGGCCGCGGGGGAGCCGGTCACCGTCTCCTTCACGCCCACCCTCGCCCCGATGCCCCGCGGCATCCTCGCCACGTGCACCGCGAAGGCGCGGCCCGGGGTCACCGCCGAGGCGGTGCGCGCCGCCTACGAGAAGGCCTACGCGGACGAGCCGTTCGTCCACCTGCTGCCCGAGGGGCAGTGGCCCGCCACCGGCTGGGTGTACGGCTCCAACGCCGTCCAGATCCAGGTGGCGTACGACCCCGCCGCGCACCGCGTCGTCGCGGTCAGCGCCATCGACAACCTGACCAAGGGCACCGCGGGCGGTGCCGTGCAGAGCATGAACATCGCCCTCGGTCTCGACGAGACCACCGGGCTCACCACGATCGGAGTCGCACCGTGAGCGTCACGGCAGCCAAGGGATTCCAGGCGGCGGGCATCGCCGCCGGGATCAAGGAGAACGGCAACCCGGACCTGGCCCTCGTGGTCAACACCGGGCCCCGCCGCGCCGCCGCCGGCGTCTTCACCTCCAACCGCGTCAAGGCCGCCCCCGTGCAGTGGTCCGAGCAGGTCCTCAAGACCGGCCGGCTCTCCGCGGTGGTCCTCAACTCCGGCGGCGCCAACGCCTGCACCGGCCCCAAGGGCTTCCAGGACACCCACGCCACCGCCGAGAAGGCCGCCGAGGTGCTCGGCGTCGGCCCCATCGAGGTCGCCGTCTGCTCCACCGGCCTGATCGGCGTCCTGCTGCCGATGGACAAGCTGCTGCCGGGGGTGGAGACGGCCGCCGCGCAGCTGTCCGAGCACGGCGGCGAGAAGGCCGCCATCGCCATCAAGACCACCGACACCGTCCACAAGACCTCCGTGGTCACCAAGGACGGCTGGACGGTGGGCGGCATGGCCAAGGGCGCCGGCATGCTCGCCCCCGGCCTGGCCACCATGCTCGTCGTCCTCACCACCGACGCCGACGTCGAGGCCGCCGTGCTCGACAAGGCGCTGCGCGAGGCCACCCGGGTCACCTTCGACCGCGTCGACTCCGACGGCTGCATGTCCACCAACGACACCGTGCTGCTGCTCGCCTCCGGCGCCTGCGGAGTCACCCCGGAGTACGAGGAGTTCGCGGCAGCGGTGCGCGCCGTGTGCGACGACCTCGGGCAGCAGCTCATCCGCGACGCCGAGGGCGCCGCCAAGGACATCAAGGTCGAGGTGGTGGGCGCCGCGACCGAGGAGGACGCCGTGGAGGTGGGCCGTTCCATCGCCCGCAACAACCTCCTCAAGTGCGCCATCCACGGTGAGGACCCCAACTGGGGCCGCGTGCTCTCCGCGATCGGCACCACGAAGGCCGCCTTCGAGCCCGACCGGCTGAACGTCGCCATCAACGGCGTGTGGGTGTGCAAGAACGGCGGCGTCGGCGAGGACCGCGAACTGGTCGACATGCGCTACCGCGAGGTCCACATCGTCGCCGACCTCTCCGCCGGCGAGGAGACCGCCACCATCTGGACCAACGACCTCACCGCCGACTACGTCCACGAGAACAGCGCCTACTCCTCATGAGCAGCGGAACCACGCGCAAGCACACCGCACTGCCCAAGGCGCGCATCCTCATCGAGGCGCTGCCCTGGCTGACCCGGCACCACGGGAAGACGGTCGTCATCAAGTTCGGCGGCAACGCCATGGTCGACGGCGAACTCAAGGCCGCCTTCGCCCAGGACGTCGTCTTCCTGCGCCACGCGGGCCTCAGGCCGGTCGTCGTGCACGGCGGCGGACCGCAGATCAGCGCCGCCCTCGACCGGGCCGGCATCGTCAGCGAGTTCAAGGCCGGCCTGCGCGTCACCACCGAGGACGCCATGGACGTCGTACGGATGGTGCTGGCCGGGCAGGTGCAGCGGGAGCTGGTCGGGCTGCTCAACCAGCACGGCCCGCTCGCCGTCGGCCTCACCGGCGAGGACGCGCACACCATCACCGCCACCCGGCACACCCCCGAGATCGACGGCGAGCTCGTCGACATCGGGCGGGTCGGCGAGATCACCCAGATCGACACCGGCGCGATCGAGGCGCTGCTCGCGGACGGCCGCATCCCGGTCGTCTCCTCGATCGCCCGCTCCCAGGACGACGGACATGTCTACAACGTCAATGCTGATACGGCGGCTGCGGCACTCGCTGCGGCACTGGGCGCCGAGACCCTCATGGTCCTCACCGACGTCGAGGGCCTCTACGAGGACTGGCCGGACTCCGACGAGGTGATCAGCCGGCTCACCGCTTCCCAGCTGGAGAAACTGCTGCCCGAACTGAGCTCGGGCATGGTGCCGAAGATGGAGGGCTGCCTGCACGCCGTACGCAACGGCGTGAGCACCGCGCGCGTCATCGACGGCCGCGTGCAGCACTCCATCCTGCTGGAGATCTTCACCGACGAGGGCATCGGCACGATGGTCGTGCCGGACGAGGAGGGGGACGCCGTATGACCGCCAACCAGGAGCTGACCCAGCGGTGGCAGGGCGCGCTCATGAACAACTACGGCACCCCGAGGCTGCCCCTGGTGCGCGGCGAGGGCTCCCGGCTGTGGGACGCCGACGGCAAGGAGTACCTCGACTTCGTCGGCGGCATCGCGGTCAACGCGCTCGGCCACGCCCACCCGGCGGTCGTCGAGGCCGTGACCCGGCAGATCGCCTCCCTCGGGCACGTCTCCAACCTCTTCGTCGCCGAGCCGCCCGTCGCGCTCGCCGAACGGCTCCTGCAGCTCTTCGGCCGCGACGGCAAGGTGTTCTTCTGCAACTCCGGCGCCGAGGCCAACGAGGGCGCCTTCAAGATCGGCCGGCTCACCGGGCGGACCCGCATGGTCGCCACCGAGGGCGGCTTCCACGGCCGCACCATGGGCGCCCTCGCCCTCACCGGCCAGCCCGGCAAGCAGGAGCCCTTCCTGCCGCTGCCCGGCGAGGTCACCCACGTGCCCTACGGCGACGCCCAGGCCCTGGCCGCCGCGGTCACCGACGAGACCGCCCTGGTGATCATCGAGCCGATCCAGGGGGAGAACGGGGTCGTGGTGCCGCCCGCCGGCTACCTCAAGGCGGCCCGCGCGATCACCGCGGCCACCGGCTCGCTGCTGGTCCTCGACGAGGTGCAGACCGGCGTCGGCCGCACCGGGCACTGGTTCGAGTACCAGGCCCACGAGGGCGTCCTGCCGGACGTCGTCACGCTCGCCAAGGGACTCGGCGGCGGGCTGCCGCTCGGCGCCACCGTCGCCTTCGGGCGCGCCGCCGGCCTGCTGAGGCCCGGCCAGCACGGCACGACCTTCGGCGGCAACCCGGTGGCCTGCGCCGCCGGACTCGCCGTCCTCGACACCATCGCGGAAGAGGGACTGCTGGACAACGTCAAGCGGCAGAGCGAGCGGCTGCGCGACGGAATCGAGTCCTCCGGCCACGCTCTGGTCGCCCACGTCCGGGGCGCCGGACTGCTGCTGGGTATCGTGCTCACCGAGCCGCTCGCCGCCCAGGTGCAGCAGGCGGCTCAGGAGGCCGGCTTCCTGGTGAACGCGCCCGCCCCCGACGTCGTACGGCTGATGCCGGCGCTGAACCTCGGCGACGACGCGGTGGACGCGTTCCTCCGGGCGCTGCCCGGCATCCTGGACGTGGCCCACGGGGACCGAGAGGGACGAGCCGGAGAATGAGACGACGATGAGCCAGGCGCAGGACCACGGGCACACCGAAGCCGGGCCCGCCGTACCGCAGACCCGCACCGCACGCCACCGCCGGATCGTGGACATCCTCAACCGGCAACCGGTGCGCTCCCAGAGCCAGTTGGCCAAGCTCCTCGCCGACGACGGGCTGAGCGTCACCCAGGCGACGCTGTCCCGGGACCTCGACGAGCTGAACGCGGTCAAGATCCGCGACACCGACGGCGACCTCATCTACGCGGTGCCCAGCGAGGGCGGCTTCCGCACCCCGCGCGCCCCGCTGGGGGAGTCCGTCAAGGAGGAGCGGATGCGGCGGCTGTCGCAGGAGCTGCTCATCTCCGCCGAGGCCTCGGCCAACCTCGTGGTCCTGCGCACCCCGCCGGGCGCGGCCCAGTTCCTCGCCTCGGCGATCGACCAGGCCGAACTGCACGACATCCTCGGCACCATCGCCGGCGACGACACCCTGCTGCTGATCAGCCGCGATCCGAGCGGGGGACAGGCCCTGGCGGACCACCTCCTGCGCCTGGCCCAGAACGGCCACTGACAGACGGGCAGACGAAGAAGGGGGCACACCGGTGAACGGCGTGCCCCCTCTCCCGTACGTGTACGGGCTCAGCCCAGCCGGGCGGCCAGTCCGGCCGTGCAGCGCACCTCGTCGCCCGCCGTGATCAGCAGGGCCTCCACGTCCGGCAGCGACTCCAGCCACGCGAGGCCCTGCCGGGAGCCCATCGCGAACGCGGCCGTGGCCCAGCAGTCCGCCCAGGTCAGCCGGGGCGCGACCACCGTCACCGCGACCAGGTCGGTCACCGCGGAGCGGCCCGTGCCCGGGTCCACGATGTGCGCGCCGCGCTCGGCCGTGCCCGAGGTGGCCACCGCCAGCTCCGCCGCCCCGGCCGAGGAGACCACCGCCGCCAGCCCGCCCGGACGCAGCGGATCCGACACGCCGACCCGCCAGGGCCGCTGCGGCTCCGGCGCACCGAGCAGCTGGACGTCCCCGCCGCCGTTGACGCTGACCCCGCTCACCCCGGCCGCCCCGATCCGCCGGGCCGCGCGCTCGGCCGCCCAGCCCTTGACGATCCCGGTCGGATCGAGTTCGCCGCGGTAGCGCAGGCTGAACCAGCCGTCGCTGGCCCCCTCCGCCTCGGCGCCCAGCGCCAGCACCTCGGCGACCTCCGGATCGCACTCCTCGACGGTCAGCTCGCCGCGCGCCAGCCGGGAGACCTGGCTGTCCTCGCGGTAGGTGCTGAACACCGCGTCCGCGCGGTGCAGTTCGGCGACCGCCTCGCGCAGCGCCGCCCGGACCGCCCGGGGTTCCCCGCCGCGGACGTCGAAGGAGAAGACCGTCCCCATGACCTCCTCCGCGTGACGCACCGCGGCGGGGGCGTTCGCCGGTTCGGCCACGGCCTCAGCCACCGGCCTGGTCCAGCGCCGACTGGAGCGACTGCTTGTAGCCCTCGCTGGTGTAGGTGGCCCCGGACACCGAGTCGATCTTCGCGCTGCCGGCGGCGACCGCCTCCTGGTTGAGCCTGGGCACCGCCAGCGCGGTCTTCTGGCCGCTGAGACCGCCCTCGGGCGCCTGCACGGCCTGCGCCTTGGTGACCTTCCCGCCGCTGACGGTGACCCGCACCTGGACCGGTCCGTACTGCGTCTCGGCGACCTTGCCGGTGACGGTACGGGCCTGGGCGGCGCCGGAGCCGGAGCCGGAACCGGACGAGGGGGCGGAACCGGAGCCCGAGCCGGACGAGGAGGAGCCTCCCGCCGAACCGCCCTTCGCCTCACCGGACTTGACCTTGTCCAGCGCCGACTGCAGCGACTTCGTGTACCCGCCGCTGGTGTAGGTGGCCCCCGACACCGCGTCGATCCTCGCGCTCTGCGCGGCCACCGCCTCCTGGTTGAGCCGGGGCACCGCCAGCGCGGTCTTCTGGTCGCTGAGGCCGCCCTTGGGCGCCTGCACGGCCTCCGCCTTGACGATCTTCCCGCCGCTGACGGTCAGCCGCACCTGCACGTTGCCGTACTGCGTGGCGGCCACGTCACCGGTGACCGTCCGCGTGCCCGTCCTCTGCGCGCCGCTGCCGCCCTGCGGCGACTCCTGGGCCGCCGCCGTCTGCTGCGGCGCCGCGCCCGCCGCCGAGGCGGCGGCGGGATTCGAGGCCGGTTTCAACGACAGCAGCAGCACGATCCCGGACACGGTCGCGGCGCCGGCCAGCACCGCGCGCCGGATGGGGTGGCTCTTCCTCATCGCTTGCGATCTCCTGAAGTCCCGTCGCTCACATCTCGAACGACTCGTGATGGATGCGGCGGGCGGGGACCCCCGCGCCGCGCAGCGCCTCGTACACCGACTGCGCGAAACCGGGCGGGCCGCACATGAAGACGTCGTGGCGGTCGATGTCGGCGATCTTCCGCCGCAGCGACTCGGCCGAGATGTCGGGCCGTTCGCCGTCCGGGCTGTTCACCGCGTACATCAGGCGTGCGCCGCGCTCGTCGGCGATCTTCGCCAGCTCGTCCCACAGGGCCAGGTCCTGCGTGCTGTTGGCCCGGTACAGCAGGGTGATGTCGCCCGCGGCGCCGGGCAGCGTCTCGAACAGCGCCCGCATCGGGGTGATCCCCACCCCGCCGGCCACCAGCAGTACCTTGCCGCGGCTGCGCCGGGCGGCGGTCAGCGCGCCGTACGGGCCCTCCGCCCAGACCCGCGTGCCCGGCTCCAGCTCGCGCAGCCGGGCGCTGTGGTCGCCGATCGCCTTGACCGTGATGCGCAGCAGACCGGGGCGGGGCGCCGCCGACAGGGAGTACGGGTGGGAGCTGAAACGCATCCCCGGCGCCAGGAACCGCCAGCGGAAGAACTGCCCGGCCTCCGCGCCCATCCGGTGCAGCTTCCGGCCGCCGATCAGCACCGACACGATGCCCGGGGTCTCCTCGATGACCGCCTCGACCCGCATCCGGTGCTTGAGGTTCAGCCGGATCGGCGTGACGATGCGGTACCACAGCACCAGCGCGGTCACCGCGCCGTACAGCCCGTACCAGAAGGTCTTCGCCAGCGGCTCGACCGCGAAGTCGTTGCCGGTGGTGATCTGGTGCCAGAAGGTCAGGAAGACCGCCGCGTACGTGAACAGGTGCACGTGGTACCAGGTGTCGTACGGCATCCGGCGGCGCACCGGGCCGATCGAGACCAGCCCGATCACGACCAGCAGACCGGTGCCGACGGCAGCCTTGCCCATGTCGGGCAGCTGGTTGATGGAGTCGATCGTCTGCTGGACGATGTCGCCGAGCGACTTGCCCGCCTGGAGCGCGTACCCCCACATGATGAGGAACACGTGGGCGAGGACCAGGCAGAGCGTGTAGCGGCCGCTCATCGCGTGCCAGCGGGCCACCCGGTCGGAGCCCACCCGGCGCTCCAGCGCGGGCACGCGCGCCATCTGGAGCACGACCAGCGCCATGAGGTAGCCGGCGAGCAGGCCGGTGATCCGGCCGGCGTTGAGGATTCTGCCGCCCGTGCCGGCGATGGAGGGGGTGTTCATCCACCACAGCCAGATCACGGCCGCCGCGCCCGCCCATACGGCGAGCAGCAGCGGAACGGCGGGCGAGCGGCGCGGCCGGATCCGGCGCATCGTCTGGCGCCGGGCGGCACGTCCTCCTGCGAGCGTGGTGGTCACGGTTCCTCCGTGGCGATTTGACCCTTGGCCCACAGATACGTGGGGGATGCGTCCGGTGTTCAGAGCCTGGCCGAGTCCAGCGCGGACTGAAGCGACTGCTTGTACCCGTCACTTGTGTAGGAGGCCCCGGACACCGAGTCGATCCGCGCGCTCTGCGCGGCCAGCGTCTCCCGCCGCAACTGCGGGATGGCGTAGCTGCTGATCTCCTGGTCCCTGGGGTTGTCCGAGGGGTAGGAGACCGCGGTGACGTCGGTGATGCGCCTGCCCTTGAGCGTGACGCGCACCTGGACCGGGCCCCAACGGGTCTGCACCGTCTCGCCGGTGACCGTCCGGGTGCCGGAGGCGCTCCCGCCGGACGACGAACCGGACGACGAACCACCGGCCGACGAACCACCGGACGACGAGCCGCCGGTGCCCGCGGACGAGCCGGCCCCGCTCGACGCGGCCGGGGCCGGCGCCGCGGCGATCTCCGGCTGCGTGTGCGGCTTGAGCGACAGCAGCATCACCAGCCCCGAGACGGTGGCGGCGCTCGCCAGCACCACCCGGCGCAGCGGGCTCCTCTTCTTCAACGCGTGCACGAATGCCTCACAGTTCCTGGGCTCAGAGTTCGAACGACTCGTGGTGGACCCGCCGGTCGGGCACCCCGGCGGCGCGCAGCACCTCGTACAGGTCCTGGGCGAAGGCGTGCGGGCCGCAGATGTACACGTCGTGCCCGGACAGGTCGTACACGGCCGAGCGCAGGGACTCGACGGTGAAGCGGGGCCGCTCGCCGTGCGGGCCGTTCAGCGCGTACAGCAGCCGCGCCCCGCGCCAGCGCGCTATCGCCTCCAGCTCGCCGCCCAGCGCGAGATCCTCCGCCGTGCGCGCCCGGTACAGCAGGGTGACCTCCCCGGGCAGCGTCTCGAACAGCGCCCGCAGCGGGGTGATGCCGACACCGGCCGCGATGAGCAGCGACTTGTGCGAGGTACTCCGGCCGGCGGTCATCGAGCCGTACGGCCCCTCCGCCCACACCCTCGTGCCGGGCCGCAGCAGCGGCACCGCCGCGCTGTGGTCGCCGAGCGCCTTGACGGTGATGCGCAGCAGGTCCGGACGGGGCGGCGCGGACAGGGAGTACGGCGTGGAGGTCCAGCCCATGCCCTCGGCGAGGAACCGCCAGCGGAAGAACTGCCCCGGCTGCGCGCCCAGTTCGTCCAGCCGGTGCCCGCGCACCACGACGGAGTACACCCCGGGCGCCTCCTTGTGCACCGAGTCGACCCGCATCCGGTGCCGCAGGTTGAGCCGCACCGGGGCGAGGATCCGGAACCACAGCACGAGGGCGGCCACGCCCAGGTACAGCACGTACCAGGCGGCCGTGGCCGCGGCGTGGCCGTTGAACTCGTTGCCCAGCGCCAGCTGGTGCCCGAAGGCCAGGAACACGGCGGCGTAGGTGAGCAGATGGACGTAGTACCAGAACTCGTAGTTCGTGCGGCGGCGCACCGCCCGCGCGGAGGTGACGCCCACCGCCAGCAGGATCACCGTGCCGGCCGTCGCCTTCAGCATCTCCGGGTAGTCGAGGACCACCGTCACCGCCTCGTGCACGACCGAGGCCCGGTCCTGCGCCGCGTACCCGGCCAGGATCAGCACGACGTGCGCGACCAGCAGGCACACCGTGTACCGGCCGGCCATCGCGTGCCAGCGCGCCACCCGGTCCGAGCCGATCCCCCGCTCCAGCACCGGCACCCGCGCCATCAGGCCGACCAGCACCGCGCAGGCGTAGCCGCACAGCAGCCCGGCGATCCGCCCGGCGCCGGTGAGCCAGCCCGCCGCGCCCACGACCGAGGACGTGTCGTACCACCACAGGCCGACCACGGCCGCGGCCCCGGCCCACAGCAGCGCCTGCACGGCGCCCGCCGGGGAGCGCCGGCGGACCACCGGTACGGGCGGAGCCGCGGCCCGCCGCTCGTACACCGTCGTCATGTGTTCGCGTCCTTTCGCCGGTCCGGGGCCACTGCCCGGACCGCCACTGTGCGGGGCGAACCTCTGAGGCCGCTCTGAAACCGGGGGCCCGGCGCGTACCCCACAGGCAACTCAGAGCGGACGCTCACACGGCTCTCACCCGGTGGCACGCGCCGTGCCCGGAAGGTGACCCGGCGCGTCCGGGCGAGAGCGGACTCACAGAAAACTCAGAGGGACGGCCGTCGCGGACCCCGCGCGCGCCGGGGGATGCTGGAAAGGCCATGAACACGCCCCGCCCCGCCCTCGCCCGCCCCGACGGCACGCCCGTCCGGGTCCTCGTCGTCGACGACGACCCGGACCTCGCCGAGGTGCTCTCCGGCGCCCTGCGCTACCAGGGCTGGCAGGTCCGCACCGCCGGCGACGGCGCCACGGCCGTCGCCGAGGCCGGCGAGTTCCAGCCCGACGCCGTCGTCCTGGACGTGATGCTCCCCGACACCGACGGCTTCGCCGTGCTGCGCGAGCTGCACGCCGTGCAGCCGGAGGTCTGCGTGCTCTTCCTCACCGCCCGGGACGCGGTGGAGGACCGCATCGCGGGCATCACGGCCGGCGGCGACGACTACGTCACCAAGCCGTTCAGCCTGGAGGAGGTCGTCGCCCGGCTGCGCGGGCTGCTGCGCCGCGCGGGGATGGCCAGGCAGCCGGCCGACGGGCCCCGGGTGACCGTCGGCGACCTGGTCATGGACGAGGACGCCCGCGAGGTCACCCGGGGCGGCGAGCTGATCGAGCTGTCCCCGACCGAGTTCGAGCTGCTGCGCTTCCTGATGCACAACCCGCGCCGGGTGCTCAGCAAGGCGCAGATCCTCGACCGGGTGTGGTCCTACGACTTCGGCGGCCAGGCCCATGTCGTGGAGCTCTACATCTCCTACCTGCGCAAGAAGGTCGACGCGGGCCGCGATCCGATGATCCACACGGTCCGCGGGGCCGGGTACGTGCTGAAACCGGCGGTCCGGTGAGCATGGCCGGCGGGCTCGCGGCGGTAGTGGCGTGGCCGGGGCGCCTGCTCGCCCGGCTGCCGCGTCCGCGCACCCTGCGGGCCCGGCTGACCGCGGGACTGGTCGTGCTGCTCGCCGTGAGCTGCGCCGCCGTCGGAGTGGCCGCCGTGGTGGAGCTGGACGGCTTCCTCACCAGCCGCGTCGACCAGCAGCTGCGGGACGTCGGCGCCCGTTTCCCGGCCAGCCTCGAGCACGGCACGGCGCCCCGCAACGACAACGACGGCGACGAGCACGGCGACACCCGCCGTCAGGCATCCGGCACCCTCGGCGTGCGCCTGCTCGACGGCAAGGTCACCAACGCGGCCGTGGTCCCCGGCGCCGACGCCGACTACTCCACCGACCTGACCGTCCGGCTGACCGGCCACGACCAGGCGGCACTGGCCGCGATACCGGCCGACGGCCGCCCCCGCACCGTCGAGCTCTCCGCCCTGCACGGATACCGGGTCGCCGCCTCCCACGGCCTGGACGGCGACGTGCTGATCACCGGCCTGCCGCTGGAACCGGTGGAGGCCACCGTGCACCGGCTCGAACTGGTCGCGGTCGTCGTCTTCGGCATGGCGCTCGCCATCACGGGCGTGGCGGGCGCCCTGTGGGTGCGCTGGTCGCTGCGGCCGCTGAGCCGGGTCGCGGCCACCGCCACCCGCGTCAGCGAGCTGCGGCTGGCCAGCGGCGAGGTCGCGCTGCCGCCCCGCGCGCCCGAGCCCGACCCGCGCAGCGAGGTGGGCCGGCTCGCCGCCGCCTTCAACCGCATGCTCCACCACGTGGAGGACGCGCTGACCAAGCGGCACGCCAGCGAGGAGCGGCTGCGCAGTTTCGCCGCCGACGCCAGCCACGAGCTGCGCACCCCGGTCGCCTCGCTGCGCGGCCACGCGGAACTCGCGCTGCTGCACCCGGGGCCCGTGCCGCCCGAGGTCACCCGCGCCCTGGAGCGCATAGCCGCCGAGTCCGCCCGGATGGGCGAGATGGTCGACGAGATGCTGCTCCTGGCCCGTCTGGACGCCGGCCGCCCGCTGGAGCAGCGCCCGGTGGACCTGACCCGGCTGGTCCTGGACGCGGTGACGGACGCCCGGGCCGCTGGCCCCGGACACCGCTGGACGATGGAGCTGCCCGAGGAGCCGGTGACGGTGACCGGCGACGCCCACCGCCTGCAGCAGGTGCTGGCCAACCTGCTGGCCAACGCGCGGCTGCACACCCCCGAGGGCACCAAGGTGACCGTGTCGCTGGAGACCGAACGCGAGCGCGGGGGAGAGCGCGCGGGCGCCACGGCGGTGCTGAAGGTCCACGACGACGGGCCCGGAGTCCCCGCCGAGGTCCAGCCGGGCGTCTTCGAGCGCTTCACCCGCGCCGACCGCCGCCGCACCGACCCGTCCGGCGGCGCGGGAGCGGGCCTGGGCCTGTCGATCGTGGCGGCCGTGATCGAGGCGCACGGCGGCGGCGTGACGCTGGAGAGCCGCCCGGGCGCCACGACGTTCACCGTACGTCTGCCGCGGTGCGGCGCGCGGTGAGTCAGGCGGCCGGGGACGCGGACCCGGACGGAGCCGGGGCGGGGGCCGGCGTGGGCGGCAGCGGGAGCGGCAGTCCCGGCAGCCCGTCCAGGCTGGTGGCCACGTGGTCCTTCTTGGCGAAGTACTCGCCCAGCGAGGCGTCGTCCTCGCGCGCGAAGCGCTTGCCGTGCAGGTCGCGGTCCTCCTCGTACGCCATGAAGGGCACCGCGTAGCCGCAGGTGTCCCGGATCAGCTCGGCGCGCACGATGATGATCGCGCGCAGCCCGTGCGGGCCGGCCTCGATGTCGGGGAAGCGGGCGAGGAGGCCCGGGAAGCGCGGGTCGTCCCGGAAGACCGGCTCGCCCCTGCCGTGCACCCGCACGATGTTGGGCGGCCCCTGGAAGGCGCACCACATGAGGGTGATCCGGCCGTTCTCGCGCAGGTGGGCGATGGTCTCGGCGTTGGATCCGGCGAAGTCGAGGTAGGCCACCGTGTGCTCGTCGAGCACCGCGAAGGAGCCCTTGAGGCCCTTGGGGGAGAGGTTGACCGTGCCGTCGCCGGACAGGGGGGCGGTCGCGGTGAAGAAGAGGGGCTGCTGCTCGATGAACGTCCGCAGCCTGCCGTCGATGCGCTCATACGTCTTTCCCATGTCCAGCCATTATCGGCGCGATTCTTTCGGCTGTCTAAGGAATTACGCGGTCCGTGCCCGTGCGGCGCGCGGGCCCCGCACCGTGGCCGCCCCGGCCGGCGCTTGCTTCGGGGCGGCCACGGCTGCCTGTCACCTCACCGCGTTCACTTGGTGAGCGTGCAGGCGGCCAGGGAGTCCAGTCCCTGCGGCTTGGTTCCCTTGCGGCCGATGGCGATGGCGATGCGGTCGATGGTCGACACGCGCTTGTCCTTGAGGGGGCCGAGGATCGCGTTCTGGACGAAGTGGGGGCCGCCCTGGCCGACGGTGTTCTTCAGGCGGGTGTCGGCCTCCTGGACCTGGGTGTCGAGGAGGCTGAGGTTGCGGTCGACCTCGGCCCGCGCGGAGGCGGGGACCGCGGGGAGCTGGGACTTCACGTCGGGGCAGCTGATCGTGCCCACGCCGGTCGCCGCGCCCGAGCCGCCGGCCGCGCCGGAGCCGGCCGCCTGCTGACCGGCCGCCTGACCGCCCGCCTGCTGACCGGCCGCGGTGGCGGACGCGGTGGGAGCGGCCGTCGCCGTGGCGGAGCCGCCCGCGCCGCCCTGGTCGAGGGCGCACGGCGCCAGCGCGTCCAGTCCCTGCGGCTTGGTCCCCTTGCGGCCGATGGCGATGGCGATGCGGTCGATGGTCGACACGCGCTTGTCCTTGAGCGGGCCGAGGATCGCGTTCTGGACGAAGTGGGGGCCGCCCTGGCCGACGGTGTTCTTCAGGCGGGTGTTGGCCTCCTGGACCTGGGTGTCGAGGAGGCTGAGGTTGCGGTCGACCTCGGCCCGCGCGGAGGCGGGGACCGCGGGGAGCTGGGACCTTACGTCGGGGCAGCTGATCGTGCCGGGGTCCGCGAGCGTCCGGGTGCTCTGGGCGCCGCCGCCCTTGGACGGCTCGCCGGCGAGGGCGGAGCCGGCGACGACCGCTCCGGACAGCACCACCGCGGCGGCGCCGCCGATGAACGCGACGCGACGCCTGTTGTACTTCGCAAGAGCCCTGGACATGCGGATGCCTCACTCGTGTCGGGGGTGTCGTGGCCGTGCCGTGCGTGGGGGCGAACGCGGCGCCTGCGCTCGGCGAGAGATACGGGAAAGCGGTTGCGGCCGTTCAAGGAGTTCCGGAACTTCCCTTCGATACCCGCCCCGCACGCCCTCACGGGCCTCCGTACGCCCCCCTTCGCCCGCCCGGCGTCCCCGCCGGAGATTGACGAACCATGCAGAGTTCTGCATACTCATGCATGTCAGCGAATGCACTGTGAGGAGAAACCCGTGACCGAGCGCGTCGTACTCGCCTACTCGGGCGGTCTGGACACCTCCGTCGCCATCGGCTGGATCGCCGAGGAGACGGGCGCCGAGGTCATCGCCGTAGCGGTCGACGTCGGCCAGGGCGGCGAGGACCTGGACGTCATCCGCAAGCGCGCGCTCGCCTGCGGTGCCGTCGAGGCCGAGGTCGCCGACGCCAAGGACGAGTTCGCCGAGGGGTACTGCCTCCCGGCGATCAAGGCCAACGCCCTCTACATGGACCGCTACCCGCTGGTCTCCGCCCTGTCCCGGCCGACGATCGTCAAGCACCTCGTCGCCGCCGCCAAGAAGCACGGCGCCACCACGGTCGCCCACGGCTGCACCGGCAAGGGCAACGACCAGGTCCGCTTCGAGGCCGGCATCGTCGCCCTCGCCCCCGACCTCAAGTGCATCGCGCCGGTCCGCGACTACGCGATGACCCGGGACAAGGCCATCGCGTTCTGCGAGGACAAGAACCTCCCGATCGCCACCACCAAGAAGTCCCCGTACTCCATCGACCAGAACGTCTTCGGGCGTGCCGTCGAGACCGGCTTCCTCGAGGACATCTGGAACGCCCCGATCGAGGACATCTACGAGTACACCCAGAACCCGGCCGTGGAGCGCGAGCCCGACGAGGTGATCGTCACCTTCCAGGCGGGCGTCCCGGTCGCCATCGACGGCAAGCCCGTCACCGTGCTCCAGGCGATCCAGCAGCTCAACGAGCGCGCCGGCGCCCAGGGCATCGGCCGGATCGACATGGTGGAGGACCGCCTCGTCGGCATCAAGTCCCGCGAGGTGTACGAGGCTCCCGGCGCGATCGCCCTGATCACCGCCCACCAGGAGCTGGAGAACGTCACCGTCGAGCGCGAACTCGCCCGCTACAAGCGGCAGGTCGAGCAGCGCTGGGGCGAACTGGTCTACGACGGCCAGTGGTTCTCCCCGCTCAAGCGCGCCCTGGACGGCTTCATCAACGAGGCCAACCAGCACGTCACCGGCGACATCCGGATGACCCTGCACGGCGGCCGCGCCGTCGTCACCGGCCGGCGCTCCCAGTCGTCGCTGTACGACTTCAACCTGGCCACCTACGACACGGGCGACACCTTCGACCAGGCGGCGGCCAAGGGCTTCATCGACATCTACAGCCTGTCGTCGAAGATCGCCGCCAAGCGCGACCTCGCCTGACCTCACGCGCATCCGCCTGACAGCCGCCTCCCCGCACGCGACCGTGGGGAGGCGGCGGCACATCCACCCGCCTTCTGTGAGGAGCAACGCAAGTGAGCAGCAACAGCGGTGACGTACGGCTCTGGGGCGGCCGTTTCGCCGACGGTCCCGCCGAGGCCCTGGCGAAGCTGTCCGCGTCCGTCCACTTCGACTGGCGGCTCGCGCCCTACGACATCGCCGGCTCCCGCGCCCACGCCCGCGTGCTGCGCAAGGCCGGTCTGCTCACCGACGACGAGCTGACCCGCATGCTGGACGGCCTCGACCGGCTCGAGGCGGACGTGGTCTCCGGCGACTTCACGGGCACGATCGCCGACGAGGACGTCCACACCGCCCTCGAGCGGGGCCTGCTGGAGCGCCTCGGCCCCGACCTCGGCGGCAAACTGCGCGCCGGCCGCTCCCGCAACGACCAGGTGGCCACCCTCTTCCGCATGTACCTGCGCGACCACGCCCGGATCATCGGCGGCCTGATCGCCGACCTCCAGGACGCGCTCATCGGCCTCGCCGAGGCCCACCCGGACGTGGCCATGCCCGGCCGGACCCACCTCCAGCACGCCCAGCCGGTCCTGTTCGCCCACCACGTCCTCGCCCACGTCCAGTCACTGTCCCGGGACGCCGAGCGGCTGCGCCAGTGGGACGAGCGGACCGCCGTCTCGCCGTACGGCTCGGGCGCCCTCGCGGGCTCCTCCCTCGGCCTGGACCCGGAGGCGGTGGCGAAGGACCTCGGCTTCGAGCACGGCAGCGCCGCCAACTCCATCGACGGCACGGCCTCCCGCGACTTCGTCGCCGAGTTCGCCTTCATCACCGCGATGATCGGCGTGAACCTCTCCCGGATCGCCGAGGAGGTCATCATCTGGAACACGAAGGAGTTCTCCTTCGTGACCCTGCACGACGCCTTCTCCACCGGCTCGTCGATCATGCCGCAGAAGAAGAACCCGGACATCGCGGAGCTGGCCCGGGGCAAGTCCGGCCGCCTGATCGGCAACCTGACCGGCCTGATGGCGACCCTCAAGGCCCTCCCGCTCGCGTACAACCGCGACCTCCAGGAGGACAAGGAGCCCGTCTTCGACTCCTGCGACCAGCTGGAGATCCTGCTCCCCGCCTTCACCGGCATGATGGCCACCCTCACCGTGCACCGCGAGCGCATGGAGGAGCTCGCCCCGGCCGGCTTCTCGCTCGCCACCGACATCGCCGAGTGGCTGGTCCGGCAGGGCGTGCCCTTCCGGGTGGCCCACGAGGTGGCCGGCGAGTGCGTGAAGGCCGCCGAGGCCGAGGGCAAGGAGCTCGACGAGCTGACCGACGAGCAGTTCGCGAAGATCTCCCCCCACCTCACCCCCGAGGTGCGCACGGTCCTGAACGTCCCCGGGGCCCTCGCCTCCCGCAACGGCAGGGGCGGCACGGCCCCGAGCGCGGTGGCCATCCAGCTCACCGAGGTGAAGCGGGACGTGGCCGACCAGCACGCCTGGGCGACGGCCCGGCAGCGAGCCTGAGGGGGCGCGGGGAACGGCGCGGCAAGCCACAACGCACCCGCGCCCCCGCGCGCACCCGCACCCCCACAGCCGCGAAACGCGCACCCCCACAGCCGCGAAACGCGCCCGTACCCGCGAAACCACCCCAAGGCCCGAGCCTTCGGGCGAACCCGAAGCACAGTCACGGGCTACGTTGGTCGGAACGCCGAACCGGACCGACCGACGGAGCCCGCGATGCCCTTCGCCCGACTGGCAACAGCGACGACCCCCACCTGCCACATCGGCCTCGGCCTCGCCGCCATCGGCCGCCCCGGCTACATCAACCTCGGCCGGGACGAGGACCTCGGAGCGGACCGCAGCGTCGAAGCGCTGCGCTCCCGCACCCACCAGCTCCTCGACGCCGCCTACGCGCAGGGCGTCCGCTACTTCGACGCCGCCCGCTCCTACGGCCGCTCCGAGGAGTTCCTGGCCGGGTGGCTCGCCGCCCGCCCCGACGCGGACGACGTCGTCGTGGGCAGCAAGTGGGGCTACACCTACACCGCGGACTGGACCACCGACGCCGAGCGGCACGAGGTCAAGGACCACAGCCTGGCCGCCTACGAGCGCCAGCGCGCCGAGAGCGCGGAACTGCTCGGCGACCGCCTCGACCTGTACCAGATCCACTCGGTGACCCCGGACAGCCCGGCCCTCACCGACAAGGAGCTGCACGCCCGGCTCGCCGAGGCCGCCGCCCAGGGTCTCACCGTCGGCTTCTCGACCAGCGGCCCGGCCCAGGCCGACGCCATCCGGGCCGCCCTCACCGTGACCGTCGACGGCGAGCCCCTCTTCCGTACCGTCCAGTCGACGTACAACGTCCTGGAGACCTCCGCCGGGCCCGCGCTCGCCGAGGCGCACGACGCGGGGCTGACGGTGATCGTCAAGGAGGGCATGGCCAACGGCCGGCTCGCCGGGCCGCAGGCGCCCGAGGCACTGCGGTCCGTGGCCCACGAGACCGGCCTCGGCTGCGACGCGGTCGCCCTCGCCCTGGTCCTGTGCCGCCCGTGGGCCGGCGTCGTCCTCTCCGGCGCGGCCACGCTCGGCCAGCTCGCCTCCAACCTGCACGCCCCGGCCGTCGACCTCGACGAGGACCGGCTCGCCCGCCTCGACGCGCTGGCCGAGGACCCGCACGTCTACTGGGAGCGGCGCGCACGGCTGCCCTGGCACTGAGCCGGCGGTACACGTCTGACACACGGCGGAACCCCCGCCTATGAGACCCGCACGCTAGAAATGAGACATCAACGTCTCATGTGCGGTACTGTTGTCTCATGGCCGTCGACCGCGAACACGTGCTGCGCAGCGCAGCCGACCTGCTCACCCGGAAGTCCACCGCCACCATGGACGAGGTCGCCAAGGCGGCCGGGATCAGCCGGGCCACCCTGCACCGCCACTTCGCGGGCCGGGACGCGCTCGTGCGCGCGCTGGAGTCGCTGGGCATCGAGGAGTGCGAGGCGGCCGTGGACGCCGCACGGCCCGACGAGGGGCCCGCGAGCGACGCCGTCCGCAGACTCGTGCGCGAGCTCCAGCCCGCCGCCGGCCTGCTCGCCTTCCTCTACGGCGAGAGCCAGCTGTGGGAGGGCGAACCGCAGAACGACGGCTGGGCCCACCTCGACGCCCGTATCGGCGCGGTGTTCCAACGCGGCCACCACAGCGGCGAGTTCCGTGTCGAACTCACCCCGGCCTGGCTCACCGAGGCGCTCTACGGCCTGATCGCCTCGGGCGCCTGGGCCGTGCAGGACGGCCGTGTGGCCGCCCGCGACTTCCCCACCATGGTCGCCGAGCTGCTGCTCGGCGGCGCACTCCGGAGAGAGACATCTCACGTGCCTAAGGAGTCAAGCCGCGACCGCGAGATCGGCTGAGGAGG
>NZ_BMVF01000027.1 GCF_014650575.1 Streptomyces naganishii JCM 4654
GGGCCAGGGTGGGCCTGGCGGTGCCCCGCATCACTGCCCATTAGGGTGGGCCTCCAGCAGTGCCTCGATCCGGGCTTCCAGGGCCCGGCGTTGTTCGTGGACGGCGGCCAGCGACTTCGCCAGCGACGGGACGATCACGTCGAGGGTGTTGGTGCCCGGAACGATGACCGTCTGCTCGTCGAGTGCGGTGAAGATGTCGTCGACCAGTCGTTCGGCCATGCGCGGGGCTCTGGGCCGGACAACCTCGACCAGCTTGCGGCGGCCTGCCTTGCGCAGGGCCTGCGGGGATCCGTGACGCTCGAGGAGCCAGGTCACCGCCTGGTGGTCCAGGCGCGGGCCCAGGACGCGCTCGAGGCTGGGGTGGAACTGGGTGAGCAGGCCGCGGATGCGGTTGGAGGTGCGGTTGGCCTCGCCGGCGAGGTCCTGGTCGAAGCCGACCAGCATGGTCAGCTCGGCGGTGACCTCGTCGGTCAGGTCGAGGGTGCGCAGGGTGTGGGGCATGATGCGGGCGGCGTCCGCGATGACGGCCGCGTCCTTGGCATCGGTCTTGGCCTCGCCGGGGTAGAGATCGGCGATCCGCCGCATCGCCAGTCCGGGCAGGTAGGCGACCTGGCAGCCCGCGTCCCGGGCCACCGTCAGGGGCAGGGCGCCGATGGACGCGGGCTGGTCCACGACCACCAGAACCGTGCCGAACTTGGCCGTGAGCTTGTCGAAAACGGCCCGCAGCTTCGGTTCGCTGTTCGGCAGCGGCTTGTCGAAGACCGTCTTCCCGGCCGGGGTCAGACCGTGGCCGTGATGCGTCTGCTTGCCGACGTCCAGGCCCAGGAAGACGCCCACCCCGTCGATGCTGATCACCGTGCCCCCACATGTGTCGACGCGTGCCGGCCTCAAGGTCGGGAGCCGTTCTCGCGCATCCACGTTATGCAGACCTGCCGCCCGCAAGCGGCCGGGCATTGCGCCCGGCCGGACGGTGGCCGGACCTCTGATCAGCGTCTGTGACGGCACCCCTCGGACCCGGTGACACCACCCCCCAGGTCATCCCATCGACAGGGGGCAACAGTCATGCCGGGCCCGGAGGCCAGCGGCCCTCTTGCAGGACCGCGAAGAAGATAACGGGGCTTGCCCTTGCGCGTGGCCCTCGGGGGGCGCACCTCACGGTCCCGTCAGATGCCCCTGCACCACCGGGGCGACCCTGGCGATGATCTGCTCGACGTCCGCCGACGCCAGCGGCTCCACCTTGATCACGTACCGCAGGATCGCGCAGCCCACCAGCTGTGCGGCCGCGAGCTCGGCGCGCAGTTCCGCGTCCGGCCGGTCGAAGCGGCCGGCGATGCGGCGCAGCAGCTGGGAGGCGACCAAGCGGCGGAAGACGGCGGCCGCGGTGTCGTTGTTCAGGGCCGAGCGGACGATCGCCAGCAGGGGTGTGCGGGTGGCCGGGTTCTCCCAGACGCCGAAGATGAAGCGGGCCAGGCGTTCGCCCACGGCGTCCAGGGGGGCGTCGGCGAGCGCCTCCGGGGCGTCCAGCGCGGGCGCGAAGGCCACCTCGATGGCCGCCGCGAAGACCTGCTCCTTGGTGCCGAAGTAGTGGTGGACGAGGGCCGGGTCGACGCCGGCCGCCTTGGCGATGCCGCGCACGGAGGCCCGGTCGTAGCCGCGCTCGGAGAACTCCTCGCGGGCCGCGGTCAGGATGTGGTCGCGGGTGTCGGCGGTCTCCTCGCGGCGGGGCCGGCCGCGGCGGCGGGGCACGGTGGTGCCGCTCATCGCCGGGGCACCCGCACCGAGGACGCCAGGTGCAGCCGGGTGAAGGCCAGGGCCTCGGCGAGGTCGGCCTCGCGCTCGGCGCCGGACATGGCGCGCCGGGTGTTGACCTCGATGACGACGTGGCCGTCGAATCCGGAGCCGGCGAGACGTTCCAGCAGCTGTCCGCAGGGCTGTGCGCCGCGGCCGGGCACCAGGTGCTCGTCCTTGGCGGAGCCCTTGCCGTCCGCGAGGTGCACGTGCCCGAGGCGGTCGCCCATGCGGTCGGCCATCTCCAGGGCGTCGGTGCGGGCGGTCGCCGCGTGGCTGAGATCGATCGTGAAGTGGCGGTAGTCGTCCTTCGTGACGTCCCAGTCGGGGGCGTACGCGAGCATCTCGCGGTCGCGGTAGCGCCAGGGGTACATGTTCTCCACCGCGAACCGCACGTCCGTCTCGTTCGCCATCCGCCAGACGCCGGCGACGAAGTCGCGGGCGTACTGCCGCTGCCAGCGGAAGGGCGGGTGGACCACGACCGTGCTCGCGCCGAGCTTCTCGGCGGCGGCCCTGGCGCGCTGGAGCTTGACCCAGGGGTCGGTCGACCACACCCGCTGGGTGATCAGCAGGCAGGGGGCGTGAACGGCGAGGATCGGGATCTGGTGGTAGTCGCTGAGTCTGCGCAGCGCGTCGATGTCCTGGCTGACCGGGTCGGTCCAGACCATGACCTCGACACCGTCGTACCCGAGGCGCGCGGCGATCTCGAAGGCCGTCGCCGTCGACTCCGGGTACACAGAGGCCGTCGACAGGGCGACCTTCGCATCCGGGATGCGCACGACTGGCTCTGCCATGGGGGACAGGTTACGGGGTGCGTCCGGGGAGTGCGGGCCGCCTATTGGCCGTTGTGGTCTTCGCCATGTTCGGCGGCCGGTCCGTTCAGCGGCTCGCGCCGGGGGGCGGGGCCGGGGGCGGAACCGTCCATGTGGTCGAGGTGGCGCAGGATCACGCCCTCGCGCAGGGCCCAGGGGCAGATCTCCAGGCGCTCCACGCCGAACAGGTCCATCGCCCCCTCGGCGACCAGGGCGCCCGCGACCAGCTGGCCCGCGCGGCCGTCGGAGACGCCGGGCAGCTCGGAGCGCTCGTCGGCCGTCATGGCGGCCAGCCTCGGCACCCAGCCCTCCAGGGACTCGCGCTTGAGCTCGCGCTGGACGTACAGCCCCTCCGCGGAGCGGGCCGCGCCGGCTATGCGGGCCAGCTGGCGGAAGGTCTTGGAGGTGCCCACCACGTGGTCGGGGGCGCCGAAGCGGCTGAACTCGCCGACGGTCCGCGCGATCTCCGTGCGCACATGGCGGCGCAGCGCCCTGACGTCCTCCGGGTCCGGCGGGTCGCCGGGCAGCCGGCCCGCGGTGAGCCGGCCCGCGCCGAGCGGCAGGGACACGGCCGCGTCCGGGTCCTCGTCGATGCCGTACGCGATCTCCAGGGAGCCGCCGCCGATGTCCAGGACCAACAGTTTCCCCGCCGACCAGCCGAACCAGCGGCGGGCGGCGAGGAAGGTCAGGCGGGCCTCCTCCTCGCCGCTGAGCACCTGCAGCTCGACCCCGGTCTCGGTGCGCACGCGCGCGAGGACGTCGTCGGCGTTGCCCGCCTCCCGCACGGCGGAGGTGGCGAACGGCAGCAGGTCCTCGACACCCTTGTCCTCGGCGGCCTGCATCGCGTCCTTGATCACCGAGACCAGGCTGTCCACGCCGTCGGGACCGATCGCGCCGTCCGCGTCGAGGAGTTGGGCCAGGCGCAGTTCCGCCTTGTGCGAGTGCGCGGGCAGCGGGCGCGCGCCGGGGTGGGCGTCGACCACCAGCAGGTGGACCGTGTTCGAACCCACGTCGAGGACACCGAGTCTCATGTACGGAACGCTACTGCCACCTGGGCCGCCCTCAGCCCCCGATGCCCGGACCGGTGCCCTTGACGTCCGCGCCGGGAGGGTCCCGCGCGGGACGCCGGGCGACTTACCCTGGACGGGTGCCAAAGACGAAAAAGGCGAAGACCGATAAATCGTCGGCTGCGGACCCGGCGAAGGCGGGGAAGCAGGGAAAGCCGGAGAAGGCGGGGAAACCAAGGAAGCCGGAACAGCGGGGGAAGCAGGACGTGCGGTCCGACGAGAAGGGACTCGACTTCGCGCGCGCGTGGGTGGAGTTCCCGGATCCGGCGGACGACGAACAGGTCTTCCGCTGTGATCTGACATGGCTGACCTCCCGCTGGAACTGCATCTTCGGAAGCGGCTGCCAGGGCATCCAGGCGGGCCGCGCGGACGACGGGTGCTGCACGCTGGGCGCGCACTTCTCCGACGAGGACGACGAGAAGCGGGTCGCCGGGTACGTGGCGAGGCTCACGCCGGACGTCTGGCAGAACCACGCCGAGGGCACGCGCAACGGCTGGGTGTCCGAGGACGAGGAGGGCTCCCGGCAGACCCGCCCCTTCCAGGGCTCGTGCATCTTCCAGAACCGGCCCGGTTTCTCCGGGGGCATGGGCTGCTCGCTGCACATCCTGGCGCTGCGCGAGGGCCGCGAGCCGCTGGAGACCAAGCCGGACGTGTGCTGGCAGCTGCCGGTGCGGCGGACCTTCGAGTGGATCGACCGCCCCGACGACACGCGCGTGCTCCAGGTGTCGATCGGTGAGTACGACCGCCGGGGCTGGGGCCCGGGCGGCCACGACCTGCACTGGTGGTGCACCTCGGCCACCTCGGCCCACGGCGCGGGCGACCCGGTGTACGTCTCCTACCGCGCGGAACTGACCGAGCTGATGGGCAAGGCGGGCTACGACCGCCTGGTCGAGCTGTGCGAGCAACGTCTGGCCTCCCAGCTGCCCCTGGTGGCACCGCACCCGGCGGACCCCGCCCGGCCCGCGGACCCCGCCCGGCCCGCGGACCCCGCCGGGCCCGCGAGCCCCGGTGGGCCGGCGGACGCCGTCTGACCGGTGGCGGCCCAGCTGTCCGACGGTTCCGGTGGCGGCCCAGCTCTCCGACGGTTCCGGTGGCGGCCCAGCTGTCCGACTGACCGGTGGCGGTCTAGCTGTTCGACGGTGCCGGTGTGCCGGGCTGCGGGGATGCGGAGCTCTCCGGGGCCGACGGGGGCGGACCGGACGGCGGCGGTCCCGAGGGCGGCGGGGCGCTTGGCGACGAGGTCGTCGGGGGTGCCGAGGGCTGCGGGGTCGGTGAGCCCGGGGAGCCGGTCGGGGGCGCGGTGGGCGTGGGGCCCTGTGTGGCCGGCGGGTCGCTGGGGGACGGCCGGCCCGGTGGGCGGGACGGGCTCGGCGCCGTGCCGTGGCCGTCGATGGTCACCACGGCCCCGGCCGGGGCGATCGCCACGCGCGCGGTCCAGTGGCCGGACGGCTCGCGCAGCGGGTCGACGTACACCTTGACCGTCACCGACTCGCCCGGCGCGAGTGTTCCCGAGGAGCGGCTCGGAGAGAGCCAGGACGCCCCGGTGGAGGCCGACCAGTGGACGGGCCCGGAGCCGGACGCGGTCAGGGTGATCAGGGTGGTGTCGCCGGAGTTCGCCGCGGTCACCGTCAGGTCCCCGCTCTTGTGCCCGGCGCCCGCGACGCTGACGACCTCCACGGAGACGTCCGGGCCGGTACGGGCGTTGCCCGCGTTCTCGTAGCCGCCGCCCGCCTCCTCGCCGCCCAGCACCGCCGGGTCGCGCGCCTCGTGCGCGGTGGCGGTGGGGCCGCCGCCCTGCCCCTCGCCGGTCGGGGCGCCCCGGTAGGCCGCCCACAGGGCGAGCACGGGCGCGGCGACGACGGTGGCGACGACGGTCGTCGTGACGGCACGCGCGCGCAGCCGGTCCCTGCGGGCCGCGCGGTCCTTGGGGTCCATGGGGTAGCCGCGCCGGTCGAAGCGCGGGACGGCGCCCCGCGCGGGTGGATGGTGGACCATGGCGACGTGCAGGGCGGCCCGGGGCGCCGGCAGGACGGGCAGCTCGGCGGGCGTGACCGTGGCGCCGGGCCACCGGCCGGGCATCGCGCGCTCTGCGCCGCGGCGGCAGCGCGGGCAGTCGTCGACGTGCCGGACCAGCTCGCGCCGCAGCGCCGTGCTGAGCACGAGCCCGCCGTCCCCGGTGAGCCGCGCCACACTCGGGCAGGCGCCGCTCTCCACGACCGCGAGCGCCGCGCGGGTGCGCTCCACCTCGCAGGCGGCGGAGGCGAGGAGTTCGCGGGTGGCGGCAAGGCCCAGGCCGAGGACGGCGGCGACCTCGTGGGCGGCGAGGTGGTGGCGTACGGCGAGTTCGAGCGCCTCGCGCTGCTCGGGGCTGGTGCCGGCGGCCTCCGGCCAGGCCAGCAGGGCCAGTTCGCGCTGCCGCTCCTGCTGCGCGTCCCCGTCGGCCTGGGAGCCGGCGGGCGGCACCGCCCGCTCACGCCCGCCGCCTCCGCGGCCGGAGGCGTGCGTGCCCTGGCGTCTGTGTCTGGACTCGGCCAGCCTGCGCAGGCACGCCCAGCGGGCCAGCGCGTACAGCCAGGCCCGCCGCTCCCCCGCGGCCACGGGAACCCGCTGCCCGCGCCGCTCGGCGAACGCCAGCGCGTCCCCGAGGGCGGCGGTGGCCGAGTCGTGGTCGCACAGCACCGACAGGCAGTAGGTGAACAGGCCGTCGAGGTACGGCTCGTAGCGCGCGGGCGGGCGCTGCGCCAAGGTGCGCGCGGCAGCGCGGTCGCGCGCCTCGCGGTGCGCCCGGTGTGCGCCGGTCATGCGGATCGAGGTCTCCGGACTGCTGCTCATCACCCGTGCGACCGTAGGCGGCCCGGGATCGCCCGCTCCCGCCCCCTCACCACATTTAATTCGTACGGGTGAAACGATCCCTCATACGGGGACGGGCAGGCACACGGGCCGCGCCGCACGGCCGGGGCCCGCGTTGTCAGTGGCGGCGGCTACGGTTTCGTCCATGGCCACGCGTACGAAGACCACCAGGGACCGCCCGTCCTACCGCTGCACGGAGTGCGGCTGGCAGACGGCCAAGTGGCTCGGCCGCTGCCCCGAGTGCCAGGCCTGGGGCACGGTCGAGGAGTACGGCGCGCCCGCAGTCCGTACGACGACGCCGGGCCGCGTCACCAGCTCCGCCGTGCCCATCGGCCAGGTCGACGGCCGCCAGGCGACCGCCCGCTCCACCGGCGTCGCCGAGCTGGACCGCGTGCTCGGCGGCGGACTCGTCCCCGGCGCGGTCGTGCTGCTCGCCGGCGAGCCCGGCGTCGGCAAGTCCACGCTGCTGCTGGACGTGGCCGCCAAGGCGGCGAGCGACGAGCACCGCACGCTGTACGTGACAGGCGAGGAGTCCGCGAGCCAGGTGCGGCTGCGCGCCGACCGCATCGGCGCCATCGACGACCACCTGTATCTGGCCGCCGAGACCGATCTGGCCGCCGTCCTCGGCCACTTGGACGCGGTCAAGCCCTCCCTGCTGATCCTCGACTCGGTGCAGACGGTGGCCTCGCCGGAGATCGACGGCGCCCCCGGCGGCATGGCGCAGGTGCGCGAGGTGGCGGGCGCGCTGATCCGCGCCTCCAAGGAGCGCGGGATGTCCACCCTGCTGGTGGGCCATGTCACCAAGGACGGCGCGATCGCCGGCCCGCGCCTGCTGGAGCACCTGGTGGACGTCGTGCTCCACTTCGAGGGCGACCGGCACGCGCGCCTGCGCCTGGTCCGCGGCGTCAAGAACCGCTACGGCGCGACGGACGAGGTCGGCTGCTTCGAGCTGCACGACGAGGGCATCACGGGCCTGGCCGACCCCAGCGGCCTGTTCCTGACCCGGCGCGACGAGCCGGTGCCCGGCACCTGCCTGACCGTCACCCTGGAGGGCCGCCGCCCGCTCGTCGCGGAGGTGCAGGCGCTCACGGTCGACTCCCAGATCCCCTCCCCCCGGCGCACCACGTCGGGCCTGGAGACCTCCCGCGTGTCGATGATGCTGGCCGTGCTGGAGCAGCGCGGCCGGATCAGCGCGCTCGGCAAGCGGGACATCTACTCGGCGACGGTCGGCGGCGTGAAGCTGTCCGAGCCGGCCGCCGACCTCGCCGTCGCCCTCGCGCTGGCGTCGGCCGCGAGCGACACCCCGCTGCCCAAGAACCTCGTCGCGATCGGCGAGGTGGGCCTCGCGGGCGAGGTCAGACGGGTCACGGGCGTGCAGCGCAGGCTCTCCGAGGCGCACCGCCTGGGCTTCACGCACGCGCTCGTCCCGGGCGATCCGGGCAAGGTCCCGCCGGGCATGAAGGTTCTGGAAGTGGCCGACATAGGGGACGCGCTGCGGGTGCTGCCGCGCGGCCGTCGCCGAGAGGCCCCGCGGGAGCAGGAGGACCGCCGGTAGACTTTGCCCTGGTCTCGCCCGTCCGTACGAACCGAGTGTGCGAAACGGGAGGCCGGAAGAACCTGCGACCGGAGGAGTGCAGTGGCAGCCAACGACCGGGCGGCAGCTCCCGGAAAGTCCGGCGGGAGTTCCGGTGCCGATGGCCTGATGCGCGCCTCACTGAGCGCCGTGGCTCCCGGCACGGGCCTGCGGGACGGACTCGAGCGGGTGCTCCGCGGCAACACCGGTGGGCTCATCGTGCTCGGCTCCGACAAGACCGTCGAGGCGATGTGCACGGGCGGGTTCGTGCTGGACGTCGAGTTCACCGCGACCCGGCTGCGCGAGCTGTGCAAGCTGGACGGCGGCATCGTGCTCTCCTCGGACCTGTCGAAGATCCTGCGGGCGGGCGTGCAGCTGGTCCCGGACCCGACGATCCCGACCGAGGAGACCGGCACCCGGCACCGCACCGCGGACCGCGTCAGCAAGCAGGTCGGCTTCCCGGTGGTCTCCGTCTCGCAGTCCATGCGGCTCATCGCGCTCTACGTCGACGGCCAGCGCCGGGTCCTGGAGGACTCCGCGGCGATCCTCTCCCGCGCCAACCAGGCCCTGGCCACCCTCGAGCGCTACAAGCTGCGCCTGGACGAGGTCGCGGGCACCCTGTCGGCGCTGGAGATCGAGGACCTGGTGACGGTCAGGGACGTCTCGGCGGTCGCGCAACGCCTGGAGATGGTCCGCCGCATCGCCACCGAAATCGCCGAGTACGTGGTGGAGCTGGGCACCGACGGCCGTCTTCTCGCCCTCCAGCTGGACGAGTTGATCGCGGGTGTCGAGCCCGAGCGCGAACTGGTCGTGCGGGACTACGTGCCCGAGCCCACCGCCAAGCGCTCGCGCACCGTCGACGAGGCCCTCGCCGAGCTGGACGCGCTCAGCCACGCCGAGCTGCTGGAGATGTCCACGGTGGCCCGCGCCCTGGGCTACACCGGCTCGCCCGAGACCCTCGACTCGGCGGTCTCGCCGCGCGGTTTCCGGCTGCTCGCCAAGGTGCCGCGGCTGCCCGGCGCCATCATCGACCGCCTGGTCGATCACTTCGGCGGGCTCCAGAAGCTGCTGGCCGCCAGTGTGGACGACCTCCAGACGGTGGACGGCGTCGGCGAGGCGCGGGCGCGCAGCGTGCGCGAGGGACTGTCGCGGCTGGCCGAGTCGTCGATCCTGGAGCGCTACGTCTGACGAGCGCCGCCGGCCCGCCCCCGGCACGGGCTGCGTCCGCCGAGCGACGCCCGCCCGCGCGCCCCGGCACGGGCTGCGCCTGACGAGCGCCGCCCGCCCGAACGCCTCCGGCGCGGGCCGGCCCGTACCGACCGCTTCAGGCCGTCAGTCCGCCGACAGCACGAACGACGTCTGCAACTTCCCGTATCCCGGCACCTGTGCCTGCACCAGATACGTGCCTGCTCCCGCCGATCCGGCCGGAGGCGTCGCGCACTGCGGGGCGCTGGGCCTGCGGTCCCACCGCAGGGTGTAGGTGATGCCGCTGCCCGCCGGCACCCGGTACAGCAGGCTCCCGGCGCCCTTCGGGCAGTCGGCCGACGACCAGTAGTCGTCGCTGCTGCCGGCCTGGGTGACCGTCACCACCGCGGACTTCGGGCCGAGGTCGATCTTGCAGTCACTGCCGGAGGTGTTCTTCGCGGTCACCTCGAACTCCGGCGACTGGCCGGGCGAGTAGGAGTTGCGCACGCTGCGCAGCGTCAACTTGACCGCTCCGGAGGTGCAGTTGGGCAGCGTGGTGTCGGCGGGCAGGGTCGCGACCGTACCGCCGCCGCCCTTGGCCCCGTCGCCCGTGACCACGATCCCGCCTCCGGAGCCGGAGCCCGAGCCCGAACCGTCCCCGCCCGTACCGGCGGAGCCGCCCGAGCCGGACCCCGAACCGTCACCGGACCCGGAGCCCGACCCCGTGCCGGACCCGTCGCCGCCGCTGGACTCGTCGCGCCCGCCGGGGTGTTGACTGATCGCGGGGCCGGACTGGGAGGGTCCCGGGGTGATCGTGGAGGGGGTGGGATTCTTGCCGTCGGAACCGCCGCCGTTGTCGTGGTGACCCCCGCCGCCGGAGGTGAGGATCCAGGCGATCAGCAGCGTCAACAGGGCGACCACGGACAGCAGTACGACCCTCCGGCGCCAGTAGATGGAGGGGGGTAGCGGCCCGACGGGTTTGCGCAGAGATCCCACGGCCCAAACTGTACGAGAGATCCCCCGCTTCCCCCGCCCCACCCGCCGCGACGAGCACAACTTTTCCGGATCATCATTCCGGCAACCTCCGTACGGGCGACCCCTTTTACGCCTGCCGCGACCGCGCGGTCACGCTGCGTCACCCTCTTGCCCGTTGGGCCGCCCGCGCCGTACCCCCCGGCCTCCCACGGCGGCCGACCCCCGCGTGGCAGGATCGGAGGTGCCATGACTGCGCCCACACTGCCCCCACACAGCGACCCCACCACCACGGCCCCGGCCCCCGGCCCGCTCGGCGAGACCCTGCACACCCAGGTCATCGGCTGGTTCGACGACAACGCCCGCGACCTGCCCTGGCGGCGTCCCGAAGCGGGCGCCTGGGGGGTGATGGTCAGCGAGTTCATGCTGCAGCAGACCCCCGTCAGCCGGGTACTGCCGGTCTACGAGCAGTGGCTCAGCCGCTGGCCCCGCCCCGCCGACCTCGCCAAGGAGGCGCCGGGCGAGGCGGTCCGCGCCTGGGGCCGGCTCGGCTACCCCCGCCGCGCCCTGCGCCTGCACGGCGCCGCGGTCGCCATAACGGAACGGCACGGCGGGGACGTACCGGCCGAGCACGCCCAACTGCTCGCCCTGCCGGGCATCGGCGAGTACACCGCCGCCGCGGTCGCCTCCTTCGCCTACGGCCAGCGGCACGCCGTCCTCGACACCAATGTGCGCCGGGTCCTCGCCCGCGCGGTCACCGGAGTGCGCTACCCGCCCAACGCCACCACGGCCGCCGAACGCCGGCTCGCCCGCACCCTGCTGCCCGAGGACGACCGGACCGCGGCCCGCTGGGCCGCCGCCTCCATGGAGCTCGGCGCGCTGGTGTGCACGGCCAAGAACGAGTCGTGCGCGCGCTGCCCGATCGCCGCGCACTGCGCCTGGCGGCTCGCGGGCAAGCCGGAGCACGAGGGGCCGCCGCGCCGCGGACAGACGTACGCCGGTACGGACCGGCAGGTGCGCGGCAAGCTGCTGGCGGTGCTGCGGGATGCCCACACGCCGGTGCCGCAGGCGCTGCTCGACCGGGTGTGGCACGAGCCGGTCCAGCGGGCCCGGGCCCTGGACGGTTTGGTCGCGGACGGTCTGGTGGAGCCACTGCCGGGCGGGCTGTACCGGCTGCCGCTCACCTGACACGGCCTCACTTCACAGAGGGGACACAGCTTCAAGTCGCGTCACGGGCGCCTGTGTCACGGACGCACGCGTCTTCCTGTGACCCAAATCACCACAAAAACGGACCAATCGGAGAGCCCCCTTACCCCGAACCTACTTCCGTTACACAACCGACGCACAGCCGAGGGCTAGCCGAAGGCTGCCTCGGACAACGCCGTGACAACCCCTCCGTACCTTCATTTGCGTGCCCGACAGGCACCGGGCGGCTGCCGACCACAGCCCGCCCGCGACCAAAGCTTGAGTACCGGCGGAAGCCGGGTCGGCAAACGGGGATCGGAGGCGGTTGAACATGGCGCAGGGCGAGGTGCTCGAGTTCGAAGAGTACGTGCGCACCCGGCAGGACGCGCTGCTGCGCAGCGCGCGCCGGCTGGTGCCGGACCCGGTCGACGCCCAGGACCTGCTCCAGACGGCGCTGGTACGGACGTACGGCCGCTGGGAGGGCATTGCCGACAAGCGGCTCGCGGACGCCTATCTGCGCCGCGTCATGATCAACACGCGCACCGAGTGGTGGCGTGCGCGCAAGCTGGAGGAGGTGCCCACCGAGCAGCTCCCGGACGCCTCGGTCGAGGACTCCACCGAGCAGCACGCCGACCGGGCGCTTCTCATGGACATCATGAAGGTTCTCGCCCCCAAGCAGCGAAGCGTCGTCGTCCTGCGACACTGGGAGCAGATGTCCACGGAGGAGACGGCCGCGGCCCTCGGCATGTCCGCGGGCACGGTCAAGAGCACGCTGCACCGGGCGCTCGCCCGGCTCCGCGAGGAGCTGGAGGCCCGCGATCTGGACGCACGCGCGCTGGAGCGTGAGGAGCGGGAGCGTTGCGCGGCCTGACCGGCCCCGGGCCCATCCGGGCCCAGGACACCTTCCAGGCGGCGATCACGGCGGTGGCCGTGCTCGCCGCCCTCGCCCTTTTGGTGTCCGCCTGCGGGACCGGCGGCACCGGCGCCCGTGACGAGGGGCCGGCCCACGCGAGCTCGGTGGCGGGCGCCGCGACGACGGCCTCCCCCAGCCCCTCGGACACCCCGGAGCGGGTGGACGCGGTGCGGCTGGTCAAGGACGACCCGAAGGTCTCGGCCTCGGTCAAGCGTGGCCTCAAGCCCTGCGCCGCCGACGAGTACCCCGTCGACGTCTCCTACGGCCACCTCACCGGCGGCCCGGTCGACGACATAGTGGTCAACGTGCTGACCTGCGGCGACGCGGTGGGCGTGGGCGCCTATGTGTACCAGGCGCAGGCGGGCGGCTACCAGAACGTGTTCCGCAACGAGGAGCCCCCCGTCTACGCGGAGATCGACCGCGGCGACCTCGTGGTGACCAAGCAGGTCTACGAGAAGGGCGACCCGGTGTCGAATCCGTCCGGCGAGGACGTGATCACGTACCACTGGTCCGGCACGCGGTTCACCAAGGAGTACAGCACGCGCAACGAGTACAGCAAGGCCGTCGGCGGCGGCCCCTCGCCGGTCCCGGACAACTGACCACGGCCGGCCGCGAGAGAGAATTGCCGTGGCGTGAACCGATCGGGCCTACCGGTCCGATCCTTTGGTGAACCGGTCGGAAGTGAACGCGATCGGCCGCCGCGGCGTCCACACAGTGAGCGCGCCGCGCGGCCGGGCGTCCACCGGTCGCCGCGTGCCACCGGGACGCGCCACGGGGCGCGGCACGGCGCGTCACGGCAACCGGACCACGAAGAAGCGACACGAGGACTGAGAGCACCGGGATGGCAGAGCAGACCCACGTCCTGTTCGTCGAGGACGACGACGTCATCCGCGAGGCCACACAGCTCGCCCTGGAGCGGGACGGTTTCGCGGTCACGGCCATGCCCGACGGCCTGTCGGGCCTGGAGGCGTTCCGGGCCAGGCGGCCCGACATCGCGCTGCTGGACGTCATGGTCCCCGGCCTCGACGGAGTCAGCCTGTGCCGGCGCATCCGTGACGAGTCGACCGTGCCCGTGATCATGCTGTCCGCGCGCGCCGACTCCATCGACGTCGTCCTCGGTCTCGAGGCGGGCGCCGACGACTACGTGACCAAGCCGTTCGACGGCGCGGTGCTGGTCGCCCGGATCCGCGCGGTGCTGCGCCGCTTCGGGCACGCCGGCGGCGACCGCTCCGAGCCGGACGCCGCGGACGTGGACGGCGGGGTGCTGACCTTCGGCGACCTGGAGGTCGACACCGAGGGCATGGAGGTGCGCCGGGCCGGGCAGCCGGTCGCGCTCACCCCCACCGAGATGCGGCTGCTGCTGGAGTTCTCCTCCGCGCCGGGCACGGTGCTCTCCCGCGACAAGCTCCTGGAGCGGGTGTGGGACTACGGCTGGGGCGGTGACACCCGCGTCGTCGACGTCCATGTGCAGCGGCTGCGCACCAAGATCGGCCAGGACCGCATCGAGACGGTCCGCGGCTTCGGTTACAAGCTGAAGGCCTAGGCGGGCGGACGATGCGGGGGAACACGCGGCGCCTGCTCACGGGGCGCCTGGAACACGCGGACATCCGCACGGGGCTCAGATGGAAGCTCAGCGCGGCCATCGCACTGGTCGGCGCGCTGGTGGCGGTCGCGCTGAGCCTGGTGGTGCACAACGCCGCCCGGGTGTCGATGCTGGACAACTCGCGGGACTTCGCCGACCAGCGGCTCGTGCTCGCCCAGAGCATCTACGAGCGTCCCGGCCGGCGGCCCAACTTCGCCGACGCCAAGATCGACGACCCGATGCTGCCGCACGCGCTGCGGGAGAAGGTGGGCGAGGGACGGCGGGCCACCTTCGTCACCGACCACCACGGCAGCCCCGACATCTGGGCGGCCGTACCGCTCAAGGACGGACATGTGCTGTCCATCCACACCCACTTCACCGACCGCAGCATCAACATCCTGAACGACCTCGACCAGGCGCTGGTGATCGGTTCCATCGCGGTCGTCCTCGGCGGCAGCGCGCTGGGCGTGCTCATAGGGGGTCAGCTCTCGCGCCGGCTGCGCAAGGCCGCGGCCGCCGCGAACCAGGTCGCCAAGGGCGAGACCGACGTACGGGTGCGGGAGGCCATCGGGGGCGTCGTACGCGACGAGACCGACGACCTGGCGCGCGCGGTCGACGCGATGGCGGACGCGCTCCAGCAGCGCCTGGAGGCGGAGCGGCGGGTGACCGCGGACATCGCGCACGAGCTGCGCACCCCGGTGACCGGCCTGCTCACGGCCGCCGAGCTGCTGCCGCCCGGCCGCCCCACGGAGCTGGTCCTGGACCGGGCGAAGGCCATGCGCACGCTCGTGGAGGACGTGCTGGAGGTGGCGCGGCTGGACGGCGCCTCGGAGCGGGCCGAGCTCCAGGACGTGATGCTCGGCGAGTTCGTCGCGCGGCGGGTGGCGGCCAAGGACCCGGACGTCGAGGTGCGGGTGGTGCACGAGTCCATGGTCACCACCGACCCCCGGCGCCTCGAGCGGGTGCTGTTCAACCTGCTCGCCAACGCCGCCCGGCACGGCAAGCCGCCGATCGAGGTGACCGTCGAGGGGCGGGTCATCCGGGTGCGCGACCACGGCCCGGGCTTCCCCGCCAACCTCCTCGCCGAGGGGCCCAGCCGGTTCCGCACCGGCAGCGCGGACCGCGCCGGGCACGGCCACGGGCTGGGCCTGACCATCGCGGCCGGTCAGGCGCGGGTGCTGGGCGCCCGCCTGACCTTCCGCAACGTGCGCCCGGCGGGCGCCCCGGACAACATCCCGGCCGAGGGCGCGGTGGCCGTCCTCTGGCTGCCGGAGCACGCGCCGACGAACACCGGCAGCTATCCGACGCTGCCGGGACAGTGAGCCTGCGGCGGGGTCAGCTCGCCCAGTCCTTGTCCGTGTCCAGACCGCCCTCACGCCGCTGGGTGAAGGAGAACCAGTTGCCGGAGTCGTCGCGGAAGAGGGCCTCGGTGCCGTAGGGCCGCTCCTGCGGCTCCTGGAGGAACTCCACACCGCGGTCCTTGAGCCGCTTGTAGTCACCGTGGATGTCGTCGGTGGCCAGCACGCCGGCGCCGAGCGCGCCCTTGGCGACGAGCTTCCTCATCATCTCGGCCGACTCCGGGTCCATGGCGGGCGGCCCCGGCACCATGAGCGTCAGCTCCACGTCGGGCTGGCCGGGGGCGCCGACCGTGAGCCAGCGCATCCCGCCCTCCCCCATGGTCATGTCGGTGCGGACCTCCAGGCCGAGCTTGTCGGTGTAGAACTCCTTGGCCCGGTCCTGGTCGAGGACCCAGACGGTGGTGATGGCGAGCCCCTTGATCACGGCGTCTCCCGGGGGTGCGCGGGCCCGTGCGGACGGGCCCTGGGTGTCGTTGCGCTGCCACCGTAGGCAGGGCGGGGATCAGCGCGCTTCTCCGGAATTGCGCTGTGGCGGCGGCTCGGCGCCGGGGCGGAAACCGCCGGCCCAGAGCATGGCGTAGCACCCGGGTATGAGCGCGGCGCCTCGGCCGACGTGCCGCGTGCGGTACTCCCTCGGGGTGAGGCCGGTGCGGGCCTTGAACCGGGCCGAGAACGTGCCCACGCTGCTGAAGCCGACCAGGTGGCAGATCTCGGTCACCGACAGGTTCGCGGTGCGCAGCATCTCCTCGGCGCGCTCGATGCGGCGGTGGGTCAGGTACTGGCCGGGTGTCTCGCCGTAGGCCTCGCTGAAGGCGCGGATGAAGTGGTAGCGCGAGTATCCGGCGTGCGCCGCCACCGTTTCCAGGTCCAGCCCCGGATCCGCCCAGTCCCGGTCCATGGCGTCCTTCGCCAGCCGCAACTGCCGCATCTTGTCCATGCCCCGATGGTGACACGGGGCTCTGACAGCCCCCCGCACAGCGAAGACCCCCGGAGCGGAGACACTCCGGGGGTCTTCAGCAGCTCGGCCGCCGGTGATCGGCCAGCGGGCGGGTCGGCCCCTAGGTCGGCCAGGCTGGCACCGACCGTGCGGAGGCCTGGCGTCAGACGGCCTCCGCCACTTCCGCGTGGGCTACGGCCTCGCTCGCGCCGTCGCCGTCGGTGGGCTTGGCGGCGGACGGGCCGGTGCCCTTGAGCGGCACCTCCTTGACGAAGAGGGCCGCGACCAGCGCGACCACCGCGACCACCGAGCCCAGCAGGAACGCCGAGTGGGTACCGGCGGACACCGCGTGCTGGTAGGCCTCGCGCGCCACCGCCGGCAGCTTCTGCAGGCTCTTGGCGTCCAGCTGCGCGGACTTCTCGGTGATCTTGGAGCCGACCGAGCCGGCCCGCTCCGCCATGACGTGCGAGACACGGTTGTTGAACAGCGCGCCCATGATCGCCACGCCGAAGGACGAGCCGAGCGTGCGGGACAGGGTGGTGGTCGAGGAGGCCACGCCCATGTCCTTCATCTCCACGCTGTTCTGCGCGACCAGCATGGTGATCTGCATCAGGCAGCCCATGCCCGCGCCGAGCACCGCCATGTAGAGGCCGGAGGTGAGACGGGTGGTGCCGGTGTCCATCAGGGACAGCAGGTACAACCCGGCGATCATCAGTACGCCGCCGACGATCGGGAAGATCTTGTAGCGGCCGCTGTTGGTGGTGACCCGGCCCGCGACCAGCGAGACGACCATCATCGCGCCGAGCATCGGCAGGAGCAGCAGGCCGGAGTTGGTCGCCGAGGCGCCCTGCACCGACTGCTGGTACAGCGGCAGGAAGAGCACCGCGCCGAACATCACGAAGCCGGTGATGAAGCCGATCAGCGACATCAGGCTGAAGTTGCGGCTGCGGAAGATGTGCAGCGGCACGACCGGCTCGGCGGCCTTGGTCTGCCAGAACAGGAACCCGACCAGCGCGGCCACGCCGATCGCGATCAGCTCCATGATCCGCGCGGACGTCCAGGCGTACTCCGAGCCGCCCCAGGTGGTGACGAGCACGATGGCGCTGATGCCGAGGGTGAGCAGCGCCGCGCCCAGGTAGTCGACCCGCGCCTGCGCCCGCTTCTTCGGCAGGTGCAGTACGGCGCTGATCGCGGCGAGAGCCACCACGCCGAGCGGCAGGTTGATGTAGAAGGCCCAGCGCCAGCCCCAGTTGTCGGTGATGGTGCCGCCGACCAGCGGGCCGCCGATCATCGCGAGCGCCATGACGCCGGCGATCATGCCCTGGTACTTGCCGCGCTCCCGGGGCGGGATCAGGTCGCCGATGATGGCCATCACGCCGACCATCAGACCGCCGGCCCCGAGGCCCTGGACGGCGCGGAAGCCGATCAGCTCGCCCATGTTCTGCGCCATGCCGCTCAGCGCGGAGCCGGCCAGGAAGATCACGATCGAGGTCATGAAGGCGCCCTTGCGCCCGTACATGTCGCCGAGCTTGCCCCACAGCGGGGTGGCCGCGGCGGTCGCGAGGGTGTACGCGGTCACCACCCAGGACAGGTGCTGGAGGCCGCCGAGTTCACCGACGATGGTCGGCATCGCGGTGCCCACGATCATGTTGTCGAGCATCGCGAGCATCATCGCGATCATGAGAGCGAGCAGGACGACCCGCACGCTCCTCGGTTGTTTGCCGGCCGGCACTGGGTCCGTCCCGGTCGTCTCTGTGTCCGCCATCGCTCCCACTCCCCCAACTGCTTTCCTACTTACTTGCCGACCGGCAAGTTGACTACACTCTGGAAGGTAGAGCGTTTACTAGCCGGGCGTCAAGTAAGTTTCCACTGGCCTGTCGGCAGGTAAGTTTTCTCCGAGCGCGAGGAGTACGAGGATGGGCGGCACCATGGACGGCACCAAGCAGCAGCGCCGCGGAAACACCCGCCAGCGCATCCAGGACGTCGCGCTCGAACTCTTCGCCGAGCAGGGCTACGAGAAGACCTCCCTGCGGGAGATCGCCGAGCGGCTGGACGTCACGAAAGCGGCGCTCTACTACCACTTCAAGACCAAGGAAGAGATCATCGTCAGCCTCTTCGAGGACCTGACGCAGCCGATCGAGGAACTGATCGAGTGGGGCCGCCGTCAGCCGCACACGCTTGAGACCAAGCAGGAGATCGTCCGCCGCTACGGCCAGGCTCTCGCCGGCGCGGCGCCCCTGTTCCGCTTCATGCAGGAGAACCAGGCGACGGTGCGCGAGCTGCGCATCGGGGACGCCTTCAAGGACCGCATGGCCGGTCTGCGGGACATCATCATCGACCCGGACGCGAGCCTGACCGACCAGGTCCGCTGCATCAGCGCCCTGTTCACGCTGCACGCCGGGATGTTCGTGATGCGCGACCTCGAGGGCGACCCCGAGGACAAGCGCAAGGCCGTCCTCGAGGTCGCCATCGACCTGGTGACCCAGGCCCACCAGGGCAGCCGTACCGCCTGAGGCGCTCCCGCCGCCCGAGGCGCTCCTGGCGCCCGAGGCGGCCCCGCCGCCCGAGGCGCTCCTGGCGCCCGAGGCGCTCCTGGCGCCCGAGGCGGCCCCACCGCCCCACCGCCCTGCCGCCCGGCCGGCCGTGCCGCCCTACGACGACGGACCGCCGCCCCGCTGGTTCGTCAGCGGGGCGGCGGTCCGTCGCCTGCGTCGCGGGGTGGCCGCGGGGCGTCAGGCCTCGCTCAGACCTTCACGCCGTGGGCGTGCAGGAAGGCGACCGGGTTCACGGCGGAGCCGTAGTTCGGGGTGGTGCGGATCTCGAAGTGCAGGTGCGGGCCGGTGGTGTTGCCGGTGTTGCCGGACAGGGCTATGTGCTGACCGGTGGCGACGACCTGGCCGACCTTCACGTCGATCCGGGAGAGGTGCGCGTACTGCGAGTACGTGCCGTCGCCGTGCTTGATCACGATGGCGTTGCCGTACGCCGGGCCGTCACCGCCGCCGTTGGGACCGGCCTTGACGACGGTGCCGCCGTGGGCCGCGACGACCTCGGTGCCCACCGGAACGGCGAAGTCCTGGCCGCTGTGCTTGTGCATCCAGTGGCTGCCGCCCTGGTCGAAGCTGGCGGTCAGGGTGTAGTGCTGCACCGGGTCAACCCAGGCGGCCGCCGACTTGGCGACGGCGGCGGTGGGAGCCGCCGCGGTCTCGGCGGCGGACGCTACTCCCGCACCCATGGCGACCGAGACCCCCAGGCCGGCGGCCAGGACGGCGGCGCGGGTACGGAGCTTGGTCGTACGGGCGGAACGGGACGTGGCGCGCTGGAACATCGAAACCTCTGGGGGTGGGGGACATGAGAACCACCCGGACGTTTCTGCCTTCACCGGGCGGGGCCCCACCTTGGTAACCCCGCCGGACGGCGCCGCTCAAACACCCCCACTACTACGCAAAGCCGTACCACTGGACAGTGTTCTACGTCTCTTGACGTACCGCTCATTTAGGACAAATCCCCTGTAGAGACCCCATGAGGGCTCATTCTCCCGGGTCATATGTCCGCTTTTTCTACCCCTGTCCGGCACTAATCGGCGTAGTAGGGGACGAAACGCCTGTGCGCCATGTCACCGGGAAGCGGGGTGGCGGCCCTTGTGCATGTGACGGACCTCATGTGGCCCGCGTCTCAGCACAGTTACCGACAAGTAACCATCCGGCCCCCTTCCCGTCACCCCGCCCGTCCAGCATGCTCACAACAAATCCGCAGCGTCACGAACGCGAGAGGAACCCCCCACCCATGACCACAGGCACCTGGACGCGCCGCATCGGCCTGACCGCCGTCGCCACGCTCGCCGCCACGGCACTGACCGTGCCGGTGGGCGCGCAGGCCGCGTCCACGGACACGGCGGCCACCACGACGGACGCGGCCGCGACGGCGTCCGGGAAGGTCGACTACGGCACCTGGCAGAAGGACTGCCAGGCCGTGATGGACCAGGCCCTGCCCTATCTCCAGCAGCGGATCGCCGACGGCGGGGCGGGCGAGAAGCGGGCCATCGTGTTCGACATCGACAACACGACCCTGGAGACCGACTTCGGCTTCAGCTACCCGCAGCCCGCCAACAAGCCCGTGCTGCGCGTCGCCCAGTACGCCCAGGACCACGGCGTCGCGCTGTTCTTCGTCACGGCCCGCCCCGGCATCATCGAGGAGCCGACGGAGTACAACCTGAAGCACGACGGCTACCACGTGGACGGTCTCTACGTCCGCGGGCTTTTCGACCTGTTCAGGAACGTCGCCGACTACAAGACCGCCAAGCGCGCCGCCATCGAGGCCAAGGGCTACACGATCATCGCGAACATCGGCAACAGCGCCACCGACCTCTCGGGCGGCCACGCGGAGAAGACCTTCAAGCTGCCCGACTACAACGGTCAGCTCTCCTGAGGGCCCTCAACCCTCCGGACAGCACGAAGGGGGCTGCCCCGGGACCTGGGTCCCGGGGCAGCCCCCTTCGCTCGGCGCCTTACGCGTCCTTGCTCAGGTTCGGACCGGCTCCGCCGGCCGCCTGCTCGATCGGCGGGACGTCGGGCAGGGCCGACTTCTCCTCACCGCGGAAGGTGAAGGTCTGGGTGTCGCCCTCGCCCTCGGTGTCCACGACCACGATGTGACCGGGACGCAGCTCGCCGAAGAGGATCTTCTCGGAGAGCGAGTCCTCGATCTCGCGCTGGATCGTCCGGCGCAGCGGCCGGGCGCCCAGGACCGGGTCGTAGCCCTTCTTGGCCAGCAGTTCCTTGGAGGACTGGGAGAGCTCGATGCCCATGTCCCGGTCCTTCAGGCGCTCGTCCACCTTGCCGATCATCAGGTCGACGATCCGCAGGATGTCCGCCTGCGTGAGCTGCGGGAAGACCACCACGTCGTCGACGCGGTTGAGGAACTCGGGGCGGAAGTGCTGCTTGAGCTCGTCCGACACCTTGTTCTTCATGCGCTCGTAGTTGGTCTTCGTGTCACCCGTGGCCGCGAAGCCCAGGTTGAAACCCTTGGAGATGTCCCGGGTGCCGAGGTTGGTCGTCATGATGATGACGGTGTTCTTGAAGTCCACGACCCGGCCCTGGGAGTCGGTCAGGCGACCGTCCTCCAGGATCTGCAGCAGCGAGTTGAAGATGTCCGGGTGGGCCTTCTCGACCTCGTCGAACAGGACGACCGAGAACGGCTTGCGGCGCACCTTCTCCGTCAGCTGACCGCCCTCCTCGTAGCCCACGTAGCCGGGGGGCGAACCGAAGAGGCGGGAGACCGTGTGCTTCTCGCTGAACTCCGACATGTCGAGGGAGATCAGCGCGTCCTCGTCGCCGAAGAGGAACTCCGCGAGCGCCTTGGACAGCTCGGTCTTACCGACGCCGGACGGGCCGGCGAAGATGAACGAGCCACCGGGACGCTTGGGGTCCTTCAGACCCGCGCGGGTGCGGCGGATCGCCTTGGACAGCGCCTTGACGGCGTCGTCCTGGCCGATGACCCGCTTGTGCAGCTCCTCCTCCATGCGGAGCAGGCGGCTGGACTCCTCCTCGGTCAGCTTGAAGACCGGGATGCCGGTGGCCGTGGCGAGGACCTCGGCGATCAGCTCGCCGTCGACCTCCGCGACGACGTCCATGTCGCCGGCCTTCCACTCCTTCTCCCGCTTGGCCTTGGCGGCCAGGAGCTGCTTCTCCTTGTCGCGCAGGGAGGCGGCCTTCTCGAAGTCCTGCGAGTCGATCGCGGACTCCTTGTCCCGGCGCACGGCGGCGATCTTCTCGTCGAACTCGCGCAGGTCCGGCGGCGCGGTCATCCGGCGGATGCGCATCCGGGAGCCGGCCTCGTCGATCAGGTCGATCGCCTTGTCCGGCAGGAAGCGGTCCGAGATGTACCGGTCGGCCAGGGTGGCGGCCTGGACCAGCGCCTCGTCGGTGATGGAGACGCGGTGGTGCGCCTCGTACCGGTCGCGCAGGCCCTTGAGGATCTCGATCGTGTGCGGCAGGGACGGCTCGGCGACCTGGATGGGCTGGAAGCGGCGCTCGAGGGCCGCGTCCTTCTCCAGGTGCTTGCGGTACTCGTCCAGCGTGGTCGCACCGATGGTCTGGAGCTCACCGCGGGCCAGCATCGGCTTGAGGATGCTCGCCGCGTCGATGGCGCCCTCGGCGGCGCCCGCACCGACCAGCGTGTGCAGCTCGTCGATGAACAGGATGATGTCGCCGCGGGTGCGGATCTCCTTGAGCACCTTCTTCAGGCGCTCCTCGAAGTCACCGCGGTAGCGGGAGCCGGCGACCAGGGCGCCGAGGTCCAGGGTGTAGAGGTGCTTGTCCTTGAGGGTCTCGGGCACCTCGCCCTTGACGATGGCCTGGGCGAGGCCCTCGACGACGGCGGTCTTGCCGACGCCGGGCTCACCGATCAGCACCGGGTTGTTCTTGGTACGGCGGGAGAGCACCTGCATGACCCGCTCGATCTCCTTCTCGCGCCCGATGACCGGGTCGAGCTTGGACTCACGAGCGGCCTGGGTGAGGTTCCGGCCGAACTGGTCGAGGACCAGGGACGTCGAGGGGGTGCCCTCGGCAGGGCCGCCGGCGGTGGCGGTCTCCTTGCCCTGGTAACCGGAGAGCAGCTGGATGACCTGCTGCCGCACCCGGTTCAGATCAGCGCCCAGCTTGACCAGGACCTGGGTGGCGACGCCCTCGCCCTCACGGATCAGGCCGAGCAGGATGTGCTCCGTGCCGATGTAGTTGTGGCCCAGCTGAAGGGCCTCGCGGAGCGACAGCTCCAGGACCTTCTTGGCACGGGGAGTGAAGGGGATGTGGCCCGAGGGCGCCTGCTGGCCCTGGCCGATGATCTCCTCCACCTGCTGGCGGACCGCCTCGAGCGAAATCCCGAGGCTCTCAAGGGCCTTGGCGGCGACACCCTCACCCTCGTGGATCAGGCCCAGGAGGATGTGCTCGGTGCCGATGTAGTTGTGGTTGAGCATCCGGGCTTCTTCCTGAGCCAGGACGACAACCCGCCGCGCGCGGTCGGTGAACCTCTCGAACATCGTTAATCGCTCCTCAGAGCGGTCAGGCAGTGGGGGGAACTTCCCCTCCCTGTCCTTCCGCAGCTTAGTCCCGCAAGCGGGGACCGCTCATTCCAACTGCCGACACCGTCGATGGCCTCCTGACCCCGAACGCCGACATCTGCTCCAACCCGATGGTGCGAGACGATGTTCCCGCAGGCCAGGCAGTTACCCCAGTCGCCAGTACGCCGATGGCGAACGTGAGACTCCTTTGCCCGGGCACGGTCTGCGTGTCGCCCCCTCCCACTAGGGATGTCTTACCCGGGCCGACTGACACTCCATGCCGCGCGCCCCCGTTCCCTCCGCTATGGGCGAACAACTTCGCGCTCCCTCCCGCTTCCGCACGCCCCCCTGTTCGACACAGCGCGCACGCACGAACACACTATGCGTAACCACTTGGCCCCCGGGGCTGTTGCACCAGACATGGCCGGCAGCCTTCCCACGCTTCCTCTTCCCGTCCCGCTCCCCCGTCTGCCCCTCGGCCCCAGGGACGCGGACGTCCCGGGCGTCCCGGACGACGGCGGGCGGCACTGGTACGAGAACGAACTGGGCTGGGCGACGGTGCCCGGCACACCGGTACGACTTGTCGTGGGCCGCCGCTTCGACGTGCTGGACGTGCCGCTGGAGGCGGGACGGGCGGCGCTGCGCCATCTGGGGCCCGGATCCCCGGTGGCCGTCCAGGCCGACCGGATGCGGCTGCTGGTGGCCGCGGGCAGCGCGGACGAGCTGCCGGGGCTGCTGGAGTGGCTGGAGTGGGGCGCGCTGGACCTGGACCTGGTCGCGCTGGGCGCGGGCGCGCTGACGGAGGCGCCGCTGCCGCCCCGCACGGAGCGCGACGGGGCGCGCGGGGTCACGGAAGGCGCGCGCGGTTCACAGGGGGCCGCCGTGTGGCTGCGGCCCCCCGAGCCGGGGTGCGAGGTCGAGGCCTCGCTGCCGACGCTGTCGGCGCTGGGGTGCCCCGCGGACACCCCCGATCTCGTACGAATCGTGGACACGGCGGCGGCGCACTGCCACCGAATCCGGCTGCGGCGCGCGTGTGCGCGGCCGCCCGCCTTCCCCCAGGGCCTTCGGCCCGGTGAGCGTCAGCCGTTGGCCTTCTCGTAGGCCTCGCGGATGGACGCGGGGACACGGCCGCGGTCGTTGACCTCGTAACCGTTCTCTTTCGCCCACGCGCGGATCTGCGCGGTGTCCTGGCTGCCGCCGGAAGAAGCGCGCGACGCCTTTCCTCGGCCGCCGGAAGCGCGGCCACCGGTACGACGGCCACTCTTGACGTACGGCTCGAGAAGGCCACGGAGCTTGTCCGCATTGGCGGTGGTGAGATCGATCTCGTACGTCTTGCCGTCCAGCGCGAACGTCACGGTCTCGTCCGCCTCGCCGCCGTCGAGGTCGTCGACAAGAAGGACCTGAACCTTCTGTGCCACCGGATTTCCTTTCATCGATAACGTGAGGGCCGGGGTGGTCGGCGTCCGCCGTTTCGCCGTCCCTTGTTATATGCAGTACTGCAGTACGTCGGAAAGCAAACCGCTTTTGCGGGAAAAACACAAACCCCTGGGGAGAGGCCGACCGTCCACCCCGACCGGAAACATGCGCGTTTCGGACATAGGGAACGCGGGCAATGACGATGACGATCACAGATGCAGAAGCATCCGGCTGTTGCCCAAGGTGTTCGGTTTCACTCGTTCGAGACCCAGGAACTCCGCGACACCCTCGTCATAGGAACGCAGCAGCTCGGCGTAGACATCGGTGTCGACAGGCGTCTCACCGATCTCGACGAAGCCGTGCTTGCCGAAGAAGTCGACTTCGAAGGTCAGGCAGAAAACCCGGCGAACACCGAGCCACCGCGCGGTCTGCAGCAACTTCTCCAGCACCCGGTGGCCCACGCCGGCGCCCTTCAGGCCGGGCTTGACCGCGAGAGTGCGCACTTCGGCGAGGTCTTCCCACATCACGTGCAGTGCGCCGCAGCCGACGACCTCCGCGTTGTCGTCCCGTTCGGCGACCCAGAACTCCTGGATGTCCTCGTAAAGCGTCACGGTCGCTTTGTCGAGCAGGATGCGCTCGCGCACGTAGGTGTCCAGCAGTCGGCGCACGGCCGGGACATCGCTGGTCCGGGCCCGCCGGACGGTGATGGCTTTTGCGGTGACTTCGGGGCGCTCAGCGGACATGAGCGGACGCTATCGCCCGCGGCCGTCCTGTGCCGAGCCGGGGTTCTCGCCGAGGGTTTCGGAGGCTTCCGCGGTATCCGGGACTTCGGGGGCGCCTTCCGGGGGTGGCGCGGTGATGCCCCCGGCGGTTCCTTCCACGATGCGAACGGCATCGCGCAGAGCCTGCCGCTGTTCGTCGCTCATCATCCCGAAGAAGGCTACGAGAGCGGCGGCGGCGTTGTCGCTCTGGGACCAGGCGTCGTTCATCAGCGCGGCGGCGTAGGCGGCGCGAGTGGAGACCGCCTCATATCGATAGGCCCGGCCCTCGGCTTCGCGGCGCACCCAGCCCTTGTGATGGAGATTGTCCAAGACGGTCATCACCGTGGTGTACGCGATGGACCGTTCCCGCTGAAGGTCTTCCAGGACTTCCCGAACGGTCACCGGGCGGTTCCACTTCCACACCCGCGTCATGACCGCGTCTTCGAGTTCTCCCAATGGGCGAGGCACTCTCAGCACAATAGTGCAGACACGTACAAAACGGGCGCACGACAGCGCGGCACGGCTGGGGCCGTGCCGCGCTGTCGGTACGAGTCGTACGACCGGTCAGGCGTCGGTGGACGCGGGGCCACCGGAGGTCTTGGGGCCGCTCTGCGCCCGTGCGAGGGCGGCGTCGACGGCCGCGTCCTCCTTGGCCTTGGCAGCCCCGCCCTGGGTCTTCACGATCACCCTGACGAGAGCGACGAAGAACACGGCCATCACGACCGGCGGGACGAGTGCGGAGACGTAGTCCATGACTCCAGAGTAGCCAGGGCGGCGGGACAAACAGGGGCGGGGTGGCCCGGACCACTACACGGCGAGTCGCTGCCGGGCGCCGTCCGGGGACGGGGAGGGCTTGCGCCGCGGGAAGACCTCGCCGGGCGTGGGGATCGGGCGGCGGGCCGGCCGCGGGGTCTCGGGAGCGGGTCCGCGGCCCGGCTGGGCGGGGGCCGGGCGTGCGCCGGGTTTCGGCGCGGGCTTCTTCGCGGGCTTCTGGCCCGGGTCGCCGCCCTCCGCGCACCGGGCGCCCGGCAGGCCGCCGGGGAGCGCCTGGAGCCCGCGCAGCGGGCTGCGGGAGGCGGGCACGGTGGGTGCGGCGGGTGCGTCTGCCTGTGCCGGCTCGTAGCGGTCGAGCAGGGCGGCTGCCGCCGGGCGGTCCCGCAGGGTGCGCAGGGCCGACAGGTCGGCCCGCGTGGGCCGGTGGCCCGAGGCCACGGCCTCGGCGAGGGCCGTGAGGTAGCCGACGGCCGCGCCGGGAAGGGCGTCGCGATAGCGGGCGAGGTCGACCAGCAGGAACGCGCGAAGCCGGGCGCCCTCGCGCATCGCCTCGTCGAGCGACTCGGCGAGCCGGAGACAGTCCCGAAGGTCCTCGGCGCGGACGGGACGGGGTCGAACGGCGAGGGCGAGGGCGCGGCGGAGCACACACAGCTCCTCCGAGCCGAACACCATGCCGCCGCGGGTTCCGTATGGCGTAGGCATGGCCCGACCATACGCGCTAATCAGACAAATTCGACATAAGGCGCGATGTGTCACCCGAGTGACACCCACCGACACCTCGGGCGCGCGCCGAGTGCCGCCTGGCACGCGGGGCGGGAGGAGCCCCGCACGGGACAGGCGACACCTCACGGGCGTGACACGCGCCGTCCCGCGCGGGCGTGCTGCCGCGACACCTCACGCCGGGTACAGCCGACGCCTGCCGCGAGCGGCCCGCGCCCCCCACGGGCGGCACGCCCACCACCCCCGCCCGCGTAGCGGGCAGCGCCTCACGGGCGTGGCGCGCGCCGCGCCGCGCGGGGTGGCCGGTGTCTTCCGGTCGCGCCGCCCGCCGGGGGGCGGCGCGTCGTGGCCGCGGTCCGTGGTCCGCGGGGCTTACGTGCGGGCGATGTTGCGTTCGTAGACCAGGCGGAGGCCGATCAGGGTCAGCCAGGGCTCGTGTTCGTCGATCGCGGAGGACTCGCCGAGCACCATCGGGGCCAGGCCGCCGGTGGCGATCACCGTCACGTCGTCCGGGTCGTCGGCGAGTTCGCGGGCGATGCGGCTCACCACGCCGTCGACCTGGCCGGCGAACCCGTAGACGATGCCCGCCTGCATGGCCTCGACCGTGTTCTTGCCGATCACGCTGCGCGGCCGGGCCACCTCGATCTTGCGCAGCATCGCCGCCTTGACGCCCAGCGCCTCCACGGAGATCTCGATGCCGGGCGCGATGACCCCGCCGACGTACTCCCCGCGCGCGGAGACCGCGTCGAAGGTCGTCGCGGTGCCGAAGTCGACGACGATCGCCGGGCCCCCGTACAGCTCGTTGGCCGCCACCGCGTTGACGATGCGGTCGGCGCCGACCTCCTTGGGGTTGTCGAAGAGGATCGGCACACCGGTCTTCACGCCGGGCTCGACGAGGACGGCGGGCACGTCGCCGTAGTAGCGCCGGGTCACCTCGCGCAGCTCGTGCAGCACCGAGGGCACGGTGGCGCAGATGGCGATGCCGTCGATCCCGTCGCCGAGCTCGTCGCCGAGCAGCGGGTGCATGCCCATCAGACCCTGGAGGAGCACGGCCAGCTCGTCGGCGGTGCGGCGGGGGTCGGTGGAGATGCGCCAGTGCTCGACGATGTCCTCCCCGTCGAACAGGCCGAGCACGGTTTGCGTGTTGCCGACGTCGATCGTCAGGAGCATGGCCGTTACTCCGCCTCGCGCAGGTCCAGGCCGATGTCCAGGATCGGCGAGGAGTGGGTCAGGGCCCCTACGGCGAGGTAGTCCACGCCGGTCTCCGCGTAGGCGCGGGCGTTGTCCAGGGTCAGCCGGCCCGACGCCTCCAGCAGCGCCCGGCCGTCGACGATGGAGACCGCCTCCTCGCACTCGCCGGGCGTGAAGTTGTCCAGCAGGATCAGGTCCGCGCCCGCGTCCACGACCTCGCGCAGCTGGTGCAGGGTGTCGACCTCGACCTCGATCGGGACCTCGGGGAACGCCTCCCGTACGGCCTTGAAGGCCGCCGCCACGCCGCCCGCGGCCACCACGTGGTTGTCCTTGACCAGGGCCGCGTCCGACAGGGACATGCGGTGGTTGACGCCCCCGCCGCAGCGGACGGCGAACTTCTCCAGCGACCGCAGACCGGGCGTGGTCTTGCGGGTGTCGCGGACCCGCGCCTTGGTGCCCTCCAGGGCGTCCGCCCACGCGCGCGTGGCGGTCGCGATGCCGGACAGCCGGCACAGCAGGTTCAGCGCGCTGCGCTCGGCGGTCAGCAGGTCACGCGTGCGCGTGGTGACCGACAGCAGCTTCTGCCCGGCGTGCACGCGGTCGCCGTCGTCGACGTGGCGCTCCACCTCGAACTCGTCGGTGCAGACCACCGAGAGCACCGCCTCGGCGACCCGCAGACCGGCCACCACGCCCGCCTCGCGGGCGGTGAAGTCGCCGGTGGCGACGGCGGTCTCGGGGATGGTGGCGACCGTCGTCACGTCCACGCCGTGGTCGAGGTCCTCCTGGATGGCGACGTTGGCGATGTCCTCGACCTCCACGGGGTCGAGGTGGGCGTCGGCCAGGAGCTGGGCGAGGGCGGGGTCGAGCCCGCACTCCATGTACTCCTCGTCGGCGTCCGCGCCGCAGGCGCAGCCTCCGCCGCCGCAGCAGCCGCCGTTCGAGGCGAGGGGAAGGTCTTCGGTGCTCACTTGTGTCACTGCTCCTGGGGGCGGCGGGGCGCGGGGGCCTCGGGGCGGGTCGGGGGGAAGTCTGCCGTGTCCGTGGTGTGCACGGCGGGCGTCCGGTCCGGGTTCAGCCGTACGACGATGTGGCGGCGCCAGCCGGTGTCGTCGCGCTCGGGACGGTCCTCGCGCCAGTGGCAGCCGCGGGTCTCCTCGCGCAGCCGGGCGGCGGCGACCAGGACGCGGGCCACGCACAGGAGGTTGGTCGCCTCCCAGGTGTCGACGCCGGGTTCGGCGGTCTTTCCGTTCTCTTCGAGCGCCCCGCGGGCCTCGGCGTGGAGCTGCTCGAGCCGGTCGGCGGCCTGGGCGAGGGACGCGGCGGAGCGCAGCACGCCCGCGCCCTCGGTCATGATCCGCTGGATGGCGAACCGCGTCTCGGGGGCGAGCAGGGGGTGGGCCGGCTTCTCGGAGCAGGGCACGGGCTCGGGCACGCGCGCGTGCAGGCCGTTCTCCGTGCGCTCGCGCGCGATGTCGGCGGCGATGCGCTCGGCGTAGACCAGGCCCTCCAGGAGGGAGTTGGACGCGAGGCGGTTGGCGCCGTGCACCCCGGTGCAGGCGACCTCGCCGCACGCGTACAGGCCGGGCACGGTGGTGCGGCCCAGGGAGTCGGTGCGGACGCCCCCGGAGGCGTAGTGGGCGGCGGGGGCGATCGGGACGGGCTCGGTGACCGGGTCGATGCCGTGGGCGCGGCAGGCGGCCAGGATGGTCGGGAAGCGGTGCTCCCACATGTCGGCGCCGAAGTGCCGGGCGTCGAGGAACATGTGCTCGACGTCCTGCTCCTGCATGCGGCGCGTGATGCCCTTGGCGACGATGTCCCGGGGCGCCAGCTCGGCCAGTTCGTGCTGCCCGACCATGAAGCGCACGCCGTCGGCGTCGACCAGGTGGGCGCCCTCGCCACGCACGGCCTCGGAGACCAGGGGCTGCTGGCCCTCGGCGTCCGGGCCGAGGAAGAGCACGGTCGGGTGGAACTGCACGAACTCCAGGTCGGAGACCTCAGCGCCCGCGCGCAGGGCCAGCGCCACGCCGTCGCCCGTGGACACGGACGGGTTGGTGGTCGCGGAGAACACCTGGCCCATGCCGCCGGTGGCCAGGACCACGGCGGGCGCGTGCACGGCGCCGACGCCGTCGTGCTGGCCCTCGCCCATCACGTGCAGGGTCACGCCCGCGGTGCGGCCGGTGGCGTCGGTGAGCAGGTCGAGCACGAGCGCGTTCTCGATGGTGCGCAGTCCACGCGCGCGTACCGCGTCGACGAGCGCGCGGGAGACTTCCGCGCCGGTCGCGTCGCCGCCCGCGTGGGCGATACGGCGGCGGTGGTGACCGCCCTCGCGGGTGAGCTGGATGCCGCCCTCGTCGTCGGTGTCGAAGTGCGCGCCGGTGGAGATCAGCCGCCGCACGGCGTCGGGGCCCTCGGTGACCAGCAGGCGCACGGCCTCCTCGTCGCACAGGCCCGCCCCCGCGACCAGGGTGTCGTCCAGGTGCTGCTCGGGGGTGTCGCCCTCGCCGAGGGCCGCGGCGATGCCGCCCTGGGCCCAGCGCGTGGAGCCGTCGTCCAGGCGTGCCTTGGTCACGACGACCGTCGTCAGGCCGGCCGCCTCGCAGCGCAGGGCCGCGGTCAGCCCGGCCACGCCGGAGCCGACGACCACGACGTCCGCGGAGATGGACCACCCGGGCGCGGGCGCGTGCAGTCGTATGCCTGTGCTGGTGCCTGTGCTGGTCACGAGGCGGCTCCGAGGTTTCCGAAGGTGAGGGGGAGGTTGTCGATCAGCCGGGTCGAGCCGACCCGGGCGGCGACGGCGAGGACGGCCTCACCGGTGAAGTCGTCGTCGATGTCGGTGAAGTCGGACGGGTCGACGAGGGCGAGGTAGTCGAGTTCGAGGGGCGGCGTGGAGCGGGCGGCCTCGTCCAGGACCAGCCGTGCGGCAGCGCGGACGGCGTCGGCCGCGCCGGGGGACGCCTTGGCGACGGCGGCGGCGTCGGCGGCCGCGCGCGACTCGCCGAGCGCGCTGAGCGCCTCGGCACGCGCGCGCGTGGAGGGCACCTCGCGGGCCCGGGCGCGCAGCGCCTCCTGTGCCGCGTGCCGGTCCCGGCCCGCGAACAGGGCCTGGGACAGGGCGAGGGCGGTGTGCCGCTCGGACGCGGACAGGTAGCGGTTGCGGCTGGACAGGGCCAGTCCGTCGGCCTCGCGCACGGTGGGCACCGCGACGATCTCCACGCCGAAGTTGAGGTCGCGCACCATGCGGCGGATCAGGGCGAGCTGTTGGGCGTCCTTCTGGCCGTACAGGGCGGCGTCGGGGCGGGTGAGGTGCAGCAGCTTGGCGACGACGGTGAGCATCCCGTCGAAGTGGCCGGGCCGCGAGGCGCCCTCCAGACGCTCGCCCATGGGGCCGGCGCTGATGCGCACCTGGGGCTCGCCGCCGGGGTACACCTCCTCGACGGAGGGTGCGAACACGACGTCGGCGCCCGCCTGTTCGGCGACCTTGAGGTCGGCCTCCAGGGTGCGCGGGTAGCGGTCGAGGTCCTCGCCGGCGCCGAACTGGAGGGGGTTGACGAAGACGGTGACGACGACCTCGCCGTCGTCGCCCGCGATCCCCCGCGCGGCGCGGATCAGGGTGGCGTGGCCCTCGTGCAGAGCGCCCATGGTCATCACGACGGCACGGCGGCCGGTACGCGCGCGTGCGTGCAGTTCGCCGGCTGTGCGCAGCAGGGCTGTGGTCATCGGGCGTCTCCGTTCCCGGGCTCCGGGGTCGTCCGGCGGCCCTGCTGTGCGTGGCCCGGCACGGTCCGGTGCGCCGGGTGCCCGGTCCGGTGTCCGGCGCGCGCAGGGGCCGGGTGTCCGGCGCGCGTGCCGGTGGCGTGTCCGGCGCGCGTGGTCGCCGGGTGTCCGGCGCGCGTGAGTGCCGTGCGGTTGTCCGAGTGTTCCGCGCGGGTCATCGGTTCCCTCCCTCGCCGCCGTCGCCGAGGCCGTCGTCGCCACGGTCGTCGCGGCCGTGGTCGTCAGGGCCTTGGTCCGGGCCGTCGCTGCCGTCGCCGCCGTGCGTCGTGCCGGGGGCGCCGGCCGGGCCGGTGGCGTCGGCGAGGACGCCCAGCAGGTCCTCGGCCAGTTCGGGCTTGAGCAGGCCGTGGGCGAGGGCGCGGTCGGCGGTGGCGCGGGCCATCGCCAGGTAGCCGGCCACGGTCTGCGGGGCGTGCCGGCGCAACTCGCTGACGTGGGCGGCGACCGTGCCCGCGTCCCCGCGCGCGACCGGGCCGGTCAGGGCCGCGTCACCGGAGCGCAGGGCGTTGTCCAGGGCGGCGCCGAGCAGCGGGCCGAGCATCCGGTCGGGGGCCTCGACGCCGGCCTCGCGCAGCAGCTCCATGGACTGGGCGACCAGGGTCACCAGGTGGTTGGCGCCCAGCGCGAGCGCCGCGTGGTACAGCGGGCGCATGTCCTCGGCGATCCACTCCGGCTCGCCGCCCATCTCGACGACCAGGGCCTCGGCGGCCAGCCGCAGCTCCTCGGGCGCGGTGACGCCGAAGGAGCAGCCGGCCAGCCGCTGCACGTCCACGGGCGTGCCCGTGAAGGTCATCGCAGGGTGCAGGGCCAGGGGCAGCGCGCCCGCGCGCAGGGCGGGGTCGAGGACCTTCGCGCCGTACCGCCCGGAGGTGTGCGCGAGCAGCTGGCCGGGGCGGACGGCCCCCGTCTCGGCGAGGCCGGTGACCAGCCCGGGCAGGGTGTCGTCGGGGACGGTCAGGAGCACCAGGTCGGCCCGCTGGAGGACCTCGGCTGGCGGCACCAGGGGGACGTCGGGGAGCATCAGGTCGGCGCGCCTGCGGGAGGCGTCGGAGACCCCGGAGACGGCCACCGGCCGGTGCCCGGCGAGCCGCAGGGACGCGGCGAGCGCGGGGCCCACCCGGCCGGCGCCGACGACGCCGACGGTGAGCCGCGCGGGACGGTCCCTGGGATCTGGCTGTTGGCTTGTAGTCACGCGACAGTGGCCTTCCCGTTCCAGTCCGCTCCGGGTACCGGACGATTTCTCGTCATGTTAACGCTATCGCTCGCGGCGACGTCCGGTCGTCCACAGGCTGTGGGTTACGCCACGCCGCGGTGGAGCGGCCCGGCCACTCCGAAATCCGGGTGTCAGCAGGCGGCGGCCCGCGCGATGATCCAGGGCATGAGCGACACGGAAGAGCCTGAATCCGAGGACGAGCGGCGCAAGCGGCTCAGGCAGCGGCGCATGAGCGCGCACCGGAGCGCGGAGCGCGTGCTCGCGCGCCCCGGTTTCCTGGGCACGCTCCGCGAGCGGCTGGCGCTGCTGGAGCGGGCGCCGGAGCTGTACAACTTGGACCAGCCGTCGGACATGTACGGCGACGGCGTGGTCGAGGCCCTGGAGGAGAGGACGGCCGGGCTGCTCGGCAAGGAGGCGGCCGCCTTCTTCCCGACCGGGACGATGGCCCAGCAGGTGGCCCTGCGCTGCTGGGCGGGCCGCACCGGCGACCCGGCCGTCGCCCTGCACGCCCTGGCCCACCCCGAGGTGCACGAGAGGCACGCGCTCAGCCAGGTGAGCGGCCTGCGGCCGGTGCGGGTGACCGGCGAGCCCCGGCCGCCGACGGCCGCGGAGGTGCGCGGACTCGACGAGCCCTTCGGCACCCTGATGCTCGAACTGCCGCTGCGCGACGCCGGGTTCCTGCTGCCCTCCTGGGAGGAGCTCACCGAGGTGGTGGAGGCGGCGCGCGAGCGCGAGGCGGTGGTGCACTTCGACGGCGCGCGCCTGTGGGAGTCCACGGTCCACTTCGGCCGCACCCTCGCCGAGATCGCGGACCTTGCCGACAGCGTCTACGTGTCGTTCTACAAGTCCCTCGACGGCTACGGCGGAGCGGCGCTGGCCGGTCCGAGGGAGCTGGTGGAGGAGGCCAGGGCCTGGCGGCACCGGTACGGCGGCACGGCGTTCCAGCAGTTCCCCACCGCGCTGTCGGCGCTGGCCGGCCTCGAGCGCGAACTGCCCCGGCTGCCCTCGTACGTGCGGCACGCGCGCGTGGTCGCCGCCGCGCTGCGCGAGGGGTTCGCGGAGGCCGGACTGCCGTGGGCGCGGGTCCATCCCGCCGAGCCGCACACCCACGAGTTCCAGCTCTGGCTGCCGTACGACGCGGACGTCCTCGCCCGGGCCGCGATCCGCACCGCCGAGGAGACCGGGACGATGCTCTTCCCGGACGGCTGGGACGCCCGGGGTCCGGGGATCGCCCTCACCGAGGTCTCCGTACGGGCCGCGGGCCTGGAGTGGACGGCCGACGACGTACGGGAGGCGGTCGCCGGGTTCACCGCCCGCCTGACGGAAGAGATGAAAGGGGCAAACGGGGCGAACTAGGCGCAGACGCCCGGCGGGTGGCCCGGCCGGCCCTGATTGTCAGTGCGGCCGGGCACCATGGGGGGCATGAGCGTACGCATCGACATCGCGGGGCTGCGGCCGGAGAGGGTGGCCGTGGTGCCCTCGCCCCTGGCCGAGCTCGGCATGGCGCTGCACGCGCTGTCCGAGCCGGGACACCACCCGGGCCTCCAGGCCTGGGTGACGGGCGTGACCGCCCGGCTCGACCCGCATCTCGCGGACCGCATGTGCGAGGCCGACTTCCTGTGGCGCACGACCTTCTCCGACCTCTTCCTGCCGTACGCGGGCATCCCCGGCGGCAGCGCCCTGCCCGGCGGGGACCTCGCGGGGGAGCTGGACCTGCTCGACAAGCTGTCCGACGAGCAGTTCGTGGACGCGGCCCTGGAGTTCACCTGCGCCCTGCCCTACAGCGTGCCGGGACCCGGCCCGCTCACCGACGCCGCGCTGCGCCGCCGCGCCCTGGAGCTGGCGGCCGCGCGCGGGCCGCAGCAAGTGCGTTTCAGCGAGCGGCTGCTGGCCGACCCGCCGCGGATCCGGACCTGGCTGCGGCAGTTCCTCCAGGACTGCGACGAGGCGTTCTTCGCCGAGACCTGGTCCCGGCTGCGCCACCAGCTCGCGGCGGACGCCCGGCACAAGACGGAGCTGCTGCGGCGCCGGGGTCTGGCCGAGGCGCTGGCCGCGGTGTCCACGGCGGTGACGCTGGACGAGTCCGCCGAGCGCGTCACGGTCGACAAGCTCGGCGAGGGCCGCACGGCCACCGCCGGCGGCGGCCTGCTGCTCGTGCCCACCAGCTTGGGCTGGCCCCACCTGATGGTGCTGCACCGCTACGGCTGGCAGCCGGTGCTGCACTACCCGGTCGGCTCGCCCGAGCTCGCCGCGCCGCCCTCGGTGGAACAGCTGACCCTGCGGATGGCCGCCCTGTCCCACCCGGTCAGGATGCGCCTGTGCCGCAGCCTGGCCCGCACCGCGTTCACCACAGGCGAGCTGACCCAGGCGCACGGCATGACCGCGCCCGAGATATCCCGGCACCTGGGGGTGCTCAAGAAGGCGGGCCTGATCATCACCCGGCGCCGGGGGCGGTACGTGTACCACCAGCTGGACGTGGCGGTGGTGGCCCGGCTGGGCAGCGACTTCCTGGAGGGCATCCTGCGCTAGGGCCCCGCGCGGGCGGCGGGGCAGCGGGGCGACGGGGGCGACGGTCAGTCGAAGCGGATGTGCCGGACGCCGACCCCCGCCTGCCTGAGCCGGGTCCGCAGCGGGCCCTCGGTGTTGGGCCTGAGCGTCAGACCGGCCAGTACGGCGATCCGGTCAGCGGTCTTCGGCACGGTCGTGTGGTCCGTCCACAGGTGTTCGGCGAACTCGGGCTCGCGCAGCCGCTCCAGGCAGTGGTCGAGCTGCCGTACGGCCCAGCTCTCCCGGCGGAGGCCGGCGTTCTCGCCCGTCTTCCCGGTGACGTACTGAAGGAGGTGACCGAAGCCACGCTCCCGCAGCCGCCTCAGCACGGTCTCGCGCTCAGCGAGGAGCGTGAAGTGCCGTACGTCGTGGCCCAGTTCGCGCAGCCTGCCGACGGTCTCGGCGAAGGCGTCCGGTTCGGTGACCGTCATCGGGGCGATCACCACGCCCTCGTGCTTGGCGAGGGCCAGGCCGAGGACCTCGACCACGCCCTGCCGCCAGGACGCCAAATCCTGGAAGTCTCCGCGCAGTTCGGGCGGCAGCATGCGACGCAGGCCGAAGCCGGCGTGCTCGGGATCGCAGATGACGCTGCCCGGCAGGCGGCGCTGGATCTCGTGTGCGGTCTGTGTCTTGCCGCCCCCGAAGGGGCCGTTGATCCACAGGAGCATGCGGGAGACCCTACCGAGGGCCGCGGCCCGCGGTCAGCCGGGTGGACGGCGGACCCGGTCAGCCGTGACCGCCGGCGCGGACGAGTCCCGTCTCGTAGGCGAGCACGACGACCTGCACCCGGTCCCTGAGCCCCAGCTTGGTCAGGATGCGGCCCACGTGCGTCTTCACGGTCGCCTCGGACAGCACCAGCCGGGCGGCGATCTCGCCGTTCGACAGGCCCTGCGCGACGAGCACCATCACCTCACGCTCGCGCTCGGTGAGCCGCTGCAGCTCCTTGTGCCGGGGCTCGCCCCCGCCGGTGGGCAGCATGGGCGCGAACCGGTCCAGCAGCCGGCGCGTGGTGGACGGCGCGACGACCGCGTCACCGCTGTGGACGGCGCGGATCGCGGCCAGCAGGTCGCCGGGTGGCACGTCCTTGAGCATGAACCCGGACGCGCCCGCCTTCAGCCCCGAGAAGGCGTACTCGTCGAGGTCGAAGGTGGTCAGGATCAGCACCTTCGGCGGGTCGGGCTGCGCGCAGATGCGGCGGGTGGCCTCGACGCCGTCCAGCTTCGGCATGCGCACATCCATCAGCACCACGTCGACCGCCGTCGCGCGCAGCACCTGGAGGGCCTCGACGCCGTCGCCCGCCTCGGCGACGACCTCCATGTCCGGCTGGGCGGCGAGCACCATCCGGAATCCGGTGCGCAGCAGCACCTGGTCGTCGACGAGCATCACGCGGATCGTCATCGGGCTTCTCTTCCGTTCGTCGGGGCGGGGCGGGGGTCGCGGGTGGGCGCGGGGGCGCCGGGGGGTCTCGGGGGGCAGGCGGACGGTTGAACAGGTGCGCGCGGGGCGGCGGGGGCGTCAGTGCGCCGGTTTGAGCGGCAGCAGGGCGCTGATGCGGAAGCCTCCTCCGGGGCGCGGGCCCGCGTCCAGGGTGCCGCCGACCATGCCGACGCGCTCCCGCATGCCGATCAGGCCGTGGCCCCGGCCGTCGGCGCCGCCCTCCTCGTACAGCTCGTGCGGGGCGCCCTTGCCGTCGTCCTCGACGAGCAGCCCGAGGCCGTCGTCGAAGTAGACCAGGCGCACGCTCGCGCCCGCGTTCGGACCGCCGTGCTTGCGGGTGTTGGTGAGCGCCTCCTGCACGATGCGGTACGCGGTGAGCTCGACGCCGCTGGGCAGCGGGCGCGGGGTGCCCTCGACGCGGAAGTCGACGGGCAGCCCGGAGCCACGGCACTGCTCGACCAGGTCCTCGATCTGCTCCACGTCGGGCTGCGGCACGTACTCGCCGCTCTCCTGGTGCTCGCCGGTGCGCAGCACGCCGAGCAGCCGGCGCATCTCGGCCAGGGCCTGGCGGCCGGTGGAGGAGATGGTCTCCAGGGCCTTCTTGGCCTGGTCGGGGGCGGCGTCGAGGACGTAGGCGGCGCCGTCGGCCTGCACGACCATCACCGACACGTTGTGCGCGACCACGTCGTGCAGCTCGCGCGCGATGCGGGCCCGTTCGGCGGCGACGGCCACCTTGGCCTGCGCCTCGCGCTCCTTCTCCAGCCGTGCGGCCCGCTCCTCCAGCTGCGCGAAGTAGGCGCGGCGGGTGCGCATGGAGTCGCCGAGGACCCAGGCCAGCGCGAACGGCACGGTCTGGAAGACGGCTAGCGCGACCTGGCCGAGGACGTTCGTGTGCTGCTGGGGCCAGCGGATCTGCGCGAGGGCCGCCGCGCACAGGCCACCCATCAGCGCGAACCGTGAGGCCCAGCGGGCGCCGACCGCGGCGACGGTGTAGATGATCACCAGCATGGCGAAGTCGGCGACCATGGTCTCGACGTCCAGCACCAGCTGCGCCACGCCGGTCGCCGCCGTGAGCAGCAGCATCTTCTCGGGCATACGGCGGCGCAGTGTGACCACGACGCACAGGACGACGGACACGGCCAGGGCCGCGCCCAGGGATCCGTGGTGGCCGGGCGCCCCGTTGACGCTTGTCGCGCTCACGCTGGAGAGCCCGAGCAGGACGAGGGCCCAGGAGCCGTCGACCCACATCGGGTGCCTGCGGAGGAAGTCATAGAGGCGCTGCACGTAACCCAGAGTAGGTATGCGTGATAGGTGCAGGGGTCAACCGGAGGATCGATCCGCGCTCCGTGCTCCTACTCCCCAAGGTGGATGCCGTGATCACCTGTGCGCCTAGGCTGGCGGGGTGGCGGACGACACAGTGGGCCCCCCGCGGGCGGAGGACTGGCGCGGCTGGCGGGCGGCGGCCGAGGAGGCGCTGTACGGGCCGGACGGCTTCTACCGCCGGCCCGAGGGACCGGCCGGGCACTTCCGTACGTCCGTGCACGCCTCGCCGCTGTTCGCGCGGGCCGTGGCGCGGCTGCTGTGCCGGGTCGACGAGGCGCTGGGGCGCCCGGCGGTGCTCGACTTCGTCGACATGGCGGCGGGCAGGGGTGAGCTGGCTGCCGGAGTCCTCGCCGCGCTGCCGGCCGGTGTGGCGGCACGCGCGCGCGTGCACGCCGTCGAGATCGCCGCGCGGCCCGAGGGGCTCGACCGGCGCATCGAGTGGCGGGCCGTGCCCCCGCGCGGGATCACGGGGCTGCTGTTCGCCAACGAGTGGCTGGACAACGTGCCGCTGGAGGTCGCCGAGGTCGACTCCGAAGGGGTCGCGCGCCGGGTCCTGGTACGGCGGGACGGCGCCGAACGGCTCGGGGAGCCGCTGACCGGCGCCGAGGAGCGCTGGCTGGCCCGCTGGTGGCCACTCGCGGCCGAGCCCGGCCTGCGCGCCGAGATCGGCCTCACCAGGGACACCGCCTGGGCGGACGCCGTGTCCCACGTCGAGCGCGGCCTTGCGGTCGCCGTCGACTACGCCCACACCACGCCGACCCGCCCGCCCTTCGGCACCCTGACCGGCTTCCGGAACGGCCGCGAAACAGCCCCCGTCCCGGACGGCACCTGCGACATCACGGCCCACGTCGCACTGGACGCGTGCGCGACGGCTGCGGGGAGCACGGGGCCGGCGGGCACGGACTCGGGCTCGGGCACGGCGGGGGCAGGGCCGGGAGCCACGGCCACGGACTCGGCCTCGGTGGGCACAGGCCCAGCGAGCGCGGCCACAGGCCCGGCAGGCGCGGTCACGGGCCCGGCAGGCGCAGGCACGGGCCCGGACCCGGCCTCGGTGGGCACAGGCCCAGCGAGCGCGGCCACAGGCCCGGGAGCCACGGCCACGGGCACGGCTGGCGCAGGCGCGGCAAGCGCCGGCTCGGCAGGGGCGGGCAAGGGCCCGGCGGGCGTAGCCCCCGCGGGCGCGGGCTCAGCAGCCGGGGGCACCGCAGCCATAGGCACGGACTCAGCGGTTCCAGGCAAGGCGAGCGCGGGCTCGGCGGCCACGGACCTGACGGGCACAGCCCCAGCGAGCGCGGCCACAGGCCCGGCAGGCACAGCCGCCACGGGCCCGGCAGGCGCAGGCGCGGCAAGCGCCGGCTCGGCAGGGGCGGGCAAGGGCCCGGCGGGCGTAGCCGCCGCGGGCGCAGGCTCAGCGGGCGCGGACGTGGGGCCGGTGGGCGCGGGCGCAGGTGCGGCGGGTGCGGGCGCCGTGTACTCGGTGCCCGGGGCTCGGCTGGTTACTCAGCGCGAGGCTCTGCGCGGGCTCGGGGTCAGCGGCGCAAGGCCGTCGCTCGCGCTCGCTTCCACTCGCCCCGCGGAATACGTGCGGGCCCTCGCGCTCGCCGGGGAGGCGGGTGAGCTCACCGCGCCCGAGGGGCTCGGTGGGTTCGGCTGGCTGCTGCAGGCCGCCGGGCTCCCGGAGACGGACGCGGAGGCCCTGTTCGCGGCGCTATTTGTCGATGTCCCCGACCACGAAGAACATTGACCCCAGGATGGCCACCATGTCCGCCACCAGCGTCCCCGGCAGCAGCTCGGTCAGCGCCTGGATGTTGTTGTACGAGGCCGAGCGCAGCTTCAGCCGGTACGGCGTCTTCTCGCCCTTGCTGACCAGGTAGTAGCCGTTGATGCCGAGGGGGTTCTCGGTCCACGCGTAGGTGTGCCCCTCGGGCGCCTTGAGCACCTTGGGCAGCCGCTGGTTGATCGGCCCCGGCGGCAGCTCGGCCAGCCGGTCCAGGCACGCGTCGGCCAGCTCCAGGGCGTTGTGGGTCTGCGCCAGCAGGCACTCGAAACGGGCGAGGCAGTCCCCCTCCTGCCGGGTGACCACCTCCAGCACGTCCGCCAGTTCCCCGTACGCGAGGTACGGCTCGTCCCGGCGCAGGTCGAAGTCGACGCCCGAGGCGCGCGCGATCGGCCCGCTCACGCCGTAGGAGTGCACGTCCCGCGCGCTCAGGGCGCCCACGCCCCGCGTGCGCCCCCGGAAGATCTCGTTGCCGAGCACCAGGTCGTCGAAGACGTCCATCCGCGAGCGCACGGCGGCCACGGCGGCACGCGCGCGCGTGGCCCACCCGGCCGGCAGGTCCTCCTTGAGGCCGCCGACCCGGTTGAACATGTAGTGCATCCGGCCGCCGGAGACCTCCTCCATCACGTTCTGGAGCACCTCCCGCTCCCGGAACGCGTAGAAGACCGGCGTGATGCCGCCCAGCTCCAGCGGATACGAGCCGAGGAACATCAGGTGATTGAGCACCCGGTTCAGCTCGGCGAGCAGCGTGCGCGTCCACACCGCGCGCTCGGGCACCTCCATGCCGAGCATCCGCTCCACCGCGAGGACCACGCCCAGTTCGTTGGAGAAGGCCGACAGCCAGTCGTGGCGGTTGGCCAGCATGATGATCTGCCGGTAGTCACGCGCCTCGAACAGCTTCTCCGCGCCGCGGTGCATATAGCCGATCACCGGCTCCGCGCGCGTGATGCGCTCGCCGTCCAGCACCAGCTTCAGCCGCAGCACGCCGTGCGTGGACGGGTGCTGCGGCCCGATGTTGAGCACCATGTCGGTGCTGTCCGCGGCGCCGCCGATCCCGACCATGGTCTCCGTCGTAGGAGTCATGGACACAGTCTCGCCTACGTACGCTTGCCCCATGGAGACGGGGAGCCCTGAAGACGGAAGGGCGGCGGGGGGCGAGGCGGGGGTCGAGCCCGTGTGGAACGCGCTGCCGCCCGGCCTGCTGCGCATGCGACGGCTGCTGCTGGTGGTGTGGCTGGGCCTGCTCGCACTGGTCGCCGGGCTCGTGCCCGGGCTGGTGGCAGGCGCGGCCTGGTCGGCCCTGGCGCTGGCGCTGATGGCGTGGGGCTGGGTGCTGCTGGGCCGCAACTGGCGCTCCTGGCGGTACGCCGAGCGCGCCGACGACCTGCTGATCAGCCGGGGTGTGCTCTGGCGTGAGGAGACCGTCGTGCCGTACGGGCGGATGCAGCTGGTCGAGGTCACCTCCGGGCCCGTCGAACGGCACTTCGGGCTGGCCACCGTGCAGCTGCACACGGCCGCCGCCACCACCGACGCGACCATCCCCGGCCTCGACCCGGCCGAGGCGGAACGCCTGCGCGACCGGCTCACCGAGCTCGGCGAGGCCCGATCGGCGGGACTGTGACGGCGGCGGACGGACGGCCCACACAGGACGAAAGAGTCCCGGACGGCGAGCGGGCGATACCGGGCGGGCCGCCGGTGACCGAGCGGCGGCCGTCGGTGACCGAGCGGCGGCTGCACCCCGTGACGCCCCTGCGGCGGGCCTGGGCGCCGGTCGCCCTGCTGGCGGGATGGGCCGCGCACGACCCGGACCAGGCGCAGCGGCAGCTGTCGCGCCTGACCACGACCGCCCTGCTGCTCGCCCTCGCGATCGTCGTCCCGGCCGCCGCCCTCTACGGCTTCCTGTCCTGGTGGTTCACGCACTACGCCGTGACCGACACCGAACTGCGCATCCGCACCGGCCTGTTGTTCCGCCGCACCGCGCACATCCGGCTGGAGCGCATCCAGGCCGTCGACGTGACCCGGCCGCTGCTCGCCCGGATCGCGGGCGTGGCGAAACTCAAGCTGGACGTCATAGGGACGGCGAAGAAGGACGAGCTGGCCTTCCTCGGCGAGGACCACGCCAGGGCGCTGCGCGCCGAACTGCTCGCCCGCGCCGCCGGGTTCGCCCCGCGGACCGCGCACGAGGTCGGTGAGGCACCCGCGCGGGTGCTCGTGCGGGTACCCGCGCGGGACATCGCCGTCTCGCTGCTGCTGGTCGGCGCGACCTGGGGCTCGCTCGCCTCCGCCCTCGTGGTGCCGCCGCTGGTGTGGCTGGCCACCCACAGCCTGTGGACGACGCTCGCGGTGGCCGTACCGCTGGTCGGCGGCGCCGTCACCGGCAGCGCGGGCCGCTTCGCGGGGGCGTACGACTGGACGCTGAGCGAGTCGCCGGACGGGCTGCGCATCGACCGGGGCCTGCTGGACCGCACGCACGAGACGGTGCCGCCGGGCCGGGTGCAGACCGTACGGATCACCGAGCCGCTGCTGTGGCGGCGGCGCGGCTGGGTGCGGGTCGGGCTGGACGTGGCCGGCTCGTCGAACTCCCTGCTGCTGCCGGTCGCCCCGCGCGAGGTCGCCGAGTCGGTCATCGCCCGGGTGCTGCCGGAGGCGGCGGTGCCGGACGCGGCCGCCCTGCTCCGGCCGCCGCGCCGCGCGGGGTGGTGCGCGCCGGTGCGCTGGCGGGCGTACGGATTCACCGTGACCGAGACCGTGTTCGCCGCCCGGCACGGGCTGCTGCGGCGTCGGCTCGCGCTGGCGCCGCACGCCAAGGTGCAGAGCGTGCGCCTCACTCAGGGGCCGTGGCGACGCCTGTGGGGCGTCGCCGACGTCCATGTGGACACGGGCGCCAACAGGACGGTCACGGCGCGGCTGCGGGACGCCGGGGAGGCGGCGTGGCTGCTCGCCGCGCAGGCCGACCGGTCGCGGACGGGCCGCGGGGCCGCCCGCCCGGACCGGTGGATGGCCCGTGGCCCGTCCGCGGCCGGTCCGGACCAGGACGGCTAGGAGGCCGCGGTCCGCAGGCCCTGGAGGTCGATCTGCTCCGTCTCGTCGTGAGCGGTGAGGTCGATGACCTGGCCCACGACCGACGCGCCGGCGTCGGCCGGCTTGTACTGCGACTCCGACTCGGCCTTGTGCAGGGCGAGCGCCTCCTGGCCGACCACGTCGGCGAGGTCCTCGTTCTGGACCGCGTCCAGGGCCGTGGACGGCGCCCCCTTCTGCGTGCCGAAGAAGTCGAAACCACCCTCGACGACCGGGCGCCGCGCGGGTGCGGCCGGCACGACGGCGACGGCGGTCGGAACGGTGAAGTGCCCGGAGGGCTGCCGCACGGGCTTGCCCGTGGTGACGGCGGCGGGCTCGGCCTGGGCTCCCGGTTGCGCGGCGCGTGCGGCCGGCTCGGTCGTGGAGGCGGCGGCCGCGGGCTCGTGCGCGTCGGCCGCCTCGGGCTGCCCCTGCGGTTCGTCCTCCCGCGTGGGAGACGCGGCGGCGGGGCCGCTGTCCGTCCCGGCGGCGGATTCGCCGACCTGCTGGGCAGTGGGTTCGGCCTCACGACCGGGCTCGCGGCCGGGCTCGCGGCCCTGCTTCGGCACGGAGACCGTCCTTGCGGCGCCCTCCGCCTCGGCAGCCCCGCCCGTCTCGGCGGCAGCCTCCGTCTTCCCGGCGGCCTCCGTCTTCCCGGCGGCACCAGCCTTCCCGGTCACCCCGGCATCGCCGGCGGCCTCGTCGTTCCCGGACCCGTCGGCCTCCGCGGCCGTATCCGCCCCGCCGGTGTCCCCGGTGTTCCCGGCGGCCCCCGCCTCTGCCTCGGCCTCGGCCTTCCCGGAGGTCTCCGCCTTCGCGGCGGTCTCCGGCCGGGCCGTCCGCGCCCCGTCCCCCCGCGTCGCCTCGCCGTCCCCCGTGCCCGCCGCGAGCCGCAGCAGCGCGGCGTCGGCACGCAGGAACAGCCGGGAGCCCTCCGGGGAGAACACGGAGGGAGTCACATCCGCCCTCTCCTCCGGTACGCCCTCACCGGCGTCGGCGCCGGAACCGGGGCCCACGCCGGAGCTGGCGCCGGTGTCGGCGGTGGCGTCGGCCGGGGTCCGGTCGGCCCGGTCCTCCGGCGCGGCGGGCAGGGCCCGTACGTCGTCGGAGCCGGCCTCTATCTCCAGCAGGCGGCGGCCCTCGAGGGCGCTCGCCCGCTCGGTCTCGGCGGTGGCGTACCGCCGCAGCAGCGCCGCGTGTTCGTTGCGCAGGCCGGCGAGCTCGGCCCGCTTGGCGCGCAGCTTCTGCTCCAGGCGGCCGCGCAGCTCGCGCGACTCCTCGAGGTCGGTCTCCAGCTCGGCGACCCGTTCCTCGAAGCGCCACTCGTCGCTCGCACGCGCGCGCGTGAGGTCGGCGACCTGCCTGCCCGCCTGTGCGTCCCAGCGGCGCATGACGACCGCGCCGGCGACGGCCGTGGCCGCGGCGGCCGCCGCGAGGGAGCGCAGCACCACCGGCGCCGAGAACACCCACGGGCCGAGGGCGCACACGACGGAGACGCCGGCGATCGCCGAGGGAGGCAACAGCCTGTGCAAGGGAGGTGAATGGCGATGACGTCCACGTGGCATGGCCAGAAACTTACCGCGAGTAGGGGAATCGTGGAGGGCCGCCCCGCAAAAAGACGGCCACGGTCGGGACTCTTTTTCGGGCGGCGTTTCAGCGGTCCGTGAGGCGCCCGCTGATCCACTGGAGCGTCGGGGGGATCTCCCGCCGCCAGGTGTTGAAGTTGTGGCCGCCGCTGGCGAGGATGATCGAGGAGACCCGGGTCTTGTTCGTCGCCTTCACCGCGTCGATCAGCTTGAGCGTGGCCTTGTAGTTGCCCTCGCCGACCTTGCTGCTGGTGAGGAGCAGCGAAGTGTCGGGCGCGGGCAGGTGCTTGATGCTCCACAGCAGGTCGGCACGGTTCTGCAGATTCTTGTTCCCGTGGAACAAGTCGCCCGTGGTCGCGTCGATGGGCGCCTTGTAGTAGGCGGACAGGCCCGCGCCGGCGGCGTACGTCTCGGGGTGGTGGATGGCGAGCTTCAGCGCGCAGTAACCGCCCGTGGAGTCACCGACGATGCCCCAGTGGCCGGGGCCTCTGCCCACCCGGTAGTGCGCCTGCACGGCCTGCGTCAGGTCCTTGGCGAGGAAGGTCTCCGTCTGCGGGCCGCCGGGGATGTCCACGCACTCGGTGTCGCGCGGCGGCGCCAGCGTCGGACGCAGCATGACCAGGATCATCGGCTGCATCCGCCCCTGCCTGGCGAGGTCCATCGCGGTCTTCGGGTACTGCAGCTTGCTGACCAGCGCGTGCGCGGTGCCCGGGTAGCCGGTGAGGACGACGGCGGCCGGGAAGGTGCGCGTGCGGTACTGCGGCTGGAAGTACTCCGGCGGCAGATAGACGTACGCCGGGGTGGCGATGTGGGTCGTACGGCCCAGGATGTCCACCTTCTGCACCTGGCCGGCGATCTGCGGCCGCGAGCCGTTGGACATCTGTATCCGCTCGGTGCCGACCACTTGGAGCGGGCCGCTGGCACCGCCGTGGGCGGAGTTGTCGATGACGACCCCCTGGTCGGTCTCCTGGCCGAAGAGGTCGGCCCAGCTGGCGTAGAAGCCGAAGGCCTGGTTGGCGGCGAGGCCCACGCAGGCGAAGATCGCTGCCTGGGTGGCCAGCAGGATGGCGACACGGCCGCTGACGGCCCGCCAGTTGCGGCGCGCCAGGCGCGGCCAGAACCACACCGTGGCGACGAACAGCAGCACGGCGAACAGCACCGCCAGCGCGAGCACTTTTTTACTCGTGAGACCCATGGGCTCTTTCCTGCCTGACCTTCCCTGCCGGGCCGTCCACCGCATCATTGCGAGGACTTGCCCCGGCCTTTGACTGGCCTTTGACCCGACTTTTCGGTGGAGAGTGAACCTCTCTCCCCGAGACACCGTCCTAGAGGGCGCAATGTCGCCGGATGCCCGGGTCGGCACCGGATTCAAGGTCTCTCGCAGAACTACGGGATGCGATGTCTGTCAGGATAGATGGGGAAATGTCGGGCGGGGTTCCGGGCCGATCAAGCCGGGTGCGGCGGATACTCCGCGGCCCGCGCCCCGAGGCCGTCCCCGTACTGGTCGGCTGGGCCTGCACCCTCGTGGGCCTCCTGGACATCGCCGCGGGCGTCTTCCCACGCTTCCGGCACAGCCGTATGCACGCCATCGCGGAAGTGCTGCCGGGCTCGTTCGGCCCGTTCGCCGCGGCGCTCTCGCTCAGCGCCGGCGTGCTGTTGCTGCTGCTGGCGCACGGCCTGAAGCGGCGCAAGCGCCGGGCCTGGCGCGCGGCCGTGGCACTGCTGCCGGCCGGCGCGGCGGCGGAGTTCGTCTACCGGCACTCGGTCATCGGCGTGCTCATCTCGCTCGCGCTGCTCGCGCCGCTGCTGATCCACCGCGACCAGTTCATGGCGCTGCCCGACCCGCGCAGCCGGTGGCGGGCGCTGGCCAACTTCGTGCTGATGAGTGCCGGTTCGCTCGCGCTCGGCCTGGTCATCGTCAGCGTCCACGGGCACCGCATGGTGGGCAACCCGAGCCTCGCGGACCGGCTGACCCACGTCGTCTACGGCCTGTTCGGCTTCGAAGGGCCGCTCGCCTACCAGGGCAACACCTCCTGGACGGTGGCGTTCTCCCTCGGCGCGCTCGGCTGGCTCACCGCGGTCACCACGGTCTACCTCGCGTTCCGCCCCGAGCACCCGGCCGCCCGGCTCACCGAGGAGGACGAGGACAAGCTGCGCGCCCTGCTGGCCAAGCACGGCGCCCGTGACTCCCTCGGCCACTTCGCGCTGCGCCGCGACAAGGCGGTCGTCTTCTCCCCCAGCGGCAAGGCGGCGGTGACGTACCGCGTCGTCTCCGGTGTGATGCTCGCCAGCGGCGACCCGATCGGCGACGTCGAGGCGTGGCCGGGCGCCATCGAGCGGTTCATGGACGAGGCCAGGGCCCACTCCTGGACGCCCGCCGTCATGGGCTGCTCGGAGACGGGCGGCGAGGTGTGGACCCGGGAGACCGGCCTGGACGCCCTGGAACTGGGCGACGAGGCGGTGGTCGACGTCGCGGATTTCTCGTTGGCCGGACGCGCGATGCGCAACGTCCGTCAGATGGTCAAGCGCATCGAGCGGGCCGGCTACGAAACCCGGGTGCGGCGCATCCGTGACCTCGGGGAGGCCGAGCTGGAGCGCATCCGGCTGGCCGCCGAGGACTGGCGCGGCACCGACACCGAGCGCGGGTTCTCCATGGCGCTCGGCCGCATCGGCGACCCCTCCGACGGGGACTGCCTGATCGCCACCGCGCACAAGCAGGACGAGGAGCCGGGTCCCTACGGCGACCTCAAGGCGATCATCCACTTCGTGCCGTGGGGCACGGACGGCGCCTCCCTGGAACTGATGCGGCGCGACCGCTCGGCCGACCCCGGCATGAACGAACTGCTGATCGTCGCCACGCTCCAGGCGGCCCAGAAGCTCGGCATCAAGCGGATCTCGCTGAACTTCGCGATGTTCCGCTCGGCCCTCGCCCGCGGCGAGAAGATCGGCGCCGGGCCGGTGCTGCGGGCCTGGCGCGGGCTGCTGGTGTTCCTCTCCCGCTGGTTCCAGATCGAGTCGCTGTACAAGTTCAACGCCAAGTTCCAGCCGCGCTGGGAGCCGCGGTTCGTCGTCTACCGCGCCTCCTCCGACCTGCCCCGCATCGGCTTCGCCGCGATGCAGGCCGAGGGCTTCGTCAACCTGGCGCTGCCGCTGCCCCGCTTCCTGCGCCGCCGCCGCGCGGCCGCCCAGCGCCCGTGCGCCCACACGGTCGCGGAGCGCGACGTCCGCGCGGCCTGACCCCGCGAACAGCCCGGGCGGGCCCTCCCCCTCCACCCCAGGGTCCCCGCCCGGGCCCCTCCATGGCGTGTCACTTCCTCCTCGACCCTACGGCCACCCCGGGGCGGGGGGCTGGTCCCGGCCCTGCGGCCGCCCCGAGGCGGGGGCAGGGCTGTGGGGCGGCGGGGTCACGGGTGGGGCCTACGCTGAATGTATGAGTGATGACAGCGGGCGTGGGCGTGTGGCGGGGCTTCCGGTGTGGGACCGCTGCGCGGTCATGGGGGTCGTCAACGTGACGCCCGACTCCTTCTCCGACGGCGGCCGCTGGTTCGACACCACAGCGGCCGTCAAGCACGGCCTCGACCTGGTGGCCGAGGGCGCCGACCTGGTCGACGTGGGCGGCGAGTCCACCCGCCCCGGCGCGACCCGCGTCGACGAGGCCGAGGAACTGCGGCGCGTCGTGCCGGTGGTGCGCGGCCTGGCCTCCGAGGGCGTCACGATCTCCGTGGACACCATGCGCGCCCGCGTCGCCGAACAGGCCCTCGCGGCCGGTGCCGCCCTCGTCAACGACGTCAGCGGCGGCCTCGCCGACCCTCACATGATCCCCATGGTGGCGCGGACCGGCGCCCCCTTCGTCGTCATGCACTGGCGCGGCTTCCTGGAGGGCGGCAACGTCCAGGGGCACTACGACGACGTGGTCACCGAGGTCGTCGACGAGCTGCACGCGCGCGTGGAGGCCGTCCTGGAGGGCGGCGTCGCCGCCGACCGCATCGTGGTCGACCCCGGCCTGGGCTTCTCCAAGGAGGCCGGACACGACCTGGCGCTCCTGGCCCGTCTCGACCGCCTGCTGGGTCTCGGCCACCCCGTCCTCGTCGCCGCCTCCCGCAAGCGGTTCCTCGGCCGGATCCTGGCCGGCCCCGAGGGAGCCCCGCCGCCCGCGCGGGAGCGCGACGCCGCCACGGCCGCGGTCTCCGCGCTCGCGGCGTACGCCGGCGCGTGGGCGGTACGCGTGCACGAGGTCCGCGCGACGGCGGACGCGGTACGCGTCGCACGCGCCGTGGAGGCGGCCCGCACGCCCGGATCTCGTACGCCCGAGACCGGCACGCCCGAGACCGGTACGCCCGGAGCGCGCGCCGCCGAGGCCCGCACTCCCGGAGTCGGTGCACCGGAGGCCGGTGTCCCCGGAGCCGGTGCCGCGCAGGGCGGCACGCGCGCCGAGGGAGCCCGGTGAGCGCCCCGCACACCGACGTCGAGCAGGTCGAGGCGGCCAACACCGCCTTCTACGAGGCGATGGAGCGGGGCGACTTCGAGGAGCTGACCTCGCTCTGGCTCACCCCGTCCGACCTGGGCGTCGACGAGGAGTACCACGACCCGGCCGACACCGGGGTCATCTCCTGCGTGCACCCGGGCTGGCCCGTCCTCACCGGCCGCGGCGAGGTGCTCCGCTCCTACGCGCTGATCATGGCCAACACCGACTACATCCAGTTCTTCCTCACCGACGTGCACGTCTCCGTCACCGGCGACACCGCCCTGGTGACCTGCACCGAGAACATCCTCAGCGGCGGCCCCGCCCCCGACGGCGGCGGCGAACTCGGCCCGCTCGTGGGACAGCTCGTGGTCGCCACCAACGTGTTCCGGCGCACACCCCTCGGCTGGAAGCTCTGGTCGCACCACGCCTCCCCCGTCCTGGCCGAGAACGACGGTGACGAGGACGAGGACACACCCGGGTAAGCGGGTAGTCGCAAGGTGAACGCCGGTGCACGGGCGGGCGCCGGCGCCGGACGTGGCCGGAATCACGAAGACCCGCGCGGCCGCGGCCACCGGGCCGTGAGCAGCCGGGTTCTCCAGGGGAAACGCGGAATGAAACCTCCCGCCCCGCCGCGCGGAGCCGCCGCCGGGGCCCGGCCCTGTCAGTGCCCGCAGGTAGATTCGTCAAAGGCCGGTGCACCGCCCGCACGCGGTGGGAACCGGCCGCCGCCGACGATTGCAGGAGTGATTCGCGTGGATCGTGTCGCGCTGCGCGGCCTGAGGGCCCGTGGGCACCACGGTGTGTTCCCCAAGGAGCGCGAGGAGGGTCAGACCTTCCTCGTGGACCTCGTCCTGGGCCTGGACACCCGGCCGGCCGCCGCCGACGACGACCTCACGAAGACCGTGCACTACGGCATCGTGGCCGAGGAGGTCGTTGCCGTGGTGGAGGGGGAGCCGGTGAACCTCATCGAGACGCTCGCCGAGCGCATCGCCCAGACCTGTCTGAAGCACGAGGGGGTGCGGGAGGTCGAGGTCTGCGTGCACAAGCCCGACGCGCCCATCACCGTCCCCTTCGACGACGTGACCGTCACCATCACCCGGAGCCGAGTATGACCCGACCGACCACCGTGGGTCACAGCGACCCGACCGTCCAGCCGGTGCCCGCGTCCGTCGTCGAGCAGGTCGACGCCGCCGACACCACCCTGCAGAACCCCAAGCGGGCCGTCGTCTCGATCGGCTCCAACCTGGGCAACCGCCTGGAGACCCTCCAGGGCGCCGTCGACGCGCTGGAGGACACCCCCGGCGTCCGCGTCAAAGCGGTCTCCCCTGTCTACGAGACGGAGCCCTGGGGCGTCGAGCCCGGCTCCCAGCCGTCGTACTTCAACGCGGTGGTGGTCCTGAAGACGACCCTGCCGCCGTCCTCGCTCCTGGAGCGGGCGCACGCCATCGAGGAGGCCTACCAGCGGGTCCGCGACGAGCGCTGGGGGCCGCGCACCCTCGACGTCGACATCGTCGCGTACGCCGAGGTGGTGTCCGACGACCCGCGCCTGACGCTCCCTCATCCCCGCGCCCACGAACGCGCCTTCGTCCTCGCGCCGTGGCACGACGTGGACCCGGGTGCCCAGTTGCCCGGCCGCGGCCCCGTGGCCGACCTTCTGACCGCCGTCACCCGCGAAGGTGTCGCCCCGCGCGGGGATCTGGAACTCCGGCTGCCCGAGTAGTCGTTAAGGTCTAGACGAGAGTCGGCCCGGTCCGGGGGAGCTGAAGGGACACCGTGAAAGAGCTGCGCATCAGGGTGCTGGCCGGCGTGTTCGTCGTCGCCGGAGTGCTGTCCTGGGCGGGCGCCCGCCTGTGGAACTCGGTGGGGACACTCCCCAGCGTCCCCCTGGCCGCCCCCATCGTCCTGGCCCTGATCGCCGCGGTCCTCGCGGCCACGGCCCTTTCGCTGCGCGCGCGGCTGCGGGCCCAGCGCGAGCGCCGTCCCGGCGCCAAGGGCGTCGACCCCCTGATGGCCGCCCGAGCGGTCGTCTTCGGCCAGGCCAGCGCCCTGGTGGCCGCGCTCGTCGCCGGGATGTACGGCGGCACGGGCGTGTTCCTGCTGGAACTCCTCGACATCCCCGCACGCCGCGACCAGGCCATCTACGCCGGCCTCTCCGTCCTCGCGGGCATCGCCGTCATAGCGGCCGCCGTCTTCCTCGAACGAGTCTGCAAACTCCCCGACGACGAGGACCAGAACCACCCCGGCGCAGAACCGGTCGCCTAGGGTCTTTCTTCCGGATCAGGCCGGCCCCGAGTCACCTCACCTCCTGGCCGACTCGAGCGGGGTCTGGTGCGTGCAGCTGCAAGGCGGAGGAGGGAGTCGACGCGATGGGGGTCCCCCCTTGCTCGTCAAGAGCTTGGGGGAGTCGGCGAGTGACGACAACGCCGCTGGGGGTCCCCCCTGCTCGAAGAGCTTGGGGGAGTGCGTGTCAGACCCCGCGACCGGCGGCAAGATCCGGAAGAGAGGCCCTAGGCCCCGGCCCGGGGCGGAGTTCTCCGGTCACTGTCGGTATCCGCGGATCGGAGACCGTACCGGGCGCGACCGGCCATCAGGTCAACGTGCCAGTATCAGGCTCATCGCCTCGGCACGGGTCGTCGCGTCCCGCAACTGGCCCCGCACCGCGGAGGTCGTGGTCTTGGCCCCCGGCTTCCGGATACCGCGCACGGACATGCACATGTGCTCGGCCTCGACGACGACGATGGCGCCACGGGCTTCGAGGATCCGCATGAGGGAGTCCGCGATCTGTGTGGTGAGCCGCTCCTGCACCTGGGGACGACGGGCGAAGACCTCCACCAGGCGCGCCAGCTTGGACAGGCCGGTGATCTTTCCGGTCTCGGCGGGGATGTACCCGACATGTGCCACACCGTGGAAGGGCAGGAGGTGATGCTCACAGAGGGAAACGATCTCGATGTCCTTCACCAGGACCATCTCGTCGTGCCCCAGGTCGAACGTCGTGGTCAGGACGTCCTCGGGCTCCTGCCGAAGCCCCGCCAGAAGCTCCTTGTACGCCCGCGCCACCCGCGACGGGGTGTCGCGCAGGCCCTCGCGGTCCGGGTCCTCGCCGACCGCGATCAGCAGTTCGCGTACGGCGTTCTCGGCGCGCTTCTCGTCGAACTCACCGATGGTGCCCTCGCCGTCCAGCGTCACGGGGTCGGTCATGTGAAGCCTCGTTCCTGTGTGTATCAGCGGCGGACATGCGAAATGCCGCGCACCCCAGGCTAGAACCAGGGGGGCGCGGCATCCATTCCGGGGCCCGCGGGGGTCCGGTGGGGCCGGTGTCAGTTGTCCGGGCGGTCCTCCGGGGCCTGCTCCGTCGCCGGGGCGGGCTCGGTGGCCGTGGACTTGACGGTGCTGATCGCGGCCGTGGCGCCGTTGGCCCCGTTGGTCAGGGCCAGCTCCTTCGGGGAGAGCACCGGCGGCCGGGTGGACGGGGTGCGGCGGGAGGAGCCGGTCCAGGCGGGCCGGGGCGGGCGCTTGACGATCGGGGCGAAGATCTCGGCGATCTCCTCCTTGCCGAGGGTCTCCTTCTCCAGCAGCGCGAGGACGAGGTTGTCGAGCACGTCGCGGTTCTCGACCAGGATCTCCCAGGCCTCGTTGTGCGCGTTCTCGATGAGCTTCTTGACTTCCTCGTCCACCAGCGCGGCGACCTCCTCGGAGTAGTCGCGCTGGTGAGCCATCTCACGTCCGAGGAACGGCTCGGTGTTGTCGCCGCCGAACTTGATGGCGCCGAGCCGCTCGGTCATGCCGTACTGCGTGACCATCGCGCGGGCCGTGGAGGTGGCCTTCTCGATGTCGTTCGCCGCGCCCGTGGTCGGGTCGTGGAAGACGAGCTCCTCGGCCGCGCGGCCGCCCAGCATGTAAGCGAGCTGGTCCAGCATCTCGTTGCGCGTGGTGGAGTACTTGTCCTCGTCCGGCAGGACCATGGTGTAGCCGAGGGCCCGGCCTCTGGACAGGATCGTGATCTTGTGGACCGGGTCGGAGTTCGGCGAGGCCGCCGCGACCAGGGCGTGGCCGCCCTCGTGGTACGCGGTGATCTTCTTCTCCTTGTCCGACATGATCCGGGTCCGCTTCTGCGGGCCCGCGACCACGCGGTCGATCGCCTCGTCCAGCATCTTGTTGTCGATCAGCTTCTTGTCGCTGCGGGCCGTGAGCAGCGCGGCCTCGTTCAGGACGTTGGACAGATCGGCGCCGGTGAAGCCGGGGGTGCGGCGGGCGACGGCGGACAGGTCGACGTCGGGCGCGACCGGCTTGCCCTTCTGGTGGACCTTGAGGATCTCCAGACGGCCCTGCATGTCGGGGCGGTCGACCGCGATCTGGCGGTCGAAGCGGCCCGGGCGCAGGAGGGCCGGGTCGAGGATGTCGGGCCGGTTGGTGGCGGCGATGAGGATCACGCCGCCCTTGACGTCGAAGCCGTCCATCTCGACGAGCAGCTGGTTCAGCGTCTGCTCGCGCTCGTCGTGACCGCCGCCGAGGCCGGCGCCGCGGTGGCGGCCGACCGCGTCGATCTCGTCGACGAAGACGATCGCCGGGGCGTTCGCCTTGGCCTGCTCGAACAGGTCGCGGACCCGGGAGGCGCCGACGCCGACGAACATCTCGACGAAGTCGGAACCGGAGATCGAGTAGAACGGCACGCCGGCCTCGCCCGCCACCGCGCGGGCGAGCAGGGTCTTGCCGGTGCCGGGCGGGCCGTAGAGCAGCACGCCCTTGGGGATCTTGGCGCCGACGGCCTGGAACTTGGCCGGCTCCTGGAGGAACTCCTTGATCTCCTGGAGCTCCTCGACGGCCTCGTCGGCGCCGGCGACGTCGGAGAAGGTCGTCTTCGGGGTGTCCTTGGTGATGAGCTTGGCCTTGGACTTGCCGAAGTTCATGACCCGGGAGCCGCCGCCCTGCATCTGGTTCATCAGGAACAGGAAGACGACCACGATGAGGACGAAGGGGAGCAGGGAGAGCAGCACGCCGACGAAGGGGTTCTGCTTGGACGGCGAGACCGTGTAGCCGTCCGGGATCTGCTTGTCCTGGTACTTGGTCTGCAGCGTGCCGGCGATGGTCACGCCCTGGTCGCCGATGTAGCTCGCCTGGATCTTGGAGCTGCCGTCGACCTTCTGGCCGTCCTTGAGCTCGACCTTGATGGTCTGCTCGTCGCCCGTGGTCAGCTTGGCCGACTGGACCCTGTTGTCATTGATCGCTGCGACGACCTGGCCTGTGTCCACCGTCTTGTAGCCGCCGGACGAGCCGACGACCTGCATCAACACGACCACGGCAAGGACGGCCAGCACGATCCACATGACCGGCCCACGGAAGTATCGCTTCACGTCCATCCATACGGAGCGGTGCCGCCCCGTCCCTCCTGCCATAGTGAGTTTGATAAGACAGTTCTTCTGACGGTACCCCAGCATTGTGGCTCGAAGCCGCACGGAAGAGCCGGCGTCCCCGTCTGCATGCTCCAACGGCTCCGGGGCCCCGGGGGTTCCCGATCACGTACGGGCCGGGCCCCCGCGGGGTTCAGCCGCCGTAGACGTGGGGCGCGAGCGTACCGACGAACGGCAGGTTGCGGTACTTCTCGGCGTAGTCAAGGCCGTAGCCGACGACGAACTCGTTGGGGATGTCGAAGCCGACCCACTCGACGTCGATGGCGACCTTCGCGGCCTCCGGCTTGCGCAGCAGCGTGCACACCTTCAGGGAGGCGGGCTCGCGGGAGCCGAGGTTGGAGATCAGCCAGGACAGGGTCAGGCCGGAGTCGATGATGTCCTCGACGATGAGGACGTGCCGGCCCTTGATGTCGGTGTCGAGGTCCTTGAGGATCCGCACCACGCCGGAGGACTGGGTGCCCGCGCCGTAGGAGGACACGGCCATCCAGTCCATGGTCAGCGGGGTGGACAGCGCCCGGGCGAGGTCGGCCATGACCATCACCGCGCCCTTGAGGACGCCGACGATGAGCAGGTCCTTGCCCGCGTACTCCGCGTCGATCTTCGCGGCCAGCTCCGCGAGCTTGGCGTCGATCTCTTCCTTGGTGATGAGCACCTGCTTGAGGTCGGCACCCATGTCTTTCGCGTCCACCGCATCACTTTCGGTCGTCCCACCGGCCGGTCCGGCGCGCTCCGCGGCCCGCTCCAGCGGGCCGGTGGGAGGGTCCGGATTCAGCCTTGCCGAATCACCAGTCTGCCACCCTGCCGCTGTGCGACGACTCTGCCCGGGAGGTTGATGGCTCCCTGGCCGTGCCAGCCGGTGACCAGCCGGTCCACTTCCTCGATGTGGCGGGCGAAGAGCGAGCCGGCCGGGGCGCCGGCGTCGATGGCGGCGCGGCGCAGCACGCGGCGGCGCACGGCGGGCGGCAGTCCGCTCAGCTTGGCGCACTCCAGGCCTCCGGCGGCGTCGCGTACGGAGGCGGCGGCCTGGCCGGCCCAGGCGTCCAGCGCGTCGGCGTCGTCACGGGAGAGCTGGGCGGTGCGGGCCAGGGCCTCCACGACGCCCTTGCCGAGGGCCTTCTCCAGGGCGGGCAGGCCCTCGTGGCGCAGCCGGGAGCGGGTGTAGGCGGGGTCGGCGTTGTGCGGGTCGTCCCAGACCGGCAGGGACTGGACCATGCAGGCCTTGCGGGCGGTCTGGCGGTCGAGGTGCAGGAAGGGGCGGCGGTAGCGGCCGCCGGCCCCCGAGACCGCGGCCATTCCCGACAGGGAGCGGATGCCGGAGCCGCGGGCCAGGCCGAGCAGCACGGTCTCGGCCTGGTCGTCGCGGGTGTGGCCGAGGAGGATCGCGGCGGCGCCGTGGCGTTCGGCGGCGGCGTCCAGGGCGGCGTAGCGGGCGTCGCGGGCGGCGGCTTCGGGACCGCCGTCGCGGCCCACGGTGACGGCGACGGCCTCGACCGGGTCGAGGCCCAGTTCGCGCAGGCGCTGGGCGACCTCGTCGGCGCGCAGGTCGGAGCCGGACTGGAGGCCGTGGTCGACGGTGACGGCGCCCGCGCGGATGCCCAGCTTGGGCGCCTCGAAGGCGAGCGCGGAGGCGAGCGCCATGGAGTCGGCGCCGCCGGAGCAGGCCACGAGCACGAGCGGCGTCGGCGGACGCTCGTGCGGGTCGGTGCCGGCGGCCGTGGCGCCCTCCGGGTCCGCGGGGCGCGCCTGCGGCCCCCGCGCCTCCCGTGTGGGCTCCCGGAGCGCCTCCAGGGCCTCCAGGGCGTCGAGGGCGTCCCGGCCGAGGGCACCCCGGTCCAGGGGGGCCGGCTCAGGGGCAGGGGCACCGGCGGCGGGGCTGCCGGCCGCGGCGGGGCCCGTCGTGGGCGGCGTCTGCGGAAGGTGCGGCGACGTGCCGCTCGGCGGCTGGGGGTTGTACGGCGGCTGGGGGCTGTACGGCGGCTGGCCCGGGAGCTGGGTGATGCGCTGCGCCGGGGAGGGCTGGGCGGCGCGTGCGGGGCCGCCCGCGCGGGCGGCGGCGCCCAGGGGCGTGCGCACGGCAGCCGGCCGGGTGTGCTCGTCGAGGATGTCGTGGAGGACGCGGCGTACCGCCAGGCGTATCGCCGCGACCGCAGGATGGGGACCCATGTCCGGTTCCCTTCACGGAAGTGTTCGGGGGGTGAGCCCGAGGTTCGGTCACTCAGAGTGTGTCGATGGTGACAGAAACGGGCCGTTCCCCGAGCATTGCACGCCTACCCATTGCCCACGGTCCCTCGGACGGGTGATTGAAGGGGCGTTCGCCTGCCGTCGGCCGGATTCGGTTCACGACGTCGTCACGCCGTTCACGAATCGGCCTTGCGGTGCACCCGTGCGACCCAGTCCGCCGGTTTGGCGATCTCCGCCTTGGTGGGCAGGGTGTTGGGCGAGGTCCACACGCGGTTGAAGCCGTCCATGCCGACCTGGTCGACGACCGCGCGGACGAACCGCTCCCCGTCGCGGTACTGGCGCAGCTTGGCGTCCAGGCCGAGCAGTTTGCGCAGGGCCATGTCCAGGCGGGAGGCTCCCTTCGCGCGGCGCTGCTGGAACTTCTCTCGGATCTCGGCCACGGTCGGCACGACGTCGGGACCCACCCCGTCCATGACGAAGTCGGCGTGGCCCTCCAGGAGGGACATCACCGCGGTGAGCCTGCCGAGGATCTCCCGCTGGGCCGGGGACTGCACCAGTTCGACCAGGGAGTGGCCGCCGTCGTCCTCCTCGCCCTCCGGACGCCCGCCGGCCAGCGACTGGGCGGCCTCGCGGATGCGCTCCAGGAAGGCCATCGGGTCGACGTCGGTCTCCGCCAAGAACGACTGGATTTCGCCCTCGAGGTGGTCGCGCAGCCAGGGCACGGCGGTGAACTGCGTGCGGTGGGTCTCCTCGTGCAGGCACACCCACAGGCGGAAGTCGTGCGGCTGCACGTCGAGTTCACGCTCGACGTGGACGATGTTCGGGGCGACGAGCAGCAGCCGGCCGGCGCCGTTCGCGCCCGCCGGGAGCTCGAGGGTGGGCGGGGCGAAGGTCTCGTACTGGCCGAGGACCCGGGAGGCGAGGAAGGACAGCAGCATGCCGAGTTCCACGCCGGTGACCTTGCCGCCGACGGCGCCGAGGACCGCGCCGCCCGTGGTGCCGCTGCGCCGCTCGTGCATCTTGTCGAGCAGGGGCTTGAGGATCTCCCGGAACCCGGCGACGTTCGCCCGCACCCAGCCCGGCCGGTCGACGACGAGGACGGGGGTGTCGTGGGTCTCCTCGGTACCCAGACGGGTGAAACCGCGGACGTGTTCCTCGGAGGATTTGGCGTGCCGGCGCAGTTCCGCGACGACGGCCCGGGCCTCGTCCCGGCTCACCTCGGGGCCCGGCCGTACGAGCCGGGTCGCGGTCGCGACCGCGAGGTTCCAGTCGACCATCCCGGAAGAAGCAGCACCACCGATGCTCGTCATGCGTCAACGGTACGTGAGCGCCGCCGCTTGGGGCAGGCCGTGGAGATGCCCCGGTGGCGACCCTCGTCCCGTCCCGCGCCCGGAGCCGGCGGGCGCCGGGCGCCGGGCGCGCGTCCCGTCCGCTACCCGCAGCCGCAGGAAGCCAGGGCCGTCGCCGTCCGGTCGAGGGCCGACTGGGCCGTGTCCGGGGACGTGGTGCCCTCGGCCAGGAAGGCGAAGGCCAGGAGGTGGCCGTCCCGGTCGACGGCCGTGCCGGCCAGGGCGTTGACGCCGGTCAGGGTGCCCGTCTTGGCCCGTACGACGCCGGCCGCGCCGTCGGAGGTGTAGCGGCCGGCGAGGGTGCCGGTGAAGCCCGCGACGGGCAGGCCGCTGAGGACCGGGCGGAGTTCGGGGTGGGCCGGGTCGGCGGCCTTGAGGAGCAGGGCGGTGAGCAGGCCGGCGGTGAGCCGGTCGTCGCGGTCCAGCCCGCTGCCGTCGTGGAAGGCCGCGCCGGTCAGCGGCAGGCCGAGCTTCCTGAGCTGGGCGGCGACCGCGTCGGCGCCGCCGGCGAAGTCGGCGCGGCCGCCGGTCGCGGCGGCCGTCTGCCGGGCAAGGGCCTCGGCGATGTCGTTGTCGCTGTTGGTGAGCATGCGCTCCACCAGGTCGGACAGCGGGGGCGAGCTGACGCTCGCCAGGGTCTCCGCGCGGCCGGTCGCCTTGGAGGGGCCGGGGGCGCTGACGCCGATGCCGTGGGCGGAGAGCAGCCGGCCGAAGGCGCGGGCCGCGTCGGCCGCCGGTTCGCCCACGCGGGGCGCCGGGCCGCCGGACGAGCCGTCGGTGCGGGCCTCGTCGGCCATGAGGGCGCTGACCGGGGCGAGGTTGTCGTTGACGCCGATGGGGTGCAGGGCGGGACCGTCGAACAGGGTGGTGTCGTAGGACAGCGTCACCTTGTGCAGGCCCCGCTTGGCGAGGGCGGCGGCCGTGGCGTCGGCGAGGGTGCGCAGGCTCGCCCAGCCGTGGGCGTCCTCGCGCGCGGTGAGGGTGGGGTCGCCGCCGCCTACCAGGATCACTTCGCCGGTGCCGGGCTCCAGGGCGGCGCGGGTGGTGAGGCGGTGGTCGGCGCCGAGGGCGGACAGGGCGGCGACGGCGGTGGCGATCTTGGTGGTGGAGGCCGGGGTGAGCGCGTCGTCGGCGTCCCGGCCGTAGAGGCGTTCGCCGGTGGTGACGTCGACGACGGCGGCGGACTGGCGGGCGCCGAGCGCGGGGTCCGCGAGCAGCGGGCCGAGCACGCCGGCCAGGGCGTGCCCGTCGGACGCCGACTTCACCTGGTTCCCGCCCTCGCCGAGCCCCACGAGGACCGGCACGGCGCTGGGCGCGGGCCGCGGCCCACCTGCGGACGTATCGGATGTGCCGGATGTACGGGACGTACCGGACCGGCGGCCGTGATCTGTGCCACCCGCGTGCTCCAGGGCGGCCGCGCGGTCCCGCTCGGCCGTACGCTGACCGGAGGAGTCCCAGGGTCCGGTGGCGGTCACCACACCGGCGGCCAGCGCCAGCCCGGCGGTGGCGGCGACGGCGGTGAACCGCGTGTTCCGCGACCCCGCGGACCGCGGAACGCGGCCGGCGGCGGCCCGCACGACCTGCGTGACCCGCTCTTCCACGGCCCCGACGGCCCGCTGGAGGCGCGGTCGCGCGGTGCGCGCGAGGCGCGCCAGACGCGGTCTCGCGGCCCGCCAGGCCCTCAGCTCCGGCACGACCACCAGCCCCTTTCGCGATCACACACGTGCGTGAGGGACACTTAACCACCAGAACTATGTGCTGATCATGGAGGAGCCACCGGTGGAGTTCGACGTCACGATCGAGATCCCGAAGGGTTCGCGGAACAAGTACGAGGTGGACCACGAGACCGGTCGTATCCGCCTGGACCGTCGACTCTTCACTTCGACCAGCTACCCGGCCGACTACGGCTTCGTCGAGAACACCCTCGGCGAGGACGGCGACCCGCTGGACGCGCTGGTCATCCTGGACGAGCCGACCTTCCCCGGCTGCCTCATCAAGTGCCGCACGATCGGCATGTTCCGGATGACGGACGAGGCCGGCGGCGACGACAAGCTGCTGTGCGTGCCAGCGTCCGACCCGCGCGTGGAGCACCTGCGGGACATCCACCACGTCTCGGAGTTCGACCGTCTGGAGATCCAGCACTTCTTCGAGGTCTACAAGGACCTGGAGCCCGGCAAGTCGGTCGAGGGCGCCAACTGGGTCGGCCGCGCCGACGCCGAGGCGGAGATCGAGCGTTCGGTCAAGCGCTTCCAGGAGCACGGCGGTCACTGACCCCCGCGCCCGCCGCGACGGGCCGCGCCGCTCCCCCACGGGGGCGGCGCGGCCCGTTCGCATGCGGACCGGTCCGTCTGCGCATACTGAGGCTTACGGAAGGTGTCGTTCAGGGAGCGTTGCTCAGTGACGGATGCGGAGGACCGCAAGCCGCAGTCGGACGAGGCGAGGAGCGCGTTCACGCCTCCCAAGGGGACCTCGCGGGCCTCGGTGACACAGGTCACCCAGGTGATCCCGGTGCCGCCCGCACCGGCGCCCTCGCCGGCCGCGGACGGGGAGTCGTCGACGACGTCCGAGTTCGCCGTACCCGAGGGGCTGGCCGTGCCGAGGACGGGCAGCGAGTCGGAGACCACGTCCGAGTTCGCCCTTCCCGACGGCCTCGCGGCCCCCGAGGCGCCGGCCGCCGAGCCCGAGGGCTCCGCGTTCAGCCCGCCCAGCACCTACAGCGCACGGCAGGCCCCGCCCGCGTTCACCCCGCCCACCGGCATTCCCACCGTCAGCCTCACCAAGGACGTCCCCTGGCAGGACCGCATGCGCACCATGCTGCGCATGCCGGTGACCGAGCGGCCCGCGCCCGAGCCGGTGCAGAAGGCCGAGGAGGGCGGACCCGCCGTCCCGCGCGTGCTCGACCTGAGCCTGCGCATCGGCGAGCTGCTGCTCGCGGGCGGTGAGGGTGCCGAGGACGTGGAGGCGGCGATGTTCGCCGTCTGCCGCTCCTACGGCCTGGACCGCTGCGAGCCGACCGTCACCTTCACGCTGCTGTCGGTCTCCTACCAGCCGTCCCTGGTGGACGACCCGGTGACGGCCTCCCGCACGGTGCGCCGCCGGGGCACCGACTACACGCGTCTGGCGGCCGTGTTCCGGCTCGTCGACGACCTGAGCGACCCGGAGACCCACGTCTCCCTGGAGGAGGCCTACCGGCGCCTGGCGGAGATCCGCCGCAACCGGCACCCCTACCCCGGCTGGGCGCTGACCGGGGCCGCCGGGCTGCTCGCGGGCGCGGCCTCCATCCTCGTCGGCGGCGATCTGCTGGTGTTCGTGGCGGCCGCGCTCGGCGCGATGCTCGGCGACCGGCTGGCGTGGCTGTGCGCGGGGCGCGGGCTGCCGGAGTTCTACCAGTTCACGGTGGCCGCGACGCCGCCGGCCGCGCTCGGCGTCGCGCTCACGGTGGCGCACGCGGACGTGAACGCGTCCGCGGTCATCACCGGTGGGCTGTTCGCGCTGCTGCCCGGGCGGGCGCTGGTGGCGGGTGTGCAGGACGGCCTGACCGGCTTCTACATCACCGCCTCCGCGCGCCTGCTGGAGGTCATGTACTTCTTCGTCGGCATCGTCACCGGCGTGCTGCTGGTCCTCTACTTCGGCGTGAAGCTGGGCGCCCAGCTCAACCCGGACGCGGCCCTCGGCGTCAACGAGCGGCCGGTGGTGCAGATCGTCGCCTCCATGCTGCTGTCGCTGACCTTCGCGGTGCTGCTCCAGCAGGAGCGCTCCACCGTGCTGCTGGTGACGCTCAACGGCGGGGTGGCGTGGGTGGTCTACGGCGCGATGCACTACGTCGGCCACATCTCGCCGGTGGCGTCCACGGCGGTGGCGGCGGGCCTGGTGGGGCTGTTCGGACAGTTGCTGTCGCGCTACCGGTTCGCCTCCGCGCTGCCCTACACCACGGCGGCGATCGGGCCGCTGCTGCCGGGCTCGGCGACGTACTTCGGGCTGCTCGCGATCGCGCAGAACAACATCGACAAGGGGCTGGTGTCGCTGGCCAAGGCGGTGTCGCTCGCCATGGCCATCGCGATCGGCGTGAACCTGGGCTCGGAGATCTCCCGGCTGTTCCTCAGGCTGCCCGGCGGCACGGCGGCGGGACGCCGCGCGGCCAAGCGGACGCGCGGGTTCTAGGGCCGGCCCTGGCCGCGGTCGTAGTCGCCGTACTCCCCGTGGCCGCCGTACTCGCCCTGCTGGTTCCCGTAGGGCTGCTGCGGGTGCTGCTGCCCGGCCGGGTACTGCTGCTGCGGGTACTGCTGCCCGGGGGCGTACTGCTGCTGGTCGGGGTACTGCTGCCCGGGCGCGTACTGCTGCTCGGGGTACTGGCCGCCGCCGTAGTACTGGTCGTGGCCGTACTGGCCGCCGCCCTGCGCGTGGTCGTGCTCGCCGTGCTGCTCGCCGGCGTAGGGGTAGGACGGCTCGATGCGGCGCAGGCGGGTCGTCGCGTCGTCCATCGCGGGCCGCCGCGGGTCCTGCCCGTACGGCTGCTGGGCCTGCTGCTGCCCGTACTGGTGCGCGTAGTGCGGCTCCTGCTCCACGGGCGGCTCCTGGGCGCCCTTCTTCGACTTGGAGCGGGCGCGCAGGTACTCGATGGCGATCGGGACCACGGAGACGAGGACGATCAGGATGAGGATCGCCTCGATGTTGTTCTTGACGAAGTCGTGCTTGCCCAGCCAGGAGCCGAGCAGGGTCACACCGGCGCCCCACAGCACGCCGCCGATGACGTTGAAGACGGCGAACGAGCGGTACCGCATGCCGCTGACGCCCGCGATGATCGGCGTGAACGTCCGCACCACGGGCACGAAGCGGGCCAGGACCAGGGACTTGGGGCCGTACTTCTCGAAGAACTCGTGCGCCTTGGTGACGTTCTCCTGCTTGAACAGGCGGGAGTCGGGGCGGTTGAACAGCGAGGGTCCGACCTTCCTGCCGAACATGTAGCCCGCCTGGTCGCCCAGGACGGCGGCGAGGCAGATGAGGGCGATCGCGCCCCACAGCGGGAAGTCCATCTGCTTGGTCGTGATCAGCAGACCGCAGGTGAACAGCAGCGAGTCGCCCGGCAGGAAGAAACCGATGAGCAGGCCGGACTCGGCGAAGACGATGAGGAGCAGGCCCCAGATCCCGAAGTTGTCGAGGAGGTTGTTCGGATCCAGCCAGCTCGGGCCGAGTGCGAGCGTCATCACGGTTCCGGGCTCCTGAGGGGTGGGGAGGTGCGGCGGCCGTACGGCCGTGCTGCCGCACAAAGTATCAACGTCGGATGTACGGCCCGGGTTCCCCCGTAGCCCACCGGATCCCCGGCTTCCGCCGGGACCGGTGGGCGCGCCTCTCAGGAGGTGTGGCGCGCGGCGTTCGCCACGATCGCGTCGCGCATGTAGGCCGCGAGGCCCGGCCGGATGCCGTCGTACGTCGCCGTGAAGCGCTCGTCGGCGACGTACATCTCGCCGAGGCAGGTGTGCATCTCGTGCCCGCAGTCGTAGTAGCTGTCAGCGATGAAGCGGCGGTGCTCCTCGGCCACGTCCATGGCCGCCTCGGAACCGGCCGGGGCGCCGGAGTCGAGGAGTGCGGCCATGCGCCGGTGGATGTCGTCCTGCCGGGCGTTGACCCGCTGCCAGTCCTCCTTGGTGTACGAGGCGGTGCGGCGCTGGGACTGGCGGTAGGCCTCGGTGTTCCCCCAGCGCTCCCTGACCTCGTCGGCGTACTGCTCGGGGTCGGAGTCCCCGAACACCTCGAACCTCTCCTCGGGCGTGAGATCGATCCCCATCTTGCGTGCCTCCATGGCGTGCTCCACGGCCTCGGCCATCCTGCGCAGCTTCTCGATCCGGGCGGTCAGCAGTTCGTGCTGGCGGCGCAGGTGCTCCCGCGGGTCCGCGTCCGGGTCGTCGAGCAGGGCCGCGACCTCCTCGAGCGGGAAGCCGAGCTCGCGGTAGAACAGGATCTGCTGCAACCGGTCGAGGTCGGCGTCGCCGTAGCGCCGGTGTCCCGCGTGGCTGCGCCCGCCCGGTACGAGCAGGCCGATGTCGTCGTAGTGGTGCAGGGTGCGCACCGTCACTCCGGCGAAACCGGCGACCTGTCCCACGCTGTAGCCCACTTCCGCTCCCTTCCTTCGTGCGCCCTCCACGCTGCCGCCTCACGTGGCGTGAGGTGCAAGCCCGTCCCGCGCCCGGATGTTGCGCCCGTTTTGGCGGGGATGCCCGTTTATGGTGTGCCCGTGGTCCAGGACACCGCGCACCAGGCGCCCACCACCCCGGCGGTCCCGGCCCGCGCCCTGCTGCCGCTGATCCTGCCCGCCCTCGTCGTCGGCATCGGCGCGAGCCTGCTCCTGCTGCTGGTGACGGGCCTGGCCGAGCGGCTCCAGGAGGTGCTGTGGGGCGACCTGCCGGACGCGCTGGGCATCGGGCCGTACTCCGTGGCCTGGATGCTCATCATGCTCACCGCCACGGGCGTGATGGTGGGGCTCGTGGTCTGGAAGGCGCCGGGCCACGCCGGTCCCGACCCGGCGACGCTCGGTCTGACGGCGGCGCCGATCGCGCCGGTGGTGGTCCCGGGGCTGCTGGTGGCGGCCATGCTGATGCTCGCGGGCGGGCCGAGCCTGGGCCCCGAGAACCCGGTGATCATGGTGAACGTGGCGCTCGCCTTCTGGCTGGGCCGCAGGCTGCTGCCCCGGTTGCCCGGCCCCCTGTGGCCGGTGCTGGCGGAGGCGGCGACGATCGGCGCCCTGTTCGGCACGCCGGTGGCCGCGGCGCTGGTCATCTCCGAGGCCCTGGCCGGGCGGCCGGCCAAGGGAGCACTGTGGGACAACGTCTTCGCGCCGCTGGCCGCCGGAACCGCCGGGGCGATGACGACGAACCTGCTGACCCACCCCGTCTTCGACCTGCACCTGCCGCCCATGGGCGGCCCCCGCTGGTCCGACACGCTGGCCGCCCTGGTCATCGCCTCCCTGGCCGCGCTGCTCGGCCTCGCCGCCGTCGAAGCCTTCCCCTACGTCCACCGCGCCTTCTCCCGGCTCGGGCACCCGATGGCGGCGCTGCCGCTCGGCGGGCTCGTACTGGGGCTGCTGGGCGCCCTGGGCGGCCGTCTGACGCTCTTCAAGGGGCTGTCGGAGGTCGGGGAGCTGGCCGGCAACCCTGACGGCTGGACGGCGGGCCAGTTCATGACGATGGCCGTGGTGAAGCTGGCCGCGCTGCTCGTCGCCGCGTCCTGCGGCTTCCGCGGCGGGCGGATCTTCCCCTCGGTCTTCATCGGCGCCGCGTTCGGGCTCGGCGCCCACGCCCTGGTGCCCTCGGTGCCGGAGGCGGTGGGCGTGGCGGCGGGCGTCCTGGGCATGCTCCTGGCCATCACCCGGCAGGGCTGGGTGAGCCTGTTCACTGCCGCGGTACTCGTGGCCTCGCCGACGATCCTGGCCCTGCTGTGCGTCGCCTCGCTGCCGGCCTGGCTGCTGGTCACCGGGCGGCCGCAGATGCAGCTGAAGGAGGACGGGACGGCGCTGCGGTGACCGGCCCGCTTCCCCCTGTGCCCGTGTCCGTACCGAATCGCTTACCGAACCGCCCACCGAGATCCGAGGAGAACGCCGTATGCCGCTCCACCGAGGTCACGAGAAGCCCGACGAGCGCCCCCTGTCCGTCAACCCCTTCTACGGCGAGGCCAATCCGGCCGCCGAGATGACCGAGGCGCCGCCCAAGCACCGCCTGGCGGACTCGCCCCTGACACCCACCACCGCGTACCAGCTGGTCCACGACGAGCTGATGCTGGACGGCAACTCGCGGCTGAACCTGGCCACGTTCGTCACCACCTGGATGGAGCCCCAGGCCGGGGTCCTGATGGGCGAGTGCCGCGACAAGAACATGATCGACAAGGACGAGTACCCGCGCACCGCCGAGCTGGAGCGGCGCTGCGTGGCCATGCTCGCCGACCTGTGGAACGCGCCCGACCCCTCGGCCGCCGTGGGCTGTTCCACGACCGGGTCGAGCGAGGCGTGCATGCTGGCCGGGATGGCGCTCAAGCGGCGCTGGGCCCAGCGCAACGCCGACCGCTACCCCTCGCGGGACGCCCGGCCGAACCTCGTCATGGGCGTGAACGTCCAGGTGTGCTGGGAGAAGTTCTGCAACTTCTGGGAGGTGGAGGCCCGCCAGGTCCCCATGGACAAAGACCGCTTCCACCTCGATCCGCAGGCCGCCGCCGAGCTGTGCGACGAGAACACCATCGGGGTCGTCGGCATCCTCGGCTCCACCTTCGACGGCTCCTACGAGCCCATCGCCGACCTGTGCGCCGCCCTGGACGCCCTCCAGGAGCGCACCGGCCTGGACGTCCCGGTGCACGTCGACGGGGCGTCCGGCGGCATGGTCGCGCCCTTCCTGGACGAGGACCTGGTGTGGGACTTCCGGCTCCCGCGCGTGGCCTCGATCAACACCTCGGGGCACAAGTACGGGCTGGTCTACCCGGGCGTCGGCTGGGCGCTGTGGCGGGACAAGGAGTCCCTACCCGAGGAACTGGTCTTCCGCGTCAACTACCTCGGCGGCGACATGCCGACCTTCGCGCTCAACTTCTCCCGGCCCGGCGCCCAGGTCGTCGCGCAGTACTACTCGTTCCTGCGGCTGGGCCGCGAGGGCTACCGGATGGTCCAGCAGTCCACCCGGGACGTGGCCACCGGCCTCGCCGGACGCGTCGAGGCGCTCGGCGACTTCAAGCTGCTCACCCGCGGCGACGAGCTGCCCGTCTTCGCCTTCACCACCGCGCCGGAGGTCACCTCGTACGACGTCTTCGACGTCTCACGGCGGCTGCGCGAGCACGGCTGGCTGGTGCCCGCGTACACCTTCCCGCCGAACCGCGAGGACCTGTCCGTGCTCCGCGTGGTCTGCCGCAACGGCTTCTCGGCGGACCTCGCGGAGCTGTTCGTGGAGGACCTCGCCCGGCTCCTGCCGGAACTGCGCCGCCAGCCGCACCCGCTGACCCGCGACAAGGCCGCGGCGACGGGCTTTCACCACTAGGGCCTTTCTTCCGGATCAGGCCGGCTCCGAGCCACCTCGCCTTCCGGCAGGCCCGAGCGGTGGCTGGTGCGTGCAGCTGCAAGGCGGAGGAGGGAGTCGACGCGGAGCATCGGCGACCGGCGACAACGCCGCGTATGTGCGTGCCAGCCACCGCGACCGGTGGCAAGATCCGGAAGAGAGGCCCTAAGGCCGTTCCGCCTGCTGCTCGAGGGCGACCAGTTCGAAGGCCGTCTTCCCGTCCAGCGACTCGCGGACGATGTCGGCGTGGCCGGCGTGCCGGGCCGTCTCGCGGATCAGGTGCAGGCACAGCCAGCGCATCGAGACCCGCTCGTCGGGCGGGAACCAGGGGTCGTTCGGGAGGGGGAAGGTGTCGTCGAGGCTGGGCACGGAGCGGACGTGGTCCTCCGTCTCGGCGGCGACCTTCTCCCAGTACGCCAGCTGCTGGGCGACGCTCTCGCCGTCGAGCAGCTGGAAGCACTCGTGCCAGTTGGCCTGCGTGCGCTTGACCGCGGGCGGCTGCTGCTTCGCCCGGGCGATCCAGGTCTGCTCGACCTCGGCGACGTGCTTGAGCAGCCCGCCGAGGGACAGCTCGCTCGCGCTCGGGCGCAGGCGGGCCTGCTCTTCCGTCAGCCCCAGCAGCGACCTGCGGATGCCGCCGCGCTGCTCCTCCAGGAAGGACAGCAGCGCCCCGCGCTCGTCGCCCTGGGCCTCCGCCCGCACGTGAGTGACCATGACCGGCCGCCTTTCGTCTCGGTGCTCCCACCGGCTTGTTGTCCGGCATGAAAGACGCTACGGGCCCATGCGGTCAGATGCTGTCCGCATGGGCCCGGGGGGCGGGAAACAGCCGTGGAAGACAGTGGCGGCAACCGGGGGAGGACTAGAACGGGAAGCCGCTGCGGCCGTGCTGCACCGAGATCCACTTCACCGTCGTGAAGGCGTCGAGCATCGTGTCGCCGTTGAGCCGGCCGAGCCCGGAGTGCTTCTCGCCGCCGAAGGGGACGATCGGCTCGTCGTGCACCGTCCCGTCGTTGACGTGGAACATCCCGGTGTCGACGCGCTTGGCGAAGGCGACACCGCGCTCGACGTCCGCGGTGTGGACGGCGCCGGACAGGCCGTAGGGGGTGTCGTTGACGATGCGGACCGCCTCCTCCTCGCCGTCGAAGGGGACGAGGAAGGCGACCGGGCCGAAGACCTCCTGCCGCAGCAGGGCGGAGTCGGCGGGGAGGTCCGTGAGGACGGACGGCGCGACCAGGTTGTCGCGGGCGGCGCCGCGCACCAGGGCGGTGGCGCCCTCGGCGATCGCCTGCTCCACCGCGTTCGAAATGGCGTTCGCCTGCGTGGAGTTGATCACCGGGCCGATGACCGTCTCCGGGTCGCGCGGGTCGCCGACCTTGAGCGACTTCACCTTGGCGACGAACTTCTCCGTGAACTCGTCGGCGACCGAGCGGTCGACCAGGACGCGGTTGGCGGCCATGCAGACCTGGCCCTGGTGGACGTACCGGCTGAAGACGGCCGCGTCGACCGCGTAGTCGAGGTCGGCGTCGTCGAGGACCACGAGCGCGCTGTTGCCGCCGAGTTCGAGGACCGCGCGCTTGAAGTGGGAGGCGCAGACGGTGGCGACGTGCCGGCCGACCTTGTCGGAGCCGGTGAAGGAGATGACCTTGGGCACCGGGTGCTCGAGGAAGGCGTCGCCGATCTCGGCGATGTCCGTGATCACGACGTTGAGCAGACCGCCCGGCAGCCCCGCGTCCTCGAAGATCTTCGCCACCAGGGAGCCGCCGGTGACCGGGGTGTTCTGGTGCGGCTTGAGCACCACGCCGTTGCCGAGGGCGAGGGCGGGGGCGACCGACTTGATGGACAGCAGGAAGGGGAAGTTGAACGGGCTGATCACGCCGACCACGCCCACCGGGACCCGGTAGACGCGGTTCTCCTTGCCGTCGACCGGGGACGGGATGATCCTGCCCTCGGGCCGCAGCGCGAGGTGGACCGCCTCGCGCAGGAACTCCTTGGCCAGATGCAGTTCGAAGGCCGCCTTCAGCCGGGTGCCCCCGAGCTCGGCGATGATCACCTCGGTGATCTCCTGCTCGCGCTCCTCGACCAGGCGCAGCGCCTTCTCGAACACCGCGCGGCGGGTGTAGGGATTGGTGGCGGCCCATTCCTTCTGGGCGCGGGCGGCCGCGCGGTAGGCCTGATCCACCTCGTCGGCCGTGGCTATCGTGATCGAGGCGAGCTTCTCGTCGTCGTACGGGTTGAAGTCGATGATGTCCCAGGAGCCGGTGCCCGGACGCCACTCGCCGTCGATGTACTGCTGGGCCAGGTCGGTGAAGTAGGACGACATGTGATCCCTCAAATCCCCTGCTGCCGAGGCGGTTCGAAGCAGTCGGAGCCCGATCAACTCGCGATCACTTCTTCACGGTCCGATCGTTAAGGTCTGATCGTTCTGATCGTTCAGGTCTGATCGCACGTCATCGTACTTGTGCGGCAGGCCAGTTGGCTGATCACCGGGGCGTTCTGGGGATTTCCCTACGACAGCTGGAGCAGCCCGCGCAGCAGGTCACGGCTCTCGTCCGGGCCGGGGCTGTCGTTCTGGAGTTCCTTGAGCGCCTTCTCGTACTGGGCGACGTCCTCGCGCTTGTCGAGGTACAGCGCGCTGGTCAGCTGCTCCAGGTAGACCACGTCCGAGAGGTCGGACTCGGGGAAGCTGAGGATCGTGAAGGCGCCGGACTCGCCGGCGTGGCCGCCGAAGCTGAACGGCATGACCTGGAGCCGCACGTTGGGCCGCTCGGAGATCTCGATCAGGTGCTGCAGCTGGCCGCGCATCACCTCGCGGTCGCCGTAGGGCCGGCGCAGGGCCGCCTCGTCCAGGACGATGTGCAGCTCCGGGGCGTTCTCCGCGACGAGGTACTTCTGCCGCTCCAGGCGCAGCGCCACCCGCCGCTCCACGTCGGCCTCGCTCGCGCCCCGCATGCCGCGCCGGACCACCGCGCGGGCGTACGCCTCCGTCTGCAGCAGCCCGTGCACGAACTGCACCTCGTAGACACGGATCAGCGACGCCGCGCCCTCCAGGCCCACGTAGGTGGGGAACCAGCTGGGCAGGACGTCGGAGTAACTGTGCCACCAGCCCGCGACGTTGGCCTCCTTGGCGAGGGAGAGCAAGGAGGTGCGCTCCGCCTCGTCCGTGATGCCGTACAGGGTCAAGAGGTCTTCCACATCTCGGGTCTTGAAGCTCACCCGGCCCAGCTCCATCCGGCTGATCTTCGACTCCGAGGCCCGGATCGAGTACCCGGCCGCCTCACGCGTGATCCCGCGCGTCTCCCGCAGCCGCCTGAGTTGCGAGCCGAGCAGCATGCGCCGCACCACCGATCCGGGCTCTCCCGCGCTCACGTTCGCCAGCCTCCCCAGCCGTCTTCAGACCGCCGCAGTCTGCCACTAAATCACTCCGAGCAGTACTCGCGCGATTACGGAAACGGAAAGAGTGCGAAGAAAGCGCGCAGCAGGAAGCAAGAAGGAGGCAAGCGGCAGTCGAGAAGATGGCGGAAAAAATGGCCAGTAAGCGGTACGGGAGGGTCCAATTCGGTCGCGTGCACGTGCATCTGCCCTTGCATCTGCTGTGCGCATCCGAAACCATGGTCCCGCGCCACCGCTGCATCGCAACGACCGCGAATTCCCGGGAGTGCCTCGCATGGGGACGAATGGATCGACCATGCTCGAGCCGTTACGGCAGGGCCTTCCGCCGCTGGACCCCGCGGCCGTGTGCAACGCCGCCTCCTGCGCCCTGCCCGCCCGCTACGAGGCCGTGCGCGAGGCCAGGCGCTTCACCCGCAGGACACTGGACCAGTGGGAGCTGGGCGAGCGCTTCGACGACGTCTGCCTGGTGGTCTCCGAGCTGGTCACGAACGCCCTGCGGCACGCGCTGCCCTGTCCCGCGGCCGCGCAGGTCCACGAGCAGGTGCCGCCCGTGCGGCTGCACCTGATGCGGTGGACCGAGCGGCTGGTGTGCGCGGTGCGCGATCCCAGCCAGGACAGCCCCGTCGCCCGGGACACCGACGACTTCTCGGCGGAGTCGGGCCGCGGACTGTTCCTGGTCGACTCCTTCAGCGACAGCTGGGGCTGGCACCCGATGGCCGGCAGCGTGGGCGGCAAGGTGGTCTGGGCGCTGTTCCGGCTGCCGACCGCCGGCTGACGAACCGCGGCGTTTCACGACGCCGCGGTTCTACGCGCGTTGGCGTGCGGTGGTCACCGGTTGAGGGCCGGTCGGCTCTTCCTCGGGCCGGCCATGCCGCTCAGCCCGCGATCAGGTGGTCGAACTCGCCGTCCTTGATGCCGAGCAGCATCGCCTCGATCTCCGCACGCGTGTAGACCAGCGCCGGACCGTCGGGGAAGCGCGAGTTGCGCACGGCCACCTCCCCGCCGGGCAGCCGCGCGAACTCCACACAGGAGCCCTGCGAGTTGCTGTGCCGGCTCTTCTGCCAGGCCACCCCGCTCAGCTGCGTGGCCGCCATGCCGTTGTGCACGTCGTACTGCCCGTACACGCCCTCAACGTCGTGGTCCACAGGTCGCTCCCCGGTGGTGCACTGGCCGGTGTGGCCATTGATGCATCGGTCAACTGACCCGGATCATAGCTGTGTTCATGTGCAGATGCATGAGCAGATGCACGTGCACGGGGAGTGGTGCGGCGGTTACAGCCTTGACGTCCGCTTTACCGAGCCCGTTCGAGCGTCTGCCCCAGCACCCGCAGGACATGCGCCCGCCAGCCCCCGTCCATGATCCTCCGCGCCGTCATCTGCGCCGGATCGTCCGGATCGAATCCCTCGTGCAAAAGGAACAGACGCGTACCGCGGCCTTCTTGTTCCAGCGTCCATGTGAGGGTCCAGTGGACGGCACTGGCCGGATCGGCGTCGGTCCAGCGGACGGACAGCGTCCGCTCGACGTCGTAGCCGAGCACCTCCACCTCGACCACGCCCGAGAAGTTAGCGTTGGGCCGGGGGACGGAGGTCATCCGGTACCGGTGGCCGACCTCCAGGCGGAAGCCCTCGGCGCCGGGCATCTGCCACCGGGCGAGCAGGCCCGGCTCGGTGAGGGCACGCCAGACCTTGGCGGGCGGGTGCGGGAAGAACTGGTCGACGCGGATGGCGGTGAGGTCCTCGTCACCGGGTCCGGTGCCGCCGGGCGGCGGGGGTGCGGCGCTCATGCCGGGCCATCGTCGGGCATGCGGTCGAGCAGGGCGCCGAGGTCCTTCATCCGGCCGCGCCAGAACCGCTCGTACGGGTGGAGCCAGTCCTGCACCTCGGCGAGCGGGGCCGCCTCGAGGCGGTAGATGCGCTGCCGGCCGGAGCGCCGCTCGGAGACGAGGCCGGCCTCCCGGAGCACCTTGAGGTGCTCGGAGAGGCTGGGCCGGCGCATGGCGAAGTGATCGGCGAGGGCCTGCACCGGCTGCGGCCCCTCCTCCCGCAGCAGCCGCAGGACTTCACGACGGGTGACGTTGGCGAGCGCGGCGAAGACACGGTCACCGACGTCGGCGGGGGCTTGGGGGGCGCCGGGGACGGGGGCAACGCCGGTGGTGGCGGCGCGGGGGGCGGCGGGGGCGGGGGGCACGCGGGCGTCGGGCGCGGTGCCGGTGGTGGCGCGCGTGCCGGGCGCGGGCACGGCGGCGGGCGGGGCGCCGGGCGCAGGGCCGGGCGATTGCGCGGGGGCCCGCGCGGCGGCGGGGGCGAGGTCGGGGCCGGAGCCGGGGCCGGTGGGGTTCATGGGGTCGGTCAGAAGCCTTCCTTCTCGGTCAGGAGCATCAGACCGTTGCCGTCGGGGTCCTCGAAGGCCGCCATCCGTCCCCAGGGCAGGTCGTCCGGCCCCCGCACGGAGACGCCGGCCTCCGCGAGCCGCGCGGAGTCGGCGTCGACGTCGGTCGTCACCAGCATGATCCCCCGCGCCGAACCGGCCACGAAACCGCCCATGCCCGGCCCGGAGAGCGTGAAGACGGTCTGCGCGCCCTCGGGCGCGACCTGGAGCCACCGGCCCTGGGGCATCTCGCGGTCGGCGGTGACCCGGAAGCCGAGCACGTCCCGGTAGAAGCGCAGCGCGCGGTCCTGGTCGGCGACGGGGAGGGTGACGAAGGACGCGTGGGTGATGTTCATGCGCCGACCATACGTAGGCGATTCCCTACGCGTCAAGAGTAGGGAATCACCTACGCATTGCATGGCCGCGCCTGGTAGCTTGCTGCGGTCGTACCGGCCGTCGGCGCGGCCGACCGGTTCCAGCTTGGGGGCTTGCAGTGACCAGGACGACGAGGGCGAGGGCGACGGCGGCACGGATGGCGGCGGCGGGCCTGCTCGCCGTGCTCACGCTGACCGCGTGCGACAGCGGCGGCTCCGACGCCAAGGACCACACCCCGGCCACGAGCAGCGCCGCCGCGACCGCGAGCAGCGGCACCGCCGACGCGGGCGGCACCGGCGGCACCGCGGGCAACGCCGGCAAGGCGGAGGGCAGCTGGCTCACCACCAGCGGCGGCCGGGCGGTGGTCCTGATGGTCACCGGCAAGCAGGCCGCGCTCTTCTCGACCGACGGCACGACGTGCTCCGGGACGGCGGGCGAGGAGGCCGGCAAGCAGGTCGTCCACCTGCGCAACTGCAAGTCCCGTACGACCGGCACCGTGGACTCCGTCAACAAGACCACCCTGCGCGTTACCTGGGAGGGTGGTCTCGGCCAGGAGACGTACACCCGGTCCGACGGCCCGGCGCTACCCTCGGGGCTGCCCACGGCGAGCCTCGGCTCCTGACGTCAGCCGGGACCGGTGGCGGGGCGGGCAACCGCGCCGCACGCTCGTACGTGATGATCCTTGAGCATCGTCACGACCCAAGGAACCACCTCATGCGCGCGATTCCGATCACCGTCACCGTCCTGGCCGCCGCCCTCCTCCTCACCGCCTGCGACAGCGGCGGCGGCACGGGCGGCAGCGACACCGGCAACAAGAACAGCGGGAGCAAGAGCAGCGGAAGCAAGAACACCGACAGCACCACCTGCCGTATCGGCGAGGTCGGGCTCCAGGTCGGGCCCGCCAACGCCGCCCCCGCCGCCGGGGACACCGGCAACGTCCCGGTCACGCTCACCAACAAGGGCGCCAAGTGCACCCTGGAGGGCTTCCCCACCCTCTCCCTGACCGCGCAGAGCGCCTCGGCGACCGTGCCTCGCGACCAGGCCGGCGCCCCGCAGAAGCTGACCCTCGCCCAGGGCGACACCGCCTCCTTCACCCTCACCTACGTGCGGGGCAAGGAGGGCGACCCGAAGAGCCTCGCGGCCACGTCGCTGAAGATCGGCCTGCCCGGCGCGGCCGAGGGCCAGACCTTCAAGTGGTCGTACGGCCCCGTCCAGGGCAAGAAGGACGCCACCGACCCGAACGCCTCGGTGACCGCCTTCCAGCAGGCCGGGGACTGACCTTCACCCGACCGGAGCCAGCCGTGACACTCGGCGGCCGGGACACTCGGCGACGCTCACCGGCCGGAACGTTCGGCGGCCGGGACGCTCTGCGGCCCGGTCAGCCCAGTCGCGGGCGCGATCTCACCTCGGCGCGGTCCGCCGCCCGCGCGCCCTCCGTCCAGCCCGCCTCGTCGCTCACTCCCCGCAGGCGGGTGGTGGTCGTCTCCGGGAACATCCGGTCCAGCCGGTCGGCCACCGCCACGTCCCGGCTCGCCAGGACCGGCAGCAGGTCCTCGGTGACCTGCGTCCCGGCGGCGGCCGCGAGACGGGCGCCGACGCGGTGGGCGTAGGCGGCGAGGAAGGACTGCCGGAAGGTCTTCGTCCTCCTGCGCCCGCCCGCCCGCTGGGCCGCCTCCGCCTTGGTCATCGCGGTGGTGGCCTGGACGAGCAGCGAGGTGTGCAGCAGCTCGACCGCCTGCAGGTCGGCCTCGAAGCCGACGACGGTGGAGAAGCCGAGCGGTTCGTTCCACACGGCACGGCAGTGGTTGGCGGTGGCGACCGCGTCCAGCAGCACCGCCTTGGCCTGCTCGTACGGCGGCTCCACGCCTATGCGGCAGGCGCCGGGCGCGTCGGGCGCCGGGGCGCGGGCGGCGAGCAGCGCCTCGTCGACGCTGTGCCGGGCCATCAGCTCCTGCGCCTTGGCGCTCAGCGCCTCCGCCTCCTCCGGGAACCCGGTCGCCTCCGCCTTGGCGAGCAGGGCGCGGATGCGGGTGAGCATGCGGGACCCGGCGCGGTCGGCCTGCGCGCCCGCGGGTGAGGTTCGGGGTTCGTCGAGGGGTTCGACCGTGGGCAGCCGCAGCAGCAGGCGGTACAGCTCCAGTACGGCCGTGGCGTGCGAGAAGCGGTCCGCGCGGGGCGGCTGACCGGTGGGCAGTTCCTCGAGCTGGGCGGCCCAGCGCGGGCCGCGCGCCCGGTCCTGGCCGGCCTGCGCGCGCACCAGTTCCGCCACCAGCCGTACGTGCACGCCGGTCAGCTCCCGCCGCACGATCCGTACGACGTCGGCCGGCTGCCAGCCGCGCTGCCACGCCGACGCGACGAACTCCCGGCCGCGCCGGGCGAGTTCGGCGTCGGCGGCGGGATCGGCGGCCAGCAGGGAGGCACCGGTGTCCAGGGCGTCGCCGGCCGTGGCGTAGAGGGCGGCGCGGAAGGCGCGGTCAACGGTGGCGGGAGCGGTCACACGTCGATCGTGCCACGGGGGTCCGACAGTCCCGGCGCGGACTCCGTCCCCGTCCACACCCTGTGGACAGTCACCTCGCGCGAATTGTCAACTTCGGGTTGACGGCGTGAGGGTGTCAACCTACGGTTGACACATGACGAATCCCAGCATCAGGTCGACCGTCCGTCTGGACGACCTCATCTCGGCCATCAAGAAGGTCCACCAGGAACCGCTGGAACAGCTCCAGGACGCCGTACTCGCCGGTGAGCACCTCGGCGAGGTGGCGGATCATCTCATCGGGCACTTCGTGGACCAGGCACGACGCTCCGGCGCCTCCTGGACCGACATCGGCAGGAGCATGGGCGTCACCCGGCAGGCCGCGCAGAAGCGGTTCGTGCCCAAGGAGTCCGCCGACCTCGACCCCAGCCAGGGCTTCAGCCGCTACACCCCGCGCGCCCGCAAGGTCGTCATGGCCGCCCACGAGGCCGCCAAGTCCGCCCGGAGCCCGGAGGGACTGCCCGCGCACCTCGTCCTCGGCCTGCTCACCGAGCCGGGGGCCATGGCCGCGAAGGCCATCGAGGAACAGGGCGTCACCCTGGACACCGTCCGCGAGGCCGCCACCGCCGCCCTGCCGCCGGCGTCGGCGGACGCCCCCGATCTGGTCCCCTACGGACCGGCAGCCAAGAAGGCCCTGGAACTCACCTTCCGCGAGGCCCTGCGCCTCGGCCACAACTACATCGGCACCGAGCACCTCCTGCTCGCCCTGCTGGAGCTGGAGAACGGCGAGGGTCTGCTCAGCGGCCTCGGTCTGACCAAGGCCCGCACGGAGGAGTACGTCACCGCCACGCTGGCCACGCTGCTCGACGACCGCGCGCGCAACGACGCCCAGGAGGAGCAGGAGGAGGAGTGAACCCGCAGGTCACAGCGCGTTGTCAGACCCGGCTGCGACACTCGCGGACATGACCGACCGGTGGGTTCTCGCGCCGGCCGAGGACGGCGGCGCCGAGGTCGCCCCCCTCGGCCCGGACGGGCTGCCCGCCGGCCCGGTGCTCCGGGAGGCCGACCTCGCCGGGGCCGTCCGCGGCAGACCGGACGTCACGCGATGGGTGTGGCGCTCCACCCGCGAGGTCTACCCGCGCCTGCTCGCCGCGGGGGTGCGAGTGGAGCGGTGCTACGACATCGAGGACGCCGAGACCCTCCTCCTCGGCCACGAGGGGCGCTCCGGCGAACCGCGCTCCGCCGCCGCCGCCCTCGCCCGGCTGCGCGGCGGACCCGTGCCGCCCGATCCGCCGCCGCGCTCCGCCGCACCGGGCGCGCAGTCCCCGCTCTTCGAACCGCAGGGCGTCCACCTGCCCCTCACCGACCTGCTCGCGGTCTACGCCGAGCAGCAGCGACGGCACGCCGCGACCGCCCACCCGGACCGCATGCGCCTGCTGACGGCCGCCGAGTCGGCGGGCATGCTGGTGGCCACCGAGATGAACCGCGCGGGCCTGCCCTGGCGCGCGGACGTGCACCGCGAGGTGCTCGGCGAACTCCTCGGCGAGCGGTACGCGGGCGGCGGCGAGCCCCGCCGCCTGGCCGAGCTGGCCGACGAGGTGTCCGCGGCCTTCGGGCACCGGGTGCGGCCCGACCTGCCCGCGGAGGTCGTCAAGGCTTTCGCGCGCGCCGGGATCAAGGTGAGGTCCACCCGCCGCTGGGAGCTGGAGTCCGTCGACCACCCGGCCGTGGCCCCCCTGCTGGAGTACAAGAAGCTGTACCGCGTCTGGGTCGCGCACGGTTGGTCCTGGCTCCAGGACTGGGTGCGCGAGGGCAGGTTCCGGCCGGAGTTCCTCGCGGGCGGGACGGTCACCGGCCGCTGGGTGACCAACGGCGGGGGCGCGCTGCAGATCCCCAAGGTGATCCGCCGGGCCGTGGTGGCCGACCCGGGCTGGCGGCTGGTCGTCGCCGACGCCGACCAGATGGAGCCGCGGGTGCTGGCGGCCATCTCCCGCGACCCCGCCCTGATGGAAGTGGCCGGCCAGGACAGCGACCTGTACCAGTCCGTCTCCGACCGCGCCTTCTCCGGTGACCGCGCCCAGGCCAAGCTCGCCGTGCTCGGCGCGGTCTACGGCCAGACCTCCGGCGACGGCCTGAAGAACCTCGCCGCCCTCAGGCGCCGCTTCCCGAAGGCCGTCGCCTACGTCGACGAGGCGGCGCGGGCCGGCGAGGAGGGGCGGCTCGTGCGGACCTGGCTGGGCCGCACCTGCCCGCCGGCGGCAGGGACGTCGGAGGACGCCACGCAGGAGGCGGGACTCCCCCAGGACGACCCGAGGGCGCCGGACGGCCAGGAGGGGGAGGAAGGCCGCGGCGAGCACGGCTGGCTGCCTGGGTACGCGTCCGGCAACGCGCGCGCCCGCGGCCGCTTCGCGCGCAACTTCGTGGTCCAGGGCAGCGCCGCCGACTGGGCGCTGCTGCTGCTCGCCGCGCTGCGCCGCGGTTGCCGGGACATGGCCGCCGAGCCGGTCTTCTTCCAGCACGACGAGGTGATCGTGCACTGCCCGAAGGAGGAGGCCGACGCGGTCGTCGAGGCGATCCGGGAGGCGTCCGCGACGGCGGGGCGGCTGACCTTCGGAGAGACGCCGGTGCGGTTCCCGTTCACGACGGCGGTGGTGGAGTGCTATGCGGACGCCAAGTGAGGGGGCACGGGCCGCTGTCCGAGCAGTTCGCGCAGCTCGGCCGCCACCGCCTGCTCGTCCGTCCCCTCCAGCGCCGCGAGCGCGGCACGCCACTGCGCGTACGCCTCCTCGGTGCGGCCCCGCTCGCGCAGCAGGAGGCCGTGCTGGTGGCGGGCGAGGCCGCCGGTGTAGCGGTCGGCGCGGGCGTCGGCGCGGCGCAGCAGCTCGGCGCACTCGCCGAGGGCGGCTTCGGTACGGCCCAGCAGGCGCAGTGCGCGGACCAGGCCGAGCCGGGTCTGGGACTCGCCGTGCCAGTCGCCGTGGCCGCCGAGGATGCGCAGGCTCTCCTCGAAGTGCCGCGCGGCCGCGTCGGGTTCGCCGAGGGTGAGGTGGGCGTAGCCGATGTTGCAGTGCGCGGTGTGCTGCACGATGACGGCTCCGATCTCGTCGCCGATGGCGAGCGAGAGCCGGTGCTGCTCGATGGCGGCCCGCGGGTCGGTGTGCTCGTAGAGGTTGCCGAGGTGGCTGTGGGTGACGGCCTCGCCGTAGGGGTCGTTGAGCTGCCGTGAGCAGTCGAGGCTCTGGCGCAGCGCCTCGCCGGACTCCTCGTACCGGCCGAGCCATTCGAGGAGCAGCCCGCGGTTGTTGAGCCCACGCCGGATCCGCGAGGGCACGTCGAGGCGCTGCCAGATCGCCAGCGAGCGGTCGTTGAGGGTGAGCGCCTCGCGGTGCCGTCCGGTCAGGAAGTGCAGCCCGGCGAGGTCGCCCAGCGCGTACGCCTCGGCCGCCTCGTCGCCGAGCCGCCGCGCCAGCTCGAGCCCGGTCCGCCCGAGCACCTCCATCTCGGCGACCCGCCCGCCGCGCTGGGCGTGGGGGAAGCACAGGCGCAGGAGCAGGCAGAGGTACGCGGCCCTGCGGCGACCGGACCCGGTGGCCGGTGCGTCCGCGTACCGCTCCGTCAGGGCGACGATGTTCTCCAACTCCCTGTTCCCCCAGGCGAAGGCGTCCTCGGACGACTCGAAGGGCGGTACGGCGAGCAGGTCGGCGCTGTGGCCGGCCGGCTGGGAGGGAGTCGGCCGGCGCCGGTCGTCCCGCTCGTGTCCGGGCTCGATGACCGCGGTCAACAGCCGCTCGGCGACGGCGGCGTACCACCGCAGCGCGGTTTCGACGGGGTCGGCGGCTGCGTCGGGACGAGTCTCACTGTCCTCGCCGTTCTCGGTGTCCTCGCTGTTGTCGCTGTTCTCGGCGTTCTCGGTGTCCGCGAGTTCACGGGCGTAGTCGCGGACGAGGTCGTGCGGGGTGTAGCGGCCGTACGCCGTTTCCTCGAGGAGGGCCACGTCGACCAGCCGGTCGAGGGCGGCCTCGGCCCGGTGCTCGTCCGTGCCGGTGAGGCGGGCGAGCAGCGGGGCGCTGTAGGCGGGCAGGTCGAGCGCGCCGATGCGGCGCAGGGCGAGGGCCGCGTCCCGGTCGGCCTCGCGCTCGGAGGCGGCGAGCGCGTCATGGGCGACGGCCAGGGACCGCCGTACGCTCAGGTCGTCGTACTCCAGGTTGCGCAACCTGCCTCCCTTGGCCGCCAGTTGACCGGCCAGCGCGTCCGGCGTGAGCGCCCGCCGCGCGGCCAGCCGGGCCGCCACCACGCGCAGGGCGAGCGGCAGCCCGCCGGTGAGTCCGACGAGCGGGTGACCGGCGTCCAGACCATCCGGGCCCTCCGAGCCGTCCCCACCGTCCGGCCCAAAGCCCGTGCGCCCGGAGGCCGCCCGCAGCAGGGCCGCGCTGTCCTCACCGGACAGCGGCGCGAGCGGGAAGCGGTGGACGCCGTCCAGCGCGGTCAGCGGCGAACGGCTCGTGACGATCACCGCGCAGCCCGCGCCGGCCGGAAGCAGCGGGCGCACCTGGGCGGCGCTCTTGGCGTCGTCCAGCACCAGGAGCGTGCGCGTGGGCGCGAACAGGGAGCGCAGCAGCGCGGAGGCAGCGTCCGGGTGCTCCGGGATGTGGCGCGGGTCGGCGCCCAGGTCGCGGAGCAGTGCGCGCAGCGCCTGGGCGGGCGTGAGCGGGGGCATGCCGGGGGTGGCGCCGTGCAGGTTCACGTAGAGCTGGCCATCGGGAAAACGTTCCATCATCCCGTGCGCCGCCTGCAGCGCGAGAGCGCTCTTGCCGACGCCCGCCATGCCGCTGAGGACGACGACGGGGCTGCGCTCGGCACCGTCGCCTGCGGGGCGCGGGCCGCGCTCGGGCGTAGGTGCGGGTGGGAACGCGGGCGCGGGCGCGGGCCCGGGCTCGGGCCCGGGCTCGGGCGAGGTGAGCAAGGCGCGCCGTACGGCGGGCAGTACGTCGTTCCGTCCGGTGAAGTGGGCGGGCGGCGGCGGGAGTTGGGCGGGACGGGGTGGCTGCGGGCCGGAGTCGCCGGGCGGATCGGCCGGATCGGGCCGTTCGGCCGGTTCAGGCGCGTCAGAGACTTCGGAGGAGCCGCAGGCCTCGGAAGAACCGCAGGCCTCGGAGGTCTCCGGCGGCCAGGAACCGCCCGGCGCGCTCGCGGGGCTCACGGAGTCGCCCGCGGGGTCCGGCCCGCCGTCGAGCCGCAGCACCTCCAAGTGGGCCGCGCGGACGGCCGGGCCCGGTTCGACGCCGAGTTCGTCGGCCAGGCGGGCGCGCAGGTCGCGGTGGACGGCCAGTGCCTCGGCGCGGCGGCCGGTGCGGTGCAGGGCGAGCATCAGCTGACGGTGGTACGCCTCGCGCAGCGGATGCTCGGCGGCCAGCGCGGTGAGCTCCGGTACCAGTCCGGCGGCCCGGTCGCCCCCGAGGGCGAGCTCGGCGTCGTAGCGCCATTCCAGGAGCAGCAGCCGCCCCTCCTCCAGGCGCTGCACGACGGCGTACCGGCCCGTTCCCGAGGGCAGGCCCCCGAGCGGTGCGCCCCGCCACAGCGCGAGCGCCTCCGCGCACGCCCGCACCACCCGCGCCCAGTCCGCGCCGGCGTGCGCGGCGCGCGCCTCGGCCAGCCGGGCCTCGAACAGGTGCAGATCCAGCTCCCCCCGCTCGACCCGCAGCAGATATCCGGGCGGTACGGCCCGCAGCCGCTCGGGGTCGTCGAGGAGCCGGCGCAGCCGGGTCACGTGGTTGTGCAGCGAGGCGTGCGCGGAGGCCGGCGGAGCGCCGTCCCACAGCGCGTCCTTCAGCGCCTCGACGGAGACGACGTGCCCGGCCTCCAGCAGCAGCGCGGCGAGCAGCGCGCGCAACTTGGGGCTGCCGATGGGCCGTACGGCCGGCTCGTACAGGACGGGCGGCCCCAGCAGTCCGAACCGCAGCCCGTACCGCTTCACGCCGTCCACTGCCCTTCCTCGCGGTCACGACCGCCCGATCCGCACATGTTAGCGATCCGTTGGCGCGACCTGATGTGATCATTTCATCGGATCCGGCTCGTCGGTACGCGCGTACGGCGCGCAGCTCGGGGGAGTGTCGCCGCCGGCCTGGTCCGAGCACGCGAGAGGTCCCGGTCGGCGGAGGTGAACGACCGGGGCCTCGTTCGCGCGTGCCCCGGCGCCCACGTCGGCGGCCCGCCCCGTTATCTTCTTCGCGGTCCTGCAAGAGGGCCGCTGGCCTCCGGGTCCGGCATGACT
>NZ_BMVF01000028.1 GCF_014650575.1 Streptomyces naganishii JCM 4654
GTCCTACGACCTGTCCGCCACCCAGATGAACACCCTCCAACGCCCCAAATTCCCACCACCGCCGGCCGCGATCGTGCGTGACGTGCCGGAGGCGAGTACTGATCTGGCCCGGCCGCAAGGGACAACGTCCGGCGGCGGAGCATCTACTGGCATCAACCCGTCCCGCGCCAAAACCGGTGCTGGGACGCATGGGCATCCGGTGGCTGAGGTCCATTCCCCGGCAGTGTCGCCGACGAGTACGGCACCCACGACGCACACAACACCGTCCAGCCACCCGCACCCGGAAGTCTCCGGAACGACAACGCACGTGGGTATCGACTCAGTGACCACATTGCCGGAGGCTCACCTGCCAACCGTTGCCCCCACTGGCAACACCCCCGGACCCACGAGCCCGGATCCGGGAGCGCTTCCGCAGACCCGTGGCGCGATTCCGCCTCTTCCCGTTAACCCAGGACGTGCGCCCTCGGCTTCTGCCGAGGTGGGCGGGCCAACCGCCGGCGGTCGTGGACCCGTGCAGTCCGGAAGGGGGCCGATCAGTTCCCTCCCCGGCCATGGAGCCATGGGAGCCGGCCCTGACCCGGGCCGTGGCATTCCGCGCTCCGGTGCGGTGCCTTCCCGCGGGGCTCCGACTCCCGGGATCACCGGTGGACGCCCGGTCGGCACTCCCGTCGGCAATGGCAACACAGGCAGGTCCATGGGGCGACCGCCTGGAGGAGTGGTCGGCGGCAACGCCGCGGCAACTAGTGGAGGGGGCGGCCGTACCGCGGGCGGCTCATATGGCCAGTCGGCTGTTCGCGCAGGTGGACCGACCACCACCGGTCGTTCAACGCCTACGACTCGCGAGGGCATTGTTGGCGGCGCACCGCAGCGGACAGGCCGTACCCCGGCGAGCCCCGGCACACCGGTACCCTCCGCACCGACGCGGGGAGGCGTGTCCGGCGGTGTGCCCAGCGGTCCCGACGCCCGGAACCGAACTCAGCATGCTTCCGAGCGCTCAACTGCCGCAGCGCGAAAGCGACGGGACCAACAACGGAACGACCGTCGCGACGAAACACCAACCGTCGACTGAAGATCGCGAGACAGGGACAGATGCACGTGCCCATCGGCAAGATATGGCGCCAAGGAGTACGAGCCGCGGCTTCAGCGACCACAGGTCTTCTGCTGGTGGGTGGTGCGGCCGTGCAGGCTCACGCCGACTCCACGCGTTCCCAGCAGTGGTACCTGGACGCCATGCATGCCGAGGAGATGTGGCGGACGAGTACCGGCAAGGGCATCACGGTCGCTGTGATCGACACGGGGGTCGATCCGACAAACCCCGACTTGCAGGGCCGGGTCTTGGACGGCAAGGACTTCGCTCCCTCGAGCCGCCCCGGTGACGAACACACGGACTATGCCGGGCATGGCACCGGGATGGCCGGGCTCATCGCGGGCACAGGGGCGTATGGCGGCGGCAACGGGGCGTTCGGCCTTTCTCCCGGAGTCAAGATCCTCCCGGTTCGAATGCCTGAACCCGGTGACGTCAATCCCTTTGCGACTTCGGCATTCTTCAGCAAGGCCATTCGTTACGCTGCTGATTCCAAAGCTCGAGTCATCAATATCTCGATGGGTGGTGCCACGGACACTGCGGAACTGACCGACGCAGTCAGGTACGCCATCCGCAAGGGATCGCTGATTTTTGCCGCAGTGGGGAATGACGCCGGAAAGGCAGCCAAGATCGACTATCCGGCGGCGACGCCAGGCGTAGTCGGAGTGGCCGCCGTGGACAAGGGTCTGAAGCGGGCTTCCTTTTCTCAGTACGGCCCCCAAGTCGACGTCGCCGCCCCCGGAGAAGACATGGTCCACGCCTGCGGCGGCAAGACCGGTCTCTGCAAGACCAGCGGTACCAGTGACGCCACCGCCATCGCCTCCGCCAGCGCAGCGCTGATCTGGTCCAAGCACCTGAACTGGACCAACAACCAGGTCCTCCGGGTCATGCTGAACACCATCGGCGCCCCGACCAACGGCGCCAAGCGCAACGACTCCATCGGATACGGGATCGTACGGCCGCGCGTCGCGCTGCAGGACCCCGGTGACCCGGGCCCTGCGGACGTGTACCCGCTCCCGGACCTGGCGGTCGCCGCCTCGCCTGCCCCTTCCGGGACGGTCTCCGCATCGCCGAATGCCCATGCTGCCGCCGCCGCGGCTCCCAAGAACGACGACAGCGACGGCATGCTGTGGATCGGGCTGGGTGCCGGAGCGGCCGTGGTCATCGGTGGCGTTGTGGCCGCGTTCGCCGTCGGTAGGCGGCGGCGGTCCGTGGTCTGAGGCGATCGTTGAGGAAGGCGCAGCCGTGTCTTGGCAGTGGGGCTGGCCATGCTCACCCCTCCTGGGCAGCCGCAGGCTGACGGCGGGCTGGTCCAAGTGCCCAACAGCCGTGCGCCGGAAGCCTTTTGCTACCGTGACGCGGGCACGCCAGAGCGTAGTACGGGGGTTGGCACGTGGCAGAAAGTACGCAGGGCGGTGGTCGACCCGACCTCGCATCCTCTCCCGCCGAAAAGAAAGCCGCAGCGCGCACCCTCCACGACACCATCGAACCGCACACCAAGACGGCGGGGAAGTGGGCGGATGACGAGACGGGCGCCGTGGTGAAGGCGTTCGACGCCAAGGACGGGCACGGCTGGCTCACCTCCACTGCCGTGAGCAAGGCGCACAAGATCTGGAGCGAGCAGGTACAGAACCTTGCGAACCGGCTGGCGGGAGATGAAGCGGCCCTGCGGTACGACGACTCTCTGTTGACCGGTACGGATGTCGAAGTGGCCGGTAAGGCCCGCAAGGTGTCCGTCTTCGACAAGTACTCACCGCCGCAGGCCCGCTGACGATCGACCGCGGCTTCTCGCACACCACCGGATTCACCGCATGCAACGGGGACCCATGCCGACCTACCACGAGATCCTGACGACCAACCTGTCCACGCTCACCACGGCCGCCGAGCGCTGGGACGGCATGGCCAAGGAGCTCCACAAGCAGGAGACGGCGTACCGGCGGGACGTGCACGGCATCACCTTGCGCCCGACGTGGGCGGGGGAGAGCCAGCAGGCCGCCAACGCGCGCTTCGGCGTCCGGCTCACGGAGTTCCAGAGCGCTCAGACCGAGGCCAGGGCGATCGCCTCGCTCCTTCGTGACGCGCACACCCAGTTCGTGGACCTGCGCAAGAAGCTGGAATCGGCCCGGGACGACGCCATCGCCAAGGGCATGAAGGTTTCGGACCAGGGCGTCGTCTCGTACGACACCGGGAAGCTCAGCCCCGGGGAGCGGCAGGAACTGGCACACGACCCCGACTCCCAGGAGAGCGTCCGCAAGTCCGTCGCATCCTGGCAGGCCCGCATCGACCAGTGCGTGAAGGACGTGAACGATGCCGACAAAGGCGTCGAGGTCGCCTTCACCGCCGTGGTGAAGGGCCCCGACATGGGCGACGGGGTCCCTGGCTTCAACGGCAAGGCGCAGGGCGACATCGAGAAGTACGAGGCCCAGGAGGCGGACGACATCGCCCGGCGGGTCGCGAAGGGCGACAAGGTCTCCGCGGCCGACCTGGCCGAACTGCAGCGCGCCTTGCGGGACAACAAGCAGGACAAGGCTTTCAGCCGGACTTTCCTGGACGGCCTGGGGCCGGACGGCACGATCAGGTTGACCAACAGGCTCGACGACCTGGCGTACTTGGACGACACGAAGCACAAGAGCACCTACCTCGAGATCAACGGCGGCCTTGCCGACAGCCTGGCAACCGCCACGAAGGTGCCCGACTTCAAGGATGCCGACGGCAGGCATCTGCGCTTCGGTACCGAGGCGTACAACGAGGCGTTCCAGGCGTGGACGAAGACGGATGACGCACGCTTCTACAACAAGTGGCACGAGGGCCTGCGTTCACACGGTGGCGACGAATACTCCCTCGATGCTGCGGGGAAGAAGAAGCTGGTCGGCATGGGAGCCGGTCAGAAGGTCCGTGGGTACCAGAGTCTGGTCACGCTGATGCAGCAGGGGCACGGCTACTCACCTCAGTTCGTGGCGGACGTCACCGACGACGTGATCTCCCTGGAGAAGAAGCACGCGAACGTCTGGGACCTGTACGGAAAGTTCAGTGAGAAGGACGGCACCGGCTGGTTCGCGAACGATCCGGTCGACGGTGCGCTCGAGGTCATGTCGCGCACTCCGGAAGGAGCGGCCGGCTATCTCGACCCCGGCACGGCCGCCGGGAAGGAGCGCATCGACTACCTCCTGGGCAATGGCCACGACAGCCGGGACTGGAACGTCGTGAACACCACCCACGATCAGGCCAAGGTCGAGGCTCCGGGACCGGATGTGCAAGACACCGACGACCGCAAGGGGCTGGGCGACGCCCTGACCGCAGCAGCCACCGGCATCGACCCGCACGGGTCCCGCCCACTGGGCCCGACACCGCACACGGACGCCAACAACCGCGTGTTCGTTCACGCGCTCGACGTCCTTTCCAAGCAGGGCGACGACATGCCGGCCTCGCTCCGCGACGACATGGCGAAGATCATGACCAATCACGGGCACGAGACGTATGTCGCGATGAGCGATCCGAGCGGCAGACGGCATCCCGACGTCGGTCCCACCCTGGAAGGCGCGCAGGTCATGGAGATGGCCAAGCAGATCTCTCGCAGCGAGGGTTCTTACGGCCTGCTGCATCAAGGCATGAACTACGCCATCATGGAGGACATCCACAACAGCGATCGAAGGCCGGAAGACACTCTTAGTTCAGCCGGCTATGCGGTGGGTTTCATGGAAGACGCTCGATACGCCGCACTCAAAGGCGACCAGCACGACTACACCTGGGACAAAGCGTGGAGTTACCACGTTTCCGGGGCGCTGCTCAATTTCATCCCGGTCTATGGGGATGTCGCGCAACGCGGCGCCGACGTTGTCACCAGCGCGTGGATCATGGATGAGCAGCAGCGTCAGGCTGAGAAACTGGCCAGCGACAGTCAGGCGACGTATGAACTGCGAAAGAATCAACTCAATGGAATCGCCGACCAATGGTACTCCGCCAATTCGGACTGGGCTTCGAGTCATACCGGGTACTCGCGTGATGACGGGGTGTACAAGCAGATTGCCGGTTTCGCCGACGACGGCGGCACCCGGTTCCGCGGGTTGGCTGGGAGTCACTGATGAGTAAGCTTCGTGGGGCCGTGGTGGCCATCATCTGTGCGTCTGTGATGGGAACGGCTACAGCCTGCAGTAAGAAGTCGCTGGCCATTCCCGATAATTTCTGTCACGTGCCTGTACAGACTCTGTCGCCGCTTGTTCCAGATGGCGACTCCCTCAAACAGGATTACAGGGCCTTGGAGGCAACCCCCGGCGCAGCATGCAATCTGTGGGTGGACGGTCACAACATCCTGTACGCCGACGTGACGCTCTCGACTCGCGCACCGGAACCGACGAACTGGAACAAGGTCGGCACCCAGTACAAGCATGTCGCGCAGCGCAAAGTAGCCTTCCCTGGGCATGCCGCGATCGGCAGTGACCACGCCATTGTGGAGGCCACTTGCAGCAAAAACACTGGCTACCTGACCGTTTCGCTGTACTTCTTCGGCGACCGTGTCGATGACACCCCGACCGGATATAAAAAACTTCTGCGTTTCGTCGATGACTTCGTCCCCAAGCAAACCAAGAAGTTCGGCTGCACCACCTAGCCGCGTGCTCGGCGATCTCGATGCCGTGGCGAGAAGGTGCGGGCGGGGCAGGGGGATGGGGACGGCTGGGACCGGGCGGTTCCGTCCCGTCTGACCGAGCATTCGTCAACGAGGCGCGTGACTACGCGTCCAGCAGCCGTGGCAACGCCCTTCGGCAGCTCAAGTGACGGCGTGACAGGCCTCGTTGGCGCCCTTGCCGTACGATGCGCCACCGTGGCGATACAGAACCCGTACCCGTGGAGACCGCCGTACGGCGGGCCGCCGGCGCCCCCGCCCAGGATTCCGGCGAAGGAGCTGCGGCCCCGGCGTGTCTGGTACGTGGTGGCCGCGTTGCTGGGGATCGTCCTGAGCGGTGCCGGGATCGCCTTTCTCGTGACGGGAGTTACGGATGCGATCCACTCGATCGACACGACCCGGAGCTTCCCCAGTGGTGAGTCACGGACGTTCCGGTTCGCCGAGGGGGAGACCAAGGCGATCTACGTCTCGCAGTCCGGGCGGGGGCATGTCGAGTGCCGTATCCCGGAAATGCCGTCCGGGGCGATGACCCAGCCGCGCAGCACGTTCCGCATCACCGTCGGGTCCCGCGTCTGGGAGCGGGTCTTCGAGGTGAAGTCCGGCCGCAGCGGCGACTACTCGCTCACCTGCACCTCACAGCTGCCGGCCGAGTTCGCGCTCGGAGACCGGCCACGGGTGGGGGCCACGGTCGGCAGCATCGTCGCGGGGATCGGCTGCCTCTTCGCCGCGCTCGCCTCGTCGGTGACCATCGTCGTCGTCACCGCGGTCCGCCGCGGCCGCCACCGCCGCCGCCTCGCCGCCGCATGGGCCCCCGCACCGCAGTGGGGCCCGCCGCCCGGCCCCGGCCCGGGTCCTCCGTTCGGCCCGGTGCACTAGGCACACCCACCTCACGCCTCCGGCCCGCGGTCCCGCCCTCTCGCCTCCTGCGCCGGGCGGATCGGTCTCAGATGCCGGACGACGGCGGAGCCGTACTGGCCTCGGGGTTTACACAGGAGTAACACTTGGGAGTCGGCCGCTTCCGGATGGCCATTCGGCCCCGGGCGGCTCCCGTCCCGCGCGCGGCAACGGCGCCGAGCGCCGATCAGTACGCCACCGGATGCGTGCGGTGGCGCGCAGCCGTGCCAGGAAGGGGCCCCGTGACCAACCGACCCGATGCCAGGATCTCGCCCACGCTGCTGTCCTCGTCGTCCGACCTGGACCTCCTGCGGACCGAGATCGAGCACCGCAATCCCGCCCAGCCGGAGTTCCACCAGGCGGTGCGGGAGGTGCTGGAGACGCTCACGCCCGTGTTCGCGGCCCGGCCGGAGTACGCCGAGCCGGGGCTGCTCGAGCGGCTCTGCGAGCCGGAGCGGCAGATCATCTTCCGGGTGCCCTGGCAGGACGACCACGGGCAGGTGCACGTCAACCGGGGGTTCCGGGTCGAGTTCAACAGCGCGCTCGGGCCGTACAAGGGCGGGCTGCGCTTCCACCCGTCCGTGAACCTCGGGATCATCAAGTTCCTCGGCTTCGAGCAGGTCTTCAAGAACGCGCTCACCGGACTCGGCATCGGCGGCGGCAAGGGCGGCAGCGACTTCGATCCGCACGGCCGCTCCGACGCCGAGGTCATGCGGTTCTGCCAGTCCTTCATGACGGAACTGCAGCGGCACATCGGCGAGAACACCGACGTGCCGGCCGGTGACATCGGTGTCGGCGGCCGCGAGATCGGCTACCTCTTCGGGCAGTACCGGCGGATCACCAACCGCTGGGAGGCCGGCGTGCTCACCGGCAAGGGGCCCGGCTGGGGCGGCTCCGCCATCCGGCCGGAGGCGACCGGGTACGGCAACGTGCTGTTCGCCGAGGCGATGCTGCGCGTGCGGGGCGAGGAGATGGAGGGCCAGACGGCCGTCGTCTCCGGCTCCGGGAACGTCGCCATCTACACGATCGAGAAGCTGGTGGCCCTCGGCGCGCACCCGCTGACCTGCTCGGACTCCAGCGGGTACGTCGTCGACGAGAAGGGCGTCGACGTGCACCTGCTCAAGCAGGTCAAGGAGGTCGAGCGCGGGCGGATCAGCACGTACGCCGAGCGGCGGGGCGGCTCCGCGCGGTTCGTGCCGGGCGGGCGGGTCTGGGAGGTGCCGGGTGACATCGCCCTGCCCTCGGCCACGCAGAACGAGCTGGGGGAGAAGGACGCGGCGCTGCTGGTACGGGGTGGTGTGAAGGCCGTCTCCGAGGGGGCCAACATGCCGACCACCCCGGAAGCGGTACGCCTCTTCCGGGAGGCCGGGGTCGCCTTCGGACCCGGCAAGGCGGCGAACGCGGGCGGGGTCGCGGTCAGCGCGCTGGAGATGGCGCAGAACGCCTCCCGTACGGCGTGGTCGTCGGCCCGCGTCGAGGAGGAACTGGCGCGGATCATGACCGACATCCACGCCACCTGCCACGAGACCGCCGACCGCTACGGCGCCCCCGGCGACTACGTGACCGGCGCCAACATCGCCGGCTTCGAGCGCGTGGCCGACGCGATGCTCGCCCAGGGCGTCATCTGATCCCGCCCTCCCGCCATCCCGCTATCCCGCCACAGCGCCATCCCGTGATCCGGTCAGCCCGCGGGTCCGTTCCGTACCTCCGCGGGCGTCCGTTCCGTGCCCTCGCGTGCATCCGTCCCCGCCCGCACGCGTCGGCACGCCCCACCCACCCCCGAGTCGCCCCGCGTTTGACCCGTGCCCCCGGCCGGGTAAGGTCTTCCGCCCGATTGGCCAGGCCCCCGTCGCATATGGCAGACTGTCCGAGTTGCTCGGTCGAGTGTTGATGCTGCGCGCCTCCCGCCGGGAGGACCGGAAGCGAGTCCCACAGTACTCGTCGCCTTAACTGCCTCACGGCAGCGCTGGGGCGGACGTACGGGAATCTTCCGGGAAGCGTGGGCGCGGCACCGGCCAGGCATCCGGTGGGCCCAAGGCCCCGGTCCGCGGTTCCGGCAACGGCCGTGTCATTTCCCAGCAGGGATGTTCGAACAAGGGACATCCATGTCAGCGGGAGCGCGACACGCCCGACCGCGTGGGTCGGATAGAGGTCAAGGGAACACCGGGTTCCAGAGCGTATGAGAGACAGGACTGCTGAGTAGCCATGGCGGGACAGAAGATCCGCATCCGGCTCAAGGCCTACGACCACGAGGTCATCGACTCCTCGGCGAAGAAGATCGTCGAGACGGTGACCCGCACTGGTGCGTCGGTCGCGGGCCCGGTGCCGCTGCCCACTGAGAAGAACGTGTACTGCGTCATCAAGTCGCCGCACAAGTACAAGGACTCGCGCGAGCACTTCGAGATGCGCACGCACAAGCGCCTGATCGACATCCTCGACCCCACCCCCAAGACCGTTGACTCTCTGATGCGACTCGACCTCCCGGCCGGTGTCGACATCGAGATCAAGCTCTGAGGCGCGGTGATCTGAGAGATGGCTAAGCAGATCAAGGGCATCCTGGGCGAGAAGCTCGGCATGACGCAGGTGTGGGACGAGAACAACCGTGTCGTCCCGGTCACCGTCGTCAAGGCCGGCCCCAACGTCGTGACCCAGGTTCGTACCAACGACGTCGACGGCTACGAGTCGGTCCAGATCGCCTTCGGCGAGATCGACCCGCGCAAGGTGAACAAGCCCCTCAAGGGCCACTTCGCGAAGGCCGACGTCACCCCCCGTCGTCACCTCGTCGAGATCCGCACCGCGGACGCCGCCGAGTACACCCTCGGCCAGGAGATCACCGCTGAGGTGTTCGAGGCCGGCGTGAAGGTCGACGTCACCGGCAAGAGCAAGGGCAAGGGCTTCGCCGGTGTCATGAAGCGCCACAACTTCGGTGGCCTCGGCGCCGGGCACGGTACCCAGCGCAAGCACCGCTCTCCCGGTTCCATCGGCGGCTGCGCCACCCCGGGCCGTGTGTTCAAGGGCCTGCGCATGGCGGGTCGCATGGGCAACGAGCGGGTCACCACCCAGAACCTGACCGTCCACGCCGTTGACGCGGAGAAGGGTCTGCTGCTCATCAAGGGCGCGGTTCCCGGTCCGAACGGCGGCCTCGTCCTGGTCCGCACCGCGGCCAAGGGGGCCTGAGGTAACCGATGAGCACTGTTGACATCCTTTCGCCGGCGGGCGAGAAGGCCGGTACCGTCGAGCTCCCCGCGGAGATCTTCGGCGTTGAGAAGGTCAGCGTTCCGCTGATCCACCAGGTCGTCGTCGCACAGCTGGCCGCTGCCCGCCAGGGCACGCACAAGACCAAGACCCGTGGCGAGGTCCGCGGCGGCGGCAAGAAGCCGTACCGCCAGAAGGGCACCGGTCGCGCCCGTCAGGGTTCGACCCGCGCGCCGCAGTTCGCCGGCGGTGGCGTCGTGCACGGCCCCGTGCCGCGCGACTACTCGCAGCGGACCCCGAAGAAGATGAAGGCCGCGGCCCTGCGCCACGCCCTCACCGACCGGGCCCGCCACAACCGCATCCACGTCGTCTCCGGCGTGGTCGAGGGCGAGATCTCCACGAAGGCCGCCAAGAGCCTGTTCGGCAAGATCAGCGAGCGCAAGAACCTGCTCCTGGTCGCCGACCGCTCCGACGAGGCCGCGTGGCTGTCCGCCCGCAACCTGCCCCAGGTCCACATCCTGGAGCCGGGCCAGCTGAACACGTACGACGTTCTCGTCTCGGACGACGTGGTCTTCACCAAGGCCGCTTTCGAGTCCTTCGTCGCCGGCCCGAACAAGGCCAACGACAACGAAGGGAGCGAGGCCTGATGGCTACGCGTCACCCCTCCATCGCCTCGAAGGCCGCCAAGGCCGCCAAGGCCGCGCGCGTCGCCAAGGCGCGCCGTCACGCCGCCGAGGGCAAGAACACCGTCGAGACCCCGCTGAGCAAGTCGTACACGGACCCCCGTGACGTCCTGCTCAAGCCGGTCGTGTCGGAGAAGAGCTACGCGCTCCTCGACGAGAACAAGTACACGTTCATCGTCGACCCGAACGCCAACAAGACCCAGATCAAGCAGGCCGTCCAGGCGGTCTTCGAGGTCAAGGTCACCGGGGTCAACACGATCAACCGCCAGGGCAAGCGCAAGCGGACCCGCACCGGTTTCGGCCAGCGTGCCGCGACCAAGCGCGCGATCGTGACCCTCGCCGAGGGCGACCGTATCGACATCTTCGGCGGTCCGACCGCCTGACGGCGGTCCGGATCGTCCGATATCGGACGAGGACTGAGAAATGGGTATCCGCAAGTACAAGCCGACGACTCCTGGCCGTCGTGGCGCCAGCGTCGCCGACTTCGTCGAGGTCACGCGGTCCACGCCGGAGAAGTCGCTGGTCCGTCCCCTGCACAGCAAGGGCGGCCGTAACAATTCCGGTCGTGTGACCGTTCGCCACCAGGGTGGCGGACACAAGCGCGCCTACCGCGTGATCGACTTCCGTCGTCACGACAAGGACGGCGTGCCGGCGAAGGTCGCGCACATCGAGTACGACCCCAACCGCACCGCGCGCATCGCGCTGCTGCACTACGCGGACGGCGAGAAGCGCTACATCCTCGCGCCGCGTGGCCTGTCGCAGGGCGACCGCGTCGAGAACGGTCCCGGGGCCGACATCAAGCCGGGCAACAACCTGGCCCTCCGCAACATCCCGGTCGGTACCACGATCCACGCGATCGAGCTCCGTCCCGGTGGCGGCGCCAAGTTCGCCCGCTCCGCCGGTGCCTCCGTGCAGCTGCTCGCGAAGGAGGGCTCGATGGCCCACCTCCGCATGCCGTCCGGTGAGATCCGCCTGGTCGACCAGCGCTGCCGCGCCACGGTCGGCGAGGTCGGCAACGCCGAGCAGAGCAACATCAACTGGGGCAAGGCCGGCCGCAAGCGCTGGCTGGGCGTCCGCCCGACCGTTCGCGGTGTGGCGATGAACCCGGTTGACCACCCCCACGGTGGTGGTGAGGGCAAGACCTCGGGTGGCCGCCACCCGGTCAGCCCCTGGGGTCAGAAGGAAGGTCGTACTCGTTCTCCCAAGAAGGCGAGCAACAAGTACATCGTCCGCCGCCGCAAGACGAACAAGAAGCGCTAAGGACGGGTTGAGATGCCGCGTAGCTTGAAGAAGGGGCCTTTCGTCGACGACCACCTGATGAAGAAGGTGGACGTCCAGAACGAAGCCGGCACCAAGAACGTCATCAAGACCTGGTCCCGCCGCTCGATGATCGTCCCGGCCATGCTGGGCCACACGATCGCGGTGCACAACGGCAAGACCCACATCCCGGTGTTTGTCACCGAGTCGATGGTCGGCCACAAGCTCGGCGAGTTCTCGCCGACCCGCACCTTCCGGGGTCACGTCAAGGACGACCGGAAGTCGAAGCGCCGCTAGTCGCGGGGTGATTGACCATGACAAACACTGAAGGGACAACCATGGAAGCCAGGGCCCAGGCGCGGTACATCCGCGTCACGCCCATGAAGGCCCGCCGTGTGGTGGACCTCATCCGCGGCATGGGCGCCGCGGAGGCTCAGGCGGTCCTGCGTTTCGCCCCGCAGGCCGCGAGCGTGCCGGTCGGCAAGGTGCTGGACAGCGCCATCGCCAACGCCGCGCACAACTACGACCACACCGACGTCGACAGCCTCTACGTCTCCGAGGCCTACGTCGACGAGGGCCCGACCCTGAAGCGGTTCCGGCCGCGTGCCCAGGGCCGTGCCTACCGGATCCGCAAGCGGACCAGCCACATCACCGTGGTCGTCAGCAGCAAGGAAGGAACCCGGTAATGGGCCAGAAGGTAAACCCGCACGGGTTCCGGCTCGGTGTCACGACCGACTTCAAGTCGCGTTGGTACGCCGACAAGCTGTACAAGGACTACGTCAAGGAAGACGTCGCCATCCGCAGGATGATGACGTCCGGCATGGAGCGCGCCGGCATCTCCAAGGTCGAGATCGAGCGCACCCGTGACCGCGTGCGTGTGGACATCCACACCGCTCGTCCGGGCATCGTCATCGGCCGCCGTGGCGCCGAGGCCGACCGCATCCGCGGTGACCTCGAGAAGCTCACGGGCAAGCAGGTCCAGCTGAACATCCTCGAGGTCAAGAACCCCGAGACGGACGCTCAGCTCGTGGCCCAGGCCGTCGCCGAGCAGCTCTCCTCCCGCGTCTCCTTCCGCCGCGCCATGCGCAAGAGCATGCAGTCGGCGATGAAGGCGGGCGCCAAGGGCATCAAGATCCAGTGCGGTGGCCGCCTCGGCGGCGCCGAGATGTCCCGCTCGGAGTTCTACCGCGAGGGCCGCGTGCCCCTGCACACGCTCCGCGCGAACGTGGACTACGGCTTCTTCGAGGCCAAGACGACCTTCGGCCGCATCGGTGTGAAGGTCTGGATCTACAAGGGCGACGTGAAGAACATCGCCGAGGTCCGCGCCGAGAACGCCGCCGCCCGTGCGGGCAACCGCCCGGCTCGCGGTGGTGCAGACCGCCCGGCCCGTGGTGGCCGTGGTGGCGAGCGGCGCGGTCGCAAGCCGCAGCAGCAGTCGGCTCCCGCCGCCGAGGCCCCCAAGGCCGAGGCGCCGGCCGCTGCCGCTCCGGCTGAGAGCACCGGAACGGAGGCCTGACCGACATGCTGATCCCCCGTAGGGTCAAGCACCGCAAGCAGCACCACCCGAAGCGCAGCGGTATGTCCAAGGGTGGCACGCAGGTTGCGTTCGGCGAGTACGGCATCCAGGCGCTGACCCCGGCCTACGTGACCAACCGCCAGATCGAGGCGGCCCGTATCGCGATGACCCGTCACATCAAGCGTGGCGGCAAGGTCTGGATCAACATCTACCCGGACCGTCCCCTCACCAAGAAGCCGGCCGAGACCCGCATGGGTTCCGGTAAGGGTTCTCCGGAGTGGTGGATCGCGAACGTCAAGCCCGGACGCGTGATGTTCGAGCTGTCGTACCCCAACGAGAAGATCGCCCGTGAGGCGCTGACCCGTGCGGCCCACAAGCTGCCGATGAAGTGCCGGATCGTCAAGCGCGAGGCAGGTGAAGCGTGATGTCGGCCGGTACCAAGGCGTCCGAGCTGCGCGAGCTGGGCAACGAGGAGCTTCTGGGCAAGCTCCGCGAGGCCAAGGAAGAGCTGTTCAACCTCCGCTTCCAGGCGGCGACCGGTCAGCTCGAGAACCACGGCCGTCTCAAGGCGGTCCGCAAGGACATCGCCCGGATCTACACCCTCATGCGTGAGCGTGAGCTCGGCATCGAGTCGGTGGAGAACGCCTGATGAGCGAGAGCAACGTGACTGAGAACAAGGAAGCCCGCGGTTTCCGCAAGACCCGTGAGGGTCTGGTCGTCAGCGACAAGATGGACAAGACCGTCGTCGTCGCCGTCGAGGACCGCGTCAAGCACGCGCTGTACGGCAAGGTCATCCGCCGTACCAACAAGCTCAAGGCGCACGACGAGCAGAACGCCGCGGGTGTCGGCGACCGCGTCCTCCTGATGGAGACCCGGCCGCTGTCCGCGACCAAGCGCTGGCGCGTCGTCGAGATCCTCGAGAAGGCCAAGTAAATCTCCTGCGGGGCATTCCTCGCAGGACAGTTCCGCCAGGCTCGGCAGGGGTTCCGTGAAGGAACCCCTGCCGGGAACCGGCAGACAAACAGGAGATAGACGTGATCCAGCAGGAGTCGCGACTGCGTGTCGCCGACAACACTGGTGCGAAGGAGATCCTTTGCATCCGTGTGCTCGGTGGCTCCGGTCGCCGCTACGCGGGCATCGGTGACGTCATCGTCGCCACCGTCAAGGACGCGATCCCCGGTGGCAACGTGAAGAAGGGTGACGTCGTCAAGGCGGTCATCGTTCGCACCGTCAAGGAGCGCCGCCGTCCGGACGGCTCGTACATCCGCTTCGACGAGAACGCCGCCGTCATTCTGAAGAACGACGGCGACCCTCGTGGCACCCGTATCTTCGGCCCGGTGGGCCGTGAGCTGCGCGAGAAGAAGTTCATGAAGATCATCTCCCTCGCGCCGGAGGTGCTGTGAGCATGAAGATCAAGAAGGGCGACCTGGTCCAGGTCATCACCGGCAAGGACAAGGGCAAGCAGGGCAAGGTCATTGCCGCTTACCCGCGCGAGGAGCGTGTCCTGGTCGAGGGTGTCAACCGGGTCAAGAAGCACACCAAGGCCGGGCCGACCGCCGGAGGTTCGCAGGCCGGCGGCATCGTCACCACCGAGGCCCCGATCCACGTCTCCAACGTCCAGCTGGTCGTGGAGAAGGACGGGCAGAAGGTCGTGACCCGCGTCGGTTACCGCTTCGACGACGAAGGCAACAAGATCCGCGTTGCCAAGCGGACGGGTGAGGACATCTGATGGCTACCACCACTTCGCCGCGTCTGAAGCAGAAGTACCGCGACGAGATCGCCCCCAAGCTGCGTGACGAGTTCAAGTACGAGAACGTCATGCAGATCCCGGGCCTCGTCAAGATCGTGGTCAACATGGGTGTGGGCGACGCCGCCCGCGACTCCAAGCTGATCGAGGGCGCCATCCGCGACCTCACCACGATCACCGGTCAGAAGCCGGCCGTCACCAAGGCCCGCAAGTCCATCGCGCAGTTCAAGCTGCGTGAGGGCCAGCCGATCGGTGCCCACGTCACGCTCCGTGGCGACCGCATGTGGGAGTTCCTGGACCGCACCCTGTCGCTCGCGCTGCCGCGCATCCGCGACTTCCGCGGCCTGTCCCCCAAGCAGTTCGACGGCCGTGGCAACTACACCTTCGGTCTCACGGAGCAGGTCATGTTCCACGAGATCGACCAGGACAAGATCGACCGCGTCCGGGGTATGGACATCACCGTGGTCACCACGGCGACCAACGACGCTGAGGGCCGCGCGCTCCTTCGTCACCTCGGCTTCCCGTTCAAGGAGGCGTGAGCGAGATGGCGAAGAAGGCTCTGATTGCCAAGGCTGCTCGCAAGCCCAAGTTCGGTGTGCGTGGCTACACCCGCTGCCAGCGCTGCGGCCGCCCGCACTCCGTGTACCGCAAGTTCGGCCTGTGCCGCGTGTGCCTTCGTGAGATGGCTCACCGTGGCGAGCTGCCGGGCGTGACCAAGAGCTCCTGGTAACAACCCACTTGGGTTGCATCAGGACTCTCGGTAAGCAACTGGGGTAGGCAGGATGCCCACCCCACATGCCTTAGGCTTGTGGGGTTGGGCGCCTGCCGCGCCCTAAACGACTTACTACGCCGTAGGTCCACCGCGCCGCACCCGTCCCGTCTCGGATCGGGGAGAGGGATGGCGCACCAGGAAACCCCGGCGAGAGAGGCCGAAGGCCAATTCATGACCATGACTGATCCGATCGCAGACATGCTCACGCGTCTGCGGAACGCGAACTCGGCATACCACGACACCGTGTCGATGCCGCACTCGAAGATCAAGTCGCACATCGCGGAGATCCTCCAGCAGGAGGGCTTCATCACGGGCTGGAAGACCGAGGACGCCGAGGTCGGCAAGAACCTCGTCCTCGAGCTGAAGTACGGCCCGAACCGTGAGCGCTCCATCGCGGGCATCAAGCGGATCTCCAAGCCCGGTCTCCGGGTGTACGCGAAGTCCACCAACCTGCCGAAGGTGCTCGGCGGCCTCGGCGTGGCGATCATCTCCACGTCGCACGGGCTCCTCACCGACAAGCAGGCCGGCAAGAAGGGCGTGGGTGGGGAAGTCCTCGCCTACGTCTGGTAGCGGAAGGGAACGGAGGAAACAGCTATGTCGCGCATCGGCAAGCTCCCCATCGCGGTTCCCGCCGGCGTGGACGTCACCATCGACGGCCGTACGGTCTCGGTCAAGGGCCCCAAGGGCGAGCTGACCCACACCGTCGCCGCGCCGATCGAGATCGTCAAGGGTGAGGACGGCGTTCTGAACGTCACCCGCCCCAACGACGAGCGTCAGAACAAGGCTCTCCACGGCCTGTCCCGCACGCTGGTGGCGAACATGATCACCGGCGTGACCCAGGGTTACGTGAAGAAGCTCGAGATCAGCGGTGTCGGTTACCGCGTCACGGCCAAGGGCTCGAACCTCGAGTTCGCGCTCGGTTACAGCCACCCGATCACCGTTGAGGCCCCCGAGGGCATCTCCTTCAAGGTGGAGACCCCGACCCGTTTCTCGGTCGAGGGCATCGACAAGCAGAAGGTCGGCGAGGTCGCGGCCAACATCCGCAAGCTGCGCAAGCCCGACCCGTACAAGGCCAAGGGCGTCAAGTACGAGGGCGAAGTCATCCGCCGCAAGGTCGGAAAGGCGGGTAAGTAAGCCATGGCATACGGGCAGAAGATCCTCAAGGGCGACGCCTACAAGCGCGCCGCGATCAAGCGCCGTCACATCCGGATCCGCAAGCGGATCGCCGGTACGGCGGAGCGTCCCCGTCTGGTCGTGACCCGCTCCAACCGCCACATCGTGGCGCAGGTGATCGACGACCTCAAGGGCCACACCCTGGCGTCGGCGTCCACCCTGGACAGCTCGATCCGCGGTGGCGAGGGCGACAAGTCCGCGCAGGCCAAGCAGGTCGGCGCCCTGGTCGCCGAGCGTGCCAAGGCCGCCGGTGTCGAGGCCGTCGTGTTCGACCGTGGTGGCAACCAGTACGCCGGGCGCATCGCCGCCCTGGCCGACGCCGCCCGCGAAGCCGGCCTGAAGTTCTGAGCCGGTTCCGTAGCTAGCGGAGACAGAGAGAGGTAATTCCAATGGCTGGACCCCAGCGCCGCGGTGGCGGTGCCGGTGGCGGCGAGCGGCGGGACCGGAAGGGCCGTGACGGCGGCGCAGCTGCCGCCGAGAAGACCGCGTACGTTGAGCGCGTCGTCGCGATCAACCGCGTCGCCAAGGTTGTGAAGGGTGGTCGTCGCTTCAGCTTCACCGCGCTGGTCGTGGTGGGCGACGGTGACGGCACCGTGGGTGTCGGATACGGCAAGGCCAAGGAGGTGCCGGCCGCCATCGCCAAGGGCGTTGAGGAGGCCAAGAAGCACTTCTTCAAGGTCCCCCGGATCCAGGGCACCATCCCGCACCCGATCCAGGGTGAGAAGGCTGCCGGCGTCGTGCTGCTCAAGCCCGCGTCCCCCGGTACCGGCGTTATCGCCGGTGGTCCGGTGCGCGCCGTGCTCGAGTGCGCCGGTATCCACGACGTGCTGTCGAAGTCGCTCGGCTCCGACAACGCGATCAACATCGTGCACGCGACCGTGGAGGCCCTCAAGGGCCTGCAGCGTCCCGAGGAGATCGCGGCCCGCCGCGGTCTGCCGCTCGAGGACGTCGCCCCCGCGGCCCTGCTGCGTGCGCGTGCCGGGGCGGGTGCGTAATCGTGGCGCAGCTCAAGATCACGCAGACGAAGTCCTACATCGGCAGCAAGCAGAACCACCGTGACACCCTGCGTTCCCTGGGCCTCAAGCGCCTGGGCGACGTGGTCGTCAAGGAGGACCGCCCCGAGTTCCGCGGCATGGTGCACACCGTCCGCCACCTCGTGACGGTCGAGGAGGTCGACTGATCATGGCGGAGCAGAACCCGCTGAAGATCCACAACCTCCGTCCCGCCCCGGGCGCCAAGACCGCCAAGACCCGTGTCGGTCGTGGTGAGGCGTCGAAGGGTAAGACGGCCGGTCGTGGTACGAAGGGCACCAAGGCCCGCTACCAGGTTCCGGAGCGCTTCGAGGGCGGCCAGATGCCGCTGCACATGCGCCTCCCGAAGCTGAAGGGCTTCAAGAACCCGTTCAAGACCGAGTACCAGGTCGTGAACCTCGACAAGCTGGCCGCGCTCTACCCCGAGGGTGGCGAGGTCACGGTCGAGGACCTGGTCGCCAAGGGCGCCGTTCGCAAGAACAGCCTGGTCAAGGTCCTGGGCCAGGGCGAGGTCTCCGTGGCGCTGCAGGTGACGGTCGACGCCGTCTCCGGCTCCGCCAAGGAGAAGATCACCGCCGCCGGCGGTTCGGTCACCGAGCTCGTCTGAGTCTCTCAGGCGCCTCGATGACGTAAACCATCCCGACCGGGGATACCTCACAATGAGGTATCCCCGGTTGGTCGTTCCTAGGGGGGCAGTGTCGCCGGTAAGGTGGCCTGCACTGCTCTTTTCATCGAACCTCAAGACCGTCACCCTTGACGCACTTGCGCGGGGGTCGCAGGAGGCACCGTGCTCACCGGCTTCGCCCGGGCGTTCAGGACGCCCGACCTGCGCAAGAAGCTGCTCTTCACACTCGGCATCATCGTGGTGTACCGCCTCGGTACGCACATTCCGATCCCGGGCGTCAACTACAAGGCCGTCCAGACGTGTGTGACCGAGGCCTCCGGCAACCAGGGCCTGTTCGGTCTCGTCAACATGTTCAGCGGCGGCGCGCTGCTCCAGATCACGGTCTTCGCGCTCGGGATCATGCCGTACATCACGGCGAGCATCATCCTCCAGCTGCTGACCGTGGTGATCCCGCGCCTGGAAGCCCTCAAGAAGGAGGGCCAGGCCGGCACCGCGAAGATCACCCAGTACACCCGGTACCTGACGGTGGCGCTGGCCATCCTCCAGGGCACGGGCCTGGTCGCCACCGCCCGCAGCGGCGCGCTGTTCAGCGGCTGCACGGTCGCCGGCAACATCGTGCCGGACCGGGCGATCTTCTCGACGATCACCATGGTCGTCTGCATGACCGCGGGTACGGCCGTCGTGATGTGGCTCGGTGAGCTCATCACCGACCGCGGCATCGGCAACGGCATGTCGATCCTGATGTTCATCTCGATCGCCGCGACCTTCCCGTCGGCGCTGTGGGCCATCAAGAAGCAGGGCACCCTGGCCGGCGGCTGGATCGAGTTCGGCACGGTCATCCTGGTCGGCCTGGTCATGGTCGGTCTGGTCGTCTTCGTCGAGCAGGCCCAGCGCCGCATCCCGGTCCAGTACGCCAAGCGCATGATCGGCCGCCGTTCCTACGGCGGTACGTCGACGTACATCCCGCTCAAGGTGAACCAGGCGGGTGTGATTCCCGTCATCTTCGCCTCGTCGCTGCTCTACATTCCGGCGCTGGTCGCTCAGTTCTCCGGCGGCAACTCCGGGTGGAAGACCTGGGTCCAGCAGAATCTGACCAAGGGCGATCACCCGATTTACATCACGATGTACTTCTTGCTCATCGTTTTCTTCGCGTTCTTCTACGTGGCGATCTCGTTCAACCCCGAGGAAGTCGCGGACAACATGAAGAAGTATGGTGGCTTCATCCCGGGCATCCGGGCTGGCCGACCGACCGCTGAGTACCTGTCGTACGTGCTCAACCGGATCACCTGGCCGGGTTCGCTGTACCTGGGTCTGATCGCTCTCGTGCCAACAATGGCGTTGGTCGGGTTCGGCGCAAGCCAGAACTTCCCCTTCGGCGGGACCAGCATCCTGATCATCGTGGGTGTCGGCCTCGAGACGGTGAAGCAGATCGAGAGCCAGCTCCAGCAGCGCAATTACGAAGGGTTCCTCCGCTGATGCGAATCGTCCTCGTCGGCCCGCCGGGTGCCGGTAAGGGAACGCAGGCCGTCCGCCTGGCCGAGAAGCTGCGCATTCCGCACATCTCCACGGGCGACCTGTTCCGCGCCAACATCAGCCGGCAGACGGAGCTCGGCAAGCTCGCGAAGTCCTACATGGACGCAGGCAACCTGGTGCCCGACGAGGTCACCATCGCCATGGCCAAGGACCGCATGGAGCAGCCGGACGCCGAGAACGGCTTCCTGCTGGACGGTTTCCCGCGCAACGTCTCGCAGGCCGAGGCGCTGGACGAACTGCTCGAGGGCGAGGGCATCAAGCTCGACGCGGTGCTCGACCTCGAGGTGCCCGAGGAAGAGGTCGTGAAGCGGATCGCCGGCCGGCGCATCTGCCGCAAGGACTCCTCGCACGTCTTCCACGTGACGTACAGCCGGCCGAAGGTCGAGGGCGTCTGCGACGTCTGCGGCGGCGAGCTCTACCAGCGCGACGACGACTCCGAGGACACCGTCCGCAAGCGGCTGGAGGTCTACCACACGCAGACCGAGCCGATCATCGACTACTACAAGGCGCAGGGGCTGGTCGTGACGATCTCCGCCCTGGGCCCGGTGGACGAGATCACGCGGCGCGCGCTGGAGGCACTCAAGCGCGAGGACGCCACCCAGTAGTCTCCGCGCAGCTCTCAGCCGCGGTTCCCGGTCGGGGGCCGCGGCTGTGCTGTGGGGGCGGGCGCGGGCCCCCGTATCGTTGGAAGAGTCCGAGCTTCCCGGTCCCAGAAAGGCCGTAGTCCCCATGGTGCAGATCAAGTCCCCCGAGCAGATCGCCAAGATGCGTGCGGCGGGGCTGGTCGTCGCCGCGATCCACGCGGCCACGCGGGAGGCGGCGGTGCCCGGCGCGACCACGAAGGACCTGGACCAGGTGGCGCGCAAGGTGCTCGCCGACCACGGCGCCAAGCCGAACTTCCTCGGCTACGGCGGTTTCCCGGCGACGATCTGCACCTCGGTGAACGAGGTCGTGGTCCACGGCATCCCCTCCGACGAGGTCGTCCTCAAGGACGGCGACGTCATCTCCATCGACTGCGGCGCGATCGTGGACGGCTGGCACGGGGACGCGGCGTACACCGCGTTCGTCGGCTCCGGTCACGCCCCTGAGCTGATCGAGCTCTCCCGGGTGACCGAGGAGTCGATGTGGGCCGGCATCGCGGCGATGAAGCAGGGCAACCGGCTCGTCGACATCTCGCGCGCGGTCGAGACGTACATCCGCCGCCAGCCCAAGCCCGGCGGCGGCCGCTACGGCATCATCGAGGACTACGGCGGCCACGGCATCGGCACCGAGATGCACATGGACCCGCACCTGCTGAACTACGTCGACCGCCGCCGCGGCAAGGGCCCCAAGCTGGTCCCCGGCTTCTGCCTCGCCATCGAGCCCATGGTCTCCCTGGGCACCCCGAAGACCCGGGTGCTGGACGACGAGTGGACGGTCATCACCACGGACGGCACCTGGTCCTCCCACTGGGAGCACTCGGTGGCGCTCACCGAGGCGGGCCCCCTGGTCCTCACGGCCCCCGACGGCGGCAAGGCCAAGCTGGCGGAGCTCGGCGTGACGGCGGCCCCGGATCCGCTGGCGTAAGGATCACCCGCACGGGGCAGAATCCTGCGATTCGTGTTTCCTGGTGCGCTGGCGTAGACTGACTCGTCGGCTCTCGTGCACCCGCATGCCTGCATGCCCCCGTGAGGGGAAAAGGGGAACGCCCGAGAGTCGATCAAGGTAGTCGATTCGAAGGGCGAAGCGTGGCCAAGAAGCAAGGTGCCATCGAGATCGAGGGCACTGTCGTCGAGTCTCTGCCGAACGCCATGTTCAAGGTCGAGCTCCAGAACGGCCACCAGGTCCTGGCACACATCAGCGGCAAGATGCGCATGCACTACATCCGCATCCTCCCTGACGACCGGGTCGTGGTGGAGCTGTCTCCGTACGACCTGACGCGTGGCCGGATCGTCTACCGGTACAAGTAGATCTTGCCCACGTCCCGCGACCGCAGCGCAAGCCGCGCCGTGGGGCCGCCGGCAACTGACCCGGAGAACCTCACATCCCATGAAGGTCAAGCCGAGCGTCAAGAAGATCTGCGACAAGTGCAGGGTGATCCGCCGTCACGGGCGGGTCATGGTCATCTGCGAGAACCCGCGCCACAAGCAGCGCCAGGGCTGACGCACGAACGACCGTTCCCTCTGCACCTCCATCGCAGAGATTCGCGCGACGCGAGCTGAATATGTTCATACGCAGGGCCCGGACCTGAGCCATCAGGTCTGACACCCCCGGTTCGGAGGCCGGGGACCCGGTTCGTACCTCGTACGGCGGCCGGGACACGGTCCTGCGGAAGACCTCCGAAGATCAACTGGAGCCATTGAATGGCACGCGTTTCCGGTGTTGACATCCCGCGCGAAAAGCGCGTGGAGGTCGCCCTCACCTACGTGTTCGGCATCGGCCGGACCCTGTCCCAGCAGACGCTGGCCGCCACCGGCATCGACCCGAACACCCGCGTCCGCGACCTGAGCGAAGAGCAGCTCGTCGCGATCCGCGAGTACGTCGACAACAACATCAAGACCGAGGGTGACCTCCGTCGCGAGATCCAGGCCGACATCCGCCGCAAGGTGGAGATCGGCTGCTACCAGGGCCTGCGTCACCGCCGTGGCCTGCCCGTCCGCGGTCAGCGCACCAGCACCAACGCCCGTACCCGCAAGGGCCCGCGTCGCGCCATCGCCGGCAAGAAGAAGCCGGGCAAGAAGTAGTCCGCAGCGACTCTCGCCTTCCAGCGGTCTTCGCTGTAGGACCGACCACCTCCCGTAGGAGTTTTCGACATGCCCCCCAAGGGACGTCAGGGCGCTGCCAAGAAGGTGCGCCGCAAGGAAAAGAAGAACGTCGCTCACGGCCACGCGCACATCAAGAGCACGTTCAACAACACCATCGTTTCGATCACCGACCCGAGCGGCAACGTGATCTCCTGGGCCTCCGCCGGCCACGTCGGCTTCAAGGGCTCCCGGAAGTCCACGCCGTTCGCCGCGCAGATGGCCGCCGAGTCGGCCGCCCGCCGCGCCCAGGAGCACGGCATGCGCAAGGTCGACGTGTTCGTCAAGGGCCCGGGCTCCGGTCGTGAGACCGCGATCCGCTCCCTGCAGGCCACGGGCCTCGAGGTCGGCTCCATCCAGGACGTCACCCCGACCCCGCACAACGGCTGCCGTCCGCCCAAGCGCCGCCGCGTCTGACGCGACGCCGCTTTCGCGGCTGGTTCCGGGCGGTACGGCACCTGCGGGCGCCGTACCGCCCGTACCCTTGCAGTACCCGCACTTTTCCACGGGTGCGGTTTCCGTCGGACGTCAAATAGCGGGCGTCCACGAAAGAAGGATCTGATCCACACATGCTGATCGCTCAGCGCCCCTCGTTGACCGAAGAGGTCGTCGACGAGTTCCGCTCCCGGTTCGTGATCGAGCCGCTGGAGCCGGGCTTCGGCTACACCCTCGGCAACTCGCTCCGCCGCACCCTCCTGTCGTCGATCCCCGGTGCCGCTGTCACCAGCATCCGCATCGACGGCGTCCTGCACGAGTTCACCACCGTGCCGGGCGTCAAGGAGGACGTCACCGACCTGATCCTCAACATCAAGCAGCTGGTCGTCTCCTCGGAGCACGACGAGCCGGTCGTGATGTACCTGCGCAAGCAGGGCCCGGGTCTGGTCACCGCCGCCGACATCGCGCCCCCGGCCGGTGTCGAGGTGCACAACCCCGACCTGGTCCTCGCCACGCTCAACGGCAAGGGCAAGCTGGAGATGGAGCTGACCGTCGAGCGCGGTCGCGGCTACGTCTCCGCCGTGCAGAACAAGCAGGTGGGCCAGGAGATCGGCCGTATCCCGGTCGACTCCATCTACTCGCCGGTGCTCAAGGTCACGTACAAGGTCGAGGCCACGCGTGTCGAGCAGCGCACCGACTTCGACAAGCTGATCGTCGACGTCGAGACCAAGCAGGCCATGCGTCCGCGTGACGCCATGGCGTCGGCCGGCAAGACCCTGGTCGAGCTGTTCGGTCTGGCCCGCGAGCTCAACATCGACGCCGAGGGCATCGACATGGGCCCGTCCCCCACGGACGCCGCCCTGGCCGCCGACCTCGCGCTGCCGATCGAGGAGCTGGAGCTCACGGTCCGCTCCTACAACTGCCTCAAGCGCGAGGGCATCCACTCCGTGGGTGAGCTCGTGGCCCGTTCCGAGGCCGACCTGCTGGACATCCGCAACTTCGGTGCGAAGTCCATCGACGAGGTCAAGGCGAAGCTGGCCGGCATGGGCCTGGCCCTCAAGGACAGCCCGCCCGGATTCGACCCGACCGCCGCTGCCGACGCCTTCGGCGCCGACGACGACGCGGACGCGGGTTTCGTGGAGACCGAGCAGTACTGATCTCCACAGCCTCCGGGGTCCGCGTCACGCGGACCCCGGATCTCTGACAGACAACCGTCTGCTCAGATACTGACCCCGGTACCTGACACGGCCGGGGCAGACACACAGGAGAAGAACAATGCCGAAGCCCACCAAGGGTGCCCGTCTGGGCGGCAGCGCCGCGCACGAGAAGCTGCTCCTCGCGAACCTCGCGAAGTCGCTGTTCGAGCACGGCCGCATCACCACCACCGAGGCGAAGGCCCGCCGCCTGCGCCCGTACGCGGAGCGTCTGATCACCAAGGCGAAGAAGGGCGACCTTCACAACCGCCGCCAGGTGCTCCAGGTCATCACGGACAAGGGCATCGTGCACACGCTCTTCACCGAGATCGGCCCGCGCTACGAGAACCGTCCCGGTGGCTACACCCGCATCACCAAGATCGGCAACCGTCGTGGCGACAACGCGCCCATGGCGGTCATCGAGCTGGTCGAGGCGCTGACGGTGCAGCAGAAGGCCGTGGGTGAGGCCGAGGCCGCCACCAAGCGTGCGGTCAAGGAGGCCGACGAGGCCAAGGTCGAGGAGACCAAGGCCGAGGACGCCACCGAGGCTCCGGCCGAGGAGGCCGCCCAGGAGTCGAAGGACGCCTGAGGCACAACCTCGCGCTGAGCGGGTCCGTCCCTTCGGGGGCGGGCCCGCTTTCGCGTGTCCGCCGGGGGTACCGGCCTGAGAGGATCAGTACGTGAGTGACGAAGTACAGCCCGGTCATGTCCGTGTCCGCCTCGACCTGTCCTACGACGGCGGCGGATTCCACGGCTGGGCCAAGCAGGCCGGCGGGAAGCGGACCGTGCAGGGGGAGATCGAGGACGCGCTGCGCACGGTCACGCGGTCGCGGGAGACGTACGAGCTGACGGTGGCCGGGCGGACCGACGCCGGGGTGCACGCGCGCGGCCAGGTGGCCCACGTGGACCTGCCCGAGGAGGTCTGGCGCGAGCACCACGAGAAGCTGCTCAAGCGGCTCGCCGGGCGCCTGCCCAGGGATGTGCGGGTGTGGGCGCTCCGGCCCGCTCCCAGCGGCTTCAACGCCCGTTTCTCGGCCGTCTGGCGCCGCTACGCCTACCGCGTCACCGACAACCCCGGCGGCGTCGACCCGCTGCTGCGCGGCCATGTGCTGTGGCACGACTGGCCGCTCGACGTGGACGCCATGAACGAGGCCGCCCGCGGCCTGCTGGGCGAGCACGACTTCGCCGCGTACTGCAAGAAGCGCGAGGGCGCCACCACCATCCGCACCCTCCAGGAGCTGAGCCTGGAGCGCGGGGACGACGGGATCGTCACGGCCACCGTGCGCGCCGACGCCTTCTGCCACAACATGGTGCGCTCGCTCATCGGGGCCCTGCTGTTCGTCGGCGACGGGCACCGCGCGCCCGACTGGCCCGCCAAGGTGCTGGCCGCGGGCGTACGGGACTCAGCGGTGCACGTCGTACGGCCGCACGGGCTGACCCTGGAGGAGGTCGGCTACCCGGCCGACGAGCTGCTCGCCGCCCGCAGCAGCCAGGCGCGCAACAAGCGGACCCTGCCGGGGGCAGGCTGCTGCTGAGCAGGGCCTTCGCGGCCGGCCGCGCCGCCCGTCACGGCTCGTGACGGTACGGATGCGGCCGCGCGGGAACTCGCCGTACTTACTTGCTGCCGTACGGCGAGAAAGGCGGTCCCATGCGGCTCACCGTCATCGGCACCGGCTACCTGGGTGCCACGCACGCCGCCTGCATGGCGGAACTGGGACACGAGGTGGTCGGGGTCGACGTCGACGCCGGCAAGGTCGCCGCGCTGCGCGCGGGCAGGGTGCCGTTCCACGAGCCGGGGCTGGCGGACATGGTCGCCCGGCACACGGCGGGCGGACGGCTGCGCTTCACGACGTCGTACGAGGAGGCCGGCGCGTTCGGGCAGGTGCACTTCGTGTGCGTCGGCACCCCGCAGCGCAAGGACGGCGACGCGGCCGACCTGACCTGTGTAGAGGCGGCCTTCGCGGACATCGCCCGGCACGCGCGCGAGGGCGCCCTGCTGGTGGGCAAGTCCACCGTCCCGGTCGGCACGGCAGCCCGGCTCGCCGCCGCCCACGGGTCCGAGGTGGCGTGGAACCCGGAGTTCCTGCGCGAGGGCTTCGCCGTCGAGGACACGCTGCGGCCGGACCGGCTGGTGTTCGGGGTGCGCACGCGGCGGGCGGAACGGCTGCTGCGCCGGGTCCACGCCCCCGTACTCGACGCCGGGACCCCGCTGGTGGTGACCGACTTCGCCACCGCCGAGCTGGTGAAGACGGCCGCGAACTCCTTCCTCGCCACCAAGATCTCCTTCATCAACGCGATGGCCGAGGTGTGCGAGGCGGCGGGCGGCGACGTGCGGAGACTGGCCGAGGCGCTCGGCTACGACGACCGGATCGGGCACACCTTCCTGCGGGCCGGGGTGGGCTTCGGCGGCGGCTGTCTGCCCAAGGACATCCGCGCCTTCGCGCACCGCGCCGCCGAGCTGGGCGTGGACCTGGGCTTCCTGCGTGCCGTGGACGCGATCAACATGCGGCGCCGGGACCGGGTGATCACCCTGGCCCGCGAGCTGTGCGGGGGTACGGTGCTCGGAGCGCGGGTGGCCGTGCTCGGCGCGGCCTTCAAGCCGGACTCGGACGACGTGCGCGACTCGCCCGCGCTGAACGTGGCCGCGCGGCTCGGGCTCGACGGCGCCGACGTCACGGTCTACGACCCGGAGGCGATGGACAACGCCCGCAAGGCGTTCCCGCTCCTCGGGTACGCGCTGTCCCTCGAGGAGGCGCTGCGCGGAGCGGACCTGGTGCTGCACCTGACGGAGTGGCCGCAGTTCCGTGAGGTGGACCCCGGGTGGGCGAGGGAACTGGTGTACCGTCCGCGGATCGTGGACGGCCGGGGAGTGCTGGACGCCGACCGCTGGACGGCGGCCGGGTGGCGGTTCAGGGCGCTGGGCAGACCGGTGCCGCAGGGGGAGACCGGGTGGACGGGGGAGGCGGAGGGGAGATGACGGGATGACCGACCGGCCGGCCCAAGGCGAGCGGACGGGTCCTCCGGACGGCTCGCACGACCTGGACGGCGTGCGCGTCACCGTGGTGATGCCGACGTACAACGAGGCGGCGAACCTGCCGCGGATGGCCGAGGCGGTGCTGGCCCTGCCGCTTCGCGGGCTCCGGCTGCTGGTCGTCGACGACTCCAGCCCGGACGGCACCGGCCGTGTCGCCGACGAACTCGCCGAGAAGCACAACGCGGCGGGCCAGGTCCGCATGGGCGTGCTGCACCGTACGCAGAAGGACGGCCTGGGCCGGGCGTACGCGGCCGGCATGACGGCGGCGCTGGAGGACGGCGCGTCCTACGTCGTGCAGATGGACGCCGACGGCAGCCATCCGGTGGAGGCGGTGCCGCGGATGCTTCAGGCGGCGCTCGCCACCGGCGCCGGGCTGGTGGTCGGCAGCCGTTACGTGGCGGGGGGCTCGCTGGACGAGGACTGGGGCGCGCACCGGGCGCTGCTCTCCCGCTTCGCCAACACCTACGTCCGTGCTGTGCTCGGCACGGACATCGGCGACATCACCGCCGGCTTCAACCTGTGGTCGGAGCGGACCCTGCGGGACGTGGGACTGAGCACCCTGGACAGCGCGGGCTACAGCTTCCAGGTCGAGCTGAAGTACCGGGCCGTGCGCGCGGGGCACCGGGCGGTGGAGATACCGATCCGGTTCGCGGAGCGCACCGAGGGTGCGTCGAAGATGACGCTGCGTACGCAGCTGGAGTCGGCGGTGCTGCCGATCCGGCTGCGGCTGCGGGGCGACAGGTAGCGGGCGGGCGGTGCGTGCGGCCGGTCCCGCGGGGGCCGGCCGCTGCGGGCCCCGGCCTACTGGGCGGCCGCGGAGGCCTGTGCCTCGCCGCGCCGGCGGATCTGCGTGAAGGCGAACTCGGCGAGGTCGTCGCCGGTGCGGAACACCTTGGTGTCCTTGGGCGTCACGTCCTTGCCGGTGGGGAAGCCGGCGAGGGTGAAGTAGGCGTAGCGGCCGTAGGAGTTGGTGGTCGAGCGGCAGACGGCGCCGTTGCAGAACGCCTTCACGCCGCCGCCGGAAAGCGGCTTGACGATGCTCTTCTTGTCGGCCTGGCCCTTGGCCTTGGTGGCCTGTGCCTCACTGTCGAAGACGGCGACACCCAGCGTGACGGCGATGCCGTCCTTGGTGTAGGTCACCCGCATCAGACGGCCGCAGCCGTTGGCGGTGAGGACCTTGCCGAGGGTGCCCTGCGCCGCCGAGGCGCAGTCCTTGGTGTCGGCCGTCGGGCCCTTCTTGTAGACGTTGGCGCCCATGGTCAGCTGGGCGCCCGGGAAGAGGGTGTCCGGGCTCAGCGGGGCGGTGTCCTTCTTGGCGCTGGATATGAAGTCCTTGGGGTCCAGCGGGGGAGGGGCGGTGGTCGGCGCGAAGGACGGCGCCGTGGCCGAACCGCTCGGCAGGGCCGCGGTGGCGGGCAGCCGGGACGGACCGCCCTTGGCGTCGTTGTCGCCGTTCGCCGACATCACGGCCATGGCGACGGCGGCGCCGATCCCGGCGGTGGCCAGCACGCCGCCGCCGATGAACAGCAGCTTGCGCCTCTTGTTGCGCGTCTCGGACGCCTCGGCGAGCGCGGCCCAGTCCGGAGTCTGGTCGCTGCCGCCGGCGCTCCACGGCTGCTGGGAATTCGGTTTCCAGGGATCCCACTGGGACTGGGAGCCCCCCTGCCCGTAGCTCATGGGGCGCATCTTAGACGGGGGTTGAGGGCGCCCACGCCGTCCGCGGCGGGCCCGCGGGGCACCTTCCGTGCACCCCGGTACAAAGCGGCCGGCGCGCCTCGGCGGGACACGCGGGACCGGCGCCGGCGACCTCGTTTTGACCCCTGCGTGGCCGCGCGGGTATCCTGCATCTTCGTTGTGTATTGGCTTGGCTCTTCTCACGGAACCGGCCCTTACACCGGTCCACCGGGCCGATGACCAGCGACCAGCACGCGGTTTGCGTCACCGCGGTGCGGTCAGGGCTGTCGTGATCGTCTTCGGTGACCTTGTCAGGACCACTCACTGAAGAAGCGAAGGCTACGAACCGTGCGTACGTACAGCCCCAAGCCCGGCGACATCACGCGCCAGTGGCACGTCATTGACGCCCAGGACGTCGTCCTGGGCCGCCTGGCGTCCACCGCCGCCACCCTTCTGCGGGGAAAGCACAAGCCGATCTACGCGCCGCACGTCGACGCTGGTGACTTCGTCATCATCATCAACGCCGACAAGGTGCACCTCTCCGGCAACAAGCGGACCCAGAAGATGGCGTACCGCCACTCCGGTTACCCGGGCGGTCTGCGGTCCGTCCGTTACGACGAGCTGCTCGACAAGAACCCCGAGAAGGCCATCGAGAAGGCCGTCAAGGGCATGCTCCCCAAGAACTCCCTGGGCCGTCAGATGCTCTCGAAGCTGAAGGTCTACAAGGGTGACCAGCACCCGCACGGCGCCCAGCAGCCGGTGCCGTTCGAGATCACCCAGGTCGCGCAGTAAGTCCGGCCACCCCCTAAGACTGAAGAGAATCTGAGGAGAATCGTGGCCGAGACCACTGCCGAGCAGCCGCTCGAAGAGCTTGACATCGACAGCTACACCACCGAGTCCGAGGTGCCCGTCGAGGGCGAGTACACCTCGGAGTCCCTGGCCTCCCGCTTCGGCGAGCCCCAGCCGGCCGCCGGCCTGGGCCGCCGCAAGAACGCCATCGCCCGCGTCCGGATCGTCCCGGGCTCCGGCAAGTGGAAGATCAACGGTCGCACCCTCGAGGACTACTTCCCGAACAAGGTGCACCAGCAGGAAGTCAACGAGCCCTTCAAGGTGCTGGAGCTCGAGGGCCGTTACGACGTCGTCGCCCGCATCTCCGGCGGCGGTGTCTCCGGCCAGGCCGGCGCCCTGCGCCTCGGTGTCGCCCGCGCCCTCAACGAGGCCGACGTCGACAACAACCGCGGCCCGCTGAAGAAGGCCGGCTTCCTGCGCCGCGACGACCGTGCGGTCGAGCGCAAGAAGGCCGGTCTGAAGAAGGCCCGCAAGGCCCCGCAGTACAGCAAGCGCTAAATCGGGCTGCCTGCTCGTACTCCGAACGCCCCGGCGGCACGCCACTGTGCCGTCGGGGCGTTCGTTTATCACAGGACTTGGGCGTATAACGGCACAAGGTGCTCAGTGGCCGGTGTGATGGAATGCCCGGGCCCGCATGAACTGCAGCTTCCTCAGGAGGACAAGTGGGACGACTCTTCGGCACGGACGGCGTGCGCGGCGTCGCCAACGCGGATCTGACCGCCGAGATGGCGCTCGGCCTGTCCGTGGCGGCGGCGCACGTACTGGCCGAGGCGGGCACCTTCGAGGGCCACCGGCCGACCGCCGTGGTCGGGCGGGACCCGCGCGCGTCCGGGGAGTTCCTGGAGGCCGCGGTGGTCGCGGGCCTGGCGAGCGCGGGCGTGGACGTGCTGCGGGTGGGCGTGCTGCCGACCCCGGCGGTGGCGTACCTCACCGGCGCGCTCGGCGCCGACCTCGGTGTGATGCTGTCGGCCAGCCACAACGCCATGCCGGACAACGGCGTCAAGTTCTTCGCGCGCGGCGGCCACAAACTCGCCGACGAGCTGGAGGACCGCATCGAGAAGGTCTACGAGGAGCACCGCACCGGCGCCCCCTGGGACCGTCCGACCGGCGCCGGCGTGGGCCGGGTGCGCGACTACGACGAGGGCTCCGACCGCTACGTCGGCCACCTCCTCAGCGTCCTCCCCAACCGTCTCGACGGCCTGCGGATCGTCCTGGACGAGGCGCACGGCGCCGCCTCGCGGGTCTCCCCGGAGGCGTTCACGCGGGCCGGTGCGCAGGTCGTGACGATCGGCGCCGAGCCGGACGGCCTGAACATCAACGACGGCTGCGGCTCCACCCACCTCGGCAAGCTCAAGGCCGCCGTGGTCGAGCAGGGCGCCGACCTCGGCATCGCGCACGACGGCGACGCCGACCGCTGCCTGGCCGTGGACCACACCGGTGAGGAGGTCGACGGCGACCAGATCCTGTCCGTGCTCGCGCTGGCGATGCGGGAGCGTTCCGCACTGCGCTCCGACACCGTCGTCGCGACCGTGATGTCCAACCTGGGCTTCAAGCTGGCCATGGAGCGCGAGGGCATCCACCTCGTGCAGACCGCCGTCGGCGACCGGTACGTCCTGGAGGAGATGAAGGACAAGGACTACGCCCTCGGCGGCGAGCAGTCCGGGCACGTCATCATCCTCGACCACGCCACCACCGGCGACGGCACGCTGACCGGCCTGCTGCTGGCCGCCCGTGTCGCCGGCAGCGGCCGTACGCTGCGGGACCTCGCCTCGGTCATGGAGCGGCTGCCGCAGGTGCTGATCAACGTCCCCGACGTGGACAGGTCCCGCGTGAAGACCTCCGCCGACCTCGCCGCGGCCGTCGCCGAGGCCGAGCGCGAGCTCGGCGAGACCGGCCGCGTGCTGCTGCGCCCCTCCGGCACCGAGCCGCTGGTACGGGTCATGGTCGAGGCCGCCGACATCGAGCAGGCCCGCTCGGTGGCGAGCCGCCTGGCGGACGCCGTGAAGTCGGCGCTGGGCTAACCGAGTTCCGGAGCGCGCGGAGCCCCCTGCCGGACGCGCTCGCGCTGCCTGCCCCAGAACCACTTCTGGGCGAGCAGGGTGAGCGTGCCGGCCAGCACGATGCCGAACAGGTTGAGCAGGAGCTGCTCGGTGGACCCCCAGGTCTGCCGGGTGTCGCCGTAGGCGAGGGCGACGGCCGCGTTGGCGGCGGCCGGGACGGTGGTCACCGAGATGGCCACACCCACCAGCGCGCCGGACTTGGCGGAGGTCAGCGACAGCGTGCCGGCCGCGCCGGCGAGGAGCGCCACGACGAAGGCGAACGCGTCGGGGGCGTAGACGAAGCTGGTGTTGGGCCGCGCCCCCTCCAGCTTGTCCTTGCTGAACAGCCCGACGGCGTCCATGAACAGGCTGAAGCCCACCGTCGCGGCCATCGCCAGCGCGAAGCCCACCAGCAGCGCGACCAGCGAGCGCAGCGCCAGGCGCGGGGCCCGCTGCACCAGCGCGGTGCTCACGCCGGCGAGCGGCCCGAACTCCGGGCCCACCGCCATCGCGCCCACGATCAGGACGGCGTTGTCCAGCAGCACACCGCAGGCGGCGATCATGGTGGCCAGCGTGATGAACGCGAGGTAGGTCACCGACAGGGCCGACTCCTCGTGGGTGGCGTCGGTCAGGTGCTCCCAGAGCACCGCGTCCGCGCCCTCACCGGGCGCCTCCTCCTCGGCCTCCGCCGCCCGCTCGGACAGCGACAGGTCGATGTTCTCCACGGCGATGGAACCGGACCGGTCGATCCCCAACTCCTGAAGCGCGCTCAGGAGTTCGTCCCCCGCCTCGCGTGCGACGTCGCACATCACCACGTCCCCGGCCGGGATCCGCGCCGCGCCGCGCAGCACGACGAGATGCGTGGTGCCCACCGTCTTCTCGACCAGCCGCACCACGTCGTCGGTGCGGTCGGCGGGGGTGATCAGTCGCAGATGCAGCATGGAGGGCAGCGTAGACGCCGGTGATCCCCGCCCGTGGGCCGCCCGCTCACAACTTGCGCAGGCTGAGCCGCTGCACCTTGTGGTCGGGGCCCTTGCGCAGCACGAGGGTGGCCCGGCCGCGGGTCGGGGCGATGTTCTCCACCAGGTTGGGCTTGTTGATGGTCCGCCACATGGTGCGGGCGTAGTCGAGCGCCTCGTCCTCGGAGACCTGGGTGTACCTGCGGAAGTACGAGGACGGGTCCTGGAAGGCGGTCGCGCGCAGCTTGCGGAACCGGTTGAGGTACCACTGCTCGATGTCCTCGGTGCGGGCGTCGACGTACACGCTGAAGTCGAAGTAGTCGGCGAGGCCGACCCGGGTGCGGCCGTCCTTGCCGGGCAGGGCGGGCTGGAGGACGTTGAGGCCCTCGACGATCAGGATGTCGGGCCGCCGCACGACGAGCCGCTCACCGGGCACGATGTCGTAGATCAGGTGGGAGTAGACGGGCGCGGAGACCTCGCCCTTGCCCGCCTTGATGTCGGCGACGAACCGGGTCAGCGCCCGCCTGTCGTACGACTCCGGGAACCCCTTGCGGGACATCAGCCCGCGGTCCTCCAGTTCCCGCGTGGGCAGCAGGAACCCGTCCGTCGTCACCAGCTCCACGCGCGGATGCTCGGGCCACCGCGACAGCAGCGCCTGGAGGAGCCGGGCCACGGTCGACTTCCCCACGGCGACCGACCCCGCGACGCCGATCACGAACGGCGTCCCCGACTGGGACCCCTGCTCACCGAGGAACGTGTTCAGCGCGCTGCGCAGGCGGTCGGTCGCGCCGACGTACAGGTTCAGCAGCCGCGACAGCGGCAGGTAGATGTCCCGTACCTCATCGAGGTCGATGACGTCACCGAGCCCGCGCAGCCGCTCCACCTCCTCGGCGCTCAGCGGCAACGGCGTCTTGTCACGCAGCGCGCTCCACTCGGCACGGGTGAGGTCGACGTAGGGAGTCGCCTCCGGCCGCTGCCGGTGGGCGCTCCGGGGCATCGAGGGGACCGGAGAGATCACATTCCATTGTTAACGGAGTTTGAACGGGGTGGGGGGTGGGGTCGGTCACGTCGGACCGGCGGGCCGGTGCCCAGCCCGGGGAAAGGACGTCCAGCCGGGCCGCCCGCCCTCCCCGGGCGAGATCACGTCCCGGTCACGGTCGGGTACCGGGTGGTGGTCTCTTGATCAACTGTGTGTGCCCTGTGCATAAAGTGCGGGCAAAGCACTGGGAAAGCCAGTGTCAGCCGAAGAGAAGGTACCGCTCCGTTGAGGACCACCGCCCTGCGCCGCACCGCCCTCGCGGCCTCCGCCGCCACCCTCGCCCTGCTGGCCACTGCCTGCGGCGGTTCGTCCGACAGTGGGGACAAGGGCGGTGACACCAAGACCGCTCAGGCCGGGAAGACCCCGTCCGCCGCCCCCGCCAAGGCGCTCACCGCCGCCGAGCTGGAGAAGGCCGCGCTCGCCCAGGCCGACGTCAAGAGCGGCAAGGTGAGCAAGGTCGCGGCCAAGGACGACGTCGCGCAGGACAAGGCCAAGGCCGGGGACCCGGCGTGCGCCCCGCTGACGTACCTCATGGTCGGCAGCTACGTCGGCAAGCCCGCCGCCTCGGTCAAGCGCACCTACGTCGGCGACCCGAAGAAGCCCGCCGCCGGCGCGAGCGCCGAGGAGAAGCTGATGGCCGGCCTCGACCGGGCCAAGGTGATCGAGACCCTCGCCTCCTACGACAACGGCGGCGCCGAGCAGGCGATGAAGGACCTGAAGGCGGCCGCGCAGAAGTGCGCCGGCGGCTTCTCCTACACCGTGACCGGCACCAAGAGCGAGTACGAGAAGGTCGCCACCACCCAGGCCCCCGCCGGCGGCGACGACGCGCTCGCGCTGACGCTCACCATGGCGGCCGACGGCGTGAAGGCCCCCGTCAAGGCGGTCGTCGTCCGCAAGGGCGCCACCCTCGCCTACTTCCCCGCGGTCAACCTCGCCGCCGCGGCCACCGGCAAGGACTTCGACTTCCCCGCGGAACTGGTCCAGGCCCAGCTCGGCAAGCTGAAGTGACCCCCGCCCACCGGGGCTTCCACGGCGTGCCGCCCCGGTGGGAATTTCCGATTCCGGGCACACGGAGGCCACTTTCGGCGGGCGTCGGCCCGTAGGCTGCCGCTCATGTGCGGAATCGTGGGATACGTAGGCTCGCAGTCGGCGCTCGAGGTCGTGATGGCCGGGCTGAAGCGGCTGGAGTACCGGGGTTACGACTCGGCCGGTGTCGCCGTGCTCGCCGACGGCGGACTGGCCGCGGCGAAGAAGGCCGGCAAGCTGGTCAACCTGGAGAAGGAACTCGTCGACCGGCCGCTGCCGACCGGCTCGACGGGCATCGGGCACACCCGGTGGGCCACGCACGGCGGCCCCACCGACGCCAACGCCCACCCGCACCTCGACAACGCGGGCCGGGTCGCCGTCGTCCACAACGGCATCATCGAGAACTTCGCCGCCCTGCGCGCCGAGTTGGCCGAGCGCGGCCACGAACTGACCTCCGAGACCGACACCGAGGTCGTCGCGCACCTGCTCGCCGAGGAGTTCTCCTCCTGCGCCGACCTCGCCGAGGCCATGCGGATGGTGTGCCGCCGCCTGGACGGCGCCTTCACGCTCGTCGCCGTGCACGCCGACGAGCCCGACGTCGTCGTGGGCGCCCGCCGCAACTCCCCGCTCGTCGTGGGCGTCGGCGAGGGCGAGGCCTTCCTCGCCTCCGACGTCGCCGCCTTCATCGCCCACACCCGCTCGGCGATCGAGCTCGGCCAGGACCAGGTGGTCGAACTGCGCCGCGACGGGGTGACGGTCACCGGCTTCGACGGGCGCCCCGCCGACGTACGCTCCTACAACGTCGACTGGGACGCGGCCGCCGCCGAGAAGGGCGGCTACGACTACTTCATGCTCAAGGAGATCGCCGAGCAGCCCAAGGCGGTCGCCGACACCCTGCTCGGCCGTATCGACGCCGGCGGCTCCCTCACCCTCGACGAGGTCCGCATCTCCGCCTCCGAGCTGCGCGAGATGGACAAGGTCGTCATCGTCGCCTGCGGTACGGCCTTCCACGCGGGCCTCATCGCCAAGTACGCCATCGAGCACTGGACGCGCATCCCCTGCGAGGTCGAACTCGCCAGCGAGTTCCGCTACCGGGACCCGATCCTCGACGCGCAGACCCTCGTCATCGCCATCTCCCAGTCCGGCGAGACCATGGACACCCTCATGGCGCTGCGGCACGCCCGTGAGCAGGGCTCCAAGGTGCTGGCGATCTGCAACACCAACGGCTCCACCATCCCGCGCGAGTCGGACGCGGTGCTCTACACCCACGCCGGCCCCGAGGTGGCCGTCGCCTCCACCAAGGCATTCCTCACCCAGCTCGTCGCCTGCTACCTCGTGGCCCTCTACCTCGGCCAGGTCCGCGGCACCAAGTGGGGCGACGAGATCCAGGACGTCATCCGCGACCTCTCCCGGATCGCGGACTCGGTCGAGCGGGTCCTGGAGACCATGGAGCCGGTACGCGAACTCGCCCGCTCCCTCGCCGACAAGAACACCGTCCTCTTCCTGGGCCGCCACGTCGGCTACCCGGTCGCCCTCGAAGGCGCCCTGAAGCTCAAGGAGCTGGCCTACATGCACGCCGAGGGCTTCGCCGCCGGCGAGCTGAAGCACGGCCCGATCGCCCTGATCGACGAGGACCTGCCGGTCGTCGTGGTCGTCCCCTCACCGCGCGGCCGCTCGATCCTCCACGACAAGATCGTCTCCAACATCCAGGAGATCCGGGCGAGGGGCGCCCGTACGATCGTCATCGCGGAGGAGGGCGACGAGGCGGTCGTCCCGTACGCCGACCACCTCATCCGCATCCCGGCCACCCCCACGCTCCTCCAGCCCCTGGTGGCCACGGTCCCCCTCCAGGTCTTCGCCTGCGAACTGGCCACGGCCCGCGGCAACGAGGTCGACCAGCCGCGCAACCTGGCGAAGTCGGTCACGGTCGAGTGACCGGCCCCGGGTCCCCCCGGTCCCCCCGGACGTCCTGGAGGAACACGACGCACGACTGGGCGGCCACGGTGGACATGGACCACCTGCGCCACATCGCCGGCCGCCCGGCGCAGTTCGCGCCCGGCGGCGTGGGACACCTCGTCCTCGAGGTGCTCGCCTACGCCGCCGACGAGGCGGAGAGCCGCGGCGGAGGCCGATGCGTGATCACCCTGCACACCGACGGCTCGGTGTCCGTGGCGGACGACGGCCGGGGCACCGACACGCGCGTCGACGAACACGGCAGGCTGGTGAAGAAGCCGGTCATGGCGACGAAGGACCTGCGGTTCTTCGACTCACCGGACGCCGAGCGGCTGCCGGACGGGCACCCCCGTCGCGGCATGTCGGTCGTGGCGGCCCTCAGCGAGTGGCTGCTCCACACCAACCGCCGCGCCAACGGCGCCCGGACGCAACGCTACGAACACGGCGTCCCGGTGTCCGGCCTGGTACCACTGCCCCCTGACGGCACCACGGGCACCGCCGTCCACTTCATCCCCGACGCGCGGTTGCGCACGAGTGCGTGCGCCCCGACCCGGGCCGACCTGACCCGGGCCGACCTGACCCGGTGGGTCCAGCACTGGCCCCACCTGTCCGTACGACTTGACGACCAGCGAACGCCTAGAGCCGACCGCGCTTGACCGCGCCGAGAAAGGTCCCGAAGACCCGAGCAGGAACCCACAGAGCGGCCCTGCCCGGGGCCTTCGAGTCACGTATGGCTATCTCGGGACTCACGTCCGCGACTTCGACGCAGTCGTTGCCCTCGCCGCCGCCGGAGTAGGAAGACTTCCGCCACTGGGTAGGGGTGGGCATGCTGCTCCTCACAGGTCCTTGGCCAACTCGTGGATCAGGTCGCGTGACTGACCGGGGGAGAGGGACTCCGCTCTCACTTTACGGAAGAGTGTTCGGAAGTGGTCCAGTTGAGCTTCGGAGTCCACGAACGCGGTGCCGTGCGGGGCGTCTCGGATCACCGTGTCGAGGCGGGGCAGCGCGCCGCCCAAGTGCACCATGGCGCTCCCGGCGCCCGCGAAGTCGTCCAGCGCGAACGGGACGACCTGAACCGTGATGTGGTCCGCCTCGGACAACTCGAGGATGCGCAAGAGCTGAGTGCGGGTGGCGGCGCGTCCGGCCACCTTGATGCGCAGCGCCGCTTCATGGATCACCGTTTCGTACGGCAGGGGGACAGGGCCCTCGATGACGACCTTGCGCTTCATCCTGTGCTCCACCCGCAGCTCAACCTCCTCCTGGGGGAACTCCGGGTTCATGTAGGCGAAGAGGCTTCGGGCGTAGTCCTCCGTCTGGAAGAGCCCTGGCACGTGGATGACGGCCACGTCGTGGCGGAACGTCGCGTGGTGGTCGAACTCGGCGAGGTCTTGGTACGCGGCTGGCAGGACACCTCGGTACTCCTCCCACCAGCCTCGCGTCCGGTCAGTGGCCATGGCCGCCAAGGCGTCGATCAACTCAGCGTCAGTGCAGGCGTAATTGGCTGCGAGGCGGCGCAGCCGCTGCTCGCTGACTCCGGCGATGCCGGACTCGATCTGGCTTATCTGGACGGAGTTCGTGCCCAGCAGGCTCGCCGCCTCGGTGGCTTTGAGTCCTGAGGCTTCACGCAACTTGCGCAGCTCTGCGCCCAGGCGCACTTGGCGTGCGGTCGGGTGCCGTCGTGCTGGCACGGTGTCCTTCTTCCTTCAACAGCGTTCGCGAGCCGACTCGTTCGAGGGGCAGGTTACGCGACCGGCTTGCGGCGTCATAAATTTATGCCCTACCGTCGGTGACGCAGCGCACACGCTAAGGAAGTGCACCGCTCCGTCCTGCCATGGCGGCTGCGGCAGAGCCACCAAGTGGCGCGAACCCCAACAGTCCCTGCCGCCGGATGGAGTTGACCCATGCCCGAAACCGTCGGCATCCCCGACCCCTGGGAGTACTGCCTCTACATTCCCAACGACCTCCGCGCCGTCACCGTCAGCCGTCGCACCCTGCGGCTGATCCTCACCATGCATGGGCTGATCGGGCAGGTGGACGTGGCGGAGCTGCTCGCCGCCGAGCTGGTGGGCAACGCCGTGCGGCACACGAAGGGGCCGGCCGCGCTGCGGGTCCGCCGGTCGGCCGGCGTACTGCGGATCGGGGCCTGGGACGCGGACCCCGCACCGCCGGAGCCACCCGTGCCGCTGGAGCGGGTGGGTGAGGCGGAGGAGGGGCGCGGGCTCGCGCTGGTGCGGGCGTGCGCCGACCTGTGGGGGTGGCAGCCGCTGGCCCGGGAGGGGAACCGGGGCAAGGTCGTGTGGTGTGAGCTTGGCGCGGCCCAGAGCACGCCAGCCCCGCCGCACAGGTGCCCCCGTGCGGGGAAGGATTTGCACGGTTCTGTGACTGACTCGCCGCGTCTCGCAACTCCGTTGTCCTGTGCGGACTTACCCGCCTAGCATTGCGTTCGCTGTTGCGAATAGAGGTTGTCTCGGCGGGGCGGGGGCCTGGTGTGACGCTGATGATGGCGGTGGCGGCCGTCTGGGGTGTGCTGCAACTGTTCGCCGTCGCCTGGCCCACGCGTTCGGTGCGTCTGTCCACCGTGCTGCTGGCATTCGCGGTCGGAGTGTACGGGTGCGGCACGGCGACGGCGTTGGTGCAGCTCGCCTACACCCGCGCCTACGCCCACCAGTCGGGGCAGCCGTTGGTCACCGTGGTGAGCACCACCAGCTACACCGTGGCTCCCTGGGTGGAGGAGCTGATCAAGGCCTCCCCCCTGTTGCTGGTCGGGCTGAGCGCGAAGGTCCGTCGGCAGTGGGGGCTGACCGACTTCACGGTGGTCGGCGCCGCGCTGGGGGCCGGGTTCGGGCTGCTGGAGGCGGTGCTGCGGTACGGACTGGACGCGCACCGGGCGATCTCCCGCGGCGGCGGCTGGATCATCCCGGACAGCTTGTCCCCGCCCTATGTGCCGGGGTTCGGGCAGGTGCTGACCGCCTGGCTCCCGGCGCCGTTCAGCCAGTCGGACATGCTCGGCCCGCCGGGCACCGAGACCTTCACGCATCTGGTGTGGACGGCCCTCGCCGGCTTCGGGGCCGGGCTGTTGTGGCGCGCACGGGGTTGGGTGCGCGCACTGGCGGTTCTTCCGTTCGCGGTCGCCGCCGTACATCACACGGTGAACAACTACGCGCTGCAGAAGCCCACCAGCGGTGCCACGCACTGGCTCGCGCTGCTGGACGGGAAGGCGTGGGCGGCGCCGCTCGCGTGTCTGGGCATCGCCATGACCGTCGACCTGCGCCAGATCCACCGCGGCAAGCGCGCCGCACCGGATGTACTGCTCGCTTCCGAACGCGTCGACGGTGACAGTCTCGGAGCTCTGCTGCGATACGCCTCCTGGCGTCTTCCTTGGAGTCTGCTGATCGCACTGCGATACGTCAGGGCGCGGCGCTCCTTGTTCTACGCCATGGCGTCGACACCGCTCGCCGGCACGGCCGAGTTCCGTGGAGTGGTCGCCGGAATCGCGGTCCGGATGAACGCGTCCGACAACCGGCGCGCCTGGCGGGCGTTGGACATCCGGGCTCTGTTGAAGGCGACCCGCAAGGCGCGTACGCCACGCGGGCGCTGGCTGCTGCTGATCCCGTGTGTTCTGTCGCTGCCCTCGCTGCTCTTCCTGGGTGTCGGCTCATTCACCTCCACTGCCGGTCTCCAGAGATTCTTCAGCACCGGTTCGGGCCCAGCGATCCTCATGGGCTTCGGCATCGCCGCACTCGTCTGGGTCGCCTTCCAGATCTTCACCCTGCTCAGGACCTGGCGTGCGGTCTCGGCCCAGCCATTGGCGGAACCGCTGGCCGCCCACCGCTTACGCCTCGCGACAGCCGTGGGCGCGGCCGGCGCAGGCGCAGCACTGCTGTGGCGCGGATTCGGGAGCGCGGGCCCCGGCGGCAGGGCGATCCGGGCGTTCCATCTGCTCGACGCGCTGGGCAACTTCCTGGTCTACCTCGGCTTCGCCCTCCTCTTGCTCTCCCTGCTGGCCCTGTTTCCTCCGGGCGGCCTGGCCCTGGCCGGAGGCGGTGTCCTCACAGCGGAGGCCGCGCTCAATGCCAGTGCTCTGGGGACCGCCGGTGTCGTGCTGATGGCGGTGGGAGGGGGTGCCGGTGGAGGTGAGTCGATCGGCGGCGAGCGGAACGGGGTTCCGCAATGGTTGCGGGAAAAGTGGAACGAGGGGCGGAAGTTCAACGAGGACAACTGGCCACGTTACCCGGCTAATGAAGTATATCTGGACAACGGGAAAGTGCTCGACTCCTACCGGCCTGGGAAGGAAATCGTTTCGCGCAAGCAGACGCAGATATGGAGGCTCAAGTCGGATACGTTCAGAAATTACTTACGTGAGATCCATCAGAAGTACAGGGTGGGAACAAAGATACCGGACACGCCGAAAGCGCGCAGAGAGTATCCGCAGCTGATCGGGAAACCCTTGAAGGGTAAGTATTACCTGGAAGTGCCGGTCCAGGCGGAGCCTGTGCCAGAATGGGCAATCAGGGAAGCGGCGGACCACGGGGTGATAATCCGGGACGTGCGGGGCTTCGTTTACAGGCTACCGAAGGGCACGGGATGATCTGTCATGATCTGGACGTATTGTGAGCAGTGGAACAATCTCACCGAGTCGCCCATGGGCCCGTTCACGCCAGAGCAGGCACGGGGCAGGCATGAGTCCGGTCAGTTGTACACCGCCGTGGCATTCCTCGACGGGAAGTCCTCGCCGGTGCTGCGAGTGGAGATGCGGCTGGAAACCGGTTATGCCTCGGTCATCTTCATGGACGAATGCGGGCGCGACTCTCTTGACTACACCTTCGGCTTGGTCGACGGGGCTCTATTCCTGGAAGCGGCCACGTCCTACGACTATGGTGATTCGCCCGAGCGTGGTGGATATGCGGATGCGGAGCGGGTGGAGTCGTACGAGTTCACTCGCGATGGTGTCATCCGCCGCACTGTGGAGGCCGACGGGGATGAATTCCGGGAGAGTCGCCGCGGCGTTGACGTCGCCGGCAACTGGGAAGCCGTCCCTCAATTCGGTCTCTACGACTCCTTGACCCGGCGCGACCGCGGCTGAGCGCTCCGGGGTGGCCGTTCGAGTCGTCCTCACCTGGTTCCCCCCAGCCCTGACGCGATGGTCTGGAGCAGCTTGTGAGTCATCCGCTTCCACCTGGGCAGCGATTCTTCGAACTCGCCGACCTCCTCAAGGCATACGCGTACGCCGACTACACGTTTTCCGACACACCTCAGGTTCCGGGTCCAGGTCTGGCCTCCTATCTCAGGATTGCCGCGCGGGATCCGGCGCGGGCCGGAAGGGCGGTTCAGCAGATCGACGACCTGTTGTCGGTCGGCCTCTTCTCCGAGGAGATCGCCGACGAGGTGGAGGACCTGCCGCAAATCAGCCCACCGGTGGGAAAAAGCGTGGAGGACTGCCTGCGCATCGCCAGGGGCCATCTCCATCGGCTGCTGCAGGACTCGTCGCACATTCCCCAAGTGAATCCGCAGAACTCGTGGGAATGGAACGAGCGGTTTCCCGAGTTGAGTCAATTGCTCGGCGCTTACTTCCACCGAGACTTTTCATACATCTATGAGTCCCGCGAAGAGGCTCTCGACGAGTACATTGGACAGTCCGAGGCCGGAGAACGTGAGCAAGCTGTGCGGCAGCTCGGGGAACTCCTCGCCATGGTGTCCTCCGACGAAGAGCTGCGCATTGCTGCCACCGCGCTAGGGCTCGATCTTCTGCCGCCGCAGGGAATGTCATTGCGGGAATGGCTGGAGGCGGTCCGCCGTAGGATCGACGCGGCATAGAGTGAGCCCGGGGCACTGAGGCGCATAGGGTGCTCGGTATGAGCATCATCGGGGTCGGGATCGATGTGGCTGAGGTGGAGCGGTTCGCGGCGTCGTTGGAGCGGACGCCCGCGCTCGCGCAACGGCTGTTCGTCGCCGACGAGTTGCTGCTGCCCAGTGGGGAGCGCCGGGGCATGGCCTCGCTGGCCGCGCGGTTCGCCGCCAAGGAGGCGCTGGCCAAGGCGCTCGGCGCGCCGGCCGGGCTGCTCTGGACGGATGCCGAGGTGGTCGTCGAGGACTCCGGCCGGCCCAGGCTGAGGGTCCGCGGCACGGTCGCGGCCCGCGCCGCCGAACTCGGGGTGCGCGAGTGGCACGTGTCCCTCAGCCATGACGCGGGGGTCGCCTCGGCGGTCGTCATCGCGGAGGGGTGACGGTCGACCGGTCCGTCATCGCGTGAGAGTGACGGCGGGTCCGTGGTCAGTGCCGGTCAGGGGAGGTCGTTCGCGTCGGGTTCCGCCCGCAGCAGGCGGAAGGCCAGTACCGTCGCGTCGTCGGCCACGTGCGGGCCGGTCAGGGCGCGGACGAGTGCGCGGATGTACTGGTCCAGCGCCTCGCCGCCCGGCGGGATGCCGTCGCGGGCGGAGTCGTCGACCGCGCGCAGCAGCCGTGAGGAGTCCCGGTCCAGGTCCGAGCCGCGCCGCTCGATCAGGCCGTCCGAGTAGAGCAGCACCACGTCACCGGGGATCAGGGGCGTCTCGGCGGCCGTGTAGGCCTCGCCGGGCTGGACGCCCAGTGCCAGGCCGGGGCCGCCCGGCGGCGGTTCCAGCAGGCGTGCCCGCCGGTCGCGCACCAGCACCGGCAGCGGATGCCCCGCGCACGTCCAGCGCAGCAGACCGCGGGCGGGGTGGTAGCGGGCGATGACCGCCGTGGCGGTGGACTCCTCGCCGTCGTCGCAGGCGACCTCGTTGAGCCAGGACGTCAGCCGCTCCACCCCCTCACCGGTGAACGCGAGGCCGGCCAGCGCGTGGCGCAGCTTGGCCATCAGGGTGACGGCGTCCAGTCCGTGGCCGCGGGCGTCGCCGAGCGCGATCAGCACCTGTCCGGACGGCAGGACCCGGGTCTTGTACCAGTCGCCGCCCACCCGGGCCGTCTGCGAGTCGGGACGGTAGACGGCGGCCGCCTCCACCCCGCGCCGGGCCAGTTCCGCCGGGAAACCGGGCAGAACGGCGGCGCGAAGACGTTCGGCCACCTCGGCGACCGTGTCGGCCCGCTCCCGCTGCGCCCGTGCCTCCTGCACCGCCCGCTCGGCCGTCACCCGGGCGCGCACGTCCGCCGTCACGTCCCGGCAGACCGCCCGCACGGTCCACACCGGTCCCGTCTCCGGGCGTACCGGTTCGGCGATGAGGCGGAGGATCCGCTCCTCGGGCGAGGTCAGGCACAGCTCCAGGTCCAGCACATCCCGCTCGCCCAGCAGTACGTCGCGCAGCGCGCGGTACAGCGGCTCGCGGCTGTCCGGCGCCATCATGCGGGCCAGGTCCACCAGGCCGGGCGGCCGCTGTCCGGCGGGCAGGCCGAGCACCTCGCGCAGGCCGGCCTCCTCCACGGTCCCGTCGCCGAGGTTCCACTCCGCCCAGCACACCTTGGCCAGGTGCTGCACCGCTTGGACCATCCGGGCTTGGTCCCTCTCCCCGCGCTCCCAGGTGAGCAGCAGCAGACCGCCGCACGGCGCCACGCGAACCTCGCTGCTGACGCGCACCAGTTGCCCCTGCGCTCCGGGCAGTGACCACTCGGCGGGCTCGGGGCCCTGGGGGCGTCCGGTCCGGTACGAATCCGAGAGCAGACGCGGTACGGGCGTGTCGGCCAGGTTCGGAAACCGCTCGAACAGCGGCACCGACCCGCTCCACGGCGGCAGGATCTCCGGCGGGACGGTGCGGGCGGTGAACTCCCTCGCCGCGGTGTTCTGCCCCACGTAGCAGAAGTCCTCCACCGCGCCCCGCTCGTCGAGCACCGGGCGGATCAGCATGGCGGCGAGCGGCAGGGCGTCCAACAGTTCCTGGGCCTGGGGCTGTTCGGGCACGGGGCCCGGGCGCGGGGGCGTTCGGGGGCGTTGGGGGGTGGGCGGTACGGGGACGGCGTGCGCGCGGATGTACTGGCCGACGCGGAACCGCTGCTCGGCCAGCAACAGTTCCAGTGCCTCGAGCGGGCGGCGCGAGCCGTCGTCACCGGGGGAGCCTTCGGGGGCGTCACCGGCCGTGGGCGACGCGCCGGGTCCGACCGGATCGTCGGCCATGGGCTCGCGCCCCTTCCGTGCGGTGTGCGGCATGCGTACGTGCGGGTCGGTCAATCCCATGCTGTGCGACGCACCGGGACGGAGCCACTCGGCGGGCGCGGGCGGCCGACCGGACCGACGGTCCCCGCGGGGCCGCCGTGCCCGCGGGGCCGCCGCGCGCGGCGGGTACGTGTTCGCGTGCGGCGTCCGGCCGATCCGGGGCAGACTCGTCCGCATGCGAACCGCGTACAGCGTAGAGACGGTCAGGTCAGCCGAACGCGCGCTCATGGCGCGGCTCCCCGACGGCGCGCTCATGCAGCGCGCCGCCGCCGGACTCGCCGCCGCCTGCGCGGACTTGCTCGGGCGGGTCTACGGCCGCCGGGTCGTGCTCCTGGTCGGCAGCGGGGACAACGGCGGCGACACCCTGTACGCCGGGGCCAGGCTGGCCCGGCGCGGCGCGGGCGTCACGGCGGTGCTGCTGGCGCCGGAGCACACCCACCCCGGGGGGCTGGCCGCGTTGCGCCGGGCGGGCGGCCGTGTCCTCCGACCCGGTGACCACGCCGGTGCGGACCCCGCTGCCGGCACCGATGCCGCCGGGGAGCTGATCGACCGCGCCGATCTCGTCGTCGACGGCATCGTCGGCATCGGCGGCAAGGGCGGCCTGCGTCCCGACGCCGCCCCGCTGGCCGAGCGCGCCGCCCGTTCCGGCGCGGCCGTCGTCGCCGTGGACCTGCCGAGCGGGGTCGAGGCGGACAGCGGTGAGGTGCGGGGCGCGGCCGTACGCGCCGACCTGACCGTCACCTTCGGCACGCACAAGCCGGGGCTGCTCATCGACCCGGCCCGCGAGTACGCCGGCACGGTACGGCTCGTCGACATCGGGCTGGGCGCGGAACTGCCCGCCGAGCCGGAACTCGAGGCCCTGCAACACGCCGACGTGGCCGCGCTGCTCCCGCTGCCCGCCGCCGAGAGCGACAAGTACCGGCGCGGTGTCGTCGGTATCGCGGCGGGCTCGGCCCGCTACCCGGGCGCGGCCGTCCTCGCCGTCTCGGGCGCGCTGCGCGGCGGTGCGGGCGCGGTGCGGTACGTCGGACCGGCCGGGCAGGCGGTCGTCGCCCGCTTCCCCGAGACGCTCGTCTCCGACCAGGGGCCGCACAAGGCGGGGCGCGTGCAGGCGTGGGTGGTCGGACCGGGCGCGGGGGACGACGCGGCCACCGTCGCCGAGGTGCTGGACACCGACGTGCCCGTGCTGATCGACGCGGACGGGCTGCGGCTGGCCGACCGCGCGGCGGTACGGGCCCGCAGCGCGCCGACGCTGATGACCCCGCACGCCGGGGAGGCCGCCGCACTGCTCGGCGTGGCGCGCGAGGAGGTCGAGGGGGCGCGGCTGTCCTCGGTACGCGAACTCGCCGCCCGTTACCGGGCGACCGTCCTGCTCAAGGGCTCGACCACGCTCGTCGCCGACCCGGACGGCGGGCCCGTACGGGTCAACCCGACCGGCACCCCGTGGCTCGCCACCGCGGGCAGCGGTGACGTGCTGTCGGGGCTCGCCGGCTCCCTGCTCGCCGCCGGCCTGCGCGCCCGGGACGCCGGGAGCGTCGCCGCCTACCTCCACGGCCTCGCCGGCCGCTTCGCCGCCGACGGAGCGCCCCTGGGCGCCCACGACGTGGCCGAAACCATCCCGGAGGCATGGCGGGACGTACGGGACTGAGCAGAGGCGGGGCGCGGGCGACGCGCGCACCCGGGAGCCGCGGCGGGCGTGCACACCCGCGAGGCGCCGGGCCCGGCGGGGGGCGCCCGTGAGGCCCGGGTGGCGTGCGCGATCCGCCCGGCGCGGCGGCCGCGAGCGCACCCCCGCGGGCGCGGCGGTCGCGCCAGGCGCACGGACGCACCGGCGACGCGCGGCAGGCGCAGGGACGCATCCGCGACGCGGGCTGGCCGTATGGACCGGCGACGCGACCGGGCGTCCGGACCCGCGACACGGGCCGGGCCTACGCATCGGCGACGCTGGGGGCCGTACGGACGCGCGAGGCGAGCCGGCCATGCGGACGCGCCATGGACCCGCGACGCTGGCCGGGCGCACGGATCCGCGACGCGGGCCGGGCCTACGCAACGCGGGGGCCGTGCGGGACCCGCGACGCAGGTCGGCCGTCCGGACCCGCGACGCTGGCTGGGCGTACGGACACGGGGCCGGGCGTGCGGACCCGCGAGGCGCCTCGTGCGTACGCCCCCTGTCGCGCGGGCGCACACGCATGCGTGCCCCGAGTCCGCCGACCCGGGTCCCCGGCCCCGAGTCCGCCCCCCGGGACTGCCCCCGGGCCCGCCCCCCAAGTCCGCCCTCACAGGTCCCCGCCCCGAGCCGGGCCCCCGGGGGGACTGCCCCCGGGTTCTGCCCTCCCGGCTCCCCTCCCCGAGGCCGGGCCCCCAGGACTGCCCCCGGTTCCGCCCTCCCGGGTCCCCGCCCGGAGTCCGCTCCCCTCGGGACTCCTCCCGGGGTCCGCCCCGGGGACTTCCCCGAGGCCGGGCCCCCGGGACTGCCCCCGGTTCCGCCCCCCGGGACTGCCCCGGGGCCGCCCCCCGGATCCCCCCGCACCGCTGCCGCAAGTCGCAGTTCGGGGCTCTGAGACACTGAGGGCGCGATGAATGAGACAGCACACCCGGGGAGCGCCCCGCTGCGCGCCCGCGCCGAGATCGACCTGGCCGCGCTGCGGGCCAATGTGCGGGCCCTGCGCGAGCGGGCGCCCGGCGCCGCGCTGATGGCCGTGGTCAAGTCCGACGCGTACGGCCACGGCGCCGTGCCGTGCGCCCGTGCGGCGCTGGCCGCCGGGGCGACCTGGCTCGGCACCGCCACGCCCGAGGAGGCGCTCGCGCTGCGCGCGGCCGGGGTCTCGCCCGAGCGGGCGAGGATCATGTGCTGGCTGTGGACGCCGGGCGGCCCGTGGCGGGAGGCGATCGAGGCCGACCTCGACGTGTCCGTGAGCGGCGTGTGGGCCCTGGCGGAGGTCCGTGAGGCGGCCCGCGCCGCCGGACGGCCCGCGCGGGTGCAGCTGAAGGCCGACACCGGGCTCGGCCGGAACGGCTGCCAGCCCGGCGACTGGGCCGAGCTGGTCGGTGCGGCCCTGCGGGCCGAGGCCGAGGGGCTGGTCCGGATCACCGGGCTGTGGTCCCACTTCGCCTGCGCCGACGAACCCGGCCACCCCTCCATCGCCGCCCAGCTCGACCGCTTCCGCGAGATGCTGGCCCACGCCGAGGAGCGGGGCGTGCGCCCCGAGGTGCGGCACATCGCCAACTCGCCCGCCACGCTCACCCTCCCCGAGTCCCACTTCGACCTCGTCCGCACCGGCATCGCCGTCTACGGCGTCTCGCCCAGCCCTGAGCTGGGCACCCCGGCCGACTTCGGACTGCGCCCGGTGATGACCCTGTCCGCCTCGCTGGCCCTGGTGAAGCACGTGCCGGGCGGCCACGGCGTCAGTTACGGCCACCACTACGTCACCCCGGGGCGGACCACCCTCGGCCTGGTCCCGGTCGGCTACGCGGACGGCGTCCCGCGCCACGCCTCGGGCACCGGCCCGGTCCTGGTGGGCGGCAAGTGGCGCACGGTCGCCGGACGGGTCGCCATGGACCAGTTCGTGGTCGACCTCGGCGGCGACGAGCCCGAGGTGGGCTCGCGTGCGGTGCTGTTCGGCCCCGGCGACGGCGGCGAGCCCACCGCCGAGGACTGGGCGCAGGCCGCGGGCACCATCGCGTACGAGATCGTCACGCGCATCGGAACACGCGTTCCCCGCGTCTATGTGAACGGGGAACCGCACCGGGAACCGGGTGGGGAACGAGCCGAGGAGCGGTACGGGGCACGCGCCGCGCACGACGGGTGACCCGTACGAGGAGGAGCGGTACGTGAGCGAGAGCGGTGCGGAGGCCGTGGCCTCAGCGGTGGGGGCGGCCGGCGGCTGGCGCAGGGCGACCGGCATCGCCGGCGCGGCGATAGGCGTGGTGGCCGCCGGAGCGGCGGCCGGTGTCGCCATAGAGCGGATGACGGTGGGCCGCGGCATACGCAGGAAGGCCCGGCTGGCCCTGGACTCGGCGGGCCCCTACGGCTCGCTGCGCGGCACCCCCGGCAAGGCCTACGCCGACGACGGCACCGAGCTGTACTACGAGGTCGACGACGTCGAACCCGGCACGGCCGCGGACCTCGGCCCGCGCCGCCGGCGCCTGTTCGGCCGCAAGTCGCCCGCCCCCGTGACCGTCGTCTTCAGCCACGGCTACTGCCTCAGCCAGGACTCCTGGCACTTCCAGCGCGCCGCGCTGCGCGGTGTCGTACGGACCGTGCACTGGGACCAGCGCAGCCACGGCCGCTCCGGGCGCGGGGTCGCCCAGAACCGCGACGGCGTGCCGCTGACCATCGACCAGCTCGGCCGCGACCTGCGCGCCGTGATCGACGCGGCCGCCCCGGAGGGGCCGATCGTGCTGGTGGGGCACTCCATGGGCGGCATGACCATCATGGCGCTGGCCGCTCACTACCCCGAGCTGATCCGCGAGCGCGTCGTCGCCACCGCCTTCGTGGGCACGTCCTCCGGGCGGCTCGGCGAGGTCAACTTCGGGCTGCCGGTGGCCGGCGTGAACGCGGTGCGCCGGGTGCTGCCGGGCGTGCTGAAGGCGCTCGGGCAGCGGGCCGAGCTGGTGGAGAAGGGGCGCCGGGCCACCGCCGACCTGTTCGCGGGGATCATCAAGCGGTACTCGTTCGCCGGGCGGGACATCGACCCGGCCGTCGCCCGGTTCGCGGAGCGGATGATCGAGAGCACGCCGATCGACGTGGTCGCGGAGTTCTACCCGGCCTTCACCGACCACGACAAGACCGAGGCGCTCGCCCTCTTCAAGGACATGCCGGTGCTCGTCCTGGCCGGGGTCCAGGACCTGGTCACGCCCAGCGAGCACAGCGAGGCCATCGCCGACCTGCTGCCGGACGCGGAACTGGTGCTGGTGCCGGACGCCGGGCACCTGGTCATGCTGGAGCACCCCGAGGTCGTCACCGACCGGCTCGCCGACCTGCTCGCCCGCGCGGGGGCGGTCCCGGCAGGCACTACCGTGGGTGGCTATGGAAGCACCAGCAGCACCGCACAGCCCGGCTGACCCCGTGTCCGCCGAGATCACCGTCAACTCGCCCGAGCAGATGCGGGAGCTGGGCCGCCGCCTCGCCAAGCTGCTGCGGGCGGGCGACCTCGTGATGCTGAGCGGGGAGCTCGGCGCGGGCAAGACCACGCTGACCCGCGGGCTCGGCGAGAGCCTCGGCGTGCGCGGCGCGGTCACCTCGCCGACGTTCGTGATCGCCCGGGTGCACCCGTCCCTGGGCGACGGCCCGCCGCTCGTCCACGTCGACGCCTACCGGCTCTCCGGCGGGCTCGACGAGATGGAGGACCTGGACCTCGACGTCTCGCTGCCGGAGTCCGTGATCGTCGTGGAGTGGGGCGAGGGCAAGGTCGAGGAGCTGACCGACGAACGCCTCCAGGTGGTCATCCACCGCGCGGTCGGCGACACGCGTGACGAGGTGCGGCACGTGACCGTGACCGGCATCGGGCCGCGGTGGGCGGCCGTCGACCTCGCGGTTCTCACCGCCTGAGCGTTCCGGCAGGACGCCGGCGACTTCTTGCGCCGGAGGTCCCGGGCGTGGTCACATGGTCTCCAGCTCGGGGTTAGGTTTGCCTAACTCCGTCCGCCCCCGACTCCGAGGAGGCGTCATGCCGGCTGCCGAGAACCCGTCACGGCCGTATGTCCCGGCCGCCGGGGTGAGCATGCGGGACCTGCTGGCCTCCTGCGCCGCGGCCGAGGCGGTCTCCCGCCCGCCGCGCGCCCCCGAGCCGCTGCCCGAGAGCCGTCCGGAAGCCCGTGCCGCCGGCCTCTGCCCGGCCACGCCGTCCGCCCGTACGGCGCAAGGGCGCCGGGAAGCCGCGTAGACCTATCGGATGACGACGACCTTCTGCCCGATCGTCGCGAACATCCACATCGCCTCGCCGTCCGTCCGCGTCTCGCGGATGCCGCCGGTCTTCACCGCGGTGCCCGTGCCGGTGTCCGGCGCCGACTCCTCCACGGCCGCGCTGAAACCGATGACGACGCCGTTCACGCTGGTGAAGCGCACCACGTGCTCCACGAGCAGCCCGTCGGTTCCGGTGATCGCCTTCGAGCGCGAGGTGACCGCGTACGTGCCCGGGAGCGGGTCCACGTTGCCGGGGCTGACCCGGAAGGTGTTCTCCACCCGGTTGCCCGCGCCGACCAGCCACACCCGGTCGTCGTCGATGGAGTACACGACCCGCTCGCCCGTGCCCGAGCCGCCGGGCAGCGCCGTGGGGTGCCGCTTGTCGCGGGGCGCCTTGCTGGCGCTCGCGGCGGGCGTCGCGCTCGCGCCGGGCCTGCCGCCCAGGCCGTGCGGCACGGTGGCCTGCGCCCGGTAGGCGAGGAAGCCGACCGCGGCGAGGGCGGCCGCGGTGAGCCCGGCCACGAATCCCGAGCTGCTCCTTGCCACGCTCGCCCGCCTTCCGGATCTCTCTCACTGCCACGTTCTGCCCACGGTCCACGACCGGTCCGCGACCGGTCTGCCGGCGGCCCGCCACCGGCCCGCCGACGCCCGGCCAGGGTCCTGCCGACTGCCCGCCACCGGTTCGCCACCGGCCCGCCGCCGGTGTGGCGACGCCCGGCTCCGGCCTGCCGACGGCCCGCCGCCGGTACGCCGACGTCCGGCCACCGGCCTGCCGCCGGTTCGCCGGCGCACCGGTGCGCCAGGACCGCGCGACCGGCCCCTGTCCTGCCCGTCTCGCGACCGTAGCAGCCCGAATGCGTACGACCCGGGCGGCCGTGCCGACGCCGCCGGAGCCGTAGGCTGTTCGCGTGCTCTTGCTAGCTCTGGATACCGCCACCCCCGCCGTGACCGTCGCCCTGCACGACGGCACGGCCGTCATCGCCTCGTCGAGCCAGGTGGACGCGCGCCGGCACGGAGAGCTGCTGCTGCCGGCCGTCGACCGGGTCCTCGCCGAGGCCGGGCTCGGTCTCGGCGCCCTCACGGGCATCGTCGCCGGCATCGGCCCCGGCCCCTACACCGGGCTGCGCGTCGGCCTGATGACCGCCGACACCTTCGGGCTCGCCCTCGGCATCCCCGTGCACGGCGTGTGCACGCTCGACGGCCTCGCCTACGCGGCCGACGTCCCCGGCCCCTTCGTCGTGGCCACCGACGCCCGCCGCAAGGAGGTCTACTGGGCCCGCTACGCCGACTCCCGCACCCGGGTCACCGACCCGGCCGTGGACCGGCCCGCCGACATCGCCGACGAGGTGCGCGACCTGCCCGCGGTCGGCGCGGGCGCCCTGCTCTACCCGGACACCTTCCCCAAGGCGCACGAGCCCGAGCACGTCTCGGCCGCCGCCCTCGCCTCGCTGGCCGCCGAGCGGCTGGCCGCCGGTGAGGAGCTGCCCGCGCCCCGGCCGCTGTACCTGCGCCGGCCCGACGCCCAGGTGCCCGCGAACTACAAGGTGGTCACCCCGAAGTGACCGTGCGACTGCGCGAGATGCGCTGGTGGGACATCGACCCGGTCCTGGAGCTCGAGAAGGACCTGTTCCCCGAGGACGCCTGGTCCAGGGGCATGTTCTGGTCCGAACTGGCCCACGCGCGGGGCCCCGAGGCGACCCGGCGGTACGTCGTGGCGGAGGAGGACGGCCGGGTCGTCGGATACGCCGGGCTCGCCGCCTCCGGCGACCTGGGGGACGTCCAGACCATCGCCGTGGTCCGCGGGCTGCAGGGCAGCGGCCTCGGTCGGCGGCTGCTGACCGAGCTGCTGAAGGCGGCCACCGCCTTCGAGTGCCACGAGGTCATGCTGGAGTGCCGGGTCGACAACGTCCGCGCCCAGAAGCTCTACGAGCGCTTCGGCTTCGAGCCGATCGGCTTCCGGCGCGGTTACTACCAGCCGGGCAACGTCGACGCCCTGATCATGCGCCTGACCGACCCGTCCGCTTCAGTACAAGGAACCGAGACCAATGGCTGACGAACCGCTCGTCCTCGGCATCGAGACCTCCTGCGACGAGACCGGCGTCGGCATCGTGCGCGGCACCACCCTGCTGGCCGACGCCGTCGCCTCCAGCGTCGACGAGCACGCCCGTTTCGGCGGTGTGGTGCCCGAGGTCGCCTCGCGGGCCCATCTGGAGGCGATGGTCCCGACCATCGAGCGCGCGCTGAAGGAGGCCGGGGTCGGCGCGAAGGACCTCGACGGCATCGCGGTCACCGCCGGACCCGGCCTGGCCGGGGCCCTGCTGGTCGGCGTCTCGGCGGCCAAGGCGTACGCCTACGCGCTCGGCAAGCCGCTCTACGGCGTCAACCACCTCGCCTCCCACATCTGCGTGGACCAGCTGGAGCACGGCCCGCTGCCGGAGCCGACGATGGCGCTGCTGGTCAGCGGCGGGCACTCCTCCCTGCTGCTGTCCGAGGACATCACCGCGGACGTGCGTCCCATGGGCGCGACCATCGACGACGCGGCCGGCGAGGCCTTCGACAAGATCGCCCGCGTGCTCGACCTCGGCTTCCCCGGCGGCCCGGTCATCGACCGCTACGCGCGCGAGGGCGACCCGGAGGCCATCGCCTTCCCGCGCGGCCTGACCGGCCCCAGGGACGCGGCGTACGACTTCTCCTTCTCCGGTCTGAAGACGGCGGTGGCCCGCTGGATCGAGGCGAAGCGGGCGGCCGGCGAGGAGGTCCCGGTCCGTGACGTGGCCGCCTCCTTCCAGGAGGCCGTGGTGGACGTGCTGACCCGCAAGGCCGTACGGGCCTGCCGGGACGCGGGCGTGGACCACCTGATGATCGGCGGCGGCGTGGCCGCCAACTCCCGCCTGCGCGTGCTGGCCCAGGAGCGCTGCGAGGCGGCCGGCATCCGGCTGCGTGTGCCCCGGCCCAAGCTGTGCACGGACAACGGCGCGATGGTGGCTGCCCTCGGCGCGGAGATGGTCGCGCGCGGCCGGGCGGCCTCGGACTGGGACCTGTCGGCGGACTCCTCGCTGCCGGTGACCGACCCGCACGTGCCGGGCCGGGCGCACGCGCACGGCGCGCAGTCCCACGACCACGTGCACGAGGTCGGCGAGGAGAACCTCTACTCATGACGGTCGCGCTGATGTGGGAGGCCCGCGCGGCCGAGGGCCGGGGCGGGGAACTCCTCGACTGGGCCCGCGCCCAGCGGCTCGACCGGACCCCGCTGCGCCGCGAGTCCTTCCGCGCCCCCGGGGACCGCGTCCTCGTCATCACCTGGTGGGACGCGGCCTACGACGCCGAGCTGCCCGAACTGCCCGAGCCGGACGGGGATGTGGTGAGCCGGCCGGTGCACCGGTGGCGTTTCGAGTCGGCGGGCGAGGAGCCGCCCCGCTGAAGTGGCGCCCCGCGCGATCGGTGCGCTATGATCATCACACGCGAACGGCCGGAACAGTGGCCCGGACGCAGTGCGTTGGTGGTCCAAGGAAAGACGTCCCGCTTCCTGCGGGGAGATGCAGGTGCAAGGCCTGCCCGGCGCTCCACTCACCCCGCCCCCGGTCTTCCGGGGGCGGGGTTCTTTTCGTCGGTGTCACTCCGCCGCCGACACGGACGCCTCGCAGCGCAGCCGGCGCCCCGGGCCCGGCTCCCGCACCGCTCCCGTCAGTTCCAGCCGCGCGGTGTGGCGTACGTCCGCCGCCGAGCCGCCCAGCCTGAGTTCCAGCGCGCCCGGTTCGACGATCCGCCGTCCCGAGCGGTCGGTGAACGCGGACAGGTCGGCGTGGAAACGGAAGGTGACCCGCTTCGCCTCACCCGGAGCCAGGTGCACGCGCTGGTAGCCGACGAGCCGGACGTCCGGGCGGGTGACCGAGGCCACCGGGTCGTGCAGGTAGAGCTGCACCACGTCCGCGCCCTCGCGGCCGCCGGTGTTGCGGACGGTGAGGGAGAGGTCGTACCAGCCGTCCGTGCCGACCTCGATGACATCGTTGCCCGTGCCGCTGTCCCCGTTGTCGCCGAAGCCGCCGAAGTCCTCCCAGGCGAACGTCGTGTACGAGCCGCCGTGCCCGAACGCGTACAGCGGGGTCGGGTCCAGGCTGCTCACCTCGCCCGCCAGGCCCAGCGGCGGCTGGAGGTAGGTCCACGGCTGGCCGCCCGGTCCGCGCGGCACGCTCACCGGCAGCCGGCCCGAGGGGTTCACCCGGCCCGAGAGCACGCCCGCGACCGCCGGGCCGCCCTCCTCGCCGGGGAAGAACGCCTGCACCGCCGCGCCGAGCCGGCCGTCCCAGCGGCCGAGCGCGTAGGGCCGGCCGGTGAGCAGCACCAGAACCACCGGGACACCGGTGGCGACCAGCGCGTCCAGCAACTCGCCCTGCACGCCAGGCAGTTCGAGGTCGGCCACATCGCAGCCCTCGCCCGAAGTGCCCCGGCCGAACAGGCCCGAGCGGTCGCCCAGCACCGCCACGCACACCTCGGCCTCCGAGGCCCGCGCCACCGCCTCCCCGAAACCGGAGACGCAATCGCCGGAGACCTCGCAGCCCTCGGTGAACGTCACTTTCGCGTCCGGGAGTTCGGCGCGCAGGGCGTCCAGCAGGGTGGGGATCTCGATGCCCGTCTCCACCTCCGGGTGCAGGGTGCCCACGTGGGAGGGGAAGGAGTAGCAGCCGAGCATGGCCAGCGCGTCGGCCGCCCGGGGGCCGACCACCGCGATCCGGGTGTCCGGCGCGAGCGGCAGGACGCCGCCCGGGTTGGCCAGCAGCACCACCGACTCCTCGGCGAGGCGGCGGGCCACCGCGCGGTTCGCCGGGGAGTCCAGGTCGACCGGCCCTGCCGCCGCGTCCGGTGCGCGCCGGTCCCAGTCCTCGTCCAGCAGCCCCAGTTCGCACTTCTGGAGCAGGACGCGGCGGGCCGCGCGGTCCACCAGCGCCTCCGGGACCTTCCCCGACCGCACGGCGGCCACCAGGTCGTTGCCGTAGCACTTCACCGTGGGCAGTTCGACGTCGATGCCGGCCTCCAGGGCCAGGCCGGCGGAGTCCGCCGGTCCCGCGGCGACCCGGTGCAGGGTCTGGAGGAAGTCGATCGCGAAGTAGTCGGCCACCACCGTGCCGGTGAAGCCCCACTCCTCGCGCAGCAGCCCGGTGAGCAGGCCCGGGTCGGCGGACGCGGGCACGCCGTCGGTCTCCGTGTAGGCGGCCATCACCGAGCGCGCGCCGCCCTCGCGCAGCGCCATCTCGAAGGGCGGCAGCGTGATGTCGGCGAACTCGCGGGTGCCGGCCCGCACCGGGGCGAGGTTGCGGGCGCCCGCCGAGGAGGCGTACCCGGCGAAGTGCTTGAGCGTGGCGACCACGCCCGCCGACTGAAGGCCCCGCACATAGGCGGTGCCGATCGTGCCGACCAGGTACGGGTCCTCGCCGATGGTCTCCTCCACGCGGCCCCAGCGGGGGTCGCGGACCACGTCCAGGACGGGGGCCAGGCCCTGGTGCACGCCCACCGAGCGCATGTCGTGGCCGATGCGCGCGGCCATCTCCTCCACCAGTGCGGGGTCGAAGGTGGCGCCCCAGGCCAGCGGGACCGGGTACGCGGTCGCACCCCAGGCGGTGAAGCCGGCCAGGCACTCCTCGTGGGCGACGGCCGGGATGCCGAAGCGGCCGGCCTCGGCGATGCGGCGCTGGGCGAGGGCGAGCGCCTGCGCGCCGAGCGCCGGGTCCACGGGCGCGGTGCCGAAGGAGCGGGTGAGCTGGCCGAGGCCGAGCGTGATCAGCTCCTCCCAGTCGTAGTCGGAGTTCATCGCCTGCTGGTGCGGGGCGACTCCGTCGCCGTCCGTGGCGGCGCCCACCCACACTCCGTACAGCTGGGCGGTCTTCTCCTGGAGGGTCATCCGGGAGAGCAGGTCGTCGACGCGGGCGGCGGCGGGCAGGGCGGGGTCGCGCCAGGGGGCGGTGCTCATGGAACTCCTGTCAGTGACGTCGGGAGGGGGTGCGGGCCGGGGTGCTCACTTGCCGCCCACGCCCATCAGGCCGCCCACGAGGGCGCGCCGGGCCACCAGGTAGACGGCGAAGATCGGGATGCCGGAGAGGACGACCGAGGCGAGCAGGGCGGGGATGTTCACGCCGAACTGGCTGACGTAGTTGAACAGGCCGAGCGTCAGCACGCGCGGGCCGTCGGACTGGGTGAAGATCAGCGGGAAGAGGAGGCCGTTCCACGCCTGGAGCGCCGCGTAGATGACGACGGTGCTGATGCCGCCCTTGGCCATCGGGACGACCAGCTGGAACAGCATGCGGGTGGTCGAGGCGCCGTCCAGGGCCATCGCCTCGTACATCTCCTCGGAGATGTCCCGCAGGGTGCCGGTGAGGATCAGCACCGACACCGGCATCGCGAAGGCCGCCGTCGGCAGGATGATCGCGAGGAGGCTGTCGTAGAGGTTCAGCTTGGCGATCATCAGGTAGAGGGGGACGACGACCGCCTGCGCGGGAATGGCCACGCCCAGCAGGAACAGCCGGAAGGCGGCGCCCGACCAGAAGGTGCGCGAGCGCACGGCCACGTAGGACAGCGGCACGCACAGGACCACGACGACCGCCACCACGGCCGCCGCCACGATCGCGGTGTTCAGCAGGAGGTGGCCGAAGCCGTTGTGCAGGACCGTGTCGTAGTTGTCGAAGGTGGGGTCGGTGGGCGGCATGAGGGCGTTCTTGCCCAGCGCCTTGTCCTGGTGGGTCAGCGACGACGAGATCATCGCGTAGATCGGGACGATCACGACGGCCAGCCACACCACCGAGCCGACGCCGGCCAGCGGGTTGGGGCGCCTGGTCCAGTGGCGGCGGCCGGTGGCGCGGGCGGCCGGGCCCGGCTCGGCGGCCCTCACGCGGCTCGGGCGCCGCAACGTGTCGTGTGACACCTCGTCACATTCCTTCCCTGGTGCTGCGCATGGCGCCGAAGCCGGACAGCCTGACCAGCACGAGCGACAGCGCGGTGGCGGCCACGACGAGGAAGGACGCGACGGCGCTCGCGTAGCCGAAGTCGTAGTTCTTGAAGCCCGCCTCGTACATCAGGTACGGCAGGATCGCGGTGTCCGTGCCCGGGCCGCCCTGGGTGAGGATCAGCACGGTCTCGAAGTACGTCAGCGAGCCGACGATCATCAGCACGGTCGAGGTGGTCGCCGTGTTGCGCAGCTGGGGCAGGGTGATGGAGAAGAACTGACGGTAGCGGCCGGCGCCGTCCATCGCGGCCGCCTGGTAGAGGACCTCGGGGATCTGCCGCGCGCCGCCCTGGTAGATCAGGGTGTGGAAGGGGATGAACTGCCAGCCGCCGACGAAGACGATGGCCAGGAAGGCGCCGGAGGTCGTGCCGAGCGTGTCCCCGCGGACGATGCCGAAGTTCGGGTCGAGCAGCGCGTAGAACAGCAGCGAGATCGCCGTCGAGGAGACCAGGAACGGCACGAAGAAGACCGCGGACAGCACGGCCCGGTTGCGCTGGCGCCCCGCCGCCCAGACCCCGAGCAGCAGTGACACCACCGTCTGGAAGGCCCAGCTGACGACGGTCAGCAGCACGGTCACCGTCAGCGACTGGGTCAGCCGCGGGTCGTGGATCAGCTTGCGCCAGTTGTCGAGGCCGGCCGGCTGGGGATCGCCCAGGCCGTTCCACTTGGTGAAGGACAGGTAGAACGCCAGCGCCATGGGGACGACGGCGAAGAAGGTGAAGAACAGCACGCCGGGCAGGACCCAGGCGGCGTGCGGACGGCCGGTCCGCACGCCCTGCCGGGCCCTGCCCCTTGGCCGGGTGGTGACCGACGGGCTCACTTCAGCCCCTTGAGCGCGGACACGAACTGCTCGGGCGAGGACTTGCCGACGAACAGCTTGTTGATCTCCGTCAGCATCGGCTGCTGCCAGCCCGGGTCGACCGCCTGGTCCCAGCTCAGCGTGAACGCCGGGGCCTGCTGCACCATCTGGTACTGGTACTTGGCGAACTCCGGGTTCGGGGAGGAGTCCAGCATCTTCGCCGCGATGGTGGTGGTCGGGACGTCACCGTTGGCGATCAGGGCCTTGGTGTACGTCTCGGAGGCGCAGTCGCGCAGGAAGGCGATGGCGGCGTCCTTGTTGGAGACCCGGGAGTTCACCGACCAGTAGTTGTTGGGGTTGCCGACGACGTTGCGGATGTCGCCCGAGCCGCCGTCGAACTTCGGGAAGGCGCACCAGCCCACGTCCTTCTTCGCGAAGTCGGGGAAGATGCCGAGCAGTGTGGAGAACTCCCAGGAACCCATCAGGTGCATCGCCGCCTTGCCCTTGGCGAAGGCCGCGGACGCGCCGTGGTTGTTGTACGACACCGAGCTGTAGCCCTGGCCGAAGGCGCCGTCGTCGATGAGCTGCTTGACCGTCTGCGCTGCCTTGAGGACGGCCGGGTCGCCCCAGCCGGAGGCGTCGCCGTCCTTGATCTTGGCGAAGACCTGGGGGCCGCCGATGCGGTCGACGAGGTACTCCAGCCACATCAGCTCGGGCCAGATGTCGGCGCCGCCGAGCGCGAACGGGGTGACGCCCGCCTTCTTCAGCTTGGCGTTGACGTCGAGCAACTGGTCCCAGGTGGTGGGCGGTTGCAGCTTGTGCTGCGCGAACAGGGTCTTGTTGTAGAAGAGGACCACCGGCTGGGTGCCGCGCATGGGGATGCCGTACATCCTGCCCTTGAGGGCGCCCGCGTCCAGGACGGTCCGCAGGAAGCCGTCCCTGAGGACCGCGTCGGACTTGATGGTGTCGGTGAGGTCGATCAGCCGGCCGGCCTCCTGGTAGGCCTTGATCGAGCCGCCGCCCCAGTTGAAGAAGACGTCGGGGGCGTTGGGCGACCCCATCGCCGTGCGCAGCTTGGCCGGGTAGTCGGCGGCGGGGATCTTCTGCAGTCTGACCTTGCCGCCGGCCTTCTTGGCGGCCGCCGAGCCGTTGAACCGGTCGACCTGCGCGGTCTGTATCTTCGCCGCGTCGTCGCCGTACACCATCGCGGTGACCGTGCCGCCGGAGCCGCCGGAGCCGCTGCCGGAACCGCAGGCGGTCAGGCCGGCGGCCGAGATCAGGGTGGTGGCGCCGGCGCCGAGGAACCAGCGCCTGCTGTAGGACTCCATGTGACGGCACCTCTCACGAAGGTCGGAGATCTTGGGGGAACGAGGCTCGGAGCCCGGGGGCCGATGCTCGTAGCCGAATGTTTCGCTTGCTACTTCGAATGTTCCGGGAACCTAAGACGGTGGAGGGGGTTCGTCAAGGGGTCGCGCAGAGATACGATCGCCGCCATGAAGCCGACGAAGACCGTAGGAACGCAGACCGCCACGCTCGCCGAGATCGCCCGCGCGGCCGGCGTGTCGGCTCCGACTGTTTCGAAGGTCCTCAACGGGCGCGCGGACGTCGCCCCGTCGACCCGCACCCGTGTCGAGGAGCTGCTGCGCACCCACGGCTACCGGCGCAGACGTGCCGAGGCGACCCGCTCACCGCTGATCGACCTGGTCTTCCACGAGCTGGAGAGCGCCTGGGCGATGGAGGTCATCCGGGGCGTGGAGAACGTGGCGCGCGACGCGGGGCTGAGCGTGGTGCTCTCCGAGAGCGCGGGCCGGCTCACCCCCGGGCGGACCTGGGCCGACCAGGTCGCCGCCCGCCGCCCGCACGGCGTGATCCTCGTGCTGTCCGGCCTCGACGAGTCCCAGCGGGCGCTGCTGACCAGCCGCTCCATCCCGTTCGTGGTGATGGACCCGGCGGGCGACCCCGGCACCGACGTCCCCTCGATCGGCGCGACCAACTGGCAGGGCGGCCTCGCCGCCACCCGGCACCTGGTCGAGCTCGGCCACACCCGGATCGGCGCGATCAGCGGGCCCTCGCGGATGATGTGCAGCCGCGCCCGGGTCGACGGCTACCGGGCCGCGCTGGAGACGGCGGGAGTGCCGGTGGACCCGTCCCTGATCGTCACCGGCGACTTCCACCACGAGGCCGGCTACCGGCTGGGCCTGGCGCTGCTGCGCCGCGAGGACCGGCCGACCGCCGTCTTCGCGGGCAACGACCTCCAGGCGCTCGGCCTGTACGAAGCAGCCCGCGAACTCGGCCTGCGCATCCCCGAGGACCTGAGCGTCGTCGGCTTCGACGACCTGCCGGTGGCGCGCTGGGTGGGGCCGCCGCTGACGACCGTACGGCAGCCGCTGACGGAGATGGCCGAGGCGGCGGCGAAGCTGGTGCTGGACCTCGGGCGCGAGGAGGAGTCGCCGGTGGCGACCCGCGTCGAGCTGGCCACCAGCCTGGTGGTGCGCAGCAGCACGGCGGCGCCGGGGGCGTGAGGCCCGGTGCGGGGGCGGATTCCCGCGGTTTCCCCGGCTTCGAAAGTTTCGACCGGGCGCCCGCTCCGGTGAACGGCCGGGTGGGGGCGGCGGACAGGATGTGGGCATCACCGCCCTGACCTGTGGAAATCCGCGCCGCACGGCGGGTGCGAAAAATCTCGGGGAAATCTCGGGGGAAATTCCGGCCGACGTGTCGATCCGGGCCCCTCCCGTTCGACGCACGGGGTGAGAGGCGGGAAGGGACGGACCCAGGAACCCCGCCGCGAGATGCCGAGGAGTCACCATGCCGCGTTACCTGTCGATCGTGCGCGTCGACGAGAGCACCGCCCCCGCCGAGGGCCCGAGCCCCGAGCTGATGCAGCGGATGGGGGAGCTGATCGAGGAGATCACCAAGGCGGGCGTCATGCTCGACACCGCCGGACTCACCCCGCAGAGCCAGGGCAAGAGGGTGCACTGGGAGGGCGGGAAGCTGTCGGTCACGGACGGCCCGTTCACCGAGTCCAAGGAGGTCGTCGGCGGCTACGCCCTGATGCAGTGCAAGGACATGGACGAGGCCGTCGAGTGGACCCAGCGCTTCCTGAAGACGCACGAGGAGTACTGGACGGTGACCTGCGAGGTGCGGGAGATCGCGGAGGGCTGAGTCCGCGGTCGGGGGTTGGGCAGCCGGTGTCCGGCGGTGCGCGGCCGGTGGCTCCGGCCGGCTCGTCCGGTGGCGTCCGGGGTTCTGGGCCGGCTTGGCCGGTGGCGGCCGGGGGTGTTGCATGGTGGGTTGTGGAACCACAGCCCACCGAGCCGACCGCGGCCGCCACCGGCACCGCGGCCGCCGAGCCCGCAGGGTCCGCCGCGCCTACCGCGGTGGCCACGCCCACCGGGTCCGCGGGGGCCGCCGCCGCACGGGCCCTGGAGACCGTCTTCCGACTGGAGACCCCCCGTGTGGTCGCCGCCGTGGCCCGGATCGTGCGGGACGTCGGCATCGCCGAGGAGCTGACCCAGGACGCGCTGGTCGCGGCGCTGGAGCAGTGGCCCGGGGACGGCGTGCCGGACAATCCGGGCGCCTGGCTCATGACCACCGCCCGGCGCCGCGCCGTCGACCTCGTCCGCCGCCGGGAGACCTACGCCCGCAAGCTCGCGGAGATCGGCCGCGACCTGCGCTCCACGGCCGTCCCGGCGCCACCCGAGGAGCCGTCCGCACCCGACGACATCGACGACGACCTGCTCCGCCTGGTCTTCACCACCTGTCACCCCGTGCTGTCCGCAGAGGCCCGCATCGCGCTCACCCTGCGCCTCCTCGGCGGCCTGACCACGGCCGAGATCGCCCGCGCCTTCCTCGCGCCCGAACCGACGATCGCCCAGCGCGTGGTGCGCGCCAAGCGCACCCTGGCGACGCGGAACGTCGCCTTCGAGGTCCCGTACGGCCCCGACCGCGAGGCCCGTCTCGGCTCGGTCCTGGACGTCATCTACCTGATCTTCAACGAGGGTTACGCCGCCACCGCCGGCGACGACTGGCTGCGCCCCGCGCTGTGCGAGGACGCGCTGCGCCTGGCCCGGCTGCTGTCCGGGCTGATGCCCGAGGAGCCCGAGGTGCACGGGCTGACCGCGCTGCTGGAGTTCCAGGCCTCCCGCGCGGGTGCCCGCACGGCGCCCGACGGCACCCCGATCCTGCTCAGGGACCAGAACCGCCGCCGCTGGAACCGCATGCTCATCGCCCGGGGCGCCACGGCGCTCGCCCGCGCCGACGCCACCGCCACCGGCGCGCCGGGCCCGTACGCCCTCCAGGCCGCCATCGCCGCCTGTCACGCGCGCGCGTACACCTACGAGGAGACCGACTGGAGGGCCATCGCCCTCCTCTACGCCCTGCTCGCGGCCAGGTCCCCCTCCCCGGTCGTGGAGCTGAACCGCGCGGTCGCCGTGTCGATGACCGAGGGACCGGGGCCCGCCCTGGAACTGGTCGACGCCCTCACCGCCGAACCCGCCCTGCGCGACTACCACCTGCTGCCCAGCGTCCGGGCCGACCTCCTCCTGCGCCTCGGCCGTACGACGCAGGCCCGCGCGGAGTTCGAGCGCGCGGCCTCGCTCACCCGCAACGCACGGGAGCGGGAGCTGCTGCTGCGCCGCGCGGGCGAGTGCGGGTGAGCGGCGCTCGGCGGGCCGGATGGCGTGCAGCGGGCCAGGGGGCAGCGGGTCGGGTGGCGCTCAGCGGGCCGGGTGGCCGAGGAGCATGGTCGGGGCGCCCGCCACGCGGGTGAGGAAGACCGTCACCGCGTTCGGCCCGTGCGGCTTCGGCAGCGCCTTGCGGCGCAGTTCCTCCGGTTCGACGGCCGAGCCGCGCTTCTTCACGGTCAGGGTGCCGACCTCGCGCTCCCGCAGCAGGGCCTTCAGCCTCTTGACGTTGAAGGGGAGCTGGTCGGTGATCTCGTAGGCGGTGGCGTACGGGGTGGGGCGGAGGTCGTCGGCGGTGACGTAGGCGATGGTCTCGTCGATCAGCCCGCCGTCGAGGCCGGCGGCGACCTCGGCCACCAGGTGGGCGCGGATGACGGCGCCGTCCGGCTCGTAGAGGTAGCGGCCGGGCGGACGGACCCCGGGGTCCGGCAGGCCGCGGCCGCGCAGGGAGCGCGGGCCGGGCAGCAGGGTGGCGCGCACCAGCCCGGGCTCGGTGCCGAACCACAGCACCGCCTCCTTCACGTCCCCGCCGTCGGAGATCCACTCGGCCTCGGCCTGAGGCGGGACCGCCTCGTGCGGGACGCCGGGCGCGATCTTCAGGGCGGCGTGCGGGGCGCGCAGGGCCGCCTCGACGGCCCAGGACAGCGGCGGTGAGTAGGCCTCCGGGTCGAAGATCCGGCCGCGGCCGCCCCGCCGCGCCGGGTCGACGAACACGGCGTCGTACGCGGAGGTGTCGACCTCCGTGACGTCCGCCTCGCGCACCTCGATGAGGCCGCCGAGCCCGAGCGCCTCGGCGTTGGCGCGGGCGGCAGCGGCCGTCAGCGGGTCGCGGTCGACCGCGAGGACGCGGATGCCGGCGCGGGCGAGGGCGATCGCGTCGCCGCCGATTCCGCAGCACAGGTCGGCCAGGCACGTCACGCCCAGCGCGCGCAGCCGCTCCGCGCGGTACGCGGCCACGCTGGCCCGGGTCGACTGCTCGACCCCGTTGGGGGTGAAGAACATCCGCCGCGCGTCCGCGTCCCCGAACTTCGCCGCGGCCCGCTGCCGCAGCCGCGCCTGGCCGAGCGCCGCCGACACCAGTTCGGCGGGGTGTTCGCGGCGCAGCCGGGTGGCGACGGCGAGTTCGCCGGCGGGGTCGGTGCCGCGCACCTCGTCCAGGAGGGCGCGGCCCTCGGGGGTGAGCAGCGAGGCGAAGGCGTGCAGGGGATCGGTCACCGGGTCATTGTCTTCCGAAGGTCCGGACGGCCTCACAGAGGCCCGTTAGACCGGTCGGTGGACGGTGCGGCCGTGGTCGCGGTGTCGTCCCGGTTTCCGGGCGGGCGCCTGCGAGGATCCGGCGCCATGGGAGTAGTAGTACAAAATGACAAAAAGTCCGCGTATCGGAAGTCCGGCGTCCGCGCCGCACTCGCCGTCCTTGCCGGGCTGGCCGTGGCCGCCCTCGCCTCCGGCTGCTCGCAGCCCGAGCGGCGCACCGACGCGCCGGCCCCGCCGGCCCAGGGCCAGCAGCGCCTCCAGGCGCCCCCGGCCCGCGCCCTCGACTCCTACGCCACCCGGCTGCGCGCCTCCGCCGAGGCCCGGGCCGCGGCCGCCAGGCGCTGGGGGCTGGAGCAGGTCCCGCTGACGCCCCCGGCGCCGCCCGCCGTGAAACCGAGGATCACCGCGAGGGCGGGCTTCGAGGTGAACCACCAGGAGGACTGGAACCTGCCCCCGGTCTTCACCACGGTCCCCACCGACGACAAGGTCGTCTTCCTCACGATCGACGACGGCGCCGACAAGGACCCCGCGTTCCTGCGCATGATGAGCGAACTGAAGATCCCCTACACGGCGTTCCTGAGCAACTACCTGATCAAGGACGACTACGGCTACTTCCGCAAGATGCAGGCCAACGGCGTCACCCTCAACAACCACACCCTGCACCACCCCTACCTGCCGGGCCTGTCCTACGACGAACAGCGGCGCGAAATCTGCGGCATGCAGGACATCATGCGGAAGCAGTTCGGCAAGCGCCCGACGGTCATGCGCTTCCCCTACGGCAACTACAACCAGGACAGCCTGGTCGCCGCCAAGTCCTGCGGGATCAAGTACGCGCCGATCTGGAACGAGGAGGTCTTCGTCGACCACTGGGAGTTCCGCGAGGACGACAAGCGCATGCGCCGGGGCGACATCGTCCTCACCCACTTCCGTGGCCGCGACGAGTGGAACGGCACGATGGTCGACGACATGCGCCGCTTCCTGAACTACGTCACGGCCAAGGGCTTCGCGGTGGCCCGGCTGGAGGACTACCTGTGACACCCCGACGGCCCCTCACGGGCCGGGGGCGGTCCCTCCTGGACCGGGGACGGTCCCGCCTCGGCGTGCGGCGGGTGGCCGCGGGGCTGGTCGCCGGGGCGGTTCTGCTCGTGGCGGCGCCGGTGAGCGGCTGCGCGCCCTCCGTCGATCCGATCGAGCGGCTGGGGCGCAAGGCGGCGCAGGGGGTGCGTTCGCCGCGGCCGGTCGCCCGGCAGCCGTACCGGCGCTGGGGACTCGACGCCCCGCTGCCCACACCGCCGCACCCGCCGGACCGACCCCTCGGCCTCACCGACGAGACCGGCTCGGAGACGGGTTCGCGCGCCCTGCCCCCGGTCGTGGACCACGTCCGCACCTCCGACCCGGTCGTCTTCCTCACCTACGACGACGGCGCCGAACGGGACCCGGGGTTCGCCGAGATGGTCCGCGAACTGCGGCTTCCGGTCAGCCTGTTCCTCACGGACGGTGTCGTGGGCCCGGGATACGGCCACTTCGCGCGCCTGCGGTCGGTCGGCGCCGGCCTGGAGAACCACACCCTCGACCACTCCGCGCTGCGCGGCCTGCCCTACGCCGGCCAGCGCGCCGAGATCTGCGGCCAGCGCGACAAGCTGCACGCCCGCTTCGGCGTCCGCTCCCGCCTCTTCCGGCCACCGTACGGGACGTACGACCGTACGACCCTGCGCGCAGCCGCCGACTGCGGGGTGTCGGCCGTGGTCCTGTGGCGCGCGTCGATGACCGACACCGACCTGCGCTTCACCCGCGGCCGCCACGGGCTACGGCCCGGCGACATCCTCCTGGTCGCCTCGGACGACGACGACCTGGACGGTCCCGGCCTGCGCGAACGCACGACCCGGCTGCTGCGCCGCGTCCAGGAGCGCGGCCTGGCGGTGGGCCGGCTGGAGGACTACCTCTGAGGCGTCCACCAGCCGGTCGGCCGGGGAGGTCGCGGGCGCGCGGGAACGGTCGCGCGCGTCGTGCCAGACCCCGACCGCCGCGCTCGCGACCAGCACGGCGAGGGCCAGCTGCACGGCCCCGGTGAGCCGGTTCCCGCCCCGCACCAGCAGCACCCCGGCCACGGCGGCGGCCAGCGCGAAGCCGACGTAGCAGAAGACCGGCACCCAGTCGACCGCGGGCGCCCCCTCCGCCGTGCCGCCGGGCAGGTCCATCCGGCCCAGCCCGCGCAGGGCCAGGACGATGAGGACCAGCATCGCTGTCGTCACGTCCGCCACCAGCACGAGCAGGAAGACACAGCCGCTGGTGAGGGCGCCGTCCGGGGCGGTGGAGCGAAGTCGCATGAGATTACCGTCGTACGAAATGTGCCACGAGGGAAGAGGGCGTCGAGCCCCGAGGGGACCCGGCCGCACCCCGCGCGGAGCCCGCCCGGACCCGGAAGGAGGACCCCTCGCGCGGGCCGGGAGAGGGCGGCCGGCGCACGCGCCGGGGCCGACGCGCCGGGAGGCAATTGGCACTCCGCTTGACCGAGTGCTAACGACGGTCATAGTCTCGGCTCTGGCACTCCCCCCTGGAGAGTGCCAACAAAGCGACGGGCAGGTCCGGCACCCGCGACGACGGATCGACCTGGTCGCCACCTCAGACAGTTAACCCCGTGAGATCTCCGAAGGGGGAGGTCGGATCGTGACGACCGCCAGCTCCAAGGTTGCCATCAAGCCGCTCGAGGACCGCATCGTGGTCCAGCCGCTCGACGCCGAGCAGACCACGGCCTCGGGCCTGGTCATTCCGGACACCGCCAAGGAGAAGCCCCAGGAGGGCGTCGTCCTGGCCGTGGGCCCGGGCCGCTTCGAGGACGGCAACCGCCTTCCGCTCGACGTCAAGGTCGGCGACGTCGTGCTCTACAGCAAGTACGGCGGCACCGAGGTGAAGTACAACAACGAGGAGTACCTCGTTCTCTCGGCCCGCGACGTGCTCGCGATCATCGAGAAGTAAGTCACCTCAGCATTCTGCTGTGAGCTGCGCCCCTGGCCCCCGCGACCGATAAGAAGCCGGGCGCCCGGGGGCGCAGTTCCTTTTTCACCCGAGATTTCGAAAGAGGGCTCCCGCTGCCATGGCGAAGATCCTGAAGTTCGACGAGGACGCCCGTCGCGCCCTCGAGCGCGGCGTCAACAAGCTTGCCGACACGGTCAAGGTGACGATCGGTCCCAAGGGCCGCAACGTCGTCATCGACAAGAAGTTCGGCGCGCCCACCATCACCAACGACGGTGTCACCATCGCCCGCGAGGTCGAGATCGAGGACCCGTACGAGAACCTCGGCGCCCAGCTGGTGAAGGAGGTGGCGACCAAGACCAACGACATCGCGGGTGACGGCACCACCACCGCCACCGTGCTCGCCCAGGCGCTGGTGCGCGAGGGCCTGAAGAACGTCGCCGCCGGTGCCTCCCCGGCCGCCCTGAAGAAGGGCATCGACGCCGCGGTCAAGGCCGTCTCCGACGACCTGCACGCCTCGGCCCGCCCGATCGACGAGAAGTCCGACATCGCCGCCGTGGCCGCGCTGTCCGCGCAGGACCAGCAGGTCGGCGAGCTCATCGCCGAGGCGATGGACAAGGTCGGCAAGGACGGCGTCATCACCGTCGAGGAGTCCAACACCTTCGGTCTGGAGCTGGACTTCACCGAGGGCATGGCCTTCGACAAGGGCTACCTGTCGCCGTACTTCGTCACGGACCAGGAGCGTATGGAGGCCGTCCTCGACGACCCGTACATCCTGATCCACCAGGGCAAGATCTCCGCGATCGCGGACCTGCTCCCGCTCCTCGAGAAGATCATCCAGGCGAACTCCTCGAAGCCGCTGCTGATCATCGCCGAGGACGTCGAGGGCGAGGCCCTGTCCACGCTGGTCGTCAACAAGATCCGCGGCACCTTCAACGCCACCGCCGTGAAGGCCCCCGGCTTCGGCGACCGCCGCAAGGCGATGCTCCAGGACATGGCGATCCTCACCGGCGCCACCGTCATCTCCGAGGAGGTCGGCCTCAAGCTCGACCAGGCCGGTCTGGACGTCCTCGGCTCCGCCCGCCGCGTCACCGTCACCAAGGACGACACCACGATCGTCGACGGCGCCGGCAAGAAGGAGGACGTGGAGGGCCGCATCTCCCAGATCAAGGCCGAGATCGAGAACACCGACTCCGACTGGGACCGCGAGAAGCTCCAGGAGCGCCTCGCGAAGCTGGCCGGCGGCGTGTGCGTGATCAAGGTCGGCGCCGCCACCGAGGTGGAGCTGAAGGAGAAGAAGCACCGTCTGGAGGACGCCATCTCCGCGACCCGCGCCGCGGTCGAGGAGGGCATCGTCTCCGGTGGCGGCTCCGCGCTGGTCCACGCCGCCAAGGTCCTGGACGGCAACCTCGGCAAGTCCGGCGACGAGGCCACCGGCGTCGCGGTCGTCCGCAACGCCGTCGTCGAGCCGCTGCGCTGGATCGCGGAGAACGCCGGCCTGGAGGGCTACGTCATCGTCTCCAAGGTCAAGGAGCTCGAGAAGGGCAACGGCTACAACGCCGCCACCGGCGAGTACGGCGACCTGGTCAAGGCCGGTGTCATCGACCCGGTGAAGGTCACCCGCTCCGCCCTGGAGAACGCCGCCTCCATCGCCTCCCTCCTCCTGACGACCGAGACCCTGGTCGTCGAGAAGAAGGAAGAGGAAGAGCCGGCCGCCGCGGGCCACAGCCACGGCCACGCCCACTGAGCCCTGCGCCGATCCCTGATCGACGGTGCCCGGTCCCCTGCGGGGGGCTGGGCACCGTGCGTTGGGTGACCGGCGGGCGGCTGGTACGGGTGGCCGACGGGCGGCTGGTACGGCTTTCCCGTGACGGTCACGCCGATCCTCACCCGGCGTTCTGCCGCTGTCGCGGGAGTCGGCTGCGGTTGCCCCGCCGGTGAGAACTCCCTGTGCGGGTGCGGGTGCGGGTGCGGGTGCGGGTGCGGGTGCGGGTGCGGGTGCCGCCGGGGCACCCGTGGGCACGACGGCCCACACGGTCTTGCCGGGCGCGGCGGGACGAAGCGCCGTGCCCCACTCCTCCGCGAGCGCCGCGACCAGGACCAGCCCCCGTCCCCCGTCCTCCCCGCCCCCGGCGTCCCGCCACCACGGGCAGCGGGTCACCGCAGGTGTCGCTGACCTCGACGCGTACCCCGCACTCCGCGTCCCGCCTGCTCAGCCGCAACTCGGCGTCCCGGCCGGGGACCCGGCCGTGGGTGACGGCGTTGGCGGCCAGTGGTCATGACCCGAAGATCCCCCGCCACCCACCCCGCCGACCAGGCGCGACGCCCCCACGACGGTGATCTGTGGGGGCACCGGTCAGGGGTGTCGGACTCGTCGGCCCGGGATGGTGTTTCGTTCCCGGGGGTCGAACGACAGGTCGGATTCCTGCCAGCTTCCGGCGTTGGTGCCGGTAATGCTCGACGTCATGAACCGACTTGAGGGAAACGTGGCCCTGATCACGGGCGGCAGCCGGGGCATCGGCGCCGCTGTGGCATTACGACTGGCCGAAGAGGGCGCCGACGTCGTCCTGACGTATGAGAACAGCGCGGAACGCGCCACCCAGGTGGTGGAGCAGATCAAGGCCGGAGGTCGCCGGGCACTGGCCATCCAGGCCGACAGCGCCATCCCTGAGGCACTCACCGCCGCGGTGGACGAAGCCGCCGCGATGTTCGGCAGACTCGACATCCTGGTCAACAACGCCGGCGTCTTCCTCGTCGGCCCACTCGAAGACCTGGGGTCGGCAGAGATCGACCGCACCCTGGCGGTGAACGTCCGGGCGCCGTTCGCGGCGTCCCGGGCGGCGGTGCGTCACATGGGCACGGGCGGCCGCATCATCAGCATCGGCAGCAACGTCGCCGAGCGCGCGGTCTTTCCGGGACTGGCGCTGTACTCGATGAGCAAGGCGGCTCTGGTCGGGATGACGAAAGGCCTGGCCCGAGAACTCGGTCCGCGTGGAGTCACCGCCAATCTGGTGATCCCCGGCCCCACCGACACGGATACCAACCCCGCTGACGGGCCGAACGCCGAGGTGATCGCCGGCTTCACGGCTGTGGGCCGCTACGCGCAAGCGGCCGAGATCGCGGCCACCGTCGCCCACCTGGCAAGTGCGGACGGCTCGTACATCACCGGGGCCTCGATCCATGTCGACGGCGGCTTCACCGCCTGACCCCCGAGCCCGACTTCGCTGGTCAGCGTTCACCCTCAAGGGTCAACAGCGCCGGCAACGGCGGCGACTGCGTCGAGGTCGCCCACGCCGCGGCGGCCGTGCTCATCCGTGACTCCACCAAGCGGCCGCGCAAGGTGTTCCTCTCCGTAGGTGTCGATGAGTGGGCCGCGTTCCTGCGCATGGCGGGGCACGGTTGAGGTGAGGAGAAGGGCCGGCTCCGGTCGGCCCTTCTGTCAGGCCGAGCCCTCCACGTAGGGGCGGGCCAGGCGGCGCAGTGGGGACGTCTTGTCCCATACGTGCCAGCGTGCACCGCACTCCGGGTCGGTCGCGTACGTCACCTCGGCCGGGAAGCCGTCCGTCCTGATCCGCTCGGCCGGTGGAGTGGTCAGGCCTCTGCCGCAGCCCGGACAGTGATCCGGCGTGCGCATCGGGTACACGCCCATGCGTTCTCTCCTTCCTCCGCCTGCCTCAGCGGATGACTGTGTCTGTGGAGCGGCGGGTCCCGGACGCCGCCCATCCGTTCACCGACTCCGCTTCGCTGTCGCAGGCCAGGACGCGCCAGGCGCCGGGGGACCAGGCGAAGACCGCGTCCTGGTCGAAGCGTCCGCCCAGCTCGCGCGCCGCGCTGTCGCTCAGGCCGGCGACGGCGACGCTCTCCTCGCGGTGCGTGCCGGACGCGTCGCCGCCGACCGCGGGCCACCAGGTGAGACCACGGCTACGGACCTCGTCGAGCAGCAGGCGGTGGGCGCGGGCGTTGGCGTCGGCGGACGCGGTACGGCCGAAGGGGTTCCAGGCAATGATCACGTGGACGGTGGCGCCGCCGACGGGTTCCGGGAAGGAACCGTCGGCCGTGCCCTGAGGCCGTGGTTCGACGTGAACGGTCCGGTCGGCGAAGTGGATGTCGACGACCGCGGACCGGTAGTGGTCCCAGTTGAGGGGTGTGGCGGCTGTTTCGATGGCGGTCATGCCGCAAGTTTTCATGATCGGCGCGCCGGGACAAGGGATTGTGGAGGTGAGCGACCGCTAGGTCTCCAACTCGTCCAGTGCCCCCAGCTGTTGCATCAGGCCCAGCTGGTCGTGCTGCCACCAGGTTTCGGTGATCTTGCCGTTGGCGGCGAAGCGGAAGAGGGTCAGGCCGGTCATGGTGACCCCTTAAGAATGGTGGCGGTCCGGGAGGACTGGGTGTAGCTGATGGTGACC
>NZ_BMVF01000029.1 GCF_014650575.1 Streptomyces naganishii JCM 4654
GTTCTCCGGGCGCCCCAGGTGGAGGGCCCAAGGTGCCCGGACTTAGCTGAGACAGGACAGTCCAGTCCGCGAGTCGCCGGGAAGCGGTGTTGTCGGTGGGCCCTGCCAGGGTGTCCGTCGTGGACGAACTGGTGGAGCGGGTCGACGACCAAGATCGTGCGCTGGGGGTGGTGGTCGGCCGCCGGCGGGCCGTCCGGGAGGGCTGGCTGCACCGGGTCGCCGTCACGGTATGCCGTGACGAGCGTGGGCGGATCCTCGTCCACCGGCGGTCGAAGCAGCTGTCGCGCTTCCCCGGGCTCCATGAGGTCGTGGCCGGTGGCGCCGTGCACGTCGGTGAGTCCTACGAACAGGCCGCCGCGCGGGAGCTGGCCGAAGAACTGGGCGTACGTGTGCTGCCGCGCTTGCTGTTCGCCTTCCTCAACCGCAGCGGGCTGAGCCCTCACTGGCTCGGCTTGCACGAAGCCGTGGTGCCGGACGCCGTGGTCGCCGACCCTGACGAGATCGCCTGGCATGGCTGGCTGACCGAGCCGGAGCTGCGGTCGGCCCTGCTGGAGTGGCGCTTCACCCCCGACAGCCACGAGGCCTTCAGCCGGTACCTCGCGTTCCGGGCCGCGCGTTCCTGACCCCGCTCGCCTGGCGGGCTGGGACGCCTGCTCGCGGCAACGCGCCTTGCGGGAGCGGTGGTTCGTGATAGGGAGTACGGATGTTCGGTCGGCTCCCGCTCGTTGAGCAGCTCGATGGCTTGCGGTCCGTTCTCTCCCGGAACGAGGTCCTGGCCGACGTGATGACCAGGGCGGCGACGTTGGAACTGCCCGGCTGGTACGTGACAGCGGGCTGCCTGTTCCAGACGGTGTGGAACGTGGTCACCGGCAGGCCCCCGACCAACGGCATCAAGGACTACGACGTCTTCTACTTCGACGGCACCGACCTGTCCTGGGAGGCGGAGGACGCCGTGATCAAGGCAGGGAAGGAGGTGTTCGCCGGGCTACCGGCCGAGGTGGAGATCCGCAACGAAGCCCGCGTGCACCTCTGGTACGAGCAGAAGTTCGGCGTGCCCTGCCCACCTCACGAATCCACCGAGGCCGCGATCGACTCGTTCGCCGCGACGACGTGCTGTCTGGGGGTCCGCCTGGACCCCGACGGCGGATGGCGCGTCTACGCGCCCCACGGGCTCTCCGACGTGTTCAACCTCGTGGTCCGGCCGAACCCGGTCCTTGCCCCCCGGGAGGTCTATGAGGCCAAGGCGGCGCGCTGGAGGGACGAGTGGCCGGAGCTCACGGTGCTGCCGTGGCCGGGCTGACGCTCGGATGCGAGTGATCAGGGTTCTGTTCCAACTCCTCGACGAGTTAGCCGCCGAGCGCGAGGAGGGGATTCGGTGACGGCGGACGCGGCGGGACCGCTCCTCGCCCGTTGACCTTCACCTTGGGGGAGCCCGCAGCATCGGTGGGGCCGGGTGATGGGCCCGGTGTGAGGAGGGGCGGGTATGGGGCTGTTGACCATCGGGGCGTTCGCCAAGGCGTCCCGGCTGTCACCGAAGGCGTTGCGCCTGTACGGCGACCTCGGCCTGCTGATCCCCGCTCGCGTGGACCCGGTGACCGGCTATCGCCTCTACGCCCCGGAACAGCTCGACCAGGCCCGTCTGGTCGCCTGGCTCCGGCGGCTGGGGATGCCGCTGGCCCGTATCCGGCACGTCTGCTCGCTGGAGCCGGGCGCGGCGGCCCGTGAGGTCCGCGCGTTCTGGGGCCGGGTCGAAGCCGACACCGCCGCGCGGCGGGACCTGGCCGCCTTCCTCATAGACCATCTGACCTGGAAGGACCCTGCCATGTCCGCAGCCGTCAAGCCGCTCGGAATCCGGTACGCCGCCCTCTCCGACAGGGGCCTCGTCCGCGGCAGCAACCAGGACACCGCCTACGCCGGCTCCCGTCTCCTCGCCGTCGCCGACGGGTACGGGAGCCGGGGGGCCTCCGCGAGCGCCGCCGCCGTCGACGCGCTCAAGCACCTGGAGACCGACGGCATCCCGGCGGGCGACCTCCTCAACGTCCTTCAGGACGCCGTCGAACGGGCCAGGTCCGCCGTGCACGGCGTCACCGCGGACGACGTCCCGCCCGGGGGCACCGACGACGAGGCCGGTACGACCCTCACCGCGATGCTCTGGACCGGGGCCGGGCCGGCCCTCGTGCACATCGGCGACTCCCGCGTCCATCTCCTGCGCGAGGGAGAGCTGTTCCAGATCACGCACGACCACACCGTGGTGCAGGCGATGGTCGACGAGGGGCGCATCAGCCCGGAGGAGGCTGCCTCGCACCCCCAGCGGTCGCTGCTGCTGCGGGCGCTGGGGCCGGGCGGCGACGGCGTCCCCGACCTGCGCCTGCACGAGGCCCGGCCGGGCGACCGGTACCTCCTCTGCTCCGACGGCCTGCCCGCCGCCGTTGCGGTCGCGGAGATCCACCGGGTCCTCGCCGGGACCGCCGACCCCGAACAGGCCGTACGCGAACTGGTCGCCCTGGCCAACGCCTCCGGCGGCCCCGACAACGTCAGCTGCGTGATCGCGCACGTGATGGAGATCCAGGAGCAGCAGGAGTAGTCCGAAGCGCGGTCAAGGAGAGGGCAGGTCCCGGGCCAGTGCCGTCATGATGTCCTGGCGGCCGGGCACCTCCTCGATCCCGAGCGGCTCGGCCGCGGCGGTGAGCACCTTCTCGATCTTCACCGCGGCGGCCGGAAGCGCCTGCCAGCCGAAGACGCCGTCCTGGCGCAGGGACAGGGACACGCGGATCACGTCGGTGAAGACCGACTGCGCCCGCTTGAAGTCGAGAATGCGCGGCAGGTCGTCCGCCCATCCGTACGAAAGGTTGCGGCGGGATTCCCCGGCCGCCGCGCACCACTCCGCGACCATGGCCTTCCGCTGATCCCGCGGATACCGCATCAGGTAAAGATGGGTCGCCAGGTCGTAGAGGGGGTCGCCGAACATGGCCAACTCCCAGTCGATGGTCCACAGTTGACCATGCGGATCGACAATGAAGTTCTCGCGGTGCAGATCCGCGTGCAGCAGGCAGAAGGGACGTTCCTTCAACCCCAGAACGCACTTGCGCAACCTGTTGAACGCATCGGCCCCGACGCCGAGCTCGTGGAAAAGGGCCTCGAAATCCTCGCGGTTTCTCTCGTAGACCTGGATTTCCATGAAGGCGATAAGACGCTCCAGGAAACCGTCGCTGTCACCATTGTCGGGCCGGTCCCGGTCTGCGCAGCGCCGCTCGACGCCCAACTGATCGGGCGTGATCCGCATAAGCTCCGGGAACAGGTCGGCGATTTGCCCGAACAGTGGCTCCGGCACGCGCACCCCCGAAGGCGAGTAAGCGTTGAGCGTCCATCCCTCGATGAACGTCTGGAGCCCGATGCCCGCCACGTCCACGATCTCGGGCACCCGGGAGACACGCCCCCGCAGCGCCCTGATCAGTTCCTCCTCCGACAGGAAGCACCTGCGGTCGAACCACAGGATCTCCTCGCGCGGCTCCCGGCACTTGACCTCGCGCGACCCGTCCGGCAGCGGGAAGACGTACGTCTCGTGGTGGTATCCCCCCGCGAGCGGGCCCTTGACGACGGACGCGTCGCCGCTCATTTCGTCGGCCCGCCGACGTGCTCCGGAGACCGCGTGGGGTGTCATTCGTCGCGTCGCGCCCGTTCCGGTTGAGCCGATAGTTGAAGGGGAGACGCACGTTACTCCGTGGAGGTCGGGCCGCGGTGGAGGATTGGGCCATTCAGTGGTAACGGAATCGCCGGACAGGGGGAACCGGCGCGCGTTCGGATGACGCGGACGGACGGCCGAAATCCCGCAGAAACGGCATTCCCCGCCGAGACGGGCGGCTGGCGGCGGGACAGGTCACTGGGACACACTGTCGCGATGACCGCGACCAGGCCACCCTCGGCTGACCCGACCAGGCCGCCCACGGCTGACCCGACCGGGGATTCCGGCTGCCTGGCCGGACTGCTGGCGTCCACCCGAGCGGTGCTGCTCGACTTCGACGGGCCCGTCTGCGACCTCTTCGCGGGCACGTCCACGGCGGGCGTGGCGGCGCGGATCAAGCGACGGGCCCGCCGGCACTGGGGACCGCTCGCCCAGGAGGCCGAGGCCTGCGACGACTCGCACGACATCCTTCAGCGACTGCGCGACATGTACGACACCCCCGCTGCCCGGCCACGCGGCCGGCGACCGCTCGTCGTGGCCGAACGCATCGTGGCTCGGCAGGAGTCGAGGGCGGTACGGACGGCCCGGCCGGCACCGCGGCTCGACGGCCTGGTCACGTCGCTGCGGTCGCTCGGAATGCGGCTGGCCGTGGTCAGCAACAACGCCGAAGCCCCGATCCGCGCATACTTGAGAAAGCACGGAATCGAGGACGACTTCGCCGGCGTATTCGGCCGCGACCCACGGGACGCACGGCGCATGAAGCCTGATGCGGACTGCGTCCTGCGTGCCCTCGGACGCCTTTCGCTCCCCGCCTCGCAATGCCTTCTCATCGGCGACAAAGTCACGGATCTGAAGGCGGCCCGATCAGCGGGAACGTGTTTTCTCGGCTATACGCAGGACCCGGTATGCGCGCGGGACATGCGGGAAGGCGGCGCGAATGCCGTCGTCTCCTCCTACGACCCCCTCATCGAAGCGGCCGGAACACTCCTCCCCGTTCTCCCGAAGTCCGGTTCACTCCTCGGCCAGGAAGTCCCAGACTGAGTCGAACCACTTCTGCGTGGTCTCGACGAACACGGTTCCCTGCGCTTGCGCGTCATCGCTCTTCACATGGTGCGTGAGCGTGGCGCCCAGGCCGACGACGTCCACCGCCTCGATCTCGGTACCGTCGTCCAGATCCACCAAGCGCTCGTAGACCTCGTAGAAACCGTGCAACGCCTCATTCTTGTTGATCAGGTAGAGCTTGAACGCCGGCATCAGGGGGGTGTACCGGATCCGCACGTCGACCGAGGGCACCAGTCCCAAGGTGAGCAGGTCCCGCAGCGTGGAGCGCAGCGAGGTGACATGGCGGCGGGTGACGCCCAGGACTCGCTCGCGCAGGACGTCGTCGTACCGTCCGTCCGTGGACCGCCCGTAGGGATACGGAACCGAGTCCGAGGGCAGCAGCATCCGCACCCCGATGTGCCGCGGCGCGATCTCCCCTGCCTGGATGCGCTCGGCCTGGAGCCGGATGTGGGCGTCGAGCGATTCGGAGGTCAACGTGTAGACGTCCAGGGCCACTTCGGGCTTCTCGAAGGCGCTTCCGATGAGGGGCCCCAGAGTCACCGGCCGGCCGAGGACGCGGCCGCCCGCCGGTGAGTGGATGCGCTGCGTCCTGAGCACCCGCGACCCGCTGCCCTGCCGCGATTCGATCCAGCCCTCGCGCTGCAGGTCGCGCAGCGCGCGCTGCACCGTGTCGCGTGAGACGCCGAGTTCCTTGGCGAGGTCGCGCTGTGCGGGCAGGAAGCCGCGGAGTGGGTACGTGCCGTCGGTCATCCGGGCGCGCAACTCGTCGGCGACACGCTGGAACTCACGGCCGCCCGCCTCCTCGCCGTACTGCTCGCTCACACGGCGACCGTACCTCCACACGCCCGCCGTCAAACCGGTTTCGGTCAAGCCGACAGTCCAACCTGACCGGCCGGTTAAGGGATCAACCAGACCGGGGAGAACCAATTTACGACAACCAGTCCAATTGGCAGGGGTGTTGACGGGTCCAGGGGCAAGTGGACGGGAGGTGGGTGGGCATGCTCGTGAACGCGGCGATCAGAGAGGGCCTGGGGCTGCTGCTGGGCACCCTGACGCAGGAAAAGCTCGGCTGGGTCGGTGTGGTGCTGCTGTGCGCGCTCGCGGTCGGTGTGCGAGCGCGGCACAGCGGTCTGGCGGTCGGCGCCGCCGTGGCGCTGACGCTGCTGATGACTCAGGCCTGATCGCGGACGGTCCGCAGCACCGGCTCCAGCGACTCCACGACCAGTGTGGCGCCGGCCTCGCGCAGCAGCTTGGCCTTGCGCTCGTTGCGCGCATAGCCGAGGAAGGGCACCTCGGCCTCGCGGGCGGCGGCGAAGTCCGAAGGCGTGTCGCCGATCATCAGGGCCGTCTCCGGCGCGGCGCCCATGGCGTTGAGCGCGCGGTTGAGGAAGTGCGGGTCCGGCTTGAGGCGGTGCAACTCCTGTGTGCGGCCGTATATGTGCGGGGCGAAGCAGGGAAGCAGCGTGCGGCTCTCCAGGTATGCCTGCACCGTCCGGGGCGAGTTGTTGGTGACGACGGCCAGGCGGGTGCCCAGCGCCTTCCACGTGCGGATCAGCGGGTCGGCGTAGGCGGTGGGCCAGGCGGTGGTCACGGCCCGCAGCTCCTCCTGCGTGAGCCGCTCCTCCAGTTCCGCGAGCAGGTCGCTGCCGGGATGCCTGCGGTCGACGGCGCGCAGCACGACGTGCGGATCAACGGCGCCGCGCTCGCCCTCGGTGAGCAGTCCGTGCAGGCCGCGGCCGCCCAGCCAGTCGACCAGCTCCCTCGCCACCCGCTCCGCCGAATGCCCCGCGAACAGGCGGCAGATGGGGCCGTCGAAGTCCCAGAGGATCACTTGGGCGCGGGTGATCGGTTCCCGCAGGTTCTCGGTGTCGTTCTCGGTCTCGGCTGTCACCGCTTCAGTCTGCGTCGTATCAGAAGTCACTAGGAGAGTGTCAGATCCGTCGTGATGGTTTCCCAGAGGGCGTCGAACCACTTCTGGGATTCCGCCACGAACGCGGCGTCCCGCTCCCCGGTCGCCTTCTCGAAGGAGAAGAGGAGGGACTCGGTGCCCAGGACGTCGTACATGTCGAGGGTTCCGTTGTCGGCCGGCTCCTCGCGGCGGGTGATCATGTAGTACGCCATGAGCGCCTCCGCGCCGTTGAGCAGGTAGAGCTTGACCGGCGGGGTGAAGGGCAGGGCGCGGAAGGCCACGCGGACGTCGATGCCGTGGGTGGCGCGCAGGGCGTTGAGGTTGTGGCGCAGTACGTGGCCCTGGGCGTTGCGCTGGTCGAGCCAGCGCCGGTGGACCGGGTCGTCGTCGCTGTCGTGGTCGACCGAGACCGGGAAGGCGAGGTCGATGTCGCGCGAGGGCAGCAGCAGGCGTACGTCGATCGACTCGGGGCGCAGCCGGCCCTCGTGGATCAGCCGGACGGGCTCACCGAGGGCGATCATCAGCGTCTCGGCGGTCAGGCAGGCGGCGTCGATGCGGACCTGGCGGGCCTCGAAGGCCTCCACCAGCCGGGGCGCGAGGCCCACCATGGTCGTCTGGGGCTCCGAGCCGGCCGTGGCGGGGGTGGCGATCCTCGGGGGGCTGCCCTTGCCCACGTTCCTGAGCAGGCCGTCGTCCTGGAGGAGCCGCAGGGCCTGACGCACGGTGCCGCGCTCGACGCCGAACTCCTCGGCGAGCTCGGCCTGGGTGGGCAGGCGGTCGCCGGGCCTGAGCTCGCCGGCGCGGATCCGCTCGCGCAGGGTGTCGGCGATCTCCTGCGGCGAGCTTCTTCTGCTGCCGTTCACGGCCACGTTCTCCTGAGTCACGACCAAACGCTACAACTTTGATCCATCTGGCGGGAGTTGTTTGAAACTTGTTTATGGGTAGCTGCCAAGTGGGGACAACCACATCAGAGTTGGTTGCCAACTTGGTTGAGTTGGCGGAAGTTTTGCCTCACGCAACCCCCCACTCCAGCCAGACCGCCAGGAAAGCCCGAAGGGGGAGATCGCCGTGCCTGTGCTCGCCATTCTGTCCGCAGTCTTCGTCGTCGGCTTCGAGCAACTCGTGCAGTGGAAGTACGGCGCGGCGGGATTCGTCGGCCTGCTGCTGCTCACCATCGGCCTCAAGGCCAGGAACCCGACCATCAGCTCGGTGGGAGCCGTGGTCCTGGCCATGCTCCTGGCCGGGCCGGCCCTCTGAGGCCACGACCCGTCCGTCCACGTGGGAGACGTCGGTTCCGAGCGTCGGCTCGCGGGCATCAGCTCGTGAGCGTCAGCTCCGAACTGATCGTCTCCCACAGTGCGTTGAACCACAGGTGGGACTGCTCGACGAACGTCGTGTCGCGCGCCCCGGCGCCCTGCCCGAAGGCGAACAGCACCGACTGGGTGCCCTCGGCGTCGTAGAGCTCGAGGGGCTCGTGGTCGATCTCCTCCTTGCGCCGGCGCAGCGTGTAGTAGGCGTAGAGCGCCTCCGCGCCGTTGAGCAGGTACAGCTTGACCGGTGGGGTGAAGGGCAGGGCGCGGAAGGTCACGCGCACGTCGATGCCGTGGGTGGAGCGCAGGGCCAGCAGATTGTGCCGGAGCACCTGGCCCTGGGCGTTGCGCTGGGCCAGCCAGCGCCGTTGCAGCGGGGCGGCGGCGGTGGCGTCCACCGGGGTGGGGAAGGCGAGGTCGATGTCCCGGGACGGCAGCAGCACCCGGACGTCGACCTTGGCCGGTTTCAGCCGTCCGGCGTGGATCTGGCGCAGCGGTTCGCCGATGGCGAGGGTCAGCGAGATCGAGGTCAGGCACAGGGCGTCGATCTCGACGTGGGAGGCGGCGAAGGCGGCGGCGATACGGGGCGCGAGGGCGACCGTGGTGGGCAGCGGCGGCGCGGCCGGGCCGGTCAGGGCCCGAGCCGGGTCGGGCGCGACGATCGCGGGGCTGCCCTTGGACATGTTGGTGAGCAGGTGCTCCGACTGGAGGATGCGCAGGGCCCGGCGTACGGCGCCGCGCTCCACGCCGAACTCGTCGGCCAGCCTGGCCTGCGTGGGCATGCGCTCGCCCGGCCGCAGTCGGCCGGTCCTGATCCGGTGCCGCAGTTCGTCGGCGACCTCGCGGTGTGACCGCTGGGGCCCCGTCCGCCCACTGGCGGTGGCGTGTTCCCCGTCCACGGCCAAACGGTACAACTTCCCGCCATCTTTGGGCAGTTCCCGGAAAGGTGGTTATGAGACGCTTCCAAGCGGAGATAAGAAGAGTGAAGTTGGCGGCCAACTTGGCCGACATGGTCAAACTTTCCAAGTGTTGGCCACCAGGGTGACGGTTGGGAAACGACGGACCGCGCTCCCTTCCGGAGGGGAGCCGGGAGCACGGTCGATCGGCGCCGGCGCACGAGGACAGCGGCCGGCATCCGGCACCACGGCACAGTCACAACTGAACAGCACCGTGGACAGCCACGGGCGGCACAGCCACAACTCAACATCGTGATCGTCACGCACAGCCACAACTGAACAGCCAAGCTACGGATGCGTCATCCCTGTCACCGTCACCGGCAGGAAGGAGCGCTCAGAAGGTGTCCGGGCACCAAGGCCGCCTGGACGTACGCAGCAGGGCGTCGGCCACTCGGGCGGCGCCCGCTCGTTCTTCCTGGACCCGGCCGAGGGCGGCGAGCCGCACCGCGGACTCGTCGCCGAGCCACAGGGCCGCCAACTGGGCGACCTCCAGGGTCAGGTCGGCCGACTCGGCCGTCGGCGTGCAGCTCGCCCCCTCGGGCGTGGCCTCGAGCCGCCGGCGGCCGCCGGCCAGACCCGCCGGGTCCACCACCTCCAGCACCAGCGCGCCCGAACCCTCGTACGTCCGTGCCTCAAGAGCCCGTACGACGTCCAGGATCCGCACCCACAGCCAGTCCGCGTGCGTGAGGGGGGTGGCCGCGCGGGGGTCGGGGAGGAGGTGGGGGAGCAGGTCGTCGGGGGCGCGGTAGCCGCTCCTGACCTTCGTGACCCAGTCGATGGAGCACAGGTACAGCCACAGGGCGCGCTCGGCGGCCGGGGTCACCGCGATCAGGTTCCTCACCGTGACCGTGTTCAGCGGCTGCTTGGCGTCCGACCAGGTGTCGTCGCAGGAGTACGCGGCCAGGCCCTCCACCGTGCCGTCCGGGCCGCGGTGGACGGCGTAGAAGGGCTCGGTCCACGGGGTGCCGGCCCTGCGCACCACGCCGGTGCTGACCTGCCACCAGCGCTCGGTGCGGTCGACCACGCCCGGCTGGAGACGGCGCAGGCGCTCGTGCAGTTCGGGGCCGAGCTTGCGGACGTCCTCGCCGTCGACGAGGTCCACCCGGCCGCCGTCGTCCGGGCCCGCGTAACGGCGGTCGAGGCCGGCGCGGGGTACGTCGATCACCCACTCGGTGGTGTGGGTGGCGGGGCCGAAGCCGTAGCGGCCGTAGATCGGGTACTCGGCGGCGATCAGGGTGGCGACGACGTCGCCGCGGTCCTTCGCGGCCGCCAGGTCCGCGGCCATCATCTCGCTGAGCAGGCCGCGGCGGCGGTGGGTGGCGGTGACGCTGACGTTGGTGATGGCGTCGGCGGGGACGGCGGCGCCACCGACGGCGGTGAGTTCCTGTGGGAAGGAGCGGAACGTCGCCACGCACCGGCCCGCGTCGAACGCGCCGAGCGTGCGGTCGGGGATCGACAGTGAACGGCGGTCCGCCACCTCTGCCTCGGAGACCGTGGGGGCGCGCAGGAAGCCGGTGTTGAGGGCACGGATCCAGTCGGGGATCTCGGCATCGGTGACGGAACGTATCTCGGCACGGGAACGGGACCGTACGGCAGCAGTCATGCCCCGACGGTAAACACCCGCCAACGGGGGTGTCGCCACCTTTTCCAGGGCCCACCCGGCCCGCCCCCTCGACCCGCGCGGCCACAGGCAGTGGCCCCGCCGACGCCCCGAAGAAGCCGACCGAGCTGCGCACCCGCGCGCGGCTGGGGGCGGGGTGCCGTCCCCGGGGGCGGGGAGCGGGGCGCCGTCCGACCGGGGGCGGGGAGCCGGGCGCCGTCCCGCCGGGCTCGGCAAGCCGGGCGCCGTCCCGCCGGGGGCGGGGAGCAGGGCGCCGTCCCGCCGGGGTCGGGGGGCCGATGTACTCTCCGGCCCACGCCCAGCGCGGCTTGGTCCGGGCGCCGTCCCGCAGGGCCCGGGCCGGGGTCTGCCCCGGTCGCACTCCCACACGCGGTGGCTCCCACATCCGCCGGCCTCGCGGCGGTTCAGCCGGGACCGGGCCGCCCCCGGCTCAGGCGAGTCGGGGCCTCGCGCTCGCCCCCATCGGGCGGGCATCCCGTGCCCGTGGTGGGGGCGGACAGCCTGGCTCCGGGGGGGGAGTTGAGGTCTGGCGGCCGCCCCGGGCCCAGGGCCAGGTCAGGGCCTCCCCGGTCGCACTCCCACACGCGTCGGCTCCGATGCTCCCCCGGCCTCGCGACGATTCGGCCGAGGCCGAGCCCACCCAACCTCGCGGCGGTTCAGCCGGGGCCGGGCCGCCCGGCTCAGGTGCTTGCGCCGGGGCCCGATCGCCCGGTTCAGGCGCGTCGAGGTCCCGTGCCGCGGCGGGGGCTTCCGCGCGGGCCAGGAGCCGGCCGGGCCGGCGGGCCGGGGCCGGGGGCTTGCCGGCCGGGCTCGGGGAGCCGGGCCCTCCCGTCGAGGCCCAGGGAGCGCCCCGGTCGCCCCGCGCCCTCGGCTCAGGAGGTCGCCCTCAGCTCGCCCGCTGACCCCTCGGCTCAGAAAGTCGCCCGTACCTCGCCCACCTGCTCGGTGCCCCCGTAAAGGGGGGTGTGGGCGATGCGGGGGAGGACGGGGGAGTCGATGTCCAGGAGGGTCAGGGAGCGGGCGAGGACCGGGCCCAGGGCGCGGAGGCCGCCGTCGTCGATCTTGAAGGCGAGGGCGCGGCCGTCCGGGAGGGCGACCGCCTGGACCGCCTCGGCGCCCATCTTGGACAGGGCGCCCGGGATCTCGCGCATCAGCCAGGTGTCGGGGCGGCGCGTGCCGGCGACGTACTCCGGGTGGGCGCGCATGGCGTCGGCGACCCGGCGTTCGGCGCTGCCGGGCGCGGCGAGGACGAAGGCGCGGTAGGCGCGGGCCAGCCCCGTGAGGCTGATCGCCATGAGCGGGGCGCCGCAGCCGTCCGTGCCGACCGCCGCGACCTGCTCCCCCGCCGCCTCCTCCACCACCGTGTGGATCAGCCGCTGCAACGGATGCTCCGGGTCCAGGTACGACTCCAGCGGCCACCCGCGCAGCGCGCAGACCGCGAGCATCGCGGTGTGCTTGCCGGAGCAGTTCATGGTCACGCGGTCGCGCACCGCCCCGGCCGCCAGATAGGTCTCGCGCTCCTCGGCGTCCAGCGGCAGGTCGGGCGGGCACTGGAGCTGGGCGGGGGTCAGACCGTGCTCGCCGAGCATCTTGTGCACCAGGTCGCGGTGGAAGACCTCCCCGGAGTGGCTGGCCGCGGCGAGCGCCAGCCGCTCCCCCGACAGGTCCAGTCCCGCGCGCAGCACGCCCGCCGCCTGCATCGGCTTGTTCGACGAGCGCGGGAAGACCGGCGCGGTCACGTCTCCCAGCGCCAGTTCCACCGAGCCGTCCGCGCCCAGCAGCACCAGGCTCCCCCGGTGCCGCCCCTCCACGAACCCGGAGCGCACCACCTCGGCGAGGACGGGCGGCGCCGGGGTGGAGGCGGACAGGACGGACGCGGCTGACTCGGACATCGGCGGTGGCCTTCCGGGACGACGGGTGGGAACCGGAAGCACGGCGGCGGCCTGCCCCACGCGCGCCCGGGATCGCCGTGGCCGCCGCGTCAGACGAGCAGATCGTCCACTTGCGCTTCCCCTTCACGGTACCTGCGGGCGATCTCCGCCCCGCAGCCGTCGGCCGTGCGCTGGAGCTCCTGACGGCGATGGGACACCTGCTGCTCGCAGGCCACCAGCCGGGCCATCGCCGCGCCCAGTTCCAGGTCGGTGCGGGCGCCGAGGTCCGACAGCTCGACCTCGGCGAGCATCTGCGCGGCCAGCCGCCGGTACTCCTCGCTGTACGGTGTGCCGAGGGTCACATGGCGGGCGGAGGAGCGCTGCCGCGCGGGGGCGTCCTTGAGGATCTCCGCCAGCCGCTCCACCACCGAGGCCGGTTCGCCGGCGGGCGCCCGGCCGGCGGCCACGACCGGCTCGGGACCCGATCCGCGCCGGGCCAGCTCGGCGCGCAGGATGTCGATCCTCCCCTGGACCAGCCGTCGTACGTAACTGAGGTCGGCCTCGTCGCGCTGCGCCTGCCGGCACAGGGCGCGCAGCTCGGGCAGGCTCAGGATGGTCAGCGGCGGCGGGCTGTCGGTGCGCTGCACCGGCGGGCGGCACCCCTCCAGAGCTCCGAGGACACCGGCGGCGCCGGGCATCCGGGCCTCTCCGGCGACTGATGTGTTCATGCGTCTCAACCGTCCCCTCGACCGGCGCGTACGACAGCATCGTGCCACCCCGAGTGGCCAGAATGTGACCGAGTGCCCCCGATCAGCCCCAGATGGGGGGTTACGGAGCATAAAGAATCACGATATGGACTTCGCCACCCGGAACCTGACCGGCCGCCGGTCGCTTCCGGGGGACCGGCATGATGGTCGCCATGCGTGCAGTGGTGCAGAGGGTGGACGGCGCGAGCGTCGTCGTGGACGGTGAGACGGTCGGCGCGATCGAGGGCGAGGGGCTGTGCGTCCTGGTGGGGGTGACCCACGAGGACACCAAGGAGAAGGCGGCGCAGCTCGCCCGCAAGCTGTGGTCGATCCGCATGCTGCACGAGGAGAGGTCGTGCAGCGACATCGGCGCCCCGCTGCTGGTCATCAGCCAGTTCACGCTGTACGGCGACGCCCGCAAGGGCCGCCGCCCCACCTGGAACGCGGCCGCCCCCGGCGATGTCGCCGAGCCGCTCGTGGACGAGGTGGTCGCCCAGTTGCGGGCGCTGGGCGCGACGGTGGCGACGGGCCGCTTCGGCGCGCGCATGCGCGTGTCGCTGACGAACGACGGCCCGTTCACCGTACTGATCGACATCTGAAACCCGGGCCCCCGGCCCAGCAGCCCCAGGCCCCGCAGTCCCCGGGCCCGGCCCGGCGGCCTACGGCTCGACGACCGTCTCCTGGGCCGCCGCCGTGTCCCCCGCCATCAGCCGCGCGTCCACCGGGACGTTCCGCTTGACCAGGGCGAGCGCGACCGGCCCGAGCTCGAAGTGCCGTACGGACGTGGTCACGAAGCCGATCTTGCGGCCGTCCGGCCCCTCGTCGGCGAGACGGATCTCCGTGCCCGGCACCGGCAGGTGCACCTCGCTGCCGTCCAGGTGAAGGAAGACCAGGCGGCGCGGCGGCTTGCCGAGGTTGTGCACCCGGGCCACGGTCTCCTGCCCGCGGTAGCAGCCCTTCTGGAGGTGGACCGCGGTGCCGATCCAGCCCAGCTCGTGCGGGATCGTGCGGTGGTCGGTCTCGAAGCCGAGGCGCGGGCGGTGCTGCTCGACACGCAGCGCCTCGTGGGCGAGGATCCCTGCGGGCGGCCCGGCCTTCTCCGCGTACGACTCCAGGTCGGCGCGCGGCAGGAAGAGGTCCCGGCCGTGCGCGGTCTCCCGTACGACGACCCCCTCGGGCGCCTCCGTGATCGAACCGGCCGGCAGGTGCACGACGGCGAAGTCGCCGGTCCGGTCGGCGACCTCGACCCGGTAGAAGAACTTCATCGACTCCAGGTAGGCGATCAGCGCCTCCTGGGTGCCGGGCTCCACGTGGGCCCACACCGTCTCGCCGTCGTCGACCAGGTAGAGCGCGTGCTCGATGTGGCCGTGCGCGGAGAGGATCAGCGCCTCGGTGGCCTGGCCGGCGGGCAGTTCGCTGACGTGCTGGGTGAGCAGCAGGTGCAGCCAGCTCAGCCGGTCCTCGCCGGAGACGGCGATGACACCGCGGTGGGAGAGGTCGACGACTCCGGTGCCGTCCGCGAGGGCGCGCTGCTCGCGGAACAGGTCGCCGTAGTGGGCGGCGACACCTTCGTCCACGCCCTCGGCGGGGACGGCGCCGGGCAGGGACAGCAAGGGGCTCTTCATACGGGCCAGCCTACGACGTGGTGGTCGGGCTCTTCGTCGAGCAGTCCTGGCAGCGGCCGAAGATCGCGAAGTGCTTCATGTCGGTGTCGAAACCGAACTGCTGCCGCAGCTTGGCCGTGAAGTCGGCGGCCACCTCCACGTCCGCCTCGATGACGTTCTCGCAGTCCCGGCAGACCAGGTGCAGATGGTGGTGCCGGTCGGCGAGGTGGTAGGTGGGCGCGCCGTGCCCGAGGTGGGCGTGGCTGACCAGGCCCAGCTCCTCCAGCAGCTCCAGGGTCCGGTACACCGTGGAGATGTTGACCCCCGACGCCGTCTTCCTCACTTCGCCGAGGATGGCGTCGGGGGTCGCGTGCTCCAGGGTGTCCACGGCTTCGAGCACGAGCTGCCGCTGCGGCGTCAGCCGGTAGCCGCGCTGCCGCAGGTCGGTCTTCCAGTCGGTGCTCACCACACTGAAAGTCTAGGACCAGTCGCCCGGCCTACTTGAAGAAGGCGATGCCGTCGTCCGGCAGGTCGTCCGGGAGGGCCTTGGCCCAGCGCTCCACGTCCTCCGGGGTGACGACCTTCTTCAGGTGGGCGGACATGTAGGGACGCAGCTCGACCTCGGGGGTCTGCTTCTCGCCGACCCACATCAGGTCGCTCTTGACGTAGCCGTACAGCCGCTTGCCGCCGGTGTAGGGGCGGGAGGCCGCGGTGCGGGCCACGGCGTCGGTGACCAGGTCGATCTGGGGCTTCTTGTCGGCCAGTTCGCCGTACCAGATCTCGATGACGCCGTCGTCGCGGGTCATGGTGACCTCGACCTTGCGGCCGGCGTCGATCCGCCAGAAGCCGGACTCGGTCTCCAGCGGCTTCACCTTGTTGCCGTCGTTGTCCAGCACCCAGGTGCGGGAGTGGTACTCCAGGAAGTCCCGGCCGTCGTGGGTGAAGGTGACCTCCTGGCCGAAGTTGCACTTCTCGGCGCCGGGGAAGTCGTGCACGCCTGCCCCGGCCCAGTCGCCGAGCAGGAAGGCGAGGGGCACGAGGTCCTTGTGGAGGTCGGACGGGATCTCGATCATGAGCGGGGACTCCTGGAGGTCGTCAGCGCTGGCCCTGGTACAGCTTCTTCACGGTCAGGTAGGCGAAGGCGAGGACGCCGACGCAGACCAGGACCAGCAGGGTTTCGAAGAAGATCTCCACGGGGTGCTCCTTGTCGAGCGCGGTGCGGTGCGGTACGTGCGTACACAGGGCCGGGCACCAGCTTAGTCGGCCGGGGCCCGGCCCTCTTCGTGAGGTGCGCCGAGGTGCGTGAGCGGGCTCAGTCGAGCAGTTCGGCCTGGAGGGTCATCGTCTGGTGGAAGGGCACCGCGGGGGCCGCGCCCTTGCGGGACTGGATGATGACGGCGAGGGTGTCGCCGGCGGAGAGGTAGCCCTGGCGCACCTGTTCGGCGCCGTAGGGCTTGGACTCGGCGAAGGCCGTCTCGGTGACGTCCTCCAACGTGGAGCCGCCGGGGACGGCGGCGTACTCGGAGGCGCCCGCGCCGCGCACCGTGTAGCCCGGCCCGTAGTGGACGACCGTGTGCTCGAACAGGTCGTCCACGAGGACCGCGGAGCCGAACTGCAGCAGGTAGATCCGCGTGTGCGTGCCGTCCTGGGTGGTCCAGCCGCGGGCGGCGACGTGCCGCAGACCGTGGTCCGCGAGCCGGTGCGCGAACTCCGTGCGCTCGTCCTTCTTCGCGTACTCCGCGAGGAAGGTCCCGGTCGCCAGCCAGCCGTCCTCGCCGCGCAGCGCCTTGTCCTCCACCGCCCCGGCGGGGGCCGGCAGGACGAGGGCCCGCAGATCGGCGTAGTGCGCCCCGGAGCTGTTCACCTCGGCGAACGGGCCCGGGCGGCCGGACGGCAGCGGCGGCCGGACGATCTCCGGATAGTCCCAGCGCCCGTCGGAGGCGGTGGCGAGACCGGGCAGATCCGTCCGGTCCGTCCGGGTGACGCCGTACGCCGTGGACACCCCGGCCGCGGCGAACACGAGCACGGCCGCGCCCCAGCGCAGCACGGCCCGCAGCACCCGGCGGTCCTTCCTGACCGCAGGAACGGCCGGGTCCGGGACCACGGGCTGGTACGGCGGCAGGGGCGGGACGGGAGAGGGCGCGAGGGGCTGCTGGTCGCTCATGTCGCCGCCCCGGGTTCCTTGATGCGGTCGAGCTGCGCGCGGAGCATGTTCGCCACGCCCTTCTTGTCGATGGGCCCGACCGCGTAGGCGGTGGCGGTGACCTGGACGTCGTCCACGTACGACGAGCACACCATGAGGTCGAGCTTCTCCTTGGGGTTCGCGGGCGGCAGGAAGCAGCGCGCGTTGTCGTGGCCCTCGATCCTCGGCCCCTGCCGGAGGACCTTCAGGGCGTCGAAGAACTCCTGCTGGTACCCGGCGAGGGAACGGGCCGTGCGCCGGCTGCCCAGCTGGGACAGCACGATCTCCATGGTGAAGGCCCGGTCGTCGTCCAGGCCGGCGGCGCCCCGCACGCTCAGATAGCTGCGCATCGCCATGCCCTTGATGTGCTGCTTGTCGATCTGCTTCTCCAGCTGCCGGCGCGCGCTGCGCGGCAGGCCCCGCAGCGACTGCTTGCGCAGCGCGGTGGCCCGGGCGCCGCTCAGTTCGGCGTCGGAGCCGAACTCGCCCAGGTCCGGGCCGGGTCCGTAGCCGCCGGTGCCGGTGCCGTACGGCAGCAGCATGCCCTTGAGGCCGGTCGCGGCGGGCCGCGCCGAGGGCCGCTCCTTGGCCTTCTCCGGCACGTCCCAGACGGGCGCGCCCGGGTCGTGGGCCGCGTCGCGCACGGTGACCACGGTGAAGCCGGTGCCGCCGAGGACGGCGGCGAGCAGGACGGCGCACCCGGCGATCACGCCGACGCGCCTCCGCCGGCGCGGCTTCGCGGACGCGGACCGCAGGTCCTGCTGCTCGCGCTCCTGCTTCTGCTCCTGCTCCTGCTCCCGCTGGGGCTCTGGCTCCTTCACAGCCGTCCCACCTGCCGTTCGGCCAGGTCCATGATGTCCTTCTTGGGGATCGGGCTGGTGTCGTAGGCGAAGATCTCCACAGTGATGTCGCCGCGCCAGGCATACGCCTCGGCCGAGTACACCGGGAGGTAGCCGGACTTCCGGTCCGGCGTGCTGTCGGCGTACGCCATGCCGTCGTCCGTGCCCGGTATCGCCCAGCCGTGGTTGCCCGGTTCCCGCTCGGCCCAGTACTCGCCGTTGTCCGCCTGCTGCGAGGCGGCCATGCTCTCCTCCTGGCGGTACTGCACCAGGCGGACCTCCACCAGCCGGGTGCCGCCGGTGCGCCACGCGGTGACGGCCGCGCGCCGGAACTGGCTGCGGAGCTGGGCGCGGAACGCCACGTCCGGCTTGTCGAACGTCTCCGCGTACTCGCTGAGGCTCATCCAGCCGTCCCGGCCCTCGCCCAGCGGGTTGTCCCGCGCCCCGCCGGGCGCCTTGAGCAGCAGCTTGCGCAGGTCGCCCTCGGTCTTCACCTGCCGGTCCTGCGCGGCCGACAGCGGTTCGGGCGCGCCCTTCGCCTGCCGTACGACCGGCTGGGACAGCGGCGGCAGCGGGGTGGGCTTCCGGCCGGCCTGGATGACGTAGCCCGTGCAGACGCCGGCCACGACACCGAGCACGGCCGCGCCGGCGACGAGCCCGACGGTACGACGCCGCCGACGCCCGGGTGCCACTGCTTCTTCGGGTACCGCTCCTTCAGGCACTGCTTCTTCGGGTACTGCTTCTCCGGGTCTTTCCGGTACGTCCAACACGTCCCCCACACAACGTGAAGCGATCACTCCATAAACGCGCTTCACAGGAGACCCACGGGTCCCGCCCGCAGTTGTAAGGGAGTTGATTACGATTCGGCCATGGCGAAGAAGCTCGTGATCAAGGTGACGGCCGGGGCGGACGCCCCCGAGCGCTGCTCTCAGGCGTTCACGGTGGCCGCGGTGGCGGTGGCCAGCGGGGTGGACGTCTCGCTGTGGCTGACCGGGGAGTCCTCGTGGTTCGCGCTGCCGGGCCGGGCGGCCGAGTTCGAGCTGCCGCACGCGGCTCCGCTGCCCGACCTCATCGACTCGATCCTCGCGGCCGGCCGCATCACGCTGTGCACGCAGTGCGCCGCCCGCCGCGACATCACGGAGAAGGACGTGATCGAGGGAGTGCGGATCGCGGGGGCGCAGGTGTTCGTGCAGGAGGCACTGGGCGAGGAGACCCAGGCACTCGTCTACTGAGTTCGCGGCGGGGCCGGCGAGGACCGCCGGGCACGCGCCGCCGTCGCCGGTCGCGGCTCAGCGGCGTTTCTTGCCGTCCAGTTCGTCCCACCACTCGTCCGACTGCCGGTCGCCGGACGGGTCGTCCCACCAGCGGTCGTCGGGACCGCGCCGGTTGGCGACCATGGCGGCGGCCGGCGGGATCACCATGGCGACGACGCACATGCCGACCGCGGCCGGCACCGACCAGATGCGCACCACGCCCCAGGCCAGCACGAACAGCCCGATGCAGGTGCCCATCATGGCGAAGTAGACGTGACGACGGCGGGCGTACATGAGTCCAGGGTAGGGCGGTCCCCGCCGCTCCGCGGCATGCCGAAGGGCCGCACCCCGGCGTCCAACCCTCGGGTGCGGCCCTTCGTGACGGCGGGGCCGTCAGACCGCGATCGCGACCTCCGCGAGGCCACCCTGCTGGGCGACGACCGTGCGGTCGGCGCTGCCACCGGGGACCAGGGCCCGGACGGTCCAGGTGCCCTCGGCGGCGTAGAACCGGAACTGACCGGTGGCGGAGGTGGGGACCTCCGCGGTGAACTCGCCGGTCGAGTCCAGCAGGCGGACGTAGCCCGTCACCGGCTCGCCGTCACGGGTCACCTGGCCCTGGATCGTCGTCTCACCGGGCTTGATCGTCGAGGCGTCCGGGCCGCCGGCCTTCGCTCCACACATGTGCTTCTCCAGAGGTCAGATAGGTCGGTCGGGTCTGTTACTTGCCGGCGCCGAGCTCGATCGGCACGCCCACCAGGGAGCCGTACTCGGTCCAGGAGCCGTCGTAGTTCTTGACGTTCTGCACGCCGAGCAGCTCGTGCAGCACGAACCAGGTCAGCGCGGAGCGCTCACCGATGCGGCAGTAGGCGATGGTGTCCTTGGCCAGGTCGACGTCCTCGGCCGTGTAGAGCTCCTTGAGCTCCTCGTCGGACTTGAAGGTGCCGTCGTCGTTGGCGTTCTTCGACCACGGGATGTTCTTGGCGCTCGGGACGTGGCCGGGGCGCTGCGACTGCTCCTGCGGCAGGTGGGCCGGGGCGAGCAGCTTGCCGGAGAACTCGTCGGGCGAGCGGACGTCGACGAGGTTCTGCGAGCCGATGGCCGCCACGACGTCGTCGCGGAAGGCGCGGATGGAGGCGTCCTGCGGCTTGGCCTTGTACTCGGTCCGCGCGCGCTCGGGCACGTCGTTGCCGTCGACGAGCTCGCGGGCGTCGAGCTCCCACTTCTTGCGGCCGCCGTCGAGGAGCTTGACGTTCTCGTGGCCGTACAGCTTGAAGTACCAGTACGCGTAGGAGGCGAACCAGTTGTTGTTGCCGCCGTAGAGGACGACCGTGTGGTCGTTGGAGATGCCCTTCTCCGACAGGAGCTTCTCGAAGCCCTCCTGGTCGACGAAGTCACGGCGCACCGGGTCCTGGAGGTCCTTGGTCCAGTCGATCCGGATGGCGTTCTTGATGTGGTTCTTCTCGTACGCGGACGTGTCCTCGTCCACCTCGACGATGGCGATGCTCGGGTCGTCCAGGTGCTCCTGGACCCAGTCGGCGTCGACCAGGACGTCGCTGCGGCTCATGCTGATTCTCCTCCGGGCAGTTGCGGCGGGGCGTGCGAAAGCTGGGGGCGCGCGGGCCGGCGGTGCGCTTCGGGGCGTGCGCGGCGCGCGGACGGCCCCGGTCGGGTGCGGGGGCCGGCGATACGGGAGGCGGAAGCTCCCGCTCAGAAGGGGCGACAGAGCATGGCGGCAACGCGGCACAGGTCCACTGCCCGCCGCTTCGTGAGGTCCGCCTGTCGCTTCATGTGCCCGATCGTAGGGACGAAAAGGCGGACATGTCACCGGCGTGTCATATGACGAGACACGATCGTCCGGATGATGAGATGCGATGAGGGTTCGGGGTGCCGCCGTACGGCCGCCGGGCCCTCACTGGGGTCACCGAAGCCGCGCTACGGACGCGACCGTCTCGCCAGTCGGACGGACGTTCACCGTCCACCGGCGGTTGTCCTACCCGGCCAGCCTGACGTTCGAACCCTTCACCGTGATCTCCACGCCGTTCTTCGCCGCCCGCACCGAGTCCAGCTGGAAGCCGCCGGGCAGCTGGTCGACGGCCTGCTGGAAGTCGGTGATGGCGCGGATGCGGCTCTCGAGCAGCGAGATGCCCGCGAGCTTCGGCAGCGAGTCGGCGTGCACCTGCACCTTGTTGTTCGTCACGGACACCGAGCTGAGCACGGGGATCCGCTGCCCGGCGATGCTGACGGTGACCTTGATCTTGCCGTTCCCGCCGTCCGAGAGGCCCACCACCCGGGCCTTGAAGCCGAACCCGATGTCGGTCGGCTCCGACTTCGCCGCCTTCAGCAGCTCGTCGTAGGCGATGGTCGCGGTGCCGGTGGCGTCGGCCGCCGTGGCCGAGCTGTAGTCGCCGGAGAACCGCACGCCCTTCATGTCGGCCTGGAGGTCGTCGATGCGGATCTTCTGCGAGCCCCTGCCGGTGGCCGCCTCGTAGTCCTTGATGCCGACCTCGACGTCGTCCAGCTCGCCGCTCGCGACCTGGGTGAGGAAGGGGAAGCCCTTGATGGACACGTCGGGCGTGCTCGCCAGGTTCTCCGTGGTCTTCAGCTTGTCGGCCGCCTGGCCCTCCGCGAAGTGCACCGCGACCCGGTCCACGACCACGAACAGCACGCCCAGGATCACGACGACGATCAGCAGTACTCGCAGCGCGCGCATGTGGTGTTTTCCCCCACCTCGGCGGTCGGCGACGACCGGGCGGCCGTCCCGCTCGCGAGCGTAACTCGCGCGGGAAGCAGGGCCGCCGGATTGTCGATCACCTGTGACAGGGCCGCCCGCGGCCCGCCGGCCGGAGGCGGCCGGCGCCGGGGGCTATCCCAGCGCCCGTCCCAGGACCCACACCACCGGCGCGGCGGCCGACAGCGGCAGGGCGACGCCCGCCGTGAGGTGCACGAAGCGCGAGGGGTAGTCGTAAGCCGCCACCCGGTGGCCCACCAGGGCGCACACCGCCGCGGCCGCGCCGAGCAGCGCGCCCTTCGTGCCCAGGCCCGTCATCCCGCCGGCCGCGATGCCCGCGCCCGCCGCCGCGAGGACGGCGACCACCACCGAGGCCGGCGTCGGCAGCGGAAGCGCACGCGCGAGGACGGCCACCGCGACCGCCGTGGCGCCGACCGCCACCGCGTCCGCGCGGGCCGCGAGATAGCCGGTGGCGATGATCGCCAGGGCCGCGGCGGCGACGGTCGCCATCAGGCCGTACATCCGCTCGTCGGGGTCGGCGTGCGAGCGCAGTTGCAGCACCAGGGAGAGCAGCACCCACGCCCCGAGCGTGCCGAGGATCGCACCCGGGGCGTGCTCGCGGCCCGCGCCCAGCACGGCGGCGTCGGCGGCCAGCGCGCCCGCGAAGCCCAGGGCGATGCCCTGCCGCGCGGGCCACATGCCGTTCAGCCGGAACCAGCCCGCGGCCGTCACGGCCTGGAGCAGCACCAGCGGGACGAGCAGCGCGTACGTGCCGAGCTCCGCCGTGCCGGCCAGCAGCAGGCCGAGCAGCGCGGTGAGCGCGGCGGGCTGCATGCCGGGGTCGATGATCGGCGAACGCCCCTCGGCACGCGCCCGCTGGGCGTCGGTGACGCGGGCGTTCCCGGCCAGGGTGGCGGGGCCGTAGGCGGCCTCGCCGTCGCCGGCCGCTTCCGGGGCGGTGGCGGGTGGCGGGGCCGTGCCGACGGGCGCCTGGGGCGGTGCGTAGGCAGCCGCGGGCGCCTGGACCTGCGGCTCGTGGTGGCTCAGCGGGGGCATGTACGCCGTCCCGGCCGCGGCGGCGGGTTCGACGGTCCGCCCGTGGGTCTGGGTGTCCCAGGTCTGCCCCTGCCACTGCTGCGTGTACTGCTGGGCCGCCTGCGGGTCCTCGTACGGCTGCTGCTGCCCGGGCCAGGCGTGCGGCTGCCCCTGCGGGTGGTGCTGCTCGCCGTAAGCGGCCTGCGGGTACTGCTGCCGGCCGTGAGGGGCCTGCGGGGCCTGGCCCTGCGGGTACTGCTGCGCGTAGGGGTCGTGACCCTCGTACGGCGGCTCGTGGCGTGGGTAGGTCTCGTACGGCTCATGCGGCTCGTACGGCTCATACGACCGGTCGGTCATCGCTCACCCTCCTGCGAACGGCGGGAGCACCTCGACCGTGCCGCCCTCGGTCAGCCGTACCGTCTCATGCCCGCGCGTGCCGACGGGGTCGCCGTCGATCAGGAACGAGCAGCGCTCAAGGACGCGCACCAGCTCGCCCGGGTGCTTCTCGCGCACCGCGTCGAGCGCCTCGGCGAGCGTCCGCGCCTCGTACGGCTCCTGCGCGGTCCCGGCCGCGGCCTTCGCCGCCGCCCAGTAGCGCACCGTGACCTCAGCCATCCCGTTCCTCGAGTCGTTCGGCAGTGAACCGGCAATGAACAGGTTCAGGCTAGCCCGCCTGTGCGACCGCCCAGCGCGCGATGCGGTCCAGCAGCTCCTCGGCGGCCGCGTTCTCGGCGTGGCCCATGCCCGCCTCGATCCACAGTTCGGCGTGGTCACCGGCGGCCGCGGCCAGCATCCGGGGGTGGTCGAGCGGGAAGTAGCCGTCCCGGTCGCCGTGCACGATCAGCAGCGGGGCGGGCGCGATGCGCGGGACCGCCTCCACCGGGGAGAGCGGCACGGGGTCCCACTCGCGGTGGTGGATGCGGGTGCGCAGCCCGTAGCGGCTCACCAGCCGGCCCTCGGGGCGCATGACCAGCCAGTGGAGCCGGCGCATGGGGGCCGTGCCCCGGTAGTACCAGCGGGCGGGGGCGCTCACGGAGACGACGGCGTCCGTGCGCGCTTCCGCACGCCCCCTGGGCTCCGTGGCCCCCGCGGGCCGGCCGGCGCCGCCGTACAGCGCCGCGTGCCGCAGCACCACCGAGCCGCCCATGGAGAACCCGGCGGTCACCACGCGGGCGTGCCCGAACCCGCGCGCCCAGGTCACCGCCGCCGCCAGGTCCAGCACCTCACGGTCGCCCACCGTCGAGCGCCCGCCGGAGGCGCCGTGGCCGCGGAAGGAGAACGTGACCACCGCCCCGTACCGCGCGAAGGCACGCGCCACCCGGCGCACGTGCGGCCTGTCCAGATCGCCGGTGAAACCGTGTGCGATCACGAACACGGGAGCCGTCGCGCGTTCGGCCGCTCCCCGTTCGTACAGGGCGTCGATCGCCACCCCGTCCGCCGTGCGCAGGAACGTCCTGACCCGCCCCGGCGCGGCCGTCTCACTCCCCGGGACGATCGCCGAACGCGCCACATGACCTGCCGATCCCGTGCTCATGTCGGCTATTCTGCTGGGAAGAGGACTCGGGCAGCGCAGCCCCCGGGTCCTTTTGTGCTTTCACAAGCGTTGTATACGACGCGGGAAACCGCAGGTGAACGCGGGAGACCGCAGGTGTACGGGGACCGCAGTACGTCCTCGCAGGGACCGAGGAGGAACCGAACGCCATGGGCGAGCGAACCGTGCACGAGCCAAGGACGATCCAGGCAGGTGGGACGCGATGAGTTCACTGCTGCTCCTGACCAACGCGCTCCAGCCCTCCGCGGAGGTGCTCCCCGCGCTCGGCCTGCTGCTGCACAACGTGCGCGTGGCTCCCGCGGAGGGGCCCGCGCTCGTCGACACCCCGGGTGCCGACGTGATCCTCGTCGACGGGCGGCGCGACCTGCCGCAGGTGCGCAGCCTGTGCCAGCTGCTGCGCTCCACCGGGCCTGGCTGTCCGCTGGTCCTCGTGGTGACGGAGGGCGGTCTCGCCGCCGTCACCGCCGACTGGGGCATCGACGACGTGCTGCTCGACACCGCGGGGCCGGCCGAGGTGGAGGCCCGGCTGCGCCTGGCCATGGGCCGGCAGCAGATCGTCAACGACGACTCCCCCATGGAGATCCGCAACGGCGACCTGTCCGTGGACGAGGCGACCTACAGCGCCAAGCTCAAGGGCCGCGTGCTGGATCTCACGTTCAAGGAGTTCGAGCTCCTGAAGTACCTCGCCCAGCACCCGGGCCGCGTCTTCACCCGCGCCCAGCTGCTCCAGGAGGTCTGGGGGTACGACTACTTCGGCGGCACCCGGACCGTGGACGTGCACGTACGGCGGCTGCGCGCGAAGCTCGGCCCCGAGCACGAGTCGCTGATCGGCACCGTGCGCAACGTCGGCTACCGCTTCGTCACGCCCGAGAAGGCCGACCGCTCGGCCGGAGAGGCGAAGGCCAAGGCGGCCCGCCCGAAGGCGGAGGGCGCTCAGGGCGCGGAGGGCTCTCAGGGCGGGGACGCGGCGCCGGCCGCTTCGAGCACCTCGGGTACCTCAGGCGCTTCGGAGACTTCGCGGTCCAGGGCGTAGCCACCGCGCCACGGCGGGTCACGTGTGCGGTACCGGTGTCGCACGGATGCGCCATGAGGCGCACGGATGTGCGGGCAGGCGTTGCGCTCGCACATCCGGGCGCCCATCCAAGACGTGATACGCCCTGCCCGGAGCGGATCCATCCGCGTAGACTCCGCGCGTGGCCAAGGTGACTCGGGACGACGTGGCGAGGCTGGCGGGGACTTCCACCGCCGTTGTGAGCTATGTCATCAACAACGGACCCCGGCCGGTCGCCCCGGCCACGCGCGAGCGTGTCCTCGCCGCCATCAAGGAACTGGGGTACCGGCCCGACCGCGTCGCCCAGGCGATGGCCTCGCGGCGCACCGACCTCATAGGGCTGATCGTCCCGGACGCCCGCCAGCCCTTCTTCGGGGAGATGGCGCACGCGGTCGAGTGGGCGGCGGCCGAGCGCGGCAAGATGGTCCTCGTCGGCAACTCCGACTACGTGGGCGAGCGCGAGGTCCACTATCTGCGGGCCTTCCTCGGCATGCGGGTCTCCGGCCTCATCCTCGTCTCGCACGCGCTGAACGACCTTGCCGCGGCCGAGATCGACGCCTGGGACGCCCGCGTGGTGCTGCTGCACGAGCGGCCCGAGGCCATCGACGACGTGGCCGTGGTCACCGACGACCTCGGCGGCGCCCAGCTCGCCGTACGCCACCTGCTGGAGCACGGCTACGAGTACGTCGCCTGTGTGGGCGGCACCGCCGACACGCCCGCCGTGGGCGACCCGGTCTCCGACCACGTCGAGGGCTGGCGGCGCGCCATGGACGAGGCGGGCATCCCCACCGAGGGCCGCCTCTTCGAGGCGCCGTACAACCGCTACGACGCCTACCGGATAGGCCTGGAGATCCTCTCCGGCCCGGACCGCCCCCCGGCGGTCTTCTGCTCCACCGACGACCAGGCGCTCGGCCTGCTGCGGGCCGCGCGCGAGCTGCGCATCGACGTGCCGGGCGAGCTGGCGGTGGCCGGGTTCGACGACATCAAGGAGGCGGCACTGGCGGACCCGCCGCTGACCACGGTCGCCTCCGACCGCTCGGCGATGGCCCGCGCGGCCGTCGACCTGGTGCTGGACGACGGGCTGCGGGTCGCCGGTTCGCGGCGGGAGCGGCTGAAGGTGTTCCCGTCCCGGCTGGTGGTCCGCAGGTCCTGCGGCTGCGCGTAGCGTCCGCCGGCCGGCGTCCTCGTGCTCGGCCGGCCAGTATCCCGGTGCTGGACCGGCCGGGATCCTTATATCGGGCATACGAGGTTCTGTCGGGCTTCTCAGCGGGGACTCAGGAAGCTCTCATGATCACGGGACACTCTCTTTGTCATGACCGAGAGCATCCGCCGCAGCGGCGAGTACGAGTACCCCCAGGGTGACGGGCAGGCCCCGTCCGCGTACCAGCAGCAGCACGCCTCCGCCCCGGTGAACCCGGAGTGGCCGCCCCCGCCGGCGTACGCCCCCGGTTACGCGGACCCGGCCGGCGCCGCACCCGCGCCCGTGCCCGCTGCGAAGAAGCGGATGACCAAGGGCCCCGCGGCCCTGCTCGCCGCCGTGGCGATCGCTGCCGCGGCCGTGGGCGGCGGCACCGCGTTCGCCTTCCAGGAGCTGACCGGCAAGGACACGGTCGCCTCCAGCAGCACCAGCACCAACGTGGTGCCCTCCAGCCAGCGGGGCAGCGTCGCCGCGATCGCCAAGGCGGTCAGCCCGAGCGTCGTGGAGATCACCGCGACCCTGAGCAACGGCACCTCGACCGGCTCCGGCGTGATCGTCGGCAGCGGCGGCGAGGTCGTCACCAACAACCACGTCATAGCGGGCGCCACCTCGGTCAAGGCGCGGACCAGCGACGGCTCGTCGTACACCGCGCGGGTCGTCGGCACCGACAGCTCCAAGGACCTGGCCCTGGTCAAGCTCCAGGGCGCCTCCGGCCTGAAGCCGGCCGCGCTCGGCGACTCGTCCGGGGTGGCGGTCGGCGACCAGGTCGTCGCCATCGGCTCCCCCGAGGGGCTGACCGGCACCGTGACCAGCGGCATCGTCTCCGCGCTCAACCGGGACGTGACCGTGTCCACCGACGAGAACCAGGGGCAGGGCCAGGGCGGGGACGGCCAGTGGCCGTTCCAGTTCGGCGGCCGCCAGTTCAACGGCGACACCGGCTCCTCCACGACCACCTACAAGGCGATCCAGACCGACGCGTCCCTCAACCCGGGCAACTCCGGCGGCGCGCTGATCGACTCGGCCGGCAACGTCATCGGCATCAACTCCGCGATGTACTCGGCCACCGCGAGCTCGGACTCCTCCAACGCGGGCAGCGTGGGCCTCGGTTTCGCCATCCCGATCAACACCGTCAAGTCCGACCTCGCCAAGCTGCGCTCCGGCTCGCAGAGCTGAGCCGGCGCAGGCGACAGCAGGGGGGCCAAGGGCAGTACCGCTCGCACGACGAGGAGAACGCCATGATCCAGCAGGTTGTGCACGAGAAGGCCGAGACCGCCGACGCGACCCTCCCCCGGAGCGTCGCCCTGGCCCTGGCCGTCGCCAAGGAACTCCACACCCCCGAGTCCGCCCCGGCCGCCCGCGCGGACCTCCCCGTGCCCGAGGTCCCCGCCCCCCAGCTGATGGGCCTGCGCACCTCCCCCGCGCGCATCCACCGCCACAAGGTGCCCCTGGGCCGCCTGACCGCCATGGCGGTGTGAGCGCGCGCCCGGCGGCGAGGTGAGCGCCGGGTCGACGTGAGCGCCGGGTCTCCGCCCGGCCACCCTGAACGTGCGAGGCTGAGAGCGTCCCGGCCCCCCCGGCCGGGACCGACCGGCCCCCGAGCAACCGAGGAACCACGACCGATGAGCCCCGCCGACGGCGACCGTGACCGTGAACCGCAGCGCATCCTGATCGTCGACGACGAGCCCGCGGTGCGCGAGGCGCTCCAGCGCAGCCTCGCCTTCGAGGGCTACGGCACCGAGGTCGCCGTGGACGGCGCGGACGCCCTGGACAAGGCGGGCGCGTACAAGCCCGACCTGGTCGTCCTCGACATCCAGATGCCCCGCATGGACGGCCTCACGGCGGCCCGGCGCATCCGCGGCGCGGGCGACACCACCCCGATCCTGATGCTGACGGCCCGCGACACCGTGGGCGACCGGGTGACCGGGCTGGACGCGGGGGCGGACGACTACCTGGTCAAGCCGTTCGAGCTGGACGAGCTGTTCGCCCGCATCCGCGCGCTGCTGCGCCGCAGCTCCTACGCGGCCGCCGTGGCCGGCGCCGTCGAGGAGGACGACGCGCTCACCTTCGCCGACCTGCGCATGGACCTCGCCACCCGCGAGGTCACGCGCGGCGGCCGGCAGGTGGAGCTGACCCGTACGGAGTTCACGCTCCTGGAGATGTTCATGGCGCACCCGCGCCAGGTCCTCACCCGTGAGCAGATCCTGAAGGCCGTCTGGGGCTTCGACTTCGAGCCCTCCTCCAACTCCCTGGACGTGTACGTCATGTACCTGCGCCGCAAGACCGAGGCGGGCGGCGAGCCGCGCCTGGTCCACACCGTGCGCGGGGTCGGGTACGTCCTGCGGCAGGGCGGCGCCGAGTGAGCAAGGTCGTACGCCGGTTCCGGTCGCTGCCGATCCGGTCGCGGCTGGCGCTGCTGGTCGCGGTCGCGGTGGCGTTCGCGGTGGCGGCGGTGTCGGTGGCGTGCTGGTTCATCGTGAAGGGGAAGCTGTACGACCAGGTCGACAACGACCTGCGCAAGGCCGCCGTCATCCGGGGCCCCCAGCAGAACGACATCCTGGACGCGTACAACAACTGCGTGCAGAACCCGCAGGACACCCTGCGGGCCGTGCGCGCCACCTACTACTCCCAGGTGGTCAAGGCGGACGGCACCGCCTGCCTGTTCGCCATGTCGGCGGGCAAGGTCAGGGTCACCCACGCCGACGAGGAAGTGATCAGGAACGCGCCCAGCGGCCAGGGCATCATCCGCGACGGCGTCGCCGACGACGGCAGCGCCGTACGGGTGCTGACGCGGCCGGTGGTGCTCAGCGACCCGATCGCCCAGACCAGCGTCAACACCGCGCTGCTGGTAGCCATCCCGCTCAAGGGCACCGAGTCCACCCTCAACGACCTGGCGCTGATCCTGCTGCTGGTCTCCGGCATAGGGGTGCTGGGCGCCGGCGCGGCGGGCCTCGCGGTGGCCCGCGCCGGGCTGCGGCCCGTCGACCGGCTCACCGAGGCCGTCGAGCACGTGGCCCGCACCGAGGACCTCTCCATCCGCATCCCCGTGGAGGACGACAGCGAGGACGAGGTGGCCCGGCTCTCCCGCTCCTTCAACTCCATGACCTCCGCCCTGGCCAGCTCCCGCGAGCTCCAGCAGCAGCTGATCGCCGACGCGGGCCACGAACTGCGCACCCCGCTCACCTCGCTGCGCACCAACATCGAACTGCTCACCCGCAGCGAGGAGACCGGCCGCCCGCTGCCGGAGGCCGACCGCAAGGCCCTGCTCGCCTCGGTCAAGGCCCAGATGACCGAACTGGCCGCGCTCATCGGCGACCTCCAGGAACTGTCGCGCTCGGAGGGCCAGCGGGGCGAGCGCCTCCAGGTCGTCGCCTTCCACGACACCGTCGAGGCCGCCCTGCGCCGCGCCCGGCTGCGCGGCCCCGAACTCACCATCACCGCCGACCTGGAGCCCTGGTACGCCCGGGCGGAACCGTCCGCGCTGGAACGCGCGATCGTCAACGTCCTGGACAACGCGGTGAAGTTCAGCCCCGAGGGCGGCACCGTCGAGGTCGCCCTGTCCCGGGGCGTCCTCACCGTCCGCGACCACGGCCCCGGCATCCCCGCCGACGAACTCCCCCACGTCTTCGACCGCTTCTGGCGCTCTCCCAGCGCCCGCGCCCTCCCCGGCTCGGGCCTCGGCCTCTCCATCGTCGCCCGCACCGTCCAGCAGGCCGGCGGCGAGGTGACCCTCTCCCGGGCCGACGGCCCCGGCACCGTGGCCACCATCCGCCTGCCGGGCGCCCCGACCCCGCCTCCCCAGGGCCCCTTCGCCACGGGAGCCTGAGCCGGCCCGCCGTCGCCCACGCGGTGAACCGAGGGGCCCGCCTTGGGGAGCCGTAGGCACGCGGGGCGGGAAAGGATTGCCGGGGGCCCGTAGTCTCGTACGCATGACCAGCGACAACACCGCGCCGATCGCCCGGTCGATCGAGACGCGTTCCGAGCTGTCCGAGGAGCAGGCCGAGGCCGTGCTCGCACTGCTGAGCGCGGCCGCGCGTGACGACGGGCGGCAGGCGGTGTCCGAGCAGGGGCGGTTGCAGTTGCGGGGCGGCGCCCGTGCGGGCGTGTCCCATCTGCTGCTCACCGCGGACGGCGAACTCGTCGGCTACGCGCAGCTGGAGGACACCGACCCGGTGGAGGCGCCCGCCGCCGAGCTGGTGGTCCACCCGGCGCACCGCGGGCGCGGGCACGGGCGGGCGCTGGGCTCGGCGCTGCTGGCCGCGTCCGGCAAGCGGTTGCGGGTGTGGGCGCACGGCGGGCACTCCGCCGCCCGGCACCTGGCGCAGGTCCTCGGGCTCACGCTCTTTCGCGAACTGCGGCAGATGCGGCGGCCGTTGGCCGGTCAGGACCTGCCCGAGCCGGTGCTGCCGGAGGGGGTGACCGTACGGTCCTTCGTGCCCGGCGAGGACGACGCCGAGTGGCTCGCGGTGAACGCGGAGGCCTTCGCGCACCACCCCGAGCAGGGCTCCCTCACCCAGCGGGACCTCGACGACCGCAAGGCACAGCCGTGGTTCGACCCGCGCGGGTTCTTCCTCGCCGAGCGCGAGGGGCGGCTGGCCGGCTTCCACTGGACCAAGGTGCACGAGGAGGAGCGGCTCGGCGAGGTGTACGTCCTCGGGGTGCGGCCCGGGTTCCAGGGCGGCGGCCTCGGCAAGTCGCTCACCCTCATCGGGCTGCGGCACCTCGCCGGGCAGGGGCTGCCGACGGCGATGCTGTACGTCGACGCCGACAACAAGGCCGCGGTGTCCGTCTACGAGCGGCTCGGCTTCACGACCTACGAGACGGACCTGATGTACCGCACGGAGACCTGACGGCCCGGCCCGCGAGGAGGCGGTGGCCGGTGAGCGGCTCGGGTACGCAGACCGCCCACACCAGCGCGGCCACCACCAGGATCGCCGCCCACCAGCCGTGCGCGGCCGTCCAGTTGGCGTCCTGGAGGCTCACCAGCGGGCTCCAGCGGTCCGGCAGGAGCAGTACGGCGGCCGTCAGGGCGAGCAGGCCGCGCGCCGCGCCGGTGCCGGGGCACGGCTCGGCGCGCAGCCGGACCGAGGCGGCCGCCAGGGCCAGTGCCGTCCCGGCGATTCCGGCCGCCTCCAGGCTCACCGCGCCGGACGGTGGCCGGGACCCGGCCGGCAGCAGGAGCAGCGCGGCCGTCCACCACGCCGCCAGCGGCGGTGCCACCAGGGCCAGGCGCAGCCCGGCGCGGACGGGCCGCCGTACCGGTACCGCCTCCGTGGTGCGCCGGGCCGGGTCGTCCAGCAGGAACGCCAGCCCCACGCCCGCGACGAGCGCCGCCAGGCGCAGCAGCGACAGGCCGAGGGCCGTGTCGCCGGTCCCGCCGGACAGCGGCCGGGCCGCCGCGACGGGCAGCCAGCCCAGTGCGCCCGCCGCCGCCAGCGGCCGCCACGGCAGCGCGTGCCACACCGGTGGCAGCAGGGCGGCCGGATACCGGAGCCTTCGCGTCACTCCTCGCACGTGTCCTCGCCCTTCGCGCCGTTCGCCGCGTCCGGGACGCCCAGGATCGTGGCCACCCGTGCCGTCGACACGCCCGGACCCGTCAGCTCCGTCCAGTGGGCCTTCACCGCCGAGGTGACCGACTGGGCGGGCCGGTCGAGCAACGCCCTTACGACGTCGGTCTGTTGTGCGCTCATCCGCAGGCCCTGGGTGGGGCTGAGGACGTAGGCGCCGCCCTGGTCGCTGTCGTCGATGCGGACGTCGCGCAGGGTGGCGAGCGGGTCGGGGCCGGCGCCGAGGGCGAGCCACATGGTGGTGACCACCCGGCCGTCGCACACCGCGGCGCCGGCCTTCTCGTCGCCCGCCACCAGGACGGAGGCGAGTCCGACCGCGTACTCGGGGACGCGGTTGCCGCCCCAGCGGGTGCCGACGGTGACGGCGCCGGGCGCGGTGAGGGGGGCGTGGTTGGCGTCGCCCTCCAGGCCGTAGCGGGCCTCGACGCGCTGCCGCACGGTCAGCGGGCGGGTGGTCGCGGTGCCGCCCGCAAGGGAGCGGACGCGTTCGGTGGTCCGTGCCCAGGCGGCGGTGCGGCCGGTCCACTCGGGCAGGGCGCAGTAGGTGGTGGCGCCCCGCTCGGTGCAGTTCTCGCTCTGTTCCGGGTGGTCGGAGACGCGTACGCGGGCGGCCTCCAGCGCCGCGGACGGGCCCGGCGACTGGCCGGCGATCCCGGCGGCCGTGGCGAGGAGCGCCACGCCGGTCAGCACCTTGACGCGCAGTCCGGCGCGGGCGTCCCGGCCCTTGCCGAGCAGCAGCGCCGCGCAGAGCAGGAACGCGGTGAGGCCGGCCAGGTACAGGGCGTGCCAGGCGGCGGGGCGGCCCACCAGGTCGGAGGGCATCGGGTCGGCGCCGGTCTCCTCGACCACGGGGGACAGCCACTGGGACCAGTGGGCGCCGTCGGCGAGGTCCAGGACGTAGGTCGCGGCGACGTAGAGGGCGACGGCGAGGAGCGGGCCGGCGAAGGCGGAGGGGATCAGGCGGGCCAGCAGCACGCCCGCGACGCCGAACAGCAGCACGGTCAGCGGGGTCACCGCGAGTTCGAAGACCGAGCCGTGGCCGACCGCGCCGGGGCTGAGGGCCGCCCAGGTGAAGCGCACGGCGACGACCAGGGCAGTGAGCAGCGCGAACGGGACGATCGCCAGCGCGTGCGCCAGCGTGCGCCGCCAGGGCTCCATGACCAGCGTGTCGAAGTACGGTTCGGTGCCGCGGCCGTGGGCGCGCAGGGCGGTGCGGTTGGCGCACACGAACAGCGCGAGGCCGAGGAGCGTGGCGCCGCTCTGGGTGGCGCGGTCGGCGTCCTGGAGGGCGGGGTAGTCGGCCATGCCCTCGCGGCCGGTGAGTTCGTGCCAGCCGGGGTGGCCGGAGTACAGGCGCCAGGCGGTCGCGGCCACGTAGACCAGGAAGGCGGCCAGGACCGGCAGGTAGGTGAGGAGTTCGCGGGCCTCGAAGCGGGCCAGGGCGAGGACGGCCCGCGCGCGCGTGGGCCCGGGGACGGGTGCGTCGGGCTGAGGTGGCCGCGGGGCCGGCGCGGAGGGCTGTCCGGAGACGACTGTGGTCGTGGTCATCGGGCCGCCTCCGTCCCGGTGTCGTCGAGGGTGAGCAAGTAGCCGTCCTCCAGGGTGGGTTCAAGGAGGTCGGCGCCCTCGGGCGGATCGCCGACGTTGCGGAACGCGCCGGTGGCCGTGCGCCAGCCGGCGCGTGCGCCGGGGTCGCGTTCGGGGCTGCTCCAGACCCGTCCGGCGGCCCGCGCGGTGAGTTCGGCGGGGGTGCCCTCGAAGCGGACGCGGCCGCGGGCGAGGACGATCACGCGGTGGCAGAGCATCGCCACGTCCTCGGTCTGGTGGGTGGACAGCAGCACGGTGCGGCCCTGGCCCGCGCGGGTGACCAGGTCGCGGAAGCGCATCCGCTGCTCGGGGTCCAGGCCCGCGGTGGGCTCGTCCAGGACGAGGAGGCGGGGGTCGCCGACCAGGGCGGCGGCCAGGGCGACGCGCTGGCGCATGCCGCCCGACAGCCGCTTGATGCGCTTGCCGCGCACGTCGGCCAGGTCGACCTCCTCCAGTACGCGCCGCACCTCGCGGTGGCGGGCGGCGCGGTCGGTGAGCTCCTTGAGGATCGCGACGTAGTCGACGAAGGCGAAGGCGGTGAAGTCAGGGTGGAAGCCGGGGTTCTGCGGGAGGTAGCCGAGGGCGCGGCGCAGCGTGAGGCGGCCCGCGGCGGTGCCCGGGTCGTGGCCGAGCGCGGTGAACGCGCCCCGGTCGGCGGGCACCGCGGTGGCCAGCACCCGCAACAGGGTGGTCTTCCCGGCCCCGTTGGGACCGAGCAGGCCGGTGATGCCCTCCTGAAGGCGCAGCGACACGTCGTCGAGGACGGCCGTGCCGCCGTAGCGGAGGGTGAGCCCGGAGGCGGAGACGGTGGCGGTGCCGGTACTGGTGACGGTCACAGGGTGCTCCCGTGGGAGTGGTGGGTGAAGGCGGGGGCGACCGAGTCGAAGCGGTTGCGCAGGAGGAAGAGCAGGCCGGTGGCGAGGGCGGCGACGGCCGCCGCGGTGCCCTGTCCGGCCGCGGTGAAGGGCGGCAGGGGACCGTCCCCGTGCCGGGTCGTCACGGTCACCATCAGGAAGACGACCCAGCCGCCGCCGGTCAGCGCGGGCGCGAGGACCGGCCCGAGGCGGGGCATGAGCGCGAGGCCGGTGGCGGTGAGGGCGAGCGCGGGCAGCAGCCAGGCCAGGGCCGCCAGCCCGTATCCGGGCAGGGCGAGGGTGGCGAGGCCGTTGACGCCGAGGCCCACGGCGAGCACGGCGACCGTGCGCAGCAGCACCAGCCGGAACCCGTGCATCGGCGCGACGACGGCCATCTCGTACGTCGGGTCGAGCGCCGGCCCGTACGCCAGCGCCACGCCCGCGAGCGGCAGCAGCGGGGCGAGGGCGAGGAACAGGGTGGGCGAGTCCGGGGTGCGCAGGGTGTCGGCCGCGGCGGCGGACATCACCAGCACAGCGGTCACCGCGAGCAGCCAGGAACGGCGCAGTACGGGCGTGGCCGCCAGCAGGCGCGCGGTGTGGTCGGCCATCCCGAGCCGTACCAGCAGCCCCTCGAGGAGGCCGGGCCGGGGCGCGTCCAGTTCGGCGTCCAGCCGCTCCCAGGCGGCGTCGAGCGCCACCGGGTCGGCGAGCGCGGCGAGCCTGGACCGGCACTCGGCGCACCCGGCGAGGTGCGCGTCGGCGGACCACAGCAGCGGCGGTGTCAGCTCGCCGCGCTCGTACGCCCGCAGGTCCCCTTCGCCGAGATGCCAGGCTCCGGCCCCACGGGGACCGATGCGGTCACGGGCGCCGCGGCCGGTGTCGTCACGGGCGCCGCGGCCGGTGTCGCCGTGAGCGTGGGTGTCGTCGTTCATGCCAGCGCCTCCCGGAGTTGCTTGCGGGCGCGCAGGGCCCGTGTCTTGACGGTGCCGGGCGGGATGCCCAGCAGGACGGCGGCCTCGCGGGTGGTCAGCCCGTCGACGACCGTCGCCTGGAGGACGGCCCGCAGTTCCGGCGAGAGCCGGGTGAGGGCGCCCGCGAGGTCCCCGTGCTCGACCCCCGCGAGCACGCGTTCCTCGGCGGACGCCTCGTCCCGGTGGCGCAGGCGCGCCAGCGCCTGGCGCAGCCGGCCGCGCGCGCCGTCGCCGCGCAGCGCGTCGATCAGCCGGCGCGCGCCGACGCGCCACAGCCACCCGGCCACGTCGCCGTCCTCGCGGTAGCGGGCCTTGCCGCGCCAGATGGCGAGGAAGGTCTCCTGGACGACGTCGTCGACCATCGCGGGATCGGCGCAGCGGCCGCGCAGCCGGGCGGTCAGCCAGGGCGCGTACCGCCGGTACAGCTCCTCGAAGGCGCGCCGGTCCCCGTCCGCCGCGGCCCGCAGCAGCTCGCCGTCGCTTCTTGTTGTGCTCACGTCTCCTCATCGGACGGGCCGGGCCGTTCGGTTCACCCGGTGGCGCTTGACTTTCCGGATCATCTTCCACCACCCTTTCACTACTCAATTAGTGAAAGGGTGGTGGACCGGGTGCTCGAGTACCGCATCGACCGGCACAGCGGCGTGGCCACCTACGTCCAGATCGTCCAGCAGACCAAGCAGGCCCTGCGCCTGAAGCTGCTGGAGCCCGGCGACCGGCTGCCCACGGCCCGCGAGGTCGTGGAGGCGACCGCGATCAACCCGAACACCGTGCTCAAGGCGTACCGCGAGCTGGAGCGCGAGGGCCTGGTGGAGGCCCGGCGCGGCCTCGGCACCTTCGTACGGCGCTCCCTGGGCACCGCGCCCACCGACGACTCCCCGCTGCGCGCGGAGCTGGACGGCTGGGCCGCTCGGGCGCGCGAGGCCGGGCTGGACCGCGACGACGTGGCCGCGCTCTTCACCGCCGTACTCGACCGACACTTCGCCGCGCGCGAAGAGCACCTTCAGGGAGACGCGTCATGACCGACACCGGCACGGCCCTGCGAGCCGCCGGGCTGGGCAAGCGATTCGGCCGGAGCACGGCGCCCTGGGCCCTGCGCGACTGCACCCTGCGCCTGCCCGCCGGCCGCGTGTGCGCCCTGGTCGGCCCCAACGGCGCCGGCAAGTCCACCCTGCTGGCGATGGCCGCCGGGCTGCTGGCCCCCACCGAGGGGAGCCTGACCGTCCTCGGCGAGCACCCGGCGCACGCCCGCCCGCGCGTCGGCTACGTCGCCCAGGGCAAGCCCCTCTACCCGCAGCTCACCGTCGCCGACACCCTGCGCGTGGGCGCCGACCTGAACCCCGGGCGGTGGGACGCGGCGAGGGCCGAGCGGATCGTCGCCGCCGGGGACCTCGACCCGCGGGCCCGCGTGCGCACCCTCTCCGGCGGCCAGCGCACCCGCGTCGCCCTCGCCCTCGTCCTCGGCAAGCGGCCCGGACTGCTGCTCCTGGACGAGCCGATGGCCGACCTCGACCCGCTGGCCCGGCACGAACTCATGGGCACCCTCATGGCCGAGGCCGCGCAGCACGGCACCACGATCGTGCTGTCCTCGCACGTGGTCGCCGAGCTGGAGGAGTCCTGCGACCACCTGCTGCTCATCGGCGGCGGACAGGTCCGCATGGCCGGCGACATCGACGACCTGCTCGCCGCCCACGTCCGCGTCACCGCCCCGGCCGCCGACGCCGACCTGGGCGGCCACACCGTCGTGGAGTGCCGTACGACCGGCCGCCAGCTCACCGCGCTGCTGCGCCCCGGCGGCCCGCTCCCCGAGGGCTGGCGCACCTTCCCGCCCTCCCTGGAGGAACTCGTCCTCGCCCACCTGCGCAACCCCCAGGCTCCCGCCCTCACGCCCGCCCCGGCGCAGTCCCAGGAGACCCACGCATGACCACCACGACCGCCCCCGCGCCCACCGCCCAGGCGGCCGGCCGCCCCGCCGGACGGCCGCGCCTGGTCCCGTGGCTGCTGCGTCTGCACCGCCCCGCGCTGTACGTCTGGGCCGGGCTCGTCCTCGTCCTGGCCGCCGCGCTGGCCTGGCTGTGGGGCCCGCTCACCGACGCCGCGGCGGCGGCCTGGCGGCAGTACGACGCCTGCGACATGAACACGCGCTGCTCCTACGACCAGGACGCGATCCTGCGCTACAAGGACGTCTACGGCTACACCACGTTCGCGGTCACCGCCCTGCCCTTCGTGGTGGCCGCCTGGTCCGGCGCGGCCCTGTTCGGCCGCGAACTGGAGAACGGCACCGCGCGGCTGGCCTGGGTCCAGTCCGTCTCCCCCGCCCGCTGGCTGGCCGCCAAGCTGGCCCTGCCGGCCCTCCTCGTCGCCGGCGGCACGGGCGTGCTGGTCACGCTGCACCACCTGGCCTGGACGGCCGGGCGCGGAAGGATCGACACCGCCAAGCCCTGGACCGACGACCTCACCCTGCACGCGGGCGGCCCGACCACCGTCGCCTTCGCCCTGGCCGGCCTCACCGCCGGCGCCCTGGTGGCCCTGCTCTCGCGGCGCGCGCTGCCCGCGCTCGCGCTGGCCCTGTGCGTGACCGGCGCCGTCCGGGCCGCCGCGTCCTGGGCCCTGCCCCACCTGTGGCCGGCCGTCGTCCACCGCTCCGGCCTCGGCACGGGATACACCTCCGGCGGCCTCGAAGTCGAACACGGGCTGATCACCACCGGCGGCGCGCACATCGCCGACCCCGGCTGCGGCCCGACGACCATCGAGGAGTGCCGGCGGCTCTACGCCGATCTGCACGCCACCGCCTTCTACACCAGGACGCACCCCTACTCCCACTACTGGCCGCTCCAGCTCACCACCACCGCCCTGGTCCTGGCCCTCACCGGCCTGTTCGTACTGGCCGCCTTCCGCGTCCTGCGCCGCACCACGGGTCCGGCGGCCCCGGCCGCCGGGGACACCCGGGCCGAGGCCGCCAAGGGCACCCCGGCCCGCGCCGGAAGAGCCTGACACGGCGGGGGACGCCTCCCTGCGGGCCGTCCCCCGCTGTCCCGCACGTCATGTCGCCGTAACCGCCGGTTCAGACGGGCTTGCGACGCTCCACCAATGAAGCCCGCCGCGCCCGAGCCCGTGCCGCCTCCCGAGGCAGTCGCCGACGTGCTCCCGCCCGCGCTCTCCGACGCGCCCATCCGGCTGCTGACGCGGAAGAATGGGTCCATGAGCCAGCCAGACACCCAGGCGCAGGCCCACCCGTCACCCGCCACCGCCCTTGGCGGAGGCCCTGCGGGCCACGCGAACATTCAGAACCCCCAGCCCTCCGTGGGCTCCATCGCCGCGCACCGCCCGCACACCGTGGCGGCCACGGTCTCCGACCTGGAACCGGACATCGACGCCGACCTCGACGGCTACGACGAGTCGCAGGCGGACGGGGCCCAGCTGCCGCAGGGCCGCTTCCTCGACCGGGAGCGCAGCTGGCTCGCCTTCAACGAGCGCGTCCTGGAACTCGCCGAGGACCCGAACACGCCCCTGCTGGAGCGGGCCAACTTCCTCGCGATCTTCGCCAGCAACCTGGACGAGTTCTTCATGGTCCGGGTCGCCGGCCTCAAGCGCCGCATCGCCACCGGCGTCGCCACCCGGTCCGCCTCCGGGCTCCAGCCGCGCGAGGTGCTGGAGATGATCTGGGCCCGCTCGCGCGAGCTCATGGCCCGGCACGCCGCCTGCTACCACGAGGACGTCGCCCCGGCCCTCGCCGAGGAGGGCATCCACCTGGTCCGCTGGGGGGAGCTCGCCGAGAAGGAACAGGCCCGGCTCTTCACGCTGTTCCGGCACCAGATCTTCCCCGTGCTGACCCCGCTGGCGGTCGACCCCGCGCACCCCTTCCCGTACATCTCCGGCCTGTCGCTGAACCTGGCCGTCGTCGTACGCAACCCCGTCACCGGCCACAAGCACTTCGCCCGGGTCAAGGTGCCGCCGCTGCTCTCCCGCTTCCTGGAGAGCTCCCCCGGCCGCTACGTGCCCATCGAGGACGTCATCGCGGCCCACCTGGAGGAGCTCTTCCCGGGCATGGAGGTGCTGGAGCACCACACCTTCCGGCTCACCCGCAACGAGGACCTGGAGGTCGAGGAGGACGACGCCGAGAACCTCCTCCAGGCCCTGGAGAAGGAGCTCATGCGGCGCCGCTTCGGGCCGCCGGTGCGCCTGGAGGTCGAGGAGTCCATCGACCGCGAGGTGCTCGACCTGCTGGTACGGGAGCTGAAGATCAGCGAGGCCGAGGTCTACCCGCTGCCCGGCCCGCTGGACCTCACCGGCCTCTTCCGCATCCACAGCCTGGACCGGCCCGAGCTGAAGTACGCCAAGTTCGTCGCCGGCACCCACCGGGACCTCGCGGAGGTGGAGTCCGCCTCGGCGCCCGACATCTTCGCCGCGCTGCGCAGCCGGGACGTGCTCCTGCACCACCCCTACGACTCCTTCTCCACCTCCGTGCAGGCCTTCCTGGAGCAGGCGGCCGGCGACCCGGACGTGCTCGCCATCAAGCAGACCCTGTACCGGACCTCGGGCGACTCCCCCATAGTCGACGCGCTCATCGACGCGGCCGAGTCCGGCAAGCAGGTCCTCGTCCTGGTGGAGATCAAGGCCCGCTTCGACGAGCACGCCAACATCAAGTGGGCGCGCAAGCTGGAGGAGGCCGGCTGCCACGTCGTGTACGGCCTGGTCGGTCTGAAGACCCACTGCAAGCTGTCGCTGGTGGTCCGTCAGGAGGGCGACACGCTGCGGCGCTACAGCCACGTCGGCACCGGCAACTACCACCCCAAGACCGCCCGCCTCTACGAGGACCTGGGCCTGCTGACGGCGGACCCGCAGGTCGGCGCCGACCTGTCCGACCTGTTCAACCGGCTCTCCGGCTACTCCCGCCGCGAGACCTACCGCCGTCTCCTGGTCGCCCCCAAGTCCCTGCGCGACGGGCTGGTCGCGCGGATCAACAAGGAGGCCCAGCACCACCGCTCCGGGCGGCCCGCGTTCATCCGCATCAAGGTCAACTCGATGGTCGACGAGGCGATAGTCGACGCCCTCTACCGCGCCTCCCAGGCCGGCGTGCCCGTGGACGTGTGGGTGCGCGGGATCTGCGCGCTGCGGCCGGGCGTGGCCGGGCTGTCGGAGAACATCCGGGTCCGCTCGATCCTCGGCCGCTTCCTCGAGCACTCCCGCGTGTTCGCCTTCGGCAACGGCGGCGAGCCCGAGGTGTGGATCGGCAGCGCCGACATGATGCACCGCAACCTCGACCGCCGTATCGAGGCCCTGGTCCGGGTCACCGACCCCGCCCACCGGGCCGCGCTCAACAGGCTGCTGGAGACCGGCATGTCCGACGGCACGGCCTCCTGGCACCTCGGCCCGGACGGCGAATGGACCCGGCACGCCACCGATACGGACGGCCAGCCCCTGCGCAACATCCAGGAGATGCTCATAGACGCCCGGAGGCGCCGGCGTGGCACAGCGACACCCTGACCCGACGGACACCACGGCCGGCCCCGTGCCCGCCGACGCCCTCGCCGGCTATCTGCGGGCGCAGGCGACCGAGTTCCTGCGCGCGCTGCGTCTGCACCGCGAGAGCGGCGGCGGGAACGGCCACGGCAACGGCACCGTGGAGTCCGCCGACGCGGCGCGCGCCCTGCGCCACTCGGCCCGCCGCATCAGCGGCAGCCTGCACACCTTCCGCCCCCTGCTGGACGAGAGCTGGTCGGAGGACCTGCGCCCCGAACTGGCCTGGCTCTCGGGCACGCTGGCCCGCGAACACGCCTGCCAGGCCCGCCTGGACCGCCTGCTCCTGGCCCTGCACCGGCTGTCGGGCACCCCGGCCCCGCCCGGCCTCCCGGCCCAGGCGCCGGGGCACTGGGGCGCCAACGGGCGCGGTGGCGCGGGCAGCCCGGGCGCCGAGCGCGGCAACCCGGGTCCGGGGTGGGGCGACCCCGGTGCCGGCCGTGCGGGCGCGGGCTCCGGGCGCGCCAACCCGGGCACCGGGCAGGGCGGCTCGGGCGCCGACCACGGCAACTCCGGTCGCGGACAGGCGAATCCGGGCCCCGAGCCCGGCAACGCGGGCCCCGCGCGCGGCGGCTCCGGCGGCGACCGCGGCAGCGCCGGCTCCGCTCCCGGCCGGGGCGGCCTCGGCCTGGGCCGCGACGACTACGTCCTCGACTACGGCAACTCCGCCCGCGGCCAGGGCGGACCGGGCCCCGACCGCGCCGGTCCCACAGCCGACCGGGGCGCCCCCGCCGCCGCCCCCGCCCGGGGCAGTCTCGCCGCCGGCGCGGTCAAGGCGGGCGCGCTGCTCGACCGGCAGCTCACGCTCGCCCGTACCCGGGCGCACTCCACCGCGCTCCAGGCGCTCGGCTCCAGCCGTTTCCACGCCGTGGCCGACAAGGTCGCCGTACTCGCCAGCGACGTGCCCCTCGCCCCGGCCGCCGCCGGCGCCGACCTGCGCGCCCTGGCCGCCGCGGCCGAGGAGCGCCTGACCGACGCGGTGGCCGCGCTGCCGCTGGTCACCGCGGGCAGCCCGTACAACGCCGCGGCCCTGGTCCACGGCCTGTCCCCGGACCCCGCCCCGCACCCGCAGGACGCCCCCTGGCACCAGGTGCGCCTGCTGCTGCGCCTGCACCGCTACGCCCGCGAGGTCCTGCACGGCGGGCCCGCCGCCGTGGACGTACGGCTGCTGGCGGCCGGGCGGGCGCTCAACCGGCACCGCGACGCCGCCGAGGCCGCCGCGGCCGCCGCGTCGGCGGCCCGCACCCCGCGGATCGCCCCGGCGACGGCGTACGCGCTGGGCGTGCTCCACGCCGACCAGCGGCACGAGGTGGAGGCCGCCCGGTACGCCTTCCAGCGGTCGTGGCAGACGCAGGCGGTCGGCGCCAACTGAGAGGCGGTGGACGACCGGTGACCCAGCCCGTCAAGAGGCCCGTGCGCGCGGCCGGCTGCGTCCTGTGGCGCCGTTCGGCGGCGGACGGCGCGCTCGAACTCTGCGTGATCCACCGGCCCCGCTACGACGACTGGTCCTGGCCCAAGGGCAAGCTCAAGCGCGGCGAGGACGCGCTCACGGGCGCGCTGCGCGAGGTGGCCGAGGAGACCGGGTACACCGCCGTGCCCGGCCCGGAGCTGAGCCGGGTGACGTATGTGGCGCGCGGCCGCCCCAAGCTGGTGCGGTACTGGGCCGCCGAGGCGGCCTCGGGCCACTTCACGCCCAACAAGGAGGTGGACCGGCTGCGCTGGCTCTCACCGGCCGCCGCCCGCGACCGGCTGACGCAGTTCCGCGACCGCGAACTCGTCGACGAGCTGCTGGCCGCCCTGCGCCTCGCCTGAGGGTCACCGGCCCGCCGCCTCGTGCTCGCGGGCGTGCCCGTCCGCGTCGGTACGGGCCAGGCTGCGGGCCCGGCGCGCGGGACCGCGCCAGCCGCAGGTGCAGCGGGCCAGGCAGAAGCGGCCCTGTTCGACAGTCGCGGTGCGGTGTTCCTGCTGCTGCGCCACGGTCACGACGCTACCCACGCCGGGTGAACGGAAGGTTGCGGCTTGCCCCGGACCGCCCCCGGCGCGTGACGAAGCCCCCCACTCCTCGTTGACCGGAACGACAGGGGGCCCGTGACGGACGCGGACCGACTGGGGGTAGGCGAACGATGGCTGAGCGGCGGCGGACCGGGGCCCTTTCTGCCCGGGTGAGGTCGAGGGCCCCGGGCACCGGACGCGGGCCGGCGCTCGTGGTGGGGCTGGTGCTGTGCGTGTGCGCCACCGGATGCGGGGGCGACGGCGTGGCCGCGCAGGACGCGCGTGCCGCCGCCGACCCGGTGCGCACGGTCCGCGAGGCGCCCGGCGCGCTGCTGGAGGCGGGCAGTTCCCAGGCGCGTACGTCGATGGAGATGGCCGCCGGCGGCACCCGCGTGACCATCCGCGGCGAGGGCGCGTACGACTTCCGCGGGCAGCTCGGGCGGCTCACGGTGGTGCTGCCGCAGGATCCGGCCGGGGCGCCCGAGCACCGGCCGATCACCGAGCTCCTCGCGCCCGGCGCGCTCTACATGAAGAACCGGGGCGCGGGCGTCCCGGCCGACAAGTGGGTGCGGGTGGACACGGCCACGCTGTCGGACGGCAATCTCGTCACCGGCGGCGCCACCGACCCGTTCGCCGCCGCCGAGGTGCTGCGCGGGACGCGCACGGCGACGTACGTGGGCCGCACCGAGGTGGCCGGGGCGGCGGTACGGCACTACCGGGGCACCGCCGACCTCGCGCTGGCGGCGCGCGGCGCCTCGCCGGCGGGGGCGGCGGCGCTCGCGGCGGCGGCGAAAGGGTTCGCCACGGCCGAGGTCCCGTTCGACGTCTACCTCGACGACCAGGGCCGTATCCGCAAGCTCAGGCAGCGGTTCAGCTTCGTGGGCGGGCAGCACAAGGGCACGGTGGCGGTGTTCTCCACCACGCTGCTGTACGCCTTCGGCACGCCCGTCACCGTGGCCCTGCCACACCCGAAAGACATCTACGCGGGCCGGGTCGCCGAGGAATGAGAGCCGAAATGACCGGCGGACTAGCCCTTCCGTGCCATGCGCGGGGCGTACGCCGCTCCCTACCCTAGGAAGCCGGGACGGCGGGCTGAGCCGGTGACGGCAGGAACGAGGTGACGCGCGTGGCTGCGGTCGGCGGTACGGCAGTGCAGGACCACGTGGCCCTCGCCGAGATCGAGCTGTGCGGGGAGCTGATCATCGCGGCCTCGGCGGCCCGCGAACGCCTCAGTCTGGAAAGCATCGACGAGGTCCTGCGCGTGTCCGAGGAACGCGACCGGGAATCCGCCCGTTGACCACCACCCACCGCATCCGGCCACACGGTGGGTGTGCCGCCCGGCGCGGCTCAGGTGCGCAGGAGGCGGGCGATCGCCTTCGTGGCCTCCTCGACCTTCGCGTCGATCTCGTCGCCGCCCTTGAGGGCCGCGTCGGCCACGCAGTGGGCGAGGTGCTCCTCCAGGAGCTGGAGGGCGAAGGACTGGAGGGCCTTGGTGGACGCGGACACCTGGGTGAGTATGTCGATGCAGTAGACGTCCTCGTCGACCATCCGCTGGAGCCCGCGGATCTGGCCCTCGATCCGCCGCAGCCGCTTGACGTGCTCCGCCTTCTGCTTGTGGTAACCGTGCGTGACGTGCTCGTGCGCCGCGGGCTCGGGCGCGGGCTCGTCCCGGCCGGTGGTGCCGGAGGGCGCCACCGCGCCGGCCTCGGTGGTCGTCATCGCGGCCTCCCTGTGCGTCGTGGAGCTCGGGACGAGCTCAAGACATACCCCTGGCGGGTATATGATAACGGACTTCGCGGGGTAGGGGGTCCCTTGGCCGTGCCCCCGTGCTGAGCACTGTGCCTGATGGGCGACACTGGGGGACGGCCCCTTAGCCGTGGCCGGATGATGCCCTTAGCATCAGCCTGACCGAAACCGAAGCACCCCGAGGACCCCACGTGCGCTTTCGTCTGACCCCCAGGGAGACGAGCTTCTACGACATGTTCGCCGCGTCCGCGGACAACATCGTCACGGGCTCGAAACTCCTGATGGAACTGCTCGGGGCGGACGCATCCGCCCGGGCCGAGATCGCAGAGCGTATGCGGGCCGCGGAACACGCAGGCGACGACGCCACGCACGCGATCTTCCACCAGCTGAACTCCTCGTTCATCACGCCCTTCGACCGCGAGGACATCTACTCCCTCGCGTCGTCCCTCGACGACATCATGGACTTCATGGAGGAGGCCGTCGACCTGGTCGTCCTCTACAACGTCGAGGAACTGCCCAAGGGCGTCGAGCAGCAGATCGAGGTGCTGGCCCGGGCCGCGGAACTCACCGCGGAGGCCATGCCGCACCTGCGGACCATGGACAACCTCACCGAGTACTGGATCGAGGTGAACCGCCTGGAGAACCAGGCGGACCAGATCCACCGCAAGCTCCTCGCCCACCTGTTCAACGGCAAGTACGACGCGATCGAGGTGCTGAAGCTGAAGCAGATCGTGGACGTACTGGAAGAGGCGGCGGACGCCTTCGAGCACGTGGCGAACACGGTGGAGACCATCGCGGTCAAGGAGTCCTGAGGCGTCCATGGACACCTTCGCTCTGATCCTGACCATCCTGGTCGCCCTCGGCTTCGCCTACACCAACGGTTTCCACGACTCGGCCAACGCCATCGCCACCTCGGTGTCGACCCGCGCGCTCACCCCGCGCGCCGCGCTCGCCATGGCGGCGGTCATGAACCTCGCCGGCGCCTTCCTCGGCAGCGGCGTCGCCAAGACCGTCAGCGAGGGCCTGATCCAGACCCCCACCGGCGGCAAGGGCATGGGCATCCTGTTCGCCGCGCTGCTCGGGGCCATCGTCTGGAACCTGATCACCTGGTACTTCGGCCTGCCCTCGTCCTCCTCGCACGCGCTGTTCGGCGGCATGGTGGGCGCGGCCCTCGCGGGCGGCATCACCGTGTACTGGTCCGGGGTGCTGGACAAGGTCGTCACCCCGATGTTCCTGTCCCCGGTGGTCGGCATCATCGTCGGCTACCTGGTCATGACGGCGATCATGTGGATGTTCCGCCGGACCAACCCGCACAAGGCCAAGCGGGGCTTCCGCATAGCGCAGACCGTCTCGGCGGCCGGCATGGCGCTCGGGCACGGCCTCCAGGACGCCCAGAAGACCATGGGTGTCGTGGTGATGGCCCTGGTCATCGCCGACGTCGAGAAGTACGGCGACCCGATCCCGGTGTGGGTGAAGCTGGTCTCCGCGCTCATGCTGTCGCTAGGCACCTACGCGGGCGGCTGGCGCATCATGCGCACCCTGGGCCGCAAGATCATCGAGCTGGACCCGCCGCAGGGCTTCGCCGCCGAGACGACCGGCGCGTCGATCATGTTCGCCACCGCGTTCCTCTTCAAGGCGCCGATCTCCACCACCCACGTGATCACCTCGGCGATCATGGGCGTGGGCGCGACCAAGCGCGTGAACGCGGTGCGCTGGGGCGTGGCCAAGAACATCGTGCTCGGCTGGTTCATCACCATGCCGGCCGCCGCCATCGTCGCGGCCTGCGCCTTCTGGCTGATCAACCTGCTGTTCTTGTAGCCGCCCGCCCCCGGGTGGCGACACTGGAAGCATGACTGACAAGGCACTCCTCGAAGGCGGGCCGGAGGACCTCGCGGGCACCGTGGTGCCCGTGGTCCCTCCGGGACAGGAACTGAAGATCCCGCACCTCGGGGGATACGAGCACTACAAGGTCACCACGCGGCACCAGGACAGCAAGGAGGGCGCGGTCACCGTCTACAAGTGGTGGGAACGCACCGAAGTCGCCGAGTGAACCGCCGGGGCGCCGCCCCGGCCGGCCCGACAGCAGGGGCCCGCCCCCGTCAACCGGGGGCGGGCCCTTCTGCGTCCTCGCGGTGGCACCGCCATGCAGCACCGCGAGGGGTTCTCGGGGGAGTGACCGCCGGCTCAGCCGAAGCGGCCGGAGATGTAGTCCTCCGTGGCCTGCACCGAGGGGTTGGAGAAGATCCGCTCGGTGTCGTCGATCTCTATCAGCCGGCCCGGCTGGCCCACCGCCGCCAGGTTGAAGAACGCCGTACGGTCCGACACGCGCGCCGCCTGCTGCATGTTGTGCGTCACGATGACGATCGTGAAGCGCTCCTTCAGCTCGCCGATCAGGTCCTCGATGGCGAGGGTGGAGATCGGGTCGAGGGCCGAGCAGGGCTCGTCCATCAGCAGCACCTTCGGCTCGACCGCGATGGCGCGGGCGATGCACAGCCGCTGCTGCTGGCCGCCGGACAGTCCCGAGCCGGGCTTGTTCAGGCGGTCCTTGACCTCGTTCCAGAGGTTGGCGCCCTTGAGGGACTTCTCGACGACGTCGCCGAGCTCGCTCTTCTTGTAGTTGCCGTTGAGCCTCAGGCCCGCCGCCACGTTGTCGAAGATCGACATGGTGGGGAAGGGGTTGGGGCGCTGGAAGACCATGCCCACCTCGCGGCGCACGGAGACCGGGTCGATCCCGTTGCCGTAGAGGTCCTCGTCGTCGAGCAGGACCTTGCCCTCGACCCGGCCGCCGGGGGTGACCTCGTGCATGCGGTTCAGGGTGCGCAGGAACGTCGACTTGCCGCAGCCGGAGGGGCCGATGAAGGCCGTCACCGAGCGCGGCTCGACCGTCATCGAGATGTCCTCGATCGCCTTGTGGGAGCCGTAGTAGGCGGTGAGCCCGCTCACATCGATTCGCTTGGCCATGTCTGCTACTTCACTTCCAGTTCGTCTCGGTCGCCGATGGCCGCGTCAGCGACCGGTCTTGGGGGCCTTCCAGCGGGCGATGCCGCGGGCCACCAGGTTGAGGATCATCACGAAGGCGATCAGGGTGAGGGCCGCCGCCCAGGCGCGGTCGTAGGCGGCGCCGTAGCCCGAGCTGTTCGCGTACTGCTGGTAGATGTAGAGCGGCAGCGACGCCTGCGGGTCCTTGAAGGGGTTGGTGTTGATGAAGTTGGTACCCCAGACCAGCAGCAGCACGGGAGCGGTCTCACCGGTGATGCGCGCGACGGCCAGCATCACGCCGGTGGCGATGCCGCCGACGGAGGTCGGCAGGACCACCTTGAGGATGGTGCGCCACTTGGGGACGCCGAGCGCGAGGGAGGCCTCGCGCAGCTCGTTCGGTACGAGCTTGAGCATCTCCTCGGTGGAGCGCACCACCACGGGCATCATCAGGATCGCCAGGGACAGCGAACCGGCGAAGCCGGAGTAGCCCATCTTGAGGATGAGGATCCAGAAGCTGAGGACGAACAGGCCGGCCACGATCGACGGGATGCCGGTCATGACGTCGACGAAGAAGGTGACCGCCTTGGCAAGCCGGCCGCGGCCGTACTCGACGAGGTAGATCGCGGTGAGCACACCGATCGGCACGGCGATCAGGGTGGCCAGGCCGACCTGCTCCAGGGTGCCGAGCAGGGCGTGGTAGATGCCGCCGCCGGGCTGGGTGTCGGCGACGCCGGCCATGGAGTGGCTCAGGAAGTAGCCGTCCAGCACCTTCGCGCCGCGCTTGACGGTGGCCCAGATCAGCGAGGCCAGCGGGACGACGGCGAGGAGGAAGCAGACCCAGATCAGGCTGGTGGCGATGCGGTCGCGCGCCTGCCTGCGGCCCTCGACGCGGGCCGCGATGACGTAGGTGCCCGCCACGGCGAGCAGCGCGGCGATCACACCCCACTGCACCTTGCTGTGCAGCCCGGCGGCGAGCCCGATGACCACGGCGAGCAGGACGGAGCCGGCGACTACGGCGAGCGGGAACCACTTCGGCAGGCTCGCGCCGCGCAGCGAGCTGCGGCGCCGGTGGGTTGCGGCTGGCGTGGTCATGCGTTGGCCCCCGAGTACTCCTTGCGGCGGTTGATGATCATCCGTGCCGCGCCGTTGACGACCAGCGTGATCACGAACAGGACGAGACCGGAGGCGATCAGCGCGTCCTGGCCGAACTCGGTGGCCTCGTTGAACTTGCTCGCGATGTTCTGCGCGAAGGTGCCGCCGCCCGGGTCGAGCAGGCTCGCCTTGATGTCGAAGGTCGGGGAGAGCACGGTGGCCACGGCCATCGTCTCGCCCAGCGCGCGGCCGAGGCCGAGCATCGAGGCGGAGATCACGCCGGAGCGCCCGAAGGGCAGCACCGACATGCGGATGACCTCCCAGCGCGTGGCGCCGAGGGCCAGCGCGGCCTCCTCGTGCATGCGCGGGACCTGGCGGAAGACCTCGCGGCTGACGTTGGTGATGATCGGCAGGATCATGATCGCCAGCAGGATGCCCACGGTGAGCAGCGAGCGCGGGGCGCCGCCCTGCCAGGAGAGGATCCCCGTCCAGCCGAAGTACTGGTCCAGCCAGCCGTACAGGCCGTTCAGGTTCGGTACGAGGACCAGGGCGCCCCACAGGCCGTAGACGATGGACGGCACGGCGGCCAGCAGGTCGATCACGTAGGCGATCGGGCCGCTGAGCCGGCGCGGGGCGTAGTGGGTGAGGAACAGCGCGATGCCGACCGCCACCGGGACCGCGAGGGCCATGGCGATGATCGAGGAGACGACCGTGCCGAAGGCCAGCACGGCGATGCCGAACTGGGGCGGAAGGATGTTGGTGTTCCACTCGAAGGTGGTCAGGAAGTTGCCGTCGTCCTTGCTGATGGCGAGGGCGGCGCGGTAGGTGAGGAAGACCGCGATCGCGGCCATGATCACCAGCAGCAGGATGCCCGATCCCCGGGACAGCCCGAGGAAGACGCGGTCACCGGGGCGGGTCGCACCCCGCACGGCGCGCTTCGGCTCGGCCGGGGCCGGCCGGGTGAGGGGATCGGGAGCGTCTTTGTGCTGTGTGGATATGTCCATCGGGTTCTCCGGTCTGCGGAGTTCCGCGCGTCGTGCGGAACCCCTGGCGGCGGTGCACCGGACGGTGCGGCCCGGTCCCCGTCGGGCGGGACCGGGCCGCACGCTCAGGTCAGCTCAGGCCCTCGATGGTGGTACGGACCTTGGAGATGATCTCGTCGGGGATCGGGGCGTAGGAGGCGCCGGTCAGCTGCTTCTGACCGTCCTCGGACGCGATGTAGGAGAGGAAGGCCTTCACGGCCGGCAGGGTGGCGGCCTTGTTGCCCTTGTCGCAGGCGATCTCGTAGGTGACCAGGGTCAGCGGGTAGGCGCCGGCCTCGGTGGGCTGGTAGTTCAGCTTGAGCGAGAGGTCCTTGCCGGTGCCGGTGACCTTGGCGCTGGCGATCGCCTTGGTGGCGTTCTCCACGGTGGCCTTGGCGGGGGTGGAGGCGCCGGTCTTCAGGTCGACGGTCTTGATGCCGTCGGCGGCGTAGGAGAGCTCGAAGTACGAGATCGCGCCGGAGGTCTGCTTGACCTGCTGGGCCAGGCCGGAGGAGCCCTGCGCGGACTGGCCGCCCTTGGCCTGCCAGGCCTTGCCGCCGGAGTAGGGCCAGTCGCTCTTGGCGGTGGCGATCAGGTACTTGGTGAAGTTGTCCGTGGTGCCGGACTCGTCGGAGCGGTGGAACGCCTGGATCTTGAGGTCGGGCAGCTTGGCGCTCGGGTTGAGCTTCTTGATCGCCTGGTCGTTCCAGTTGGTGATCTTGCCGTCGAAGATCTTGGCGAGGGTCGACGGGTCCAGGACCAGGCTGTCCACGCCCGGCACGTTGAAGCCGACCGCGATCGGGCCGCCGACCATGGGCAGGTCGATGGCCTGGCCGCCGGAGCAGACCTTGCTGGACTGGGTGATCTCCTCCGGCTTCAGCGGGGAGTCCGAGCCGGCGAACGCCGTCTGGCCCTGGAGGAAGGCGGTGATGCCGGCGCCGGAACCGGTCGGGTTGTAGTTGATCTGCACGCCCTTGCACGCGCCGCCGAAGGCCGTGGTCCACGCGTCGATGGCGTTCTTCTGCGCGGAGGAACCGGAGGCCTGCAACTGGCCCTTGGCGTCACCGCACTTGATGCTGCCCGGCGCCGCGGCGGCCGAGGTGCCGCTGCTCTTGGCGCCGCCGCCGCTGTTGTTGTCGGAGCCGCACGCCGTGAGGGCCAGGGCGCCGGAGACGGCGAGGACGCCGAGAGCGAGAGCCCGCCGGTTCTTGCGCTGAAGCTTCACTTGAGGGAGTTCCTTCCAGGAGCCGCCGTCCTGATTCGGCGGCGTGCGAAGTGTGGGCGGCACCGATGCGCCGAGATGCGCATCAGCACCGGGTAAGGCCGAAATTAGGCAGAACAGGTGAAGCCGCCGATGGCCGGAAGTGAACGAGGGGTGAACCCCTGCCGTCGGTGCGGTGAGGTCACGGAATGCTCACGGGGAGAGCACGTGGAGGTCCCGGCAGAACCGAACACATCTTCGACTCTCTGACATACTTCCGCCGCCGGGAACCCGCCGCGCCTGGCGGTCGTCTCGATCCTCGGGAGCCGACAGGGAGGGCGCACAGATGGAACGTCGGGCGTTCATGGGGGGCGGCGCGGCCGTGGCCGCGGCGGTCGTCACCGCCGGGTGCGGCGGCGGCAAGGACAAGGCGGCGGGCCGTACGACCGCCTCCGGCGCCCCGGCGTCCCCGGGTACGGCGCGGGCGACCCCGGCGATGCGCACCACGGGAGCGGCGGCCGCGGCCGACTGGACCGCGCTCGCCCGCGAACTGGACGGCGCCCTGCTCCGCCCCGGGGACGCCTCCTGGACGCCCGCGCACCAGCTCTACAACACCCGCTTCGACTCCCTCAGGCCCGCGGCCGTCGCCTACGTGGCGCACGCCGGCGACATCCGCACCACCCTCGCCTACGCCCGCGCCCACCGCCTGCGCGTCGCCATCCGCAACGGCGGCCACTCCTACGCCGGCTGGTCCTCCGGCGACGGCCGCCTGATCGTCGACGTCTCCCGGCTCAGCCAGGTCCGCGCGAGCGGCGGCACGGCCGTGGTCGGCGCCGGCGCCAAGCTCATCGACGTCTACCGCGCGCTCGCCGCCAAGGGCGTGACCATACCCGCCGGCTCCTGCCCGACCGTGGGCGTCTCGGGGCTGGTGCTCGGCGGCGGCCACGGGGTCGTCTCCCGCGCCTACGGCCTGACCTGCGACAGCCTGACCCAGGCCACCCTCATCACCGCCGAAGGCAAGCAGGTCGTCGCCGACGCCACCGAGAACAAGGACCTGTTCTGGGCGCTGCGCGGCGCCGGCAACGGCAACTTCGGCGTGGTGACCGAGCTGCGCTTCCGCACCCACCCCGCCCCGCAGGCCGTGTCGGCGTACCTGACCTGGCCGTGGGCGAGGGCGGCGGCGGTGATGGCGGCCTGGCAGGAGTGGGGGCCGGACCAGCCGGACGAGATCTGGTCATCCCTGCACCTGGCCGCCACGCCCGGCGGCACCCCCACGGTGTCCGTGGCCGCCTTCTCCCTCGGCACCTACGGCGAACTCCAGAACGCGGTGGACCGTCTGGCCGCCAGGGCCGGCGCGCGCGCGTCCGGCGTCTCCCTCAGGCGCCACACCTACGAACAGGCCATGGAGGCCTACGCGGGCTGCTCGTCCTTCCCCACGGACGCCCAGTGCCACCTGCCGGGCTCCACCCCCGGCCGCTCCCCGCAGGGCCGGCTCGGCCGCGAGACCTACGCGGCCCGCTCCGACTTCTTCGACCGCTCGGTCTCCGCGGCCGGGATCCAGACCCTGCTGAACCAGATGCGGGCGGTGCGCGGGGGCGCGGGCAGCGTCGCGTTCACCGCGCTCGGCGGGGCGGTCAACCGGGTCGCGCCCACGGCGACGGCGTTCGTGCACCGCCGCTCGCGGATGCTCGCCCAGTACATAGCGTCCTGGTCACCGGGCACCACCGGCTCGGCCGCCCAGTCCTGGCTGACCGCCGCGCACACCGCCATGCGCCCGCACGCCTCCGGCGCGGCCTACCAGAACTACACCGACCCCACCCTGAAGAACTGGCGCACGGCCTACTACGGCGCCGCGGCCCCACGCCTGGCCGGCCTCAAGCGCCAGTACGACCCGCAGGGCTTCTTCACGTACCCGCAGGGGCTGTAGGCCCGTCCGGCGACGGCCGGGGGCGGCTCAGGCGGCCAGATCGCGCTCCTCGGACCGTGCCCGCCCGCCCGTCCGGGCACCGGAGACCACCGTCTCCTCACGTCCGGGAGCGCGCCGGGCCCGGATCAGCCGGCTGCCCCACGCGGTGCCGTCGACGGCCCGCAGCAGCGGGGTCAGCAGCAGCATGGCGAGCGGGGACAGCAGGAGGGCCACCGCCGTGCCCAGGGCGAATCCGCCGACCACGTCCGTCGGGTAGTGCACGCCCATGTAGACCCGGCAGAAGCCCTCGAGCAGCGCCAGGCCGATACCCACCAGCCCGAACCGCCGGTTGGCGACGAACAGCGCCACGCCCATCGCCATGGTGATCGTGGCGTGGTCGCTGACGAAGGAGAAGTCGGTCTTGCCGGAGACCAGGACGTCGAGCCCCTGATGGTCCAGGAAGGGCCGCGGCCGCCGCACGAAGCCCCGTATCGGCACGTTGACGAGCACCGCGAGCCCGGCCGCGAGCGGCGCCCACACCAGCGCGGCCACCGAGGACGCGGCGTGCTCCCCGCCCCGCCGGCGCACCGACCACCAGCACCACACCACCAGCAGCACCATGGCGAGCAGCAGCCCGTACTCACCGACGTACTCCATGGCCCGGTCGAACCAGTGCGGCGCGTCCTTGGCCAGGCCGTTGATGTCGTAGAGCAGGTCGACGTCGGGGTTCGAACCGGATTCGGCGAGTCCAGCCATCGTGCTGCGGCCCCTTCGTCGTGTCGCGCCGGGCGCACCCTGCGTGCGCCGCTCCTGCCACCCCCGTGGTCGTAGATCCGCTTCCGCCGCGACGCGTGTGCGTCACACGCCGCGCCCACCCGTACGAGGTCCGTCCGCCTGCGTCCGCTTGGCTACGTCAACAGGAACGCACGGCCTTGATGCATACGTTCCACACTCCACCGAATGATCACGCAGACGTTATCGAAGAGAGACTCATCGCCGCAGCTCAGGGGGTGGGTTCACGCTCGGTTTCACACGGTGGTGGGGAGCGCTTTCGCGCCATCCTCGGTGACCCGCGTGGCGCCGAAGTAGTCGGGGGTGTCGATGGGGTCGAAGCGGATGACGGCCCCGGTGCGCGGGGCGTCGATCATGTAGCCGCCGCCGACGTAGATGCCCACGTGCCGGATGGCCCGGGAGTTGGTGAGGTCGTCGGAGAAGAACACCAGGTCACCCGGGAGCAGTTCGGCCCGCTTGGGGTGCGGGCCCGCGTTGTACTGGTCGTTGGCGACCCGCGGCAGCGTGATCCCCGCGCTGGCGTACGCGGCCTGGGTCAGCCCCGAGCAGTCGAAGCGTCCGCCCTGCTCAGGGGTGCCCTCGCCGCCCCACAGATAGGGCGTGCCGAGCTTGCCCTGGGCGTAGGTGATGGCGGTGGCGGCCTGCTTGGAGGGGTCCACCCGGGTGACGGGCGCGGCGAAGCTCTTCTCCAGGGTGGTGATCGTCTTGACGTAGTTCTGGGTCTCCCCGTAGGGCGGGACGCCGCCGTACTTGATGACCGCGTCCGCGCCCGCGTTGTACGCGGCGAGCATGTTGTGCGTGGCGTCGCCCGGCACGCTCCGCACGTACTTGGCGAGTTCGCAGTCGTAGGACGCGGCCGACGGAATCGCGTCATTGGGGTCCCAGACGTCGCGCCGTCCGTCGCCGTTGCCGTCGACGCCGTGCGTGGCCCAGGTGCCGGGGATGAACTGCGCTATCCCCTGGGCCTTCGCCGGGCTGACGGCGTTGGGGTTGAAGCCGCTCTCCTGGTACAACTGCGCGGCCAGCAAGGCGGGGTTGAGGGCGGGGCAGAGATTGCCCCACTTCTGCACGAGTGCCTTGTACGCGGCCGGCACGGCGCCCTTGGCGAGCCCCACGCTCCCGCCGCCCACCCCGCCCGCGAGATTGCCGGCGACGACGTAGACGCCGACGACGAGCAGCAGCACGAAGGTGAACCCGCCACCGAGGGCGGCGATCGCCACGACCCATGCCTTACGCACCGTCAACCGCCCCTCGCCGTCCGGGAGTCACGCCCAGCACAGTTTAGGGGCGGACCCCGCGCCGGGGAATGATCACACACGGGCGCACGGCGGCACGGCGGTCACACGGGGCGCCCGCACGAGGCGGCGGGGCCGGTCACGGGTCGGCGGCCGCGTCCTTGTAGAGCTCGGCCGCCGCGGTGCCGAGGACGACGCTGTAGGAGGTGTCGGGCGTCAGACCGCCCTGATCGTGGCCGCCGAGCACGCCGACGACCTGTCCGTCCCCGTTGATCCACGGGCTGCCGCTGGTGCCGGCGGTGAACTCGGGGCAGTCGATGCGCTGCTGGGTCCCGCTGTGCGCCTGCGGCTTGTTCGTGCAGGTGATGGGCTCGTCGCGGGAGTCGGGGTAGCCGGTGACCGTCACGGCGGTCGCGCCGGTGGAGGTGCCCGTCACGAAGCGGTTGGCGCCCACGGCGTCCTCGATGCCCTTGCCGCCCTGCGGCTCGATCACACCGAAGGCGAGGTCGCTGTCCTCGTCCTGGTCCTTGGACCAGCTGTCCGGCATGAAGCGTCTTTTGACCCTCCACAGCCCGTACGGCGCCTTGCCGTCCCGGTAGCCCGGCGCGAACACCAGATCGGTGTCGCCGCTCAGGCAGTGGGCGGCGGTGACGATGAGGTTGTGGTTCTGGCCGTGCACGACCGAGGCGGTGCAGAAGTGGTTGTCGGTGAGGTCGCCCGTCTTGTCCGAGCCGACCAGCACCCCCACTCGCGCGCTCTGTGTGGTCCTCACCGCCACCGAGGTCACCCCGAGCGGGCCGGGGCCGTCGTCGGCGGCCGCGACGGAGGCGGAGGTGGCGGCCAGCAGCACCAGCGCAGAGAACAGCGCGTAATGTCGGGTGCCTGCCCGGGGACGGCCGTGACCTGCGTGGCTGCTGGTACCTGAGGTGCGGTTCATCAGGCCCTACTTTGTCTCACGAAGGTGAGAATCGGATAACGACTTCACTGAGATTTTCCTGTGAAACCCTCGTTCACCGCACGGCTTGTCCCACCTCGCCCCTCCTTGTCGGTCCGCGACGCCGCGGTCGAAGCCGCGGGCCATCTGCACCGATACCCGCTGTCGCACCGGGTCAAGCCATGGCCATCGGCGGCCCATCCCCCCGCCATCGACGGGTAAGCGCCCGTCCGCCTTCGGTAACGCCGGGGTCAGAAAACGACGGCCCGCCTTGTTGTCGCGTACTCAACAAGCAATCGTCGGTCGTGCGAGAGCCTGCCGCCACCGCTGGACGTGGGGCGCGGGGACGGCAGCGAGGGAACGGGCCGCGGCATGCATGCCGCGGCCCGTTCGGCGTGCGAAAGCGTGAGACCATCGGAACACCACTCACCCGACTGGCCGTCAAAAGCCAGCCCAGGACGTGAAAAGTGTCAACGACGGGACCACACGCCAGGTTCCGGGTCCACTTCATTGCCGGGCGTGACCTGCCGTGATACACACAGTTACCATACGCAGAATTACGCAGGAAACCGTCGGCAATGACGCCAAGTCGACATCCGAGGGCGCCATCGTCGGCGACAATGAGTCCTGACCTCTGCGCCGAGGACAGGGGACGCGGAACTACCCAACAGGGGCGGTGACTTACATGCTCTTTGCGGCCGACAAGGGAGACATCAACACCATCATCGGCGGGATCGCTCCGAACTGGGGCCCCTTCGGCAGCCTGGGCAACGAGGCGAAGGTGATGATCGAGGTGGTGATGGCGGTCGCCATCCTGCTCTGCCTCGGAATCGCCGTCTGGGGCGCCGCCAAACAGCGCATCGGAGCCACGGCCCTGCGCGACACCTTCAGCGCCGAACAGGGCAAGGGCCTGATCGTCGCGGGCCTGACCGGGGTGTTCATCATCGGATCCCTCGGCACACTCTTCACCATCGTGTACGGCATGGCCGTGTAGACCGGGCACCGAGCACCCGGCGCACACCCGCGCATGCCGCGCACGCTGCCCCCGGCGCGCCGCCCGGCGGACCCTCCGGACGCGCCCGGTGCCCCCGCTGCCCCCACCCACCCACCGTGCCCACCGGCCGAGGTTGCGTTTCCCTGATGTCGAGTCACCACACCGCGCCCGCGCGGGAACCAACACGGCTACCGTCGTACACCAACGCGTTCCGGTACGAGGTCGAGGTCGAGGGGGCGTTCGGGACATGAGTCTCGGAGACGAGCACGGCTACGGCGAGTCCGCGCGCGCCGACGAGGAACCGTACGGTGGCGGGCAGACCCGCACCCGGCTCCCCGAGCGGGCCGGCGACCCCTACGGCGGCGCCCGCCGCGGCGGCCGCTCCTCCTCACGCGGCCTGATCACGGTCGTCGGCGTCGTCGTCCTCCTCATCGCCGCGATCGCCTTCGCGAACCGCTCGGGCGGCGGTTCGTCCGCCGCCAAGGGCGACGGCGACAAACCGAAGGCAGCGGCAACAGCGGCAACGGGCAAGCAGCCCGTGCGAACACAGAGAGACGGAATTCCCTCCGGGTTCACTCACGACGAACAGGGCGCCCAGAGCGCGGCGGCCAACTACTCGGTGGCGCTCGGCTCCGCCGACATGTTCAACACCGCGCTGCGGCACCAGATCGTGAACACCGTCTACGCCCCCGACGTGGCGACCGCCCGTCAGGCGGGCCTGGACGACGCCTACTCGAGCGAGAAGTTCCTCAGCAGCATCGGCTTGAACAAGGACGGCAGCGCTCCGCCCGGCCAGCTGTTCGTCTCCCGGATCATCCCGGTGGGCACCAAGATCACATCGTTGAGCGGGAACAACGCGACCGTCGAGGTCTGGTACACGTCCCTGTTCGGCCTGTCCGGACAGACGTCCACCAACCCCGTGTCCGAAAGCTGGTACACCACCACCTACCAGCTGACCTGGACCGACAACGACTGGAAGATCACCGACTTCCAGCAGAAGGATGGCCCTGTCCCGGTCGGGCGCGACCAGAAGGCCTCCACCGCCGACGACATGACGAAGGCCGTCGAGGAGTACGGAGGCTTCACGTATGCGCGCTAACCACCTCGTCCTCAAGGTGGCGGCCGCCGTCACCGCAGTGCAGACCGGCGCCGTGCTGCTCGCCACCCATGCCGTAGCCGCGCCCACACCCTCGCCGTCCGCGAGCAAGGATCCCTGCGACCTGATCCGCGGCCCCGCCAAGGACTACTGCGAGAAGGGCAACGGCTCCTCCCACTCCAACGGGCTGACCTCCGACCCCTCCTCCACCCTCGACCCCCTCTCCTCCCTCGCCAAAGGCTGTGCCGACGCCGCCTCCTGGACCATCGACAAGCTCAGCAAGGCGGTGAAGGAGACGGCCAACGTCGACTTCACCAACCCGAAGTTCCTCCAGCAGTACGCCGTCGTCTTCGCCGCCTCCACGATCCTCACCCTGCTGCTGTGGCTGCTGGCCGTCGCCAAGCGCGCCGTCCGCGGCGTACCCCTGACCACTGCCATCGCGGAGGCGATCGGCTTCCTCTGGCTGACCGTCCTCGCCTCCGCCTTCACCCCCCTGATCCTCTACACCGTCGTCTCGGCCACCGACGGCGTCTCCGACGTCCTCGCCAAGGCCGGCGGCGACCAGGCGGACACCTTCTTCGGCACCTTCTCCGCCGCCCTCGGCAAGGGCGACAACATCGGCGGCGGCCCGATCATGCTGATCGTCGTCTCCCTGGTCTCCATCCTCGCCGCCGGTGTCCTCTGGCTCGAACTGGTCATCCGCGCCGCCCTGCTCTACGTAGGCGCGCTCCTCGGCACCGTCGTCTACGCCGGCCTCGTCGACAAGAACCTGTGGGGCCACGTCCGCCGCTGGGCCGGCGTCATGATCGCGGTGATCCTGGTCAAACCCGTCATCGTGATCGTCCTCGGACTCGCCGGCGCCCTGTCCTCCAACGGCAACGGCCCCGGCGCCTTCTCCGCCGTCGTCTCCGGCCTCGCCATCATCCTGCTCGCCATCTTCGCCAGCGCGATGATCTACCGCTTCGTCCCCGGCTTCGGCGACGAGATCGCCGCCGGCCGCAACAACCGCATCATGCAGGGCGCCGAGGGCAAGGCCGCCGCCGTCATCAGCTCCCCCGCCACCCTCGTCGCCCAGGGCATCAAGACCCACAGCACCCGCGCCGACAGCAACGGCTCGGCGGGCGGCGGCCAGAACTCCGCCCCACGCCCGGCCAACCCCGCCTCCGGAGGCGTCGCCGCGCACAGCGCACGCGTCCCGGACGGCGGCGGCGGAGCCGTCCCCACCGCCGCACCCGCTCCCCGCGCACCCAGCCCGGTGAACACCCCCCACGCCAGCAGCACCCGCAACAGCAGTACCAACCGCACGGGAGGTGAAGGGCGTTGACGACCGAGTCCCACCTGTCCCACACGGTCGCGCCCCGCCGTACGTATCTCATCGGCCGCGCCCGGCCGAACGCGATCGTCGGCCGAAACCGCGAGACCGGCGAGATCGTCCTGATCATCGCCGGGGCCTTCCTCGGCATGATGTGCGGGCTCCTCGTCCCCGTGCTCTCCCTGCGCATCGTGCTGCTGACCGGCTTCCCCCTGCTCGCCCTCGCCGCCGTCTACGTCCCCTACCGGCGCCGCACCTTCTACAAGTGGTTCGAGATCAACCGCTCCTACAAGCGCACCGTCAAACGCGGCGCCCTCTACCGCTCCTCCGTCATGGAGGCCGGCACCCGCATCGACGGCCGCGAGATCGAGGTCGGCCCCCCGCCCGGCATCGGCCGCATCACCTGGCTCGCCGCGCCCTTCGGCCCCGACGAGATCGCCGTACTCCTGCACGCCGACCGCAAGACCGTCACCGCCGCCATCGAGATCGAGGGCCCCGGCGTCGGCCTGCGCGACTCCGAGGACCAGGAGGCCCTCGTCGACCGGTTCGGCACCCTCCTCAAGCACGTGGCCAACGGCGACGGCTTCGTCACCCGCATCCAGATGCTCGCCCGCACCCTCCCCGCCGACCCCGACGCCCACGCCAAGGACGTCACCCAGCGCGGCGACGAACGCGCACCGGCCTGGCTCCAGCGGTCCTACGACCAACTCCAGTCCATGGTGTCCACCAGCAGTGAGCAGCACCGCGCCTACCTCGTCGCCTGCATGCACTACACCCGCGAACTCGCCGCCGAGGCCCAGGCCATGGCACGCGCCGCCCGCTCCCGCGACGGCCGCAGACTCGACCGGGACGCGGGCCTCGCCGTCGTCATGGCCCGCGAGCTGACCGACATCTGCTCCCGCCTCCAGGAGGCCGACATCCGCGTACGGCAGCCGCTCGGCCAGGGCAGGCTGTCCTCGCTGATCCACTCCATGTACGACCCGGACCACCCCATCGACCACATCCAGGCCATGACCAAGCGCAACGCCTGGCCCGCCGAACTCGACGCCATGGAGCCCACCTACCTCCAGGCAAAGACCCGCGAGTCCGCCACCCGCGAGCCCTGGTGCCACGCCACCGCCTGGGTCAAGGAGTGGCCCATGACCCCGGTCGGCGTGAACTTCCTCGCCCCGCTCCTCGTCCACACCCCCGACGTCATCCGCACCGTCGCCGTCACGATGGACCTCGAACCCACCGAGATCGCCATCGAACGCATGCTCACCGAGAAGACCAACGACGTCGCCGAGGCCAGCCGCGCCGCCAAGATGAACCGCACCGTCGACCCCCGCGACGTGGCCGCCCACACCCGCCTCGACCAGCGCGGCGAGGACCTCGCCAGCGGCGCCGCCGGCGTCAACCTCGTCGGCTACATCACCGTCTCCTCCCGCACCCCCGAAGCCCTCGCCCGCGACAAGCGGACGATAAGGGCCTCGGCCGGGAAGTCGTACCTGAAACTGGAGTGGTGCGACCGCGAGCACCACCGCGCCTTCGTGAACACGCTCCCGTTCGCCACCGGAATCCGACGGTAGGGGCTGATGCTCTGATGCGGGACCCGCTGACCGCACTCACGGACGCCTTCACGTCCTTCCTCTTCGGGAAGGTCGAGACGACCCGTCTGCCGGTGCGCACCTCCACCGGCCAGGCCCAGGCGGTCTACCTGCCCACCGCCGCGCCCGGCCTCGGCGACTCCGGCGTCATCATCGGCCGCGAGGTCTACTCCGGCAAGGGCTACATCTACGACCCCTTCCAGCTCTACGGCCAGCAGCTCCCCGCCCCCCACTGGCTCGTCCTCGGCGAGTCCGGCAACGGCAAGTCGGCCCTGGAGAAGACCTACGTCCTGCGCCAGCTGCGCTTCCGCGACCGCCAGGTCGTCGTCCTCGACGCCCAGGGCGAGGACGGGGTCGGCGAGTGGAACCTCATCGCCGAGGAGCTGGGGATAACCCCCATCCGGCTCGACCCGACAGCGGCCCTCAACCACGGCATCCGCCTCAACCCGCTCGACCCGTCGATCACCACGACCGGGCAGCTCGCCCTGTTGCGCACCATCATCGAGGTCGCCATGGGCCACGGCCTCGACGAGCGCTCCGGCTTCGCCCTCAAGGTCGCGCACGCCTACGTCAACGAGACGATCGTCGAACGCCAGCCGGTCCTCTCCGACATCGTCGAGCAACTGCGCCACCCCGAACCGGAGTCCGCCGAGGCGATGAACGTCGCCATAGACGACGTACGGGCCTGGGGCCTGGACGTGGCACTCGTCCTCGACCGCCTCGTCGACGGCGACCTGCGCGGCATGTTCGACGGCCCCACCACGGTCGGCATCGACCTGGACGCCCCCCTCATCGTCTTCGACCTCTCCCACATCGACCGCAACTCCATCGCCATGCCGATCCTGATGGCGATCGTCGGAGTCTGGCTCGAGCACACCTGGATCCGCCCCGACCGCAAGAAGCGCATCTTCCTGGTCGAGGAGGCCTGGCACATCATCAACAGCCCCTTCGTGGCCCAGCTGTTCCAGCGGCTGCTGAAGTTCGGCCGCCGGCTCGGCCTGTCCTTCGTGGCCGTCGTCCACCACCTGTCCGACGTGGTGGACGGAGCGGCCGCCAAGGAGGCGGCGGCGATCCTGAAGATGGCGTCCACCAGGACCATCTACGCCCAGAAGGCCGACGAGGCGAGGGCCACCGGCCGCGTCCTCGGCCTGCCCCGGTGGGCCGTCGAGATCATCCCGACGCTCACCCCGGGCATCGCCGTCTGGGACGTCAACGGCAACGTCCAGGTCGTCAAACACCTGGTCACCGAGACCGAGCGCCCCCTGGTCTTCACCGACCGCGCCATGACCGAGTCCTCCAACGACTTCGCCGCCGACGAAGCCCTGCGCGCCGCCGAGCTGGAGGCCGAGGAGCGGGCGGCGGCCTTCGTGGAGCAGCACGTGGGCGACTCGGAATCGACGGTGGCGTAAGGACGGCGCAGGGAGGGGACGGAAGAGGCGTGAGACCGGACGACCGCGACCAGGGACAGGGCGGGCAGGGCGGCCAGCGCCGGGGCGGCATCCCCGACGGCCTGCTGGTGGGCATCCTCGCCTTCCTCCTCGGCATGACCCTGCTGGTGTGGACGGCCACCGGCCTGGCCGGCCTGTTCTCCCACGGCGGCTGGCCGTCCGGGGTCACCTTCGTCCGCACGCCGACCGCGATGCGCCACCTGATCGGGCAGCCGCACGACATGGCGGGCGCCTGGCCGGACACCCCGCCGGCACAGCTGTCGGGGTACGGGCTGTTCTGGGGACTGTTCACAGGGCAGCTGATGGTGCTGTTCGTGCTGACCGTGTTCGTGATGGGCACGGTGGCCCGGTGGAGAGCGGTACGCCTCAGACACCGCGGCGAGCGCCTGGCGGCGCGGGAGGCACAGGCGGTACGGGAGCGGCCGGGGGAGTCGGCGGAATCCCCGGCGCGGGACCGGGGGACGGCCCCGCTGCCGCGGGAGAGACCCGGGGCGGTCCCGCACGAGGTTCCGGTCACGCAGGAGGTACCGGTCACGCAGGAGGTTCCGGTCACGCAGGAGGGCGTACCCGAGGTACCCGCGCCCCGGACGCACCCGGAGCCCTCACAGCCGCTGGCGCGGCCCCTCGCCGCCGCGGACGAGCCCTTCCCGGGCGGCGGCCGTACGCCCACCCTCCTGGTCGCCCCGAGGGAGGACCGCCAGGCGGTCGCCGCGCAGGCGATCCGGGACGCGGCCGGCCCGGCCCTGGTCGTCACCTCGAACCCGGCCCTGTGGCAGGACACGAAGGACTCCCGCGCCAAGCTCGGACCGGTCCTCCTCTACGATCCCGCCCACCTGTGCGACACGCCGGCCCGCCTCCACTGGTCCCCGACGACCGGCTGCGAGGACAAGCAGACGGCGACGGAGCGCTCGGCGGCCCTCCTCGCCCCCGTACGCCCCACCGCGAAGATCGACCAGGCGGTGGGCGACACCGCGGAGCTCCTGCTGCGGAGCTACCTCCACGCCGCCGCCATCGACGGCCGCACGATCCGGCACGTGCACCGCTGGGCCCAGGGAGTCCAGGTGCAGGACGCCGTACGCACGCTGCGCACCAGCCCCAAGGCCGCGGCCGGCTCGGCAGGCGAGCTCGAGGCCGCGCTCACCTCGCATCCCGAACGGCGCGACATCGCCCAGGAACTGACCAGCCGCGCGCTGGCCTCACTGTTCACGGTCAACATCCGCGAGGCCTGCACTCCCAACCGAACTGATGCGCTCGCCTTGGATTCCTTCGTCAACGAAGGGGGCACGCTTTATGTGGTGGGGGAATCCATCGAGGATCCCCGAACCCACCCGGGCGCGATGCCCCTCCTGACCGGGCTCGCCTCAAGCGTGGTCGAGCGCGGCCGGCGCATGGCCGAACGGTCATCCTCCGGTCGGCTCGACCCACCACTCACGCTCGTCCTGGACGACGTCGCCGCCGTGGCGCCGCTGCCCCGGCTCCCGGGACTGCTGGCCGACGGAGCCGCCCGGGGGCTGCTGACCCTCGCCCTGCTGCGCTCCCGCGAACAGGGCCGCACCCGCTGGCCTCACGACCAGCTGCCGGTGTGACCCCGCTCCCCCGGGACCTCTTCTCAGGGACGCTCGAGCACGTACTCCAGCTCGGACTCGGCGGAGCCCTCCTCGCCGTCTTCGCCGCTCGTCAACGGCACCGTGACCCCGCTCGGCACGAAGCCGGCCTTGCGGTAGAAGTTGCGGGCCCTCTCGTTGTCCTCATGCACGATGAGCCGGACGCGCTCGACGCCCATGTCCCAGGCCCACTCCAGGCCCGCGTCGAACAGCACCTCCGTCAGCCCGATCCCACGGTGGTCGGCCCGGACGAACACACCGACGACATGGCCCTGCCGCCGCTCGACCGGGAACCCGGCCCAGTCCGTGGAGCCGGCCTCCTCGATGAGCACGGTCAGCGACCCGACCCAGGTTCCGTCCGGCGCCTCGGCGACGATCTGCTGAGCCCCGGTAGCGCCCTTGGCAGCGCCTGCCGCCCGCTCCTGCCAGAAGGAATCCGGCCTGGCGGCGGCCTGCTCGTACGTCTCCAGGAAGGCGAGGTGGGCGATGGGGTCCCGCAGCGCGACGAGCCGGAGGGCCTTGGCCGCGGGCCACTCGTCGGCGTTTATGGAACGGACCACGTAGTGGCCGAGGTCGTTGCTCATGACCCGACCCTAAACGCAGAAAACCCCCGTTTGCACGGGGGTTTTCTTCAATATTTGTTCGGCGGTGTCCTACTCTCCCACAGGGTCCCCCCTGCAGTACCATCGGCGCTGTAAGGCTTAGCTTCCGGGTTCGGAATGTAACCGGGCGTTTCCCTCACGCTATGACCACCGAAACACTATGAAACTGTCAACCGGAGCCACAACCTGTGGCTGCGACGGTTGTTCGTGGTTTCAGAACCAACACAGTGGACGCGAGCAACTGA
>NZ_BMVF01000030.1 GCF_014650575.1 Streptomyces naganishii JCM 4654
ACCGGAGGAATAGTCCAGTGGTTCACAGCGTCCTCGCTGTGTTTTTTCAAAGGAACCTCGTCCCAGCCGTATCGGCCGGAGACGGGGTATCAACATATCTGGCGTTGACTTTTGGCACGCTGTTGAGTTCTCAAGGAACGGACGCTTCTTTCGTACTCACCCTCTCGGGCTTTCCTCCGGGCGCTTCCCTTCGGTGTTTCCGACTCTACCAGATCTTTTTCCGATCCGATTTCCTCGGCGCTTTCCAGGTTTCCGCTCTCGCGGTTCCCTTTCCGGCGGATCCGACTTTATCAGAGATTCTGAGCCGGATTTCCCACCCCTCCGGGGGTGTCCCGCGGAGCGCATGAAGGCTCCAGGTTCCCGTCCGGGCGGAGCCGTAAACGTACTGGAGCGGGGCGCCCCGATGCAAATCGAGGCGCCCCGCCGTCAGTTCGAGCGTCCGGACCCGTCAGACCTCCACGACCACAGGGAGGATCATCGGCCGGCGCCGGTAGCTGTCCGAGACCCACTTGCCCAGCGTGCGGCGGATGAGTTGCTGCAGCTGGTGGGCGTCGGCGATGCCCTCCTGGGCAGACCGCTCGAGGGTCTCGGCGATCTTCGGGACCACCTCGGCGAAGGCCGAGTCGTCGATGCCCGAGCCGCGGGCCTGGATGTGCGGCCCGCCGGTGATCTTGCCGGTGGTGGAGTCGACCACCACGAAGACCGAGATGATGCCCTCGTCGCCGAGGATCTTGCGGTCCTTCAGTGCGGGCTCGCCGACATCACCGACGGAGAGGCCGTCGACGTAGACGTAACCGGCCTGGACCTTGCCGGAGATCTTGGCCTTGCCCTCGACGAGGTCGACGGTGACCCCGTCCTCGGCGATGACGATGTGGTCGTGCGGCACACCGGTCATGGCGCCGAGCTCGGCGTTGGCGCGCAGGTGGCGCCATTCGCCGTGGACGGGCATGAGGTTCTTCGGGCGGCAGATGTTGTAGAAGTACAGCAGCTCGCCGGCCGAGGCGTGGCCCGAGACGTGCACCTTGGCGTTGCCCTTGTGGACGACGTTGGCGCCCCAGCGGGTCAGGCCGTTGATGACGCGGTAGACCGCGTTCTCGTTGCCGGGGATCAGCGACGAGGCGAGGATCACCGTGTCGCCCTCGACGATGCGGATCTGGTGGTCCCTGTTGGCCATCCGGGACAGGGCCGCCATCGGCTCGCCCTGGGAGCCCGTGCAGACGAGGACGATCTCGTGGTCGGGCAGGTCGTCGAGCGTCTTGACGTCCACCACCAGGCCCGGCGGGACCTTCAGGTAGCCCAGGTCCCGGGCGATGCCCATGTTGCGGACCATGGAGCGGCCGACGAAGGCGACCCGGCGGCCGTACTCGTGGGCGGCGTCCAGGATCTGCTGGATGCGGTGGACGTGGCTGGCGAAGCTCGCGACGATGATCCGCTTGCGGGCGCCGGCGAAGACCTGGCGGAGCACGTTGGAGATGTCGCGCTCGTGCGGGGTGAAGCCGGGGACCTCGGCGTTGGTGGAGTCGGAGAGGAGGAGGTCGATGCCCTCCTCGCTCAGCCGTGCGAACGCGTGCAGGTCGGTCAGCCGGTTGTCCAGCGGCAGCTGGTCCATCTTGAAGTCGCCGGTGTGCACGGCCATGCCGGCCGGGGTGCGGATGGCGACGGCCAGGGCGTCCGGGATGGAGTGGTTGACGGCGACGAACTCGCAGTCGAAGGGGCCGATGCGCTCCCGGTTCCCCTCGGCGACCTCGAGGGTGTAGGGCCGGATGCGGTGCTCCTGGAGCTTGGCCTCGATGAGCGCGAGGGTGAGCTTGGAGCCGATCAGGGGGATGTCCGGCTTCTCGCGCAGCAGGAAGGGGACACCGCCGATGTGGTCCTCGTGGCCGTGCGTGAGGACGATGCCCTCGATGTCGTCGAGGCGGTCCCGGATGGACGAGAAGTCCGGCAGGATCAGGTCGATTCCGGGCTGCTCCTCCTCGGGGAAGAGCACTCCGCAGTCGACGATCAGCAGACGGCCGCCGTACTCGAAGACCGTCATGTTGCGGCCGATCTCGCCTAGGCCGCCGAGCGGGGTGACCCGCAGGCCGCCTTCGGCGAGGGGCGGGGGGGCACTGAGTTCAGGATGCGGATGACTCAAAAGACTCTCCTCACCACGCACGCCACGTACCGGTGGGCACGTGGCGCGCGTGACGTTCGTGCAGAAGCAGTTGTCGTTGTGGGGCGCAGGCACCGGTGGCCTGCTTATTCAGTTGTGTCGCCCGGTTTCCGCGGTCCCGTCGTGGGGCCGGGGAGGGGGCGGTGCGAGAGATCTCGCGAAGTCTTGTTCTCAGAGTTGTACCCCGCCGGCGGCAAGATCGATCTTGAGCTGCGCGGTCTCCTCGGGCGTGAGCTCGATCATGGGGGGCCGGAGCGGTCCGCCGGGCAGGCCGAGCGCGGTCAGGGCGGCCTTGGTGGTCATGACGCCCTGGGTGCGGAACATGCCGGTGTAGACCGGGAGCAGCTTCTGGTGGATCTCGGTGGCCTTCTGCACGTCGCCGGAGGCGTAGGCCTCGACGAGGGCGCGCAGGTCCGGGGTGACGAGGTGGCCGACGACCGAGACGAAGCCGACCGCGCCCACGGACAGCAGGGGCAGGTTGAGCATGTCGTCGCCGGAGTACCAGGCGAGGCCCGAGCGGGCGATGGCCCAGCTCGCACGGCCGAGGTCGCCCTTGGCGTCCTTGTTGGCGACGATCCGCGGGTGCTCGGCGAGACGGACGAGCGTCTCGGTGTTGATGGGCACGCCGCTGCGGCCGGGGATGTCGTAGAGCATGACCGGCAGGCCGGTGGCGTCGGCGATGGCCGTGAAGTGCCGGTACAGGCCCTCCTGCGGGGGCTTGTTGTAGTACGGCGTGACGGTCAGCAGGCCGTGCGCGCCGGCCTGCTCGGCGGCGCGGGCGAGCTCGATGCTGTGGTGGGTGTCGTTGGTGCCGACTCCGGCGACGATGTGGGCGCGGTCGCCGACCGCTTCCAGGACCGCCCGGACGAGCTCCGTTTTCTCCGCGTCGCTGGTGGTGGGGGACTCGCCGGTGGTGCCGTTGATCACCAGGCCGTCGTTGCCTGCGTCCACCAGGTGGGCGGCGAGCCGCTGCGCGCCGTCGAGGTCGAGTGCGCCGTCCGCCGTGAAGGGCGTGACCATGGCGGTGAGGACCCGCCCGAAGGGGGTCTGCGGAGTCGAGGTCGGAGCCATGGGTAACACGCTACTCGTTGCTCAGGGCGGGGTCTGCCTTAGGGCGGGCGACAGGTCGTGCCAAAGGTGGAGCCCGGCACTGCCTGCTCGGGGGTTCAAGCAGTGCCGGGTCCGTTTGATCAGGCTAGATGAACTTCTCGAAATGCCGCAATACGGACACCTCGCGAGGCTGATGGGTACATCTGTACCTGGCCGGACGCGGACCGCGGAGGGCGGGGTGCGCCGCTACGGGGCTACCCGGCCGTTGGCGTTGAAGGCGGCGTACGTGAGGGGCATGAGCCTGGCCCACTCCGCCTCCATGCGCTCGCCGACCATCTCGATCTCCCGCTGCGGGAAGGACGGCACCTTCGCCAGCTCGTGCTGGGTGCGCAGGCCGAGGAAGTGCATCAGCGAGCGGGCGTTGCAGGTGGCGTACATCGAGGAGAACAGGCCCACCGGCAGGACCGCTCGGGCGACCTCGCGGGCGACGCCGGCGGCCAGCATCTCCTGGTACGCCTGGTAGGACTCGCGGTAGGTGTCCTCCATGACGCGGCCGACCAGCTCCTGCTGGGCCTGGGTGCCCTCCACGAACCGGTACTTGCCGGGGCGGCCCTCCTGGACGAGCTTGCGGGACGCGTCGGGGACGTAGAAGACCGGCTGGAGCTCGCGGTAGCGGCCGGACTCCTCGTTGTACGACCAGCCGACCCGGTGCCGCATGAACTCGCGGAAGACGAAGATCGGGGCGCTGACGAAGAAGGTCATCGAGTTGTGCTCGAAGGGGCTGCCGTGCCGGTCCCGCATCAGGTAGTTGATCAGGCCCTTGGAGCGCTCCGGATCCTTGTCGAGCTCCTCCAGGGACTGCTCGCCGACGGTCGAGACGCGGGCCGCGAAGAGCACGTCGGCGTCCGACGCGGTGTGCTTGACCAGCTCGACGGTGACGTCGCTGCGGAAGCTGGGCTTCAGGTCGTCGGCGGGGGTGTCGGTGCTCTCGGTCACGGCTTGGAGGGTTCCTTCCATCACGGCTGTCGGGCGGCGCCCACTCTACGGGCCGCCTGTGACATCGGGGCGTTCGGTGCCCGGGGCGACATCTTCGGTGAAGGTCTGTGATTTCGGCGAAAGCGGGCACCTTTCGGGACACTCGCTCGTCTGTGTTGGTGACAGCGGCTCGTTCGAGCCCCCTCAAGACCTTGAGCATCCGGAAAGGAGCCGTGCCTCCGATGTCCCGTCGGCGCGAGACCGTCCCGTTCTCCTTCGTCGCCGAAGCCGACCGGTTCCGCAGCAATGTCACTCCCCCGCCCCGCCGGCGCGCCTCCGCGAGCCAGCTGGCCGGGCGTCTGCTGCTGGGGCTGACCATCGTGGCGGCGCTGGTGGGTTCCGTGATCCTGGGGATGCCCGCCCTGTCGATCAGCCACACCCCGCAGCAGACACAGCAGGCCTCGCACGGGCACTGACCGGCCGGTGCCTCCCTTGGACCCCCACGGGTGGTGAGCGGGGACACAGCCGGATAGCCTCACCGGGCACAGCCCACGCATGGATTGAGTGAGGACCAGCCGTGCCCCTGCCCTTCCTGACGGCCGACCGTGCCTTCGACACCGCGGACGATGTCGCGCTGCCCTACGACGACCGTGAGCGCTGGCGGCGCCCGTACCGGCCGGGCCCGTGGCGGGTGGGGATCGCCGCGCTTCTGCTGCTGCTCGCCTCGTTCCTGCTGTTCGCGGCGGTCGTGATCGCGCTGACGGACGCGGTGTCCTCCGCCGGGTTCTGCCTCGGCATCGCGCTGGTCGTGATCGCGGCCGCGTTGCGGATGCTGCGCATGGGCGTGTGGGTCGGCGCCCGGGGGCTGCGCCAGGTGGGCTTCCTGGTCAGCCGTACGACGCCGTGGGACCAGGTGGTGAACGTACGGACGGTGCAGCAGCCGGTGCGCTGGCTCGGGCTGCCGCGCACGGTGCAGGGGCAGGCCCTGCTGATGACCCGCCAAGGCAGCGCGCCCGAGGACGTGCCCCCGCTCCTGACCACGCACAACGCCGACTTCATGGGCCGCCCGAGCGCCTTCGACCGCGCCGCGGACAAGGTGGAGGCCTGGGCGGAGGAGCACCGCCGCTGAGCCGGCCGCGCGCGGCCGGCTCACGCGGGGACGTGCCGGTGGGTCAGGCCGACTCCGGTTGCCTGCCCGCGTGCAGGGCTATCGCTCGTTGCATGGCCTTGCGGGCGCGGGGGGTGTCCCGGGCGTCGTGGTAGGCGACGGCCAGGCGGAACCAGGTGCGCCAGTCGTCCGGGGACGCCTCCGTCTCGGCCTTGCGGCGGGCGAAGACCTCGTCGGCCGAGTCGCGGTCGATGCGCCCGCTGGGCGTGCGCTTCAGCTCGTCGACGGGCAGCCCGCCCTCGGCGTCGAGTTCGGCGGCGAGCCGGTTGGCGTCGCGGACGAACCGGGTGTTCTTCCACAGGAACCACAGCCCGATCACCGGCAGGATCAGTACCGCGATCCCGAAGGCGACGGTCACGGGCGTGCCCGACTGGATGAGCATGACGCCGCGGCTGCCGACCAGGACGAAGTAGAAGACCAGGACGGCGGCCGTGACGAGGTAGGTGATCTTCGCGCGCATGGGGGTGTGGCTCAGTTCAGGTCGAGGAAGTGCTCCAGGCCGAAGGTCAGGCCCGGAGTGGTCACCACGCGGCGTGCGCCGAGCAGGATGCCCGGCATGAAGCTGCTGTGGTGCAGGGAGTCGTGGCGGATGGTCAGGGTCTCGCCCTCGCCGCCCAGCAGGACCTCCTGGTGGGCGAGGAGGCCGCGCAGGCGGACGGCGTGGACGGGCACGCCGTCGACGTTCGCGCCGCGCGCGCCGTCCAGCGCGGTGACGGTGGCGTCGGGTGCGGGGGCCGAGCCCGCCCTGGCGCGGGCCTCGGCGATGAGCTGGGCGGTGCGCGTGGCGGTGCCGGAGGGGGCGTCGGCCTTGTTGGGGTGGTGCAGCTCGACGACCTCGACCGACTCGAAGTACGGCGCGGCGATCTGCGCGAACTTCATGGTCAGCACGGCCCCGATGGAGAAGTTCGGGGCGATGAGCACGCCGGTCTCCGGCGACTGGGCGAGCCAGCCCTTGAGCTGGGCGAGGCGCTCGTCGGTCCAGCCGGTGGTGCCGACGACGGCGTGGATGCCGTGCCGTACGCAGAAGTCGAGGTTGCCCATGACCGAGGCGGGTGTGGTCAGTTCGACGGCCACCTGGGCGCCGTTCTCGGCGAGGGTCTCCAGCTTGTCGCCCCGGCCGAGGGCGGCGACCAGTTCCATGTCCTCGGCGGCCTCGACCGCCCGTACCGCCTCGGACCCGATCCGGCCCTTGGCACCGAGGACCGCCACGCGCAGCTTGCTCATCTCTTGCTTCCTTACGACCGGAGGGCCGACCGTCGACCGGGGGTGACGGTCGGCCCGGGTGGGTGACCGAAGGGCTCAGGCGACCGTCTCGTGCAGCAGGGCCGCCTGCTTGTCCTTGAGCGGGCCGATGACCGACAGCGACGGGCGCTGTCCCAGGATGTCGCGGGCGACCTCGCGGACCTCGTCCGGGGTCACCGCGGCCATTTTGCCCAGCATGTCGTCGACGGAGATCTGCTCGCCCCAGCACAGCTCACTCTTGCCGATGCGGTTCATCAGCGCACCCGTGTCCTCCAGCCCGAGGACCGTGGAGCCCTGGAGCTGGCCGATGGCGCGGCCGATCTCGTCGTCGGACAGACCGTGCTCGGCGACGTGGTCGAGCTCGTCGCGGCAGAGCCTCAGCACGTCGTGCACCTGGCTCGGGCGGCAGCCGGCGTACACGCCGAACAGGCCGCAGTCGGCGAAGCCGGAGGTGTACGAGTAGACGCTGTAGGCGAGGCCGCGTTTCTCCCTGACCTCCTGGAACAGGCGGGAGGACATGCCGCCGCCGAGGGCGGTGTTGAGCACGCCGAGGGCCCAGCGGCGGTCGTCGGTGCGGGCGAGGCCCGGCATGCCGAGGACGACGTGGGCCTGTTCCGTGCGGCGGTTCAGCAGGTCGACGCGGCCGGCGGTGCGCAGCCTGCGGCGGCCGTCGCGGGGCGCGATCGGCTCGGCCTCGGCGCTCTTGAAGGCACCGGCCTTCTCGAAGGCGGCGCGGACCTGGCGTACGACCTTGTGGTGGTCGATGTTGCCGGCGCAGGCGACCACGAGGTGGGTGGGGTCGTAGTGCTTCTTGTAGAAGCGGCGGATGCGGTCCGCGGTGAGGGCGTTGACCGTGTCGACGGTGCCGAGGACCGGGCGGCCGAGGGGGGTGTCGCCGAACATGGTGTGCGCGAACAGGTCGTGCACGCAGTCGCCCGGGTCGTCCTCGGTCATCGCGATCTCCTCGAGGATCGCGCCGCGCTCGACGTCGACGTCCTCCTCGCGGATCAGCGAGCCGGTGAGCATGTCGCAGACCACATCGATGGCGAGCGGCAGGTCGGTGTCGAGCACGCGCGCGTAGTAGCACGTGTACTCCTTGGCGGTGAACGCGTTCATCTCGCCGCCGACCGCGTCCAGCGCGGAGGAGATGTCGAGGGCGGACCTGCGGGAGGTGCCCTTGAAGAGCAGGTGCTCCAGGTAGTGCGTCGCGCCGCCGAGCGCCGGGGTCTCGTCCCGGGAGCCGACGTGCGCCCAGATGCCGAAGGTGGCCGAGCGCACGGAGGGCAGGGTCTCGGTGACGATGCGCAGGCCGCCGGGGAGGGTGGTCCTGCGGACGGTGCCGATGCCGTTCTGCCCCTTGATCAGGGTTTGGGTACGGGCGACGGCCCGCTCCTCCGAGGAGGTGCGGGCCGTCGCCCTGAAGCCACGGGACGTCACTTGTCCGCGTCGTCCTTCTTGTCGTCGCCGTCGTCCTCGCCCTCGATCACGGGGACGAGGGAGAGCTTGCCGCGGGAGTCGATCTCGGCGATCTCGACCTGGACCTTCTGGCCCACGCCGAGCACGTCCTCGACGTTCTCCACGCGCTTGCCGCCGGCGAGCTTGCGGATCTGCGAGATGTGCAGCAGACCGTCCTTGCCGGGGAGCAGGGAGACGAACGCGCCGAAGGTGGTGGTCTTCACGACCGTACCCAGGTAGCGCTCGCCGACCTCGGGCATCGTCGGGTTGGCGATGCTGTTGATCGTGGTGCGGGCGGCCTCGGCGGAGGGGCCGTCGGCGGCGCCGATGTAGATGGTGCCGTCGTCCTCGATGGTGATCTCGGCGCCGGTGTCCTCCTGGATCTGGTTGATCATCTTGCCCTTGGGGCCGATGACCTCGCCGATCTTGTCGACCGGGATCTTCACGGTGATGATCCGCGGCGCGTTGGGGGACATCTCGTCCGGCGTGTCGATCGCTTCCATCATCACGTCGAGGATGTGGAGGCGGGCGTCACGGGCCTGCTTGAGGGCGGCGGCCAGGACGGAGGCGGGGATGCCGTCCAGCTTGGTGTCGAGCTGGAGGGCGGTGACGAACTCCTTGGTGCCGGCGACCTTGAAGTCCATGTCGCCGAAGGCGTCCTCCGCACCGAGGATGTCGGTGAGGGTGACGTAGTGCGTCTCGCCCTCGATCTCCTGCGAGATCAGGCCCATGGCGATGCCGGCGACCGGGGCCTTCAGGGGCACACCGGCGTTCAGCAGCGACATGGTGGAGGCGCAGACCGAGCCCATGGACGTCGAGCCGTTGGAGCCGAGGGCCTCGGACACCTGGCGGATCGCGTAGGGGAACTCCTCGCGCGTCGGCAGCACCGGCAGCAGGGCGCGCTCGGCGAGGGCGCCGTGGCCGATCTCGCGGCGCTTGGGCGAGCCCACGCGGCCGGTCTCACCGGTGGAGTACGGCGGGAAGTTGTAGTTGTGCATGTAGCGCTTGCGGGTCACCGGGGAGAGGGTGTCCAGCTGCTGCTCCATGCGGAGCATGTTCAGGGTGGTGACGCCCAGGATCTGGGTCTCGCCACGCTCGAACAGCGCCGAGCCGTGCACGCGCGGGATGGCCTCGACCTCGGCGGCCAGGGTGCGGATGTCGGTGACACCGCGGCCGTCGATGCGCTTCTTCTCCTTGATGACGCGCTCGCGGACCAGGGTCTTGGTCAGCGAGCGGTACGCGGCGGAGATCTCCTTCTCGCGGCCCTCGAACTCGGGCAGCAGCTTCTCGGCGGCCAGGCCCTTGACGCGGTCCAGCTCGGCCTCGCGCTCCTGCTTGCCGGCGATGGTGAGCGCCTGGGCCAGCTCGGGGCGGACCGCGGCGGTCAGCGCCTCCAGGACGTCGTCCTGGTAGTCGAGGAAGATCGGGAACTCGCCGGTCGGCTTGGCGGCCTTGGCGGCGAGGTCCGACTGGGCCTTGCAGAGGACCTTGATGAAGGGCTTCGCGGCCTCGAGACCGGCGGCGACGACCTCCTCGGTGGGGGCCTCGGCGCCGCCCTTGACCAGCTGGATGGTCTTGTCGGTGGCCTCGGCCTCGACCATCATGATCGCGACGTCGCCGTCCTCGAGGACGCGGCCGGCGACCACCATGTCGAAGACGGCGTCCTCGAGCTCGGTGTGCGTCGGGAACGCGACCCACTGGCCGTTGATCAGCGCGACGCGGACGCCGCCGATCGGGCCGGAGAAGGGCAGTCCGGCCAGCTGCGTGGACGCGGAGGCGGCGTTGATGGCCACGACGTCGTACAGGTGGTCGGGGTTGAGCGCCATGATGGTGCACACGACCTGGATCTCGTTGCGCAGGCCCTTCTTGAAGGACGGGCGCAGCGGGCGGTCGATGAGGCGGCAGGTGAGGATGGCGTCCTCGGAGGGCCGGCCCTCACGGCGGAAGAAGCTGCCGGGGATCTTGCCGGCGGCGTACATCCGCTCCTCGACGTCGACCGTCAGCGGGAAGAAGTCGAGCTGGTCCTTGGGGTTCTTGGAGGCGGTGGTGGCCGACAGCACCATGGTGTCGTCGTCCAGGTACGCCACGGCGGAGCCGGCGGCCTGCTTGGCCAGGCGGCCCGTCTCGAAGCGGATGGTGCGGGTGCCGAAGGAGCCGTTGTCGATGACGGCTTCGGCGTAGTGGGTCTCGTTCTCCACTAGCGTTTTCTCCTCGTCCTCGTCCCTCCTGGCCCGTGTGGCCGGGGGACGGTGGCGGAGAAGCGCTCCGTCTGGTGCGGGCCGGTCTTCGATCGAAGCACCCGGGGCTCGCTTCCCCCCGGGGGCCACTACCGAGGACCGGCGGCGGCGAGGCGCGCTTCTCCTCGTTCTGTGTCGTCGTTCTACGTCGGTGTACGACGTCGATGTTCTACGTCGGTGTACGACGTCTTCTTCGCCGGCGTACGTATGTCGTTGTGCTACCACACTACAAAGCGTGAGTGACACTCCGCACGTTCGTCGCACGTACGGCAAAGGGAGCGGCTCCCGATACTGCCGGGAACCGCTCCCTTCACGGCGTCCTACTTGGCGCCCGCCGCACCGCGGCGGATGCCGAGGCGGTCGACCAGCGCACGGAAGCGCTGGATGTCCTTCTTGGCGAGGTACTGCAGCAGCCGGCGGCGCTGGCCGACCAGGATCAGCAGACCACGGCGGGAGTGGTGGTCGTGCTTGTGGGTCTTGAGGTGCTCGGTCAGGTCGGAGATCCGACGGGACAGCAGAGCGACCTGGACCTCGGGGGAGCCGGTGTCGCCCTCCTTGGTACCGAACTCGGAGATGATCTGCTTCTTCGTGGCGGCGTCGAGCGACACGTGTGACTCCTCTTGGTCTGAGACTGGCCTCCGAGTGCCCCCGGTCTTCATCTCGGGGGAGCTTCCACGACTCGTGAGGCGATGGTCCGCCGGCGCGCGGCTTCCGGGGCTCGCAGGGTTCCCTGCGGGGCTCCGGGGGTGCGTACACGAACGGCCGTCACACAGCGTACCAGGCGGTGGCGGTCCGGTTTCCCCCGCTCCCGCGAGGGCCGCGGGGCGGCGGGCGGGACTACTAGGGTGAGCGCTGTCAGCGGGTACGTACGCCGGGGGCCGGAGCCGGGAGGCCGGGGCCGGGAGCCGGGGAGTCTGGAAGGGGTCGCTGCGGCATGGCGGAGACGGAAGCCGAGACCAAGGCACGCAAGGAGCGCGAGCGGGACGAGCTGTACGCCCTCGACATCTCGGGCGTGGAGTGGCTGTGCGCGCCGGGGACGGAGCAGCACGAGGAGCGCGTCGAGATCGCCTACCTCCCCGGCGGCGCCGTGGCCATGCGCTCGTCCCTCGACCCGTCGACGGTCCTGCGCTACACGGAGGCGGAGTGGCGCGCCTTCGTACTGGGGGCCCGGGACGGGGAGTTCGACGTCGAGGTCTGACGCGAGAGGTGTGCGGAAGGAGGGGGCACGCGCGCGTGCCCCCTCCTTCCCCGGCGGTCACTTCCTGGCGGCGAGGCTCTCGAGTCCGAGGACCAGCCAGTCCCAGCGCTTCTGCTTGCTGTTGGCGGGGCCGTCCGCGGAGCGGGCGCCGAAGAACAGGCGGCCGTTCTGCACGAGGACGTCGCTGAGGTCGGGGGTCGCCAGTGTGTAGCCCTCCGTGGGCACCGCGAAGTAGAAGTACGGCGTCTCCGTGCCCGTCTCCGGGTCGAGGCTGACGAGCGCCGAGGGTGAGATGTGGTCGTCGCTCTCGCGCAGGGCCATGAGCTTGTCACCGCTCATGCGCAGCGGATACAGCAGCGCGTTCGGCCCGGACTCGAACTTCCTGGTGGTGTTCCCGGTCGCCAGGTCGAAGCCGATGACCCAGTTCGAGTTGTGCAGGCCGCCCGCCTCCTTGCTCCTGAGGAAGACCTGGTCGTCGCTGACCGGGATCGTCTGGCAGTCGTCGAAGACGACGTAGTCCGTCTCGTCCATGCACTCGCCGACGTAGAAGCTGTCGCGCAGCGAGATCGTGGTCCGCCTCCGGCCGTGGTCGTCGAGGGAGATCAGCTCGGTGAACTCGGTGTCGCCCGCCGAGACGGCGAGCACGGCCGGATCGGTGGACGGGACCCGTACGTCCCTGATGCCGGCCGCGGGCGCGTACGTCCACAGTGTGCGGCCGGTGCGGGGTTCGACACTGCGGACCTTGTAGACGAGCGCCTTCCAGGAGGTGGCCGGCTGCTTGCGGTCGAGACACTGCACCCGCAGGAGCAGGGCCCGCCCGCCGGCGGCGCCCGTGTCGCGGCAGTCGCCCGAGGCCCTGGTGCGCCACAGCCGCCGCCCGGAGTCCATGTCGTAGGCGTCCGAGCCCTTGCCCCAGGTGACGGCGACGGTGCCGTGGACGAGGGTCACGCTGGGGTCGTCGTAGGCGCTGTCGCGCAGGGGGATGACGTGGTCCCAGATCTTCTGGCCGTCGTCCAGGTCGACGAAGGTCACGTGGTCGCAGGCGGCGTGCCTGTCGTCGCTCGACCGGGACAGCACGGCCGTGCGGTTCTCGCCGGTGACGTGGCGGGTGTAGCCGCAGATGAGACCGGAGAGCCTGAGCCGCCACGCCTCGTCGTGGGGTGAGGCGTCCGTGCCGATCCGGAAGCCCGCGAGGGTGCTCTTGATGCCCTTGGCGAGGATCTTGTCGGTGGCCCACATGCCGGGCATGTCGTCGTGCTCGCCGGGGCTCATGTCGTCGATCGAGAAGCGGAAGCCCATGACGCCGACGGTGCTGGCGGGCGGTTCCTCGACCGTCTCCCGGACGTCGAGGCGGCCCTGGCCGGAGGCGACGGGCTTGTCGTCGCTCTTGCCGGGGCTGCCGTCGCGCAGGGCGAGGCCGGCCACGACGAGGGCGGCCACGACGGGCACCGCGAGGAGGCCCCACAGCCGTTTCCTGCGGCGCTTCCTGCGTTGGTCCTCGGCGGTCACCGCGGACTGCGTGTATATGGAGGGCGGCGGGCCGAAGCTCACGCGGGAGGGTCCCTTCGTCGCACGGGGCGGGTGGGCCCGTGTGCGTGGTGTCGGTGGTGGGTGGGGAGGCTCGGCCGGTCAGCTCGTCAGGGAGCGGACGGTCGTGTAGACGTCGAAGACGGCCAGGGCCAGGGGGACCAGGGTCAGCAGGACGAAGCCCTCGGCGATCTCCATGAAGCGGCCCCAGAAGGGGCTCAGGCCGCTGCGCGGCACGATGAGGCCGATCGCGGTGACGAGGGCGGCCGCCGCCGCGATCGCCGCGACGAGCCAGATAGTCCGGATGTCGAGGTCGCCGCGGTTGCCCTGGAGGGCCTCCAGCACGTAGGCGCGCGGCGGGTCGAGGGCCAGGCCGAGGCCGAGCAGGACCAGTGCCGCCAGGCCCGCCGCCAGCACGGGGGCGACCTGGGCGGTGTAGCGGAAGAGCTGGGCGCGGGTCAGCAGGGCGAGGCCGGTGGCGAGGGCCAGCAGCTGGGCCCACAGGCCGTCGGAGAAGCCGAGGACGGCGCAGGCGCCGACCGCGGTGAGGGCGCAGCCGCCGACGAGGCCGACGAGGAGTTCGTGGCCGCGGCGGGCCTGGGCGGCGATCCGCTCGGCGTCCACCGGCCGGGCGGCCTCGGGCTCGGCGCCGTACGGGGAGCGGGCGGAGTTGCCGGGCGGGTCGAAGCCGATCGGCAGGCGGGCGAAGCGCATCGACAGGCCGGGCAGGAAGGCCAGCGCGCCCACGGCGACCGGCGCGCACAGCGCGGCCGTCCGGGCGGGTGTCCAGTGGGCGAGGATCGCGGTGAACACCGCGAGCACGCTGACGGCGGAGGCGAAGACGAACGCCACGAAGGGACCGTCGCCGCTCGGCGCGCACAGGGTGAGGACGACCGAGGCGAGCAGCACCGCGGCGCAGGCGAGGAGGAACTGGAGCTTTCCGATGCCCTGGCCGTCGGTGAGCGGCAGGAGCCCCGATCCGCCGACCCCGACGCCCGGCAGTGCGCCGAGCCCGAGGGCGACGGCGAAGGCGCGGTCGTCGTAGACGCGGGCCCGCACGCAGGCCAGGACGACCAGGAGCAGTCCGGTGACGCCGGCGAGGACGCCGGGCAGGCTGTGCATGTCGTGCCGCGGGTCGGCGGTCCAGGCGACGAAGGCGAGCAGGGCCGGCAGGACGCCCCCGCCGACGAGTCCGGCCGCGCGGGTGAGGTCGCCGCTCCACAGGGTGTGCTCACGGGTGACGGCGGAGGCGACGGCGTCGGAGACGTCGTCGAAGACGGCGGGCGGCAGGGACTGCGAGAAGGGCCGCAGGGTGAGCAGTTCGCCGTCGAGGATGCGCTGCGCGGCGAAGGACCGGGCGCTGTCGAGGACGGTGCCGTCGCGGCGTACGAGGTGGTAGCCGACCGGGGCGCCCTCGGCGGGGCTCTGCCGGGAGAGCCGGAGGATCTCGGGGTAAATGTCGGCGACCGGGACGTCGTCGGGCAGGGCCACGTCGATCCGGCTGTCGGGCGCGACGATGGTGACCCGGCAGAAGCCGAGCCCGGTGCCGGCCCCGGAGGGCGCTCCGGTACCGGGACCGCCCGCCCCGGTGGCCGCCGCGGACGCCGTGATGCTCACCTGCTGCTCCCCCTCAGTGATGGTTCTGCGACTGCGATGTGAAGGTCCTGCGCCTTTTCCCCGGCCCGCGCCGCCGATGCCGCGGCCGTACGGCCGGGAAGGGCGCAGACCGGCCGGGACCGGGGCGCCGTACCGCTCCGCATCGCGCGGAATGCCCCGGTTTCCAGGCCTGTTCCGCGTGTGCTCACGCGAACATCCGGCACCCTACCGCCCCTTGGTCCCCGGCGAAGTCAGTAGGATCACGCGGCGGCCCGCGTCCCCCGGCCCGGGGCGGCGGCGTCCGCCTGACACGGGGTGGCGGACGGGAACTTTCGGGCCCGGCTAGGGAATTGGTGAGCAGTGAGCCACATCGTCGTCAAGCGTCCGCCGCGGGCGCTGCCGTCCGAAGTGCCCACGGGGGAAGTCGTCCTGCAGCCGCCGCCGGAGTTGCCGCGGGGGCACCAGGAGAGCGTGCTGATGCAGTTGCTGCCCACGCTCGGCATGGGCGGCTCGGTGGTGTTCTTCTTCACCAACGGCCAGCCGTTCATGAAGATCATGGGCATGGTGATGATCGCGTCGACGGTGGCCATGTCGATCGCGATGGTGGTCCGCTTCCGGCGCGGCTCCCAGGGGCAGTTGGCGGACCTGCGCCGCGACTACCTGAGCTATCTGTCGCAGACGCGGACCGCCGCACTGGAGACCGCGCGCAGGCAGCGCGACGCGCAGTACTACCTGCACCCCTCCCCCGACCAGCTGTGGGCCCTGGTGGCCGAGGGCAGCCGGGTGTGGGAACGGCGGCCGGGCGACGAGGACTTCGCCCAGGTGCGCGTCGGTCTCGGGCCGCAGGCCCTGGCGACCGAGCTGGTCGCCCCGCAGACGGGCCCGGTGGACCAGCTGGAGCCGCTGACGGCGGGCGCGATGCAGCGCTTCCTCGCCGTGCACGGCACCCTGGAGGACCTGCCGATGGCCATCTCGCTGCGGGCCTTCCACCACGTCACCGTCAGCGGTGAGCCGCGGTCGGCGCGGGCGGCCGCGCGGGCGCTGACCGCGTCGCTGGCCGCGCTGCACTCCCCCGAGGACCTCGTGCTCGTCGTGGCCGCGGGCCGCGACGCCCTGCCGCACTGGGAGTGGGCCAAGTGGCTGCCGCACGCGCAGGCGCCCGGCGCGGTGGACGGGGCGGGCAGCCGCAGGCTGATCGGCCCCGACAGCCGCGCGCTGGAGGACCTGATCTCCGCCAGCCTCACCGGCCGCCCGCGCTTCCACCCGGGCGCGGCGCCGCTCGTGGACCAGCCGCACGTCGTGGTCGTGCTGGACGGCCTCTCGCTGCCGCCCGACTCGGTGCTGGCCGTCGCGGAGGGCCAGCAAGGCGTGACCCTCGTCGAGGTGGTGCCGGGCGAGCCGGCCGCCGCGGCCGGCGACCTCCATGTCGTCGTACGGCCCGGGTCGCTGCGCCTGGAGTCGGCGGACGGCGCCGTCTACGAGGGGACGCCGGACGAGCTGTCGTACGAGAGCGCCGAGGCGCTGGCCCGCCAACTGGCGCCGTTGCGCGTGGCGTCGGGCGGTGACGACGGCGAACCGCTGCTGGCCAACCTGGAGTTCACGGATCTGCTCGGCCTCGGGGACGCGGCGTCGGTGGACACCAAGCGGACCTGGCGGCCGCGTGCGCTGGCCGAGCGGCTGCGGGTGCCGATCGGCGTCGGCGAGGACGGCCGCCCGGTGATGCTGGACCTGAAGGAGGCCGCGCAGGAGGGCATGGGTCCGCACGGGCTGTGCGTGGGGGCCACCGGCTCCGGCAAGTCGGAACTGCTGCGCACCCTGGTCCTCGGCCTCGCGGTCACCCACTCCTCGGAGACGCTGAACTTCGTCCTCGCGGACTTCAAGGGCGGCGCCACCTTCGCCGGCATGGCGCAGATGCCGCACGTCGCGGCCGTCATCACCAACCTCGCGGACGACCTGACGCTGGTCGACCGCATGGGCGACTCCATCCGGGGCGAGCTCAACCGCCGCCAGGAGCTGCTGCGCGACGCGGGCAACTACGCCAACATCCACGACTACGAGAAGGCGCGCGCGGCCGGCGCCCCTCTCCAGCCCATCCCCTCACTCGTCCTGGTGATCGACGAGTTCAGCGAACTGCTCACCGCCAAGCCGGACTTCATCGAGATGTTCGTGCAGATCGGCCGCATCGGCCGGTCGCTGGGCGTGCACCTGCTGCTGGCCTCGCAGCGCCTGGAGGAGGGCCGGCTGCGCGGCCTGGAGACGTATCTGTCGTACCGGATCGGTCTGCGCACCTTCTCCGCGGCGGAGTCCCGTGCGGCGCTCGGCGTCCCGGACGCCTACGAGCTGCCCAACGTGCCGGGCTCGGGCTTCCTGAAGTACGGCACGGACGAGATGGTGCGGTTCAAGGCGGCCTACGTGTCCGGCGTGTACCGCACGGGCGCGCACCGTGCGGCGGCCGGGGGCGGGGCGCTGCCGGTGGACCGGCGGCCGGTGCTGTTCACCGCGGCCGAGGTGCCGGTGACGTACGCGGCGGTGCCCCGGCAGCGGGTCGCGGACGAGGGCGAGGTCGACGAGGCGCTCGCGGACACCGTGCTGGACGTGATCGTGCGCCGGCTGGAGGCGCAGGGGCCGGCCGCCCACCAGGTGTGGCTGCCGCCGCTGGACAGCCCGCCGTCGCTGGACGGGCTGCTGCCGGGGCTCGTGGCCGTGGAGGGCCGGGGGCTGACCCAGCCCGGGTACGAGGGCGCGGGACGGCTGGTGGTGCCCGTGGGCCTCGTCGACAAGCCGTACGAGCAGCGGCGCGACCCGCTGTGGCTGGACTTCTCCGGGGCGGCCGGGCACATGCAGATCGTCGGCGGCCCGCAATCGGGCAAGTCGACCCTGGTCAGGTCGCTGATCTGCGCCTTCGCCCTCACCCACACCCCGCACGAGGTGCAGTTCTACGGGCTGGACTTCGGCGGTGGCGGCATGGCGGCGGTGGCCGGCCTGCCGCACGTGGGCGGGGTGGCCTCGCGGCTGGACCCCGAGCGGGTGCGGCGCACGGTCGCCGAGGTGTACGGCGTGCTGACCCGCCGCGAGGAGTACTTCCGCTCCTCCGGCATCCCGTCGATCGCGGACTTCCGCGCGCGCCGGGCCCGGGGGCAGATCACGGTCGCCGACCAGCCGTGGGGCGACGTGTTCCTCGTCGTCGACGGCTGGGGCAACTTCCGGGCGGACTACGAGGCGCTGGAGCCGCTGGTCCTGGACATGGCGGCCCGGGGCCTGGGCTACGGCATCCATGTGATCCTCACCGCGTCGCGGTCGATGGAGGTCCGGGCCAACATGAAGGACCACCTGATGAACCGCCTCGAGCTGCGGCTCGGCGACACGATGGACTCCGAGATCGACCGGAAGGTCGCGGCGAACGTGCCCGCCGGGGTGCCCGGGCGGGGTGTGTCGCCGCAGAAGCTGCACTTCATGGCGGCGGTGCCGCGCATCGACGGCCTGACCTCCGACACGGACCTGGCCGACGCCACGCAGGCGCTCGCGGCGGAGATCTCCCGGCACTGGCAGGCGCCGGGCGCGCCCGAGGTGCGGCTGCTGCCGCGCGAACTGCCCGCGGCGCAGCTGCCGTCGGGCGACCGGTACCCGGAGCGCGGGGTCGCCTTCGCGCTCGACGAGGACAGCCTGGAGCCGGTCTTCGTCGACTTCGAGCAGGACCCGTTCTTCCTGGTGTTCGGTGAGAGCGAGTCGGGCAAGTCCAACCTGCTGCGGCTGCTGATCAAGCAGCTGACGGAGCGTTACCCGGGCGACGAGTGCAAGCTGTTCGTCGTCGACAACCGGCGCTCGCTGCTGGACGTCACGCCCGCCTCGCACCTGGCCGAGTACATCCCGATGTCCAACGCCATGGACCACCACATGACGGCGCTCGCCGACCTGATGCGGCGCCGTACGCCGACGGCCGACGTGACGGCGCGTCAACTGCGGGAGCGGAGCTGGTGGAAGGGGCCGACGGTGTACGTGGTCGTGGACGACTACGACCTGGTGTCCACGTCCAGCGGCAACCCGCTCGCCGGTCTGACGGAGCTGCTTCCCTTCGCCCGTGACGTGGGCGTCCGCTTCATCATCGCCCGCTCCACGGCGGGCGCGGGGCGCGCCTCCTACGAGGCGTTCATGCAGCGGCTCCAGGAACTCGGCGCGCAGGGCGTGGTCCTGGCCGGCGACCCGAGCGAGGGCGACGTCCTCGCCGGCGTCCGCCCCCGCCCCATGCCCCCCGGCCGCGGCACCTTCGTCTCCCGCCGCCGGGGCAGGCCGTTGGTGCAGACGGGGCTGGTCGAGGACCAGCGGTACTGAGACACGGGAACCCCACGGGGTGGGCACCTCCCGCGTATGCCCACCCCCGTGGGGTTCCGTCCGTTCACTGCCCGGGCCGGCTCACTGGAAGTAGCTGGCGCCCTTGAGGTCTCCGGCGCGGTAGTCACCGCCGGCCTCGTGGACGCGCTGGCCGATGGTCACCAGTGCCTGGTGGATGCCGTTGGCGTGCGCGTCCCACTTGGTGTGCTGGGCCTTGAAGGCCTCGTGCGCCTCGCCGCCCCAGCCTTCGGCGATCTTCTGGACGTCGGCCTTGAGGGACTGGATGTCCTCTTCCAGCTTCTTGGCGATGGAGCCGAGTTCGGTCGTCAGCGCGTCGAGGGTGCCGTACTTTACGGCGAGATCCTGGTTGTGGACGTTCGTCATGGGTGCCCCGTCTCGTCTTTCGGGTCGGTCTTCAGTGGTCGGCCGCGAGGCCCGCAGGCCCGGGGAGTCAGTAGCTGGTGAGCGCGGAGGTCTTGCCGCCCAGGTCCTGCACGTCGATCTGGTGGATCTTGCTGTGCAGTTCCTGCTCGAGGCTCTCCTTGTCCTTGCGGTTGAGGTTGACCCCCTCGAGCACCTTCTCGAGCATCTTCCCGAGGGCGACCACGTGGTCGTTGATGTCCGACTGCTTGCGGTCGAAGGCCGCGGCGCCCTGGCCCGTCCAGTTGCTCTGGATCATGTCGATGGTGCCCTGGAGCCGGGCGAGCTGGCCCTTGATGGACTCGTACTTGTGGACGATGGACTTCTCGAGCCTGAGGACTTCAGCGCTGTCGAGCTTACGGCCGTCGGCCATGTGGGTACTCCTTCTCGTCGATCGGTGAACGCGGGTCGTTCACCCTTTCCGCGCACGACGCGATCACTCTAGCCAGACCCTGCGACAGCCGAGCCGCCCACAAGCACGGACGGCGGCACGGGACTTGGCCAGTTTTCGCGGTTCATTCTCCGGGCGCCGTCAGTCTCGTGCGTCTTCTGCGGGCGTCTCTGGTGGCTATGGCTGTGCCGGTGAGGGCGGCGGTGAGGACTGCCGTGGACACGGCGACGTACGTGGCGAGGCGGGCGTTGCGTTCATCGGGGGTCTCGCCGAGCTGGAGGCGGGCGGGGGTGGGGGGCTGCGCCTTGGTGAGGCCGTCCTCGGGGGACGGGGACTGCGTGGGGTGGTCGTCCTCGGTCAGGGCGCGGACGGGGTCGACCACGCCCCAGCCGACGAGGCGGTCGTGGCCGGCGATGGTGCGCTCCGCGGTCTGCTCGATCTGGGCGACCACCTCGCGGGCGGTCCAGTCGCGGTGCTTGGCCTTGATGAGCGCGGCGACGCCGGCGACGTACGGCGCGGAGAAGCTGGTGCCGTTGTCGGAGCAGTGGCCGCCCTTGGGGACCGTGGAGACCATGTCGACGCCGGGGGCGGCCACGCCGACGAAGTCGCCGGACTGGGAGAAGGCGGCGCGTTCGTTGTTGCGGTCGGAGGCCGCGACGGCGAGGACCCCGTCGTAGGAGGCGGGGTAGGTCGGCTTGACGTTGCCGCCGAGGCCGTCGTTGCCCGCGGAGGCGACCACGACGATGTTGAGCGCCAGGGCCGCGTCGACGGCCTGCCGCAGCGTGGGGTCCGGCTCGACGGCGTTCGAGGTGTCCTGCGAGATGTTGATCACGTCGGCCTTGGCGCGGATCGCGTAATGGATCGCGTCGGCCAGCGTCCGGGCCGTGCCGTGGCCCTCCGCGTCGTTCTGCTTGAGCGGGATGATGGTGGCCTCGGGCGCCAGCCCGACGAATCCGCTGCCCTTCATGGGGCGGGCCGCGATGATGCCGGCGACCTTGGTGCCGTGGCCGACGGTGTCGGTGGTGGCGCTGGACCCGGCGCCCTCGACCTTCTTGCCCTTGTCGTCCTTGGACGGCAGGAAGTTCTTGCCGCTCTTGGCGTCGACCGCGTCCGCGAGCTGACGGTTCCTCACGTCGACGCCCGTGTCGATAACGGCGACGCGTACGCCCTTGCCCCGGGACTGGCCCCACAGTTCGTCCAGGTTGACCCGCTGGAGTGCCCAAGGGCGCCCTGGATAGGTCTTGTTGGGGAACGTGCACTGGTCCGAGAAGGAATCGTCGGCCGCCGCACGCGGGGTGAGCAGGGTGGCCGTGGCGAGCAGGGCCGCCGCCGTCACCGTGCCGGCGCGCAGGGCGTGTGCGCCCGGGGAGCGATGCGCCATGGTGTGCGTCCTCCCTACGAGCCCTGCGGCTGGCGTGCCGCGGCCGTCGAGAGCCGGGGACCGGTGGGCAGGAACTCGGACCACGCGGCGGGCACCGGCGCCGGGTTCACACCGGCGTACCCGAGCCGGGTCTGCGCCTCCTGCGCCTCCTGCCGCAACTGCTCGCGCTCCTTGGCCGTCGTGCCGATGCCCGCGTCGTCGGTGGCGCTGTCGGAGTTGGACTGGAGCACGTAGCGCAGGCCGGTGTCGGTGACGAGGAAGACGGGCCCCGCCTTGGTCTCCCGGCCCTGGAACTGGCGGTAGACCTGGCCTGATCCGGGGGTGACGTAGGCGCTGGCGGAGCCGATGGGCAGCGGGGCGGGGAAGTCGGCGCCCGCCCAGGTGCTGAGGGTGGTGTCGCCGCTGCCGCCGTCCACGCCGTCCAGGACGTTGCAGACGGTGCTGCGGCTGCCGGGCCGGTCGGAGGCGTCGTTGACGGGCACGGGGCTCTCGGTGGGCCACCGGTGGCCGGCGCCGAACGCCCCGCCCGGCTGCAACGCGCCCGGGCTGACCGCCTGCGCCTGGCCGGCCTGGCCGAGCCGGGCCAGGTCCTTGCTGAACAGCAGCAGTTGGGCGACGAACGCGGAGACGGGCGCCACCCTGCCGGGCAGCACCACGTAGTACTGCTCCTTGGTGTTGTCGGCCGCCTTGAGCACCATGCCGACCCTGTTCACCGAGGGGTCGAGCCCGCCCGGCGCCCCGGCGGGCGCGCCCGGGACGCCGTCGATCACCGGGAAGCGGATGCGGTCGCCGGTGTGCAGGGTCGCCAGCCACTGGCTTGACACCCGCTCCGGCTCGCGGCCCGAGCCGACGACGGCGCGCAGCAGCAGTTCGTCGTTCGCGGACACCCGGTACGCCGTGCCGCCCGCGTCCACGACGTAGCGCTTCCCCTCCGGGTCGACGACGTAGAGGAGTTCGCCGCCGCGCAGCCGCTGCGGGCCCTTGGTGCGGGCCATGTCGCGTGCGGCGAGCACCAGCGCGGCCTTCTGGATGGAGCGGCCGCCGGCGCTCGGGCGCTCGCACACCACCCACTGCTTGGCCGCGGCGGCCTCCTTGTCCGAGGGCAGCCGGTCGGGGGCGTATGGGATGCCGACGGTCACCCCGTGCGGAATCCTCCCGCTGTCCAGCACCGACTCCGCGACCGTGACGACCTCGCCCTGGCCGGGGTTGAGCAGGAGCTTCGCCGACGCCATGTTGAGGACCGGGTGGAGCTGGACCTTGCCGTCGGTCTTCAGGACCACGTAACGGGTGGTCGACTTGCTGGCGACGATCACCTTTTCGTTGGGCGTGTCCCAGCCCTGCGGCGCCGTCGGCCTGAACATCCCCCAGGCCCCGAAGACGGCCATCACGACCACGCCCACGATGGTGCCCGGCAGCACCGCGCGCATGGGCCGCGGCGCCCCCTCCTCCGAGCCGTCCGGCGACGACTGGACGAAGGACGCGAGCATGCGGCGCTTCGCGAAGGTGTAGGCGTTGAGCTGGTCCCGCCGAGATGCCATCTGCCCTTGTCTCTCCCCGTGTTCCGCCCGGCCGCACCCGAGGGCGGGGCACGTCCCCCGCCTGTCGTTGTCGGACCGAGCCCCTACTATGCCTGGTGTCCGCGGGGGTTCGCGGGGCGGGTAGGGTGCCCGGACCTTCAAGAGCCCTGTGCGGTGCTGGAACAGCTGGTGAGTTGTGAGCAAATCGGGGGGATGAAGTGATGACTTCCGGGACGCGGACCCGTTCCCGCGACCGGGTACGCACGGGGGGTTCCCCGGCGCCCGGCCGGTCACCCGCGGGGCCCTCGCCCGCACCGGGCCGCCTGCCCTCCCCCGCCAGTTCCCTCAGCCTCCGGCCGCGGCCGGGAAGGTCCGGGGCGTTCCGGCTGCAACGGCTCGTCCTGCTGGAGATCGCGGCCGCCGCGCTGCTCGCCGGGTGGGCGGCCGGACCCGTCGCGCTGGTACCGGCGGCCGTGGTCGCCGTGGTGCTCGTGCTGCTCGCCGTCGTCCGCCGCCGCGGCCGCTCACTGCCCGAATGGCTCGGTACGGCACGGGCGTTGCGGGCGCGGCAGCGCCGTGCGGCGTCCCTGGTGATCCCCGCGGGCACCGAACCGGGGCTGGCCCCCGCCGTCGAGTGCGACCCGGCGCTGCGGACGTACTCCTACGGCGGCTCCGAGGGCGGCCGGGAGCGGCGCCCCGTCGGCATGGCCGGGGACGGCACCTTCCTCAGTGCCGTCGTGCAGGTGGAGGCCGACGTCACCGCGCTGCGGGCGGAGCGGGGACGGCAGCCGCTGCCGGTCGGGCTGGTGCGGGACGCCCTGGAGGTGGACGGCATCCGGCTGGAGTCGGCGCAGATCGTGCTGCACACCCAGCCCGCGCCCGCGCTGCACCTGCCGCAGCACTCGGTCGCGGTGACCAACTACGCCCCGTTGCAGGCGCAGGCGGGCGCCCCGGCGGTGCGCATCACGTGGATCGCGCTCAAGCTGTACCCGGAGCTGTGCCAGGAGGCCGTGGCCGCGCGGGGCGGCGGGCTTGTGGGCGCGCAGAAGTGCCTCGCGCGCGTGGCCGGCCATCTGGCCAGCAGGCTCACCGGTGCCGGGTTCCGTGCGACCGTGCTCGACGAGGAGGAGCTGACGGCGGCCATCGCCACCTCCGCGTGCGCCAATCCGCTGGTGACGGCGGAGGCGGGGCGTACGGAGGCGCGGGAGCGGCGCACGGAGGAGTCCGGGCGCAGCTGGCGCTGCGACAACCGCCGGCACACCACCTACTGGGTCCGGCGCTGGCCCCAACTGGGCGAGCGGGGCACGTCTTTGCCGCAGCTCGTCGCGCTGTTGACGGCTGTGCCGGCGCTCGCCACGACGTTCAGCCTCACGCTGTGGCCCGGGGACCGTCAGGAGACCGCGCTGTGCGGGCACGTACGGGTGACCGGCCGCGGTGACGACGAACTCGTCGCAGCCCGGCGCGCGTTGGAGGACGCCGCCCGGCAGGCCGGCGCGGGCCTCGCCCGGCTGGACCGGGAGCAGGTGCCCGGCCTGCTCGCCACGCTGCCCCTCGGAGGTGCCCGTTGACCGCCATCACCACCCAGCCGGCCGCCGGTGCGCCCGGGGGCGCCGGGCCTTCCGCCCCTGTTCCGGCTCCGGACCCGGCTCCCGCCCCGCCAACCGCCGTCGAGCGGGTGCGCGGGCGCCTGCGCGGCGGGCTCGGGCTGCTCGGCCCTCGGCACGGACGCCATACGCTGCCCGCGGAGCAGGTGGACGCGCTCGCGCTGCCCATCGGTGACGACGGTGTCGTCGCCGGCGTGGACGCCGAGGGGCGGCCCGCCGTGCTGGGCCTCAACAGGCCGACGCCGTACGACGTCGTACTGATCGGCAGTCTGTGGACGGCGCAGGTCCTCGCCCTGCGCGCGGCGGCCACCGGGGCGCGCGTGGCCGTGGAGACGGGACGGCCGCAGGCGTGGATGCAGATGGTGCACGCCATGGGCGGCGGGCACAACGGGCTCGCGGTCCACGAGGTGGGCCGGGTGCCCCCGCAGGGCGCCTCGGCCGGAACCCCCGTACTGGTGGTGCGCGACTGCGGGATGCGGCCCCCGCGCGGGCGTGTGGTCTCCGGTCCGTGGCAGTCGGTGCTGACCCTGCTGCCGTACCTGAGTCCGGTGGCCCCACGGCTGATACGGCAGGCAAGGTTGGTCGGCGTCCAGCGGATCTCACCGGACGAGGCGGCCGAACTCGGCCGCGCCATGGCGCTGCCACGGGCCGACGTGGAGTCGCTGCCCACGCTCGCGGACGGGGTCACCCTGTGGTGCGCCGACCGCGACCGGCAGTACGTGATGACCCAGCCGACCGACGCGGAGACGGGACTTCTGGGCAATCCGCGCCGGATGGACTGAACGGCCCTCATGGGACGGGCCTGCCGTGAGCATGCCCGTGGTGATTAGGCTGGGGCGGGGGGCGTCACGTCGGAACCCGCGGCCCCCTTACGAGTTGAACGGTCGCCCCAGCACGGCTTGAGGGTGCTCGACCACACCAGGAGGAACTGTGAACAGCGATCGGGACGGGATCCGCGGGGGCTGGGGGGCCACACCCGGCGATGACCAGTCCGACGCGGAGTCCGCCGTCGAGGCGACGGGCGAGTTCACCATCGACTACGCACCGCCCGCCTGGTACACGCAGAACGCCTCGGGTGCGGCCGGGGAGGCGGCCCCGGCACCTGCCGCCCCGGCACCTGCCGCCCCGGCACCTGCGGCCCCGGCCCCTGGGGCGCCGGCCACTCCTCCCCCGCCTCCGCAGCAGCCCGGCTGGACGCCCGCCGCGCCCACCGCGCCGCCGGCGGCGGAGGAAGCCTCGAACGGTGACCTGGTGAGCGGGGCGACCATGCGGATCTCCGCGGCCGCTCTGAAGCGCGAGTTCGCCGAGCGGGCCGGTGCCGATGCACCGGGGGCCGCTGGAAAGGGTGTTGGGGAGGGTTCTGGGACGGACGCGGGTGCGCGGTCCGGACCGGAGCCGGAAGCGGCGGTGACGGAATCGGAGGAGGCGGAGCCGGCTTCCGCGACTCCGGAGGCTGCGGTGACTGCGGAGGCTTCGGTGGCTCCGGAGGCTGCGGACGTCGACGACTCCGACGCGGGTGACGTCGACGGAGGGAAGGCGGAGGAGGCCGGGGACGCCGGTCCTGCCGAGGCCCCTGCGGACGACGTGGTGCGGGACTCCGAGGCCGGTGCCGACGAGGAGGTTCCGGCCGCCGGCGGCGACGGCAGCGGTGACGCGGACGGTGACGTGCAGGATGCCGTGTCCGCCGGTGACGACGCCGCTGAGAGCGCGGGTGAGGCACAGGACGCCGTCGTGGACGGCACCGACGTGCGGGACGCTCCGCCCGCGTGGGCCCCGCCGCCCGCGCCACAGGACGCAGTGCCGCCGCTGCCGCCGTCGTACCAGCCCGCGGCCCCGGCCCCGGCGGCCCAGTGGCCCGCGCAGCCCCAGCCCCCGGCGCAGGGCCAGCCTCAACCGCCGCACGAGCCGCAGGAACCGCAACCCGCGCCCGCGCCCGCGCCCGCCGCGTGGAACGCGCCGGCGCAGGCCCCGGTGCCGCCGCCCCAGCAGCCCCCGGCCCCCACTTCCCCGGTCCCGCCGTCCGGTTACGGCTTCCCACAGCCGGGCCCCGCGCCGGCGGCCCCGCAGCCGACGCCGCCCCACCCGGCACAGGGCGGCTACGGCTTCCCCCAGGCCGGCCCGGTACCAACGGTCCCGCAACCCACACCACAGCCGCAGCAGATGCCGCAGCCGCAGCCGCCCAACCCGGCACAAGGGGGCTACGGCTTCCCCCAGGCCGGCCCGGTACCAACGGTCCCGCAACCCACACCACAGCCGCAGCAGATGCCGCAGCCGCAGCCGCCCAACCCGGCACAAGGGGGCTACGGCTTCCCCCAGGCCGGCCCCGCGCCAACGGCCTCGCAACCCACACCACAGCCGCAGCCAATGCCGCAGCCGCAGCCGCAGCCGCCCAACCCGGCACAGGGGGGCTACGGCTTCCCCCAGCCTCCCGCGCAACCCGGCCAGCCGGTGCCTCCCGCGCAATTGCAGGCCCCAGCGGCGCAGCCCCCGGCTCAGCCCCAGCCGCCCCAGCCCCAGCCCCAGCAGCCCGTCGACCCACGGCTCGGGGCCGCCTGGCCGCAGCCCGTGCAGCACGACCAGCGGCAGCCCGTCAACCCCGGTGCCGCGCCGCTCGGTTACACGGCGGCCGTGGAGCTGTCCTCCGACCGGCTGCTCAACAACAAGCGCCAGAAGGCCCGTAGCGGACGGCCGGCCGCAGCCGGGTCCCGGTTCCGCATCGGGGCCAAGAAGGAGGAGGCCGAGCGGCAGCGGAAGTTGGAGCTGATCCGGACGCCGGTGCTCTCCTGCTACCGCATCGCGGTCATCAGTCTCAAGGGCGGTGTCGGCAAGACGACCACGACCACCGCGCTCGGCTCCACGCTCGCCAGCGAGCGGCAGGACAAGATCCTCGCCATCGATGCCAACCCGGACGCCGGCACGCTCGGCCGCCGGGTGCGGCGGGAGACCGGGGCCACCATCCGTGACCTCGTGCAGGCGATCCCGTACCTCAACTCCTACATGGACATCCGGCGGTTCACCTCGCAGGCGCCCTCCGGCCTGGAGATCATCGCCAACGACGTCGACCCGGCGGTGTCCACGACGTTCAACGACGAGGACTACCGGCGCGCGATAGACGTGCTGGGCAGGCAGTACCCCATCATCCTCACCGACTCCGGCACCGGTCTGCTCTACAGCGCCATGCGCGGTGTGCTGGACCTGGCCGACCAGCTCATCATCATCTCCACGCCCTCCGTGGACGGCGCGTCCAGCGCCAGTACGACCCTGGACTGGCTGTCCGCGCACGGGTACGCCGACCTGGTCGCCCGTTCCCTCACCGTCATCTCGGGTGTGCGCGAGACCGGCAAGATGATCAAGGTGGAGGACATCGTCTCCCACTTCGAGACCCGGTGCCGGGGCGTGGTCGTGGTGCCCTTCGACGAGCACCTGGCCGCCGGCGCCGAGGTGAACCTCGACATGATGCGGCCCAAGGTGCGTGAGGCGTACTTCAACCTGGCCGCGATGGTGGCCGAGGACTTCGTCCGGCACCAGCAGGCCCAGGGCCTGTGGACCTCCGACGGCAACCCCCCGCCGGTGGCGGCCCCACCGTTCCCGGGCCAGCCCTACCCAGGTCAGCCGCCCCAGCCCTACCCGGGCCAGTACGCAGCCCCGCAGCAGCCGCAACCACACCCCCACCCCCAGCCCCAAGCACACCCGCAGCCGCAGCAACACCCCCATGTGCAGCCCCAGTCACAGCCGCACCCGCAGCAACACCCCCAGCCGCCCTACCCCCCGCAGTACCCCCAGACCCCTCCCCCGCCGCCCCCTCCGCCGCCCTCCCAGCAGTGACCGGTCACTCCTGACCCGCCCCCGAAGGCCCGCGCCGTCCGTACGGCGCGGGCCTTCGCGTGTTCGCAGCCAGAACCGTTGGGAATCCGCCGCCACGCCCTCACCAGGAGGGCGTCAGTGGTCTCCACCAATGAGTGCAGCAGAGCGACGAATTCGTTATTTCCGCAGGCCACATGGGGTTTGACGCACCGTTGACGGGCGCAGACTGCCGCTGATAGACACTCACTTCATTCCGCCGGCGTCACACGATCAAGCCCGTTCAAGCCTGCCACGCGCGGGGGCGCAAACCGTCCCACGCGTGCGATGACGCGAGGTCACCGAGCCATGAAGAGACATGATCAGCACGGCAGAGGACGTAATGGCCCACACCTGAGGAGGTTCCGGCTCCTCGGCGCCGCGGTTGCCGCCGCCCTCCTCCTCACGGCCGGCCTCGCGACCCCGATGACCCCGGGCACGCCGCAGGCACACGCGGCCGAGGCCCACGACAAGGACGGCGGCGGCAAGAAGGTGCTCACGGTCGCCGTCGCGCAGAGCGTGGACTCGCTGAGCCCGTTCCTCGCGGTGCGGCTGCTCAGCACGAGCATCAACCGGCTGATGTACGAGTACCTCACCGACTACGACCCCAAGGACGCCCACGCCGTACCGAGCCTGGCCACCAAGTGGGAGCCGTCGCCGGACAAGCTGACGTGGACGTACACGATCCGCGGCGACTCCAAGTGGTCGGACGGGCAGCAGGCCACCGCCGAGGACGCGGCGTGGACGTTCAACAAGATGATGACCGACCAGGGCGCCGCCACCGCCAACGGCTCCTTCGTCGGCAACTTCGCCCAGGTGACCGCGCCCAGCCCCACCAAGCTGGTGATCCGGCTGAAGAAGCCGCAGGCCACCATGACGGCGCTGGACGTGCCGATCGTGCCCAAGCACATCTGGGAGAAGGTGAAGGACTTCTCGAAGTTCAACAACGACAAGACCTTCCCCATCGTCGGCAACGGGCCGTTCGTCCTGACCGACTACAAGCCGGACAGCTATGTGCGCCTGAAGGCCAACAAGGACTTCTGGCGCGGCGCGCCGAAGTTCGACGAGCTGCTGTTCCGCTACTACAAGGATCAGGACGCGGCCGTGGCCGCCCTGCGCAAGGGCGAGGTGTCCTTCGTGGCGGGCTCGCCGTCCCTGACGCCCGCGCAGGCCGCCTCCCTCAAGGGCGACAGGAACATCCACGTCAACGACGCCCCGGGCCGCCGCTTCTACGCCCTGGCCACCAACCCGGGCGCGCAGGCGAAGAACGGCGAGAAGTTCGGTGACGGCGACCCGTCCCTGCTCGACGAGCGGGTGCGGCACGCGCTGTTCATGGCGGTCGACCGCAAGGCGATCGTCGACAAGGTGTTCCAGGGCCACGCGGTCGAGGGCCAGGGCTACATCCCGCCCCGCTTCTCCTCGTACTTCTGGAAGCCCTCGGCCGGCCAGGAGCTGGCGTACGACCCGGTGAAGGCGGGGCAGCTCCTCGACCAGGCGGGCTACAGGAAGAACGCCGACGGCAAGCGGGCCGGCAAGGACGGCAAGCCGCTGAACTACCGCGTGCTGTGCCACGCCACCGACCCGAACGACAAGGCGGTCGGCAAGTACCTCCAGGAGTGGTGGGGCAGGCTCGGCATCGGTATCACGCTCGACTGCCTGGACAACGTGACCGACCCGTGGCTCGCGGGCAAGTACGACCTGGCGTTCGACGGCTGGTCGGTCAACCCCGACCCGGACTTCGTGCTCTCGATCCACACCTGCGCGGCCCGTCCGGCGACGCCCAAGGACACCGGCGCGACCGACGACTTCATCTGCGACAAGACCTACGACGAGCTCTACGCCCAGCAGCTCGCCGAGTACGACCCGGCCAAACGGGCGGACATCGTCAAGCGGATGGAGTCGCGGCTGTACGACCTCGGGTACATGAACGTCATGGCGTATCCGAACGCCGTCGAGGCCTACCGCACCGACCAGATCAAGTCGATCACGACGATGCCGTCCAAGGCGGGCAACATCTACGGCCAGGACGGCTACTGGAGCTGGTGGTCGGCGGTCCCGGCCGACTCGGGTGACTCCTCGGGGAGTTCGGTCTCCACGGGCGTGGTCGTCGGCATCGCCGCGGGCGTCGTCGTCCTGGTCGGCCTCGGAGTGCTCTTCGCGATGCGCCGCCGGGCCACCGCCGAGGACCGTGAGTAGGGCAGGCGCGACCATGAGCGAGGCAGGCGGACATGACCGCTGAAGCGACACCCTCGCTGGTCGAGGACCCGGGCGCCTTCGGTGCGGCCGGGTCCGGGCCGGCGGGGGCCGGGCGTGCGCCCCGTGCGCGCACCACCGCGGCGTACCTGCGGTACGTGGCGGGGAAGCTGGCGGGCGCGGCGGTCTCGCTGCTCGCCGTCCTGGTCACCAGTTTCTTCCTCTTCCGGCTGATCCCGGGCGACCCGGTGAAGTTCATGACCGGCGGCCGCCCGGTGTCGGCGGCGCAGATCACCGCCTACCGGCGGGAGTTCGGGCTCGACCTGCCGCTGTGGCACCAGTTCACGCAGTACTGCGGCAAGGCGCTGACCGGGGACCTGGGCACCTCGTACCAGTTCCACGTGCCCGTCGTCGACAAGATCACCGAGGCGCTGCCGAACACCCTGCTGCTCACCGGCACGGCCTTCGTCCTCTACACGGCCCTCGGGATCTTCCTCGGCACGCGCTCCGCGTGGCGGCACGGCGGGCTCGGCGACCGTCTCAACACCGGTCTGGCGCTGACCCTTTACTCGATCCCCTCCTTCTGGCTGGGGCTGCTGCTCATCATCGTGCTGTCGGTCGGCGCGGGCCCGGTCCCGGGGCTGTTCCCCACCGGCGGCATGGAGTCGGGCGGCAAGGAGGGCTTCGCGTACGCCGTCGACGTCGCCCACCACCTGGTGCTGCCGGTGGTGACGCTGGTGGCGGTGGAGTACGGCCAGACGCTGCTGGTCACCCGGTCGGCGCTGCTGGACGAGATGGGCGGCGACTATCTGACGACCGCGCGGGCCAAGGGACTTCGCGACGACCTCGTACGGCGGCGGCACGCCGTGCCGAACGCGCTGCTGCCGACCGTGACGCTGGTCTTCGTCAACCTCGGCCGGACGGTGGCCGGGGTCATCCTCGTCGAGACGGTCTTCTCCTGGCCGGGGCTCGGCGGGCTGTTCTACCAGGCGCTGAGCGTGCCCGATCTGCCGCTGGTGCAGGGGCTGTTCTTCGTCTTCGCCTCGGCGGTGATCGTGATGAACACCCTCGCCGACCTCCTGTATCCGCTGCTCGACCCGAGGGTGGGCCGATGACGACCCCGAGCACCGAGTCCCCGGAGACCGCCCCGGCCGCCGAGAACACCGGGGCCGCGGCGGTACCCGGTCCGCGCGCGACGGCGTGGCGGCGGCGCCGGGCCTCGGCCGCGCGCTTCTGGCGGGAGTACCGCCGGCACCGGGCCGGTGTCCTGGGCCTGGCCGCGCTGCTGCTGTTCGCGCTCGTCGCGCTGACCGCGCCGCTGACCGTGGGCTCGGACGTGGCGAGCGTGACGGACGCGCCGGGCCGGCCGCTGCAGAGCCCGAGCGCTCAGTTCCCGCTGGGAACCGACCAGTTCGGGCGGAGCCTGCTCGCCCTGGTGATCTGGGGTTCGCGCGTCTCGCTGCTCGTCGGGCTGCTCGCGGCGGTGCTGTCGGTGGCGATCGGCGCGCTCATCGGCATCACCGCCGGGCACTTCCGCGGCTGGTACGCGACTGTGATGATGCGGGTCACCGACTGGTTCCTGGTGATGCCGACGCTGGTGCTGGCCATCGCGCTGGCCACCGTGATGTCCCGCTCGCTCGGCACGATCGTGCTGGCCATCGGCGTGACCACCTGGCCGACGACCGCCCGGCTGGTGCGCGCGCAGACGCTGGCGGTGGAGTCACGGCCGTACATCGAACGCGCCAGGGCGCTCGGTGGCGGCCACTGGCACGTCATGTCCCGGCACGTGCTGCCCAATGTGATGCCGCTGGTGCTCGCGCAGACCACGCTGATCATCTCCTCCGCGATCCTCGCCGAGGCGACGCTCGCCTTCCTCGGGCTCGGGGACCCCACGGTCGTCTCCTGGGGCGGGCTGCTCCAGGACGCGCGGGAGGCGGGAGCGGTCAGCTCCGGCGACTGGTGGTACCTGGTGCCGCCGGGCATCGCCATCGCCGTGGTGGCGCTGGCGTTCACGCTGTGCGGCCGCGCGGTGGAGGCCGTCCTCAACCCCAGGCTGGGGGTGTCGCGTTGAGCCTGCTCGAGGTGCGCGAGCTGGAGGTCGCCTACCCCGGCGGCGCGGCCGCCGTGCGCGGGGTGGACCTGAGCCTCGCCGCGGGCGAGAAGCTGGGCATCGCCGGTGAGTCCGGCTGCGGCAAGTCCACGCTGGCGCTGGCCCTGCTGCGGCTGCTGCCGGCCGGGACCCGGACCGGCGGGCGGATCCTGCTGGACGGCGAGGACGTGCTCACGATGAAGTGGGGCCGGGTGCGCGCGGTGCGCTGGGCGGGGGCGTCGATCGTCTTCCAGGGCGCGATGCACTCCCTCAACGCGGTGCACCGCGTCGGCGACCAGATCGCCGAGCCGATCCTGCTGCACCACAAGGCGACCCCGGCGGGCGCGCGGAAGCGGACCGGCGAGCTGCTGGAGCAGGTGGGTCTGCCGGCCGCGCGGGCGGACGCCTACCCGCACGAGCTGTCCGGCGGGCAGCGCCAGCGCGTGATGATCGCCATGGCGCTGGCCTGCGATCCGCGGCTGATCGTCGCCGACGAGCCGACCACCGCCCTCGACGTGATGATCCAGGCGCAGATCCTGCGGCTGATCGAGGAGCTCGTGAGCGAGCAGGAGACCGGCCTGATCATGATCAGTCACGACCTCGCCGTCCTCGCCGACACCTGCGACCGGCTGGCGGTGATGTACGCGGGCCGGATCGTCGAGGAGGGCCCCGCCCGCCAGGTCTACGACGACGCCCGGCACCCCTACGGCCGGGCCCTGTCGGAGGCGTTCCCGCGCATCGGCGACCCGGCGTCGCGGTTCGCGCCGCACGGGCTGCCCGGCGATCCACCGGACCCGGCCGCGGTGCCGTCCGGCTGCGCCTTCCACCCACGCTGCCCGGTGGCCCTGGACGTCTGCGCGACGCGGGACCAGCCGCTGCGCGCGGCGGGGCCGGAGCGCCGGGCGGCGTGCGTGCACGTGGAGGGGGCGGGATTCGGCGGGACCCCGGCCGCGGGCGCCGGCGCCCGGGCCCCGGACGCCGAAGCGAGGAGCAGCACCCCATGACGAACCCGACGACTGACCCCACAACGCACCCCAGGACGACGACCACCGCCACGCCGCCGCTGCTGCGCGCCGAGGGACTGCGCGTCACGTTCCCGGGACGGCACGGGGATCCCCCCGCGCGGGCCGTGGACGGGGTGGACCTCGACATCGGGCCGGGCGAGATCGTGGCACTGGTCGGCGAGTCGGGCTGCGGCAAGACGACGCTGGCGCGCGCCCTGCTGGGCCTGGTCCCGCCGACCGCGGGCCGGATCGCCTTCGACGGCGCCCCGCTCGGCCGCTCCACCCGCGCGCTCAGGGCGTACCGCAAGCGGGCGCAGCTCGTCCTCCAGGACCCGAGCGGCTCGCTGAACCCCCGGCACACGGTGTACGACGCCGTCGCCGAGGGGCTGCGCATCCACGGTCACGGCGGTGACGAGCGGGCCGCGGTCGCCGAGGCCCTGGCCCGGGCGGGGCTGCGGCCGCCCGAGCGCTTCTTCCCGCGCTACCCGCACGAGCTGTCCGGCGGCCAGCGCCAGCGCGTGGTCATCGCGGGCGCGCTCGTCCTCGGGCCCGAACTCCTCGTCGCCGACGAGCCGGTGGCCTCGCTCGACGCGTCGGTGCGCGGCGAGATCCTCGCGCTGCTGCTGCGGCTGCGCACCGAACTCGGCCTGGCCGCGCTGGTGGTGACGCACGACCTGGGCCTGGCGTGGAACATCGCCGACCGGGTGGCGGTGATGTACCTCGGGCGGATCGTGGAGACCGGCGAGGTGGAGCAGGTCCTCACCGCGCCCCGGCACCCTTACACGCAGGCGCTGTTGTCCGTGCTGCCCGAGGCGACGGGCGCGCCGGTCGTCCTCGCCGGCGAGCCGCCGGACCCCTCCCGCATCCCTTCCGGCTGCCGCTTCCACGCCCGCTGTCAGATCCTCGCGTCCGGCGAGGCCGAGCGGGCGGGTGTCGCCGACGCCTGCCGTACCCGGGACCTGGAGATCCTCGGCGGAACGTCCGCGTCCCAGGTCGCCTGCCACTGGGCGCGGGCCCGCGCGGACGCCGCGAAGACGGAGGCGTCCGGGGCCGGGTGAGGGGCGGGCCGGGCGGGGCGCGGGGGTCAGCGGGTCTCGGCCGTCGCGCTCTTCGCGTCGGCGGTGATGATCCCGCGGCACTTCCTGACGTCCTCGGCCATCGTCTCCAGGAGCGCGTCGAGCGAGTCGAACCTGGCCTGGCCGCGCACGAAGGCGAGGAAGTCGACGCCGACGTGCAGGCCGTACAGGTCCAGGCCGACGCGGTCGATGGCGTAGGCCTCCACCGTGCGCTCGGTGCCGTCGAACTGCGGGTTGGTGCCCACCGAGATCGCGGCCGGCATCACCTCGCCCTGCGCGTGCAGATAGCCGGCGTAGACGCCGTCGGCGGGGATCGCGGTGTGCGGCAGGGTCTCGACGTTGGCCGTGGGGAAGCCGAGCTCGCGGCCGCGCTGGGCCCCGCGGACCACCACGCCCTCGACGCGGTGCGGGCGGCCCAGGATCTCCCGGGCGCCCTCGACGTCGCCCTCGGCGACCAGGCGCCGGGTGAGTGTGGAGGAGAAGGGCTCGCCGCCGCCGGCCTCACCGGTGACGTACAGGTCGACGACCTCGACCTCGAAGTCGTAGGTCTTGCCCTGCTCGGCGAGGAAGTCGACGTTGCCGGCGGCCTTGTGGCCGAAGCGGAAGTTCGGGCCCTCCACGACCGCCTTGGCGTGCAGCTTGTCGACGAGGACCTTGACGACGAAGTCGGCCGGGGACAGCTTCGAGAACTCGGTGGTGAACGGCAGGATCAGCACCGCGTCCACGCCCAGCCCGGCCATCAGCTCGGCGCGGCGGTGGTGGGGGGCCAGCAGCGGCGGGTGGCTGCCGGGCCGCACGACCTCGCTGGGGTGCGGGTCGAAGGTGACGACGACGGACGGGACGCCGAGGTCGCGGGCGCGGTTCACGGCGTGCTCGATGATCAGCTGGTGCCCGCGGTGCACCCCGTCGTAGGAGCCGATGGTGACGACGCTGCGTCCCCAGTCCTCGGGGATGTCCTCCAAGCCACGCCAGCGCTGCACTGTGACCGCTCCTCGTCGAACCCGTGTCCGTGTGTGTCGTTCTCGTTGTCGTTGCCTTGCCGCAGGTCTAAGGGTGCCATGCCGCGCGCGCCCGGCCCGCATCGGCATGGTGCCTGTGATCCGGCGCACTCCCGCCGCGCGGCCCGGCCCGTACGGCCGTACAGGGGCGCGTACGCCGGCTCACACGGGGACGCGTACGCCCGCCAGGTTCTCCAGCATGCGGCGGGCGCTGGGGCCCACGACGGCCGCCCAGTCCTGCGGGGACTCGGCCAGCCAGCCAGCCGTGCGCGCGGCGAAGCCGGGGACGTGCCGGCCCAGCTCGACCAGGCCCCGGTCGAAGACGGCCGCGCCCTGCGGGGTGCGGACCAGGAGGAGGCCGACGCGGTGGACGAGGTCGCGCAGGTCCTCCTCGGCGCCGGCCGCCGCGCCGCGCAGCACCGCGTCCAGTACGGCCGGGTCGTCCTCGTGGGCCAGCAGGTAGTCGAGGAGTTCGCGCCGCAGCGGCCGGGAGGCGGGCGCGCCGGGCCCGGCGAGCACCGCGCCGAGCGCCGCCCGCAGCGGCTCCGGACCACCGTCCAGAAGGCCGGTGACCAGCGGGAACAGTACCGTCCGTGCGGCGGTATCGTGCTCCAGCCTCCGCCCGACGTACGCCGCCACCGCCCCCGCCGTCTCCGGCCGGCGCACCACCGCCTCGCGCAGCGGGGCGGCGACCCGGCGGGCGAGCACGGGCGTGGTGACGGCGGCGAGGGCGCCGAGTGCCTCACCCGCGTCGCCTCCCCGGCCCAGCCGCTCACCGAACGCGGTGAGCACCGCCTCCGGATGCGTGGCGAGCGCCGGGGCCAGGGCGGCCGACGGCAGATAGGGGTCGCCCTGCGCGAAGTGCCGCAGCGCCTGCGGCAGATGGTGGGCGCGGGCCTCGGGATCCCGCAGGAGCAGGGCGAGCGCGCCGCCGTGCAGGGCGGCGTCGGCGGGGCGGGCGAGCAGGGTGAGCGCCGCCTGGCGCAGCAGCATCCGGTCGGCCTCGGCGCGGGCGTGGGGCGCCGTGCGCAGGGCGTGGGTGACGGCGGCGGCCCGCCGGTCGGGGCGTTCGTCGTGGGCCCAGCGGTCGACGGCCCGGCACAGGGCGGACGGCTCCTCCTCGGCGAGCACGGCGAGCAGTTCGTCGGCGCGGGGGTGCGCGCGGTCGAGGAGGGTCTCGGTGAGGTCGTCCAGGGCGCGGTGGCGGTGGGTGTGGAGCAGGGCCTGCGCGGCGGTGGCCACGGTGGCGTGCGGCGCGGCGGGCAGCGGCCGCTCGTCGTCGAACCAGCGGGTGAGGTGCGGCAGTACGGCGGCGGGGTCGGCGGCGAGGAGCTGGGCCGCGGCGTCGAGGTAACGGGGTGAGTGAGGGGCGGGGGGCGGGGCGCCGGGCGCCGCCGGTGCTGCGGCGGTGGAGGAGGACGGCGGGGCGGGGTCGGCGAGGAGGAGGCGGCGGAGCAGGTCGCAGCGGTCGGCGGCCGTCAGGTGCAGCGCGGTCCAGAAGCCGGGTCCGAAACCGTCCGGCACGGGCAGCCCGCACTCCTTCCAGGCCACGATGCGCTCGGCGAGCAGCCGCAGCACGCCCGCGTACGGTGTCGCGTCCGGCACGCGCAGCAGTACGGCGGCGAGCAGCCGCGAGGCCCACCAGGAGTGCGGGTCGCTGTCCAGCGCGCACACCAACTCCTCCAGCCGTACGGCCAGTCGGCGTGTGCCGTGCTGGCGGGCGAGGAGGAGCAGGGCCTGCACGACCGGTCCGATGCGGTGGTGCGGGACGGGCAGCGGGCGGTCCGGCTCGCCGGGGACGCGGCGGCGGTGGACCAGGACGCGCAGGGCCTCGTCCAGGTCGAGGTGGATGCCCTGGATCCAGTCGGCGAGTTCCTCGTGCGCGAAGCGGTAGCCGCCGCCGGCCGGGACGAGCAGGCCCTCGGTGAGGACGGCGGACGCCCAGCCGGTGCCGCCGCCGAGGCGGGCGGGGGCGGGCCCCCACGGGAATAGCTCCTCGAAGGCCGCGCGGTCGAGTTCGCCCCCGCCGGGGCTCAGGCTGCGGCGGGCGGCCTCGTGGACCTGGCCGCTCACCTTCGCGGCCAGCCGCCGTACCGCCGTGCCGCGCAGGCCGTTCTCGGCGGCGAGGCGGACCGCGACGCGCAGGCACATGAGGTCGAGGTGGGCGGCGAGCACGTCGTCGCGGTCGAGGACGGGCAGCCCGGCGGGGTCGGGCAGGGCCGCGCGCACCTCCGCCAGGAGGCGGAGGGTGAGCGGGTGGCGGGCGTCGGCCTCGACCAGTACGCCGTCCGGGACGCCGAACGCCGAACGCGCCTCGCGGGCCTCCCGCGGGGTGAGGTCGCCGAGGCGCAGGCACGGCGGGACGTGGTGGCCCCGGGCGCCGCTCGCGGGTGCGGTCGCGGCCGGGGTGTGCAGGAGGCCGGAGGGGAAGCGGGCGCCCGCCTCCTCCCAGTACTCCTCGCGGCAGGCGACCACCAGTCGTGTGCCCGTGCTCCGCAGCCAGCGCGCGGTCCCCTCGGTCCAGTCGGCCAGGCGGTGGGCCAGGTCCGGGGGCATCTCCTCGGGGCCGTCGAGCAGCAGCAGGAGGGGGCGGCCGTGGGCGCGGGCGAGGCGGGCGACGCGCTCCGGGGTGAGGTCGCCGAGCTCGGTGGACAGGGGCGCGCGGGACGCCGCGACGATCCGGGCGGCGCGGTCCAGCGCCCGGCCCACCGCGTCCGCGACGCAGGCGTCGCCGCCGTCCAGGTCGGCGCCGCGCAGCCACAGGGTGGGCGCGGGAGCGTCCCCGCGGGCCCGCCGGGCGGCCAGGGCGGCGAGCTCGGTCGTACGGCCGCTGCCCGGCGCTCCGACGACTCCGAGCACCAGGGCCGGACCGTGCTCGAACTCGGCCAAGTCCCTTGCGGGGGCCGACCGTTCGACGGAGGTCAGGGTGAGGCCGGACGGGCAGGACGGGGGCGTCGCGTGTGTGGCCGGGGTGGTGGCGGCCGCCGGGGCGTGTTCCGCCCGCCTCGCCCACTGCGGGGCCGGCCACCGGGAGGGGGCCGGGGAGTCCGGGGTGAAGGCTCCTTCGCCGTGCACGGTCGGGCGGCCGGCGAGCAGGCCGGTCAGGGGGTGGGAGGGGTGCGGCGGCAGGGCGCCGGGGGGACCGTCCTGGGCGAGGGAGGTGGCGGTGAGTTCGAGTACGGCGGCCAGATTGAGGTCGGCGCCGTAGGCGGGCACGGTGGCCGCGTTACGCGCGAGCACCGCGGCGAGGGCGGCCCGGCCAACGGAGTCGTCCTCGGCGGGGGCAACCCCGCCGGGGGTGGCCCCGCCGGGGGTGACGCCCGCGTAGGTGACCCCCGCGGGGACGTCACCGGCGGAAACGCCCCGCGCGGAGACGTCACCGGCGGGACCGCGCCACGCGGAGGCCCCGGCAGAGGCGTCACCCGGGGAGGCGCCCCCCGCAGAAGCACCCCACCCGCAGGCGCCCCCCGCGGAGACATCACGGGCAGAAGCACCCCACGCGGAGGCGGTCCCGGCAGAGGCGTCCCCCGGGGAGGTGACCCACGCGGAGGCACCCCCCGCAGAAACATCACCGGCAGAAGCACCCCACCTACAGTCACCCCCCGCAGAGACGTCACCGGCAGAAGCACCCCCGGCGGGGATGACGCCGAGGGAGTGCGGAGGCAGCGGTACCGCGAAGCCGGCGTCGCGGTGGCCGGACTGGAGCGCGGTGCCGAGGACGGCGACCACCGCACCGGTCGTCCCGTCGAGCACCGGTCCCCCGGCCGCACCGCCGCCCGGCCGCAGCGCGTCGCGGCCGGCCGTGCCGATGGCCAGTTCCAGCGCGTTCCCGACCAGGTGGAAGCGGTCCGTGGCGGTGTACGTCACCGAGGCGGCGCCGAGTACGCGCGCCTCACGCCAGCCGCCGGCGGCGATACGGACGTACGTCCCCGTCTCCACGCCGTCCCGCACGGTGATGGGCAGGGGCTCGGCGTCCAGGCCCTCGGTGCGCACCAGGGCCAGGTCGAGTCCGGGCAGCGGCGTCACCGCGCCGTCGGTCACCAGGCAGGAGCGCTCCTCGCCGCCGGGCAGGTGCAGCACGAGGCGGGAGAGGCCGTCGACGGCCTCGTGACTGGTGATCACCGTGCCGTCGTGGTCGGCGGCGAAGCCGAGACCGCGCGGCCGCCCGGCGAGGTCCCGCACGCACACGAGGGACCGGTCCAGCACCCGGTCCCGGGCCTCGGCGGCGACCCGCCAAGGGGCCTCGGCGACCGGCTCCGCCTCACCACCGCGCCCCGCCTGCCCTGCCCGCCCCGCCAGCCCGGCACGCGCGGCCTGCGCCGGACGCGCGGAGCGCGCACCCCGAGCCGTCCGCAGCGCGTGCCGACCGGTGGCGGGGCCGGCGGCCGGGAGTGCGGCGGAGCCGCCGCCGGGGGCGGTGGCGCCCGGGAGCGCGTCCGGCGCGGTGGCGGGGGCGGGGGTGGCGTGCGGGTCCGGGCGGACGGGCGTACCGGGGTCCGTGCCGCCTCGCCCGGGGCCGGCGGAGTTCCCGGTTGCTCGCGGGGGCCGTTCCGCCATGCTTGAACCTCCGCGCCGTACTGCCGTTCCTCGTCCCGACGGTAGGCGGCGGATGATCAGCGGGGAAGATCGCGCGGCGAACGCGCCCCCCTGCACTCCCTCCGTTCACTCCGAGCGCCCGCACGGTCGGGTGAATAGGCGGGAGCCGGTGGATACACCCTAGGGGTGGGGGAACCGAGGGGGGACCGTGGAGCGGCGGCTGTGGAGGACCCCGTGTCCGTGTCCGCCGCTCCACGGGCAGGTGCGGTGCTCAGCCGAAGACGGCCACGCTCTTGGCCTTGCCCCGGTGCTCCTCGACCAGGGCCAGGAAGCGCCCCTCGGGGTCGAAGACCGCGACGGGACCGGCGCCCGCGTACTCCTCGGGCATCTCCAGCCGTACGCCGTTGGTCAGCAGCCGGGCGCGGCGGGCGTCGACGTCCCAGCGGGGGAACGCGGCGGAGGCGGCCTGAGCGATCGGCATCACGGTCAGCTCCTTCTGGAGCTGGTCCAGCGTCCTGGCCCCGTCGAGCTTGTACGGGCCGACCCGGGTGCGGCGCAGCGCCGTGAGGTGACCGCCCACGCCGAGGTCGGCGCCCAGGTCGCGCGCCAGGGCGCGGATGTAGGTGCCGGAGGAGCACGCCACCGAGACGACCAGGTCGAGCACGGGGGTGCCGTCGTCGGCGACGGCCTCGCGGATGTCGTGGACCGCGAAGGACGACACGGTGACCGGCCGGGCCGGGATCTCGAACTCCTCGCCCTCGCGGGCGCGCTTGTAGGACCGTACGCCGTTGATCTTGATGGCGCTGACCTTGGACGGCACCTGCATGATGTCGCCGGTCAGCTTGGCGATGGCGGCGTCGACGGCGTCCCGGGTGACCCTGGAGGCGTCGGTGGAGGAGGTGATCTCGCCCTCGGCGTCGTCGGTGAGCGTGGTCTGGCCCAGCCGGACGGTGCCGAGGTACTCCTTCTCGGTCAGCGCGAGGTGGCCGAGGAGCTTGGTGGCCTTCTCGACGCCCAGGACGAGGACGCCGGTCGCCATGGGGTCGAGGGTGCCGGCGTGGCCGACGCGGCGTGTCCTCGCGATGCCGCGCATCTTGGCCACGACGTCGTGCGAAGTGAAGCCCGACGGCTTGTCGACGATGACGAGGCCGTCGGGCGGGGTGGGCTTGCTGGTCATTCGGCGGTGTCGTCCGTCTCGTCGGCCTCGTCCTCGGCATCCGGCTTGCGGTACGGGTCCGCGCCGCCGGCGTACGAGGCGCCCGCGGACGCCTCCCGCACCTTGGCGTCGGACTGGCGCGCCTTGTCGAGGAGGTCCTCGATGGTCCGGGCGGTGTCGGGCAGGGCGTCCGCCACGAAGGTGAGGGTGGGCGTGAACTTCACGCCAGCCGCACGCCCGACCTCGGAGCGCAGGATGCCCTTGGCGCTCTCCAGGCCGGCGGCCGCGGCGTTCCGCTCCTCCTCGTCGCCGTAGACCGTGTAGAAGACGGTCGCCTCCCGCAGGTCGCCCGTGACCCGGGTGTCCGTGATGGTGACGTGGGAACCGAGCCGCGGGTCCTTGATCCCGCGCTGCAGCTTCTGGGCCACCACCTCTCGGATGAGGTCCGCCAGCCTTTTCGCCCGCGCGTTGTCGGCCACTGGTCCGTCTCCCGTTCTGTTCTTCTGGGGGGTTGCTTCTGTCTTGCCGGCTGTCTGGGTGCCCGCCGTCTAGTCGTCCTCGCCGTGGAAACGGCGTCTGACGGACAGCAGCTCCACCTCGGGGCGGCCGGCGACCAGTCGCTCGCAGCGGTCCAGCACGTCGCTCAGGTGCGCCGCGTCGCCGGAGACCGCGGCGAGGCCGATCAGGGCCCGTCGGTGGAGGTTCATGTGGTCCACCTCCGCCGCGCTCACCGCGTACGTGCGCTGGAGCTCGGCGACTATCGGGCGGACGACGGAACGCTTCTCCTTCAGCGAGTGGACGTCGCCGAGGAGGAGGTCGAAGGACAGAGTCCCCACGTACATGTGTGTGCCGGGTTGCCCGCCGGTGCGGGGTCGATGGTCCTGCCCTTCGGTGCGGGCAGGGACATCAAGAACGGTACCGCGATCCTGCCGGAGGCTCGACGGGGTTTCGGGTGCGAGGGCTTCGCCCCGGCCCCGCCCGCAAGGGCCCCGTGGGTGCACGGCCGCAGCGGCCACCGGCCGGCGGAACGAGTTCCGCCGGCCGGTGGTGCCTCGGTGCCGTTACGCCCGCGGCTTCTCGCGGAGCTCGTACGTCGCGATGACGTCGTCGACCTTGATGTCGTTGAAGTTGCCGAGGTTGATACCGCCCTCGAACCCTTCGCGGATCTCGGTGACGTCGTCCTTGAAGCGACGCAGGCCCTCGATCGTGAGGTTCTCCGCGACGACCTTGCCGTCGCGCAGCAGGCGCGCCTTGGCGTTCCTGCGGACCTCGCCGGAGCGGATGAGAACACCCGCGATGTTGCCCAGCTTGGACGACTTGAAGACCTCGCGGATCTCCGCCGTACCGAGCTCGACCTCCTCGAACTCCGGCTTGAGCATGCCCTTGAGGGCCGCCTCGATCTCCTCGATCGCCTGGTAGATGACCGAGTAGTACCGGACGTCCACGCCCTCGCGCTCCGCCATCTGCTGGGCACGTCCGGCGGCGCGGACGTTGAAGCCGATGACGATGGCGTCGGAGCCCATGGCCAGGTCGATGTCGGACTCCGTGACCGCACCGACGCCGCGGTGCAGGACGCGGATGTCGACCTCTTCGCCGACGTCCAGCTGGAGCAGGGAGGACTCCAGCGCCTCGACCGAACCAGAAGCGTCACCCTTGATGATCAGGTTCAGCTGCTGGACCTCGCCGGCCTTCAGCACCTTGTCCAGGTCCTCCAGCGACACGCGGCGCGTGCGCTTGGCGAACGCGGCGTTGCGCTCGCGGGCGGCGCGCTTCTCCGCGATCTGGCGGGCCGTACGGTCCTCCTCGACCACGAGGAAGTTGTCACCCGCACCCGGGACGTTGGTCAGGCCCAGGACCTGGACCGGCGTCGACGGGCCGGCCTCGGCGACGTTGTTGCCGTTGTCGTCGAGCATGGCGCGGACGCGCCCGTAGGCGTCGCCGACGACCATGGTGTCGCCCACGCGGAGCGTGCCTCGCTGGACGAGGACCGTGGACACGGCGCCACGGCCGCGGTCCAGGCGGGACTCGATCGCGATGCCCTGTGCGTCCTGGTTGGGGTTCGCACGCAGGTCGAGCGCCGCGTCCGCGGTGAGGATGACCGCCTCGAGGAGGCTGTCGATGTGCAGACCCTGCTTGGCGGAGATGTCGACGAACATGGTGTCGCCGCCGTACTCCTCGGCCACCAGGCCGTACTCGGTCAGCTGACCGCGCACCTTGGTCGGGTCGGCGCCCTCGACGTCGATCTTGTTGACCGCGACCACGATCGGCACGTCGGCCGCCTTGGCGTGGTTCAGCGCCTCGACCGTCTGCGGCATGACGCCGTCGTTGGCCGCGACGACGAGGATCGCGATGTCCGTCGACTTCGCACCGCGGGCACGCATGGCGGTGAACGCCTCGTGACCCGGGGTGTCGATGAAGGTGATGGCGCGGTCGTCGCCGTTGACCTCGGTCGTGACCTGGTAGGCACCGATGTGCTGGGTGATGCCGCCGGCCTCGCCCGCGATGACGTTGGTCTTGCGGATGGCGTCGAGCAGCCGGGTCTTGCCGTGGTCGACGTGACCCATGACGGTGACGACCGGCGGGCGGACCACCAGGTCCTCCTCGTCGCCCTCGTCCTCGCCGAACTCGATGTCGAAGGACTCGAGCAGCTCGCGGTCCTCCTCCTCCGGGCTGACGATCTGAACCGTGTAGTTCATCTCGCCGGCGAGGAGCTGCAGCGTCTCGTCGGAGACGGACTGCGTGGCCGTGACCATCTCGCCCAGGTTCATCATGACCGCGACGAGGGAGGCCGGGTTGGCGTTGATCTTCTCCGCGAAGTCCGTGAGCGACGCGCCGCGGGAGAGACGGATGGTCTCGCCGTTGCCGCGCGGCAGCATCACGCCGCCGACGCTCGGGGCCTGCATGGCCTCGTACTCCTGACGGCGCTGCCGCTTCGACTTGCGGCCACGCCGCGCGGGACCACCCGGACGGCCGAAGGCGCCCTGCGTGCCACCGCGGCCACCGGGACCGCCGGGACGGCCGCCGAAGCCGGGACGGCCACCGCCGCCGCCGAAGCCACCGCCGGGACCGCCGCCACCGGGACGGCCGGCGAAACCGCCGCCGCCACCCGGACGACCGCCGCCACCGCCACCGCCGGGACGGCCGGCGAAGCCGCCGCCGCCACCGGGACGGCCGGCGCCGCCGGGACGACCCGCACCGCCCGGACCGCGGCCGCCGGGGCCGGGACGCGGGCCGGCAGCGGGACGCTGCGGCATCATGCCGGGGTTCGGACGCGGGCCGGCCGGGCCGGGACGCGGACCGCCCTGCGGACGGGGCATCGAACCCGGGGTCGGGCGGGCGCCGCCCGGAGCCTGGGGACGCGGACCGCCGCCCTGGCCGCCGGGGCCCTGCGGACGCGGACCGGCGCCGGGGGCACCGGGACCGCCGGGACGGGAGCCCTGCGGACGGGGCGCCTGCGGGCGCGCCATGCCGGTGGAGCCACCGGAGGTGAACGGGTTGTTGCCCGGACGCGGACCGGCCGGACGGGCGCCCGGACGGGCGGCCTGGCCACCGGGGCGCGGGGCGCCCTGGCCCGGACGGGCCTGGCCCTGGCCACCACCGGGACGGCTGCCACCGGGCTTGGGGGCACCGGGACGCGCGCCGGGGCGCGGACCCTGGCCGGCCGCCGGGGACGGAGCCGGGGCGGACGGCGGAGCGGTGAACTCCGGGGTGGTGGGCGCGGCCGGGGCCGGACGCGGCGCGGGCTTGGGGCCCGGCACCGGACGCGGGCCGGCGGCCGGCGCGGTGGGAGCCGCGGCCTGCTGGGCCGCGGCGGCGGGCCTGGGCGCGGCCGGCGGCCTGGGGGCAGCCGGACGCTCTCCCGGCGCCTTGGCGGCGCGGGAGGGACCCTGGCCCTGCGCCGGCGACGGCGCGGCGGGCCTGGGGGCGGCCTTCTTCGGGGCACCCGGCTTGGCGGACCTGCCGCTGCCGTTGCCCTGCTGGAAGGCGTCAGTCAGTTTGCGTACTACGGGCGCCTCGATCGTCGAGGATGCCGATCGGACGAATTCACCGAGTTCCTGGAGCTTGGCCATGACGACCTTGCTCTCCACACCGAACTCCTTGGCGAGTTCGTATACCCGGACCTTAGCCACTTCGCTCCTTTGAGGTCCGGGTTGCGGCCGGACCGTCGCTAGTTCATGGGCGTACTCATCGCGTACTCATCGAGTGCTCATCGCAATCTCGACCTGCTTTCGACTCGCGAGGTACCAGGCCGCACGGGGTTTCCGCGCGACACGTCTTCCTTACCGTGTTGCCTGCTCGGCAACTGTTGTCCGCTCGACGTACTGGCGCAACGCCTTTGTGTCGAGCGCTCCCGGGGCGCGCAACGCCCGCGTGAACGCCCGGCGGCGCACCGCCTGGTCGAGACAGACCAGGGCGGGGTGTACGTACGCACCCCGGCCGGGCAGCGTACCGCGAGGATCAGGGACGCACGCGTCCTTGATCGCCACGATCCGCAGCAGATCCGTCTTGGCCGCTCGCTCCCGGCACCCCACACAGGTGCGTTCAGGGCATGCGCGGGCCTGCGTCCGGCCAGACACCCTTAAGTCTACCTCCCCGTACGCACCTCACCCCTTTGGGGCAGGATTCGAACAGTTGCCGCGCAAAGCTGTCGTGATCTCAGCGGTGCGCGGCCTGGATCTATTCCCCCGCGCCGGCGGCGGCCTGCTCGGTGTCCGGGCGGATGTCGATGCGCCAGCCGGTGAGCCGGGCGGCGAGGCGGGCGTTCTGGCCCTCCTTGCCGATGGCGAGGGACAGCTGGTAGTCGGGAACGGTCACGCGGGCCGAACGGGTGGCCATGTCCACCACCTCGACCTTGGAGACGCGGGCCGGCGAGAGCGCGTTGGCCACCATCTCGGCCGGGTCGTCCGACCAGTCGACGATGTCGATCTTCTCGCCGTTCAGCTCGCCCATGACGTTGCGCACCCGGCCGCCCATGGGGCCGATGCAGGCGCCCTTGGCGTTCAGGCCCGAACGGGTGGAACGCACGGCGATCTTGGTGCGGTGACCGGCCTCGCGGGCGATGGCGGCGATCTCCACGGACCCGTCCGCGATCTCCGGGACCTCCAGCGCGAACAGCTTCTTCACCAGGTTGGGGTGGGTGCGCGACAGGGTCACGGACGGACCGCGTACGCCCTTCGCCACCCTGACGACGTACGACCGCAGCCGCATGCCGTGCGGGTAGGTCTCCCCCGGCACCTGCTCCTGCACCGGCAGGATGGCCTCGAGCCTGCCGATGTCGACGAGCACGTTCTTCGGGTCGCGGCCCTGCTGGACGACGCCGGTGACGATGTCGCCCTCGCGGCCGGCGTACTCGCCGAGCGTCGCGTCGTCCTCGGCGTCGCGCAGCCGCTGCAGGATGACCTGCTTGGCGGTGGTGGCGGCGATGCGGCCGAAGCCGGAGGGGGTGTCGTCGAACTCGCGGGGCTCCTGGCCCTCCTCGAGGTCCTCGGGGTCCTCCTTCGCCCACACGGTCACGTGCCCGGTCTCCCGGTTGAGCTCCACGCGCGCGTGGCGGCGGCTTCCCTCGGTGCGGTGGTAGGCGATGAGGAGGGCCGACTCGATCGCCTCGACCAGCAGGTCGAAGGAGATCTCCTTCTCCCGGACCAGACCCCGCAGGGCGCTCATGTCGATGTCCACGGCTACGCCTCCTCTTCCTTCTTGTCCTTGCGGCTGAACTCGACCTGCACGCGCGCCCTGACGACGTCCGGGAAGCCGATCCTGCGGGTGGTCGCCCTGCGGCCCTTGACCCCGGGCACTTCCAGGTCCAGGCCCTCGTCGTCGACGCCGGTGATCCTGGCCACCAGCTCGTCGCCCTCGGCCAGCTGGAACTTCACCAGCCGGCCCGTGGCGCGCACGTAGTGCCGGTGCTGGGTGAGGAGGCGCTCCGCGCCGGGGGTGCCGACCTCGAGGGTGTACTCGCCCTCGCCCATCGCGTCGGTCTCGTCGAGCCTCGCCGAGAGCGCGCGGCTCACATCGGCGATCCGGTCCAGGTCCGCTCCGGTGTCGGAGTCGACGACGACGCGCAGCACCCGCTTGCGGCCGACCGCGTCCACGGCGATCTCTTCGAGGTCCAGTCCCTGGGAGGCGACGAGCGGTTCCAGGATCTCCCGCAGCCTCTCGCTCTGGGTGGTGCTCATCCGGGTGACTCCTCGGCCGCGTGTGCTGTTGTGGGATGGGTCGCGTGTCTGGTCAAAGGGTATCCGGTCCCGGGGGGTGTTGCCGTCCACCTGGCCAGGGGTGGTGCCGCTGAGTGGTGCCCGTGGGGTGCGCGGGTACCGTGATCACGGGCGAGTCGCCCCTCCCGCATCGTTCGTACGCACCCGAGGACGTCTGCCGTGCCGTACCCCCCATTCACGCGGGCCCTCGCAGGGCCGCGCAGAAGGAGCCTGCTCGCCTCGGCCGCGGGGGCCGCCCTGCTCGCGGGCTGCTCCGCAGGATCCGAGGACTCCGGCGGCACGGGCGGCGGCCCGTCGCCCGCCGACCGGGTGCGCGCGGCGGCGGCCGGCGACAGCCAGGCGCTGGCGCGGCGCTACGACGCGGTGGCCGCCGCCCATCCCGACCTCGCCGAGCGGCTCCGCCCGCTGCGGGCGCAGGTCGCGGCCCACGCGAAGGCGTTCGGCGGGACGACGGCGCCGGCCGGCACGGCCTCGCCGGACGCGGAACCCTCGCGAGCCCGGGCGGGCTCCGAGGCATCGCCGGCCGGCTCGCCCCCTGGATCCGGTCCGGGCTCGGCGCCGGGCTCCCCCGGGAGCGGGCTCGGTACGCCCGCGGGCGCGGGCGCCGGGGTGGCAAACGGGGGTTCCTCTACTGGAGCCGTGCCCCGCAAGGCCAAGGACGCCCTGGCCGAACTGGCCGCCGCCGAGCGGGCGTTGGCCGATCGGCGGGCGGCGGTGCTGGAACAGGTGCCGGGGGAGCTGGCGCGGTTGCTGGCCTCCGTGGCGGCGGCCGGGGCCGCGCACGCGTACCTGCTGACGGAGGGCGGTCGATGAGCGGGACGGCGGAACAGCGGCTGAAGGCGCTCCAGGCCGCGCTCGCGGCGGAGCACGCGGCGGTCTACGGCTACGGGGTCGTCGGCGGCCGCGTCGGCGAGGTGCGGCGCGCGGAGGCCCGGGCGGCGTACGACGCACACCGGGCGCGCCGGGACGCCCTCGCGCGCGAGGTGCGGGGCCTCGGCGAGCGACCGGTGGCCGCGGCGGCCGCCTACGCGCTGCCGTTCCCGGTGCCGGACTCCGCGGCGGCGGTGCGGTTCGCGGCCCTGCTGGAGGACCGCGTGGCCGGGGTCTACTCGGACCTGGTGCGGGCCACCGGGGGCGGGCGGCGGACCGAGGCGGCGGCAGCGCTGCGGGAGGCGGCGGTCCGGGCGGTGCGCTGGAGCGGCGAGAGCGTAGCCTTCCCTGGTCTCGCCGAGCGGGCGGAGGCGGCGACGGGCTCGCCGTCCCCGGCGCCCACGGCCTGAGAAGGGCGGCACCCGGAGCACCAGGGAGGTCGGGCACACCGCGTACGGCGACATCGCAACCGCGTCCAGGAGGACCAGGAAGGAACGGACTCGCGCATGGCTTTCGAACCGCCGCGGCGCTTGGTGCGGGCACTCGGTGAGACGGCACCGGACGGCGACGACTGGCTGGAGAGGCTGCCCGGACTGGAGCGGGAGGCGGTCCAGTCGTACGCGCTGACCGTCGAGCGGGTGCAGGTGCCCGGCGGGCGCAGCAGCCTGGTGGTGCTGGTGCGTACGGCGGACGGCACGCCCGCCGTGCTGAAGCTCGCCCCGCCGAGGGCACGGCCGGGCAGCGAGCGGGCCGCGCTCGCGCACTGGGGCGGGCGAGGCGCCGTACAGCTGCTTGAGCCGGAGACCCCCGAGGGCGTGCTGCTGCTGGAGCGTCTGCACCCCGACGTGTCGGTGCGGTCGCTGCCGGAGGCGCGGGCGCTGCTGGAGGCGGCGGGGACACTGCGCAGGCTGTGGGTCGAGCCGCCGGACTCGTACCCCTTCGAGACGGTCGCCGAGCGCACGGGGCGGCAGGCGGAGGCGATGCGGGCGGGCGCGGACGCCGACGCGGAGGTGGCGCCGCTGGCGCGGGCCGCGCTCACGGCGCGCGAGGAGCTGCTGGCCGCGCCGCCCGAGCCGCGGCTGCTGCACGGCACGTTCCGGCAGAGCAAGGTGCTGGCCGGCGACCGCGTGCCGTGGCTGGCCGTGGGGCCCGACCCGGTGGTGGGCGATCCGGCCTTCGACCTGGCGCGGCTGGTCCGCGACCGCGTGGAGGACCTGATCGCCTCCCCGTCCGGGCCGGCCGTCACCCGCCGCCGCGTCAAACGCCTCGCGGAGTCCCTGGAGGTGGACCAGGAACGGCTGCGCGGCTGGACCCTGTTCCGCGCCGCGGAATCGGGCCTGCGGGCCCTGCGGGTGGGCCGTCCCCGGGACGCCGAACTCCTCCTGGAGTTCGCCACCTGGCTCTGACCTCCCGCCGGGCCCGCCGGACCCTTACGCCGTGAGGCGGGACAGCGCCTCGTCCGTGGTGATCTCCTCGCGCTCGCCGGTGCGGCGGTTCTTCAGCTCGACGACGCCCTCGGCCGCGCGGCGGCCGACGACGAGGATCTCGGGGACGCCGATGAGCTCCGCGTCGGTGAACTTCACGCCCGGGGAGACGCCGGCCCGGTCGTCGACCAGGACGCGGACGCCGGCGTCGGCCAGCCGCTGGGAGAGCTCGAGCGCCAGCTCGGTCTGCAGGGCCTTGCCGGCGGCGACCACGTGGACGTCGGCCGGGGCGACCTCCTTGGACCACACCAGGCCCTTGTCGTCGGCGTGCTGCTCGGCCAGGGCCGCGACCGCTCGGGAGACGCCGATGCCGTAGGAGCCCATGGTGACGCGGACCGGCTTGCCGTTCTGGCCGAGCACGTCGAGCTTGAGGGCGTCGGTGTACTTGCGGCCCAGCTGGAAGATGTGGCCGATCTCGATGGCGCGGTCCAGCTTCAGGCCGGTGCCGCACTTGGGGCAGGGGTCGCCCTCCTGGACGACCACGACGTCGACGTACGCGTCGGCCTCGAAGTCGCGGCCGGCGACGACGTTCCTGGCGTGCGTGTGCTCCTTGTTGGCGCCGGTGATCCACGCCGTGCCCGGCGCCACGCGCGGGTCGGCGATGTACGTCACCTTGTCCAGGCCCTGCGGGCCGACGTAGCCGCGTACCAGGTCCGGGCGGCCGGCGAAGTCCGCCTCGGTGACCATCTCGACGAGCGCCGGCGCGAAGTGGGCCTCCACCTTCCCCATGTCGACCTCGCGGTCGCCGGGCACGCCCACGGCGACGATCTCGCCGTCCACCTTCACGAGGAGGTTCTTCAGGGTGGCCGAGGCGGGCACGCCCAGGGAGGCGGCCAGGGTCTCGATGGTGGGGGTGTCCGGGGTCGGGATCTCCTCGGCCGCGGGCACGCCGGAGCCGTCCACCGGCTTCAGCTCGTACGTGATCGCCTCGGTGTTGGCGGCGAAGTCGCAGTGGGGGCAGTCGGCGAAGGTGTCCTCGCCGGCCTCGGCCGGGGCGAGGAACTCCTCCGACTTCGAGCCGCCCATCGCGCCCGCGGTCGCCGCGCAGATGCGGTAGTCGAGGCCGAGGCGCTCGAAGATGCGCTGGTAGGCCTGGCGGTGCAGGGCGTAGGACTCGGCGAGGCCCTCGTCGCTGAGGTCGAAGGAGTAGGAGTCCTTCATCAGGAACTCGCGGCCACGCAGGATGCCGGCGCGGGGGCGGGCCTCGTCGCGGTACTTGGACTGGATCTGGTACAGGATCACCGGCAGGTCCTTGTAGGAGGACGCCTGGTCCTTCACCAGCAGGGTGAAGATCTCCTCGTGGGTGGGGCCGAGGAGGTAGTCGCCGCCCTTGCGGTCCTTGAGGCGGAACAGCTCGCCGCCGTACTCGTCCCAGCGGCCCGTCGCCTCGTAGGGCTCGCGGGGCAGCAGCGCCGGCAGCAGCACCTCCTGGGCGCCGATGGCGTCCATCTCCTCGCGGACGACGCGCTCGACGTTGGAGAGGACCTTCCTGCCCAGCGGCAGCCAGCTCCAGATGCCCGCGGCGGTGCGGCGGACGTATCCGGCGCGGACCAGCAGCTTGTGGCTGAGGACCTCGGCGTCGGCGGGGTCGTCGCGCAGCGTCTTGGCCAGCAAGTGGGACATGCGCTGGACCGGTGCGTTGGCCATGGTTCTCGTACTCCTGCCGGATCGGGTGATGGCAAGGAGGTTAGCCGGGCGGGCTGCGGCTCGGGAAATCGGTCAACGCCTGCGCAGCGGCAGCGGGGCGCCCATCACGGCGTACGGCATCGGGGCGCTCGGGAAGAGCACCTGGCGGGCCAGATCCTCGTACCCGAGGGAGTGGTAGAGGCCGCGGGCGGGGCTGTCGGTGTCGATCGCGGAGAGGATCGAGCGGGGCTCGGCGGCGCCGTCGGTGATGGAGGTGATCAGGGCGCGCCCGATGCCGCGGTTCTGGTGGCGGGGGTGCACGTGCAGCTCGGTGATCACGAAGGAGCCGTCGAGCCAGTCGTCGTGGCCGCGGGCGCGCAGGTAGGGCTCGACGACGGTGGACCACCAGTGGGTGCGGTCGTTGGGCATGCCGTAGACGAAGCCGACCAGACGGCCCTCGGAGGTTGTGGCGCCGAGCGCGCGGGCGCCCGGGTACGTCATGTGGCGCAGCACGATCTGCCGGCGCACGGCGACCTCGTCGGCGCCGAGGCCGAAGGCCAGGGCCTGCACGGCGAGCGCCTCGTCGACGCGGGCGGGCAGGTCGAGGGGGCCGATCACGACGTCGTCGGTACGGCGGGGTGCGTGACCGGGGATGTGGGGCATGCCGGGGAGACTACCCGGCTCGCAGCGGCCTCAGAACAGCACGCTCATGAACGCGCCGACCTCCTGGAAGCCCACCCTCCGGTAGGTCCGGCGGGCCGGGGTGTTGAAGTCGTTGACGTACAGGCTCGCGACGGGAGCCACGTCGGCGAGCGCGTAGCGCAGCACCGCCGCCATCCCGGGGGCGGCCAGGCCGCGGCCGCGGTACTCGGGGGCGACCCACACGCCCTGGATCTGGCAGGCCCGGTCGGTGGCCGCGCCGATCTCGGCCTTGAACATCACCTTGCCGTGCTCGTCGAGGCGGGCGAAGGAGCGGCCGGAGCCGACGAGTTCGGCGACCCGGGCCTGGTAGAGCAGGCCGCCGTCGCCGGCCAGCGGGGAGACGCCGACCTCCTCGGTGAACATCGCCACGCAGGCCGGCAGGATCGTCTCCATCTCGTCCTTGCGGATGCGGCGGACGTAGGGGTCGGGGGTGATGTCGGCGGACAGGCGGTCGGTGACCATGAGGGGCTGGTGGGCGCGGACCTCGCGGGCAGGGCCCCAGCTGGGCTCCAGCAGCCGCCACAGCTGGGCCGTGGAGTCGGCGGGGCCGACGATGGAGGAGCAGCGGCGGCCGGCCCGGCGCGCCCGGTCGGCGAAGGCGCGCACGGCGCGCGGGCCGGCGCAGATCGGCACGAGGTTGGCGCCCGCGTAGCACAGCGAGGTGAGCATTCCGGCCTCGTACCAGCCCCACATCTCGCCGCCGAGCCGCCACGGGTCGAGCCCGGCGACCTGTACGCGGGACGTCACGAAGGCGTTCGCGACGGGCTCGCGGTCGAGGACCGCGAGCGCGGCGTCGAGGTCACTCGGTTCGAGCACCCGTGAGGTGGTCTGCGTCAACACGTGCGGGGGCCTTCACGCTGGGGGTTTGGCTGGTCTCCGCACTGTACCCGCCGAATCTGAGCGGCGCCGCCCCCCGGGGAGGCCCCCGAAAGCCTCCCGGGCACCCGGCTCGTAGCGGGGACATGGGACGTCCGGCGGGGGCGCCACGGTGCACTGGGGGAGAGCGCGCAGGACAAACCGGACAGAATGGTGTGGTACCCAGCGTCGAGGGTTTCGGGAGAGCGGTGATCGCGGTGGAGTCGGACCTCCCGTACGCCGTGCTGCGCGACCTCGGCGCCGGTGTCCTCGCCCTCGACACCGACGGGCTGATCACCTACGTCAATCCCTGGGCGCTGCGGCTGCTGGGCCGCACCGAGGCCGGGATGCTCGGCCGCGACGCGCACGATCTGCTGCACCGAGGGGCGGACGGCGCTCAGGTGCCGCGCGAGAAGTGCACGATGCAGGCCCCCCTGCACGACAGCCGGGACCCCGGGGAGGGCAGCGAGGAGTACTTCCTGCGGGCCGACGGCACGCTCGTGCCCATCATCTGGTCGACCACTGGGCTGGTCCTCGGCGGCCGGCGGGCCGGGCTGGTGGTCGTCTTCAGCGACTTCAGCCTGCACCGGGACGCGGAGGCGCGGGCGGCGGCGCACACCGCGGCCCTGGAGGCCCTGACCGACCGGCTGAACCTGCTGGCGAACGTCTCCACGGTGCTGATGTCCACCTGGGACACCACCGGCCGGCTGCGCAGGCTGCTCGGGCTGCTGGTCCCGGCGCTGGGCGACTGGGCCGCGGTGGACCTGTTCGGCTGGCGCTCGGGGTCCCCGGAGCGGATCGCCGTACGCGGTCACGCGCACCGCCGGCGGGCGAGGCGGCTGGAGGGACCGCTGCCGCCGCTGCCGGAGAAGGCCCGTTCGGCGCTGGGCCGGGCCGCCGACTCCGGTGAGCCCGTGGTGCTGACCCCGGCCGGGCTGCGGGACGCGGACGCCCCGTTCGCCGCCACCCACCGGGCGCTGTTCGACCGGCTCGGCGGCCACTCGGCGATCGTGGTCCCGCTGCGCGCCCGCGGGCACCAGTACGGCATGCTCACCCTGGCCCGCGCCGGCGACTCCCCCGCGCCCGCGCTCGCCGAGGTCCGGCTGCTGTCCGACATCGGCCGGCGGGCGGCCCTGGTGATGGACAACTCCCGGCTCTACGCCGAGCAGCGCAATGTAGCCGAGACCATGCAGCGCCAGTTGCTCGCGCCGCTGCCGCAGGTCGACCACCTGCGGATGGCCGCGCGCTATCTGCCCGCGCAGAGCACGATGGAGATCGGCGGCGACTGGTACGACGCCTTCCTGCTCTCCGACGGGGTGATGGCCCTGGTGATCGGGGACGTGGTCGGCCACGATCTCCAGGCCGCCGCGCACATGGCGGAGGTGCGCAACATGCTGCGCGCGCTGGCCTGGGACCACCGGGAGCCGCCCAGCCTGATCGTGCGCCGGCTGGACGAGGCGGTGACCAACACCAGTGACGCGCCGATGGCCACCCTCGTCTTCGCCCGCATCGAGGGTCCGGAGGGCGGCCCTTGGCGGCTGCAGTGGGTCAACGCCGGGCACCCGCCGCCGCTGCTGGTGACCCGGGAGGGACAGGCGCGGTACCTGGAGGGAGGGCACGGTCCGCTGATCGGCATGAGCGCCACGCTCCACCTGGGGCTCAACTGGCCTGACACACGGGAGGAGTTGCCCCCCGAGTGCACCCTGCTGCTCTACACCGACGGCCTGGTGGAGAGCCGGGGCCGCCCGATCGACCTGGGCATGGCCAAACTGCGCCACCACGCCTCCGTGCTGGCGCGGCGGATGGCCACCGCCACCGTGGACGCCTTCTGCGACGAGCTGCTGGAGCGCATCGCGCCGAGCGGCGACGACGTCGCGCTCCTCGCCCTGCGCCTGCCGGCGGCCGGCGCGGGCGCCCCCGACGACCGCTGCCCGCCGCCGCCCCCGCAGTCCCCGTACAGCCCAGCCGCCCCGAACCGGGCCGCCCCCGGCTCCCTCCAGGAGAACCCCCCGGTGGAGGACCCCACGCGTGGCGTCCGCGAGGCCGTACTGGGCGAAACCCCGGACAACGAGGACGAGCGCTGACCGACCGGGCGGGGCCACGGCCCCGCCGGCCACCGCTCAGCCCGGCCGCGCCGGACCGGGGCCGCGCCGCGACCGGTGGTCGGCCGGCCGGTGGTGGGCCGGGTGCGGACGCCGGTCCCCGGCTGTCACGGCCGGCCGCCGTCGGTCCCGCCTCAGCCCGCGACGGAGACCTCGGGCTCGCCCGAGGCCACGCCCTCGGACTCCATGCGTTCCGCGAGCTTCATGGCCTCCTCGATCAGGGTCTCCACGATCTTCGACTCCGGGACGGTCTTG
>NZ_BMVF01000031.1 GCF_014650575.1 Streptomyces naganishii JCM 4654
GGCCACGCGCACGGGACGGCCCTGCCCGGACCCGTGCTTCTGACCCGAGTCCCGTCCCAGGGCAGCGAGTTCGGCGACCTCGCCGGCCGGTACGTCGAGGCGCCGGCCCACGCGGCCGCGGCCGACCCGATCCAGGGAGGCCGCCGCCGCGCTCCGGGCCGCGCCTCAGTGGCGTCGGCCACGCGCACGGGACGGCCCTGCCCGGACCCGTGCTTCTGACCCGAGTCCCGGCCCAGGGCAGCGAGTTCGGCGACCTCACCGGCCGGTACGTCGAGGCGCCGGCCTACGCGGCCGCGGCCGACCCCGTCCAGGGGGCCACCGCTGCCAACACGCGCGGGGCGTCGGTGTGCGCGGTCGCGGTGACGCCGACGCGGTGCGTGGCGGGCGGCGCCTGGGACAGCACGGCGAGCACGTCGGGGCCAGGGCCGCCCGGGACCCTCGCCCAGGTCAAGAAGTCGAGCCCACCGCTCCCGGCGGGCCGCGTCAGGCCGACGTGGGAGGCGATGTCCCGCGCCGACCGCTGGCCGACGGCGGCGGCCAGGTGCGACAGCCCCGGCCGTGCGGGCGGTCGCGGGTGCCCGCCTTCACCCGGGCCGGGCACCCCTCCCCTCAACTCCTCTAGCAGTCGCAGCCGCAGTCGCAGCAGTCGCAACTGCAGCAGTTCCCGCAGCACTCGCAGACATCGCAGCAGTCTCCGCAGTCACCGCAGTCGCAGTTGCCGCACACGCCTTGGCGCCGGCGTCCCGACCACGGGCCCTCGAACTCGTCGGCGCAGCACACCTTGCAGGTGCAGCACACCGCCAGGGCCGCGGCGCACCCGGCCCAGAAACCCTGCCGGCCCCCGGAGGGCGGCGGCTGTCCGACACCGGGGTCGTGCGGGGTGAACGGGGCCTGCGGCGGCCCGAAGGCGGCCTCGGGCGCGCCCGCCCCGTGAACGTCCGCGTGCGCGTGGCCCTGCCCGTGCCCCTGCCCGTGCCCGCAGGCGTCCGTGCCGAAGGCCCGGTCCACCGAGCGGCCCAGTTCGTGGGCGAGGAGGAGGTGGGCGAGGCGGCCGTCCTCGAACTCGACGTCCTTCAGGGCGAGCCGGACGCCGTGCACGGCGTCGTCGGCGAGCCGGCGGGCCTCGGTGAGCGTGGTGCCGGTCGCCGTGAGCGGGTTCCACGCGCCCGAGGCGGCGTCGGCCTCGCGGTCCTCCACGGCGTCCAGGAGGTGGGCGAGCCGCCCGAAGAGGCGCCCGGCCTCGGCGAGGGGAGCCGCGTTGCCCGGCCGGCCGGCGAGGTGCGCGGTGTGCGCGAAGGCCGCCGCGGTGGCGGTCTCGGTCGGCTCGGTGACCGTCAGGATGGGCGTGCCGGGTCCGGCGAGCGCCTCGACGCCGGCCTGCCGGCCGACCGCGTCGAGGAGTACGGCGGTGTCGAAGCCGACGTCGGCTCCGGTGCGGGCGCCCGCGCGCGACCAGTTGGCGGCGACCCTGCGGGCGGCGAGCGCCACCGGGCGGCGGCCCAGCAGCCCGTCGCGGTCGTCGATGTGGTCGCGCATCTTGGCCGAGGCCAGCACCAGTGAGACGGCCGCGGCGAGCCGCGCGCCCTCCCCCTCGGCGACGGACGCGGTGCGCATGCCCCGCAGCGGACAGGGCCCGGCGGTCCGCCGCCCACCGCCGAGGCTGCCGTCCGGCCGGACCTGAGCCTCCGTCAGGACCGATATGAGAAGGCCGTCATAGTTCGTGGCGACCCGGGCGAGCTGGCCGTGGTCGCCGCGCAGCGCGAGGCACAGCCCGCACAGGTGGGCCATCCACTGGGTGCTGAGACTCTTCCCGAGCCGGTGACGGCACGGCCTGACGATTCCGAACACGACGTTCCCCCGTGGTGCGTACGACGCAGATCGGCCGCATCGTATCGACCTCTTCGTTCACCCGTACGCACCGTGCATCACCCATGTGCCGTGGACAATCATATTTCACTCTCGGTCAGCATCCGTGTAGGACATGACCCTTGGGGCACACGGGCTCTCGACGGATCGGCTGTGCACCAGTACCGTCACAAACCCCCCGCACGGCGTCTATTCACTTGGCACGCCGTCCGCATCATGGATGACCATAGGGATGCGGAAAGCAGATGAGACCGCTGTGAGAGGAGGCGTCCATGGGATCGGTACGCAAGGCGAGTGCGTGGCTCGGCCTCGTCGACGACAACGATGACGAGCGCTACTACGACGACGACTACTCGGAGGGCACCGAGTCCGGGGACGCCTGGGTCACCGACCCGCGGGTGAAGGTGGCCACGGACACGGCAGAGGAGAAGGGCCGCCGGATCGGCACGGTCACGCCGGACAGCTTCCGGGACGCCCGCGCGATCGGCGAGCTGTTCCGCGAGGGCGTGCCCGTCATCGTGAACCTGACGGCCATGGAGCCGGCCGACGCCAAGCGCGTGGTGGACTTCGCGGCCGGCCTGGTCTTCGGGCTGCGCGGCTCCATCGACCGGGTGTCGACGCGGGTGTTCCTGCTGTCCCCGGCCGACACCGAGATCGTGAGCGGCGACCCGGGGGCACACCGCTCGGACGGGTTCTTCAACCAGAGCTGAGGCAGGGCCGTACGTACGGCCCTGCCCCGCCCGGGGTCCGCGCCCCGGGAGCTCACCGGAAGGCGTCGAGCCCGGTGAGCGCCTTGCCCAGCACGAGCTGGTGCATCTCGACGGTGCCCTCGTAGGTGAGCACCGACTCGAGGTTGGTCGCGTGCCGCATCACGGGGTATTCGAGCGAGATGCCGTTCGCGCCGAGGATCGTGCGCGCCGTGCGGCAGATCTCGATCGCCTCGCGCACGTTGTTGAGCTTGCCGAAGCTGACCTGCTCGGGACGCAGGCGGCCGGCGTCCATGCGCCGCCCCAGGTGGTGGGCGAGCAGAATCCCCTTGTGCAGTTCGACCGCCATGTCGGCGAGTTTGGCCTGGGTGAGCTGGAAGCCCCCGATGGGCCTGCCGAACTGCTCGCGCGACTTCGCGTAGTCCACGGCCGCCTCGAAGCAGGAGCGGGCCGCGCCCATCGCGCCCCAGACGATGCCGTAGCGGGCGTGCGAGAGACAGCTGAGCGGTCCGCGCAGCCCGGTGACCCCGGGGAGTACGGCGTCGGCGGGCAGCCGTACGTCGTCGAGCACGAGCTCGCTGGTGACGGAGGCGCGCAGCGACCACTTGTGCTTGATCTCGGGGGCGGAGAAGCCGGGGGTGTCGGTGGGGACGGCGAAGCCCCGGATGCCGTCCTCGGTCTGCGCCCAGACGACCGCCACACCGGCCACCGAGCCGTTGGTGATCCACATCTTGCGGCCGTTGAGCACCCAGTCGCCGCCGTCGCGCTTGGCGTGGGTGCGCATGGAGGCGGGGTCGGAGCCGTGGTCGGGCTCGGTGAGCCCGAAGCAGCCGATCACCTCGCCGGCGGCCATCCGGGGCAGCCACCGCTGCTTCTGCTCCTCGCTGCCGAAGCGGTGGACGGCGTACATGGCGAGCGAGCCCTGGACCGAGACCAGGGAGCGGATGCCGGAGTCGGCGGCCTCCAGCTCCAGGCAGGCCAGCCCGTACTGGACGGCGCTCGCGCCCGCGCACCCGTATCCGCTCAGCGACATCCCGAGCGCGCCGATGGAGCCCAGTTCGCGGGCCAGCTCCCGGATGCCGGGCAGCTCGCCGGTCTCGTACCACCCGGCGACGTGCGGCAGGACCCGGTCGGCCGCCCAGCCGCGCACGGTGTCGCGGACGGCGAGGTCCTCGGCGTCCAGGAGATCGTCGATCCCCAGGGGGTCGGCGGGGTCGAACGGGGGCAACTTCGAGGACGCGGACATGGGACACCCTCCGGCAACTCTAAACTAGCAGCGCTAGTTAAATCGTGGCCCCGACGTTACGGCGCGGTGCCCGCCGAGTCCACCCCACGCCCCCCGCGAGGCTCACGCCGAGACGCGGTCCCGGCCGGCCTCGCGCTGCGCCGGCAGCTCCACCGGGGCCTCCTCCTCGCAGTGCATCACGCGCGGCAGCCGCAGCGCCATCACCGCGCCGAGCAGCAGCAGCCCCGCGCTCACCAGCAGCGTCACGTGCAGCCCGTGCACGAAGGAGTCCCGGGCCGCGCGCCGCAGGGCGTCGCCCGCCGCGCCGCCGAGCCGCCCGGCGACCCCGTAGGCCTCCCCCAGCGAGTGGGAGGCGGAAGCGGAGGCCGACGACGGCACTCCGGGCACGTCCGCGAGGCCGGGCGCGTAGGCGGCGTTCATCACCGTGCCGAGGAGGGCGATGCCCATGCCGGCGCCCAGCTGGTAGGAGGTCTCGCCGATCGCCGCCGCCCCGCCCGCCTGGGCCAGGGGCGCCTCGCTCAGCATCGACTCGTACGCCCCGAACAGCGTCGTCTCCAGGCCGAAGCCGAGCAGCACGAAGCCGGACAGCAGCAGCGGCGCGTTGTCGTCGCCGCCCATCGCCGTCAGCAGCACCACCGCGGCCGCGGTCACGCAGAAGCCGACGCAGACCATCCGGCGCGGCCCGAAACGGCGCAGCATCCGCGCCCCCAGCAGCCCGGCCGCCATCGCGGCGAACGTCAGCGGCAGCAGCCGCAGGCCCGTCTGGAGCGGGGAGAGCCCGAGCACCAGCTGGAGGTACTGCGCCGCGATCAGCTCCAGGCCGACCAGCGCCAGCATCGCCAGCACGATGCAGCCCACCGACGTGCTGAAGGCCGGCCGGGCGAACATCCCGAGGTCCACCAGCGGATGCGCGCGCCGTCGCTGGCGCCGTACGAAGGTCACCAGCAGCACCGCGCCCACCAGCAGCGGGCCCAGCGTGAGGAGACTCAGCGGGGGCTCGCCGCCACCGAGCCGCTTCACGCCCAGCACCACGCCGAACAGCCCGCCCGCCGCCATCAGCGCGCCGACCACGTCCCAGGGTCCGTCGCGCTCACCGGTCGACTCGGGCAGCAGCAGCCGGCCCACCGGCAGGCTGACCAGCATCAGCGGGATGTTGACGAGGAAGACCGACCCCCACCAGAAGTGCTCCAGGAGGAAGCCGCCGAGCAGCGGGCCCACGGCCGCGCCGACCGCCGCGACCGCGCTCCACAGGCCGATCGCCAGCGCCCGCTCCCGCCGGTCGGGGAAGACCTGCCGCAGGATCGACAGCGTGGCCGGCATGATCATCGCACCGCCGACGCCGAGCAGGCCCCGGGCGAGGATGAGGGTCTGCGGATGGTGCGCGAAGGCCGCCACCGCGGAGGCGACGCCGAAGAGGGCGTAGCCGAGCAGCAGGATCCGTCTGCGGCCCACCCGGTCGCCCAGCGTGCCGAAGAGGATCAGGAGCGAGGCGCAGACCAGCGGGTAGGTGTCGACGATCCAGAGCAGTTCGATGGCGCCGGGCCTGAGGTCCTCGGTGACGGCGGGCACCGCCACGTGGAGCACGGTGGCGTCCACCGCGACCAGCAGCAGGCTGACGCAGAGCACGACCAGGACGACCCAGCGATTGGCACCGGCCCCGGCCGCCCGACGGCGCTGCGTGGACGCGGCCGTGGTCGTCCCGGACATGTACGTACCTCCCAGATGAACCCTCGCGTTCGGCGGGCCGGCGGGCGGGGACTTCCCGCGGCTCGGCCGGAGACGAGCGGTGGTCTCCGGCCCCGCGACAACACGCGAGTGACACGTCAGCGTACGCGCATTCGGCCGGGTGCCACGTGGCCCACCTCTCAGACTCCGCGGCGAGCCAGTGTGGCGTACGCCACTGCCCTCGCCCCTGACCACGCCCCGCCGGGAGGTCCGGTTCCGGCTCCGGTCGATAATCGAGCCCGTGACCGATCTAGCGATGCCCGTGGCGGCGGCCCGTCCCCGGGCCCTGCGCCGGGCCGCCCCCGCACTGCTCGGGTACGCGTCCGTGCGCGTCCTCGGCCTGCTGGCGCTGGCCCTGTGGAGCGGCGCCCGCGGCAAGAGCGCGTACACGCTGCTGACCGCCCGCTGGGACTCCCTCTGGTACGCCAGGGTGGCCTCGGGCGGCTACGGCTACGAGGTGCGGCTCCCCAACGGCGACGTCCACTCCGACCTGGCCTTCTTCCCGCTCCTGCCCGGCCTGGAGCGGCTGCTGGCGGACGTGACCGGACTGTCGTACGCCGACGCCGGCTTCGTGGTGAGCCTGCTCGCCTCGCTCGCCGCGGCCTGGGGGATCTTCGCGGTCGCCGACCACCTGTACGGGCCCCGGGCCGGGGTCTGCGCGGTGCTGCTGTGGGCGGTGCTGCCGGTGGGGGTCGTGCAGTCGATGGCGTACAGCGAGTCGCTGTTCATGGCCCTGGCCGCCTGGTCGCTGTACGCCGTGCTCACCGGACGCTGGGTGAGCGCGGGCGCACTGGCCCTGTTCGCGGGGCTCACCCGCCCGGTCGGCCTGGCCGTGGTGGCGGCGGTGTGGACGGGAGCGGTCACCTCCTTCGTGCGAACGCGGAGCGCGGGCGTGGAAACCGGTGGTGCGACACGTACGGACGGCGCTGTGTCCGCGACACGCGCCCCCGCGCTCACGGCGCGCCTTGCCCCCTTCCTCCGCCCCGCCCTCGGCATGCTGCTCGCCCCGCTCGGCGCCGCCGGTTACGTGCTGTGGGTGGGCCACCGCATCGGCCGGGGCCCGCTCGGCTACCTCGACGTGCAGGCCGGGTGGCGCAACGGCTTCGACGGCGGCTACGCCTTCGCCCGCTTCGTCGCCGCCAGGCTCACGTCCTTCCCGTCCGCCCTGGCCGGCCTCGCGCTGATCACCGGCGTCGGCCTGCTGGCATGGCTGTACGTCACCGGGGTGCGGCAGCGGCAGCCGCTGGTGCTGCTCGTGCACTCGGGCGTGGTCACCGCGCTCGCGTTGTGCGCGTCCAGCTACTTCGGCTCCAAGCCGCGCCTGCTGCTGCCCGCCTTCCCGCTGCTGCTGCCGCTCGCTCTCGCCCTGGCCCGGGCGCGCGTGACCCGGTCGGCGCTGGTGGTGGGCGGTGCGGCGGTCGCCTCGGCGGTCTACGGCGCGTTCTGGCTGAACGGCTCCGGCCCTCCGTGACCGGGGAGCCGACCGCCGGGAACCGATCAAGGAACCGGTCGGAGAGCTGATCCGATGAGCAGACGGTGAATTCCATCCGAGCGTTCGGTCAACGTATTCATAAGCGCCATATAAACGTTTGCCGGAATGATCAAAGGAAATGCAGGGCGGCGGCACCGGAGATTGCCGAATCCGGGGATATAAAGGCTCGTTGAGAGCAATCCCACATCACATCGTCATCACAAACCCCGTGATTCGTCCGGGAACTGAGCTCACTCGCTGTAACGTCGATTAGGTGCGTACCGAAGGAACCCTCACCCGCCTGGACCGGGTGTTCGCCAGGCTGGACCGTGAGCCGCAACGACCGGCGCACATCGACGTGCCGAGAATGAGCAGGCACCGCGTGGTGCTGTTCTCGGCGACCCTGGCGTTCTACCTGTCCATCGTCTGGGCCGTGGTGACCACCTCCTGGCTGGTCCGGCTCGACTGGCAGGTCATGTTCTTCCGGCCGTACCAGCAGTGGCCGCAGATCCACGCGTTCCTCGACTACTACGTGGTCCTCGGCCAGCGCGGCCCCACCGCCGTGATGGTCGCCGCCTGGCTCGGCTGGCGCTCCTGGCGGCAGCACACCCTGCGCCCGCTGCTGACCCTCGCCGCGTCCCTGCTGCTGCTCAACATCACGGTCGGCGCCGCGAAGCTCGGCATGGGACGCCTCGGACCGCACTACGCGACCGTCATCGGCTCCAACGAGATGGGCCTGGGCGGCGATATATTCCCCAGCGGCCACACCGCCAACGCCGTGGTGACCTGGGGAATCCTGGCCTATCTGGCCTCCACCCCGAGAGCGCGCCGGTGGCTGTCGGCGCTGTCCGCGGTCACCTCGCTCGGCGTCGGCCTCACCACCGTGTACCTGGGCACGCACTGGCTCAGCGACGTACTGCTGGGCTGGGCCGCGGGACTGCTGATCCTGCTGGCGCTGCCGTGGTGCGAGCCGCTGATCGCCCGGGCCGAGACCGCACTGTTCGACCTGCGCGACCGCTGGCGCGACCGCCGTGGCCGCCGCGTGCCGGCGCCCGTGCCTGCCGCGCCCGTCGGAGCCCCCGTGGTGCTCAAGCCGCGCGCCCCCGCGCCGGACGGGGCACCGGCCGCCCGCGAGACGGTCGGAGCGGGCCGCACGGCCCGCACGCCGGTCTACCTCGCCCCGGGACCGCACACCACCCGCTCGGAGCGCACCCCGGTCACCCCCGCCGGCAGCCGCCGGCCTCCGCACTCCGACCGGGTCCCGCGCGGCACGACCTCGGCCGCCCGCCCGCTGACGGGCAGCTGAGGCGGGACCGACGCGACAGGCCCTCCCGGCCTCCGCCCTCCTCAGCCCTTCCAGGCGCGGATCACCCGGCCCGCGTCGACCTCGAAGTTCAGCCGCCCCGCCCGGTACTCCATGGTGATGATCGCGCCGGGCGGCAGCGACCGCACCGTGGACCAGCCGCGTTCACGCGCCAGCCGCTCGGCCCGGTCCGCCGCGAGACCGACGTATCCGTCCGGGTTGTCCTGGGGCTCCGCGGGCGGAGTGGGAATGGATGCCATGGGTCCACGCTAGGCCCCGGCTCGTGGCCGCGGGAAGCCCGGCCGACGGCGGGTCACATGGGACTCACAGGTACTTCACCGCCCCTCCTGTCACGCTTCGGTCACAGGACGCCGACGCCCGGGCCGAGCGCGCTGCGTCATGCTCCGGCACGGTTCACTCCCCCTTACGAGGGCTTTCGAACGCAATTCCCGCATCCCGGCGGCCACCCCCGGCGGCCACCGGATAATGCCGCGGGAAAGCCCCGGCGGAAGGCGGCGGGAAGCAGCCGTCGCGGCTCTCGCATTCCGAATGCGCGCACGGCCGGAGCACCGACGCCCCATGGGAATTTCACCGTTCCGGCACACTTCCCCCTCCTCGCCTGCCGCCGTCCGGGGCCCGGCGGGCGGGGATGTCAGGGCGTGTAGGGCAGTTGCGGTACGTCGTCGAAGCAGGTGCTGTTCATGTCCCCCTGCGGCACCCAGCCCTCGCCGTCCTGCCAGCGGGCCACCGACAGACAGGCCCTGCGGGACGTCGGCGGGGTCGCCGACGGCTCGAAGGAGACCGGCAGCAGCAGACCGCCTGCCGTGTAGCCGCGGGCGCGCCCTACCTGGCCGTCGAGGCACCCGCGCGTGATGCCGGTCGCCGCGCACGCGCGGGCCGCGTCCGTGAACCACTTGGCGGCCGCCCAGCCCTCGAGCTGCCACTGGGAGTGCGTGGCCAGGTTCTTCGTGGCGTCCCGGAACTCCCGTACGGCCGGACGGGAGACGTCCTCGTAGTCGCGGCTGGCGCCGGTCGCCCACAGGGCGTTGCGGCAGGCCGGGGAGTCCTTGTAGTCCTCGGGGACGGTGGACGTCCAGTTCTGCACGTTGGTCACCTTGGCGGTGATCCGGGCGCCGACCGCGTCGATCGCCCGGCACAGCCGGGCGTTGCCGTGCGTGTCGAGGGCGTCGAAGACCAGGTCGGCGCCCTGCTGCTTCAGATCGGCCGCCGCCGCGCGGAAGTCGGGCAGCGCGAAGTCGACCTGCTCGGTGACGACCTTGTAGCCCTCGGCCCGCAGACCGCGCTCGACGAGCCGCGCGTAGGAGGCGGAGGCGGCCTGGTTGTACGAGACGACGGCGGCGGTGCGGGCGCCGTGCTCGCGCTTGAAGTAGCGGTAGACCTCCGTGCCGCCGTACAGGGTGCCGCCCCAGCCCGGGGTGCCGTCGCGGGGCGCGAGGCTGCCGTAGATGCCGTACAGGTGGGGCCAGGTGTCGTAGGCCGCGCCGATGGGCTGGCCGCCGATGTCGGGCACGCCCGCGCGGGAGACGCGCGGGGCGCCCGCGTAGTCGAGGGCGGTGGTGGCGACCAGGGCGACCACCTTGTCCTCGTCGACCAGCTTGCGCACGCACTCGTTGTCGCCGACCCCGCTGCCGCCGTCGTCGCACCTGTGCACCTCGACCGGGCGGCCGCCGATGCCCCCGCGCGCGTCGAGCCGGTCGAAGTAGGCCTTGGCGCCGTCGCGCGGGCCGGTGAAGGCGTTGCCGCCGACCGGGCTGGTGGCGCTGGTGATGATGCCGACGGGGATCGGCGCCCCGCCGCCCCGCGCGGGTGCGGGCGACCGTGCGGCGGGCCCGAAGTCGCTCTCGGGCAGCCTGCTTCCGCAGGCCGTGAGGGCGAGCAGGAGCAGCGCCGCGGCGGCCGTCTCAACAGCCCGGCAGCGCGGACGCCGAGGCATTGCCGCTCAACTGGACCAGCGCGCACAGGGTCTTGTCGGACACCTTCCAGGTGCCGTTCCGTTCGACCGCCGTCCCCTCCGCGTCCGGCAGGGCGGTGGCGCCTTTCAACGTCAGGGTGTACGTCACGTTCGCGTCGGACGGCGAGGTGAACTCGACCCTGGTCACGGTGGCCCGCACCTGGCCGCCGCGCTTGTCGCCGTCGAACGCCCGCAGCACCGGGGCCATGCGGTCGCCGTTCTCCAGGACGGCCTGCTTGTCCTTCGTGGAGACGGCCGGGTCGAAGAACTTCCGCCAGTTCTCCTTGATCTGCCGGGTCGCGGCCGCCGGATCGGCGGGTGCGGCGGCGGCCGGGGACGCCGGCCGGGAGGTGGTCCCCTCCACCGTGGGCGTCGGGGGCGGGCTCGCGTCGCCGCCGCCGCTCGCGTCGCCGCACGCCGCGAGGGCCGGTGCGAGGGCGAGAAGGACGGCGGCCGCGAGTGCCGTACCCCGTCCCGCGCCGCCGCCTTGCCGAAGGTCGCTCCCGAGAACCATCTGGCTCACCACCGGGTGTCGGTCGTCCGGGCCCCTGCGCGCCCGGAGCTTTCAGGGTCGGCTTGCAGAAGGCATAGTGCAAGCAATCGGCCGAGGGAGCCAGCCATGCGGACAGCTCGACTGCGTACCGTGCACCCCGTCCTGTGGGCCGGCTGGGCCGCGCTCGCCGCGGGCGCGGTGCTGTGCGTCGCCGGCTGGTACGGCGTCTCCGGCGAGCGCTACGCCGAGCGCCAACTCCCCTACCTGGCCTCGTGCACGGTCCCCGGCGCGGCCCTCGTCGTCGCCGGCGCGGTGCTGCTCGCCCACGGCGGGCAGGCGCTCGCCGCGGCCCGCGTCGAGGAGTTGTACGGCCTGCTGGTCGCCACCGCGCCCGAGGACGCCGGACACGCACCGCGGCCCGCGGTCGCGCCCCTCGCGGTCAGCGGGGAGCTGGCGGCGGTACCGGGCGGCACGCTGTACCACCGCGCGGACTGCCCGCTGGTCGCCGGGAAACCCGAGGCCATCCCTGTGGACGCGGGGCTGCTCGCGGGCGGCGGGTTGCAGCCGTGCCCCATCTGCGAACCGGGCCTTGACGGCGGACCCGGCGCCGGGGACGCCTGACGGTGTCCTCCCTGACGTACGACCTCACGCTCGCCGGGCTGTCGGTCGGCGCCGCGGCGGCGCTCACCGGGATCGGCCTGGTCGTGACCTACCGCGCCACCGGGGTGCTGAACTTCGCGCACGGCGCCATCGCGATGGTGTGCGCCTACGCGCTGCGGCAGTTCGTGGTCGGCTGGGGCTGGCCGCTGTGGCCGGCGGCCGTGGTGACGCTGGTGCTGCTGGCGCCCGGGATCGGCGTCCTGCTGGAACGGTTCGTCTTCCGCCCGGCGGCGGTGCTCGGCGGCGATCCGGCGCAGACCCTGGTCGCCTCCATCGGGGTGTTCGTGCTGCTGGTGGGCGGCGCCGCGCTGGTGTGGGGGCAGGGGGCGCGGGACGACGCTCCCGAGGTGGTGCGGGCCGATCCCTGGGGGCAGTTGGCGGTGGTGCTGGTGCTGGCCTGCGGGGTGGGCGCGGTGGTGCGCGGCACCCGGTTCGGGCGGGAGCTGCGGGCGGTCGTCGACGACCGGCGCCTGGCCGTGCTCGGCGGGATCGACGCGGACCGGGTGGCGGCGGCGGGCTGGGCCTTCGGGGCGTTCACGGCGGGCCTGACGGGCGTGCTGCTGGCGCCCTACGTGCGTCTGGACCCCTACGGACTGCCGCTGCTCGTCATGGAGGTGGTGGCGGTCGCGGTGGCGGCCCGTATGCGCAGCCTGCCGGTGGCGGTGGCCGTGGCGCTCGGCCTGGGCGTCGCGCAGAGCCAGCTGACACGGCTGCACCCGCCGGGCTGGGGCGAGCCGTTGCTGCGCGCGGCGGACGCCAACCTGTTCGTGGTGGCGCTGCTGGTGGCGGCCCTGGTGCTGCCCGGTGTCGGCGCGCGCGACGCGCCGCCCCCGCCCGCGATCGTGCGGGGGCCGGTGCCGTGGGGGGCGTGGATCGTGGCCGGGGTGCTGTTCCTGCTGCCGCTCGCCTTCGCGGGCGGCGATCTGCACACCTCGGTGCAGGTGCCGGCGCTGGGCGTGGTGCTGCTGTCGCTGGTGGTGGTCACCGGCCGGGGCGGGCAGATCTCGCTGGGCCAGGCCGCGTACGCCGGGCTGGGCGCCCTGTTCACGGCGCTGCTGTCGGCCGGCCGCTTCCCGGGCCTGCCGCGCCTGCCCGGGCTCGTCGCGCTGGCGCTGGCGGTGGTGCTGGTGGCGCCGCTCGGCCTGCTGACCGGGTGGCCCGCGATCGGTCGCCGGGGGCTCGCCCTGGCGCTGGCCACGTTCGCGGTGGGGGCCGGGGTGAGCCGGTTCGTCTTCGCCCAGCCGTACGCCTCCGCCGGGCCGGCCATCGGGCGGCCCGCCGGCTTCGACGGCGACCGGGCTTACTACGTCCTGGAGTTGGGCCTGCTCGCGGGCGCGCTGCTGGTGACCGGCGCGCTGCGCCGGGGCCGTACCGGGCGGGCCCTCGCGGCGATGCGCGACCACGAGGGCGGCGCGGCCGCGGCGGGCGTGCGGGTGCCCGCGCTGAAACTGGTGGCCTTCGTCTCGGGCGCGGCGCTGGCCGCCCTGGGCGGAGGGATGCTCGGCATGGGGGTGCGGGCCTTCGACCCGGCCGCCTTCGATCCGGTGCGCGGGCTGCTGTGGTTCGCCGCGGTGGTCGTCCTGGGCGCGGACAGCGCCCTGGGCGCGCTGGCCGCCGCCGCCCTTCTCGTCGGCCTCGACTCGGGCGCCCGCGGCGGCGTGGCGGCGGCCCTGGTCGGGCTGCTGGCAACCTTGTCGCCCCACTTCCCCCAGGGCCTGGAGGCGGCAGTGCGCGGCGCGGCGAGATCCCTGCGGGCTGCCGGGGGCCGCGGGGCGCTCACTCCCCTGGGGGCGCGGGTGCGCGACGGACTGCGCCGGCGGGCAACGCCCCTGCCCGGCCCACGGGTTCCCGCGGTCGGGGTGGCGGCCCCGGAGCGCCGCGCCTGGGTGCGGGCGGGAAGCGGGCCGGGAGCGGGTGATCCGCTGCTCGTGGTGCGAGGGGTGCGGGTGCGGTACGGCGGTCTCACCGCCCTCGAGGGGCTCGACCTGGAGGTGCCCGCCGGCCAGGTCGTCGCCGTGGTCGGGCCCAACGGGGCGGGGAAGAGCACCCTGTTCCACTGTCTGGCCGGGACGCTGCGTCCCGCGCGGGGGCAGGTGCTGTTCGGCGGGCGGGACGTCACCGCGCTGCCGGCGCACGCGCGGACCCGGCTGGGGATCGCGCGGACCTTCCAGCAACTGGCCGTCTTCCCGTCGCTGACCGTGGCCGACAACGTCCGCGTGGGCGTCGAGCAGGCCAAGGTCCCCGACCCCGCGGCCGCCGCCGAGCGGGCGATGCGGTTACTCGGCCTGGACGGTGCCGTACGGGAACGGCCCGCCGCCGGCCTGCCCACCGGCACCCTGCGCCGCACCGAACTCGCCCGCGCCCTCGCCGGCGCCCCGCGCGTGCTGCTGCTGGACGAGCCGGCCGCCGGCCTGGACCGCGCCGAGGTCGACGCGCTGACCCGGGTCCTCGCCGCCCTCGCCACCGACGGCACCGCCCTGCTGGTGGTCGAGCACGACCTGGACCTGGTGGCCGGCCTCGCGGACGTGGTGCACGTGATGACCGCGGGCCGCGTCGTCGCCTCCGGCCCCCCGGCCCGCGTGCTCGACCGGCTCGACACGCCTGGCGGCACCGGCGGCACCGGCGGCTCCCGCGGCACCGGTGCCCGGAAGGCCGGCCCATGACCGTCTCCCTGCGGCACGCGCGCGTGCGGTACGGGCCGTTGGAGGCGCTGCACGGGGTGACGCTGGCCGCGCCTGGGCCGGGGGTCACCGTGTTGCTCGGGCGCAACGGGTCGGGGCGTACGACCGCGCTGCGCGCCCTCGCGGGCGCCGTGCCGCTGTCCGGCGGCAGCGTGGTGTGGGACGGCGCCGACGTCACGGGCGTGCCGGCGTACCGGCGGGCCCGGCGCGGGATGCGTCTGGTGCCCGAGCGGCAGGCCGTGTTCGGCTCGCTCACGGTGTACGAGAACCTGACGCTCGCCGCACCCGGCCCCGGCCCCGCGCTCGACGCCTACCCGGAGCTGCGCCCGCTGCTCCCCCGCCGGGCCGGCACCCTCTCCGGCGGTGAGCAGCGCATGCTCGCCCTGGCCCGCGCCCTGTCGGCACGCGCGCGCGTGCTGCTCGTCGACGAGCCGGCGCAGGGCATGTCACCGGCGGTGGCGGCACGGACGTACGACCTGCTCGCGGGGCTCGGCGCGTGCGTGGTCCTGGCCGAGCAGCGGCTGCCGCCCGCGCTGCGCGGCCGCCCCGGCGTGGTGGTCCACGAACTGAGCCGGGGCACGGTGGCGTTCAGCGGCGAGGCGGGCGAGTGCGCGGGGCGCGCGCGACAGGGCCGGCGGGCCTGAGCGGGGCGACGCGGCGGCCCCGTCCGGTCGGCGGACCGGACGGGGCCTGGTGTCGCTGAGGCGAGGGCGCGGCTCAGAGCGCGAGGCGCTGCCCGGGCATGATCAGGTCGGGGTCACCGCCGACGACGGACCTGTTGAGGGCGTAGAGCCGCTGCCAGGTGGTGCCGTGCCGCTCGGCGATGCCGCTCAGCGTGTCACCCGCGCGGACGGTGTAGTCGCCGCGTGAGCTCTGCCGGCCCGTGTGCCCGCTGTCGCGGTCCGCCGCCTGCGACGACTCCCGCGCGGGCACCGGCTTCTGCTCGGACTTGTGCGTGGACTCGTACGAGGACTTGTGCGTGGACTTGGACTCGTACGTCGACCCGGACCCGGAGGATCCCGAGCCGGACGAAGGCGCGCCGCCCGACGCCCCGGCGCGGGCCGAGCAGACCGGCCAGGCTCCCCAGCCCTGGGACTGCTGGACCCGGGTGGCGACGGCGATCTGCTGGGACCTGGACGCCTGGTCGGCGCGCGGCGCGTAGGCCGAGCCGCCGTAGGCGCGCCAGGTGCTCGCGGCGAACTGGAGCCCGCCGTAGTAGCCGTTCCCGGTGTTGATGTGCCAGTTGCCGCCGCTCTCGCACTGGGCGATGCGGTCCCACACGCCGCCGTCCGCCGCGTGGGCGTTGCCGGTCGCGGCCAGCACTCCCAGCGGGGCGAGCAGGACGGCCCCGGCGAGAGCCGCCGTGGCCCGCGTCCTGCGGGCGTTGTCGCGCGTGGTGTCGGCGTTCCTATCGGCACATTCGGACATGTGATTCCCTCCCGGAAAGCCCGGGTCCCCAAGGCCCGGCGCGTTGCGCGTACATGGACGCGGTCGGCGCGCGGCCCGTCCGCCGGTGGGGTGGTGCGGGATGGTGCTGGTTCGGTGCGGTCGGCGGACGTACCCGGACGGTGCTCGGTGCACCCGGCGGAGGAATGTAGGGAGCGCGGCGCGTCCGGATCAACCAACGCCCCGTTCTGGCAGGCCAGTTGCCGGTTACCAGGGGTATCGTCTTTTTTCGGCCACCCACTTCATTCGCTGATTTCCTGATTTGTCGACCACCCTCGCCCATCGCCTGTGACTCACTTCACCAAGTCAAGGGGCTTCCATTTCCGGGGAGTTGACGGTGAGTGCCGGATTCCGCACCGGAGGTGACCGTGTGCGCAGGATGGTTCGATTCCGTTCGCCGGAGGGCGTGACTCCCGCCACAGATCGCCCGTTGTCTTCTTCATGAGCCGGGGGCCCTCCCGGTTCATGGGCCGGGAGCCACCCGGTTCCGCCACGCACCGCATCCCCAGGGAGCCACCCGTGCCGCGCATGCTCGACGTCAGCGACGCCGTACGCGCCGAGATCGGCGACGAAGAAGCCGACCGGCTGCTCGCCGGAGACAACGCCCCGGGCAGTTACGACTGCACGTCCTGCCGCACCCCCGGCGACTCCGCGCAGGAGCGCACCAGCACCGTCCTGTTCGTCGGGGACGAGACCGCCGTCCTCGCCTTCGCCCACGCCACCTGCCTGCCCTCGCAGGTCGTCCAGGTCACCGAGGAGCAGCTGCGCGGCGCGGTCCGCTCCATCAACGCCGACACGGGCGCCCCGGCCGGCGTGCCGCAGCAGGCCGCGCCCGGGCAGGCGGCCGGCGGGCACGCCCCCGTGCAGAAGGCCGTGCCCGAGCAGGCCGTGCTCGGTGTGACCAGCGGACTCGTCCTGATCGCCGGGGAGTTGCACCCGGCGCTGGTGGTCGAGCCGACCGCGCCCATCGCGCGCCCCGGCACCGCCGGCACCGGCGACGACTTCCTGCCGCTCCTGATCGAGCAGGGCTTCCTGCCGCTGACCGAGATCACCGCCGTGCCGCCGGTGCTGCACGGCTGGTCGGTGCTGCTCGCCATGGGCCAGCTGCACGCCGTGCTCCAGCCGGGCACGCACAACGGGCGGCCGGTGGCCTGGTGGCAGGCGCACCAGCCGCTCCAGGTCACCGACGGCTGGCGGGCGGCCGCCAACAAGCACCAGCAGGTGGTGCTGTTCGCGGCGCCGGTCGGCTCCATCGGCCGCCAGCCGCGGGAGGACCTGCTGCGCGACGCCCTGGACAAGGCGGCCGCGGGCGGCCGGCTCGTAGCGGCGGTGCTTCCGCTGGCCGGGACCTGAGCCGCATCCCTTCCGGTCCGGGGTCGTTTGGACATACGTGCACGCATACGAAGTTCCCCGCCGCCAGTCCTACCAGCCGGTCCCGCCTTCCGGCTCCCGGCTCCGCCCGAGCCGGGAGGTGCCCGCGTCACGGCACGCCCAGGATCTCCACGGCGGCCCCTCGGCCACGCCGATCTACGACGCGCTCTACGCCGAGTACGTCAAGTCCTACCGCGCCCTGCCGGGTGACCGCAGCGGCGAGGAGGACCTGGGCTTCGTCGCCTTCGGCAGCCTGCCGCGCGGTACGGGCCCGAGCGGCTACGGCGCCTACGCCGCGGGCGCCTACGGCACCCGCCACACCACCGGCCAGCAGCAGTCCCCGTGGCAGCGGGTCGGCACCCTCGGCCGCCAGGCCTCCGCGCCCCACCACACCCCGGCGGCCCTGCCGCCGGCCCCCCGCCGCGGCCTCTGACACCGCCGGTACCGCGAAAAGGGCGGCCCCCCGCGTACTCGGGGCCGCCCTTTCGCCGGATGCGTCAGTGGACGCCGTTCAGGGGATCACTTCTTCTTCGCGCCGCGCTTCTCGCGCACCCGCACCGAGATGTGGATCGGGGTGCCCTCGAAGCCGAACTCCTCGCGCAGACGGCGCTCGATGAAGCGCCGGTAGCCCGCCTCGATGAAGCCGGAGGCGAAGAGCACGAACCGCGGCGGCTTGGTGCCCGCCTGGGTGCCGAACAGGATGCGCGGCTGCTTGCCGCCCCGGATCGGGTGCGGGTGGGCCGAGACCAGCTCGCCGAGGAAGGCGTTGAGGCGGCCGGTCGGCACCCGCGTCTCCCAGCCCGCCAGCGCGGTCTCGATCGCCGGGACCAGCTTCTCCATGTGCCGTCCGGTGCGCGCCGAGACGTTCACCCGCGGCGCCCAGGAGACCTGGCCGAACTCGGTCTCGATCTCGCGCTCGAGGTAGTAGCGGCGCTCCTCGTCGAGGGTGTCCCACTTGTTGTACGCCACGACCAGGGCGCGTCCCGCCTCGACGGCCATGGTGACGATCCGCTGGTCCTGCACCGAGATCGGCTCCGAGGCGTCGATCAGCACGACGGCGACCTCGGCCTTCTCCACGGCGGCCGCGGTGCGCAGCGAGGCGTAGTAGTCGGCGCCCTGCTGGAGGTGGACGCGCTTGCGGATGCCGGCGGTGTCCACGAACTTCCAGGTGGTGCCGCCGAGTTCGATGAGCTCGTCGACCGGGTCGCGGGTGGTGCCCGCGATTTCGTTGACGACGACCCGCTCCTCGCCGGCCACCTTGTTCAGCAGCGAGGACTTGCCGACGTTGGGGCGGCCGATCAGGGCGATGCGGCGCGGACCGCCGACGCCGCCCCCGCCGAACGTCTCGCGCGGCGCGTCGGGCAGCACCTCGAGCACCCGGTCGAGCATGTCGCCGGTGCCGCGGCCGTGCAGAGCGGAGACCGGGTGGGGCTCGCCGAGACCGAGCGACCACAGGTAGGCGGCGTCGGCCTCGCCGCTCGGGCCGTCGACCTTGTTGGCGCACAGCACCACGGGCTTGCCGGCCTTGCGCAGCAGGCGCACGACCGCCTCGTCGGTGTCGGTCGCGCCGACCTTGGCGTCGACGACGAAGACGACCGCGTCGGCGGCCTCGATCGCGTACTCGGCCTGGGCCGCCACGGAGGCGTCGATGCCGAGGACGTCCTGCTCCCAGCCGCCGGTGTCGACGACCTTGAAGCGGCGGCCCGCCCACTCGGCCTCGTAGGTGACGCGGTCGCGGGTGACGCCCGGCTTGTCCTCGACGACCGCCTCGCGGCGGCCGATGATGCGGTTCACCAGAGTCGACTTGCCGACATTGGGACGGCCGACCACGGCGAGCACGGGGAGCGGGCCGTGCCCGGCTGCCTCGATGGCGCCCTCGACGTCCTCGAGGTCGAAGCCCTCCTCCGCGGCGAGCTCCATGAACTCCGCGTACTCGGCGTCGCCGAGCGCCCCGTGCTCGTACTCGTGCTCGGCCGAGCCGTCGGGCTGGATGTCGTCGTTCATGAAGTCCGTACCTCGTAGTTCATCGTGGTGATCGGTGGACCCCTCACTGGAACATGAGGCCTGATCCACTACTCAAGTGTCACCTAGCGCCCGGTCAGGCGCCTGGCGTTTTCCAGGTGGGCGGTGAGCTGCTTCTGGATGCGCTCGGTCGCCTCGTCCAGCGCGCGGCGCGTGCGCCGTCCGGAGCCGTCGCCCGCTTCGAAGGGGTCGCCGAAGACGACGTCGATGCGGGAGCGCAGCGGGGGCAGCCCCTTTACCAACCGTCCGCGCCGCCCGGAACTTCCCAGTACGGCCACCGGGACCACCGGGGCGCCGCTGCGCACCGCGAAGTAGGCGAGCCCGGCGCGCAGGGAGGCGAAGTCACCCTCGCCCCGCGTGCCCTCGGGGAAGATGCCGAGGACGCCGCCCTGCTCCAGGACGCCGAGCGCCCGGGTGATGGCCGTGCGGTCGGCGCTGTGGCGGTCCACCTGGAGCTGGCCGATGCCGGTCAGGAAGGAGCCGAGCGGTCCGACGAACGCCTCCTTCTTGATGAGGAAGTGCACCGGCCGGGGCGCCACGCCCATGACCATGGGACCGTCGACGTTGTGCGCGTGGTTGACGGCGAAGATCGCGGGTCCGCTCGCGGGCACCTTCCAGGCGCCCAGCACACGCGGGCGCCACAGCCCGTACATCAGGCCCACGCCGATCCGGCGCCCGACGTCCGCGCCCCGCTCGGACGGCAGGTCCCGCTCCGGCGGCACATGGCGCTCCGGCCGCACGCGGCGCCCTGGCGGAAGGCTCACTTCGCGGCCCGCTTCTCCTCGACGAGGGTGACGACGCACTCGATGACCTGCGCGAGCGTGAGCTCGGTGGTGTCCACCTCGACGGCGTCGCCGGCCTTGGCCAGCGGGGAGGTCCTGCGGCTGGAGTCGGCCGCGTCCCGCCTGATCAGGGCCTCGCGGGTGGTGTGCACGTCCGCGCCCTTCAGCTCACCGCTGCGCCGGGCGGCGCGGGCCTCCGGGGAGGCGGTGAGGAAGACCTTGAGGTCGGCGTCGGGCAGCACGGTGGTGCCGATGTCGCGGCCCTCGACGACGATGCCAGCCTCGGCGGAGGAGGCCAGCGAGCGCTGGAGCTCGGTGATCCGGGACCGCACCTCCGGTACGGCGCTGACCGCGCTGACCTTGGCGGTGACCTCCTGGGTGCGGATCGGGCCGGCCACGTCCACCCCGTCGACGGTGATCGTCGGGTGGGCGGGGTCGGTGCCGGAGACGATCTCGGGCTTGCCGGCCACCGCGGCGATCGCCGAGGGGTCTTCTATGTCGATCCCGTTGGTCACCATCCACCAGGTGATCGCCCGGTACTGGGCGCCGGTGTCCAGGTAGCTCAGGCCGAGCTGCGCGGCGACGGCCTTCGACGTGCTCGACTTGCCCGTGCCGGAGGGGCCGTCGATGGCGACAATCACGGGCTGGGCGGTCCGGGCGGCGCCGTTTTCCACAGCGGGGCACCTTCCTGGTGAAGGGTGGCGGGCGGGTGTGCGGGACGCGAGGGCGCCCCGCACAAGGTTACTGGCATCCGGGGTGCCCTCTTACTGCCGGATGGCCCAGCCCCGCTCGCGCAGGGCGGCCGTGAGGACCGGGGCCGCCTTGGGCTCGACCATGAGCTGCACCAGGCCCGCCTGCTGCCCGGTCGCGTGCTCGATCCGTACGTCCTCGATGTTGACCCCGGCCATCCCCGCGTCCGCGAAGATGCGGGCCAGCTGGCCGGGCTGGTCGTCGATGAGGACGACGACGACCTCGTACGCCCGCGGCGCGGACCCGTGCTTGCCGGGCACCCGCACCTGCCCGGCGTTGCCCCGCCGCAGCACGTCCTCGATGCCGGCGCTGCCCTCGCGGCGCTTGTCCTCGTCGGAGGACTGCAGGGCCCGCAGGGCGCGCACCGCCTCGTCGAGGTCGGCGGCGACGTCGGAGAGCAGGTCGGCGACCGGCCCGGGGTTGGCGGACAGGATGTCGATCCACATCCCCGGGTCGGAGGCGGCGATCCGGGTCACGTCCCGGATGCCCTGCCCGCACAGCCGTACCGCCGACTCATCGGCGTGCTCCAGGCGGGCCGCGACCATGCTGGAGACCAGGTGGGGCATGTGGGAGACGAGCGCGACGGCGCGGTCGTGGGCGTCGGCGTCCATGACGACCGGGACCCCGCGGCAGTGCGAGACCAGCTCGAGGGCGAGGTTGAGGACCTCGGTGTCGGTGTCCCGGGTGGGGGTGAGCACCCAGGGGCGGCCCTCGAAGAGGTCGCCGGTCGCGGCCAGCGGGCCCGACTTCTCGCGGCCCGACATGGGGTGGGTGCCGAGGTAGGCGGTCAGGTCGAGGCCGAGAGCCTGGAGCTCTCGGCGCGGGCCGCCCTTGACGCTGGCCACGTCCAGGTAGCCGCGGGCCAGGCCCCGGCGCATGGCGTCGGCGAGCACCCCGGCCACGTGGGCCGGCGGCGCGGCGACGATCGCGAGGTCCACGGGCCCGTCCGGGGCCTCGTCCGTGCCGGCGCCGAGCGCGGCCGCCGTACGGGCCTGCTCCGGGTCGTGGTCGGCCAGGTGCACGGTCACCCCGCGCTGGGCCAGGGCCAGGGCGGCGGAGGTGCCGATGAGGCCGGTGCCGATGACGAGTGCGGTTCTCACTGGGCGATGTCCTTGCGCAGGGCGGCCGCCGCGCCGAGGTAGACGTGGGCGATGGCGTCGCGCGGCCGGTCGGACTCGATGTGCGCGAGGATCCGGACCACGCGGGGCATCGCGCCCTCGATGTCCAGCTCCTGGGCGCAGATCAGCGGCACGTCGACGATGCCCAGCTTGCGGGCCGCGGCGGCCGGGAAGTCGCTGTGCAGGTCGGGCGTGGCCGTGAACCAGATGCTGATGAGGTCGTCGGCGGTCAGGGCGTTCCGCTCCATGACGGCGGTGAGCAGGGCCCCGACCTGCTGCTCCATGTGACCGGCCTCGTCCCGCTCCAGCTGGACGGCCCCCCGGACCGCTCGTACCGCCACGGTGCTGCTCCTCGCTGACGTGTGCGCCGGCCCTGCCGGCCGGTCTCGGTTCTCGGACGTCCAGCCTAGTCAGCGCGCGTACGGCGGGTGCGCGGCGCCCGCCCGCTGAGACGCGGTACGAAAAGCGAGTTTCGCGGCACTCCTCCGTGGTTGCTTCGAATTGGGGTCCTTGGGTGCGAAGATGCCACTGCTCCCGCCCGGAGCCACGCCTTCTCCTGTTCTCCTTCCCTCCCCTCACACACGGAGTGACGACATGACCCATGGCTCGACGCGGCGCACGGTGATCGCGACGGGGGCGGCCGCGCTGGTGACGGCGGGATGCGGCAACACGGGCAACGGCACCGAGAACTCCACGAAGACCTCCCCCTCCTCGAAGCCCACGCCCTCGGCCTCCGGTCCGGCCTCCGGTCCGGCCTCGGCGACCGCCTCGGGCGCGGCGCACGCGCTGGCGAGCACGACCGACATCCCCGAGGGCGGGGGCAAGGTGTTCGCGGCGCACAAGGTGGTGGTCACCCAGCCGAAGAAGGGCGAGTTCAAGGCCTTCTCGGCGGTCTGCACCCACGAGGGCTGCCTGGTCGACAAGGTCGCGGACGGCACCATCGACTGCCCCTGCCACGGCAGCCGCTTCCATGTGGCGGACGGCTCGGTCGCCAACGGGCCGGCCACGCGGCCGCTGCCCGCCAAGCAGATCTCCGTGCGGGGAAATTCGATCAGCCTCGCCTGAGGATCCGCGTACGCTCCGGCCATGCGCCCGGAGGATCTCGTACGCGACCACACGATCTACGCCTGTGTCATGGGTTCGCGCGCCTTCGGGCTGGCGACCGAGGACAGCGACACCGACCGGCGGGGCGTGTTCGTCGCCCCGACCGAGCTGTTCTGGCGGTTCGGCAAGCCGCCCACGCACGTGGACGGCCCCGGGCCCGAGCGGTTCGGCTGGGAGCTGGAGCGCTTCTGCGAGCTGGCCCTGCGCGGCAATCCGAACGTGCTGGAGTGCCTGCACTCCCCGCTGGTGGAGCACGCCGACGACACGGGCCGCGAACTGCTCGCCCTGCGCGAGGCGTTCCTGTCCCGGCAGGTGTACGTGACGTTCACCCGGTACGCGCTCGGGCAGCGCCGCAAGCTGGAGGCCGACGTCCGCACGCACGGCGCCCCGCGCTGGAAGCACGCGATGCACCTGCTGCGGCTGCTGCACAGCGCCCGCGACCTGCTGCGCACCGGCCGGCTGACCGTCGACGTGGGCGCGGAGCGCGAGGGCCTGCTGGCGGTGAAGCGGGGCGAGGTGCCCTGGGCGGAGGTCGAGGCGCGGATGGCCCGCCTGGCCGCCGAGGCCGAGGAGGCCTCCCGCCGCACCCCGCTGCCCGAGCGGCCCGACGGCCGGCGCGTGGAGGACTTCCTGTACCGGGTCCGCCTCGCCTCGGCCCGCCGGGCGCCGGACGCCCCGCCCGCCGTGCGGGCCGCGGGCTCCTAGAGGTCGACCTCCTGCATCAGCATGCCGACCTCCGTGTTGGACAGGCGGCGCAGCCAGCCCGACTTCTGGTCGCCCAGGGTGATCGGGCCGAAGGCGGTGCGCACGAGCTTGTCGACCGGGAAGCCGGCCTCGGCGAGCATGCGGCGGACGATGTGCTTGCGGCCCTCGTGCAGGGTCACCTCGACGAGGTAGTTCTTGCCGGTCTGCTCGACCACCCGGAAGTGGTCCGCGCGGGCGTAGCCGTCCTCGAGCTGGATGCCGTCCTTCAGGCGCTTGCCGAGGTCGCGCGGGATCGGGCCGACGATGTGCGCGAGGTAAGTCTTCTTCACGCCGTACTTGGGGTGGGTCAGGCGGTGCGCCAGCTCGCCGTGGTTGGTGAGCAGGATCACGCCCTCGGTCTCGGTGTCCAGCCGGCCCACGTGGAACAGCCGCGTCTCGCGGTTGGTGACGTAGTCGCCGAGGCACTGGCGCCCCTCGGGGTCCTCCATCGTGGAGACCACGCCGGCGGGCTTGTTCAGCGAGAAGAACTGGTACGACTGCGTGGCCACGGTCAGGCCGTCGACCTTGACCTCGTCCTTCTCCGGGTCGACCCGGCGGCCCTGCTCCAGCACGATCTCGCCGTTCACCTCGACCCTCGCCTGCTCGATCAGTTCCTCGCAGGCGCGCCGGGAGCCGTATCCCGCGCGGGCGAGGACCTTCTGAAGCCGCTCGCCCTCCTGCTCCGCGCCGGGGAAGGTCTTGGGCAGCTTGATGTCCTTCTTGCCCGCGTAGCGCTCGCGGTTGCGCTCCTCGACCCGCGTCTCGTACTCCCGCGAGCGGGCCGGGGCCGTACGGCCGCGGCCGCCGTCCGCGCCGCCCTGCTGCCGGGACTGCTTGGGGCCGCCCTTGGCGCCGCCGCGGGCCGCCCCGCCGCGTCCGGCCTTGGGGCCGTCCTTGGTGGCGCCGGGGCCCACGTCGTAGCGGCGCTCCTCGGGGCGGGGCTTGCGGGGCCGGCCCTGCCCCTGCTTGTCGTCCCTGCTGTTGCCGGCACCGCGGTAGTTGCCGCGCCCGCCGTGTCCGCCGTTACTGCCGCTGCTTCGCATCAAAGTTCCGTCTGGTCGTCTACGTCGTCGGTACCCGGTCGCACCGGGGTGCCCGGCGCATCGTCGTCGGGCGCGTCCGGGTCGAACGACGGCACCCCCTCCTGGGTCTCGGCCTCGATCGCCTCCGCCTCCGGGAGGAAGGGCGCGAGCTCCGGGAGCTCGTCCAGACCGCGCAGGCCCATCCGCTCCAGGAAGTAGTTCGTCGTCCTGTACAGGATCGCACCTGTTTCGGGTTCCGCGCCCGCCTCCTCGACCAGACCGCGCTGGAGCAGGGTGCGCATCACGCCGTCGCAGTTGACTCCGCGCACGGCCGAGACGCGGCTGCGGCTGACCGGCTGGCGGTAGGCGACCACGGCGAGGGTCTCCAGGGCGGCCTGGGTGAGCCGGGCCTGCTGGCCGTCGAGCACGAAGCCCTCGACGGCGGCGGCGTACTCGGGGCGGGTGTAGAAGCGCCAGCCGCCGGCGATCAGGCGCAGCTCGAAGCCCCGGCGCTGGACGGTGTACTCGTCGGCCAGCTCGCGCAGCGCGTCGGCGACCTGCCTGCGGGGGCGCTCGAGTATCTTCGCGAGCTGCTCCTCGGTCGCGGGCTCGTCCACGACCATGAGGACGGCCTCCAGGGCCGGCTTGAGGTCGAGGCCGGCGACGGCGCGCGTGCCGGCCGGGGCCTCGGTGGTCTCCTCGCTCACGGCTTCTTCTCCTCCTCGGGCCGCTCGGGGGGCCGGTCGAACTCGTCGGTCACGGTGGGGGTCCGGTCGCCGTCGCCGCCGGTCCAGCGGACCAGCAGTTCGCCGAGGGCGGTCTCCTGGTCGAGGGCGACGGCCTTCTCCCGGTACAGCTCCAGCAGGGCGAGGAAGCGGGCGACCACGGTGAGGGTGTCGTCGGTGTCCGCCACCAGGTCGCGGAAGCTGGCCTCGCCGAGTTCCCGCAGCCTGGCGACCACGATCCCGGCCTGTTCGCGCACGCTGACCAGGGGGGCGTGGATGTGGTCGACGTACACCTGCGGTTTGGGTCTGGGCTGCATGGCCTTGACCGCGAGCCTGGCGAAGCCCTCGGGGCCGATGCTGATGACGACCTCGGGGAGCAGTTCGGCGTGGTGCGGTTCGAGGCCGACGGTACGGGGGTAGCGACGCCCCTCCTCCTCCAGCCGCCGGTTGAAGATGTCGGCGATCTGCTTGTACGCGCGGTACTGGAGCAGGCGCGCGAACAGCAGGTCCCGCGCCTCCAGGAGCGCGAGGTCGGCCTCGTCCTCCACCTCGGCGGCGGGCAGCAGCCGGGCCGCCTTCAGGTCGAGCAGCGTCGCGGCGACGACCAGGAACTCGGTCGTCTCGTCCAGGTCCCAGTCCGCCCCCATGGCCCGGATGTGCGCCATGAACTCATCGGTGACCTTGGAGAGCGCCACCTCGGTGACATCCAGCTTGTGCCGGGAAATCAGCTGGAGCAGCAGATCGAAGGGCCCCTCGAAGTTCGCCAGCCGCACTTTGAAGACACCGTCGTCGGCCGCCTGCCCGGTTTGCCCGGCCGTCCCGGCGGCACCGGGCACCCCAGAAGCGGAGGGCACCTCAGGACGTACGCCTCCGGGCACGGACTGCTCCCCGGCCCCCGAGCCCACCGACTCCACCGGGCCGGCCCCAGGGGCCGGGGCAGCGGCCGGGGCCGGGACTGCGGCCAGGGCCGACTTGGCGGCCGGTGCCGCATCCGCGACGCGAACCGCGGCCGGGTCAAGGCCCGCAACCGGATCCGCAGCCGGCGCCGAGTCCACCACCGGATCGCCGGCCTCGTCCGAATCCGAGACCGGATCCGCGCTCGGGCCCGCGACCGGATCCGCAGCCGGGACCGGGTCTGCGGCCGGGGCCACACCCGCGGTCGCCGCCCGCCCGGCACCCGGCACCGAGCCGCCGCCCGGGGGCGCCACAGCACCCGCCACAGCCGCGCCCGCACCCGCGCCCGCGACGGGAGCCTCGGACGGCGCGGAGTCCACCACCGGATCTCCGGCCGCGTCCGAAACCGAGACCGGATCCGCGCTCGAGCCCGCGACCGGATCCGCAGCCGGGACCGGGTCTGCGGCCGGGGCCGCAGCCACACCCGCGGTCGCCGCCCGTCCGGCACCCGGCACCGAGCCGCCGCCCGGCGCCACGGCGCCCGCCACAGCCGCGCCCGCGCCCGCGACGCGAGCCTCCGACGGCGCGGAGTCCACCACCGGATCCCCAACCGCGTCCGGAACCGGCGGCGGGGCCTCCGTCGGGGCCGGGGCCTCCGCGTGGGCGCCGGGCGGGGCCGGGGGGCCCGTGTGCGGGCCCCGGCCCAGAGGGCGTCTGCGGGAGCCGGGGGCGGGTGAGTCGTTCGGGGTCATGGCCCCCGCAGGCTATCGCTACCGTCCGCGGAGGCGGCGTACGAGGATGCTGGCGTCCCCGCGGGTCTCCAGGTCGGCGAGGACCACCGCGACCGCCTCGCGGACGATGCGGCCCCGGTCGACGGCCAGGCCGTGCTCGCCGCGGAGCACCAGGCGGGCGTGCTCGAGGTCCATGAGCTCCTCGGCGGAGACGTACACCGTGATCTTCTCGTCGTGCCGCTCGCGGCCGCTGGGCCGGCGGGCGGCCGCCCGCCCGCGCTTGCGCGACTGCGGCTGGCCGGAGGCGTCCGCGCCCGCGGCAGAACCTTCCTGCGCCCCCTGGCGCCGCGCGGCCCGCTCCGCCGGGGCCGCGGCGCCCGCCGCCGCCCCGCGGCTGCGCGACTCGCCGGCGTCGGCCGGCTCCGCGCCGGCCGCGACGTGCTCGGCGCCCTCGCCGTCACCGCCCTGTGCGGGCACCGACTGCGGCGCGTCCTCCGCGGCGGCCACCGTGTCGCTCTCCCCCGCGGGAGCGGGCACCCGGGCCTCGCCGTTGGCCTGGCGCCGGGGAGTGGACGCCTGGAGCGCCATCCCCCCTGTCGTACGGAACAGTTCGTCGGCCCCCGGCAGACTCACTCGGCGTGACACCGGGCGAGCACCTCCCTGGCGAGCTGGCGGTAGGCGGCGGCGCCGACGGAGTTGGAGGCGTAGGTGGTGATGGGCTCGCCGGCGACCGTGGTCTCCGGGAAGCGGACCGTGCGCCCGATGACCGTGTGGTAGACGTGGTCGTCGAACGCCTCGACGACGCGCGCGAGCACCTCACGGCTGTGCACGGTGCGCGAGTCGTACATCGTCGCGAGGATCCCGTCGAGCTCCAGCTCCGGGTTGAGGCGCTCCTGGACCTTCTCGATGGTCTCGGTCAGCAGGGCCACACCGCGCAGCGCGAAGAACTCGCACTCCAGCGGCACGATCACCTTGTGCGCGGCCGTCAGCGCGTTGACGGTGAGCAGGCCGAGCGAGGGCTGGCAGTCGATCACGATGTAGTCGTAGTCGTCCATCAGCGGCTTGAGCGCGCGCTGCAGCGTCGACTCGCGGGCGACCTCGGAGACGAGCTGGACCTCGGCGGCCGACAGGTCGATGTTGCTGGGCAGCAGGTCCATGTTGGGGACCGCCGTCTTCAGCAGGACCTCGTCCGCGGACATGCCCCGCTCCATGAGCAGGTTGTAGACGGTGAGGTCGAGCTCCATGGGGTTGACGCCGAGACCCACCGACAGCGCGCCCTGCGGGTCGAAGTCCACGAGCAGCACGCGCCGGCCGTACTCCGCGAGCGCGGCACCCAGGTTGATGGTCGACGTGGTCTTGCCGACGCCGCCCTTCTGGTTGCACATCGCGATGATCTTCGCGGGTCCGTGGTCGGTCAGCGGCCCGGGGATCGGGAAGTACGGCAGCGGGCGTCCGGTCGGGCCGACGCGCTCACGGCGCTGGCGGGCCGCGTCGGGCGCGAGCGTGGCCGCGTACTCGGGGTCGGGCTCGTACTCGGCGTCGGGGTCGTAGAAGTGCCCCTCGGGCAGTTCGTCGTAGTCGGCGAAGTGGTTGTGGGGCGCGCCACTTCCGTCGCCGGCCATGGCGTTCACGTGATGGCCATCCATGCTCTGGTGTGCTGGCTGGGTCACCCCTGGCGTCCGGTGACCCTGGTGGGCTGCGAAGGTGCGCACAGCAACGGAGCCGACAGCCTCGAGCCCCGCAGGGCTCTGGCCCCGCGCAGGCATTCCTGGTTGACCACCCCCGGGAGAAAATGTCGACTCATTCACAAGTCGTCTTACCTCCTTGGTGACCAGGAAACTTCTAGACAGGTCAGCGTGGCACCATGCCGACGATTGGCGACTCTATGGCGTGTCGGCGGTCCGCAGCAACACAATCCGCCGGACCCGGCCCGATGTGTCGGCAATGAAACATCCCTCTGTCAAGGGCGTACGACCGTCGCACGGCAGGTTTCACCGGTGCGTGAATCGGTCGAACGGTTGCTTTCGCGGCGAGTTGACCGAGTGCGGCGAAGTGACCATACACACATCCGGCCGGACCTTGTCGGGCAAGGTCCGGCCGCACATGCGTGGTTGACGCGCCTTGTTGACGTATCGCCTTTACGGAAAGGTGACTTAGCCGAGCAGGGTCTCCAGCTCCACGTGCTCCAGGCCGTGCGCCTCGGCGACCTCGCGGTAAACGACCTTGCCGTCATGGGTGTTGAGACCCTTGGCGAGCGCGGCGTCACGGCGCAGCGCCTCCACCCAGCCGCGGTTGGCCAGTTCGACGATGTACGGCAGCGTGGCGTTGGTCAGCGCGTAGGTGGAGGTGTTGGGCACCGCGCCGGGCATGTTGGCGACGCAGTAGAACACCGAGTCGTGGACCCTGAAGGTCGGCTCGGCGTGCGTGGTCGGGTGGGAGTCCTCGAAGCAGCCGCCCTGGTCGATCGCGATGTCGACAAGGACACTTCCCGCCTTCATCCGCGACACCAGCTCGTTGGTGACGAGCTTGGGGGCCTTGGCGCCCGGGATGAGCACGGCGCCGACCACGAGGTCGGCCTCGAGGCAGGCCTTCTCCAGCTCGAAGGCGTTGGAGACGACGGTCTGGATCTTCGTGCCGAAGATCTTGTCCGCCTCCTTGAGCTTGTTGATGTCCTTGTCGAGCAGGGTGACGTGGAAGCCCAGGCCGATGGCGATCTGCGCGGCGTTCCAGCCGGAGACGCCGCCGCCGATGATGACGGCCTTGCCCGCGGGCACGCCGGGGACGCCGCCGGGCAGCACGCCGCGGCCGCCGGCGGCGGCCATCAGGTGGTAGGCGCCGACCTGCGGGGCCAGCCGGCCCGCGACCTCGGACATGGGGGCGAGCAGCGGCAGGGCGCGGCCGGGCAGCTCGACGGTCTCGTAGGCGATCGCCGTGGTGCCGGACTCCAGCAGCGCGTCGGTGCACTCCTTGGACGCGGCCAGGTGCAGGTAGGTGAAGAGGATCTGGTCCTTGCGCAGGCGGTGGTACTCCTCGGCGACCGGCTCCTTGACCTTCAGCAGCAGGTCGGCCGAGGCCCAGACCTCGTCGGCCGTCTCGAGGATCTGAGCGCCGGCGGACACGTACTCCTCGTCCGGGATCGAGGAGCCGACGCCGGCGTTCCGCTCGACGACGACCTGGTGGCCGTTGCGCACCAGCTCGTGCACGCCGGCGGGGGTGATGGCCACCCGGAACTCGTTGTTCTTGACCTCGCGGGGGATGCCGACCTTCACGTCGATCACGGTCCTTGGCTCAGGGAATGTGGGGCAATACAAGACGTACCCAGGCATGCGTGGGCATACCAGGAGACACCGCCGGAGAACGAGCGGCAGAGCCAGTTTAATGAAGGCGTTCTCCCTGTCTAGCCTTTCATTGCATCAATCTTCAGCGGATGCACTGCGGATTTCGCAGGCGTTAGCGGCTTGTTCCGGTGATGTGCCGTCCGTTTCGCCCTCGTCGGGGCCGCCGACGGGCCCGTCCGGGCCGCCGGCCGGCCCGCTCGCGTCCCCGAGCATCCGCTCCGCCGCCCCCCGGTGCAGGCGCGCGGCGACCGGGTCGCCCAGCCTTTCCAGGGTGTCGGCGAGCCGCAGCTGGAGGGCCGCCTGGAGCCGTGCGTCCTCGGCGCGGCGGGCCCACTCGACGGCCTCCTGGCAGGTGCGCAGGCATTCCTCGGGCCGGCCCGCGTACTCCTGGACGCGGGCCAGTTCGCTGAGCGCCCGCGCGTGCGCGGCCACGTCGCCCAGCTTGCGGTGCGCGGCGACGGCTGCCCGCCAGTTGCGCTGCGCCTCGCCGTAGCGGCCCGCGTAGGTGTGCGCGGTGGCGATACGGCCGTACAGCCGCGCCGCGTCCGCCCGCTCCCCGCGGGCCAGGCGCTGGGCCAGGGCCCGGCCGAACCAGTCCGCCGCCCGGTCGTAGTCCCCGAGCTCCTGGTGCGCGCTGCCCACGGATTCCATCGCGCGGCCGGTCGCGTACGGGTCATTGGCCTCGCGTCCGGCGTCCAGGGCGGCCCGGTAGCGGGCCAGCGCCTCGGCGGTGCGACCGGTGCGGGCGTCGAGGTCGGCGAGGTTCAGCAGGGCGGCGGCCTTCTCGCGGGGCAGCTCCCGGCGCTCGGCCACGTCGAGGACGAGCCGGTGGACGCCGTACAGGTCGCCGGCGGCGGCCTGCGTGCCGACGTGGGCGACCATGGCCCGCACCAGCTGCGACATCAGCCGGCGGGCCAGGGTGTCCAGCTCCCCGTCGGCGACGGCGAGCCGGGCTGCGGCGAGCAGGGCGGGCCTGCGGGCGGCCAGCCAGTCGGCGGCGGCGCGCGGGGTGACGAACCGCAGGCCCTGCGGCAGCTGCCGGTTCCTCTCGCGGGCCTCGGGGCTGTCGGTCTCGGTGACCGCCCGGCACGCCTGGAGCAGCCGTACGGTCCGCTCCAGCATGCGGGCGCGCGCGAGCTGGAGCTCAGCGGGACGGTCGTGGCGCTGGGCGAGGGCCGTCAGCAGCGGGTGCAGGCAGCCGGGGACCTCGTGGCGCGGCAGCGGCCCGGGCACCACCCTCAGCAGCCCGAGGGCGGCGAAGTCGTCGAGCAGCTCCACCGCGCTCTCCAGGGAGCAGCCGGCGAGCGCGGAGGCGGTGTGCGGGTCGACGTCGCCGGCCGGGGCGAGGGAGAGCAGGCGCAGCATCCGGGCGGCCGGGGCGGGCAGCCCGTCGTGCACGAGCCGCAGCACCCGGCCGAGCGCGGGGCCCTCCTCCGGGTCGGCGTTCAGCTGCTTGGCGAGGTCGGAGACGGCCGTCTGGGGGCGGGCGGCGAGCCAGCCGGCGGCCAGGGTGAGCGCGGCGGGCTGGCCCTGGCAGACCTCGGCCAGGCTCTCCGCGGCGCGCGGGTCGACGGTGATCCGCACGGAGTCGATGCGGTGGGTGAGCAGCTCCACCCCGGACTTGGTGTCGAGCCCGCCGAGGGTGCAGGGCCGGACGTCGGAGATCCCGGTGAGCGGGCCCTCGGAGACCGCGACGAGCAGGCAGGCGGCGTCGTCCGGCAGCAGCGCGTCGACCTGCTCGGCGCCGGCCGCGTCGTCGAGCAGGAGCAGGGTGCGGGTGCCGGCGAGGGCGGCGCGCAGCGCGTAGGTCAGGTCGTCCTCGCCCGCGCCGGGCGGGGTCGGCCGGCCGAGGGCGGTGAGCAGGTCGCGGGCGGCCCGTTCGACGGGCACGGGGATGCCGCCGGGCTCGGTGAGGCGGGCGCGCAGCACGCCGTCCGGGTAGCGTCCGGCGACCCGGCGCACCAGTTCCTCGGCGAGTGCCGTGCGGCCCGAACCCGGCCGGCCGGCGATGAGCAGCACGCGCGCGCGGGGCGCCTTGCGGCCGGAGATGGTGTCCAGTCCGGCCCGCTCGATGTCGGCGCACAGCTCCTTCAACTCCCGTGTGCGGCCCAGGAAGTGGCTCTCCGCGGCCGCCGGGAACGGGCCGCCCGCCGACCGGTTCTCGCCCCTTGCGTCCACCGCCTGATCCGTCACGGGCCACACTCCCGTCCCACCGCACGCGCACGCCCGCCGGGACTCCGGTCCGGGCCAGTGAAGAGCCTAGTTGAGGCCCGGTGCGGTTCCGGGGGGAGCAGGGCGGGCAGGTCGCCCGATCGGATCAGGCGATGGTCACACCGGAAAGGGGCCGGCGGGCGTTCAGGACTCGAAGGGACGCGCCGGCCACGGCGCCAGGGCCGGGCGCAGCGCGTCCAGCGACTCGCCCTGCCGGGCGGCGAGCAGCGCCAGGACGCCGACCACCAGGCAGTTGTTGTGCAGCTCGCCCGCGAGCACGCCCCGGACCAGTTCGCCGACCGGCACCCGGGCCAGTTCCAGCTCCGTCTCCTCGTGCTCGGCCGCGAAGCGCTCGCCCTCGGCCTCGGACAGATCGCGGGCCAGGAAGATCCGTACGGCCTCGTCGCAGCCGCCGGGGGTGGTGTAGACGTCGGTCAGCACCCGCCAGTCCTCGGCCTTGACGTGCGCCTCCTCGTACAGCTCGCGCTGGGCGGCGTGCAGGGGGTTCTCGCCGGGCACGTCGAGCAGTCCGGCCGGGATCTCCCACAGCCGCTGCCGCACGGGGTGGCGGTACTGGCGGATGACCAGGACCCGGTCCTCCTCGTCCAGGGCGAGCACGGCCACCGAACCGGGGTGCACCTGGTAGTCGCGGCGGGCGACCGAGCCGTCGGGCATGACCACGTCGTCGGTGCGGACCGAGGTCTTGTTCCCGGTGAACGGGGTCCGTGTCGCCCGGATCTCCCACTCCTCGGGAGTGTCCCTGATCGTCATGCCCTGTCCTTCCACACGTGTCACGCGCGTGGCGTGCCACGGACGTACAAGAGGTGACCGGCTCCGCACGAAACCGGGGTGCCCGCCTTTGAGGGTTCGCACCCCGGCAACCGTACAACTGGTGTGTCAGTTGGCGTTCTTCCGCTCGACCGCGGCCTTCACCAGCCCCGCGAACAGCGGGTGCGGGCGGGTCGGCCGCGACCGCAGCTCGGGGTGGGCCTGCGTGGCGACCAGGTAGGGGTGGACGTCGCGCGGGTACTCGACGTACTCGACGAGCTTGCCGTCGGGCGAGGTGCCCGAGAAGACGATGCCCGCCTTCTTCTCCAGCTCCGCCCGGTAGGCGTTGTTGACCTCGTAGCGGTGGCGGTGGCGCTCCTCGACGTACTCCTTGCCGTCGTAGACCTCGCGCACGATGGAGCCCTCGGCCAGCTTGGCCGGGTACATGCCCAGCCGCATGGTGCCGCCCATGTCGCCCTCGCCGGCCACGATGTCCAGCTGCTCGGCCATGGTGGAGATCACCGGGTGGGCGGTGGCCGGGTCGAACTCGGTGGAGTTCGCGTCGGAGATGCCGGCGAGGCCGCGCGCGGCCTCGATCACGATGCACTGCAGGCCCAGGCACAGGCCCAGCAGCGGGATCTTGTTCTCGCGGGCGTAGCGGATCGCGCCGACCTTGCCGAGCACACCGCGGTCGCCGAAGCCGCCCGGGATGCAGATGCCGTCGACGTCCGAGAGCTGCGCCTGGGCGCCGGCCGGGGTCTTGCAGTCGTCGGAGGTGACCCACTTGATCTTCACGCGCGCCTTGTTGGCGAAACCGCCGGCGCGCAGCGCCTCGGTCACCGACAGGTAGGCGTCGGGCAGGTCGATGTACTTGCCGACCAGGGCGAGGGTGATCTCGTGGTCGGGGTTGTGGACGCGGTCGAGCAGGTCGTCCCAGGTCGTCCAGTCCACGTCCCTGAAGGGCAGGTCCAGCTTGCGCACGACGTAGGCGTCCAGGCCCTCGGAGTGCACGACCTTCGGGATGTCGTAGATCGAGCGGGCGTCGGGGCAGGCCACGACGGCGGCCTCGTCGACGTCGCACATCAGGGAGATCTTGCGCTTGATCGCGGTCGGCACCTCGCGGTCGCAGCGCAGCACGATCGCGTCCGGCTGGATGCCGATGTTGCGCAGGGCCGCGACCGAGTGCTGGGTCGGCTTCGTCTTCAGCTCTCCCGACGGCCCGATGTAGGGAAGGAGGGAGATGTGCACCACGAAGACATTGTCCCGGCCGACCTCGTGACGGACCTGGCGGACCGTCTCCAGGAACGGCAGGGACTCGATGTCGCCGACCGTGCCGCCGACCTCGGTGATGACGACGTCCACCTCGTCGGTGGCCATCCGGCGGATGCGGTGCTTGATCTCGTTGGTGATGTGCGGGATGACCTGCACCGTGTCGCCCAGGTACTCGCCGCGCCGCTCCTTGGCGATCACCGTGGAGTAGACCTGGCCTGTAGTGACGTTGGCGGTGCCGTCCAGGTCGCGGTCGAGGAAGCGCTCGTAGTGTCCGATGTCCAGGTCGGTCTCCGCGCCGTCGTTGGTGACGAACACCTCACCGTGCTGGAAGGGGTTCATCGTGCCCGGGTCGACGTTCAGGTACGGATCGAGCTTCTGCATCACCACGCGCAGGCCCCGGGCCTTGAGCAGCATGCCGAGGCTGGAGGCGGTCAGGCCCTTGCCGAGCGAGGAGGCGACGCCCCCGGTGACGAAGATGTGCTTGGTCGTCGTGGCGGTGCTGTTTCGGAAAGCAGCGGGCGGCATGGCCAAGAGGGGGCTCCCGTGGTCGCGGTTTGTCGTGCGGTGCGGCTGTCCGGCCCGCCGGGAATCCCGGATGGTGCGGCCGAGGCGCCGTCGCTGCGGTTCGGGGGTTTCGAGCCCACCGGTCCACGGGCTACCAGGGTATCAGCGCCCGGGACCGATGGCTTCCGGCCACGCTCCGCGCACATCCCGACACGGGCGCGGACCGCTCACAGGTCCCGCACGCGCGGCTCACCCGTTCGGCGCATACGCGTTGCCCGGAGGGGCACGCAGATCATCTACGTGCGTCGTATCCTGCTCGGACACTCGCTGCCGAGCCCGGCCGGCAACACGGCACCACCCCCCGCCCGTAACCACCGGAACATCGAGAGCTCGTCAGTTCGTTGAGCAAGGGTTGTCGTTCTGCCGCACGGCTGATCGGCGGTTTTGCACCACCGCTCAACGACGCATTACAACCACCCCTTGACCGCACTAGCGACAGCCCCTTCGTGGGGTGTGACGTGGCCGTTCGACTGGAGTTGCACGTGGCCGGGCGCATCGAAGACTACGCACTCATCGGAGACATGCAGACCGCTGCCCTGGTCTGCCGGGACGGCACGGTGGACTGGCTGTGCCTGCCCCGCTTCGACTCGCACGCCATCTTCGCCGGTCTGCTGGGCACCGAGGACCACGGTTTCTGGCGCCTGGGGCCGGCCCACGCCGCCGGCGCCGAGCCCCCCACGGCCGCCCGGCGCAGCTACCGGGGCGACTCGCTGATCCTGGAGTCGGAGTGGGACACCCCGCGCGGCACGGTCCGCGTGACCGATTTCATGCCCCCGCGCGACGGCGCCCCCCAGCTGATCCGCATCGTGGAGGGTGTCTCGGGCCGCGTCCCCATGCGCTCGGCCCTGCGCATGCGCTTCTCCTACGGCCGTGTCGTCCCCTGGGTGCACCGGCACGAGAACCGCACGGTGGCCGTCGCCGGCCCCGACTCCGTGTGGTTCGACACATCGGCGGAGACCTACGGCAAGTCGCTGACGACGTACGCGGACTTCACCGTGGCCCCCGGTGACCGGATCGCGTTCACCATCTCCTGGCAGCCCTCGCACAAGGAGCCGCCGCCCCTGCCGGAGCCGGAGCAGTCGCTGGAGGCGACGGAGGACTTCTGGCGCGAGTGGGTCGGGCACTGTACGTACCACGGTCCGTACCGCGAGGCCGTCATCCGCTCCCTGATCACGCTCAAGGCCCTGACGTACGCGCCCACCGGCGGCATCGTCGCGGCGCCCACCACGTCCCTGCCCGAGGACATCGGCGGCGTGCGCAACTGGGACTACCGCTACACCTGGCTGCGGGACGCGGCGATCACCCTGTCCTCGCTGCTGCGCACCGGCTACCGCGAGGAGGCCCGCGCCTGGCGCGAGTGGCTGCTGCGCGCGGTGGCCGGGGACCCGGACAACCTGCAGATCATGTACGGCATCGCCGGCGAGCGCGAGCTCGGCGAGGCGGAGCTGGACTGGCTGCCCGGCTACGAGAACTCCGCCCCGGTCCGGGTGGGCAACGGCGCCGCCCACCAGCTCCAGCTCGACGTCTACGGCGAGGTCACCGAGGCCCTGCACCTGGCCCACATGACGGGCCTGGCCCGCAACGACTACGCCTCGCTGCTCCAGCTCAAGCTGATCCGCTACCTGGAGAAGCACTGGCAGGAGCCCGACGAGGGCATCTGGGAGGTGCGCGGGCCGCGCCGCCACTTCGTGCACTCCAAGGTCATGGCGTGGGTCGCGGTGGACCGCACGATCAAGCTCATGGAGTCCGGGGACGTCGACGGCCCCCTGGAGCGCTGGAAGGAACTGCGCGAGGAGATCCACCGGGACGTGTGCGAGAAGGGCTACGACAAGGAGCGCAACACCTTCACGCAGTCCTACGGCTCCCGCGAGCTCGACGCGTCCTTGCTGCTCATCCCGCAGATGGGATTCCTGCCGCCGGACGACAAGCGGGTCATCGGCACCATCGAGGCGATCCAGCGCGAGCTGTCCACCCCGGACGGCTTCATCCTGCGCTACCCCACCTCGGGCGACAACGCGGGCGTCGACGGGCTGCCCGGCGACGAGGGCGCCTTCCTGGCCTGCTCGTTCTGGATGGCGGACGACCTGGCGATGATCGGCCGCGTCGACGAGGCCCGCCGGCTCTTCGAGAAGCTCCTGTCCCTGCGCAACGACCTGGGCCTGCTCGCCGAGGAATGGGACCCGCGCCTCCAGCGCCAGGTGGGCAACTTCCCCCAGGCCTTCAGCCACGTCCCCCTGATCGACACGGCCCTCCGTCTGACGGCCAGCGGGGCTTACGGGGGCTGAACACGGCAGCCCGGTTTCTGCCTCCGGCCCTGGGCCGGAGGCAGCGCGGACCGGCGCCCGCACCGCCCGGCGCGGACCGGCGGCCACGGGGCCCGCGCCGGCACCGTCCGCGAGGCGTACGCCGGCCCGGTCGACAGCGCGCCTCTGGGCCGTCGCGCGCTGTCGGTGCGCGCCGGTGCTCCCCCGCGGCTGCCCTTGGGGGAAAGTTGCAGGTAGCGTCCGGTTTCATGGACCGCAGACTTGACTCCGAGGGCGCCGGGATCACCGTGCAGCGCGCTCTCGAACTGCCCGGACTGCGCAGCGGCCTCCCCGAGGTCCTCGCCGGCGCCGACAAGCTCACCCGCACCGTCCGCTGGGTGCACGCCGGCGAGGTCCCCAACATCGCCTCGCTGCTCAAGGGCGGCGAGCTCCTCCTCACCACCGGCTACGGCCTGGGCACGCGCCCCGCCGACCAGCGCGCCTTCGTGCGCACCCTCGCCGAGCGCGGCATCGCGGCCCTGGTCGTCGAGCTCGGCCCCCGCTTCGCCCGGCTGCCCGCGGCCCTGGTGGAGACCGCCCGCGCGGCCGGCCTCCCGCTGGTCCAGCTGCACCGCGAGGTGCCCTTCGTCACGGTCACCGAGGAGATCCACACCGAGATCGTCAACGGCCACTACGCGCTGCTCCAGCGCGCCGAGGAGGTGCACCGGCGCTGCACGGAGGCCCTGCTCGGCGGGGGCGGTGTACCGCAGGTGCTGGGCATCCTCGCCGGCTTCGCCGGCAACCCGGTGTTCCTGGAGACCCCGGACGGCCGCCTCCTCTACGCGGCCGGCTCCGGCCCCGAGGGCGCCGACCCGCTCCAGGTCTGGGAGGGCCTGCGCGGGCAGCACAAGGAGGCCCCGCCGCCGGCGGGCTCGGTCCTGGTGGACGTCCCCGGCGGCGGCCCGGGCACGGGCACGGTCCGCGCCCGGCTGGTCCTGCTGCCGGTCCGCGCACCGCTCGCCCCCGTGCACCGCATGGCCGCCGAACGGGCCGCCGGCATCCTGGCCGTGGTGCTGATGCAGGCACGGCAGGAGGAGGAGCTCGCGGCGCGCGGACGCGGCGACTTCCTCACCGACCTCGCCGAGGGCCGTATCACCGCCGATGACGCCCCCGCGCAGGCACGGGTGCTCGGCTTCAAGCCGGGCGCCGGCCCGCTGCTGCCGGTGGTGATGCGCCTGGGCGACGCCCTCGCCCCGAGCGGCGGCTGGGCCGTGCTGGCGCGCGCGGTGGCCGAGGAACTGGCCTCGGTGGGCGTACCGGTGCTGCTGGGCGTACGCCCGGTCGAGGGCCGCGTCCTGCTGCTGGTCGGCCCGCGCGACGAGACGGAGCGGGCGGCGGTCGCCGACCGGGTCGCGGCGGCGCTGCGGGCCGGCGTGGAGCGGGCGGGGATGCGGCGGCCGGGCGCGCAGCCGCCCGTGGTGGTCGTCGGGGTGGCGGGCGGCTGGGCGGCCGCGTCGGCGGGACTGCGGCACGCGGCCGAGACCGCGACGGCGGCGCTCGGGCTGCCGGAGCGGCCCTGGTACGACGCCCGGCGCCTGGACATCGACCTGCTGCTGTGGCGACTGCGCGACCACCCGGACCTAGCGGCCTTCGTCGACCGTGCCCTCGGCCCCCTCCTCGACCACGACGACCGCTCCCGGCCGCCGCTGCTGCCCACTCTTCAGACGTATCTGGCGCACGCCGGCCGCAAGGCCGAGACCGCCCGCGAACTGCACCTCAACCGCCAGACGCTCTACAACCGCCTGGCCCGCATCGGGGAGTTGCTGGGCACGGACCTCGACGACCCGCAGACCGTCCTGGCGTTGAGCCTCGCCCTGCGCGCCCGCAGGCACGTGCCCTGACGTCCGCCGCCGGGCCGATCAGCACCGGCCGAACGGCACCGGCCGGGTCAACTCGTCGTAGACGCTCAGCACTTGGGCCACCGTCTCGTCCTCGGTCGGCCAGGTGGCCGCCTGCCCGGCGCCCTCCTCGCGCAGCGCCTGACAGCGCCCGGGGTCCCCGAGCAGCCGTACGACGGCGGCGGCGAACTCCTCCGGGTCACCGGGCGGCACGAGTTCGGCGGCCTCCCCGACGAGTTCGGGAACGCTGCCGGTGCGCACCGCGACGAGCGGCACGCGCGCGTGCAGGGCCTCCTGCGCCAGCACCGAGCGGGCTTCCCAACTGCCCGGCAGCAGCGCCAGGTCGGCGGCCGCGAGCAGCTCTCCGACGTCGTCGCGCCGGCCGAGGAGGCGGACCGGCAGCTCCTCGTCCTCGATCCGCCGCTGGAGCGTGCCGCGCAGCGGCCCCTCCCCCGCGATCACGAGCAGCGGCACGGGGTCGAGCAGCCGCCACGCGCGGGCGGCGTCCAGCAGCAGCTCATGGCCCCGGTGCGCGTCGAGGGAGGCGACGGCGATGAGCAACGGACGTGCGATGGCGCCGAGTTCGGCGCGCACCTTGGAGGGCGGCCGCTCCGGATGCTCGTATCCGAAGCGCGGCCGGGGCACCGCGACCGCCGCGAGCCGGGCGTCCCGCGCACCCCGGTGCCGGGCGCGGTCCACGAGTTCGGAGGTGGTGCCGAGCACCACGGCGGCCGCCCTCACCACCCGCCGCTCCAGCATGCGCAGCAGATGGCCGCGCGGGCCCTCGGCGCGGGCGTGGTTGTGCCAGGTGACCACGAGCGGCGTCTCGCGCCCGCTGAGCGCCAGCACCGCGCGGAAGGACGCGTGCAGTCCGTGCGCGTGCACCAGGTCGGCGTCGGCGCACGCGGTGCGCAGCGCGGCCACGGACACCGGGTCGCTGCTGCGCGGCACGTGGACATGGGCGGCGCCGGCTGCGGTGAACCCGTAGGCGCGGTCCGCCTCCACGGGGGCGCACACCGTGACCCGTACGCCCCGGGCGACCAGCCCCGCCGCCAGGGACCGCACATGGGCGCTGCTGCCGGCGTTGCCGCCGCCGAGCACCTGCACGGTGCGCAGCGGCGACTGACCGTGCGATGCGTGGCTGCTCACGGGGCTCACGTGGGCCGGGACTCCTGGTTCGGCGGGCGTTGGGACGGTCGTGCGTCAGGGCTGTCGGGCGCACCGGGGTGGTGCCCCAAGGATGCCAGTACGTACGGGTGTTCCGGGACCGCCGGGTGCGGTGGCCGCAGGGGGGGACAGGGCAACGCGGCGCTCCGTATCGCCCACACGAGTGAAACCGGCGCACCAAGCCGGCGCACGCACCACCCCGCGCCTCACCGCGCGACCCCCGGGGGCGCGTACGGCAGCGCGGGACACGGCGGTACGCGCGCCACCGGACACGGCGAAACACACGACGCCGGGCACGGCGGTACGCGCCGCACCGGATACGGCGGGCCGGTGGCTCACAGAGAGCGGGCGAGGTCGCTCACCCGGTCGCCGTACACGGCCGCGCCCACCACGGCGACGGCGTGCGCCAGCAGACCGAGGCGCCCGTTGCACGCCACGGCGGCGACACCGAGGGCCGCGCCCAGGGCGTGCGCACCGGTGTCGCCGAGCATGGTGCGCTCGGCGAGGTCGTCGGGCAGCGCGGCCGCTGCGGCCCCCGTCACCACGGCCGCCTGCTCCGCCCCCGGCCCGCCGCGCAGCAGCCCGGGCGCCGCGAGGGCGAGCGCCGTGGCGGCGGCCCGGCCGGGGCGTACGTCGAGGAGGTTGACGGCATGGGCGGCCCCGGCGATGACGACACCGGCTAGCAGCCGGTCCAGCGGCCGCCGCTCGAGAAACGCGCCGGCGGCGAGGGCGGCGGCCGAGATCCCGAACAACTTGACCGCGCCGCTGGTGACTTCGCCGCCCCGCAGCGCACCGAGATGGGCCCGGAAACCGCGCCTCGGGTCACCCGCCCCCGCGATGTCGTCATAGGCCCCGCAGGCCCCGGCGGCCAGGACCACCATGCCGGCCGCCGGATGCAGCCGCCCGGCACCGACCGCGGCCGCCACGGCGGTGGCGGGCCCGGAGTACAGCCCGACCGCCCGCCCCGCGTGATTCGTCCGCTCCCAGCGCCCACGGCCGCCGGGCGCGCCCGCGCGCAGCACGGCGGTGCCGGCCCGGGTCAGACCGGCGGCCAGACCGAAGGAGGCGACCACACGAGAGATCATCCCGCCACCCTACGCACCCCGCGGTCGGCACCGGGCTCCTCGTGCCCGGTCGCGGCCTCGCCGGGCCCGCCGGGCGCCTCCGGTCCTTCCGCGGAGTCCTGGAGTCCTACAAGTCCGCCCGTGCCGTGGCGAGGAGCTCCTCCGCGTGGGCGCGGGCCGTCTCGGAGTCCTCCTGGCCGGCCAGCATGCGGGACAGTTCGCGGACCCGGTCCTCGCCCTCGAGCACCTTCACGCCCGACCGCGTCACCGACCCGTCGTCGGTCTTCTCGACCAGCAGCTGCCGGTCGGCGAACGCGGCGACCTGCGGCAGGTGGGTCACCACCACGACCTGCGCGGTCCTCGCGAGCTTCGCCAGCCGCCGCCCGATCTCCACCGCCGCCTTGCCGCCGACGCCCGCGTCGACCTCGTCGAAGAGATACGTCGGCACCGGGTCCGTACCGGCGAAGACCACCTCCACGGCGAGCATCACGCGCGACAGCTCACCGCCGGAGGCGCCCTTGGCGATCGGCCGGGGCGGTGCGCCGGGGTGCGGGGCGAGCAGCAACTCGACCTCGTCCGCACCGGCCGGGCCGTAGGCCACCGTGCGCCCGCCGACCTCGATGCCCTCGGGGTCCTCGGTCTGGCGCAGGGCGAAGGACACGCGCGCGTGGGGCATGGCGAGGGAGGCCAGCTCGGCGGTGACCGCGGCGGCGAACCGTTCCGCGGCCTCGGTGCGCGCGTCCGTCAGCGCCTGGGCGAGCCCGCCCAGTTCGGCGCGCAGCGCGTCCCGTTCGGCGGTCAGCTCGCCGATCCGCTCGTCGTCGGAGTCCAGCTCCGTCAGCCGGGCGGCCGACCGCTCCGCCCAGGCCAGCACGGCGGCCACGTCCTCGCCGTACTTTCGGGTGAGGGAGGTCAGCGCCGCCCGCCGCTCCTCCACCGCCGCCAGCCGCAGCGGGTCGGCGTCCAGGTCGTCGGCGTACCCGGCCAGTTCGCCGGCCACGTCACCGAGCAGGATGCCGATCTCGCCGATGCGGTCGGCGAGCGCGGCGAGCGCGGGGTCGTGGGAGCGCACGGCCTCCAGGGCCCGCTGCGCGCCGGCGACGAGGGTGGCCGCGTCGATGCCCTCGGGGTCCTCGGGGTCGCCCGCGAGGGCGCGGTGCGCCGCCGTCGCGGCGGACGACAGGGCCTCGGCGTGCCCGAGCCGCTCGGCCTCCTCCGCGAGCTCGGTGTCCTCGCCGGCGCGCGGTTCGACCCCGGCGATCTCGTCGAGGCCGTAGCGCAGCAGGTCGGCCTCCTGGGCCCGCTCACGCGCGCGCGTGGTGATCTCGTCGAGCTCGGTGGCGACGGCACGCAGCCGCCGGTAGGCCTCGGCGTACTTGGCCAAGGGCACGGCGACGGCGTCACCCGCGTACCGGTCGAGCGCCTGCCGCTGCCGGGACAGCTTGAGCAGCCCCTGCTGGTCGGTCTGCCCGTGCACGGCCACCAGGTCGTCGGCGAGCTCGGCGAGCAGTCCGACGGGCACATTCCGCCCGCCCAGGTGCGCCCGCGAGCGCCCCTCGGCGGAAACGGTACGGCTGATCAGCAGCGCCCCGTCGTCGAGCTCGGCGCCCGCCTCCTCGGCCCGTACGGCGGCGGAGGCGTCCGCGGGAACGGTGACCCGCCCCTCCACGACCGCCTTCCCGGCCCCGATCCGTACGAGCGCCGGGTCCGCGCGCCCGCCCAGCAGCAGCCCCAGACTGGTGACCACCATGGTCTTGCCCGCGCCCGTCTCACCGGTGACGGCGGTGAAGCCGGGCGACAGCTCGACGACCGCGTCGTCGATCACTCCGAGCGACCGTATCCGCATCTCCTCCAACACGTCCCCGACCATACGAGGTTTTGCTCGCCTCGCGCGACGCGCCCCACCCCACGGACGGCGTCCGGGGCCGTGACCTGCCGCGCGGGACGCTCGTTCACCAGTACGGTGGACGCGCCAGTGCAGTGGCCCCGCGCCAGTGCGGTGGGCCCGCTAGTGCGGTGGGCCCGCTAGTGCGGTGCGCCGCGCCAGCCCGAGACCGGCAGGGCGAACTTGGCCACCAGGCGGTCCGTGAAGGAGGCGTGGTGCAGCCGGGCGAGCCGTACCGGCACCGCGCCGCGCCGCACCTCGACCCGCGCCCCCGGCGGCAGCTCGACCGTGCGCCGCCCGTCGCACCACAGCACCCCCGGCGGCACGTGCGGCAGCACCTCGACCGCGAGCACCGAGTCCGGCGAGGTCACCAGCGGCTTGGCGAACAGCGCGTGCGCCGAGATCGGCACCATCAGCAGCGCCTCCACCTCCGGCCACACCACGGGCCCGCCCGCCGAGAAGGCGTACGCGGTCGACCCGGTGGGCGTGGCGCACACGATGCCGTCGCAGCCGAACCCGGTCACCGGCCGCCCGTCGATCTCCAGGACCACCTCGAGCATCCGCTCGGCGGACACCTTCTGCACGGCCGCCTCGTTCAGCGCCCAGTCGGTGTGCACGATGTCGCCGTTGCGGTGCACGACCACGTCGACGGTCATGCGCTCCTCGACCTCGTACGCCCGGTTCACCACCCGGTCCACGACCTTGTCCAGGTCGTCGCGCTCGGCCTCGGCGAGGAAGCCGACCCGCCCGAGGTTCACCCCGAGCATCGGCACGCCCGAGGCGCGCGCGAACTCGGCGCCGCGCAGCAGCGTCCCGTCACCGCCGAGCACGATCAACAGCTCGCACCCGTCCAGGGACTGCGGGGTGGCCTCCTTGACCAGCTCCACCTCGCCCGGCAGCGGCAGGTCGGCCGCCTCCGCCTCCAGTACGCGCACCCCGATGCCTGCGCGCAGCAGCCCTTTGACCACCAGTTCCGCGCTGCGCACGGCGGCCGGCCGGCCGGTGTGCGCCAGCAGGAAAACGGTTCGAGATCGATCCTGTGTCAACGCGGCCCCTCCGCCACTGCACGGTCCACATCGGCCGGGTCCAGGGCGGGCGCCCCGGCACGCAGCCACAGAAAGTACTCGACGTTCCCGGACGGCCCGGGCAGCGGACTGGCGGTGACACCGTTCACCCCGAGTCCCAGCTCCCACGCCTTGTCCGCCACGCCCCGCACGGCCTCCGCCCGCAGCTGCGGACTCCGTACGACACCCCCGCTGCCCAGCCGCTCCTTCCCGACCTCGAACTGCGGCTTGACCATCATCACCAGGTCGGCGTCCGGTTTCGCGCACCGCGCCAGGGCGGGCAGCACCAGTCCGAGCGGGATGAACGACAGATCCCCCACCACAAGATCCACAGGCTCCCCATCGATCGCCTCGAGCGTCAACTCGCGTACGTTCGTACGGTCCTTGACGGTGACGCGTTCATCGCTCTGCAGGGACCAGGCGAGTTGTCCGTATCCGACGTCCACGGCGAGCACGTGGGCGGCGCCGGCGCGCAGCAGCACATCGGTGAAGCCGCCGGTGGACGCGCCGGCGTCCAGGGCGCGCCGTCCCTCCACGACCAGCCCGCGCGGCACGAACGCGGTCAGCGCGCCGGCGAGCTTGTGGCCGCCCCGGGAGACGTAGTCGGGGTCGTTGTCGTCGGCGGCGACCACGACGGCGGCGGCGGTCTCCACCTGGGTGGCGGGCTTGGTCGCGACGGTCTTGCCGACGGTGACCCGGCCGGCGGCGATCAGCTGGCCGGCGTGCTCGCGCGAGCGGGCGAGCCCCCGGCGGACCAGCTCCGCGTCCAGACGACGGCGTGCGACTCCTGCCACGTTCGGTTCAGCTCCTGTGTTGGTACGACGGTGAGGGCGCGGGGGGTGCGGGAGGCCCCGGGCGGGCGTCGAGCGCGGTGAGCGCGTCGCGCAGCCCCCTGTGTACATCCTCGTACACCTCCACGTGCCCGTCGGTGGCGAGGTGGTCGGTGTCGGCCAGCCGCTCCAGGGCGGCGTCGACATCGGCGTCGCCGGTGGCGGTGCGGGGGACGCCGAGGGGGGCGGGCGCGGCGGGGTCGTGCTCGGGCGCTTCCTCGGCCTGCGGGTCCGCGTCCGTCCCGGTCACAGAGTCGCTCATGCCCAGACGCTACCGCGAAGCCCTGGGGTACCGTCGATCGCGATGGCCACGATCGAAGAGTGCCGTACCGCACTCGAGAAGCTCTCGGACAACATGGCGAACGCGGAAGGCGACGTGCGCGAGGCGGCGGCGCTCGACCGCTCGGTGAGCTGCCACATCACGGACCTGGACGTCACCTTCGTCGGCCGCCTCACCGGCGGCCGCATCGACGTGCGGGACACCCTGCCGGGGCCGCCGCCCGAGAAGGCGCAGATCCGCCTCGCCATGGCCGGCGACGACCTGATCTCACTGGTCGGCGGCGAGCTGAACTTCGCCACCGCCTGGGGTTCGGGCCGGGTGAGGCTGGAGGCGGGCCTGCTGGACCTGTTCCGGCTCAGGAAGCTTCTGTAGCGGCCGGCCGGTCCTTCGAAGCCGCCGCCGGGTCCGGCCGGTCCGCCAGGTCCGCCGAATCCGACCTGTCCGCGTGCCCCGCACGCCCCCCGCTGCCGCCGCCGCGTGCCTTGCGGGCGGCCGGCACCACCAGCGGCGTACCGGTCTCGGGGTCCTCGATGACCTGGCAGCGCAGCCCGAAGACCTCCTCCACCAGCGCCGCCGTGACCACCTCGCCCGGCGTCCCCTGGGCGACGACCTTCCCGTCGCGCAGGGCGACGAGGTGGGTGGCGTAGCGGGCCGCGTGGTTGAGGTCGTGCAGCACGGCGACGAGCGTGCGCCCCTGCTCCTCGTGCAGCTCGGCACACAGGTCCAGGACGTCGATCTGGTGCTGGATGTCCAGATACGTCGTCGGCTCGTCGAGCAGCAGCAGCGGGGTGCGCTGGGCGAGCGCCATGGCGATCCACACCCGCTGGCGCTGTCCGCCGGACAGTTCGTCGACGTAACGCCCGGCGAGCTCGGCGACCCCGGTGCGCTCCATGGACTCGCGGACGACCCGCTCGTCCTCGGCCGACCACTGCCGCAGGATGCCCTGGTGCGGATAGCGGCCGCGGCCCACCAGGTCGCCCACGGTGATCCCGTCCGGCGCGATCGACGACTGGGGCAGCAGCCCGAGCGTGCGGGCGACCTTCTTGGCGGGCATCGACTGGATGACCTGCCCGTCGAGCAGCACCCGTCCCCCGGTGGGCTTGAGCATCCGCGACAGCGCCCGCAGCAGGGTGGATTTGCCGCAGGCGTTGGGGCCGACGATCACCGTGAAGGAGTTGTCGGGTATCTCCACCGACAGCCGCTCGGCGATGACCCGCCGGTCGTAGGCGAGGGTGACGTCGTCGGCGGACAGGCGGTTCACGGTGCTCCTTCGGTCGTTCGCTTCCGGTCCGCGCGCCGCGCGGCCGCGGGCGCTCATAGCCGTCCCGCCCTGCGCTCGGTGACCAGCAGCCACAGCAGATGGACCCCGCCGAGCACACCGGTGACCACGCCCACGGGGAGCTGGTCGGCGCCGAAGGCGCGCTGCGAGGCCCAGTCGGCGGTGACCAGCAGGGCGGCGCCCATGCACAGGGAGGGCACCAGTTTCGGGCCGGGCAGGGGGGCGCCTCCCGCGCCGTTCAGGAAGCGGGGGAGGGTCAGGCGCCGGGCCAGCTGCGGCGCGGTCAGGGCGACGAAGGCCACGGGCCCGGCGGCGGCGGTGGCCGCGGAGGTGAGCAGTACGGCGGAGGCCGTCAGCAGCAGCCGTACGCGCCCGACGCGCACCCCGAGAGCGCCGGCGACGTCGTCGCCCATCTCCAGCATGCGCAGCCCGCGCGCGTTGGCGAGCACCAGCGGCAGCAGCACCGCGCACAGGGCGAGCAGCGGCCACACCTGGGTCCAGTCGCGGCCGTTGAGGGAGCCGGTCATCCAGACGACCGCGCGGGCGGCGTCCACGAAGTCGGCCTTGGTGATCAGGTAGCCGTTGACCGCGGTGACCACGGCGGACACGCCGATGCCGACCAGGACCAGCCGGTACCCGTGCACGCCCTGCTTCCAGGCGAGCAGGTAGAGGGCGAGCCCGGTCACCAGGCCGCCGGCGAGCGCGCCGAGGGTGACCGCGCCGGCGCTGCCGGAGAACAGGACGATCACCGTGAGCGCGCCGGCCGCCGCGCCCTGGGAGAGGCCGAGCACGTCCGGGCTGCCCAGCGGATTGCGGGAGACGGCCTGGAACAGCGCCCCGCCCAGGCCCAGGCAGGCGCCGACCAGGAGGCCGACGAGGACGCGGGGCAGCCGCAGTTCGCGGACGATGAACTCCTGCCCCCCCTCGCCCCGGCCGACGAGCGTCCTGAGCACGTCGGAGGCGGGGATGGGGAAGTCGCCGGTGCCGATCAGCATGACGCCGGCGGTGAGCGCGACGGCCAGCAGCACCGCGACGACCCCGCAGGCGCGCACGTCGAGGCGGAGGGACAGGCCGCCCGGTCCTCGCAGGGCGCGTGTGGTGCGCGGGGCGGTGCTGGCCGGGGTACCGGCGGACTCGGGGCCGCCGGTGGTCGTCGGGTTACGGGTGGTGGTCACAGCTGGGTCGCCCTCCGCCGCCGTACGAGCAGGATGAACACCGGACCGCCGAGGACGGCGGTGACCACGCCGACCTGGAGCTCGGCGGGCCGGGCGACGATCCGTCCGACGACGTCCGCGCCGAGCAGCAGCACGGGCGACAGGACGGTGGCGTACGGCAGGATCCAGCGCAGGTCGGGGCCGGTGAAGGAGCGGACCGCGTGCGGGACCATCAGCCCGACGAAGACGATGGGCCCGCAGGCCGCGGTCGCCGCGCCCGACAGCACGGTCGCGGCGAGCATGGCGAGCGCCCGGGTGCGGTCCGGATCGGCGCCGAGCGCGCGGGCCGTGTCGTCGCCCATGGCCATCGCGTTCAGCGGCCGGGCCAGCAGCAGGGCGAGGGCGGATCCGGCCGCGAGGAACGGCAGCACCTGGGCGATGGTGCCGTGGGTGGCGGAGGCCAGGGAGCCCACGGTCCAGAAGCGCATCCTGCCCAGCGCCGCGTCGTCCATGATCATGACGGCCTGGAGGTAGCCGTAGAGGGCGGCGCTGATCGCGGTGCCGGCGAGCGCGAGCCGTACGGGCGTGGCGCCCCGGCTGCCGCCCAGGAACCACACCAGCGCGCCCACGGCGGCCGCGCCGAGGAAGGCGAACCAGACGTAGCCGCTCAGGCTGGTCACGCCGAAGTACGTGATGGCGGTGACGACGGCGGCCGACGCGCCCGCGTTGATGCCGAGGATCCCCGGATCCGCCAGCGGATTGCGGGTGAGCGCCTGGAGCACCGCCCCGGACAGTCCCAGCGCGGCCCCGGCGAGCAGCCCCAGCACCGTACGGGACAGGCGCTCGCCGACCACCACGTCGCCGTAGGTCCCCGAGTCCTGGAACAGGCCGTGCCAGACCTCGGCGGGGGACAGCTCCTTGGCCCCGACCGCGATGCTCGCGAGCGCGACGACGGCGAGGACGGCGGCGGAGACGACGAGCCCGGCGGCCCGCTTCCCGCCGCCGCCCGGGCGCGCGGCGGGGGCCGCCGCGCGCTCATCTGGAGGACTGTCGACCAACACGAGGTTAGGTTAGCCTACCCTCGCCAAGTCGCAATCATCCGCCGGTGTCCCCGGCCCTCACGGACCGTCAGAGACCCAGTCGCGCCAGCGCCTTCCCCCCGTCCAGCTCGCACCCGCTGTCACCGGCCGCCGTCCAGGCCGCCGCGCACAGCGCCCGCAGCCCGTCCAGCGCCCCGCCGTCACCGGTCACTTCGAGCCGCCCCGCCTCCACCGACGCCCTCGCCGTCCACCCGCCGCACCGGAAACCCTCACCCTCCCGAGTGATTTCCGGCTGCCCGGTGAGCAGGCCGCGCAGATCCGCGTCGACGTACGTCGGACGGTGCTGCGGCGGCGCGGCCAGCAGCAGCGCGCCGTCGGTCACCCCGGTCAGGACGAGCAGCGAGTCCACCCCGCCGTTGAACGCCCCCTCGATGTCCGTGTCCAGCCGGTCCCCGACCACCAGGGGCCGCTTCGCGCCGGTGCGCAGGATCGTCTCGCGGTGCATCGGCGGCAGCGGCTTGCCCGCCACCTGCGGCTCCGCGCCCGTCGCTATCCGGACGACCTCCACCGCCGCGCCGTTGCCCGGCGCGATCCCGCGCGCGCTCGGGATCGTCAGATCCGTGTTGGAGGCGAACCACGGCACCCCGCGCGCGATGGCGTACGACGCCTCCGCGAACCGCCCCCACGCCAGCTCGGGCCCTCCGTAGCCCTGCACCACGGCCACCGGCTCGTCCTCGGCCGACTCGACCGGCTCCAGGCCACGCTCGCGCAGCGCCACCCGCAGCCCCTCCCCGCCGATCACCAGCACCCGGGCGCCCCGGGGCACCTGGTCGGCGATCAGCCGGGCCACCGCCTGCGCGGAGGTCACGACGTCGGACGCCTCGGCCCGTATCCCCAGCTCCGTCAGGTGCGCCGCGACCGCCTCGGGGGTGCGCAGGGCGTTGTTGGTGACGTACGCCAGACGCATGCCACCCGTCCGGGCGGTGGCGAGCGAGTCGACCGCGTGCGCGATGGCCTCACCGCCCGCGTAGACCACACCGTCCAGGTCGAGCAGGGCCGTGTCGTACGCCTCGCTCAGGGCCCGTCCGCTGCCCTCGGGACTCGTCCTGCCGCCCTGGCTCATTCCGCATCGCTCCTCGTGAACCGACTTTCCCCCGATCATCCCTCATGCCACTGACACACGTACGATGCCGGGATGAACATTGCAGGTCACTCGCCGGAAACCACGCGCCGAGGCCTCGAGCTCACCCCGTTCCGCGGCCTGCGCTACGCCCCCGACCGGGTCGGCTCCCTGGCCGCCGTGACGTCCCCGCCGTACGACGTGGTCGTACGCCCCGACGGCCTGCACCACCTCCAGTCCGCCGACCCGTACAACATCGTCCGCCTGATCCTGCCCCAGGCCGGCACCCCCAGCGCCCGCAACAAGCAGGCCGCCGAGACCCTGCGCCGCTGGCTCGCCGAGGGCGTCCTGACCGCCGACCCCGAGCCCGGCCTGTACGTGTACGAGCAGCGTGACGGCGACGGCATGCTCCAGCGCGGCCTGATCGGCGCGCTGCGCGTCACGGACCCGGCGGACGGCGTGGTGCTGCCGCACGAGGACGTCATGCCGCACGTGGTCGCGGACCGCGCCGACCTGATGCGCGCCACCAGCGCCAACCTCGAACCGCTGCTGCTCACCTACCGCGGCGAGGACTCGGCCGCCACCACCACGCTCATCGTCGAACGCACCGCCGAACGGCCGCCGCTGCTCTCCACGACCACCGAGGACGGTTTCAGCCACCGCCTGTGGGCCGTGACCGACCCCGGCGACCTGGCAGCGATCAAGGACGACCTCGCCCGCCACCAGGCCCTGATCGCCGACGGCCACCACCGCTGGGCCACCTACCGCACCCTGCGCGCGGAACACCCCTCGCCCAGCCCCTGGGACTACGGCCTGGTGCTGCTGGTCGACACCGCCCGCTACCCGCTCCGGGTGCGCGCCATCCACCGCCTCCTGCACGGTCTGCCGGTCTCGGACGCGCTCGCGGCCCTGGACGGCCACTTCCGCGTACGGCGGCTGGAGGTGCCCCTGGCCGAGGCTCTGGCGGCCCTGGCGGACACGGCCTGCGAGGGCAACGCCTTCCTGCTCGCCGGGGACGGCGCCTTCCACCTCGTGGACCGCCCGGACCCCGCTCTGCTGGCGCGTACGGTGCCCGCCGACCGCCCGGCCGCCTGGCGCACCCTCGACGCGACGGTCCTGCACGCCACGCTCCTCGACCATGTGTGGCGCATCCCCGAGGACTCCCCCGCCCACATCGCCTACATCCACGACTCGGCCGCCACCGTGGAGAAGGCGGAACGCGACGGCAGCACGGCCGTCCTGCTGCACCCCGTCCGCGAGGAGGTCGTGCGCGAGCTGGCCCGCCAGGGGGTCACCATGCCCCGCAAGTCGACCTCGTTCGGCCCCAAGCCGGCGTCGGGACTGGTGCTGCGCGCGCTGGACCTGTGAAACGGGCGAGGGCAGGCCCGTCGAACGGAACCTGCCCTCGTACGTCGCCGCCCTCGTCCGAGGGCGTCGGCGTCAGCCCTTGCCGGTCTCGCCGGATTCGTCGACGTGGTCGGCCTCACGGGCCTCGCCCGCGCCGTCGTCGGCCTTGACCTCGGCCTTGACCTCGGCCTTGACCTCGGCCTTGACCTCGGTCTCGGCCTCCGTCTCGGTCCCGGCGGTGGCCGTGTCGTCCCCGCCGTGCTCGTCGAGCGCGTCGGTGAACTCCACGCCGTCCAGCTCCGCGAGACGGTCCGAGGCGTCGGTGCTGCCGTCCCGGTCGGCCTCCACGGCCTTGGCGAACCACTCCCGCGCCTCGCGCTCACGGCCGGCGGCGAGCAGCGCGTCAGCGTAGGCGTAGCGCAGGCGCGCGGTCCACGGCTGGACGGAGTTGGAGGCCAGCTCCGGGCTCTGCAGGGTCACGATGGCCGCGTCCAGCTGCCCCATGTCCCGGCGGGCGCCGGCCGCGACGAGCCGCATCTCGACCTGCCCGGCCTTGTCGAGCTTGTGCACCTCCGGCGCCCCGGCCATGTCCAGCGCCTTCTCGGGACGCCCGAGCCCACGCTCGCAGTCGGCCATGACCGGCCACAGCTCCACGCTGCCCGTCATCCGCCGCGCGGCACGGAACTCGGCGAGCGCCTCGCCGTACTTCTGGTTCGCGTACGCGGCGAAGCCGCCCGCCTCCCGTACGGCGGCGACACGGGACGCCAGCCGGAGGGCAACCCTGGAGTAGCCGTAGGCGCCCTCGGGGTCCTCGTCGATGAGGCGGGCCACCATCACCAGGTTCCGGGCGACGTCGTCGGCGAGCGTCTTGGGCAGACTCTGCAGCTCCTGGCGTACGTCCTTGTCGATCTCCTCGCCGGTGACGTCCTCCGGGATCGGCAGCCGCTTGATCGGCTCGCGGTCACGGTCGCGGTCACGCCCACGGTCCCGGTCGCGGTCGTCGCGGAAGCGTCCGCCTCCGCGGCGGTCGTCGCGACGGTCATCACGCCGGTCGTAGCCGCCACGGTCGTCACGGCCCCGGTAGCCGCCGCCCGGACGCCCACCGCGGTCGTCACGGCGGGGGCCGCGGCTGCCCCGGTCGTCCCGGCCGCGGAAGCCGCCGCGGTCGCCGCGGTCGCTGTCACGGCGGTCGTCGCGACGGTCGCCCCGGTCGTCCCTGCGGTCGTCACGACGGTCGTCGCGGCGGTAGGTGGGACGGTCGTCGCGGCGGTCATCCCGGCGGTAGGCGGGACGGTCGCCCTCACGGCGGTAAGTGGGGCGGTCGCCCTCACGACGGTAGGTGGGACGGTCGCGGTCCCTGTCACGGTCCCGGTCGCGGTCGTCGCGGCGGGCGTAAGCGCCCCGGCCGCCCTCACGGCGATCATCGCGCCGACCGTAACCGCGGTCGTCGTCCCGCCGGAAACCACCGCGGTCCCCGCCACGGTCCCCGCGCTCGCTCCGCTCGTTCCGCTCGGGCCGGTCGGACCTGTCGTCGCGGCGGTAACCGCCCCGGTCGTCGCGGCGACCGTAACCGCGGTCGTCATCGCGCCGGCCGTAGCCACGGTCGTCGTCCCGCCGGAAGCCCCGGCGGTCATCGCCCCGGTCGTCCCTGCGGTCGTCACGACGGTCGTCGCGGCGGTAGGTGGGACGGTCGTCGCGGCGGTCATCCCGGCGGTAGGCGGGGCGGTCGCCCTCACGGCGGTAAGTGGGGCGGTCGCCCTCACGACGGTAGGTGGGACGGTCGCGGTCCCTGTCACGGTCCCGGTCGCGGTCGTCGCGGCGGGCGTAAGCGCCCCGGTCGCCCTCACGGCGATCATCGCGCCGACCGTAGCCACGGTCGTCGTCCCGCCGGAAGCCACCGCGCTCGCCGCCGCGGTCCGTTCGCTCGCCGCCTCGGCGGTCGTCGCGCCGGCCGTAGCCGCCACGGTCGTTGCCCGCCCGGTCATTACCTGGCCGGTCGTTGCCGCGCCGGGGGCCGCCGCGGTAGCCGCCACGGTCACCGCGGTCGCCACCGTCCCGGCGGCGCTGGTCGCGCTCCGGACGCTCGTCGGGAGAGTTGGTGGACATCGGTGACTCCTGTCTTCGGTACCGCAAGCATTATAAAAACGAAAGGACCCCTGGCCCCAGCTGAACGCTGGTGACCAGGGGTCCTCCCCAAAGATTGTTCGGCGGTGTCCTACTCTCCCACAGGGTCCCCCCTGCAGTACCATCGGCGCTGTAAGGCTTAGCTTCCGGGTTCGGAATGTAACCGGGCGTTTCCCTCACGCTATGACCACCGAAACCCTAATGGTTTCGAGCGAACAAGCACACTCTTCTGTTGTGAGTTCAGCTCTAGCCGGCAACGGTCGTTGCCTCAGAACTAACACAGTGGACGCGAGCAACTGAGGACAAGCCCTCGGCCTATTAGTACCGGTCACCTCC
>NZ_BMVF01000032.1 GCF_014650575.1 Streptomyces naganishii JCM 4654
CAGTCACGCGTTCCACTCCCCGCACATGGACGCCATGCTGGAGGCGTTCCGGGAAGTCGCCGGCCGGGTCACCTACCACCCGCCGGTCATCCCCGTCGTCTCCAACCTCACCGGTGCCTCGCTCTCCGCCGACGAGATCACGGACCCCGCGTACTGGGTGCGGCACGTGAGGGAAGCGGTGCGCTTCCTCGACGGTGTGCGGTACCTGGAGGAGCAGGACGTCACCGTCTACCTCGAACTCGGCCCCGACGGCGTGCTGTCGGCGATGGCCCAGGACTGCGTGACGCGTCCGGGCGCCTCCTTCGCGCCCCTGCTGCGCAAGGGCCGCCCCGAGGCGCAGGCGCTGACGGCCGCCGTGGCCGAGGCGCACGTCCGGGGCGCGCGTATCGACTGGGCCGCCGTCTTCGCCGGGCGCGGCGCCCGTCGCGTCGACCTGCCGACGTACGCCTTCCAGCGCGAGCTGTACTGGCCCGAGCCGCCGGCCTCCTGGGCGGGCGACGTCACCTCCGCCGGGCTCGGCGCCGCCGACCACCCGCTGCTGGGGGCCACCGTCGCCCTCGCGGACGCGGACGGGCTCCTGTTCACCGGCAGGCTGTCGCTGCGCACCCACCCCTGGCTGGCAGACCACGCGGTCATGGACACCGTGCTGCTGCCGGGCACCGCCTTCGTGGAACTCGCGCTGCGCGCGGGTGACCAGGTGGGCTGCGACCTGCTGGAGGAACTCACCCTCGAGGCACCCCTCGTGCTGCCGCCGCAGGGCGCGGTGCAGTTGCAGCTCGCGGTCGGCGCGCCCGACGAGACCGGCCGCCGCCGGCTGACCCTGCACTCACGCCCCGAGGACGCCGACGACGCCTGGGCGGATACCACTTGGACCCGGCACGCCACCGGCGTCCTCACCCGGGACGTCTCCGCTGTCCCGTCTTCCTCCGACCTCGCCCAGTGGCCGCCGGCCGGAGCCGAGGAGGTGGCGATCGACGGGCTCTACGACTACCTCACCGAGTCCGGCTTCGCCTACGGCCCCGTGTTCCAGGGGCTGAAGGCCGTGTGGCAGCGCGGCGACGAGGTCTTCGCCGAGGTCTGGCTCCCCGAGCAGGCTCAGCAGGACGCCGAACTCTTCGGCCTGCACCCCGCGTTGCTGGACGCCGCCCTGCACGCGGTCGGCGTCGGCGACCTGCTGACGGAGACCGAACACGGCCGGCTGCCCTTCTCCTGGAGCGGTATCCGCCTGCACGCGGTCGGCGCCGCCTCCCTGCGCGTCCGCCTCTCGCCGGCCGGACACGACACCGTGGCCGTCGCCCTCGCCGACGACGAGGGCATGCCCGTCGCCTCCGTGAACGCGCTGCTGCTGCGCCCGGTCTCCCCGGACCAGGTCCGCTCCCACGCCGTGCGCGGCGCCTTCCACGAGTCGCTGTTCCGCGTCGAGTGGACCGACGCGCCGCTGCCGGCCATGACCACCGTCGAGGCCGGCCAGTGGGCACTGCTGGCCGACGAAACCGGCTCCGGCGCTGGCACCGGCACCGACACCCAAGCAGGCACCGGGGCGAAGACGGAGGCGGGCTCGGGTACGAGGCTCCCGGCCGCGCTCGCCGAGGCGCTGCCGACCGCCGTGACCTACCCGGGCCTGGCCGGACTGGGCGAGGCGCTGGCCGCCGGAGCACCGCTGCCGCAGGCGGTCGTGGTGCCCTTCGCCACCACGGGCACGCCCGAGGCCCCCGCTGTCGATTCCCAGCCGCTGCCCGCCGAGGTCCGCGCCGCGCTGCACCGGGCGCTCGCCCTGGTCCAGGAGTGGCTCGCGGACGACCGCTTCTCCGCATCGCGGCTCGTCCTCGTCACCCGTGGCGCGATCGGCACCGGACCCGGCGCCGACGTGCCCGACCTGGCGCACGCGCCCCTGTGGGGCCTGCTGCGCTCGGCGCAGTCGGAGCACCCGGACCGCTTCGTGCTCGTGGACATCGACGACCACGAAGCCTCCCACCGGGCCCTGCCCGCCGCCCTGGCCATGGGCGAGCCCCAACTGGCCCTGCGGGAGGGCGCGGTGAGGCTGCCGAGGCTCAGCCGGGTCGCCGCCGACCCCGCCCACACCGTCCCCGCCCTGGACCCGGAGGGCACCGCCCTGGTGACCGGCGCCACCGGCACCCTCGGCGCCCTGGTGGCCCGCCACCTCGTCACCGAACACGGCGTACGACACCTGCTGCTGGCCGGCCGACGAGGACCCGAGGCCGAGGGTGCCGCCGAGCTCGTCAGCGAGCTGGAGGAGTTGGGTGCCGAGGTCACCCTCGCCGCGTGCGACGTGGCCGACCGCGCGGCACTGGCCGCACTGCTGTCCACCGTCCCGGCCGAGCACCCGCTGACCGCCGTCGTGCACACCGCCGGCGTGCTCGACGACGGCGTCGTCGAATCACTCACCCCCGGGCGCGTCGACCGCGTGCTGCCCGCGAAGGTCGACGCCGCCCTCAACCTCCACGAACTCACCGGCGACCTGGACCTGTCGGCGTTCGTCCTGTTCTCCGCCGCCGCCGGCACCCTCGGCGGCCCCGGCCAGGCCAACTACGCCGCCGCCAACGCCTTCCTCGACGCCCTCGCCCAGCGCCGCCGCGCCGAGGGCCGCCCCGCCACCGCCCTCGCCTGGGGACTGTGGGCCGAACGCAGCGGCATGACCGGCGAGCTGGACGACACCGACCTCCAGCGCATCAGCCGCGCCGGAGTCGCCGCCCTCTCCTCCGAGCAGGGCCTGACGCTGCTCGACACCGCCCTCGCCGTGGGCGACCCCGCGCTCGTACCCATGCACCTGGACCTGGCCTCCCTGCGCCACGCCGACCCCGCGTCGGTGCCCGCCATGCTGCGCGGCCTGGTCCGCACCCCCGCCCGCCGCACCGTGACGGCCACGGGCCCCGCGGCCGCCGGCGGCCTCGCCGAGCGCCTGCGCGCCCTCACCCCCGCCGAACGCGACCGCCTGCTCACGGAACAGGTGTGCGCCCAGGTCGCCGCCGTACTGGGTCACGCGGGCCCGGAGTCGGTCGACGCGAACCGCGCGTTCAAGGAACTCGGCTTCGACTCGCTGACCGCAGTGGAACTGCGCAACCGGCTCAACGCGGCCACCGGCGTCCGCCTGCCCGCCACCCTGGTCTTCGACTACCCGACCCCCGCCGTCCTCGCCTCCTTCCTGCGCACCGAGATCCTCGGCCCCGACGCCGACGCCGACGCCGACGCCGTGGCCCGTACGGCGACGACGGCCACCACGGCGACGGACGACGACCCGATCGTGATCGTCGGCATGAGCTGCCGCTACCCCGGCGGCGTCAGCACCCCCGAGGACCTGTGGCGGCTCGTCCTCGACGGCGGCGACGCCGTCTCCCCGTTCCCGACCGACCGCGGCTGGGACCTCGACGCCCTGCACAGCGACGACCCCGACCTCGCCGGCACCAGCTACACCCGCGAGGGCGGCTTCCTGCACGACGCCGCCGACTTCGACCCCGGCTTCTTCGGCATCAACCCGCGCGAAGCCCTCGCCATGGACCCGCAGCAGCGGCTGCTCCTGGAAACCTCGTGGGAGGCGTTCGAGCGGGCCGGCATCGACCCCACCTCGGTACGCGGCACCCGCACCGGCGTCTTCGCCGGCGTGATGTACCACGACTACCTCACCCGCCTCCCCGCCGTCCCGGCGGGCCTGGAGGGCTACCTCGGCACCGGCACCGCCGGCAGCGTCGCCTCCGGACGCGTGGCCTACACCCTCGGCCTGGAGGGCCCGGCGGTCACCATCGACACCGCCTGCTCGTCCTCGCTCGTCGCGCTGCACCTCGCCGCGCAGGCCCTGCGCACCGGCGAGTGCACCCTCGCCCTGGCCGGCGGCGTCACCGTCATGGCGGCCCCCGACACCTTCGTCGACTTCAGCCGCCAGCGCGGCCTGGCCGCCGACGGCCGCTGCAAGTCCTTCTCGGACGACGCCGACGGCACCGGCTGGTCCGAGGGCGCCGGCATGCTCCTCGTCGAGCGCCTGTCCGACGCCCGCCGCAACGGCCACCCCGTGCTCGCGGTCGTCCGCGGCACGGCGATCAACCAGGACGGCGCCAGCAACGGCCTCACGGCCCCGAACGGCCCTTCCCAGCAGCGCGTCATCCGGCAGGCGCTGGCGTCGGCCGGCCTGTCGGCCGCGGACGTGGACGCGGTGGAGGCGCACGGTACGGGTACGACCCTGGGCGACCCCATCGAGGCGCAGGCGCTCCTCGCCACCTACGGCAAGGACAGGACCGCCGAGGACCAGCCCCTCTGGCTGGGCTCGATCAAGTCGAACATCGGGCACACGCAGGCCGCCGCGGGCGTCGCGGGCATCATCAAGATGATCATGGCGATGCGGCACGGCGTGCTGCCGCGGACCCTGCACGTGGACGAGCCCTCGACCCACGTCGACTGGTCCGCGGGAGCGGTCTCGCTGCTCACCGAGGCCAGGGAATGGCCGGAGACCGGCCGAGCCCGCCGCGCCGGCGTCTCCTCCTTCGGCGTCAGCGGCACCAACGCCCACGCCATCATCGAACAGCCCTCCGAGCCGGAAACCGCCGAGCCTTCCGACGGCGGGTCCCTGACGCGGCTGCCGGTGGTGCCGTGGGTGCTGTCGGCGCGCGGTGAGGATGCGTTGCGGGGGCAGGCGGAGCGGCTGCGGGAGCGGGTCGCGGCTGACGCCGGGGCCGAAGTAGCAGATGTCGCTTACTCGTTGGCCATGACCCGTGCCGCGCTGGAGTGGCGTGCGGTGGTGGTGGGCGGTGACCGGGCCGGGCTGCTGGCGGGTCTTGAGGCGTTGGCGGAGGGCCGGAGCGCGGCGGGGGTGGTGACCGGGTCGGTCACGACCGGGAAGCTGGCGTTCCTGTTCACCGGGCAGGGCAGTCAGCGGCTGGGCATGGGCCGGGAGCTGTACGGCGAGTACCCGGTGTTCGCGCGGGCGCTGGATGAGGTATTCGAGCGGTTCGAACTGCCGTTGCGGGAAACCGTCTTCGGGGAGGAAGCCCGGCCACTCGACCAGACGGCTTACACCCAGCCCGCGCTGTTCGCCATCGAGGTGGCGCTGTTCCGGCTGCTCGAGTCGTGGGGTGTGCGCCCGGACTTCCTCTCCGGTCACTCCATCGGCGAGCTGGCGGCCGCGCACTGTGCGGGTGTGCTGTCGCTGGACGACGCGTGCACGCTGGTCGCGGCGCGTGGTCGCCTGATGCAGGAACTCCCGGGCGGCGGGGCGATGGTGGCCGTCCAGGCCGCCGAGGAGGAGGTCACCCCGTACCTCACCGATGCGGACGCCGTGAGCATCGCGGCTGTCAATGGCCCGACCTCCGTCGTGATCGCCGGTGACGAAACCGCCGTACTCGACATAGCCGCCACCTTCGAAAAGCTGGGCCGCAAAACCAAGCGCCTCACCGTCAGCCACGCCTTCCACTCCCCGCACATGGACGGCATGCTGGACGCCTTCCGGCAGGTGGCCGAGGGCCTGTCCTACGAGACCCCCCGCATCCCGGTCGTCTCCAACCTCACCGGCACCGTCGCCACCGCCGAGGAGATCACCACCCCCGACTTCTGGGTCCGCCACGTCCGCGAAGCCGTCCGCTTCCACGACGGCATCCGCACCCTCGAAGCCGAGAACGTCACCACCTTCATCGAGCTCGGCCCGGACGGCACCCTCTCCGCCCTCGCCCAGGAATCCGTCACCGTCACCGACGCCCTCGCCTTCCTCCCCCTCCTCCGCAAGGACCGCCCCGAAGCCGAAACGCTCACCACGGCCCTCGCCCACGCCCATACCCGGGGCATCGCGATCGACTGGCAGGCGTACTACTCCGGCACCGGCGCCCAGCGCGTCGACCTGCCGACCTACGCCTTCAAGCGCGAGCGCTACTGGCTGGAGGCCCCCGCCGGCTGGACCGGGGACGTGACGTCCGCCGGGCTGGAGGCGGCCGGGCATCCGCTGCTGGGCGCCGCCGTGCCGTTGGCCGACAGTGACGGGTTCCTGTTCACTGGACGGCTGTCCCTCGACACGCATCCCTGGCTGGCGGACCACGCAGTCATGGGCACCGTGCTGCTGCCCGGCACGGCCTTCGTCGAGCTGGCGATCCGGGCCGGGGACCAGGTCGGCTGCGACCACCTGGAGGAGCTGACCCTCGAAGCACCGCTGGTCCTTGCCGAGCACGGCGCGACCCAGCTCCAGCTGGTGGTCGGGGCGCCGGACGAGGACGGGCGCCGGACGGTGGATCTGTACGGACGTGCCCAGGACGCGCCCGCCGACCAGCCGTGGACCCGGCACGCCGCCGGTCTGCTCGCCCCCGCCGCGCCCGAGCCGTCGGCCGGTACGACGGGGGAGGAGTGGCCGCCCCCGGGTGCCGAGGCCGTCGACGTGAGCGGCCTGTACGAGCACCTGGCCTCGGGAGGCTTCGCCTACGGGCCGGTGTTCCAGGGGCTCACGGCCGCCTGGCGGCGCGGGGACGAGGTCTTCGCCGAGGTGCGGCTCCCGGAGGAACGGCAGTCCGAGGCAGGGCTGTTCGGCCTGCACCCGGCGCTGCTCGACTCGGCGCTGCACGGCACCTTCGTACGGAAGGACGGCGAAGGCGAGGGCGGCGGCGAGGGCCGTCTGCCGTTCTCGTGGCGCGGGGTGTCGCTGCACGCGGCCGGCGCCGGCGCCGTGCGCGTCCGGCTCGCACCGGCCGGCAACGACGCGGTGACCCTGGAACTGGCCGATGTGAACGGTGAGCCGGTGGCCTCTGTCGCCGCCCTGACGCTGCGCCCGGTGAACGCCGACCAGCTCGCCGGCGCCCGCTCCGGTCACCACGAGTCGCTGTTCCGCCTGGACTGGGCCACGGTGCCGGTCCCGGCCACTGCGACGGGCGCCGGCGCCGACTCCATTGCCGTACTGGGGACTTGGGACTTCCCGCTTCCGTCGCCGTACGCCACGCACGTGGACCTCGTCGCGCTGCGCGCCGCGATCGACGCCGGGGCGGAGGCGCCCGACTGGCTCCTCGTGGCTCCGGGAGCCGGCTCCACCGCCGGTCAGCCCTCGGCGACCGCCGTGCGCGAGGCCACCCATGAGGCGCTGAGCATCGTCCAGGCGTGGCTGGAGGACGAGCGGTTCGCCGCGTCCCGGCTGGTGTTCGTCACCCGCGGCGCCGTGGCCACGCAGTCCGACCCGGATGTGCGGGACACCGCCCTCGCGGCGGTGTGGGGGCTGGTCCGCTCCGCGCAGTCGGAGAACCCCGACCGTTTCGTGCTGGCCGACCTCGACACCGACAGCGGGTCCCACGAGGCACTGCCGGCCGCGCTGACGACCGGCGAGCCCCAGTTCGCCGTGCGGCGCGGCGCGGTGCACGCGCCGAGGCTGGCCCGGGTGGCGTCCGGCGGGGCGCTGGTGCCCCCGGCGGGGGAGCGGGCCTGGCGGATGGACATCCGCGACAAGGGCACCCTGGAGAACCTGACCCTGATCCCCTGCCCGGAGGCGACCGAGCCGCTGCGGCCGGGCGAGGTCAGGGTCGCGGTCCGCGCGGCCGGCCTGAACTTCCGTGACGTGCTCAACGCGCTCGGCATGTACCCGGGCGACGCGGGCCTGATGGGCAGCGAAGGCGCGGGCGTCGTCGTGGAGACGGGCCCCGGTGTCACCGATCTCGCCGTGGGCGACCGGGTGATGGGCATGCTGCCCGGCGGCTTCGGTCCGCTCGTCGTGGCCGACCGTCGCATGATCGCGCCGATGCCCGATGGCTGGACGTTCGCCGAGGCGGCGGCCGTGCCGATCGTCTTCATGACGGCGTACTACGCCCTGCGCGACCTCGCCGGACTGCGGGCCGGGGAGTCGCTGCTGGTGCACGCCGCGGCCGGTGGTGTGGGCATGGCAGCCGTGCAGCTGGCCCGGCACTGGGGCGCCGAGGTGTTCGCGACGGCGAGCGAGGGCAAGTGGGACACCCTGCGCGGCCTCGGCCTGCCCGACGCGCGGATCGCCTCCTCCCGCACCCTGGACTTCGAGGACGCGTTCCGCGAGGCCACCGACGGGCGCGGAGTCGACGTCGTACTGGACTCGCTGGCGCGGGAGTTCGTGGACGCCTCGCTGCGACTGCTGCCGCGCGGCGGCCGGTTCGTGGAGATGGGCAAGACCGACGTGCGCTCGCCCGAGGAGGTGGCCGCCGCCCATCCGGGCGTCACCTACCGGGCGTTCGACCTCGTCGAGGCCGGCCTCGACCGCATCCAGGAGATGCTCACCGAGCTGCTGGAGTTGTTCGAGCGCGGCGCGCTGACCCCGCCGCCGATCACCGCGTGGGACCTGCGGCGGGCGCCCGACGCCTTCCGTCACCTCAGCCAGGCCCGGCACGTCGGCAAGGTCGTCCTGACCGTCCCCGCCGAGTGGGACCCGGACGGCACCGTACTGATCACAGGCGGTACCGGAACCCTGGGCGGCCTGGTCGCCCGGCACGCGGTCACCGCGCGCGGCGCCCGGCACCTGCTGCTGACCAGCCGACGCGGCACGGACGCGCCGGGAGCGGCCGAACTCGTCGCCGAACTGGAGAAGTTGGGCGCGGAGGTGACCGTCGCCGCCTGCGACACCGCCGACCGCGACGCGCTCGCCGCACTCCTGGCCGCCATCCCGGCCGAGCACCCGCTGACCGCCGTGGTGCACACCGCGGGCGTCCTCGACGACGGCGTCGTCGGCTCCCTCACCCCCGAACGCCTCGACCGCGTCCTGCGGCCCAAGGCCGACGCGGCCGTCAACCTGCACGAACTCACCCGCGCACAAGAGCCGGTGGACTTCGTGCTGTTCTCCTCGGCCGCCGGCACGTTCGGCGGCGCGGGACAGGCCAACTACGCGGCCGCCAACGCCTTCCTCGACGCCCTCGCCCAGCACCGCCGTGCCCAGGGCCTCGCCGCCACCTCCCTCGCCTGGGGCCTGTGGGCCGAGGCGAGCGGCATGACCGGCGAACTCGACGACGCCGACAAGTCCCGTATGACACGCTCCGGGGTACTGGGCCTCGCCAATGAGGAAGGCCTCGCCCTCCTCGACGCCGCCCACCGCACCGGCGAGGCGCTGCTCGTCCCGATGCGCCTGGACCTCGCGCCGCTGCGCGACGCCGACGCGGCCTCCGTCCCCGCCCTGCTGCGCGGACTCGTGCGCGGCCCCGCCCGACGTGCCGTGGAGGCCCGCGGCACCGGCTCGGGCACCTCGCTGCGCGAGCGCCTGCTGCGACTGCCCGAGGCCGAACGGGACCAGGAACTGCTCGACCTGGTACGCGCCCAGGTCGCCGCCGTACTCGGGCACGCCTCGCCCGACGCGGTCGAACCGGCCCGCGCGTTCAAGGATCTCGGCTTCGACTCGCTCACCGCGGTCGAGTTCCGCAACCGCCTCGGCGCCGCCGCCGGACTGCGCCTGCCCGCCACCCTCGTCTTCGACTACCCGACGCCCACGGCGCTCGGCGCCTGGCTGCGCACCGAACTCCTCGGCGCCGACGCCGGTTCCGACGCCGATGCGATCGCGGGAACGGTGACCCCCGGCCGGGCGCGAGCGGGCTCCGCCGCGGACGACGACCCGATCGCCATCGTCGCGATGAGCTGCCGCTTCCCCGGCGACGTACGCAGCCCCGAGGACCTGTGGACCCTGCTCGCCGAGGGCCGGGACGGCATCTCCCACCTGCCCGTGGACCGCGGCTGGGACCTGGACGGCCTCTACGATCCCGACCCGGACAGCCCCGGCACGTCGTACGCCCGCGAAGGCGGCTTCTTCTACGACGCCAACCACTTCGACCCCGCCTTCTTCGGGATCAACCCGCGCGAGGCCCTCGCTATGGACCCGCAGCAGCGACTGCTGCTGGAGACCTCCTGGGAGGCGTTCGAACGGGCGGGCATCGACCCGGCCGCGCTGCGCGGCGGACAGGTCGGCGTGTTCGTCGGCCAGATGCACAACGACTACGTGTCCCGGCTCAACGCCGTACCCGAAGGCGTCGAGGGCTACCTCGGCACCGGCGGCTCCAGCAGCATCGCCTCCGGCCGCGTCTCCTACACCTTCGGCTTCGAGGGCCCGGCGGTCACCGTCGACACGGCCTGCTCGTCCTCGCTGGTCGCGCTGCACCTGGCCGCGCAGGCCCTGCGCAACGGCGAGTGCACGCTGGCGCTGGCCGGCGGTGTCACCATCATCACCACCCCCGAGGTGTTCACCGAGTTCAGCCGACAGCGCGGACTGGCCGCCGACGGCCGCTGCAAGCCCTTCGCCGCGGCCGCCGACGGCACGGCGTGGGGCGAGGGCGTGGGCATGCTCCTGGTGGAGCGGCTGTCCGACGCCCGCCGCAACGGGCACCAGGTGCTGGCCGTCGTGCGCGGCACGGCCGTCAACCAGGACGGGGCCAGCAACGGTCTGACGGCGCCGAACGGTCCCTCGCAGCAGCGGGTGATCCGGCAGGCGCTGGCGTCCGCGGGGTTGTCGGCCGCGGATGTCGACGCGGTGGAGGCGCACGGTACGGGTACGACCCTCGGCGACCCCATCGAGGCACAGGCCCTGCTCGCCACCTACGGCAAGGGCCGCGACGAGGACCGGCCGCTGTGGCTCGGCTCCGTCAAGTCGAACTTCGGGCACACGCAGGCCGCCGCGGGCGTGGCCGGGATCATCAAGATGGTCATGGCGATGCGGCACGGCGTGCTGCCCAAGACCCTGCACGTGGACGAGCCCACCCCGCACGTCGACTGGTCGGCGGGCGCGGTTTCCCTGCTCACCGAGGCGCGCGAGTGGCCGCGGAGGGAGGGCGTGCGCCGGGCCGGCGTCTCCTCCTTCGGCATGAGCGGCACCAACGCGCACGCCATCATCGAACAGCCCGAGGCGCAGGACGAGCCGAAGGCGCCGGGGGAGGCAGGACAGGCGGCGCCGGCGCGGCCCGTACCGCTGGTGCTGACCGCCAAGACCGCGGGCGCGCTGCGCGCCCAGGCCGAGCGGCTGCGGGACCGTATGGCGGCCGACGCGGAAATCGCGCCTGCCGACGCGGGCTACTCCCTGGCCACCGGCCGGTCCGTCTTCGAACACCGCGCGGTCGTCGTCGCGGCCGACCGGGACGAGGCACTGCGCGGCCTGACGGCACTGGCCGAGGCCACCGAAGGCGCCGAGGTCACCGATGGCGTCATGGAGGGCGCCGGCACCGCGGCCGTGCGCGGCACGGTGGGCGACGGCAGGCTGGCGTTCCTGTTCACCGGCCAGGGCAGCCAGCGGCTCGGCATGGGCCGCGAGCTGTACGAGACGTATCCCGTCTTCCGCGAGGCGCTGGACGAGATCGCCGCCCACTTCGAACTACCGCTCCTGGACGTCCTGTTCGGCGACGACCAGGCCGCGCTGGACCAGACCGCCCGCACCCAGCCCGCCCTCTTCGCACTCGAAGTGGCGCTGTTCCGGCTGGTCCGGTCGTGGGGCCTGCGGCCCGACGTGCTGGCCGGGCACTCGATCGGCGACCTCGCCGCCGCGCACTGCGCGGGCGTGCTCTCACTCGAGGACGCCTGCGCACTGGTGGAGGCACGCGGCGGACTGATGCAGCAACTGCCCGCCGGGGGCGCCATGGTGGCCGTCCAGGCCACCGAGGCCGAGGTCGCGCCGCTGCTCACCGAGGGCGTCGGCCTGGCCGCCGTCAACGGCCCGGACTCCGTGGTGATCGCCGGCGACGAGGACGCCGTGACCGGTCTCGCCGAGTCCTTCGCGCGGCAGGGCCGGCGCACCAAGCGCCTCAGCGTCAGCCACGCCTTCCACTCCCCGCACATGGACGCGATGCTCGAGCCGTTCCGCGAGATCGCGGCCGGCCTGACCTACCACGCCCCGCAGATCCCCGTCGTCACCGGCCTCACCGGCGCCCTCGCCTCCACCGGGGAACTGACCGACCCCGGCTTCTGGGTACGCCACGCACGCGAGGCGGTCCGCTTCCACGACAGCGTGCGCACGCTCGAGGCGCAGAACGTCACGACGTACGTCGAACTCGGCCCCGACGGCGTGCTCTGCGCGCTGGCGCAGGAGTGCCTGAACCACGACGACACCGTGAACGACGTGACCTCCGGGAACACCCTCGACGCCGTGCTCGTACCCGCGCTGCGCGGCGGACGCGCCGAGGCGGTCACGCTGACCACCGCCGTCGCCCGGGCGTTCGTCCGGGGCGCGGCCACCGACTGGGCGGCCCCCTTCGCCGGCACCGGCGCGCGCCGGGTGGACCTGCCGACGTACGCCTTCCAGCGGCAACTGTTCTGGCTCGACGCCGGATCCGCGCGGGGCGACGTCTCGGCGGCCGGCCTCGGCACCGCCGACCACCCGCTGCTCGGCGCCGCCGTCGAACTGCCCGAGACGGGCGCGGTCGTGCTCACCGGCCGGCTGTCCCTGCGCACCCACCCCTGGCTCGCCGACCACGCGGTCATGGGCACGGTCCTGCTGCCCGGCACCGCCTTCGTCGAACTGGCCCTCCACGCCGGCGACCAGGCCGGCTGCGACCGGATCGACGAACTCACCCTCGAAGCACCCCTGGCCGTACCGGAGAACGCAGGCGTGCTGCTGCGCCTGTCGGTCGGCGCCGACGACGACGGCGACGGCCGCCGCACGCTCACTCTGCACTCGCGGCCGGAGAGCGCCACGGCGGACGAGCCGTGGGTGCGGCACGCGACCGGCGTACTCGCGCAGGGTGCGCCGACCGGCACTCCTTCCTTCGATCTGTCGGTGTGGCCGCCGGAGGGCGCGGAGCCGGTGGGCGTCGATGTCGCCGGTCTGTACGAGGGGCTGGCGGATTCGGGCTTCGGCTACGGGCCTGTGTTCCGTGGGCTGACTGCCGCGTGGCGTCGGGGCGATGACGTGTTCGCGGAGGTGTCCCTGCCCGAGGGCGTGGACGCGGACGCGGAACGGTTCGTGCTGCATCCGGCGCTGCTGGACGCGGCGTTGCACGCGCTGGGGTTGCGTGAGGAGGGGAGCGACGGGCCGGGCCGGCTTCCGTTCTCGTTCACGGGCGTGAGCGCGGTGGCCTCGGGCGCCGACGCGATCCGGGTGCGGCTGCGGCCCGTTGGTGCCTCCGAGGTGGCGCTGGAGGTCGCGGATCGCTCGGGTGCGCCGGTCGCGGCGGTCGAGCGGCTCGCGCTGCGGGCCGTGTCGCCGGAGCAGTTGCGTGGCCCGGGTGGTCCGGGTGGCGCGGGTGTGGATGAGTCGCTGTTCGGTGTGGAGTGGGTGCCGGTCGAGGTGGCGGGTGGTGCCGGGCCGGACGACGGCTGGGTGCTGGTGGATCACCGGGATCTGGCGGGGCTTGAGGCTGTGCCGGGGACGGTGGTGGTCGATGGCCTGTGCTCTGGTGGTGAGTTGGTCTCGGCCGGGGTTGTGCACGAGGCGGTGCGCGATGCGCTGGCCGCTGTGCAGGTGTGGCTGGGTGAGGAGCGGTTCGCGGGTTCGCGTCTGGTGGTGGTGACGCGGGGTCTTGCGGGTGCGGCGGTGCGTGGTCTGGTGCGTTCGGCGCAGTCGGAGAATCCGGGCCGGCTGGTGGTGCTGGATGTCGATCAGTCGATTTCCGGGATCGAGCCGGCGTGGCTGGCTGTCGCGGAGCAGGAGCTGTCGGTCCGCGCGGAGGGCGTGTTCGCGCCGCGTCTGGTGCGGGCCCGATCAACAGCAGAGGTGGAGCCCGCCTCTTGGTCCTCGACGGGCACGGTGCTGGTCACGGGTGCGGGTGGGCAGCTTGGTGGGTTGTTCGCCCGGCATGTGGTGGCCGAGCGGGGCGTACGGCGTCTGTTGCTGGTGAGCCGCCGGGGTGAGCAGGCGCCCGGGGCTGGCGAGTTGACGGCGGAGCTGGAGGGGCTGGGCGCGGAGGTCGTATGGGCGGCCTGTGATGTGGCCGACCGCGCGGCTCTCGCGGAGGTCCTGGCGTCCGTACCGTCGGAGCACCCCCTCACCGCTGTCGTGCATACGGCAGGAGTCCTGGACGACGGAGTGATCGGCTCGCTCACGCCAGAGCGGACCGCTGGGGTGCTGCGTCCGAAGGTGGACGCGGCCTGGAACCTGCACGAGCTGACCCGTGAGCTGGACCTGTCCGCGTTCGTTCTGTTCTCCTCGGCGGCCGGTGTGTTCGGTGCTGCGGGTCAGGCCAACTACGCGGCGGCGAACACCTTCCTGGACGCGCTCGCCGAGCACCGCCACGGTCTCGGCCTGCCCGCGCTGTCGCTGGCCTGGGGTTTGTGGGACACCGCGGGTGGCATGGGTGCGGGGCTGGGGCAGGGTGATCGCGAGCGTGTCGAGCGTGGCGGTGTCACCGCGCTGACCGCCGACGAGGGCCTGGCCCTCTTCGACGCGGCCGAACACTCCGCCGAAGCACTCCTGGTGCCGATGCGCCTGGACCTGCCGGCCCTGCGGGCCCAGGCCAGCGGCACCGGCATGCTCCCGCCCCTCCTCCGCAGCCTGGTCCGCGTACCCGTGCGCCGGTCGGCCACAGCGGCAGTGGGTGCGGCCTCGGCCGCGGCCGCCGGTGAAGCCGTACGACGCCTGCTCGGCCGGCCGGCGGAGGAGCAGGAGGCGGCGCTGCTGGAGCTGGTGCGTACCCAGGTGGCCGCGGTACTGGGCCACGCCTCGGCGGAGGCGATCGAGGCGGGCCGGGCCTTCAAGGAACTCGGCTTCGACTCGCTGACCTCCGTCGAACTGCGCAACCGGCTCGGCACGGCCACCGGCACCCGGCTGCCCGCCACCCTCGTCTTCGACTACCCGACGCCGCTGGCGCTCGCCCAGTACCTGCGCGCCGAGTTCCTGGGCGCAGGCAGCGAGGCAGAGGCAATCGCGCAGGCGACCTCCGGCGGCATCGCGGGCGGGCGTCCCGCCGACGACGACCCGATCGCGATCATCGGCATGAGCTGCCGATACCCGGGCGGTGTGCAGACCCCCGAGGACCTATGGGAACTGGTGCTGGGCGGATCCGACGCCATCTCCGAGTTCCCGCGGGGACGCGGCTGGGACCTGGCGGCGCTCTACGACCCCGACCCGGACGGCAAGGGCACCAGCTACACCCGCGAGGGCGGATTCCTGCACGACGCGGGTGAGTTCGACCCGGCGTTCTTCGGGATCAGCCCGCGCGAGGCGGTGGCGATGGACCCGCAGCAGCGGCTGCTGCTGGAGACGACCTGGGAGGCGTTCGAGCGGGCGGGCATCGACCCGGCAACCGTGCGGGGCAGCCGCACCGGCGTCTTCGCGGGCATCATGTACCACGACTACGCCACGCGGATCACTGCCGTGCCGGACGGCGTCGAGGGCTACCTGGGCACCGGCAACTCCGGCAGCATCGCGTCCGGCCGCGTCGCCTACGCCTTCGGGCTCGAGGGCCCGGCGGTGACGGTGGACACGGCGTGCTCCTCGTCGCTGGTCGCCCTGCACTGGGCGATCCAGGCGCTGCGCAGCGGCGAGTGCTCGATGGCGCTCGCGGGCGGTGTCACGGTGATGTCGACGCCGGGCACCTTCACCGAGTTCAGCCGCCAGCGCGGTCTCGCGGCGGACGGCCGTATCAAGTCCTTCGCGGCGGCCGCCGACGGCACGAGCTGGTCCGAGGGCGCGGGCATGCTGCTCGTGGAGCGGCTGTCCGACGCCCGCCGCAACGGACACCCGGTCCTCGCCGTCGTACGCGGCAGCGCCATCAACCAGGACGGCGCCAGCAACGGGCTCACGGCCCCCAACGGCCCCTCCCAGCAGCGCGTCATCCGCCAGGCGCTCGCCGGCGCCGGCCTGGACAGCAGCCAGATCGACGTGGTCGAGGCGCACGGTACGGGCACGACGCTGGGCGACCCGATCGAGGCGCAGGCGCTGCTCGCGACCTACGGCAAGGAGCGGGCCGCCGACGACCAGCCGCTCTGGCTCGGCTCCATCAAGTCCAACCTCGGTCACACGCAGGCGGCGGCGGGTGTCGCGGGCATCATCAAGATGGTGATGGCGATGCGGCACGGTGTGCTGCCGCGCACCCTGCACGTGGACGAACCGACCCCGCACGTGGACTGGGCCGCGGGCGCGGTGGAGCTGCTGACCGAGGCTCGGGAGTGGCCGGACACCGGCCGCCCGCGCCGGGCGGGTGTCTCCTCGTTCGGCATCAGCGGCACCAACGCCCACACCATCATCGAACAGGCCCCGGAGGAGGAGCCGGAGGAGGAGCCGGCGAAGCCCGCCGGGACGGCCCCTGCTTCCGGCTTGCCGTGCGTGCCTCTGGTGCTGACCGCCAAGACCGGTGACGCGTTGCGTGCGCAGGCGGAGCGTCTGCGGGACCGTATGGAAGCCGACCCGGAGCTCACGCCTCTCGACGCGGCCTACTCGCTGGCCACCGGGCGAGGCGTCTTCGAGCACCGCGCGGCGGTCGTCGGGGGCGGCCGGGACGCCCTTCTCACGGGCCTGACCTCCCTTGCTGAGGGCGGCGAGACCGCCACGGGCCTGGTACGCGGCACGGCCACCGGGGGCGGCAAGCTGGCGTTCCTGTTCACGGGGCAGGGCAGCCAGCGGCTGGGCATGGGCAGGGAGCTGTACGAGGCGTATCCGGTGTTCGCGCGGGCCCTGGACGAGATCTTCGGGCGCTTCGAACTTCCGCTGCATGACGCGGTGTTCCAGGAGGAGAACGCCGGGCTGCTGGACCGGACGGCGTACACTCAGCCGGCGCTGTTCGCCATTGAGGTGGCCCTGTTCCGCCTCCTCGAATCGTGGGGCGTGCGGCCGGACTTCGTCTCCGGGCACTCGATCGGCGAGCTGGCGGCCGCGCACTGTGCGGGTGTGCTGTCGCTGGAGGACGCGTGCACGCTGGTCGCGGCCCGTGGCCGGCTCATGCAGGAACTCCCGGGAGACGGCGGCGCGATGGTGGCCGTCCAGGCCACCGAGGAGGAGGTCACCCCCTACCTCACGGACGTGGTGAGCATCGCGGCGGTCAACGGCCCGGCCTCGGTGGTGATCGCGGGCGACGAGAGCGCCGTACTGGACATCGCCGCCACCTTCGAGGAGCAGGGTCGCAAGACACGTCGCCTGACGGTCAGCCACGCCTTCCACTCGCCGCACATGGACGGGATGCTGGCGGACTTCCGCAAGGTGGCCGAGGGGCTGTCGTACGCGGCGCCCGCGATTCCCCTGGTGTCGAACCTGACCGGCACGGTCGTGGGCGAGGAGGAAGTCTCGCGGCCGGAGTTCTGGGTGCGCCATGTGCGGGAGGCGGTCCGCTTCCACACGGGTGTACGGGCGTTGGAGGCCGAGGGCGTCACCACCTTCGTCGAGCTCGGCCCGGACGGTGTGCTGTCGGCGATGGGTCAGGAGTGCGTCACCGGAGACGGTCACGCCTTCGTGCCGGTGATGCGGCGCGGCCGCTCCGAAGCGGAGACGCTGACCTACGCGCTGGCGACGGCCTTCGCGCGGGGAACGGCGCAGACGCCCGACTGGTCGGCGTACTTCGCCGACAGCGGTGCGCGACGCGTGGAACTGCCCACCTATCCCTTCCAACGGCAGTGGTACTGGCTCGACTCCGGTACCCCGGCGGGCGGTTCGGGTGACCCGGCGGGGCTCGGTCTCGAACCCGCCGACCACGGACTGCTCGGCGCCGCCGTCGAACTGCCCGACGCGAACGGCTTCCTCTTCACCGGCCGGCTGTCACTGGACACGCATCCTTGGCTGGCCGATCACGCGGTCATGGGTACGGTCCTGCTGCCCGGCACCGCCTTCGTCGAGATGGCGCTGCACGCGGGTGAGCAGGTCGGCTGCGACCGGATCGAGGAACTGACCCTGGAAGCGCCGCTGATCCTGCCCGAACAGGGTGGGGTGCGGTTGCGGCTGTCGGTCGGAACCGAGGACGGCGACGGCCGCCGCACGCTGTCCCTGCACTCGCGGGCCGAGAGCGCCACGGTGGACGAGCCGTGGGTGCGGCACGCGTCCGGTCTGCTCGCCCAGGGTGCGCGGACCGGGTCTCCGTCCTTCGATCTGTCGGTGTGGCCGCCGGAGGGTGCGGAGCCGGTGGGGGTCGATGTCGCTGGTCTGTATGAGGGGCTGGCTGCTTCGGGGTTCGCTTACGGTCCGGTGTTCCAGGGGTTGCGGGCGGTGTGGCGGCGTGGTGAGGAGGCGTTCGCGGAGGTGAGTCTGCCGGAGGGCGCTGATGGTGCCTTCGGTGTGCATCCGGCTCTGCTGGATGCGGTGTTGCACGCGATCGGGCTCGGTGGGTTGCTGGCGGACACGGGTCAGGGGCGTCTGCCGTTCTCGTGGTCGGGTGTCTCGTTGCATGCCGTGGGGGCTACGGCTTTGCGGGTGCGGTTGGGGCGGGCTGCCGGGCAGGACGCGGTGGCGCTGTCGGTGGCGGATGCCGAGGGCCGGCCGGTGGTGTCGGTGGATTCGCTGGTGCTGCGCCCGGTTACGCCGGAGCAGTTGCGTGGCCCAGACGGTCCGGGTGGCGCGGGTGTGGGTGAGTCGCTGTTCGGTGTGGAGTGGGTGCCGGTCGAGGTGGCGGGTGGTGCCGGGCCGGAGGACGGCTGGGTGCTGGTGGATCACCGGGATCTGGCGGGGCTTGAGGCTGTGCCGGGGACGGTGGTGGTCGATGGCCTGTGCTCTGGTGGTGAGTTGGTCTCGGCCGGGGTTGTGCACGAGGCGGTGCGGGATGCGCTGGCTGCTGTGCAGGTGTGGTTGGGTGAGGAGCGGTTCGCGGGTTCGCGTCTGGTGGTGGTGACGCGGGGTCTTGCGGGTGCGGCGGTGCGTGGTCTGGTGCGCTCGGCGCAGTCGGAGAATCCGGGCCGGCTGGTGGTGCTGGATGTCGATGAGTCGATTTCCGGGATCGAACCGGCCTGGCTGGCTGTCGCGGAGCAGGAGCTGTCGGTGCGCGCGGAGGGCGTGTTCGCGCCGCGTCTGGTCCGGGCTGCGTCCGGTGGTGATGTGGAGGCGGCTTCGTGGTCCTCGACGGGCACGGTGTTGGTCACGGGTGCGGGTGGGCAGCTTGGTGGGTTGTTCGCCCGGCATGTGGTGGCCGAGCGGGGCGTACGGCGTCTGCTGCTGATGAGCCGCCGGGGTGAGCAGGCGCCTGGGGCCGGCGAGTTGACGGCGGAGCTGGAGGGGCTGGGCGCGGAGGTCGTATGGGCGGCCTGTGATGTGGCTGACCGCGCGGCTCTCGCGGAGGTCCTGGCGTCCGTACCGTCGGAGCACCCCCTCACCGCTGTCGTGCATACGGCGGGCGTCCTGGACGACGGTGTGATCGGCTCGCTGACGGCTGAGCGTCTCGCTGGGGTGTTGCGTCCGAAGGTGGATGCGGCCTGGAACCTGCACGAGCTGACTCGTGAGCTGGACCTGTCGGCGTTCGTTCTGTTCTCCTCGGCAGCTGGTGTGTTCGGTGCTGCGGGTCAGGCCAACTACGCGGCGGCGAACACGTTCCTGGACGCGCTCGCCGAGCACCGCCGCGGTCTCGGTCTGCCGGCGCTGTCGCTGGCCTGGGGTCTGTGGGACACCGCGGGTGGCATGGGTGCGGGGCTGGGGCAGGGTGATCGCGAGCGTGTCGAGCGTGGCGGTGTCACCGCGCTGACCGCCGACGAGGGCCTGGCCCTCTTCGACGCGGCGGAACACTCCACCGAGGCACTTCTGGTGCCGATGCGCCTGGACCTGCCGGGCCTGCGGGCCCAGGCCAGCGGCACCGGCATGCTCCCGCCCCTCCTCCGCGGCCTGGTCCGCGTACCCGTGCGCCGAGTGGCCGCGGCCGCCACCTCCGCCGCGCCCTCGGGAGCCCTGGTCGAACGCCTGGCCGGCCTCCCTGAGGCGGAACAGGAGGCGTTGCTGCTCGATCTGGTCTGCACTCATGTGGCGGCGGTGCTCGGTTACCCGGGACCGGAGGCCGTGGACCCGGCGCGGTCGTTCAACGAGGTCGGCTTCGACTCGCTGACCGCCGTGGAGCTGCGCAACCGGCTCAACGCGGCCACCGGTGTCCGGCTGCCCGCCACGCTCGTGTTCGACTATCCGACGCCCACCGCACTGGCCGCCTTCCTCCGGGACGAGATCGCCCCGGGCGGAGCGGCGGCCGTGACGCCGCTGCTCGCCGAACTCGACCGGCTGGAGGCCTCGTTGACGGCGGTGGCCCTCCCCGATGACGACGGGCGTTCGCAGATCACCGCACGCCTCCAGGAACTCCTGGCGAAGTGGGGTGACGGCCGGAAGGCAACGGAGGACGAGGCGGCCGCGGCCGAGGTCGCCGAGGAGATCGAATCGGCGACGGACGACGACCTGTTCGACTTCATCGGTAAAGAGTTCGGGATCTCCTGACGTTGAACGGCTCGGCCTTTCTGGCTGCCGCGAGAGGGAAGTACGTATGAACGAGGAAAAGCTCCGCTACTTTCTCAAGCGGGTGACGGCGGACCTTCACGAAACCCGGCGCCGCCTTCAGGAGGCCGAGTCGGCGGACCAGGAACCGATCGCGATCGTCGGCATGAGCTGCCGCTACCCCGGCGGCGTCCGCTCGCCGGAGGAGTTGTGGCAGCTGGTCCTGAACGGCCGGGACGCGATCTCGGGTTTCCCGACCGACCGCGGCTGGGACGTGGAGCGTCTCTTCGACGACGACCCCGATCAGCAGGGCACGAGCTACGTCAGTGAGGGCGGGTTCCTGCACGACGCCAACTACTTCGACCCCGCCTTCTTCGGGATCAGCCCGCGCGAGGCGGTGGCGATGGACCCGCAGCAGCGGCTGCTGCTGGAGACCACGTGGGAGGCGTTCGAGCGGGCCGGCATCGACCCGGCAACCGTGCGGGGCAGCCGCACCGGCGTCTTCGCGGGCGTGATGTACCACGACTACACGGCCCGCCTGCGCGCCGTGCCCGAAGGTGTCGAGGGCTACCTCGGCACCGGTGGCTCCAGCAGCATCGCCTCCGGCCGCGTCGCCTACACCTTCGGTCTGGAGGGCCCGGCGGTCACCGTCGACACGGCGTGCTCGTCGTCCCTGGTCACCCTGCACCTGGCCGTGCAGGCGCTGCGCAACGGCGAGTGCTCGCTGGCGCTCGCCGGCGGTGTGACGGTCATGCCGACACCGGGCACCTTCACCGAGTTCAGCCGCCAGCGCGGGCTGTCCTTCGACGGCCGCTGCAAGTCCTTCGCGGCCGCGGCGGACGGCACGGGCTGGGGCGAGGGCGTGGGCATGCTGCTGGTGGAGCGGCTGTCCGACGCCCGCCGCAACGGCCACCCGGTCCTCGCGGTCGTGCGCGGCAGCGCGGTCAACCAGGACGGCGCGAGCAATGGTCTTACGGCCCCGAACGGCCCGTCCCAGCAGCGCGTCATCCGGCAGGCGCTCGCCAACGCCCGCCTCACCGCCGCCGACGTGGATGTCGTCGAGGCGCACGGTACGGGTACGACCCTCGGCGACCCGATCGAGGCCCAAGCCCTGTTGGCCACCTACGGCAAGGACCGGGTCGCGGAGGACCAGCCTCTCTGGCTGGGCTCGATCAAGTCGAACATCGGTCACACGCAGGCGGCGGCGGGCGTCGCGGGCATCATCAAGATGGTGATGGCGATGCGGCACGGTGTGCTGCCGCAGACCCTGCACGTGGACGAGCCGTCCCCGCACGTGGACTGGTCGGCGGGCGCGGTCTCGCTGCTCACCGAGGCTCGGGAGTGGCCGGAGACGGGTGGTCGCCCACGCCGGGCGGGCATCTCCTCCTTCGGCATCAGCGGCACCAACGCCCATGTCATCGTCGAGCAACCGACGCTCGACGAGTCCGAGTCCGAGTCCGAGTCCGGGTCCGGGTCCGAGTCCGGGTCCGGGTCCGGGTCCAAGCCTGAGTCCGAGTCCGAACAGGAACAGCCCGGGCCCACGCCCGAGAACGCCGAGCCGACTGCCGGGCTCGATGCGGTATCGCATCCCGTGTACCCCTGGCTGCTGTCGGCCAAGTCCGACCAGGCCCTGCGCGCCCAGGCCGAACGACTCCTGGCCCACGTGCGCGAGAACCCCGGCCTCGACCCGACCGACATCGCCTACTCACTGGCGACGACGCGTTCCGCGCTGGAGATCCGGGCCGCGCTCATCGCAGGCGACCGCCCGACGTTCCTCGACCGCCTCTCCGAGGTCGCCTCGGGCGAGACCCCGACCGGCGTGCTGAGCGGAAAGGCGGACGTCCGGGGCAAGTTGGCCTTCCTGTTCACGGGACAGGGCAGCCAGCGGCCAGGGATGGGCCGGGAGCTGTACGAGACGTATCCGGCGTTCGCGCGGTCGCTGGACGAGATTTCCCAGCGGCTCGAACTGCCTCTCCACGAGGTGGTGTTCGGCGAGGACTCCACCGGCCGACTGGATCAGACGGCGTACACGCAGCCGGCACTTTTCGCCATTGAGGTGGCCCTGTTCCGCCTCCTCGAATCGTGGGGCGTGCGACCGGACTTCCTCTCCGGTCACTCCATCGGCGAGCTGGCGGCCGCGCACTGTGCGGGTGTCCTGTCGCTGGAGGACGCGTGCACGCTGGTGGCGGCGCGTGGTCGGCTGATGCAGGAACTGCCGGGTGACGGTGGGGCGATGGTGGCTGTCCAGGCCACGGAGGACGAGATCGTCCCGCACCTCACCGCCGACACGGTGAGCATCGCGGCCGTCAATGGCCCCGCCTCGGTGGTGATCGCGGGCGACGAGAGCGCCGTGCTGGACGTCGCCGCCGCCTTCGAGAAGCTGGGCCGAAAGACCAAGCGTCTCACGGTCAGTCACGCCTTCCACTCCCCGCACATGGACGGCATGCTGGACGCCTTCCACAAGGTCGCCGAGGGCCTGGCCTACGAAGCCCCCCGCATCCCGATCGTCTCCAACCTCACCGGTGCCATCGCCTCCGCCGACGAGATCACCACCCCCGACTATTGGGTCCGCCACGTCCGCGAGGCCGTCCGCTTCCACGACGGCATCCGCACCCTCGAAGCGCAGAACGTGACGACGTTCGTCGAGCTCGGTCCGGACGGCGTGCTGTCGGCCATGGGCCAGGAGTGCGTCACAGGCGACGCCGACCAGGCATTCCTCCCGGTGCTGCGCAATGGCCGTGCGGAGGCCGAGTCGCTCACCGCCGCTCTCGGCGCGGCCCACGTGCGCGGCGTCGCCGTCGACTGGGCCGCGTACTTCTCCCGCACTGGCGCCCAGCGCGTCGACCTGCCCACCTACGCCTTCCAGCACGAGCACTACTGGTTGGACGCGGGCACACCGGTCGGCGATGTCACCTCCATGGGGCTGCGGTCCGCCGATCACCCGCTGCTCGGCGCGGCGGTATCCCTCGCGGATGCCGAAGGCTTCCTGTTCACCGGCCGGCTGTCACTGGACACGCATCCTTGGCTGGCCGATCACGCGGTCATGGGTACGGTCCTGCTGCCCGGCACCGCCTTCGTCGAACTGGCCCTGCGCGCCGGTGAGCAGGTCGGCTGCGACCGGATCGAGGAACTGACCCTGGAGGCCCCGCTCGTCCTGCCCGAACACGGCGGGACCGAGCTCCAGTTGACGGTCGGCGCGCTCGACGACACGGGGCGCCGCTCCGTCGCCTTCCATTCGCGCTCCGACCAGGCCTCGGCGGAGGAGCCGTGGCTGCGGCACGCCACGGGCGTGGTGATGGAGGGCGGATCCGATGCCTCCTTCGATCTGTCGGTGTGGCCGCCGGAGGGTGCGGAGCCGGTGGGGGTCGATGTCGCCGGTCTGTATGAGGGGCTGGCTGCTTCGGGGTTCGCTTACGGTCCGGTGTTTCAGGGGTTGCGGGCGGTGTGGCGGCGTGGTGAGGAGGCGTTCGCGGAGGTGAGTCTGCCGGAGGGCGCTGATGGTGCCTTCGGTGTGCATCCGGCTCTGCTGGATGCGGTGCTGCATGCGATCGGGCTCGGTGGGTTGCTGGCGGACACGGGTCAGGGGCGTCTGCCGTTCTCGTGGTCGGGTGTCTCGTTGCATGCCGTGGGGGCTACGGCTTTGCGGGTGCGGTTGGGGCGGGCTGCCGGGCAGGACGCGGTGGCGCTGTCGGTGGCGGATGCCGAGGGCCGGCCGGTGGTGTCGGTGGATTCGCTGGTGCTGCGCCCGGTTACGCCGGAGCAGTTGCGTGGCCGGGGTGGTCCGGGTGGCGCGGGTGTGGGTGAGTCGCTGTTCGGTGTGGAGTGGGTGCCGGTCGAGGTGGCGGGTGGTGCCGGGCCGGAGGACGGCTGGGTGCTGGTGGATCACCGGGATCTGGCGGGGCTTGAGGCTGTGCCGGGGACGGTGGTGGTCGATGGCCTGTGCTCTGGTGGTGAGTTGGTCTCGGCCGGGGTTGTGCACGAGGCGGTGCGCGATGCGCTGGCCGCTGTGCAGGTGTGGTTGGGTGAGGAGCGGTTCGCGGGTTCGCGTCTGGTGGTGGTGACGCGGGGTCTTGCGGGTGCGGCGGTGCGTGGTCTGGTGCGTTCGGCGCAGTCGGAGAATCCGGGCCGGCTGGTGGTGCTGGATGTCGATGAGTCGATTTCCGGGATCGAGCCGGCGTGGCTGGCTGTCGCGGAGCAGGAGCTGTCGGTCCGCGCGGAGGGCGTGTTCGCGCCGCGTCTGGTGAGGGCTGCGTCCGGTGGTGATGTGGAGGCGGCTTCGTGGTCTTCCACGGGCACGGTGTTGGTCACGGGTGCGGGTGGGCAGCTTGGTGGGTTGTTCGCCCGGCATGTGGTGGCCGAGCGGGGCGTACGGCGTCTGTTGCTGGTGAGCCGCCGGGGTGAGCAGGCGCCCGGGGCTGGCGAGTTGACGGCGGAGCTGGAGGGGCTGGGCGCGGAGGTCGTATGGGCGGCCTGTGATGTGGCTGACCGCGCGGCTCTCGCGGAGGTCCTGGCGTCCGTACCGTCCGAGCACCCCCTCACCGCTGTCGTGCATACGGCAGGAGTCCTGGACGACGGTGTGATCGGCTCGCTGACGCCGGAGCGTCTCGCTGGGGTGCTGCGTCCGAAGGTGGACGCGGCCTGGAACCTGCACGAGCTGACCCGTGAGCTGGACCTGTCCGCGTTCGTTCTGTTCTCCTCGGCGGCCGGTGTGTTCGGTGCTGCGGGTCAGGCCAACTACGCGGCGGCGAACGCCTTCCTGGACGCGCTCGCCGAGCACCGCCACGGTCTCGGTCTGCCCGCGCTGTCGCTGGCCTGGGGCCTCTGGGACGCGGACGTGACCTCGGCCTCGGCCCCGGCCTCCGCCGATGCGGCCACCGGCACCGGCACCGGCATGGGCCGGTCGGCCGACGCCGGCCGCCTCCAGCGCGGTGGTGTCACCGCACTGACCGCCGACGAGGGCCTGGCCCTCTTCGACGCGGCGGAACACTCCACCGAGGCACTCCTGGTGCCGATGCGTCTCGACCTCCAGGCCCTGCGCGCCCAGGCCAGCGGCACCGGCATGCTCCCGCCCCTCCTCCGCGGCCTGGTCCGCGTACCCGTGCGCCGAGCCGCCGCGACCGCCGCCACCGCCGCGCCGTCCGGAGCCCTGGCTCAGCGCCTGGCCGCCCTCCCCGCACCCGAACGCGGCAAGGTGGTCCTGGAGTTGGTGCGGACGCAGGTAGCCGCCGTGCTCGGCCTGGCGGGACCCGACGCGGTAGAGCCGCTGCGCGCCTTCAACGAGGTCGGCTTCGACTCGCTGACCGCCCTCGAACTGCGCAACCGCCTGAACGCGGCCACGGAGGTCCGGCTCCCCGCGACCCTCATCTTCGACTACCCGACGCCGGCCGTCCTGAGCGAGTACCTGACGACGGAGGTCCTTGGAACCTCGGCCGAAGCCGCGGCACCCGTAGCCGCCACGACAGCCGCCGCCGACGACGAACCGATCGCGATCATCGCGATGAGCTGCCGGTACCCGGGAGACGTCCGTTCCCCGGAGGACCTGTGGACCCTGGTCACCGAGGGCCGGGACGCCATCACCGGACTGCCGACCGACCGCGGCTGGGACGTCGAAGGCCTCTTCGACCCGGACCCCGACCGCCCCGGGACCAGCTACACGCGCGACGGCGGTTTCCTGCACGACGCCCACCACTTCGACCCGGTGTTCTTCGGGATCAGCCCGCGCGAGGCACTGGCCACCGACCCCCAGCAGCGTCTCTTGCTGGAGACCACGTGGGAGGCGTTCGAGCGGGCGGGCATCGACCCGGCAACCGTGCGCGGCAGCCGCACCGGCGTCTTCGCCGGGGTCATGTACAACGACTACGGAACGCTGCTCCACCGAGCCCCGGACGGCCTCGAGGGCTACATGGGCACCGCCAGCTCCGGGAGCGTGGCCTCCGGCCGTGTCGCCTACACCTTCGGTCTGGAGGGCCCGGCCGTCACGGTCGATACGGCGTGCTCGTCGTCCCTGGTCACCCTGCACCTGGCCGTGCAGGCGCTGCGCAACGGCGAGTGCTCGCTGGCTCTGGCCGGCGGTGTGACGGTGATGGCGACCCCGGGGACGTTCGTGGCGTTCAGCCGTCAGCGCGGACTCGCGACCGACGGCCGCTGCAAGCCCTTCGCCGCCGCCGCCGACGGCACGGCGTGGGGCGAGGGCGTGGGCATGCTCCTCGTAGAGCGGCTCTCGGACGCCCGCCGCAACGGCCACCCGGTCATCGCCGTCGTGCGCGGCAGCGCGGTCAACCAGGACGGCGCGAGCAACGGACTCACGGCCCCGAACGGCCCGTCCCAGCAGCGCGTCATCCGGCAGGCGCTTGCCAACGCCCGCCTCACCGCCGCCGACGTGGATGTCGTCGAGGCGCACGGTACGGGTACGACCCTCGGCGACCCGATCGAGGCCCAAGCCCTGCTCGCCACTTACGGCAAGGACCGGCCCGCCGACGACCAGCCTCTCTGGCTCGGCTCCATCAAGTCCAACTTCGGTCACACGCAGGCGGCGGCGGGTGTCGCGGGCATCATCAAGATGGTGATGGCGATGCGGCACGGCGTGCTGCCGCGCACCCTGCACGTCGACGAGCCGTCCCCGCACGTGGACTGGTCGGCGGGCGCGGTCTCGCTGCTCACCGAGGCTCGGGAGTGGCCGGAGACGGGTGGCCGCCCGCGCCGGGCGGGCATCTCCTCCTTCGGCATCAGCGGCACCAACGCCCACACCATCATCGAACAGGCCCCGGACGAGGAGCCGGCGAAGACCGAGCGGAGCGACAGCACTGCGCGCCCGCCCAAGGTGCTGCCATGGCCGGTGTCGGGCAGGACGCCAGAGGCGCTGCGCGCCCAGGCCGAGCGCCTGCACGCGCATGTCTCGCGACACCCTGAACTCGACCCGCTCGACATCGGATACTCGCTGGCCACGCACCGCGCCGCCTTCGACCACCGTGCCGTGGTGGTCGCGGGGGAGCGGGACGACTTCCTCCGCGCCCTCACTGAACTGGCCGCCGGGGAACCCTCCGCGCGCCTGGCCGAGGGCACCCCGGTGAGCGGCAAACTGGCCTTCCTGTTCACCGGTCAGGGCAGCCAGCGACCGGGAATGGGCCGCGAACTTTACGACGCCTACCCGGTGTTCGCCCAAGCACTGGACGAGATCTCCCAGCGGCTCGAACTGCCTCTCCACGAGGTGGTGTTCGGCGAGGACTTCACCGGTCGACTGGATCAGACGGCGTACACGCAGCCGGCACTTTTCGCCATCGAGGTGGCCCTGTTCCGCCTCCTCGAATCGTGGGGCGTGCGACCGGACTTCCTCTCCGGTCACTCCATCGGCGAGCTGGCGGCCGCGCACTGCGCAGGCGTCCTGTCGCTGGAGGACGCGTGCACGCTGGTCGCGGCGCGTGGCCGGCTCATGCAGGAACTCCCGGGCGACGGTGGGGCGATGGTGGCCGTCCAGGCCACGGAGGACGAGATCGTCCCGCACCTCACCGCCGACACGGTGAGCGTCGCGGCCGTCAATGGCCCCGCTTCGGTGGTGATCGCGGGCGACGAGAGCGCCGTACTGGACATCGCCGCCACCTTCGAACAGCAGGGGCGGAAGACCAAGCGTCTCACCGTCAGTCACGCCTTCCACTCCCCGCACATGGACGGGATGCTGGACCCGTTCCGCAAGGTCGCCGAGGGACTGTCCTACGAAGCCCCCCGCATCCCGATCGTCTCCAACCTCACCGGTGCCATCGCCTCCGCCGAGGAGATCACCACTCCCGACTATTGGGTCCGCCACGTCCGCGAGGCCGTCCGCTTCCACGACGGCATCCGCACCCTCGAAGCGCAGAACGTCACCACGTACATCGAACTCGGCCCCGACGGCACCCTCTCCGCCCTCGCGCAGGAGACCATCACAGACAGCGCTCCCGCCTTCCTCTCCCTCCTTCGCAAGGGCCGCCCCGAGCCCGAGACCTTCACCACCGCCCTCGCCCACGCCCACACCCGAGGCGTCCCCATCGACTGGCAGGCGTACTACTCCGGCACCGGCGCCCAGCGCGTCGACCTGCCCACCTATGCCTTCCAGCACCAGCGCTACTGGATCGACGTACCGATGACCGCGGCCGGTGACGTCACCTCCGCCGGTCTTGGCGCGACGGACCATCCGCTGCTGGGCGCGGCCGTGGAGCTGCCCGACCAGGGCGGGTACGTCTTCACCGGGCGGCTCTCCCTGAACACGCACCCCTGGCTGGCCGATCACGCGGTCGCCGGGACGGTGATCCTTCCGGGCACCGCCTTCGTCGAGCTCGCCGTGCGCGCCGGTGAGCAGGCCGGCTGCGACCGGGTCGAGGAACTGACCCTCGAAGCGCCGCTGCCGTTGCCCGAGCGGGGTGCCGTGGTGCTGCGCCTGTCGGTCGGGGAGGCGGACGACTCCGGTCGCCGTTCCGTCACCCTCCACTCTCGGCCCGAGGAGGCCGTGGACGAGCCCTGGCTGCGGCACGCCTCCGGTGTGCTCGCCACCGCCGGCCCGACCACCTCCCAAGCACCTGCTCCGGAACCGGAGTTCGCCGTCTGGCCCCCCGCCGACGCGACCGCGCTGGACGTCGAGGACCTGTACGAGACCTTCGCCACGGCGGGCTTCGGGTACGGTCCGGCCTTCCAGGGGCTGCGGGCGGCATGGCGGCGCGGTGACGAGATCTTCGCCGAACTGGCCCTGCCGGAGGACCAGCACCAGGATGCCGCGCGGTTCGGGCTGCACCCGGCCCTGCTCGACTCGGCCCTGCACGGGCTGGCACTGGGCGAGTTCACCGGCCCCGCCGACGACGCCGCACCGGGGCAGCTGCGCCTGCCCTTCTCGTGGAGTGGCGTCGCACTGCACGCGGTCGGCGCATCCGCCCTCCGCGTACGGATCAGCCCGGCAGACCCCAACAGCCCGGCCGCGAACGGCACGGTCTGCCTCCGGGCGGCCGACGAGACGGGCGGGCTCGTGGCCTCGGTGGAGGGCCTGACCCTGCGTACCGTGGATCCGGCCCGACTGCCGGCCGCCGGCACGGGCCGATTCCACGACTCGCTGTACCTCCTGGACTGGATAGGCGTACCGACCGCCGACACCCGGCCGGAGGAGGCCGGCCGGTGGGCCCTCGTCGGTGCCGACCACCTCAAACTGGCGGCCGCGCTCGAAGCGTCCGGGGTGTCCGTGGACGCCTACGCCGATCTCGCCGCGCTCGCGGGGGTCGTGGCGGCGGGCAAACCCGCACCGGAACTCGTCCTCGTGCCCCGTGCGCCCCAGCCCGCGGCCACCTCCTCCGACGCCGACGACTTCGCCGGTGCGGTCCGAAAGGCCACCCACGAAGCCCTGCACCTGGTGCAGTCGTGGCTCGCGGACGGCACCTTCCAGGACACCCGGCTCGCGTTCGTGACCCGGGGCGCGGTGGCGGCCCCCGCGGACGGCGTTACGCCCGGCGATCCGGTCCAGGCGGCGCTGTGGGGTCTGCTGCGCTCGGCGCAGACCGAGAATCCGGGCCGCTTCCTGCTCCTGGACATCGACGAGCACGACTCCTCCTACGGGGCTCTGCCCGGCGCGGTGGCGGGCGGCGAGGAACAACTGGCCGTCCGCGCGGGCACCCTGTACGCACCGCGCCTGGCCAGGCTCCCCAGGCCGGAGGGGACGAGCCCCACCGACCCGGCCACGCCCACCCCCTTCGACCCGCGGGGCACGGTCCTCATCACCGGTGGCACCGGCGCCCTGGGCGCCCTCCTCGCCCGGCATCTGGTCGCCGAGCGGGGCGTGCGGCACCTGTTGCTCACCAGCCGGCGCGGCCTGCGGGCCGAAGGCGCGGCCGAACTGGTCGCCGAGCTGACCGGCCTCGGGGCGGACGTCCGCGTGGCCGAGTGCGACGTGTCCGACCGGGAGGGCGTGCGCGCCCTGCTCGCCGGTGTCCCGGACGCCCATCCGCTGACCGCGGTCGTCCACACCGCCGGCGTACTGGACGACGGGCTCGTCCCCTCGCTCACGCCCGACCGGATCGACACCGTGTTCCGGCCGAAGGTGGACGCGGCGCTCCACCTGCACGAGGCGACCCGTCACCTCGACCTGGCCGCGTTCGTCCTGTTCTCCTCGGCCGCCGGCACCTTCGGCACCCCGGGCCAGGCCAACTACGCCGCTGCCAACGCCTTCCTGGACGCGCTCGCCCGGCAGCGCCGCGCCGAGGGCCTGCCCGCGGTGTCGATCGCGTGGGGACTGTGGGAGCAGCGCAGCGCCATGACGGGCGAGCTGAGCGAGGCCGATCTGCGGCGCATGGCCCGCTCCGGAGTGCTGCCGCTGTCGTCCCGGCAGGGCCTGGAACTCTTCGACACGGCCTGCCGCACGGTGGCCACCGCCACCGCCACCGGCACAGCGGTAGCCACAGGCACAGGCACAGGCGCCGCCCCCGCCACCCACACTGCCACCGCCCCGCACGCCGCCGACGTGTCGCGGGCCGCGCTGGTGGCGGTCGGTCTGGACCGCGGGGCCCTGGCTGCCCAGGCCGCGGCCGGTGCGCTGCCCGCGCTGCTGCGCGGCCTGGTGCGCGGCGTGCCGCGCCGCGCCGCGCGGACCGCCGGCGCCGCCGAACCGGGCGCCCCGGCCGACCTGCTCCGGCGGCTGGCCGCGATGACCGGGCCGGAACAGGAGCAGGCGCTGCTGGACGTGGTGCGCGCCCAGGTGGCCCTCGTACTGGGGTACGCCGCGCCCGAGGAGGTCGGCGCCGCCCGGGAGTTCCTGGAGCTGGGCGTCGACTCGCTCACCGCGGTCGAACTGCGCAACCGGCTGGTCGCGGCCACCGGGCTGCGCCTCCCGCCGACCCTGCTGTTCGACCACCCCACGCCCGAACTCGCCGCCCGGCACCTGCGCACCGCGCTGACGGCCGGCACGGCGACGGGGACGGGCACGGGAGGCCACGGGGCGACCGTGCCGGGAACCGCGACCGTGCCGGGAACCTCCGATCCGGAAGTGGCCGCCGGGACAGCCTCCCCGACCCCCGGAACAGGCTCACCGACCGCTGGCATGTTCGGCCAAATGCTCCACCGCGCCGGCGAACTCGGCGCGTCCGGCGAGTTCATGGGCCTGCTCATGGAGGCCTCGCGGTACCGCCCCTCCTTCGCCTCCGCCGCCGAACTGCGCACGGCGCCGCGCATGGTGCGTCTCGCGCGGGGCGACGAACAGCCGGCCCTGGTGTGCTTCTCCTCGATCCTGTCGATCTCCGGACCGCACCAGTACGCCCGTTTCGCCGCCGCCTTCCGCGGCCGCCGCGACCTGTGGGCGCTGGCCGCGCCCGGGTTCCTCGCGGGGGAGCAGGTGCCGGCCGGTACCGAGGCGGTGATCGAGGCACAGGCGGAGGCGGTGCTGCGGCAGGCTGACGGCAGGCCCGTCGTGCTGCTCGGGCACTCCTCGGGCGGCATGCTCGCGCACGCGGTCGCCGAGCGGCTGGAGAGCGCCGGGAACGGGCCGCGCGCGGTGGTGCTGATCGACATCTACTCTCACGACGACGACGCCATCGTCGGCATCCAGCCGGGCCTGTCCTCGGGCATGAACGAGCGGCAGGAGAGTTACGTGCCGGTGGACGACAACCGGCTGCTCGCGATGGGCGCCTACTTCCGGCTGTTCGGCGGCTGGAAGCCGCGGCCGGTCGACGCCCCCACGCTGCTCGTCCGGGCCGGCGAGCGCCTCTTCGACTGGACGCGCGACGCGGGGAGCGGTAACGGCGGCGACTGGCGGTCGTACTGGGACCTGGAGCACACCGCCGTGGACGTGCCCGGCAACCACTTCACGATGATGGAGCGGCACGCCGACGCCACGGCACACGCGGTGGACGACTGGCTGACGGGGCTCCGGTAGCGGCCCGCGGACGCGGACCGCGAAAGGGCCGGCCCCCACCGTCTCGGTGGGGGCCGGCCCTTTCACCCATGGCACTTCAGCTCACGAGGACTTCCTCGGCGGCCGCGACCGCTTGGGCAGTCCCACCGTCACGACCTCGAAGTTGTCCTTGGTGACGTCGAGCCGGTGGAAGAGGTTGTCCGGGCCCGTCACGCACACCCTGGCCACGTCCTCCCGCTTCAGCGTGGCGACCACGGCGGGCCAGTCGACGGGGCGGTCGAAGGTGTCCAGCATCATCGTGCGCATCTCGTCGGCCGAGTTGACGAGCGTGCCGTCCTGGTCGGTGACCACGGTCAGCTTCGGGTCGTTGAACTCGTAGCGGGGGAAGACCTCTTGCTCGGCCCGGCGGCGCAGCGCCGAGAAGGCCGGGGCGTGCACGGGCGGCCGCATGGTGTACATGGAGTAGCCGCCGGCCTTGCTGATGCGCTCCTTGAGGCCCTCCAGCTCACGTTCGCGCAGCGACAGCATGGTGAAGCCGTCGTCGAGGTGGCCGGAGAACTCGTACCACTCGCCGCGCTCGTCGAAGTCGGCCAGGATTTCCGCCAGTCGCTCCTCGGGAGTGCGGACGAAGGAGTGGGTGACCACGTCCGTGTACTCGTTGCCGAAGAAGTCCTCCTCAAGCCGCGCCAGTTCGGCGGTGAGGCGGACGACGTCGGCGAAGGGGAGCGAGCCGGTGTAGGCGGCGGCCGCCTTCTGTCCGAAGCTCGGGCCGGCGCAGATGTCGGGTACCACACCGAGGGTCTGCTCGGCCCGGTCGGCCATCGCCATGGAGTTGACGAGAAAGGCCACCTGGCTGAATTCCGAGTAGTCGTCCGTCTGTTCACGGAAGTTGTCGAAGACCGAGGTGCCGAGGGCTTCGTCGGCCTCGGCCAGCCGGGCCCGCGCATACGGGTCCAGAAGCAGGAACTTGCCCACCTCGGCAAAACGGGAGGGTCCCATTCCGGGAAACACGATCGCGGTTTTCGTCGTCATGGTGGGATGAACGCCCTTTGCTGCTCGGTGTCGTGCTTTTCGGGGCGCGGAACTAGTCCTGCGCCCGGCGGTGGAAACCGCGGATGCCGATGAATCCGTAGACCACGCAGCCCACGGCGATGGCGCCGATGCAGATCGGCAGCGGAATCGAGTGCGGGCCGCCGGACGGCAGCAGCAGGCCGCGCATCGCCTCGCTGACGTAGGTCAGCGGGTTGAGGGTGCACAGGATCTGGAACCAGCGGATGTGGGACAGGCTCGCCCACGGGAACTGGGTGGCCCCGGTGAACATGATCGGGGTGAGCGTCATGGCGAAGACGATGCTGATGTGCCGGGCCGGCGCCAGGGTGCCCAGGGTCAGGCCGACCGTGCCGCCGACCAGTCCGCCCAGGGTGAGGATGCCGAGGGTGGCCGGCAGGGTGTGCAGCGGCCAGGAGACGTGGTCGAGCAGGGCGAGGCCGATCGGGATCATCACCAGCGAGCCGATCAGACCCCGTATCGCGCCGAACAGGACCTTCTCGATCGCCACCAGCACCACCGGGATCGGCGCCAGCAGCCGGTCCTCGATCTCCTTGGTGTAGGAGAAGTCGATGGCCAGCGGGAGCGCGGTGTTCTGCAGGCTCACCAGGAAGCTGTTGAGCGCGACCACGCCGGGCAGCAGCACCTGCTCGAAACCGGGCGTGGTGTAGCCGAGGTTGCCGAGCACCTTGCCGAAGACGAAGAGGATGAAGAACGGCTCGACGAGGACCTGACCGAGGAACGGCGCGAGCTCTCGGCCGGTGACGAAGATGTCCCGCCACAGGATGAAGTAGAAGGTGCGCCAGCGGGTGGCGCGCCGCCGGTGGCGGCCGCCGCGGCTGGTACGGCCGGTGCTGCCGGAGGGCTGGGATTCCGGACCCGCCTGGGATTCCGGATCCGCCGGACCCGCCTGGGGGTTCGGACCCGCCTGAGGTTCCGGTCGCGGCTCGGGTTGCGGCTGCGCCCCCGGTTCCGGCTTCGGCCGCGGCTCGGGCGCTTCGAGGGCGGGCAGCTTCTCGGTCCTGGGTGCGTCGTCGCCGGTGGGCGCGGACTTGGCGGCGGTGGTCATCGCAGCTCCCTGCCGGTCAGCTCGACGAAGACGTCCTCGAGGGTGGAGTTGCCGACGCTCATGTCCTTGACCTCGCAGCCGGCATCGGCGAGGGCGCGGATCACGGTCGGGAGGATCGCCGAGGACGCCGCGTCGCTGTAGATCTTCAGGCGTACGTCCTTCGGGCCCGGGCCGAGGCCGGGGTCGGCGTCCAGGGCGAGGTCGTCGCCGTCCCCGTCCTGGTGCAGCACCTCCACGCTCGCCACGGAGTCGATCCGCTTCAGCATCGCCAGCACCAGCTCGACGCCGGCGGGCGGCGGGGCCACCGAGACGGAGACGGAGGTGTTGCTCAGCGACTCCATCAGGGCCTGCGGGGTGTCCAGGGCGAGGAGCTTGCCGTGGTCGACGATGCCGACCCGGTCGCACAGCTTCTCGGCCTCGTCCATGTTGTGGGTGGTGATCACCACGGTGACGCCACGGCCGCTGAGTTCGGCCACCCGCTCGTGCACGAACAGCTGCGACTGCGGGTCCAGGCCGGTCGCCGGCTCGTCGAGGAACAGCACCCGCGGCCGGTGCATCAGCGCCCGCGCGATCATCACGCGCTGGGCCTGGCCGCCGGACACCTCGTCGGCGCGCGCGCTCCCGTGGTCGGTCAGCCCGACGAACTCCAGGCTCTCGTCGGCCAGCCGGTTGCGCTCGGACCGCGGCAGCCCGTGGTAGCCGGCGTGGAAGACGAGGTTCTGCCGGATGGTCAGGGAGCGGTCGAGGTTGTTGCGCTGCGGCACGACGGCGAACGACTGGCGTGCCAGGGCCGGCTTGGCCACCACGTCGACACCCATCACGAAGGCGCGTCCCCCGGTGGGAGCGACCCGCGTGGTGAGGATGCCGATGGTGGTGGTCTTGCCCGCTCCGTTGGGGCCGAGGAATCCGAAGACCTCCCCGTGGTTCACGCTGAAGCTGAGGTTGTTGACGGCGAATTGCTCGCGGTCGGGGTATTTCTTGACCAGTCCGTCGACGACGACGGCGGATTCCGCGGCACGTGGTGTATTCATGAAACCTGTGAATCGGGCTGGACGCGACACCGCCGCACCGGTGTTCTGCCGCGAGGGTCGCGTGCGGCCTGGCTGCGCGACGTTGTGCGCCGACGGAAGGGAAAGTACAAAGGTGCCCGCCATGTGTAGCACGGCTGATTTCACGGTGGGCTGAGCGGCCGTCAGCTCTGGGGTGGCGAAGACGGGTTAGGGGTGCCTAGGGGGAAATCGCGGGTGTGGGAATGCGCGGAGTACCCCATAGCATCGGCGCGTGATCGCCTCGAGGGACTTTTCACCGACAACGCCTTTGCCGGCCGCCGAATTCCGGTGGCTCGTGGTGGGCGCGGGCGGCACGCTGGGGCGCGCGGTCCGGGCGCGGCTGGAGGCGGCGGACGCCGTCACGGTGGCGCTGGGCCGCGGCGAGCTGGACGTCACCGACCGGCGCGCGGTCTTCGAGGCCGTCGCCGCCCACCGGCCGCACACGGTCGTCAACTGCGCCGCCTGGACGGACGTCGACGGCGCGGAGCACGACGAGGCCGCCGCCACCCGGGTCAACGCCGACGGCCCCCGCCACCTCGCCCTGGCCTGCGCGGTGTCCGGGGCCCGGCTGGTGCACGTCTCCACCGACTATGTCTTCGGCGGCGCCCCCGGGCACGTCGGCACGCCGTACGCGGAGGACACGCCCCCTGAGCCCCGTACCGCCTACGGACGGACCAAACTCGCGGGCGAGCGTGCCGTGCTGGCCGCACTGCCGCACACCGCCGTCGTGGTGCGCACCTCCTGGCTGTACGGCCCCGCCGCCCCCGGCCCCGCCGCCCCCGGCGTCACCGCCCCCGGCACCGCCTCCGGCGTCACCGCGCCCCCCGTCACCGGCTTCGTCGGCACCATGGCCCGGATCGCCGCCGAGCCCGACAGGGCGGCGGACGTCGTCGACGACCAGCACGGGCAGCCCAGTTGGGCCCCCGATGTCGCCGAACGCCTCGTGGCGCTCGGCTCACTGCCCGCCGCACGCGCGTCCGGCGTCTTCCACGCCACCGGCGCCGGACGCACCACCTGGCACGAACTCGCCCAGGAGGTCTTCCGGTTGCTCGGCGCCGACCCGCTCAGGGTGCGGCCGATGGGCAGCGACCGGCTGACCCGGCCCGCCCGCCGGCCCGCCTGGAGCGTGCTCGGCCACAGCCGGTGGACCCGGGCCGGACTGCCCCCGATGCGGCACTGGCGGACCGCGCTGACCGAGGCGATCGCACCGCGGACTGCCCCGGCGCACCCCACCGCGGCCGCGCCCGCACCCACGACCGCCGTCACAGCCACGGCCACTGCCACTGCCACGGAGGGCCGCTGACCCATGGAACCCCTGCCCATCGAAGGCGCCTGGCTCCACCGGCCACGGCAGTTCGGCGACGCGCGAGGCACCTTCCTGGAGTGGTTCCAGGGCGAGAGCCTCGGCGAGGCGACCGGCCGCGGACTGGACCTGGCGCAGGCCAACTGCTCGGTGTCCCGCCGCGGGGTGGTGCGCGGCGTCCACTTCGCCGACGTGCCGCCCGGGCAGGCGAAGTACGTCACCTGTGTGCGTGGCGCGGTGCGGGACGTGGTGGTGGACCTGCGCACCGGGTCGCCGACGTTCGGGGAGTGGACCGCGGTCGACCTGGACGACCGCGCCCGCGAGGCGGTGTTCCTGTCCGAGGGGCTCGGGCACGCCTTCCAGGCGCTCACCGACGACGCCACCGTCGTCTACCTGTGCTCCACCGGCTACCGGCCGGACCGCGAACACGGCGTCCACCCGCTCGACGCCGGCCTCGGCATCGAGTGGGCCGCGATCGAGCCGGTGCTGTCCGAGAAGGACGCCGCGGCGCCCGGCCTCGCCGAACTGGAGGCGGCCGGACTGCTGCCGTCGTACGCGGAGTGCCGCCGTCACCTGCGCTCCCTGCCGCCGCCCGGCGCGGCACCCGAACCCGTACTGGAGGCCTGAGTGAAGGCGCTCGTCCTGGCCGGGGGTTCCGGCACCCGCCTGCGGCCCCTGACCCACACCTCGGCGAAGCAGCTGGTGCCGGTCGCCAACAAGCCGATCCTGTTCTACGTCCTGGAGGGCATCGCCGAGGCCGGCGTCACCGAGGCCGGCGTCATCGTCGGCGACACCGCGCCGGAGATCCGGGAGGCGGTCGGCGACGGCACGGCCTTCGGCCTGAGCGTCACCTACATCCCGCAGGAGCGGCCGCTGGGCCTCGCGCACGCGGTGCGCACCGCCCGCGACTGGCTCGGCGACGACGACTTCGTGATGTACCTGGGGGACAACTTCCTCGTCGGCGGCATCAGCGAGCAGCTGGCCGCGTTCCGGCGGGACGGGCCGGACGCCCAGATCATGCTCACCCGCGTGGGCGATCCGTCCGCGTTCGGCGTGGCCGAGCTGGACGGGGCCGGCCGTGTGGTCCGGCTGGAGGAGAAGCCGGCGTATCCGAAGAGCGATCTGGCGCTGGTCGGGGTGTACTTCTTCACGCCCGTCATCCACGAGGCGGTGGCCGCGATCCGCCCCTCCGCGCGCGGCGAGCTGGAGATCACCGACGCCATCCAGTGGCTGATCGACGACGGCAGGGACGTGCGCTCCTCGGTGGTCACCGGCTACTGGAAGGACACCGGCAACGCGGCCGACATGCTGGAGGTCAACCGGTCGGTCCTGGACCGGCTGGACCCGCGCTGCGAGGGCAGCGTCGACGACGCCAGCGAACTCATCGGCAGGGTGGTGGTGGAGGCGGGGGCGCGGGTGACGCGGTCCCGGATCGTCGGACCGGCGATCATCGGCCGCGGCAGCCGCGTCGAGGGCTCCTACGTCGGCCCGTTCACCTCCGTCGCCGACCACTGCACCATCGCCGACAGCGAGATCGAGTACTCCATCGTGCTGAGCGGCGCCACCATCGACGGGGTGCGCCGCATCGAGGCGTCCATGATCGGACGAGACGTCCAGGTCACCCCCGCGCCCCGCGTCCCCCAAGCCCATCGCCTGATCCTCGGCGACCACAGCAAAGTGCAGATCCGCTCATGAGACTCCTGATCACCGGCGCCGCCGGGTTCATCGGCTCCCACCTGGTCCGCACGGTCCTCGGACCCGGCCGGCCGCTCGGCGACGACGTGCGCGTCACCGCCCTGGACAAGCTCACCTACGCGGGCCGCCGCGAGAACCTCGCCCCGGTCGCGGACGAGCCGGGGCTGACCTTCGTGCACGGCGACATCACCGACACCGCCCTGGTCGAGCGTGTCATGCCCGGCCACGACGCCGTCCTCCACCTGGCCGCCGAGTCGCACGTCGACCGGTCCATCGAGTCCGCCCAGGACTTCGTGACCACCAACGTGCTCGGCACCTCCGTACTGCTCGACGCGGCGCTCAGGCACGGCGTGGGACCGTTCGTGCACGTCTCCACCGACGAGGTGTACGGCTCGGTGCCCACCGGCGCCTCCCGCGAGGACGACCCCCTGCGGCCCGGCTCCCCCTACGCCGCCTCCAAGGCCTCCAGCGACCTGCTGGCCCTCGCCCACCACCACACCCACGGCCTAGACGTCCGGGTCACCCGCTGCTCCAACAACTACGGCCCCCACCAGTACCCGGAGAAGCTGATCCCGCTGTTCGTCTCCCGCCTCCTGGACGGCGGCACCGTGCCCCTGTACGGCGACGGGGAGAACGTACGGGACTGGCTGCACGTCGACGACCACTGCCGGGCCCTGCTCGCGGTCCTCACCCGCGGAACGCCCGGCCGCGTCTACAACATCGGCGGCGGCACGCAACTGACGAACCGTCAGCTCACTGGGATGCTGCTCAAGGCGTGCGGCGCGGACTGGGACCGGGTCGAGCACGTCACCGACCGCAAGGGACACGACCGCCGCTACTGCGTCGACTGGACGCGGATCCGCGACGACCTCGGCTACCGGCCCCTGACCGACTTCGCCCTCGGGATCACCGAGACCGTCGAGTGGTACCGCAACAACCACAAGGTGTGGACGCCGCTGCGGCAGGGGCTGCCGGCTTCATGACGACACAGGAGAAGACGCCCGACGACATCGGGCTGATCAGGATTCTGCAACCGGAGACCCCGAGCAGATTCCGCCTCATCTGCTTTCCCGGCCACACGCATTCCACCTCGCTCTACCTGAGACTGGCGGAACTGCTGCTGCCCACGGTCGAGGTGCTGCTGATCCAGTACCCCGGCGACTCGGGCGACTCCGGGGACCACCTGCCGCAGACCGTCCCCGACTCCGAGGAACTCGCCTCGAAGATCTTCGAGGCGCTCGGCGACTGGACCGGCCGCCCCGGCCGCCGGCTGGCGTTCTTCGGGCACCGCGCCGGAGCCCGCCTCGCCCACCGCGTGGCCGAACGGCTGGAGCGGGAGAACTCGCCGCTGCTGGTGACCCTGTTCGTCTCCGGCAGCAACGCCCCGTGCGTGCACGCCCCCCTCGGACCCCCGACCCTGCGCTGCCGCGTCGTGGCGCTCGCCGGCGACCGCGACCCCGCCGTCACACCGGCCGGGGTGCGGGCCTGGCGGCGCTGCACCAGCGGCCCCTTCGACCTGGAGACGCTGCCCGCGGCGCGCGACTACCTCGACTCGCACAAGCGCGAGGTCATCAACATCGTTCACGACCAGCTCATGTCCCTGCCGCCCTTCGAACCGCCGGAACCACCGGGCCCCGGGGGAGAGCTGCGACTGCTCGGACGCAGGCACCACCTGCGCCCCTCACGGACTCTGGACGCCGAGTAGGACAGGGAGCCTACGATGACAGCAGCGAAGACCAACTCAACGGCGAAACCGGCGAAGATATTCGCCCCCGACTCGGTGCAGACCCTTCAGGAGTTCGAACGGGACGCGCTGCGGGTCGCCGCCGTGATCCGCGACCACGGCGTCGGACCCGGCGACCGGGTCATGCTGAAGGCCGGCAACTCCGCCGCGTACCTGTCGGTGCTGTTCGCCCTCATGCACATCGGCGCCTCCATCGTGCTGGTCGACCAGCAGGAGCGCGCCGAGGAGACCCGCCGCATCGCGCTGCGCACCGGCGTGAAGGTCACGTTCGTCGACGACGACGCGCCCGTCGACGCCGAGGCCGACCCGGTGCACCTCTACCAGCTCCTGGTGCCGGCCGCCGGGGCCCTCGACGGCGCCGACCGCCTCTCCTTCGACACCTGGGGCCGGCTGCCCGACGGGCTGATCATGTGGACCTCCGGCTCCACCGGCTCCCCCAAGGGCGTCGTCAAGTCCGGCGGGAAGTTCCTGCGCAACCTGGAGCGCAACGCCGCCCAGGTCGGCCACCGCGAGGGCGACGTGCTCATGCCGCTGCTGCCCTTCGCCCACCAGTACGGCCTGTCGATGGTGCTGATCGCCTGGCTGACCCGCTGCTCCCTGGTGATCGCCCCCTACCGGCGGCTCGACCACGCGCTGCGCATGGCCGGGCAGACCGGTGCCACCGTCATCGACGCCACCCCCTCCAGCTACCGCAGCATGCTCAACCTGGTGACCCGCAAGCCCGCCCTGCGCGCCCACCTGGAGTCGGCGCGCATGTTCTGCGTCGGCGCCGCCCCGCTGGACGCCCCCCTGGTGGCCCGCTACGAGGCCGAGTTCGGCATGCCGCTGCTGGACAGCTACGGCAGCACCGAACTCGGCAACATCGCCTTCGCCACGCTGGACAACCCGGTCGCCTGCGGGCGGGCCATGGAGGGCATCGGGGTCAGGGTCGTCGACGAGGAGGGCCGCCCGGTGCCCGCCGGGGAGGCCGGCGAGATCGAGGTCGACACCCCCGACGGCCTGGAGGGCCTCATCGCCGAGGACGGCACCGTGCAGCCCGCGCCGTCCGGCTGGCAGCCCACCGGCGACCTCGGCCGGCTCGACGAGCACGGCAACCTGTTCGTGCTGGGCCGCAAGCTCGCGGTGCACCGCAACGGCTACACCCTCTACCCGGAAGTGATCGAGCGGAAGGCGGAGGCCGCCCAGTGCCCGGTGCGGATCGTGCCGCTGCCGGACGAACGGCGCGGAACGCAGCTGGTGTTCTTCGTCGAGGACGAGCAGGAGCGCGACGCGGCCCACTGGCGCGAGGTGTTCAACGGCCTGCTGCCCGCCTTCGAACAGCCCAACCGGGTCGTCGTCCTCGACCGCTTCCCGCTCAACCGCAACGGCAAGCCCGACAAGCGCGCCCTGGAGTCGCTCGCCCGGCAGTGACGGGCGGACACGCGAAGGGGGTTGGCGACCCGGACCCGGGTCGCCAACCCCCTTCGCTCTTCGCTCCGTCGCCTCTCAGACGTACGGCAGCTCCACTGGTGCCAGCGCGTCGAAGAGGTCCCCGGGGCCCGGGTTCTCCGGGTGGGTCGCGCCGCCCAGGTGACGCAGCACCCCCCACACCGCGTTCAGGGCCGTGGTCACCGCGCCCTCGGCGAAGCCGGCCGTCCACGACACGTCGTCCCCGCACAGGAAGAAGCCGCGCTGCTCCGGCTTCATCTCCGCCTGCACGAACTGGGTGAACAGCCGCCGCTGGTAGCGGTACTGGCCGGGCAGGTTGGACTTGAACGCGCCCATGAAATGCGGTTCCGTCTCCCAGGTGACCGTGATCGGCTCGCTGACGATGTGCGAGCGTATGTCGGTGTCCGGGTAGATCTCCGCCAGCCGGGCCAGCAGCGCGTCCAGCCTCTCCGCGGGGGAGAGCGTGGCCACCTTCAGCGAGTCGTCGTTCCAGGTGTACGACAGGCACATCACCGCCGGCTGCCCCGGACCGTTCTCGAACAGGTAGACACCGCGCGGCAGCCGGTCGGTGAGCGTCATGCCCATCACGTCCCCGCCAGTCTCCGGGTCGGCGTCCCGCCAGAAGGGCCGGTCCACCAGCACGAACAGCTTCGACGCCCCCATGTAGTGGGTGCGCTCGACGGCCGTCCAGTGGTCGGCCGGCAGCAGCACCGGATCGCACTCGACGCGGTGCAGCAGCGTCCACACGTGCGGGCTGTAGACGACCGCCGGGTACTCGCGCACCCGGCCGGAGGCGTCCCGCACCGCGATGCCGTCCATCGTGCGGCGCAGCCCGGCGACCCCCGGACGCGGCGAGCCGCCGTGCAGGGAGGCCAGCGACGTGCCCGTCGGCCAGTGCGCCGGGTCCGCGGGAGCGTGGTTCCACAGGCCCAGCGGCACCTGCTGGGCGCCGCCGCCGATCAGCACGTGGTTGTCGTCCGCCTCGGTGTAGACCACCCGCAGGATCTCCAGGAAGGAGTTCGGGAAGTCCGTGTCCCAGCCGCCCGAGCCGAACCCGACCTGGCCGAACGTCTCGCGGTGGCGGAACGACTGGAACGCGGGGGTGGTCGCGAGGAAGCCGTAGAAGGACTGGTCGTCGAACTCGGCGACCAGCCTGTTCCACACGGCCTTCAGGGTCTCCACGTCCCGCCGCTGGATCGCGTCCCGCACGGTGGACAACTCGGCCCGCTCCTGCAGGGCCTTGGCCCAGGCGTCCGCCACCTCCTGGTAGAGGCCGGGCAGTTCCTCGGCCGTGCGGGCGCGGTGGCTGGCGCCGCCCAGGTGCACGACGGTGCTCGGGGTGCACGGCGCCAGCGGGTTGGGGAAGGGGCTGGTCGGCAGGCCCAGCATGCCGATGTAGTGGAACAGCGCGCGGGCCGACAGCGGGAAGCGCATCGCGCCCATCTCGGCCACCCAGCGCGGATCCTCCGGGAACGGCACCGACCGCATCCTGCCGCCCAGTTGACCCGTCTCGTACACCACGGGCCGCAGTCCGAGCCGCATCAGCTCGTACGCCGCCGTGACACCGGCCATGCCCCCGCCGACCACCGCGACCTCGGTGCCCCGCACCTCTTCGGGGAGGGCGCCGAGGCCGGCCGGGTGGCTGAGCCAGTCGTCGTAGGAGAAGGGGAAGTCCGGGACCAGCATGGTGGTCGGGCGCGGGCCGGCAGTCGTCATGACGGGAAACCTCTCGGCCGTGTCGGCGACGGGGCCGCAGAGTCGCGGAACGCCCCGGCGCCTTCACGCTAGGGAGGGGCATTCCGGGCGGACAACCCCTACCGACCCCGGACCGCGCCGCACGCCGGGGCTCAGGGTGCCGGCAGGACGATCGCCGTCACCAGCAGGCCGCGCGCGGCCGCCCAGCGGCCCTCGAAGGCGCCGACGTGCTGCCCCAGGGCGTTGCGCGCAGGGCGCAGGATCCGTGCGTGGAAGGCGCCGCCGGAGCCCTCCTTCCGGCCGTTCGCGGGGGCCGGCGCGAAGGTGATGTCCGCGTCCTCGAAGTCGAGTTCGGTGCGCATCATCGGGAACCACGCCTTGTAGACGCACTCCTTGGCGCTGAACAGCAGCCGGTCGCGGTGCACCCCGCCGCCCGACCCGGCGCGCGCCCAGGCGAGTTCGCGGGGCAGCGCGATGGACTCCAGCACTCCCTGGGGCAGGGGGCCGTCGGGTTCGGCGTCGATGCCCACGGTCGCCGCGTCCGACGCCCGCGCGAGGGCCGCGGCGCGGTAGCCGTCGCAGTGGGTCATGCTGCCCACCACACCGGCGGGCCACAGCGGGACGTTGCGCACCCCGGGCAGCACCGGCGCGGGCGGCACCCCGAGCCCGGCCATCGCCTTGCGGGCGCAGGCCCGCACCGTGGTGAACTCCCGCCGCCTGCGCTCCACCGCGTCGCCCAGCACCTCCCGCTCCCCGGGGAACAGGCCGTCCTCGCCGCCGTCCTCGCCGCAGTGCTCGGCGGCATCCTCGTACGCCTCCGCGCAGACCACCGCGCGCGGCACCAACTCCTCGATCACCGGCTCTCCTTGTGCTTCGCCGCGCTGCTGCCGCTCGCCGTCGTGCCGGGGTCGGGGGCGGGATGCGGCAGGATCTGCCGCAGCAGGCCGCGCGGATGGCCCCGGCGGCGCCACTCGCGCGGGTAGCCGATCGAGACCTCCTCGTGCCGCACCCCGTCGTGCCACGTCGTGCGGGGGATGTGCAGATGGCCGTAGACGACGGCCGCCGTCGGGAACCTGCGGGGCCAGTCGGCGGTGCGGACGGTGCCGCACCACTGCGCGAACTCCGGGTACCACAGCACCTCGGTGGGCTCGCGCACCAGCGGATAGTGGTTGACCAGCACCAGCGGCACCGACGGGTCGTGCGCCGCGAGCCGCCGCTCGGTCGCCTCCACCCGCGCCGCGCACCACGCCTCCCGGCTCGGATACGGGTCGGGGTGCAGCAGGTACTCGTCGCTGCACACCACCCCCGTCTCGTGGGCGCGGGCCAGCGACTCCTCCTTGGTGGAGGTGCCGGGCGCCAGGAACGAGTAGTCGTAGAGCAGGAACAGCGGGGCCACGGCCACCGGGCCGTCCACGCCCTCCCACACCGGGTAGTCGTCCTCGGGGGTCACCACGCCGAGGCCGCGGCACATCTCCACCAGATGGCGGTAGCGCCGCTCCCCGCGCAGCTGCACGGGGTCCTCGCGCGGCGTCCACAGCTCGTGGTTGCCCGGTGCCCACACCACCTTCGCGAACCGCCGCGACAGCAGCCGCAGCGCCCACTCGATGTCCGTGGTCAGCTCGCCCACGTCCCCGGCGACGATGAGCCAGTCCCCGTCCGAAGAGGGCCTGAGGGACTCGGTGATGGGCCGGTTGTCCGGCATGCCGATGTGCAGGTCGCTGACGGCGAGCAGCCGCCCGCCGCCGGGCGCGGGAGGGGTCGGCCCCGCCGGGGTCTCAGGCGCGGTGGGCCGTGCCGGGGTGTCAGGCGCTGTGGGCGACATCGCTGTCCAAACTGACCGGGAGGTCCTGGCGGTGACTGATGTTTATCTTGCGGTAGACCCGGGTGAGGTGCTGCTCGACCGTGCTGACCGTGATGAACAGCTTCGCGGCGATCTCCCGGTTGGTGTGGCCGTACACGGCCAGCGCGGCCACCCGGCGCTCGGCGTCGGTGAGGGAGGCCAGCGCGGCGGCGTCGGGCCGGCCCGTGCCCGCCTCCCGCGGGGCCGCGTCGCGGGAGGGCTCCGGCTGGAGCGTGCGGCACAGCTCCTCGGCGCCGCACGCCTCGGCCGTCCGCCACGCCTTGCGCACCAGTTGCCTGGCCTGGGTGAGATCGCCGAGCTCCCGGTGCGCGCGCCCCAGGTCGGCCTGCGCGCGGGCCGTCTCGTAGGTGTCGCCGGCCTTGCGCAGCGCGGTCAGCGCCTGCCCGAGCAGCCGGATCCGCTCCCAGGGCGGCCGGGTGGCGGCCAGGATCCGCAGCGCCGGCCCGCGCACCGCCCGCTGCCCGGGCCGCTCCAGCTGCTCCCTGGCCAGGGCCGCGGCTCTCGTCTCGTCGCCGAGCGCCAGCCAGGTCTCGGCGGCGCCCAGCCGCCACGGCGCCAGGCCCGCGGTGTCCATCCGCCAGGCCGTCATCCGCTCGCCGCAGGCCAGGAAGTCGGCGAGGGCCGCGTCGTGGCGGCCGGTGGCGAGCTGGTGGCGGCCGCGCGCGTACAGGTAGTGCACGCCGTACCGGGTGTCGAACATGGTGGCGGGCATCGGCGTCTCGAGCAGTTCGGCCGCGCGGTCGTGGTGGCCCATCGCGCTGCGTGCCTGCACCAGCGTGCCCAGCGGCATTCCCACGGCCACTCCCCAGCCGTGGGCCGGCAGGTGCTCCAGCGCCCGCTCGACGGACTCGGCCGCCTCGCCCAGCCGGCCGCGGCGCAGGGATATCTGGCCGCGCAGTGCGCCGAGCGCGGTGTGCCAACCGGCGAAGTCCTGGCCCTCCGTCCGGGACAGGAACCGGTCGCACCATCGGGACGCCTGCTTCAGCCGGTCCGCGTACACCAGCGCGAGCAGCGCCGTCCGCACCTGGTCGAAGCCCTGGTCGGTGGGGCGCGAGGCGCCCAGCAGCCAGTCCGCCTCTTCGGTCGTGGACTCGTCCCACTCCTCGTACAGCGCCGCCCTGAGCAGGCCGAACGCCCGGTACGACTCGCCGCCCGGGCCGCCCGGCGAAGGGCGGGCGGGGCCGTCCAGCCGGTCCAGCAGCTCCCGGATCGCGTCGACGGCGTCCGGGTAGGTGGTGGCGAGCATCATCTGCACGGTGCGCACCTGCGTGTCGAGCAGCGGGTCGGGGCGGTCCGACATCGCCTCGCCGACCTGGCGGATCAGCGCCGCCGCGTCGTCGGTGCGCCCGTTCCACAGCAGGCCCACCGCGAGGCGGAGGGTCTGGGCGGGGGAGAGCAGGCCGGCCATGGCGGGTCCGGTCAGCGACTGCATCCTCGGACCCGACGCCGAGGGCTTGAGCCGCCAGATCAGCTGGGCCAGGTCCGCCTTGATGGTGAGTCGTTCCTGCTCGTCGGCGGTGCAGCGCTCGGCCGTCTGGAGGCACTGTGCGGCGAGGGCGGTGTCGTCCTCGTGGGCCGCCTGCCGTGCCGCCTCCCGCAGCACCGCCACGGCCCACGCCTCGCGCGGCGCCGCGTCCTCGTGCCCGGTCAACTGGCGCGCGGTCTCGGCCGCCGGGGCCCCGCACCGGTGCAACTCCCGTGCTGCCAGGGCCCGCAGACGCCCGGCCTGCCTGGCGGGAACGTCCCGGAGTACGGCACTGAGTGCGGCCTCGTGCCGGAACGCGGCGCCGTCGAGGACGCCCGCCTCCGTGAGCGCGGCCAGGCACCGTTCCACGACCGGTTCCGTCAGCCCGGTGAGGGTGCGCACCAGCGGCAGCCGCCCGGCGCCGCCCAGCACCGCCACCGCCCGCGCGACCAGCACGCCCTCCGCGCCGTGGCGGTGCACGCAGGCGAGCGCGGCCTGTTGGAACATCTCACCGGCCTTGGGGACGGCGGCACTTCGGGTCCGGGCCGCTCCGTCCTCCAGCAGGGCGTGCACGAGGAGGGGGCTGCCGCCGGTCGCCGCGTGCCACGCGGGGGCGAGCCGGGCCGCGTGGGCGGCCCCGGACGTGTCCGACAGCAGCCCTTCGACGCCCGCCACCGACAGGGGCGCGAGCCGCACCTCGAGGGTCAGCGGCGGTTGCGGCAACTCCCTGAGGCTGGGGGTGAGTTCGCCGTCGCGCCCGCCGGTGGCGACGAGCAGGGAGACCCTCTCGGCGGGCAGGGCGCCCCAGGCGCGCACCAGGCACAGCAGGGACTCGGGGTCCGCGAACTGCGCGTCGTCCACGACGACCAGCACGGGTCCTGTGGACGCCGCCTCGGCCAGGCGGTCGTGGAACTCGCACGACACAAAGTCGTGCCCGCAGCCCCCCTCGGAGAGCACGGGCGCCCTGGACGCCGCCGTGTCCGGACCGAGTCCCTGGAGGAGCTGCTCCAGAACCGCGTAGGGGTAGGCCTGTTCGTAGGGCGAGGCGACCGCGCTCAGCACGCGCGCACCGCCGGCGACGACACGTTCCGTCACGCTCTGCAGCAGGGCGGTCTTCCCCGAGCCGACGGCGCCGGCGACGCGGCCGACCCGGCGCCGGCCACGTTCCCCGGTGGTGAGGAACCGGGTGAGTTCTTCCGTCTCCGCATCCCGTTCCAGCAACATCATCAATTCCTTCCCCGTTAATTCCGTGCAAAGAATTGAGACATCTCCCGGGCGGTCCGGCCGCGGGCTGCGGTACTACTGATCAGTAGAACGGCCGGTCGGCGCCGGGAGGCTATGTGCGGCGGGTCCGAAACGTCGTTTTTAAAAATGCTTACACCCCTGTGTGTCTTAACCCGGGCAAAGCGGATGGCCGCTGGTCGTCCGGGACTTCCCCGTGGACCCCTGGGGTGACGTCAGCAGCCGCAAAGCGCCGGTCAGTCGCGTTCGCGGGGTATCTCATGACGTCGGTCCGTGCCGCTGGGCGGGGTCCTCGAGGGCGACTCTAGCAACGACCGGCGCCGGGCAAGTAAATCCGCGGGGAGGTGAACGGCGCGTGGAGTAAGGCGGATCCGTGGAGGAGGCGTGAGGCGGATTAGGGGTCCGTGGCGAACGTTAGGGGGAGTTGCTGGTGGAACTCCGGCATTGTCGGCGCTTCAATCAACGCGACGCGGTACCGACAGGGCCGCGGACCACGATGTCGCCCGGCCGGACCCGAGCCGGGCCGGGGGTGGAGCCGGCGGATGACAACGACGACTGAGGCGACGGCGGACGCGCGTGGGCGCGTGGCCGAGTTGCACGGGATCCGTGCGCAGGCGGTGGCGGGTCCGAGTGAGAAGGCGACCGCGGCGCAGCACGCCAAGGGCAAGCTGACCGCGCGGGAGCGGATCGAG
>NZ_BMVF01000033.1 GCF_014650575.1 Streptomyces naganishii JCM 4654
CATGTCCACCAGTTGCGCGGGTCTGCGCCCCGCCGAACGGGACTCCGTAGCCGTCATGTCGGTTGCTGCCCCTCGCTGTGAGTGTCCGATGGTTCGGTGCGGGCCGGACCCGTGGAGTCCGGGAGTGGCTGGAGCTCGTCGGGCCGGAAGTAGTGGAAACGGCCGTACCAGAAGTGCAGTTCGGCGGCGGGGTCGTCCTCGAGGGTGACCGCGATGTGCACGCTGCCGTCGACGTCGTGGAAGACGCCGGCGACCTCGGCGGTCCGCCCTTCGAGGAACATGTCCTGGACGTCCGCGCCCCGGCCGCGCGGCCGCAGCCGGACCCGGCTGCCGCGGCCCACGCGCACGCCGTCGACGAGTACCGTGTCGGTCGACGGGGACAGCCCGTCGTCGGCGCCCTCCCGCCACCACGCGGGCCGCTCGGCGGCCTCCGCACCGCGATCGGCCCCCGGACCGCGATCGGCCTCCGGGATCGGAGCGGCGGCCCGCGAGTCCGCACCAGCGTCATGGTCTCCCCGGCCGGCCGGAGCGTCGTGGCCGTCCCGGCCGACCGGAGCGTCTTGCCCGCCACGGTCGGCGGGGGAGAGTGAGCGGATCGCGCCGTGCAGGCGTGCGAAGACCTCGTCCGGCATGTTGTCGACCCGGTCGAGGATCCGGGCCGCGCGCGGATCGGTGGCGCGCGCCTCGCGCTTCTCCTCGTCGGTCAGCAGCATCGTGCGCAGCGTCAGGATCTCGTCGATCTCCGCCGCGTCGTGCAGGTCGCCCGGGCTCTCGGGCGCGATCTGCGGATGGTCGGGAAGGATGATCGGCGAGGACAGCAGCACTTCACCGGTGGCTCCGTCGCCCTGCCGGGCTTCCCGCGCCCCGGGCGGATCGCCGCCGAGCACCGGGAAGGTGAACTCGTTGCGGCACGCGCGCACATGCTCCGCCAGTCCGGCGGGCGGGTCGATCGCCGAGGCGAACTCCAGTCCCTCACCGCCGATCAGCGTGTGCGTGGCGATGAGCGCCTCGCGCAGCGCCCGCTCGCGCGTGGCTGCCGCGTCCGCCGCACGCCCGGTGTTCTCGGTCCGCACCCGTAGCCGGACCAGGTCCGGTGCGAGCCGCTCAGCCGTCAGCGTGGTGACCGCGTGGACCTCCGCTCGCCGCCGCACCACGCGTCCGGTGCCCCCGGGCAGCGTCTCGGTCCGGTCGTCCGCCGCCGCGCCGACCGGGAAGGTGCGCTCGGCGCCGATCAACTCCCGCAGCGGTACGGTGACCTCGGTCTCGCAGGGCACCGCCTCGTCGAAGGTCAGATGCGTGGCGCCGTCCGCCGTACGCAGCGACTCGACGGCACGGTGCCGGCCGTCCGGGCCGGCCTCCTCGACCTGCTTGTGCTGCATCTGGAGGCCGCGCACCCTCACCCGCACGACGGCATCGGGCCCCGGCGTCCGCAGCACGCACTCGGTCCGCTGGTACCAGGAGTCGGCGGAGCCGGACACACCCGCCGGCACGGGCCCGTCGCGCTCCACCCAGTCGCGGGGCAGCAGGACCCCGAACTGCCACCTGACCCGGTTCTTCACCGACGAACGGCGGTACGGATACAGCAGATACCCCTCGTAGAGCACGGCGTCGGCCACCGCCCCCAGCCGCTCGAAGGCCCGCCCGGGACGCGCGGCGCGGTCGCCGCCGGCCGCCACGGCGGTGCTGGACGGGCCACGCTCGGCCACGGCATCGGGCATCGGGCCTCCTCGGAGTCGTGCGTGCGCCATCCCTTCCACCGCGCACCCGCCCCGCACGCCCCGCTCACGCCCCTGCGCTCCTAAGGCCCAGCGAGGTTCGTCCGTCCAGCGGAACGCGCGCGGCGCGGTGCGGACGAGCCGTACCGGGGCACGGGCCGCACACTCGGTGAAGGGCCGCCCGCATCGAGGGGCCGGCCGCCCGACCCTCGGACGGTGCCATGCAGACCTTCCTGCCGTACCCCGGCTTCACCGAGTCCGCCCTGACGCTCGACCGCCGCCGGCTCGGCAAACAGCGGGTCGAGGCGTTGCAGGTGCTGCGCGGCCTGACGGTCCCGGGCTACGGATGGCGCAGGCACCCGGCGGTGCGCATGTGGGCGGGGTACGAGGAGGCCCTGGTGCGCTACGGCCTGGACGTGTGCCGCGTCTGGCGGGACCACGGCCACCAGGACAGCTGTGCGGCCACCCTCGTCTCCGACCTGGCCGCCGTCCGGCCCGGCGCCCCCGTGCGCGAGCAGCCCGAACTGGCCGCCGCGGGTGAGCTGCCGCCCTGGCTCGGCGACGAGGCCCTGCACCGCAGCCACCGCTCGGCGCTGGTGCGCAAGGACCCGGAGCACTACGGCCCGCTGTTCCCCGGGGTGCCGGACGACCTGCCGTACGTCTGGCCCTCCTCGGACCGCGAGGCGGAGCCCTCCCCGTAGGCCCTGACCCGTCGCTACGACCGCCATGAGCTACGAGCTAGAGCCACGAGCGGCTATGAGCCACGAGCGGCTATGAGCCACGAGCGGCTATGAGCCACGAGCGGCCACGAGCCGCAAGGGGTTACGAGCCGCCGGTGGCGGTGTCCTCGTCCCCCGTGCCCGGCTCGGCCATCCTGCGGTGCGCGGCGGCTTTGGCACTGTCCGGCAGCACCTTGTTGGCGGCCCCCTGGAGCTTGGTCTTCAGCGAGCCCGTCACCACCTTCTTGCGCCCCTTCATCACCGCCTCGAAGGCCTGCTCGGCGACCTGCGCCGGGTCGTCCTTGTCGCCGGTGCCGATCTTGGTGTCGCCCATGTCGGCCCGCCGGAAGAAGTCCGTGTCGGTCGGCCCGGGCATGAACGCCGTGACCGAGACGCCGCTGTCCTTCACCTCGTCCTGGAGCGCCTGCGCGAAGGACTGCACGAAGGACTTCGAGGCGTTGTAGACCGACTGGAAGGGACCCGGCATGGTCGCCGCGATGGAGGAGGTGAACACCAGGCTGCCCTCGCCGCGCTCCGCCATGTCCCGCAGCAGCGGCTTGGCGAGCCGGACCGTGGAGACCACGTTCAGGTCGATCACCGACAGGTCGTCGGCGAGGTCGGTGTCCACGAAGGCGCCGCCCCGCCCCACGCCGGCGTTGAGCGCGGCCACGTCCACGCGCAGGCCCGTCGTGGCGGCGACCAGGTGGTCCACGCCCGAGGGGTCCCTGAGGTCGGCGCGCACGGCGCGCACCTCGGCGCCCGTCTCCCGCAGCCGCTGCGCCGCGTGGTCGAGCCGGTCGTCCTCGGCGTTGACGATCAGGTCGTAGCCGTGCTCCGCGAACTGCCGGGCGAGTTCGTATCCGATTCCGCTGGAAGCCCCGGTCACCAGTGCGAGGGGCTTTTCGTCGTCCATGTCGTCCATGGGGACGGAGTAACCGCGCGCGCCCCGGGCAACCCTCCGCCCCGGTCCCGGGGCGCCGCCCCGCGGCCCCGCCCCCGTGCATGAAACCGCCTGGCCAGGGCACCGGGAAGGGGTGGCGCCCGACACGAGCACACGCCCGCACGAGCGTGCGGGAAAGCGCGGAGTGCTGGCCCGGCTGGATGGTTACCAACGACGCCACCGCTGGGTGGGTCTGCCGCTTGCCGTGCTGTACAAGTTCTACGACGACCAGGCCGCCTACCTGGCCGCGCTGATCACGTACTACGGCTTCCTGGCGCTCTTCCCCCTGCTGCTCCTGCTCGTCGCCCTGCTCAGCTCCTTCCTCAGCGGCAGCCCCCGTCTTCAGCACCAGGTGCTGAACTCGGCACTGAGCGAGTTCCCGGTCATCGGCGACCAGATCGGCCAGAACATCCGCTCCTTCCACGGCAGCAGCGTCGCCGTCGCGATCGGCGTGGCCGGCAGCGTCTACGGGGCGCTCAACGTCGCCCAGGCCGTCCAGCACGCGTTGAACAAGATCTTCGCTGTGCCCCGGCACACCCGGCCCGACCCCTTCCGCTCCCGTCTGAAGGGGGTCAAGTTCCTGTTCCTGCTGGCGTTCGGGCTGTGCGTCACCACGCTGTTGTCCACCGCGACCGAGTGGGCCTCAGGACTGTTCGGCGCCCGGCTGGAGACCGGCGTCCGCGTCCTCGCCGACCTCCTGTCCGTCCTGCTGTACGCCGCCCTGGTGATGGGCAGCTTCCGCCTGCTGTCCAGACGGCAGCTGCCCCTGCGCCTGATGTACGGCCCGGCGCTGGGCGCGGGCTGCGCATGGCAGCTGCTGCTGTGGGGCGGCACCTACTACGTCGGGCACGTGCTGCGCGGGACCACGGCGACCTACGGCCTGTTCGGCATCGTGCTCGGCCTGTTCGCGTGGATCTACCTCGGCGCGCTGGTGTACGTCTTCACGGCGGAGATCTGCGCGGTGCGCTGCATGCGGCTGTGGCCCCGGAGCCTGCTGAGCCCCTTCACCGACCGCGTCCACCTCAGCGCGGGCGACCGCCGGGCCTACCGCTCCTACGCGGCCACGGAGTCCTTCAAGGGCTTCCAGAAGATCAGCGTCCACTTCGACCCGCCCCCGCACGCGGACGAGGACGGCGAACACGGGCCCGGCGGCGAACACGGTCCCTAGTGGCAGCCGGGTGGTGACTTGTGCGGTCGCCACGGGGGTACCCGGGGATGCCGCGCGGACCGCCCCGGATCCGCGCCGAGCGCGAGGAGCAGCAATGGGCAGCGGGCGAGCGGAACGGCACGACGACGGGGCCGCGCGCCTGCGCCGGGCCGCCGCCGACGTGTTCGGCTGGGAGACGCTGCGCCCTGAGCAGCTGACGGCGATGGAGTGGGTCCTCGAGGGCCGCGACACGCTGGTCGTCATGCCGACCGGCTCGGGCAAGTCCGCCGTCTACCAGGTGCCCGGGGTGCTCCTGGACGGCCCCGTCGTGGTGGTCTCCCCGCTGCTGGCCCTCCAGCGCGACCAGATCGCCGGGCTGCCCGGAGGGGAGGGGGCGCCGGGGGCCGTCGCACTGAACTCCGGGCTCACCGCGGCCGAGGAGAGGGACGCCTGGCGGGCCGTGGACGAGGGCGCCGCCCGCTTCGTCCACCTGGCACCGGAACAGCTCGCCAAGGACGAGGTCATCACCCGGCTGGCCGAGGCCCGCCCGGCGCTGGTCGTGGTGGACGAGGCGCAGTGCGTCTCCTCCTGGGGCCACGACTTCCGGCCCGACTACCTGCGCCTGGAGCAGGCCGTACGGCGGCTGGGCAGGCCCGCGGTGCTGGCGCTGACGGCCACCGCGGCCCCGCCCGTGCGCGAGGAGATCGCCGCGCGGCTCGGCATGGACCGGCCGCGAATCCTCGTGACCGGCTTCGACCGCCCCAACATCAGACTCGAGGTGCGCCGCTTCCCGGACGAGGACGCACGCCGCCTGGCCGTGACGGAGCGGGCCGCCGCCGAGCCGAAACCGGGCCTGGTCTACGCGGCGACCCGCAAGGAGACCGAGTACTACGCCGGGGAACTGGCCGCGCTGGGGCTGGCCGCCGAGGCCTACCACGCCGGTCTGCGGGCCGCCGAGCGCGACCGGATCCACGAGGCGTTCCGGTCGGGCACCGCCGATGTCGTCGTGGCGACCTCGGCCTTCGGGATGGGCATCGACAAGGAGGACGTGCGGTTCGTGCTGCACGCCGCGCTGCCCGGTTCGCTGGACGCCTACTACCAGGAGATCGGCCGCTGCGGCAGGGACGGTGAGCCGGCCCTGGCGGTGCTGCACTACCGGCCGGAGGACACCGGCATGCAGACGTACTTCGCCGTCCGCACGGCGGGCCGGGACGCGCTGGGCGAGGTCGCCGGCGCCGTGCACGATCACCGGCACGACCCCGCGGGCGTGGACGAACTGCGCCGGGAGACGGGCATGTCCCGCAACCGGGTGACGGCCGCGGTGAACCTCCTGGAGGAGGCCGGCACCGTCACCACCGGCGAGGAGGGCGAGGTGCGTCCCGTCTCCGGCACACCGCCCGCGAAGGCGGCGGACGAGGCCGCGCGCGCGGCCGACGCGCACCGGCGCACCGACCGGACCCGGGTGGAGATGGCACGGGCGTACGCCGAGACGACCGGCTGCCGGCGGCACTTCCTGCTCGGCTACTTCGGCCAGGCCTACGAGGCGCCCTGCGGCGCCTGCGACACGTGCGAGGCCGCCGAGGCGGGGGAGACGCCGGCCACGGCCCGACCCGCGCACCCCGACGCGGCCCGCTATCCCGTCGGCGCGCGCGTGCGGCACGGCCAGTGGGGCGAGGGCTCGGTGCTGAGCGAGGACGGCGACCGCATCACCGTCCTGTTCGACGAGGCCGGTTACCGCACCTTGGCCCTTCGGGCCCTGGCGGACCACGACGGCCTGCTGGCCGTGGTGAGCCGCCCGGGCGGGTGAGTGCGCCCGGTGCGCAGTCCTCCGGCCGTAGTGCGGAGTCTCCCGGCCGGGGGTGCCGAGTCCTCCGGCCGGGGTCCCGAGTCCTCCGGCCGCGGTGCGGGGCCGTTCGGCCCTGTGCGCGGCCGGACCGACGGGCCCACGATCGAAGCAGGGCCGGATGCGAGAGGCGCCGCCGCCCGGCCGCTCCCGTTCGCTCCGCGCAGTTCCGCGTCGACACCTGGAGGCAGGAAAGGAGGCTGGTGACCATGGTCTGGGCGTCATGGACGACGACAGGGGTCTTCACCGGACAGGGAGGCGCCCGTACCGAGGAGGCGGGGACCGTCTCGGGCGACCTGACCGTGCACACCACATGGGACGGGCAGCAGGCCGACGTGGCGGTGCAGTACAGCGGGACCTCGCAGTGGTTCACGCTGAGCGGCAGCCCGGTGCCCTGCCACACCGAGCGGGACAGCAGGCAGCTGCACCAGGTGGTGGTGGAGGCGGTGCGGGCCGGAGGGGCGACGGTTCCCCACGGCGCGCACCCGTGAACCGCCGTACACCGCGGGCGCGCCGGTGACGGACGTACACGGCGGGCGCGCCGGTGACGGCTGTGCGCGGCCCGCGAAGCGGCTTCGCGGACCGCGCACGTCATGGACGCCGGGCCGTCAGCAGGCGCCCTCGTCCTCCCACGGGCCCCACTGGGCCGCACCGGGGACCTCGTTCTGGGTCCACCACTTGGCCTTCCAGTTGTGCTTGCCGTACGAGACCTCGTTGCCCTGGGTGTAGACGGCGCTCGAGCTCCAGGCCGCCTTGCACCCGGTGCCCGGGGGCGTCGGGGTCGGGGTCGGCGTCGGGGTGGTGCTCGGCGGGGTCGCCCCGGCGAACTTCACCGAGTACTTGGCGAAGTCCCAGGAGTTCTGCGCCACGCTGGAGCAGGTGCCCGAGGTGCGGCCGCCGTTGTCGGGCGGGGAGCACTGGCGGTCGCGGTTGAGGGACCAGAAGGTGAAGCGGTCCATGTTGTGGCTGGTGGCGTAGTCCAGCACGGTCTGGAAGTCGGACTGGCTGAAGATCTCGCCGGTGTCGCTGCGGCCGTTCATGCCGGAGAAGCCCTCGTGGGCGTAGGCGGTCGCCTGGTCCCAGCCGAAGGTGGACTGGAGGATCTGGTTGAAGTTCGTCAGCGCGGAGGTCTGGGAGGCCGCGCCGTTGAAGCCGCCGTCGAACGGCATGATGGAGAAGTTGTTGGGGGTGAACCCCTGCGACTTGGCCTCCAGGAGCATCTGCTTGCCGAACCAGCCGGTGCCGTCCGCCGTGCCCGCGGTGGTCACGGAGACATAGAGGCCGGGGTTGTTCTGCTGGAGGATCTTCGCGGCGCCGATCTCGTTCTTGATCGCGGCCGTGTTCTCGTACTCCGGCTCCTCGAGGTCGAAGTCGATGGCGTGCAGGCCGTACTTGGTGATCACCTGCTGGTACGCCGCCGCCGTGGACGCCGCGTCCGAGCAGGTCTGGCCGAGCTTGGTGCCGCCGTAGCCGCCGATGGACACCGAGACGTCGCCGCCCTTGGCGCGGATGGTGCTGATCACCGACTGGACGGCGGTGTCGGAGGAGACCGGGGCCGTGCCGCCCCAGGTGGGGGAGCAGCCGCCGCCGTTGGGGGCGAGGACGAAGGCGAGCTGGAACGCCTTCAGGCCGGTGGCGTCCATGATGGCGCCCGCGTCCGGCGGGTCGTTGTCGAGCGGCATGAGGTAGGGAGCCGCGGCGTACCAGCGGTTGCTCAGCGCGGTCGTCGCGCCCGAGGCGCTGCCCGCGACCAGGGCGGTGGTGCCGGCGGCGGCGATGCCTACGGCGGCCGCCGCGCCCAGACATGCGCGAAGACGTCTCACTGCGTGCCTCCAGTGGGGTGGGGAGAGGCCCCAGCTTCCTGACGCTGTTGCGAGCACGTCAATAGATTGGTCTGGACCAGATAAGTCTTTGGACTAGACCATACGATCGCTTTACCTTCTGCCGCGATCCCCGCCCGACCCCCTCGGGTACCCGGCCGCTCCGGTACGCGAGGAGATGAGGAGCACCGCGATGGCTCCCGCGACACGGCGGACGCAGGCGTCCGCGCAGGACGGCCGCCGGACCCGGGTGAGCGCCGCCGGGCGCTACAACCCGGTCCCCGAGCGCGACGACGGACCGGACCTGCTCGGCCAGTACCTGAGGCAGATCGCCGCCACACCGCTGCTCGACGCGGAGGGGGAGGTGTGGCTCGCCCGGCGCATCGAGGCCGGGCTGCGCGCGAAGCGGGAACTGGGCGAGGCCGGCGAACGGCGCAGCGGGCTCGCGCCGGAGCGCGTGCGGGAACTCGAGGACGCCGTGCGCGACGGCCAGGAGGCCAAGGACCACATGGTGCGGGCCAACCTCCGCCTGGTGGTGTCCATGGCCAAGCGGCACGCGCATCGCGGGCTGCCGCTGCTGGACGTCATCCAGGAGGGCAACCTGGGTCTGATCAGGGCGGTGGAGAAGTTCGACCACACCAAGGGCTTCAAGTTCTCCACGTACGCCACGTGGTGGATCCGTCAGGCCATCGAACGGGGCCTGGCCACCCACGCCCGCGCGGTGCGCCTGCCCATGCACGTCGTCGAACAGCTGCACAAGATCGCCAAGGTCGAGCGCAAGCTCCAGCTGCGGCTCGGGCGCGAGCCGGACGCCGAGGAGGTCGCCCGGGAGGGCGGCCTCACCGAGGAGCGGGTGCTGTGGCTGCGGCGCGTGGGCCGGCAGGTGATCAGCCTCGACACGCCGGTGGACGACACCGGCGAGACGGTCGTCGGCGACCTCATCCCGGACAGCGAGGTGCTCCGGGCCCCCGAGGTCGCCGAGTACCAGGCCCTCGCGGAGGAGCTGCGCGAGGCCGTCGACACACTGGCCCCGCGCGAGGCGCTGATCCTCAGCCTGCGCTACGGCCTGCACGACGGGCATCCGCGCAGCCTCAAGGAGATCGCCGAGCGCGTCGGCCTGACCCGCGAGCGCGTGCGCCAGCTGGAGAAGCAGTCACTGGCGCTGCTGCGCGAACGGGAGCCGGGCGAACGGCTCATGGCGTGGGCGGGCTGACCCGGTCCGCACGCCAATGCGCCCGGCGCGAACGCCGGGCGCATCTGGACGGGCAGGTCACCAGCGGTACCAGCGGCCCCTGCGTCCGCCGCTGCCCGCGGGGCGGACGACGAAGCCGAGCAGCCACAGCACCAGGACGATGACCGCGATCCACCACAGGGCCTTGAGGGCGAACCCGGCGCCGAAGAGGATCAGGGCGAGCAGAAGAACCAGCAGCAAAGGAACCATAGTTATCAACCTCCGAACCACCGTCTGCCCGGCATTCGCAGGTTAACTCGTCGCAATTACCAAGGTTTCCACGGTGAAACCGCGGGAATATGGATTGCTTGCACCCTGCCCGGACAAGGCGGCGCCACCGGCGGGCCCCGGGCGGCGTGGCGGTGCCCTCCCGGTCCCCGTCCGCGGAGAAGATGGCCCGTGGCGTCGAGTTGACGGGGAGCCGGAAGTGACAGTGCGCCGTATCGGACTGGTCGTGCACGGAGGACGGGCCGAGGCCGCCCTGACCGCGGAGGCGGTGCGCTCCTGGTGCGGCGCGCGCGACGTGCAGTGCACGGACATCGACGTCTGGCACGACGGCGGACGCCGCAGCGCCCGCGAGGAGGTCGAGGCCGCGGGCGACCCCGACCTGATCGTCACCCTCGGCGGCGACGGCACCTTCCTGCGCGGCGCCCGGCTGGCCGCCGAGAACGACGCCCTGGTCCTTGGCGTCGACCTCGGCCGGGTCGGCTTCCTCACCGAGGTGCCCGCGCCCGCCGTGCGCGCCGCCCTGGACGCCGTGGCCGAAGGGCGCAGCACCGTCGAGAGCCGCATGCTCCTCACCATGCGCGCCTCCCGCCGCCTGGAAGTCCCCGCCGGCATCGAGGAACTCATGCGCTACGGCCGCGGCCCCCTGCTGCCCCCGCCGCGCGTGCGCACCGACTGCGAGGCCGGCGGCGACTGGGGCATCGCCCTCGACGTCACCGCGCTCAACGACGTGGTCCTGGAGAAGCTCGCCCGCGACCGCCAGGTCTCCGTCGGCGTCTACCTCGCCGGACGGCTCCTCGCCTCCTACTCCGCCGACGCGCTGCTCATCGCCACCCCCACCGGCTCCACCGCCTACAGCTTCGCCGCCGGCGGCCCGGTCGTCTCGCCCCGCGCGGACGCGCTCGTCTTCACCCCCGTCGCCCCGCACATGGCGTTCGACCGCTCGGTCGTGGCCGCGCCCGACGAACCCGTCGCGCTGCGCGTGCTCGAACGCTCCGGCCAGGCCGCCGTCAGCATCGACGGCCAGCTGCGCGGCGTACTCGACCCGGGCGACTGGATCGGCGTCTACGCGTCCCCCCGCCGCCTGCGGGCCGTACGCCTCGGCCCCATGGACTTCTACGGCCGGCTGCGCGACCGCATGAACCTCACCGACGCGCCCGCCGCGGTCGCCGACGGCACCCCGGCCCCGCTGTGGCCGGTGACGACCGCGCCGCCCGGGGACCTGGCGCACCTGGCCATGCCCCGCGCGCCGGGCGACTCCCCGGACCCCGTGTGAGCCACGCGCGACCGGCCCCGTGTGAGCGACGCGGGACCGGGCCCCATGTGAGCGACGCGCGACCGGACCCCGTGTGAGCGACGCCCGACCGGAGCCCATGGTGCGAGCGCCCGAATTGCGGCCGTACCGCCCGCCACCGAACCTGGTAACGCCCCGTCCGCACCCGCCGCCCCCGCGCCGCACTCGGCCGGTTGGCCCGGGAGGCTCGGGGCACCCGGCGGTGACAGACCCGCCGACCGCTACCTTCGGAGGCCCGCGTGGCAGTGCGTCACCGTCTGATCAAGACCAGTCCCGGGACGGTGTGGAACGTCCTGGCGGACGGCAACCGCTACGCCGAATGGGTGGTGGGCACCGCGAACTCGAAACCCGTGCGCGGCCAGTGGCCCCAGGTCGACTCGGCCATCGCCTACGAGGTCAGGATCGGGCCGCTGCGGCTGCACAACGAGACCGTCGTACGGCACTGCGAGGAGGGCTCCCTGCTCGAACTGGAGGCCCACGCGGGCTTCCTGGGCACCGCCAGGATCTCCGTCGAAGTGCGCCCCTGGGGCGAGGACTGCCTGGTGATCGTGGACGAGCACCCGCTCCAGGGAGCCGGCAGCATCGTGCACAACGTCGGCACCGAGACGCTGATCCAGCTGCGCCACCGCGCCATGCTCGCCCGTCTCGCCAAGGTGTGCGAGGCCGACGGCGCGGCCGCGAAGCGACGCGGCGAGGACCGCGGCGGGAACCGGCGGCCCGGTTTCGCGGCGGACGCCGGGCGTCGCGCGCCGGGAGGCGGCCGTGCCTGACGCCGTGGTGATCGGGGCCGGCCCCAACGGACTGGTGGCCGCCAACCTCCTCGCGGACGCGGGCTGGAGCGTGGAGGTCCTCGAGGAGCAGCCCGAACCCGGCGGCGGCGTCCGCCACGACCGGGGCGTGGACCCCGACTTCGTCAACGACCTGTTCAGCTCGTTCTACCCGCTCGCCGCCGCCTCGCCGGTCCTTTCCGCCCTGCGCCTTCAGGACCACGGGCTGCGCTGGAGCCACGCTCCCCACGTGCTCGCCCACCCGCTCACCGACGGCCGGTGCGCGGTGCTCGACCGCAGCGTCGACGTCACCGCCGGCTCCCTCGACACCTTCGCCGACGGGGACGGCGCCGCCTGGCGCCGCCTGCACACGGCGTGGGAACGCGTCGGCCCGGACATCCTGGACGCCCTGTTCACGCCGTTCCCGCCGGTCAAGGCCACGCTCCGGCTCGCCGCCCGGCTGCGCGCCGCCGGCGGGCTGCGCATGGCCCGCACGATGGTCCTGCCCGTGCGCCGGCTGGGCGAGGAGGAGTTCCGGGGCGAGGGCGGCAGGCTGCTGCTGGCCGGCAACGCGCTCCACGCCGACCTCGCGCCCGAGTCCGCCGGCAGCGGCGGGTTCGGCTGGCTGATGTCCATGCTCGGGCAGACCTACGGCTTCCCCGTGCCCGCGGGCGGCTCCAGCGCCCTGGTCGCCGCCCTGGTCCAGCGGCTGCGCGCCCAGGGCGGCACCCTGCGCTGCGGCGAGCGGGTCGATCGCGTCGTAATCCGCGACGGCCGCGCGGTGGGCGTGCGCACCGCCGGCGGCGAGACCGTGGCCGCGGCCCGCGCCGTACTCGCCGACGTCTCCGTGCCCGCCCTGTACCGGCAGCTCGTCGGCCCCGAGCACCTGCCCGCCCAGATGCTGGCCGACCTCGAGCGGTTCCAATGGGACTTCTCCACCTTCAAGGTGGACTGGGCGCTCGACGGGCCCGTGCCCTGGCAGACCGAGGGGGCGGTGGGCGCGGGCACCGTCCACCTCGCCGACGGCGTGGACGAACTCACCCGGTTCGCCGCGCAGATCGCCATGCGGCAAGTACCCGACCGCCCCTTCGCCCTGTTCGGCCAGATGACCACGTCGGACGCCTCCCGCTCACCGCGGGGCACCGAGTCCGCCTGGGCCTACACCCACGTCCCGCGCGAGATCGCCGGGGACGCCGGGGACGAGGGGATCACCGGGAGTTGGGACAGCAGGGATCAGGAACTCATGGCCGACCGGGTGGAGCGGCAGGTCGAGCGGTTCGCGCCGGGCTTCCGCGCCCTGATCCGCGCCCGCCGCATCCTCGCCCCGCCGACCCTCCAGGCGCTCAACCGCAACCTCGACCGCGGCGCCATCAACGGCGGTACGACAGCGATGCACCAGCAGCTCGTGTTCCGCCCGGTGCCCGGCAGCGGGCGGCCCGAGACACCGGTGGCCGGCCTGTTCCTCGCCTCAGCGGGTGCCCACCCGGGCGGCGGCGTGCACGGCGCGCCGGGCGCCAACGCCGCCCGCGCCGCGCTCCGCCGGCGCCTGCCCCCGGGACTGCACCGGGCACAGCGTGCCCTGTCGAGCCGCAACCGCGCGGGCGAACGGTCCTCCACAGTGGCGCGGACCTACTGACGTGGCGCGCGACGCACGGCTGGCCGGCCGCACCGTGGTGGTCACGGGAGCCGCGCGCGGGCTCGGCGCGGAACTCGCCCGCGAACTCGCCCGCCGCGGGGCCGGGCTGGCGCTGCTCGGGCACGAGCGGCCCCGGCTCGAGGCCCTCGCGGCCTCGCTCCCCACGCCGTCGCTGGCCCTCGCCGTCGACATCACCGACGACGAGGCGCTGGCACGCGCCGCCCACGAGGTCCGTGAACGGCTCGGCCGCCCCTCCGTCGTCGTGGCCAACGCGGGGGTGGCCGAGGGCGGCCCGTTCGCCTCGTCCGACCCCGCCTCCTGGCGCCGCGTGATCGACGTGAACCTCGTCGGCAGCGCCGGCACCGCCCGGGCCTTCCTGCCCGACCTGACGGCCACCGCCGGCTACTTCCTCCAGATCGCCTCGCTCGCCTCGTTCGGCGCCGCCCCCATGATGAGCGCCTACTGCGCCTCCAAGGCGGGCGTCGAGGCCTTCGCCCACTGCCTGCGCGCCGAGGTCGCCCACCGGGGCGTCGCCGTGGGCATCGCCTACCTGAACTGGACCGAGACGGACATGATCCGCGACGCCGACCGGTACGCGGTCCTGCGCGAACTGCGCGCCCACATGCCGCTCCCCGCGCGCAAGGTGCGCCCGGCGGAGGAGGTCGCCGCCCAGGTCGCGCGGGCCGTGGCCGGCCGCCGTACCGCCGTCTACGTTCCCCGCTGGCTGGCCCTGGTGCAGCTCGGCCGGGCCGCGCTGCCGCCCGTCGTGCTGCGGGCGGCCCGCCGCTCGCTGCCGCGGCTGGAGGCCGAGGGCGGGCTCGCCGCCACCGGTATGCTCGGCGCCGGCGGCGAGGCGGACGACCGCAGCCGCGCCGGCCGCGCCGGGCGGTGAGCCGACCGCGCCGGGCGGTGTAGCGGACGCGGCCCGGCGGACGCGGCCCGGGAAGGCCCGTGCCCGGCGGCTCTCAGGCGCGGGGCACGCCCGGCAGCCGGTACGCGGCCAGGGCGGCGATGTCGTCGTCGAGGTGGCCGTCGCTGTAGGCGACGAGGTCCTCGTGCAGGTGGTCGAGGAGCTCGCGCGGCGGCAGGCCGGCCCACTGCCGGATCCGCTCGGGCAGGGGGTAGAAGACGCCGTCGCGGTCACGGGTCTCGGTGACGCCGTCGGTGTAGAGCAGCAACTGGTCACCGGGGCGGAAGGGTTCGGTGTCCACCCGGTAGCCGTTGCCGGCCAGCGCGGCCAGGTTGACCGGCGGTGAGGGCGACGTGGCGTGCAGTTCGACGACCCGGTCGGGCCCCAGCAGCAGCGGGGGCGGATGTCCGCAGTTCACCAGGCGCACCACGTGTTCGCCGTCCGGGATCTCGGCGAACACCGCCGTGACGAAGCGCTCCGACGCCTCGCCGCCCGGAAGCTGCGCGGCGTGGCGGCTCATGCTGCGCTCCATGCGGTGCGCCACGCCGACCAGGTCGGGCTCGTCGTGGGCGGCCTCGCGGAAGGCGCCCAGTATGGTCGCGGCCGTCTCCACGGCCACCAGCCCCTTGCCCCGCACGTCGCCCACGAGCAGCCGCACACCGTACGCCGTGGGCACCGCCTCGTACAGATCGCCCCCGATACGGGCCTCGGCGGCCGCCGAGAGGTACAGGGTCTCCACACAGACCGCGCCCAGGCGCCGGGGGACCGGGCGCAGTAGGACCCGCTGCGCGGTCTCGGCCACCGAACGCACCGTGGCCAGCGTGCGCTCGCGGCGGATGCGGTGCACCGCGAGGATCGTGCCGAGCACCCCGACCAGGCTGGTGCACACGTAGTTGGCCACGTAGTGCCGGTCCCAGAGATAGCCCACCGAGCGGCCGGCGCAGCACGGGGTGCCGGCCAGGACGCCCTCGAAGACGATCGCGAACACGGCCACGCCGGCGACGACGACGGGTCCGTGGGCGTAGGCGGCGACCACGGGCAGCGCGATGAGCAGGAAGCTCACCGGCCAGTCCACCGGGGTCACCGGTTCCAGGGCCAGCACCGCCGCCACGTAGAACACGGGCAGCCAGCGCAGCCACAGGGGTGGCGCGGGAACCTGCGGGCGGGTGCCGTCCCCGCTCGCCGGACGGCCGTCCCCGGCCTCCCGGCCGCCGCGCCGCCTCACCGGTCACCCCATCGGCCCCCGTGCGGCGGGCGGGGCGGGGGAGGGCAGAACGCGCGCACGCAGGCGCGGCCCGGCTCGGTACGGCGGTTCTCGGCGAAACACTCAGGCGGCCTGTTCACAGGAGCTCCCCGCGGGCTTGATCACGATCACCAGCGTGCTGCCGACGGGCCCCTCCACCCGATCATTGCTCCAGGCAAGGGCATGTCAGCGCCGAAGCGGGCCCGCACGCCGCTCAGGGCCGCGCCGTCGCCGTCTCCTGAAGGGCGTGGTCGATGAAACGCCGTGGCGCGGGCGGCAGACCGCGGCCCGACAGCCACGCGATGCCGATGTCGCGGGCGCCGTGCACATCGGTGATCTCCAGGTAGCGGATCGGGAAGGCGGGCGTCGCCGCCGCGTCCGGCGACGACGGGATCAGCGACACGCCCAGCCCGGCCGCGACCAGCCCGCGCAGCGTGTGGACCTCCTCGCCCTCGAAGCCGACGAGTGGGTCGAAGCCAGCCTGACGGCACAGGTCCTCGGTGACGCTGCGCAGCCCGTAGCCGGGCTTGAGCAGGATGAATGGCTCCTCGGCGACCTCGGCCAGTCGCACCCGGCCGCGCCCGGCCAGCCGGTGCCCGGTGGGTACGGCGAGCCAGAGCGGCTCGACCAGCAGCCGCCGCCAGGTGATCAGCGGATGACCGGGGTCACCGCTGGTGATCATCAGGTCGGCGGTGGCCGCCAGGAGGTGCTGGACCAGGCCGTTCTCCTCGTGCTGGTGCAGTTCGAAGCGGACCTGCGGATGGGCCTCGCGGAAGCCGGTGACGAGCTTGGGCACCAGCCAGGTGCCCAGCGTGTGCAGGAAGGCCAGCGACACCACGCCCGCCTCCGGGTCGACCACCTCGGCGACCGCCCGCCGCCCCCGGTCGTAACTGTCCAGGGTCGCATCGACGTACTCCTTGAAGACCCGCCCGGCCGGGGTGAGGCGCAGCACGCGGCCCACGCGCCGCAGGAGTTCCGCGCCCACCTCCTGCTCCAGCCGGTGCAGGGCCCGTGACAGGGCGGGCTGGGTGATACGGGCCTCGGCGGCGGCCTCGGTGACGGTGAGACCGTCCGCCACCGCCTGGAAGGAGCGCAGTACCTGAAGATCCATCCCGCTCAGTCTCGCACCGGGCCGAGCGCGCCGCACAGAGCGGGCGGGCGCTGTGCCCGGTGCCCGGGGGGACGCTCCAGGGGCACGGGTCCGGGCCGGCCGGACAGGTTGCGGGCGCTCACGGCGTCGCAGAGGCGCTCGGCCGTGCCGATGGCCCGCTGCCAGTCGGGCAGCCGCCGGCCGGGACGGCCGGGCTCGTCATGGGCGTGCGCGGCGGCGCGGCGGGCCTCGGCGAGCCGGTGGTAGGCGGTCCGGCGCAGCGCGTGCCGCTGGGCCGGGCCCGCCTGTGGCGCGAGGTCCCGGTAGCGCAGGGCGGCCGCCAGCGCGGCCCCGGTCTGCGCGGCGGCCCGCCCGGCCGCGGACCGCGGCCACAGCGCGAAGTGCGCGACGAGGACGATCGCGGCGGCCAGCGCGGTGTCGAGGATGCGCGCCCCGTACAGCGGGCGGTGGTCGCCGAGCAGGTCGAGGAGGACGAAGACGACCGCCGTCAGGCCCGTGGTGGCCAGCGCGTAGTGGCGGCGCACGCCCACGGCCATCAGCGCGCCGAAGGCGGCCACGGCCGCGATCAGCGCGTATGTGCCGGTGGTCAGCAGGACCACCGAGCCGATCGCGGCGACCCCGGCGACCGTGCCGGCGCAGCGGTGCAGGGCCCGCCGGAAGACGGGACCGAAGTCGGGCTTGTAGACGAAGGCCACCGTCATCGGCAGCCAGTACCCGCGCGGGCCGTGCAGCGCCTCGGCGCACAGCTGCGCCACCAGCACGCAGACCGCCAGCAGCACGGCGTACCGCACCCGGTCCGCCCGCCCCTGCATCGCCGCGCCGGCCAGCCGGGAGGTGACCTCGTCGGCCCGCACCCGGCCACTTCCGGCATCGAGCGCGAAGAGCGCCCGCAGCCCTGGCGTGCCGGCGTCCAGCCCCGGGATCTCGGCGGGCCGGCCGACGGGGCCGGGGCCGGGGCGGCGCGTGGCGTCCGGGCGCGGGCCGCCGACGGCATTCGCGCCGGGCAGTCCGGCCGCGTCCGGACCCCGGCCGCCGGCCGCGTCCGCACGCGGCCCGGTGGGCCGGTCGTACTCGGCAGCCCGGTCGGCCAGGAGCAGGCGCCGGGCCATGCGGAGGGGTACGTCCGTCACGGACGCCGGCAGCGGGCGGCCCTCCCAGACCAGCGCCGATGTCACCTCGCCCAGCCGGACGGCGACGTGGAAGGCGGCCAGCAGTGAGGCCGGTTCCGCCCCGGGGGTGGGCCGGGTCAGGTGGTGGCCCATGACCTGGTGGGCCTGGTCGAGGGCCGCGGTCAGGCGCCGGCGCGCGTCCTCGGCACCGGGGGAGCCCGCCGCGGCCAGCGCGGCCGAGGAGGCCCGGTACACGGCGAGGACGGCGTCCCGCTCGATGTCGTGCCGCCGCCACAGCCACGGCGTCGCGGAGAGCACGATGACGAGCCCCACCCCGGCGAGCAGCGCGAGCGGCGCCTCCCACCAGGGCCCCGGCACCGGAATACCGCTGCCGATCGTCACCCCGAGCAGAAGGTGCATGCCGGCCACCGAGGCGATGCGGCCCCGCAGGCTGACCGCGCCCGCCGCCAGCGCCGCGACGACAAGACACGCCGTCACCGCCGCCGGGTCTCCCGCGCGCAGCGCGAGCTCGCCGGCGAGCAGCCCGAGGGCGGCGGCCAGGCCCATGCAGCCCAGCCGGCGCACCCTCAGCCGGTAGGGATCCGAACCGTCCTGGCTCACGCCCCACAGCGCGCCGATCCCCGCGATCACGGCCGGTATGACAAGGCCCGTCCACACCCCGACGAGCAGCGGCGCGGCGAGCGCGACGGCGGCCCTCGCGGGCACCGCGACCGCGGCCGGGGCGTTGCGCTGCGTCTTCATGGGCGGATCGACTCCTTGCCGGCGTGAGGGTCCAGGTGCCCTCCAAGGGTCGGCCCGACTGCACGCATGCGTCCAATGCCTGCCGGAAGCGGGAAGCATGCTTCACATGCATACGAGCACTCCATCCCTCCTCACGCGGCCGCCCGCAACGCCTCCCTGCCCGCGCGCGTACGCCGTTCCGGGCGCCAGGTGGCGACCAGCGCGGCGGCGAGGAGCAGTTCGGCGATGTCCCCGCCGTAGTACATGATCTCCGCGCCCTGCTGGACCTGGCCGACCGGAGCGTGGACGTGGACGAAGAAGCCGCCGTACATCGCCTGGGCGATCAGCGCGTGCGCGGCCACCGCGCCGCCGAGGTACACCAGCCGCGCCCGCACGCCCGGCCGGTCCGGAGCGGGGTCCGGACCCGCCATCACGTGGGCGAACAGGCAGCCGGAGAGCAGGAAGTGGACGTGCAGCAGCCAGTGCCCGGCCGGGTGCCGCATGGCCGTGTCGTACAGCGGCGTGAAGTACAGCAGCCCGAGCGTGCCCGTGCTCAGCAGCAGCGCGACGGCCGGATGGACCAGGACCCGCGCGCACCGTCCCCGCACCACCGCGACCAGGCGGCGCGCACCCTGCGCGGGCAGCGTGCGCAGCAGCAGGGTGACCGGCGCGGACAGCACCAGCGTGAGGGGCGCGTACATCCCGACGAGCATGTGCTGGGCCATGTGCGCGCGGAAGTCGGTGTGCGCGGCGGGGGCCAGCGGCGGCAGCAGGGCGAGGGCCAGCAGGGCCAGCCCGGCCAGGAAGGCGGCCGAGCGCGCGCGGCTCCAGCCCAGGGCCGCGTTCCGGCGCAGGGCACGCCGTACGAGCAGCAGGTAGCCCGCGCCCACGGCGGCGAGCACGAGCAGGGTCAGCACCTGCGCGGGCAGGCCGCCGCCGGCCGTGCCGTGGTCGTGCATCGAGTGTCCGCCGCCCATCAGACGGTTTCCCGGACCTGTCCGCCGCCGCTGCCCCGGCACAGCCGTCCGGCGAGCATCAACAGCACCCCGAAGGCGAGGAACGCGGCGTCCCACCACGCCTGGTACGGGCCGCTGCGCACGTGGTGGATGCCCAGGATCTGGTGGTCCAGGAGACCCTCGACCAGGTTGAACAGGCCCCAGCCGGTCAGGATCCAGCCCCACAGCACCCGCGAGGCCCACACCTGCCTGCGGTGGTGCGTGACCCGGCCGTACAGGATGCCGAGGCCCGCGATCACCGCCACCCAGCACACGGCGTGGAAGATGCCGTCCCAGACGGTGTTCATCTCCAGCCCGGAGACGGTGTGGGGGTCGTAGTACTTCACCCCGATGCGGTCGTGGTTGGTGCTGGAGAGCATGTGGTGCCACTGGAGCAGCTGGTGCAGCAGGATGCCGTCGACGAAGCCGCCGAGGCCCACTCCGAGCACGATCCCCGGCAGCCGGATGCTCTGCGCAGTGGGCGGGGCGGGCGCCGCGTCCGTGACCGTCATCGTGTACTCCCTCTCGTCGGTGGTGACCGGAGCATGGGTTCCACGGAGGGTGTCCGGGGTCTCCGGAACCGCCCCCCGGGCCACCCAACCACCGTCCGCCCCGCATCTGCCCGCATGAAAAGAGCCAATTCCGCTTGTGTCCACGGCGGTTGGGGCACCGGGACCTGAGGCGCCGACACGGTGGACCTGGCCGGTGGCGTCACCCGAATGCCGTCACGTCCCCCGTCCGTGGGACTCGGGACGGACACGCCGGTGCGCTGATCAACGTTTCTGCCAGCCTTCCGGTGCCGGGCGCACCGGCTCGGCGCACAGGGAGGTGGGCGTTGTCAGGTCATTTGGGGCGCATCGGGGGCCGGCAGGTGGTTGCGGTACTGGCGCTCGGGGGCGGGCTGCTGCTCGGCCCCGTGCTGCCGGGAGCGCCTGCCGGCCGGGCGGCCGAGGACGGCACCTCGGGCACGGGCGACACCGGTCCCGCGGCCACCGCCCCGGACACGGCCCGAGCCGGCCTCGCAGCGTCCGGCTCGACCGCCCCCGGCCTCGCAGCGTCCGGCTCGACCGCCCCCGGCCTCGCAGCGTCCGGGTCGACCGCCCCCGGCCTCACCGCCCCCGGCCTTGAACCGGTGCGTCACCGGCCCGGTCCGTTCCCCGGCGCGGGCCGCCGGTTCAGGGGCGCAGGATGAGACGGACGGGGTCGCCCACCTTCTTCTCCAGCCGCTCGACCGCCTCGGCGGCTTCCGCCAGGGGCAGCACACCGCTGACGGAGGTGGAGAAGTCCACCCGGCCGCCTTCCATGAGCCGCAGGATCTCGGGGAGTGCCACCGGCATGTCCGAGCCGTAGTGGCCGCGGATCTGCTGCTGGAGATAGCTGAAACGGGTCCCGTCCGCCACCGTGAGCGGCTGGTTCGTCAACCCGACCAGGACCAGCCGCCCCTTGGCGGCGAGCACGGACAGGGCCTGTTCGCGTACCGCAGCGACCCCCGCGAAGTCGAACGCGGTGGCCAGCCCGGCCCCCGCGGTGACCGCGCGGACGCGGGTACGCAGCTCGGGGTCGGCGGAGTCCAGGGCCAGGTCGGCCCCGGCGGCCAGCGCCCGCTCACGGGCGACGGGACTGGGGTCGACCGCCACGACGGGACAGGCCCCCACCGCGCGCAGCAGCCGTACCGCGTGCACGCCCAGGCCGCCCACGCCCCAGACGCCGACCGCCTCGGCGGGCCGGACCTGGCCGGTGGAGGTGATGGCGCCCCAGGGCGTGGACACCGCGTCGGGGATGATGGCGCCCTGCTCGAAGGGGACGGCGTCGGGCAGCGGCGTCAGCGCGTCGGCCCTGGACAGCGCGTACTCGGCCCAGCCGCCGTCGTAGTCCACGCCCCGGGTGAAGACGGCGCCGTCGCGCAGTTCACCCGCGTGCAGCACGACGCGCCGGCCCGGCGGCCAGGCGGTGGCACCGGGGCCGGCCTCGGCCACCGTGCCCGCCACCTCGTGCCCGAGGGTGACCGTGTCCCCCTCGAGCAGCAGCGGGGTGAGGGTGCCGTCGATCAGGTGCACGTCGGACAGGCACACCCCGGCCGCCTCCACCTTCACCAGCACCTCTCCCGGGCCCGGCTGGGGCCGCGGCACCTCCTCCACGCGCAGGGTGCGGCTCGGGACGTGCAGGCGGGCGGCGAGCATCCGCTCCATGACATGTCCTCCTCGGCGGGTCGGTGACCACCCCGGCTTCTCGCGGGTCACCCTGCACGCACCGTATGGCCACGGGCCGTCCGGAGGCCTCGCGAAGAGACGGGGAGCGGCGCCCGCCGGCCACGGACGCGCGGCCCGGAAGGCGCCGCCGCCGGAACTGGGCTACGGTGAATCTCGAGCAGGACGCCGGAACTCCCGGCGGCCGGCCGTGCGTTGGTGGTCCAAGGCGAAGACGCCCCGCTTCCCGCGGGGAGATGCAGGTGCGAGCCCTGCCCGACGCTCGTGGTACGCGAGCCCCCACCCGTCGCTCACCGACCGGGTGGGGGCTTCGCCGTTCGTGCCGCCGGCGGGTCACATGTTGCCGGTGCGGGCCTCCCGCCACAGGTCGACGCCGCCGTCGGTGGCGTACTTGTCGATCTCGGCCAGCTCCTCGGCGCTGAATCCGGGGTTCTCCAGCGCGGCCACGTTCTGCTCCAGCTGCTCCACCCGGGAGGCGCCGACGACCAGCGAGGTGACCCGCTCGTCGCGCAGCGCCCAGGCGAGGGCCATCTGGGCGAGGGTCTGACCGCGGCGGGCCGCGATGTCGTTCAGGGCGCGCAGCCGCCCCAGCATGTCCTCCGACAGCCAGGCCGTGTCGAAGGAGGTGCCCTGCGCGGCGCGCGAGTCCTTCGGGATGCCGTCGAGGTAACGGCCGGTCAGCAGCCCCTGCGCCAGCGCGGTGAAGCCGATGACGCCGAAGCCCTCCTCCTCGGCCGCCTCCAGCAGCCCCTCCGTCTCGATCCAGCGGTTGACCATGCTGTACGACGGCTGGTGGATCAGCAGCGGGGTGCCCAGCTCGCGCAGGATCGCGGCGGCCTGCCGGGTGCGCTCGGCGTCGTAGGAGGAGATGCCCACGTACAGGGCCTTGCCCTGGCGGACGGCGGTGTCCAGGGCGCCCATCGTCTCCTCGAGCGGGGTGCTCGCGTCCAGCCGGTGGGAGTAGAAGATGTCGACGTAGTCGAGCCCCATGCGGGTGAGCGACTGGTCGAGCGAGGCCAGCATGTACTTGCGGGAGCCGCCGCCCTGGCCGTAGGGGCCCGGCCACATGTCCCAGCCGGCCTTGGTGGAGATCACCAGCTCGTCCCGGTACGGCGCCAGGTCCCGCTTCATCAGCCGGCCGAAGTTGATCTCGGCGGAGCCGTAGGGCGGGCCGTAGTTGTTCGCCAGGTCGTGGTGGGTGATGCCGAGGTCGAAGGCGCGCAGGGCGATCTCGCGCTGGGTCTCGAAGGACCGGTCGTCGCCGAAGTTGTGCCAGTAGCCCAGCGACAGCACGGGCAGGTCGAGCCCCGAGCGGCCGGTGCGGCGGTAGCGCATGGTGCCGTGGTAGCGCTCGGGGTCTGCGACGTAGGTCATCGGGTGAATCTCCGGGTGGTGCGGTACGGGGGGTCGCGCCGGGTTCGGCGGGACGGACGCACTCCACCTTGCTCCTGCCTGATCGACAAGTCCAATCGCTGCCCCGCATCGGATTGAGCTGCGCCGCTTCTGAATGCGCCCGCGCCCCCGCGATTCACCCGGACGGGTCGACTTGCGCCGCTCCGGGCCGCACCGCCGCATCACGCGGGACGCGGCGGGCAGAACAGCAGCGCGTGGGCGGACCCCGCGCGGGAGGTGACCGGCGTGCCCCACATCGTCCTCGAGGCCGACTTCTCCTCACCCCGGCAGTGGATCGCGGGGCGCTCGTGGGCCTATCCCGACGGCGGCCCCGTCAACCCAGGCGACGACAAACTCGACCACCTCTCGGTGCGCGCGGGCCGTCACCACCCGCCGCCGGACCCGGGGACGACCCGGATGTCCTACGAGGTGGCCCACCTGGTCGTGGAACGCCCCGGCGGCTGAGCCAGGTTACGTACAGAAGAACTTAAGGCCATCGATCTTCCACGGCTCTGTGTTCGCGCCCCGCGTGTTGCCTAGCATGAGGCGATCAACGTCAGGCACGACCCGTGGGAGGCGCGGAATGCGGTTGGCGGGCCCGGGCGTGCGGTCGCTGCGCCTCTGGGGCGTTTGCGCGCCGGCCGTCGTGCTCGTGATCGTCGTCGCGCTGCTCGTCCTCGGCCGCACCTCGCACTCCTCGCGGAACACCGCGGCCGGCCCGCCGCACACCCTGGTCGAGGTGTCGCCGGGCCGCTGCGGCCGGGGCTGGGACGATCCGCGCCCGGGGGTACAGGTCTTCGACCTGCGCAACACCTCCGACCAGGCCGCCGACGTCTACCTTGAGGACCCCGGCAGCCGTGCCGTGTACGGCGAGGCCGAGGGCATCGGTCCCGGCACCACGCGGGCGCTGACCGTCCGCCTCGGCAAGGGCGCGTACGCCTTGCGGTGCGTGCCGGAGGACGCCGACGCGGTCATGGGACCCACCGTCCGCGTCGACCGGGGCGTGAGGGGCCCGGCCGCCGTCGCGGTCACCGTGCACGACCTGATCCCCCCGGCGATCGCCTACCAGAAGTGGGTGGCCGGGGGACTGGACGAGACCGTGCGGCTGACCGGCGCGCTGCGGGCCGCCGTCGACCGCGGCGACCTGGCGGCGGCCCGCAGGGCCTGGCTGCCGGCGCACCTCCAGTACGAGCGGCTCGGCGCCGCGTACGACGCCTTCGGCGCCGCGGACCGGCGGATCAACGGCACCGACGCCGGGCTGCCGCGGGGAGTGCACGACCCGTCCTTCACGGGCTTCCACCGCGTCGAGTACGGGCTGTGGCACGGCGAGGCCGCGCGCACGCTGCGCGCCCCGGCGGCCGGTCTCGTCAAGGCCGTCACCACCCTGCGCGACGACTGGGCGCAAAACCGCATGGACCCAGCCCAACTCGGTCTGCGCGCCCACGAGATCCTGGAGAACACCGTGCAGTTCGAGCTGACGGGACGCACCGACTACGGCAGCGGAAGCAGCCTGGCGACCGCCCGGGCCAACCTGGACGGCACCCGGGAGGTCCTGACCCGCCTGCGTCCGCTGCTGGCCACGAGGTATGCGCAACTTCCCGGTCTCGAGCGTGAGATGAACGGCGCCCAGTCCCTGCTCGACGGATTCCGCCACGGCGGCCGGTGGACCCGGCCGGCCGAACTGTCCCGCGCGGACCGCGAGAAGACCGACGCCGTCCTGGGCGACCTGGTGGAACGCCTCGCCTCGGTGGCCACCCTGTGCGACCCCCGGAGGACCTCATGACCCTGCCGGACCGCCGGAGGTTTCTGCGGGGTGCGGCGCTCGCCGGCGCCGGTCTGGCCACCGGCGGGGCGGCCGCCACGGGCGGTCACCCTGGCGGGCAAGGTGCCCCCGCGACCGGTCTCCCGCCGTTCCACGGCGATCGGCAGCTCTCCGTGCCGGCCGCCCCGCGCCGGGCGAGCGCCTTCGTCGCCTTCGACGTCACCGTCGACAGGCGTGCCGAACTCGCCGGGCTGCTGCGTACGCTGACCGCCCGCGCCCGTTTCCTCACCTCGGGTGGCACCCCGGACCCGGTCGGCATCACCGGGCCGCCCCCCGACTCCGGCGTGCTCGGGGGCCGGCTGCCCGCCGGGGCGCTCGCCGTGACCGTCTCGGTCGGCGCCTCCCTCTTCGACGAGCGCTTCGGACTCGCCGCGCTGCGCCCGCGCCGGCTGAGACCCATGCCGGCCTTCCCCGACGACGACCTGCGGCCCGACTGGTGCCACGGCGACCTGAGCGTCCACCTGCACGCCGACGACCCGGACACCGTGCTGCACGCGCTGCGCGACATCACCCGGCACACGCGCGGCGGCATGCAGGCGCGCTGGCGCCTGGACGGCTTCTCCTCGCCGCCCCGCCCGTCCGGCACCCCGCGCAACCTCATGGGGTTCAAGGACGGCACGGCCAACCCGGACGTGACCGACGCCCGGCTCATGGACCGCCTGGTGTGGGTGGGCCGGGGGAGCGGCGAGCCAGGCTGGGCGGCCGGGGGCACCTATCAGGTGGTCCGGCTGATCCGCATGCTGGTGGAGTTCTGGGACCGGGTCTCCCTCACCGAGCAGGAGCGGATATTCGGCCGGCAGCGGGAGTCGGGCGCCCCCCTGGACGGCGACGACGAGCACGACACCCCGGACTACGCCGGCGATCCCAAGGGCGACGTGATCCCGCTGGACGCCCACATCCGCCGGGCCAACCCGCGCACCGCCGCCACCGAGAGCGGGCGGATCCTGCGCCGCGCGTACAACTACGACCGGGGCATGGACTCCAACGGCAACCTCGACATGGGCCTGCTGTTCTGCTGCTACCAGCAGGACCCCGTCCGGCAGTTCGAGGCCATCCAGCACCGCCTCGCGGGCGAGCCGCTCACCGACTACGTCACGCCGTTCGGCGGCGGCTACTTCTTCACCCTGCCCGGCGTCCGGGACGCGGCGGACTGGTACGGCCGGGGCCTGCTCGGCTGAGCGGGCCGACGATCGGGCCGGTGATGGCCCGGTGATCGATCCGGTGATCGATCCGGTGATCCTTCTCGGTGATCGTGCCCGGCCGATTGGCTCGTCCATTTGGTCAATACACGGTCAAGAATTCGCCGTGCTTCCCTGACCCGGTGTTCATCCCGGGGCCATCATGGCTCCGCCACCGCGCCGCCCGTCCGGCGGAGCATCCAGGCCGTACCGCAGCAGATACGATCCTGCCCGAAGGGAAACCGCATGGCCAGCAGGGGAAGACGAGCAACGATACGGAGCCTGGGGGCGCTCGCGGGAGCCGCCGCCCTCACGGTCCTCGGGGGCAACGCCCCCAGCTGGGCCGCCGTTTCGGCGGGCGGGCACGGCCACCACGGCGGCCCGACCACTGCGACCCCGATCAAGCACGTGGTCGTCCTGTTCGACGAGAACATCTCCTTCGACCACTACTTCGCCACCTACCCCAAGGCCGCCAACACCGACGGCACGAAGTTCACGGCGTCGAAGCGGACCCCGAAGGACGTCGACACCCTCGCCCACGCCGGGCTGCTGGTGAAGAACCCCAACCAGTACGCCCCCAAGCGGCTTTCCCCGGCCCAGGCCATGACCTGCGACCAGAACCACTCCTACGGCCCCGAGCAGTACGCGGCCAACGGCGGCAGGGCCGACCAGTACGTGCAGAACACCGAGGTCGACAAGTGCAGCGGCGGCCTGTTCGGCGAGCCGGGCCTGGTGATGGACTACTACGACGGCAACACCGTCACGGGGCTGTGGAACTACGCCCAGCACTACGCCCTGAGCGACCGCTCCTTCAGCTCCACCTACGGCCCTTCGAGCCCGGGCGCGGTCAACCTGGTCTCCGGCCAGACCCACGGCGTCATCTCCGTGGACCCGGCTTCCGGCACGGAGAACCCGAAGCAGACGGCGACACCCGACCCGTACACCGTCAAGTCGCCCGGCGCGAACGGCGTCGGCACGATGATCAACGACCCGGACCCGGCGTTCGACGACTGCTCGGGCAAGGACCACACCAGCTCCAACGCCCTTGCCGTGATGAAGGGCCGCAACATCGGCGACCTGCTGAACGCGAAGGAGGTCAGCTGGGGCTGGTTCCAGGGCGGCTTCCGGCCCTCCACCGCGTGGAGCGGCGAGCAGGGCGCGTACGCCAAGTGCGACACCGCCCACGCCAACGTCGGCGGGGCCCGGGTCGTGGACTACAGCCCGCACCACAACCCGTTCGCCTACTACAAGTCGACGGCCAACCCGCACCACCTGCCGCCGCGCAGCGTCGCCGAGATCGGCCACGCCGGCCAGGCCAACCACAACTACGACCTGACGGACTTCTCCGCCGCGCTCAAGGCGGGCAGGCTCCCGGCCGTCAGCTTCGTCAAGGCCTCCTCGTACCAGGACGGTCACGCCGGTTACTCCGACCCGATCGACGAGCAGCACTTCCTGGTCGACCAGATCAACGCGATCCAGAGCTCGCCGCAGTGGAGTTCCACGGCGGTCGTCATCGCCTACGACGACTCCGACGGCTGGTACGACCACGTCTTCGCCCCGGTGCGCAACGGCTCCACCGACACCTCGGCCGGCTCCAACGGCAAGGCCACCGACAGCCCCGCCTGCCAGTCCGGGCCCGCCGCGGCCGGCGGCTACCAGGACCGGTGCGGTCCCGGCCCCCGCCAGCCGCTTCTCGTGGTGTCGCCGTACAGCAAGGTCAACAAGGTCGACCACACGCCGACCGACCAGGCGTCCGTCATCCGCTTCATCGAGGACAACTGGCGCACCGGACGCATCGGCGACCACTCCTTCGACGCCGGCGCGGGCCCGCTCACGGGCATGTTCGACTTCCGCCACCCCAACGGCAGGCGGGTCCTGCTGAACAGTGACGGCTCCGTCAGGTCGGTGGGCCCGATCCGTCCCGTGGCGCCGGTCGCCACGAGCATCACACCGGGGCCCGCCCTGGAGAACACCGCCGCCGTGGTCCGCACGTCCTCCTTCCCGGTCCTCGGGGTGGGAACCGGCGCCGGTGTCCTGCTCGCGGCGGGCGCCACGGGCACCTGGCTCGCCCTGCGCCGCCGGGCACGGAGCGGCGCCTGACCCAGCCGCGCGGGCGAGGGGTCCGGGACGGTCAGGGCTGCGCGGGAAGTGTCGCGCAGTTGTCCTGGGCCGCCTTGCCCGCGAGGCGGTCGGCCAGCCAGTCCACGGCCGGTCCCTGGTCGGCGAGGAGCGGGGTGACGTGGTTGAGCAGGGCGCTGTCGAGGCCCGGCAGGACCACCGGCTTGTAGACCACGTCGGCGCCCTTGCGGCACCAGTCCACGGCGAGCTGCCGTGCCTGGCCGTGCGGTACGAGGTTGTCGCTGGTGCCGGTCGCCAGCCGCACCGGCCCGGCCGGCTCGAGCCTGCCGATGCGCTGGCTGTCGAGGAAGGCCCGGAGCGCCGGGGTGGAGCCGATGATGTCGCTGACGGACCGTCCGTCGGTCGTCCACGCGGTGCTCTTGGAGTAGGCGTAGCGGAACAGGGCGTCGCCGACGCACATGGTCGACAGGTCGTTCAGCGCGGCCTTGCCGGCGGCGTTCAGGTGCTCGTCGGCGATGGGCCGCAGCGCCGGGTCGCTCTGCAGGAAGCCGTTGAGCGACCAGCCGAGGGCGCCCGCGAGTTCGCTGCCGTCGATGGCCTTGGTGACCGCGGTGAGGTCGGCCGGTGGCGCTCCGGCGTAGGTGCCGGACAGGTGGACGTCGGGGGCGTAGGACGGCTGGAGTTCGGCGGCGGACGCGGTGGCGCCGCCGCCCTGGCTGTAGCCGTAGAGTCCGACGCGGGAGTTGGCGGTGACGGAGGCTCCGGCCACGGAGCGGGCGGCGCGGGCCGCGTCGAGCACGGCGTGCCCCTCGTCCACGCGGTTGACGTAGGTGTGCAGCCGGTCGGTCGCGCCGAGTCCGGCGTAGTCGGTGACGACCACCGCGACGCCCTTGGCCAGCAGCCGGTAGATCGCCAGATCCTCGTAACCGACGGACATCGTGCGGCCGTTGAAGGTGAGCGGGTGCTCCAGGCCCATGGAGGCCGCGCACTGGTCGCCCTGTCCCAGTGTGCCGGGCGCGACGACGACCAGGGGGCGCGCGCCGGCGCCGCTCCAGCGGGCCGTCGGCTCGATGTAGGCGCCGGTGACGGCCACCGGACCGCCGCCCGAGTCCGTCGACTTGTACATCAGGCGGGTCGCGGTGCCCGGCAGCGGCCCGTTCGGGGTGGGCAGACCGATGGCGAGGGGCAGCGGCTCACTGCGGATCAACGTGCCGTCGGCCGACGGGAGTTCGGCGGGCGGGTTGTAGAACACCGGGATCTTCACGCCCCGGGAGACCACTTGCGTGTCGTCGGCGGAGCCGGTGGCGGCGCCGGCCGGCACGGCCTGGACGCCGAGGCAGGCCGCGGCGGCTGCGGCCGAGGCGAGGAGAACTCTGCGGGAAGGCATGGGGAACCTCCTGAAGATGCGGCCGAACAGGAGTGACACCCCCGTCCCGGGGCCGGCGTCCGCGCGGCCGGCCCGGTGGCGGGGCATGACGTCTCGGCGAGGCGGCGCGGTCGTCCACCGGCCTCCTCGCACTCATGGGGAGTGGGTTGACGAGACCGTACCGACGAGTAGTTACCGCCGGTAGCACGCGGGAGGTTACGGTTGAGTAATTTGACTCAGCGTCTAATAGGGGGTGGCCTTCAGTCACCCGGCGCGCACCTCGCGCCGCTCACCAGGCCATCTCGTCCAGCAGCAGCGCCGGGTCCGGCTCCGGGGTCTCTCCTGGTGTCAGCTCCGCCCAGATGACCTTGCCGTGTTCCGCGTAGCGGGTGCCCCACCGGTCGGCGAACTGCGAGACCAGGAACAGGCCGCGGCCGCCCTCGTCGGTGGTGGCCGCGCGCCGCAGCCTGGGGGAGGTGTTGCTGCCGTCCGACACCTCGCACACCACGGTCCGGCCCAGCAGGAGCCTGACCCGCACCGGCGGGGCGCCGTAGCGGATCGCGTTGGTCAGCAGCTCGCTGAGGACCAGCTCCATCGCGAACGACGAATCCTCCAGCCCCCACTCGTGCAGCCGGCGGCTCACGTCGCCGCGCACCCGTGACACCGCCATCACGTCGAAGGGCACGTCCCAGACCGCCACCCGCGAGGGATCGAGCAGCCGGGTGCGGGCGACCAGCAGTGCCACGTCGTCGCTCGGGTGCTCCGGGAGCATCGTCTCCATCAGGGTGCGGCAGGTCTCCTCGGGCGTCCGGTCCGCACCGGCGACGGCCGAGCCCAGCAGCCGCAGCCCCTCGTCGATGTCCCGCCTGCGGTCCTCGATCAGGCCGTCGGTGAACAGCACCAGCCGGCTGCCCTCCGCCAGGTCCAGCTCGCCCGACTCGAAGGGATGCCCGCCCACGCCGAGCGGCGGGGAGAGCGGCAGGTCCGGGAAGGTCACCCGCCCGGCCGGGTCCACCACCGCGGGCACCACATGGCCCGCACGCGAAAGCGCGCAGCGCCCGCCCACCGGGTCGTAGATCGCGTACAGGCAGGTGGCCCCGGTGACCGGTGACGCCTCGCCGTCGGCGCCCGCCGTGGGCGAGTCCAGGCGCATCACCATCTCGTCGAGATGGCCGAGCAGTTCGTCCGGCGGCAGGTCCAGGGAGGAGAAGTTCAGCACCGCCGTGCGCAGCCGGCCCATGGTCACCGCCGCGTGCAGCCCGTGCCCCACGACGTCGCCCACCACCAGGGCCACGCGGAAGCCGGGCAGGGGTATGACGTCGAACCAGTCGCCGCCCACTCCGGACTGCGCGGGCAGGTACCGCGAGGCCACGTCCAGCGCGTCCTGCTCGGGCAGGTCCCGGGGCAGCAGGCTGCGCTGAAGCGTCACGGCCATGGCGTGCTCGCGGGAGTACCGGCGGGCGTTGTCGATCGCCACGGCCGCCCGCGCCACCAGCTCCTCGGCGACCGCCACGTCCTCCTCCTCGAACCGCGGCGAGCCTGCCCCCCGCCAGAAGTTGACCATGCCGAGCACCACGCCGCGCGCCCTGAGCGGCACCGTGATCAACGAGTGGATACCGTGTTCGAGCACCCGCCGCGCGCCCTCCGGGTCCTGGGCCCGCCAGTCCTCGGCGGCGTGCAGGTCGGGCACCAGCGCGGCCTTGCCGCGCCGCAGCGCCGCCACCATCGGGGTGTCCGCCACCACGAACTGGATCAGGTCGCCCACCGGCTGGAGCGGCTGGCCGGAGTCCGGCCCGCGCAGCGCGGTACGGCGCATCCGGTTCACCGCGCCCGTGGGCTCCTCGCCGTGCAGCACCGCGTCGAGCAGCTCCACGGTGACGACGTCCGCCATGCGGGGCACGGCCACCTCGGCGAGCTCCTCGGCGGTGCGCCGCACGTCGAGCGTGGAACCGATGCGCACCCCGGCCTCGTACAGCAGCGTCAGACGCTCGCGCGCCACCTCCGCGCGGCCGGTCAGGGCCCGCAGCTCGGTGGTGTCGCGCAGGCTGGCCACCAGGCCCGGCGCGCCGCCGTACGGCGCGGTGCGGCGGGTGTTGACGGCGAGCAGCCGGTCCCCGGCCGGGAACACCTCGTCGGAGGCCACCTCACCCGACTCCAGCAGCCGGGTCAGCTCCGGCGTCAGGCCCAGCTCCGTGACGTGCCGCCGGTCGGCGTCCTCGGGCAGGTCCAGCAGCCGGCGTGCCTCGTCGTTGGCGAGCAGGACGCATCCGTCGGCGCCGACGATCAGCACGCCCTCGCGCACCGCGTGCAGCACCGCGTCGTGGTGTTCGTACATCCGGGTCATCTCGGCCGGTCCGAGCCCGCGGGTCTGGCGGCGCAGGCGGCGGCTGACGAGCGCCGTCCCCGCGGTCGCCAGGGCGAGGGCGAGGGCCGCCGAGCCCAGGACCATCGGCAGCTGCTTGTTCAGCAGGTGCCCGAGCGTCTCGATCTTGACGCCCGCCGTGACCATGCCGACCACGCGCCGGCTCGCGTCCATCACGGGCACCACCGCCCGCACGGCGTCACCGGCGGCGCCGCGGTAGGTGGTCACGTACGTCTCGCCCGTGATGGCCGGTCCGACGGCCCGGTCCTTGGTGCCGACCAGGCGCGCGTCGGGCGTGACCAGCCGCACGCCCTCCTTGTTCAGCACGGAGACGAAGTCCAGGCCGGCGCCCACCTGCGTCTCCTGGGCCGGCACCCGGAGCAGGGCCGCCGGGTCGGGCGACTCCAGCGCGGGTACGGTGCCGGGGGCGTGCGCGAACGCCTCGGCGGCGGCGAGGGAGCGTTGCTTGGCGCTGTCCTCGCCGTCGTAGCGGCCCTGGAGGACGAGGGCCGCCGCTGCCGCCAGGACCAGCACCAGGACCACGATGACCTGGAGCAGGAAGACCTGAGCCGCCAGCGTGCCGACGCCCCAGAACCGGGCCAGGCGCGCCCCTGCGGCGCGCCGCAGGCCGGGGCGGCGGGAGGAGCCCCCGTGCGGACCCGGGTGGCCGGACGCGCCCGGCCGGCCGTGCGAGGGACCGGGTGACCGGCGGCCGCCCGACGGCGGGGCCGCGCCTGTCCGAGACCGGCGGGAACGTCCGATCATGTCCTAGTTCTAGCACTGTGCTTCCGGGACCGGCGACCGCTGCGCACGGTGGGGAACGCCCCCGGGACTCCCGGCCCCGCCGCACCGGCGGGAATGCCGCCGCCGGTCCCGCTGTTGACCCACGTGGCTGACATGCCCGGGTCACCCCCGGGACGGCCGGAAGGAGAAGCAGGCACATGGCACGAAGCACCGCGCGTCCCGTCGTCCGGCTCAAGTCGACGGCAGGCACCGGCGTCACCTACGTGACGCGCAAGAACCGGCTCAACGACCCCGACCGGCTCGTGCTGCGCAAGTACGACCCGGTGGCGGGCGGGCACGTCGACTTCCGCGAGGAGCGCTGAACGCACCGCTGAACACCAGAACGCCGGGCCGCTACGCGCGGCCCGGCAGCTGCTGCTCCGCCCAGATCGTCTTGCCCGAACTCGTGTAACGGGTCCCCCAGCGCTGCGCGACCTGGGCGACCAGGAACAGGCCCCGGCCGCCCTCGTCCGTGCCGAGGGCGCGCCTGAGGCGCGGGGAGGTGTTGCTGGCGTCCGACACCTCGCAGATCAGGGCACGTTCGAGGATGAGACGCAGATGGATCGGCCCGCAGGCGTGCCGGATGGCGTTGGTCAGCAGCTCGCTGACGATCAGCTCGGTGGTGAACGCGGCCTCCTGGAGTCCCCACCGCGCCAGCTGCGCGCTCACGTCGTCCCGGGCCACGTGCACGGCCGAGGGGTCGGCGGGCACCTCCCAGGAGGCCACGCGGTCCGAGCTCATCACATGGGTGCGGGCGATGAGGAAGGCCACGTCGTCGCGCGGACGGTCCGGCAGCAATGTGCGGACCATGACGTCGCAGATCTCCTCCAGCGGCCGGTCGGGATGGGCCAGGGTGAAGCACAGCCGCTCCATGCCGACGTCGACGTCCCGGTCGGAGGCCTCGATCAGCCCGTCCGTGTAGAGCGCGATGACGCTGCCCTCCTCGACCGCGATCTCCGCCGACTCGAACGGCAGGCCGCCCAGCCCGAGCGGCGGCCCCGCGGGGATGTCCGGGAACTCCACCGGCTCCGTCAGATGCGCGATCGCGGGACTCGGGTGCCCGGCGCGGGCCACGACGATCTTCCGCGCGATCGGGTCGTACACGGCGTACACGCAGGTCGCGCCCACCACCGTCGGCCCCTCGGCCGACGCCTCCGCCTCGTCCGACAGCCGTACGACCAGGTCGTCGACGTGGGCCAGCAACTCGTCCGGGGGCAGGTCGAGGTCGGCCAGCGTCTGCACGGCCGCGCGCACCCGGCCCATGCTGGCCGCCGCGTGCAGCCCGTGCCCGATCACGTCTCCCACCACCAGGGCGACCCGCGCACCGGACAGCGGGATGACGTCGAACCAGTCCCCGCCCACCCCCGACTCGGCGTCCGCCGGCAGATAGCGGTGGGCGACCTCGACGGCGCTGTGCTCGGGCAGCTTCGGCGGCAGCAGGCTCGTCTGGAGGGTGAGCGCCGCCTGGTGCTCGCGGGCGAAGCGCCGGGCGTTGTCCACGCACACCGCCGCCCGCGCCAGCAGCTCCTCGACCAGCAGCAGATCGTCGTCGTCGAAGGGGTCGGGGTTCTTCCAGCGCAGCAGCGTCACCACGCCCATGGTGATCCCGCGCGCCCGCAGCGGCACGACCAGGTGCGCATGCACCCCGAGCTTGATCATCTTCTGCCAGCGCTGCGGGTCGTCGGCGAGCCAGGGCGTCGACGGCCCGACCGGCTCGCCGTGCGGTCTGCCGGTGGCCAGGCAGCGCCGCTGCGGTGACCGGGCCGGATAGCGGGTGGGCTCGCCGACGGCGACGATCACCTCGGGCTGGTCCCCCTGGACCGACAGGTGCGCCGCCCGCCGCAGGGCGGCCCCGTCGTACGGCGCGCCGGCCGGGCGGGCCTTCATGACCTGCACGGCGTCCAGCAGGTCGACGGCGACGAAGTCGGCGACCTGCGGTACCAGCACCTCCGCGAGCTCCTGGACCGTACGGTCGAGGTCCAGCGTGGTACCGATGTGCTCACCGGCTGCGTTCAGCAGGGCCAGCCGCTCGCGCGCCGGGTCCTGGCCGGTCACGTCGAGGACTGCGTAACAGATCCCCAGCGTGCGGCCCGACCCGTCCCGCAGCGGGAAGAAGGAACGCAGCCTGGAGTGGCCCCGGCTGCGGCGGCCGGGCGTGCCGTGCCGGGGCGGCACGTGCTCCAGGGTGACCTGGCACTGCCCGGAGACCAGCACCTGCCGCGCGTGCCGGCTCACCACGGAGGCGGTCCGCCGCGCCTCGGCGCCTGCCCGGTCCCCGCCGAAGGCGCCCCCGCCGGCGGTGTCCTCCCCGGCAGTTCCGGGGGTGTCCTCCCCGGCGGTGTCCTCGCCGGGAGGCACGGTCGCCGCCGGAAGCCCTTCGAGCGTGGTCAGCTCGCTGTTGACCCAACGGCAGCGCAGCCGCGTGTCCAGCACCGCCACCCCGATGGGGGACTCCCGCAGCAGGCCGCGGGCCACGCTGTCGTACACCTCGCGCCGGCGCCGGGCCGCCGCGTCGCACGCGACGACCAGCCAGTCGTGGTCCCCGCGCGCGCCGGACAGCGGGCACACCCGCACCGCGAGCCGGACCGTGTGGCCCGCGCGGTGCCGTACGCTCACCACCCCGTCCCAGCCCCGGTCGATGCGCCGCAGCCGGGAGGCCAGGGTCGCCGGGTCGCGCCCCGCCCACAGTGATCCCACGGGCCGGCCCAGCACGTCGGAGGCCGGGTGCCCGAGCAGCTCCTCGGCCCCCGCGCTCCAGTGGACGACCAGCCCGCCGGCGCCGACGATCGCCACGGCCGCCGTCATGATGTCGAACGGCTCCCCCGGATCCGCCCTGCTCGCCGTACCGCTGACGCCCATGCCATCACCCTCATCCACGGGCAGGATCCCCACGGGCTCCGACCGGATCATTTTCCCATCGGGCGCCACGTGCCGCCGCCCGGACCCGGCCGCTGTGTCGAGCGTGGCGCGGACCGGGCGGCGGCACAACCTCACGAGTGCGGCCGCGCCCCGGCCGCGAGTCCTTCGAGCGCCTCGTCGGTGAGCCGGTACACCGTCCACTCGTCCTGCGGGCGGGCGCCCAGCGACTCGTAGAAGCCGATCGCCGGGCGGTTCCAGTCGAGGACCGACCACTCCAGCCGCTCGAGGCCGCGGGCGACGCAGATCCGGGCCAGCTCGGTCAGCAGCGCCCGGCCGTGACCGCCGCCGCGGGCCTCGGGGCGTACGTAGAGGTCCTCCAGGTGGATGCCGTGCACGCCCCGCCAGGTGGAGAAGCTCAGGAACCACAGGGCGAAGCCCACCACCTCGCCCCGCTCGTCCTCGGCGACGTGCGCGAAGACGGCCGGGCGGGCCCCGAACAGCGCCTCGGTGAGCTGCTCCTGGGTGGCCCGGGCCTCGTGGGGCGCCTTCTCGTAGGCGGCGAGGTCGCGGATCAGCGCGTGGATGACGGGGACGTCGGCGGGGGCAGCGGTGCGGATCATGGGCGCAGTGTCACACGCGGCGCGCGGGGCGGCGGACGCGGGGTGGCGGGTACGCGTGCGGCGGCCGGCTCCCCCGGGGGAACCGGCCGCCGCACGCCCGGACGACACGGACGGCCGGATCAGACCGCCGGGGCCGGGTACGTCGGGTACTCCACCCCGGAGACGTACTGGACGACGCGGATGACCTGGCAGGAGTAGCCGAACTCGTTGTCGTACCAGAGGTAGAGGATCGCGTTGTCGCCCTCGGCCTTGGTGGCGCCGGCGTCGACGATCGAGGCGTGGCGCGAGCCGATGAAGTCGCTGGAGACCGCGTCGGGCGCGCTGATGAAGTCGATCTGGCGCTTGAGCGGCGAGGTCAGCGAGACGTTGCGCAGGTACTCCAGGACCTCCTCGCGGGTGGTCTCGCGGGCGAGCTGGAGGTTGAGGATCGCGATCGAGACGTCCGGCACCGGCACGCGGATCGAACTGCCGGTGATGCGCGCCTTCAGGTCGGGCAGCGCCTTGGCCACGGCGGAGGCGGCGCCGGTCTCGGTGATGACCATGTTGAGCGGCGCGGAGCGGCCGCGGCGCTCGGACTTGTGGTAGTTGTCCAGCAGGTTCTGGTCGTTGGTGAACGAGTGGACGGTCTCCACGTGGCCGCGCAGCACGCCGTACTCGTCGTCCATCGCCTTCAGCGGCGGGACGATCGCGTTGGTGGTGCAGGAGGCGCAGGACAGGATCTGCTCGTCCGGCTTGATCGTGTCGTGGTTGACGCCGTGCACGATGTTGGGCACGTCGCCCTTGCCGGGCGCGGTCAGCACGACCTTGGCGATGCCCGGCCGCAGGTGCTTGGAGAGCCCCTCGCGGTCGCGCCACTTGCCGGTGTTGTCGATGAGGATGGCGTCCTTGATGCCGTACGCCGTGTAGTCCACCGCGCTCGGGTCGTCGGCGTAGATCACCTTGATCTCGTTGCCGTTGGCGAGGATCGTGCTGTTCTCCTCGTCCACGGTGATCGTGCCCTGGAACTGGCCGTGGATGGAGTCGCGGCGCAGCAGCGAGGCCCGCTTGACGATGTCCTGGTCACCGCCGCCGCGCACCACGATCGCGCGCAGCCGCAGGCCGTTGCCGGAGCCGGCCTTCTCGATGAGCAGGCGCGCGACCAGCCGGCCGATGCGGCCGAAGCCGTACAGCACGACGTCGCGTCCCTCGCCGCCCTCGATCTTGTTGGCGCCCGTGGCGCCGGCGACGGCCTCCGCGGTGAACTCCGCGACCGACAGGCCCCGGTCGTCGCCGCGGTACGTCGCGGCCAGCATGCCGATGTCGATCTGTGACGGGCCGAGGTCGAGGGCGGTGAGCGCCTGGAGGAACGGCAGCGTGTCGGTGACCGAGAGCTCCTCGCCGGCGATCTGGCGGGCGAACCGGTGGGTCTTGAGGATGCTCACCACCGACTTGTTCACCAGGGAGCGGCTGTGCAGCAGGACGGTGACGTCCCGTTCCCGGTGCAGCTTCCCGATCATCGGGATCATCGACTCCGCGATCTCCTCGCGGTTCTTCCAGTTGGTGAACGAGTCGTCGTTGACAGTCACAGATCTATCTTTCGAGCTAGGAGGCGCTCATATGCTAACCCCACAGGGGTGTCGATCATCCCAGGGGTGCCGTCCGGGCTCGGAGGGGCAGTTCGAAGGGGGCGGGGGAGAGGAGCGGAGGAGGGCCCGGCGGGGGCCCTGGCGAGGGCGGCGGCGGAGGCGGAGACCCGGTGCCGGAACTTCCGTAGCACGGCACCGGGTTGTTTCCCCCGTTCCTGCCGGGACCCATCGTGGCAGCGGGCGGGGCGTTCGCACACTGCCGGATTCCGGCAGTGTCCGCGCGGCCTTGCTGCCGGACCCGCTCACCCGCCCTGGTTTGTCACCGGCGCGCGGCGTGCGTTAAGAAAACGCCAACGGCACGTCAGGAGCGGGGGGAGAGCAAGTGACACGGCCAGAGGTGCCCGACGACTATCTGACGGGGTACGCCCGGATCCTGGCCGACGTCTGCGGGAGCGGCCGCCGGCTGACCCGGGAGGAACTGGAGTCGCTGCGCGCCCAGGGGGAGCGGGCCGCGGAGGCCGGCCACGGGCTGCGCACCCTCGTGCGCCGCCATCTTTCCCAGACCCGCGCCTCCTCGCCGGCCCTGGCGGCCGCCGGCCTCGACCGTGTCCTGGCGGTGGTCGAGCAGGCCGTGGACGCCTTCGCGGAGGGGCATGAGCGGGCCCAGCGGCTCGCGATGCGTCAAGAGGAGGCGGGCCGCCGCGAGTTCGTCGACGACCTGCTCTACGGGCGCAGCGACCTCGGCCGGCTCGCCGAACGCGCCGAGCGCTACGGGCTGCTCCTCTCCGGCTCCCACGCGGTCGCGGTCGCCGAGGGCGGCCGGCCCGTCGACGACACGCACCCGGCCACCCGGCAGGTGGAGACCGCGCTGGTCACGCGCTTCGGGGAGCGCCGCATACTCGTCGCCACGAAGGAAGGGCGGCTGGTCTGCGTCGCCCCCGGCGACCAGGACGAGGTCCTGTCGTTCTTCGCCAAGCAGGCCTACGCGGCCACCGGCGGCGGCCGCGTCGCCATCGGCCGCCCGCACCCGGGCGCCGGGGGAGTGGTCCACTCCTACGAGGAGGCGCTCAACGCCCTCGACCTCGCCGAGCGCCTGGAGTTGCCCGAGCCCGTACTGCGGGCCGTGGACCTGCTGGTGTATCCGGTGCTGACCCGGGACCGGCAGGCCATGGCCGACCTGGTCCGCGACACGCTGGGCCCGCTGCGCGCCGCGCGCGGCGGCGCCCAGCCGCTCCTGGACACGCTGACCGTGTACTTCGACGCCGGCTGCACGGCGGCGGAGGCGGCCCGCCGGCTGAGTCTGAGCGTGCGCGCCTTCACCTACCGGCTGGAGCGCATCCACAAGCTGACCGGCGCCGACCCGGCCGACCCCGTGCACCGCTACACGCTCCAGACGGCGGTGATCGGCGCGCGCCTCCTCGGCTGGCCGGAGCGGGATCTGTGACGTCCGCCGGCGCTCTTGGGCGGTCCCCGCTCAGGCCGTGTAGGACCGCACCGAGCTGACCAGCCCGGACCGCAGGATCCGGATGGTGTCGCCGCGGCACACCCGGCAGGTGTTGGCGGTCAGCGGTGAGGGCACCTTCACGCACCCCACGTAGTAGTCGGTACGGGTGCGGCCCTGGGCGTCCCGGGAGTGCCGGATCTCGTACGCGCCCTCCCAGGCGTGACCGCAGCGCAGGCAGACGAACGAGTAGGCCTCCTGTGCGCATGGAACCGTCATGCCGCCATTAAACATTGCACTGTGCAATGGTCGCAACCATTGCATGAGGCAAAGGACAGTGGGCACTCGTCGGCCGTGAACGCACGCATGGTCGACATCCAGCAGCCCGGCACCACGCCCGGCACCACGGCAGGGCCGGCCGGCCCGGACGGTGAACTGAGGCCGGACGGCCTGTCGGACGAGGAGGAACTCGTGCACCGGATGGCCGCCTGCCGCCCCGGGCCACGGCGGGATCGGCTGCGCGAGGCGGCCATCGTCGCCTTCCTGCCCGTCGCCCGCCGCATCGCCCGCCGGTACGGCTCACCCGTGGACAGCAGGGAGGACCTCTACCAGGCCGCCTGCGTCGGCCTGGTGAAGGCGGTCGACCGCTTCGACCCGGGACGGGGGCACGCCTTCCTCTCCTACGCCGTGCCGACCATCGACGGGGAGGTCAAGCGCCATCTGCGCGACCACACCTGGGAGCTCCACGTGCCGCGCCGCCTCCAGGACCGCCATCGGCGGGTCCGGCTCGCCCAGGAGGAACTGCGCCGCCGCGGGGACGGCCGGGGCGGCACGGTCGGGGACATCCAGCGGCTCACCGGCATCAGCGAGGAGGAGGTCCGCCAGGCGCTGGCCGCCGACCGCGCCCGCAACCCGCTCTCGATCGACGAGCAGTACGGCGCCGAACGCCGCCTCTCGCTGGCGGAGACCCTCGGCGGCGACGACCCCGCGCTCGACCGCGCGACCGACCTGATCGCCCTGCGCCCGGTGATCCGCTCCCTGCCCGACCGGGAGCGCCGGATCCTCCAGCTGTACTTCTTCGGCTCCATGACCCAGCGGGAGATCGCCGACGTGATCGGCGTCTCCCAGATGCACGTCTCGCGCCTTCTCACCCGGACCTGCACCCACATCCGCCAACGGCTCCTGGCGGGCTGACCCGGCCCGGAGGCCGGGCGCGCCCGGTGGTCGGCTCAGGCGCCCGGCATGCGGTACCAGGTGCTCAGGCGCCGGTGGTGCCGTCCGGGGCGGCCGTGGTGGCGTCCAGCGTGTCCGCCTGCTTGTCGAGCGCGTCGGCGGCCGCCTCGGTGGCGGCGCTCACACGGTCGCGGGCCGCCAGGGCGAGTACGGCGGCCCCGGTGCCGTAGACGCAGGTGAGGACGGCGGCCGCGCGGCCCCGGGGCATCACCGTCTCCAGCGCGCGCAGCGCGGTCTCGTGCGCCGCCCACAGGGCCAGGAGCCCGCACACGCCCGCCCCGCCGAGCAGCGCCCCGCCCGCCCCGAACTCGCGTAGCCCGGCGACCAGATCGCCCTGCATCGCCCTGACCTCGCGGCGCGCCAGCTCCGCGGCGTCCTGGCCCAGGCGGGCCGCGGCGTCGCCCACCCGGCCCGCACCCGATGACGTGCCGTCGCCCGGTGTACGCATCGTCTCCTCCTGACCTCGGGTTGTTCCGGGTGCCACCGGCGGGCAGGGGGAAACACGCGTGTGCCACGCCCCGGCAGGGGGTACTTCGTCCGCTCGGACCTTCCAGGGAGCCGCCGCGCGGACGACCGCGCGCCGCCGATCCCCGAGGACGGCCGGCGGCTCCCCGGGCACCGAACCGGTGAGACGGAGGCAGAACCATGACTCTCGCGCTGATGAAACACGACGCGGTCGACATCCTGACGCGCCAGCACGCCCAGATCCGGCGCGGCTTCTACCGCGCCGCGCTGCCCGGACCCGGCAGGCGCCGGGCCTTCGAGCGGCTGATGCGGCTGCTCGCGGTGCACGAGGCCGCCGAAGAGGCGCACGTCCACCCGGTGGCCCGCCGCGTCCTCGCCTCCGGAGCGGCCCTCGCGGCCCGCCGCCGGCAGGAGGAGAAGGAGGCGAAGAAGCTCCTCGTCGCCCTGCTGCACACCGGGCCCGACGGCAAGGGGTACCTGCGCCGTCTGGGCGAGGCCCGCCGTGCGGTGCTCGCCCACGCGGCCCGCGAGGAGCGCGAGGAGTTCGCGGCGCTGCGCCGGGCGGTCAGCGGCCGGCGGCTGCGCCTACTCGGCGCCGAGGTGCGCCTCACCCAGGCCTACGCGCCGACCCGCCCGCACCGCTGGGTCAACAACGAGGTGGCCAACAAACTGGCGGCCCCCCTGCTCGGCCCGTTCGACCGCGCCCGCGACATGCTCCAGCACGCCGTGCACCGCACCTGACCCCGCGGCCCCCGCGCGCCCGCCTCACTCCACCGGCCCTCCACGGCGGGCGGCGGGCGGTGCGCGGGGGCAGCCTGGTGGACGGACGGACAGCCTTCCCGCCCGGGCGGCGTCCGTGCCCGGCCGCGGAACCCGGCCACGGAACCGAAGCGGCCGCAGGTCGCCGCCTGGCCCGAGGAAAGGTGCGATGGACGCGATCGAGTTGTTGAAGCACGACCACCGCATGGTGGAACAGCTGTTCCGCGACTATCACGCCGCGGCCTCCGACACCCAGCGGCGCGGGGTGGCCGAGCTGGCGATCCGCGAGCTGTCCAAGCACGCGGCCCTCGAGGAGATGATGGTCTACCCCATGGCCAGGAAGGTGCTGCCGGACGGCGCGGAAGAGATCGACGAGCACCTCGCCGAGCACATGGCGGTCAAGAAGCTGCTGCTGGCCCTCGACAAGCTCCCCGCCGGCGACGAGCGCGAGCCCGAGCTCATGGCCCAGCTCAGGCGCGAGGTCGAGGAGCACATCCGCGAGGAAGAGGGCGAGATGATGCCCCAGCTGCGCGAGCACGTCTCCCAGCAGGACCTCGACGAACTGGGCCGGCTGCTGGACCAGGCCAAGCAGGGCGCCCCCACCCGCCCGCACCCCGGCGCCCCCGACCACCCGCCGGCGCTCACCGCGCTCGGACCGGTGGCCGCCGCCTACGACCGATTCCGCGACCGTCTCCAGGGGAGGCCCAGGACATGACCACCGAAAGCGGCACCACTCAGGTCAGCGGGCAGCCCGCGAGCGCCCAGGACCGGAACGGCTTCGACGAGATCAGCATCCTGTGGATCTCGGAGGGCATGAGCTGCGACGGCGACACCGTGTCGATGACCGCGTCCGGGCAGCCGGCGATCGAGGACGTCGTACTCGGGCTCATCCCCGGGCTGCCGAAGGTGAACCTCTACAACAAGGTGCTCTCGCCCAGCCTCGGCGGGGAGGACTTCCTCGCGCCCTTCCGCGCGGCGGCCCGCGGCGAACTCACCCCGTTCATCCTCGTCATCGAGGGCTCGATCCCGAACCAGAACATCATCGAGGGCGACGGCTACTGGACCTCCTTCGGCAACGACCTGGAGACCGGCGAGCCCCTCACCCTCAACTGGTGGATCGACCAACTCGCCCCCAAGGCGTGGGCGGTGGTCGCGGCCGGCACCTGCGCCACGTACGGCGGCATCCACGCGATGGCCGGCAACCCCACCGGTTCCATGGGCCTCGCCGACTACCTGGGCTGGGACTTCAAGTCCGCGGGCGCCCTGCCGGTGGTCAACGTGCCCGGCTGCCCCATCCAGCCCGAGAACTTCATGGAGACCCTCACCTGGGTGCTCTACCACGCGGCCGGTTCGGCGCCGCCCCCGCCGCTGGACGAGATGCTGCGCCCGCAGTGGCTGTTCGGCAAGACCGTCCACGAGGGCTGCGACCGGGGCTCGTACTACGAGCAGGCGAGCTTCGCCCGGGACTACAACTCGCCCAAGTGCCTGGTGAAGACCGGCTGTTGGGGCCCGGTGGTCAACTGCAACGTGCCCAAGCGGGGCTGGATGGCCGGCATCGGCGGCTGCCCCAACGTGGGCGGCATCTGCATCGGCTGCACCATGCCCGGCTTCCCGGACGCCTTCATGCCCTTCATGGACGAGCCCACCGGCGGCAGCCTGTCGTCCGTCCTGATCAAGCCCTACGGGGCCTTCATCCGCCGGATGCGCGGCATCACCAGCATGGCCCTCAACAAGGAACCGCGGTGGCGGCACAACGAGCCCGCGCTGACCAGCGGCTACGACCCGCACTGGCGCCCCTGAGAAAGATGAGGTGCACACGGACATGACGGCTACGGAGTCCCGTTCGGCGGGGCGCAGACCCGCGCAACTGGTGGACATG
>NZ_BMVF01000034.1 GCF_014650575.1 Streptomyces naganishii JCM 4654
GAGGAATAGTCCAGTGGTTCACAGCGTCCTCGCTGTGTTTTTTCAAAGGAACCTCGCCCCAACCGTATCGGCCGGAGACGGGGTATCAACATATCTGGCGCTGACTTTTGGCACGCTGTTGAGTTCTCAAGGAACGGACGCTTCCTTCGTACTCACCCTCTCGGGCTTTCCTCCGGGCGCTTCCCTTCGGTGATCCAAACTCTATCAGGGTTTTCCGGTCTCTCTGACCACCGTCCCGCAGGCATGCGGAAGGCGATCCCGAGATAGGATCTGACAAGTTGGGTGCTGCCGAGCAAGCACGCCTGGTGGCGCCACTCATCCCCGAGCAGGGGTACGACAGTACACGGGGCCGTGAAGTGGGTGCAAATCGATTGGTTTGGTGGTCTAGACCACCAACGTGAGCTGTCGTAAGCTCTCGCCCGGAAGCGGTACTTACCGTGACATAACCTGCTGCACAGTGCGCCGTCCGGGACAGGCCGTGACGACCACCTGAATCTCCACCCCTGGGAGGCTTCCCATGACCACCGTGACGTCCCCGCTCGCCGGACGCGCCATCGGACTGTCGGCCGTGCCCGACCCGGTCTTCTCCGGCGCGATGGTCGGCCCCGGCACGGCGATCGACCCCGTGCGTGAGCCCTCCGAGGCCGTCGCCCCCGTCGACGGAGTCGTCGTGTCGCTCCACCCGCACGCCTTCGTCGTCGTCGACGCGCAGGGTCACGGAGTGCTCGTCCACCTCGGCATCGACACCGTGCAGCTCAACGGCGAAGGCTTCGAGTTGCTGGTCGACAAGGGCGACACGGTCACGCGCGGCCAGGCCGTGGTGCGCTGGAACCCCGCCGCCGTCGAGGCCGCCGGCAAGTCTCCCGTCTGCCCGGTCGTGGCCCTGGAGGCCACCGCCGAGTCCCTCTCCGATCTTCGCGAAGACGGCGACGTGAAACCCGGCGACAGTCTCTTCTCCTGGAAGTGACCCCCTGCCGTCCCGCTTGGGGACGGCCACCAGAGAAACCATCGCGGCGGCGCACCCGCCGCACTAGCGGAGACGGTGAGATGGAGACAACGCTGCGAGGCGTCGGTGTGAGCCACGGGGTGGCGATCGGCGAGGTTCGGCACATGGGGACGGCGGTGCTGGAGCCGCCGGCCAAGCAGATACCGGCGGAGGAGGCGGAGCGCGAACAGGGGCGTGCCCGCCAGGCCGTGGAGGCTGTGGCGGCCGACCTGACGGCGCGGGGCAATCTGGCGGGCGGTGAGGCCCAGGCCGTGCTCGAGGCGCAGGCCATGATGGCCCAGGACCCGGAGCTGATCGCGGACGTGGACCGTCGTATCGCGGTCGGGAGCACGGCCGAGCGCGCGGTGTACGACGCGTTCGCCGCGTACCGGGACCTGCTTGCGGGGGCCGGTGAGTACCTCGCGGGCCGGGTGGCCGACCTCGACGACGTGCGGAACCGTATCGTCGCGCGTCTGCTGGGCGTGCCGATGCCGGGTGTGCCGGACAGCGACGAGCCGTACGTCCTGGTCGCGCGTGACCTCGCGCCGGCGGACACGGCTCTGCTCGACCCGGCTCTGGTCCTGGGCTTCGTCACCGAGGAGGGCGGTCCGACCAGCCACAGCGCGATCCTGGCGCGTGCGCTCGGTGTGCCGGCCGTGGTGGCGCTGCCGGGGGCCGGTGAGCTGGCCGAGGGCACGGTGATCGCGGTGGACGGCAGCACCGGCGAGATCTTCGTGGAGCCCAGTGCCGAGAAGAAGGCGCAGATGGAGGCCGCGGCCGCCGAGCGCAAGGCCGCGCTGGCCGCGTCGACGGGTCCGGGCGCGACCTCCGACGGGCACAAGGTTCCGCTGCTGGCCAACATCGGTGGTCCCGCGGACGTGGCGGCGGCGGTCGAGGCGGGTGCTGAGGGTGTAGGTCTGTTCCGGACCGAGTTCCTGTTCCTGGACGACAACAAGAAGGCTCCTTCCGAGGAGAAGCAGGTCGAGGCCTACCGGCAGGTGCTCGAGGCGTTCCCCGAGGGACGCGTGGTCGTACGGGTGCTGGACGCGGGTGCGGACAAGCCGCTCGACTTCCTGACCCCGGCCGACGAGCCGAACCCCGCCCTGGGTGTGCGGGGTCTGCGGACGCTCCTCGACCACCCCCAGGTGCTGCGCACGCAGCTGACGGCGCTGGCGAAGGCCGCCGAGGGGCTGCCGGTGTACCTCGAGGTGATGGCGCCGATGGTCGCGGACCGTGCGGACGCCAAGGCGTTCGCGGACGCGTGCCGTGAGGCCGGGCTGCGGGCGAAGTTCGGTGCGATGGTGGAGATTCCATCGGCCGCGCTGCGGGCGCGTTCGGTGCTGCAGGAGGTGGAGTTCCTGTCGCTGGGGACCAACGACCTGGCGCAGTACACCTTCGCGGCCGACCGGCAGGTGGGTGCCGTGTCGCGGTTGCAGGACCCGTGGCAGCCCGCGCTGCTCGACCTGGTCGCGCTGGCCGCGGAGGCGGCGCGGGCCGAGGGCAAGAGCTGTGGTGTCTGTGGTGAGGCCGCGGCGGATCCGCTGCTCGCCTGTGTGTTGACCGGTCTTGGGGTCACCTCCTTGTCGATGGGTGCGGCGTCGCTTCCGTATGTCCGGGCGACGCTGGCCAAGTACACGCTGGCGCAGTGCGAGCGTGCGGCGGCCGCGGCGCGTGCGGCGGACAGTGCCGACGACGCGCGCGCGGCGGCGCAGGCGGTGCTGTCCGGCGAGTGACCGGGTCCGGCGCACGGTCGTCGGTGCTGTGAGGGGCGCTCCACCCGCGTGTGGGGCGCCCCTCGTGCGTGGGGTGCCGGGTCAGTGGCGGTGCCGTGCCGGCGGGTCCTCACCGAGGTCGGGCGGGGTGCCGTAGTCGACGCCGGATTCCGGGGCGATCAGGTCGCCGGAGTCGACGTCGGTGCAGTAGGCGTCGAAGACCTCGCCGGCGGTGAGGGGTTCGAGGGTGTGTTCGCGCAGCCGCCAGCCGTAGATCCGGTCGGGGGTGCCGGGGGCGGTGGTGCGCATGACGAGGCCGCCGGGGCTGCGGGTGGCCATGCCGAGGGCGAGGACGGTGGCGAATTCGAGGGCTTCGGCCTCGTCGAGCCGGGTGGCTCCGGTGTCGTCGTCGTCCGCGTGCAGGACGGCGACCAGGTCCTCGGGTGCGGTGGAGACGCTGCAGACCAGGTGCCGGTTGCCCGGAGGGGCGGTGTCGAGGACGCGGGCGAGGACTTCGGCGGCCCGGGCGAAGGCGGCACGACCGAGGTCCTCGCCGCAGGATTCGCAGGGGCCGAGGCGGGCGAGCAGTGTCGCGGCGTACTCCCAGGTGGCGCGGCGCACGGCCTCGTCGACGAGGGCGGGGACGAGCTGGGTCAGCGGCCTGCCGTCGTAGGGCAGGGTGGTTCCGGTGGCCGCGAGTGCGGCGGTGAAGCGGGCTCGGCTGGCCGGGGTGTCGGGTTCGAGGCCGCTGTCCGCGCAGAATTCGGCGTACTCCGCGGGGTCGAAGAGGGCCAGCGCGGTGTGGCCGCCGTCGGCGGCGCGTGACTTGAGGAGCACTTCGATCTGCTGGAGGTAGGTCGTGTGGTCGTCGAAGGTGAAGCTGCGGTAGCGGCGCATGGCGCGGAAGTCGTGTTCGTCGGTGAGCAGGCCGATGGTTCCGGCGATCTCCCTGCGCAGGACGCGCCGCATGGTCCGGTGGTCGGTGTACGTCATGGTGTCCCCCTGTGTGTGCACGGTCTATCGATGCTCACTCACCGTAACCGGCGGCACTGACAGTGGGATCCCCGTGAGCCGGGAGCGGACCGTTCGGTGCTGGATGAGGCAGGTGGCGGCGATGGCGGCGCCGAAGAGGGACCAGCCCGCGGGGCCGGCGGCGATGGCGGCCGTGACGGCGAGGGGGCCGATGCTGCGCTGGGCGGACTGGGCGAGTCCGTGGACGCCGAGGTAGGCGCCCTGCGCGCTGTCGGGGGCGAGCGCGACGGACAGTTCCCAGGAGACCGTGGCGTGGAGCATTTCGGCGAGGGTGAACAGGGCGGCCGCGGCGGTCAGGAGCAGGGTCGCGCCGAGGGTGCCGCCGGTGGCGGAGAGCGTCATGGCGACGCCGCCGAGGGCGAAGGCGGCGGAGAGCGGGAGGAGGAGTCGGCGGGCGGCCGCGGTGGTGGCGCCGAAGCGGGCCAGCGGGACTTGGAGGACGACCACCATCACGTTGTTCAGCACCATCAGCAGAGGGGCGAGGCCGTGCGGCACGTTGGCGGCGTGGGCGATCCAGAGGGGCAGGCCGACCTTGAAGACCGCGTCGTCCAGGAAGAGGACGGTTTCGGTGGCGACGTAGGCGAGGTAGGTGCGGTCGCGCCAGGGCGTCGCGGGCCTGCCGGCCGGGACGGGGCCGCCGGAACCGGCGACGGTGCGGGTGGGCGAGGGCGGTTCCGCGCAGCGGAGGGTGAGCAGGGCGGCGGCGAGGAAGGACAGGGCGTCGCCGAGCAGCAGCCAGCGGTAGGCGGCGGTGGTGCCCAGGGCGAGCGCGGCGGCCGCGCCGAGGCCGCCGAGGGCCCAGCCGGCGTTGGCGACGGTGCGGTTGAGCGCCTGGTAGCGGACTCGGTCGGGTCCCGCGACGCGGGTGGCGTAGAGCCTGGTGAGGACGCTCGCGGCGCGGTCTCCAAGGCCGCCGAGGGCCGAGAGGAGGAGCAGCAGGGTGTAGTCGTGGGTGGTGAGGAGGCCGAGCGAGGCTACGGCGCGCAGGAGCTGGAGGGCGGCGAGGACGCGGGTGAGCGGGAGGCGGTCGGCCAGGTGGCCGCCGATCGGGGCGCCGGCGATGCCGACCGCTCCGGCGAGGGCGGCGAGGATGCCGACCTGGGCCACGGAGAGTCCGGAGACGTAGGTGAAGTACAGGACGGAGACGGCGGCCCACAGTCCGCTGCCGGTGCGGTCGACGAGGGCGATGACGAGCATGGCGCGGCCGTCGGGTCCGCCGGGTATCCGGGCCGTTCGTCCGCGTGTGCGCGTGGTGGTGACCACGGCTCCCCCTTGCACGGTCGTATGTATTGATACATAATCTTGTACGTGGCAACACAATATGGGATCAGTGGCTCGACGGCCAGGGAGATTGCCGCGTCCGTCGAGCGGGGCGTGGCCGACGGCGCGCTCGGGCCGGGGGCGGCTCTGCCTCCGGTGCGGCGGCTCGCGGACGACTTGGGGGTGAGCCCGGGGACGGTGGCGACCGCCTACAAGGAGCTGCGCCGGCGGGGCATCGTCGTCACGCGCGGGAGGGGCGGCACGGTGGTGGCGGCAGTCCCGGCGGTGGCTTCGCGACGCCCGCCGAAGGTCCCCGAGGGCCTGCGCGACCTGGCGGGCGGCCACCCGGATCCGCGCCTCCTGCCCACTCTGGTGCCGCCGTCCCGGCTGTCCCCCGGCGCCCGGTCGCACCGTTCCACGCCGCGCCTGGGGCGACTGGAGCACGTGGTGCGCGAGTGGCTGCGGCCCGACGGGGTGCCGGTGGAGCACGTGACGTTCGCGCACGGCGCGCTGGACCTGATCGGCCGGCTGCTGTCCGTGGAGCTGTGGCCCGGGGACGCGGTCGCGATGGAGGACCCCGGCTACCACCATCTGCTGGACCTGGTCACCGCGCTGGGGCTGCGCAGCGTGCCGGTGGCCGTGGACGACGAAGGCATGCGCGCCGACGCGCTCCGCACCGCGCTGCGCGCGGGCGCGCGGGCGGTCGTGTGCAGCCCGCGCGGGCAGAACCCGTACGGCGGCTGCTTCTCCCCCGCGCGCCGCGCCGAGCTGCTCGATGTCCTGCGGGACGAGCCGGACGTGCTGGTGGTGGAGAACGACCACACCTCGGCGGTGGCCGACGTTCCCCTGCGGTCGCTGGCCTCGGGCGGTCTCACGCGCTGGGTGCACGTCAGGACGGTGAGCAAGTTCCTCGGGGCGGATCTGCGCTGGGCGGCCGCGGCCTGCGACGCGACCACGCTGGCCAGGCACGACGGTCGGCTGCTGCTGACGTCCGGCTGGGTCAGCCATCTGCTCCAGGAGACGGTCCACGGGCTGATGACGGATGAGGGCACGCGCGCGCTGGTGTCCCGCGCGCGTGAGACGTACGCCCTGCGGCGCACCGCCCTGCTGCGCGAGCTGGCCGGCAGGGGGATCGCCGCGCACGGGGTGAGCGGGATGAACGTGTGGGTGCCGGTGGCGGACGAGTCTGCCGTGGTCAACGGGCTGCGGTCCTACGGCTGGTGGGTGGCCGCGGGGGCCAGGTTCCGCATCTCGTCAGGACCGGGGGTACGGATCTCCGTGGCCGGTCTGGAGCCCGCCGACGCGCTGCGGCTGGCCTCGGACTTCGCCGCCGTGCTGGGCGAGTCCGAGGCCACGTACGGTGGCTGACCGGGCGCTCAGGCGCGCTTGCGGGCCAGGTCCTCGTAGAAGCGCAGCAGGTCGAGGTCGTCGATGGAGCCTGGGTTGACCGCCTTTTCCAGGGGGGTGCCCTGGAGGAGGCGCTTGACGGGGACCTCGATGCGCTTGCCGGTGAGGGTGTGCGGGATGCCGGGGACCTCGATGACCTCGTCGGGGATGTGCCGCGGCGAGAGCTGTTCGCGGATGGTCTGCTTGATCCGATTCAGGAGGGCGTCGTCGAGGACGGCGCCGGGGATCAGGTGCACGAACAGGGGCATCCAGTAGCCGCCGTCGGGCTGCTCGATGCCGATGACCAAGGATTCCTTGATCTCGGGAAGGCGCTCGACGGCCTCGTAGATGTCGGCGGAACCCATGCGCACGCCCTGGCGGTTGAGCGTGGAGTCGGAACGGCCGTGGATGATCACCGAGCCGCGGGAGGTGAGCGTGATCCAGTCGCCGTGCCGCCACACGCCGGGGTACATGGCGAAGTAGCTGTCGTGGTAGCGGGTGCCGTCGGGGTCGTTCCAGAGGTGGATGGGCATCGACGGCATGGGGTTGGTGACCACGAGTTCGCCGACCTCGTCGGTCAGCGGTGCGCCGCTGGGGTCCCAGGACTGGAGATCGGTGCCGAGGCAGGGCGCCTGGAGCTCGCCGATGTGGACCGGGAGGGTGGGCACGGCTCCGGCGAAGCAGGAGCACACGTCGGTGCCGCCGCTGACGGACGCGATCCACAGGTCCTCGCGGACCTCGTCGTGCAGCCAGCGGAACCCGTCGGGCGGCAGCGGGGAGCCGGTGGTGGCGACGCACTGGACCGCGGACAGGTCGAAGTCCCGGGAGGGGTGCACCCCGGCCTTGCGGCAGGCCATGACGTACGCGGCCGAGGTCCCGAAGAGGGTGGCCCCGGTGCGTTCGGCGACGCGCCACTGGGCGCCCGTGTCGGGGAAGCCCGGGCTGCCGTCGTACAGGATGACGGTCGTACCGGTGAGCAGGCCGGAGACGAGGAAGTTCCACATCATCCAGCCGGTCGAGGTGTACCAGAAGAACCGGTCCTCCGGGCCGAGGTCGCAGTGCAGGCCGAGCTGCTTGAGGTGCTCGACGAGGATGCCGCCCTGGGACTGCACGATGGCCTTGGGCAGGCCGGTGGTGCCGGAGGAGTAGAGCACCCACAGGGGGTGGTCGAAGGGCACCTGCTCGAAGACGGGGTCGGCGTCGGCCGAGGTGAGGTCCGACCACTCCAGGGCGCCCTCGGGCGCCGTCGTGCCCAGGAGGGGGATGTGGACGACGGCGCGCAGGGTGGGCAGCTCGCGGCGCAGTTCCGCGACGACTTCGCGGCGGTCGTGCTCCTTGCCGCCGTAGCGGTAGCCGTCGACCGTGAACAGCACGACCGGCTCCACCTGCTGGAAGCGGTCGAGGACGCTGCGGGCGCCGAAGTCCGGGGCGCAGGACGTCCAGACGGCGCCCACGGCGGCCGTGGCGAGCAGGGCGACGACGGCCTGGGGGATGTTCGGCAGGTAGCCGCTGACACGGTCCCCCGGACGCACGCCGAGGGCGCGCAGTTCAGCGGCGAGCGAGCCGACCTGGCGGCGCAGCTCGGCCCAGGTGACGGGGCGCGGTTCGTGGGTCTCGTCGACGTGCAGCAGGGCGGGTTCGCCGGGGCGGGCGTCCGCCGCGCGCAGGGCGTGCTCGGCGTAGTTCAGCTTCGCTCCGGGGAACCACTGCGCGCCGGGCATCGAGCGATCGCCCAGCACGCGCGCGTAGGGGCTCGAGAACCGCACGTCGAACCACTCCGTGACGGCCTTCCAGAACGTCTCCAACTCGTCCACGGACCAGCGGTGCAGGGCCGCGTAGCCGCCCTCGGCCGGGGCTCCGTGGTGCTCGGCCGCCCAGGCCTGGAACTTCGTGATCTGCGCCTGGGCGATCCGCTGCGGATCGGGCTGCCACAGCGGCAGGGGGTTCACGGTAGACATGGGCGGCTCCCGGACTGTGCGCGTCGTATGCGTCGGTCCGCGCACGTGCTGGGGTGTGCGCGTGACGCGGCTGACAGGGACGATGCCATGTGATCGACTTTGACACCAGGGTGCCCGCCACACAGTCCGTGTCGTGAAGATGTGGTCCGGGCACGGGTGAACGGCAGTTGAACGACGCACACGCGGCGGCCCGTCGATGGCAGGGTGAGCAGCATGGACGGTCGTGACCTGGTGCGTTCGGTGAAGGCGGTCGGCTCGGCGGGGCCGGCACGGGGGCTGCGCACCGTGCGGGCCGCCTGGCGCCGGCGGCGCGCCGACGCCAAGGGGCTGCCCCCGCGCGGCGCGGAACGCGCGCGCGTGCCCGGCGCGGTGCGGGAGGCCGAGCCCGGGCCGGGAGGCGGTGTCATTCGTTTCAGCCGTTCGGAGCTGCGCATTCTCGTCGCCGTCAACGGAGCGGTGTTCTGGGGCTGGGACGGGGCGGGCCCCGAGCCGTCGTACGCGCTCGCCGGCCGCTGCCCGGAGCCGGACCCCCGCGCGGTGCTGGAACCGGACAAGGACGGCGGCTGGCGGGTGGTGGCCGAGCGGGTCACCGTCACGGTCTCGCGGCGCGGCGCGATCGAGGTGCGCACGCCCGGCGGCATCCCTCTGCGTCACGACCTGCCGCCCCGCTGGTGGGAGCCGGTGGGCGGCGGGCCGGCGCGCTGGACGCAGCGGTCGCAGGTGGCGGCCGACGCCCGGTTCTTCGGCTTGGGCGGGCGGGCGTCGGGGCCTCGGCTGCGCGACGGCGCCTACCGTCTGTGGAACACCGACCCGGGCCGGCCCTTCGGACCCGGCGAGGACCCTCTCCACATCACCATGCCGGTGCAACTGGTCGTCGCGGACGCGGGCACGCACCTGGTGTTCCACGACAACTCCTGGGACGGCACCGTCGTCCTGCGCGAGGGCGAGGAGGGCGCCGGTTCGGGCCATGACCGGGCCGGGACGAGCGAGCTGCGGATGGACGGCGGCCCGCTGCGCTGCTGGGTGGTCGTCGGCACTCCCGCGCGGGTGGCGCACACCTGGGCCTCGCTCACGGGCGCGCCGGCGCTGCCGCCCGCCTGGGCGCTGGGTCATCATCACGCGCGGTGGGGCTTCGGCGACGAGCAGGAGGTGCGCCGGATCGTGGCCGGCTACCACGAGCACGGGCTGCCCCTGGACGCCGTGCATCTGGGCATCGACCACTACGACGCGCACCAGGTGTTCACCGTCGACCAGGACCGCTTCCCCAAGCTGCCCGTGCTCGCCGAGGAGCTGCGGCGCGACGGGATACGTCTGGTGTCGATCGTCGGCCCGGCGGTCGCGGCCGCGCCCGGAAACCCCGTGTACGACCAGGGAGCCGCCCAGGACGCCTTCGTGCGGGACGCCTCGGGAGCGGTCGCGCGGGGTGTCACGTGGCCCGGGGAGAGCGTCTTCCCCGACTTCACGCACGCGCGCGTGCGGCAGTGGTGGGGCGGTCTGTACGAGGAGCGGCTGGCCCAGGGGTTCGCGGGCTTCTGGCACGACATGAACGAGCCCACCTCGTTCGCCGCCTTCGGGGAGACCACGCTGTCCCGCTCGTCGCGCCACGCCCTGGAGGGCCGGGGCGGGGATCATCGCGAGGCGCACAACGTCTACGGACTGTGCATGGCGCGGGCCGGCTACGAGGGGCTGCGGGCCCTGCTGCCCGGGGAGCGGCCGTTCGTCTTCTCGCGGTCGGGGTGGGCCGGGATGCAGCGCTTCGGCGGCGCCTGGTCGGGGGACGTGGCCACCGGCTGGCCGGGCCTGCGGGCGTCGCTGTCACTGGTGCTGGGGCTGGGGCTGTGCGGGGTGCCGTACTCGGGACCGGACGTGGGCGGGTTCGACGGCAGCCCGTCGCCGGAGCTGTACCTGCGCTGCCTCCAGATGGCGGCGTATCTGCCGCTGTTCCGGACGCACGCGGGTCCGCGGGCCGGGCGCCGGGAGCCGTGGGAGTTCGGTCCCGAGGTGCTGGAGCACGCGCGCGTGGCGCTCGTCGAGCGGCGCCGGCTGCTGCCCTACTTCGTGACGCTGTCGCACCTCGCGCGGCGCACCGGGGTGCCCTATGTGCGGCCCCTGTGGTGGAACACGCCGGAGGACCGCGCCCTGCGCGACTGCGGGGACGCGTTCCTGCTCGGCGACGCACTCCTGGTGGCGCCCGTGCTCGAGCCCGGGGTGGAGCGCAGGGCGGTGCGGCTGCCCCGTGGCCACTGGTACGACACGGCCACGGGCCGGGCGTACGAGGGGCCGGCACAGGTGGTGGTCGACGCCCCGCCGGGCCGGATCCCGGTGCTCGCCCGCGCGGGTGCCGTGATCCCGGTGAGGGGTGACGACGGCGGTTCGGAGCTGGAGGTGTGGGCGCCCGTCTCCGGACGTGCCGGGGGCGGGCTGGTGGTGGCCGCCGCGGGCGACGGCTGGGAGGGGCCGGCGATCGAACGCTATGTCACCCGCCGGCAGGGCCGGCGGGTGGTCGTCGAGCGTGAGCGGGAGGACGGGGCCTGGGTGCCGCCGTCCCGCCCGGTGCGCGTGCGGGGGCTCGACGAGGGCACCGATCGGACGTAGCGGCCGTTCAGACGTAGCGGGCCCTTCAGACGTAGCGGCCGTCGAACCAGGCCCGCACGGCCAGGGTGTGCAGTGGGAAGGCGAGCTCCTGCGGCCTGCGCAGCAGGTGCCAGCCCTCCGTCTCGTCCGTGGCGGCCGAGCGCGGCAGCCCCTCCGCCGGGCGCTCCGGGAGCAGCCCGAAGAGGATCAGATGGCCGTCGGGCGAGCTCATCGCGTCGACGAGCCGCACGTCGCGGGCGGCGGCGTCGATGCCCGTCTCCTCCCTGAGTTCACGGACGACGGCCTGGCGCCAGTCCTCGCGGTCGTCGATGTAGCCGCCCGGCAGGGCGATGCCCCCGCGCGCGGGGGCGATGGTGCGCGTGATGACGACCAGGGCGGTGCCCTTGGTGTCGTACACGGGCTGGAGGGCCACCGCGACCGGCAGCGGGTTGCGGTAGACCACGGCCCCGCAGGCCGGGCAGGTGCGGGGCCAACCGGTGATGCCCTCTCCGTAGGGGGCTCCACAGCTCGAACAGTGGGAGTCCGGTCCGGAGTTGACAGTCAGGTGATGAGTTTCGGACACGCGCGGACTGTATCCGATCAGACGGAGGACGTCTTCGGTCAGCCGGTTGAGGGGCCGGAGGCGGGCTCGACTGTGGCCGGATCTCGCCGCTGCGCAGTCGTCTTCGCACAGCTTGTGACTGTCGGTCTTCCGCAACCCGTGACACACTTCTGACGGCCCGTCAGCTGACGCGTCGGGAGGGGCTATGTCACGTACACGCACACCCGTGGTGGCCGGCTGGTTCACCGGCGAGGGAGACGCCTTCCGGCTCCTGGGTACGCGCTGCTCGGCCTGCGCGTCGGTGTTCTTCCCGCGCGAGGACGGCCACTGCCGGAATCCGGGATGCCGCGGCGGGGAGCTCGAGGAGGTCCCGCTGTCCCGGCGCGGGCGGATCTGGTCGTACACGGACACCCGGTACCGCCCTCCGTCACCCTATGTGAGCGATCCGGAACTCTCATGGGTGCCGTACGCGTTGATCGCTGTGGAGCTGGCAGCAGAACGGATCGTGGTACTCGGACAGGCGGCCGAGGGCGTCACCGTCGCCGACCTGGCCGTGGGGATGGAGGTGGAGGCCGTCCCGGGCGTGCTCTCCGAGGACGCGGAGACGACCTGGACGACATGGAAGTGGCGGCCCGCTGCGGGCGTGGACGGGACGACGGAGACGGGGGCGTGAAAGGGGGGCTCGAGGCGTGAGGACGGGGGGTGAGCGCGTGAGTGGGGACGTCGCGGTGCTGGGGGCTGGCATGCACCCCTGGGGGAAGTGGGGCCGGAGCTTCGTCGAGTACGGGGCGGCGGCGGCCCGCGCGGCCCTCGCCGACGCCGGGCTGGACTGGCGGGAGGTGGGGTCGATCGTCGGCGCCGGCACGGTGCGGGGCGGATATCCGGGCCATGTCGCCGGGGCGGCCTTCGCCAAGGCGCTCGGCTGGCAGGGCGCGCGGGTCACCACCGTGTACGCGGCGTGCGCGTCCGGGGCGCAGGCGGTCGCGGCCGCGCGGGCGCAGATCCTCGCGGGCCTCGCCGACGTGGTGCTGGTGGTGGGCGCCGACGCGACTCCCAAGGGGTTCTTCCGCCCGGCCGGCGGGGACCGTCCCGACGACCCGGACTGGCTGCGGTTCCGGCTCCTGGGGGCGACCAATCCCGCCTACTTCGGGCTGTACGCGCGGCGGCGGATGGCGGTCCACGGCGACAGCCTGGACGACTTCGCGCGAGTGAAGGTGAAGAACGCCGCCATGGGGGCGCTCAACCCCAACGCGCGCTACCGCAAGCCGGTCACCGCCGAGGAGGTCGCCGCCTCCGCGGTCGTCGCCGACCCGCTGCGGCTGCTCGACATCTGCGCGACCTCCGACGGAGGGGCGGCGCTGGTGCTGTGCAGTCTGGATTTCGCCCGCCGCCGGGGTGCCGCACGCCCCGTGCGCATACGCGCGGTGTCCACGGTGACGCCGCGCTTCCCCAGCACGGTGCTCGACCTGCCCGACATCGCGACGGACTCCGCGGCCGGGGCGGATCCCGGCGGCGAGACCCTCCGGGCGTCGATCGCCCGTACCGCGTACGAGGAGGCGGGGTTCGGACCCGCGGACCTGTCCCTCGCCGAGGTCTACGACCTGTCCACCGCTCTGGAACTGCAGTGGTACGAGGACCTGGGGCTGTGCGGGGAGGGCGAGGGCGCGAAACTGCTGCGCGAGGGCGTGACGGCCCCGGGCGGCCGTATCCCGGTGAACGTGAGCGGCGGGCTGGCCTCGTTCGGTGAGGCGGTCCCGGCGCAGGCGATCGCCCAGGTGTGCGAGCTGACCTGGCAGCTGCGCGGCGCGGCGGGCGACCGGCAGGTCGAGGGAGCGCGCGTGGGGATCACGGCGAACCAGGGACTGTTCGGACACGGTTCGGCGGTGGTCGCGGTGCGGTGAGGCGGGCGGGCCGCCCTCGTCCGCCTTCGTTGCCGTCGGCCGCCTTGACGCTCCCTGTGCACAGGAGAACACTTCCCGTGTCGGTCGACATCGCCGTACATTCTCGGCGTATCCGGGCATGGCATCGCCCTGACACGGCCGCGGCTCCGGCCGCGAGGGGCACTCCTGCCCACCCCAACGGGGCGATGCGACGGCGACGGCGGGTTCGCCGTGGAGACCGGGCGGTGCCCGTTCCGTTCGGGCTGGGCGCACTCCTGTCGGTCATCCCGAGCAGTTTCCGGACAATGTGGGCCAAACTGATACCAGTAAGCGCGCAGCAGTGGAAAGCAGCAGACCGAACAGCAGACGTGACCGTTCCGACTCCAGGCCTCTTCGCCCTCCCCACGCAGCCTTCTGACCTCGCCACCAAGGGGTAGCCATGACGGACAACGCCGAGAAGTACGTGGCCGCTATCGACCAGGGCACCACCTCGAGCCGCTGCATCATCTTCGACCACGGCGGTGCCATCGTCGCCGTCGACCAGCGCGAGCACCGGCAGATATTCCCCAAGCCGGGCTGGGTGGAGCACGACGCCACCGAGATCTGGTCGAAGGTGCAGGCGGTGGTCGCGGGCGCGATCGCCAAGGCGGGGCTGCGCGCGGACCAGCTCAGCGCGCTCGGCATCACCAACCAGCGCGAGACGACGGTGCTGTGGGACCGGGCCACGGGCAAGCCGGTGCACAACGCGATCGTCTGGCAGGACACGCGTACCGCGTCGCTCTGCAACGAGCTGGGCGGCTCCGACGGGCAGGACCGCTTCCGCGAGCAGACGGGGCTGCCGCTCGCCAGCTACTTCTCCGGCCCCAAGGCGGCCTGGCTGCTCGACAACGTGCCGGGGCTGCGCGACCGCGCCGAGCGCGGGGAGATCGCCTTCGGCACGATCGACTCGTGGCTGATCTGGAACCTCACCGGCGGCACCGACGGCGGGAAGCACGTCACCGACGTCACCAACGCCGGGCGCACCATGCTGATGAACCTCCAGACCCTCCAGTGGGACCCGTCCATCCTGTCCGCGATGAACGTCCCCGAGGCGATGCTGCCCGAGATCAGGTCCTCCTCGGAGGTGTACGGGACCGGCGTGGGGCAGCTCGCCGGGGTACCGGTGGCGTCCGCGCTCGGCGACCAGCAGGCGGCCGTGTTCGGGCAGGCCTGCTACGAGGTGGGCGACGCCAAGAACACGTACGGCACCGGCAGCTTCCTGCTGCTGAACACCGGCAACCGCCCGGTGCCCTCCAAGAGCGGGCTGCTCACGACCATGGGCTACAAGATCGGCGACGAGGCGCCGGTGTACTGCCTGGAGGGCGCGATCGCCATCACGGGCGCGCTGGTGCAGTGGTTCCGCGACCAGCTCGGCATCATCCGCACCGCCGACGAGATCGAGCCGCTGGCGGCGAGCGTGCAGGACAACGGCGGCTCCTACATCGTGCCCGCGTTCTCGGGCCTGTTCGCGCCCTACTGGCGCTCGGACGCGCGCGGTGTCGTCACCGGTCTGACCCGGTACGTCACCAAGGCGCATCTCGCGCGGGCGGTGCTGGAGGCGACGAGCTGGCAGACGCGCGAGGTCGTGGACGCCATGTACCAGGACTCCGGGGTGCAGCTGACGAGCCTGAAGGTCGACGGCGGCATGACGAAGAACAACCTGCTCATGCAGCATCAGGCCGACGTGCTCGGCGTGCCGGTGATCCGTCCCAAGGTGTCGGAGACGACCTGCCTGGGCGCCGCCTACGCGGCCGGTCTCGCCACCGGTGTGTGGAACGACCTCGACGAGCTCAAGTCGCACTGGAAGAAGGACGCGGAGTGGACTCCGTCCATGGAGGCCTCGGTCCGCGACCGTGAGTACCGCAACTGGCGCAAGGCCGTGGAGAAGAGCTTCGGCTGGCTGGAGGACGGCGACGAGTAGCCGCCCGCGGGAGGGACGCGGCCCGTACCCCGGTCGGCGGGGGTACGGGCCGTACCGGCGCGTCGGCCGGCCAGGTGCCGGCGGCCGGTCACCTGGTGGCGGCCGGACGGTGGTGGCCGGTCAGGTGGCGACGGTCTGCCGGCGTTCGGCCGCGCGGGCCATCGCGTGCTGGACGACCCCGATGAGGATCTCCTTGACCGACTCGCGGTCGCGGGCGTCGCACAGCAGCAACGGCACGCCGTCGTCCAGATCGAGGGCCTGGCGGACGTCCTGCTCCGGGTAGCGTGCGGCGCCCTCGAAGCAGTTGACGCCGACGACGAAGGGGATCGAGCGCCGCTCGAAGTAGTCCACGGCGGCGAAGCAGTCCTCCAGGCGCCGCGTGTCGGCCAGGACGACCGCGCCGAGCGCGCCCTCGGACAGCTCGTCCCACATGAACCAGAACCGCTCCTGCCCGGGTGTCCCGAAGAGGTACAGCACCAGGTCCTCGCGCAGCGTGATACGGCCGAAGTCCATGGCCACGGTGGTGGTGTGCTTGCCCTCGACACCGCTGAGGTCGTCGACCGGGCGGCCCGCCTCGGTCAGCAGCTCCTCCGTGCGCAGCGGCCTGATCTCGCTGACGGCGCCGACGAGGGTCGTCTTGCCCACACCGAAGCCGCCGGCCACCAGGATCTTGAGCGTGACGGGCTCGACCGGGGGCTTGCCTCGCTCAGAACGCCCGAAGATCATCGGTCTCTACTCCTGCTCGATGGGGATCGGGCGGCGGTGGCCCGTAGCCTCCGCCGCCGGGGGTTTCCACGACGAGTACGTCACCTGGGGCGACGTCCGCCGAGTCGCTGCCGCCGAGTTCGACGACGGTGCCGTCCGCGCGCTCCACCCGGCCCGAGCCGAGCGCGCCGGGCTCGCCGCCCGCCATGCCGTACGGCGGGACCCTGCGGTGCTGGGACAGCGTGGAGACGGTCATGGGCTCCAGGAAGCGGATGCGGCGGACCGCGCCGTCGCCTCCCCGCCGGCGCCCGGCGCCGCCGGTGCCGTGCCTGATCGCGAACTCCTCCAGCCGCACCGGCAGCCGCCATTCCAGGACTTCCGGGTCGGTGAGCCGGGAGTTGGTCATGTGGGTCTGCACGACGCTGGCACCGGGGAAGCCGTCGCCTGCGCCGGAACCTGACGCGATGGTCTCGTAGTACTGGTGGCGCTCGTTGCCGAAGGTGACGTTGTTCATGGTGCCGGAGCCCTCCGCCTGCACGCCGAGCGCCGCGTACAGGGCGCCGGTGATCGCCTGGGAGGTCTCCACGTTGCCCGCCACGACGGCGGCGGGCGGCTGCGGGGCGAGCATCGAACCGCGCGGCACGACGATCCTGAGCGGCCGCAGACAGCCGTCGTTGAGCGGGACGTCGTCGTCCACCAGGGTACGGAAGACGTACAGGACGGCCGCGTTGACCACGGCGGACGGGGCGTTGAAGTTGGTGCTCAGCTGGGCGGAGGTGCCGGTGAAGTCGATGGTGGCCGAGCGGTCGGCGCGGTCCACGCGGACGCCGACCTTGATGACGGCGCCCGAGTCGGTCTCGTAGGCGTACTCGCCGTCGTCCAGGGCGTCGACGACCCGGCGCACGGCCTCCTCCGCGTTGTCCTGCACGTGCCGCATGTAGGCCTGGACGACGTCGAGGCCGAAGTCCTCGATCATGCGGGTGACTTCCTCGACGCCCTTGTGGTTGGCGGCGATCTGGGCGCGCAGGTCGGCCAGGTTGGTGTCCGGGTTGCGGGAGGGGTGGGGCGCCCCGGTCAGCAGGCCGCGGGTTTCCTCCTCGCGCAGCCGTCCGTTCTCGGCGAGCAGCCAGTTGTCGAAGAGGACGCCCTCCTCCTCGATGGTGCGGCTGTTCGCCGGCATGGAGCCGGGTGCGATGCCGCCGATCTCGGCGTGGTGGCCGCGGGAGGCCACGTGGAAGAGGACGCGGTCACCCTGCGTGCCGTCGGCGCCGAAGACGGGGGTGATGACGGTGACGTCGGGCAGGTGCGTGCCGCCGTGGTACGGGTCGTTGACCGCGTAGGTGTCCCCGGGGCGCATCCCCTCGCCGCGCCGCCGGATCACCTCCTTGACGCTGGTACCCATGGAGCCCAGGTGGACGGGGATGTGGGGGGCGTTGGCCACCAGGTTTCCGTCCGGGTCGAACAGGGCGCAGGAGAAGTCGAGGCGTTCCTTGATGTTGACCGACTGGGCGGTGGACTCCAGCCGGGCGCCCATCTGCTCGGCGATGGACATGAAGAGGTTGTTGAAGACCTCCAGCAGAACCGGATCGACTTCTGTGCCGAGATCGGAACTCTGCGTAACCGCCGCGCGTTCCAGGATCAGATGCCCGTCGTCCGCGACAGCGGCCCGCCAGCCGTCGTCGACGACGGTCGTCGAGCCGGCCTCGGTGACGATCGCGGGGCCGGTGAGGGTGGTGCCGGGCGGAAGGTCCTCCCGGCGGTGGAGCGGTACGTCGTGCCAGGCGCCCGCGGTGTGCAGGGGGACGGTCTCCGGCGCGGCGGCGCGGCCCGCGCGGGTGGGCCGGTACGGGGCGAGGGCGGACAGATCGGGGGGTTCGGTGACGCCGGTGGCTTCCACGGAAAGGGATTCGACGACGATCGGGCGGTCGAGCGTGAAGGAGTACGTGGCGCGATGACGTTCTTCGAACGCCCGGCTCATGGTGCCGGGTTCGGTCAGCTCGACGGTGAGGGTGGTGTCGGTGCCGTCGTAGCGCAGCTGGGCGCGCCGGGTGGTCCGGACGCGCTCCTCGGGTACGTCCTCGGCGAGGAGTTCCGCGCGGGCCGCGCCCTCGAGGTCGTCGGCGGTCTTCCTGATGCCCGGCATGGCGTCGGGTTCCAGTCGGGCCTCGACGGACTGTTCGCGCATGGCCGTGGTGTCGGCGAGGCCGATGCCGAGCGCGGACAGGACGCCCGCCATGGGCGGGACGAGGACGGTCCGGATGCCGAGCGCGTCGGCGACCATGCACGCGTGCTGGCCGCCGGCTCCGCCGAAGGTGGTCAGGGCGTAGCGGGTGACGTCGTGGCCCTTCTGCACGGAGATCCGCTTCACGGCGTTGGCGATGTTCTCGACGGCGATGCGCAGGTAGCCCTCGGCGACCTGCTCGGGCGTGCGGTCGTCGCCGGTGCTGTCGCGGATCTCGCGGGCGAGGGCGGTGAAGCGCTCCTTGACGAGTGCGGCGTCCAGGGGCTGGTCGCCGCCGGGGCCGAAGACGTGCGGGAAGTGGTCGGCCTGGATGCGGCCGAGCATGACGTTGGCGTCGGTGACGGCGAGCGGGCCGCCGCCGCGGTAGCACGCGGGGCCGGGTTCGGCGCCCGCCGAGTCGGGGCCGACGCGGTAGCGGGAGCCGTCGAAGCGCAGCAGGGATCCGCCGCCCGCGGCCACCGTGTGGATGTCCAGCATCGGGGCCCGCAGCCGGACGCCCGCGATCTGCGTGGTGAGGACGCGTTCGTACGCGCCCGCGAAGTGGGAGACGTCGGTGGAGGTGCCGCCCATGTCGAAGCCGATGACCCGGTCGAAGCCGGCCAGCTGGGACATGCGGGCCATGCCGACGATGCCGCCCGCGGGCCCGGACAGCACGGCGTCCTTGCCGCGGAACTGCCCGGCCTCCGTCAGCCCGCCGTTGGACTGCATGAACATCAGCCGTACGCCCTGCAGTTCCCGGGCGACGTGCTGAACGTAGCGGTCCAGCACCGGCGACAGGTAGGCGTCGACGACGGCCGTGTCCCCGCGCGGGACCAGCTTCATCAAGGGGCTGACCTCGCTGGACAGCGAGATCTGCGGGAAGCCGACGCGGGCGGCCAGTTCCCCGACGGCCCGTTCGTGCGCGGGGTGCAGATGGCTGTGCAGACAGACCACGGCGACGGCGCGGATCCCGTCGTCGTAGGCCTGCTGGAGGGGGCCGGCGAGGGCGTCCAGGTCGGGGGCGCGCAGGACGGTGCCGTCGGCGGCGATGCGTTCGTCGACCTCGACGACGCGTTCGTGGAGCAGTTCGGGCAGGTCGATGCGGCGGGCGAAGATGTGCGGGCGGTTCTGGTAGGCGATGCGCAGGGCGTCGCGGAAGCCGCGGGTGATGACGAGGAGGGTCCGCTCGCCCTTGCGCTCCAACAGGGCGTTGGTGGCTACCGTGGTGCCCATGCGGACCGCCTCGACGAGCTCGGTGGAGCCGCCGAGGATCTCGCGGACCCCCGCGACGGCCGCGTCCGCGTACCGCGCGGGATTGTCGGACAGCAGTTTGTGCGTGACCAGGCGGCCGTCCGGGCGGCGGGCCACGATGTCCGTGAAGGTGCCGCCCCGGTCGACCCAGAACTGCCAGCCGGCCATCTCACCACTCCGCATCCGCGCCGCTCACAGCGCCCGCAGGCCGTTGATCACGTCGCGCAGAATGCTCTCGTCCGGCAGTTCCGCCGGTGGCACCGGGCGGTTGACGTGCACGTACTCCTCGTCCACGAGGTCGCCGACGAGGACGCGCACCACTCCGATGGGAAGGTCGAGTTCGGCGGCGAGCTCGGCGACCGACTGGGGGGTCCGCCGGCACAGTTCGACGATGTCGACGTGTTCGGGGGACAGCGCGTTGTCGGTCTCCGGATCGTCGACGTGGGGCTCGGTGACGACGACCGCGATCAGGTCGAGGCGGTGCTGGCCCGCGTGGCTGGTGCGGCCCCGGGTCATGGCGTACGGACGGACCACCGGTCCGGCCTCGTCGTCGAACCAGTGGCTTCGTGCCTCACCGTCTGCGCTCATGTCATCTCACTACCCGCCGGAGGGCAGATCGGTGCGCGGAGCGGCCCCCAGATGCACGCCGACCCGCTTGACCAGCAGCGTCATCTCGTAGGCGACCTGTCCCACGTCGGAGTCGGCGTCGGACAGGACGGCCAGGCAGCTGCCGTCCCCGGCCGCGGTGACGAAAAGGAACGCCTCGTCGAGTTCGACGACCGTCTGCCGGACGCTGCCTGCCTCGAAGTGCCGGCCCACGCCCTTGGCCAGGCTGTGGAAGCCGGAGGCCACGGCGGCCAGGTGCTCGCTGTCCTCCCGGGTCAGGTCCTTCGACACCCCGGTCGGCAGTCCGTCACCGGAGAGCACGATGGCCTTGCGGATGCTGGCGACCCGGTCCACGAGATCGTCGAGGAGCCAGTTCAGCTGGGCCTTGTCGGTCGCGGCGTGACCGGTGGCCTTCGGTGCGGTCATCGACCGTCCCCCTTAGTCGTTCCTTGTGCTGTGCTGCCGTCCGGGGCGTGGTCGCCCTCGGCGTTCTCCTCACGGCCGCGCTGCCAGCCGCGCTGGAGCGAGGCCATGCGGCTGCGGACCTCGTCGGCGTCGCGTTCGACGGCCTCGGCGCGGTCCTCGGTGCGCCGCTGGGGAGCCTGTTTCAGTTGCGGGGCCAGGTTCGCCTGCCGGACGCGACGGGGCAGCGGTCCCGCGCCCGCCCCGGGGCCGCCGGGCGCGGTGGCCCGGTTGCCGGGGATCCGGTCCAGCCCTGCCGGGGTGCCGGGCATCCGGCCGGCGTCTGCCCGGTCCCCGGGAGCCCCGTCCGTGGGTGCACGGTTGCCGGGGGCTCGGTCCATGGGTGCCGCGGCGCCGGAGGTTCGGTCCGTGGACGCCGGGTCGCCGGCCGCCAGGGCGGCGCGGCGGGTGCGCTGCGGGAGGGCCGGGGGCTGCTGCGGTCCTTCGCCCGCCGCCGGGGACACGGGTCCGCCGCGCCCGGCGCGCTCGGCCGAGGGCCGGCCGAGAGGCGTCTCGCCGCGACGGCGGGCCGGCAGCGGCACCGCGGGCCCCGCTTCGTCCGCCTTCGCGGAGGCTTTACCGTCCCCTGCGCCGCGACGGGAGCGGTGCTCGGCGACCGGGCGTCCGTGGGAGCTGACCAGCTTCGGTGTCCGGCGCCGGGGCAGGGAGAGCGGCAGGTCCGGTTCCTCGTCCCCGGCTTCCCCGGTCGCGCGGTCCGCCGCGCCGAGCAGGCCCGCGCCCGGACGGTGCTCGGCCAGGTGGTGGGTCGTCGCCTCGTCCGGCTGCGGCTGGGAGTCGTCGGGCAGCCGGCGTGGACGGAACAGGCCGCCGCGCTCGCTGTCCTCCTCCCCCAGGGCTCCCGGGAAGTTCTCGATGGCGTCCAGGTCGACCGGCGCCTCCAGTTCCACCGGGCCGTCCAGGAGGGAGGCCGGCAGTCCCGGCAGCGGGACGGGGGTTGCGGTGAGAGCGGACCTGCGGCTCTCCGCCCGCTCGGCGGCCTTCGCCGGGCGCTCGCGGTCCAGACGGAAGCCGACCCCGTTGGTGTCGGGCACGTCGTCGGTCAGCAGCGCGTCGGGGATGAACACCACGGCGGTGATGCCGCCGTAGGGCGAGGGCTGGAGGGAGACGCGGACGTTCTGCCGCTGGGCGAGCCGGCTGATGACGAACAGTCCGAGCCGGTCGGTGTCGGAGAGTTCGAACTCCGGGGTCTCCGCGAGCCGGAGGTTGGCGTCCAGCAGCGCCTCGGCGGCCATGCCGAGACCCCGGTCGTGGATCTCCAGGGTGAAGCCGTTGGCGACGCGCTCACCGAGGACCTGCACGGCGGTGTGCGGGGGCGAGAACACCGTGGCGTTCTCCAGGAGTTCGGCCACGAGATGGGTGAGGTCGGCGACGGCCGGCCCGGTGACGGCGACCCTGGGCAGCCGGCGGACCTCGATGCGCTCGTAGTCCTCGACCTCGGCGACGGCGGCGCGCACGACGTCCATCAGCTGCACGGGCCTGCGCCACTGCCGGGACGGCGCGGCGCCGGAGAGGATCACCAGGCCCTCGGCGTGCCGGCGCATACGGGTGGTGAGGTGATCGAGGCGGAAGAGGTCGGCGAGTTCCTCGGTGTCCTCGGTCCGGCGCTCCATGGCGTCGAGGAGGGTGAGCTGCTTGTGCAGCAGGACCTGGCTGCGGCGGGCGAGGTTGACGAAGACCTCGGAGACCCCGGCGCGGAGTTCGGCCTGTTTGACGGCGGCCTCGACGGCGGCGCGCTGAAGGGTGTTGAGGGCCTGGCCGACCTCGCCCATCTCGTTCTTGTCGTATTCCAGGCGCGGCACTTCGGTCTCCACGTCGACCTGCTCGCCGGCGGACAGGCGGCGCATCACGCTGGGAAGCCGGACTCCGGACGCCTCGTGGGCCTCCAGGCGCAGCTTCCTCAGGTCGCGGACGAGGCCGCGGCCGATGCGCACGGACAGGAAGAGGGAGAACAGCACGGCGATCAGGCCGAGGACGCCCGCGACGGCCGCCTGGAGGATGACGTCCATGGCGACGGGCCGGACGCGGTCCTGATAGCGGTCGTTGGCCTGGTCGTCGAGGGTGGCGAGGTTGTCGAGGACGCCCGCGGCCGCGGTGTCCCAGCTCTTCGCGGTCACGTCGCGGGGTGTGCCGGTCCGGGTGGACGCCGCGGCCTGCTCGGCAGCGCGCAGCGGGGCGGTGGAGGCGTTCTGCCAGAAGCGTTCGTAGTGGCCGCGCTCGTCGCCGGGAAGGTACGGCAGGCTGATGCCGTACATCAGGGACCGCTGCGCCACGAGGTCGGAGACGTCACGGCTCTCCTCACGGGTGAGCCTGCCGACGACCAGCGAGGATCCCAGCAACGCGTCCTCGCGGGAGAGGAGTTCACGCGCCCGGGCGAGGTTGACCAGGGCGCGGTACTGCTCGTCGAGCTCGACGTCGTCGAAGACGTGGAGGTCGGCGAGCAGGGCGTAACAGGGGTCGACGAGGTGGTTGTAGAGGCCCAGTACCTGCATGCGGCCGGCGATGCCGTCCTCGACGCTGCGGCGCAGGGACCCGATGCCGTCGAAGGCGTCGAGCACGGCGGTGAGCCGTCCGCGGCTGTCCTCGTCCATCGCGTCGCGGACGTCGGCGTTGCGGGCGTTGCCGCGGACCTTGGCGACGGCCTCGTCGGTGGCGGTCCGGCTGCGCCGCAGCGCGGCGAGCTGGTCGGAGGCGCGCGGGTCGGCGAGATAGACGAGGCTCTGGCGGCGCTCCTGCTGCAGCGCGCGCACGGCGTCCTCGGTCGGATAGGAGACCTTCTCCACCACGGCCGACGCGTTGAACAACTGAGTCGCCTGGCGTCCCGTGATCACGGTGGCGAACGCCCAGATCGCCGTCAGTGACAGCAGCGGCACGAGAAGCAGCGCCACGATCTTCCGGCGGATGGACTTCCCGCGAAAGCGCATGGCCTCCCCCAGCTCGACCCCCACCGGAAGGGGGTACACATGTGCGTCAACAAACGGCGCGAGCCTACTACCGACACACAGTTAACTCGAAGTGCCGTCCCATGGCCGAACTTGCGTGTCCACGACGAGAGATGGCGAGTTGTCCGGGCATTGCGGGAGATGACGGCCCAGGAAAGCGGTGACTGTGAGCAGGCGGAACGGGTAGGTGACCGTGGCCGGTTGGCCGATATTTTTCGCTGCCCGGGAATCTTCGGCGCGTCTTGTTCGTCCTTCTCCATGGGACATGGGGCGGAATGGGGCACTCGAGCCACGTCTCGCACCTGGGCGGCGTAAAACAGCGCAAGCCGGGCAGCCCAACTGGGGAGTGGGTTCTTCGGGGACCGGAGTGAGGTCTGCCGGCGTGGGGAGTGAGACGTGATGAGCACGGCGGAGCGGTACGGGACGCGTGAGCTTGCGGGGCGTTCGGACGCAGGTGAGGCTGCCGGGCAGTCCGGATACAGGCCGTTGTGGGTGGAGGAGCCCGCGCGGCGGCGGAGGCTGCCGGATCCGGTGCGCGATGCGGCGGTGCGCGCGGTGCTGATCATCGCGGTGACGCTGATACAGGCCGTGGTGGCGTTCCTGTGCACCATGGCGGGGTCGTGGCTGGCCTTCCCGATGGTCCTGAGCAGCGTGGTCAGCACCGTGGTGGCCACCTGGGGAGCTCTCGACGTCTGGGTCACCAGGCAGACGTGGAACCAGCGCAACGGCGTGGTGTCGGTCCCGAGCAGCACCGCCCGGGCCCTACGGCGCGAGCGTCGCCGGACCCGGCGGGAGGAGCGGGCGGCCGAGGGGAGGCAGGAGCGGATACGCCGGCACGGGAGTGCGGGGCAGCTGTCGCACCCGTAGTGCGGGGTGCGTCTCCCTCGTGGCGTCGGGGGCGTGTGGGCGCTGGGGTCGGTGGGCGGCTTCGGTAGCCTGGGTGTTTCGGAACGCGCATGCAGGCGCGTCCTGCGCAACAGGTGAGCTGAATCATGACCCGCACGCACAAGAACCCCGGCCGCGGTGAGGAGTCCGCGCCGGACTCGGCGACGGCCCGGGGCAGGGTCGGCGCGGCCGGTGCGGTGCAGTCGGTGGACCGCGCCGTGAGCGTGCTGGAGATCCTCGCCCGGCACGGCGAGGCGGGCGTCACCGAGATCGCCGAGGAGCTGGGCGTCCACAAGTCCACCGCGTTCCGGTTGCTCGGCGTGCTGGAGAACCGGGGGCTGGTGGCCCAGGCCAAGGACCGCGGCAAGTACTGCCTGGGGGCAGGCATACTGCGGCTGGCCGGGGCGGCCGCGGTGCGGCTGGAGATTTCGCAGGAAGGCGTGCCCGTCTGCCGCGAACTCGCCGACGAGCTCGGCGAGACGGTGAACCTCGCCGTCCTGGACGAGGACGCGGCGGTCAACGTCATGCAGGCGCGCGGCACCGCGGCGGTGACCGCGCAGAACTGGCTGGGCAGACGCACCCCGCTGCACGCCACGTCCAGCGGGAAGGTGCTGCTCGCGCACCTGCCGCCGGCCCTGCGCGAAGGCCTGCTGGCCCGTCCCCTGGCCCGCTTCACCGAGCGCACGATCACCGGCGCGTCCGCGCTGCGTGCCGAGCTGGAGGCCGTGATCGAGCAGGGTTACGGAGTGACCGTCGAGGAGCTGGAACTGGGGCTCGCGGCCGTGGCCGCGCCGGTGCGGGCGCACGACGGCCAGGTCATCGCCGCGATCAGCGTGTCGGGTCCGGTGTACCGGCGGGGCGCCGACCGGTTGCCCGCGCTCGCGAAGCGGACCGTGGCGGCCGGCGCCGAGCTGTCCCGCCGCATGGGCTACGGCTTCTGACGCAGCCCTGCCGACGGGGCCCGGCGCGGTTCCCGCGGCCTTCCCGTGCGCCTCACGCCGGCCGTCTGAACATCCGGGTGGCCGTGATCTCGCTGCGCACGGCCTCCCCATCCGCGGCCTGCTGGGGCAGACCCGGCCTGAGGTGCTCCTCCACGCTGATGTACTTCAGTCCCGCCCTGAGGTCGGCGTCGTTGCGCAGGCGGATGACCAGGGGGAACTCCGCGAGCGCGGTGGTGTCGAACAGGCCGGTGGTGTAGAGGAGCTGGACGCCGAGCGCGTCGGACACGGCCCGCTGGAGCTCCAGCAGATACGTGGCGTTGGCGCGGCCGATGGGGTTGTCCAGGAAGAGCGTGCCGGCGTGACGGTGCCGGTCGCGGCCGCGGTCGTTCGACCGGAGGGCCGCCATCGTGCAGTACAGGGCGATGGCCGCGGTGAGCAGCTGGCCGCCGGAGAACACGTCGCCCATCTGCCCCACGGGGACGCGTTCGGCGCGCAGCACGGCGTCGGGCTTGAGGATCTCCACGGCGACGCCCTTGGGCTGGAGGGCGGCGGCCACTCCGCGCAGCAGCAGGGACATGCCGTCGCGGCGCAGGTCGGAGTTCTTCCGCACGGCGGCCCGGGTCGCCTCGTCGATGACCTCTCCCAGCCGCTCGGTGAGCGTGGCCTGGTCGGGCTCCTCGAAGCGGATGCGCAGGAACTCCTGCCCCGACCACTCCCCGAGGCCCTCCGGCAGCCGGGACAGGCGCTGCGCGGACCTGAGCGTGGCGAGCGCCGACTCGACCAGGCCGCGCAGCCGGTCCACGATCGAGTCGCGGTTGCGCTCCAGCTGCTCCAGCTCGTCGGTGAGGACCCGCAGCCGGGGCGCGAAGGCGTCGGCCCACTTCTGGGCGTGCTCGGGCAGGGCGGCGGCGGGCAGTTCGCGGATCTGCTGCCGTGCGGGGGTGCGGACCTGCTCGTAGCGGGTGGAGTTGGCGTGCCGTACGAGGACGTCGCTCGCCTCGCGCACGGCGGCCTCGGCCGCGGACAGGTCGGCGGCGCAGCCGCGCAGCGAGCGGCGGGACTCGGCGGCCGACTGCCGGGCCTCCTCGGGGCTGCCCGGGTAGGGCTCCGGCTCGTCCTGTTCCTCCTCGCTCGTGTGCTCGCGCAGCAGGTCGCGGAGCATGGCCGCGATCTCCTCGAAGCCGCCTGCGGCGTCCTCGGCGGCGCGGTGGGACTCCAGCAGGTTCGCGTGCGCCTCGCGGGCCTGGGCGAGCGCCTCGGTGCGGGAGGCGAGTTCGGCGGTGGCGGTGCGCAGCAGGGCCTGGGCGTGCTCTGCGTCGCGCGGGACCAGTTCCCCGGGGAGCTCGGTGTGCGCCTCGCCGTCCTGCGGCGCGTGGCGTTCGGCCTCGCCGCGCAGCCGCCCGAGTTGCTCGCTGGCGGACGACATACGGGTCTCCAGGAGCTGCACCAGCTCCTCCGCTCGGGCGGCGGCGGCCTGCCGGGAGGGGCCGTCGGAGCCGTCCGGGGACTGCAGGAGCTGCTCGGCGCGGGTGCGGACCTTGTTGCTGAGCCGGTCGAGTTCGGCGCGGGCCGCGCTTTCGTCGCTCTCGGCGCGGGCCTGTTCGGCGCGCAGGTCGGCGCCGACGCCGACCTTCTCGTAGAGCTGGGAGGCCGCCCGGTAGGCCTCGCGGAGGGCGGGCAGGGACGTCTTGGGGGCGTCCTCGCCGGCCTCCGGCATGTCGTCGGGCGCGCCGGCGATCTCGGAGCGCTCGGCGCGCAGGGCGCGGGCGGTGCGGCGGGCGTCGTCGGCGGCGCGCTGGGCTGCGCGCCGGTCCTCGTCGGCGGCGCGTGCGCGGTCGAGGCAGGCCTGGGCGCGGGCCTCCGACTCGGCGGCCTCGTCGGCGAGTTCGCGCAGTCTGGCCTGCCAGCCGGCGCGCTCGCGCAGCCGGAAGGCGAGCCCGGCGAGGGCGTCCGCGGCGCGGCGGGCGCGCTGTGCGGCCTCCTGGCGCTCGTCGCGCACCCGGGCGGCCTCCGCGGCGGCCTCGTCGGCCTCCGCCCGCACGGTGCGGGCCTCGGCCAGCTCGGCCTCGCACTCCTCGGCGAAGGCGCGGGCGTCCCGGGCGGCCCCGGCCAGTTCGGTCAGGCGTCCGGCGGGACAGCCGGTGCGCCACGAGGCGAGGCGGGCCGCCAGCTCCCGGTCCTTGCCGAGCCGGGCGGCGAGCCGCCGGATCTCCTCGTCCCGCTCGGTGGCCCGCGCGCGCAGCGCCTGCCGCTCCTCGTCGGCGGCGTGCTCGTCGTGCATGGCGGGGTTCGGCGGTACGAGGAAGACGGCGCCGTCGGCGGTGCCGGCGGCCGGGGTGGGTGCGAGCAGCGCGGCGGCGGTGCCGACGGCGACCGCGGAGCGGGGCAGCAGGGCCGCGTCGGCGAGGGCCTCGCGCGCGCGGGCGTGGGTGTCCGGGTCAGTGATGATCACGCCGTCGACCAGTTCGGGCCGGGCGGCCAGCACGCGCGCGTGGTCGGCGGGGTCGACGGCCTGGGCGAGGTAGCGCCAGCCGGGCAGCGCGGGGATGCCGTGCTCGCCGAGGAACTCCACGGTGGCCAGCACATCGGGACCGGGCGGAAGCAACCCGCCGTCGCCGAGCGCGCCGAGGATCCGGGCGTCGTCGGCGGCGGCCGTGCGCAGCTCGAACAGGTGGCGCTCGGCGCCGGAGACGGCCTCGTCGAGGAGCTCGCGCAGCTCGTCGGCGAACCGGTCCAGGTCCTCGGGGCCGAAGGCTCCCTGCGCGGGCGCGCGCGAGCCGTCCGCCGGAGTGCCGTCCGGGCCGCCCTCGCTCGCCTCGCCGTGCCGCGCGGGGCCGGACACGGAGTCGGCCCCGGGCCCGCCTTCCGCGCGGCCGCGCGACGCGGGGCTCCCGTCGTCGGTGTGGCCGTCCCCGTGGGCCTCGACGGACGTCCTGCCGCTGTCAGGGGTGCCGGGCGTGCCCGCCGCTGGGGCGGATTCGGTCCGCGGGCCCGGGACTCCGGGTCGCCCGGGCAGGGCGCGGCCCGGCAGGCCGAGCAGTTCCGCGAGCCGGTCCTCGGCCGCCAGGGACTCGGCGAGGCGCCGCTCGGCCTCCACGGCGCGCTCGGCCGCGTTCGCGGCGTCGGCGGCGCGGGCGGCCGTCAGTTCCGCGCGGGACTCGGCCGAAGCGGCCTCGCGCGCGTGCTCGGTGGCCCGGCGGGACGCCTCGCGGGCCTGGTCCCAGGCGGCGACGGCCGTCTTCTCGGCGTCGCTCGCGGCCAGGGCCGCGCGTGCGGGGTCGGCGTCGGGGGCGCTGTCGTCCAGCCAGCCCGCGCGCACCGCCTCGGCGGTCTCCTGCTCGACCTCGGTGAGGCGCTGGCGCAGGTGCCCCGCCTCGCTGCGGGCGCGCTGCGCCTCGGTGGCGGCGGCGGTCTGGTCCCGGTAGGCGGCCTCGCCGGCCTCCTGGAGCCGCGCGGACCGCTCCTCCTCCTGGTTGGCGAGGGCCTCGGCGCCGTCCGCGGCGGCGTGCAGGGCCCGTACGAGGTCCAGGGCGGCCTTGGCGCGGGCGGCGAGCGCCGGGGCCGCGTCGCGCTCGGCCTCCTGGATGGCGGCGGAGACGCGGGCCGCGCGGTCGGCGGCGGCGCGGTGGCGCAGTACGGCCTCGGCGGCCTGCCACGCGGAGTGCAGGGTGCGCGCGTCGGCGAGTTCGCGCTTCTGCGCGGCGGCGGACTTCTCGGCGGCGGCCAGTGCCAGGGAGGCGTGCCGGTAGGCGAGTTCGGCGGCGATCAGGGCGCTGCGCTCGCGGGCGCCCTCTGAGTGGGTGACGGCGTGGGCGGCGGCCGTGACGCGCTGGGCGAGTTCGGCCGCGCGCCCGCGCTCCTGGACGGAGCGCGCCGACAGCCTGCGGGCCAGGGTGCGGGTGCGGCGCTCTGCGCCGGCGTGGATGTCACGCGCGCGCGTGCGGGTGGCCGCGGCCTCGACGATGCGGCCGAGCAGGTCGACGGAGCCCGCGGTGAAGTCGCGTTCGGCGATGAGCTCGGCGCGCCGGCCGAGCTTGTTGCCGAAGCCGCTGACCAGGTCGGCGAGGCCGTCGGTGTCGCGGGTGTCGGTGACGGCGCGCAGCAGCAGGTCGGTGAAGTCGGAGTCCTTCTTCACCGCGAACAGTCCGGCCGCCTCGCCCTCGTCGGCGTTCATCTCCCGCTGGTAGCGGAAGAGTTCGGGGTCGAGACCGAGGTCGCCCAGGTGCTCGATCCAGCGGTCGTGGATCTCCTCCCAGTGCACTTCCAGGTGCGGGTAGGCCCTGCCCGCCTCGGTGAGCGCGTCCCGGAAGCCCTTCATGGTGCGGCGGCGTCCCTGCGCGCCCGACTGGCCCTCTGCGGGCGGTCGTACGGAGGTGGCCTCGGCGACGGGCAGGTTGTCGAGGGTGAGTCCGGGGCCGGGCCGGAAGGAGTACCAGGCCTCGGCGAACTTGCGCGGGTCGCTGGAGACCTGGCGGCCGCGCCACTCGCTGACCTTGCCGACGACCACGCACTCGCCGGTCTGCACGTGCTGCCACTCCAGGGCCACATGGCCGCAGTCGTCGGCGAGCAGGAACTTGCGCAGCACGCCGGAGCTGGCGCCGCCGAGGGTGTTGCGGTGGCCGGGCAGCATCACCGAGAAGATCAGCTTGAGCAGGACCGACTTGCCGCCGCCGTTCTCCAGGAAGAGCACGCCCGCGGGTGCGGGCCGGCGCGGCGGGCCGACCGGCTCCTCCTCGAAGAACTCCGCCTGGGTGGGCGCGGGGTCGGGCACCGGCTCGCCCACGCCCCGCAGGTCCAGCACGGTGTCGGCGTAGCGCGCACCGGCCGGACCGATGGAGTAGAGGCGGACCCGGGACAGCTCGTACATGGCGGACTCTCGTCAGTCTTCTTGGTGCTTCTTGGTGCTGCTTCGTGCGGTTCAGGGGGCTCAGGACGGGGAGGGCGGGTGGAAGGGCAGGCCGGCGTCGGCCACCAGTTCCAGGTCCTCGGTGTCCTCGGCGGGAAGCAGGCTCGCGGTGCCGTCGGTCACGGGGACGACGCCCAGTTCGAGGAGTTCGGTCATGGCCGCGCCGGCCGCCATGTCGCGCACCTGGAGCTGGTAGCGGGCCGTGGTGCGGTAGGTGCCCCCGCTCTCGTCGCCGGTGCGCTGGAGGAACCCCGAGTCGGTGAGGAACGCCAGGGCCTTGGCCACGATGCCCGTCGTGGAGGCGGCGGGCCGGCGGGCGTCCTTGGTGGCGCCGGTGGCGCTGCGCCGGGCCCAGACGCGCCAGGCAGCTTCCAGTCCGGGTGCGTCGGTGGCCGGGTCGGTGTTCTCGCCGGCCTCCTCGGCCCGCTCCTCCAGGCGGCGGCAGGCCTGGCGGACGAAGGCGTCGACGCCGTTGACCGTGACGCGCCCGATGTAGCCGTCGTCGGCGAGGTCCTCGGGCCGCGGGAAGGCCAGCGCGGCGACGGCGAGGTGGGCCAGTCCGTGCAGGAAACGGTCGCCGGAGTCGGCGGCCGTACGGCGTGCGTAGTCGCCCATGCGGACGGCGAACACCGAGTCCTCGGCGGCGGTCACCGCCATCCCCGCGCGGGGTGACACCTCCAGTACGACCAGGCCGAGCCCGGCGGCCACCGCGTCCGCGAGCCGCGCGAACGCGGGGTCCTCGCGGTGGCGGCGAAGCAGTTCGGCGTACTCCTGGTCCCGCGCGGGCTGGAGCTTGGGCTGAAGGCCGAAGGCGACGAGGCGCGCAGCGTCGGCGGCGTCGGCGGGGGTGAGGGCGGCCGTCGCGGGCGCGCCGCCGGCTTCCGGCTCGCTCCGGTCGACGTGCTCGGTCACGGTCGGTGCTCCTTGGTGCGGTGGTGCTCGCTTGCCTGATGCCGCTCGCTGGTGCGGTCGTGCGGGTTCACGCCGCCTCCGTCCGGTCGGCGGCCATTCCGGCCGCGTCCAGCAGCGCGGTGCCGACGATGAGGTCGGCCCCGCCGAACTCGGGGTCGTCCAGCTCGGTCCCGTCGTCCACGGCGAACAGCAGCTTCTGCTCGCCCTGCCGGTAGGCGGTGCCGACCGGCGGGCTGGCCGCGTGGACGGCCAGCAGCGCGACCAGGTAGGGCAGGTCGGCGTCCTTGCGGCGGGCCTCGGCGAGGAGCCCGGACAGCCGCCGGGGCGCGTCGGACGGCAGGTCCAGCAGCTCGGTCGCGGCGGCCAGTTGCTCCTCGCTGAACCTGCTGTCGTCGGGTGTGGCGATCAGGTCGGGCTCGGGCATCTCCGCGCCCAGGTGCTCCCGCTCCACGGGCGGCGTCAGCAGTATGTCGACGAGATCGCCGACCCGGACGGAGACCGGGGTGCGCAGGCCCGTGCCCCGCGCGAAGAACGCGTCGGTGACCTTGAGGGCCTGCTCCAGCGGCAGCGGGAGCGCGGGCGCGAGCAGGTGGCCGTACAGGTCCGTGCCCGAGGTGGTGCGGGGCGTGGCGAAGGCCTGGCGGTCCTGCTCGGCGCGGAAGAGCGGGCCGGCCTCCAGCAGCCGGGACTGGAGCTGGGTATGTCTGCGGATGCAGTCCTTGACGATGTCGACGAGCTCGGCGGCGCGCCGCTTGTGCTCGGGCTCCTCGGTCTCGTCGCGGGCCTTGCGGATGTTGGTCAGGATGGCGTTCTCGTGGCGGTAGCGGTCGGCTACGTGGTCGAGGGCCTCCGCGATCATGTCCGGCACGGTGTTGAGCCAGTCGACCGCGCGGACGTTGCGCCGGGTCGCCTCCAGGGCCCTGCGCAGGGTCTCGGAGTACTGCACGGTGCGGTAGCGGGCCTGCTCGGCGGCGAGCTGGGCGTCGGCGAGGCGCCCGCGGCTGATGAGGACCTCGAGCTTGACCTCGGCGGCGATCTGGGCGCTGGTGACGTCGGTGTCGAGGGCGCCCACCAGGACGTTGACGGCTTCGTCCGTGGTCCTCAGGTAGACGCTGCCGCCGGGTCCGGGGACCTCCTCGATCAGCTTGAAGTCGTAGTCCCGGCGGACGTAGGTGCCGTCGGGCGCGAACGTGCCGTACACCGCGCGGAAGCCGCGGTCGACGCTGCCCACGTTGATCAGGTTCTCCAGGACCCAGCGGGCCACCCGCTCGTGCTCGGCGACCGGGCGCGCCGGGGCCTGCGCGGCCACGCGCGGGATGAGCCGGGCGACGATCTGGTCGTGGTCGGCGCCGGTGTCGAAGTCCATGTTGAGGGTGACGAGGTCGATGGCGGCCAGGGCGACCTCCGCCATGCCGTACACCGAGTACTCGCCCGCCAGGTTCGCCTTGCGCGTGTCCAGGTCGTGCAGCGGCGCGGTGCAGGCGAGCGCGCGCAGCCGGCGCGCCAGCCCCTCGTCGGCGGCCGGGCCCGGTGCGGGGCGCGGCCCCGCGCTGAGCTGGGCCGGAACGCTGTCCGTCGATGCAGGCGAAGTCACGGTGCACAGACTAGGTCCTCGGTCTGACAACGGCCCAAACGGCGCAGACGCCCCGGCGCCGCGCGCGGTCACCGGCCCGCGGTCCTGCCCGCACCGCGTGCCACCGCATCGCCCGCCCCCGGCGGCAGGCGGGTCAGCCGTCCTGGCCCACCCTGCGCCGGTACACGTCCACGATCCGCTCCAGCGAGTCGTCGAGGTAGACCGCGAGGAGCTTCTCCGCGCCGTCGCGGTCGCCGGACTGGAGGGCCTGGAGGATCTGCTGGTTGCGGGCGAGGTAGGGCTCGTGCAGGCGCCGGGGGTCGTCCACGACGTGGAAGGCGAGGCGCAGTTCGGCGAAGACGCTGCGCATCAGTTCGTCGGTGCGTTCGCTGCCGGCGAGCGCGACCAGCTCCCGGTGGAAGTGGATGTTGGCGGTGCCCAGCCCTTTCCAGTCGGTCTCGCGGGCCGCACGCCGGCCCTCGGAGACGGCCTCGGCGAGTCCGTCGAGCGCGTACGGCGGCTCGCCGAGGCCGCGCACGACGGCGCACTCGACGAGGCGGCGGGTGCGGTAGATGTCCTCGACGTCCTCGACGGCGAGCACGCGCACGAAGACGCCCCGGTTCAACTCGTGGACGAGCAGCCGCTCGTGCGTGAGCAGCCGGAACGCCTCGCGCAGGGTGTTGCGGGACACGCCGAGCGCCCCGCCGATGCCGTCCTCCGACAGCCGGGTGCCGGGCGGGAAGTAGCCCTCGGCGATACGGCTTCTGAGGATGTCCGAGACGCGCTCGGCGGTGCTGGTGCGGCCCAGCAGGGCGCGGTCGTCGGCCAGTGGCGTCAGTTGCTCTGCCATGCCCGGAATTCAACCGCAGACACGGGAACGAGACAACAGAGGTATTGAAGGATCGTTCAACGATCCTCTACCTTGTTGGACACCGCACGGCTCTGTTCCAGCACTCTCCACCCCTCAACTGCGAGGTGCCCATGAGCACGACCCCTCCACCTCAGGCCCTGAACCCCAAGACCGGGCGAACCGGCGGCGACGGCGAACGCACCGCCGGGGACGGCGCGTTCGGCTGGCTGCGGGCCCTGGACCCGCGCGGCCGCCGGGCCTTCGCGGGCGCGTTCGGCGGCTATGCCCTGGACTCGTACGACTACTTCACGCTCCCGCTGAGCATGGTCGCGCTCGCGGCGTACTTCGGCCTGGACAGCGGTCAGACGGGCCTGCTCACCACCGTCACGCTGGTCGTCTCCGCCGTGGGCGGCGCCGTCGCCGGCGTGGTGGCGGACCGGGTCGGCCGGGTCAGGGCACTGATCATCACGGTGACGACGTACGCGGTGTTCACGGTGGCCTGCGGCTTCGCGCCCACCTACGAGACGCTGCTGGTGTTCCGCGCCCTCCAGGGCCTCGGGTTCGGCGGCGAGTGGGCGGTCGGCGCGATCCTGGTCGCCGAGTACGCGAGCGCCCGGCACCGGGGGCGTACGCTCGGCGCGGTCCAGAGCTCCTGGGCGGTCGGCTGGGCGCTGGCCGCGGTCGTCTACACGGTGGTGTTCTCCGTGGCCGGCGACGACCTGGCCTGGCGCGTGATGTTCTGGACCGGCGCCCTGCCCGCGCTGCTGGTGCTGTGGCTGCGGCGCCGCGTGCACGACGCGCCCGAGGCCACGGCGGCCAGGGAGCGCAGCACCGAGCGCGGCTCCTTCGCGGCCATCTTCAAGCCGGGCACGGCCACTTCGCCGGGCCTGCTGCGCACCACCGTGTTCGCGGGACTGCTCTCCACCGGTGTCCAGGGCGGCTACTACACGCTGGCGACCTGGGTGCCGACGTACCTGAAGTCGGAGCGGGGCCTGTCGGTGGTCGGTACGGGCTCCTACCTGACGTTCCTCATCTCGGGCGCCTTCGCCGGCTACCTGACCGGCGGCTACCTCACCGACCGGCTCGGCCGGCGCCGCAACATCTGGCTGTTCGCGCTGCTGTCGGCGGTGTGCGTCGTGGCCTACGCGAACATCCCGAGCGGCGCCAACACCCTGCTGCTGGTGCTGGGTTTCCCGCTCGGGTTCTGCATGTCGGCCATCTTCAGCGGCTTCGGCTCCTACCTGAGCGAGCTCTACCCGACGGCGGTGCGCGGCACCGGCCAGGGCTTCACGTACAACACCGGGCGCGCCGTGGGCGCCGTCTTCCCCACCCTGGTGGGCTTCCTGGCGGACAGCTGGGGAGTGGGCGGCGCGCTCCCTGGCGCTGCTGGGGCTGCCGGAGACGCGCGGGAAGGAACTCGCATGAGCGGCAGGGACATCACGGCCACGCCTCCGGGCGCCACGGCCGTCACCGGCACCACCATCGACGTCACCGGCACCACCCCCGTCATCGGCACCGGCACTACCGTCACCGGTTCCGCCGCCCGGCTGCCGGACGTGGCCCAGGACCGTCCCGTCGCCCTCGTCGACGAGCACGCGCGCGCGTGGACCCCGCGTGCGGCCCGGCGGCGCTTCAGGGAGGGGCTCACGGGCCCCACGGCCGGTGTGGCGGCGGGCCACACCCAGGTCAACATGATCTCGGTCCCTGCCGACTGGGCGTACGACATGCTGCTGTTCTGCCAGCGCAACCCCAAGCCCTGTCCGGTGCTGGACGTCACCGACGCCGGTTCCTTCACTACTCCCCTGGCCGCCGGCGCCGACCTGCGCACGGACCTGCCGCGCTACCGGGTGTGGCGCGACGGCGAGTTGGTCGAGGAGCCCACCGACGTGCGCGGTCACTGGCGCGCGGACCTGGTGACGTTCCTGATCGGCTGCAGCTTCACCTTCGAGTGGGCGCTGGCCTCGGCGGGGGTGCCGATCCGCCACGTCGAGCAGGGCCGCAACGTGCCGATGTACGTGACGAGCCGTCAGTGCCGGCCCGCGGGACGGCTGCGGGGCCCCATGGTGGTGTCGATGCGGCCGGTGCCGCCCGAGCACCTCTCGGCGGCCATCCGGGAGAGCAGCCTGCTCCCGGCGGTGCACGGCGCCCCCGTGCACTGCGGCGACCCGGCGGGGCTGGGGATCGCCGACCTCGCACGGCCCGACTTCGGCGACCCGGTGACGGCCGAACCGGACGACATCCCGGTGTTCTGGGCGTGCGGGGTGACCCCGCAGGCGGCGGTGATGGCCTCCCGGCCGCCGTTCGCGCTCACGCACGCACCGGGGCAGATGTTCCTGACCGACGCCCGCGACGAGCAGTACCGCGTGGCCTGAGGAGAAACGCGAAGCGATCCATGACCTCGATCGACCTGAACGCCGACCTCGGCGAGGGCTTCGGCCGCTGGCGGCTGACCGACGACGAACGGCTGCTGTCGGTCGTCACCAGCGCCAACGTGGCCTGCGGCTTCCACGCGGGGGACGCGGTCACCATGCGGCAGGTGTGCGAGCTGGCGGCCGAGCGCGGGGTGCGGATCGGCGCCCAGGTCTCCTACCGGGACCTGGCCGGGTTCGGGCGGCGCTCGATGGAGGTGCCGCCCGCCGAACTGGCGGCCGAAGTGGCCTACCAGATCGGTGCCTTGGAGGTGTTCGCCCGGGCGGCCGGCGCGCGCGTGTCCTACGTCAAGCCGCACGGCGCGCTCTACAACCGGGTGGTGCGCGACGAGGAGCAGGCGGCGGCCGTGGTCGAGGGTGTGCTGCTCGTGGACGCCTCGCTGCCGGTGCTGGGGCTGCCCGGCTCCCGGCTGCTGGAGCTGGCCGGGAAGGCCGGACTGCCCACGGTCACCGAGGCGTTCGCGGACCGCGCCTACACCGACGAGGGCACCCTGGTGCCGCGCGGCGTGGACGGCGCGGTGGTCACCGACCCCGATGCGGTCGTGGAGCGCTCGGTGGGCCTCGCCCGCTCCCGGGCGGTCGTCTCCCACTCGGGGGCGGTCGTCGGCGTGGAGGCCCGCTCCCTGTGCCTGCACGGGGACACCCCGGGCGCTGTCGAGCTGGCCCGGCGGGTGCGTGAGGAGCTGGTGGCGGCGGGCGTGCGGGTGGAGGCCTTCGCATGAGGATCCTGCCGGTGGGCGAGTCGGCGCTGCTCGTGGAGGTGTCCGGCGGGCAGGAGGCCGAGGCCCTGCACGCGGAGCTGGTGCGCCGCCGCGCGGAGGGCCTGCTCGCCGTCCGCGAGATCGTGCCGGCCGCCCGTACGGTCCTGCTGGACGGCCTGGCCGAACCGGACCGGGTGGCCGCCGAACTGGCCGCCGCACAGGTGCCTCCCGTCCTCCCGCGCGGGGAGCGGATCGTGGAGCTGCCCGTGCGTTACGACGGCCCGGACCTCGGCACCGTGGCGGCCCACTGGGGCGTTCCCGCGCGGGAGGTGGCCCGCGTGCACGCGGCGACCGAGTTCCGCGTCGCCTTCTGCGGGTTCGCCCCGGGCTTCGGCTACCTCACGGGGCTGCCCGAGCGCTGTCACGTGCCGCGCCGGTCCAGCCCGCGTACGGCGGTGCCGGCCGGGGCGGTCGCGCTGGCCGGCGCGTACACGGGTGTGTACCCGCGTTCGTCGCCGGGCGGCTGGCAGCTGATCGGCACCACGGACGCGGTGCTGTGGGACCACACGCGCGTGCCGGCCGCGCTGCTCACGCCGGGCACGCGCGTGCGGTTCGTCCCGGTGGGGCGGGTGGGGGGCTCATGACGGACCGCGCGCTCGCCGTCGTACGCGCCGGTGCGCTGACCACCGTGCAGGACCTGGGGCGTCCCGGTCACGCGCATCTCGGGGTGCCCCGCTCGGGGGCGCTGGACGCGCCTGCGGCCGCGCTCGTCAACCGGCTGGTGGGCAACCCGGTGACGGCGGCCGTCCTGGAGACCACGCTCAACGGCTGCGCGCTGCGGCCGCGTTCGGCGGTGACCGTCGCGGTCGGGGGCGCGCCCTGCGCGGTGTCCGTGGACGGGCGGCCGGCCGCCTGGGGAGCCGCGGTGCGGGTGCCCGCCGGGGCTCTGCTGGAGGTGGGGGCCGCCGTCGCCGGGGTGCGCAGCTACGTCGCCGTCGCCGGCGGGATCACCGTCGAGCCGGTCCTCGGCAGCCGCTCCACCGACCTGCTGTCCGGTCTGGGTCCCGCGCCTCTCGCGGGCGGTACGGTCCTCCCCCTGGGGCGGCCGTACGGCCCGCACGCGCGCGTGGACGTCGCCCCGCAGCCGCGTCCCCCGGCCGAACTGGTCCTGCGGGTGACGCCCGGGCCGCGCGCGGACTGGTTCACACCGCGGGCGCTGACGGTGTTCACCTCCCGTCCGTACCGGGTGTCGCCGGCCGGCAACCGTATCGGCCTGCGCACCGAGGGCCCCGCCCTCGAACGTGCCCGAACCGGTGAACTGCCCAGCGAGGGCATGGTGCTGGGCGCGGTCCAGGTGCCGCCGGACGGCCGCCCGGTGGTCTTCCTGGCCGACCACCCGACCACCGGCGGCTATCCGGTGATCGCGGTGGTACGGCACCGCGACCTCCCCGCCGCCGCGCAGGCGGCCCCGGGAACCCCGGTCCGCTTCCTCGCCGTGGGCCGCCGCTGAGGCACGGGGCGGCCGCACCCGCGCGGGACGCCGCCGAGGACGTACGACGGCGCTACGCGCCCACGGCCGTCGTGCACGGCAGTCATACGCGGGCGTCTCGCGCCACGGGGACGGCCGTATCCGGGATGGCCCGTCCTGGGACGGCCGGGTCTCGGACGGGCGGTCCCGAGACAGCCGGTGCTGGGACGACCGGTCCCGAGACGGCCGGGTCCGGGACGACCGGTCCCGAGACGGCCGGGTCCGGGACGACCGGTCCCGAGACGGCCGGGTCCGGCACAGCCGGTCCCAAGACGGCCGGGTCCGGCACAGCCGGTCCCA
>NZ_BMVF01000035.1 GCF_014650575.1 Streptomyces naganishii JCM 4654
ACATGGAGTGGGTCACGCCGGAGGGCGGCGGCACCCGCCTGACCTGGCACGCCCCCGTGGGCGACGGAGAGGCCCCCGCGGCCCGCTGACGCTGGTGCGGGCGTGCCGGACGGGCGATCCTGGGAACGCGGACCGGAACACGGCCCCTGGGCCGCGACAGCGCACCCTCCGTGAGGAGGCCCGTCCATGCACGCTCGGCTGGGCGACCGGCTGGTCGTCGAAAGTCCTGCCACCGGCGCCACACGGCGCGACGGCGAGATCGTCGGCCTGCACCACGACGACGGCACACCGCCCTACGACGTCCGCTGGTCGGACACGGGCGAGGTCAGCCTCGTGTTCCCCGGGCCGGACGCCCATGTGCGTCACCTCGGGCACGAGGAGCCGCCGGCCGGCGAAGGACCGCGTGCGCGGGGCGCGGCGCCGCCGGGGGCGAGCCGGGCCGGCGACTTCGGGCGGCGGCTCGCGGACGCCCGGCGGCGGCAAGGGCTCGGCCTGGAGGAGACGGCCGCCCGCGCCCGGATGTCCCCGCAGTACCTCGCCTACCTCGAGCAGCGCCCCTCCGAGCCGGGCATGGCGACCCTGCTGCGCCTGGCCGACGCGCTCGGCACCACCCTCGTGGCGCTGCGCGGCGGCGACCAGGACCTGCCGCCCGGGCAGGGGCAGGCGCTGCTCCACCCCCGCCTCACCGACCTCGGCGCGGACGAGTGCCGGGCCCTGCTGTCCACGCACGGCGTCGGCCGCGTCGCCCTGACCGGGCCGGACGGTCCCGCCGTCCTCCCGGTCAACTACGACGTCGTGGACGACGCCCTCTACTTCCGCACCGCGCCGGACGCGGCCCCGGCGGCGGCCGTCGGCCAGGAGGTGGCCTTCGAGGTGGACCACGTCGACGAGACGATGAGCCGGGGCTGGAGCGTCCTCGCCGTCGGCCGCGCCGAGGCCGTCACGGACCCCGAGGCGGTGCGACGGCTCGCGGAACGGGCCCGCTCCACCCCCTGGGCGGGCGGCCCGCGCCCCCTCTGGGTGAGGATCGCCCCCACCCGCCTGACGGGCCGCCGCATCACCCCGGCCGGCGGCTGAGCGACCCCCGCCGGACGCCCCCGCCCGAGGTGGGGACCTTCGTGGCGGGACGGGGGCTGTTCGGCCCGGGACGGCGGCGGGGGAGCGGCGGTGGACTGGGAGGTACAAGGGGCGGTCCTCCGCCCGGGCCGCAGTGAGGGAGCCGAGATGAACATCGAGACAGGGTGCGGCCGCACGGTCGGCGTCACCCGCTTCGCACCCCACGGTCTGCCCGCGTCCATGGGCCGCGTCGTCCTGGAGACCACCTGCACGTCCGAGGACAAGGGCGAGCTGTGGGCGTCGCTGACGCCCGAGGAGGCCAGGCGGCTGGCGGCCCTGCTGCTGTTCCAGGCGGCCGCGGTGGACTCCGCGCCCGCCGGCCCGTCCGGACGCGTCGAGGTCGTCCCGGTCGCGGGCGACGCCTACGAGATCCGCGTCCGCGGCCACGTCCTCACCGTCGACCAGCCCCGCTCGGACGGCGGCAAGGACACCGCGCCCACGCCCGTGGAACTGTTCGTGGCCTCCCTCGCCTCGTGCGCCGCGCACTACGCGGGACGCTTCCTCGACCGGCACGGCGTGGACCGGACCGGGCTGCGCGTCGACGCGGGATTCCGCATGGCCGAGGACCGCCCGGCCCGCGTGGCCGCGCTGTCGCTGACGGTGGAGGCGCCCGCGCTGCCCCCGGACCGCATGCAGGCCCTGCGCGCGGTGGTCTCCCACTGCACGGTGAGCAACACCCTCGCACGCGTCCCCGGCATCGGGCTCGAGGTCGTGTGCGGACCACAGGGGGAGCCGGCGGTCACGGAAGCCCCGGCCCCGGAGGGGAGCCGGACATGAGCACGTATCCGACCGCCACGGACTTCCCGGCCGCCGGCCGCCCGCCGGTGAGCGTGCGGGCGACGCTGGACGCCCCGCTGTCGCGGTGGCTGTGGCTGGTGAAGTGGATCCTCGCGATCCCGCACCTCGTGGTGCTGGCGTTCCTGTGGACCGGCTTCGTCCTCGCCGGTCTCGCGGCGGGCTTCGCCATCCTGTTCACCGGGCGCAGCCCCCGGCCGCTGTTCGACTTCCAGGCCGGTGTGCTGCGCTGGACCTGGCGGGTGGCGTACTACACCTACGGCGCCCTCGGCACCGACCGCTACCCGCCGTTCAGCCTCGGCGAGGAGCCGTCCTACCCGGCCCGCCTCGACATCGTGTACCCCGAGCGGATGTCGCGCGGCCTGGTCATGGTCAAGTGGTGGCTGCTGGCGCTGCCGCACTACCTGGTCGTCGGCGTCCTGCTGGGCGGCCTGCACCTCGGCTGGTGGGGCGGCACGGGTCTGATCGCCCTGCTCAGCGTCTTCGCGGGCGTGGCCCTGCTGTTCACCGGCGCCTACCCGCCCGGCCTGTTCGACCTCGTGATGGGCCTGAACCGGTGGGTGCTGCGGGTCGCCGCCTACGTCGGCCTGATGACGGACGAGTACCCGCCCTTCCGGCTCGACCTCGGCGGCACGGAGCCCACGGCGGACGCCGTGCGGGACGGGGAGCCCGGCACCAAGGCGTGACCGCCCGGTCCACCGCGCCGGCGCAACGGGCCACCGCGCCGGCGCAACGGGCCACCGCGCCGGTGCGACGGGCCGGCGCGCCGGCGCGACGGGTCAGCGCGACGGGTCCTGGCCGTGTTCCTTGCGGACCACGACCACCGGGCAGGCCGCGTGCTGGGCGCAGCGCTGGCTGACCGAGCCGAGCATGGCGCGCGCGAAACCGCCCCGGCCGCGGCTGCCCACGACGAGGATCTCCGCCCCCTCCGACGCGCGGATCAGCACCTCGGAGGGGTCGCCCTCGACGAGGTGCTCCTCCAGTCCGGCCGGGTGCTCCTCGCCGAAGACGCCCCGCAGCTCCCCGGCGAAGCGCTCCCGGGCCTGCTCCAGGTCGTACTCGGGGTCGATCGCCGGTCCCGTCCAGCCGACGTCGGAGGGCGTGTCCCAGACGTGGATCGCCTCCACGACACCGCCGACGAGCCCGGCGTATCCGAACGCCCAGCGCAGGGCGGCGTACGAGGACGGGGAGCCGTCCACACCCACTACCACCCGGCGTCGCGCTCCAGAGGTTTGCATGGCCACCTCACTCAGCAGTCGCTGTCCCGCGTCACGGTGACGTCCACGGTCCTTGAGTCCACGCTGCCCGGACCGGCGTGACTGTGCCAGCCGGAGGACGCGACCGGAGTCCCGGGCCGTTCACAGCTTCAGCGTGAACCAGGTGGTCTTGCCCTCGTCGGTGGGCCGTACGCCCCAGCTCTCGGCGAGCGCGCGCACCAGGAACAGCCCGCGCCCTGACTCGTCGTCCTCGGCCGCCACCCGCGGCTCGGGCAGGTGCGGGCTGCGGTCGCCGACCTCCACGGTGAGGTCCGTGGCCGTACGGCACAGGCGCAGCGCGATCGGGCCCTGGGCGTGCTGGACGGCGTTGGTGAGGATCTCGGAGAGCAGCAGCTGGGCGTCGTACGCGGGCGCCGCGCAGTCCCAGGCGGCCAGGGCCCGGCCGAGGAAGGCCCGCCCCTCGCGCACCGACGACGGATCCACGGCCAGCCGGGTGGTGAGCGCGGCCAGCGGCGCGGCCGGGAGCTGGGCGAGCAGCAGGGTGACGTCGTCGTTGTGGCTCTCCGCGTCCGGCAGCAGGGCGCCGAGCACATGGTCGGCCGCCGCCTCCAGACCGGTGGCGCCGGCGAAGCAGGCGTCGAGGACGGAGGTGAGCTCGCCGAGCCGGGCCTCGATGTCGCTGCCCGGCGTCTCGATCAGGCCGTCGGTGTACAGGACGAGGGTGGCGCCGGGCGGTATGTCCGCGCACGACTGCTCGTACAGGACGCCGCCGACGCCGAGCGGGGCGTTGACCGGCGCGGGCAGCGGCCGTACGCCGTCCCGCGGGCCCACCACGAGGGTGGGCAGGTGCCCGGCCGAGCAGACGGTGACCGTGCCGTCGTCCGGGGCGACCACCAGATAGCAGCAGGTGACCAGCTGGTCGGGCACGTCCAGGTCGGCGACGACCGTGTCCAGGGCCTGCATCAGCTGGCGCGGCTGCATCCCCGTCTTGGCCAGCGCGTGCGCGGCCGAACGCAGCTGGCCCATGACGGCGGCGGCCTCCAGGCCCCGGCCCATCACGTCCCCGATGAGGACGCCGACCCGTCCGGCGCCCAGCGGGATGAGGTCGAACCAGTCGCCGCCGACGCCGGCGCCCTGGGTGGCGGGCCGGTAGCGGCTGGCCGTGGCGATGCCCGGCAGCGCGGGCGGGGTGCCCATCAGACTGCGCTGCAAAGTGAGCGCGATGTGCCGCTGCTGCTCCAGCAGGGCGGTGAGCTCCGCCTCCGCGCGCTTGCGGTCGCCGATGTCCCGCACGATGGCGCACGCGCCGACCACCCGGCCGCGGGTGTCCCGGGTCGGCCACAGCGTGACGTCCACGTCGAGGAACGTCCCGTTCCTGGTCAGCCGCAGGGTCTCGAAGTGCTCGACCTTCTCGCCGTGCCGCAGCCGGCGCAGCAGCGCGCTGATCTCGTCCTGCCCTTCGGGCGGGGCGAGCATGGACACGTGCCGCCCGATGGCCTCCTCGGCCGTGTAGCCGTAAAGGCGGGCCGCGGCCGCGTTCCAGTAGGTGATGTAGCCGTCGAGCGTCTTGGCGAGGATGGCGTCCTGGGAGGACTCCACCAGCGCGGCGAGCTCGTTGATGCGGGCCTCGGCCGCCTTGCGGTCGCTGACGTCCCGGACGGCCGCGGACACCAGCAGCCCGTCCGCGGTCTCCAGCGGGCTGAGACTGATCTCCACCGGGAACTCGGTGCCGTTCTTGCGCCGCCCGTGCAGCTCCAGGCCCGCGCCCATGGGCCGCACCTGGCGGTTGGCGGAGTAGCCGTCGCGGTGGCGGGTGTGGTGGGCGCGGAAGCGGTGCGGTACGAGCAACTCCACCGGGTTGCCCAGCAGTTCCTCGCGCCGGTAGCCGAACAGGGCCTCGGTCTGCGCGTTCACCAGGCGGATGGCGCCGGTGTCGTCCACGATGACCATGGCGTCCGGGGCCGCCTCCAGCAGCCCGCGGAACCGCTCCTCGGCGGCCGACGGCGCGCCCTCCGGGCCCCGCGGCGCGTCCTGACGGCCCGGCCGGCCGCACCGGCACTCCTCGGCAGCCGGCGCGTGCGGCTCGAGGACCTGTGGGCGCGGCGGATGTGCCGATTCGCCAACGAATGCGCTCATGTCCGTCCCGCCCGCTTCCTGAGCCGATGGGCCATCACAGCGCAGGCGCGCGGGACGCGCACGGGCATGTCGCGTACTGAGCGTCCCTGTCCGAAGAGTTCCGCATACGTTACGCGGCCGGACCGGGCACGGACGTCTGGCGTTCGCCTCGCGGTTTCACGAACCGGCGTGCGGCGTACGGAAGTTCAGTGCCCGTCGTCCGCGAGGACGTCCGCGAGGGTGCGGCGCGGGGAGGCGGCGCCCTCGGGGCCGTAGCCGAGGCGGATCACCATCTGGGCGTGGCCGGCGCGGCCGCTCGCCCGGGGGCCGATCCGGGAGCGCAGGTCGGGCCACTCCAGACCCTGGTGCAGCAGGGAGGCCCGTACGCCGTGCACGGTGGCCACCAGCAGCACGCGCTCGAGCGCCTGGCCGGCGCGCAGCCAGTCGGCGCGGCGGTCGTGCGCGGTGGACAGCACCGCGATCACCGGCCGCGTCTCGTACGGGCGGGCGCTCAGCGCCGCCGGGCTGCGGTGCGCGCCGAAGTCCCGCATCGGCACCCGGTCCATGAAGTCCTGGGCGCCCAGGGCGGATTCGGGCACGCCCAGGCCGTCGTAGCGCGCGCCGGGGGCGTGCTCGCGCAGCCAGTGGCGGGACTCGGCGGCGCGGTCGGCGTCGGCGGTGTTGCGCCGCTCCGCCTCCCGCGTGACCAGCAGTACGCGCTCGGTCTCCTCCGGTCCGGGCAGGGTGAGCGCGACGCCCTCCGCCTGGGCGGCCTCGACGAGTTCGGCGCGCACCCGGGCCGGCAGCGGGCGGCCGGAGAACGGATGGCGGCTGCTGCGCCGGCGCCACACGGCGTCGTACAGGACGGAGGCGTACGCGCTGTGGGCCGCCGGACCGCCGAGCCGTACGGTGGCCAGCAGCGTGGGCAGGTCCGGGCGCGGCAGCAGCCGGGTGACCGGCTCACGGCCGAAGTGGGCGGCGGCGACCCGCAGATTGAGCAGCGCGCAGCCCACGGAGACGTGCAGGGCGCGGCCGGCCGGGTCGATGTGGCGCAGGCCGCGGTCGGCGGCGGCGCGGATCTGCAGCGTCTCGGTCCCGGGGTCGAGACGGAAGCGCCAGGGCTGGGTGTTGTGGACGGAGGGCGCGGCCGCGGCGGCGGCGACCAGCCGCTCCAGGGTCGTGACCTCGACTGACGTGCCGGTGCTCATCGCGGACTCCTCCCGGCGGACCGCGTCCCGCGGACCTTGTCGGTGATCCGCCCAGTCTTCCCCCGTTCCGCCCCGCCCCCGAGAGGCCGAGTGGCCCCGGACGTCCCCCCACAGGTCCCGCCCCGGGGCCCGGGGCGCCGGGATCGGGACGGTCGGACCCACGGGGGGACCAGCGGCCCCTCCACCGGGCGGGCCGCGGCAGGCAGGCTCGTAGTGGAAGAACTCGTCACAGGAGGTGGAGACCATGCCCCGCACCGTCGCCGTCGGTCTCGACGGATCACCCGAGAGCCGGGCCGCCGCCGAATGGGCGGCGCGCGAGGCGAAGTTGCTCGGCGTCCCCGTCAAGCTCGTCCATGTGTGGGAACCGGTGCCCGAGCCCATGGCGCAGGCGCCGCTGCTCGGCGCCGAGACCCACCAGCACTGGACCGAGCGGGTGCCGCGCGAGGCCGCTCAGGGACTGCGGTCGCGCCACCCCGGCGTGGAAGTGATGACCGAACAGCTCCCCGGCCACGCAGGAGAGTTGCTGACCAAGGTCGCCAAGGAGTCCGGGCTGATCGTGCTCGGGTCCCGCGCCCTCGGCGGCCTCGGCGGCTTCATGGTCGGCTCGATCGGCATGTCCGTCGTGGCGCACGCCGAAAGCCCCGTCGTGCTGGTCCGCGCCGACGAACAGGCCGCGGACGAGCACGAGAGCGACCCGGCCGGCGTCCCGTCCACCGCGACCGCCTTCCGGCCCGTCGTCCTCGGCCTGGACACCGCCGCCCCGGACGACGCCCTGATCGAGTTCGCCTTCGAGGCGGCCCGCCGCCGCGGCACCTCGCTGCGCGCCGTGCACGCCTGGTACCCGCCCACGTACTACGCCTACGCCATGCCCCTGGACGCCGAGCTGCACGCCTCCCTGGCGGCCGGCGAGGCCACCGCCCTGGCCGACGCGCTGCGCCCCTGGCGGCACAAGTACCCCGACGTCGAGGTCGTCGAGGACTCCCACTGCGGCAACGCCGCCGACGCCCTGGTCGCCGCCTCCGCGGAGGCGTCCCTGGTCGTCGTCGGCCGGCGGGTGCGCCGCAACCCGTTCGGCACCCACATCGGCCACGTCACCCACGCCGTCCTGCACCACGGCACCGCCCCGGTCGCCGTCGTCGCCCACGGCTGACCCACCCCCGCACGAACCACCACCCCGGTCACTCATCCGAGGAGCACACATCATGAAGGCAGCGGTCGTACGGAGCTTCGGCGAGCCCCTCGTCATCGAGGAGCGCCCGGACCCGGAGCCCGGCCCCGGCCAGGTCCGGATCCGCGTCGAGGCATCCGGGCTGTGCCACACCGACATCCACGCCGCCCACGGCGACTGGCCGGTCAAGCCCAGCCCACCGTTCATCCCCGGTCACGAGGGCGTCGGCCTGGTCGAGGAGCTCGGCGAGGGCGTCACCCACCTGGCCGTCGGGCAGCGCGTGGCCGTGCCCTGGCTCGGCCGGGCCTGCGGGCGGTGCGAGCACTGCCTGTCCGGCTGGGAGACGCTGTGCGAGCAGCAGATCAACACCGGCTACGGCTGCGACGGCGGCTACGCCGAGAAGATGCTGGCCTGGGCCGACTTCGCCCAGCCGGTGCCCGAGGGCGTCAGCCCGCTCGACGCGGCCCCCCTGACCTGCGCCGGCGTCACCACGTACAAGGCGCTCAAGGTCGCCGGGGTCGGGCCGGCCCAGCTGGTCGCGGTCTCCGGGGTGGGCGGACTCGGCCATCTGGCCGTGCAGTACGCCAAGATCGCCGGCGCCCGGGTCGCCGCCATCGACGTCACCGACGACAAGCTGAGGCTCGCCGCCGAACTCGGCGCGGACATCCTCATCGACGCCCGCACCCAGGACGTGGGCGAGGAGCTCAAGCGGCACGGCGGCGCCCACGCGGCGATCGCCCTCGCCGTGAACGAGGACGCCTTCCAGGCGGTCAACTCGGGCCTCAGGCGCGGCGGGAAGCTCGTCATGGTGGCCCTGCCCGCGCACGGCACCATCCGCGTGCCGATCTTCGACACCGTGCTCAACGGCACCTCGGTGATCGGCTCCATCGTCGGCACCCGCCAGGACCTCGCCGAGGTGTTCCAGCTCCACGCGGACGGCCGGACCCGGGTCATCCACGAGACGCGCCCGCTGGAGGCCGTCAACGAGGCCATCGACGAGGTGCTGCGCGGCGAGGTCAAGGCCCGCATCGTGTTCGACCTCGGCACGGGCGAAGGCAGGTGAGCGCCGTGGACCTGCCGCTCGTCGTCGGCGTCGACGGCTCCGAGCCCAGCCTGCGGGCCGCCGACTGGGCGGCCGACGAGGCCGCCCTGCGCCAAGTGCCGCTGCGCGTGGTGTACGCCGCGCTCTGGGAGCGCTACGAGGGCGCCTCGATCGCCCAGGAGCTCGGCAAGCCCGAGGCCGAGGTACGCGCCCAGGACGTCGTCGAGGCCGCCGCCCGGCGGGCCCGCGCCCGCCGGCCCGGCCTGCCGATCAGCATGGCCGCGCTGCCCGAGGAACCCGAGTACGCGCTGGTGCGCGAGGGCCGCAACGCCTCCGCCCTGGTCGTGGGCACCCGCGGCCGCAGCGGCATCGCCGACCTGCTGCTCGGCTCGGTCAGCCTGTTCGCGGCCGGGCACGCCGACTGCCCCGTGATCGTGGTGCGCGGCAACAACGACAACCAGGCCCGCACGCCCGTGCACGGCCGCGTGGTCGTCGGCGTCGGCAAGGAGCCCGGCCTGGCGGTGGAGTTCGCCGCCGCGGAGGCCGCCCGGCGCGGGGCCGTCCTGGAGGCGGTACGGGCCTGGCGGGCGCCGGCACGCGAGGGCGCCGGCCATCCGCTGATCGACGGCCAGCCCGGACTGGAGGAGGTGGCGGCCGTCGAGGCCCTGGACACGGCCCTGCGGGACGTCCCGCCGGGCGTCAAGGTGGAGCGCAGCGCCGTGGAGGGACCGGCCCGCAGGGTGCTGCTGGCCGCCGCGCACGAGGCCGACCTGCTGGTCGTCGGCGCCCGGCGCGGCGAGGGTCACTTCGGGCTCCAGCTCGGCCGGGTCGCCCACGCCGTGCTGCACCACTCGGCCTGCCCGGTCGCCGTGGTGCCGCGGCGCGGCTGAGGCGGCGGGCGGCCGCATCCGGCGGCGCCGGTGTCGTAAGCGGGGGAGGTCAGAGGCCCGCCGCGTGATCGGGGACGTAGGTCTGAAGATCGCGCGGCGGGCGCTCGTAGCCCGTGGACGGCGGCCGCTCGGGCAGTTCCAGCACCGGGGGCGACACCTCGTGGTAGGGCACGCTGTCCAGCAGGTGGGCGATCATGTTCAGCCGGGCGCGGCGCTTGTCGTCGCTCTCGACCACGTACCAGGGCGCCTCCGAGATGTCGGTGTGCACCATCATCTCGTCCTTGGCCCGCGAGTACGCCTCCCAGTGGGTGATGGACTCCAGGTCCATCGGCGACAGCTTCCAGCGGCGCAGCGGGTCCTCAAGGCGGCGCCTGAACCGCTCCTGCTGCACGGCGTCGCTCACCGAGAACCAGTACTTGCGCAGCAGGATCCCGTCCTCCACCAGCATCCGCTCGAAGATGGGGCACTGGCGCAGGAACCGCTGGTACTCCTCCTTGGTGCAGAAGCCCATCACATGCTCCACACCGGCCCGGTTGTACCAGGACCGGTCGAACAGCACGATCTCGCCCGCCGCCGGCAGCTGCTCCACGTAGCGCTGGAAGTACCACTGGGTGCGCTCGCGCTCGGTCGGCTTCGGCAGCGCCGCGATCCGGGCGACGCGCGGATTGAGGTGCTCGGTCACCCGCTTGATCGTGCCGCCCTTGCCGGCCGCGTCGCGCCCCTCGAACACCACCACCAGCCGCGCGCCGGTCGCCCGCACCCACTCCTGGAGCCTCACCAACTCCGTCTGGAGACGCAGCAGTTCGCTCTCGTACGCCTTGCGCGGCAGCTTCGCCGCCTTCGTGTCGCCCACAGCAGGAACCGTACTTTCCGGCGGCGGCCCGCGCACCCGCGGGCCCGGCCGCCGACCCGGCGCCCGGTCCCCGCGCCGGGCGCGACTTGGGGCCGACCGGCCCAGGGTCCGCCCCCAACAGCCCATGGGAGCGCCGCCCGCACAGCGGGATGCTTCAAGCGTCGAGGCACGACACGCACGCCGGTGGCCTCAGCGGCAGAGGAGGAACGGACATGAAGCACGACAAGATCGGCTCCGTGATGACCACCGAGGTCGTCCGGGCCGGGTACGGCACTCCGTTCAAGGAGGTCGCACGCCTGCTCGCCGACCACCGCGTCAGCGGACTGCCCGTGGTCGACGAGGACGACCAGGTCATCGGCGTCATCTCCGAGACCGACCTGATGATGCGCCAGACGCACACGCCCGCAGGCCCCTACGAGGCGAACGGACGCCCCTGGTACGAGCGCCTCACCGCGCTCACCGCCGGGTCCCGCCGCCGCGCAGCCAAGGCCAGGGCGCGTACCGCCGGCCAGCTGATGACCGAGCCGCCCGTCACCGTGCACGCCGACGAGACCATCGTCGAGGCCGCCCGCACCATGGCGAGGCGCCACGTGGAGCGGCTGCCCGTGGTGGACGAGGAGGACCGGCTGGTCGGCATCGTCACCCGGCGCGACCTGCTGCGGGTCTTCCTGCGCCCGGACGGCGAGATCCGCGACGAGGTCGTGCGCGAGGTGCTGGTACGGACCCTGTGGCTGGCGCCGCGCACCGTCTCCGTGTCGGTGACCGAGGGCGTCGTCACCCTGAACGGGCACATGGAGCGGCGCAGCGACACCGAGATCGCCGTGTCGATGACCCGGCAGATCGACGGCGTCGTCGACGTCGTCGACAAGCTCACCTACAGGCTCGACGACACCCGCGTGCAGCCCGAGGAGCAGGCCCTGCACGGCGTGGCCGACAACTGGCTGCGCGGACGGTGAGAGGAGGCGGACCGCCATGGCGGAGAAGGTGCTGGTCGCCTACGGATCGGCCAACGGATCCACGGCGCAGATCGCCGAGGCCGTCGCCCGGACCCTGCGCGCGGACGGCCTGGACGCCCAGGCCCTGCCCGCCGGGCAGGTGTCCGAGGTGTCCGCCTACGACGCCGTAGTCGTCGGCGGCGGACTGTACGCGGGGCGCTGGCAGAAGGACGCCCGCCGCTTCGTGCGGCGTCACCGCAGGTCCTTGTCGGGCCGCCCGGTCTGGTTCTTCAGCAGCGGCCCGCTGGACGCCTCGGCCTCCGAGCGGGACATACCGCCCGTGCCCGGGGTGCGGCGCGCCATGGCCCGGCTGGACGTCAGCGAGCACGCGACCTTCGGCGGCCGGCTGGAGGAGGGCGCGAAGGGCAGGATGGCTCGCATGATCGTCAAGCAGGGCAAGGGAGGGGACTTCCGCGACTTCCCCGCGATCGAGGCCTGGGCGGACCGTATCGCCGGGCAGATCACGGGGAGGGGGCCCGACGGCCACTGAGGGGGAGGGGGGAGGGAGTGCCCCGGCACCGGTCACCCGGTGCCGGGGCACTCCCGTCGTCCGGTGCTCCCGTTCGGCGCGTCGTCCGGTGCTCCCGTTCGGTGCTGCCTCGCGGTCCCTCGCACGGACTCGCGGCTCCCTCACGCGGACTCGCGGCTCCCTCACACGGAGGTGAGGGGCCGGGGCCGCGGCACTTCTTCCGGGCGCGTGAGATGGGCGGTGAACCAGTCCCGGGCGAGGGCCGTCGCGGTCCGGCGGGCGACCGGGCCGGCGAGCACGTCAGCGGCGCCGGGGACCACGGCCACGCGGTGGTCGCAGCGCATCCACTCCGCCGCGAGCCGGTTGCGGCCGAGCATCCGGGTGTCCAGGGCGCCGACCACGAACAGCGCCGGGGCGCGCACCCGGGCCAGCGCGGCGGGTCCGGCCAGGTCGGGCCGGCCGCCGAGGCTGACCACGGCCCGTACGCCGTCGTCCGCCGCGGCCGCCAGGGCGGCCCCGGAGCCCGTGCCGGCCCCGCACAGGCCCACGGGCAGCCCGGTCTCCCGGCCGAGCAGGGTCACGGTGGCGTGCAGGCGCCTGGCCAGCAGCACGATGTCGAAGACGTTGTGCCGGTCGCGCTCCTCCTCCTCGGTGAGCAGGTCGACGAGCAGCGTGCCGAGGCCCGCCCGCTGGAGCGCCTCGGCGACGTAGCGCTGCTCGGGGCTGTGCCGTCCGGTGCAGCCGCCGTGGGCGCAGACCACCAGCGCGCGGGCCATGGCGGGCAGGGTGAGCACGGCGGCCAGCCGGGCCGGCCCGGCCGGCACCTCGATCTCCCGCTCGGGCGCGGGGCCGCCGGGGGCGGCCCCGGCCGTCGTGGCACCGGCCGTCACGGGGGCGCCGACGGCCGCACCGGGGACGCCGGTGGCCGCGTCGACCTCCGCGTCCGTGACCGGCGTGAAGTCCTCGTACCAGGCGCCCAGGGAGCCCGGGTGGCGCAGCGGCTGCGGGCAGACGACCCGGTCCGCGACCGTGCGCAGACACGGCAGCGCCGCCTCCGGGCCCACCGGCACCGCGAGGACCACGCTCCTGGCGCCACGGGCCCGGGCCACCCGGCAGGCCGCCTCCACGGCCGCGCCGGTCGCCAGCGAGTCGCCGACGACCACGGCGGTCCGCCCGGTCAGCGGCAGCGGCGCGCGACCGCCCCGCCAGCGGCGCACCCGCCGCTCCAGCTCGGCGCGCGCGGCCCGCTCGGCGGTCTCCCGCTCGGCCGGGCCGAGACCGCTCTCGCGTACGACGTCCTGGTTCAGGACGCGCACCCCGTGCTCGCCGATCGCGCCGAAGCCGAGCTCCGGCTGCCAGGGCACGCGCAGTTTGCGCACCACGGCGAGGTCCAGCGGGGCGCCGAGGTGCCGGGCCACTTCCAGGGCCACCGGGACACCGCCCCGGGGCACTCCCAGCACCACCGGGTCCGTGTCGCGCAGGTACTCCAGATGCCGGGCCAGCCGCCGCCCGGCGTCCGCGCGGTTCGCGTAACGCATGCGCCGCCACCTCCTCGTGCGTGGCCGCGGTGACGCGGCGGTGGCCGCTCACCGCACTTCCCAATTTCCCATTGGAGCGCGTCCCGGCGCGCGCGGGCAGAGACGAGCGACCCCCGGGGAAGGGCCGTTCGGCCTTTCTCCGGGGGTCGCTGGACAGCAGAGGGGTGAGTGGTGCGGGCGGCTCGTCGTGCGTCAGCCGGTCTTCTGGTCCCAGCGGGGGCCGATGAGCTCCCACTCCACGCCCCACTGCTCGTAGCGGTGCCGGTCCAGGCGCCAGCGCGCGAGGGCGGTGCCGCCCCAGACGAGGCCGGCCAGGGCCAGGGCGGCCGACGTGCCGAAGAGGGCGGCCTCGACCCGTGCCTCCGTCGGTCCGGGCGGCTGGGTGGTGAGCGTGCCCCGGCCGTTCTGCCAGACGGTCACCTTGGTCCCGGAGCGCAGTCCGGTCTCCACCAGGGTGCGTCCGGTGCGGGCGGTGCCGTCGGGCGCGGTCCAGCGCACCTTCGCCGGGGCGCGGTAGGCGTCGCCGCCGGCGGCCGTCCGCGGGACGTCCGTGACCAGGACCGCCGCGACCGGGTGCCGGTCCGCGCGCTGGTGGGCGAACTCCTGGTCCGCCGCGCGCGCCGCAAGGGTGCCGGCGAGCGCGCCGCCGACCAGGATGACCGCCCACGTCACGAGCAGGAGCCAGGCCTCGACGACGTCGTCGTGGCGGCGCAGGGGGCTGACGCGCCACCGCCACAGCCACACCCGCCCGCGTGTCCTCCCCGTCCTCCCCGTCCCTCTCGTCCTCCTCGTCGTCCCCGGCTTCCCGGGCCTGTCGCCCGGCTTCCTGCCGCTGGTGCCGCTCACGGTCGCCACCTCCTCTTTCCCGTGTTCACGGTGGCAGCGCCGAGCGCGCCACGACATGGGCCGGTCAGGGGGCGCACGAGGGCCGACCGGACCCTCCTCGGCGCCCGGCCCGGGCCGGTGGGCCCCGTCCGGGGCACCCGTGGACACGCCGCGAGCGAAGCCGGTCCCTGGCTGCGCGGGCAAGGGCCGTCCGGCCCATGCGCGATCCCCGTCCTCGGGACAAGCTGGATCTGCGGGGCAAAAGCGGCGTGGCGCCGCGAAGGCGCCCACTGCCGGGAGAGCACCGCCGACAAGCTCCCGAGAAGAGGGTGAGATCCGGCATGAAAGGCTATGTGTTCCACGGTCCCGGGCAGGCCGCCTGGGAGGACGTCCCGGACCCCGGTGTCCAGGAGCCGACCGACGCCGTAGTACGCGTCGACACCGTCACCATCTGCGGCACCGACCTGCACATCCTCAAGGGGGACGTACCCGAGGTGCGCCCCGGCACGATCCTGGGGCACGAGGCGGTGGGCGAGGTCGTCGAGGTCGGCGCCGACGTGCGCACCGTACGGCCCGGCGACCGGGTCCTGGTCTCGTGCATCACCTCCTGCGGCCGCTGCCGCTTCTGCCGCGAGGCCATGTACGGCCAGTGCCGCGGCGGCGGGGGCTGGATCCTCGGCCACCTCGTCGACGGCACGCAGGCGGAGTACGTCCGGGTGCCCTTCGCCGACCTGTCCGTGCACCCGCTGCCGGCCTCGGTGACCAACGAGGACGCGGTGCTGCTGGCCGACATCTTCCCGACCGCCTACGAGGTCGGCGTGCTCAACGGGCGGGTACGGCCTGGGGACACCGTGGCCGTGGTCGGGGCCGGACCCGTGGGGCTCGCGGCGATCGCCACGGCCCGGCTGTTCGCGCCGGAGCGCGTCATCGCCGTGGACGTGGCCCCCGCACGCCTGGAGGCCGCGCGCAAGCTGGGCGCGGAGGTGGTGGCCGACGCCCGCGAGACCCCCGAGCAGCTGGTCGCCGACCTCACCGGAGGGCTCGGCGCCGACGTGGTCGTCGAGGCGGTGGGCGTGCCGGAGACCTTCGAGCTGTGCACCCGCATGGTGCGCCCCGGCGGCCACGTCGCCAACGTGGGCGTGCACGGCCGCCCCGCGACCCTGCACCTGGAAGACCTGTGGATCAAGAACGTGACCATCACCACGGGCCTGGTCGACACCCACTCCACGCCGACCCTGCTGCGGATGGCCGCCGCCGGCCGGCTGCCCGCCTCCCAGCTGGTCACCCACACCTTCCCGCTGGAGCGCATGGAGGAGGCGTACGACGTCTTCGCGCACGCCGCCGAGACGGGCGCGCTCAAGGTGGTACTCGGCGGTCCGCAGCGCGAGGTCGTCCCGGTCACGTCGGCCTGACCGGCGGCCCGGACACCGCCAGACAGGCACGCAGGCAGAAAGGCAGGGACCGGCCATGACCGGACAGACGGCGCCCGAGACACCCGGGCCGGCGCGGGAACACGCGCCGGCCGAGGCCGCGCAGGAACGCGGCCCGCTCGGTCACCTCGGGCGGCATCTCGCCCGGCGGCGGGCCGACCTGGGCCTGACCCGCAGGGAGACCGCCGCCCTCGCGGGCATGGCGCCCAGCTACCTCGCCTACCTGGAGGAACGGCCGCTGGCCGCCCCGGGCGCCGGAGTGCTGGGCCGGCTCGCCGCCGTGCTGCACACCACGGTGCCCGAGCTCACCGGCGGCGCCGCCGACCTGCCGCCGGGCGCCGGGCCCGCCGCGCGCGTCCCGCGCTTCACCGAGCTGACCGAGGCGGAGTGCCGCGTCCTGCTCGGCACCCACGGCGTGGGGCGCGTGGCGGTGGAGACCGGCTCGGGGCCGGTGATCGTGCCCGTCAACTACAGCGTCGTCGACGGGGACATCGTCTTTCGCACCGCGCCCGGCACGACCGCGTTCCGGGCGTCGGGCTGCCGGGTGGCTTTCGAGGCGGACCGCATCGACGACGCCTTCGGCGAGGGCTGGAGCGTGCTGGTGCGCGGCCGTGCCCGGGCCGTCACGGACCCCGACGAGGCCGGGCGGCTCGCCGAGCAGGCGCACGGTGTGCCCTGGGCGGGCGGCCGGCGGGAGGAGTGGGTGCGCATCGAGCCCCTCGCCGTCACCGGCCGCAGGATCACGGTCTGAACCGGGCCGTTCTCCGCACCGGCCGGGACCGACGGCCCTCCTGCGGCGCCCTGGCCGCCGGGACCATGGAAGGAGGGGGAGACAAGAGCGGCCGTACCGGCCGAACCAGCTGGAGAGACGGACCCGGCTCATGTATCGCAACGACGGAATCCGCGAACTGGAACGGCAGGAGTGCCTGCGGCTGCTGGCCAAGGCGCCGGTGGGCCGAATCGTGCACACGCGCCACGCACTGCCCGCGGTGCTCCCGGTCAACTTCGGCCTGGACGGCGACGGCGCGGTGCTCCTGCGCACCTCGGCGGCCTCCGAGCTGGCCCGCGCGGTCGACGGCGCGGTCGTCGCCTTCGAGGCCGACGAGGTGGACCCGCTCGCCCACTCCGGCTGGAGCGTCGTCGTCACCGGCCCCGCCGCCGTGGTGACCGACCCCGGCGAGCACCGGCGCCTGGTGCGGGGCGGCCCCCGCTCGTGGGCGCCCTCGCCCCGGGAGGTCTTCGTCCGTATCGAGCCGGAACTGGTCACCGGGCGTGAACTCGTCGGCGGCTTCAGCATGTACGGCCTCGACGCCTTCTTCTGACCGAGCGAACGGGAGGCAGCCATGGAGGGTTCCCAGTACACCGTCGGCGACGTGATGACCCGGACCGTGGTCGCCCTGGCCGGCGGCGCGATGTTCAAGGAGATCGTGCGCACGATGGAGCAGTGGGGCGTCAGCGCGATGCCCGTGCTGGACGGCCACGGCCGGGTGATCGGCGTCGTCTCCGAGGCCGACCTGCTGCACAAGGAGGAGTACCAGGACTACGAGGCGGAGCGCCACGACGGCGGCCCCGAGCTGCCGGGCCTGCCCCGCCGCCCCGCGGAGTCGGCCAAGGCGCGGGCGGTGACCGCGGAGGAGCTGATGAACACCCCCGCCGTCACCGTCCACTCCGGCGCCACCCTCGGCCGGGCCGCCCGCCTGATGGCCCGGCACGGCGTCAAGCGGCTGCCCGTCGTGGACGACGACGGCCTGCTCGCCGGCATCGTCAGCCGTTCCGACCTGCTGAAGGTGTACCTGCGCACCGACGAGGACATCGCCGAGGAGGTACGCCGTCAGGTCGTCGCCGGCCGGTTCCCCGTGCCGCCGGAGTCGGTGCGGGTGTCCGTGCGCGAGGGCGTGGTCACCCTCGCCGGGCAGGTCCCCGACACTTCCCTGGTGCCGCTCGCCGTACGCCTGGTGCGCTCCGTCGACGGCGTGGTGGACGTACGCTGCCTGCTCACCGGCCCGCCCCGCCGCCCCGTGCTCGAACCGGACCTGGAGGCCGAGCCGCACCCGGCGCACGGCACCGCGCCCTGAACCCCGACCCCGAACACCCTGAACGCCGGGCCGCCGCCGCACTTCGAGTGCGGCGGCGGCCCGGCGGTTTCCGCGTGGCCGTCGTCAGCGGGACCCGGTGAGCGCCGAGGCGCTGCTGAGGTGGCACTCGACGTCGACCACGCCCTCGATCGCGCGCACCAGACGGGCGGCGACCGGGACCATGGCGGTGTCCCGGATGCGGCCGGTCAGCGTGACCACGCCGTCGCTCACCTTCACCTCGATCGGCTCGACGGGGGCCGGGAACAGTTCGGCGACGACCTCGTGGCGGACCTCCTCGGCGATGTCGTCGTCGGTGCGCAGGAAGACCTTCAGCAGGTCGCCGCGGCTGACGACGCCCTCCAGCATCCCCTCGTCGTTGACGACCGGCAGCCGCTTGACCTTGCGCTGGGCCATGACGCGGGCCGCCTCGGCGAGCGTGGCGTCCGGGTGGACGGTCACGGCCGGGGTGCTCATCAGCTCCCGCGCGGTCAGGGCACCCGCCTTGGCCAGGTCGGTCAGGCGGGCGCGCTGAGTGAACCGGTCGGGGTCGCTGTCGCGGAACTCCTCCTTGGGCAGCAGGTCGGCCTCGGACACGACGCCGATCACCCGGCCCTCGCCCTCCAGCACCGGCAGCGCGCTGACCTTCCACTGTCCCATCAGGTTGACGATGTCCTTGAACGGGGCGTCGCGCCCCACCGCCACGACGGTGTGCGTCATGACGTCGCTCACGATGTGCGGGCTGCCGTGCATGGTCTCCTCCTCGATGTGCGGTGCGCTCGACGGCCGGCGCGGACGCCGTCCGTCACCTGCCGCCGCTGCCGTACGGGGCGTACAGGTCGAGCAGCCGGATCCGGGCGGCGTGCAGCCGGTGGGCGACCACGCGGCCGACCCAGTCGGCCACCGCGCGGCCGAACTCGGCGTCCTCGGCGCACAGCGCCCGCACCTTGTCCGCGTCGAACTCGTAGGCCCGCACCGGGCTCATGGCCTCGGCGCCCAGCTGCCAGACGTACGGCGGGAAGTGCCAGGACCAGCCGACCAGTTCGCCGTGGCCCAGCGACTCGATGACCGGGGAGCGCCGGCCGGGGACGTGCAGGTCGAGGGAGACGGTCCCGGTCCTGATGATCCAGAACCGGTCGGCGTGCCGGCCTTCCTCGAACAGACGGCTCCCGACGCCGAAGGAGACCTCGCGGGCGAGGCTCATCAGCCGTTCGCGGTGTTCGGCCGGCAGGGCCGTGGACAGGGTGGTGGTGGAGGTCATCGCACCGGCTCCTTTCGTCCGCTGAGCGCGTGGTCGGACGGTGGTCCTACTGCTTCCAGGCTCCGCCGGGAGGGGCCGCGGCGCCACGGGCCGCCCGGTCCCGGCCCGGGGGTCGTTCGGCCCCGGCGCACGAACCGGGGCCGGACCGGGGCCGGACACGGGTCGACGGGGAGGACCATCCGCTTCTCGCGGATCCTGATCGCGCGGTGCGCGGCTCCCGCCGCTTCCCCGCGCCTTCCCGGGGTCCTCCCCGTCACCTCAAGCACACCACGCGGGCCGCCCCGGCGACAGGGCCGTTCGGCCCCGACCGGTCACCGCCCGCGGGCGGTGACCGGCCCTCGCTCAGCCGTAGTACGCCGCGCGCATCAGCTCCTCCATGTCCGCGAGCATCGGCATCCGGGGGTTGGCCGGGGCGCACTGGTCCTCGTAGGCGTTGAGGGCCTGCTGCGCCAGCGAGGCCAGGAAGGACCGCTCGTCGACGCCGGCGGACTGGAACGAGGGCTCTATGCCCACCTTCTCCCGCAGTTCCTCCACGGCCCGGGCCAGGGACTCCACGCCCTCCTCGGCGGTCGCGGCGGGCAGACCGAGGGTGCGGGCGATGTCCTGGAAGCGCTCGGGGGCCCGGTAGTGCTCGTACTTGGGCCAGCCGGTGAGCTTGGACGGGACGGTGCCGTTGTAGCGGATCACGTGCGGCAGCAGGATCGCGTTGGTGCGGCCGTGCGCCACGTGGAAGGTGGCGCCCAGCGTGTGCGACATGGCGTGCACGATGCCGAGGAAGGCGTTGCCGAACGCCATGCCCGCGATGGTGCCCGCGTTGTGCATCCGCTCCCGCGCCTCGGCGCTGCCGGCCCGGTCGTTCACCGCCGCCTCGATGTTGCCGAAGATCAGGCGGATGGCGTGCAGGGCGAGCCCGTCGGTGAAGTCGTTGGCGTAGACGGACACGTACGCCTCGATGGCGTGGGTCAGGGCGTCGAAGCCGCTGTCCGCGGCGAGCGCCGGGGGCAGTGCCGTGGTCAGCAGCGGATCGACGATGGCCACGCTCGGGGTGAGCGCGTAGTCGGCCAGCGGGTACTTCTTGCCGCTCGCCGGGTCGGAGATCACGGCGAACGGGGTGACCTCCGCGCCGGTGCCCGAGGTGGTGGGGATGCACACCAGACGCGCCACCTTCCCCAGCGTCGGGAAGCGGAAGGCCCGCTTGCGGATGTCGGAGAACTTCTGCCGCATGTCCGCGAAGTCGACGTCCCGGCCGACGACGTGCTGCTCGTACAGCAGCCACATCACCTTCGCCGCGTCCATCGGGGAGCCGCCGCCCAGCGCGATGATGGTGTCCGGGCGGAAGTCGCCCATCAGCCGCGCGCCGCGCCGCACCGAGTCGATGCTCGGCTCCGGTTCGACGTTGTCGATGATCTGGACGGTGACCGGTTCCGCGCGCCGCTGGAGCACCCGTGTGATCCGGTCGACGAAGCCGAGCCGCGTCATGGTGGCGTCGGTGACGACCGTGACGCGGTGGACGTCGGGCATGCTGGCCAGGTAGCGGATGGACTGCGGCTCGAAGTAGATCTTCGGGGGCACCTTGAACCACTGGAGGTTGTTGCGCCGCACGCCGACCCGCTTGACGTTCAGCAGCTGGGCGGCGGAGACGTTGTTGGAGACCGAGGTGCTGCCCCACGAGCCGCAGCCCAGGGTCAGCGAGGGCAGCAGGCCGTTGTAGATGCCGCCGATGGCGCCCTGCGAGGACGGCGCGTTGACGATGATCCGGACGGTCTTCATCCGCCGCCCGTAGGCCTCGGCGAGCGCCGGGTCCCCGGTGTGGATGACGGCGCTGTGGCCCTGCCCGTGGAAGGCGACCATGTCGGCGGCCAGGTCGAAGCCCTGCCGCTCGTCCCCGGCGCGCAGCACGGCCAGCACGGGGCACAGCTTCTCCCGGGTGAGCGGCTCGTCGGGGCCGACCCGCCCGGCCTCCACGAGGATCACCGAGGTGTCCTCGGGCACCGCGAACCCGGCCCGCTCGGCGATCCACGCCGGGCTCTGTCCCACGGCGGCGGAGTTGACGCGCGGCTCGCAGGCCGCGCCGTCGGGGTCCTTGGCCGGCGGGAAGAGGAAGGCCTCCAGCTTGGCCTTCTCCTCCGGGGTGGCCAGGTGGGCGTGGAGCCGGCGGAACTCGGCGAGGGCGTCGTCGTAGATCTCGGTGTCGAGGATGACGGCCTGCTCCGAGGCGCAGATCATGCCGTTGTCGAACGACTTCGACAGCACCAGGTCGTTGACCGCGCGGCGCAGCTTCGCGCTGCGGTGGACGTACGCCGGGACGTTGCCGGCGCCCACGCCGAGCGCGGGCTTGCCCGCCGAATAGGCGGCCCTGACCATGGCGTTGCCGCCGGTGGCGAGGATGAGGGAGACGCCCGGGTGCTCCATGAGGGTGCGGGTGGCGGCCACGGAGGGCGACTCGATCCACTGCACGCAGTTCTCCGGCGCGCCCGCGGCGACCGCCGCGTCGCGCACGATCCGCGCGGCCTCGGCGCTGCACCGCTGCGCGGAGGGGTGGAAGGCGAACACCACCGGGTTACGGGTCTTCAGCGCCATCAGCGCCTTGAAGACGGTCGTCGAGGTCGGGTTGGTCACCGGAGTCACCGCGCACACCACGCCGACCGGTTCGGCGATCTCGACCATGTCCTCGACGTCGTCGCGGGCGATGACGCCGACGGTCTTCATCGGGCCCATGCTGTGCGTGACGTGTTCGCAGGCGAACAGGTTCTTGGCCGCCTTGTCCTCGAAGACCCCGCGGCCGGTCTCCTCCACCGCAAGGCGGGCCAGCGCGGTGTGCTGGTCGAGGGCGGCGACCGAGGCCTTCTTGACGATGTGGTCGACCTGCTCCTGGGTGAGGGACTCGTAGTCGGCGAGCGCCTTGAGCCCGGCCCGCACCAGCCGGTCCACGGCGATTTCGGTGTCGGTGGGCGCGTCGACGGGCGCGTCGACGGTCGCGTCGGCGGGAGCGTCGGCGTGCGCGTCGGAGGGCGCGTCGGTGTCCGCCCGGAGCGGTGTGCCGGCGGCGGCCGCGCTCGGGGCCCCGGTGTCCTGTCGGGTCATGGGGTGAGCCTCCACGGTCAGGGCCGCCGTGGACGTACGGCGGCACGAGGACGGGAGCGACACCGCGGGGGATCGGTGCCGCTCCCTGACTTCACTCTCCCCCTCCCGGCCCTCCCGGGGCAGCCGCCGATGGTCCCGCCCCGAGCCCGAACGTCCTCTGAATCAGGAGCCCTCCGGTCCGCAACCCGCTGCCCGGCCCGGTGCGTTCAGCGCAGGCGGCGCAGATACGGGTCGTGGGCCAGGCGCGGCACCAGGCGGACGCGGACGTCGAGCGCGGTGATGCCGGTACGGCCGGCCACGACCGGGTTGAGGTCGGCCTCCGCGAGCTGGGGGAGGTCGCAGGCCATCCGGGACAGGCGGTGCAGGAACTGCTCCAGGGCCTCCAGGTCGGCGGCCGGGGCGCCGGCGTAACCGAAGAGGAGCGGGGAGCAGCGCGGGGAGGTGATCAGCTCGCGGACGTCGCGGTCGGTCAGCGGGGCGAGCCGCCCGGCGTGGTCGGCGAGCAGTTCCGTCGCCGTCCCGCCGAGCCCGAAGACCACCAGCGGCCCGAACACCTCGTCCTGCACGACGCCCGCGAACAGCTCGGTGCCGCGCTCGGCCAGCGGCTGCACCACCACACCGGTCATCCGGTCGCCGAACCGGGTCACCAGGTCCCGGTGGGCGGCCCGCACCTGGGAGGCGTTCTGCAGATCCAGGTGCAGGGCGTGCTGCTCGCTCTTGTGCACCAGGCCCGGCCAGTACGCCTTCATCACCACGCGCCCGTCGGGCCCGGCCAGCCGCCGCGCCGCCGCGACCGCCTCGTCCTCGTCCCGCGCCCAGGCCCACGGCGACTGCGGAAGGCCGTAGCAGCCGAGGAGTTCGGCGGTGGTCTCCGGGTCGAGCCAGGCGCCCTCGGGGTGCCCGGCCAGGAACGAGGCGACGACCGTCCGCGCCCGCGCGCTGTCCACGTCGGTCAGCTCCGCGACGGATCCCGGCAGTTCGGCCAGCCAGCGGGCGCGGGCGGCCGCGTGCGCCAGGGCACGCGCGGCGTCCTCCGCGTCCGCGTAGGCGGGCAGCCGGCCCCCGCCCTCGACGGCCGGCAGTTCCACCCGGGCCGCCTGCGCGGGCAGGACCGCGACCACGGGCCGCGGTGCGGCCTGCCGGCCCTCGGTGAGCGCCCGGACCAGATCCTCCCCGGTCGCCGTGGCGACCGCCGTGGGCACGAGGACCACCAGCACCGCGTCGACCGCCCCGTGCCGGGCCAGCCGGTCCACGCAGGCCCGCAGCGCCTCCTCGCCGACGGCGGCGCTGGTGTCCACCGGGTTGACGGCGCGGGCGCCCTCGGGCAGCGACTGGAGCAGTTCGTCGACCAGCTGGGCGGGCAGCGGCGGCACCACGAGCCCGGCGTCCGCGCACGCGTCGGCGGCCAGTACGCCCGCCCCGCCCGCGTTGGTGACCACCGCGACCCGCGTCCCGGCGGGCAGCGGCTGGGAGTGCAACAGGGCGGCCGCGTCGAGGAGTTCGCCGATCGTGCGGGTGGCCGTGACACCGGCCTGGGCGAACAGCGCCTGCCGGGTCATCGTGCGGGTGGCGGCCGCCGCCGTGTGCGAGGCCGCGGCCCGGCGCCCGGCCTCCGAGCGCCCCGCGTCGACGGTGAGCACCGGCATCGTACGGGCCACCCGGCGGGCCGTGCGGGAGAAGGCGCGCGGGTTGCCGAAGGACTCCAGGTGCAGCAGCGCCAGGTCGGTGCGCCCGTCGCCCTCCCACCACTGGAGCAGGTCGTTGCCGCTGACGTCGTACTTGTCGCCCAGCGAGACGAAGGTCGACACGCCGATGCCGAGCCGGGCCAGGCCGTCGAGCAGCGCGATGCCGACCCCACCGGACTGCACGGCGACCCCGGCCGTGCCGGGCCCCGGATGGCGGGCGGCGAAGGTGGCGTCGAGGCGGACGCCGTCCTCGGTGTTGGCCAGGCCCAGGCAGTTCGGCCCGGCGAGCCGCATCCCGTACCGGCGGCACGCGGCCAGCGCAGCGGCCGCCTGACCGGCGTCCAGGCCGGCCGAGACGACGAGCAGCGCGCCCACGCCGGCCCGCCCGCACTCCTCGGCCACCTCCGGCACGGCCGCGGCGGGCACCGCGACGACCGCCAGGTCGGGCACCCTCGGCAGCGCGGCCACGGACGGGAACGCGCGCACCCCGGCCACCGACCCGGCCTGCGGGTGCACGGCGAAGAGGCGGCCGGTGAAGGACCCGGTGCGGATGTTGCGCAGGATCGCGCGGCCCACCGAGCCGGGTCTGCGGCCGGCCCCGATCACGGCGACGCACCGCGGGCGCAGCAGCGGCCGCAGGCTGACCGCGCCGGCCAGCCGGCCGCGGGCGTCCACCGCGCGCAGGTAGTCCTCGTCCTCGGTGAGCTGCACCACGCAGTGCACCTCGGGCCCGTCGTAGCGGCGGGTGACGCGCAGGCCGAGGTCGTGGAAGACCTTCAGCACCTCGTGGTTCTCGGCCAGGGCGTCGGCGGTGAACGCGCTGATGCCCGCGTCCCGGGCGGCGTCCGCGAGGTGTTCGAGCAGCAGGGTGGCCACACCCCGGTGGTGCCAGTCGTCGGCGACGGCGAGGGCCACGTCGGCGGTGGGGCCGTGCGGGTCGCACTCGTACTCGGCCAGGCCCACCAGGCGTCCGTCGTGCTCGGCGACCAGGGCGCGGTAGCCGGGCCTGGGCGGCCCGGCCACCCGGTCGGCGCCCTGCCGGGCGGAGGTGCGGCTGACGGAGAAGAACCGCAGCCTGAGGTTGTCGTCGGACATCCGCTCGTACAGGCGCAGCACCTGGTCGTGGTCGTCCGGGCCCGCCCGCCGGATCCGTACGGTGGTGCCGTCGGTCAGCAGTGCGTGCACCGGCGGCCGCTCGGTGTCGGTCATCGCGCGCTCCTTAACTGGCGAGGCCATACCCCACCAGCCTCCGCCTGGCGCCCGGCCCCGTCCCAGGGCCGGACGGTCCCCCCAGGGGCCGAAGTGCCCATGCGCGGACGCGCGGCCGGTGGGACCGTGGCAGAGCGGGAACTCTTGCCGCGCGACGTGGCAGCCCGGTGGAAGGCGGTGAGGACCATGCAACTGCCCCTGGTCGTGGGCGTCGACGGATCCGACGCGAGTCTGCGGGCCGTCGACTGGGCCGTGGACGAGGCCGCCCGGCACGGGCTGCCGCTGCGGCTGGTGTACGCCTCCCTCTGGGAGCGGTACGAGGGCGCGGTCCCCAGCGGCAGCGTGGAGCGCCCCTCCGAGCAGGTCATGGCCGAGCACGTGGTGGCCTCCGCGGCCGAGCGGGCCCGGCGGCGCGGCCCGGAGGTGAAGGTGAGCACCGGCATCCTCCCCGAGGACGCGGTGTCCGCCCTGCTGAGCGAGGGCGACAACGCCACCGCGCTGATCACCGGCAGCCGGGGCCGCGGCGAGCTGAAGGGGATGCTGCTCGGCTCGGTCTCCCTGGCCGTGGCGGGCCGCGCGCACTGCCCGGTGGTCGTGGTCCGGGGCGACCAGGCGGGACTGGCCGGCACGCACGAGCGGATCCTGCTCGGCGCCGGCGATCCCGGCACCGCCGCCGACGCCGTACGGTTCGCCTTCCGCGAGGCCGAGGCACGCGGCTGCGTCCTCGACGTCGTACGGGCCTGGCGCGGCCCCTCGCACCTGATCCCCGGGAACGGGGAACCGGCCGGTGAACCCGAGAAGCAGGCCACCGCCGTCCTGGACGAACTCCTGCGCGAGGCCATGACCGAGCACGCGGACGTGCGGGTGCGTCCCGCGGCGGTCGAGGGGCCGGCGCACCGGGTGCTCGTCGACCGGTCGGCCGCCGCCGACCTGGTGATCGTCGGCGCGCGCCGCAGGGTGGGCCACGTGGGCCTCCAGTTCGGCCGGACCGGCCACACGCTGCTGCACCACGCGCAGTGCCCGGTGGCCGTGGTACCCCAGCGGGTGTGAGTCCCGGTGGCGGGGGAGGCGACGGCGGGGACCTGGTCGTACGACGGCTACGACCCGGCGCAGGAGCGCCTGCGGGAGGCCCTGTGCGCGCTCGGCAACGGCTACCTGGGCACGCGCGGGGCCCTGCCGGAGTGCGACGCGGACGAGGTGCACTATCCGGGCACCTATGTCGCCGGGTGCTACAACCGGCTCGTCTCCCGCGTCGCCGGCCGCGAGGCCGAGAACGAGGACATGGTCAACCTCCCCAACTGGCTGCCCCTGCGCTTCCGCGTCCCGGGCGGCGCCTGGCTGACCCCGGACACCGCGCCCGTCCTCGGCCACCGCCAGGTGCTCCACCTGGACGCCGGCCTGCTGGAGCGCCGCACCCGCTACGGGCTCGGACAGGGCCGCGCGCTGACCGTGCGCCAGCAGCGCGTCGTGCACATGGCCGACCCCCATCTGGCCGCCCTGCGCACCGAGTTCACCGCCGAGGGCATCACCGCCGGCCTCGAACTCGAGGTCGAGGCGTCGATCGACGGCGGCGTGACCAATGCGGGCGTGGCCCGCTACCGCGACCTGGACGGCCGCCACCTCACCCACGTCCACACCGGCACCGGCTCCGGCAACGGCACGGTGTGGCTGCGCTGCCGTACCCGCACCTCCGACATCCGGATCGGCACCGCCACCCGCCTGGCCGGCGACGCGGCGGCCGGGCCGGTCGCCGTACGGCACGGGCACGGGCGCGTGACGCAGGAACTGCGGCTCACGCTCGCGCCGGGGCGCACCGCGACCGTCGACAAGACCGCCGCGCTGCACACCTCCCGTGACCCCGCCATCAGCGACCCGCTGCGCGCCGCGACCGACCGCGTGACGGCGGCGCCCGGCTTCGAGGAACTGCTGGAGACCCACCTGACCGCCTGGGACCAGCTGTGGCGGCGGGCCGACATCGACGTGCCCGGCGAACCCGGACGCATCCTGCGCCTGCACCTCTTCCACGTGCTGCAGACCCTCTCCCCGCACACCGCGGACCTGGACGTCGGGGTGCCCGCGCGCGGGCTGCACGGCGAGGCGTACCGGGGGCACGTCTTCTGGGACGAGCTGTTCGTCCTGCCGTATCTGAACCTGCACTTCCCGGAGGTCTCCCGGGCCCTGCTGCGCTACCGCCACCGCCGTCTGGAGCGGGCCCGCGCGGCGGCCCGGGCGGCCGGCCGGCGCGGGGCGATGTACCCCTGGCAGAGCGGCAGCGACGGACGGGAGGAGTCCCAGCGGCTGCACCTCAACCCGCACTCCGGGCGCTGGCTGCCCGACCACTCCCGCCTCCAGCGGCACGTCGGCTCGGCCGTCGCGTACAACGTGTGGCAGTACTGCCAGGCGAGCGGGGACGCCGAGTTCCTGCACACCAAGGGCGCCGAGATGCTGCTGGAGATCGCCCGCTTCTGGGCCGACTCGGCCACCTGGGACGAGAGCCTGGGCCGGCACCGCATCCTCGGCGTGATGGGCCCCGACGAGTACCACGACGCCTACCCGGACTCCGGCCGGCCGGGCCTCGACGACAACGCCTACACCAACGTCACCGCCGCCTGGGTGCTCACCCGCGCCCTGGAGACCGTGCGCACCCTGCCCGAGCCGCGCCGGCGCGAACTCGCCGAGCGCACCGGCCTGGACGGCGGTGAGCTCGAACAGTGGGAGGACGTCTCGCGCACGCTGTACGTGCCCTTCCACGACGGCGTGATCAGCCAGTTCGAGGGCTACGGCGACCTCGCCGAGCTCGACTGGGCCGCCTACCGCCGGCGCTACGACGACATCCGCCGCCTGGACCGGATCCTGGAGGCCGAGGGCGACACGGTCAACCGGTACAAGGCGTCCAAGCAGGCCGACGTGCTGATGCTCGGCTACCTCTTCGCCCCCGCCGAACTGGCCTCCCTCTTCTCCCGGCTGGGCCACCGCCTCGACGACGACATCTGGCGCCGCACGGTCGACCACTACCTGGACCGCACCAGCCACGGCTCCACCCTCAGCGGCCTGGTCCACGGCTGGGTCCTGGCCCGCGCCCGCCGCGCCGAGACGTGGACCTTCGTCCAGGAGGCCCTGCGCGGCGACATCGCCGACGTCCAGGGCGGCACCACCGGCGAGGGCATCCACCTCGGCGCCATGGCGGGCACCCTCGACCTCGTCCAGCGCGGGCTGACGGGCCTGGAGACCCGCGAGGGCGCCCTGTGGCTCGACCCCGTGCCGCTGCCCGAGCTGTCCTCCTACGGCTTCGCGATCCGCTACCGCGGCCACTGGGGCGTGCGGCTGCGGATGCGGCACGGCCACATGGAGATCGCGGTACCGCAGTCCGACCGCTCACCGATCGACGTACGCCTGCCCGGCCGCGCGGTCTGCGTCCCGCCCGGCCGCACCTGCCGGCTGCTGCTGCCCGACTGAGCCGCCGGCGCCGCCGCCCGCCGGTGATGGGCCGGTCGGCCCCGGTACGTGCCCGGGGGGCCCTGCCCGCGGCGGGCCGGGCGAGTGACCCTTGGCAGTGTGAGGGTCAGGAGGTGAACGTCATGCTTCCCCCCGTAGTCGCCGGGATCGACGGCTCCGTCGAGGGCCTGGCGGCCGCCGAGTGGGCGGCCCGCGAGGCCGTACGCCGTGAGCGGGCGCTGGCGCTGGTGCACGTCCTGGACTGGCACCCCCGCCAGGAGACCGGCGCCACCGCCAACGCGGCCCAGCGCCACCAGGCGGGACGCGTGCTGCGCCGCGCCGCCCGGCGGGCCCGCGCCGTCTGCCCGGAACTGGCACCGTACGAGGACCAGGTCGAGGGGCCGCCCATGGAGGCGCTGCTGAAGGCCGCGGCGGAGGCCGAGCTGCTCGTGCTCGGCTCGCACGGCACGGGCGGCACGACCGGCTCCCTCGTGGGCTCGGTCGCGCTGGGCGTGGTCACCAGGTCCGTACGCCCCGTGGTGCTGGTGCGGGCGGACGAGGGGGGCGTGGAGGAGCCCGCGGCGGCGCACGAGAACCCGGCGGCGGACGCGTCCGCGGTCGCGCACGAGTCCGCGGCCGGCGTCGGTGCGGGCGACGCGTCACGGGACGTGCTGCTCGGTGTCGACGCCGACGCCGTGTGCGAGGAGGTCGTCCGGTTCGCGTTCGAGGCGGCCCGGACGCGCGGCGTACGGCTGCGCGTGCTGTCCGCCTGGCACCCGCCCACCCCGCTCACGCTCGGCCCCGCCGCGGCCGCCGCGCTCGACGACCCGTGGCGGGCCGAGGACCGGCTGGGCGCCGTGGACGCCGTGCTGCGGCCGTGGCACGAGCGGTACCCGGACGTACGGGTCCTGGTGACCGCCGTGCACGACCGGCCCGCGCCGGCCCTGCTCGGGGCGGCCCGCGGAGCCGGGCTCCTGGTCGTCGGGCACCGCCTCACCGAACGCTCCGGCCCCCCGTGCACCGGCCCGGTCACCCACGCCGTGATCCACCACGCCACCTGCCCGGTGGCCGTCGTGCCCCACTTCTGACACCGACGGCTGCGACGGCACCGACGACGTACCGAAGGGAGCGGATCCCGATGATGTACTACCCGCACGGCATGAACGGCTGGGGCTGGTTCGCCATGTCCCTCGGCACGGTCCTGTTCTGGGCCCTGCTGATCGCCGCCGGCGTGCTCCTCTTCCGCGCGCTCGACCGCGGCCCCGGGCGCACGCCGCGCACCGCCGCGCCCGGCCGGCCCGCACCCGAGCAGCTCCTCGCCGAGCGGTTCGCCCGCGGGGAGATCGACGAGGACGAGTACCGGCGCCGGCTGGAGGTCCTGCGCCGGGACGGCGCGGAACACACCGGGCCCATGCGCACGCCCTGACACGGAGAGGCCGGACACGGGGCTACCCCGGGGGGGGTTCAAGAATACCCCCCGGGGTACCCGTGTTAGGGTCGCTGGGTAGCTTGTATACCCCTGGGGGTATTTTTCTCCGTGAAGGGAGCATCCCGTGTTCTTCGTCGAGACCATCGAGCTCGCCGGGCTCGGCAACCGCAGCTACCTGGCCGGAGGCGAGCGGACGGCCGTGGCGGTCGATCCGCCCCGGGACGCCGCCCTGGTCATCGCGGCGGCCGCCCGGCGCGGGGTGCGCATCGCCCACGTCGTCGAGACGCACGTGCACAACGACTACGTCTCCGGCGGCCTGGAGCTCGCCCGGCTCACCGGGGCCGTGTACCTCGTCCCCGGGGGCGCCCGGGTCCGCTTCCCGCACATGCCCGTGCGGGACGGCGACTCGGTGACGGTCGACGCCGGCGCCGGGCTCACCCTGCGGGCGATGGCGACCCCCGGGCACACCCCGCACCACACCTCCTACGTGCTCGAGGAGGCCGGGCGCGCCGTGTCCGTGTTCACGGGCGGCTCCCTGCTCATCGGCACGGTCGGCCGCCCCGACCTGGTCGAGCCGCGCCTGACCGAGCGGCTGGCGCGCGCCCAGCACGCCTCCGCGCACCGGCTCGCCGCCGAGCTGCCCGACGCCACCGAGGTGCTGCCCACCCACGGCTTCGGCAGCTTCTGCTCCTCCGGCCAGGCCGGCGGCGACAGCACGACCATCGGCAGGGAGCGGACGGTGAACGACGCCCTCACCCTGGACGCCGACAGCTTCGTGGCCGCCCTGCTCGCCGGCCTGGACGACATTCCCGCGTACTACGCCCACATGGCGCCGGTCAACGCGGCCGGACCCGCGCCCGTGGACCTGACGCCGCCCGCCCTGGCCGACCCCGGCGAGATCGCGTCCCGGCTGGCCGCGGGGGAGTGGGTGGTCGACCTGCGCAACCGGACCGCCTTCGCCGAGGGGCACGTCGCGGGGTCCTTCAACTTCGAGGCCGAGGGCAAGCTCGCCACCTACCTCGCCTGGCTGGTGCCGTGGGGCAGGCCGGTGACGCTGCTCGCCGAGTCCCCGGCCCAGCTCGCCGACGCCCAGTGCGAGCTGGCCCGGGTCGGCATCGACCGCCCCGCCGCCGCGGCCACCGGAGGCCCGGCCGACTGGCTCCTCCCGGGCGAGGAACCCGCCTCCTTCCCGCGGGCCACCTTCTCCGACCTCGCCGACCGCCGGCCGGGCGAGGGCATCGTCGTACTGGACGTCCGGCGCGACTCGGAGCGGGCCGGCGGCCACGTCGAGGGCTCCGTGCACATCCCGGTCCACCTGCTGCACCGGCGCATCGGCGAGGTTCCCGCCGGCGAGGTGTGGGTGCACTGCGCGGGCGGCATGCGGGCCGCCGTCGCCGCCTCGCTGCTCGACGCGGCCGGGCGGCGGGTCGTGGCCGTCGACGACGCCTTCGAGTCCGCCGAGAAGGCCGGCCTCCCCGTACGAACCACCTGAGCGCCCCACCGGGGCGACGGCCCTCGGCGCGCGGGACGGCAGGCGGGCGGCCGGCGGGCGGTCGCGAAGGTCTCCGCCTCCCCCGGCGGCGGGGGCGCGGCTCGGACCCGCGACAGGATGGGGGCGCGGGTCGGGCCCGCGACAAGACGCTGGTGCGCCTCAGGCCAGTGACAGGAACAGCTTTTCCATGCGGGTCCGCATCCGGGTGGCCTCCTCGCCGTTCGTCCGTCCGGCCTCGATGTCGGCCACGCACTTCTGCAGGCCGGTGGCGATGATGGCGAAGCCGGCGCGGTCCAGGGCGCGGGAGGCGGCGGCGAGCTGGGTCACGACGTCCTCACAGTCCCGCCCCTCCTCGATCATCCGGATCACTCCGGCGATCTGGCCCTGCGCGCGGCGCAGCCGGTTCAGCACCGCCTTGAGGTCGTCGCCCTCGAGCTCCAAGTCCACGATCACTCCTCGTAAAATACCCCTCGGGGTACTGTATCCCGATTCGGGACGGCTCCGACCGCCCCCGTACCCCACCGGAAAGGACCAGGCCTCCCGTGAACATTCCCCCCACGCCCGCTCCCTCCGCGCCGCGGGCGTCCCTCGCCACCGACGAGGCACGCGCCCGGCTGGAGGAACTGACCGTCATCGACGTGCGCACGCCCGGCGAGTACGGCGCCGGACACCTCCCCGGCGCCCTCAACATCCCCCTCGACCATATCGAGCGGGCGTTGCCGGAGATCCGGCACGCCTCCGAGCGCGGCGGCGTCCTCGTCGTCTGCGCCTCGGGCGCCCGCTCGGCGAAGGCGTGCGCGCTGCTGGCCGAGCGGGGCGTGCCCACCGCCACCCTCACCGGCGGCACCACCGCCTGGGCCGCCGCGGGCCACGAACTGCACCGCCCGACGGCCTGCGACACCCGGCCCGGCTGGAGCATGGAGCGCCAGGTCCGCCTCACCGCGGGCTCACTGGTCCTGCTCGGCCTGCTCCTCGCGCTGCTGGTGCACCCGGCCTGCGCGCTCCTCGCCGCGGGCGTCGCGGGCGGCCTGGTCTTCTCCGCGCTCACCGACACCTGCGGCATGGCGGCACTCCTCGGCCGGCTGCCCCACAACCGCCCGCGCCCGGCCCAACTGGAGGTGGCGCTCCGGACGTTGCGCGACCGGTGACGGCGCCGGTGACGGTGCCGGTGCGGCTGCGGTGACGCCGGCCGGGCGGCGCGGGCCGGGGCGGCCGGGAGGTGGCCGGTCGGCCGCCGGGCGGGGGACCACCGGCCCTCCTGCCCGCGCGGGTGGATCACGAGAGTGGAGGCAACCACCGAAGGAGGCCACCGACATGTCGTCCACCCCCGCCCTCCCCGTCAGCGCCGGCCTGGACGGCCGCCGTGCGAGTCTCGCGGCGGCCGACTGGGCCGCCCGCGAGGCGCTGCTGCGCGACGTGCCGCTGCGGCTCGTGCACGCCTGGGAGCAGCCGATCGTCCCGCTGGCGTCCCTCGCCCAGGCCGCCGTGCCCCCGGACCCGGAGCGCTCCGCGAGCCTGCTGGCCGAGGCACGCGCCTACTTGACGCGCCGTCACCCGGGACTGGAGGTCACCACCGACCGCCTCACCGGCGACCCGGTCGCCGCCCTCGTGGCCGCCGCGGACGAGTCCGGCCTGCTGGTCCTCGGCTCCCGGGGACTCGGCCGTACCGCGGGATTCCTGCTCGGCTCGGTGGCCCGGAGCGTGGTCGCACGGGCCGGACGGCCGGTCGTCCTCGTCCGCTCACCCGAACCGGCGGCCGAGGAGGACGGCACGGACGCGCGGGCCACCGACGACAGCGGTACGCGGGCCGCCCCCGGCGACGTGGTGGTCGGCGTGGACCTGGACGGCCCCGACGACGCGGTCCTCGCGTACGCCTTCGAGGCGGCCGCCCTGCGCGGCGCCGGGCTGCGGATCGTGCACGGCCACGGGCCCGTGGACGGCGAGGGTACCGGCGCCGTGGGACCGGCGGACGGCCTGGCCGACGGCGACGCCCTCGCCGTACCCGCCGAGGGGCCGCTCGCCCAGGCGCTGCGCCCCTGGCAGGAGAAGTTCCCCGGGGTGCCGGTGACCGCCCAGGCCTCGATCGGCCAGGCCGGCTCCCACCTCGCCGAGGCCTCCAAGGACGCCGCGCTCCTGGTCGTCGGCCGGGCCGCTCGCCAGGCCCCGGTCGGCGCCCACATCGGACCGGTCACGGACGCGGTCCTGCGCCACGCCCAGTCGCCGGTCGCGGTCGTCCCCCACGACTGACGCCCGCCGCCCGCCCGTGGTGCGCCCGCCCGTTCATATGACGGGCGGGGGCACCACAGGCGGGCGCACCACGGGGAGGGCCGCCGCGCTTCACGCGCGGCGGCCCTCCCCGTGGAACCCGTGACCTCACTCAGGCGGGCAGCACCGCCGGGTCGCAGTCGTCGACCCGGTACGTGAGGAAGCCGACCACCCCGATCACCCCCTCCACGCGCCACGCGGCCTGGAGCACCGCCGGCGCCTGGCTGCGCAGCTCCACGCACCCGCGCAGCGTGACCACGCCGTCCCGTACCGACACGTCCACCGCCCCGTCGGGCAGGCCGAGTTCGCCGGCGATCACCGTGCCGCCGACCTCGTCGCGGATGTCCTCGTCGGTGCGCAGGAAGACCCGTAGCAGATCGCGCCTGGTGGCGATGCCGATGAGGCGGTCCTCCTCGTCCACCACGGGCAGCCGCTCCACGCCGTGCCGCTCCATCATCCGCGCCGCGTCCGGGACCGGCTGCTCGGGATGGATGGTGATCGCCGGTGACGTCATCATGTCCCCGGCCGTGGCAGGCCGGTCCGGGCCGCCGGCCCGGACCGCCTGCTCGCGCACGAGGTCGGTCCCGGAGACCACGCCGACCACCTTGTCGTCGTCGTCGACGACCGGCAGCCCGCTGATCCGATGGTGGTCCAGCAGCCGGACCACCTCCTTGAACGAGGTCGTCCGGCGAGCCTGGACCACCTCGCTCGTCATCACTTCGCCGACGGTGTGCGCTTTCACGGCACGGTGCTCCTAACGCTCGGGGCCGCCGCGCCACGGCGGCGGCGTCGCCGACCTGCGGGCGGTGTCCCCGCGGTGGGCGGCCCGCTCCGTCGCGGCGCGCAGCCTGTCCTGAAGCCGGTCGGCGAGTTCATGGGCGCTCGCCTCCTGGGCGTGGACGACCACGAGGTCGTCGCCCACGCGGATCTCGGTCCCCGCCGACCAGAGCAGCCCCATGTGGTGGGCCGTCGCCCGCGCGACGCGCACCTCGCCACTGGCGGGCGGCAGTCCCGGGCGGCCGAGCGCCGCGCCGACCTTCTCGCGGACGTAGGCGAGCGCCTCGGCGTCCACGTCGCCCTCGGTCCGCACCCGGATGTCGCCGGTGATCTCGCGGGTGCCGGTGTCCTTGGCAGTCATGTGCTCCACTCCTTGGCTCGATCGCCCATGGCCGGTGAGGCCGGCCGGACGGCCCGATGGCCGGTCCTGGGGTTCGCCGGTCCCCCGGATCTTCAGGGTGCTGCGGCGCGCGCCGCCGTCCCAGGGCCACCCGGCCCCGGCGGGCGGGCCCGGGGGTCCCCGGCGAACCCCCGGCCGGGGGTATCCGCGAACGCCCCCGGCTGGGGTCCCCGGTGAACGCCCCCGCCGGGGTCCCCGGCGAAATGCCCCGGCCGGAGGTCCCCGGCGAACGCCCCGGTCAGGTGCCGGCCCGCCGGGCGCGGGGACTACCGTTGCTTGTGACAGCGGCCGCCCGCTGTCGGTACCGCGTGCGCGAGGGACGGACCTGGAGGATCAGCGGTGGGAGTCTCCGAGGATTCCGGGGAGGCCCGGGTGCGGCTGCCGCAGCTGCGGCTGGACGAGCTGCTGGAGGAACTGCAGGCCCGGGTCGACGCGGCCCGCGGCACCCGGGACCGGGTGCACAGCCTGCTGGAGGCGGTGCTGTCCGTCGGCCGCGAACTGGACCTGGAACACGCCCTGCGCCGGATCGCCGAGGCCGCCGCGGCCCTGGTCGACGCCGAGTACGCGGCGCTCGGCGTGATCGGCCCGGACGGCAGGACGCTGTCGGACTTCCTCACGGTCGGCGTCGACGAGGAACTCGTGGCCAGGATCGGCCCGTACCCGGAGGGGCACGGGATCCTGGGCGAGCTGATCCGGCACCCGGAGCCGCTGCGGCTGGGGAAGCTGTCCGAGCACCCCTCCTCGTACGGGTTCCCGGAGCACCATCCGCCGATGAGCACCTTCCTGGGTGTGCCGATCCGGGTGCGGGGTCAGGTGTTCGGCAACCTGTACCTGACGGAGAAGCGGGGCGGGCTGGAGTTCGACGAGGAGGACGAGTCGGTCCTGTCGACGCTGGCGGTGGCCGCGGGCGTGGCGATCGACAACGCGCGGCTGTACGAGGAGTCGCGGCTGCGCGAGCGCTGGCTGGGGGCCAACGCGGAGGTCACCCACAGCCTGATGTCCGGCAGCGAGCCCGGTGCCGTGCTCGGCCTGATCGCCGAGCACGCCCGGGAGATCACCGGCGCGGCCCTCGCCGTCGTCGCCGTGCCCGTGGAGGGCGCCGACGCCCTCGCCGTGGAGCTCGCCATCGGCCGGCAGGCGGAGGCACACCGCGGCCTGGTCATGCCCGTGACCGACAGCCTGACCGGCCTCGCCTACGTCACGGCTGCCCCCGTCACCAGCGCCGACGTCTCCTGCGACGACCGGGTCTTCCCGGGCCCGTCCCGGTTCGACGAGCTCGGCCCCGCCGTCGCCGTGCCCATCGGCACCGGGGAGAGGGTGCGGGGCGTGGTCCTGCTGGTCCGCGCGGCCGGCCGCAGCCCGTTCGGCGGCACCGAGCTGGAACCGCTGAGGAACTTCGCGGCGCAGGCGGCGTTGGCGATGGAGCTGGCGGAGCGGCGGCAGGACGCGGAGCA
>NZ_BMVF01000036.1 GCF_014650575.1 Streptomyces naganishii JCM 4654
TACACCGCCGTGCTCCCCGAGTTCGGCGACCTCGCCGACTTCGTCGAGTTCGTCGACGCCGCCCACCAGCGCGGCATGCGCGTCATCATCGACTTCGTCATGAACCACACCAGCGACCAGCACCCGTGGTTCCAGGAGTCCAGGAAGGACCCCGAAGGGCCCTACGGGGATTACTACGTGTGGGCCGACGACGACAAGCAGTACCAGGACGCCCGGATCATCTTCGTGGACACGGAGGCGTCGAACTGGACGTACGACCCGGTGCGCAAGCAGTACTACTGGCACCGGTTCTTCTCCCACCAGCCGGACCTCAACTACGAGAACCCGGCCGTGCAGGAGGAGATGATCTCCGCGCTGAAGTTCTGGCTGGACCTCGGCATCGACGGCTTCCGCCTCGACGCCGTGCCGTACCTGTACCAGCAGGAGGGCACCAACTGCGAGAACCTGCCCGCCACCCATGAGTTCCTCAGGCGGGTGCGCAAGGAGATCGACGCCCAGTACCCCGACAAGGTGCTGCTGGCGGAGGCCAACCAGTGGCCGGAGGACGTCGTCGACTACTTCGGCGACTACGCCTCCGGCGGCGACGAGTGCCACATGGCCTTCCACTTCCCGGTCATGCCCCGCATCTTCATGGCCGTACGGCGTGAGTCCCGCTACCCGGTCTCCGAGATCCTGGCCAAGACCCCGGCGATCCCGACCGGCTGCCAGTGGGGCATCTTCCTGCGCAACCACGACGAGCTGACCCTGGAGATGGTCACCGACGAGGAACGCGACTACATGTGGGCGGAGTACGCCAAGGACCCGCGCATGCGGGCCAACATCGGCATCCGCCGCCGCCTCGCGCCCCTCCTGGACAACGACCGCAACCAGATCGAACTGTTCACCGCCCTGCTGCTCTCCCTGCCCGGCAGCCCGATCCTGTACTACGGCGACGAGATCAGCATGGGCGACAACATCTGGCTCGGCGACCGCGACGCCGTGCGCACGCCCATGCAGTGGACCCCCGACCGCAACGCCGGCTTCTCCTCCTGCGACCCCGGCCGCCTCTACCTGCCCACCATCATGGACCCGGTCTACGGCTACCAGGTCACCAACGTCGAGGCCTCCATGTCCTCCCCCTCGTCGCTGCTGCACTGGACCCGCCGCATGATCGAGATCCGCAAGCAGAACCCCGCCTTCGGGCTGGGGTCCTACCGGGAACTCCAGTCGTCGAACCCGGCCGTCATCGCCTTCCTGCGGGAGTACGAGGACGACCTGGTGCTGTGCGTCAACAACTTCTCCCGGTTCGCCCAGCCCACCGAGCTGGACCTGAGCGCGTTCCACGGCCGCCACCCGGTCGAACTGTTCGGCGGGGTGCGCTTCCCCGCCATCGGCGAACTCCCCTACCTGCTGACGCTGGCGGGCCACGGCTTCTACTGGTTCCGGCTGCGCGCGGACGCGGCCGCCTGACGCCCGGGGCGGGGCGGGGCGGTTTCCCCTGCCCCGCCCGTGGGCACGCGTCAGTCACACCCGACCAGCGATTGGACGCGACGCCATGTCGGAAGCCATGCCGGAAGCTCCCACCCGCTCCGCCGTCACCGGCAGCCCCGGTCTCCTCGCGTCACTGGACCCGCTGCTGCGCGAGTGGCTGCCGCGCCAGCGGTGGTTCGCGGGCAAGGGGCGGCCGGTCACGGGCTTCTCACTGGTCGCCGCCACCGAGCTGCTGCCGGCCGACGGCAAGCTGGGCCTGTACCACCTGCTGGTCCGCGCCCACCAGCCGCTCGAGCCCGTGCAGGGCACGGTGCCCCACCCCGGCGACTGCTACCAGTTGCTCATAGGCGTGCGCGAGGCGCTGCCCCCGCGGCTGGCGCCCGCGCTGATCGGCCATGTGCACGAGGGCCCCCTGGCCGGCCGCACGGTCTACGAGGCCCTGTACGACCCCCGCCCCGCCGAGGTGATCCTGGAGGCGCTGCGCACCAGCGCCCGGATCGGCCAACTGCGCTTCGAGCGGCGCGAGGAGATACGCCCCGACCTGGTCCCCCGGGTGGTGACCGCCGAACAGTCCAACTCCTCGGTCGTCTACGGCGATACGTTCATCCTCAAGCTGCTGCGCCGGGTCCTGCCCGGCACCAACCCCGACCTGGAACTCCCGCTGGCGCTCGCCCGCGAGGGCTGCTCCCGGGTCCCCCCGCCCACCGCGTGGATCACCGCCGAGCCCCCCTCGGGCGCCGAGGAGCCGTACGTCCTGGGCGTGCTCCAGCCCTTCGTGCAGGGCGCGTCCGACGGCTGGGAGCTGGCCCTGCGGGAGCTCGCCAAGGGCGAGGACTTCAGCGCCGAGGCGCGGGCGCTGGGCCGCGCCACCGCCGAGGTGCACACCGCGCTGGCCCGGGCACTGCCCACCGTCACCCTCGGCCACCACCAGCTCCAGTCCATGGTGGCCGGCATGACCGAGCGCCTGGAGGCGGCCGCGCAGGCCGTGCCCACGCTGCGGCCCTACGCCCCCGGGCTGCACTCCGCCTTCGAGGCCCTGGCCGACCTCGCCCGCGAGGGCCACACCTGGACCGCCCAGCGCGTCCACGGCGATCTGCACCTCGGCCAGTGCCTGCGCTCGCCCTCCGGCCAGTGGTGGCTGATCGACTTCGAGGGCGAACCGGCGAAACCGCTGGCCGAGCGGCGGATGGCGCAGCCCGTGGTCCGGGACGTCGCCGGGATGCTGCGCTCCTTCGACTACGCGGCGCACTCGGCCGGCGGCCCGCCCGCCCCGGAGTGGGCCGCCGCCTGCCGGGCCGCGTACTGCAGCGGGTACGCCGAGGTTGGCGGCCGCGACCCGCGCACCGAGCCGGTGCTGCTGCGGGCCTACGAGACGGACAAGGCCGTCTACGAGGTCCTCTACGAGGCCCGGCACCGCCCCGACTGGCTGCCGGTGCCGCTGTCCGCCGTGCGCCGCCTGGCCACCGGCGACTCGTGACCCGCCGCCCCGCTCCCCCCGCCCTGTCCTGCCCTTCGCCGAGGAGGCTCCGCCCGTGACCCCCCGCACCCCGTCCAGCGGTTCGGATCCGAAGCAGCCGGCCGGCGCCGCCGGCCCCGAGCGCACCGGCGCCGGGCAGCCCGCGGCCGCGCCCGCGAAGAAGGCGGTGAAGAAGACCGCGGCGAAGACCGCGAAGAAGACGGCGGAGAAACCGGCCCCGGCGAAGAAGACCGCCGCCAGGACGAGCACAGTCGAGAAGACCGCCGAGAAGGCGCCCGCCAAGAAGACCGCGGCCAAGAAGACCGCCGTCAAGAAGACCGCCGCCGAGAAGGTCCCGGCCAAGAAGGCCGTGGCGAAGAAGACGGTGGCCAAGAAGGCCGTGGCGAAGAAGGCCGTGGCCAAGAAGGCCGTGGCGAAGAAGGCCGTGGCCAAGAAGGCCGTCGCCACCCGCGCACCGGCGGTCACAGCGGAAGCAGGGGCGCGGCCCGAGATCCCCGCCACCGCCGTGGCCCTCTCCCAGGAGGACCGGGACCGCCTGCTCGCCGGCACGCACCACGATCCGCACTCGGTGCTGGGCGCGCACCCGGTGCCCGGCGGGGTGGCCTTCCGGGCGTTCCGGCCGTACGCGCTCGGCGTCACCGTGGTCGCCGGGGACCAGCGGGCCGACCTGCGGCACGACGGGGACGGCTTCTTCTCGGGCGCGCTGCCGCTGGCGGACGTACCGGCGTACCGGCTGCTGGTGGCGTACGAGGGGACGGTGCTGGACACCGAGGACGCCTACGGGTTCCTGCCCACGCTCGGCGAGCTGGACCTGCACCTGATCGGCGAGGGCCGGCACGAGCAGTTGTGGCAGGCGCTCGGGGCGCATCCGACGGTCCACGAGGGTGCGAGCGGCACCCGGTTCGCGGTGTGGGCGCCCAACGCCCGGGGCGTGCGGGTGGCCGGGACGTTCAACTTCTGGGACGGCACGGGCCATCCGATGCGCTCGCTGGGCGGCACGGGTGTGTGGGAGCTGTTCGTGCCGGGGATCGGCGAGGGCGAGCTGTACAAGTTCGACATCACCCGCCCGGACGGCTCGCACACCCTGCGCGCCGACCCGATGGCCCGCCGCACCGAGGTCCCGCCCGCCACCTCGTCGGTGATCCACGCCTCGCACCACGAGTGGCGGGACGAGGAGTGGCTGGCCCGCCGTGCCGAACGGCCCGCGCACGAGGCGCCGTTCTCCGTCTACGAGGTCCACCTCCCCTCCTGGCGCCCGGGACTGACGTACCGTGAGCTGGCCGAGCAGCTCCCGGCGTACGTCAAGGACCTCGGCTTCACGCACGTGGAGCTGATGCCCGTCGCGGAGCACCCCTTCGGCGGGTCCTGGGGCTACCAGGTCACCGGCTTCTACGCGCCCACCGCGCGCCTGGGCGGCCCGGACGACTTCAAGTACCTGGTCGACGCGCTGCACCGGGCGGGCATCGGCGTGATCATGGACTGGGTGCCGGCGCACTTCCCCCGGGACGCCTGGGCGCTGGCCGAGTTCGACGGCCGCCCGCTGTACGAGCACTCCGATCCGCTGCGGGCGGCGCACCCCGACTGGGGCACCCTGGAGTTCGACTTCGGGCGCCGTGAGGTGCGCAACTTCCTGGTCGCCAACGCGCTGTACTGGTGCGAGGAGTTCCACATCGACGGGCTGCGCGTGGACGCGGTCGCCTCGATGCTCTACCTGGACTACTCCCGCGAGCCGGGCCAGTGGACGCCGAACGAGCACGGCGGCCGGGAGAACCTGGACGCGGTGGCCTTCCTCCAGGAGATGAACGCGACCGTGTACCGGCGGGTGCCGGGCGTGGTGACCGTCGCGGAGGAGTCGACGGCCTGGGACGGGGTCACCCGGGCCACCCACCACCGGGGCCCGAGCGGCTTCGGCGGCCTGGGCTTCGGGCTGAAGTGGAACATGGGCTGGATGCACGACTCGCTCCAGTACATGAGCCACGACCCCATCCACCGCAAGTACCACCACGACGAGATGACGTTCTCGATGGTGTACGCCTACAGCGAGAACTACGTACTGCCGATCTCGCACGACGAGGTGGTGCACGGCAAGGGCTCGCTGGTGTCGAAGATGCCGGGCGACTGGTGGCAGCAGCGGGCGAACCTGCGCGCCTACCTCGCCTACATGTGGTCCCATCCCGGCAAGCAACTGCTGTTCATGGGACAGGAGTTCGCACAGGGTGCGGAGTGGTCCGAGACGCGCGGCCCGGACTGGTGGCTGCTCGACCCGAACTACGGCGCCGCCGCCGACCACCGGGGCGTGCTGGACCTGGTCCGCGACCTCAACTCCGTCTACCGCGAGAGCCCGGCGCTGTGGACGCGGGACGTGCACCCGGACGGCTTCGAGTGGATCACCGGGGACGCGGCCGAGGACAACGTGTTCGCGTTCCTGCGCCGCGACGCCGACGGCACCCCGCTGCTGGCGGTCTGCCACTTCGCGCCGGTGGTCCGCCCGGACTACCGGATCGGCGTCCCCGATGACGTGCCCGCCTGGCTGGAGGTGCTGAACACCGACGCGGCTCGCTACGGCGGCAGCGACGTGGTGCACCCGGACCCGGTCAAGCCGGAGCCGCAGCACCGGCACGGCCGGCCCGCGAGCATCCGGCTGACCCTGCCGCCGCTGGCGACGGTGTGGCTCAGGCCGGCCTGACCCGCGGGCGGCGCGCCCGGTCGCCGCGTGGCCGCGTCAGGCCAGGGCGTCCGCCATCGCCCCGGGGAGCGCCCCGGTGTGGAGGACGCCCAGCCGCTGCGTGGCGCGGGTGAGGGCCACGTAGAGGTCGCTGGTGCCGTAGCGGGCGGGCTCGACGACCAGGACGGAGTCGAACTCCAGGCCCTTGGCCTGGCGCGGGTCGAGGAGCACGACCGTGCGCGTCAGGTCGGGCTCGGCGCCCGCCGTGACCCCGTCCAGCCGGGCGGCGAGGCGGCGGTGCAGGTCGCGCGGGGCGATCACCGCGAGCCGGCCCTCGGCCGGGGTGAGTTCGGCGACGGCCTTCGCGACCGCGCCGGGCAGGTCGTCGGTGGCGCGGGCCCAGGGCCGTACGCCCGTGGAGCGCACCGAACTCGGCGGCTCGAAGGCGGGGTTCTCGGCGCGGACCACCGCCGCGGCGACCTCCATGATCTCGGCCGGGGTGCGGTAGTTGACGCCGAGGCGGGTGTGCTCCCAGCGGTCCTCGACGTACGGCTCGAGGATCCCCGCCCAGGAGCCGACGCCGGCCGCCTCGGCGGTCTGCGCGGGGTCGCCGACCAGGGTCATCGAGCGGGTCGGCGAGCGCCGCATCAGCAGCCGCCACGCCATCGGGGACAGCTCCTGCGCCTCGTCGACGATGATGTGCCCGAACGCCCAGGTGCGGTCGGCGGCCGCGCGCTCGGCGGCGCTGCGGTGGTCGGTCTCCTCCTGGCGCTCGGCGAACCGCTCGGCGTCGATGATGTCGTGCGCGGACAGCACCTCGCTGTCCTCGTCGTCCTTGTCCTCGAACTCGTAGGTCCGGGACGCGTACGACACGTCCAGCACGCCCTGCGCGTACGCGACCTGGGCCTCGAGCTCGCGTTCGGCGCGGGCGCGGGTCACCCGGTCGTCCTCGCCGAGGAGTTCGGCGGCCTCGTCGAGCAGCGGCACGTCCGCGACGGTCCAGGCCCGGGTCACCGGGCGGCGGATCGCGGCCGCGTCCTCGTCGCTGACGTACCCGTACGGGTCGGCGAGGAAGCCGGCGACCAGGCCCTCGGGGGTGAGCCTCGGCCACAGCTGGTCGATGGCGGACCAGACCTCGGGGTTCTCGGCGAGCTCGTCGCGGATCTGCGTGATGTCGCTCGCGTCGAGGAGGTTGGAGCCGTCGTAGGGGTCGGTGCCGATGCGCTCGGCGACCATGTCGGTGAGGGTGTTGAGGATGTGGCCCTCGAAGTGCTCGCGGGCCGCGTTGTGCGGCAGCTTCGCCGCGCGGGTGCGCTCGCGGGCGACGCCCACCAGCCCGTCGTCGAGCATCAGCACCTCGCGGTCGTGCTCGATGGCGATCACCGGGTCGGGCAGCGCCTGCCGGTCCCGGACGACCTCGGCGAGCACGTCGGCCATGGCGGCGCGGCCCTTCACGGCGGCGGCCTCGGGGGTGTCGGCGGCCGTGGCCTTCACGCCGGGGAACAGCTCGCCCACGGTCGCCAGCAGCACGCCGGTCTCGCCGAGGGAGGGCAGCACCTCGCCGATGTAGCCGAGGAAGGCGGGGTTGGGGCCGACGATGAGCACGGCCCGCCGGGCGAGCAGCTCCCGGTGTTCGTAGAGGAGGTAGGCCGCCCGGTGCAGGGCGACGGCCGTCTTGCCGGTGCCCGGGCCGCCCTCGACCACCAGCACCCCGCGGTGCGGCGCGCGGATGATCTCGTCCTGCTCGGCCTGGATGGTCCGCACGATGTCGCCCATGCGGCCGGTGCGCGCGGAGTTCAGCGCGGCCAGCAGCACGGCGTCGCCCGTGGGGTCCTCGTGGCCGGTGCGGGTGGCGTCGCCGAGGTCGAGGATCTCGTCGTGCAGGGAGGTGACCCGGCGGCCCTCGGTGGCGATGTGCCGGCGGCGGGTGAGGCCCATCGGGGTGTGGCCGGTGGCCAGGTAGAAGGGGCGGGCGACGTCCGCCCGCCAGTCGACGAGGACCGGGGTGCGCTCGGCGTCGTCGGCGCGCAGGCCGATGCGGCCGATGTGGTGCGTGGCGCCGTCGGCGAGGTCGATGCGGCCGAAGCAGAGCGAGCCGTCCACCGCGTTCAGCGCGGCGAGCAGTCCGGAGCGCTCGGCGACCATGATGTCCCGCTCCAGCCGGGCCTGCATGGGCGTGCTGCCCTGCGCGAGGGCGTCGCTGACACCGGCCTCGGTGTCGCCGCGCAGGACGTCCACGCGCGCGTACAGGCCGTCGATGAATTCCTGCTCACGCCGCAATTCGCCGTCCGTGAATTCGGTGTTTGACAATTCCGCTCCCGCCCGGATACACTGTGCTCACTGAGCTTCTTTGTGACTCCATTCACTGGAAGTCACGAACCACCGAATATACGCAGAGAAATCCCCCGGACGCAATCGCCCGGGGGATTTCTTTTCGCCATTCGACGCCTGGATACGGCGCGACTCCGGCTCAGAGCACGTGGGAGAGCTCCTCCAGCAGCCGCCGCTTCGGCCGGGCGCCCACCATCGACCGCACCGGCTCACCGCCCTGGAACACCATGAAGGTCGGCATCGACAGCACCTTGTAGGCGTTGGTCGTCTCCGGGTTGGTGTCCACGTCCAGCTGGACCACCCTCAGCCGGTCTCCCTCCTCGGCGGCCAGGGCGCTGAGCACCGGCCCCATCTGCCGGCACGGCGGACACCAGTCCGCGGTGAACTCCACCAGCACCGGCAGCTCCGAGCCCAGCACCCGGTCCCCGAAGTCCGCGTCGGTCACCTCGTCCACACCGCTCGCCCTGATCACCGCTCCCGCCCTCCCAGTTCGCACACGGGTTCCGGACCTCCCGGAACCAGCGCCTCGGCGGCCAGCTCCGCCCGCGCCCGCTCGGCCCGGTCGAGCTGCGCGCCGACCTGCGCCCGCACCGCGCTCAGCTCGCCGATCAGCGCGTCGAGCTCCTGGAGCTTGCGCCGGTAGACCTCGAGCGAGGCCGGGCACGAGTCGCCCTCCGGGTGCCCGGCACGCAGGCACTCCACGAAGGGGCGGGTCTCCTCCAGGTCGAACCCGAAGTCCCGCAGCGTCCTGATCTGCGCCAGCAGCCGCAGGTCCCGCTCGTCGTAGGTGCGGTGCCCGTGCGCGTCGCGCCGTGCGGGCAGCAGGCCCCGCGACTCGTAGTACCGCAGCGCCCGCGTCGTGGTCCCGGCCCGTTCGGCCAGCTCGCCGATTCGCATGCGTACGACGGTAGGCCTTGACGCGGACGTCAGGGCAAGCGCCGGCGTCAGACCATCACGCCCGCCGACTCCTCCACCTCCAGCAGGGAGGCGCCGCGGCGCTCCTCCTCGAAGGCGCGGCGGCCGCCGCGCAGGCCGAACAGGCGCTTGGCGAGGGCGATGTAGAGGACGGCGAGGATGTTCAGGACCAGAGTGGTGATCTTCACCGGGCTGACGTGCTCGGTGAGTTCGTAGATCTCCAGCGGCAGGAAGGCCGCGGTGGCGACCACCGTCAGGTACTCCGCCCAGCGCTTGGCGTACCACAGGCCGACCGACTCGACCAGCTCCACCAGCGCGTAGGCGAGCAGCAGGGAGGCGACCAGGAGGAGGGTGGAGTGCTTGTAGCCGAAGGTCTTCTGGATGGTGCCGACGACCGGCGAGTGGTCGAGGTCGTAGTGGAAGTGGCGGAAGACGGGGCGGAAGACGGCGAGGTACTCGTTGAACAGGCGCCGTACCGCGTCCTGGCTGTTGCTGAACCGCCACACCGCGACGGCGACCAGCACGATGAACACCCCGCGCACGGCCCGCTCCAGCGCGAGGAAGCGCAGGATGAACAGGTCGCGCAGCACCTTGCCGCGCGGCACCAGCGGGGCGTCCTGCGCGGGCCCCGAGCCGTGCGGCTCGCCGAGCACGAAGTCACCGCAGCGCAGGCAGCGCCAGACCTCGCCCAGTGCGGTGTCCGCGTGCAGCCGGACGCGCAGCCGGGGGTCGTCGGGCGCGTAGGTCACGTGCCCCTTGCGCGCGCAGGTGCGCCTGTCCCAGTCGATCGCCATCCCCCGTGCCTCCATACGTGCCTGCGGCCGTGCCGCACCGGTGGTTCCGGCACGGCACGGTAGCGCGTCGCGGTAAGAGACGACGTACGGCGCGTTTCAGTTCGCCGCGCTGCCCACCAGCTCCTTCGGCTCCTCGGCCGCCTCCGGCTCCGGCTCGGGGGCGGCGCCGCGCGGCAGCAGCAGGGCGACGGCGAGCGTGCCCACGCCCAGGATCACGGCGCCGACCAGGCTGGTGTGGGCCACCGCGTCGGCGAAGGAGGAGCCGACGGCGTCCTTCATGTGCCGGGCGCCCTCGGCGAGCTGCCCCGCCTGCTCCTTGAGCCCGGCGGCCCGCTGGGGGTCGGCGGTGTGGGCGGCCTGCTCGGCGAGCTGCCGGGCCCGGGCGCCGATGCCCTGGGCGACGGCGTATCCGGCGCCCACCGAGTCCTGGGCGGTGGACAGGGCGTTCGCGGGGAGCCCGCTGCCGGCGGTGGCGTCGGAGAGGTGGCGGGAGTAGGAGGCCGACAGCAGCGAGCCGAGGATGGCGATGCCGAGCGAGCCGCCGAGCTCCAGCGAGGTGTCGTTGACCGCGCCGCCGACGCCCAGCTCGGACTCGGGGAAGGCGCCCATGATCGCGTCCGTGCAGGGCGAGAGGGCGAGGCCGATCGCGAGGCCGAGGATCACCAGGGGCAGCACGAAGTCGCCGTAGGAGGAGGAGCCGTCGACCCGGGTGAGCAGGGCGAGGGCGGCGGTGCCGCCGGCCATGCCGGCGGTGACGGTCCACTTCATGCCGACGCGCGGGGTCAGGTATCCGGTGACGGCGGAGCCGGCGAAGACCGCGCCGGCCAGGGGCAGCATGCGCAGGCCGGTGGCGAGGGCGTCGTAGCCGAGGACGAACTGCAGGTGCTGGGTGAGGTAGTAGAAGGCGCCGAAGACGGCCAGGAAGAACAGGGCGACGGCGAGGTTGGAGCCGGCGAAGCGGCGGCCGGCGAACCGGCGCACGTCGAGGATGGGGCGCGGGTGGCGCAGCTCCCACAGGACGAAGGCGACCAGGCCCGCGCCCGCGACGGCGGCGGCGGTGACGGCCTTGGTGTCCCAGCCGAAGTGCGGGCCCTCGATGATCATGTAGACGAGGGAGCCGACCCACAGGACGGAGAGCAGGCCGCCGACGTGGTCGACGCGGTCGTGGTGGCCGGCCCGGGACGGCGGGACGAGGACGAGGGCGGCGACCAGGGCGACCGCGGCGATCGGCACGTTGATCAGGAACGTCGAGGCCCAGCCGTGGTTCCTCAGCAGCGCCCCGGCGACGACCGGCCCGGCCGCGATCGCCAGGCCCGCGGTGGCGGTCCACAGGGTGATCGCGCGGGCGCGTTCGGCGCGCGGGAAGGTCGCGGCGAGCAGGGAGAGGGTGGCCGGCATGATCAGCGCGGCGCCGACGCCCATCACCGCGCGGGCCGCGATCACGGTCGCCGCGCTGTCGGCGAGGGAGCCGAAGACGGCCCCGCCGCCGAAGACCACCAGTCCGAGGAGGAGTGCGCCGCGCCGGCTGTACTTGTCGCCGATCGCGCCGAGCAGCAGCATCAGCGCCGCGTACGGGACGGTGTAGCCGTCGATCACCCACTGGAGGTCGGCGCCGGACAGCCCGAGGTCGCGGGTCATGTCGGGTGCGGCGACGGTGAGGGCGGTGTTGGCCATCACGATGATCAGCAGGCTCAGGCAGAGCACGAGCAGCGCCCACCAGCGCCGGGCGTAGGGGCGGTCCGTCCGCCCGGCCGGTTCGTTGACGACGAGTCGCATGGCAGGGGTGGCCTTCCTCGGGTTCGCGACGGGACTTGCACAGCGGCGTGCAGTTGCACAACGATGTGCAATGTACGTCGCTGCACAGCGCTGTGCAAGTCGAGGGAGGGCACAATGTCAGCCATGACCACGGGTAACACCAGTCGCGCCGACGCGAACCGGCGCCGCATCCTCGACGTCGCCCTCGCCGAGCTGCTGCGCGACCCGGACGCGTCCATGGACCAGATCGCGCGCGCCGCGGGTGTCGTACGGCGCACGGTGTACGGGCACTTCCCCAGCCGCGAGGCGCTGATCAGCACCCTCGTCGACGACGCGGTGCACGCGCTGGCCGCCGCCCACGCGGCCGGCCGGGAGGGCGTCGAGGACCCGGCGGAGGCGGTGGCCCGCTCGGTGCTGGCGGTCTGGCACATCGCCGACCGCTACCGGCTGCTGGTGGCGCTCGCCCAGCGCACGGTCACCATGCAGGGCATCCGCGAGCGCCTGGCCCCGGTCCGCAAGTCCTCCGTGGAACTCCTCCAGCGCGGCCTCGACCAGGGCGTCTTCAGCTCCGCGCTCCCCGCGCCGGCCCTGGCCTACGTGCACGAACAGATCATGTTCGCCGTGATGGAAGCCGTGAACGACGGCCTCCTGCCGCCCTCCGAGGCGGGCCGCTCGGCGGCGGTCACCGTGCTGACGGCGGCGGGGGTCCCCGCCTCCCTCGCGGGCGCCCTGGTGACGAGACTCGACGGCTGACCGGGCGCGGGCCGGCCGCCGGGCACGGCGAAGGCCGAGCGGCCGGGCACGGCGAAAGACCGACCGGTCGCCGGGCACGGCGAAAGGCCGAGCGGCCGGGCACGGCGAAAGACCGAGCGGCCGGGCACGGCGAAAGGCCGAGCGGCCGGGCCCACGGGGGTGGGTCCGGCCGCTCGGGTCCGGCCGGACGCCCGGCCCGGGTTCAGGCGGGGCGGGACGTCCGGAGCGGGTGGGGTGTCAGGCCTTGGCGAGTTCCTTCTCGCCGTCCTCCCGCTGCCCGGGCACACCGGCCCCGGCGCCCGCGTCCTCGGCGTCGTCGACGAGCGTGCGCTCGTCGAAGGGCAGCTCGCCCGCGAGCACCCGCCGCACCCGGTCCTTGTCGACCTCGCCGGTCCAGGTGCCGATCAGCAGGGTGGCCACGGCGTTGCCCGCGAAGTTGGTCAGGGCGCGGGCCTCGCTCATGAAGCGGTCGATGCCGACGATGAGGCCGACCCCGTCGACCAGGGCGGGCTTGTGGGACTGCAGCGCGCCGGCCAGGGTGGCCAGGCCCGCGCCGGTGACACCGGCGGCGCCCTTGGAGGCGACCATCATGAACAGCAGCAGCGTGATCTGCTGGCCGATGGACAGCGGCTGGTCCATGGCGTCGGCGATGAACAGCGAGGCCATGGTCAGGTAGATCATGGTGCCGTCGAGGTTGAAGGAGTAGCCGGTCGGCACGGTGATGCCGACGACCGGGCGGCTCACGCCCAGGTGCTCCATCTTGGCGATCAGCCGGGGCAGCGCGGACTCGGACGAGGACGTGGACAGGATCAGCAGGAACTCACGGCCGAGGTACCTCAGCAGCTGGAAGATGTTGACGCCGGCCACCACCCGGGTCAGCGCGCCCAGCACCACCAGCACGAACAGCAGACAGGTCGCGTAGAAGCCGAGCATGATCGTGGCGAGGGCCTTCAGGGCGTCCACGCCCGTCTCGCCGATGACGGCGGCCATGGCGCCGAAGGCGCCGATCGGCGCGGCCCACATGATCATGGCGAGGACGCGGAAGACCAGCCGCTGGATGTGCTCCACTCCCCGCAGGATCGGCTCGCCCCTGCGGCCCATGGCCTGGAGCGCGAACCCGACGAGCAGCGCGACCAGCAGCGTCTGGAGCACTTGGCCCTCGGTGAAGGACGACACCAGCGTGGTCGGGATGATGCCGAGCACGAAGTCGACCGGGCCCTCGCTGGCGGCCTGCGCCTGGGCGTGGCCCACGCCCTTGACCGCCTCGGTCAGGTGCATGCCGCTGCCGGGGTGCACCAGGTTGCCCACGACCAGGCCGATGGCCAGCGCCACGAACGACATCACGACGAAGTAGCCGAGGGCGAGCCCGCCCACCTTGCCGACCTTCGCGGCCTTGCGCACCGAACCGACGCCGAGCACGATCGTGCAGAAGATGATCGGCGAGATCATCATCTTGATCAGGTTCACGAAGCCGGTGCCGATCGGCTTCAGCTCCTTGGCGAAGTCCGGCGCGGCGAATCCGACCAGGATGCCGAGGGCGACCGCGACGATCACCGCTATGTAGAGATAGTGGGTGCGGTCCCGCCTGGCTGCGGGACCGGGTCCTGCGGCGGGGGCGGCGGGTGCCGTATCGGCTGCGCTGCTCACGAGCGGCCCTCCTTGACGACGTCGTCGGCATCACCGGCGTGCGGCTCACGTCCGGGGGTTTTCGGGGAATGCCGTGACTATCTCCCGCCGTGTGAGGGCGGTCACCCTTCCGTTCATTTAGTTCACGCCACAACCGGGAGGCAGACTGACGGCATGCGCATACCCGGTATCCCGAGACCCCGCAGCCTGGCGGGCCAGCTCTTCGCGATGCAGGCCGTTCTGCTCGCGCTCGTCGTGGCCGGATATGCACTGTTCACCTACGTCAGCGACCGCGGCCAGGCCGAGCAGGCGGCACGCCGCCAGGCCACGGCGGTGGCCCGCTCGGTCGCGGACGCGCCCTCGGTCCGCTCCGCGATCCACACGGCGAACCCCACGGCGCAGCTCCAGCCGTACGCGCTGAAGGTGCAGAAGGACACCGGGGTCGACTTCGTCACGATCATGACCCCTGGCGGGATCCGCTGGACCCATCCCTCGGCGGAGCAGATCGGCAGGCCCTTCCTCGGCAACATCTACCGGGCCCAGCACGGGGAGACCTTCACCGAGACGTACACCGGTACGCTCGGCGCGTCCGTCCGCGCGGTCACGCCCGTGTGGGAGGGCCGCCGGATCATCGGCCTGGTCAGCGCAGGCATCAAGGTGGAGGCCATCAGCCACCGGGTGCAGGACCAGGTGACGGCGCTGCTCGGGGTGGCGGCCGGGATCCTCGCGCTGGGCGGTGTCGGCACGTACGTGATCAACGCGCGGCTGCGCCGGCACACCCACGGGATGAACGCCGACGAGCTCAGCCGGATGCACGACTACCACCAGGCCGCGCTGCACGCGGTGCGCGAGGGCCTGCTGATGCTGGACGCGCGGTACAGGGTGGCGCTGATCAACGACGGCGGGCGTGAGCTGCTGGGCGTGGGCAGGGAGGAGGACGTGGTGGGCACGTCGGTGGCGGACCTGGGGCTGCCCGCGCCGCTGACCGGGGCGCTGCTGGCCTCGGAGCCGCGGGTGGACGAGGTGCACCTGACGCAGTCGCGCGTCCTGGTGGTCAACACCTCGCCCGTCTCGGGCGGTGAGCGCCGGGGCACGGTGGTGACCCTGCGGGACGTCACCGAGCTCCAGTCGCTGATGGGCGAGCTGGACTCCGAGCGCGGCTTCACCCAGGCGCTGCGCTCGCAGGCGCACGAGGCCGCGAACCGCCTGCACACGGTGGTGTCGCTGATCGAACTGGGCCGCGCCGAGGACGCGGTGGAGTTCGCCACGGCGGAGCTGGAGCTGGCCCAGGCGCTGACCGACCAGGTGGTCGCGGCGGTGAGCGAGCCGGTGCTGGCCGCGCTGCTGCTGGGCAAGACCGCGCAGGCCAACGAGCGGGGCGTGGAGCTGGTGGTGTCCGAGGACAGCGGTCTGGACGACGGGCTGCTGCCGCCCGCCCTGCCGCCGCGCGACCTGGTGACGATCCTCGGCAACCTCGTCGACAACGCCGTGGACGCGGCGCAGGGCCGGGTGCCCGCCCGGGTGACGGTGACGGCGCGCGCGGAGGCCGGGGAACTGGTCCTGCGGGTCGCCGACACCGGCCCCGGAGTGGACCCTGCCCACGCGGGCCTGGTGTTCCGGCGGGGCTTCTCGACCAAGCCGACCGGTCCCGGCGGCCGCGGCCTGGGCCTGGCCCTCGCCCGTCAGGCCGTCCACCGCCACGGCGGCACACTGACGGTGGACGGGGCACCCGGGGGCGGCGCGGTCTTCGAGGCCCGGCTGCCGCTCGCGGACGCCCCGGAACCGGCCCCACCCGCGGCCGTGGCCGAGGCGCCGGGAGGCGCGAGATGACGGGCCACGCGCCCGAGGGGCAGCCGATCCGTGTACTGGTCGTCGAGGACGACCCGGTGGCGGCGGACGCGCACGTGATGTACGTGGGCCGGGTGCCGGGGTTCGTGGCCGTGGGCAAGGCGCGCACCGGCGCCGAGGCGCGGCGGGCGCTGGAGCGCACCCCCGTCGACCTGCTCCTGCTCGACCTGCACCTGCCGGACGTGCACGGACTCCAGCTCGCCCGCTCGCTGCGGGCCGCCGGCCATCACGCGGACGTCATCGCGGTGACCTCGGCGCGGGATCTCGCGGTGGTGCGGGAGGGGGTGTCGCTGGGGGTGGTGCAGTACGTCCTGAAGCCGTTCACCTTCGCCACCCTGCGGGACCGCCTGGTCAGGTACGCCGAGTTCCGCGCGGCGGCCGGCGAGGCGAGCGGCCAGGACGAGGTGGACCGGGCGCTGGCCACGCTGCGCGCCCCCGGCCCGGCCGCGCTGCCCAAGGGCCTGAGCGCACCCACCCTGAACCGGGTGACGGCCGCCCTGCGCGAGGCCGAGCGGGGCCTGACGGCGGCGGGGGTGGCCGAGACGGTCGGCATCTCCCGCATCACGGCCCGCCGCTATCTGGAGCACCTGGTCGACGCGGGCCGCGCCGACCGCAGTCCCCTGTACGGTCAGGTCGGCCGCCCGGAGCTGATCTACCGCTACCTCCCGGCCGAGACGTCCGGAAGGCGGCGGCAGGACGGGCAGGAATCCTGGAAGGACGGACGGGAGTCCTAGAAGACCGACTCCGCCTCGTCCATGCGGTCCTTGGGGACCGTCTTCAGCTCGGTGACGGCCTCCGCCAGCGGGACCATCACGATGTCGGTGCCGCGCAGCGCGGTCATGTGGCCGAACTCGCCGCGGTGGGCGGCCTCCACCGCGTGCCAGCCGAAGCGGGTGGCGAGGACGCGGTCGTAGGCGGTCGGGACGCCGCCGCGCTGCACATGGCCGAGGATGACCGGCTTGGCCTCCTTGCCCAGGCGCCGCTCCAGCTCGTACGCCAGTGCCGTGCCGATGCCCTGGAAGCGCTCGTGGCCGAACTTGTCGATCTCGCCCTTGCCGTAGTCCATCGTGCCCTCGGCGGGGTGCGCGCCCTCGGCGACGCAGACGACGGCGAACTTCTTGCCGCGGGCGAAGCGCTCCTCGACCATCTTGACCAGGTCGGCGGGGTCGAAGGGGCGCTCGGGCAGGCAGATGCCGTGGGCGCCGGCCGCCATGCCGGACTCCAGGGCGATCCAGCCCGCGTGGCGGCCCATGACCTCCACGACCATCACCCGCTGGTGGGACTCGGCGGTGGTCTTCAGGCGGTCCATCGCCTCGGTGGCCACGCCGACGGCGGTGTCGAAGCCGAAGGTGCGGTCGGTGGAGGAGATGTCGTTGTCGATGGTCTTCGGCACGCCGACCACCGGCAGCCCGGCGTCCGACAGCATCCGCGCCGCCGTCAGCGTGCCCTCGCCGCCGATCGGGATGAGCGCGTCGATGCCGAACTCGTGGATCATGTCGGAGGCGTTCTCGCAGGCCTCGCGCAAGCGGTCGCGCTCCAGCCGGGAGGAGCCGAGGATGGTGCCGCCGCGGGCCAGGATGCCGCTGACCGCGTTGAGGTCGAGGCCGCGGTAGCGCCCGTCGAGCAGGCCCGCGTAGCCGTCCTCGAAGCCGATGACCTCGTCGCCGTACGTCGTGACCGCTCGGTGCACGACCGACCGGATCACCGCGTTCAGCCCAGGACAGTCTCCGCCTGCCGTGAGAACTCCGATACGCATCGCGCTAGGTCTCCTGCTCAGTGTTGATACCGGTGATCCTGTCCGATTGTTTCACGTCCCCCGGGCACCCGGGCGCGGTCCGGCCGGACCCGGACTTGACGGGCGCCTTATCCATCGCCGGGGGTATTGTCAAGGGGGTTCCACTCGTCCCAGTGGGCGATTTTTTTGCACACCGGCAGCCGCCGGACCGAGCACCGTCCGACGAAACGGAGAGCCCAGCGTGACCCGCAGTGTGTACGTGACCGGCATCGACCGCGGCGACGGCCGCCAGGTCGTCGAGCTGGGCGTCATGGAGCTCCTGACCCGGCAGGTCGACCGGGTGGGTGTCTTCCGTCCGCTCGTCCACGACGGTCCCGACCGCCTCTTCGAACTGCTGCGCGCCCGCTACCGGTTGTCCCAGGACCCGGCGACCGTCTACGGCCTGGACTACCAGCAGGCCTCCGCCCTCCAGGCCGAGCAGGGCACCGACGAGCTGGTGTCCGCGCTCGTCGACCGCTTCCACCTGGTCGCCCGGGACTACGACGTCGTCCTCGTGCTCGGCACCGACTTCGCCGACACCCAGCTCCCCGACGAGCTGTCCCTCAACGCCCGTCTGGCCAACGAGTTCGGCGCCTCGGTGCTCCCGGTGGTGGGCGGCCGCAAGCAGACCGCGGAGTCGGTGTTCGCCGAGACCCGCAACGCCTACCGCGCCTACGACGGCCTCGGCTGCGACGTCCTCGCCATGATCGCCAACCGGGTGGCCCGCGAGGACCGGGACGCGATCGCCGAGCGGCTGGCGGGCCGGCTGCCCGTGCCCTGCTTCGTGGTGCCGGACGAGCCCGCCCTGTCCGCGCCGACCGTCTCCCAGATCGCCCAGGCCCTGGACGGCAAGATCCTGCTCGGCGACGACTCGGGCCTCGCCCGCGACGCCCTGGACTTCGTCTTCGGCGGCGCCATGCTGCCCAACCTGCTCAAGGCCCTGACCCCGGGCTGCCTGGTCGTCACCCCCGGGGACCGCGCCGACCTGGTCGTCGGCTCGCTGGCCGCGCACAGCGCCGGCAACCCGCCGATCGCGGGCGTGCTGCTCACGCTGAACGAGGCGCCGGGCGAGGAGATCCTGTCCCTCGCCGCCCGGCTCGCGCCCGGCACCCCGGTGGTCTCGGTGGCCGGCAACAGCTTCCCCACCGCCGAGCGGCTGTTCTCCCTGGAGGGCAAGCTCAACGCGGCCACCCCGCGCAAGGCGGAGACCGCGCTCGGCCTGTTCGAGCGGTACGTCGACACCGCCGACCTCAGCAAGCGGGTCTCCGCGCCGAGCAGCGACCGGGTCACGCCGATGATGTTCGAGCACCAGCTGCTGGAGCAGGCCCGCCTCGACAAGCGACGGGTCGTCCTGCCGGAGGGCACCGAGGAGCGGGTGCTGCGCGCGGCGGAGGTGCTGCTGCGCCGGGGCGTGTGCGACCTGACGCTGCTCGGTCCGGTGGACGCCGTCCGCAAGAAGGCCGCCGACCTCGGCATCGACCTCGCCGACTCGCAGCTGATCGACCCGGCCGTCTCCGAGCTGCGCGACGCCTTCGCCGAGCGGTACTCCCGGCTGCGCGCCCACAAGGGCGTCACCGTGGAGCTGGCGTACGACGTGGTCTCGGACGTCAACTACTTCGGCACCCTGATGGTCCAGGAGGGCCTGGCCGACGGGATGGTGTCGGGGTCGGTGCACTCCACGGCGGCGACGATCCGGCCGGCCTTCGAGATCATCAAGACCACCACGGACTCCTCGATCGTCTCGTCGGTGTTCTTCATGTGCCTGGCGGACAAGGTGCTCGTCTACGGCGACTGCGCGGTCAACCCCGACCCGGACGCGGAGCAGCTCGCCGACATCGCCGTCCAGTCCGCGGCCACCGCGGCCCGCTTCGGCGTCGAGCCGCGCATCGCCATGCTGTCGTACTCCACCGGCACCTCGGGCACGGGCGCCGACGTGGACAAGGTGCGCGAGGCGACCGAGCTGGTGCGGCTGCGCCGGCCGGACCTGATGATCGAGGGCCCGATCCAGTACGACGCGGCCGTGGAGCCGTCGGTGGCCGCCACCAAGCTGCCGGGCTCGGAGGTCGCCGGGCAGGCCACCGTGCTGATCTTCCCGGACCTGAACACCGGCAACAACACCTACAAGGCCGTGCAGCGCTCGGCCGGCGCGATCGCGGTCGGGCCGGTGCTCCAGGGCCTGCGCAAGCCGGTCAACGACCTGTCCCGGGGCGCCCTCGTCCAGGACATCGTCAACACCGTCGCGATCACGGCCATCCAGGCCCGCACGCCCGCCATCTGACGCCGCAGAAGTCGTAGAGAGAGACCTCCACCCTGTGAACGCGACCCGTGTCCTCGTCCTCAACTCCGGCTCCTCGTCGGTGAAGTACCAGCTGCTCGACATGCGCGACCGGAGCCGGCTGGCCGTCGGCCTGGTCGAGCGGATCGGCGAGCAGACCTCCCGCCTGAAGCACACCTGCCTCGCCTCGGGCGGCACTCGGGAACAGAACGGGCCGATCGCCGACCACGACGCCGCCCTGAAGGCCGTCGCGGAGGAGCTGTCCAAGGACGGGCTCGGCCTGGACTCCCCCGAACTGGCCGCGATCGGGCACCGCGTGGTGCACGGCGGCATGTTCTTCACCGAGCCCACGGTCGTCGACGAGGAGGTGCTCACCGAGATCGAGCGGCTGATCCCGGTGGCCCCGCTGCACAATCCGGCCAACCTCACCGGCATCCGCACGGCCATGGCGATGCGCCCGGACCTGCCGCAGGTCGCCGTCTTCGACACGGCGTTCCACACCACCATGCCGGAGTCCGCGGCCCGCTACGCGATCGAGACGAAGATCGCGGACCGCTTCCGGGTGCGCCGCTACGGCTTCCACGGCACCTCGCACGCCTACGTCTCCCGGGCCACGGCCGGGCTGCTGGGCAGGGCCCCGGAGGACGTCAACGTCATCGTGCTGCACCTGGGCAACGGGGCCTCGGCCTCGGCGGTGCGGGGCGGGAAGTGCGTGGACACCTCCATGGGGCTCACCCCGCTGGAGGGGCTGGTGATGGGAACGCGTTCCGGCGATCTCGATCCGGCCGTCATCTTCCATTTGCAGCGCGTTGCCGGAATGTCCATGGACGAGATCGACACTCTCCTCAACAAGAGGAGCGGTCTGTACGGCCTGTGCGGCGACAACGACATGCGGGAGATCCGGCGCCGGATGGACGAGGGCGACGAGCAGGCGCGGCTCGCGTTCGAGATCTACATCCACCGGCTGCGGAAGTACATCGGGGCGTATTACGCGGTACTCGGGAGGGTGGACGCGGTCGCCTTCACCGCCGGGGTCGGCGAGAACGCGGACTTCGTGCGCGAGGCCGCCCTGGCGGGCCTGGAGGGGCTGGGTCTGGCGGTGGACGGCGCGCGGAACGCCGTGCGCGGCGACGAGGCGCGGCTGATCTCGCCCGAGGGCGCGCGGGTGGCCGTGGCCGTGGTTCCGACGGACGAGGAAATGGAGATCGCGAGCCAGACCTACGCACTGGTCGGAAAGGACGACAAGGGCGACTGAGGAATTCGACCGGCACTCGACTGAGCGCGTACCCGCCCATTTGTATTTTCCGCCAGACGGAATATTCCGCAGCGAAACAAACCGATAGGATCGCCCCCATGCGCCGTTCGAAAATCGTCTGTACTCTCGGCCCCGCGGTCGACTCCCACGAGCAGCTCGTGTCGCTGATCGAAGCCGGCATGAACGTGGCCCGCTTCAACTTCAGCCACGGCACGCACGCCGAGCACCAGGGCCGGTACGACCGCGTCCGTGCCGCGGCCAAGGAGACCGGCCGGGCCATCGCCGTGCTCGCCGACCTCCAGGGCCCGAAGATCCGTCTGGAGACCTTCGCCGAGGGCCCGGTGGAGCTGGAGCGGGGTGACGAGTTCACCATCACCACCGAGGACGTCCCGGGCGACAAGCACATCTGCGGCACGACGTACAAGGGTCTGCCGGGCGACGTCTCGCGCGGCGACCAAATCCTGATCAACGACGGCAACGTCGAGCTGAAGGTCCTGGACGTCGAGGGCGCGCGGGTCAGGACGATCGTCATCGAGGGCGGCGTGGTCTCCGACCACAAGGGCATCAACCTGCCCGGCGCGGCCGTCAACGTGCCCGCGCTGTCCGACAAGGACGTCGAGGACCTGCGCTTCGCGCTGCGCATGGGCTGCGACATGGTCGCGCTGTCCTTCGTCCGGGACGCCAAGGACGTCGCCGACGTCCACCGGGTCATGGACGAGGAGGGCCGCCGGGTCCCGGTCATCGCCAAGGTGGAGAAGCCGCAGGCGGTGGAGAACATGCAGGACGTCGTGATGGCGTTCGACGGTGTGATGGTGGCCCGCGGCGACCTGGCGGTGGAGTACCCGCTGGAGAAGGTCCCGATGGTGCAGAAGCGGCTCATCGAGCTGTGCCGCCGCAACGCCAAGCCGGTGATCGTGGCGACCCAGATGATGGAGTCGATGATCACCAACTCCCGCCCGACCCGCGCCGAGGCCTCCGACGTGGCCAACGCGATCCTGGACGGCGCCGACGCGGTGATGCTGTCCGCCGAGTCCAGCGTGGGCGCGTACCCGATCGAGACCGTCAAGACGATGTCGAAGATCGTGCAGGCGGCCGAGGAGGAGCTGCTGTCCAAGGGCCTCCAGCCGCTGGTCCCGGGCAAGAAGCCGCGCACGCAGGGCGGTTCGGTGGCCCGCGCGGCCGCCGAGATCGCCGACTTCCTGGGCGGCAAGGGCCTGGTGGCCTTCACGCAGTCCGGTGACACCGCCCGCCGGCTCTCCCGCTACCGCGCCGAGCAGCCGATCCTGGCGTTCACCACGGACGAGTCCACCCGCAACCAGCTGGCGCTGAGCTGGGGCGTGGAGTCGCACGTGGTGCCCTTCGTCGCCAGCACCGACGAGATGGTCGAGCTGGTCGACCAGGAACTGATCAAGCTCAACCGCTTCGCGCCCGGCGACACGGTGATCATCACCGCCGGTTCGCCCCCCGGCGTCCCCGGCACCACCAACATGGTCCGCGTCCACCACCTGGGCGGCGGCGCGCGCGACTGACGCGCCCGGCCCCGCCCGGAGCACCGCACGGCTCGTGGTACGGCACCGAGGGCGCCCCCTGCGACAGGGGGCGCCCTCGGTGTCTCGCGGCTCCCGGAAAGGCTCGTACGGGCCCGTGGCGGACGCTCAGTCGGTCGTGTACACGTGCATGCCGGGCACGTGCAGGTTGCCGCCGAACTGGGCCGCCTGGACGACGTGGACCTTGGTGAAGTAGATCAGCGGGATGTTCAGCGGGGGCGGGTTGTCCGGGCTGAACGTGATCGGGATCAGGCCGAGCAGGTTGCCCGAGATGCTCTCCGTGTACATCACCGTGTCGCCGCCGGTGATGGTGGACGTCGAGCCCTTGGACGCCTGCACGTGGTAGGTCTTGCCGGACTGCTTGTCCTTCACCGTCTGGTGCAGGTCGCCGATGTCGGTGCCGTTGGAGATGACGTACTTCAGGACCTTCTTGACCGTGCCGTTGGCGGTCCTGACCTCGACTACGCCCTGGTAGTCGGCGCCCTTGAGCGTCAGCGAGCTGGCGTCCAGGTACCAGGGGTCGTCCGCCAGCGGCACCTTGTTGTCGACGCCGCCCTGGGCGTCGGTGGCCGCCGGGCAGTTCTTCGGGTCCGTGGTGGAGCTCGCGGACGGGCTCGGCGTGGCGCTCGCGGTGGCCGTGGCGGCGGTGTCCTTGACCGTCTTGGTGGCGTCCGAGGCGGCCTTGGTGGCCGTGGCGGCCGCGCCCTTGACGGTGTCCGTGACCGTGCCGGTGGCCTTCTTGACCGTGTCGTTCACGGTGCCGGACGCGCTCGTGCCGGAGGAGTCGCCGGCGGAGGCGTCCTTGGCCGCGCTCGCCGAGGGGGTGGCGGAGGCGGACGGGGTGGCCTCGACGGACGAGGGGGACGCGGAGTCCGCCTTCCCGCCGGTGAGGAGGTCACCGAGCGTGTGGCCGACGGTGTCCAGCAGGCCGCCGCCGCTGCCCGCCGTCGCGGACGGGGTGGCGGTGTCGCCGCCGGAGCCCGAACCGCCGGGCTCGGCCGCCGAACCGGTCGCGGACGGCTCGGGGGTGGCCTTGTCGCCGGAACCTGAATCCGGCGAAGAGGACTTGCCCGAGGAGCCGCTGCCGGAGGAGCCCTTGGAGGAGGAGCCCTTCTCGGGGGAGGACGACGCCGAGGGGGACGGGGACGACGTGCCGGTCTTCGCGGACTCGCTCGCGGAGGCGGACGGCGAGGGCGAGGAGGAGTTGGTGCCGTCCAGCGCCGCGACGCAGTCCTTGTACTCCTTCGCGCTCAGGGTGCTGGCCGGCGACGGTGAGGAGCTGTTGTTGTCGGCGAGCGCGAGCGTCGACGTGAACCCCATCCCCATCAGGACGGCGGTCGGCATGGCCGCCATGGCCATCGCCTTGCCGGCCGGCATGTGGAACCTGGTGAACAGCGGCTTCTTGGGTGCCGCGTGGCGCGGCCCGGTTCTCACACGGGACTCGTCCACATCAGTCCCGTGGGTCACCTCGTCAGCCGGCACTGTGCCTCCCGTTCGCCCCGTTGGCCGGGCTCGTTCCTGACAGGTCGTTCGAGTCGCTCACCGTGCCCGCGTCCGTCGCCTTGTCCAGCGAGGTCCCCGGGGCGCCGTCCTGGCCCGTACCGGCCCCGGCGGCGGGCTCCGCCGCGGGCGGCGCGCCCGGTGCCCACGCGACGGCCATCGCGCCGCCGATGAGGGCGAGCAGGAAGCCGACGACGAAGCCGCCGAAGTTGGACACGGGGATGGACACCAGGCCCAGCAGGATCGCCGCGACACCCGCGAAGACCCGGATGTGCGCCTGGAACCACAGGCTGATGCCGAGGACGACGAGCAGTACGCCGATGATCAGGGACCCTGCTCCCGCGGTGGTCGCCATCGCCAGGGTCAGGTGGCCGACCTGGAGGTGCGCGTACGGGAAGTACATGATCGGAAAGCCGGCGAACAGGACGAACAGACCGGCCCAGAACGGACGCGTGCCCCGCCAGGCGCGGAACTGCAGCCTCCGGCGGGTGAACTGGCCGGGTACGGCAGGAGTCTCGGCGCTCATGGAAAACAGCTCCCTGGTACGGCTTTGCTGTGGTGAGAGTGGTGCTTCGGTGGTGTGGGGGGTCTGTGAAGACACCGCCGAGCGGGGCACGGGCGGGGGCGCCAGAAGGCTCCCCCGCCCGTCACCGAATGCTCAGTAGCACTCGTGCGTACCCGTCGACAGCGACATCTTCAGGCCGCTGAGCTTGAAGGTTCCGGCGGTGGTCGCCCACGCCGTCTGCTTCACGTCGGTCAGCGTGGCCGAGTCGGCCTGCTGGGCGAACCCGTAGGGGTTGGCCTGCTCGCCGCCGCCCTTCATGCCCGGACCCTTGGCGGCGTCCTTGGCGGCAACACCGATGTCGATGTTGTTGAAGGTGGCGTCGGCGTTGAGGTCGGCGACGTCGATGTAGAGGTTGTCGGCCTCCACCGGCTTGTCGCCGCCGGCCTTCAGCGTCAGGCTGACCGAACCGAAGAACGGCACGTTCGGCGTGACGACCGACTGGCACATGTTGTTGATCGTGGCCTTCTTGAAGGCCGAGACCGCGACCGGGTGCGCCGTCTTCTGGCCGTCAAGGGTGTACCCCGAGTCGATCGCGCCGTACTGCGCGAAGCCCTGGCCGACCAGCTTGTCGGCGGTCACCTTGAAGGACTGACCCGACACGCTGAACGAAGCGGCGAGAGCACCCTGCGCCAGGGCCACGCCTATCGCTGCCGTCGCGGCGACGCTGGGCACCATGACCACAGCGAACCGCTTCCATCTGGTCCCGCCACGCACCTGGGACTCCATATTTCCTCCTTCTCGGACGTACATCTCCTGGTCTCGGCTCGCCCCCGTGACGGCGGCTGGAACCGGGCAGGGATGGGAGAAGTGCTACGTCCTCGGGAAGGAGAGCGCCCGCGCTCGGCGGCGCGAAACGCGCCCGAATCACCGGCGATCACCCCCGAGCGACAACCACTGGTCGCGCCTGACACGCATCACGCACAACCTTGCTGGACAGGCTTCGCCGGGACGGCGAAGACCCCCCTGCCCAAGGGACGGCGCCACTGCCGCCGTCCCTGCTCGGTGGGGACCCAGACACCCCGTGGCCCGACCGGCTGTCGAGCTACGGGAATGGACCGAGCGTCGCCGATCGTGGTGCATTCTCGCCGCCCGCACAAGGGGGTTCGTTACTCACTAGTAACGGCCGGATAACCATGGGACGACTCGCCGGTCTCGAACGGCGACGCTGGGTGGCAGAAAAGGGGAGGACAAAACTGTTGATCACTGGACGGAACCGGGCAGACCAACGGCCTCGACTTACTGGCAGTAACAGCGGCCGCGATTACCAAGATTTGGTAAAGCGCGGCCGCTCTGACGCCTCGTCGGCCAATCTTTCACTCGGGCATCACAGGCCCTGACGTTTAGCGACTGGTCAGCGGACCCGTCGCCGTCCGGCTCAGAACAGCGCCCGCGCCAGGGCCCTGCGCGCCGCCGCCACCCGGGGGTCCTCCGCGCCGACGACCTCGAACAGCTCCAGCAGCCTCAGCCGCACCGCGTCCCGGTCCTCCCCCGCGGTGCGCCGCACCGCGTCGATGAGCCGCCCGAAGGCGTCCTCCACGTGCCCGCCCACCAGGTCCAGGTCGGCGGCCGCGATCTGCGCCTGCGCGTCGGCCGGCTTCTCGGCCGCCTCCTGCCGCACCCTCTGCGGGTCGAGGCCGCGCACCCGCTGGAGCAACTCGGCCTGGGCGAGGCCCAGTTTGGCCTCGGGGTGGCCCGGGTCGTCGGCCAGCACGTTCTTGTACGCCTGGACCGCGCCGGCGAAGTCGCCGGCGTCCAGCGCCTCGGCCGCCGCGTTCAGCAGCGACTCGTAGGGGCCCACCGGGGCCTGGGCGGGCGCCTGGGAGGCGCCGCCCGGCTCGGCGTCCGGGTCGACGGTCAGGCCGGTCAGGCCGAAGCGCTCCTCGGCGACCTGCACCAGCTGGTCCAGCGTCTGCCGGATCTGCGCCTCGCCGGCCGCGCCCTGGAACAGCGGCAGGGCCTGGCCCGCGACCACGGCGAAGACCGCCGGGATGCCCTGGACCCCGAACTGCTGCATCAGCAGCTGGTTGGCGTCAACGTGGATCTTGGCGAGGAGGAAGCGTCCGTCGTACTCGACGGCGAGCCGCTCCAGGACCGGGCTCAGTTGCTTGCAGGGCTGACACCATTCGGCCCAGAAATCGATGACGACGGGGACTTCGGCGGACCGCTGCAGGACATCCCGCTCGAATCCTGCCTCGTCCACGTCGATGACGAGATCGGCCGGGGAGACGGCGCCCGTCCCGCCCCGCCGGGCGGCCTCGGCGCGCGCCTGCTCCGCCTTGGCCTTGGCCTCCTGGGCCGCCTTCACCGCGGCGAGGTCGACGACTCCGCTCATGGACATGTTCCGTGGCTGCATGCGTCTATCCTCCCCCGTCCGCGCGCATGAAGGAAAAAAGCGAGGTGTTCGGCGCCGGGTCCCCACCCCACGCCTGGTGGTTGTCGCCCGTGCGGGTCGGGCACGAGCTTTCGCTACGTGTCGTAGCGTAATGCCATGGAGGGCGGCTCCGGCACCACTCGCCGGTGATCTCCCTCACGACCGCACAGAACCCGCCGGTTATGGTCGAGACATGCAGAGCCGCACCCCCGCCAGCCGTACCGGCCGCCCGCGCAGTGCGGCCGCGGACGCGGCGATCCTCGCGGCGACGCGCCAGGCGCTGGTGGAACTGGGCTGGTCCAGGCTCACGCTGGGGGACGTGGCGACGCGCGCCGGGGTCGCCAAGACGACGCTGTACCGCCGCTGGGCGGGCAAGCACGAGCTGGTGGTGGACGCGGTCGCCGAACTGTTCGACGAGCTTCAGCTGCCCGACCGGGGCAGCCTGGCCGCCGACATCGAGGGCGTGGTCCTGCAGTTCGCGGCGATCCTGGCCCGGCCGGAGGCCAAGAGCGGGCTGATGGCGGTGGTCGCCGAGTCCACCCGCGACGAGGCGCTGCGCGAGCGTATCCGCGCCTCGATCGTGGACCGCCAGAAACGGCTGGTTCTCGAGGGCCGCGCCCGCGCCGAGGCCCGCGGCGAGCTCCCCCCGCCGGCCGGCCCCGAGGAGGCGGCCCGCACGGTCGACCTGATCTTCGACGTGGTCGCCGGCGCGGTGGTCCACCGCACCCTGGTGAGCGCCGAACCGGCGGACGAGGCCTGGGTCCGCGGCTTCACCCGCGTCCTGCTCGGCGGCCTCGGCGCCGCGTCGACGTAGCACCGGGGCGTAGCGCCGCGGCGGCACGGTGCGGGTGGCACGGTGCGGGTGGCACGCCGTGAGCCGTGAGCCGCACGCCGTGGGTGGCACGCCCTGGGCCGTGCGCCACGGGCGGCACGCCGTGAAGCCACACGCCCTGGGCCACACGCCGTGAGCCGCACGCCGTGGGCAAGACGCCGTGGGCGGCCGGGCGGGTGCCGTTGAGTAGCGCCCCGCCCGATGTCCGTGGAGCACAAGCCCGCCGGCGTGTGCCGCGGGCGGCACGCCGTGAGCCGCACGCCCTGAGCGGCACGCCGTGAGCCGCACGCCCTGAGCGGCACGCCGTGAGCCGCACGCCCTGAGCGGCACGCCGTGGGCCACACGCCGTGGGCGGCCGGGCGGGGTGCCATTGGGGAGCGCCCCGCCCGATGTCCGTGGAGCACAAGCCCGCCGGCGTGTGCCGCGGGCGGCACGCCCTGGGCAACAGGCCGTGAGCCGCACCCCCTGAGCAGCACGCCGCGGGCCGCACGCCCTGGGCAACGCCCCCTGCCGCACGCCGCGGGCCGCACGCCGTGGGCCGCACGCCGTGGGCGGCCGGGCGGGGGGCCGTTGAGGGGCGCCCCGCCCGGTGTGTGTGGGTCAGAAGCCCGCCGGCTCGGTGTACACGCCCCACTCGTCGCGCAGGACGCCGCAGATCTCGCCCAGGGTGGCCTCGGCGCGTACCGCCTCGAGCATGGGCTCGATCATGTTGGAGCCGTCGCGGGCGGACGCCAGCATGGCGTCCAGCGCGGCGCGCACCGCCGCTTCGTCCCGGGCCGCCTTGCGGGCGCCGAGCACGCGCACCTGCTCGCGCTCCACCTCGTGGCTCACCCGCAGGATCTCCAGGTCGCCGGTGACCGACCCGGTGTGGACGTTGACGCCGACGACCTTCTTGTCGCCCTTCTCCAGCGCCTGCTGGTAGCGGAACGCCGACTCGGCGATCTCGCCCGTGAACCAGCCGTCCTCGATGCCCCGCAGGATCCCGGAGGTGACCGGGCCGATGGGGTGCCGTCCGTCCGGGTGGGCGCGCAGCCCCCGCTCCTTGATCTGCTCGAAGATCTTCTCCGCGTCCGCCTCGATCCGGTCCGTCAGCTGCTCGACGTACCACGAACCGCCCAGCGGGTCGGCCACGCCCGCCACCCCGGTCTCCTCCATCAGCACCTGCTGCGTGCGCAGGGCGATCTCGGCCGCCTGCTCGGAGGGGAGCGCCAGGGTCTCGTCCAGGGCGTTGGTGTGCAGCGAGTTGGTGCCGCCGAGCACCGCGGCCAGGGCCTCCACCGCGGTGCGCACCACGTTGTTGTAGGGCTGCTGCGCGGTCAGCGAGACGCCGGCGGTCTGCGTGTGGAAGCGCAGCCACTGCGCCTTGTCGGACTTCGCGCCGTAGACGTCCCGCATCCAGCGGGCCCAGATGCGGCGCGCCGCGCGGAACTTGGCGATCTCCTCGAAGAAGTCGACGTGCGCGTCGAAGAAGAACGACAGGCCGGGCGCGAAGACGTCCACGTCCAGCCCGCGGCTCAGGCCCAGCTCGACGTAGCCGAAGCCGTCCGCGAGCGTGTACGCGAGCTCCTGCGCGGCCGTGGCCCCGGCCTCGCGGATGTGGTAGCCGGAGACCGACAGCGGCTTGTAGGCGGGGATGCTGGCCGCGCAGTGCTCCATCAGGTCGCCTATCAGGCGCAGGTGCGGCTCGGGCTGGAAGAGCCACTCCTTCTGCGCGATGTACTCCTTGAAGATGTCCGTCTGGAGCGTGCCGTTGAGGACGGCGGGGTCCACGCCCTGCCGCTCGGCGGCCACCAGGTACATGCAGAAGACGGGCACGGCCGGCCCGCTGATCGTCATCGACGTGGTGACGTCGCCGAGCGGGATGTCCTTGAACAGGACCTCCATGTCCGCCGCCGAGTCGATCGCCACCCCGCAGTGCCCGACCTCGCCCAGCGAGCGCGGGTCGTCGGAGTCACGGCCCATGAGCGTCGGCATGTCGAAGGCGACGGAGAGTCCGCCGCCGCCGTTGCCGAGGATCATCTTGTAGCGCTCGTTGGTCTGCTCGGCGTTGCCGAACCCGGCGAACTGCCGGATCGTCCACGTGCGCCCGCGGTAGCCGGTCGGGTACAGGCCGCGGGTGAAGGGGTACTCACCGGGCCAGCCGATCCGCTCGAATCCCTCGTACGTGTCACCGGGCCGGGGCCCGTACACCGGCTCCACGGGGTCGCCGGAGAGCGTGGTGAAGTCTGCGTCGCGCTTGCGTGCGGCGTCGTACCGGGCCTGCCAGCGTCGGCGGCCCTCCTCGATGGCGTCAGCGTCCATGCTTCGAAGTTACTAGGACGTCCTAGTAAATGTCGACGCCTGACCGCCGTACGCGTGCGTACGGCGGAAGTCGTTACGCCTCGGCGACCGCGGGCGCGGTGCCCGCGATACGGCCCTCGAGCTCGCGGCTGACCCTGCGCTCCACGAAGAAGGCGGCGGTCGGGACGGTGCCGGCCAGCAGCACCCACAGCTGCTTGGCGACCGGCCACTTCGCCTTGGAGCCCAGGTCGAAGGCGAAGACCAGGTAGATCACGTACAGCCAGCCGTGCGCGATGCCGATCACGGTGGTGAACTTGGCCGCCCCGTCGATCTGGAGGCCGTACTTGGCGATCACGCCGAGGGTCAGCAGGACCAGCAGCACACCGGTGACGTAGGCCATGACGCGGTAGCGGGTCAGCACGCTCTTCTTCATGGAGTCGAGCGTAACCGCCCGTTCCGGGAGATCTTGTCCAGGGTCGGTCCACGCTCCGGGGCGCGTTGCCCGCCGCCCGCGGCGGTGCTCAGTCCTCGTCGAAGTCGTGTGCGGCGATACGCAGAGGGCGCAGCATCGCGAAGATCTCCGCGCACTCCTCCGCGTCGTACGCCCCGAGGCCGAAGTCCATCGCCATCAGGTCGCGGGTCGCCGCGTCGACGGCCTCGCGGCCCTTGTCGGTGATGACGGCGAGCGTGCCGCGCCCGTCGTTGGGGTTGGGGCGCCTGGCCACCAGACCCGACTTCACCAGGCGGTCCACGGTGTTGGTCACCGACGTGGGATGCACCATGAGCCGCTCGCCGATCTTGGACATCGGCAGCTCGCCCGCCTTGGAGAAGGTGAGCAGCACCAGCGCCTCGTAGCGCGCGAACGTCAGCCCGTACGGCTTGACCACCGCGTCCACCTCGGCGAGCAGGATCTGGTGGGCGCGCATGATGGAGGTGATCGCCGCCATGGACGGCACGTTTCCCCAGCGCTGTTTCCAGAGCTCGTCGGCACGGGCGATGGGGTCGAAGGGAAGACTGAGGGGCTTCGGCACGGCATCAGACCCTACCGGTCGGTCATATCGTGGTCAGCCCTGTCTCGCCTTTCGGTCCGCCGGGCACCCAGGGCGAGCAGCGCGCAGCACACCGTGCCTAGGACCCCGGCCCCGGCGACGGTGGTCCGCACGCCCGCGAACTGCGCCGCCACGCCCGCCAGTGCCATGCCCACGCCCTGGATCGTCATGAGCCCGGCGGTGAGCAGCGTCATCGCCCTCCCCCGCAGCTCCTCGGGCACCGCCCGCACGAACCACTGGTCCAGGCCCAGGGTGTACGCCGAGCCCGCGCCGGAGACCAGCAGCAGGAGCAGGGACACGGCCAGGCCCGGGCGCAGGGCGTAGCCGGCGTACGGCAGCAGGGCCGCGCACACCAGCGGCAGGGTGATCCGCTCCCGGGTGGCCGGGCGCAGCCGCGAGCCCGCGTACAGCTCGCCCGCGATCGTGCCCGCCGGCAGCGCGCACATCAGCAGGCCGAGGCCGGTGGAGCCTACGCCGAGGTCGTCGGCGTAGGGGGCCGCCAGGGCCTCCGGCACGACCGCGAACATCGGGGGGACCCAGAAGAGCAGGAGCAGGGCGCGCACGCGCGGGTGGGACAGGACCCGGCCCGCCCCGCGCAGGGAGTCGCCCACCAGGGCGCCCGGTCCGGTGGACGCCGCGTCGGTGCGGGCCGGGCGGTGCCGGGTGCCCACGCGGAGCAGGACCGCCGAGGCCAGGAAGGTGCCCACGGTGATCAGCAGCGCGTGGCGGGGGCTGACCACCGTCAGGAGGAGGCCGCCGAGGCCGTAGCCGACCAGGAGCGCGCTCTGGGAGACGATCCGCAGCAGGGAGCGGCCGAGCACGAACAGGTCGCCGTCGCCGAGGACGTCCGCCAGCGTGGCCGTGCGGGTGCCCTGGAAGACGGGTGAGACCACGGCCAGGGCGCAGCGCAGGAGCAGCAGGACGCCTATGCCGGCGCCCGGCGCGACCATCAGGGCCACGCAGGCCGCGCACACCAGGTCGCAGGTGACCAGGACGCGGCGGGCCGGGAAGCGGTCGGCCACTCCCGCGAGGAGGGTGCCGCCGACCACGTACGGGAGGAAGCCCAGCGCGAAGGTGAGTGCGCTGAGGAGGGGGGAGCCGGTGAGGTCGTACACGAGGACCGAGAGGGCGATCTCGCTGACGATCACGCCGAGGAGGGAGAGGGCGTGGGCCGCGAAGACGGCTCGGAACTCGGGGACGGCGAAGGTCTGGGCGTAGCCCGGGGGGCGGGCGGGGGGTTCGTTCGTGGTGGGCCGGGGTGCTGCTGCTTCGCGTGCTGCTGCTTCGTGTGCTGCTGCTTCGTGTGCTGCTTCCTGCATGGGGGCAGCGTGGTGGGGGGTGCGCGTCCGTGCGTAGTGTTTCGGCTCTCGCCGAATGTCCGGGGGAGAAGGGGGCGCGGTATGCCGTTCCGGTTGCGGTTCGGGGGCGATGATCTGATGCGGTGCCGGTTCGCCGTGTCGCCGCTGTGGGAGACGCAGGAGGCCGTGCGGACGCTGGGGCGGCCGGACCGGCACGGGTATCACCCGCACTGGCTGCGGCGCATCCAGGGGGCCGCGCGTGAGCTGGACCTGGAGACGCTGTGGCTGCTCATGCCCCGGCGGGGGTACAACCCCGATTTCCTCGGGCCGCCGCCGATCGGGCCGGCGGCCACGTTCGAGGAGGAGATCGCCGCCGTGCGGGCCGCCGATCCCCGGATGGCGGAGGTCGAGATCGCCCGGGCGCTCACCCAGACGCCGGGGGCCGCCGAGTCCGCGCGTGGGCGGGCGCTGCTCCTGGATCCGGTGCGGGCGGTCTCGGAGCTGGCCGGGCTCATGGAGGCGGCCTGGCGGGCGCTGGTGGAGCCCGATTGGCCCCGGCTGCGGGCGCTGCTCGAGGCGGACATCGCCTTTCATTCGCGGCGGCTGGCCGAGGTGGGGCTGGGGGCGCTGCTGCCCGAGCTGGACCGGCGGCTGTCGTGGGACGGGCGGACGCTGACCCTCGACATCGCGGGTGAGCACGGGCGGGAGCTGGGGGGTCAGGGGCTGGTGCTGATGCCGAGCGTCTTCTCCTGGCCGGACGTGGTCAGCGGGTTCGATCCGCCGTGGCAGCCGACCGTCGTGTATCCGGCGCGTGGGCTGGCCGGGTTGTGGGCGGAGCCCGGGGCGGGGGGCGGGGAGGCTCTCGTACGGCTGCTGGGGCGGGGGCGGGCGGCCGTGCTGGCCGCGCTGGACGAACCGGCGTCCACGTCGGCGCTCGCGCATCGGCTGGGGATGGCGGCGTCGTCCGTGTCCGCGCATCTGACTGTGCTGCGGGGGGCGGGGTTGCTCGCCTCGCGGCGGTACGGGCATCAGGTGCTGTATGAGCGGACGCCGTTGGGGATGGCGCTCGTTGCCTCCGGCGGGTGAGAGGCGGGCGCCGGGGGCGGGCGCCGGGTGAGTCGTGGGGCGGGGGTACGTCGGGGGGCGGGGGTACGTCGGGGGGCGGGGGTACGTCGGGGGGCGCCGGAGGGCGGGTGCGGGGCGTGCGCCGGGGGTGCGTCGTGGGTCGGGGGCGTGGGGGCGCGTCCAGCCCGCCGCATGTGGGACGTACACCTGTGGGCTGCGTGGTGCACGCCGGCAGAGACCGCTGTACGCGGCGGGCCGTGACGCGCCCCCACTCCCCACTCCCGCCGGAGGGCGGCTGCGGGCCGGGCGCCCCACTGTCCCGCTTCCGCCGGAGGGCGGCTGCGGGCCGGGCGCCCCACTGTCCCGCTTCCACCGGAGGGCGGCTGCG
>NZ_BMVF01000037.1 GCF_014650575.1 Streptomyces naganishii JCM 4654
CAGTCACGCGTTCCACTCCCCGCACATGGACGCCATGCTGGAGGCGTTCCGGGAAGTCGCGGGCCGGGTGACGTACCACCCGCCGGTCATCCCCGTCGTCTCCAACCTCACCGGTGAGCTGGTCACCGCCGACGAGATCACGGACCCCGGGTACTGGGTGCGGCACGTCCGCGAGGCCGTACGTTTCCTCGACGGTGTGCGCCGGCTGGAGGCGAGTGGCGTCACCACGTACCTCGAACTCGGGCCGGGCGGTGTGCTGTCGGCGATGGCGCAGGACTGCGTCACCCGCTCCGACGCCGAGTTCGTACCCGCGCTGCGCAAGGGCCGCCCCGAGGCGCAGGCGCTCACGACCGCCGTCGCCCGCCTGCACGCCCACGGCGCCGCCCTCGACTGGCAGGCCTACTTCTCCGGCACCGGCGCCCGCCGCGTCGACCTGCCCACGTACGCCTTCCAGCGCCGCGCCTACTGGCCGCGCGACCCGTTCACCCAGCCGGAGGCGGTCACCGCCGAGGCGCTCGACGCGGTGGCCGCCCGGTTCTGGGAGGTCGTGGACAGCGAGGACCTCGCCGCGCTCACCGAGGCGCTCGGCGTCGACGCGGACCAGCCACTCAGCGCGGTCCTGCCCGTCCTGTCCGCCTGGCACCGGCGCGGCCGGGACCGCTCCACCGTCGACGGCTGGCGCTACCGGGTGACCTGGCAGCCCCTGACGCAGACCGTGCACCGGCCGCTGACCGGCACGTGGCTGCTCGTCACGCCCGCCGCCCTCGCCGGCGACCCGTGGGTGACGGCCGCGGCGCGCATGCTGTCCGACAGCGGAGTGACCGTACGGCACTGCGAGGTCGACGCGGCGGCCGACGACCGTACGGCGGTCACCGAACGGCTGCGCGCCGCGCTCGCACCGGACGGCGACCAGTCCTCGCCCGGGACCGCCGGCACGCCCGGCGCCACCGTCCCCGGCACTGCCCCCGCCACCCTCACCGGCGTGCTCTCCCTCCTCGCCCTCGACGAGCGGCCCCACGCCCAGTACGAGGAGGTCCCGGCCGGTCTCGCGGCGACCACGGCGCTCGTGCAGGCGCTCGGTGACACGGAGACCGAGGCCCCGCTGTGGTGCCTCACCCGCGAGGCCGTCGCCGTGGGCCGCGCCGACCGGCCCGCCGGTCCCGCTCAGGCCCATGTCTGGGGTCTCGGGCGGTCGGCCGCTCAGGAGCACCCCGAGCGGTGGGGCGGCCTGATCGACCTCCCGCACACGCCCGGCGACCGCGCGCTCGCCCGGCTCGCCGACATCCTCGGCGGCCTCGGCAGCCCCGCCGACCCCGGCGGCTTCGGCGCGGAGGACCAGCTGGCGGTGCGCCCGCAGGGCATCTTCGTACGCCGCCTGGCCCGCGCCGAGCACAGCGATCCGGCCGGCCCCGCCGCCGAGGACTGGTCGCCCACCGGCACCGCCCTGATCACCGGCGGCACCGGCGCCCTCGGCGCCCGGGTCGCCCGCCTGCTGGCCCGCAACGGCGCCGCACACCTGCTCCTGGTCGGCCGCCGGGGCGCGCAGGCGCCGGGCGCCGACGAACTGCGCGCCGAACTCACCGCGCTCGGCGCCGAGGTGACCATCGCCGCCTGCGATGTCGCCGACCGCGCCGCCATGGCACGGCTGCTGGCCGAGGTGCCCGCGGAGCACCCGCTGACCACGGTCGTGCACGCGGCGGGCGTCCTGGACGACGGCGTGCTCGACGCCCAGACCCCCGAGCGCCTCGCGACCGTGCTGCGCCCCAAGTCGGCCGCCGCGACCGTACTGCACGAACTGACCCGCGACCTCGGCCTCGACCTGGACGCGTTCGTCATGTTCTCGTCGCTGGCCGGCGCCTTCGGCGGCGCGGGCCAGGCCAACTACGCGGCCGCCAACGCCGGTCTCGACGCGCTCGCCGAGCACCGCAGGGCCCACGGCCTGCCCGCCACCGTGCTCGCCTGGGGCGCCTGGGCCGAGGCCGGCATGGCCACCGACCGGGTCGTCGCCCAGCGGCTCCAGCAGGCCGGCATGCCGCCGATGGACCCCGAGCTCGCGCTCACCGCGCTGCACAGGGCGCTCGCCCTCGACGAGACGTACTCGCTCGTCGCCGACATCGACTGGGACCGGTTCGCGCCCTCGCTCACCGCCGTACGGCCCAACCCCTTCATCACCGGCCTGCCCGAGGCACGCCACGCCCTGGACAACGCGGCCGCCGCCGACCCGGCCGGCGCGGGCGCGGACGCCTCCTCCCTCCAGCGCGCCCTCGCCGACGCGCCGGAAGCCGAACGCGACCGGGTCGTCCTGGACTTCGTGCGCACCCAGGTCGCCGCCGTGCTCGGCCACCCGGGACCCGAAGCCGTCGAACCCGGCCGCGCCTTCCGCGACCTCGGCTTCGACTCGCTCACCGCCGTCGAGATCCGCAACCTCCTCGGCAGGCTCACCGGACTGCGGCTGCCCGCCACCCTCGTCTTCGACCACCCCAACGCCCGTGCCCTAGCCGGCTTCCTGCGCACCACCCTGCTCGGCACGCCGGCCGACGGCACCGGCACCGGCCTCGGCTCCGGCTTCGGCGGAGCGCACGGCCTCGCCGCAGGACGCCCCACCGTCTCCGCGGCGGACGACGACCCGATCGCGATCGTCGCGATGAGCTGCCGCTTCCCCGGTGGCGTGCGCACCCCCGAGGACCTGTGGGACCTGCTGGCCGCGGGCCGGGACGCGATCAGCGGCTTTCCCACCGACCGCGGCTGGGACACCGACGCCCTCTACGACCCCGAGGCCCGCACCGACGGCACCACCTACGTGCGCGACGGCGGATTCCTCACCGGGGCCGCCGACTTCGACCCGGCCTTCTTCGGCATCTCGCCCCGCGAGGCCCTCGCCATGGACCCGCAGCAGCGGCTGCTCCTGGAAACCTCCTGGGAGGCACTCGAACGCGCCGGCGTCGACCCGGCCACCCTGCGCGGAGAGCGGGTCGGCGTCTTCGCCGGCACCAACGGGCAGGACTACCTCCCGCTCATGCTGGCCGCGCCCGAGGGCGCCGAGGGATTCCTGGGCACCGGCAACGCCGCGAGCGTCCTGTCCGGCCGCGTCTCCTACGCCCTCGGCCTCGAAGGCCCCGCCGTCACCGTCGACACCGCCTGCTCCTCCTCCCTCGTAGCCCTGCACTGGGCCATCCAGGCGCTGCGCGCGGGGGAGTGCACGATGGCGCTGGCCGGCGGTGTCACCGTCATGTCCACACCCGCCTCCTTCGTCGACTTCAGCCGTCAGCGCGGGCTGGCCGCCGACGGGCGGATCAAGGCGTTCGCCGCGTCCGCGGACGGCACCGGCTGGGGCGAGGGCGTCGGCATGCTGCTCGTGGAGCGGCTGTCCGACGCCCGCCGCAACGGCCATCCCGTCCTCGCCGTCGTCCGCGGCTCCGCCATCAACCAGGACGGCGCGAGCAACGGCCTCACGGCGCCCAACGGTCCCTCCCAACAGCGCGTGATCCGGCAGGCGTTGGCCTCCGCCGGGCTGTCGGCCGCGGATGTGGACGCGGTGGAGGCGCACGGTACGGGTACGAAGCTGGGCGACCCGATCGAGGCCCAGGCCCTCCTCGCCACCTACGGCCAGGAGCGGCCCGCCGAGGACCGGCCGCTGTGGCTGGGCTCCATCAAGTCCAACCTCGGGCACACGCAGGCCGCCGCGGGCGTCGCCGGTGTCATCAAGATGGTCATGGCCATGCGCCACGGCGTACTGCCGCCCACGCTGCACGTGGACGAGCCCACCCCGCACGTCGACTGGTCGGAGGGAGCGGTCTCGCTGCTCACCGAGGCCCGGGACTGGCCGGAGACCGGCCGCCCCCGCCGCGCCGGCATCTCCTCCTTCGGCATCAGCGGCACCAACGCCCACACCATCGTCGAGCAGGCCCCGGACTCCGAACCCGAGATCCCGGCCGCCGCCACGACCCGTACGGCACCGCCGGCCGCGGCCCCCCTCCTGCTCTCCGCCAGGACCACCGGCGCCCTGCGCGACCAGGCCGCACGCCTGCACGCCCACCTCAGCGCCCACCCCGGCCCCGACCTCACCGACACGGCGTACTCGCTCGCCACCACACGCTCACACTTCGAGCGGCGGGCCGCACTGACCGCCCCCGACCGGGACACCCTCCTCGACGCGCTGGCCGCGCTGGCCCAGGGGCGCCCCGCCGCGACGCTCGTCGAAGACGCCCCCGCCCCGGGCAAACTGGCCTTCCTCTTCACCGGTCAGGGCAGCCAGCGGCTCGGCATGGCCCGGGAACTCTACGAGGTCCAGCCGGCGTTCGCGGACGCGTTCGACGCCGTCTGCGCCCACCTGGACCAGCACCTCCAACGACCGCTGTCGGATGTGCTGTCCGGCGACGACGACGGCGATGGCGGCGACGGCGGGGCTGGGCTGATCGACCAAACGGCTTACACCCAGCCCGCGCTGTTCGCCGTCGAGGTGGCGCTGTTCCGCCTCCTCGAATCGTGGGGCGTGCGGCCGGACTTCGTGTCCGGGCATTCGATCGGCGAGCTCGCGGCGGCGCACTGTGCGGGTGTGCTGTCGCTGGAGGACGCGTGCACGCTGGTGGCGGCGCGTGGTCGGCTGATGCAGGAACTGCCGGGTGACGGTGGGGCGATGGTGGCCGTCCAGGCCACGGAGGACGAGATCGTCCCGCACCTCACCGCCGACACGGTGAGCATCGCGGCGGTCAACGGCCCGGCTTCGGTGGTGATCGCGGGCGACGAGAGCGCCGTACTGGACGTCGCCGCCACTTTTGAACAGCAGGGGCGGAAGACCAAGCGTCTCACCGTCAGTCACGCCTTCCACTCCCCGCACATGGACGGCATGCTGGACGCGTTCCGGCAGGTGGCCGAGGGCCTGTCCTACGAGGCCCCCCGCATACCGATCGTCTCCAACCTCACCGGTGCCATCGCCTCCGCGGAGGAGATCACCACCCCCGACTTCTGGGTCCGCCACGTCCGCGAGGCCGTCCGCTTCCACGACGGCATCCGCACCCTTGAGGCGCAGAACGTCACCACGTACATCGAACTCGGCCCGGACGGCACCCTCTCCGCCCTCGCGCAGGAGTCCATTGAGAGCGGCACCCCCGCCTTCCTTCCGCTCCTCCGCAAGGACCGCCCCGAACCCGAGGCCCTCGCCACCGCCCTCGCCCACGCCCACACCCGCGGCATCCCGGTCGACTGGCAGGCGTACTACGCGGGCACCGGCGCCCGCCGAGTCGACCTGCCCACCTACGCCTTCCAGCACCAGCGCTACTGGCCCAAGTCGGTCGCCTTCCTCGCCGGGGACGCGGCCGCGGTCGGGCTGGAGGAGACCGGGCATCCGCTGCTGGGAGCGGTGGCCGAACTGCCGCATTCCGACGGTGTGTTGCTCACGGGGCGGCTGTCGCTGCACAGCCAGCCGTGGCTGGCCGACCACGCGATCGCCGGTTCGGTGCTGCTGCCGGGCACGGCGTTCGTGGAGCTGGCACTGCACGCCGGCGACCACGTCGGCTGCGACTACCTCGAGGAACTGACGCTTGAGGCACCGCTGGTGCTGCCCGAGCGGGGCGGTACGCGACTGCGGCTGACGGTCGGCACCGCAGACAGCGCCGGGCGCCGCGCGCTCGCCCTGTACTCGCGGGCCGAGGACGCGCCGGCCGAGGAGCCGTGGATCCGGCACGCCGGTGGCGTCCTGGCCTCGGGCGGCCGGCCGGCGGCCGGGTTCGAGCTGGGTGTCTGGCCGCCCGAGGGCGCCACGGAGGTGGACGTCGAGGGCCGTTACGAACAGCTCGGCGCCATCGGCTTCGACTACGGGCCCGCCTTCCAGGGGCTGCGCAGGGCCTGGCGGCGCGACGGCGAGGTCTTCGCCGAGGTGAGCCTGGCCGGCGACGCCGAGGCCGAGGCCTCCCGTTTCGGGCTGCACCCCGCGCTGCTCGACGCCGCCCTGCACGCCATCGGCCTCGAGGGGCTGGGCGCCTCCGACGGCCGGGGCAGAATGCCCTTCGCGTGGACCGGGGTTTCGCTGCACGCGGCCGGCGCGACCGCGCTGCGCGTCCGGCTCGTCGAGGCGGGCGCCGAGGCGGTGCGGCTGGAGATCGCGGACGTCACCGGCGCGCCCGTCGCCGCCGTGGAGGCGCTGGGCCTTCGCCCGGTCGCCGAGGAGGGGTTCCGGCAGGGCCGTAGCGCGTATCACGAGGCGCTGTTCCGCCAGGAGTGGACCGAGCTGCCCGTGGCCGCGTCCGTGCCGGGGGCGGCACCGGCCGCGGAGTCCGGCCGCCGGTGGGCGGTGCTGGGCCCGGAGGGGTACGCGGCGTCGGCTCCGCACCCGGACGTGTACCCGGACCTCGCTGCCCTGACGGCGGCCGTGGAGTCCGGCGCGCCGGTCCCGGACGTGGTCCTCCTGACCTGCCCGCCGGCGGGCGAACCGGGCGTACCCACCGCGTCCACCGCGCCCACCGCGTCCCCCACGGCCACCGTGGACGGTGTGCGCCGGGCCGCCCGGCAGGCCCTCGCGGCCGCCCGGACGTGGCTTGCGGACGAGCGGTTCGCCGGGTCCCGGCTGGTCTTCGTCACGCGGGGCGCGGTGGCCGCCGGGACCGGGGAGCCGGTGGACGACCCGGCGCACGCCGCGCTGTGGGGCCTGATCCGCTCCGCGCAGAGCGAGAACCCGGACCGCTTCGTCCTGCTCGACCTGGACGACGAGGAAGCCTCACGCCGTGCCCTGCCGGCCGCGCTGGACAGCGGCGAGCCCCAACTGGCGGTGCGCCAGGGGACCGTACGGGTCCTGCGGCTGGCCCGCGCGGCCGTCGCCGCCCCCGCGCAGTCGCCGCGGGTACGGCCGTACGACCCGGACGGCACCGTACTGATCACCGGCGGCTCGGGCGCGCTCGGCAAGCTGGTCGCCCGGCACCTGGTGGCCGAACACGGCGTACGGCACCTGCTGTTGGTCAGCCGGCGCGGGAACGCCACCGAGGGCGCCGCCCAACTCTCCGCCGAGCTGGCCGAGTCGGGCGCCGAGGTCACCTGGGCCGCCTGTGACGTGGCCGACCGGGACGCGCTCGCGGAGGTGCTGGACGGCGTACCGGCGGAGCACCCGCTCACCGCCGTCATCCACACCGCCGGTGTGCTCGACGACGGCGTGATCGGCTCGCTGACCGAGGAGCGGCTGGAGGGCGTGCTGCGCCCGAAGGCGTACGCGGCACTGCACCTGCACGAGCTGACCCGCGACCTGGACCTCGCCGCGTTCGTGCTGTTCTCGTCGTCGTCCGGTGTGTTCGGCGGCCCGGGGCAGGGCAACTACGCCGCCGCCAACGCCTTCCTCGACGCGCTCGCCCAGCACCGCGCGGCCCAGGGCCTGCCCGCCACCTCGCTGGCCTGGGGCCTGTGGGCGGTCGCGGACGGCATGGCGGGCGGCCTGGACGAGGCCGACGTGGCGCGGATGCGCCGCGCGGGTCTGCCGCCGCTGACGGCCGAGGAGGGACGGGCCCTGTTCGACGCGGCCCGCGCCCTCGGCGAACCGGCGCTGGTCCCGATGCGCGTCGACGCGTCGGCGCTGCGCGCCCAGGCGGCCGCCGGCGCCCTCGCGCCGGTGCTGCGCGGACTGGTCCGCACCCCCGTGCGCCGGGCCGCCGGGACCGCGGCCGGGGCCGCCGGCGACGAGTCGGAGCTCATGCGGCGGCTCGCCGGGCTGGGTGCCCAGGAGCAGGAGCGGACCCTGCTCGGGCTGGTGCGCGCCCAGGTCGCGGCCGTACTGGGGCATGCCGGGCCGCAGGCCGTGGAGTCGGGCCGGGCGTTCAAGGAACTCGGCTTCGACTCGCTCACCGCCGTCGAACTGCGCAACCGGCTGGCCGCCGCCACCGGGCTGCGCCTGCCCGCCACCCTCATTTTCGACCACCCCGATCCGACCGTCCTCGCCCGCCATCTGCGCACCGAGCTGGCCGGCGACGACACCGGCACCGCCGCCGTCGTCCCCGCGCCGGTGGCCGCGGCCGGCCACGACGAACCCGTGGCGATCGTCGCGATGAGCTGCCGCTACCCCGGCGGTGTGCGCACCCCCGAGGACCTGTGGCGGATGCTGGCCGCGGGCACCGACGGCATCTCCGCGTTCCCCGGCGACCGCGGCTGGGACCTGGACGCCCTCTACCACCCCGACCCCGACCACCAGGGCACCTCCTACGCCCGCGAGGGCGGCTTCCTGCACGACGCGGCCGAGTTCGACCCGGCGTTCTTCGGGATCTCGCCGCGCGAGGCCCTCGCCATGGACCCGCAGCAGCGGCTGCTCCTGGAGACCTCCTGGGAGGCGTTCGAGCGGGCCGGGATCGACCCGCTGTCCCTGCGCGGCAGCCGCACCGGCGTGTTCGCCGGCGTGATGTACCACGACTACGGCGCCCGCCTGCACGCCATCCCCGACGAGGTGGAGGGCTACCTCGGCACGGGCAGCTCCAGCAGCGTGGTCTCGGGCCGGGTGGCGTACACCTTCGGCCTGGAGGGCCCGGCCGTCACCGTGGACACCGCGTGCTCCTCGTCCCTGGTGGCCCTGCACCTGGCCGCGCAGGCGCTGCGCAACGGCGAGTGCTCGCTGGCACTGGCCGGCGGTGTCACCGTGATGTTCACCCCGGGCACCTTCATCGAGTTCAGCCGGCAGCGGGGCCTGGCCGCCGACGGCCGCTGCAAGTCGTTCGCCGCCGCCGCCGACGGCACCGGCTGGGGCGAGGGCGCCGGCGTCCTGCTCCTGGAGCGCCTCTCCGACGCCCGCCGCAACGGCCACCGCGTGCTGGCCCTCGTCGCCGGCAGCGCGGTCAACCAGGACGGCGCCAGCAACGGCCTGACCGCGCCCAACGGGCCCTCGCAGCAGCGCGTCATCCGCCAGGCCCTCGCCAACGCGAAGGTCTCCTCGGCGCAGGTCGACGCGGTCGAGGCGCACGGCACCGGTACGACGCTGGGCGACCCGATCGAGGCGCAGGCCGTGCTCGCCACCTACGGCCGCGGCCGGCCCGCCGACCGTCCGCTGTGGCTCGGCTCCGTGAAGTCCAACCTGGGCCACACGCAGGCCGCCTCCGGTGTCGCCGGTGTCATCAAGATGGTCCTGGCGATGCGCAACGGGCTGCTGCCGAAGACCCTTCACGTGGACGAGCCCTCGCCGCACGTGGACTGGTCCGCGGGCGCGGTCTCCCTGCTCACCGAGGCACGTGAGTGGCCGGCCTCACCGGCGGGACCGCGCCGGGCGGGCGTCTCGTCCTTCGGCATCAGCGGGACCAACGCGCACGTGATCCTCGAACAGGCACCGGGGGAGGGGGCCGCGCCCGGTTCCGCCGAGCCGCTTGGTGCGGAGCCGCATGACTCCGGGCCGGATGGCTCCGAGCCACATGGCTCCGAGCCGGTTGACTCCGGGCCGGTCGACTCCGGGCCCGATGGTTCGAGGCCGCTGGGGTCCGAGCCGGCCGCGGCCGTCCCGCTGCTGCTGTCGGCGCGTGGCTCCGACGCCCTGCGGGCACAGGCGCACCGGCTCCGCTCCCACCTGCTCGCACACCCCGACGCGAGCCTCACCGACCTGGCCTTCTCCCTGGCGACCACGCGGGCCGCGCTCGACGACCGCGCGGTGCTGATGGCGGACGACCGGGCTGCGGCACTGCGCGGCCTGGAGGCCCTCGCCCGCGGCGGCGAGACGAAGAACGAGGTCGCCCGGGGCACCGCCGTGGACGGCACGACCGCCTTCCTCTTCACCGGCCAGGGCAGCCAGCGCCCCGGAATGGGCCGCGAACTCTACGCAGCCCACCCGGCGTTCGCGCGGGCGCTGGACGCGGTCTGCGCCGAGTTCGACAAGCACCTCGAAACCCCCCTGAAGGACGTGCTCTTCGCGGCGGACGGCGACCTGCTGAACCGTACGGACTGCACACAGCCCGCGCTCTTCGCACTCGAGGTCGCGCTGTTCCGGCTCGCCGAGGCCTGGGGCCTGCGCCCCGACATGCTGTGCGGCCACTCGGTGGGCGAACTGGCCGCCGCGCACTGCGCGGGTGTGATGTCCCTGGCGGACGCCTGCGCCCTGGTCGCCGCGCGCGGCCGGCTGATGGGTGAACTGCCGGGCGGCGGCGCGATGGTGGCGGTGCAGGCCACGCCGGACGAACTCGACCTGCCCGAGGGTGTTTCCGTGGCCGCGGTCAACGGTCCCCGGTCCCTCGTCCTCTCCGGGGACGAGGACGCCGTGCTCCGCCTCGCCGCGTCCTTCGAGGAACAGGGCCGCAAGACACGTCGGCTGATGGTCAGTCACGCCTTCCACTCCTCGCACATGGACGCCATGCTGGCCGACTTCCGCAAGGTCGCCGAGGGTCTCACCTTCCACGAGCCGCGCGTCCCGGTCGTCTCCTGCCTGACCGGCGCCCCGCTCACCGAGGCCGACGTACTGCTGCCGGACTTCTGGGTACGGCACGTGCGCGAGACCGTCCGCTTCCACGACGGCGTACGGGCACTGGAGGAGCAGGGCGTCACCCGGTACGTCGAACTCGGCCCCGACGGGGTGCTCTGCGCGCTCGCCGAGGAGAGTGTCACCGCGCAGGCCGACTTCGTACCCCTGCTGCGCGGCGGCCGGTCCGAGGCCGCCTCGGTCACCTCGGCCCTCGCCGCACTGCACGTGCGCGGCACGGCAGTCGACTGGGCCGCGTACTTCGAGGGCACCGGAGCGCGCCGCGTCGAACTGCCGACGTACGCCTTCCAGCGCCGGCGCTACTGGCTCGACGTCGGCTTCTCCGCCGAGGACGTGATGGCCGCCGGCCTCGACGCCGCGGACCACCCGCTGCTCGGCGCGACGGTCGAACTCCCCGAGTCCGGCGGCCTGATCCTCACCGGCCGGCTGTCCCTGCAGACCCAGCCGTGGCTCGCCGACCACACCGTCATGGACAACGTCCTGCTGCCCGGCACCGCCTTCGTCGAACTCGCCCTGCGCGCAGCGCAGGAGACCGGCTGCCACGGCGTCGAGGAACTGACCCTGGAAGCGCCGCTGGTCCTTCCCGAACGCGGCGGGCTGCACCTGCGCCTGTCGGTCGGACCGCCGGACGACGAGGGCCGGCGCGCCCTCAGCCTGCACTCGCGTCCCGAGGACGCGGCGGACGATCTCGCCTGGCAGCGCCATGCGGCCGGCCTGCTCGGCAGGGCACCCGATCCGCAGGCCCCGGGCGCTGAGCCCTTCGAGCCGGCCGTGTGGCCGCCCGAGGGCGCCGCCGAGATCGGCACGGACGGTTTCTACGAAGCCGCCGCCGCGGCCGGGCTCGGATACGGGCCCGCCTTCCAGGGGCTGCGGGCCGCCTGGCGACGCGGCGACGAACTCTTCGCCGAGATCGGCCTGCCCGACGGCCACCTGTCCGACACGGCCGCCTTCGGGCTGCACCCGGCGCTGCTGGACGCCGCCCTGCACGTCATCGGCCTGGGCGGACCCGGACTCGGGGCCGGTCCCGTCCAGGACACGGACGCCGGCGCCAAGGGCCCGAGGCTGCCGTTCGCCTGGACCGGGGTCCGGCTGTACGCGGCGGGCGCGGACTCGCTCAGGGTGCGGCTGACTCCGGGCGCGTCCGGCGGTGTCGCGCTGCGGCTCGCGGACGCGGAAGGACGTCCGGTCGCCGCCGTGGACGAGCTCATCCTGCGTCCGGTGGCTCCGGGCCGGCTCGGCGCGTCGCGGGACGGCGGCCACGAGTCGCTGTTCCGGGTGGACTGGACCCGCGTGCCGGTCGCCGGTGCCGGCATCCCGGTCGGCGAGCGCTGGGCGGTGCTGGGCGACGCCGGGGAGGCCGACGCCGTGGGCACCGCCGAAGGCCTCGTCCGCTACCGGGACCTGGCCGTGCTGGCCGGGTCGGCTGTCACCGAAGGCGCCGTACCGGATGTGGTGCTCGTCCCGTTGAGCGACACGGCCGCGGTGGACAGCGACACGGCCGCGGTGGACACGGCCGTCGCGGCCAGGGCCGCCGCCCGGAACGCCCTGGGCACGTTGCAGGACTGGCTCGCCGACGAACACCTCGCCGCCGCGCACCTGGTGTTCGTCACCACTGGTGCGATCGCCGCACGCCCGTCCGACGACGTCACCGACCTCGTACACGCCCCGGTGTGGGGCCTGGTCCGGGCCGCGCAGTCGGAGAACCCCGGCCGGTTCACGCTGATCGACACCGACGGCACCGAGGCCTCCCGCCGCGCGCTCCCCGCCGCCCTGGCCTCCGGCGAACCCCAGCTCGCCCTGCGCTCCGGCGAGGCGCTGGCCTGCCGGCTCACCCGTGTCACCTCCGCGACGGACACCCCTGAGCGGCCGGTGACCGCCCCGGCGCCCGACCCGGACGGCACCGTCCTCGTCACCGGCGCCGGCACCCTCGGCCGGCTGGTCGCCCGGCACCTGGTGGCCGAACACGGCGTACGGCACCTGCTGCTGGCGAGCCGGCGCGGTGACGCCACCGAGGGCGCCGCCCAACTCACGGCCGAGCTGGCCGAGTCGGGCGCCGAGGTCACCTGGGCTGCCTGCGACGCGGCCGACCGGGAGGCGCTGGCCGCGCTGCTGGCGCGGATCCCCGCCGAGCACCCGCTGACCGCGGTGATCCACACCGCGGGCGTGCTCGACGACGGCGTCCTGGACTCCCTGACCGGGGAACGCCTGGACCGGGTGCTGCGCCCGAAGGCCGACGCGGCCTGGAACCTGCACCAGCTGACCCGCGACCTAGACCTGTCCGCGTTCGTGCTCTTCTCCTCCGTGGCCGGACTGTTCGGCGCCGCCGGGCAGGGCAACTACGCGGCGGCCAACACCTTCCTCGACGCCCTCGCCCACCACCGCGCCGCCCACGGTCTGCCCGCCACCTCGCTGGCCTGGGGAGTGTGGGCCACCGAGGACGGCATGGCGGGCGGCCTGACCGGCGCCGACCTGACCCGCATGGCCCGCGCCGGCGTCGCGCCGCTGGCCGTCGATGAGGGCCTGGCCCTCTTCGACACCGCCGGCACGCTCGGCGTACCGCTGCTCGTGCCGATGCGCACCGACGCCGCGGGCCTGCGCGCCCAAGCCGCCGCCGGCACCCTGCCGCCGCTGCTGCGCGCACTGGTACGCACCCACGCCGCGCCGCGCGCCGCCACCGGCCAGGGCACGGCCGGCGCCCCCGCCGTGTCCGCGTCCTCGCTGGAACAGCGCCTGGCGGGCCTGTCCGGCGCCGAACGCGAACGCGCCCTGCTCGACGTCGTACGCGCCCAGGTCGCCGCCGTGCTCGGCCACGGCGGTCCCGACGCGGTGGACGCCGCCCGCGGCTTCCTGGACCTGGGCTTCGACTCGCTCACCGCGGTCGACCTGCGCAACCGGCTCGGCACGGCGGCCGGGGTCCGCCTGCCCGTCACGCTGATCTTCGACTACCCGACGCCCACGGCCCTCGCCGGCCACCTCGGCGAGCGGCTGGCCGAACGGCTCGGCGAGAACACCGCCCCGGCCGCGCAGGGCGTGCACGCCGAACTCGACCGGCTCGAGGCGATCCTCACCGCGGTCGCCCCCGACGACGTCGAACTCCCCGGCATCGACGCCCGCCTGCGAGACCTGCTGTCCAAGTGGAACGAGAAGCACAGTGCACCCGAGAGCAGCGCGAGCGACGACATCGACTCGGCGACCGCGGACGAGATCTTCGACCTCCTCGACGGTGAACTCGGCCTCTCCTGACCCGCGGGGCCTCTCGGCCGAGACCGACCCTTGGGGTTCGTCCGCCGGGACCGACCCGCGGGGCTGGTCCGCCGGGACCGACCCGCGGGGCTCGTCCGCCGGAACCGACCCGCGGGGCTCGTCCGCCGGATACCGGGCGCCGAGCGCGGGTCCGGCACGCCGGACCGGCGCTGCCCGGCTCGCACCCCTTTCCCCCACCGACACCACTGGCACCACTGACACCACGGGACGGCGTAAATGGTGAACGAGGAGAAGTACCTCGATTACCTCAAGCGGGCGACGACCGACCTGCGCGAGGCCCGGCGACGGCTGCGCGAGGTGGAGGAGAGGGACACCGAGCCGATCGCCGTGGTGGCGATGAGCTGCCGCTACCCCGGCGGCGTGCGCACCCCCGAGGACCTGTGGGCGCTCGTCGCCCGCGGCGGCGACGCCGCGTCGGGTTACCCCACCGACCGCGGCTGGGACACCGACGTCCTCTTCGACCCCGAGCCGGACGCCGACGGCCGGCCCCGGCAGTACGTGCCCGAGGGCGGCTTCCTGCACGACGCGGCCGAGTTCGACCCGGCGTTCTTCGGGATCTCGCCGCGCGAGGCCCTCGCCATGGACCCGCAGCAGCGGTTGCTCCTGGAGACCTCCTGGGAGGCGTTCGAGCGGGCCGGGATCGACCCGCTGTCCCTGCGCGGCAGCCGCACCGGCGTGTTCGCCGGCGTGATGTACCACGACTACGGCGCCCGCCTGTTCAGCGTACCCGAGGAGGTCGAGGGCTTCCTCGGCAACGGCAGCTCCGGCAGCATCGCCTCCGGCCGCGTCGCCTACACCTTCGGCCTCGAAGGCCCCGCCGTCACCATCGACACCGCCTGCTCCTCCTCGCTGGTCGCCGTCCACCTGGCCGCCCAGGCGCTGCGCAACGGCGAGTGCACCCTCGCCCTGGCCGGCGGGGTCACCGTCATGTCGACGCCCGGCACCTTCACCGAGTTCAGCCGCCAGCGCGGGCTCGCACTCGACGGCCGCTGCAAGTCCTTCGCCGACGCCGCCGACGGCACCGGCTGGGGCGAGGGCGCCGGCGTCCTGCTCCTGGAGCGCCTCTCCGACGCCCGCCGCAACGGCCACCGCGTGCTCGCCCTCGTCCGGGGCAGCGCGGTCAACCAGGACGGCGCGAGCAGCGGCCTGACCGCGCCCAACGGGCCCTCCCAGCAACGCGTCATCCGCCAGGCCCTGGCCACCGCCCGCCTGTCGCCCACCCACATCGACGCCGTGGAGGCCCACGGCACGGGCACGACACTCGGCGACCCGATCGAGGCTCAGGCCCTGCTCGCCACCTACGGCCAGGGCCGCGAGGACGACCGGCCGCTGTGGCTGGGCTCCATCAAGTCCAACATCGGCCACACCCAGGCCGCCGCCGGCGTCGCCGGAATCATCAAGATGGTCATGGCGATGCGGTACGGCGTCCTGCCCCGAACCCTCCACGTCGACGTGCCGACCCGCAACGTCGACTGGTCGGCGGGCGCGGTCTCCCTGCTCACCGAGGCGCGGGAGTGGCCCGAGACCGGCCGCCCGCGCCGGGCCGCCGTCTCCTCCTTCGGCATCAGCGGCACCAACGCCCACACGATCCTCGAGCAGGCCCCCGAAGAGGAAGGGGAGCCCGACCAGGAATCGCCCGAGGGGCGCAACGGCGTCCCGGTCCTGTGGCCGCTGTCGGCCAGGACCCCCGAGGCCCTGCGCACCCAGGCCGAACGGCTCGGCTCCCACCTCACCGCCCACCCCGGCGCGTCGGTCACCGCCGTCGGCCGCACCCTCGCCACCGGCCGCGCCGCCTTCGACCACCGCGCCGTCGTCGTCGGCCACGACCTCGGCACCCTCCTCACCGGACTGGACGCACTGGCCACCGGCGAGGACCGCCCGGGCGTGCTCCGCGGCCGCGCCAGGCCCGGAAAGCTGGCGTTCCTGTTCACGGGCCAGGGCAGCCAGCGGCTGGGAATGGGCCGGGAGCTGTACGAGACCCATCCGGTGTTCGCGCGGGCGCTGGACGAGATCTTCGCCCGCTTCGGACTCCCTCTGCGCGAGGTGATGTTCGGCGGTGGTGAGGATGCCGGGCTGCTCGACCAGACGCAGTACACGCAGCCCGCGCTGTTCGCCGTCGAGGTGGCGCTGTTCCGGTTGCTGGAGTCGTGGGGAGTGCGCCCGGACTTCGTGTCCGGGCACTCGATCGGCGAGCTGGCGGCCGCGCACTGCGCGGGTGTGCTGTCGCTGAAGGACGCGTGCACGCTCGTGGAGGCGCGTGGTCGGCTGATGCAGGAACTGCCCGCCGGCGGCGCCATGGTGGCCGTCCAGGCCGCCGAGGACGAGGTCACCCCGTACCTCGCGGATACGGACGCCGTGAGCATCGCCGCGGTCAACGGGCCGGCCTCCGTCGTCATCGCGGGCGACGAGACCGCCGTACTGGACATAGCCGCCGCCCTTGAGGAACAGGGCCGGAAAACCAGGCGTCTGACGGTCAGTCACGCATTCCACTCCCCGCATATGGACGGCATGCTGGACGCCTTCCGCGAGGTCGCCGAGGGCCTGTCCTACGAAGCCCCCCGCATCCCCGTCGTCTCCAACCTCACCGGCGCCATCGCGGACGCCGAGGAGATCACCACCCCCGACTTCTGGGTACGGCACGTCCGCGAGGCCGTCCGGTTCGCCGACGGGGTACGGGCGTTGGAGTCGGCCAACGTCACCACGTACGTCGAACTCGGCCCGGACGGCGTGCTCTGCGCGATGGCCCAGGACTGCCTGAGCGCGGACGATGAGCACGCGCCCGCCTTCGTCCCCGTACTGCGCAGGGGCGTGGCGGAGGCCGACAGCGCGGCCACCGCGCTGGCCGTGGCGCACGTGCGCGGCGTACCGGTGGCGTGGGGCGAGGTGTACGCCGGTACGGGCACGGGCCGGGTCGACCTGCCGACCTACCCGTTCCAGCGGGAGCGCTACTGGCTGGACGGCGGTCGTCCGCCCGGGGACGTCACCTCGGCCGGGCTCGGTGCCGCCGGTCACCCGTTGCTCGGCGCGGCCGTCGCTCTGGCCGACACCGACGGGTTCCTCCTCACCGGGCGGCTCGCGCTCGACACCCACCCGTGGCTCGCCGACCACGCGGTCATGGGCTCGGTACTGCTGCCGGGCACCGCCTTCGTGGAACTGGCGGTCCGCGCCGGAGACCAGGTCGGATGCGACCACCTGGAGGAACTCACCCTCCAGGCCCCCCTGGTGCTGTCCACGGCCGCCGGAGTGCAGATCCAGCTCTCGGTCGGCGCGCCCGACGAGTCCGGCAGGCGCTCGCTGTCGGTGTACTCCCGCTCCGAGGAGGCCCCGGCCGACGCGCAGTGGACGCGGCACGCGGAGGGCGTGCTGACCACCTCGGCCGCCGGGACCGGCGCCGCCGCCGACCTCACGGTCTGGCCCCCCGAGGGCGCGGTCGCGGTGCCGCTCGACGGACTGTACGACGACCTGGCCGCGGCCGGGCTGACGTACGGCCCCGTATTCCGCGGCGTACGGGCCGCCTGGCGGCGCGGCGAGGAGGTCTTCGCCGAGGTGGAACTGGGCGAGGACCAGTCGGCGCAGGCCGGTTCCTACGGGCTGCACCCGGCCTTGCTGGACTCGGCGCTGCACGTCCTCGGGCTCGGCGGTCCGGTGACGGAGGACGGCCGGGGCCGCCTGCCGTTCTCGTGGAGCGGCGTGTCGCTGCACGCCACCGGCGCCTCCGCGGCGCGGGTGCGGCTGGCCGGCGCCGGGCGGCAGGACGTGGTGTCGCTGACGGTCGCCGACGGCAACGGGCGGGCGGTGGCCCACGTCGAGGAGTTGACGCTGCGCGCGGTGTCGGCGCGGGACGTCCGCGCCGGCGGCCGGCACGAGTCGCTGTTCCGCGTCGAGTGGGCGGCCGTCCCGGTCCCCGCCGTGATTCCCGCCGGCCGGTGGGCCGTGCTGGGCGACGACGGAGCGCTGCCCGGTCTTGAGGTGGCCGAACGGTACCCGGACCTGGACGGCCTGCGGGCCGCTCTGGACGCGGACACGGCCACCGTGCCGGACGCGGTCCTGGTTCCGTGCATGCCCGCGGAGGCGGATGCGGATGCGGAGACCGGGGCGGAAGCCGGGGCGGAGGCGGACTCGGTGGCCGGGGCGACTGAGCGCGCGCTGGGCCTGCTGCGGTCATGGCTCGCCGATGAACGCCTCGCCGACGCCCGGCTGGTCTTCGTCACCCGCGGCGCGGTGGCCGCGGGCGCGGGCGAGGCGGTCGGCGACCTGACGCACGCGGCGGTGCACGGTCTGGTGCGCTCGGCGCAGTCCGAACACCCCGACCGCTTCCTCCTCGTGGACCTCGACGGCCCCGTCACCGCGCTCCCGGCGGCCCTGGCCTGCGGCGAGCCGGAGATCGCGGTCCGCGCCGCGACCCTGCGCGCACCCCGGCTGGCCCGCGCGGCCGACATCGACCCCGGCACCGACATCGGCCCCGGCACCTCTTCGCGCCCTCTCCACGCCCCGGACGGCAGGGTCCTCGTCACCGGGGCCACCGGCACGCTGGGCGGTCTGGTCGCCCGGCACCTGGTGGCCGAACACGGCGTACGGCACCTGCTGTTGGTCAGCCGGCGCGGTGACGCCACCGAGGGCGCCCACCAACTCACCGCCGAGCTGGCGGAGTCGGGCGCCGAGGTCACCTGGGCCGCCTGTGACGTGGCCGACCGGGACGCGCTCGCGGAGGTGCTGGACGGCGTACCGGCGGAGCACCCGCTGACCGCCGTCGTCCACACCGCGGGCGTGCTGGACGACGGGGTCGTCGAGTCGCTGACCGGCGAACGGCTGCGGAGCGTACTGCGCCCGAAGGCGGACGCGGCCCTCAACCTGCACCACCTCACCCGCGACCACGACCTGTCGGCCTTCGTGCTGTTCTCCTCGGCGGCGGGTGTCTTCGGCAGTCCGGGCCAGGCCAACTACGCGGCGGCCAACACCTTCCTCGACGCCCTCGCCCACCACCGGCGCGCCCAGGGTCTGCCCGCGGTGTCGCTCGCCTGGGGCCTGTGGGACGCCGACGGCGGCATGGCGGGCGCCCTGGACGCGGCGGACGTCGACCGCATGAACCGCGGAGGAGTGCGCGGACTTCTGGCGGCCGAGGCGCTGCGGCTCCTCGACACGGCGCTCTCGTCCACCGACCCCCTGCTGGTGCCGACCCGCCTCGACCTGGCGGCGGTGCGCGCCAACGCGGCCTCCGCCGGGGTGCCCCCGCTGCTGCGCGGCCTGGTCCGGGTGCCGTCCCGCCGCACCGCCGGGACGCCGGGCGCGGCCGCCGGCGGTTCCGCCCCGGCGCATCTCGCGCACGACCTGGCCGGGCTGAGCGAGGCCGAGCAGGAGCGCCTCCTGCTCGACCTGGTGCGTACGCACGTCTCGGCCACCCTCGGCCACGACGGCCCCCGCGCGATCGACCCCGAGGTGGCCTTCAAGGAACTGGGCTTCGACTCGCTGACCGCGGTCGAACTGCGCAACCGGCTCGGCGCCGCCACCGGCATGCGGCTGCCCGCCACCCTGGTCTTCGACCACCCCACCTCGACCGTCCTCGCCCGGCACCTGCGCACCGAGATCGCCGGCACCCGGGGAGCAGGGAACACCGCCGCCGTCGCCACCACAGCCGCCGCCGAGCAGGAGCCCGTCGCCATCGTCGCGATGAGCTGCCGCTTCCCGGGCGGGGTGCGCGGCCCGGAGGACCTGTGGGAGGCGGTCGCCGCCGGACTCGACGGCATCACGCCCTTCCCGGCCGACCGGGGCTGGGACGTCGACGCCCTCTACCACCCCGACCCGGACCACCCGGGCACCAGTTACACCCGCGAGGGCGGATTCCTGCACGACGCGGGCGACTTCGACCCCTCCCTCTTCGGCATCAGCCCGCGCGAGGCCCTCGCCACCGACCCGCAGCAGCGGCTGCTCCTGGAGACCGCCTGGGAGGCGTTCGAACGCGCCGGAATCGACCCGGCGTCCCTGCGCGGCAGCAGCACCGGCGTGTTCGCGGGCGTCATGTACCACGACTACGCGTCGGTACTGGAGGACGCGTCCACGGCAGCCGCGTCCGGTACGGCCGGCGGAGCGGGCATCGCCGAGGGCTCGCTCGGCTCCGGCAGCACCGGCAGCATCGCCTCCGGCCGGGTCTCCTACACCTTCGGCCTGGAGGGCCCGGCCGTCACCATCGACACGGCCTGCTCCTCCTCGCTGGTCGCGCTGCACCTGGCGGTGCAGGCCCTGCGGTCCGGCGAGTGTTCGCTCGCGCTCGCGGGCGGTGTGACGGTGATGGCGACGCCCGGCACGTTCGTCGGCTTCAGCCGTCAGCGCGGGCTCGCCGCCGACGGCCGGTGCCGCGCCTTCGCGGCGGGCGCTGACGGCACGGGCTGGTCCGAGGGCGTCGGCCTGCTGCTGGTGGAACGGCTGTCCGACGCGCGCCGCAACGGACACCCTGTCCTCGCGGTCGTACGCGGCAGCGCGGTCAACCAGGACGGCGCCAGCAACGGCCTCACGGCCCCCAACGGGCCTTCCCAGCAGCGCGTGATCCGGCAGGCCCTCGCCAACGCCCGCCTGACGGCGGCCGACGTGGACGCGGTGGAGGCCCACGGTACGGGCACGACGCTCGGCGACCCGATCGAGGCGCAGGCGCTGCTCGCGACCTACGGGCAGGAGCGTGCGGGGGAGCGGCCGCTGTGGCTGGGCTCGGTGAAGTCCAACTTCGGCCACACGCAGGCCGCCGCGGGCGTCGCGGGCGTGATCAAGATGGTGATGGCGATGCGGCACGGAGTGCTGCCGCGCACCCTGCACGTCGACGAACCCTCCCCGCACGTGGACTGGTCGGCGGGCGCGGTGTCGCTGCTCACGGAGAACCGCGAGTGGCCGGACACGGGACGCCCGCGCCGGGCGGCGGTCTCGTCGTTCGGCATCAGCGGCACGAACGCCCATACGATCATCGAGCAGGCCCCGGCACTCGCCGACGAGGCCGGCGTCGCGGAAGAGCCCAGGACCGAAGCCGTGGAGGAGTCCGGGGCCGACGCCGTGGACGTGCTCTGGCCGGTGTCGGGCGCGACCGAGGAGGCGCTGCGCGCCCAGGCCGAACGGCTGCGGGCCCACCTGGCAGCCCGCCCCGGACTGCGGCCGGCGGACGTCGGGCACACGCTGGCGACCGCACGCGCCGCGCTGGCGCACCGGGCCGCGGTCGTCGGAGCCGACCGGGAGACCCTGCTGGCGGGCCTCGGTTCCCTCGCCGAGGACCGGACGGCGCCGGGTCTCGTCCGCGCCCGCGTGGGCTCGGCGGCCCGCACCGCCTTCCTGTTCACCGGCCAGGGCAGCCAGCGCCCCGGAATGGGCCGGCAACTCCACGCCTCCCATCCGGTCTTCGCCGAAGCCCTCGACGCGGTGTGCGCCGAGCTGGACAAGCACCTCGAACTCCCCTTGAAGGACGTGCTGTTCGGCACGGAGCGGCAGCAGGGAGAAAAGGACCGGCACGGGCTCCTTGACCAGACCGCCTACGCGCAGGCCGCGCTGTTCGCGGTCGAGGTGGCGCTGTTCCGGCAGCTGGAGGCGTGGGGCGTACGTCCCGACTTCCTGGCCGGGCACTCCATCGGCGAGCTGTCGGCGGCGCACTGCGCGGGCGTGCTGTCCCTGGAGGACGCGTGCACGCTGGTGGCGGCGCGTGGCCGGCTCATGCAGGAACTGCCGGGCGAGGGCGGCGCGATGGTGGCCGTGCAGGCCTCCGAGGAGGAGGTGGCCCCGTACCTCACCGACGTGGTGAGCGTCGCCGCCGTCAACGGGCCCACCTCCGTGGTCGTCTCCGGTGACGAGGACGCCGTACTGGCGATCGCCGCCGCCTTCGGGGAGCGGGGCCGCAGGACACGGCGCCTGACGGTCAGTCACGCTTTCCACTCGCCGCACATGGACGGCATGCTGGAGGCGTTCCGCGAGGTGGCCGAGGGCCTGTCCTACGCCGCTCCCCGCATCCCGGTCGTCTCGACACTCACCGGCGCACTCGTCACCCCCGACGAGATACGCACGCCGGATCACTGGGTCCGTCATGTCCGCGAGGCGGTGCGTTTCTGTTCCGCCGTACGGACACTCGAGGCCGAGGGAGTCACCACCTTCCTCGAACTCGGCCCGGACGGCGTGCTGTCGGCCATGGGCCAGGAGTGCGTCACCGGCGACGGCACCACCGCCTTCGCGCCCGCACTGCGCGGGGGCCGGCCGGAGAGCGGCACGCTGACCGCCGCGCTCGCACTCGCCCATGTGCGGGGCCAACGGCCCGACTGGGACGCGGTGTTCGCAGCGGCGCGACCGCGCCGCGTGGAACTGCCCACCTACGCCTTCCGGCGCCGCAGGTACTGGCCGCGTGCGGGTGGACGCCCGGCCGGTGACCCGGCCGCACTCGGACTCGCCGGGGCGGGCCATCCGCTGCTCGGCGCGACCGTGGAACTGGCGGACGACGACGGCGTGGTCTTCACCGGCCGGCTGTCCGCGCGGACCCACCCGTGGCTGGCCGACCACGTGGTGTCGGGCTCGGTGCTGCTTCCGGGTACGGCGTTCGTCGAGCTGGTCACCCACGCGGGCGGCCAGGTCGGGTGCGACCGGCTGGAGGAGCTCACCCTCGGGGCTCCGCTGATCCTGCCGGAGCACGGAGCCGTGCACGTGCAGCTGGTACTGGGTGCTCCGGACGACTCCGGCCGCCGTACGGTCACCTTGCACTCGCGCGCCGAGAACGGGGCCGCCGAGGAGCCGTGGACCCGGCACGCCGAGGGCACGGTCGTGGCCGCGTCCGCCGACGCCGGCCACCCGGTCCCGGCCGATCCGGCGGCCTGGCCCCCGCCGGAGGCGACCGCGGTCGCGCTGGGGGAGCGGTATGAGGAACTGGCCGCGGCCGGCCTCGCCTACGGCCCCGCCTTCCGGGGCCTGCGGGCCGCCTGGCTGCGGGGCGACGAGGTCTACGCCGAGGTCGAACTCCCCGAGGACGAGCGGCAGACGGCCGGCGCCTACGGGATCCACCCGGCCCTGCTGGACGCGGTGCTGCACGCCGTGGGCCTGGGCGGATACTTCCCCGACGACGCCGATGACCAGGCACGGCTGCCCTTCTCGTGGCGCGGAGTGACGCTGCACGCGGTGGGCGCCCCGGCCCTGCGCGTGCGAGTGACCAAGGCCGGCCCCGACGCCGTCGCGCTCCAGGTGGCCGACGACACCGGCCGGCCCGTCGCCTCCGTCGACTCGCTCGTACTCCGTCCGCTTCCCGCCGGGGGGCTCGGGCCCGCGCGGCGCGAGTCGCTGTTCCGGGTGGAGTGGACACCTGTCACGGCTGGGGCCTCCGCGGTGCCGTCCGCGGCGAGCGGGGAACCGCCGTGGGTGGTCGTCGGCGAGGCCTTCGGGGACGAGCCGTCCGACCACCCCGATCTGCCGTCCCTCGCGGCCGCCGTGGCATCGGGCGCCCCCGTGCCCGGGACCGTACTCCTGCCGCTCCTCCCGGCTTCCCGGGGCGCCGACGACACAGATGACACAGACGGTGCCGGCGCCGTGCGTGACGCGGTCGTGTCGGCCCTGTCCGCCGTGCAATTCTGGCTATCGGAGGAGCGGTTCGCCGCATCCCGCCTGGTCGTCCTCACCCGGGGCGCGGTCGCGGCCGGTCCCGTCGAGGACGTGACCGACCTGGCGCACGCCGCTGTGTGGGGCCTGGCGCGGTCGGCGCAGTCGGAGCACCCCGGCCGCCTCGTACTGATCGACTCCGACGAGGTCCTCACGTCGCTGCCCTCCGCCGCCTTCACCGCGGACGAACCCCAACTCGCCCTCCGCGAGGGCCGGCTGCTGGCACCCCGGCTCACCCACGCGACGACCGAAGCGGTGGCCGCCGACGCCGTCCCGGCGATCGACCCGGACGGCACCGTCCTGGTGACGGGCGCGACCGGCACCCTGGGCCGCCAGGTCGCCCGGCACCTGGTGGCCGGACACGGCGTACGCCACCTGCTGCTGACCAGCCGGCGCGGCGCGGACGCCGAAGGCTCGGCCGAACTGCTCGCCGGGCTGCGCGAGTCGGGGGCCGAGACGGTCCGGCTGGCCGCCTGCGACGCGGCCGACGCCGACGCGCTGTCCGCCCTGCTGGACACCGTCCCGGCCGCGCACCCGCTCACCGCGGTCGTCCACGCCGCCGGAGTCCTCGACGACGGCACGGTCGCGTCGCTGACCCCGGAGCGCGTCGAGACCGTACTGCGTCCCAAGGCCGACGCGGCCCTCAATCTGCACCGCCTCACCCGTGACCGCGAGTTGTCGGCGTTCGTGCTGTTCTCCTCGGCGGCGGGTGTCTTCGGCAACCCCGGCCAGGCGAACTACGCCGCCGCCAACACCTTCCTCGACGCCCTCGCCCACCACCGGCGCGCCCAGGGCCTCCCGGCCGTCTCCCTGGCCTGGGGCCTGTGGGCCGAACCCGGCGAGATGACCGGCGAGTTGGCGGCGACCGACCGGGACCGTATGCGCCGGGGCGGCGTCACCGCCCTGACGACCGAGGGAGGACTCGGCCTCCTCGACGCCGCGCTCGCGCGGGGTGCCGAGCCCCTGCTCGTCCCGATCCGGCTGGACACCGCGGCGGTGGCCGCGCGGGCGGAGACGGACGGCCTGCCGCCGCTCCTGCGTGGCCTGGTCCGCACCCGGCCCGGCGCCGGCCGCCGCGCCACCCTCGGCGGCGGCGCGGACCGGCGACGGGCGAGCGAAGGCTCCCTCGTGCGCCGGCTGACCGGGCTGCCGCGCGAGGAACAGGCCGGCGCGCTGCTGGAACTCGTCCGCGACCAGGTCGCCGCCGTACTGGCCTACGACCCCTCGGACCCCTCGCAACGGATCGACGCGGACCGTTCCTTCCGGGAGCTGGGCTTCGACTCGCTGACCGCGGTCGAACTGCGCAACCGGCTCACGACCGCCACCGGTCTGCGCCTGCCCGCCACCCTCGTCTTCGACCACCCGACGCCCGCCGTCCTCGCCGGGTTCCTACGCGGCGCGCTGCTGGACGACGGCAGCGGCACCGGCACGGGTGCGGACGGGCGGGCGGCGCTCCAGATCGGGGGCGGGACGGCCACAGCCACGGCCGGCGCCGGCGATCCCATCGCCATCGTGAGCCTGGCCTGCCGCTACCCGGGCGGCGTGCGCACCCCCGAAGACCTGTGGCGCCTGGTCGTGGACGGCCGCGACGCCATCGGGGAGTTCCCGCACGACCGCGGCTGGGACCTCGACGCCCTCTACGACACCGACCCCGACCGCACCGGCACCAGCTACACCCTCCAGGGCGGCTTCGTCGAGAACGCGGGGCACTTCGACCCGGCGTTCTTCGGTATCAGCCCGCGCGAGGCCGTGGCGATGGACCCGCAGCAGCGGCTGCTCCTGGAGACGTCGTGGGAGGCCCTGGAGCGGGCCGGGATCGACCCGTCGGCGGTACGGGGCAGCCGTACCGGGGTGTTCGCCGGCGTGATGTACCACGACTACGCCTCACGGCTGGCCGCGCTCCCCGAAGGCGTCGAGGGCTTCCTCGGCACCGGCAACTCCGGCAGCGTCGTCTCGGGCCGGCTGGCCTACACCTTCGGCCTGGAGGGTCCGGCGGTGACGGTGGACACGGCGTGCTCGTCCTCGCTGGTCGCCCTGCACCTGGCCGTGCAGGCGCTGCGCAACGGCGAGTGCGACCTGGCGCTCGCGGGCGGGGTGACGGTGATGGCGACCCCGGCGGCGTTCGTCGAGTTCAGCCGTCAGCGCGGTCTCTCCGCCGACGGCCGCTGCAAGGCCTTCGCCGCGGACGCCGACGGCACCGGCTGGTCGGAGGGCGCGGGCGTCCTCCTGGTCGAGCGGCTTTCGGACGCCCGGCGCAACGGCCATCCGGTGCTCGCGCTGGTGCGCGGCAGCGCCGTCAACCAGGACGGCGCGAGCAACGGGCTGACCGCTCCGAACGGCCCCGCGCAGCAGCGGGTCATCGGACAGGCCCTGGCTTCCGCCGGGCTGAGGGCCGCGGACGTGGACGCGGTGGAGGCGCACGGCACGGGTACGACCCTCGGCGACCCCATCGAGGCCCAGGCGCTGCTGGCCACCTACGGGCAGGACCGGGCCGCCGAGGACCGCCCGCTGTGGCTCGGTTCCGTCAAGTCCAACCTCGGTCACACGCAGGCGGCGGCGGGTGTCGCGGGCGTGATCAAGATGGTGATGGCGATGCGGCACGGTGTGCTGCCGCGCACCCTGCACGTGGACGAGCCCTCGCCGCACGTGGACTGGTCCGCGGGTGCGGTGGAGCTGCTGACCGAGGCCCGGGAATGGCCGGAGCCCATCGGCCGTCCGCGCCGGGCGGCGATCTCGTCGTTCGGCTTCAGCGGCACGAACGCCCACACGATCCTCGAAGAGGCCCCGCGGGAGGAGCCGGCGAGTGCCGGCGATCCTGTCGCCGGCCTGCCGTGCGTGCCTGTGGTGCTGAGCGCCAAGACCGGTGACGCGTTGCGTGCGCAGGCGGAGCGTCTGCGGGACCGTATGGAAGCCGACCCGGAGCTCACGCCTCTCGACGCGGCCTACTCGCTGGCCACCGGGCGGGGTGTCTTCGAGCACCGCGCGGTGGTCGTCGGGGGCGACCGGGACGCCCTACTCGTGGGCCTGACCTCCCTTACTGAGGGGGCCGAGACCGCCACGGGCCTGGTACGCGGCACGGCCACCGGCGGCGGCAAGCTGGCGTTCCTGTTCACGGGGCAGGGCAGCCAGCGGCCGGGGATGGGCCGGGAGTTGTACGAGGCGTATCCGGTGTTCGCGCGGGCGCTGGACGAGGTCTTCGAGCGGTTCGAACTGCCGCTGCGTGAAGCGCTTTTCGGGGATGATTCGGGGCTGCTCGACCAGACCGCCTACACCCAGCCGGCCCTCTTCGCCATCGAGGTGGCGTTGTTCCGGCTGCTGGAGTCGTGGGGTGTGCGGCCGGACTTCCTCTCCGGGCACTCGATCGGCGAGGTGGCGGCCGCTCACTGTGCGGGTGTGCTGTCGCTGGAGGACGCCTGCACGCTGGTCGCGGCGCGTGGCCGGCTCATGCAGGAACTGCCCGAAGGCGGCGCGATGGTGGCTGTCCAGGCCACCGAGGAGGAGGTCACCCCGTACCTCACCGATGCGGACGCCGTGAGCATTGCGGCTGTCAACGGGCCGGCCTCCGTCGTCATCGCCGGTGACGAAACCGCCGTACTGGACATCGCCGCGACGTTCGAGGAGCAGGGGCGCAAGACCAAGCGTCTCACCGTCAGTCATGCCTTCCACTCCCCGCACATGGACGGCATGCTGGACGCCTTCCGCGAGGTGGCCGAGGGCCTGGCCTACGAAGCCCCCCGCATCCCCGTCGTCTCCAACCTGACCGGCGCCATCGCGGACGCCGACGAGATCACCACCCCCGACTTCTGGGTCCGTCACGTCCGTGAGGCCGTCCGCTTCCACGACGGCACGAGGGCGCTGGAAGCGGCGAACGTCACGACGTACGTGGAACTGGGCCCGGACGGCGTCCTCTGCGCCCTCGCCCAGGAGTCCGTCACCGGCGAAGACCGAGCGTTCGTCCCGGTGCTCCGCAAGGACCGTCCCGAACCCGAATCCCTCACCACGGCCCTCGCCCACGCCCACACCCGTGGGATCGCGGTCGACTGGCAGGCGTTCTACGCGGGCACCGGCGCCCGTCGCGTCGACCTGCCCACCTACGCCTTCCAGCACCGGCGCTACTGGCTGGAGGCGCCCGCGGGCTGGGTGGGCGACATGGCCTCGGCCGGCCTGGGCGAGGCGGGTCACCCCCTGCTGGGCGCGGTGGCCGAACTGCCCGGCCGCGACGACTTCCTGTTCACCGGCCGGCTGTCCCTGGCCACGCACCCCTGGCTCGCGGAGCACACCGTGTCCGGCACCGTGCTGGTGCCGGGCGCCGCGATCGTCGAACTGGCACTGCACGCAGGGGAACACGTGGGATGCGACCGGCTCGACCAACTCGTCCTCGAAACCCCGCTCGTACTGCCCGAGAAGGGCGCGCTGCAACTGCGTTTGACGCTCGGCGAGGAGGACGAGTCCGGCCGCAGGTCCCTCGGGCTGTACTCGCGCCCGCAGGACGCGCCCGCCGACGACCCCTGGACACGGCACGCCGACGGTCTCCTGGCCGGCGGCGCACCGGAGCGAGCGCGGACCGCCGACCCCGCCATGTCGCAGGAGGAGTGGCCGCCGGCCGGCGCCGAGGCCGTCGAAACCTCCGGGCTCTACGACGACTTCGCCGCCCTCGGGCTCGGCTACGGCCCGGCGTTCCAAGGTCTGCGGGCCGCTTGGCGGGCCGGGGACGAAGTGTTCGCCGAGGTCGCCCTGGCGGAGGAACAGAGGGCGGACGCGAACGCCTACGGACTCCATCCCGCCCTCCTCGACGCGGCGTTGCACGCCATCGGGCTCGGGGGCTACTTCCCGGCGGACGGCGCGGCACGGCTGCCGTTCCTCTGGGAGGGCGTACGGCTGCACGCGGCCGGCGCGGCCACCGTGCGGGTGCGGGTGTCGGCGGCCGGAACGGACGCCGTCTCGCTGACCCTGACCGACGAGAGCGGTCTGCCGGTCGCCTCGGTGGACTCCCTCGTACTGCGCCCGCTCGCCGCCGGCCAACTGGCCGCCGCCCGGAACGCGTCGGGCCACCACGACTCACTGTTCCGGGTCGACTGGGCGGCGCTGCCCGCTTCCGCGCACACTGCGAACACGGCGGCGAGCCCGCCGCGCTGGGCCGTCCTCGGCAGCGACGATCTCAAGCTGGGCGACGCGCTCGCCCGAGCCGGCGCGCGGATCACGGCGTACGGCAGCTTGGACGAACTCGTCGCTGACGAGGCGGAGATCACGGGAGCCGCAGGCGACTCCCAGGCCCCGGACGTCGTGTTCGTCCCCTGCGTCCTCGATCTGGCCCGTACCGAGGACGTCGCCGCCGCGACCCGTGCGGCGACCGGGCAGGTGCTCGGCCTGATCCACGAGTGGCTCGCCGAGGACCGCCTCGACTCCGGTCCGCTCGCGGCGACACGGCTCGCCGTGGTGACGCGCGGCGCGGTCGCCGTGGGCCCGGACGAGGACGTGGACGACCTGGTCCACTCGGCCGTGTGGGGTCTGGTGAGGTCGGCGCAGGCCGAGCACCCGGGCCGGTTCCTGCTGCTCGACCTCGACGGCGAGGAGGTCCCGGCGCACGAACTGGCCGCCGTCCTCGCCGGGGACACCGACGAGACGCAGCTCGCCGTACGGGCCGGAGCGCTCCACGCCCCGCGCCTCGCCCGGGTCCCGTCCGCCACCGCCGGCGACCGGCCGCCGGCGGCGCTGGGCCCGGACGGCACGGTGCTGATCACCGGCGCCACCGGAACGCTCGGCGGGCTGCTGGCCCGGCACCTGGTGACCGAGCGCGGCGCACGCAACCTGCTGCTGGTCAGCAGGCGCGGCGCCGCCGCGGCGGGCGCCCCCGAACTGGCCGCGGAGCTCGCCCGGTCGGGCGCGGCGGTGACCTGGGCGGCCTGCGACACGGCGGACCGGGAGGCCCTGGCCGCGGTGCTGGAGACGGTGCCGGCCGCGCATCCGCTGACCGCCGTGGTGCACACCGCGGGCGTACTCGACGACGGCATCCTCGAGTCGATGACGCCCGAGCGTGTCGAGCGGGTCATGCGGCCGAAGGTGGACGCCGCCTGGAACCTGCACGAACTGACCCGGGACCTGGATCTGTCGGCGTTCGTGCTGTTCTCCTCGGCGGCGGGTGTCTTCGGCAACCCCGGGCAGGCCAACTACGCGGCGGCCAACACCTTCCTCGACGCCCTCGCCCTGCACCGCCGCGCCCAGGGCCTCCCCGCGGTCTCCCTCGCCTGGGGCCTGTGGGCCGACGACGGCGCGAACCAGGCCGCGGGCAGCGACGCGAACAGTGACGCCAACCGTGACACGAACCGCGACGCCAACCGTGACACGAAGCGCGACGCGGACCGTGACGTGAACAGCGGCATGGCGGCCGGCCTCGACGCGACCGGCCGGCAGCGGATCGCCGGAGGCGGCATGGCCGCCCTCGCCGCCGACGAGGGGCTCGCCCTCTTCGACGCCGCCGGCGCGCTGGACGAGGGCCTGCTGGTGGCCACCCGCCTGGACCTCGCCATCCTGCGCGCACGGCACGCCGGCGACGGAGCCGATGGCGCAACCGCCGTACCGCCCCTGCTGCGCGGCCTGATCCGCGCCCCCCGCCGCCGTACGGCAGCAGGAGCGGCAGCGGGCACGGGCAGCGGCCCGGACGCACGCACGCTGGCCGACCGCCTCACCGGAGTCTCCACCGCCGAGCGGGAACGCATCCTGCTCGACCTGGTGCGCGCCCAGGTGGCCGCGGTGCTCGGACACCAGGACGCGGCCGCCATCGGACCGGACGCCGCCTTCAAGGAACTCGGCTTCGACTCGCTGACCGCCGTGGAACTGCGCAACCGCCTCGGCGCGGCGACCGGACTGCGGCTGGCCGCCACCCTGGTCTTCGACTACCCGACACCCGGCGCCCTGGCCGGTCACGTCGGCACGCTGCTCCCGCAGGGGGACGACGGGCCGTCGATGTTCGACGACCTCGACCGCCTCGAAGCCGCCCTGTCGGCCGCGCCGGCCGCGGCCGACAGCGTCACCCGCTCCCGGATCACCATGCGCCTCCAGGCCCTGCTGACCAGGTGGAACGAAGCCCAGGGCGCGGCGGCCGACGCCGCCGAAGAAGACAACGACCTCGAAACAGTCACAGACGACGAGCTCTTCGACCTGCTCGACGACGAGCTCGGCTCGGCCTGAGCCCGAGAAAGGACCCGACGCGATGGCGAACGAGGACAAGCTCCGCGACTACCTCAAGCGGGCCACCGCCGACCTGCGCCAGGCCCGCCGGCGGCTGCGCGAGGCCGAGGAGCGGAACCAGGAACCGATCGCCATCGTGGCGATGAGCTGCCGCTACCCGGGAGGCGTACGCACTCCGGAAGACCTGTGGCACCTGGTGGTGAACGGCACCGACGCCATCGGCCCGTTCCCCACCGACCGCGGCTGGGACGTCGAGTCGCTCTACGACGCCGACCCCGACACGGCGGGCTCCAGCTACGTCAGCGAGGGCGGCTTCCTCTACGACGCGGGCCGCTTCGACCCCGCCGTCTTCGGGATCTCCCCGCGCGAGGCGCTGGCGATGGACCCGCAGCAGCGGCTGCTCCTGGAGACCTCCTGGGAGGCGTTCGAGCGGGCCGGCATCGACCCCACCTCGGTGCGTGGCAGCCGTACGGCCGTGTTCGCCGGGGTCATGTATCACGACTACACGGCACGGCTCGACCGCATCCCGGAAGGCGTCGAGGGCTTCCTCGGCACCGGCAGCTCCGGCAGCATCGCTTCCGGCCGCGTCGCCTACACCTTCGGCCTCGAGGGCCCGGCGGTGACCGTGGACACCGCGTGCTCCTCCTCCCTGGTCACCCTGCACATGGCCGTGCAGGCGCTGCGCAACGGCGAGTGCTCCCTCGCCCTCGCGGGCGGCGTCACCGTGATGGCGACCCCGGCCACCTTCACCGAGTTCAGCAGGCAGCGCGGACTGGCCGCGGACGGCCGCTGCAAGCCGTTCGCCGCGGCCGCCGACGGCACCGGCTGGGGCGAGGGCGTGGGCATGCTGCTGGTGGAGCGGCTGGCCGACGCGCGCCGCAACGGGCACCCGGTCCTCGCGGTGGTGCGGGGCAGCGCCATCAACCAGGACGGTGCGAGCAACGGCCTGACGGCTCCCAACGGGCCTTCGCAGCAGCGCGTCATCCACCAGGCGCTCACCAACGCCCGGCTGGCGGCCGACCAGGTCGACGCGGTGGAGGCGCACGGTACGGGTACGACCCTCGGCGACCCCATCGAGGCGCAGGCGCTGCTCGCCGCCTACGGGCAGGACCGGCCCGCCGAACGGCCGCTGCTGCTCGGCTCGATCAAGTCCAACATCGGTCACACGCAGGCCGCCGCGGGTGTCGCGGGCGTCATGAAGATGGTGCTGGCGATGGAGCACGGCATCCTGCCCAGGACCCTGCACATCGACGAGCCGACCCCGCACGTCGACTGGTCCGCGGGAGCCGTCTCACTCCTCTCCGACACCGTTCCCTGGCCGGAAACCGGAGAACCCCGCCGCGCCGCCGTCTCGTCGTTCGGTTTCAGCGGGACGAACGCGCATGTGGTGCTGGAGCAGGCGCCGGTGGTGGAGGAGGCTTCGGCGTCGGGTGACTCTGCGTCGGGTGACTCTGGCTCGGGTGAGTGTGAGCCCGTGGTCGGGTTCGGTGGCGGTGCCGTGTGGGCGTTGTCGGGGAAGAGTGCGGCCGGGTTGCGGGAGCAGGCCGGGCGGTTGCTGGCGTGGGTGGACGGGCGTGAGGGTGTGCGGCCGGTTGATGTGGGGTTCTCGCTGGGGGTGGGCCGGGCGGGGCTTGAGCATCGGGCTGCGGTGGTGGGTCGTGGGCGTGAGGAGTTGCGTGCGGGGCTTGCGGCGGTGGCGGCCGGTGGTATGGCGCCGGGTGTGGTCGAGGGCGTGAGTGTGGGTGGGAAGACGGCGTTCGTCTTCCCGGGGCAGGGTTCGCAGTGGCTGGGGATGGCGGCGGGACTGCTGGATGCTTCACCGGTTTTCGCGGCGCGGATCGGTGAGTGTGCGGCGGCGCTGGAGCCGTTCACGGACTGGTCGTTG
>NZ_BMVF01000038.1 GCF_014650575.1 Streptomyces naganishii JCM 4654
TGCCAGCAACGGGCTGACCGCCCCCAACGGGCCCTCCCAGCAACGCGTCATCCGCCAGGCACTGGCGTCCGCCGGGCTGAGCACCACGGATGTCGACGCGGTGGAGGCCCACGGCACCGGCACCCGCCTCGGTGACCCGATCGAGGCGCAGGCCCTGCTGGCCACCTACGGCAAGGACCGCGCCGAGGAGCGGCCGCTCTGGCTGGGCTCCATCAAGTCCAACATCGGGCACACGCAGGCCGCCGCGGGCGTCGCGGGCATCATCAAGATGGTGATGGCGATGCGCCACGGTGTGCTGCCGCGCACCCTGCACGTCGACGAGCCGTCGCCGCACGTGGACTGGTCCGCCGGTGCGGTGGAGTTGCTCACCGAGTCCCGGCAGTGGCCGGAGACCGGCGGCCGCCCGCGCCGGGCTGGTGTGTCGTCCTTCGGGATCAGCGGAACCAACGCCCACACCATCATCGAGCAGGCACCAGTAGCGGTCGAGACGGAACCGGTCCAGGCTGCGCCGCATCGCGCGCCCTCGGTGGTTCCGTGGGTGCTGTCCGCCAAGAGCGCCGAGGCGCTCCGGGCGCAGGCCGAGCGGCTGAGCACGTACGTGGATGAGCGTCCCGGCGATCTGCGACTCGCTGACGTGGGCTACTCGTTGGCCGTGGGCCGTGCGGCCTTCGAGGAGCGGGCGGTGCTCGTCGCGGGTGACCGCGAGGACTTCGTACGTCAGCTGGGCGCCCTGGCGAGTGGCGAGGCGCCGGCCGGGACGGTCACCGGTACTCCGGTCGGCGGCAAGCTGGCGTTCCTGTTCACGGGGCAGGGCAGCCAGCGGCTGGGCATGGGCCGCGAACTGTACGACGAGTACCCGGTGTTCGCCCGTGCCCTGGACGAGGTCTTCGACCAGTTCGAACTGCCACTGCGTGAAACGGTCTTCGGGGAAGACCCCGAGCCGCTCGACCAGACGGCTTACACGCAGCCGGTGCTGTTCGCCATCGAGGTGGCGCTGTTCCGGTTGCTGGAGTCGTGGGGTGTACGCCCCGACTTCCTGTCCGGGCACTCCATCGGTGAGCTGGCGGCCGCGCATTGTGCGGGTGTGCTCTCGCTGGAGGACGCGTGCACGCTGGTCGCGGCGCGCGGCCGGCTGATGCAGGAACTGCCGGGTGGCGGCGGGGCGATGGTGGCCGTGCAGGCTGCTGAGGAGGAGGTCGTCCCGTATCTGACGGATGCGGTGAGCATCGCGGCGGTCAACGGCCCGGCCTCCGTCGTGATCGCGGGCGACGAGAGCGCCGTACTGGACATCGCGGCGACCTTCGAGAAGCAGGGGCGGAAGACCAAGCGTCTCACCGTCAGCCACGCCTTCCACTCCCCGCACATGGACGGCATGCTGGACGCCTTCCGTGAGGTCGCCGAGGACCTGTCCTACCAGGCTCCGCGCATCCCGATCGTCTCCAATCTCACCGGTGCCATCGCCTCCGCCGAGGAGATCAGCACCCCCGACTTCTGGGTCCGCCACGTCCGCGAGGCCGTCCGTTTCCACGACGGCATCCGCACCCTCGAAGCCGAGAACGTCACCACGTACCTCGAACTCGGCCCGGACGGCGTACTGTCCGCGCTCGGCCAGGACTGCTCCACCGTCGAAGGCCATGCCTTCATCCCGGCGCTCCGCAGGAACCGTCCGGAAGCCGAGGCCCTGACCACCGCGCTGTCGCACGCCCACACGCGAGGCATCTCCATCGACTGGCAGGCGTACTACGCGGGTACCGGTGCGAGCCGTCTCCCGGACCTCCCGACGTACGCCTTCCAGCGGGAGCGCTACTGGCTCGAGATTCCCGCCGCTCCAGTCGCGGCTGCGGCCACCGACGTGGACTCCGTGGACGCCCGTTTCTGGGAGGCCGTGGAGCGCGAGGACCTCGAATCGCTCGCCCAGACCCTGGACATGCCGACGACGAGCGGCGATGCCCTGGAAGCCGTGCTGCCGGCGTTGACGGCGTGGCGTCGGCAGCGGCTGGAGCAGTCCGTGGTCGACGGCTGGCGTTACCGGGTCGTGTGGAAGCCGGTGACCGCACGCGTGACCGGCGTGCTGTCCGGCACCTGGCTGGTGGTCGTACCGGCCGGGCGGGAGGACGACGGCCTGGCCACCGCTGTGACCGGCATGCTGTCCGCTCGCGGCGTTGACGTACGAACCCTGCCCCTGCCACCGGAGCTGGGCCGTGAGGACGTAACCGCCCTGCTGCGTACGGCAGCAGCCGTGCCCGAGGGCGCGACCCTCACCGGTGTTCTGTCCCTGCTCTCCACGGAGCAGGAGTCCAACGCGCCCGTGCGATCCGCGGTGTTGGTGCAGGCGCTGGGCGATGCCGGTGTCGACGCACCGCTGTGGTGCGTGACGCGCGGCGCGGTCTCGACCGGCCGCGGGGACCGCCCGGGCAGTGCGGCGCAAGCCGGTGTGTGGGGTCTGGGCAGGGTGGCCGCGCTGGAGCACCCCGGACGCTGGGGCGGTCTGGTCGACCTCCCGCGGACTGATGAGCCCGTGAACGACCGCGCCCTGGACCGCATGGCGGACGTACTGGCCGGACTCGGGGACGAGGACCAGCTCGCGGTGCGGGACTCGGGCGTCTTCGCCCGCCGCCTGGTACGGGCGCGGGCGGGGCAGGACGGCCCCTCTTCCCAGGCCCCAGCACCCACCTGGACACCCGAAGGCACCGTCCTGGTGACCGGCGGAACGGGCGCGCTCGGCGCGGAAGTCGCGCGCTGGCTGGCGCGCAACGGCGCCACCCACTTGGTGCTGACGAGCCGACGCGGTGCCGACGCGCCCGGTGCCGTCGAACTCGAGGCGGAACTCGTCTCGTTGGGTGCCCGCGTGACACTCGCGGCCTGCGACGCAGCCGACCGAGAGGCGCTGGCCGCACTCCTTGAGCCACTGCGCTCCGAACTCACGGCCGTGATCCACACCGCCGGTGTGCTGGACGACGGTGTGCTCGACGCGCTGACGCCGGACCGGTTCGAGAGCGTGTGGCGGGCCAAGGCCGACTCGGCCCGCAACCTGCACGAACTCACCCGCGACCTCGACCTCTCCGCCTTCGTGCTCTTCTCGTCCATCAGCGGCACCCTCGGCAGCAGCGGCCAGGCGAACTACGCCGCGGCCAACGCGTACTTGGACGCACTGGCCCAGGAGCGCCGGGCGGACGGCCTGCCGGCCGTCTCCATCGCCTGGGGCGCGTGGGCGGCGGGCATGGCCGCCGACGACGACATCGCACGGCGCATGCGGGGGAGCGGCGTACCTCCGATGGCCGCGGACACCGCGATCCGCGCGCTGAGCCAGGCCGTGGACTCGGGCGAGGCGGCGCTGACCGTCGCCGACCTCGACTGGGAGCGGCTGACGCCCGGCCTGGCGGCGGTGCGGCCCAACCCGTTCATCGGCGAACTGCCCGAGGTGCGCGCGGCCCTCGACAGCGTGAACTCACTTGCTGGGGGCGCGAAGAGGCGCGACGCGGGTCCGTCGATCGCCGAACGGCTCTCCGGAATGTCCCCGGCCGACCAGGAGCGTACGGTCCTCGAACTGGTCCGTACCCACGTCTCCGCCGTCCTCGGACACCACGGCTCGGCGGCGATCGGCGCCGAACGAGCCTTCAAGGAGCTCGGCTTCGACTCGCTCACGGCCGTCGAACTCCGCAACCGCCTCGGCGCGGCGACCGGCGTGGACCTGCCCGCCACCCTCGTCTTCGACTACCCGACCGCCTCCGCACTGGCGGGCCACCTGCGCACCGAACTCCTCGGCACGCAGGCGGCGTCGGCTTCGGCATCGGCCGCGGCTGCTTCCTCAGCGCCGGTGGCGTCTGCCCCAGTGGACGACGACCAGATCGCCATCGTCGCGATGAGCTGCCGCTTCCCGGGCGGCGTACGGTCGCCTGAGGACCTGTGGCAGCTGCTGACTTCCGGCGGCGACGCGATCTCCGCGTTCCCGCAGGACCGCGGCTGGGACCTCGGGCGCCTCTACAGCCCCGACCCGGACAAGCAGGGCACGTTCTACGCACGCGAGGGCGGATTCCTCTACGACGCGGCCGAGTTCGACCCGGCGTTCTTCGGGATCTCGCCGCGTGAGGCCCTCGCCATGGACCCGCAGCAGCGGCTGCTCCTGGAGACCTCCTGGGAGGTGTTCGAACGCGCCGGGATCGATCCCGAGTCGGCGCGCGGCAGCCAGGCCGGCGTCTTCGTCGGCACTAACGGCCAGGACTACGACTCCTTCGTGCAGACCCTGCCCGAGGGCATAGAGGGCTACCTCGGCACGGGCAACGCGGCCAGCGTCGTGTCCGGCCGCCTCGCCTACGTCTTCGGTCTCGAAGGCCCGGCGATGACGGTCGACACGGCCTGCTCGTCCTCGCTGGTCGCGCTGCACCTCGCCGCACAGGCGCTGCGCAGCGGCGAGTGCGACCTGGCGCTGGCCGGCGGTGTGACGGTGATGTCCTCGCCGGGTGCCTTCATCGAGTTCAGCCGCCAGCGGGGTCTTGCGGCTGACGGCCGGGTCAAGGCCTTCTCGGCCGATGCCGACGGCACCGGCTGGGGTGAGGGTGTGGGCATGCTGCTCGTGGAGCGGCTGTCGGACGCCCGGCGCAAGGGTCACCCGGTGCTCGCCGTCGTACGCGGCTCGGCGATCAACCAGGACGGGGCCAGCAACGGTCTCACGGCTCCGAACGGTCCGTCTCAGCAGCGCGTCATCCGGCAGGCGTTGGCGTCCGCCGGTCTGTCGGCCGCGGATGTGGACGCGGTGGAGGCGCACGGTACGGGTACGACGCTGGGCGACCCGATCGAGGCCCAGGCCCTCATCGCCACCTACGGCAAGGAGCGGCCCGCCGAGGACCGGCCACTGCTGCTCGGCTCGATCAAGTCGAACATCGGTCACACGCAGGCCGCCGCGGGCGTGGCGGGTGTGATCAAGATGGTGCTGGCCATGCGGCACGGTGTGTTGCCGCAGACCCTGCACGTCGGCGAGCCGTCGCCGCACGTGGACTGGTCGGCGGGGGCCGTCTCGCTGCTCACCGAGAACCGTGAGTGGCCCGAGACCGGACATCCGCGCCGGGCGGGCGTGTCTTCCTTCGGGTTCAGCGGTACCAATGCCCACACCATCCTCGAGGAGGCACCCGCCGAGCACCCCGGGGCCGTTGCCGAAGGACCGGTGCCGGCCGTCGTGCCGCCGTCCGCGAGCACGTTGTGGGTGTTGTCGGCGAAGTCGGAGGCCGCGTTGCGGGCTCAGGCGGAGCGGGTGCGGGCGCGGGTGATCTCCGGTGGGGAGGAGCTGCGGCCGGTGGATGTCGCCTACTCGCTGGCGACCTCGCGGGCTGCGCTCGATGTCCGCGCGGCGGTCGTCGGTGACGGTGGGGACAGTGCGCGGGAGGTGCTGCTGGCGGGGCTTTCCGCGCTGGCGGCGGGTGAGCCGGGGGCGCAGGTGGTGCGGGGCGTGGCCGGTGAGGGCCGTACGGCCCTGCTGTTCACGGGTCAGGGCAGCCAGCGGTTCGGGATGGGCCGGGAGTTGTACGAGGCGTATCCGGTGTTCGCCCGGGCCCTGGATGAGGTGTTCGCCCGGTTCGAACTGCCGCTGCGCGAGGCAGTGTTCGGAGGCGGCGAGGAGGTGTCCGGGCTGCTCGACCAGACGGCGTACACCCAGCCCGCGTTGTTCGCCATCGAGGTGGCGCTGTTCCGGCTGCTCGAATCGTGGGGTGTGCGGCCGGACTTCCTGTCCGGGCACTCCATCGGCGAGCTGGCGGCCGCGCACTGTGCCGGGGTCCTCTCCTTGGACGATGCGTGCGCGCTGGTGGCGGCGCGTGGCCGGCTGATGCAGGAACTCCCCGGCGGTGGGGCCATGGTGGCCATCCAGGCCGCCGAGGAGGAGGTCATCGCGTACCTCACGGATGCGGACGCGGTGAGCGTCGCGGCTGTCAACGGGCCGACCTCTGTCGTGATCGCGGGCGACGAGAGCGCCGTACTGGACATCGCCGCGACCTTCGCGGAGCGGGGGCGGAAGACCCGGCGCCTGACGGTGAGCCACGCCTTCCACTCCCCGCACATGGACGGCATGCTCGCGGACTTCCGCAAGGTCGCCGAGGGCCTGTCCTACGAGGCTCCGCGCATCCCGGTCGTCTCCAACCTGACCGGCACGATCGCGTCCGCCGAGGAGATCACCAGCCCCGACTTCTGGGTCCGCCACGTCCGCGAGGCCGTCCGTTTCCATGACGGCATCCGCACCCTGGAAGCCGAGAACGTCACCACCTTCATCGAGCTCGGCCCGGACGGTGTGCTGTCCGCCATGGCCCAGGAATCCGTGTCCGACACCGACGCCCTTGCCTTCCTCCCCCTCCTCCGCAAGGACCGCCCCGAGCCCGAGACCCTCACCACGGCCCTCGCCCACGCCCACACGCGGGGCATGGCGATCGACTGGCAGGCGTACTACTCCGGCACCGGCGCCCACCGCGTCGACCTGCCGACCTACCCCTTCCAGCGCCGCCGCTACTGGCTGGACGATGCCGTGACCGCCGTCGACGGACCAAGGGCGGACTCGGTGGACGCCCGGTTCTGGGAGGCGGTCGACAGCGCTGATCTGTCCGCACTCACTGCGGAGTTGGCGATCGACGCGAGTCGTCCGCTGAGCGATGTGCTGCCGGCGCTGTCGGAATGGCGCAGGCAGCGGCAGGAGCAGTCGGTGGTGGACGGCTGGCGGTACCGGGTCGTCTGGAAGCCCCTGGCCGAGCCGGCCATGGCCGGGCCGACCGGTACGTGGCTGGCGGTCGTGCCGGCCGCGATGGCGGAGGACGTCCGCGTCCGCCAGGTCCTCGACGCGCTGGGCGCGTCGGGCGCGACCGTACGGCGGGTCGCTCTGACGGACGGCGATCTCGGCGCTCCCGCCCTGCTCGCCGACCGGCTGCGCGCGGCCTCGGCGGGAGAGGCACCGGAGGGTGTGCTTTCGCTGCTGGCACTGGACGAGGGCTCGCATCCGGAGTACCCGGCGGTGTCCCGTGGGGTCCTCTTCACCGGGGAACTGGCGAGGGCGCTCGGAGAGGCGGGTCTCGACGCCCCGCTGTGGTGCGTGACGTCCGGAGCGGTCGGCACCGGGCCGTCCGACCAGACGCGCAGCGCCGCACAGGCGCAGGTGTGGGGCCTGGGCCGGGTGATCGCGCTGGAGCACCCCGAGCGGTGGGGCGGCCTGGTCGACCTGCCCGAGACCATCGACGCACGTGCCACCGCACGGCTCGCAGCCGTTCTGGCCGGAGCCGGAGCCGGAGCCGGAGCCGGAGCCGGAGCCGGAGCCGGAGCCGGAGCCGCAGCCGGACTCGGACTCGGACTCGGACTTGGAGACGAGGACCAGATCGCTATACGGACCTCAGGTGTGCTGGCGCGGCGCCTCGCGCACGCATCGGATCCGGACTACGGCACGCTTCCCGCCGCCGGAGCTGCCTGGAAGCCGCGAGGCACCGTACTGGTCACCGGCGGAACCGGGGCCCTCGGCGCCCACGTGGCCCGGTGGCTCGCCCGCAGCGGCGCGGAACGCCTGGTGCTGACCAGCCGGCGCGGACCCGACGCGCCCGGAACCGAGGCGCTGACGGCGGAGTTGAGCGCGATGGGCGCCGAAGTGACGGTCACGGCGTGCGATGTCACTGACCGGGACGCCGTCGCCGGCCTGCTCGCGGACATGCCGGATCTCACCGCCGTGGTGCACACGGCCGGAGCCGGGCAGTACGCCCCGCTCGCCGAGACCGGTCCCGCCCAGGTCGCCGAGGTAATGGCCGCCAAGGTGGCGGGAGCCGCACATCTCGACTCGCTGCTCGAAGACCGCCCCCTCGACGCCTTCGTGCTGTTCTCGTCGATCGCCGGTGTGTGGGGGAGCGGCGGCCAGGGCGCATACGCCGCTGCCAACGCCTACCTCGACGCGCTCGCGGAGCGACGCCGGGCACGCGGGCTGACGGCGACCTCGGTCGCATGGGGACCGTGGGCGGACGGCGGCCTGGTGGCCGACGAGGACGCGGTGGAGCAACTGCGCCGCCGTGGCCTGCCGGTGATGGCCCCCGAGCGTTCGATCAGCGCGCTGCACAGCGCGCTGGACCGCGACGACACGTCGGTGACCGTTGCCGACGTGGACTGGGCGCGCTTCGTACCGGCGTTCACGGCCGCGCGGCCGCGTCCGCTCATCGCGGACCTTCCCGAGGTCCGGCGCGCGCTCGCGAGCGAGGCCGGAACCGGGTTCGGCGGCGGGGCCGGAAGCGGGTTCGGCGGCGGGGCCGGCATCGCGGACGAGGCCGGGACCGGGGGCGGCTCCGCCACCGCTGCCGCCGCGGAAGCTCTGCGGCAGCGGCTGGCCGGTCTCCCCGACGCCGAAGCCGCGGACGTACTCCTGGACCTTGTACGCACGCACGCCGCCGCGGTGCTCGGCCACGACGGAACCACCGACGTGGCGGCCGGCCGCGCCTTCAAGGAACTCGGATTCGACTCGCTCACCGCCGTCGAACTCCGCAACCGCCTGGGCTCGGCCACCGGCCTGCGGCTGCCCGCGAGCCTGGTCTTCGACTACCCGACCCCGTCCGCCCTCGCCGAGCACCTGCGGACCGGCATCCTCGGCGAGCAGGACGGCGCGCCCGCGCTCCCCGCGCTCGCCGAGATCGACCGGCTGGAATTCATCCTGACCTCCGTGGCCGGGGACAGCGCGGAACGCGCGAGCGTCACCGCCCGCCTGGAGAAACTGCTCCTCAAATGGAACGAGATCGAGAGTGCGGCCGCCGGCGAAGACGACAGCGATGACCTCGAATCGGCATCTGCCGACGACATCTTCGACATCATCAACAACGAATTCGGACGCTCCTGACGTGATGAGCGCACACATTTCCGTTCTTGTTACGGCTCGTCCCAGGGGGTGACGTCTCGATGGCTACCGCGAACGAAGAAAAGCTTCTTGACAATCTGAAGTGGGTCACCGGCGAACTGCGCCGGGCCCGTCGCCGCCTCACCGAGATGGAGACGGACTCCCGCGAGCCGATCGCGATCGTCGGCATGAGCTGCCGGTTCCCTGGCGGAGTGCGCTCCCCGGAGGACCTGTGGCGGCTCGTGGCCGCCGGCGGGGACGCCATTTCCGCCCTGCCCGGCGACCGGGGCTGGGACGTCGACGGAATGGCAGACCCGGACCCGGACCGGAAGGGAACCTTCTACAACACCGGCGGCGGTTTCCTGGACGACGCCACGGAATTCGACGCCGAATTCTTCGGCATCTCGCCGCGCGAGGCCCTTGCCATGGACCCCCAGCAACGCATACTGCTGGAGACGTCCTGGGAAGTGTTCGAAAGGGCCGGAATCGATCCGGAGTCGCTGCGCGGCAGCAGTACGGGAGTATTCGTCGGCGCCGGTTCGATGGGATACGGCGCCGATCTGAAGGAGACGCCGGAAGAACTCGAAGGGCTCATGCTGACCGGCGGCGCCACCAGCGTCCTGTCCGGGCGTATCGCCTACAGTTTCGGTCTCGAGGGTCCCGCGGCCACCATCGACACCGCCTGCTCCTCCTCTCTCGTCGCCCTGCACTGGGCCGCGCAGGCGCTGCGCCAGCGGGAGTGCTCGCTCGCACTCGTCGGCGGGGTGACGGTGATGCCGTCGCCCGACGTGTTCGTGGAGTTCAGCCGGCAGCGGGGGCTGTCGGCGGACGGGCGGTGCAGGTCCTTCGCCGCCTCGGCGGACGGCACGGGCTGGTCCGAGGGTGTGGGCGTGCTGCTGGTGGAGCGGCTGTCGGACGCGCGCAGGAACGGGCATCAGGTGCTGGCGGTCGTGCGCGGCAGCGCGGTCAACCAGGACGGGGCCAGCAACGGTCTTACGGCTCCGAACGGCCCGTCCCAGCAGCGCGTGATCCGGCAGGCGCTGGCCGCCGCGCAGTTGTCGGCCGGCGAGATCGACGCGGTCGAGGCGCATGGCACCGGCACGCGACTGGGCGACCCGATCGAGGCACAGGCCCTGCTGGCCACGTACGGTCAGGAACGGCCTTCTGCCGACAGCCCGTTGTGGCTCGGCTCCCTCAAGTCCAACATCGGACACACGCAGGCGGCGGCTGGTGTGGGCGGCGTCATCAAGATGGTGATGGCGATACGGCACGGGGTGCTGCCGCGGACCCTGCACGTGGACGAGCCGTCGCCGGATGTGGACTGGTCGGCGGGTGCGGTGTCGTTGCTGACGGAGGCGCGGGAGTGGCCGCAGACGGGTCAGCCGCGTCGTGCGGCGGTCTCGGCGTTCGGTGTGAGCGGTACCAACGCGCACACGATTCTGGAGCAGGCTCCTGCGGAGGATGACGAAGCCGCGGGGGTGGAGGAGCGGTCGCCGTCCGTGGTGCCGTGGGTCCTGTCGGCGCGCAGTGACGATGCGTTGCGGGGGCAGGTGGAGCGGCTGCGGGAGCGGGTCGCGGCTGACGTCGGGACCGAAGTGGCTGATGTGGCGTACTCGTTGGCCATGACCCGTGCCGCGCTGGAGCGGCGTGCGGTGGTGGTGGGCGGTGACCGGGCCGGGCTGCTGGCGGGTCTTGAGGCGTTGGCGGAGGGCCGGAGCGCGGCGGGGGTGGTGACCGGGTCGGTCACGATCGGGAAGCTGGCGTTCCTGTTCACCGGGCAGGGTAGCCAGCGGCTGGGCATGGGCCGGGAGCTGTACGGCGCGTACCCGGTGTTCGCGCGGGCGCTGGATGAGGTATTCGAGCGGTTCGAACTGCCCCTGCGCGAGGCGGTGTTCGGTGATGGTAGTGCCGGGCTGATCGACCAGACGGCTTACACCCAGCCCGCGTTGTTCGCCGTTGAGGTGGCGCTGTTCCGGCTGCTGGAGTCGTGGGGTGTGCGCCCGGACTTCCTGTCCGGGCACTCGATCGGCGAGCTGGCGGCCGCGCACTGTGCGGGTGTGCTGTCGCTGGAGGACGCGTGCACGCTGGTCGCGGCGCGTGGCCGGCTGATGCAGGAACTCCCGGGCGGCGGGGCGATGGTGGCCGTCCAGGCCGCCGAGGACGAGGTCACCCCGTACCTCACCGATGCGGACGCCGTCAGCATCGCGGCTGTCAATGGCCCGACCTCCGTCGTGATCGCCGGTGACGAAACCGCCGTACTCGACATAGCCGCCACCTTCGAAAAGCTGGGCCGCAAAACCAAGCGCCTCAGCGTCAGCCACGCCTTCCACTCCCCGCACATGGACGGCATGATGGACGCCTTCCGGGACGTGGCCGAGGGTCTGTCCTACGAGGCCCCGCGTATCCCGGTCGTCTCCAACCTCACCGGCACGATCGCGTCCGCCGAGGACATCACCAGCCCCGACTTCTGGGTCCGTCACGTCCGTGAAGCCGTCCGTTTCCACGACGGCATCCGCACCCTCGAAGCCGAGAACGTCACCACCTTCATCGAACTCGGCCCGGACGGCACCCTCTCCGCTCTCGCCCAGGAATCCGTCACCGTCACCGACGCCCTCGCCTTCCTCCCCCTCCTCCGCAAGGACCGCCCCGAAGCCGAAACGCTCACCACGGCCCTCGCTCACGCCCATACCCGGGGAGTCTCGATCGACTGGCAGGCGTACTACTCCGGCACCGGTGCCCAGCGCGTCGACCTGCCGACCTACGCCTTCCAGCACCGGCGCTACTGGCTGGAGCCCGGTTCGCGGGCCGGGGACGTGACCGCTGCCGGGCTGGAGGCGGCCGGGCATGCGCTCCTCGGGGCCGCGACACCGGTTGCCGGCAGCGACGCGTACCTGTTCACGGGCAGGCTGTCTCTCCAGACGCACCCTTGGCTGAGCGAATACGCGATCGCCGGGGAGGCGGTGCTGCCGGGTGGGGCGTTCGTGGAACTCGCGCTGCGCGTCGGTGATGAGGCCGGATGTGAGCACCTTGTCGAGCTGACGCCGCACGAGCCGCTGGTCGTGCCGACTCGCGGCGCCGTGCGCTTCCAGGTCGTGCTCGAAGCCGCCGACGAGAACGGGAGGCGTAGCTTCACCGTCTCCTCGCACGCCGGTCTGACCGGCGAGGACTCGTTGTGGATCCGCCACGCCACCGGCGTACTCGATGTCGCGGCTCCTGAGCCCGAGTTCAGCCTCGCCGAGTGGCCACCGGCCGGTGCCGAGCACTTCGAAGCGGCCGCCGCTTACAGCGAGTTGGAGACCGCCGGAGTCGAGTGCGGGCCGTTGTTCCGGGGGCTGCGGGAGGTCTGGCGTCGCGGGGACGAGGTCTTCGCCGATGTGCGACTGCCTGAGGACACGGACGCGCGTGGTTTCTCGCTCCATCCCGCACTGCTGGAGTCGGCCGCCCAGCTGGCGTCCGTCGCGGAGCCCGGTTCCGCCCTCGTACCGTCCTCCTGGCACGGCGTCGCGCTCTACGCGGTGGGCGCGACCGCCGTACGGGTGCGGCTCGCGCCGGCCGCGAACGACGGCGCGTTCACGTTGGAGGTCGCCGACGCCACCGGCGCTCCGGTGGCCCGCGTGGAGGGCCTGAGCGTGCGGTCGCCCGCGCAGGCCCTCTCGGACGGCGCCGGTCGGAACGCCAGTGCGGTGGCCCCCCTCTACGCGCTTGACTGGACAGAGGTCGTCGGATCCGGCGACCCGGGTGTGCGGGAAACCGCGCCCGCCGACATCGCCGTCCTCGGAGCGAACCCGATCACGCTCCACGCGGAGGGCGCGAAGCCGCTCCCTCCGGCCCCCCGCGTCGACGACCTGAGCGCGCTTGTAAGCGCGACCGCGACCGCCATCGATGCCGACTCCGGCACCGGCATCCCCGTGCCCGCCACCGTCCTCGCACCCTGCCCACCCACCCCCTCGAGCGGCCCCCGCCCGCAGACGGCGCAAGACGCGCACGAACTCGCGCGCTGGGCCCTCTCCCTGGCCCAGGAGTGGCTGGCGGACGACCGGTTCGCCGGCTCGCGCCTGGTCTTCGTCACCCGTGGCGCCGTGGCGGTGGACACCGGCGACGACGTGACCGACGTGGCCGCCGCCGCAGTGTGGGGCCTGGTGCGCTCCGCCGAGACGGAGAACCCCGGACGGTTCGGCCTGATCGACTTGGACGCCACAGACCCGGCGGCCGCCCCCGCCGTGCCCCACGCTGCGCTGACGTGCGCGGAGCCGGAACTGGCCGTACGCGCCGGATCCGCAGGCAGCGGCAGCAGGCTGCTCGCCCCGCGCCTGGTCCGCCCCACGGGAGCCACCGAAGCCACCGAAGCCGTCGAGGTCCCCCAAGCCACTGAGGCCGCCGAAGCCGCCCAGCCGCGACCGCGCCCCCTCAACCCCCACGGCACCGTCCTCATCACCGGCGGCACCGGCACCCTGGGCGCGCTCTGTGCGCGGCACTTGGTGGCGGAACACGGCGTACTTCATCTGCTGCTCGCCGGCCGCCGTGGCAGCGCCGCCGACGGAGTCACCGAGCTGGTCACGGAGTTGACGGAACTCGGCGCCGACGTAACGGTCGCCGCCTGTGACGTGGCCGACCGGGACGCGCTGGCCGCCCTCCTGGCCTCCGTACCGGCGGAACACCCGCTGACCGCGGTGGTGCACACCGCCGGAGTGCTCGACGACGGCGTGCTCCCGGCACTGACGCCCGACCGCCTCGACGGAGTACTGCGCCCCAAGGCGGACGCGGCCTGGCATCTCCACGACCTCACCCGCGACCTGGACCTGTCGGCGTTCGTCCTGTTCTCCGCCGCCGCCGGAGTCCTCGGCAGCGCCGGGCAGGCCAACTACGCCGCGGCGAACGCCTTCCTGGACGCCCTCGCCCAGCACCGGGCCGCCCAGGGTCTGCCCGCCACCTCGCTGGCCTGGGGCCTGTGGGCCGAGACCAGCGGCATCACGGGTGGCCTGGACGAAGCCGACCTGCGGCGGATGGCGCGGGCCGGTATGGGCGCGCTGTCCTCGGCAGAGGGCATGGCCCTGTTCGACAGCGCCCTGCGCACGGACCGGGCCCTCCTCGTCCCGGCCCGCCTCGAACTCACCGCGATACGTGAGGCGGCGACCGCGTCCGGATCCGTCCCGCCGTTGTTCCGGGCGCTGGTCCGCGCCCCCCGGAGGCGGACCGCGGGCGCGACGGCCGACAACCGGTCGGCGCTGGCCGACAGGCTGCGTGGACTGCCGGACGCCGATCAGGAGCGGGCCCTCCTCGACCTCGTACGCACCCAGGTCGCGGCCGTGCTCGGCCACGGCGGGCCCCAAGCCGTCGACCCGGAGCGGGCGTTCAAGGACGCCGGCTTCGACTCGCTGACCGCCGTGGACCTGCGCAACCGGCTGAACGCGGCGACCGGGCTCCGCCTGCCGACCACGCTCGTCTTCGACTACCCCAACTCGTCCGCGCTCGCACGGCACTTGTGCGAGACGATCCTCGGTGCGCCCTCCGGCAACGAGCGGGAAGCGGACGAGAAAGCCCCCGCCCCTGTTCCCGCCCCCGGCGCCGCTGCCGCGCGGGCCGCGCTCGCCGACGATCCGATCGCGATCGTGGCCATGAGCTGCCGTTACCCCGGCGGCGTGACAACGCCCGAACAACTGTGGCAACTCCTCGAGTCCGGCGGCGACGCGATCACCGGGTTCCCCAGCAACCGCGGGTGGGAGAGCGCCCCCGGCCTCGAAGCCCCGTACGGCGGAGGCTTCCTGCACGACGCGGACCGCTTCGATGCCGCGTTCTTCGGCATCTCGCCCCGCGAGGCCCTCGCCATGGACCCGCAGCAGCGGCTGCTTCTGGAGACCTCCTGGGAGGCGTTCGAACGCGCCGGCATCGCCCCGGCCACGCTGCGCGGCACACGGGCCGGCGTGTTCGTGGGCGCCGCCTACAGCGGCTACGACGTCGGACTCGACGACATGGCGGACGCGGTCTCCGGCCATGTGATGACGGGCAACGCGAGCAGCGTCATCTCCGGCCGGGTCGCCTACGCCCTCGGCCTCGAAGGCCCCGCCGTCACCGTGGACACGGCCTGCTCCTCGTCCCTTGTCGCCCTGCACTGGGCCATCCAGGCGCTGCGCTCCGGCGAGTGCGACCTCGCGCTGGCGGGCGGGGTGACGGTGATGTCCACACCGGGCACCTTCGCGGAGTTCAGCCGTCAGGGCGGCCTGTCGGCGGACGGCCGCTGCAAGGCCTTCGCGGCGGCCGCCGACGGCACGGGCTGGGGCGAGGGCGTGGGCATGCTGCTCGTGGAGCGGCTGTCGGATGCCCGGCGCGAGGGCCACCCGGTGCTCGCCGTCGTACGCGGCTCGGCGGTCAACCAGGACGGGGCCAGTAACGGGCTTACGGCACCGAACGGTCCCTCGCAGCAGCGGGTGATCCGGCAGGCGTTGGCGTCCGCCGGATTGTCAGCCGCGGACATCGACGCCGTGGAGGCGCACGGTACGGGTACGACGCTGGGCGACCCGATCGAGGCCCAGGCCCTCATCGCCACCTACGGCCAGGACCGGCCGGGCGAGGACCGGGCGCTGCTGCTCGGCTCGATCAAGTCGAACATCGGTCACACGCAGGCCGCCGCCGGCGTCGCGGGCATCATGAAGATGGTGCTGGCGATGCGACACGGCGTGCTCCCGCGCACCCTGCACGTCGACGAGCCGACCCCGCACGTGGACTGGACCGCCGGTGCGGTGGAACTGCTCACCGAGGCCCGGAAGTGGCCGGAGACCGGACAGCCCCGCAGGGCTGCCGTCTCCTCGTTCGGCATCAGCGGGACCAACGCACACACGATCATCGAACAGGCCCCCCAGCCCGACCCTCAGCCCGAGTCCGAGTCCGAGCCCCAGCCCGAGCCTCAGCCTGAGCCCCAGCCGCGGCCCGCGGACGTACTACCGCCCGTGCTGCCCTACGTCCTTTCCGCCAAGAACTCCGACGCGCTCCGCGCCCAGGCCGAGCGACTGTGGGCGCACCTCGCGGCCCGGCCGGGCAGGCGCCCGGCGGACGTCGCCTACTCCCTCGCCACCGGCCGCAGCGCCCTGGAGCAGCGGGCCGTACTCACCGCCACCTCTTCCGGCGATCACGAGGCCCTCTCGCGTGCACTGCGCGCCTTGGCCGACGGGGAGCCGCTCGCAGGGACCGTCCAGGACAGGGCCGGCGAGGACAGGCTGGCGTTCCTGTTCACGGGACAGGGGAGTCAGCGGCTGGGCATGGGCCGGGAGCTGTACGGCGAGTACCCGGTGTTCGCGCGGGCGCTGGACGAGGTTTTCGAGCGGTTCGAGCTGCCGTTGCGGGAAACCCTCTTCGGGGAGGAAGCCGGGCTGCTCGACCAGACGCAGTACACGCAGCCTGCGCTGTTCGCCGTCGAGGTGGCGCTGTTCCGGCTGCTGGAGTCGTGGGGTGTGCGGCCGGACTTCGTGTCCGGGCACTCGATCGGCGAGGTGGCGGCCGCGCACTGTGCGGGTGTGCTGTCGCTGGACGACGCGTGCACGCTGGTCGCGGCGCGTGGCCGGCTGATGCAGGAACTCCCGGGCGGCGGTGGGGCGATGGTGGCCGTCCAGGCCGCCGAGGAGGAGGTCACCCCGTACCTCACCGATGCGGACGCGGTGAGCATTGCGGCTGTCAACGGGCCGATCTCGGTCGTGATCGCTGGTGACGAAACCGCCGTACTCGACATCGCCGCGACGTTCGAGGAGCAGGGGCGGAAGACCAAGCGCCTGACGGTCAGTCATGCCTTCCACTCCCCGCACATGGACGGCATGCTGGACGCCTTCCGGCAGGTGGCCGAGGGCCTGTCCTACGAGGCCCCCCGCATCCCGATCGTCTCCAACCTCACCGGCGCCCTCGCCTCCGCCGAGGAGATCACCAGCCCAGACTTCTGGGTACGCCACGTCCGTGAGACCGTCCGCTTCCTCGACGGCATGCGCGTGCTGCGTGAACAGCAGGTCGGCACCTTCCTCGAACTGGGCCCGGACGGAGTCCTCTCGGCGCTGGCCAAGGACTGCCTGGACGACGGAGACGCGGGTGTCGTGTATGCGCCCGTACTGCGCAAGGGGCGCCCCGAGGCCGAGACGCTGACCACCGCACTCGCCCACGCCCACGCACGGGGCGCCCACGTCGACTGGCATGGCTTCTTCGCAGGCACCGGCGCCCAGTTCGTCGACCTGCCCACCTACGCCTTCCAGCGCCGCCGCTTCTGGCCGGAGCCGTCGAGCACCCCGGACCCGGCTGCCTCGAACACGCACGCCGCGACCGCCACGGACGCGCGCTTCTGGGCCGCCGTCGAGCGCGAGGACCTGGGCGCGCTCACCACGGAGCTCGCGGTCGACGCCGACCAGCCGCTGAGTGCCGTACTGCCGGCCCTGGCATCCTGGCACCGGCAGCAGCTCGAACGAGCCACCGTGGCCGACCGGCGCTACCGCGTCGTCTGGAAGCCGTGGTCGGGGACCGCGTCGGGGGCCGGACCGGAGGGGTCCACGACCCCACGCCTGGCCGGGACTTGGCTGACCGTGGTGCCGACGGCGCTGGTCGACGATCCGTGGTACGGCAGCCTCCGTACGGCACTGGAGCGCGCCGGGGCCGACGTGGTGACCGTGCCGGTGGACGGTGCCGGTGATGCCCGTACCGCCGGTACCCCCGGTACTGCCGGTGCCCCCAGTACTGCCGGTACCGCCGGACCCGGTTCGCCGGACGAGGCGCTCGCCGAGCGGTTGCGGCAGGCGGCGACCACCGACGGTGCGCCCGTCACCGGTGTGCTGTCCCTGCTCGCATTGGACGAGGAACCGCATCCGCACCACCCCGCCGTGCCCGTCGGGCTGGCGCTGACCGCCGCGCTGACGGGTGCCGTCGAGTCGGCCGGCATCGGCGCGCCCCTGTGGTGCCTGACCCGTGGCGCGGTGTCGGTCGACGCCACCGATCCGCTGCTCAGCCCCCTTCAGGCCCAGGTCGGCGGCCTCGCCCGCGCGACCGCGCTGGAACAGCCGGAGAACTGGGGCGGGTTGATCGACCTGCCCGGCACCCTCGACGAGCGCACCGCCGCCCGGTTCACGGCGGTGCTGGCAGCAGACGGCGAGGAGGACCAGGCGGCGGTACGGTCCGCCGGGACGTACGTACGCCGACTGGTGCGTGACACGAGGGCCGTCGACAATCCGGCCGCCACGCAGCCAAGTGCCGGCTGGACCCCTCGCGGCACCGTCCTCGTCACCGGCGGCACCGGCGCGCTGGGCGCGCATGTCGCCCGATGGCTGGCACGCAACGGCGCCGAACGGCTCGTACTCCTCAGCCGTCGCGGACCCGACGCGCCCGGTGCCGCCGCGCTGGCCGCCGAACTCACCGAGCTCGGCGCCGAAGTGGCGACCGAGGCCTGTGACGTGGCCGACCGTTCCGCCCTTGAGGCGCTGGTCGGCAAGCTCGCCGCGGACGGCACGCCGGTACGGGCCGTGGTGCACGCAGCGGGCGTGTCGCAGCCGCCGGGGACCGCCACGGAACTGCCGGAGTTCGCGGACGTCGTCGCCGCCAAGACGGCCGGAGCGGTGCGTCTGGACGCCCTCTTCAGCGAGGACACACTCGACGCGTTCGTACTGTTCTCGTCGATCGCCGGTGTGTGGGGGAGCGGGGGCCAGGGTGCCTACGCCGCCGCCAACGCCTTCCTCGACGCGCTCGCCGAGCGGCGCCGGGCACGCGGGCTGGCGGCCACCGCCATCGCCTGGGGCCCGTGGGCGGACGGCGGCATGGCCGCCGAGGGGGACGCCGAGGAGCAACTGCGCCGGCGCGGGCTGCCGCCCATGGCGCCGGAGACGAACCTCGCGGCTCTGCGCGAGGCGGTCGCCGGTCCGGAGGCCACCGTGACGGTCGCCGAGGTCGACTGGGCGCGGTTCGCGCCCGTCTTCACCGCCGCCCGCCCCCGCCCGCTGATCGCGGACCTGCCGGAGGTGCGCGCCGCGCTGCGCGACGACGACGCGTCGTCGGACGGCGTGCCGCAGGACGGCACGTCCTCGCGCGGCGGTTCGGCGGGTGCCGGCCCCGCGCTGAGGGAGCGGCTGACCGGCCTCGGCACGGAAGACGACCGTATGACGCTGCTCCTGGATCTGGTACGGAGCCACGCGGCCCTCGCCCTGGGCCACGCCTCGCCCGACGCCGTGGAATCCGACCGCGCCTTCAAGGAGTTGGGCTTCGACTCCCTCACCGCCGTCGAACTGCGCGACCGCCTCAAGTCCGCGACCGGCCTCACGCTGCCCGCCACCCTCGTCTTCGATTACCCCAACCCCACCGTGCTCGCACGCCACTTGCTCACCACCCTGCTCCCCGACGGCGAGAACTCCCCGGCGGCGGACGGCGATCCGCAGGAAGCGGAACTGCGCCGGACGCTCGCCGCCATCCCGACCAGCCGCATCCGGGAGGCCGGCCTGCTGGACGCCCTGCTCGAACTCGCCGGCCCCCAGCCGACCCCAGCCACCGACGCCGCCGATCAGGGGTTGTCCCCCGACGACATCGACGGGCTGGACGTGCAGCATCTGATCGATATGGCGCTCGACAGCAACCAGCCCTGACGCGCCCGAAGTGCGGAGTACATGATGACAACCCCCAACGAAAAGATCGTTGAAGCGCTACGGGCCTCGCTCAAGGAAACCGAGAGGTTGCGTCGGCAGAACCAGCAGCTCACGGCCGCATCGCGGGAGCCGATCGCGATCGTCGGCATGAGCTGCCGGTTCCCGGGTGGCGTACGGTCCCCGGAGGACCTGTGGCGGCTGGTCGCCGAGGGCCGGGACGCCATCTCCGGTTTCCCGACGAACCGTGGCTGGGACATCGAGTCGCTGTACGACCCCGACCCCGAGCACGAAGGCACCTCCTACGCGCGCGAGGGCGGCTTCCTGCACGACGCGGCCGAGTTCGACCCTGCCTTCTTCGGCATCTCACCGCGCGAGGCCCTCGCCATGGACCCCCAGCAGCGGCTGCTGCTGGAGACCTCCTGGGAGGCGTTCGAGCGGGCCGGCGTCGACCCGGCCGCCGTGCGCGGCAGCAGGACCGGCGTGTTCGTGGGCGCCTCCTCCCAGGCCTACGGCGCCGGACAGTACGAACTGCCGGACGGCGTCGAAGGCCACCTCCTCACCGGTACCGCGTCCAGCGTCGTATCCGGCCGCATCGCCTACGTCTTCGGCCTCGAAGGCCCCGCGGCCACCATCGACACCGCGTGCTCGTCCTCCTCCGTCGCCCTGCACCTCGCCGTGCAGGCACTGCGGCAGGGCGAGTGCTCGCTGGCCCTCGCGGGCGGAGTGACCGTACTGGCCACTCCCGACGTGTTCGTGGAGTTCAGCCGGCAGCGGGGGCTGTCGGCGGACGGGCGGTGCAGGTCCTTCGCCGCCTCGGCGGACGGCACGGGCTGGTCCGAGGGTGTGGGCGTGCTGCTGGTGGAGCGGCTGTCGGACGCGCGCAGGAACGGGCATCAGGTGCTGGCGGTCGTGCGCGGCAGCGCGGTCAACCAGGACGGTGCCAGCAACGGTCTTACGGCTCCGAACGGACCTTCCCAGCAGCGGGCCATCCGCCAGGCTCTTGAGAACGCCCGGCTGACGGCGGATCAGATCGACGCGGTCGAGGCGCATGGCACCGGCACGCGACTGGGCGACCCGATCGAGGCACAGGCCCTGCTGGCCACGTACGGTCAGGAACGGCCGTCGGCCGACAGTCCGTTGTGGCTCGGCTCCCTCAAGTCCAACATCGGGCACACCCAGAACGCCGCCGGCGTCGCCGGAATCATCAAGATGGTGATGGCGATACGGCACGGGGTGCTGCCGCGGACCCTGCACGTGGACGAGCCGTCGCCGGACGTGGACTGGTCGGCGGGTGCGGTGTCGTTGCTGACGGAGGCGCGGGAGTGGCCGCAGACGGGTCAGCCGCGTCGTGCGGCGGTCTCGGCGTTCGGCGTGAGCGGTACCAACGCGCACACGATTCTGGAGCAGGCTCCTGCGGAGGATGACGAAGCCGCGGGGGTGGAGGAGCGGTCGCCGTCCGTGGTGCCGTGGGTCCTGTCGGCGCGCAGTGACGATGCGTTGCGGGGGCAGGCGGAGCGGCTGCGGGAGCGGGTCGCGGCTGACGTCGGGACCGAAGTGGCTGATGTGGCGTACTCGTTGGCCATGACCCGTGCCGCGCTGGAGCGGCGTGCGGTGGTGGTGGGCGGTGACCGGGCCGGGCTGCTGGCGGGTCTTGAGGCGTTGGCGGAGGGCAGGAGCGCGGCGGGGGTGGTGACCGGGTCGGTCACGATCGGGAAGCTGGCGTTCCTGTTCACCGGGCAGGGCAGCCAGCGGCTGGGCATGGGCCGGGAGCTGTACGGCGAGTACCCGGTGTTCGCGCGGGCGCTGGATGAGGTCTTCGAGCGGTTCGAACTGCCGGTGCGCGAGGCAGTGTTCGGTGATGGCGGTGATGGCGGTGATGGCGGTGCCGGGCTGATCGACCAGACGGCTTACACCCAGCCCGCGTTGTTCGCCGTTGAGGTGGCGCTGTTCCGGCTGCTGGAGTCGTGGGGTGTGCGGCCGGACTTCGTGTCCGGGCACTCGATCGGCGAGGTGGCGGCCGCGCACTGTGCGGGTGTGCTGTCGCTGGAGGACGCGTGCACGCTGGTCGCGGCGCGTGGCCGGCTGATGCAGGAACTCCCGGGCGACGGTGGGGCGATGGTGGCCGTCCAGGCCGCCGAGGAGGAGGTCACCCCGTACCTCACCGATGCGGACGCGGTGAGCATCGCGGCCGTCAACGGGCCGACCTCCGTCGTGATCGCCGGTGACGAAACCGCCGTACTCGACATCGCCGCGACCTTCGAGAAGCAGGGGCGCAAGACCAAGCGTCTCACCGTCAGCCACGCCTTCCACTCCCCGCACATGGACGGCATGCTGGACGCCTTCCGGCAGGTGGCCGAGGGCCTGTCCTACGGGGCCCCGCGCATCCCGATCGCCTCCAACCTGACCGGTGCCATCGCCTCCGCCGAGGAGATCACCAGCCCCGACTTCTGGGTCCGCCACGTCCGCGAGGCCGTCCGCTTCCACGACGGCATCCGCACCCTGGAAGCCGAGAACGTCACCACGTACCTCGAACTCGGCCCGGACGGCGTGCTCTGCGCGCTCGCGCAGGAGTCCGTCGAGAGCGGCGCCCTCGCCTTCCTCCCCCTCCTCCGCAAGGACCGCCCCGAAGCCGAGACCCTCACCACCGCCCTCGCCCACGCCCACACGCGAGGCATCGCGATCGACTGGCAGGCGTACTACTCCGGCACCGGCGCCCACCGCGTCGACCTGCCGACCTACGCCTTCCAGCACCAGCGCTACTGGCTGGAGCCCGGTCCAGGGGTCGGTGACGTGACGTCCGCCGGTCTGGAAGCGGCCGGGCATCCGCTGCTGGGCGCCGCCGTGCCGCTGGCCGACAGTGACGGGTTCCTCTTCACTGGGCGCCTGTCTCTCGCCACGCACCCCTGGCTGGCGGACCACGCAGTCATGGGCACCGTACTGCTGCCCGGCACGGCCTTCGTCGAGCTGGCGATCCGCGCCGGGGACCAGGTCGGCTGCGACCACCTGGAGGAACTGACCCTCGAAGCACCCCTGGTCCTGCCCGAGCGGGGTGCCGTACAGCTGCAACTCGTCGTCGGTGCGCCCGGCGACGACGGGCGCCGCTCGCTCACCGTGGCGTCACGTCCGCATGATGCGGATGCGCGCACCGAGCAGTTGTGGACCCGGCACGCCACCGGTCTGCTCACCTCGCGCACCGCACGGCCTCCGGCGGACCTGGGCGTATGGCCGCCGAGGGACGCCGCGCCCGTCGAAGTGGCGCATCTCTACGAGGATTTGGCGAGCACGGGCCTGCAGTACGGGCCCGTGTTCCAAGGGCTGCGAGCCGCCTGGCGGCGTGGGGACGAGGTGTTCGCGGAGGTCGCCCTCTCCGAGAGAGCGGCGGCTGAAGCGGAGCGGTTCGGGATACATCCCGCGCTGCTCGACTCGGCACTGCACGCGCTCGGCCTGGGCGTACTGGACTCGACGGACGGTGCCGCGGGCGGCCGGCTGCCCTTCGCCTGGAGCGGTGTGTCGCTTCAGGCGACCGGTGCCGCCGAGCTGCGCGTGCGACTGTCCCCGACGGGCGGGAACGGCGGCGTCCGGCTGGCGGTCGCGGATGTGACGGGCGCCCCGGTGGCGACCGTCGAGTCGCTGGTACTGCGTACCGTCTCGCAGGACCAGGTGCGGACCGCGCAGGTGGCGTACCACGAGTCGGTCTTCCGGCAGGAGTGGGCACAGCTCCCGTTCCTGGCCACCGCCCCTCATGACACCGGGGCCGAGTCGGATTCCCGGGTCGTGCGGGCTGCCCTGGGCAGCGAGTCGGGCACGATGTTCCCGCCGGACCTGTGGGAGTTGGGCGGCGAGAGCGGGCCGAGCGCGCGCTATGCGGATTTCGAGGCGCTCGCCGCCGCGGTCGAGGCCGGCGCCGCAGTGCCGGACGAGGTATTTGTCGAGGCCGGCTCGCCAGGCGTGCTGAGCGGCGCCGCAGTGCGCCACGCGGTCGTGGGCATGCTGGAGCTGGCCCAGTCGTGGCTGGCCGACGCGCGGTTCGCGGGCTCGCGGCTGGTCTTGGTGACGCGCGGAGCCGTCGCGGTGTCCGAGCGGGACGAGGACGTCGACCCCGCGCTGGCCGCGGTGTGGGGTCTGCTGCGTTCGGCCACGTCGGAGAACCCCGACCGTTTCGTCCTCGTGGACTGCGACGGGGAGGAGGCGTCCTGGCACGCCCTGCCCACCGCACTGGCGACGGACGAACCCCAACTGGCCCTGCGCCACGGCGAACTCCGCGCCCTGCGCCTCGCGCGGGTCCCCGCCCAACCGGCCGACGCCGGCACACAGTCGGACGACGCCCCGACGTACGACCCGCAGGGAACCGTCCTGCTGACGGGGGCCTCCGGCATGCTGGGCGGACTGTTCGCCCGGCATCTCGTGTCGCACCACGGCGTACGGCACCTGCTGCTCGTCAGCCGGCGCGGTGCCGTCGCGGAGGGTGCGGACGAACTCACCGCCGAGCTGACCGCGCTCGGCGCGCACGTCACCTGGGCCGCCTGCGACGTGGCCGATCGTGAGGCGCTCGCCGAGGTCATCGCGGCCGTCCCCGCCGAGCACCGGCTGACCGCCGTCGTCCACACCGCCGGCGTACTGGACGACGGCGTGATCGCCTCCCAGTCGCTCGACAGCGTCGACCGCGTGTTCGGGCCCAAGGTCGCCGGTGCGCTGAACCTGCACGAACTGACCCGCGAGGCCGGCCTCTCCGCCTTCGTACTGTTCTCCTCGTCCTCCGGTGTCTTCGGCGGCCCAGGCCAGGCCAACTACGCGGCCGCCAACGCCTTCCTCGACGCCCTCGCCCAGCACCGCCGCGCCAACGGCCTCGCCGCCACCTCGCTGGCCTGGGGGCTGTGGGGCGATGGTGAGTCCGGCGGCATGGCGAGCACGCTGGACGAGACCGACCTCCGGCGGCTGCGCCGCAGCGGCCTGCCCCCGCTCTCGGCCACCGAGGGCCGTGCCCTCTTCGACCTCGCCCACGAGTCCGACGAGGCGGCCCTCGTCCTCATGCGGGTCGACGTGCGAACGCTGCGGGGTCAGGCCGCGCAGGGCACGATGTCACCGCTGCTGCGCGGACTGGTGCGCACACCGCTGCGCCGCGCGGCCGGTGCGGCGGGCCCCGGCGCGGGCGGCACGGGCGGCGGAGCGGCGGGACTGGCCGCCCGGCTGGCGGACCTGAGCGCACCCGAACGGGACCGGGCCCTGCTGGACCTGGTACGGACCCAGGTCGCGGCCGTACTCGGGCACGCGGGCCCCGCCGCAGTCGAACCCGCGCGGGCGTTCAAGGAGTTGGGCTTCGACTCCCTCACCGCCGTGGAACTGCGCAACCGCCTCGGCGATGCGACCGGACTGCGCCTGCCGCCCACACTCGTCTTCGACTACCCGACCTCGGCCGCGCTCGCGGACCATCTGCGCGGCGAACTCCTCGGCGACGCGCTCGCTGAACCACCCGGCCGGCACAACGGCCCCACCGGCACCGCCGTCGCCCCCGCGATCGCCGCCGACGCGGACGATCCCATCGCCATCGTCGCGATGAGCTGCCGCTTCCCGGGCGGTGTCCGCAGCCCGGAGGACCTGTGGGACCTGCTGGCCTCCGGCCGGGACGGCATCACCGGATTCCCGACCGACCGCGGCTGGGACCTCGACGCCCTCTACAGCGACGACCCCGACCTCGAAGGCACCAGCTACGCGCGCGAAGGCGGATTCCTGCACGACGCCGCCTACTTCGACGCCGGGTTCTTCGGCATCTCGCCGCGCGAGGCGCTGGCGATGGACCCGCAGCAGCGGCTGCTGCTGGAGACCTCCTGGGAGGCGTTCGAGCGGGCCGGCATCGACCCGGTCACACTGCGCGGCAGCAGCACCGGCGTCTTCGTCGGCTCCAACGAACAGGACTACCTGACGCTGTGGCTCCAGGACCCCGACGGCCTCGAAGGACACCTGGGCACCGGTAACGCCGCCAGCGTCGCCTCCGGCCGCATCTCCTACACGTTCGGCCTCGAAGGCCCGGCGATCACCGTCGACACCGCGTGCTCGTCGTCCCTGGTCACGCTGCACCTGGCCGCGCAGGCGCTGCGCAACGGTGAGTGCTCGCTGGCGCTCGCCGGAGCCGTGACCCTCATGGCGACACCGGGCGCCTTCACCGAGTTCAGCCGGCAGCGCGGACTGGCCGCCGACGGCCGGATCAAGGCGTTCGCCGCCGCGGCCGACGGCACCAGCTGGTCGGAGGGCGTCGCGATGCTCCTCGTCGAGCGGCTGTCCGACGCCCGCCGCAACGGCCACCCGGTCCTCGCGGTCGTCCGGGGCACGGCGATCAACCAGGACGGGGCCAGCAACGGTCTCACGGCTCCGAACGGCCCGTCGCAGCAGCGGGTGATCCGGCAGGCGCTGGCGTCCGCCGGACTGTCGGCCGCGGATGTGGACGCGGTGGAGGCGCACGGTACGGGTACGACCCTGGGCGACCCGATCGAGGCGCAGGCCCTGCTCGCCACCTACGGCAAGGGCCGGCACGAGGACCGGCCGCTGTGGCTCGGATCGGTCAAGTCCAACATCGGGCACACGCAGGCCGTCGCCGGCGCGGCCGGTGTGATCAAGATGGTCATGGCGATGCGGCACGAGACGCTGCCGCGGACCCTGCACGTCGACGAGCCGACCCCGCACGTCGACTGGTCCGCCGGGAACATCGCCCTGCTCACCGAGGCCAGGGAATGGCCGCGCACGGACCACCCGCGCCGCGCCGGCGTCTCCTCGTTCGGCTACAGCGGAACCAACGCCCACGCCATCCTCGAACAGGCACCCGCCGACGAACCCGCGCCCAGGCCGGACAACCCGCCCGCGCCTTACCCGCTGCCCTTCCTGGTGTCCGGCCGCACCGGTGACGCGCTGCGCGCCCAGGCGGACCGCCTGCTGACCCACCTCGGAACCAGGACCGGGTCCGTAGCCGAATCCGGAGCTGGAGCCGAATCCGGAGCTGGAGCCGGGGCCGGGGCCGGGGCCGGAACTGAATCGGTGGACCTCGCCGGCTCGCTGGCCACCGGACGCACGGCGTTCGACACCCGCGCCGTCGTCGTGGCCCGCGACCACGGCGAACTCCTCACCGGCCTCACCGCCCTCGCCGAAGGACGGGAGGCCCCGGGACTCACCACGGGTTCCGCGGCCAACGCCGGCAAGCTGGCGTTCCTGTTCACGGGCCAGGGCAGCCAGCGGCTGGGGATGGGCCGGGAGCTGTACGAGGCGTATCCCATGTTCGCCCGGGCGCTGGATGAGGTGTGTTCGAGGTTCGAACTGCCGGTGCGGGAGGCGATGTTCGGTGAGGCCGGGGACGCCGGCCTGATCGACCGGACGGCTTACACCCAGCCGGCCCTCTTCGCTATCGAGGTGGCGCTGTTCCGGCTGCTGGAGTCGTGGGGTGTGCGGCCCGATTTCGTGTCGGGGCATTCGATCGGTGAGGTGGCGGCGGCGCATTGTGCGGGTGTGCTGTCGCTGGAGGACGCGTGCACGCTGGTGGCGGCGCGTGGCCGGCTCATGCAGGAACTGCCCGCCGGTGGCGCCATGGTGGCTGTCCAGGCTGCCGAGGAGGAGGTCACCCCGCACCTCACCGATGCGGACGCGGTGAGCATCGCGGCCGTCAACGGGCCGGCCTCCGTCGTCATCGCCGGTGACGAAACCGCCGTACTGGAGACGGCCCAGGCGTTCGAGGAGCAGGGCCGCAAGACCCGTCGCCTGACCGTCAGCCACGCCTTCCACTCCCCGCACATGGACGGCATGCTGGACGCCTTCCGGCAGGTGGCCGAGGGCCTGTCCTACGAAGCCCCTCGCATCCCCCTCGTCTCCAACCTCACCGGTGCCATCGCCTCCGTCGAGGAGATCACGAGCCCTGATTTCTGGGTGCGGCATGTGCGTGAGGCGGTCCGGTTCCTTGATGGTGTGGCGGTCTTGGAGGCGGAGGGTGTCACGGCGTTTGTGGAGCTGGGGCCGGATGGTGTGCTGTCGGTGATGGGGCAGGAGTGCGTGGCCGGGGATGGTCATGTGTTCGTGCCGGTGTTGCGGCGGGGCCGTGCGGAGTGTGAGTCGGTGGTTGCGGCTCTCGGTCAGGTTCATGTGCGGGGTGTGGGTGTGGACTGGCGGGCGTTCTTCGCCGGTCTGGGGGCCCGCCGCGTCGAGTTGCCCACCTACGCTTTCCAGCGGCGTCGCTTCTGGCCGGAGCACATCGCTACCGGTGGTCGGTCGGCCGGCGCGGCCGGCGGCTGGGACTACCGGACGGTTTGGAAGCCGTTGGTCGCGGACCTGGGCTCTGCTTCGCGTCTGTCGGGGGTGTGGCTGGCGGTCGTGCCGGAGGCGGGGGCGTCGGCTGGGGTCGTGGCTGGTCTGGCTGGGCGTGGTGCGGAGGTGCGGGAGTTCGTTCTGGCCGCCGGTGATGTGGGTGATCGTGCGGGGCTGGCTGAGCGGCTTGCTGGTGTTGTGGGGTCGGCTGCGGTGGCGGGTGTGGTGTCGCTGCTGGATGGGCCGGTGGCGGTGGTGTCGACGGCTGTGTTGGTGCAGGCGTTGGGTGATGCCGGTGTGGTGGCTCCGTTGTGGTGTGTGACGCGGGGTGCTGTGTCGACGGCGGTGTCGGATCCGGTGCGTGATGCGGATCTGGCGGCGGTGTGGGGTCTGGGGCGGGTTGCGGCGCTGGAGTATCCGGAGCGTTGGGGTGGTCTGGTCGATCTGCCGGAGGTGGTGGACGACCAGGTGCTGTCCCGGCTGGCCGGCGTCCTGAGCGGTACAAATCCCGCTGCTGACATGGAGGTTGAGGACCAGGTGGCCGTTCGGGCGTCGGGTCTGTTCGCCCGCCGTCTGGTGCGCGCGACGGGCACGGCCGCGCCTGCCGAAGAGTCCTGGCGGCCTGTGGGTGCGGGCACGGTGTTGGTGACGGGTGGTACGGGTGCG
>NZ_BMVF01000039.1 GCF_014650575.1 Streptomyces naganishii JCM 4654
CGAGAGCGGAACCACCGGAGGAATAGTCCAGTGGTTCACAGCGTCCTCGCTGTGTTTTTTTCAAAGGAACCTCGCCCCGACCGAACCGGCCGGAGACGGGGTATCAACATATCTGGCGTTGACTTTTGGCACGCTGTTGAGTTCTCAAGGAACGGACGCTTCCTTCGTACTCACCCTCTCGGGCTTTCCTCCGGGCGCTTCCCTTCGGTGTTTCCGACTCTATCAGATCTTTTCTCGACCTGATCCCCAGTCAGCGGGGTTTGTCTTCCAGGCCGTTGGGCCGTTCCGACGTTCCAAACCTTAGCGGACTCTCTCCGTGTTTCCCAAATCGAGGCCGATTCGGGAATCGGAATTGAATTCGGACATGCCGAAATCGTTCCCACTGGGAGGTCGTGCAGAGGTTTTGGAGTGCCGCTCGTGCGGCGGGAGGTGTCGCCGCAGAACCGTTCCGGTCCCGTGACAACCCGAAGAACCTTACGGATGCCGACGCGGTGTGTCAACTCACGGCGGGAGGGCCCTCCGGGGGCGTACTGTGGGGGGCGTGATGACGCGTACGTACAACCAGTGCTGGTGGGCCGCCTGACGGCGGCCGCGCTCACGTACGCATGCAACGGCCGCCGCCTCGGCGGCCGTTCTTGTTTCTCCCTCCACCACTCCGAGGGCGGCCGGCCGGGGACGGCGGCCCCGACCAGAGATGGAGTGAACAGTGGAGATGACTCGGGCACGGGTGTTCAGCGGGGTCAAGCCGACCGGCAACCTGACGCTGGGGAACTATCTGGGCGCCCTGCGCCGGTGGGCAGAGGTCGATCAGCACCGCGCGGACGCCCTGTTCTGCGTGGTCGATCTGCACGCGCTGACCGTGGACCACGATCCCGGGCGGGTGCGCAGGCTCAGCCGGCAGGCGGCGACCCTGCTGCTGGCGGCGGGGCTGGATCCCGAGCTGTGCACGGTGTTCGTGCAGAGCCATGTCGACGAGCACGCCCGGCTGTCGTACCTGCTGGAGTGCGTGGCGACGGACGGCGAGATGCGGCGGATGATCCAGTACAAGGAGAAGGCGCCGCGGGAACGGGCCCGGGGCGGGAGCGTACGGCTGTCGCTGCTGACGTATCCCGTGCTGATGGCGGCGGACATCCTGGCGTACGGGACGGACGAGGTGCCGGTCGGTGAGGACCAGACCCAGCACGTGGAGCTGAGCCGGGATGTCGCGGTGCGGTTCAACCAGCGCTACGGGCACACCTTCGTGGTGCCGAGGGCGACGGCTCCGGCGGTGGCCGCGCGGGTGATGAACCTCCAGGACCCGGCGTCGAAGATGGGGAAGTCGGACGACTCCGGGCCGGGCATCGTCTATCTGCTGGACGAGCCGGAGGTCGTACGGAAGAAGGTCATGCGGGCGGTGACGGACAGCGGGCAGGACGTGGTCTACGACCGCGAGGGCCGGCCCGGCATCGCGAACCTGCTGGAGATCCTGGCCGCCTGCGAGGGCGGGGACCCCGAGGAGCTGAGCCGTGGCTACGACTCGTACGGGGCCTTGAAGAAGGACACCGCCGAGGCCGTGGTGGAGGTGCTGCGGCCCTTGCAGGCGCGGCACCGGGAGCTGTGCGCGGACCCGTCGTACGTGGACGGGGTGCTGCGGGAGGGTGCTCGGCGGGCCAGGGAGATGGCACGGCCGCGGGTGGACGCGGCGTACCGGGCGATCGGGCTGCTGCCCGCTTGACGGGTCGGTGGGCCGGAGGGCAGGTGACTCAGCGGGTGCCCGGGCCGGCCGGCCGCTGAGCCACCTGCCGCCGGGGTCAGTTGTTGCCGGAGGCCAGTTCGCGGCTGCGGTCGCGGGCGGCTTCCAGGGCGGCGATGAGGGCGGCGCGCACGCCGTGGTTCTCGAGCTCGCGGATGGCGTTGATCGTCGTGCCGGCGGGCGAGGTGACGTTCTCGCGGAGCTTCACGGGGTGTTCGCCGCTGTCGCGGAGCATGACCGCGGCGCCGATGGCGGACTGGACGATGAGCTCGTGGGCCTTGTCGCGGGGCAGGCCGAGCAGGATGCCCGCGTCGGTCATGGCCTCGACCAGGTAGAAGAAGTACGCCGGGCCCGAGCCGGACAGGGCGGTGCAGGCGTCCTGCTGGGACTCGGGGACGCGCAGCGTCTTGCCGACGGCGCCGAAGATCTCCTCGGCGTGGGCGAGGTGGGCGGCGGTGGCGTGGGTGCCGGCGGAGATGACGGACATGGCCTCGTCGACGAGGGCGGGGGTGTTCGTCATGACGCGGACGACGGGGGTGCCGGCGGTCAGGCGCTCCTCGAAGAAGGCGGTGGGGATGCCCGCGGCTCCGCTGATGACCAGGCGGCCGGCGGGGACGTGCGGGGCGAGTTCGTCGAGGAGGGTGCCCATGTCCTGGGGCTTGACCGTGAGGATCAGGGTGTCGGCGGTCTTGGCGGCCTCCGGGTTGGTGACCGGGGTGACTCCGTAGCGGCCGCGGAGTTCTTCGGCCCGTTCCGGGCGGCGTGCGGTCACCAGGAGGTCGGCGGGGGCCCAGCCGGCCCGGATCATTCCGCTGAGCAGGGCTTCGCCGATCTTGCCGGTGCCGAGGACTGCGACTTTCTGGCTCATGGGACTCATCCTCGCACCGGGGGTGCGGCGGGCGGCGGTCCGTCCGGTCGGCGGACACCGCCCGCGCCGTCACACCGTGCGGCGGCGCAGGGTGGCCGCGCCGAGGCCGAGGACGAGGAGGGCGCAGCCGGCGACGATCAGTACGTCCCGTACGAAGGTCGCCGTCACGTCGGTGTGGCGCAGTACCTCGTTCATGCCGTCGACCGCGTAGGACATGGGCATCACGTCGGAGATGGCCTCCAGGACGGGGTGCATGTTGGAGCGGGCGGTGAACAGGCCGCACAGGAGCAGCTGGGGGAAGATCACCGCCGGCATGAACTGGACCGCCTGGAACTCGGAGGCCGCGAAGGCGGAGACGAAGAGTCCGAGGGCGGTGCCGAGGAGTGCGTCGAGCAGCGCGACCAGGAGGAGCAGCCAGGCCGAGCCGGTGACGTCCAGGCCGAGGAACCACAGGGCGAGGCCGGTGGCGAGGGCGGACTGGACGATCGCGACGGAGCCGAAGGCGAGGGCGTAGCCGACGATGAGGTCGCCTTTGCCGAGCGGCATGGCGAGGAGGCGTTCGAGGGTGCCGGAGGTGCGTTCGCGCAGGGTGGCGATGGAGGTCACCAGGAACATGGTGATCAGGGGGAAGATGCCGAGCAGTGAGGCGCCGATGTTGTCGAAGGTGCGCGGGCTGCTGTCGAAGACGTAGCGGAGCAGGACCAGCATCAGGCAGGGGACCAGCAGCATCAGGGCGATGGTGCGGGGGTCGTGGCGCAGCTGGCGCAGGACGCGGGCCGCGGTGGCGGTGGTGCGGGCGGCGCTGAGGGCGCGGGTGTGGGTGTGCGGCTGCGCGTGGTGGTGCGCCTGTGCGGCGGTCGGCGGGGTGGTGCTCATCGTGCTGACTCCTTCGCGCGGCCGGCTGCGACCGCCTCGTCGACCAGGTGCAGGAAGGCCGCCTCGACGGTGTCGGCGCCGGTGCGGGTGCGCAGGGCGTCGGGGGTGTCGTCGGCGAGGATCTCGCCCTCGCGCATGAGGAGGAGGCGGTGGCAGCGCTCGGCCTCGTCCATGACGTGGGAGGAGACGAGGAGGGTGGTGCCGCGGGTGGCGGCGATGTGGTGGAAGAGGTTCCACAGGTCGCGGCGGAGTACGGGGTCGAGGCCGACCGTGGGTTCGTCGAGGACGAGCAGTTCGGGGGCGCCGAGCAGGGCGACGGCGAGGGAGACGCGGCCTCGCTGGCCGCCGGAGAGGTTGCCGGCGAGGGTGTCGGTGTAGCCGGTGAGGTCGACGTCGGCGATGGCGCGGGTGACGTCGTCGCGGCGGCGTCCGGAGGCGGCGCGGCCGGGGTCGAGGATCGCGGCGAAGTAGTCGAGGTTCTGGCGCACGGTCAGGTCGTCGTAGACGGAGGGGCTCTGGGTGACGTACCCGACGCGGGTGCGCAGCGTGGGGTGACCGGCGGGCCGGCCGAGGACGTCCAGCGTGCCGCTCACCTTGGCCTGCGTACCTACGACCGCCCGCATCAGGGTGGACTTCCCGCACCCGGACGGGCCGAGCAGCCCGGTGATCTGCCCGCGCGGCACGGCGAACCCGAGCCCGCGCAGGACGGTGCGGGGACCGCGCACGACGGTGAGATCCGACGCGCGCACCGCGTCGCCGGATGCGGGGTGGGGCGAGACGCCCGAGGATTTATTCATCACTCGGTGATTAACTCGCGCGAGAGGGCCCGCGTCAAGTGCCATCGGGCCCTGAAGCGTGCGGGTCACATCTCCGTCGTGGTGGCCGGCGTGGTGGCCGGCTTGGTGGCCACCAGCAAGCGAACGTCGTACGTCTCCGTCACCGCTCCCTCGGGGAAGGTCCTGAGCAGGTGGGCTCGTTCCCGGTCGAAGAAGGCGGACGCGTGGGGGGCGGGGCTGACCAGGAAGATCGAGTGGCTGGCGATGTTGGCGAGGTGGGTGTCCAGGGCGACGGTGCGGCTCCAGCGGATCGTGCGGCGGTGGAAGTGGAGGCGGCCGCTGGGGTCGGCCAGGTCCGTGTCGGTACCGGCGGCCGGGCGCTCCGCGGAGACGTCCATGTCGAAGTGGCGGGCGATGCGGCGGCTCTGTTCGGCGATCCACGGGATGTCGTTCGCGTCGGTGTTCCACCACAGCGCCAGCGCGCCGCCCGGCCGCAGTACGCGCAGGGCCTCCGGGACCGCGCGGGCGGGGTCGGTCCAGTGCCAGGACTGGGCGTACGTGATCAAGTCGGTGGACGCGGTCGCGAGCGGGAGGGCGTTGCCGTCGCCGCGCACGACGGGGACGTCGGGGAGGGTGCGGCGGAACTGGGCCGCCATGCCCTCGCCCGGCTCGACGGCCAGTACGTCGGCGCCCCGTGCGCGCAGGAGGGCGGTCGCGATGCCGGTGCCGGCGCCGACGTCCGCGACGCGGGCGCCGGCCAGGGGGCGGCCGGCGAGTTCCTCGATCGCGTCGAGGAGTGCGGGCGGATAGGAGGGGCGGTTGGCCGCGTACTCGGCGGCGGCCGCGTCGAAGGAGCGGGCCCTGGTGGTGTTCAGGCCCGTCCAGGGGTGCGGGGTGGGTGCGGTCATGGCGCCCATGGTGGGGGCTCGGTGGCGTGGGGCGACAGGGGGTTTTCGTCCGGTGGAGCGTGGGTGCCGGGTTCGGCACTGCGTGCGGTGCCACCGCCGGCGTCTCGTTCGGCACTACGTCCGGCGCCACGTCCGGCGCCCGTGCCGGGTTGCGGCGCGGGGGCGCGGTCGGCGGTCAGGAGCGGCGGTCGTCGGGATTTCGTGCCGGGCCGCTTTCCGGCGCGGGCCGCACGCCAGTCCGGCGGTGCCTTCCGGCGCGGGGCCGCCTTCTGGCGCACGAGGCGCGGTCGGCGGTCAGGAGCGGCGGTGGTCGGGATTTCGTGCCGGGCCGCTTTCCAGCGCGGGCCGTGTTCTTTTTCGGCGCCGCAATGCGTCCCGGTGACGTATTGCGTCCCGGTGCCGGGTCGCGGCGCGGGGGCCGCATTCCGAGGGCGTGCCGTATTGCGGCGCGGATGCGTACCGGCGCGGATGCCGTATGCCAACGGAGGGTCGCATTCCGGTGCGCGGCATCGTATGTCGGTGCCCGGTCGCGGGCCTGTGTAAGTAGCGGCCGCGCGATTGTCGTTCGGGGGCCGATGTCCCGGTCGGTGTCAGGAGCGGCGGCGTTTTTTGGGGTTGCCGGAGCGGCGGGTGGCTCGGCGGGTGTGTTGTTCGCGGGCCCGCTCGTATTCCTCGCGGTGGAGTTTCTCGCCGGGGGCCTCGGTGAGGGAGCGGAAGAAGTAGGCGAGGAGCGAGCCGACGAAGCCGATGGCGAGCAGGCCGCGCAGGGAGGCCTGCCGCTCGGGATCGGGGCGCTTGGAGAAGCCGTCCCAGGTGTGCCGGAAGGCGAGCGCGCTGCACACCGCGAACATCACCACGACCAGCAGCGTCACGAAGGCGCCCGAGTTCGCCAGGGCCAGGCCCTGGTAGGCGAAGCGGAGCACCAGGCAGGCGGCCGCGGCGGCGAGCAGCGAGCCGGCCGCCACGCCCGCGCGGCGGGCCGCGTAGCCGTTGTCGTGGTCCACCCAGGTCGTGCCGAAGAAACGCAGGGGCTCGGGCCGGGGGCCGCTCGCGCCGGCACCGGGGCCGGCGGAGCCCGCGGTGCCGTCCGGGGTGCCGTTGTCGTCGCTCACGGGACGATTATGGCTCCGGTGCGGTCGCGGGCTCCGGGCGGGATGGATCCCGGGGACGCGGGATCGTCCGGTCAGGAGCAGCGGGAGGTCACGTAGCCGTCGGCGCCCGTGTAGACGTAGGAGTCGGACACGTACTCGCCGTCGCCGATGTTGTCCCAGATGTTCGAGGTGCCGTACGGGCCCGAGACCGTGGTGCCCGGCGTCTGGCAGTAGATCGGGACCTTGGCGCCCTGGGACAGGGTCCGGACGACCGGGTAGCCGGTGCCGGGACCGCTGCGGACGTTGAGGTTCACGCCGGGGGCGACGGAGTAGTACCGCACCGCGGCGGCGGCCGCGACGGCCCCCTCGGCGCCGCCCTCCGACGTGTCCCCTCCGGTGTTCTCGACATGGTCGACCGACATGGATGACCTCCCCCGTTGAGCCCCATGACTGTCATGGGGTCCCGTTGATTCCCAGGAATCGCGTGACAAAACAGCTGTGCGCGATTCGTACGGGAACGCTAGCAAGCCTCCTGGGTCCCGTTCGAGTCATCGACTAGGGTCGGTGCGTCGCGCGCGCGGACGAACAGCACGGGGGTGGTTCCATGGCGCCACAGCGCAGCAGCGGAGCGGGCGCGGAAGCGGAACTTCCGCAGTACGCCGGTCACTACCGCCTGGAGTCGTGCCTCGGCTCGGGCGGCATGGGCGTCGTGCACCTGGCCCGCAGCACCTCCGGGATGAAGCTCGCGGTGAAGGTCGTGCACGCCGAGTTCGCCAACGATCCTGAATTCCGGGGGCGGTTCAGGCAGGAGGTCGCGGCGGCCCGGCGGGTGAGCGGCGCCTTCACCGCACCCGTGGTCGACGCCGACCCGGAGGCCGCGCGCCCCTGGATGGCCACCCTGTTCATCCCCGGCCCCACCCTGTCCGAGTACGTCAAGCGGAACGGGCCCATGCCGCCTGCCGAGTTGCGCCGTCTGATGGCCGGCCTCGCCGAGGCGCTGCGCGACATCCACCGCGTGGGGGTCGTCCACCGCGACCTCAAGCCGAGCAACGTGCTGCTCGCCGAGGACGGCCCGAAGGTCATCGACTTCGGCATCTCCCGGCCCAAGGACAGCGAACTGCGCACGGAGACCGGCAAGTTGATCGGGACCCCGCCCTTCATGGCGCCCGAGCAGTTCCGGCGGCCGCGTGAAGTGGGGCCCGCGGCCGATGTCTTCGCGCTCGGTTCGGTGCTGGTGCACGCGGCGACCGGGCGCGGTCCGTTCGACTCCGACAGCCCGTACATCGTGGCGTACCAGGTGGTGCACGACGAGCCGGACCTGACCGGCGTACCGGAGAACCTGGCCCCGCTCGTGCTGCGCTGCCTGGCCAAGGAGCCCGAGGACCGGCCCACTCCCGACGAGCTGATGCGCGAACTGCGCTCGGTGGCGGCCTCGTACGACACCCAGGCGTTCATACCGGAGCAGAGGGCCGGACAGCGGGCTGAGGAGCGGTCGGCGGGGAAGCGGGCCGGCCGCTCGCCGGGCGCCGGTACGGAAGAGCGCGTACGCGTGAAGGCAGGGCTCGCGGACAAGCCGCGGCGGCCCTGGCGGCGGCTGGTGCTCGTCGCGGCGGCGGTGACGCTCGCGGTGGGCGGGGCGCTGGGCTCGGTGGCGCTGTTCGGCGGCAACGGCGGGCAGACTCCCGAGGCCGGCGGGACGCGGGCCGCCTCGGCGCGGATCGGCCCCTGGGAGGCCGCTCCCCCGTCCGGCGGCACGGGCACGCCCCACTGCGCCCACGTGGCCCGGTCGCTGGCGTGCGCGCGGCCGGGGCTGGTCTTCGCGCTCGACCCGGCCGACGGCAGGCTGCTGTGGCGGCACCCCGTCAGCGCGGCGGTCGTCGGCAGCCCGCCGCCCGTCTCGGGCGGTCTGGTGGCGACCCTGACGGACAAGGGCCGGGCCTTGAGGCACTGGACCCCGCGACCGGGAAGGTGCGCTGGAAGCGTGCCGTACCGGCGGCGGCCGGGGTGCGGGCGGCCGGCGGCGTCCTGCTGGTGACCGGCCCGGACGGCACGGTCACGGGCGTGGACGGCGCGACCGGCGGAACCAGGTGGAGCCGGGCCGTGCCGGGGCAGCGCACGCCCTACTTCAGCTCCTACGCGGGCGATCCGCTGGCGTACACGGCGAGCGTGTCGGCGGACGGTTCGAGCACGCGCGTCACCGCCGTCGATCCGCGCAGCGGCGAGGTGCGCTGGGACGTCCGGCTGAAAGGTTCCCTCGAGCCGATCGGCAGCAGCCGCGGCGGTGAGGGGGGCAAGGGCGGGTCCGTGCACTTCCTGTCCCTCGACCCGGTCTACAGCGAGGCGCGGGCGCTGGTCGCCTACTCCCCCGGGACCGGTCAGACGCGCCGGAGCCCGCTGACCGTACGGCTCCAGCAGGCGAACGGCACGGTGCACGCGGGGGTGGCGTACCTCATGGCCACCGGCGGGTCGCTGGAGGCGGTCGACCTCGGCTCGGGCAGGCGGCTGTGGGCCCTGGAGACGTCCGTGAGCCGCGCCTCCGTGCCGGTGACCGACGGGCGCCTGGTGTACGTCGGCTCGGCGGACGGGCGGCTGCTCGCGGTGGACGCGCGCAAGGGCACGCTCGTCGGGCAGACGCCGGCCCGGCTGGGCGCCAAGGGCGACCGGGTCGCCGCCTCGGTGCCCGCGCCGGTGCTCGCGGGCGGCCGCGTCTACGCCGGCGCTCCCGACGGCGCCGTCTTCGCCGTGGACGGGAGCGGCCCGGCGACCTGGTGAGGCCCGGTGCCACGCGAAAGGGCCGCTCCCCCGGGGAGCGGCCCTCGGCGTCTGTGAGCGAGGCGCTCAGCCCAGCTTCGACACGTCCCGCACCGCGCCCCTGTCGGCGCTCGTGGCCATCGCGGCGTAGGCGCGCAGGGCGGCGGAGACCTTGCGGTCACGGCCCTTGGGCGCGTACGCGCCGCCGAGGGCCTCGCGGCGGGCGGTGAGCTCCTCGTCGGAGACCAGCAGCTCGATGGAGCGGCCGGGGATGTCGATGCGGATGCGGTCGCCGTCCTCGACCAGGGCGATCGTGCCGCCGGAGGCGGCCTCCGGGGAGGCGTGGCCGATGGACAGGCCCGAGGTGCCGCCGGAGAAGCGGCCGTCGGTGATCAGCGCGCACGCCTTGCCCAGGCCCCGGCCCTTCAGGTACGAGGTCGGGTAGAGCATCTCCTGCATGCCGGGGCCGCCCTTGGGGCCCTCGTAGCGGATGACGACGACGTCGCCCTCCTTGACCTGCTGGGTGAGGATCTTCTGGACGGCCTCCTCCTGGGACTCGCAGACGACCGCCGGGCCCTCGAACGTCCAGATCGACTCGTCGACGCCCGCGGTCTTCACCACGCAGCCGTCGACCGCCAGGTTGCCCCTGAGGACGGCGAGGCCGCCGTCCTTGGAGTACGCGTGCTCGACGCTGCGGATGCAGCCGCCCTCGGCGTCCTCGTCGAGGGCCTCCCAGCGCTCGGACTGGGAGAAGGCCTCGGCGGAGCGGACGCAGCCGGGGGCCGCGTGCCACAGCTCGACGGCCTCGGGGCTCGGGGAGCCGCCGCGGACGTCCCACGTCTTGAGCCAGTCGGCGAGGGAGGGGCTGTGGACGGCGTGCACGTCCTCGTTGAGCAGGCCCGCGCGGTGCAGCTCGCCGAGGAGGGCGGGGATGCCGCCGGCGCGGTGCACGTCCTCCATGTAGTACGTGCGGTCCTTGGCGACGTTCGGGGCGACCTTCGCCAGGCAGGGGACGCGGCGCGAGACGGCGTCGATCTGCTCCAGGCCGAAGGGGACGCCGGCCTCCTGGGCGGCGGCCAGCAGGTGCAGGATCGTGTTCGTCGAGCCGCCCATGGCGATGTCCAGGGCCATGGCGTTCTCGAAGGCCGCGAAGGTGGCGACGCTGCGGGGCAGGACGGTGTCGTCGTCCTGCTCGTAGTAGCGGCGGGTGATGTCCATGACCGTGCGGGCCGCGTCGACGTAGAGCCGCCTGCGCGCGGTGTGGGTGGCCAGGACCGAGCCGTTGCCGGGCAGGGACAGGCCGATCGCCTCGGTGAGGCAGTTCATCGAGTTGGCGGTGAACATGCCCGAACAGCTGCCGCAGGTCGGGCAGGCGTTCTCCTCGATGCGGAGGATGTCCTCGTCGGAGACCTTGTCGTTGGCGGCCTCGGCGATCGCGTCGATCAGGTCGAGGGTGCGGACGGTGCCGTCGACCAGGGTGGCGCGGCCGGCCTCCATGGGGCCGCCGGAGACGAAGACCGTCGGGATGTTCAGCCGCAGGGCGGCCATCAGCATGCCCGGGGTGATCTTGTCGCAGTTGGAGATGCAGACCAGGGCGTCGGCGCAGTGGGCCTCGACCATGTACTCCACGCTGTCCGCGATCAGGTCGCGGGAGGGCAGCGAGTACAGCATGCCGCCGTGGCCCATCGCGATGCCGTCGTCGACGGCGATGGTGTTGAACTCGCGCGGGATGCCGCCCGCCTCGCGGACCGCCTCGCTGACGATCCGGCCCACCGGCTGGAGGTGGGTGTGGCCGGGCACGAACTCGGTGAAGCTGTTGGCGATGGCGATGATCGGCTTGCGGCCGATGTCCGCGCCCGGTACACCGGAGGCCCGCATAAGGGCGCGGGCGCCCGCCATGTTGCGACCGTGGGTGACTGTGCGGGACCTCAGCTCGGGCATCGTCGCTCGCTCCTTCGGAGAGTTCTGACTCGGTCGAGCGTACGCCGGTCATCCAGGGGTCGGGACGAGGTGTCCGGAATACGGGACGGGTGTCTCGGGTGCCGGTGATCGCGGGGCTCGGCGGGAGGGGGCGAGCGGGCCGGGGGCCCGGCGGTTCGGGGGCGGCCCGGGCGGCTGGCCCTGAGGGTGGCCGGGGGCGGCTCGGGCGGCCGGCCCGGAGAGCGGGCCGGACGGCTGGCCCGGAGAGCGGGCCGGACGGCTGGCCCGGAGAGCGGGCCGGACGGCTGGCCCGGAGAGCGGCCGGGGGCGGCTCGGGCGGGGCGGGCCCCGGAGAGCGGCCGGGGGCCGCGGGCCCGGGCGGCTGGCCCGGAGGGTGGCCAGGGGCCGCGGGCCCGGAGAGCGGGCCGGGGGCCGCGGGCCCCCCGGGGGGGTGCCTCTATGTTCTTCGTCAAGCTGGGCGGGGGCTTCGTGGTTGGTAGAAGGTTCCGTCGCGAAGCATGGCGAACAGGACGCTGATGCGGTGGCGGGCAAGTCGGAGGAGGGCCTGGGTGTGGGTTTTGCCGCGGGCTCGGCAGCGGTCGTAGTAGCTGCGGGAGGCGGGATCGTGCAGGGCCGCGAACGCGGAGAGGAACATCGCCCGTTTCAGCTGCCGGTTGCCGCCTCTGGGAGCGTGTTCGCCGTGGATCGACGTGCCGGACTGCTTCGTTGCTGGGGCGAGTCCGGCGTAGGAGGCCAGGTGGGCGGCGCTCGGGAACGAGCTGCCGTCGCCGACGGTGGCCAGGAGGACTGCGGCGGTCCTGACACCGATGCCGGGCATCGAGGTCAGGACCTTCGAAAGACATCCGATGCAGTTGATCTGTCAAGCCGCGACGGCAAGTTGAGAGGCTTCGGATGGT
>NZ_BMVF01000040.1 GCF_014650575.1 Streptomyces naganishii JCM 4654
AACCTTCTACGAACCCCGAACCCCACAGCTCGCTTGACGAAGGACATAGAGGCACCCCCCTCAGACGACCGGGGGGACCCGAGCCCCCCTCAGACGACCGGTGGCCGCCCCAGCCGGGTGAGCCGCCACACTGTGCGCCAGCGCATGGGCCGACGCTCGCCCGCGGGCCGGCACACGCCCTCCACGAACCCGCCGAACCACGCCCGCAGCCCGGCGAGCGACCGCGTCCGCAGCAGGGTGAGGAGCGTCCACACGCCCAGGTGGACGGGGATGAGGAGGAGGGGCAGCCGTCGCCGGACCAGCCAGACCCGGTTGCGGGCGGTGACGCGGTAGTAGATGGCGTGCCGGGCGGGCGAGGTCTTCGGGTGCCGCAGCAGCAGTTCGGGCGCGTAGAGGATCCGCCAGCCCGCGTCGGCGGCCCGCCAGGCGAGGTCGGTCTCCTCGTGCGCGAAGAAGAACTCCGCCGGCCAGTCCCCGGTCTGCTCGAGCATCCGCATGCTGAGGGCGTGCCCGCCTCCGAGGAACCCGGTCACGTAACCGCCGCGCAGGGGGTCGGACGCGCCGAGCCGGGGCACGTGCCGCTGCTGGGTCTCGCCGTGCTCGTCGGCGATGCGGAACCCCACGATGCCGAGCAGGGGGTCGGCGGCGTACAGGTCCCGTACCCGGCGCAGCACGTCCGCGTCGACGAGCAGCCCGTCGTCGTCGAGGTCCACGACCACGTCGACGTCGCCGAACTCGCGCAGCCGGGCCAGGGCGACATTGCGGCCCCCGGGACAGCCGAGGTTTTCCTCGACGTCGACGGTGGTGACCTCGCCGGGCAGGGAGAGCCGCCGGGCGAACTCGGGCAGCCGGCAGCCGTTGCCGACGATCACGATGCGGGCGGGGGCGAGGTCCTGCTTGGCCACCGATTCCAGCAGGGCGTCGACCTCCGCGGGCCGGTTGCCCATGGTCACGACGGCGACGGCGATCCTGGGGCCGCCCGGCCCCGCCGGCCGCAAGGGCGGCATCGGCCCCGCCGCATCCGTCGGCTCCCCCGCCTTCCCCGGTTCCACCACGCTTTGCTCACTCCATCCGGCGCCGGCGGCGTCCGTGCTCCCACCGCACGGCGCTCCTCGTTCACCAGGATGTCCCCTTGCCGGCGCCGGTTGTCCGCACCCCACAGCGCTTTGCGTCCTCTTGAAGCGGAAGAGCGCGGAGGCGGACGGCGCGGGCGCGGGCGCGGAGGTCTTCCGGCACCGGCCCGCCGGGGCCTCCCGCCCGGCAGGGCCGAACGTCCCGGGCCAAGCGGGTCCCGCTTCGCATACGGTTCCGGCGTGTCAACCACACCTGTAACTCTGTCCCCACGCCAGGCGGGCCTGGCGCCGGCGCACCTGTCCCCCGGGTACTTCGCCCTTGTCATGGCCACCGGCATCATCTCCGTCGGCTGCCAGCTGCGCGGCTGGACCCCGGTGGCGAAAGCTTTGCTCGTGCTCACCGCGGCCGAGTACACCCTGCTGGTCGTCCTGACCGCCTGGCGGTTCGCCGCCCACCGCCGGGAACTCGCCGCGGACGCCCACGACACCCGGAAGGCGTTCCTCTTCTTCACCTTCGTGGCGGGCACCAACGTCCTCGCGGTCGGCCTGGCCGGCCAGGGGCACCTCCTCCCCGCCACCGTCCTGCTCGTGATCGCCGCGCTCACCTGGGTCGTCCTCGGCTACACCATCCCCTGGGCGGCGGTCCTGGGCCGCAGCGAACGCCCGGTCGTGGCCGCCGCCAACGGGACCTGGTTCGTCTGGGTCGTCGCCAGCCAGTCGGTCGCCGTGGCCGCCGCGACCCTGGAGCCGCACTACGCGAGCGCCCGCCAGGGCCTCGCTGTCGTCGCGGTCTTCTCCTGGTCGGTGGGCTGCGTCCTCTACGCCGCCTCCGCGATCTTCGTCTCCCTGCGCCTGATGCTCTACGTCCTCGAACCGCGCGAACTCGACCCGCCCTACTGGGTCTCCATGGGCGCCGTCGCCATCACCGTGGTCGCGGGCGCGCGCATCGTGGAGATGGAGAGCGCGCCCATGGTCGACGCGGTGCGCGGGCTGGTGGCCGGCATGTCCGTCGTCTTCTGGTGCTTCGCCACCTGGCTCATCCCGGTCCTGATCGCGGTCGGCGTCTGGCGCCACCGCGTCCACCGGGTGCCCCTGACCTACGAGCCCACCTGGTGGAGCATCGTCTTCCCCCTGGGCATGTACGCCGTCGCCGGCATGTACCTCGGCCGCGCCGACAACCTCCCCATCGTGGAGTGGATCGGCCGCTCCTGGCTCTGGGTCGCCCTCACCGCCTGGACCCTCGTCTTCGCCGCCATGCTCCACGCCCTCGTCGCCCGCGGCCCGCGGAGGCAGACGCCCCAGGTGAGCGAGTGACGCCTGCCCCGTCGCCGTGAGGCACGTCAACTCCCGCGAGCCGGCAGCGCCGCGCCTCAAAGGGCGCACGGCAAAAGCTGAACAGCAACGGCTGAACGGCAAAACCCCGGCCAGGAATGTCTGACCGGGGTTCTCAGTGGAGCCGCTTTCGGGATTCGAACCCGAGACCTACGCATTACGAGCTCGCCAGAGCGTTGCCTCAAGGTTCACTTCCTGTCCTTGTTTCTGCCGTCTGTGCAGGTCAGCGAGCATGGGGATACCCGGGCTGTGGTGATCGTTCACGGGGTTTCACCGCCCTTCCGGACCCATCTTGGACCCATGAGGGCCCCGCCTGCGGGCTGTCCCGGCCCAGCCGGGCGGGCCTCCAGTTCTGAGCCGGGCGGCAAAGGGGCGTCCAGCGCACCGACCTTGCGATGCCAAGAGGAGAGGCCCTAACTTGGCCCTGCCGTTCTAGTGCAGCCTCGCATTGGTCTGAAAGGGTCTGTGCCTGCCGTCAGCACCGATGAGGGCCTCGTCGATTGAACCTGACGAGCGTGGTCGCACAACAGCAAGACGTGACTCCCGCTTCTGCAGGACATCGACCTGCCGATCTGGATGGCCCGCCGGGACATTTTTGAACCGACGAAAAGGCATCGGTCCGTGATGGCACTGCCCCAGCCGCTGCGCAATGTGCCCCGATCTGGCATGATCTCGTCATGGCGAAAGCGGGTGGGGACCTGAAGGCCTGGCTGACCGGGCTCGACGATGTGCGGCTTCGTGAACTGATCCAGATACCAGGACCATTGCCCTACCGGGCGGGGATCCCTCATCGCGGCGGCCTTCCCCGGTTGGGCCGCCGGGAACTGCTTTCCGCTCGCGCCTGGCTGAGCCGCGCCCAGACGCGTGACCTCAAGCAGATTGCCGACGCGGCAGCCGATTTCAGCGGCCACCTGCTGGTGAGTCACGGCAATCTCCAGGCTGACACTCTCCGAGATCCGGACCTGGGCACTCTGGAGTCGGTGATCATTTCCCTGCCGCCGATGCTGGCCCGTCTCGCCCTTCACTCCATACTCCTGGAGGGCGACACCCCGCGACGGACACTGGCCGAGCAGCACTGGGACCGACTGCTCGAAGCCGCCGAACGTCCAGGCGCCGACTGGGCATGCAGCAAAGATGGCGAAGCCCACATGCAGGAGGCTGAGGAAGAAACCGCCGAGCAGACTGGGGAAACGGACCCCGACCCGCGGCAGCGGCAAGACGACATGGGAGAAGCTGTGACGTGGGAGGACGCTGCGGACGTGGCGGTCGCTGCAGGGCCGGCTGAGGCCCTGCGGACGCTCCGCTCGCACGCCGCAGAGCTCGCCGACGCTCTTGAACTGGCGGCCGAGCGGGTGGCAGGCGGGTTCGAGCTGCCCCAGGGGCTGCTCGAGCAGGCGGCCGCCTGGCCGGTGGAACGCTCCGCCGTGGCGGACCTTATCCGGGAGGCGGGCTGCGGCTGGTCCGCCGAGGAGGGATTTAGCGAACTCGAGGCAGCTGTCGAGCAGTTGCGGGAAGAGGAGGAACACGAGACGGCCCGCGCCCACCAGCTCGCCATGCTCCAGGAGCAGCGGCAGGCTCTGCTGCCGCTGGTGGACAAGGCCGAACAGGGAGGCGGCGGCGCCTACTTCGAATCCTTGCGGGAGACCCTGCGGACACTCGATGAGGAGATCGCCGGCCTGAGCCCCGGCGCCAGAACTCCGTCCCAGGAGCCCCCCGTTCCCGCTCCCCGTGCGGCGGCCGTTGGCGCCAAGTCGCAGCCCGAGGAGTCGCCGACGGCGGAGAGCCCGGCTGGGGCGGTCGAGAAGGCCACCGCGGAGGCCGGAGGCGGCCCAACCGACGTACCGATCGCCGCTGAACGGGCCAAGGCCTCCCCGGCAGCGGCTGCCTCTCAGGCCGGCGCCCTGGTCGGCGCCGCGACCCGGCCCGACGCGCCGCACCCGGCCGAGGGCACTGAGGGCCCTACAGCCTGGGAGGCCGAAACGCCTGGGCCGTCTGTTGTGCCCGCCGAGGCCGCTGCGGAAACTGGAAGGCCCCAGGAGACCAAGCCTTCCGAACAGACATGTCTCCCCTGGCATGCCCCCGCCGCCGGAGACTCTACCGGCTCCACGGCCTCCCCCGTGGAGCGGTTGGTAAGCGCGGGTCGCTTCCAGGAGGCGTACTGGATGACCGTGGGGTCCGGCGAGCCGGTCCACCGCGCGGATTGCCTGGCGTTCGCGGACGCTGCCTTTTCATGCACCACTCCCGAGGACGCCACGCCAGTGATGACCCGGTTCGCCCCGGATCTGGAGAGAGTGCAGAGCGACCGACCGGCGTTGGTCCTGGCCGCGGTCGCCTCCGTCCGCGCCGGACTGGTCGTGGGCTGGCCCAACGACCTGCTGCTGCAGACCGATCCCTGCTCTTTCCTGTCCGGCCCCTGGAGTCAGCTACTGGAATGCGCGATCGACGTTCTGCGGCGCTACCACCGGGTAGACCCCGCCACCCTGCACCCGGGTGATGATGAGGGCCCGGCCCTCACCCGCTCCGGCATCGCCAAAGAGGCTGGCCAACTCAAGGTCGAGCTACCGAAGCGCAAGATCGGCTACGCACGGGCTACCCAGGTGCAGAATCTGTTGATGCGCCCCGAGCAGCCCTTGGGCCGTGCCCTGAATGCCGTGCATGACTGGGCTTCCGGGAAGACAGATGCCTCAGTGCTGGACGAGGCGTGGCAGGCGTTCCGCAAGCGCGACTCGTCGGAGCGGATCATCGAAGAGGCTGACGCTTCCATCCGCACCCCCAAGCAGGCCAAGGAGCCAATCGAGGCCAAGGCCAAGCGTTCGTTGCTCAACCGGATCGAGCAGGTGGCCAACCTGCTCTCCCGGGCCCGTGCGCTGGCCGCGCCCGAGGTCGAGGAGCGGAGCGGCACGGTGACCGTACTGAGCCACGCCTTGGCCCGGGTGCGCGGTCTAGACGCTCTGCCGGGTATGGAAGGCGCGGCGCTGCTGTGTCTGCGCGGCTGGCTGGAGGGGGAGCAGCGCGCGCCCATCTCCCGGACGCTCGGTGTTATCACCGACAGCGATGCCGACGAGACCGGTATCGAAGCTGACTCCGGCCCGCTCGCCTCCGCCGGCCACGTGCCCGGCCCCGTGGCGCTGCTGGCCGCCCCCGACCTGCCCCGCACCCCCAATGGCGCGCCCGACGCCACCGCTCCCGGCTTCGCACAAGCGGTGGCGTCGCTGCTGGAGCCGGTGGACATTCCAGCGGTGCTGACGGCCTACGCCGAGCGTGGCGACCTGCACCTGGCCGACGCGCTGGTCGAGGCGCTGGAACAGGGACTGGTGCCCGCGGCCACCGCCGGGCCGGAGGAGTTGCCGTCCGGCTGGCGGATCGAGCGGGACGCCCAGTGGGCGCGCTGGTCGAACATCAGGTCCGAGACGCACCGGATCGCCGCCGGCCTGCTGGCAGAACTCCGTACCCAGCAGAGCCTGGACGATCTGACTGAGCGGGAACTTGTGGGCCGTCTCGAGCAGTTGGAGCAGCCGTTTCCGGAGGGCGCCTTCCGGTCCACCGTTGCGGCGATACGCCAGCTCGAGGAGGACCTGCGGGGCCGCGTCGATGCGTATGTGCAGCGGTTGCGGAACCAGTTGGAGACGCTGCCCCTCTCCGAAAAGGACCGCAAGCAGATCACCAGCCTGCTGGAGACGGGCGACACGGTCACCGCGGAGGAGTGCCTGGCGATCCTGCGCAAGGGGGACGCGCTGCCGGAGTGGAGCGGCGCGGACCGAGGTGAGGACCTGGACCGGTTCGTCGCCAGTTTGGGGGTCGTCGCCCCGGTCAAGGCAGGCCAGCAGGGCTTCTCGGCGCTTCCGTGGGCGGAGCACTATGCGGACGGACAACCACTCACCGAGGGCGCGTTGGCGGGCCTGGAGGCCTGGGACGCGCTCAGCAAGCCTTCCACGCGTGGTGCGGAATGGCAGAAGCACGTGCCGGCGGTGCTGCGCCTGCTGGGGCTAGAGGGCCGGCCGCCGGCCCGGGACGACAGCCGTCAGGTGCGCGGCATCCTCCGGCTGACCGCCAAGCTCCGCGCCAGCGAGAGCGTTCCCGGTTATGTCGCCGACCTCGGCTCGGCGGCCACCACGTACACGGTGCTGGTGGTGTCGGACGAGCAACGTGGGCGTAGTCCCCTTGAATTGCTGGATCGCAGCGACACTGGGGCGTGCATCATCCTCTACCTGTACCCGCTGGGACTGGCGGGCCGTAGGGGCATGGCCGTGCACGCACGTACCTCCACGTCTCAGGCCTTGGTGGTGGACCCCGCCGTGTTCGGCTGGGTGGCGGCGCGTTCTCCGCGCTCGTTCCGGGCCGTGCAGCGAGTAACCCTGCCTTGGACCGGCTTCAACCCGTACACGCCGTTCGTGGCTGGCCTGGTGCCGCCGGAGGTCTTCTACGGTCGGACCCGTGAGATGGCCGCCGTCACCGACCCGCTGGGCGCTCTCTTCCTGTACGGCGGACGCCAGTTGGGTAAGTCGGCGTTGTTGCGCAAGGTCGAGGCCGACTTCCCCTCTTCCCCCGACCGTAAGGCCGTCTACCTGGATCTGAAGGCGCGGGGCGTGGGCGAGGCCGAGCCCGCTGACCGAATCTGGCCGGTGCTCGCGACGGAACTGAAGCGAGTCGGCGTCCTGGGGCCGAAGGTGTCCACGGCGGGGTCGCCCGACGTGCTATCGGAGCAGGTGCGCCGCTGGCTGGAGGAGAACCGCGAACGGCGAGTGCTGATTCTCGCCGATGAGGCCGACGCCTTCCTGACCGCCGACTCGAAGGCGGTGCGTGGCAGCGGCGGGGAGGGCACGTTTGCCAACGTGGCACGGCTCAAGGGGCTGATGGACAGCACCGACCGCCGTTTCAAGGTGGTCTTCGCCGGTCTGCACCAGGTGCAGCGGTTCAGCAGGTTGTCCAACGTGCCGCTGGCGCACGGAGGCGAAGAGCTGATCGGCCCACTCAAGCCGGCCGAGGCGCAGCGCCTGGTAGTGGAGCCGATGGCGGCGTTCGGTTACCGCTTCGAGCGTCCGGAGCTGGTGTGGCGGGTGCTGGCGGCGACCAACTACCAGGCATGTCTAGTGCAGATCTTCTGCGAGCGCCTGGTCACCGCACTGCGAGAGAAGCCGCTGGGTTCGGCGCAGTGGCCGATCACCGTCACGGAGGAGGACATCCGCGCAGTGGCGGGCTCGGCCGAGGTGCACCGCCGCATCGCCGAGCGGCTGCGGCTGACCATCAACCTGGAAGACCGCTACCGGGTGCTCGCTCTGACGATTGCCCTGCGCAGCCAGGCCGACAGCTTCCACCGCGGCTACGACGCCGACGAACTGCTCAGAGAGGCCAAGCGGAACTGGCCGGAGGGCTTCCGCCGGCTGACCGCCAGCGACGTGAAGATCTACCTGGAGGAGATGGTGGGCCTCGGCCTGCTGATCCAGCAGGCCGACCGCCGTCACTATGCGGTGCGCAGTCCCAACGTGGTGCACATGCTGGGCACTCGTGAGGACCTCGAACTGGAACTGCAACAGACCGAGTTCAGCCTGCCCTACGACTACAACCCGCGCTTCTCCCGCCGACTGCTCGGCACAGACCGGTCGGGCGTGAGCCGGTACAGCCCGCTTACCGAGCAACAGCTGTACGAGGCGACCGGACCTGGTCTGACCCTGGTTTGTCTGACCAAAGCGCACGGCCCGGAGCTGATGGAGCCAGCCATTCGCTCCTACGCCGACGCGCGCGGCCTGACCGTGCACACCGCTGCCCCGGACACCCTGGTGGACGTGCTGACCCAGACGACCCGCGGTCGGGATCCCAGCGTGGTCGTCGCCGACCTGCGCTACTGCGGACTGGACACGCTCCGCCAAGCTTTGGAGCGGCTGCGTCAGCACACGGTCGGCCCTAAGGGGGCGCCGCCGCGTGCGGGGATCGCCCTGGTCGACCCGAGGGCGCAGGAAGTCCTCTGGGACGAGCAGGTCGCCCGGGTGCTGCGGCCGGAGCGGTGGAACACCGACAGCCTCCGAGCCTGGCCGGAGTGCCCGTTCGACACTCCAGACAAACGGGAGCGACTGATGGAAGCGACCGGCGGCTGGCCTGGCCTGGTCGAGCGCACCGTCGACCTCGCCACCCGAGGAGGCGCCACCCTCGAGGCGGCGCTGGAGACGACCCGGGCCCAGTACTCCCGGGAGGGCGTCGCCCGCGACCACCTAGACCGGGTCGAGCTCGACCGGAGCATGCAGGACCTGCTGGCGGGTTGGGTTCAGTACATCGAGCCCGGCGAGTGCTGCAACCGCGGCGACATCGCCGCAGTCACCGGTCTCGGCCTGGACGAGGTCCGTCGCTTCACTGACCGGCTCGCCGACCACGGCGTGTTGGACGACAGTGAGAAGGGATACGCGCTGGACCTCGTCACCTTCCGGGCGCTCAACACCGTGGGGCAGCACTCTTGATCACCGGTACCGCCGCCGAAGTGACTGCTCTGCCCGGGATCAAGATCTGGCTGGGCCGCTTGCTGGCGGACCTGAACAGCGGCCGCAGCTGCCTGTGGCTACTACCACGGAAGCTGCTGGAGGGCCCCGACTGCCCGGCGGAGCAACTTTTCGACGAATTGCTGCACGAGCTTGCCGACTTCGTGCTGCTGCCGCTGGACGACCCCGCCGCGCCGCTGGCCCTCCGACCCCTGATGCCGGCTCAGCCCCCGGCCCCCACGCGGTGGTCCGGTCTGGCCCCGGTCCTCGACTACGACGACGGTTTGTCGGACCTCTTCTCCGTCACCGCCCCTTCGCCAGCCGAGCCGGAGCCCTCGGCCCCTCCCGCCCCCGCCGAGGCTCTGGCCCGCCTGCTGGAGCGGCTCGCCAAGGAGCTGGACTTCACCGACCGAACAGAGGCGACCGGCGACGACACTGCTGGCGATGTGCTTGCCCGCCTCACCGGCGGCCGGAGCGGCCCCGCCGAGACCAGGCCCGTGGTCGTGCGGGCCTGGCGCGAACCGGTGCCGTCCGCCGCCGCCCACCTGCTGCGCCGCCTAGTGGCGACCGGCAAAGAGGCCGGACTCCCGCCCGCGCGGCGGCCGCGCGTCCTGGTCGTGGCGTCCACCGAGGACTTGCCAACGGGGCTACCCGCCCAGCTGGCGCGCGAGGACGTCGTGGTCCACTGGTGGTGGGGAGCCACCGGGCGCCTGGACACCGCCACGATCGTGGCTCTGGCCCGCCCACCGGTGAATTCCTCCGTGGACCGCCATCACCTGCAGGAAGCCGTCACCCAGGCCACCATTACAGAGATCTGTGGCCCGTTCCTCGATGTGGCGGCCGCCCTAGCTGCCCGCTGGAAGGACGGCCGCTTGGAAACGCTGTCGGCCGCGCTCCACGACGTCATATCGGTGTTCTCTGTACCGGCGGAGGCCATCCCCCCGCGACGGGCCGAAGGAACCCGGAATCCAGGGCAGCGCCCCAATGAAAGCCTTCTCCCCGCCTGGAACGCGGTCGCCGTCGACAGCTGGGACGGCAGGCTCCGCCACCATCCACGCCAGGATCTCAACCACGAGCATGTGGTGGCCGCCAGGGTTTGGCTGGCTCAGAACCACGTCCTGCTCCCGCTGCTGGACGACGCCCGGGAACGCTTCGTCGCCACCGTGCGGCTCCGGGCCCGTGTACCGCTGCCGCGGCTCGCTGAGGAGTACGGCCCCCGACGCGACCCCGACGCCGCCCCTGAGCCTCCCGGCGACCTCGTTGACACCCTGGAGCTCGGCGCCATGTGGGGCGCTTACCTCGACGGCGCCATCGCCCTCACCCCCAGGGAACGCCATCGTCTCCGCACCCTGCGCGACGCCCGCAACCTGCTCGCCCACCGCACCCCGCTCGACGGCAACCAGTTGCACCGCCTAATCAAGGAACTGTGCCGCTGACAGTCAGGAGTCAGCACGCGCCGCCACCGGACCAGACGTCCCTGGAGACCGCTGTAACGACGCTTGCTCCGCGTCCCGACACGGGCGGCCCATGTCGTCGGATGAACGCCGGTCGGCACACCAGAGGAGCGGTCTGGCATGTCTCCGCCCCTGTTCATCATGTCGCGCCCGGAGCGAGGACGAGCTGATCCGAGAGTCGGCTCCTGTCGCCGGTCAAAGTGCGAAGGGCATCTCTCAGCGGCAGGACTCTCACTGATCACGCTGGGCGTGGACGACCCGACGTCGTAGTGTCTTTAGGGATACTTCGTCGCCGCAGACTGGGTCTGTCGTACGCCAGAAGTCCCACCCATCGGTGGACAAGGTGGACTCATGAAGCTTCCCCTTGATCGTGGACACCTGGAGACTGGGATCTTGAGGTTCCAGAGGAAGTAGCACCAGGTGGGAAGCAAGTACACGAAGCGGTACACCGAGGAGTTCAAGCGGGACGCGATCGCGCTCGTCGATTCCTCGGGCAAGACGGTCACTGCGGTTGCCCGGGAGCTCGGTATCAGCTCGGAGTCCCTGCGCGGTTGGTACCGCCGGGCCAAGGCGGACCGGGACGAGGGCGAGTCCGGTGAGCTGACCAGCGCCGAGCGCGAGGAACTCAAGCGGCTGCGCAGGGAGGTCCGCGAACAGCAGCAGACGATCGAGATCCTGAAAAAAGCGACGGCCTTCTTCGTGAAGGAGAACGACCGGTGAGCGAGCTGTACCGGTTGATCCATGCGGAGAAGGCGACTTACCCTATCGTCCTGCTGTGCCGGGTGCTGAAGGTCGCCCGCTCCTCCTACTACGCCTGGCGCGAGGGCGAGTCCGCCCGAGTAGGGCCTCTGACTGGGCGCGGCAGGCACTCAGTGGGCGCAGTAGCCGACCTGGTTCGGGGTGCAGTGCAGGATGAACGCCGCGGTGGCGCGGTCGGTGGTGGCGCCGATGCGTCTGGGCTGCTCATCCATGGATCCGAATGTACGTCCGTCGTCTCCCGGTGGGATGAAGGGCATGGGTGTCTTCTTCCTGGCGGGGTCAGCGGGCGCCGTCCGGTGTGGTGTGGGGCTGATCTGGGGGGATGAGTCCGTACAGGATGCTGGGGCGGATCTCGGGCTGGCCGACGTAGCCGCACTGGTGGGGGCAGGGCATCCACTTCCAGGGCTGGGCGTACGCGGCGCGCAGCGACTCGGGGGATCGCTGCGGGTCGTTGGCGGCGCAGCGGCGTTGGACGCGGCCGCAGCCGTTGCAGAGGCCGAAAGCGTCGCGGTAAGGGCCGCAGCGTTCGGCTTCGAGGGCGGCGATGTCGTGGGGCAGGACGGGGGGGTGCCTCTATGTCCTTCGTCAAGCGAGCTGTGGGGTTCGGGGTTCGTAGAAGGTT
>NZ_BMVF01000041.1 GCF_014650575.1 Streptomyces naganishii JCM 4654
GACCGGTGAGTGGGTCGAGGGCCCGGAGCTGTCGGCGTCGTACTGGTTCGAGAACCTGCGTCGTACGGTCGAGCTGGAGGGCGCGGTCCGGTCGCTGCTGGAGCAGGGCTTCGGGGCGTTCGTGGAGTGCAGTGCCCATCCGGTGCTGGCCATGGCGGTGCAGGAGACGGCGGAGGACGCCGGCCGTCAGGCCGTGGTCGTGGGTACCCTGCGGCGTGACGACGGTGGTCCGGGCCGGTTCCTGACCTCGCTCGGAGAGGCGTTCGTCGGCGGGATCCCGGTGGACTGGAAGGCGGTCTACGCCGGTACCGGCGCCCGCCGCGTCGACCTGCCCACCTACGCCTTCCAGCGCGACAACTACTGGCTGGAGTCCGGAACCGTCCCCGAGTCCGACGGCGGCGCCCCCACCGACTCCGTGGACGCGCGCTTCTGGGAGGCGGTGGAGCGGGAGGACTGGGCGGCGCTGGCGGCCGAGTTGGAGGTCGACGGGGACCAGCGGCTGAGCGAGGTGCTGCCGTTGCTCTCCTCCTGGCGGCGGCGCAGCCGTGAGACGTCGACGCTCGACGGCTGGCGCTATCGGGTCACCTGGAAGCCGCTGCCCGACGACAGCACCTCCGCCGCCACCCGCCTCACCGGAACCTGGCTGCTCATCGCGCCGGACGACGACGAGACCGGGCTGACGGCCGACGTGGCCCGCACCCTCACCGCACGCGGCGCCGCGGTACGCGTACTGGCCCCGGCCACCGCCGATCGTCACGCGCTGACGGCCCTCATCCATGAGGCCGCCGGTGAGATCGCCGCGACCGAGGAGCACTTGGCCGGTGTGCTGTCGCTGCTCGCGCTGGACGCCGAGCAGCCGCTGCACACCTCCCTCGCGCTGGTGCAGGCCCTCGGCGACGCGGAGGTGACCGCACCGCTGTGGTGCGCCACCCGAGGCGCGGTCTCGGTGAACAGCGCCGACACCCTCGACGCCCCGGAGCAGGCGCTCGTCTGGGGCCTGGGCCGGGTGACGGCCCTGGAGCACGGCGAACGCTGGGGCGGTCTCGTCGACCTGCCCGCCGAGCCGGACGAGCGCTCGCTCACACGCCTGGCGACGGCCCTCGCCGCCACCGGCTACGAGGACCAACTCGCCGTCCGCCCCACCGGATTGTTCGTACGCCGCCTGGTGCGCGCCCCCCTCGACCGCACCCCCGTCACCCGCGACTGGAAGCCGCGAGGCACCGTGCTGGTCACCGGCGGTACGGGTGCCCTGGGCGCGCACGTGGCCCGGTGGCTGGCCCGCGACGCCGAGGCGGACTCCGCCCCCGTGCACCTGCTGCTGACCAGCCGCAGCGGCCCGGACGCCCCCGGGGCCGGCGAACTCCGCGACGAGCTCACTGCGTTGGGCGCCGAAGTGACCATCGCAGCCTGCGATGTGGCCGACCGCACCGCGCTCGCAGAACTCCTCGCCGCGATACCGGACGAGCGGCCGCTGTCCGCCGTGGTGCACACCGCCGCCGTACTGGACGACGCCGTGGTCGAGGCGCTGACCCCGGATCAGCTGGACCGGGTCCTGCGGGTCAAGGTCGATGCCACCCGCAACCTGCACGAACTGACGTGTGAGCTGGACCTGTCGGCGTTCGTGCTCTTCTCCTCCTTCGCGGCCACCTTCGGCGCCCCCGGCCAGGGCAACTACGCGCCCGGCAACGCCTTCCTCGACGCCTTCGCGCAGTGCCGGCGCGACGCCGGACTCCCGGCGACCTCGGTCGCCTGGGGCCCGTGGGGCGACGGAGGCATGGCGGAAGGCGCGGTGGGCGACCGCATGCGACGGCACGGCGTGCTCGAAATGGCACCCGAGTCGGCCGTCACCGCCCTGGGCCACGCCCTCGACCGGGACGAGACGGCACTGACCGTCGCCGACATGGAGTGGAAGCGTTTCGTGCTCGCCTTCACCTCCGGCCGGCCGCGCCCCCTGCTCAACGACCTCCCCGAGGCACGCGCCGTGATGGACGGCATGCGCGCCGACGCCGAGGCCGACACGTCCGCAGGCAGCGAGCTGATCGAGCGGCTCACGGGCCGCCCGGCGGCCGAGCAGGAGAGGCTGCTCCTGGAGTTGGTGCGTACGGGCGTGGCGTCCGTGCTCGGCTACGCGGGCCCGGAGGCGGTCGAGGCGAACCGGGCGTTCAAGGAACTCGGGTTCGACTCGCTCACCGCCGTCGAACTGCGCAACCGCCTCGGCGCCGCCACCGCGCTCAAACTCCCCCCGACCCTGATCTTCGACTACCCGACCCCCACCGTGCTGGCCGGATACCTGCGGGACGAACTGGCCCGGGCGACCGGCACGTCGGGCGGGGCCGCGGGAGCGGCGGCCGCGACTGCCGCCCCTGCCGCCGCCACCGCGGCAGATGACGAGCCGATCGCGATCGTGGCGATGAGCTGCCGGTTCCCTGGTGACGTGCGGTCGCCGGAGGACCTGTGGCGGTTGCTGGAGTCGGGTGGGGACGCGCTGTCGGGGTTCCCGGTGGACCGGGGCTGGGATGTGGAGGGGCTGTACGACCCGGATCCGGAGGCGCAGGGGACGACCTATACGCGTGAGGGTGGTTTCCTTGCGGACGCCACGCGTTTCGACCCGTCGTTCTTCGGGATCTCGCCGCGTGAGGCGCTGGCGATGGATCCGCAGCAGCGGTTGCTGCTGGAGACCTCGTGGGAGGCGTTCGAACGGGCGGGAATCGACCCGGCCACCCTGCGCGGCAGCCAGGCCGGTGTGTTCGTCGGCACCAACGGCTCCGACTACTCCCTGGTCATGCAGGCCTCCGACGCCGGTTACGAGGGCCACCTGGCCACGGGAACGGCCGGCAGTGTCGTATCCGGCCGAGTCGCCTACACCTTCGGGCTCGAAGGCCCGGCCGTGACGGTGGACACCGCGTGCTCCGCCTCGCTGGTCGCCCTGCACATGGCGGTGCAGGCGCTGCGCACCGGCGAGTGCTCGCTGGCGCTCGCCGGCGGAGTCACGGTCATGTCGACCCCGGGCACCTTCATCGAGTTCAGCCGGCAGCGCGGACTGTCCACGGACGGCCGCTGCAAGGCATTCTCGGCCGACGCCGACGGCTTCACCCCTGCCGAGGGTGTCGGCCTGCTCCTGGTGGAGCGGCTGTCGGACGCGCGCCGCAACGGGCACCCGGTGCTGGCCGTGGTGCGGGGCAGCGCCATCAATCAGGACGGTGCGAGCAACGGACTGACGGCTCCCAACGGGCCTTCGCAGCAACGTGTGATCCGTCAGGCGCTCGCCAACGCCCGTCTGACGACCGCCGATGTGGACGCCGTGGAGGCGCACGGTACGGGGACGAGCCTGGGCGATCCCATCGAGGCGCAGGCGCTCCTCGCGACCTACGGACAGGGCCGGGACGGGGAACGCCCGCTGCTGCTCGGCTCGGTGAAGTCCAACATCGGTCACGCCCAGGCGGCCGCGGGTGTGGCGGGTGTGATGAAGATGGTGCTCGCGATGCGGCACGGTGTGCTTCCGCCGAGCCTGCACATCAGCGAGCCGACCCCGCACGTCGACTGGTCCTCCGGCGCGATCGAGCTGCTGACCCGCAACACCGAGTGGCCCGACACGGGTCGCCCGCGCCGGGCCGCCGTCTCCTCCTTCGGCTTCAGCGGCACCAACGCCCACGCCGTACTGGAGGAGGCCCCGCTAAACGACACGGAGCGGGTGGAGCACTCCGGTGACCCGGCCGGGGAAGCCGCGCAGCCGCTCCTCACGGACGGCACGGCACTGCCCTGGGTGATCTCCGGCAGGACCGAGACGGCGCTGCGCGACCAGGCGCAGCGGCTCCTGGAGCACGTCGAGGCACACGGCGACCTCGAACCGGCCGACATCGGATCCTCCCTCGCGCTCACCCGAGCCGTGCTCGGCCACCGGGCCGTGGTCATCGGCCACGACCGCGCCGACCTCCTGACCGGACTGCGCGCGCTGGCCGAGGAACGCGGCGCGGCCGGGCTTGTGCAGGGGTCGGGCACGGGGGGCAAGGGGGTGTTCCTGTTCCCCGGACAGGGGTCGCAATGGGTAGGCATGGCCTCCGCGTTGTTGGACGCTTCACCCGTGTTCGCTGCCCGGATCGATGAGTGCGCGGCGGCGCTGGACCCCTTCACGGACTGGTCGTTGGTGGATGTGCTGCGGCAGGCGCCGGGTGCGCCGTCGCTGGACCGGGTGGACGTGGTCCAGCCCGCCCTGTTCGCGATGATGGTGTCCCTGGCCGAGCTGTGGCGCTCCGCAGGCGTGGAGCCGGCGGCTGTGGTCGGTCATTCCCAGGGTGAGATCGCCGCGGCGTGTGTGGCGGGTGTGCTGAGCCTTGAGGACGCGGCGCGGGTGGTGGTGCTGCGCAGTCAGGCGATCGGGCGGGTGCTGGCCGGCCTGGGCGGCATGGTGTCGGTGGCGCTGCCGGTGGCGGCGGTGCGGGACAAGATCTCCGCCTGGGGCGAGGACCGTATCTCCGTGGCGGCGGTGAACGGTCCCTCCTCGGTCGTCGTCTCCGGCGAGCCGCAGGCCCTGGAGGAGCTGCTGGCCGCCTGTGAGGCGGACGGGGTACGGGCCCGACGAGTCCCGGTGGACTACGCCTCCCACTCCGCCCAAGTCGACCTCCTGCGGGAGGAGTTGATGAACCTCCTGGCCGACGTGAACCCACGGCCCGTACAGGTGCCGTTCTTCTCGACGGTGACCGGTGAGTGGGTCGAGGGCCCGGAGCTGTCGGCGTCGTACTGGTTCGAGAATCTGCGTCGTACGGTCGAGCTGGAGGGCGCGGTCCGGTCGCTGCTGGAGCAGGGCTTCGGGGCGTTCGTGGAGTGCAGTGCCCATCCGGTGCTGGCCGTGGCGGTGCAGGAGACGGCGGAGGACGCCGGCCGTCAGGCCGTGGTCGTGGGTACCCTGCGCCGTGACGACGGTGGTCCGGACCGGTTCCTGGCCTCGCTGGGTGAGGCGTTCGTCGGCGGGATCCCGGTGGACTGGAAGGCGGTCTACGCCGGTACCGGCGCCCGCCGCGTCGACCTGCCCACCTACGCCTTCCAGCACCAGCGCTACTGGCCCGAGGCGTCCCCGCTGGAAACGGTTCCGGTCGCCTCCGCCGACCCGGCCGACGCCCTGTTCTGGGAGGCGGTCGAGCGCGAGGACCTGGAGTCCCTGGCCGAGACGCTCGAACTCGCGGACAAGGAGCCCCTGGGCCCGGTGCTGCCGGCGCTGTCCTCCTGGCGGCGGCAGAGCCGTGACCGTTCGACGGTCGACGGCTGGCGCTACCGCGTGACCTGGAAGCCGATCGCCGAGGAACGCCCTGGGCGGCTGACCGGCACCTGGCTGCTGGTGGTGCCCGAGGCCGCGGCGGACGGCGAATGGGCCGCAGCGGCGAGCCGGATGCTCACCGGGCGCGGAGCCGCCGTACGCACACTGGTGCTCGGCCCGTCCCACACCGAGCGCAAGGTGCTCGCGGACCGGTTGCGCGAGGAGACGGCCGCGGAGACGACCGGCGCCGTCGCGGGCGTGCTCGCGCTGACGGCGGCCGCTCCGCACCCGCACGCGCTGCACGGCTCGCTCGCCCTGTTGCAGGCCCTCGGGGACGCCGGAGTCGACGCTCCGCTGTGGTGCGCCACGCAGGGCGCGGTGTCGGTGAACGGCGCGGACACCGTGCACGACCCGGAGCAGGCGCTGCTGTGGGGACTTGGCCGCACCGCGGCTTTGGAACACCCGGAGCGCTGGGGCGGATTGATCGACCTGCCCGCCGGCAGCCCGGACGAGCGGTCGCTGACCCGGTTCGCCACCGTACTGACCACGGCCGGATCCGGAGCAGGTGCCGGAGCAGGTGCCGGGTCCGGTGCCCTCGCCGGCGAGGACCAGCTGGCGATCCGACCCACCGGCGTCTACGTACGGCGGCTGGCCCGCGCCTCGCTCGCGGAGGCGAAGCCCGTCCGTGACTGGCGGCCCGAAGGGACCGTACTGGTCACCGGCGGCACCGGCGCCCTCGGCGCGCACGTGGCCCGGTGGCTGGCCCGCGACGCCGAGGCGGACTCCGCCCCCGTGCACCTGCTGCTGACCAGCCGCGGCGGCCCGGACGCCCCCGGCGCCGGCGAACTCCGCGACGAGCTGAGCGCGTTGGGCGCCGAGGTGACCATCGCGGCCTGCGACGTCGCCGACCGCACCGCGCTCGCGGAACTCCTCGCCTCCGCCGTACCCGCCGACCGGCCGCTCACCGCGGTCGTGCACGCGGCCGGCGTCCTGGACGACGGGGTCGTCGAGGCGCTGACGCCGGACCGCTTCGCCACCGTGCTCGGACCGAAGGCGGACGCGGCGCGCAACCTTCACGAGCTGACCCGAGACCTGGACCTCTCCGCCTTCGTACTGTTCTCCGGGGTGGCCGGCACCCTCGGTGACGCCGGGCAGGCCAACTACGCAGCCGCCAACGCCTACTTGGACGCCCTTGCCGAACACCGCAGGGCCGCCGGACTGACCGCCACCTCGATCGCGTGGGGGCGCTGGGGCGAGAGCGGCCTGGCCGCGGACGGCGCCGTGGGCGACCGGCTGGAGCGGGGCGGCGTACCGGCCATGGAGCCGCGGCTCGCGCTGCGCGCGCTGCGGCAGGCCCTGGACCACGACGAGACGACGGTCGCGGTCGCCGACATCCAGTGGGAACGTTTCGCGCCCGGCTTCACCGCCGTACGGCCCAGCCCGTTCATCGGTGACCTGCCCGAACTGCGACGGCTCGCGCGCACCGCGGACGCGGGTGATGCGGAGATCGGCGCGGGCGGTGACGGGGCCCTGTCCGCGGCGCGGGCGCTGCGGCAGCGGCTCGCGGGCATGTCTCAGGCGGAACAGTCACTCGTAGTCCTCGAACTGGTTCGCACGCAGGCCGCCGCCGCGCTCGGCCACCCCTCGACGGCGGAGGTCGGCGCTGCCCGGGCCTTCAAGGAGCTCGGCTTCGACTCCCTGATCGCGCTCGAACTGCGCAACCGTCTGAACGCGGCGACCGGGCTGCGCCTGCCGGCCACGCTGGTCTTCGACCACCCGACCCCGGCCGCGCTCGCCGACTTCCTGCGCGCGGAGATCACACAGGAGGGCGGCGGCTCGGCGGCGGCGCCCGGCATCGCGGAACTGGAACGGCTGGAGTCGGCGCTGTCGGTGCTCGACCCCGACGCGCCGACCAGGACGGACATCACGGCCCGGCTGCGGGCCCTGCTGGCGAAGTGGGACACGGCCGAGCCCGGGTCCGCGCCGGACGGTGAGGCGGTGACGGGACGGCTCCAGGAGGCCACGCCCGACGAGGTCTTCGCCTTCATCGAGAACGAGCTCGGAATTTAGCACTACAGCGTCGCGCACTGGCAGCGCGTCGTTCGTGACGAGAAGCATGGGTGAGGTTCCAATGGCGGATGCGGATCAGGACAAGATCCTCGACTACCTCAAGCGGGTAACGGCCGATCTGCACCAGACACGGCAACGCCTCCGCGAGGTCGAGTCGCAGGAACCTGAGCCGATCGCGATCGTCGCCATGAGCTGCAGGTTCCCCGGAGGCGTCGAGTCTCCGGAGGACCTGTGGCGGCTGGTGGCCTCCGGCGGCGACGCGATATCCGGGTTCCCCACCGACCGCGGCTGGGACATCGAGTCGCTCTACGACGAGGACCCCGACCAGCAGGGCACCAGTTACACCCGCGAGGGCGGCTTCCTCACCGACGCCGGACGCTTCGACGCCGCGTTCTTCGGCATCAGCCCCCGTGAAACGCTCGGCATGGACCCCCAGCAGCGGCTGCTCCTCGAAACGGCGTGGGAGACGTTCGAGCGGGCCGGCATCGACCCGACGACCCTGCGGGGCAGCCGCGCCGGCGTGTTCGTCGGCACCAACGGCCAGACGTACCCGGAGATCCTCCAGCAGGTGCCCAAGGGCGTCGAGGGCTACCTGATGACCGGCAACGCGGCCAGCGTCGTCTCGGGCCGGCTCTCCTACACCTTCGGTCTCGAAGGGCCCGCGGTCACCGTCGACACCGCGTGCTCGGCCTCGCTGGTCGCCCTGCACCTCGCCGTCCAGGCGCTGCGCAACGGTGAGTGCACCCTCGCCCTGACCGGCGGCGTGACCGTGATGGCCAGCCCGCGCTCGTTCGTGCAGTTCAGCCGGCAGCGCGGACTCGCCCCCGACGGGCGCTGCAAGCCCTTCGCGGACGGCGCCGACGGCACCGGCTGGGGCGAGGGAGCCGGCATGCTGCTCGTGGAGCGGCTGTCCGACGCGCGGCGCAACGGCCACCCGGTGCTCGCCGTCGTACGCGGCTCCGCCATCAACCAGGACGGCGCGAGCAACGGCCTCACCGCGCCCAACGGCCCGTCCCAGCAGCGGGTCATCCGTCAGGCGCTGGCCAACGCCGGGCTGACCCCCGCACAGGTCGACGTCGTCGAGGCCCACGGCACCGGCACCACCCTCGGCGACCCGATCGAGGCCCAGGCCCTGATGGCCACCTACGGCCAGAACCGGCCCGACGGCCGGCCCCTCTGGCTGGGCTCCATCAAGTCCAACATCGGGCACACGCAGGCGGCCGCGGGCGTCGCGGGCATCATCAAGATGGTCAAGGCCATCGAGCACGGAGTGCTTCCGCCGACCCTCCACGTCGACCGGCCGACCACCAACGTCGACTGGACGGCGGGCCAGGTCGAACTGCTCACCGAGGCACAGCCGTGGCCGCACACCGGGCAGCCGCGCCGCGCGGGCATCTCCTCCTTCGGCGTCAGCGGCACCAACGCGCACACGGTCATTGAGCAGGCCCCCGTCGAGACGCCCGTCGAGGCACGGGTCGAGGCGCGGGTCGAGTCCCAGGCCGAGGCTCCCGCCGAGTCAGCGGACGGGCAGGCGGGGGTCGCCCCCGGCACCCGTCCGCAGCCGGTACCGCTGCCGCTGTCCGCGCACAGCGCCGAGGCGCTGCCCGCGCAGGCCGAGCGGCTGCACCGCCGCGTCGCGGACGACGGCGACCTCGACCTGCTCGACCTCGGCCACTCGCTCGCGACCACCCGCGCCGCGCTCGACCACCGCACCGTCCTCTTCAGCGAGGACCGCGACGCCCTCCTGCGCGACCTCACCGCACTCGCCGCCGGCGACACGCCTCCCGGCGCCGTCCAGGGCGTCGCGGGCGAGGGCAAGGTGGCGTTCCTGTTCTCCGGGCAGGGCAGCCAGCGCGCGGGCATGGGCCGTGAGCTGTACGAGACTTACCCGGTGTTCGCCGGGGCGCTCGACGAGATCCTGGCTCACTTCGAACTGCCGTTGCGTGAGGCGTTGTTCGGTGACGAGGGTGCGCAGGGTGCGCTTCTGGACCAGACGGCGTACACGCAGCCGGCCCTGTTCGCCGTGGAGGTGGCGCTGTTCCGGCTCCTGGAGTCGTGGGGCGTACGGCCGGACTTCCTGGCCGGTCACTCGATCGGTGAGCTGGCGGCGGCGCACTGTGCGGGTGTGCTGTCGCTGGAGGACGCGTGCGCGCTGGTGGCGGCTCGTGGGCGGCTGATGCAGGAACTCCCGGGCGGCGGAGCGATGGTGGCCGTCCAGGCCGCCGAGGAC
>NZ_BMVF01000042.1 GCF_014650575.1 Streptomyces naganishii JCM 4654
TCTGAGACGTCCGGACCTGAGACCGTCTCAGTTTGCTCCGGGTACCTGTCTACCGTGGCGGCATCCGCAACTTGCTGGGGTCCGGTGCTGATCGCTCCTGCTCCGTGAGCGGGACAGGTCCGACGCTCGCACGACGGTCTCGACTTCGATGCGCAAGCAGAGTCGTACCTCTCGTAGGGACGTCCAGGGCCAGCGCAGATGGGTCGGGGGGCGCCTTCGGCTGTCCGGTCGGCGAGCGTCGAGTGGATACGAGGGGCGTCTCAGTTCTGCGTGGGCTCCCCGTCCTGGGAAGGACGGAAGAGCACGTGGCTATGGTCGGGGGGCGTCCCCTGAGAGGGGGCGATTGCGGGTGTGCGCGATGCGCCCAGAGCGCGGGGGATCACCACCCGGTTCTCGCCGAAGTACCGCCGGATGGAGTCCTGACGTGTCGTACGCATCCACAGCGGAGCCCCGATAAGGATGCGGCGGACGCCCTCCAGCTCCGGCTCCACCCGAAAGTCCCACCGACCCGGCGTGAGCACCACGTCCCTGTAGACGAGGGCGACGTACTCGGTCGCGTCGAACCCGAGCAACGTGTACGCACGCGTCTCGGGACGCCCCAGGTGATCGGCGGGATCGGTGTAAATACCCTGCGACAAAGCGACCTTGAGGATCTCCACAGCAAGCTGCTCCTCGTCGAACGGAAACTCGCGTCCCGTCCGCGTGCTCACCTCTGCACCCCGGAGGGCGATGAACTCCTCGATCATCGGGGCCGCCGACGAGGTCCACCCGCCGACAGAGTCCTCCTCCGGGACGGCGAACCCTCTCAGGTTCTTCAGGCTCCCGAACAGGCAGAGATCAACGCGGCCCTCCCGCGTGACGGCCTGCGTGTGAATCACGGCGGTGCGCTGCTGAAGACGGTGCTGCGGATACCCCCACGTCTGGAACTCTGCCACCTCTGCATGGCCTGATCCCTGCACGAGTTTCCCAGAGGCCAAGGTGCTGAAGTCCGTGATGATGGACTTGCGGAGCTTCTTCTTCAGCTTCTCGGCGATATCGAAGGTGGTGTTTTCCTGGTCCCTGCCAGCGAGGCTGACGCCGTTGCCCGCCAGACCGAGATTGAGAGCGGGCTTGATGCGGGGGTCCAGCCGTACCCCGTTGTCGTCGATCACCTCGGTGACGAGGCGCTGGGACCAGTAGACGTACCGGCCTACGGGCTGAGGCAATGCCTACCTCCGTTGGGAATCGGGCTCGGTCCGAAAGCCGCAGCCACACAGAAGGAAGGACGAACAGGGCCGGCGCGAGGTTCCCGCTCAGCTCTGCCCGGGGTTGGCCCCGTCGTACGACCACGAAGGGTCACCTGATCTTGAGCTCAGCTGATGATGACGTCGTGGTGATCAGTGGCTAGGACACGCCCGTTTTTGACGATGTAGACCTCCACATAGTGTTGTCCTTTCCAAGATGTTGACTCCTCGCGGGTTCTGCTTCGGTTCTCATCGAGGACGATCTCGCCTCGGAGTTGATCGCGCGCAGCGGCTTCGGGGCCGCGATTCCTGACCTTCCAATAGAGGTCGTACGGCTCTGGAACATCGGTGGTGATTGTGAAGCGCAGGCTATGAAGGACGCTCACTCGACGGAGGCGGCGCAGGGGTCCGTGCCGAAAACCACTCTTCGGGAGAACCTGAGCGTTGATCCGTACTTTGTATCCTCCTCGCCAGCTGAAGCCAAACTCTTCGATGTACTGCTCGTGCGGGGCGCGAGCTTCGCGGGTCGGTTGAATATCCGAAGATGCCGTCAGGGACTTCTGAACCGGGCTCGGTTGCTGGAACGAGTCGCCAAAGACGCGCTGCCATGCTGCAAGGCTCAGCGCTTTGTCCTCCTCGTCGTAGGCCTCGGTTACCCATGAGCTATACAGCTGGATCTTCTTTCGGAAATTCTCGTATTGCTCCTGGTTCCAGCGGTGGTTGAACGTTGTCTCCGGACAGCTTGGGTCGGCGAGGGTTGGCATTAGCGGGTACAGGTCTAGCCAAGCGCTCAGATCGGCCAGAATTACCTTTAGGGCTGTGGGAGTGTCGCTGTAGCGCGTAGCTTCATGCCAGGTTTGGATACGTTCGCCAAGTAGAGTTGTGAGAATTACGGACGGTACGCTGAAAGTCTGCTTGTAGTCTCGGATGTACTTCAGCAGTCTGATGACGCGACGCAGTTGGCCGTTCGCCAGACTGTCCTTCTCCTTCATCCAGTCGGTGAAGCCCTGAGGATTGGTATCCTCGAAATCATTCTCGGCATAGTTGACGATGACCTCGCGGCCGTCCGACAGAGTGATGTAGGGCACCACGTCGACATGGCAATCACCCGCGTAGACGATGCGGCAGCACCGGTTCTTCTTGGTGACCTTTGACTTGTAGGTGGCGGATCGCTTGAACGCAGCCCGAACCTCCCGCAAATAGTCCTTTGGCTTCCAGTCCTCCACCTCATCCAGATGGAGGAGGGTGTCTGCGTCAAACTCATGATTGTTGAATGGCTTGATGATGGTGCGGTGAGCCCAGGAACCCTGCGGGATGTGCGTTTTGTAGAGATCGCCGATCTGACTGTCAGCCTTCAGGGTTGATGTAATCGCGGCCACGCGGTCGTCGAGTTGATCGAGGCGTGTCTGGTTGAGATTCACAGTGTTTGTAAGGAATGCGCTGAAGTAGGCCAGCAGTTTCATGAAATCTCCAGCGCGACTGTGTAGCGTCCGTCGGTTCGGTCGTAGATGGCCAGCTTCGAGTGCACATGAGCGTCGTGAACCCGTCCCAACGCCACGGCTGCCGAAACCGGGGCGGCGGCTAGAACGTGCAGGATTCGCATGTGCTTGTGCTGGGCTTCCATGCTGGAGAGCATTGAGCGCAGCGAGTTTGTGAATTCGCTCAGCGTTTCCAGGGAGTCGATTACATCGACGGAGGGCACGCTGCCTGCAGGGTTGATCACCCAGCGTGGTAGTTCCTGGAGATTCTCGGGAAGTTCGTCAGCCTGGATTGAGCCGGAGATGTTGAGTACCAGGACTCCCTCCTCGGCGTCCTGCGGGGGGTTCTGCGGTGAGGTAGTGGTGAAGCTCGTGCTGGGCGCCGGGTTGTCGGGCCAGTTCCAGGCTTCTGTACTGCGGTGCCGTTGGTAGATAGTGACGGCAAAGGTGTCGTCGAGGCGCGAGCCGAAGTAGACGAGCAACGGCAGACGCGCGAAGCCGAAGACGCTGACGTGTTGCACGGTGTCCTCGCGCAGTGCTTCGGCGAGTCGACGTTCAAGAATCCGATCGATCTGCCGCTTGCACTGTTCCCAGTAGGCCGGCTCGGACTCCCCCTCTCCGATCACGTTACGGAGGTCGATCTCGAAGCCGTCGCCGTGCAGGCTCAATGGGAAATCGGGGAACCGCCCCTCTGAGCGGATCACCGCCTCGGCGGCCGTCGGCTTGGTCAGCTCAACTTCGTAGCCCCGCACCGGCCCGATCAACCGGATCACCGCGGTTCCGTTTTGAGGGCTGAGGCCAGTCATGCGCCGAATCCATGCCTCGCGCTCGCGCTTGATCGTCCGCAAGCGCTCCACTGTCATGAGGTCGAGTGACCCCTTGCGGTCGATCTCGTTGTGCTCACCTCGACACAGAAGCATCAGGTTGTCAGCGAGGTCGCGCTTGTCTTCCGGGAGCGGGTCCATGCCCCGTGGAGAGCCAGGTGCTACGTCACGGCCCACGATGTGGGCCAGTTCCCCGAGGGTGAAGTCCTTGTAGGTGAGCTTGCCTTCGAGCAGGTAGTTGCCGCAGAACTCGCAGCGTCCCCCGGCGCGGACCCAAGCCTTCAAGCGTTCTGTGTCAGAGATGGCCATATGCCCTCTTCTCGCGATCTTCCCATCGAAGACGGAAGTACATACAGAGAAGCACGCGCCACTGACAGCCGGTGGCCGTCGGCATGATCACTCTGATGCGCAGTGGCCGCGCCGGGCGTCGCCGTAGGTGGCAACACGGTCGAACTTGGCAAGCACCGTAAGAGGCCCACGGTTTTCAGGTGGCCTTGGTCTCGCGCAAGATCTGCGTGACACGGCGGATCATGGCGCCGGTCTTACTGGGGAGGGCGGGCAGGTTGGTGGCATAGGCGGGGTGGCTTGGTGGGAGCCGTCGCGTGAACTCCTTCATGAAGCGGTCGACATCGCTGGGGAACATGCTCTCGGCGAGGAGGGATCGCCAGGCAGGGGAGGCGACCAGCGACATCATGGTGACGGCCGCTGGATAGGCCGCCGCGTAGAGCTGTGGCCCCCAGGACAGGTAGGGGCCGCGGGGCTTGGCGAGTCCTAGGTCGAGGGCGTCCGGGATGAGCGTGTAGTGATGCGCCGCGAACAGTTTCCAAAGGGCGCCGCCGGTCCGAATGCACTCAGCCGCGACTCTCTCTCCATGGCGTCGGACGAGGCGGTGGTGGCGACGCTGAGCCCAGAGGGTTTCCGGCATCTGCGCGAGTTCAACCTGTTCGCGCGTGACAGTGACGGCTTCGCCGATCCAGAGCCTGTGCTGGAGGCAGGCGTGGGTGTAGACGGGGATCCAGGCCATGACGTGCTGGCCTGGCGTTCGGGTGGCTGTGCAGCGTCGGCAGGCCCAGCGCCGTCGGAGGCGCATGGATACGACCGGCGGCAGGGAGCGGCCCAGGGCGCTCATGGCGTGCTCGTGTCTCCAACGCAGTTCCGGCAATGCATGCCAGAACGTCTCCCGGGGCAGGCCGGTGAGGATCGTCAGACGCCGCAGAAGCGCGGTGACGGAGTCGTCGTCGTGCGCCAGCCAGCGCGAGGGGGTGTGGAGACGCTCGGTGGGGATGCGGTTGGCGTGGGCCAGCCGCTGGCAGTACGAGTTCAAGGTCTCGTTCGGGAACGGGGGGAGGGGCTGGGGCAACGGCCGGAAGATCACAGGCCGAAAGGGTGTGCTCATCCAGCTGATCTCCGAGGAGTGGACTGGCCGGGCTGAGTGGATTCACTGCTGTGGTCGATGCGGATCGTGGTCAGGACGGAGCGAGTGATGCGCTCGCTGCCATCCAGGATCGCGGTGACGGCCGCGGCGCGGATCAGGTGGGAGAGGCTTCCGATCATGCCGCCGGTGCGCTGGTGGAGATACTTCGACAGCCGCACCAGGGTTCCGGGTTCGTGCTGATGCAACCGCAACGTGCCCTCCAGGCTGGCCACCAGCGACCGCCATTCGGCGTTGAGCGGGAAGGGGCCGGTGCGGAGGAGCACGCAGCGGCCGGCGAGCTGGCTGCCGCGGATCCCGGCGAACAGCCCGGAGTGTTCGACATTGATCCCGGCATATACGAACGTGGCGGGCAGGTGCTCCGTGAAGTACTTGAGATGGTCCGACAGCTCCTCGCCTGCGATTGTTGCGTGGTTCATCAGGTGGATTTCGTCGACCAGTACCAGGTCCGTCCTGGCCTCGATCAGCACTTGGCAGACAGCGCTGGTGACGTCGGTCGTGTTGTGCCGCGGCGTGATGAGCGGCAGACCGAGGAATCGGGCGAACTCCATCGCTAGCTTGCGGGGTGAGCCGCGGGGAGGAGCGGTGATGTAGACGACAGGGATGCGGTCGCTGCCCGGATAGCGTTGCCGGACGCGCAGCTCATGGAGGCGAGCGAGCTGCTTGAGGGCGGTTGTCTTGCCGGTGGTCCACTCGCCGGAGACGATCAGTCCGCGACGAGCCCCATGTTCGCGTTGGTTGAGCAGGGTCAGCAGGCGGCCCTGGTGAGCGATCTCCTTGACCGTGGAGGTCCGCACGACTTGGAGTTCGGAGTGGTAAGCGATGCGAGCCTCGTCGTAGGCGTCCCTCTGCGCCCCGTCCAGCGCCTGCCACCGGTCGTCGGGCAGCAGGTAGAACGTGGCGGGATCGGCGTCCACGAAATGCCGCCACCCGGCGAGCGTGGTGGACGGGTCGGTGCGTGGTTCCCCGGCCGGGGCCTCGTCGTCCGGCTCGGGCGGTTTCACCACCATCGTTCGGCCTCCTTCCGGGCGTCGAAGATCTCCAGCGGGATGACGTCGGCGAGTTCGTTGTCCGCACCCTCACCGGTGTCGTCTTTGCCGGACTCGGGCGCGTCCGGGGGTGTCCGGGGCCGGTCGGGCGCACTGGTGGTGCGGGTGCGGGCGGCGACCTTGCGATCCCTGCGACTGCCCCGCTTTGGCTCCGCCGGCATGGCCGCGGACTCTTGTGGTCCGTCGCTGGCCCGATCCAGCAGCGCGAGGGCGGCCTGGGCGATCTCCTCCTCGCTGACAGGATCGGTGCCGCGCCGGGCCAGAATGCGGCGGGCATGGTCCCAGACCAGCTCGCCCATGGGCGTCGGGGCGGTGCGAAGGTGCCGCCAGACAGCGGTGATCCAGCCGCCTTGGCGGTGGTTGCGTACCCAGACGCGGGAGATGTCATAGGGGTCGTAGTGGACCTCCCAGCTCCGCCCGTCAGGGCCCATGCCGGAGGGCTGCCGACGGAACGGGTTCAACTCCGTACTGTCGTAGGTGCGGTGGTTGATGCGGATCCCATAGGAGTTGATGGTCCGCCAGTGTCGGGGCAGAAGCTCGATGTACTCATCGGGGCTGAGCGCGACCGGGACGTGCCCGGCGGCTGCGACCAGAGCGGCGTACTTCTCGTTCGGAGTCAAGGCTTTGCCGGGCATCAGCGGATCGCGGAGCCCGGCGTGCGGCCGGTTCTGCCATTGGACGATCCATTCCTGCAGCAGTTCTTGGAGTTGGTGGATCGTCCAGAGGGCCTCTGCGGCCGGATCGGTGCCGCGGTGCTCGGTGCTGCGTCCTTTGTAGCCGGGAAGATGCTGGACGAACATCGTTGCCACCGAGCCCAGCGTCTTCTCGATATGCGGCTTGTCCGTCGGCGTATCGGGGTGAGCGGGCTGGAAGGAGATGCCCAGCGACTGGCAGGCCGAGCGGAACGTGTCGGAGATATAGGCCTTGCCCCGGTCGCAGACGATCGTCTCCGGCACGATCACCGGAACGGCTGCCGCCTGGGCCAGCCGCTCGTCCAGCGCCATGAGTGAGGCGTGCGGCAAGACCGAGCGGGACATCCGCAGGGCGTCCGCCCAGCCCGGACGCATCGGCTCCGGTGTCATCGCCCGGGCCAGCAGCAGGGCTGCGTCCACCGCCTTCGTCGACGGCCGCAGCACCGCCGCGGCCAGCGTGCGGGTCGCGATGTCGACGATGCCGGTCAGCTCGACGGTGTCCACTGTGCCGTCGTCGTGAACGACCAGCACGTCCAGCGGAGTCGAGTCGATCTCCATCACCTCGCCCGGCCGGGCCGCGGTGAGCTGGCCGAACATGCCGTCCGGCTGCTTGGCCAGCGAGCGGCGGGTGCGAGCCGAGCCCAGCGTGTGCCGCCCGGAGCTGACCGCACTCAGCAGCCGGTAGAACGTCGCGCGCGACGGCAGCGGCACCACGCCGGGGCCGTGTTCGGCCGCCAGGAGACGTTCCATTCGGCGCCTCAGCACCTGCGCGGAGACTGTGGACCGGTCGGTCTGCTCGTCCACGATCTTCCGAAGGGCCTCGACCGCCCGCCGGTCGGTGCGGCCCGTGCCATCCGAGACGGTCCGCAGCCGCGGGTCGACCAGCCCGAGCACTCCCTCCCGTTCGAACCGGGCCCGCATGTCCTGTAGGACGGTCAGCGACACCGCCGTCCCCGCCGCCGCCAGCTCGGCTGCCTTCGCCAGCTCCCGCTGACGCAGGGACCAGACCGCCGGGTCGTACTCGGGTTTCACCGGGCCGTGCGGATCGTCCAGGGGCCGCCCGGTGAGCATCTCCACCAGGTGCCGCTGCCACCACTCAGCCCGCTCAACCGCCCTGGCTGGGAGTCCTTCCAGGGCTCCAACCGGTGGGACGACCGTCCGCACCGAGGCCGGTGTGACCACCTCGAAGCCGGTGGAGGACAGCAGATGGGCAAGCATCACCACGCTCGCTGACTGGCCCTCGTCGACCAGCCGGACCGCAGTCCCCTCCAACGCGGCGACCGTATGCAGCCGTCCGTCGAAGCGGACGAGGTCACCCGCTCGCAGCAGCCGCGGACGCGACGGCATCCCCGCCTCCCTCCCGCACTTCACCGTGCCGGACCTGCGTGTCCGCCGACAGCAGCCCGCTCTCCAAGTCCGTGGTCAGAACTCGGCGCCAGAGCAGGTGGAACAACACCGGCAGCACCGCGATCTGATCACCCACCCTCCGAGCCCCGTCCAATAGACCGGCGCCGTCAACGAATATCTCCACCAGGCGATCGGCGACGTCAGGGCGGTGTACCCGCGGATGCCGGTAGCCGGCCAGCCACCGCACGTTCGCCATCAGCACCGCATCCGGCGTCCCCACCCGGGCAAAGTCCCAGCCCACCGACCGGCAAGCCGCCGCAGTCACCGCGAACTTCACCGCGTCCTGCGGCTCGATCCGCTCATCAGGGCGTACGTCCACCACCAAAGCCGTGCCGTCGGCCCGGCGGACGAAGAAGTCCGGCGTGTGCCGCACCCGCTTCCCTCCCAGATCCGCCCAGGACAGCCGGAACGGCTGTGAGGACATGCTTGTCACCAGCGGGTCGAAGTCGAGCAGCATCAGGCGATCACGCTCCAGCCACGACTCGTAGCCCACATGCCCGCCACACGTCGCCGACCAGTACCAGCCGCACCAGTTGCCCTGCCCCCGAAACGCCGGAAACCGGCGCTCAGGCCGTACCGACTCGAACCGGACCGACCACAGACACCCCAGAGGCCCGCGCTCACGGACCCCGCCCGCGCTGACGTACTCCAGCTCGATGTCCTCTGCCGACACCTCACACGCATCCATCCGGGCCTCCGGAACGACGCCGACCAGCCACGACGACCGTAGACAGAGCCGCAGCGGCGTACCCGGAGAAGACCGAGACACCCCACTAAATGCCCGGAGATGACTGA
>NZ_BMVF01000043.1 GCF_014650575.1 Streptomyces naganishii JCM 4654
CTGGGGGCCGTGGGCCGAGGGCGGGATGGCCGCCGACGAGGCCCTGGCGCGGCGGATGCGTGCCGGCGGCGTACCGCCGATGGCCTCGTCCGACGCGATCGAGGGGCTCCAGCAGGCACTGGACACGGACGACACCCTGGTGGCCATCGCGGACGTCGACTGGAAACGGTTCGCGCCGGGATTCGCAGCCGTACGGCCGACCTCGTTGCTGGCGGAACTCCCCGAGGCGTGCGAGGCGGTTCGGCGCAGTACCGAACCTGCCGGTGACACGCGCGCTGTTCCGAGCTCCGCGTCTTCCCTCGCGCACCGCCTTTCCGGTCTCCCCGAGCCCGAACAACGGCGCGCGCTCCTGGACTTGGTACGTGAGACGGTGGCGGCGGTCCTCGGACATGCCGGGCTCGAGACCGTCGGTGCCAACCGCGCCTTCAAGGAACTGGGCTTCGACTCCCTGACGGCGGTCGAACTGCGCAACCGGCTGGGCGCGGCGGCCGAACTGCGGCTCCCTGCCACCCTGATCTACGACTACCCGACGCCGACCGCGCTCGCCGACCACCTGTTCACCGAAATCCTCGGAACCAGCCGAGCGGCGGCCACCGACCTGGCGCCCAGGGCCGCCGCCATGGTCGAGGACGACCCGATCGCGATCGTCGCGATGAGCTGCCGCTTCCCCGGTGGCGTGGAGTCGCCGGAGGACCTGTGGGACCTTCTTGCCTCCGGACGGGACGCGATCTCCGAATTCCCCACCGACCGGGGCTGGGACATCGACTCGCTGTGCGACCCGCGATCGGACTGCGGCAGCACCTCCTACGCCCGCGAGGGCGGATTCCTCTACGACGCGGCCGAGTTCGACCCGGCGTTCTTCGGGATCTCGCCGCGTGAGGCCCTCGCCATGGACCCGCAGCAGCGGCTGCTACTGGAGACCTCCTGGGAGGCCTTCGAACGTGCGGGCATCGACCCGGAGACGTTGCGCGGCAGCCAGGCCGGCGTGTTCATCGGCACCAACGGCCAGGACTACCTCTCACTGGTGCTCAACTCGCCTGAGGCGACCGACGGCTTCATGAGCACCGGCAACTCCGCGAGCGTCGTCTCCGGGCGGCTGGCGTACACCTTCGGCGTCGAGGGCCCGACGATGACCGTCGACACGGCCTGCTCGTCCTCGCTGGTCGCGCTGCACCTCGCCGCCCAGGCGCTGCGCAGCGGCGAGTGCGATCTCGCGCTGGCCGGTGGCGTGACGGTGATGTCCACACCGGGTGCGTTCGTCGAGTTCAGCCGGCAGCGGGGTCTCGCGGCGGACGGCCGGGTGAAGGCGTTCGCTGCGGGTGCGGATGGCACCGGCTGGGGTGAGGGCGTGGGCATGCTGCTCGTGGAGCGGCTGTCGGACGCCCGGCGCAAGGGTCACCCGGTGCTCGCCGTCGTACGCGGCTCGGCGATCAACCAGGACGGCGCGAGCAACGGCCTTACGGCTCCGAACGGTCCGTCGCAGCAGCGCGTCATCCGGCAGGCGTTGGCGTCCGCCGGTCTGTCGGCCGCGGATGTGGACGCGGTGGAGGCGCACGGTACGGGTACGACACTGGGTGACCCGATCGAGGCCCAGGCGCTGCTGGCCACGTATGGGCAGGGACGGGCTGAGGACCGGCCGTTGTGGCTGGGCTCGATCAAGTCGAACATCGGGCACACGCAGGCCGCCGCCGGTGTGGCGGGTGTCATCAAGATGGTGATGGCGATACGGCACGGTGTGTTGCCGCAGACCCTGCACGTGGACGAGCCGTCGCCGCACGTGGACTGGTCGGCGGGCGCGGTGGAACTCCTCACCGAGAACCGTGAGTGGCCCGAGACCGGGCGCCCGCGCCGGGCGGGCGTGTCGTCCTTCGGGGTCAGCGGTACCAACGCCCACACGGTGCTCGAGCAGGCACCGCCGATCGAGCAACAGGAGTCTGTGGAGACTGCTCAGGCCCCCGTGCCGCCGTCCGCGAGCACGTTGTGGGTGTTGTCGGCGAAGTCGGAGGCCGCGTTGCGGGCTCAGGCGGAGCGGGTGCGGGCGCGGGTGATCTCCGGTGGGGAGGAGCTGCGGCCGGTGGATGTCGCCTACTCGCTGGCGACCTCGCGGGCTGCGCTCGATGTCCGCGCGGCGGTCGTCGGTGACGGTGGCGACAGCGCGCGGGAGGTGCTGCTGGCGGGGCTTTCCGCGCTGGCGGCGGGTGAGCCGGGGGCGCAGGTGGTGCGGGGCGTGGCCGGTGAGGGGCGTACGGCCCTGCTGTTCACGGGTCAGGGCAGCCAGCGGTTCGGGATGGGCCGGGAGTTGTACGAGGCGTATCCGGTGTTCGCCCGGGCCCTGGACGAGGTGTTCGCCAGGTTCGAATTGCCGGTGCGCGAGGCGGTGTTCGGAGGCGGCGAGGACGTGTCCGGGCTGCTCGACCAGACGGCGTACACCCAGCCCGCGTTGTTTGCCATCGAGGTGGCGCTGTTCCGCCTCCTCGAATCGTGGGGTGTGCGCCCGGACTTCCTGTCCGGCCACTCCATCGGCGAGCTGGCGGCCGCCCATTGCGCCGGGGTCCTCTCGTTGGACGATGCGTGCGCGCTGGTGGCGGCTCGTGGCCGGCTGATGCAGGAACTCCCCGGCGGTGGGGCCATGGTGGCCGTCCAGGCCGCCGAGGAGGAGGTCATCGCGTACCTCACGGATGCGGACGCGGTGAGCGTCGCGGCCGTCAACGGGCCGACCTCGGTCGTGATCGCGGGCGACGAGAGCGCCGTACTGGACATCGCCGCCACCTTCGAGGACCAGGGGCGGAAGAGCCGGCGCCTGACCGTCAGTCACGCCTTCCACTCGCCGCACATGGACGGCATGCTCGCGGACTTCCGCAAGGTCGCCGAGGGCCTGTCCTACGAGGCTCCGCGTATCCCGGTCGTCTCCAACCTGACCGGCACGATCGCGGCCGCCGAGGAGATCACCAGCCCCGACTTCTGGGTCCGTCACGTCCGTGAAGCCGTCCGTTTCCATGACGGCATCCGCACCCTGGAAGCCGAGAACGTCACCACGTTCATCGAGCTCGGCCCGGACGGTGTCCTGTCCGCACTGGCCCAGGAATCTGTCACCGACACCGACGCTCTCGCCTTCCTCCCCCTCCTCCGCAAGGACCGCCCCGAGCCCGAAACTCTCACCACCGCCCTCGCCCACGCCCACACGCGGGGCGTAGCGATCGACTGGGAGGCGTACTACGCAGGCACCGGCGCCCACCGCGTCGACCTGCCGACCTACCCCTTCCAGCGCCGCCGCTACTGGGTCGACACGTTCAGCGGATTCGGCGACGTGACATCCGTGGGGATCGGCGAGGCGGACCACCCGCTGCTCGGTGCCGCGGTGGAACTGCCGGAGTCGGACGGGTGCCTGTTCACCGGGCGGCTGTCGTTGCAGAGCCATCCCTGGCTGGCCGATCACACGGTCATGGACCAGGCGGTGCTGCCCGAGACGGCCTTCGTGGAGCTGGCGTTCCATGCCGGGGACCAGGTCGGTTGCCCGGTGCTCGCCGAGCTCGACGTGCACGCGCCGCTGGTGCTGCCGAACCGCGGCGGCGTTCAACTGCGCGTGACCGTAAGCGAGTCCGGGGGCGGCGGGGACGGGGCGACGGAGGAGTCGGTCCGCCGCCGTACGGTCACCGTGTACTCGCGGACCATGGACGACGACGGAGCACGGCCCGACGCGCCCTGGACGCGCAACGCCACCGCAATCCTCGCCGCTACCCGCACCGCAGCCGAGCCCGTGATCGACGTGGCCGACATGGCGAACATGGCTGATATGGCGGAGGTGTGGCCGCCGGCCGGGGCCGAGGCCGTGCCGGTCGAGGCGCTGTACGAGGCGTCGGCGGCCGCCGGTCTGGCGCACGGTGACGCGTTCCGTGCCCTGGAACGGGCGTGGGTGCGCGAGGGCGTCGTCTTCGCCGAAGTGCGTCTCGCTCCCGAACAGCGGGAAGGCGCCCACCGGTTCGCCTTGCACCCGGCGCTGCTCGACGCGGCGCTCGTGACGGCACACCGTAGCGGCTCCGGCGGAAACCGGCCGACGCCGGGCAGCGTGCCGCTCGCCTGGCGCGAGGTCGCGCTGCACGCCCTCGACGCCACGACGCTCCGGGTACGGATCGCCCCGACAGGCGACGCCTCGGTGGAGTTGACCGCCATCGATCCGACCGGGACCCCGGTGCTGTCGGCGAAGTCCGTGGAGCTGCGTTCCTACACCGCCGACCAGTTGGCCGCTGCCTCGCCGGCGGACGCCCACTACGGGCACCGCGATGCGCTGTTCCGTCTCGAGTGGGTACGCACGTCGGTTCGTACGTCCGACGTCTCGGCCGGAGCGTCCGGTCACGGCGGCTACGCGGTTGTCGGCGGACTGCCTGCCGGCGAGCCGACGACCACGCTGACGGAATCCCTCACGACCGCAGGCGTCCGTGCCGAGTCCTTCGACGACCTGGCGTCGCTGGAGAAGGCCGTGGCCGCCGGGCGTCCGGCGCCGGACGTGATCGTGCTGCCCTGTGTTTCCGACGCCGACGACACCCCGGCCCCCACCGGCGACGACATGCCCGCCCACGTCAGGCGAGCCGTCATCCGCGTCCTCGGAGCCGTCCAGTCCTGGCTGGACAGTGACCGCTTCGCCGCCACCCGGCTGGTCGTCCTCACCCGGGGCGCGGTGGCCACCGGTGCCGATGAGGACGCCGGCGACCTGGTGCACGCGGCGGTGTGGGGCCTGGTGCGGTCGGCGCAGTCGGAGAACCCGGACCGGATCGTGCTCGTCGACACCGACAGGACCGACGCCTCCTACGGCGCCCTTGCGGCGGCAGTGGCGTCGGGAGAGCCGGAACTGGCCCTGCGGTCCGGCTCGGCCTTCGCGCCGCGCCTGGCCCGTAGCGAATCGGCGCCCACCGGGGCGACCGGGCCGGCCGTACCGGCCGCATCCGCCGTGCCCGCCGTGCCCTCCGCGTCCTCCGAAGCCTCCCGGGCTTCCGACTCACCCGTCATCCCCGAGGTCCCCGTCATCCCCGACGTCCCCGTCATCCCCGGGATCAACTCTGAAGGAACCGTCCTGATCACCGGTGCCACCGGTGGTCTGGGCCGGCTGCTCGCGCGCCATCTGGCGGCCGAGCACGGCGCACGCCACCTGCTGCTGGTCAGCCGGAGCGGCACGTCCGCCGAGGGGATAACCGAACTCTGCCATGAGTTGCGTCAGTTGGGTACCGAGGTCACTGTCGCCGCGTGCGACGTGGCCGACCGCGCCGCGCTGGCCGAACTGCTCGACGCCGTACCGGAAGAGCGCCCGCTGACGGCTGTGGTTCACACCGCCGCCGTACTGGACGACGGGGTCGTCGAGTTGATGACGCCCGAGCGTGTCGAGCGCGTGATGCGGCCGAAGGTGGACGCCGCCTGGAACCTGCACGAACTGACCCGGAACATGGACCTGTCGGCGTTCGTGCTGTTCTCGGCCGCCGCGGGCACGCTCGGTGCCGCCGGGCAGGCCAACTACGCCGCCGCCAACGTCTTCCTCGACGCGCTGGCCCGGCACCGCCGTGCCCACGCACTGCCGGCCCTGTCTCTGGTGTGGGGCATGTGGGCGGAGGAGCGGGGCATGGCGGGCAGGTTGGCCGCTGCCGACCGCTCCCGGGCGGCGCTGGGCGGCGTCCTGCCGCTCTCCGCAGACCAGGGACTCGCGTTGTTCGACGCCGCCTGCCGGACGAACGCCGAGTCGAGCGAGGCGGTCCTCGTGCCGCTCCGCCTCGACTTCGGCACCCTCCGCGCCGCCGCCGCGAGCGGCGACATCCTGCCCGTGTTCCGGGGCCTGGTGCGCACCCCGGTCCGCCGCCGTGCCGCGGACGGTGTCACCGCCGGCGAGGGCGCGGCCGAGGGCCTGGCGCAGCGGCTCGCCCGGCTGTCGGCAGCCGAGCGGGAACAGGCCGTGCTCGACCTCGTACGGGGCCAGGTGGCCGCCGTACTCGGGCACGCTTCGCACGAACTCGTCGGCCCGGAGCAGGCGTTCCGCGAGCTCGGGTTCGACTCCCTCACCGCCGTCGAGTTGCGCAACCAGCTCGGCACGGCCACGGACCTGCGGTTGCCGGCCACGCTCATCTACGACTACCCGACACCGGCCGCCCTGGCACAGCACCTGCGGACGCAGGTCGCGCCCGACGCGGAGGAACCGGAGGCGGCGGCCGTACTGGAGGAGCTGAACCGTCTGGAGAACGCCTTCTCGGCGCTGGCGCCCGACGACCTCTTCGCCCTGACGGAGGACGAAGCGGCGCACGCCCGGGTCGCGGTGCGGCTCCAGTCGCTGCTGACCCAGTGGAACGAGGCACGCCATGGCGACGGCGGCGCCGGCGAGACCACGGCGGTCCTCGAGGACGCCAGCGACGACGAACTCTTCGACTTCATCGACAAGCGGTTCGGCGCGAGCTGATCCGCTGCCCGGCCGGCCCGCTCCCGCTGACCCACCGCCCTCTGACCACCTGACATCCGTATAGGGAAGCCCCCATGGCGAACGAAGCAAAGCTCCGCGAATACCTCAAGAAAGTCACGACGGATCTCGACGAGGCGTACGGGCGGCTGCGGGACATCGAGGACCGGGCCCGTGAACCGATCGCGATCGTGGCGATGAGCTGCCGGTTCCCGGGTGATGTGCGGTCGCCGGAGGACCTGTGGCGATTGCTGGAGTCGGGTGGGGACGCGCTGTCGGGGTTCCCGGTGGACCGGGGCTGGGATCTGGAAGGGCTGTACGACCCGGATCCGGACGCGGAAGGGACGACGTATACGCGTGAGGGTGGTTTCCTGGCGGATGCCACGCGTTTCGACCCGTCCTTCTTCGGGATCTCGCCGCGTGAGGCGCTGGCGATGGATCCGCAGCAGCGGTTGCTGCTGGAGACCTCGTGGGAGGCGTTCGAACGGGCGGGCGTCGACCCGGCCACCCTGCGCGGCAGCCGGACGGGCGTCTTCGTGGGCGTCAACGGCTCCGACTACCTCTCGGCGCTCCTGGAGGCCGACGACGACTTCGCCGGCCACCTGGGCACCGGAAACGCCGCCAGCGTGATGTCCGGACGCGTCTCCTACACGTTCGGCCTCGAAGGCCCGGCCGTCACGGTGGACACCGCCTGCTCGGCCTCACTCGTCGCTCTCCATCTGGGAGTTCAGGCGCTGCGCAACGGCGAATGCTCGCTGGCGCTCGTCGGCGGCGCCCATGTGATGGCCACGCCCGGTCTGTTCGTCGAGTTCAGCAAACAGCGCGGCCTGTCGGCGGACGGCCGCTGCAAGGCGTTCGCGTCGGACGCCGACGGTTTCGGACCGGCCGAGGGCGTGGGCATGCTCCTGGTGGAGCGGCTGTCGGACGCGCGCCGCAACGGGCACCCGGTGCTGGCGGTGGTGCGGGGCAGCGCCATCAACCAGGACGGTGCGAGCAACGGCCTGACGGCTCCCAACGGGCCTTCGCAGCAGCGTGTGATCCGTCAGGCGCTCGCCAACGCCCGTCTGACGACCTCCGATGTGGACGCCGTGGAGGCGCACGGTACGGGGACGAGCCTGGGCGATCCCATCGAGGCGCAGGCGTTGCTGGCGACTTATGGCCAGGGCCGGGCCGGGGACCGTCCGCTGCTGCTCGGCTCGGTGAAGTCCAACATCGGTCATACGCAGGCCGCTGCCGGTGTGGCGGGCGTGATGAAGATGGTGCTCGCGATGCGGCACGGTGTGCTTCCGCCGAGCCTGCACATCAGCGAGCCGACCCCGCACGTCGACTGGTCCTCCGGCACGGTGGAACTGCTGACGCGAAACACCGACTGGCCACAGACCGGCCGTCCACGGCGGGCGGCAGTGTCGGCCTTCGGTTTCAGCGGGACGAACGCGCATGTGGTGCTGGAGCAGGCGCCGGTGGTGGAGGAGGCTTCGGCGTCGGGTGACTCTGGCTCGGGTGAGTGTGAGCCCGTGGTCGGGTTCGGTGGCGGTGCCGTGTGGGCGTTGTCGGGGAAGAGTGCGGCCGGGTTGCGGGAGCAGGCCGGGCGGTTGCTGGCGTGGGTGGACGGGCGTGGGGGTGTGCGGCCGGTTGATGTGGGGTTCTCGCTGGGGGTGGGCCGGGCGGGGCTTGAGCATCGGGCTGCGGTGGTGGGTCGTGGGCGTGAGGAGTTGCGTGCGGGGCTTGCGGCGGTGGCGGCCGGTGGTATGGCGCCGGGTGTGGTCGAGGGTGTGAGTGTGGGGGGGAAGACGGCGTTCGTCTTCCCGGGGCAGGGTTCGCAGTGGCTGGGGATGGCGGCGGGACTGCTGGATGCTTCACCGGTGTTCGCGGCGCGGATCGGTGAGTGTGCGGCGGCGCTGGAGCCGTTCACGGACTGGTCGTTG
>NZ_BMVF01000044.1 GCF_014650575.1 Streptomyces naganishii JCM 4654
GACCGGTGAGTGGGTCGAGGGCCCGGAGCTGTCGGCGTCGTACTGGTTCGAGAACCTGCGCCGCACGGTCGAGCTGGAGGGCGCGGTCCGGTCGCTGCTGGAGCAGGGCTTCGGGGCGTTCGTGGAGTGCAGTGCCCATCCGGTGCTGGCCGTGGCGGTGCAGGAGACGGCGGAGGACGCCGGCCGTCAGGCCGTGGTCGTGGGTACCCTGCGGCGTGACGACGGTGGTCCGGGCCGGTTCCTGGCCTCGCTGGGTGAGGCGTTCGTCGGCGGGATCCCGGTGGACTGGAAGGCGGTCTACGCCGGTACCGGCGCCCGCCGCGTCGACCTGCCCACCTACGCCTTCCAGCACCAGCGCTACTGGCCCGAGGCCGCTCCCCGCACCGCTCTGCCCGCATCGCCGGCCGATGCCACGGACGCGCGCTTCTGGGAGGCGGTGGAGCGGGAGGACTGGGCGGCGCTGGCGGCCGAGTTGGAGGTCGACGGGGACCAGCGGCTGAGCGAGGTGCTGCCGTTGCTCTCCTCCTGGCGGCGGCGCAGCCGTGAGACGTCGACGCTCGACGGCTGGCGCTACCGGGTCACCTGGAAGCCGCTGCCCGACGACAGCACCTCCGCCGCCACCCGCCACGCCGGAACCTGGCTGTTGCTCACGACCCCGGACAGTCGGGAGCTCTGGGCGAACGGCATCGCACGGGCACTCGCCGATCGAGGGGCTCAGGTGAGGGAACTCGCCGTCAAGCCCGCCGACCGGGAGGCGCTGGCCGCCCTGCTGCATGAGGAAGTTACGGAGGCCGGAGGCCACTTGGCCGGTGTGCTGTCGCTGCTCGCGCTGGACGCCGAGCAGCCGCTGCACACCTCCCTCGCGCTGGTGCAGGCCCTGGGCGACGCGGAGGTGACGGCACCGCTGTGGTGCGCCACCCGGGGTGCCGTCTCGGTCGGCGGCGCGGATCGGCTGGAGAACCCCGAGCAGGCCCTGATCTGGGGCATGGGCCGAGTGGCGTCGATGGAGCAGGGCGAGCGCTGGGGCGGTCTCGTCGACCTGCCCGCCGAGCCGGACGAGCGCTCGCTGACACGGCTGGCCGCCACTCTCGCCACGGCCGATGCGGGCGAGGACCAACTCGCCCTCCGCTCCACCGGGTTGTTCGTACGCCGCCTGGTGCGCGCCCCCCTCGACCGCACCCCCGTCACCCGCGACTGGGAGCCGCGAGGGACCGTGCTGGTCACCGGCGGTACGGGTGCCCTGGGCGCGCACGTGGCCCGATGGCTGGCCCGCAACGCCGAGGCGGACTCCGCCCCCGTGCACCTGCTGCTGACCAGCCGCAGCGGCCCGGACGCCCCCGGCGCCGACGAACTCCACGACGAGTTGACCGCGTTGGGCGCCGAAGTGACCATCGCGGCCTGTGACGTCGCTGACCGCACCGCCCTCTCCCGGCTCCTCGCCGCGGTACCGGAGGACCGGCCACTCACCGCCGTCGTGCACACCGCCGCCGTACTGAACGACGGAGTCATCGAGGAACTGACGCCGGACCAGCTGGACGAGGTCCTGCGGGTCAAGGTGGAAGCGACCCGCAACCTGCACGAACTGACGCGTGAGCTGGATCTGTCGGCGTTCGTGCTCTTCTCCTCCTTCGCGGCCACCTTCGGCGCCCCCGGCCAGGGCAACCAGGCGCCGGGCAACGCCTTCCTGGAGGCGCTGGCCGAGCAGCGGCGGGCGGACGGGCTGGTGGCCACCACGCTCGCCTGGGGCCCGTGGGGCGACGGCGGCGCGGTCGCCGGGCCGGTGGGGGACCGTATGCGCAGGCACGGCATCCTCGAGATGGCGCCCGAACTCGCGGTCACCGCCCTCGGGCAGGCACTCGACCGGGACGAGACGGCACTGACCGTCATCGACATGGAGTGGAAGCGCTTCGCGCTGGCGTTCACCGCGGACCGGCCGCGTACCCTGCTCAATGAACTGCCCGAGGCCCGTGAGGTCATCGAGAAGGCGCAGGGCGACCCGGCCGACGACCCCGGGGCCGCGGTTCCGCTCGGCAAGCAGCTCGCGGGGCTGCCGCCCACCGAGCAGGACCGCCTCCTGCTGGACCTGGTGCGGGGAGCGGTCGCCGCGGTGCTGGGCCATGCGGGTGCCGAGGCGGTCGAGGCGAACCGGGCGTTCAAGGAACTCGGGTTCGACTCGCTCACCGCCGTCGAACTGCGCAACCGCCTCGGCGCCGCCACCGGCCTCAAGCTGCCTCCGACCCTGATCTTCGACCATCCGACGCCCGCCGCGGTGGCCGGGTACCTGCGTGGCGAGGTCGTTCCGGAGGCGGACGGCGGCGCGTCGGTGCTCGACGAGCTCGACAGGCTCGAAGCGATGCTCGCCGGCACCAGCCCGGACAACGTCACCCGGGCCCGCATCAGCATGCGGCTGCGGTCGCTGCTGGGGAAGTGGGACGACTCGGAGGTGCCGGAAGCCGGGAGGGGGACAGGGGCCGACAGCGGGCCGGCCGGGGCCGGGAGCGGCATCGAAGACGTGGCACAGCTCCAGGAGGCCAGCGACGAGGAACTCTTCGCGTTCATCAACAAAGGTCTCGGCAGGGCGTGACGCATTTCTCCGTGATGGCGTGACACATTTTCCCTGACACGGCAGTACGGTATTGACGGGCATTCGTGCGGTCGGTCAGGCTGCCCGACGACACCGAATGCCGGGCGCCGGCCGGGCGAGCCCCCGGGCGTTTCCGCCCACCTCCTGTTCTCTCCTCGGCCCCTGGTCATCCCCCCGATCGCAGGGGTGGCTAGGGGCCGGACAGGGGTTGTCGGGGGCGTCGGGGCGACCATAGCCTGCCCACGAGATACCGACTGAAGAAATCGATTGAAGAAACCGATCGAATCCCTTCTCGGTGCGATTGTTTCTGGTTCCTTTCCGATGTCGTCTGCCGTAAATGGGTTGCTTTTAAATGGCGAATGAAGAGACGCTGCGGGACTACCTCAAACTGGTGACGGCGGATCTGCATCAGACGCGTCAGCGGCTGCGCGAGGCCGAGGCGAAGAACCAGGACCCCATCGCCATCGTCGCGATGAGCTGCCGCTACCCCGGCGGCGTCGCGTCCCCCGAGGACCTGTGGCACCTGGTGACCGACGAGCGGGACGCGGTCACCGACTTCCCCGCCGACCGCGGCTGGGACCTCGACACCGTCTACCACCCGGACCCCGAGCACCCCGGCACCAGCTACGCCAAGCAGGGCGGCTTCGTCACCGACATCGCGCGGTTCGACCCGAGCCCCTTCGGCATCAGCCCGCGCGAGGCGCTGTCCATGGACCCCCAGCAGCGCCTCCTGCTGGAGACCTCCTGGGAGGCCTTCGAACGCGCCGGCATCGACCCGACGACACTGCGCGGCAAGCGGGTCGGCGTCTTCGTCGGCACCAGCAGCCACGACTACCTGACCGCCCTGCTGAGTTCCTCCGAGGACCTCGAGGGCTACCTCGGCACCGGCAACGCCGCGAGCGTGGCCTCCGGACGGCTGTCGTACGCCTTCGGGCTCGAAGGGCCCGCTCTCACCGTCGACACCGCCTGCTCCTCCTCACTGGTCGCCCTGCACCTGGCCGTGCAGGCGCTGCGCAACGGCGAGTGCTCGATGGCGCTGGCCGGCGGCGCGACCCTGATGTCGGCGCCGGGCACCTTCATCGACTACAGCAAGCAGCGCGGCCTGGCCATGGACGGCCGCTGCAAGGCCTTCTCCACGGAGGCCGACGGCTTCTGCCTCGCCGAGGGAGTCGGACTCCTCCTCGTCGAACGGCTCTCCGACGCACGCCGCAGGGGCCACCCGGTGCTGGCCGTGGTCCGCGGCTCCGCCGTCAACCAGGACGGCGCGAGCAACGGCCTCACCGCGCCCAACGGCCCGTCTCAGCAGCGTGTCATCCTCCAGGCGCTGGCCAACGCCCGGCTCACCCCGCAGGAGGTCGACGCCGTCGAGGCGCACGGCACCGGCACCGCTCTCGGCGACCCGATCGAGGCCCAGGCCCTCATCGCCACCTACGGCAAGGACCGCCCGGCCGGGCGGCCGCTCTGGCTGGGCTCGCTGAAGACCAACATCGGCCACGCCCAGGCCGCCGCCGGCGTCGCCGGTGTGATCAAGTCGGTCATGGCCCTGCGCCACGGCGTCCTGCCCAAGACGCTGCACCTGACCGAGCCGACCCCCCACGTGGACTGGTCGGCGGGCGAGGTGTCGCTGCTCGCCGAGGCGCGCGAATGGTCGCGGGGCGAGCACCCGCGCCGCATAGGCGTGTCGTCGTTCGGCATGAGCGGCACCAACGCGCACACCATCCTGGAGGAACACACCGAGCCCGCCGAGCCGACCGGCCAGGCCGAGCCCGTCCGGTCCGCCGGGTACGTGCCCGTCGTCCTCTCGGGCAAGGACGAGGCGGCGGTGCGCGCCCAGGCCGGACAGCTCCACGCCCACCTCGCGGCGCGGCCCGGGACGACCCTCGCCGACGTCGCCTACTCGCAGGCCGTCACCCGGGCCGCGCTGGACCGCAGGGCCGTGCTGGTCGCCGGCGACCGCGACGAACTGCTGGCCGGACTCACCGCGCTCGCCGCCGGCGAGACCACGAGCACGCAGGTCCACGGAACCGCCACCGAGGGCAAGGTGGCGTTCCTGTTCTCCGGGCAGGGCAGCCAGCGCGCGGGAATGGGGCGTGAGCTGTACGAGACGTACCCGGTGTTCGCGGGGGCGTTGGACGAGATCCTGGCTCACTTCGAACTGCCTTTGCGCGAGGTGCTGTTCGGTGACGAGGGTGCGCAGGGTGCGCTTCTGGACCAGACGGCGTACACGCAGCCGGCCCTGTTCGCCGTGGAGGTGGCGCTGTTCCGGCTCCTGGAGTCGTGGGGCGTACGGCCGGACTTCCTGGCCGGTCACTCGATCGGTGAGCTGGCGGCGGCGCACTGCGCGGGTGTGCTGTCGCTGGAGGACGCGTGCGCGCTGGTGGCGGCGCGTGGCCGGCTGATGCAGGAACTCCCGGGCGGCGGAGCGATGGTGGCCGTCCAGGCCGCCGAGGAC
>NZ_BMVF01000045.1 GCF_014650575.1 Streptomyces naganishii JCM 4654
GACGAACGTGGTCTTGCCCACGCCGAAGCCGCCCGCCACCACGATCTTCGCGGAAGTGGTGGAGCGGGAAGGACCGCCGCTAGAGCTTGCGAAGTCCACTGAGCACCCTTTCGAGCAGTGTCACGTCTGGCTGGCCACCGGCGTTCTCGTCGCCGCCGGGCTGATGGATGGCGACCAGGCCCGCCTCCGCCAAGTCGGCGACGAGGATCCTGGCCACGCCGAGAGGGATCGTCAGCAGGGCCGAGACCTCGGCCACCGACTTGATCTCGCGGCACAGATTGCAGATCCGCTGATGTTCGGGCAGCTGGCCCTGCATCTGGTGCGGCTGCGCCGTGGTGTGCACCAGCGCCTCGATGGCGAGCTGGTACCGCGGCCTGGTGCGGCCGCCCGTCATGGCGTACGGGCGGACCAGGGGGTTGTTCGACGCCCCCGCGGGCGCCGGCTCAGGGGTGCGTCGCTGCGGCTGCACCGGCTGGATGCGCGGCGCCGGCGGCTGGTCGTACGGCGAAGGGCCGGGGCCCTGCGGCGCGTACGGCTGCCTGTGGTGCGGGGCGGAGGGGAAGTCGTACCGGTTCGCCGAACCGTCGCCCTGGCCTTGGCCCTGGGCAGGGCCGTACGACCAGTTGCCCGAATGGGAACCGCCTGGGGGTGTTGCCACTTTCTCTCCTCCTCCGACTGTGCCGGGCGCCCAACCGTGTGGAAGCCGCGTCCCGAAACCTTACGGCCCCGGGACGCCAAAACGCACCGTCTGCCTGTTAGTTGAGAAGGCTCCCCTGGAGCTCCGCGCGGAGATCCGGCGTCAGGACCGTGCCCGCACGGTCCACCAGAAGGGCCATCTCGTACCCAATGAGGCCGATGTCCGCCTCCGGGTGTGCCAGAACCGCGAGCGACGAACCGTCGGAGATGGACATGATGAAGAGGAATCCCCGCTCCATCTCCACAACCGTCTGGTTCACGCTGCCGCCCTCGAAGATGCGCGAGGCACCGGCGGTCAGCGAGGTCAGACCGGACGCGACGGCCGCGAGCTGGTCGGCGCGGTCGCGGGGAAAGCCTTCGGACATCGCCAGAAGGAGTCCGTCGGCGGAGACCACCACCGTGTGGGACACCCCGGGGGTGTTGTCCACGAAGTTGGTGATCAACCAGTTCAGGTTCTGTGCCGCCTGGCTCATCGGGCTCACACTAACGCTCCTGGTTGTAGGTGCTGTCAGGACCGAAGCCCTGGCCGTTCTTGTCACTTCCTGCGCTGCGTCCCCGCTGGACGCCCCGGCGCAGGTTGCTCAGCCTGCCCCTGACGTCCTCGGGGGCGCGGGAGACCTGTGGGCCGCCCTGCGGGGTCGCCGCCGCGGTGCCTTCGACCAGGTTGGCCTTGGGCACCCGCCGCGGAAGGCCGGAGGAGGTCACTCCGCCCGCCTTCGGCTTCCGAAGCTGCGAGGCCTGCTGCCAGCGCTCGTCGTTCTGCGAGCGCCAGCCGCTTTCGCCGTTGCTCTCCGGAGTGGGGGCCGGCGCTTCCTGGCTCACGTGCCGTGCGCCGTTCGTGCCACCCGCGACGGGTCCGCGGCGGGGCAGGCCGGCGTCGGTCAGCTGGTGGCCCGCGGAGGGGGCCGGCTCCGGACGGTCGAAGCCTACGCTTTCCCCGCCGTTCACGTCAGTGGCCTGTGCGGATTCCGCCTCGGGAGCGTACTGGTCCGGGTAGCCGTTCCGGTACGCGTCCTGCTGCGGCCAGTCGTCCTGGTAGCCCTGCTCCTGGAATCCGGAGTACGTCTGGGCGGACGCGGCGGGGGCCTGCGCCTGCTCCTCGCGGGCGGGCTCCGCGTACGCCGGGTCGGGGTAGCCGCCGCCCGCCGGGTACGCGCCGTTCTGCGGCAGGCCGCCGTCCGGGGCGTAGTACGCCGCGTCGTAGGACTGGCGGCCCTGCTCGTCGTAGCCGGGCTGCTGCCGGTCGTACGCCGTCTGCGGGTCGTAGGACGCGCCCTGCTCCGCGAAGCCCGTCTCGCCGGCGTCGTACGCCTGCTGCTGTCCGGTGGACTCGTCGCCGTATCCGGTGGCCTGCGCGTTCTCCTGGCCGGGCTGCTGGTGGGACTGCGCCTCCAGGGCGGCCCGGCGCTCCTCGCGCATCAGCGAGCGGCCGACCGGGTCCAGCTCCCGGATGTCGTCGGGAACCTCGTAGCGGCTGTCGTCGAAGCCCAGCTCGGCGGCGGTGCGCAGCGGCGGCTGCTGCTGCGAGCCGAAGTCCTCGCCCCGGAACTCCTGCTCCGGGATGATCTGGGAGACCGTGAACTCGTCGCGGTCCAGCGCCTGTTCGCCGCCGCCGCCGTGGGTGATCGCGTCCGGCAGCATGACCAGCGAGGTGGTGCCGGCCTGCTCGCCCGAGGGGCGCAGCTGGACGCGGATGCCGTGCCGGTCGGCGAGGCGGCCGACCACGAACAGGCCCATGCGCTGGGAGATCGCCACGTCCACGGTGGGCGGGTTGGCCAGCTTGTGGTTGATGTCCGCGAAGTCCTCGGCGGTCAGGCCGATGCCCTTGTCGTGGATCTCGACCATGACCCGGCCGTCGGGCAGGCGGGTCGCGGTGACGCGGACCTTGGTCTGCGGGGAGGAGAACGTGGTGGCGTTCTCCAGGAGCTCGGCCAGCAGGTGCACGAGGTCGGTGACCGCGCGGCCGTGGATCTCGGCCTCGGGGACGCCGGACAGCTCGATGCGCTCGTACTGCTCCACCTCGGAGGAGGCGGCGCGCAGCACGTCGACCAGCGGGACCGGCTGGTCCCAGCGGCGGCCGGGCTCCTCGCCGGCGAGGACCAGGAGGTTCTCGCCGTTGCGGCGCATACGGGTCGCGAGGTGGTCCAGGCGGAAGAGGTTCTCCAGCTGGTCGGGGTCTGCCTCGTTGTTCTCCAGGTCGGTGATCAGGGTCAGCTGGCCCTCGATCAGCGACTGGTTGCGGCGCGAGAGGTTGGTGAAGATCGCGTTGATGTTGCCCCGCAGCAGGGCCTGCTCGGCGGCGAGCCGGACGGCCTCGCGGTGGACCTGGTCGAAGGCGCGGGCGACTTCGCCGATCTCGTCGGTCGAGGTGATCGGGATCGGCGCGACCCGGGTGTCGACCCGGCCGGGGTCGGTGCGCGAGAGCTGGTCGACCAGCATCGGCAGACGCTGCTCGGCGATGCCGAAGGCGGCGTTGCGCAGCCGCCGCATCGAGCGGCTCATCTGGCGGGCCACGAGGCCGGCCAGGATGAACGCGGCGAGCAGGGCGATCAGGACGACGGCGCCGGTGATGATCGCCGACTGCTTGGCGTCGTCGGCGATGCCGGACGCCTCGTTCACCGCCTTGTCGGCCATGTCCGACTCGATGGAGCGGTAGGCGTTGAACTTGAGGGTGTTGACCGCCCACCAGTTCTGCGCGGTGATGCCCTTCTCGGCGAGCGCGGCGCGGTAGGCCGGGTCCGTGCCCTTCAGGGTCGCCAGGGCGCTCACCATCTTGGTGGGGTCCGACGGCGGGGCCACGTAGTTGGGGTCCTTGGCCTTGGCCTGCTGGACCATCCCCGCGGCCTGGGCCTGGATGTCCTTCTTCTCCGCGTCCAGCCGGTCCGCGTCGGCCTGGGTGCCGCCGCCGAGGTACTCCTCGGCGGCGATGCCCTCCAGGTAGGCGTACGAGGACAGCGCGACCCGCTGACTGGCCAGGTTGCCGGCGTCGGGGCCGGGCTTGACCAGGATGTGCATGCCGATGGACCGCTCCAGCGACAGCGCGGCCTTGGTCAGCGACATCGCGTAGACGGTGCGGCCGTAGGAGGTGATGTTGCCGGTGCCCAGGCCGAGCTCGTTGGCGAACTCCATCAGCGGGTGGGCGACCTTGACGTAGCCCTCCTCGGTCTGCACGCCCGTCAGCTTGGGGGTGTAGGCGGCGGCGCGCAGGGCCTGGAGCTCGGGCTCGGTCTCGCGGAACAGCTTCAGCCGGCGGTCAAGGCCCGGCTTGTTCGGCATGCTCTTGGCCGCCTCGTCGAAGGCGGCGGCGGCCTTGTCGGTGCCGTTGCGGGCCGCGGTGACGGTCGGGTCGTTCTGGCCCTTGCCCTGGAGCAGGGGGGCGGCCGTGACGTCACGCTCGTTGTAGAGGGCGTCGGCGTAGGTCAGGGAGGCCCGCACCAGGCGGGCGGTGTTCTCCGCGTCCTGGGCGTCCTGCCAGGTGTCGATCGAGCTCTTGACCTGGAAGCCGCCCATCACGAGGCCGACCAGCACGGGTATGAGCAGGATCGCGTTCAGCCTGGTCGGCACCCGCCAGTTGCGCGGAGAGAAACGGCCGCCGCTCGGGGCGGGAGCGGCCGTCGGTTCCGACCCGGGCACATGTGCGGGCGCCGCTCCGCGCGGCGGCGGGGTGAAGTTACCCCGGGCCGACGGCTCGGGGCCGTTCTTGCTTCGCCTCACTCGACCAACAACCTCTCGGCGGTCGGCACCTACGTTGTGCCGCAGTTTCTCAGAGCCCAGTACGCCCCGACTGATGAGTACGTCTTTGACTACTGGGCAGTTCAGGCATTCCAGCACGTCAACATGCGCTCTTCCAAACACTCGGAAGCGATGAATCCGAGTGATGTAAGCCCCAGATAAAACGGTCAAAAAGAGCGAGGGGCGTCAAAAGGCGGGGTGGTCGTGCGCGCAGCGGCACCGAATGTGCGCGACGCGTGGCCATACCACCCGATTCCTCTGCCGAAACGTTATGAACGCCGGGGCCGGCCGTGTCAAAGGACACAGCCGGCTCCGGTGCATCTACGACAACTGCCGTAGGGCATTGCCGACTTGGGTGCTATGTGAAATGTGTCCGGGGTGTTATCTCAGGCGGGCCATGAGGGCGTGCTCGACCAGCGTGATCAGCGCCGACTTGGCGTCGGCGCGGTGCCGG
>NZ_BMVF01000046.1 GCF_014650575.1 Streptomyces naganishii JCM 4654
TGAGCCAGGATCAAACTCTCCGTGAATGTGTACTCGGCCAGAAATAAATTCAGCCGGTGCAACACACACGAGAGCGGAACCACCGGAGGAATAGTCCAGTGGTTCACAGCGTCCTCGCTGTGTTTTTTCAAAGGAACCTCGCCCCAGCCGTATCGGCCGGAGACGGGGTATCAACATATCTGGCGTTGACTTTTGGCACGCTGTTGAGTTCTCAAGGAACGGACGCTTCCTTCGTACTCACCCTCTCGGGCTTTCCTCCGGGCGCTTCCCTTCGGTGTTTCCGACTCTATCAGATCTTTTTCCGATCCGATTTCCTCGGCGCTTTCCAGGTTTCCGCTCTCGCGGTTCCCTTTCCGGCGGATCCGACTTTATCAGAAGCTTCGAGCCGGTCTGATCGGCCTTCGCTTTCCGATTTCATCGGGATGGCTTCTTGGAGTCGATGCGATCGACCTTTTTTAAGAAGCAGACAGATGCTCACTGGCTGCCGGCTGGGTCGTAACCCATCTCCAGGCAACTGTTCGAATCTACCTCCCCGCCCGGTCCGTGTCAACGGCTCCGGTGGGGCGAAGAGGAGACTAGCAGCTCAGAAGGCGCCGACGCACATCAGGCGGCCATCGGCACGCTGGCGCTGCGCTCGGTTGCCTCAAGGTCACCGGTCTCGCCGGCGCGCGCGGCGCGACCGCCGAGGACGTACACGTAGGCGAGGAAGGACCCCTCGGCGAGGACGCCGATGCCGATGCGGGCCCAGGTGGGCAGGCCCGACGGGGTCACGAAGCCCTCGATCGCCCCGGACACGAAGAGGACCAGGGCAAGGCCGATCGCCATCCCCACGGCCGACCGGCCTTCCTCGGCGAGTGCCGTGCGGCGGGTGCGCGGACCGGGGTCTATGACGGTCCAGCCGAGACGCAGGCCCGTGCCGGCGGCGACGAAGACCGCGGTCAGTTCGAGCAGGCCGTGCGGGAGGACCAGGCCGAGGAACGTGTCCAGCCGGCCGGCCGAGGACATCAGCCCTATGCCGACGCCGAGGTTGAGCATGTTCTGGAAGAGGATCCAGAGGACCGGCAGTCCGAGGAAGACGCCCAGGACCAGGCACATGGCGGTGGCCTGGGCGTTGTTCGTCCATACCTGGGCCGCGAAGGCGGCCGCGGGATGGCTGGAGTAGTAGGTCTCGTACTCGCCGCCGGGACGGGTGAGCTGCCGCAGTTCGCCGGGCGCGGCGATCGTCGCCTGCACCTCGGGATGCGTGCCGATCCACCAGCCCAGGAGGACGGCGACGACGGTGGAGACGAGCGCCGTCGGCACCCACCAGTGGCGTGAGCGGTAGACCGCCGCCGGGAAGCCCTCCAGCAGGAAGCGGGTGACGTCGCGCCATGAGGCGCGGCGCGTTCCGGTGACGGCGCTGCGGGCGCGTGCCACGAGCTGGCTGAGCCGGCCGGTGAGCTGGGGGTCGGGGGCGCTGGACTGGATCAGGGAGAGGTGCGTGGCCGTGCGCTGGTAGAGGAAGACCAGTTCGTCGGTCTCAGCGCCGGTGAGGCGGCGCCGGCGGCGGAGCAGGGCGTCGAGGCGGTCCCACTCGGCTCGGTGGGCGGAGACGAAGACGTCGAGGTCCATCGTGTCTGCCTGCTCCTCGGCTGGTTGTCCGGCTGCCCGGCGGATGTGTCAGGTTGTCGTACTACGGCGCGGTCGTGCTCAGCTTGGCAGACTGGCCGTTCTCGGGGCAGGCCAGGGGAAGGACGGCGGGGCGTGAGCGAGCTGGTGACGGGCGAGGCGGTGGCGCTGGAGTTGCGCCCGGCGAGGCTGCCCAGCAGGGCGTTGGCCGTGCTGCTCGACCTCGCGGTGGCGATCGCCGTGTACGTCGCCGTCAGCGTGGCCGTGGTGGCGGGGACGGCATCCCTCGACGATGCCGCGCAGATCGCGCTGTCGATCGCGAGCTTCCTGCTGGTGCTGGTGGGGGGACCGATCGCGGTCGAGACGCTGAGCCACGGCCGGTCGCTGGGCAAGCTGGCGTGCGGGCTGCGCGTGGTGCGGGACGACGGCGGGCCGATCCGGTTCCGGCACGCGCTGGTGCGCGGTGCGCTGGGCGTGGTCGAGATCCTGATGACGTTCGGGGTCGTCGCCTGCATCGCGTCCCTGGTGTCGGCGCGGGGGCGGCGGCTGGGTGACGTGTTCGCGGGCACGCTCGTCGTGCGGGAGCGGATTCCGGCCGGGCGGGTGACCTTCGTACCCCCGCCGCCTCCTTGGCTGGCCGGGCGCTTCTCGGCGCTCGACCTGTCGGCGGTGCCGGACGGGCTGTGGCTGGCCGTCCGGCAGTACCTGACGCGGATGCAGCAGATGGATCCGCAGGTGGGCTGGGGCGTGGCGCAGCGGCTGGCGGCCGATGTGGCGGCTCGTACGGGGGCTCCGGTGCCGTCCGAGGTGCCGCCGCCGATGTATCTGGCGGCCGTGCTGCACGAGCGGCAGACGCGTGAGGCCCGGCGGACGTTCGGGAGTGGGAGCGGAAAGGGGGGCGGCCAGGGGGAGGCTGCGCAGGTGACGCCCGCGCGGCAGACGCCCTTCGCCCCGCAGACTTCCTTCGCCGCCCCTCAGGCTGCCCTGGCCCCTTCCGCCCCGCAGTCGTCGTGGAGCCCGCCGGTCACGGCTCCGCAGGACACCGGGCCGGCCGAACGGCCCGCTGAGCCCCCCAGGCCGGCCGATTCCCCCGGGCCTGCCCGTCCCCCCGGGCCTGCCCGTCCCGCCGGGCCTGCCGGTCCGGCCACCGGGTTCGTGCCGCCTGCGTAGCGCGGGCGCCGGCCGGTGGCTCGTTCGGGTTTCCGGGGCGGTTCAGGGGGCGAAGACCGACGGCGGTGACTGGAGGTCCTCGAGTTCGATGCCCGGGGCGGCGAGGACCACGTCCCCGGCGAGGTGCACGGTGTGCTGTTCGCCGGTGTCCAGGGCTGTGACCTGGTATTCCTCCACGATCAGAGGGCCGTTGTCAGTGGCGTGTGCTTCTCTTTCCACTAGGGCCCAGGACTGGTCCACGGTACGTGGGGCGAGGACCGGTTCGGTGAAGGAGACGAGGCGTACGCGGGTTGCGGCCGAGGAGGGGGTGAGGCGCAGGAGACGTGCCGTGGCGACGAGGAACGCGGGGGACGTGCCGGTGAAGGCGTGGGCGCGCACATTGCCTTCGGTGGCATGAGTGCCGGTGGGGTCGGTGCGGACCCAGGTGACGCCGTCGAGGGCGGCGCCGCGCACCTGCCAGCTACCGGTGTGCAGTTCGAGGCGGATGGGGCGGCCGAGTTCGTCGAGGGCGAGGTCGACGGAGCCGCGGTGGTCGCCCGAGGGGGTGGTCAGCTGGGAGACGTAGCGCCAGCCGGAAGGGCCGGGGGCGCACTGGAAGTGTTCGTCGGCGAAGGGGGTGTGATCGTGCGGATCGTGGAGCGAATAGCGGCCGCGGGGCATGGGGGTCCTGGGTTCTGAGGTTCGGCTCGGCCGGCCGGGTCGGACGTCGGTGAAAGGGGCAGGCCCCCGGCACGGGGGTGCGGGGGCCTGCCTCTGAGGACCTGGGCGAGACGCGGGGTGCGGCTCGCCGCCGGTCAGTAGCGGTAGTGGTCGGACTTGTACGGTCCGTCGACGTCGACGCCGATGTACGCCGCCTGCTCGGGGCGCAGCCGGGTCAGCTTGACGCCGAGGGCGTCCAGGTGGAGGCGGGCGACCTTCTCGTCCAGGTGCTTGGGCAGCACGTACACGCCCGTCGGGTAGGCGTCGGGCTTGGTGAACAGCTCGATCTGCGCCAGCGTCTGGTCCGCGAACGAGTTCGACATCACGAACGAGGGATGGCCGGTGGCGTTGCCCAGGTTCAGCAGCCGGCCCTCGGACAGCACGATGATCTTCTTGCCGTCC
>NZ_BMVF01000047.1 GCF_014650575.1 Streptomyces naganishii JCM 4654
CACTTCACGCCCACCCCGCCAGCCACCCAATCGGCTTGACACCATCATTGAGACTCACTCCACGAGTGCATGCGGAAGGTCGGGTGTTGGCAGGATGGACGACCAACGAGGTCCCCGAGCAACGTGATTGAGACGTCAGACACCTCGATCAACAGCCCGGGGCCTGGCCTCGCTCGTTGTGCTTCACGGCCCATCACCCGATCGGTGGCCAACTCGAAGAAGCTCAGTGGTTGTTCGGCGCCCGTCCTGCGCCGTGTTGGGCTTGAAAACGTCACACCAGTGGCACTGCCGCCCTCCGCAACGGCTCAGCGAGCGTCGGTGGCGGCCTGCCCGCAGGTCGCCGAACATCAGATCAGACACAGGTGCCGTGTCGGGACGACCGGGACGGCAGCGACGCTGTGTGCCTGCGTGCCGTTGAGGGAGGCCACCGGACCCGGCGCTGCGGGTCCATAAATGTGGTTTCTGGCATGCTCAAGCTTTCCTTATGGACTGCCTGCCACATGTGGTGGCCGTCTCTTCATCGGAGGGAACCGAACACCTCGTAACCCCGTCCGTTCGCGGCGCGGCGAAGTCCAGCGCCAATGGCGAGTTGACGCAAGGGCGTTTCGAATGGTGAGATGCATTGATACTTCGAGGCGCCGGCCATGTTCCCAGTGCCCCGCCGGACAGCCCGACAGTGACAGGTTCTCCATTGTTTCGGAATGAACCACTTCCGTAGAAATATTTCCGCTGATCCATGTCGGCCCCCTTGGGGCGGGTTCAGCCAAACCGGTCCTTCGAGCAGGAATTGATGCCCGTTCAACCTCTCGCGGAGCTCATACGCTTCGCGCGTCTCAACTCGCCCTTCTACCAGCAGCTCTACTCTCATCTCCCCCCTCACGTGGCCCATCTCACGGACCTTCCCGTGGTGCCGCAGAGGGATTTCTGGCGGGCCAACGCACCCCATGGAAACACGCTGCTGACCGCACCGCTGGACGAAGCCGTCGTCTTTCGCAGCGGCGGCACCACGGGGGCCCCGAAATTCTCGTACTACACCCGCACGGAATGGCGGGAATTCACCGCGGCGTTCGGCGCCGGACTCGTCACCGCCGGGCTGCGGCCGGGTCACCGGGTGGCCGACCTGTTCTACGCGGGTGACCTTTACGCCAGTTTCAGTTTCGTTCTCGATTCACTGCACCGTTCTCCGGTGGCGAATGTGAGGCTGCCCATCGGCGGAGCGGCGCCCTGGCAATCCACCGCGGCCACCCTGGAGCAGTTCCGGGCTCAGGTCGTCGCCGGCACACCGACCACACTGTGCTCGCTGGCCGAGCGGCTCGCCTCCGCCGGTCGCACCCTTCCGGACGTGGAACTGCTCTTCTTCGGCGGAGAGTGCCTGTTCGGAGACCAACTGCCCCTTCTGCGGGCGGCGTTTCCCAAGGCCCAGGCACACTCCCTGGGGTATGCGAGCGTGGACGCCGGACTCCTCGGCGAGGCGGTACCCGGCGCCGACCCCAGAGTGCACCGCGCGTTCACACCCCACACGGTGGTGGAGATCCTCGACGAGGACGCCCGCCTGCCGGTCCAGGCCGACGGCGTACCAGGACGGCTGGTCGTGACCGACCTGCGCAGACGGCTGATGCCCATCCTGCGCTACCCGGCCGGAGACCGGGCCGAATGGGTGGACCGGGAGGCGGGTGTGTTCCGCATCCTCGGCCGGGCCGAGGAAGGGGTGCGGGTCGGCCCCGTCTCGCTGCACACCCAGGACGTGCACGACATCGTCACGGCCGCCGACGCGGCCGGGCAGGTGAGCGGACTGCAACTCGTGGTGCGCCGCCAGGACGGCCGGGACGGCCTGCTGCTGCGGCTGGCAACGGGCGAACCGGCCGACGTGGACGCGTCGTTGGGCGAGTCCATCGTGACGGCGCTGCTCGAGCAGCGCCCGCTCTACGCGAGCGCAACAGCGGCCGGACACGTCAATCCGCCGGCCGTGGAGTGGGTCAGGCACCACGACCTCGCCGTCAATGCCCGCTCCGGCAAGCTGATCCGTGTAGTCGACGAACGGCCCCACTCATGAGCGACCTCGCCGTGCGCGCCCGGCGTCTGCCCCTGGTGCTGCGCAACCCGTCGTTCGGCAGGGTCTGGGCCGGTCAGGCCCTCGGCCAGGCCGCGTCCAGGATGTTCCAGGTCGGCGCCGTCTGGTGGCTGGTCGGCGTCGCGGGCGGCGATCACCGAGGCCTGGACTCCGGCCTGTTCCTGATGGTGAGCAGCCTGCCGGCGATCGTGCTGGCTCCCGTCGTGGCGCGCCTCGTCGCGCGCCACGCCCACCGCACGGTACTGGCCACGGCGACCGCCGTTGCGGGCGTCCTCAGCGCGGCCACGGCGGTGTGGGCCCGCACGACCGCCCTGCCCGTGATCGCGCTCTACGCGGCCGGCCTGGCACTGGCGATCTGCCAGGCGGTCTTCGACCCCTGTCTGACGACCTCGGTGCCGGAGCTGGTCGAGGACGCCGACATCGAGGCGGCCACCGCGTTCGAACTGTCCACCCAGTCGCTGGCCGGGCTCGCGGGCGGACTGCTGGGCCCACTGGTGGTGGACGCCGGCGGACTGGCGGGCGTGGTGGCCGGATGCGCCGGCGCCTACCTGTCTGCGGCCCTGCTCATCGTCTCGGCCCGCTTCCCCCGCGCCGCGGCGGGCAACGGTCCGGCGGGCGAGGTCACGCCCGGGACAGGAAGTCTGCGCCGCCTGTTGGCCGGCCTGCCCTTCGTCCGCCGCGTGCTGCTCTGCTTCACCGCGGCCAATGTCTTCACCACCGCCGTCTACGTCGTCATGCCGCTCTACACACGAGGCACCCTGCACTCGGCCGGCTCGACCGCCGCGCTGCTGGAAGCCGCGCTCGGCGCCGGCACGCTCGTCGGATCGTTCACCGGCGGTCGCGTACCAGGACGTCCCGTCACTGTGGGCAGCGGGTGCCTGGCCGCCATGGCGGCCGCGCTCGCGCTGCCCGGCCTGTGCCCCGGACACCTCGTTGCGGTCGGCTCGCTCCTCGTCGTCGGCTGGTGCGTCGGCGTCATCGGGGTCCGGTTCGTGGCGTTGTTCCAGCGACAGGTGCCCGCCGAGGACAAGCCGGGCTTCTTCGCGGTGATGCAGGCGCTGCTCGGCGCGACCTTTCCCCTGGCCTCGCTCCTCTTCGGCGCGCTCGGCGACCACCTGACGGCCGGCACGCTGTGCCTGGTGCAGGGCGCCGGCCTGCTTCCGGTGACAGTGGCCCTGTGGCGGCTGGGCGGCCCAGCGGAGGACACCGAGCCGCGGCGGCCGGACCGGCCCGCCCGCCGGGCGACACCGACGGGAGACGCGTCAGTGCGACACGAAGTCGCTCCACCCAAGTGGATGGCCTGTACGAGGAAAGAAGGTCATG
>NZ_BMVF01000048.1 GCF_014650575.1 Streptomyces naganishii JCM 4654
CATGGAGAAGACCGACGAGGCCGGCAAGGGCACGATCGTGCTCGCCACGGTGCGGGGCGATGTCCACGACATCGGCAAGAACCTGGTCGACATCATCTTGTCCAACAACGGCTACAACGTGGTCAACCTGGGCATCAAGCAGCCGGTCTCGGCGATCCTGGAGGCCGCCGACGAGCACAGGGCCGACGTCATCGGCATGTCGGGCCTGCTGGTCAAGTCCACGGTGATCATGAAGGAGAACCTGGAGGAGCTCAACGCCCGTGGTCTGGCCGCCACTTACCCGGTCATCCTCGGCGGCGCCGCGCTGACCCGGGCGTATGTGGAGCAGGACCTGCACGAGATCTACCAGGGCGAGGTCCGCTACGCCCGTGACGCCTTCGAGGGCCTGCGTCTGATGGACGCCCTCATCGGCGTCAAGCGCGGCGTGCCGGGCGCCAAGCTGCCCGAACTGCGGCCCCGCCGCGTCCGCGCCGCCACCGTCGAGATCGAGGACCGCCCGGAGGAGGGCCACGTCCGCTCCGACGTCGCCACCGACAACCCCATCCCCACCCCGCCCTTCTGGGGCACCCGCGTGATCAAGGGCATCCAGCTCAAGGAGTACGCCTCCTGGCTGGACGAGGGCGCCCTGTTCAAGGGCCAGTGGGGCCTGAAGCAGGCCCGCACCGGCGCCGGGCCCACCTACGAGGAGCTGGTGGAGACCGAGGGCCGGCCCAGGCTGCGCGGCCTGCTCGACCGGCTCCAGACGGAGAACCTGCTGGAGGCCGCGGTCGTCCACGGCTACTTCCCGTGCGTCTCCAAGAACGACGACCTGATCATCCTCGACGAACAGGGCAACGAGCGCACCCGGTTCACCCTCCCGCGCCAGCGCCGCGGCCGCCGGCTGTGCCTGGCCGACTTCTTCCGGCCCGAGGAGTCGGGCGAGACGGACGTGGTGGGCTTCCAGGTCGTCACCGTCGGCTCGCGGATCGGCGAGGCCACGGCGAAGCTGTTCGAGTCGCACTCCTACCGCGACTACCTCGAACTGCACGGACTGTCCGTGCAGTTGGCCGAGGCGCTGGCCGAGTACTGGCACGCCCGCGTGCGCGCCGAGCTCCGGATCGCGGGCGGCGACCCGGACACGCTGGACGGCATGTTCCGCACCGCCTACCAGGGGTGCCGCTACTCCCTGGGCTATCCGGCCTGCCCGAACCTGGAGGACCGGGCGAAGATCGCCGAGCTGCTGCGGCCGGAGCGCATCGGAGTCCACCTGTCCGAGGAGTTCCAGCTGCACCCCGAGCAGTCCACGGACGCCATCGTCGTGCACCACCCCGAGGCGAGCTACTTCAACGCGGGAGGCGAGCGGTGACGACCTTCTCCTTCGAGTTCTTCCCCCCGAAGACCCCGGCCGGGGAGCGCACCCTGTGGGACACCGTCCGCCGGGTCGAGTCGCTGCGCCCGGACTTCGTGTCGGTCACCTACGGCGCCGGGGGCTCCTCACGGGACCGTACCGTCGAGGTGACCCGGCGCATCGCCCGGGAGACCACGCTGCGCCCGGTGGCCCATCTGACGGCGGTGGGCCACTCGGTGGCCGAGCTGCGGCACATCATCGGCGCCTACGCCGACGCCGGCATCCGGGACGTGCTCGCCCTGCGCGGCGACCCGCCGGGCGACCCCAAGGGCCCATGGGTGCCGCACCCGGACGGCTTCACGCACGCCTACCAGCTGGTCGAACTGGTGCGTTCACTCGGCGACTTCACCATCGGGGTGGCCGCCTTCCCGGAGAGGCACCCGCGTTCGGCCGACTGGCGGTCCGACATCTCGCACTTCGTGGCCAAGTGCCGGGCGGGCGCGGACTACGCGATCACGCAGATGTTCTTCGACGTGGAGGACTACCTGCGGCTGCGGGACCGGGTGACCGCGGCCGGCTGCGACGTCCCGATCATCCCGGAGATCATGCCCGCGACCGACGTACGGCAGATCCGCCGTTTCGCCGAGCTGAGCGACGCGGCCTTCCCCGAGGACCTCGCCCACCGCCTGGAGGCGGTGCGCGGGGACGCGGCGGCCGGGCACCGCGTCGGGGTCGAGCACGCGACCCGCATGGCCGAGCGCCTGCTCGCCGAGGGCGCGCCCGGCCTGCACTACATCACCCTCAACAAGTCCACCGCGGCCCTGGACATCCACCGCGACGTCATGAGTTCAAGGAGTCTCCGTGTCAGCTGAGTTCGCGGATTTCAAGGTCGCCGACCTTTCCCTGGCCGAGTTCGGCCGCAAGGAGATCAGCCTCGCCGAGCACGAGATGCCGGGCCTGATGGCGATCCGCGAGGAGTACGCCGAGCGCCGGCCGCTCAAGGGCGCGCGGATCACCGGCTCCCTGCACATGACCGTGCAGACGGCCGTCCTGATCGAGACCCTGGTCGCGCTGGGGGCGAAGGTCCGCTGGGCGTCCTGCAACATCTACTCCACGCAGGACCACGCGGCCGCCGCCGTGGCCGCCGCGGGCATCCCGGTCTTCGCCTGGAAGGGCGAGACCCTGGAGGAGTACTGGTGGTGCACCGAGCAGGCGCTGACCTGGCCGGACAGCCCCACCGGCGGCCCGAACACGATCCTGGACGACGGCGGTGACGCCACCCTCCTGGTGCACCAGGGCGTCGCGTACGCGAAGACGGGCGAGCTGCCCGCCGCGAGCAGCGAGGAACTGGCTGTCGTACGGGCCCTGCTGGAGTCGAGCACCCTCGACTGGACCGCCGTCGCCTCCGAGATCCGTGGTGTGACGGAGGAGACCACCACCGGTGTCCACCGTCTGTACGAGATGCAGCGGGACGGGACGCTGTTGTTCCCGGCGATCAATGTGAACGACTCGGTGACGAAGTCGAAGTTCGACAACAAGTACGGGTGCCGGCATTCGCTGGTGGACGGGATCAACCGGGCCACCGATGTGCTGATCGGCGGCAAGACGGCCGTGGTGTGCGGGTACGGGGACGTGGGCAAGGGCTGC
>NZ_BMVF01000049.1 GCF_014650575.1 Streptomyces naganishii JCM 4654
TGCCAGCAACGGGCTGACCGCCCCCAACGGGCCCTCCCAGCAACGCGTCATCCGCCAGGCTCTTGCCAGTGCCCAGCTCTCGGCGTCCGAGGTGGATGTCGTGGAGGCGCACGGTACGGGTACGACGCTGGGCGACCCGATCGAGGCCCAGGCGCTCATCGCCACGTACGGGCAGGAGCGCGATGAGGACCGGCCTCTGTGGCTCGGTTCGGTGAAGTCGAACATCGGCCACACGCAGGCCGCCGCGGGCGTCGCGGGCATCATCAAGATGGTGATGGCGATGCGGCATGGTGTGCTGCCGCAGACCTTGCACGTCGACGAGCCGTCGCCGCACGTGGACTGGTCCGCCGGTGCGGTGGAGTTGCTCACCGAGTCCCGGCAGTGGCCGGAGACCGGCGGCCGCCCGCGCCGGGCTGGTGTGTCGTCCTTCGGGATCAGCGGCACCAACGCCCACACCATCATCGAGCAGGCCCCGGTGGTCGTGGAGACCCAACCGCTTCCGGCCTCGCCGAACAGTGCGCGTTCGGTGGTGCCGTGGGCGCTGTCTGCCAAGAGCACGGACGCCCTGCGTGACCAGGCGGCACGCCTGCGGGCGGTGCTGATGTCCGAGGAGGGGGCGGCCGCCCCAGCCTCGGTGGGTTACTCGCTGGCCGTGGGCCGTGCCGCCCTGGAGGAGCGGGCGGTGCTCGTCGCGGGTGACCGCGAGGACTTCGTACGTCAGCTGGGCGCCCTGGCGAGTGGCGAGGCGCCGGCCGGGACGGTCACCGGTACTCCGGTCGGCGGCAAGCTGGCGTTCCTGTTCACGGGGCAGGGCAGCCAGCGGCTGGGCATGGGCCGCGAACTGTACGACGAGTACCCGGTGTTCGCCCGAGCCCTGGACGAGGTCTTCGACCAGTTCGAACTGCCACTGCGTGAAACGGTCTTCGGGGAAGACCCCGAGCCGCTCGACCAGACGGCCTACACTCAGCCGGCCCTCTTCGCCATCGAGGTGGCGCTGTTCCGGCTGTTGGAGTCGTGGGGTGTACGCCCCGACTTCCTGTCCGGGCACTCCATCGGTGAGCTGGCGGCCGCGCATTGTGCGGGTGTGCTCTCGCTGGAGGACGCGTGCACGCTGGTCGCGGCGCGCGGCCGGCTGATGCAGGAACTCCCGGGCGGTGGGGCGATGGTGGCCGTGCAGGCCGCTGAGGAGGAGGTCGTCCCGTATCTGACGGATGCGGTGAGTATCGCGGCGGTCAACGGGCCGGCTTCGGTTGTGGTCGCCGGTGACGAGGACGCCGTACTGGGGATCGCTGCCGTTTTCGAGGGGCAGGGGCGGAAGACTCGGCGTCTTACGGTGAGCCATGCCTTCCACTCGCCGCACATGGACGGGATGTTGGAGGCGTTCCGGGAGGTGGCCGAGGAGCTGTCCTACGAGGCTCCGCGCATCCCGGTCGTCTCCAACCTCACCGGCGGTGTGGTGTCGGTAGAGGAGGTCGGTACGGCTGACTTCTGGGTGCGGCATGTGCGTCAGGCCGTGCGGTTCCTGGATGGTGTGCGGGTGCTGGAGGCCGAGGGCGTCACGACGTTCGTGGAGCTCGGTCCGGACGGCGTGCTGTCGGCCATGGCGCAGGAGTGTGTCACCGGGGACGACCACGCCTTCGTGCCCGCGCTGCGGAAGGCGCGTCCTGAGGCGGAGGCACTCACTACGGCGATCGCGCACGCCCACGTCAGGGGCATCGGCATCGACTGGCAGGCGTACTTCGCGGGGACTGGTGCGCGGCGGGTGGACCTGCCGACGTATGCCTTCCAGCGGGAGCGTTACTGGCTGGAGATTCCGTCTGCGCCGGTGTTGGGTGTTGGCGGGGTGGGTGTTGGTTCGGATTCCGTTGATGCCCGTTTCTGGGAGGCGGTGGAGCGGGGGGATCTGGCTTCGCTGGCGGCGGAGTTGGAGGTCGGTGCTGAGCAGCCGATGAGTGCTGTGGTTCCGGCGTTGTCGGCGTGGCGTCGGCAGCGGCTGGAGCAGTCGGTGGTCGACGGCTGGCGTTACCGGGTGGTGTGGCGGCCGGTGACGGAGCGGGCGGCCGGGGTGCTGTCGGGGACGTGGTTGGTAGTTGTGCCGGCCGAGGCCCAGGACGACGGTCTGGCCACCGCTGTGACCGGCATGCTGTCCGCTCGCGGCGTTGACGTACGGATCCTGCCCCTGGCGCCGGCTCTGGAGCGTGAGGACGTAGCCGCCCTGCTGCGTACGGCAGCAGCCGTGCCCGAGGGTGGAGCCCTCACCGGTGTTCTGTCCCTGCTCCCCGCTGTGCGGGAGTCCAACGCGCCTGTCGACTCGGCGGTGTTGGTGCAGGCGTTGGGTGATGCCGGTGTCGACGTGCCGTTGTGGTGTGTGACGCGGGGTGCGGTGTCGACGGGGCGTGCGGACCGGTTGGGTGGTGTGGCGCAGGCCGGTGTGTGGGGTCTGGGTCGGGTGGCGGCGCTGGAGTATCCCGGGCGTTGGGGTGGTCTGGTGGATCTGCCGCTGGGTGATGGTGCGGTGGATGGGCGTGTGCTGGGCCGGTTGGCGGGTGTGCTGGCTGGTTCGGGGGGTGAGGATCAGGTCGCGGTGCGGGCGTCGGGGGTGTTCGCTCGCCGGTTG
>NZ_BMVF01000050.1 GCF_014650575.1 Streptomyces naganishii JCM 4654
GTCCTACGACCTGTCCGCCACCCAGATGAACACCCTCCAACGCCCCAAATTCCCACCACCCCCTAAAGCCATCGCACCCCCGGGAGCCCTGATGGTCGGCGAGGCGACCGGCGTAGGGCCTGTAGGCGGTGGCAACGGCGACCATCCGTCCGTACGTACGGCGCTGAACTCCGCGCCTTCCGAAGTGGTGCCGACGCCCCACGCACGAGACACCGTCCCGCACGCGAACGTGTCCTCGACCCCTCACCTCGCGACGTCGCCGCACCACTTCGGTGATCCGGCAATCCCCGGGCCGGCCAAGCCAGAGGCCCCTGTCCGCACCCATGTCGATTCCGTGGGCACCCTGCCGGACGGGTCACGCGCACCTGCCGGCACGCCGGGCGTTCAGCGAGGGAACGTCGGCCCGGTACGCCCGCAGATGCTCGTCCCGCCCGCGTTTCCCGGTGGCACAGCGATGCCGTCCGGGCAGATTAGGGGAGTAGGACCCTTCCCACCCTTGACGGGGCCGGGAACCGGCAGTGTGCCTCGCGCCGGCGGTCTTGGGATGCCAACGGGCCCCGGAGCCACCTCACGAACGCCGAGCACCCCTGGGCAAGTCCCATCCACGTCGAACTCGAACATCGGCCGAGCGCCGACTAGCCCCGGCATCGTCGGTGGACGCCCCACCGCCTCGCCGATCGACAGGCCGGCAGGAGCCATCCCGCGTGGAGCGGTGGTGGGCGCACCAGAAGCGAGGACGCCGCCGCGTGGCGCAGTGGGGCGTACGGCCGCAGCCGGCAGTGGACCTTCAGCACAGCCGGCCGGCCGCCCGATGGGCGCCGTGGGTAGTCGCGCCAGCTTCCCCGCAGGGCGAGTCGTGGGTGGCGCCCCGCAGACCGCTGCCCGGACGCCCTCTCGTGCGACTGGACCCGGCAACAACGAGAGGACCGTGGCCTCCGGTGCTCCCACGAGGGGAGGAGTCTCTGGTGGCGTCCCCACGACCAGGACATCGCCACGAGTCGGTAGCTCCGCACCGCAAGAGCGCCAGACCGAGGATGAGCGGAAGAGGCAGGACCGCCGTGATTCGGCCCACCCGGCCACCGACTGACAGCCCGCGAAGGGGAAGGGACACGCATGCTCATCAGAAGGCCTCGATCCGGGTGCCGTAGGACCGTGGCAACGGTCGCACTAGGCCTTCTCCTGACAGGCGCGGCGGCTGTGCCGGCACACGCCGAGGGAATGCGTGGCCAGCAGTGGTTCTTGGACGCCATGAAGGCCGAGCAGATGTGGCAGATCAGCACGGGCAAGGGCGTCACGGTCGCCGTTATCGACACCGGAGTGCAAGCTGACAACCCTGATCTGAAGGGCCGTGTTCTCCCCGGCAGGGACTTCGCTGTCGGCCAGCCGGGAGACGCGCACACGGACTACGACGGCCACGGCACGGGCATGGCGGGTCTCATCGCCGGAACGGGAGCGGCGAACGGTGGAAACGGCACCTTCGGACTGGCGCCGGGAGCGAAGATCCTCCCCGTGCGCCTGCCCAAGTCCACCGCGGCCGCCAACGGGGCGGCAGCCACAGCGCAGTTCAACAAGGTGCTGCCGCAGGCCATTCACTACGCGGTGGACTCAGGCGCCAGGATCATCAACATTTCCATGGCAGCGGACAAGGGTTCGCCAGGTCTGACAGCGGCGGTCAAGTACGCTTTGCAGAAGGGGACCCTGGTCTTCGCCGGCGTCGGCAATGAGGGCGACCAGGGAAATCCGGTCGCGTATCCCGCGGCGACACCGGGAGTGGTGGGAGTGGCCGCGGTCGGCAGGAACCTCCGGCGGACGTCCTGGTCCGAGTACGGCTCCCAGGTGGACATGGCAGCGCCCGGCGAGGACATGGTCGCCGCCTGTACGAGCAAGACGGGCTTCTGCAAAGGCTGGGGCACCAGTGACGCCACCGCCCTCGCTTCCGCCAGCGCCGCGCTGATCTGGTCCAAGCACCCGGACTGGACGAACAACCAGGTACTCCGGGTCATGCTGAACACCCTCGGTGCCCCGACCAACGGTGCGAAACGCAACGATTCCATCGGCTACGGCATCGTCCGCCCGCGCGTGGCACTGCAGAACCCCGGCGACCCGGGCCCGGCGGACGTGTACCCGCTCACGGACCTGACGACGGCGACCGCCTCAGCGTCGGCGCCCTCGTCGGCGAAGCCGGCGGCCGGTACCGCTCACAAGGGCGCACACTCCGCCGCCGATGCGCCGAAGAACGGAAGCGGCGGCATGCTGTGGCTGGGTTTGATCGCGGGTGCCGTCCTGGTCGTGGGCGGTGTGGTGGCGTTGATCACTGTGGGCAGGCGAAGGCGCTCGGCGTCGTGACACAGTGGTGCGCTGAAGTGACGGGGGAGGTCTGATGGTGGGCGAGGGTTCTGGCTCTGGTGGTGGTACGTCCTTCGAGGGCATGAGTCA
>NZ_BMVF01000051.1 GCF_014650575.1 Streptomyces naganishii JCM 4654
GCACACGCAGGCCGCGGCCGGTGTGGCCGGCGTGATGAAGATGGTGCTGGCGATGCGGCACGGTGTGCTGCCGCGCACCCTGCACGTTGATGAACCGACGCCGCACGTGGACTGGTCGACGGGTGCGGTGGAGTTGCTGACCGAGGCACGGGAGTGGCCCGAGACAGACGGCCGCCCGCGCCGGGCCGGCGTGTCGTCCTTCGGGTTCAGTGGCACCAACGCCCATACGATCCTGGAGCAGGCCCCCGAGGACGACCTGTCCGAGGCCGGTACCGACGACTCCGGAAGCGAACCGTCCCGCGCCTCGTCGGTCGTACCACTGCTGTTGTCCGCGAAGGACGCCCACAGTCTGCCGGGCCAGGCCGACCGGCTCTGGTCGCATCTGACCTCGCGGTCCGAACTGAGCCTCGCGGACATCGGCTACTCCCTGGCGGTGAGCCGCTCGTCCTTCGAGGAGCGCGCGGTCGTCGTGGCTTCGGACCACGTCGGGGCGACTGCCGCTCTCAAGGCCCTCGGCGTCGGCTGTGCTTCCGCCCACGTGATCCGCGGCACGGCGGAGAAGCGGGGCAAGCTGGCGTTCCTGTTCACGGGGCAGGGGAGTCAGCGGCTGGGGATGGGCCGGGAGCTGTATGAGGCGTATCCGGTGTTCGCCCGGGCGCTGGATGAGGTGTTCGAGCGGTTTGAACTCCCCTTGCGCGATGTGGTGTTCGGCCTGGGTGAGGACGCCGGCCTGATCGATCAGACGGCGTATACGCAGCCTGCCTTGTTCGCAGTTGAGGTGGCGTTGTTCCGGCTGCTGGAGTCGTGGGGTGTGCGGCCCGATTTCGTGTCGGGGCATTCGATCGGCGAGGTGGCGGCGGCGCATTGTGCGGGTGTGCTGTCGCTGGAGGACGCGTGCACGCTGGTCGCGGCGCGTGGCCGGCTGATGCAGGAACTCCCCGGCGGCGGGGCGATGGTGGCCGTGGAGGCTGCCGAGGATGAGGTGATCCCGTATCTGACGGATGCGGTGAGCATCGCTGCCGTCAATGGTCCGTCTTCGGTCGTCGTCGCCGGTGACGAAACCGCCGTACTCGACATCGCCGCGACCTTCGAGGAGCAGGGCCGCAAGACCCGTCGCCTGACGGTCAGCCATGCGTTCCACTCCCCGCACATGGACGGCATGCTGGACGCCTTCCGCGAGGTCGCCGAGGGCCTGTCCTATGAGGCTCCGCGCATCCCGATCGTCTCCAATCTGACCGGGGCGGTCGCGTCTGTCGAGGAGATCACGAGCCCTGATTTTTGGGTGCGGCATGTGCGTGAGGCGGTCCGGTTCCTTGATGGTGTGGCGGTCTTGGAGGCGGAGGGTGTCACGGCGTTTGTGGAGCTTGGGCCGGATGGTGTGCTGTCGGTGATGGGGCAGGAGTGCGTGGCCGGGGATGGTCATGTGTTCGTGCCGGTGTTGCGGCGGGGCCGTGCGGAGTGTGAGTCGGTGGTTGCGGCTCTGGGTCAGGTTCATGTGCGGGGTGTGGGTGTGGACTGGCGGGCGTTCTTCGCCGGTCTGGGGACCCGCCGCGTCGAGCTGCCCACCTACGCCTTCCGTCATCAGCGTTACTGGCCGCGGACTGCCGTGGGCTCGGACGAAGGGGGCCGGCGTTACCAGGTGGCGTGGAAGCCCCTGAGCAGCGGGGGAGCTGCTTCGCGTCTGTCGGGGGTGTGGCTGGCGGTCGTGCCGGAGGCGGGGTCGTCGGCTGGGGTTGTGGCTGGTCTGGCTGGGCGTGGTGCGGAGGTGCGGGAGTTCGTTCTGGCTGCCGGTGATGTGGGTGATCGTGCGGGGCTGGCTGAGCGTCTGGCTGGTGTTGTGGGGTCGGCTGCGGTGGCGGGTGTGGTGTCGCTGCTGGATGGGCCGGTGGCGGTGGTGTCGACGGCTGTGTTGGTGCAGGCGTTGGGTGATGCCGGTGTGGTGGCTCCGTTGTGGTGTGTGACGCGGGGTGCTGTGTCGACTGGGGTGTCGGATCCGGTGCGTGATGCGGATCTGGCGGCGGTGTGGGGTCTGGGGCGGGTTGCGGCGCTGGAGTATCCGGAGCGTTGGGGTGGTCTGGTCGATCTGCCGGAGGTGGTGGACGACCAGGTGCTTTCCCGGCTGGCCGGTGTGCTGAACGCCGCAGGCTCCCCTGCCGGCGGTCGGGTTGAGGACCAGGTCGCCGTTCGGTCGTCGGGCGTCTTCGGGCGTCGGCTGCTGCGGGCACCCCAGCAGGCGGCCCAGGAAGAGTCCTGGCGGCCTGTGGGTGCGGGCACGGTGTTGGTGACGGGTGGTACGGGTGCG
>NZ_BMVF01000052.1 GCF_014650575.1 Streptomyces naganishii JCM 4654
AGCAGGTCATCCCGGACCAGTGTCCAAGGTCCGTCCCCACTTCCGCATGCGTCGCTGGCAACGGCGGGGTGTGAAGCCGGAAGCGCAAGCCCAAGAGCGGCACGGCCATCGGGCCGCAACAGGCGAGGGGAAGACCGGACGGGCTAATGCGAATGAACCCTTGACGAAGTCTCGTAACTCCTCTGCCGCGTCGATGGTGAGCTGTCGGCGGCGAATAGGCCCTGGCGTGGAAGAGCGCATGACGACCCCTGAACATTGGCGTCGAAGGGGGAGGACACCGTCGGGCCCGGGATTAAGAGGGAGCCCACCCCGGTCGCATCTTGTGGGAGTGGAACGTGGAAACCCCGTTGGAGTCCGGGAGCGATCCCGGTAAGCCGGAGGTAACGAAGGCCCAAGCCTCCAGCGGGACAGGATGATCCGAGAAGCGAACGCCGACAGGGCGAAAGCCCAGAGGAAAGGGACGCGGAGTCCTCTACCGCGTCACATAACTCGTCGGATACGGGAGTAATACCCCGGCCCGAAAGGGAGCCCACGCGGATCAGGTGGGCCCGTGAAGAAGAACTGCAAAGGACCTCGAACCGAAGGGCAAGTTGGATGCCGAAGGCAGGTGAAGCAGCGGCGCCTGTGGCGACGATGCCTCCTACGACGGCGAACGGACCGGAGGACTACGCCCAAGCCTGGCACGACATTGATTGGGCCAAGGCGGAAGCGTCGGTACGGCGACTGAGGCAGCGCATCTTCACAGCCACGCAGGAAGGGGACCTGAAGAAGGTCCGGAACTTGCAGAAGCTGATGCTGCGGTCTCACGCGAACACGCTCGTGAGCGTGAAGCGGGTGACGCAGCAGAGCACAGGCCGTCGGACAGCAGGGATTGACCGAGAACGTGCGCTCACTCCGAGCGCGCGAGGGCGACTGGCCGCTGAAATCGCAGCGGGGCGTTGTCCTGGAAAGCCCCTGCCCGTCCGGCGTGTGTACATTCCCAAAGCCAACGGAAAGCAGCGCCCCTTGGGTATTCCAGTGATCCGTGACCGGGTCCGCCAGGCTCGCGTCAAGAACGCACTGGAACCCGAGTGGGAAGCCCGGTTCGAGCAGCGAAGCTACGGTTTCCGCCCTGGCCGGGGCTGTCATGACGCGATCGGTGCCATCTTCAATATCGCAGGCCAGAGACGGGCCAGGCGGTTATGGGTGCTCGACGCTGATCTGACAGCGGCTTTCGACCGCATTTCGCACGACCACCTGATGGGCCTCATCGGTACCTTCCCGGCGCGGGAAGCGATCCGGGGGTGGCTCAAGGCGGGGGTGATGGATTGCGGACGATTCTCGCCCACCGATGAGGGGACTCCTCAGGGTGGTGTGATCAGCCCGCTGCTGCTCAACGTGGCCTTGCACGGCATGGAGACAGCGGCCGGACATATCACGGAGGGACGCTCCAACAAGTCCCGAAGGGATGCTCCGGTCCTGGTTCGGTACGCGGATGACTTCGCTGTGTTCTGTCACAGCGAAGACGAAGCCCGCCGGGTCAAGGAGCAGCTGGCTCGCTGGATGATCCCGCGAGGGGTCGCCTTCAACGAGGAGAAGACATCCGTCCTCCACCTTGAAGAAGGATTCGACTTCCTCGGGTTCAACATCAGGAGATACAGCGGGACTCTACTGATCAAGCCGAGCAAGGCGGCTGTGAAGAGGGTCCGGGAACGGCTCCGCAGTGAAGTGATCGGCCTGCGAGGGGCGAACGCTGGAGCCGTGGTGAGGAGGCTCAACCCGATCATCAAGGGGTGGGCTACCTACTACCGGACGGTGGTGTCCAAGGAGACCTTCAAGTCCCTGGACTTCTACGTGTGGACGCTCACGCAGAAGTGGGTCAAGCACTCCCACCCGAACAAGCCGAAGAGCTGGCGACTGGCCAAGCACTACGGCGTCTTCAACTCGACCCGGAAGGACCAGTGGGTCTTCGGTGACCGGGAGACCGGCACCTACCTCTACAAGTTCAACTGGACCAGGATCGTCCGGCACGTGATCGTCAAGGAAGGCAACTCACCTGACGATCCATCGCTGGCCGAGTACTGGGCGAACCGCCGACGCAAAAGGATGCCCGGAACCGCCGACAGGTGGACCATCACCCTCGCATCCCGCCAGAAGGGGATCTGCCCGCTGTGTGAACAGCCCCTGATCCCCGATGCCGAGTACACACCGGACAACCCGCGCGAGTGGGCCGCCTGGTTCTCGG
>NZ_BMVF01000053.1 GCF_014650575.1 Streptomyces naganishii JCM 4654
TCTGGCGATGCGGGCGCTGGAGCGTGTGGTTGATCTGGGCGGGTCGGGGGATGCCGCTGCGTGCGTGGTGGACCTGGAGTGGGAGCGTTTCGCGGCCGGCTTCACGGCCGTACGCCCCACCACACTCTTCGACGAACTGCCCGAGCTCCAGAAGTCCCCGCACACCCCGGGCGTCGCCCGCGTGGTCACGGACGCCAATGAGGCCACCACGGTCGGCGAGCGCCTGCTCGGTCTGACCGAGTCCGAACAGCACCGTGAACTGCTGGATCTGGTGCGTGCGCAGGTCGCGGCGGTGCTGGGGCACAGCGGTGCGGACGCGGTGCGTGGTGACCGGGCCTTCCGGGAGCTGGGCTTCGACTCGCTGACCGCGGTGGAGCTGCGCAACCGCCTCGGCGCTGCCACCGGTCTGTCCCTTCCCACCTCCCTGGTCTACGACTACCCCACGGCCTCCGCACTCGCCGGCCACCTGCGCGACGAACTCGTCGGCCAGGACCCGGCGATAGCCGGAACGGCGGTGGACACCGCCACCGTGGCGGCCGTCGGCACCGACGTGGACGACGACCCGATCGTGATCGTGGAGATGAGCTGCCGGTTCCCCGGTGGCGTCCGGTCGCCGGAGGACTTCTGGCGGTTGCTGACCGAGGGCCGCGACGCGGTCTCCGGCTTCCCGACCGACCGCGGCTGGAACCTGGAGCGCCTGAGCGACCCCGATCCGGAGCGCCAGGGGACCTCGTACACCCGCGAGGGCGGCTTCCTCGACGGCGCCGACCGGTTCGACGCCGCCTTCTTCGGGATCAGCCCGCGTGAGGCGTTGGCGATGGATCCGCAGCAGCGGCTGCTGCTGGAGGTGTCGTGGGAGGCGATGGAACGGGCGGGAATCGACCCGTCGTCGGTGCGTGGCAGCCGTACCGGCGTCTTCGTCGGCACCAACGGCCAGGACTACGCCTCCCTCATCGCCTCCCCGCCCAAGGCCATCGAAGGTCACCTCGGGACCGGCAACGCGGCCAGCGTCGTCTCCGGCCGTATCTCCTACGTCTTCGGCCTGGAAGGCCCGGCGGTCACGGTCGACACGGCCTGCTCGTCGTCGCTGGTCGCCCTCCACCTGGCGGTGCAGGCACTGCGCAACGGCGAGTGCGATCTCGCGCTGGCAGGCGGTGTCACGGTGATGTCCACCCCCGACGCGTTCGTCGACTTCAGCCGGCAGCGGGGTCTTGCGGCGGACGGCCGGGTGAAGGCGTTCGCTGCGGGTGCGGACGGCACCGGCTGGGGTGAGGGTGTGGGCATGCTGCTCGTGGAGCGGCTGTCCCAGGCCCGGCGTCGTGGTCATCCCGTGCTGGCGGTGGTGCGGGGGAGCGCCATCAACCAGGACGGTGCGAGCAATGGTCTTACGGCTCCAAATGGTCCGTCGCAGCAGCGGGTGATCCGGCAGGCGTTGGCGTCGGCGGGGTTGTCGGCGGCGGATGTGGATGCGGTGGAGGCGCACGGTACGGGTACGACGCTGGGTGACCCGATCGAGGCGCAGGCGCTGCTGGCCACGTATGGGCAGGGGCGGGGTGAGGGGCGGCCGCCGCTGTGGCTGGGGTCGCTGAAGTCGAACATCGGGCACACGCAGGCGGCGGCCGGGGTCGCGGGTGTCATCAAGATGGTGATGGCCATGCGGCACGGTGTGCTGCCGCAGACCCTGCACGTTGATGAGCCGACTCCGCACGTGGACTGGTCAACGGGTGCGGTGGAGTTGCTGACCGAGGCCCGGGAGTGGCCCGAGACGGACGGCCGCCCGCGACGGGCGGGCGTGTCCTCGTTCGGGCTCAGCGGTACCAACGCCCACACCATCGTGGAGCAGGCGCCGGTTCTCGCCGAGCCGGAGCCGGAGCCGGAGTCCGGCCGGCCCGTTGAGCATGCGGTGCTGCCGTACGTCCTCTCCGCCAACGATCCGAAGGCGCTCCAGGCCCAGGCCGAGCGGCTTCGCAGCCACCTTCTCGAGCGCCCGGCCCTTCGGGGCGCCGACGTCGCCTATTCGTTGGCGACGGGGCGTGCTGCGTTGGAGCGGCGTGCGGTTGTGGTG
>NZ_BMVF01000054.1 GCF_014650575.1 Streptomyces naganishii JCM 4654
GGGAACGCGGTGGCCTCGTCATAGAGGGTTTGCTTGGTGAGGCAGTGGTGGAGGCAGCCGAGCATGCGGTTGAAAAGGTTGCGCTGTGCGGCAGTGTGGCGGTCTCCGTCGGCTCGTCTGCGGTCGTAGTGGGCTCGGGCGCCGGTTGAGGCGGTCAGAGCGGCGAAGGCCCAGACGTAGCCCACTGAGGCCAGCCGTTGGTTCTTGACCCGGCGGGCCATGACCGCAACGCTTTTGCCGGAGGCTCGGGTAACCGGTGCTGCTCCGGCGAAGGCTTTGAGTCCTTTGGCATCGGCGAAGCGGGACCGGTCGTCGCCGATCTCTGCGAGCACCCGGGCGCCGGTGAGTGAGCCGAGCCCTGGAAAGCTGGTGATGATCTCGGCGTCCGGGTGTGCTTCAAAAGACTCCACCGCTGCCTTGGCGAGGTCGTTGGCGCTGGTGCAGGCGGCATCGAGTTGGCGAAGCAGAGCGGCCGTTTGGTGGCCCATTGCTTCCTCGACCAGGGGAAGCTGCCGCATCTGTGGGAGTCGGAAAGCTTCGCGGAGCCGGTCAGCCTCGGCCTCGATGCCGCGCTGGCGGCCGGCCGTCTTGAGGAGGGACCGCAGCTGGGTGCGCGTGAGCTTCGCCGCGCGTTCCGGGGTGAGGGCGGCGGCCAGGATCACTCGCGCGACTGGGGAACACAGTCCCTCGCGTGAGGGCTGGAAGGCGATGAGGAAGCCAGGGAAGTATTCACGCAGGTGGGAGCGGAGTTTGTTGCCTGCCTGAGTGCGGTCCCAGACGGCGTCTTGCTGTGCTCGGGCCAAGACCGCGACGGCTTCGGCCAGTTCACTGTTGTGCGGTAGCGGTCGGTGGGCGGCCATGTCGGTGCGGAGGATGTTCGCAAGGACCATCGCGTCGAGGTGGTCGGACTTTTTGCGGGCAACCGAGTGCCGGTCGCGGTAGCGGGCGGCGGCCATGGGGTTGATTGCATAGACGGGGCGCCGGGTGGCTCGGAGGCAGGCTACGAGCAGGCCGCGGGAGGTTTCGATCGCGACCGGGATCGGGGTGCCAGCAGCGTCGCCGTGCTCGGCGAGCAGGTCGAGCAGCTGCTGGAGACCGGTGGGATCGTCGGTGATTCGGGCCCTGGCTAACAGGGCTCCGTCGTGGTCGACCAGGGCGACATCGTGGTGGTCGCTGGCCCAGTCGATCCCGCAGAACACTTTCATCGCGTCGTGTACGTCCTCTCGGTCGAGGTCTGTTTCTGCTGGTCACAGCCATGCAGGGGTACGCGTCTCCCTAATGGAAGGGCTCGATGGCCCAGCATCCGATTAGCCGTTCGTGACCCCAGTAGCCCACGGGGCCCTCGGTCTGCTCAGGAGCTCTGGGCTCCAGGCTTGATGAGAGGTGATCTCCGTAGGCGGCTCGGACCACAAAAGTCAACGATCCGGTCGTCAGATCAGATGCGGTGGGTGGCGCCGGACGGAGCCGGGGCCGGCTCTTTTCAAAGGGGTCGAGCCCCAGGGGGACCTTGCGGCTTCCCGGCACCGACCGGCGTCACCCACGCAGCGGAAATGATGCGGGGCCCGCAGTCTCTTTCAGGGCCTCGAC
>NZ_BMVF01000055.1 GCF_014650575.1 Streptomyces naganishii JCM 4654
CACTTCACGCCCACCCCGCCAGCCACCCAATCGGCTTGACACCATCATTGAGACTCACTCGACCAGCGCATGAGGCAGGTCGAGTGCGGCAGGACAGGGAACCAACAGGGCTCCTGGACCGGCCGGTTGAGACTTCGAACACCTCGCCCAACGGCACGGGCGCCCTGTCCGTTGCGGGCACCAACGTCATCACCCGATCGGTGGCCACGCTGAAAAGACACACTGATCGAACCGGAGGTCCGCAGGCTCAGTTCGACCACGCCGTGCGTGGTCGAACTGACTTCCTGCCGACATCAAGAACTCAGACCGGGATCAGCTCCCGGGGACTTCTTGCAGGGTGATGCATGCAGGCCCAGATGCCTGCGTGGGTCGAATCCACTCCCCGACCGCCCGTGTCGGAGGCGGGAACGGTTCTGTGGAAACCTTCCTGGCACCCCAGCACTAAGCCGGGCCGCCCAGGGTGCGGACAGACCGGGCACTGGGCTCGGTCTGAGATTGGCCCAAAGCTAGCACAACCGCTGTTTCACTTCTCGACTTAACAGCTACGCGTCGCATCCGATTTTGGCATCACACCGAAGATCGCCCGCAAGGGCACCCTCCACGGTTCCGGTCTGGGCAAGACCAGGTGGGTCGTCGAGCGAACCTTCGCCTGGCTCCACCAGCTCGCCTGCAGCATCATCTGCTTACGACGACTCAGAACCTCATTCTGAAATGGTCAATTACAAGAAGTTGTCATCGGAGCGATCGTGCCTGACCTAGAGTCAAACTCATTTTGAAACGACCAGTAAAAGAGCGTTTTGTCGCGGCAGGGTTGTTGGTGCATTGTCATGTGCCTGTTGGTGCGGGGCGAGAAGGTTTTTTGGGGTGGTGGGGGTTTTCTTTGTGGTTGGGAAGGTGTGTGGGGGGTGGTTTTTGGGGTGGATGTGGGTCTGGTCGGGGGTTGTTGGTGTGGTGGGGTGGGGGGTGTTGTGGTGGTTGGTGTGTGTGGTGTGTGGGCCGGTATTCGGGTCCGTGCCGGTGGGGTGGGGGGGGTGGGGGGGGTGGGGTGTGTTGGGCATTGCGGTGATTTCGGGTGGGTGTGGGTTGGTGGGTGCTTTGGGGGTGTATAGGGGGAGCAGTGGTGGATGGGTGGTGTCGAGGTGAGGCGTTTTCTGCTGGGCTGTTGGAGGTGGTTGGGGTGTTCGGGCGGGGTCCGTTCGGGTGGGGTCTTTCGGTGTGTTGTGCGCTGTTGCTGTGGGTGCTGTGGGGTTAGTGGATCGTTGACGAGTGTTTTGTGGAGGTGCTCGGCGCCGTGCTGGGATTGCTGGGCTCGAGGGTTGTGGCGGTTTTCGGTGGGGTTGTGGGGGTGGTGCCGGGCTGGTTTGGAGGTGTGGTGACTGTGGCGGGGACACGGTTGGCTTGTGGTGCCGGCGGGGGGCGCTGGTGTTTGTCGGGTTTCGGTGTGCTGGTGCGGGGCGGGGCTGAGGGTCTGTCATGTCGTGGGTGAAGGGCGTGCTTCCTGCTGGTTTTCGTCTGTCCGCTCTGGGAGTTTTCCTGCGGTGCCGTCGCCGTCGCCGTGGTGTCGGGTTTGTGTTGTG
>NZ_BMVF01000056.1 GCF_014650575.1 Streptomyces naganishii JCM 4654
CTGGGGGCCGTGGGCCGAGGGCGGGATGGCCGCCGACGAGGCCCTGGCGCGGCGGATGCGCGCCGGCGGCGTACCGCCCATGGCGGCCGACGCGGCGATCTCCGCGCTGCAACGCGCGCTGGACCAGGACCGGACCGTGGTGATGGTCGCGGACATCGACTGGCAGCGCTACGCGCCCGGATTCACCGCTGCCCGGCCCAGCCCGCTGCTCGCCGACCTGCCCGAGGCGCGTACCGGTAGCCGGTACGAGCAGGCCACGGCAGGCTCGGCGGCCGACGCGGGGGCCACCCGTTCCTCGCTGGTCCGGCGACTCGCGGGCCTCCCCGAGGCGGAGCAGAAGCAGGCGGTCCTCGAACTGGTCCGTACGCACGTCGCCCAGGTGCTCGGCCACGCCACGGCCGACGACGTCGACGCCGTGCGGGCGTTCAAGGAGCTGGGCTTCGACTCGCTGACGGCGGTCGAACTGCGCAACCGGCTGGGTGCGGCGGCCGAACTGCGGCTCCCCGCCACCCTGATCTACGACTTCCCGACCCCGACCGCGCTCGCCGACCACCTGTTCACCGAACTCCTCGGCACCACCCGGGCGGCGGCCACCGACCTGGTGCCCAGGGCCGCCGCCGTGATCGCGGACGACCCGATCGCGATCGTCGCGATGAGCTGCCGATTCCCCGGCGGCGTCCGGTCGCCGGAAGACCTGTGGGACCTTCTCGCCTCCGGCGGGGACGCCATCTCCGGCCTGCCCATGGACAGGGGCTGGAACACCGAACGGCTCTACGACCCGAACCCCGACACACCTGGTACCTCGTACGTCCGCGAGGGCGGATTCCTCTACGACGCCGCCGAGTTCGACCCGGCGTTCTTCGGGATCTCGCCGCGTGAGGCGCTGGCGATGGACCCGCAGCAGCGGCTGCTCCTGGAGACCTCGTGGGAGGCATTCGAACGCGCGGGCATCGACCCGGAGACGTTGCGCGGCAGCCAGGCCGGCGTGTTCGTCGGCACCAACGGCCAGGACTACCTGTCGCTCCTGCTGGACGCCTCGGACGAACAGGGCGGTCTCGAAGGGCACATGGGCACGGGCAACGCGGCGAGCGTGGTCTCGGGACGGCTCTCCTACGTCTTCGGCCTGGAAGGGCCTGCCGTCACGGTCGACACGGCCTGCTCGTCCTCCCTCGTCGCCCTCCACTGGGCGATCCAGGCCCTCCGCAACGGCGAGTGCGATCTCGCGCTGGCCGGTGGCGTGACGGTGATGTCGACACCCGGTGCGTTCGTGGACTTCAGTCGGCAGCGGGGTCTTGCGGCGGACGGCCGGGTGAAGGCGTTCGCTGCGGGTGCGGATGGCACCGGCTGGGGTGAGGGTGTGGGCATGCTGCTCGTGGAGCGGCTGTCGGACGCCCGGCGCCATGGTCATCCGGTGCTGGCGGTGGTGCGCGGTAGTGCGGTGAACCAGGACGGTGCGAGCAATGGTCTTACGGCGCCGAATGGTCCGTCGCAGCAGCGGGTGATCCGGCAGGCGTTGGCGTCCGCGGGGTTGTCGGCGGCG
>NZ_BMVF01000057.1 GCF_014650575.1 Streptomyces naganishii JCM 4654
GTGCGTGCTGGTGTGGTGCGGGTGCCGCGTCTGGTGCGGGTGCCGGCGTCCGGTGCCGGGGCGGAGGTGTCGTTCCCGGTGGACGGGACGGTGCTGGTAACGGGTGCGACGGGCACGTTGGGCGGGTTGGTGGCCCGGCATCTGGTGGCCGAGCACGGCGTACGTCATCTGCTGCTGACCAGTCGGCGGGGGATGGCTGCCGAGGGTGCCGAGGAGTTGGTGGCGGAGCTGAGCGCCTCGGGTGCCGAGGTCACGCTTGTGGCGTGTGATGTGGCTGATCGTGAGGCGTTGGCTGGTGTGCTCGCGTCGGTTCCGGTGGGGCGGCCGTTGGGTGCGGTGGTGCATGCGGCGGGTGTGCTGGACGACGGTGTGATCGCGTCGTTGACGCCTGAGCGGGTGGATGCGGTGTTGCGTCCGAAGGTGGATGCGGCGCTGGTGCTGGATGAGTTGACGCGGGATGCCGGGTTGTCGGCGTTCGTGTTGTTCTCGGGTGCCGCTGCGGTGTTCGGTGCTGCGGGGCAGGGCAATTACGCGGCGGCGAACGCGTTCTTGGAGGCGTTGGCGCAGCGTCGTCGGGCGGCGGGGTTGCCGGCGAGTGCGTTGGCGTGGGGTCTGTGGGCCGAGGCCAGCGGCATGACCGGCAACCTCAGTGACCGTGATCTGCGGCGCATGACGCGGGACGGAATGCTCGCCCTGTCCTCCGAGGAGGGCCTGGCGCTCTTCGACACGTCGTTGACGGTGGACGAAGCGGTGCTGCTGCCGATGCGGCTGGACCTGGCCGTACTGCGCGCCGAGGCCGCGGCGACCGGCACCGTACCCGCACTCCTGCGCGGCCTCGTACGCGCGCCGCTGCCGCGTGTCTCCGCCTCGTCCACTTCGGGCGGTGCCGGTACCGAGCTCGGGCAGCGGCTGGCCGGTCTGCCGGCCGTCGAACAGGACCGTGAGCTGCTTGAACTGGTGCTCCGGAGTGTGGCCGGTGTCCTCGGCTACGCCGGCCCCCAGGCCGTCGCGTCCAACCGTGCGTTCAAGGAGTTGGGTTTTGACTCGTTGACGGCGGTGGAGTTGCGGAATGATCTGCGGTCGGTGACGGGGCTGCGGTTGCCGGCGACGTTGGTGTTCGACTATCCGACGCCGGGGGATCTGGCGCGGTATCTGCGTGATGAGCTGGTCGGCGACGCGGACAGCGCGGCGGTGCCCGTGGTGCCGGTGGTGCCGGTTTCCGGTGGGCCGGGCGGCGACGGTGATCTGGTCGCGATCGTGGGGATGGCGTGCCGGTTCCCCGGTGGTGTGGAGTCGCCGGAGGATCTGTGGCGGCTGGTGGCCGGTGGCGGGGACGGGATATCGCTGTTCCCCTCCGACCGTGGCTGGGACGTGGAGAGGCTGTACCACCCGGACCCGGATCACGCGGGGACGTCGTACACGCGTGAGGGTGGTTTCCTACACGCGGCGGGGGAGTTCGATCCGGGGTTCTTCGGCATCTCGCCGCGTGAGGCGTTGGCGATGGATCCGCAGCAGCGGTTGCTGCTGGAGACCTCC
>NZ_BMVF01000058.1 GCF_014650575.1 Streptomyces naganishii JCM 4654
TCTGGCGATGCGGGCGCTGGAGCGTGTGGTTGATCTGGGCGGGTCGGGGGATGCCGCTGCATGCGTGGTGGACCTGGAGTGGGAGCGTTTCGCGGCCGGCTTCACGGCCGTACGCCCCACCACACTCTTCGACGAACTTGCGCTCGGGCAACAGCCGTTGGCCAACCCCGGGGCGGCGGACGACCGTCCCGCTGCCGCAGCTGACTCCTCCTCCCTCGCCGAACGGCTGGCCGGACTCGGCGCGGCCGAACGTGAGACGGAACTGCTGGATCTGGTGCGTGCGCAGGTCGCGGCCGTGCTGGGACACAGCGGTGCGGACGCGGTACGTGGTGACCGGGCCTTCCGGGAGCTGGGCTTCGACTCGCTGACCGCGGTCGAGCTGCGCAACCGCCTCGGCGCTGCCACCGGTCTGTCCCTTCCCACCTCCCTGGTCTACGACTACCCCACGGCCTCCGCACTCGCCGGCCACCTGCGCGACGAACTGCTGGGCGGGCTCGTACCCGAGGCGTCGTCCGTCATCAGCTCCGTAACCGGCGCACCCGCGCTTGCCGTTGCCGACGACCCGATCGCGATCGTGTCGATGAGCTGCCGCTTCCCGGGCGGCGTACGGTCACCCGAAGACCTCTGGCAGTTGCTGAGCGACGGGCGGGACGCCACCTCCCGGTTCCCGACCGACCGGGGCTGGGACGTCGAGGCCCTCTACGACCCGGACCCCGGGCAGGCGGGCAAGACGTACACCCGAGAGGGCGCCTTCATCCAGAACGCGGCCGAGTTCGACGCGGCCTTCTTCGGCATCTCGCCGCGTGAGGCGCTGGCGATGGACCCGCAGCAGCGGCTGCTGCTGGAAGTCGCGTGGGAGGCGTTCGAGCGAGCGGGCATCGCTCCGGACGCGCTGCGCGGCAGCCAGGCGGGTGTATTCATCGGGACGAACGGCCAGGACTACCTTTCCCTGCTGATGAAGGCCCCCGAGGGGCTGGAGGGGCACCTTGGCACCGGCAACGCGGCCAGCGTGGTCTCCGGCCGGCTCGCCTACGTCTTCGGTCTCGAAGGCCCGGCCGTCACGGTCGACACGGCCTGCTCGTCCTCCCTCGTCGCCCTCCACTGGGCGGCCCAGGCGCTGCGGAACGGCGAGTGCTCGGTCGCGCTGGTGGGCGGCGTGACGATCATGGCTACGCCCGAGAACTTCGTCGACTTCAGCCGGCAGCGGGGTCTTGCGGCGGACGGCCGGGTGAAGGCGTTCGCTGCGGGTGCGGACGGCACCGGCTGGGGTGAGGGTGTGGGCATGCTGCTCGTGGAGCGGCTGTCGGACGCCCGGCGTCATGGTCATCCCGTGTTGGCGGTGGTGCGCGGCAGCGCGGTCAACCAGGACGGTGCGAGCAATGGTCTTACGGCTCCGAACGGTCCGTCGCAGCAGCGGGTGATCCGGCAGGCGTTGGCGTCCGCGGGGTTGTCGGCGGCG
>NZ_BMVF01000059.1 GCF_014650575.1 Streptomyces naganishii JCM 4654
ACCAGTTACCTGGCTTCCAGATCCGGCCTATCAACCCAGTCGTCTACTGGGAGCCTTACCCCATCAAGTGGGTGGGAGTCCTCATCTCGAAGCAGGCTTCCCGCTTAGATGCTTTCAGCGGTTATCCCTCCCGAACGTAGCCAACCAGCCATGCCCTTGGCAGAACAACTGGCACACCAGAGGTTCGTCCGTCCCGGTCCTCTCGTACTAGGGACAGCCCTTCTCAAGACTCCTACGCGCACAGCGGATAGGGACCGAACTGTCTCACGACGTTCTAAACCCAGCTCGCGTACCGCTTTAATGGGCGAACAGCCCAACCCTTGGGACCGACTCCAGCCCCAGGATGCGACGAGCCGACATCGAGGTGCCAAACCATCCCGTCGATATGGACTCTTGGGGAAGATCAGCCTGTTATCCCCGGGGTACCTTTTATCCGTTGAGCGACGGCGCTTCCACAAGCCACCGCCGGATCACTAGTCCCGACTTTCGTCCCTGCTCGACCCGTCGGTCTCACAGTCAAGCTCCCTTGTGCACTTACACTCAACACCTGATTGCCAACCAGGCTGAGGGAACCTTTGGGCGCCTCCGTTACCCTTTAGGAGGCAACCGCCCCAGTTAAACTACCCATCAGACACTGTCCCTGATCCGGATCACGGACCCAGGTTAGACATCCAGCACGACCAGACTGGTATTTCAACGACGACTCCACACGAACTGGCGTCCATGCTTCACAGTCTCCCAGCTATCCTACACAAGCCGAACCGAACACCAATATCAAACTGTAGTAAAGGTCCCGGGGTCTTTCCGTCCTGCTGCGCGAAACGAGCATCTTTACTCGTAGTGCAATTTCACCGGGCCTATGGTTGAGACAGTCGAGAAGTCGTTACGCCATTCGTGCAGGTCGGAACTTACCCGACAAGGAATTTCGCTACCTTAGGATGGTTATAGTTACCACCGCCGTTTACTGGCGCTTAAGTTCTCAGCTTCGCCCCACCGAAATGGAGCTAACCGGTCCCCTTAACGTTCCAGCACCGGGCAGGCGTCAGTCCGTATACATCGCCTTACGGCTTCGCACGGACCTGTGTTTTTAGTAAACAGTCGCTTCTCGCTGGTCTCTGCGGCCACCCCCAGCTCGAGGAGCAAGTCCTCTCACCAGAGCTGGCCCCCCTTCTCCCGAAGTTACGGGGGCATTTTGCCGAGTTCCTTAACCATAGTTCACCCGAACGCCTCGGTATTCTCTACCTGACCACCTGAGTCGGTTTAGGGTACGGGCCGCCATGAAACTCGCTAGAGGCTTTTCTCGACAGCATAGGATCATCCACTTCACCACAATCGGCTCGGCATCAGGTCTCACCCTGCGTGAGTGGCGGATTTGCCTACCACTCGGGCTACACCCTTACCCCGGGACAACC
>NZ_BMVF01000060.1 GCF_014650575.1 Streptomyces naganishii JCM 4654
CTTCGCCTACGACGACGAGGAGACCTGCATCGCCGAGGTGCGCTACCTCCTCTCCCTCCTCCCGCAGAACAACCGCGAGCACCCGCCCCGGGTGGAGACCGCCGACCCCGTCGACCGCCGCTCCGACGTCCTGCTGGACCTCGTCCCGGCGGACGGCAACCGGCCCTACGACATGGCCAAGGTCATCGAGGAGATCGTCGATGACGGCGAGTACCTCGAGGTCCACGAGCGCTGGGCGCGGAACATCATCTGCGCGCTGGCCCGCCTGGACGGCCAGGTCGTCGGCCTCATCGCCAACCAGCCGCAGGTGCTGGCCGGCGTCCTCGACATCGAGGCCAGCGAGAAGGCCGCCCGCTTCGTGCAGATGTGCGACGCCTTCAACATCCCGATCGTCACTCTCCTGGACGTACCCGGCTTCCTGCCCGGCGTCGACCAGGAGCACGGTGGAATCATCCGGCACGGCGCGAAGCTGCTGTACGCCTACTGCAACGCCACCGTGCCGAGGATCTCGCTGATCCTGCGCAAGGCGTACGGAGGTGCCTACATCGTGATGGACTCCCAGTCGATCGGCGCCGACCTGACGTACGCCTGGCCCACCAACGAGATCGCCGTGATGGGCGCCGAGGGCGCGGCCGGCGTCATCTTCCGCCGGCAGATCGCCGGGGCCGAGGACCCCGAGGCCATGCGGCAGAAGATGGTCAAGGAGTACAAGGCCGAGCTGATGCACCCCTACTACGCCGCCGAGCGCGGCCTGGTGGACGACGTCATCGACCCGGCCGACACCCGCGAGGTCCTGGTCCGGGGTCTGGCGATGCTGAGCACCAAGCACGCCGACCTGCCCTCCCGCAAGCACGGCAACCCCCCGCAGTAACGGCCACCGGCCGCCGTAACCCGGCGGACGCACCGCGGCAACCCCGCGGACCACTCAGCCACGGAGACTGACACTCATGGACACGCCTGACATCCGCGTCGAGAAGGGCCACGCCGAGCCCGAGGAGGTCGCCGCCATCACGGCCCTCCTGCTGGCCCGCGCGGCCGCCCGCCCCGCCGAGACCACCCCGGCCCACCGCGGCCGCGCCCGGGCGGGCTGGCGCCGCCTGGAGCGCGAGAACGGTTTCTGCGCCCCGCACAGCTGGCACTAAGCACAGGAACATCACGAAGGGCCCCTCCCGGAAGAGAGGGGCCCTTCGACGTGCGTGCGTACACCCAGGGGCGCGGGAACCGCGGGCAGGCGCGGGGAACCTCGGGCATGGGGAACCGCGCGGCACACCACGGGCTCCCGGACGGCCGACGACCGTCCGGGAGCAGCCGGTGCGCGTCCTACCGGAGCCGCGCCATGAGGGCGTGCTCGACCAGCGTGATCAGCGCCGACTTGGCGTCGGCGCGGTGCCGG
>NZ_BMVF01000061.1 GCF_014650575.1 Streptomyces naganishii JCM 4654
GTTGATGGCTCCGAGTGAGTGGCTGCCCGGTTCTCCGGGACGCTCCGGCCGCTGATTGAGAACTGCGGTCATCGCTGGTTAAGGGCTTGGCGGCGGAGTGTTCCCGGACCCTGAAGGTGCTGCTTCCCGGGGAACGGAGCGACGACAGTGACGGAACGACATGAGCAGGTCTGGGTCGGCATCGACGCCGGCAAGGCTCATCACTGGGCTGTCGGAGTCAACGCCGCTGGAGAGAAGGTGCTCTCGAGGAAGGTCGTCAACGGTGAAGACGAGATCCTGGACCTGATCGTGGCTGTGTCCGAGATGGCCAACGAGGTGCGATGGGCGGTCGACATCTGCGGCCGGGCCTCAACGTTGCTGCTCGCATTGTTAATCGCCAATGGCCAAAGCGTGGTGTATGTGCCCGGACGCACAGTCAACCGAATGTCCGGTGCCTACCGCGGTGAAGGGAAAACCGACGCCAAGGACGCCCTGGTCATCGCCGACACCGCGCGCATGCGCCGGGACTTCACGCTCCTGAGCCTGCCGAACGAGACCGTGGCCGATCTCCAGTTGCTCACCGCGCATCGAGCCGATCTGATCGCCGACCGGGTGCGGCTGATCAACCGCCTGCGCGATGCCCTGGTAGGCATCTGCCCCGCTCTGGAGCGGGCCTTCGACTACTCAGCGGCCAAGGGACCGGTCGTCATGCTGACCGAGTACCAGACCCCGGCCGCCCTGCAGCGAGCTGGTGCCAAGCAGCTCGCGGACTGGCTGGCACGACGTGCGGTCCGCAGTGCAGCCGATGTCGCCGCCCGCGCAGTCGAAGCAGCCCGATCCCAGGTGACCGCTCTGCCGGGCGAAACGCGAGCCGCCAAGCTCGTGTGCGACCTCGCCCACCAGCTCCTCATGCTCGATGAATGGATCAAGGACACCGACCGGGAGATCCGCGAAGCCTTCCGCCTCGACGAGCGCGCCGAAGTCATCGAATCTCTCCCTGGCATGGGCCCCATCCTCGGGGCTGAGTTCCTCGCCATCGTCGGAGACCTGTCCACCTACGCAGACGCCGGCCGCCTGGCCGCCCACGCGGGACTGGCCCCCGTGCCACGCGACTCCGGCCGCCGGACCGGTAACCACCACCGGCCCAAGCGCTACCACCGCCGCCTGCGACACGTCTTCTACATGGCCGCCCAAACGGCCATGATGCGCCCAGGCCCCTCTCGGGACTTCTACCTCAAGAAACGCGCCGAAGGACTGATCCACACCCAGGCGCTGCTCGCCCTCGCACGCCGCCGAGTCGACGTCTTATGGGCCATGCTCCGTGACAA
>NZ_BMVF01000063.1 GCF_014650575.1 Streptomyces naganishii JCM 4654
GGGCCAGGGTGGGCCTGGCGGTGCCCCGCATCACTGCCCATTAGGGTGGGCCTCCAGCAGGGCCTCGATCTGGGCTTCCAGTGCCCGGCGTTGTTCGTGGACGGCGGCCAGCGACTTGGCCAGCGACGGCACGATCACGTCCAGGGTGTTGGTACCCGGGACGATGACGGTCTGTTCGTCGAGGGCGTCGAAGACATCGTCGACGAGCCGCTGGGTCATGCGCGGGGCCTTTGGCCGTATCACCTCGACGAGCTTGCGGCGGCCGGCTTTGCGCAGAGCGGCCGGAGATCCATAGCGCTCCAGGAGCCAGGTGATGGCGGGGTGGTCCAGGCGGGGTCCCAGGACGCGTTCGAGGCTGGGGTGGAACTGGGTGAGCAGGCCGCGGATGCGGTTGGAGGTGCGGTTGGCCTCGCCTGCCAGGTCCTGGTCGAAGCCGACCAGCATGGTCAGCTCGGCGGTGATCTCGTCGGCCAGTTCGAGGGAGCGCAGGGTGTGGGGCATGGTGCGGGCGGCGTCTGCGATGACAGCTGCGTCGCGGGCATCGGTCTTGGCCTCACCCGGGTAGAGGTCGGCGATCCGGCGCATCGCGAGTCCGGGCAGGTAGGCGACCTTGCAGCCGGCGTCGCGGGCGACGGTCAGCGGCAGGGCGCCGATGGAGGCGGGCTGGTCCACGACCACCAGGACGGTGCCGAACTTGGCCTTGAGCTTGTCGAAGACGGCCCGCAATTGAGGTTCGCCGTTCGGCAGGGCTTTGTCGAAGACTTTCTTCCCGGCCGGGGTGAGTCCGTGGCCGTGATGGTTGCTCTTGCCGACGTCCAGGCCGAGGAAGACGCCCGTCTCGTCGATGTCGATCACCGTGCCCCCACATACGTCGATAGCGTGCCGGCCTCAGTGGCGGGGCCGTTCGCGCGCATCCACGTTATGCAGACCTGCCGCCCGCGAGCTGCCCGGCATTGCGCCGGGCCGGGCGGTGGCCGGACCTCTGATCAGCGTCTCCGACGGCACCCCTCGGGCCCGGTGACACCACCCCCCAGGTCATCCGATCGACAGGGGGCAAC
>NZ_BMVF01000064.1 GCF_014650575.1 Streptomyces naganishii JCM 4654
GGTGGAGGCCGCTGATGGGGGTGGCCGGCGGTCGTTCGGGGTGTTCTCGCGGCGGCGTGACGCGGTGGGCGGTGAGCCGTGGGTGCGGCATGCCACGGGTGTCCTGGCGCCGGTGGCGGCTGCGGTTCCGGCCTCGGCGGGGGAGTTGGGTGTGTGGCCGCCGGAGGGCGGGGTGGCTCTGGGCGTTGAGGGCTTGTATGCGGAGCTTGCGGAGTCGGGTCTGGCGTATGGGCCGGTGTTCCGTGGGCTGCGTGGGGTGTGGCGGCGCGGGGATGAGTTGTTCGCCGAGGTGGTCCTGCCCGAGCAGGCCCAGGACGCGGCGGCCACCTTCGGACTCCACCCGGCACTCCTGGACGCGGCGCTGCACGCGGTCGGTATCGACTCCGCCGAGCGCCGTGACCCTGCGAGCGGCGGTCCGCTGATCCCGTTCGCGTGGAGTGGTGTGTCGTTGTTCGCGGCGGGTGCGTCGTCGTTGCGGGTGCGGTTGGGTGAGCTGGGTTCGGACGCGGTGTCGTTGCTGGTGGCCGATGGTTCGGGCCGGCCGGTGGCGTCGGTGGACTCGGTGGCGTTGCGGGCCGCTTCGGTGGAGCAGGTGCGTGCGGCGGCGGGTGAGCGTCACGACTCGCTGTTCCGCGTCGAGTGGACCGCAGTACCGGTGCCCGAGGCCGGGCCTTCCTCGGCGTACTCCTCCGAGGACTGGGTGGTCCTGCCGGACTGCGATCTCGCCGAGCTCCAGAGCGCGTTGGACGGCGGTCGGGCCGTGCCGCCCGTCGTGGTGGTGGAGTGCGCGCCTTCCACCACCGTGCGCGACGGTGGTGTGTCGGCTGAGGCCGTGCGTGGTGCGGTGGGTCGTGTTCTGGGTGTGGTGCAGGCGTGGTTGTC
>NZ_BMVF01000065.1 GCF_014650575.1 Streptomyces naganishii JCM 4654
GGTGGAGGCCGCTGATGGGGGTGGCCGGCGGTCGTTCGGGGTGTTCTCGCGGCGGCGTGATGCGGTGGGTGGTGAGCCGTGGGTGCGGCATGCCACGGGTGTCCTGGCGCCGGTGGCGGCTGCGGTTCCGGCCTCGGTGGGGGAGTTGGGTGTGTGGCCGCCGGAGGGCGCGGTGGCTGTGGGTGTCGAGGGCTTGTATGCGGAGCTTGCGGAGTCGGGTCTGGCGTATGGGCCGGTGTTCCGTGGGCTGCGTGGGGTGTGGCGGCGCGGGAGCGAGTTGTTCGCCGAGGTGGTCCTGCCCGAGCAGGCCCAGGACGCGGCGGCCACCTTCGGACTCCACCCCGCGCTTCTCGACTCCGCGCTCCACGCGCTGGGCGTGAAGCCCCGCGAGGACTCCGAATCCGGCCCTCTCCTGCCCTTTGCCTGGAGTGGTGTGTCGTTGTTCGCGGCGGGTGCGTCGTCGCTGCGGGTGCGGTTGGGTGAGCTGGGCTCGGACGCGGTGTCGTTGCTGGTGGCCGATGGTTCGGGCCGGCCGGTGGCGTCGGTGGACTCGGTGGCGTTGCGGGCCGCTTCGGTGGAGCAGGTGCGTGCGGGGGCGGGTGAGCGTCACGACTCGCTGTTCCGCGTCGAGTGGACCGCCGTACCAGTGCCCGAGGCGGATCGGGAGTCGGCCGGTGGGCCGTGGCCGGTGGTGCGTGGTGTCGAGGATCTGAACGACCTGGGCCTGGCCTTGGACGGTGGCGCGTCGGTGCCGTCGACTGTGGTGGTGGAGTGTGTGCCGGCGGCTTCGCCGACCTCGTCTTCGCCGTCATCGTTGGCTGAGGCCGTGCGTGGTGCGGTGGGTCGTGTTCTGGGTGTGGTGCAGGCGTGGTTGTC
>NZ_BMVF01000066.1 GCF_014650575.1 Streptomyces naganishii JCM 4654
TCGATCGGTGAGGTGGCGGCGGCGCATTGTGCGGGTGTGCTGTCGCTGGAGGACGCGTGCGCGCTGGTCGCGGCGCGTGGCCGGTTGATGCAGGAACTGCCGGGTGACGGTGGGGCGATGGTGGCCGTGCAGGCTGCCGAGGAGGAGGTTGTCCCGTATCTGACGGATGCGGTGAGTATCGCGGCCGTCAACGGGCCGGCTTCGGTTGTGGTCGCCGGTGACGAGGACGCCGTACTGCAGATCGCTGCCGTCTTCGAGGGGCAGGGGCGGAAGACTCGGCGTCTTACGGTGAGCCATGCCTTCCATTCGCCGCACATGGACGGGATGTTGGAGGCGTTCCGGGAGGTGGCCGAGGGGCTGTCGTATGGCGTTCCGCGGATCCCGGTCGTGTCGAACCTGACGGCTTCGGTCGTTTCCGGTGAGGAGATCGGGACGGCTGACTTCTGGGTGCGGCATGTGCGCGAGGCCGTGCGGTTCCTGGACGGCGTACGGGTGCTGGAGGCCGAGGGCGTCACGACGTTCGTGGAGCTCGGTCCGGACGGTGTGCTGTCGGCCATGGCGCAGGAGTGTGTGACCGGGGACGGTCATGCGCTCGCGCCCGTGCTGCGCCGTGACCGTGACGAGGCGGAGACGGTGGTTGCCGCTGTCGCCCAGGCGTATGTGCGTGGCGGTGCCGTCGACTGGCGGGCTTTCTTTGCCGGTGTGGGTGGGCGGCGGGTCGGGCTGCCGACGTATGCGTTTCGGGGTGAGCGGTTCTGGCCTGACGCGGTGTCGTTGGCGGGTGGGGATCCGGAGTCGGTGGGG
>NZ_BMVF01000067.1 GCF_014650575.1 Streptomyces naganishii JCM 4654
ATCACTGGATTCGATGTTTGACGCTTCACAGCGGGTACCGGAATATCAACCGGTTATCCATCGACTACGCCTGTCGGCCTCGCCTTAGGTCCCGACTTACCCTGGGCAGATCAGCTTGACCCAGGAACCCTTAGTCAATCGGCGCACACGTTTCTCACGTGTGAATCGCTACTCATGCCTGCATTCTCACTCGTCAACCGTCCACGACTACCTTCCAGTGCCGCTTCACCCGGCAGACGACGCTCCCCTACCCATCACAGCACCCGTTGGGGCTATCTGCTGCAATGACACGACTTCGGCGGTACGCTTGAGCCCCGCTACATTGTCGGCGCGGAATCACTAGACCAGTGAGCTATTACGCACTCTTTCAAGGGTGGCTGCTTCTAAGCCAACCTCCTGGTTGTCTCTGCGACTCCACATCCTTTCCCACTTAGCGTACGCTTAGGGGCCTTAGTCGATGCTCTGGGCTGTTTCCCTCTCGACCATGGAGCTTATCCCCCACAGTCTCACTGCCGCGCTCTCACTTACCGGCATTCGGAGTTTGGCTAAGGTCAGTAACCCGGTAGGGCCCATCGCCTATCCAGTGCTCTACCTCCGGCAAGAAACACACGACGCTGCACCTAAATGCATTTCGGGGAGAACCAGCTATCACGGAGTTTGATTGGCCTTTCACCCCTAACCACAGGTCATCCCCCAGGTTTTCAACCCTGGTGGGTTCGGTCCTCCACGAAGTCTT
>NZ_BMVF01000068.1 GCF_014650575.1 Streptomyces naganishii JCM 4654
GAGGGGGTCGTGGGTGACGAACAGTTCCCCGCCGCCGTCGCCGTCTTCGGGGTGGGGGGTGGTCCAGTCGTCGTAGTAGGAGGAGCCGAGGAGGATGCGCAGGCCGAGGTTGATGTCGATGAGGTTGTTGGTGAGGAGTTGGCCGTCGACGATGATGCCGGGGGTGACGTGCATGGCCTGGCCCCAGGTGTTCATGGTGTCGTAGCGGTAGTCGCAGATGTCGGGGTTCTGGAAGGCGCCCCAGCAGGCCAGGAGGGTGCGGCGGCGGCCGACTTCTTCGTAGCCGGGCAGGGCTTGGTAGAAGAAGTCGAAGACGTCGTCGTTGAGGTGGACGGCTTGTTTGACGAAGTCCAGGACGTGCAGGAGGCGGGTGAGGTAGTCGGTGAAGAGGGTGGGGGTGGGCTGGGTGCCGACGCCGCCGGGGTAGAGGGTGGAGGGGTGGACGTGGCGGCCTTCCATGAGGCAGAACATTTCGCGGGTGATGCGGGAGATTTTGAGGGACTGTTTGTAGATGTCGCCTTCGAAGGGGTTGAAGGCGCGCATGATGTCGGCGATGGTGCGGTAGCCGTGGAGGTGGCCGCGGGGGGCCTGGGTTTTCTCGGCGCGGGCCAGGACGGTGGGGTTGGTGGTTTTGACCATGGCTTCGCAGAAGTCGACGAAGACGAGGTTGTCCTG
>NZ_BMVF01000069.1 GCF_014650575.1 Streptomyces naganishii JCM 4654
GTTTTGCCGTTGCCGGTGTACATGTGGACGCCGCAGGGGAGGCAGGGGTCGAAGCTGCGGACGGTGCGCATGATGTCGATGCCTTTGAAGTCGTCGGGGCCGTTTTCCTCGAAGAGGGGCTGGTTCTGTACGGCGTCTTCGTAGGGGCCGGGGGTGCCGTGGTGGTCGCGGGGGCTGGCGTTCCAGGGGGTGGGTGGGTAGGGGTGGTAGTTGGCGATCTTCTTGTCCTTGATGACGAGGTGGTGGGACAGGACGCCGCGGACGGCTTCGTGGAAGCCGCAGCCGATGGCTTCGTCGGGGACGGTGAAGTTGGTGAAGGTGCGGGTGTCGCCGGTGTGGAGGAGGTGTTGGGCCTGTTCGAGGAAGTGCAGGGCCATGGCGGCGGCGTAGGCGACGAAGTAGGGGCGGGCGCGGTCGCGTTCGATGGTGTTGGACCACTTGGGGATGTGCCATTCCAGGGTGGTCTCGGGGAGTTGTTCGCTTTTGGGGAGGGTGATTTTGACGCTGTGGCCGGTGGCTTGGATGTAGGGGGTGTGGACGCGGGCGTTCAGGGCGGTGGACCACAGGCGGGCCAGGGGGCCGCCGCCGGTGTCCAGGGCGAGGTCTTCGCCGGTGG
>NZ_BMVF01000070.1 GCF_014650575.1 Streptomyces naganishii JCM 4654
CTTGATCGTCCCCTGGAACGCCGGACCCGCCTCCGTGACCCCCAGGTGCAGCGGATACTCGCACCGCTCGGCAAGCTGCCGGTAGGCCTCGACCATCACCACCGGATCGTTGTGCTTGACCGAGATCTTGATGTCCCGGAAGTCGTGCTCCTCGAACAGCGACGCCTCCCACAGCGCCGACTCCACCAGCGCCTCCGGCGTGGCCCTGCCGTACTTCTGCAGCAGCCGCCTGTCCAGCGACCCGGCGTTCACCCCGATCCGCACCGGCGTGCCATGGTCCTTCGCCGCCCGGGCGATCTCCTTGACCTGGTCGTCGAACTTCTTGATGTTGCCCGGGTTCACCCGCACCGCCGCACAGCCCGCCTCGATCGCCGCGAACACGTACTTCGGCTGGAAATGGATGTCCGCGATCACCGGGATCTGCGACTTGCGGGCGATCGTCGCCAGCGCGTCCGCGTCGTCCTGCGTCGGACACGCCACCCGCACGATCTGACACCCCGACGCGGTCAACTCCGCGATCTGCTGCAACGTCGCGCCGACATCCGACGTACGCGTCGTCGTCATCGACTGCACCGACACCGGCG
>NZ_BMVF01000071.1 GCF_014650575.1 Streptomyces naganishii JCM 4654
GAACGCGAGGGCCGCACCATCGCCCCCCTCATCACCCGCCTCAACGACATCCGCCGCCGCAGCCCGGCCCTTCAGCAACTGCGCGACCTGCACTTCCACCACGCCGACCAGGACGCGGTGATCGCGTACTCCAAGCGGAGCGGATCGAACACGGTTCTGGTGGTCGCCAACCTCGACCCGCACCACACCCAGGAGGCGACGGTCTCGTTGGACATGCCGCAACTCGGCCTGGAATGGCACGAGTCGGTGCCGGTGCGCGACGAGCTCACCGGCGAGACCTACCACTGGGGCAGGGCCAACTATGTGCGTCTCGAACCCGGCCGCAGGCCCGCGCACGTCTTCACCGTCGGCCTGGGGTCCGGGGGCCGTCCCCCGGGAGAGCACAGCACCGTCCTGCGACCGTCCAACCCGCAGATCGGAGGGTCACCCACAATATGATCGTCAATGAGCCCGTTCCGGACACCTTCGAGGACACTCCCGCAAAGGACCGCGACCCGGAGTGGTTCAAACGTGCCGTCTTCTACGAGGTCCTGGTGCGCTCCTTCCAGGACAGCAACGGCGACGGCATCGGCGACCTG
>NZ_BMVF01000072.1 GCF_014650575.1 Streptomyces naganishii JCM 4654
GGTACTTTTCACCATTCCCTCACGGTACTATCCGCTATCGGTCACCAGGGAATATTTAGGCTTAGCGGGTGGTCCCGCCAGATTCACACGGGATTTCTCGGGCCCCGTGCTACTTGGGTGTCTCTCAAGCAAGCCGCTGACGTTTCGACTACGGGGGTCTTACCCTCTACGCCGGACCTTTCGCATGTCCTTCGCCTACATCAACGGTTTCTGACTCACCGACCAGCCGGCAGACCGGTCAAGAGAGATCCCACAACCCCGCATGCGCAACCCCTGCCGGGTCTCACACGCATACGGTTTGGCCTCATCCGGTTTCGCTCGCCACTACTCCCGGAATCACGGTTGTTTTCTCTTCCTGCGGGTACTGAGATGTTTCACTTCCCCGCGTTCCCTCCACACTGCCTATGTGTTCAGCAGCGGGTGACAGCCCATGACGACTGCCGGGTTTCCCCATTCGGAAACCCCCGGATCAAAGCCTGGTTGACGACTCCCCGGGGACTATCGTGGCCTCCCACGTCCTTCATCGGTTCCTGGTGCCAAGGCATCCACCGTGCGCCCTTA
>NZ_BMVF01000073.1 GCF_014650575.1 Streptomyces naganishii JCM 4654
CTGCTCCTGGACGCGGGGTCCTTCCAGGAGGTCGAGCAGCTGCGCCGGCACCGGGCGTCCGGTTTCGGGCTGGAGGCGAAGAGGCCGTACACCGATGGTGTGGTGACGGGCTGGGGCACGGTGGAGGGCCGTACGGTCTTCGTGTACGCCCATGACTTCCGGATCTTCGGCGGTGCGCTGGGCGAGGCCCACGCGACGAAGATCCACAAGATCATGGACATGGCCATCGCGGCCGGTGCTCCGCTGGTGTCCCTCAACGACGGCGCCGGCGCCCGTATCCAGGAGGGTGTCAGCGCGCTGGCCGGTTACGGCGGCATCTTCCAGCGCAACACCAAAGCTTCCGGGGTCATCCCGCAGATCAGCGTGATGCTGGGCCCGTGCGCGGGCGGCGCGGCCTACAGTCCGGCGCTCACCGACTTCGTGTTCATGGTCCGTGAGACCTCGCAGATGTTCATCACCGGTCCGGACGTGGTCAAGGCGGTCACGGGCGAGGAGATCACGCAGAACGGGCTGGGCGGCGCGGACGTGCACGCCGAGACCTCGGGCGTGTGCCA
>NZ_BMVF01000074.1 GCF_014650575.1 Streptomyces naganishii JCM 4654
GAACGCGAGGGCCGCACCATCGCCCCCCTCATCACCCGCCTCAACGACATCCGCCGCCGCCACCTGGCGCTGCGCCGGCTGCGCAACCTGCGCTTCCATCCGACCGACAACGACGCCGTCATCGCCTACAGCAAGACCACGGGCCGCGACACCGTCGTCGTGGTCGCCAATCTCGATCCCCACCACACCCAGGAGGCGACGGTCTCGTTGGACATGCCGCGACTCGGCCTGCAACGGCACGAGTCGGTGCCGGTGCTCGACGAACTGACGGGTGAGACCTACCACTGGGGCAGGAACGCCTACGTGCGGCTGGAACCCGGCCGGAGGCCCGCGCACGTGCTCCATGTCCAGCGATCGTCCGCCTCGCCGCAGATCGGAGGGCCCCCCGCGCCATGACTGTCAACGAACCCGTCCCGGACATCTTCGAGGACGCCCCCGCCAGGGACCGGGATCCGGAGTGGTTCAAGCGTGCCGTGTTCTACGAGGTCCTGGTGCGCTCCTTCCAGGACAGCAACGGCGACGGCATCGGCGACCTG
>NZ_BMVF01000075.1 GCF_014650575.1 Streptomyces naganishii JCM 4654
TGGGAGGCGTTCGAGCGGGCGGGGATCGATCCGTTGTCGGTGCGGGGCAGCCGGACGGGTGTGTTCGCGGGTGTGATGTATCACGACTATCTGGCCGGGTTGCAGGAGTTCCCGGACGGGGTCGAGGGCTATATCGGGACGGGGAACGCGGGCAGTATCGCGTCGGGCCGGGTGGCGTACACGCTGGGTCTTGAGGGGCCGGCGGTGACGGTGGACACGGCGTGTTCGTCGTCGTTGGTGGCGTTGCATCTGGCGGCGCAGGCGCTGCGTGGTGGTGAGTGTGATCTGGCGTTGGCCGGTGGGGTGGCGGTGATGGCCACGCCGGAGACGTTCGTCGATTTCAGCCGGCAGCGTGGTCTTGCGGTGGACGGGCGGTGCAAGGCGTTCGCGGCGGGTGCGGACGGCACCGGCTGGGGCGAGGGCGCGGGCATGCTCCTGGTGGAGCGGCTCTCCGACGCCCGCCGCAACGGGCATCCGGTCCTCGCGGTGGTCCGGGGCTCGGCCATCAACCAGGACGG
>NZ_BMVF01000076.1 GCF_014650575.1 Streptomyces naganishii JCM 4654
CTGGCGCGGGAGCAGATCCGCGAGGGCGCGCACATGCTGGACCTGTGTGTGGACTACGTGGGCCGTGACGGTGTCGCCGACATGGAGGAGCTGGCCGGGCGTTTCGCCACCGCCTCCACGCTGCCGGTGGTGCTGGACTCCACCGAGGTCGACGTCATCCGGGCCGGGCTGGAGAAGCTCGGCGGCCGGGCGGTGATCAACTCCGTGAACTACGAGGACGGTGACGGGCCCGAGTCGCGGTTCGCGCGGGTGACGGCGCTGGCGCGGGAGCACGGGGCGGCGCTGATCGCGCTGACCATCGACGAGGAGGGGCAGGCCCGCACGGCGGACAAGAAGGTGGAGATCGCCGAGCGGCTGATCGCCGACCTGACGGGGAACTGGGGCATCCGTGAGGAGGACATCCTCGTCGACTGCCTGACGTTCACGATCTGCACCGGGCAGGAGGAGTCCCGCAAGGACGGCGTGGCCACCATCGAGGGGATCCGCGAGCTCAAGCGCCGCCACCC